>NZ_JBIQWN010000001.1:0-2770000 GCF_044327085.1 Streptomyces sp. AM6-12
GTCGGGTTCCAGTGTACCGCGTGCATCAGGTTGATGCAGCATGTACCGTTGGCGAAAACACGAGACACCCCATAACGACCTGGGAACCTCCCCGAAATTCCGAGAGGAACGACCGTAGATGACCGGTCACCACGAATCTACCGGACCCGATCTCGCGCTGAGCAGCGATTCCGTGCGCCGGGTGAGCCAGTATCAGACGGCGGGCGTGAACGCCCGGTTGAGGCTGTTCGCGCTCCTGACGGCGCAGGGCGTGCCCGCGAGCGAGGCGGACGACCTGGTGGCCGCGCTGGAGGCCGGTGCGATCGCCGGGGCGCAGAGCGAGGTTGTGGAGCGGGAGGGCATGGCGCCGGCCTCTCGGGGCGAGTTGTTCGCGGACGGCTGGGATGACGGTGTGAGGACGGTGAGCGAGGCCCTGGTGGGCATCGCGGACCGGGACTGGTCCCGGCGCGGCGGCCGGTCAGCCGGAGCCGCTGAACTGGCCGTACACATCGGGGACGTGAGGCAGCGTGAGCGGGCCGACCTGGTGCGGCTGGAGAAGTTCGTCCGGGGGAGCGTCCTGCCGGGCACCCATCCGCACACCACGGCGCGGCGGCGGGTGCTGGAGGCGCTGGGCGAGGCCGGCGGTCTGTGCACGGCCCGGACCCGGAACGCGGACGGGGACGTCATTGTCTGCACGCTCGCTGCCGGGCACTACGACCCGGACGACAAGCCACCCTTCAAGGACGGAAAGCCCGGCGGCTGGCACAAGGCGGATGCGTCGATCTGGAATGACTTGGGCGCGGCCTGCATTCCGCACGCGGCCCTCTGAAAACCACAGGAACTGACCGCTCGGGGAGGCAACGAAATGTCAGCGATTCAGCTCAAGGAACACCAGGTCGATCAGCATTCCGCGTTTCGTAGGTGGGTGGGATTCCCTGCAAGGTCGTCTGTGCCCCCGCAGGGTGCCCGTGCCACGATCGTGTCAGCGACCGGCTCGGGCAAGACGATCACGGCCGCTGCGTGCGCGCTGGAGTCGTTCGCGGACGGCCGGATCCTCGTGACCGTCCCCACTCTGGACCTGCTCGCGCAGACCGCTCAGGCGTGGCGTCTGGTGGGCCACCGGGCCCCGATGGTGGCGGTGTGCTCGCTGGAGAACGACCCGGTGCTGAACGAGCTGGGAGTGCGGACCACCACCAACCCGATCCAGCTCGCCCTGTGGGCGGGGTCCGGGCCGGTCGTCGTGTTCGCCACGTACGCCTCCCTCGTGGACCGCGAGGACATCGACTCACCCGAGGGCCAGCGGAAGGTTCGCGGGCCGCTGGAGGCCGCTCTGGCGGGCGGAGACCGGCTCTACGGCCAGCGCATGGACGGCTTCGACCTCGCGATCGTCGATGAGGCCCACGGAACCGCCGGTGATCTTGGCCGTCCGTGGGCGGCGATCCACGACAACGCCCGCATCCCGGCGGACTACCGGCTCTACCTCACCGCGACCCCCCGCATCCTCGCCGCGCCCCGCCCGCAGAAGGGCGCGGAGGACCAGGCGGAGATCGCGACCATGGCCGACGACCCCAACGGCACCTACGGCGCGTGGATCGCCGAGCTCGGGCTGTCGGAGGCGATCGAACGCGAGATCCTCGCCGGGTTCGAGATCGACGTCCTGGAGATCCGCGACCCCTCCCCCGTCCTCGGGGAGTCCGAAGAGGCCCGGCGCGGCCGGCGCCTGGCGCTCCTGCAGACCGCGCTCCTGGAGCACGCGGCGAAGTGGAACCTCAAGACCGTCATGACGTTCCACCAGAAGGTCGAGGAAGCCGCCGCGTTCGCGGAGAAGCTCCCCGAGACGGCAGCCGAGCTGTACCTGAACGACGCCTCGGACGCCGACCTGGCCGCCGCGGCCAAGCTGCCGAAGTCCTCCATCGACGCTGAGTTCTACGAGCTGGAGGCCGGCCGCCACGTCCCGCCGGACCGGGTGTGGTCGGCGTGGCTGTGCGGCGACCACCTCGTGTCCGAGCGGCGCGAGGTGCTGCGCCAGTTCGCCAACGGCATCGACGTGGCAGGCCGCCGGGTGCACCGCGCGTTCCTCGCCAGCGTTCGCGTTCTCGGGGAAGGCGTGGACATCACCGGCGAGCGGGGAGTCGACTCGATCTGCTTCGCGGACACCCGCGGCTCGCAGGTGGAGATCGTGCAGAACATCGGCCGCGCGCTCCGCCTCAACAAGGACGGCAGCACGAAGGTGGCCAGGATCATCGTGCCGGTGTTCCTGGAACCCGGCGAGGACCCGACCGACATGGTGGCCAGCGCCAGCTTCAAGCCGCTCGTAGCGGTCCTCCAGGGCCTGCGCAGCCACGATGAGCGCCTGGTCGAGCAACTCGCCTCCCGCGCGCTCACCAGCGGCAAGCGCAAGGCCCACGTCCAGCGTGACGAAGACGGGCGGATCGTCGGAGCCGGCGGCGAGGGCGCCGGCGAGGACCAGGAGCAGGACGACACCGACGCCGCTGCCGAGTCGGCCTTGCTCCACTTCAGCACCCCCCGGGACGCGGCCACGATCGCGGCTTTCCTGCGTACGCGGGTGTACCGGCCGGAGTCGCTGGTGTGGCTGGAGGGCTACCAGGCCCTGCTCCGCTGGCGCAAGAAGAACGAGATCACCGGCCTGTACGCCGTCCCGTACGACATCGAGGTCGAGGTCGGCGTCACCAGGGACTTCCCGCTTGGCCGCTGGGTGCACCAGCAGCGCAAGGCGCTGCGGGCCGGGGAGCTGGAGGACCGGCGCAAGACCCTGCTCGACTTGCCGGAGGCCGGGATGGTCTGGGAGCCGGGCGAGGAAGCCTGGGAGAGGAAACTCGCCGCGCTCCGCTCGTACCGGCGTGCCACCGGGCACCTCGCGCCGCGACAGGACGCGGTGTGGGACGACCCGGCCGGCAGCGGCCGCGTGCCGATCGGGCAGCACATGGCCAACCTCCGGAGGAAGGGTGGGCTCGGAAAGGACCCGAAGCGCGCGGCGGAGCGGGCGAAGCAGCTGGCGGCGATCGACCCGGACTGGAACTGTCCCTGGCCGCTGAACTGGCAGCGGCATTACCGGGTGCTCGCCGACCTGGTCGACGCCGACGGCAGCCTGCCCTACATCGCACCCGGCGTCACCTTCGAGGGCGATGACATCGGCACCTGGAGGTGGCGGCAGCAGGAACCCGGCACCTGGGCACAACTCCTCCCCGAACAACGCGAGCGGCTCACCGCGCTCGGCGTACAGGGCGCCTCTCTCCCCGTGACGGCCGCCGCCTCGGCGGAGCTCCGTCCGGCGCTGGCCGCCGCCCTCAAGGGGCCGAAGAAGCCAGGGAGCAAGGCCGAGACGGCGTTCCAGCGGGGCCTGACAGCCCTCGCGCAGTGGGTGGAGAAGGAGGGGAAGCGGCCCGTCCCGCGCGGGGCGGTCGTGGAAATCACGGACGACGGCGAGACGGAACCGGTGAAACTCGGGGTATGGCTCTCGAACACCAAGTCGAGGCGGGACAAGCTCACCGCAGAGCAGCGCACCGCCCTCGCCGCGCTCGGCATGGAGTGGGCGGGCGCGGTACCGGCCGTGGAGGCCGTCCCGGAGCCGCCTGCCTCGCTGCCCGCACAGCCGGCGGCCCCGAAGAAGGGGCGGGTGCGGGAGCACCACGAGGAGTGTGACGAGGAGCTGTACGAAGGCGGGAACTGCACCTGCTGGTCCATCAAACGGTTCGGACCGCCCTCCGAGCGCGACAGCTACTGGGACAACCTCTGACCACTCCCCCGACCCCGCGAGACCCCAGCCCGCCGGCAGGGCCTGGGATCTCGTACGCCAGCCGCGCGGCGGCGGGCCGCTACGGGCGGCGCGGGACGGTGACCCGGACCTCCGCCAGGAGCCGTGAGCCATCCTCCGGCCTACGGGGCGTCGGTGGTGGTGAGTACGCGACCGGCGAGCGGGCCACCCGGGAGTCGGACGATCACAGCGGTACCTCCAATCCGGCGGGACTGTCCCGCCTCACCGTCGCGAAACAGGGCCCACCGGCGTCCGGGTAGTCGTCTGCGGCAACGGGCGCGTACGGGTTGTGCGCATGGTGCGCAACGGCCCGACAGCAGGGACAGCCGCACGGCCAGCCTGCGGGGATGGACAAGTTGTCCCACGCTGGCGCCCGCATAACCCCCGTTGCAGGGCCCGCTTCCCGAATCAGGCCCTGGAACGGATTCAGTTGTCGAAGCCCTTTACTTGTGGGTCACCGCCGTTTGCGCGTCCGCTCAACGAGTGTCACTGCGACACAACTGACGAACTCACAAACGCACACGATCACGACGACAGGGTTCCTGCTGTTGGCGATCAGAACAGCCAGGATGAGGATCTGGCCAAACCACATGACCTTGAATAAGGTGGCCCTTTTTTCAGGGGACCCCTTCCTCTGTTGCACTCTCTACCTCCTGGCCATGCCGGGCGACCACAGATCACGTGTTCTCGGACTGGCCTGTAATTAGCCGTAGTACCACTCCTGCATGAACGCGGCGCCACCGAAGCCGGCCGCCCCGATGACGCACGCTCCCGCGAGATGCCCAAGCGAGTCACTGCCGCCCACAGCCTCGCCAACCACCGCTCCGGCGCAACCGCCGACTGCCGCTCCGATGACGGGGTTGTCGGTTGCCAGGGTTGCCACGACTCCAGCGATGGCGCCGACACCAATACCCGCGATGAGCCCTCCGAGATCTGTGGTACCGGTGGGGTCAACACGGTTGACGGGGTCACCGTCGGCGTAGAGGTAGGGATTGCTTTCCTTGCCGCTGGGGTCGGGTTGGGTGAAGCGGCCGAGGCTGGGGTCGTAGTAACGGGCGCCCATCTTGTACACCCCTGAAGGGTCGAGGTAGGTGCTCGTGTAGCGGAAGGGCTGCTGGGTGCCGGTGTTGGTGCGCGGCTCGCCGTAGGGGCCGTAGGTGTACGTGGCGGTGCGCTTTCCGGAGGCATCGACCAGGCCGATGACGGAGTTCTGGGCGTCGGTGAGGTAGTACTGGCTGCTGCCCCCTCTCCTCATGGCCACCAGGGTGCCCGACGGTTCGCGGACGAAACCGGTCGCGGCTCCGGAGGCGCTCTGCCCGGTGATACCGACCGCGGCGTTGGTGAAGGTGGTGCTGTCACGGTTCAGGCGCTGGGTGTTGTCCACTCCGGCGTAGGTCTGGTTGGTGGTGGTGCCGGACTGGGTGTAGGCGGCGAGCTGGGTGAACGGGGTCCAGTCCTCGCTGGTGCGGGCGCCGGTGGGGCTCGCGGCTGAGGTTTCGTTGCCGGCGCCGTCGTAGCCGAAGCCGGAGTCGGAGTCGTAGGCGGTCAGTTCGCCGGCGTCGTTGTAGCTGTAGGTGTGCTGGGCGTCCGCGCAGGTGGAGGGGAGGCTGGTGCCGGTGGAGCTCTGGGTGCGGTTGCCCGCCTTGTCGTAGCAGTACAACCAACCCGCTGTGGCGGAGCCGTCCTTGGTCTCCACCGCCTTCGTCAGGCGGCCGACGGTGTCGTAGGTGTAGGTGGTGGTGGCGCCGTCAGCGGTGCGCTTGTGGATCTTGTCGGTGTCCTTGCCGCCGGCCGTGTAGTCGTAGGAGATCGACGACAGGATGGTCGAACCGGACTTCACCTCGACCTTGGTGGGGCGGCTGGAGTCGTCCGGGGTGACGGCCTGGGTGGTGCCGCCGGGGAAGGTCGTCTTGGTGCGCTTGCCGTCATTGTTGTAGTCGAACGTCGTTTTCGCACCGCCCGGCTCGGTGACTGAGGTGAGCTCGTTGGCGTCGTCGTAGCCGTAGGTGACGGTGCCGGCGGAGTCGGTGGCGGTGGCCACGTTGCCGGACGGGTCGTAGGTGACCTCTGTCGTGCCGGTGCCGGTGCCGGGCAGGGTGCGGATGCGTTCGCGATTCTGCTCGTCGTAGGTGAACGTCGACGTGCCCGCCTGGGTGGTGCGGGTCTTGAGGTTGCCGTCGGCGTCGTAGGTGAACGTGGCGGTGGTGCTGCCAGCGGTCTGGGTCTTGATCCGGTCGCGGTTGTCGTAGGTGTAGGTGGTGGTGATGCCGCGGCCGTCGGTGACGGTCTTCTGCCGGCCCAGGTCGTCATAGGTGTAGGTGACGGGCTTGAGCGGGCCCGGCGGGGTGACCTTGGTCAGGTTGCCCTGGGAGTCGTAGGTGTAGCTGGTCTTCTTCTGGCGCGGATCGGTGGCGGTGCAGCGCTGGCCGGGCAGGCCGCCGCAGTCCATCGTCCCGGACTTCGGGTTGTAGGTGTAGGTCCACTTTGCGGCGGTGCCGCCGGTGGTGGTGTCGGTGGAGGTGAGCAGGTTGCCGGAATCGTCGTAGCCGTTGGTGGTCTCCTCCGCGGAGGCGGAGGTCAGCGTGTCGGGGAAGTAGCCACTGCCCTTCTTCACCCACGTCGTCGTGGCCTGGGCGCCGGTGGGGAGGGTGACTCCGGAGGGGTTGAAAGCCGAGTCGTAACTGAACTTGGTGACGTTGCCGGCGTCCGGGGTAGCGCCCATGGCGTCGGTGGCGGTGGCGATGTCGTTGTCCGGACCCCAGGACTTGGAGCGGGTGTGGCCGAGCGGGTCCTGGGTCTGCTTGGTGTGCCAGTAGCCGTCGACGGTCTTGAAGGTGTTTTTGCCGCGCGGATCGGTGACGCGGACAGTTCCTTCGGTGTCGGTCTGGTCCTGGCCGAGCAGCCAGCGGAAGGCGGTGGTGTTGCCTGCGCCGGTGGCGTTGTCGACCACGCGGGTGAGGGAAGCGGCCTTGGTGCTGTCCCAGGTGAAGGTGGTCTGCCGGCCCTCCGCGGTGGTGATCTTCGTCAGCCGGTTGGAAGTGTCGTAATCGAAGACGGTCGTCTTGCCGTCGCTGTCGGTGAACGTGTGGATCAAGTCACCGGTGTACGTGTAGCCGATGGAACGACCGGTGTTGTCGGTGACCTTGGTGATGTGGCTGCCGTCGTTGGTGACGGTCAGGGTCCTTCCCGACGCGGCGGTGATCTTGGCGGGGAAGGCGCCGGAGTAGGTGACGGTGGTGGCATTGCCGTTCTTGTCTTCCACCTTCGACACGCGCGCGTCCCCGGTGGTGCCGGAACGGGTGAAGGTGGTCTTCTCCCCCGTACGGCGGCTGGTGAGGGTGAAGGACTTCTTGTCGTCCGCTTCGGTCAGGTCCTGCTTGTAGCCCTTGGCCGGGGTGAAGCCGGAGCCGCTGCGGGCGAAGACGGCCATCGTGCCGGTGGGACCCTCGACCACGACCGCCGTGGGGGTCGCTTCCACGACGCGGTAGTCGGCGCCGGTGGTGGTGTTCCAGCCCGTCTGGCCCAGGCTATTGAAGGTGTTGCCCCACGACAGGCCCGGGCCGGCGTCCGGGATGTCGAGGCCCTTGACGGTCACGAGCAGGTTGCCGTTGTCGTAGTTGACCTGGGCGCTGATCGCGTCGGACACCTGGGCGGTGTAGAACTCCGACCACGGCACCTGCCCGACTCCTACCGGCAGCACACCGGTGTCGGCCGCGGCCGACTTCAGCAGCGGACCGCGCTTGTCGGCGGCCCTCACCGGCGTGCTGGCCGGGGGCCTGGTGGCACCGAGTGGAGTCTTTGTGACCTTGGGGGCGTGAGCGGCGAAGGCGCCTGCCCGTGGCTGGGCTGCGACGGGGAGGGCGGCTGTGATCGTGGCGGTGGCGGTCGCTGCCGCGATGACCGACAGGGGCAGCCATCGTCTGCGCGCGGGTAATGCGGGCATGCGAACATGCACGAGGGTCTCTCCAATGCTTGAGCAAACTGAAGTGAGCAGGGCCCAAGGGGGTGGCACCCGTGCCGGGGTGCCACCCCGCCCTGCGTCGCTGAGGTTGTGATCTGACTGCAGCTGAGGTGGTCAGCTGACGGCAGTGGACTGCCCGGCCAGCGACACCGTCGCGCGGCTGTTAGGCGCAGCGCTTGTCGGTGCGGACGTCGTAGCTTGGCTCGCCGGTGATGTTGATCTGTCCGTAGCCGGAGGTGCACTCGCTGACGGTGTTGGCGGCATTTCCCCAGAACTCCTGGTCGTGAGTGCCGAATACGGTCCGCTTGCCCACCAGTGAGTTGCGGTCGTAGGACCACACGCCGACGGTCAGGTCGAAGGTGATGTTCTTGTCCAGGAAGGACTGCCACATCCAGACGTAGCCGTAGTTCTGCTTGCAGCTGGGCGAGTAGAACTGCTTGACCGAGGCGGTCTTGTCCGTGCCCCGGTAGATGTACGACGTGGTGCCGATCTGATAGGCGTCGGAGCACACGCCAGCTGCCTGCGCCACAGCACTGGAGGGATTACCCGCCTCCGTGCCGGCAGACGTGGCGGAAGTGCCAGAAGACGGAGCCGGGCCCGTACCTGCCGCGGCCACTCCGGTTCCCAGCATCGACAAGGCGGCCCCCGCCGTCATGGCCGCGATCGTCATCTGTGCGCGTCTCACGTTGCACTCCCCCTTGGCAACACACAGCGCAGCCGCCATGAACGTAGACGAGCGCCCGGTCGGCTTGCGCAACGAAGGCGCACCCAGCGGTGCGCGTTCACATCCTCACCAAATCATGAGACGGAGCGGCATATTCCGTAGAGGCAATGCGCTGCGTATTCACAGATACGCTGAGTAGCGCCATGGATTCGAGCCCTGACTACCTGCGTTCTCATGGCTATCTCAAGAAACACCCCCAAAATGAAGGTGTGATGCACCCACAGCTTTCATATGCCCTGCTACTCAACAGCATGTGACATCTTCGACAGGCATGTCATCGGGAACCACGGGCACTCGCAGGAGATTTGCCGCTCGCTAAAGGTTGTCCCGTAAGCCCACGAGGCTGAGGGTCATGCTGCGTCAGGGTCGGTGCCGATGGCGCCGGCCGAGCGAAGGGAACGCCCGAGGTCTCCGGTGAGGATGCGCGGGTGTCGCCGCCACCACCACAGGTCGGGGCCGGGCAGCCTGTGGAACTGGTCGAGTGCTTGGCCGTCGTCGTCGACGGTCGCGGCCCTGTACCGGTCGTCCAGAGCTTTGATCCGCGGGGTCCAGAGCTGGACGATGTGTTCGTCCAGCAGGATCCATGCCTCGTGCAGCCAGTTCCGGCAGTAGAGGTCGTTGGTGTACTCGTAGATGTCGTCGCTGTAGCCGCGCTCGATGGCGCTGACCAGGGCGGCCCACGCGTTCACCCTTTCAGTGACCGTAAACGCCGTTCGCCAGCCGCGCTGGTGCAACAGCTCCCCCACCTCGGTCTCCGTAGCCACGGGCGGAGGATCTCACGCGGAAGCCGTCCGGGCGATCGAGATACCGTCCCGCCAGAGGCTGCGGGCCCTGAAGCATGATCAAGGTGAGACGATCTCGCCGTGGCTGGTGTGATCACGGCGTCGGAACCCTCATGGATAGCCCCGTTCACCGGGCTCAGCCCACGACAGTTCACGAAACTTGTGACCGCGTTGCGGCGGGAGGGCGCCGACCCGGTGAGCAGAGGCCGACCCTGGGGCCTGCCGCTGGAAGACAGATTTCTGCTGGTGGCCGCGTACTGGCGGACGAACCTCACTCTGCGGCAGTTGGCCCCGTTGTTCGGGGTCTCCAAGTCCGCCGCGGACCGGATCATCGCCCACCTCGGGCCATTGCTTGCCCTGCGGCCTCGCACGAGGTTCCGGAAGGACACGGTGCTGATCGTCGACGGCACCCTAATCCTCACCCTGGGACCACACGATCGCCGAGCAGTCGAAGAACTACAGATACTCCACCAACCACCAAGTCGTCATCGACGCCGACACCCGTCTGGTCGTCGCCGTCGGCCGGCCGGTCCTGGGGAACCGCAACGACTGCAAGGCATGGGAGCTGTCCGGTGCGAAGGACGCCATCGGCCGGACCACTGTGATCGCTGACGGCGGCTACCGGGGCACTGGCCTGATCATCCCTCACCGCCGTGACCCCGGTCGGGCCGAACTACCAAGTTGGAAAGAGGAACACAACGCCTCTCACCGCAAGGCCAGGGCCCGCGTCGAGCACGCCTTCGCCCGGATGAAGAACTGGAAGATCCTCCGCGACTGCCGCTTGAAGGGCAACGGCGTTCACCACGCCATGCTCGGCATCGCCCGCCTCCACAACGTCACCATCACCGGCTGAACCGAGCAGGCAGGTCAGCAAGCACGATCGTGATCATTTACGGGACAGCCCTTAGGCGTGCTTGAAATCCAGCACTAATGCCGAACTCACATACGAGGCAAGGGGGTCGGTCGACCCGTGCGGTCTACGACGCTATGACCGTCGGGGCCAGGCCGGACTCCGCCAAGCGAGAGGTGATCTCATGCGACGCACCGAGTACGACGGTGCCCGCAGCGGCTTTCCGATGGGCCCGGCCTAAGGGTCTCCTCCCTGCCTTTGACGTGACGTCGTCCTGGTGGTCCCGGTCCGCTGCGGAGGCGATGGACGCCAACGCCATCCCGGCCGCGATGCCCGCCCTGTGATCTCCGGCTGCGCGCCGGCCGACCGGATCGCCGACGCGCTCTGCACCCCGAATCCGACCGCGTAGGCGAGCGGGCGAACGTGACGGCGTTCGCGGTGCGGCGGTTCGTCGACCGCGGCCTCCTGGCCGACCTGAGTGCGAACCCGGACGGGACGCTGCACCACCCCGGTCAGATCGCGGAGGTCTGCCAACGCGAGGACCTCGCGGACCTGGTCGCCGCCGACACCCCGCTCGGACCCGAGCAGGCCGCCGCCCGCCTCCGGGTCCGACGCGCCGATTGGGGTCACATAGTCCGGTTCGGCTGGGTCCGCTCCCCGCAGTCGATCGAGGTCCGCTTCGGCACCAGCCGGGCCGGAGCCGTCGACGTCGCGCTCTACACCACCGCCTCCGTCGACGCGGCCGTTCCCGCCCACCCCGAGGTCGACTGGGAGCAGCTGCGCGCGGTGGAGAAAGGCCGGCGCTCCCCGCTCGCCTCCCTGAGCCCGGCACCGGCACCCGCGTAATCCTGCTGAGGGTGCAGCCCTGCGCACCCGGGCCCGTGGTCGCGCCGGGTGCGGAGGGTGGTCACCTGGCCTGGGGGCGCGCGGCCTCCAGGCGGTCCAGGCGTTCGTAGAGGGCGCGGACGAGGCGGGCGCGGTTCTGGACGCAGCGCACGGTGCTCTCGATCGTCACGGACAGCCGGCCTTCCGCCTCGCACAGGACGATGTCGGCGAGCGCCCGGGGCCCGCTGTTCTTGGGGAGTTGAGCGGCGCGGCGGCGGACGTCGGAGGCGACGGCGCGGGCGTGGCCGGTGAGCTGGAGGGCGATCTGCTCCAGGTCGCGGGCGGTGAGGGCGTCCTGGTCGGTCCAGGCGAGGACGGCCTTGACGAGGCTCTCGTACGGCTCGCGGTCGAGGGGGAGCTCCGCCTCGATGTGCCCTTCGGGGTCGTGCAGGACCGTGTGCGTGCTGGTGTGCATGGCGACCCTCGCTGCTGGGGAGGTATCGCGCGGATGGCCGGCGGTCACTGCTGCGGGTCCTCGCCGCCGGGGCGGTCGTCCTGGTCCTCGGTGTGCTGGGCGAGGAACCGGGCGAAGCCGCGGTCCGCGCGGGCGAGGAGGCCCGGGGAGGGGACGCCGTAGGCAGGCGACTGGAGGCCGCGGCCCTCGATGGCCGGGGCGGTGGATGCTAACCGGCACGGCAGCACCAGCCGAAGCCACGAGCCGCCGGTTCCCTCGAATGGGCGAGGCCCCGGCGGCTGCTCAGGCCGGTCCGGCCGCCGGTGGTGTGGTGACTTCGGGATCGGTCCCGCTTTGCGGTCAGGGCCGGCGGCGGAGCCAGCCGCGGCCCCGGCCGAGCTCGGGGGCGTCCTCCGGCTCCGGGGCGTGAGGCACCACCGCTCCCCGGTTCCGACTGGTCGCAGAGCTGAACGACCTCGTTTGCGTGGTTGTAATCAACTTGCTGCCCGCCTCGTCGGGCGGGCAGGGTCTGGATCATGCTTGAACTACGTACCTTGGAAGCAGACGACTGGCTACTTTGGCGGGAGTTGCGACTGGCCGCGCTTGCTGAGGCGCCCTACGCGTTCGGATCGACGCTGACCCAGTGGCAGGGCTCCGGCGACCGAGAGGAACGCTGGCGTGCCCGTCTGTCGATTCCTGGCGCGCACGATCTCATCGCGCTCCTCGACGGCTTCCCAGTGGGCATGGCCAGCGGTGGCTTCGATCACTTCTTGCGACAGCGTTTGTTGACGAGTTCTGACGTCGTCGCCCGGCCGAGGACTCCGCGGTTCGTCACGAGTTTTGAAGGCCGATGTAGCGGAGTCGTGTCGGTGGCTCGCAACAGGGCTGCCACAAGGTTTCAAGATCGCTTGACCTTGCCCCAGAGGGAAGGGCGACAGTGTCTCCGTAGATCAAATGAGCGAGCGGTGTGCGCTCGCCAGCCGGGCAGGACGAAGAGGGGGAGTTCGAGTGACGGCGACCTGCGTCATTCTCGATATCGGTGGCGTGCTGGAGATCACGCCGGAAACGGGGTGCGTGCAGCGGTGGGAAGAGCGGCTGGAGTTGCCGCTGGGCACTGTGCATGAGCGGATGCATGACGTGTGGCAAGCCGGGAGCATCGGGAGTATCAGTGAACGAGAGGTTCACGAGCAGGTGGCAGCACGCTTGGGGCTCGACGCGCCCCAGGTTGAAGGCTTCATGGCTGATCTCTGGGCGGAGTACTTGGGAACGCCTAACGAGGAGCTCATCGCTTATGTGCGTGGGCTGCGAGGAAGCTGCAGGCTGGGCATTCTGAGCAACAGCTTCGTCGGCGCCCGGGAACGGGAGACGGCGCTGTATCACTTCGACGAACTGGTCGAGCAAATCGTGTACTCGCATGAGATCGGCGTTGAGAAGCCGGACCCGCGTGCCTTCGAGGCCGTATGCGCCAGCCTGGAGGTGCGGCCGGAGAGCTGTCTGTTCATCGACGATCTCGCAGTCAATGCTGAGGCTGCTCAGGCAGCGGGCATGCAGGCACATCTGTTTGAGGACAACGCACGGACGATTACGCGCATCGCAGCCCATCTGGACGCTGGTCCCCGGGTTGTAGGGCCTGTCCCGCTCGGGTGATGTCGGCCTGGCCGGCCTTCAGCGGTTGCCGGCCAGGCGGTGGAGTGGTTGATCAGCCCGCTTCTGCGTGTTCGGCACGGGCTCGGGTGCTGGCCAGGCGGTAGGAGTCGGTTCCGGTCTCGATGATGGTGCCGTTGAAGGTGAGCCGGTCGACGATGGCGGCGCAGAGACGGGGGTCGGTGAAGGTCTTCGTCCAGCCTCCGAACGACTCGTTTGAGGCGATGGCGACGCTGTTCTTCTCCTCCCGCTCGGTCAGAACCTGGAACAGCAGTTCGGCGCCGTGCCGGTCCAGTTCCATGTATCCGAGCTCGTCGATGCACAAAAGGTCGACGCGGCCGTAGCGGGCGATGGTCTTGTTCAGCTGCTTCTCGTCGGCGGCTTCGACCAGCTCGTTCACCAGTTTGGTGGCGAGCGTGTAGCGAACGCGGTAGCCCTTCATGGCGGCCTCGGTGCCCAGAGCGATGAGCATGTGGGACTTGCCGGTGCCGGAGTCGCCGATCAGGCAGAGCGGCTGGCTCTTCTTGATCCACTCGCAGCTGGCGAGGGTGTTGATGGTGGCCGCGTCGATGTTGGGGTTGGCGTCGAAGTCGAAGGTCCGCAGTGATTTCTCCCTCGGGAACCCGGCTGCCTTGATCCGCCGTTCCGAGCGTCGGCGGGCCCGGTCGTCGCACTCCGCCATCAGCAGCTCGGCGAGGAAGCCGCGGTAGGTCATCTGGTCCTTGGCGGCCCGGTCGGCGATGTCGGCGAACTCGTTGCGGATCGACGGCAGCCGCAGCAGACGGCAGGCGGTGTCGATGGCGGTGGTGGCGGCTTGCTCGGTCAGTCCTCGCTGGCGGGGCAGGGTCACTGTGCTTCTCCCTCTCGGTGGTCACCGCCGCTGGCGCGACGTCGGAGCAACTGGTCGTAGGGCGTCACCGAGGGCAGTGGCCTGGTGTCCGGCGGCAGGTGGTTCAGCTTCCACTCGTGCAGGAACGTCACGGTCGCCGACGGCTGCCCGGTGCCCAGCGCAGACGAGGTGACTGGAGCGGGTTCGTCCTCGGTCTGGGCGGCTTTGCGGGCCTCCAGGGCGACCGCGTCCGCGGTCAGGGCCCCGGCCCGCAACGCTGTCGCCAGACCGGCGACCAGGTGCTCATGCGGGATATGCCGGGCCATCAGGAGCACCTCGATCAAGGCCCGGGTGCCCTCAGTGTCGCCGTGTGCCCTGACCGCTGCGGCCCACCAGGCGTCATGGACAGGGGTGAACTTGCCGGCGGAGCGGGCCTGTTCGAGTGCGGTCGCGCCGGGGAAGGCGCCTGGCTTGCGGATCAGGGCTTCGAGGTAGTGGTCCAGTTCCAGGCGGCAGCTGCCCTTGGCGATTAGCCGCTCGTGGCGGGCCGCTTCCACATTCTTGTCGTAAACCACCAGGTGAGAGGCGTGCAGCATCACCCTGACCCGCTTGCCGATCAACCTCACCGGCACTGAGTAGCGGTTGGTGCGGACCGCGATCTGGCTGTAGCGGTCGACGCGAGGCGTGAACACCCGTCCGGTCTCGAACGGCTCCTCGGGCAGCGGCATCAGCAGCGGCCGCTCGACCTCGAAGTACTCGTCGATCGTTCGGGGTCGGGATCCGATCCGGCGTCGGCCGTCGTGCTGGTCCCACTGCTCGACCAGTTCGTTCAGCTCCGCCAGTGACTCGACCTCGGGCACTGGGGTGAAGTGGTTGCGGCGGAAGTAGCCGATCTGCCCCTCGACTCCGCCTTTCTCGTGAGCGCCGTCGATGCCGGGCCGGCAGTAGAAGCTCTCGATCCCAAAGTGCGATTTGAAGGCGATCCACCGGTCGGTCTCCACCCTGGCCCGGCTCAGGCCCAGCACGCGGGCAACGGCGGCCTTCAGGTTGTCGTAGCGGACCTTGCTCCGTGGGACACCGCCCAGCGTCCGCAGGGCGTGCACGTGCCCTTCGAAGAAGGCTTCCTGGCCGCAGGAGGCGAAGACGCGGTGGACTGCCTTGCCCGAGTACGACAGGCGGAAGGAGAACAGGTAGCAGGTGACCAGTTCGCCGGCGAGGCGCACGCTCACGTCGCCGAAGTCGACCTCGGCCTCCATGCCCGGCTGGTGGGTCTGCGGCACGAACGCTTCCAGCGGGGCCTTGCCCGACTCCACCAGGATCCGAGGCTTTCGGTCCGCGACGTAGCGCCGGACCATCTGGTAGGAGACGTCGGCGCCGTGCTCTTCGACCAGGCGGTGGAAGAGGCGCGTGACCGTGTGCCGCTGCTTGCGCGGGGCATCCAGGTCCGCCCGGAGGATCTCGTCGATCACCGTCTTGTACGGATCCAGCGCGGTCGGGCGTGGCGGCAGCTTCTTCCGAGGCTCTGGCCAGACCGAGTCCACGGCCCTGCGGACCGTCCGCCACGACACGTTGTGCTTGCGCTCGATTTCCCGCATCGTCATGCCGCCGCGGTGGTCGCGCCGGATCGCGGCGTACAGCTCGACCTTCGACATCTGCGGCATGACCAGGGCCTTTCACCAGGAACACCCCGATGCTCCCGTGGCAAGGACCCAAGTGCCGTCAAAACTCGTGAACATCACCCGACCGTGGATCTGGGTGCCTCCCGAACCCGTGAACAACTGACGACGCAACTCGTGAACAAAGCCATGTCGTCGTGGACGTAGAAGGCTTCCAGCGGCCACACGGTGCGCTGCGCGGTGAACGGGATGATCCCCAGCGAGACGGACGCGAGCGGCATCACGGCCAGGAGGTGGCGCAGCTGCCCGCGCATCGCCTCGGGGTCAGCGGTGCGGAAGCGCAGGACGGACTCCTCCATGAGGACGACGTAGCGGTGCCCGCCTTCGTAGAGGAACCGCGAGCGGGCGACGCGGGCGGCGACGGCTTCGGCGACGTCGTCGGGGGTGCCCTGGAAGCGGGTGATCTGGTTCATCAGCGCGGTCGCGAACGCCGGCGTCTGGAGAAAGCCGGGCGGCACGTTGGACAGGTAGACCCGGCAGTGACGGGTCTGCTCATGGAGGGCGAGCCAGTCCTCCTGCACCTGGCGCATCCCGTTGCGGTGCAGGCGGCGCCACTCCATGTACATCGAGTCGACGGCGCGGGCGGTGGCGATGAGGTCGTCGGCCTGGTCGTCCGCGCCGCACGCCGCGCACCAGGTGCGAATATCGCTGTCGGAGGGCGCGGCCGCGCCCTTCTGGATGCGGGTGGTCTTGGCGGGGTGCCAGCCGCACCGGGCGGAGAGTTCCTTCCCGGTGAGGCCGGCGTCCTTGCGCAGGTGCGTGAGCCGCACGGCGAGCGCCTCGCGGGCCGCCTGAGCGCTGGACGAGGGGGAGGCGGTCGTCATGACGTGCGTGGCCCTTGGGTTGTGCGTCGGTCAGATGCGGTAGTCGGCGTGGTCGGTGGCCAGGTCCCACACCGCGCGGAACGCCTCCACGCACAGCTTGATGGCCTGCGGGTCGTCGGTGTGGTCGGGCTCGAGGGCCTGGCCGTCGCCGGAGAAGATGTTCCAGCGCACGAGGCGGTCGTCGATGAGCCAGAAGTCGTTGCCGGGCAGGGCGAGGGTGGAGGCGCGGCGGCGGGGCAGCCAGCGGACCTGTTCGCCGGCGCGGCAGTTGGCGTCGGTGATGGCGTGCTCGAAGCGGATGTAGTCGGTGACGGGCTCGGAGACGATCCGGGCCCGGCGGACCTTCACCCCGCGGGCGACGGTCCGTTCCACCAGGGGCAGCCAGCCGCTCCAGTACTCCGAGTCGTCCGCAGGCACGCTCCCGTCCCGCAGGAACGCCTCGAAGACCTCGCGTTCCTCCCCCACGGCGTAGACGTCGCGGAGCTCCAGGTGCAGGGCGTGGGCCTGGGCGGAGTCGAGCAGGTCCTCAAAGCTGGGTGCCGGCGGCCTCTGCGGCATCGCACGCCCTCCTGATCTGCTCCACCATGCTGACCGGGATCCGGACGATCCCCTCGTCGTCTGCGGGCGGACTGTCCTGACTGCAGGTGGCCCGCATCGCCGCGTCGGCGAACTTGCCCTGCAGAACCAGTTCCGGGCCCTGGGCGGTGTCGGTGTCCACCCACACCGCCGGGCAGTTCCCTCCACCCGAGTTCGGGTCCGTGCCGAAGAAAAGTAACGCCATGATCGCCTCCGGAGAAAGCCAGTTGCGGAGAGTTGCGCACTGACCGTCCCGCAGGCGGATACTGGCGTCAAGGGCGTCTTGCCGGGCCAGGCCGACAGTGCTGGTGGCGGCATTTATGCGGGGCGCGGACAGATTTCGCCGAGAACGGGCCTGATTCGGCTGACCGCCGGACGGCTGTGGTGAGGGTTCCTACGCTCCGATCATGAACTGGACGAATGCGCTGGCGATCTTCGGTGCCGTCACCGGGGCCAGCGGCCTGGGCTGGCAGATGTGGAGCCACCGCCTCACAGGCGGCCGGGTGGAGGTCCTCTCCACCCGACTCAAGCGGGACGGCCGGTGGTGGGTGCGCACCGATGTCTCGAACGTCGGCCGCTTGGACGTGACGATCGTCGGCTACTCCGTCTGGCGTGACATCCCCGGGCATCGCCTGAAGCGGGCGGTGTGGAAGCTGCGGGCCGTCCGGCGCCTGGGGTGGAAGCGGGCCCGGCGCATCCAGGTGTTGTTCAACCCGGCGGTGCACTTCGGGGCGCCGGTGCAGGTCGGGAGCGAGGCTGAGCGCATTGACCTGCCGTTGGTCCTCAAGGCCGGCTCCATGGTGTCGCTGCCGCTCATCGGGATGGAGGTGCCCAATCGGATAGGCCGGCAGCTTCGGGTCTCCCTGCACCTGGGTACCGGCCGCATCATCCGGGCCGACGTCCACGACGCCGACGCTCTGGAGCCCCTACGGATCGACCTGGACGAATACACCGGCGACTGGTCCTTGCACATCGGCCCGCCCACGACCGACTGACCGGACGCGTAACCGGGCCTTCGAGGGGCGGCGGGCGCTTACCGTGGGGCCGTGACCCCACCTTCCGATGACGTAGCCGACCCGGTGCCGGTGCGGGTCGTGCTGCCCGCCGATCCGGTGCTCAGTCATCCGGAGCAAGAGGTCGTCGCGCGGCTGTGGAGACGGCGGCAGACCGAGACGGGCTGGTTGTACCTGGTGGGGCTGCCGTCGTACCGGGACCTCGAGGACGGCGGCGTGGAGGCGGCGGAGTACCAGGTGTGGGTCCGCGCCCCCGACCATGTGCGGCCGGTCGACGGCGTCGACTACGACCAGGTCCCCACCGAGCCGCTTCCGCCGGCTCCGCCGACGTCGGTGGTTCGCGAGTTCCTCGGGGAGCGCCGGCCTTCGGGCTGGGTCCTGGCAAAGGTGCGTGAGGGGCGGGGCCCGGCCCGGGGCGTGCTGCACGCGCCGGACTGTGAAGAGGCACCCGAGGGAGCGCCGCTGCTCGATGTGCAGCGGGCCCTGGACGTCGCGGAGAACCCGGGGACGCAGTTGTGCACGCTGTGCGGGTGCGCTCAGGAGCTGACGCCGCTGCTGAGCGGCTTCGACCACATCACCGGCTCCTGACCCGACCCGCTACCGAGGCCGAACGTGAGCGGATCCGCCGGCCTCAGCTTCCGGCCGGTGACGGTGACACCGCCTGAGCGCTCCAGACCCGCCGGGCGCCGCGGCCGCCGCTACTCGGTGGTGTGCTCGGGGTCCGGCAGTTGGGGCGGGAAATGGCGCTCCAGGATCTCCACCCACCGGTGCAGGACCACGAAGCCGGTGGTGTCGGCCTGCGCCTGGACCAGTTCGGTCAGGGCGTCGACGAACGGCTGGGCGGGGCTGTCCGGCGGCAGGGTTTCGGCAGCGTGCTTCAGCCGCTCGTGCACGGTCGGGAAGAGCTCCTTGGCCCACTTGTCCTGTTCCTTGATACGCCGGGAGCCTGCCTCCAAGCTGATCTGCATGACGGTCCACTCCGGACAGTCGGAGGTGTGCCAGATCTCGTACGGCGTGCCGCCCGCGACGCGGACGTTCTCCCGGGCGGGGCCCGCTGTGCAGTCCGGGCACAGTTCGCCCGGCGTCTCCGCGAAGCCGTTCTTCATTCTTCTCGCTCCCTCCGCCTGGAAGGTCACGAGCCTGCCACGGAAGATAACGCGATGACCAGGGCTTTGCCGCGAGGCCTTCGCACGAGGCAGAGGCAGGGGTGGCCTTGCGCGGGGTCGGTCGTCCAGGGTGGGGCAATGAGCGCACTGCGACCCGGTGACATCACCGACGAGATGATCCAGGCCATGGACGCGGCCAAGCGGCAGGGACTACAGAAGGATCTGCGCGCCCTCGCCGCCAACATCCGCGCCGACGCCGAAGGCCGCTACGACAGCGCGGAGCCCGGATGGCGCTCCGGTGTCGAATGGACGCTGCTGTGGATCGAGAACACCGCCAGCCAGCTGACCGAGGGCAGGCCGGACGCGGGTGCCGGCGGCCGGGGTCAGGGCGTGTCTCCGGAGTAGTAGAAGCGGCACAACAAACCCGGGCCGCCCGATGGGCGCGGGTCGTCGGGGCGCGGGTCGTACAGCGCCCGCCCGCCGGGCCACCGCCCCAGCTCGGTCATCAGGGCGACACCGTCGTCTATCTCTTCTGGCCGCCAGCCCGTGATGTCGAGCAGCAGGCCGTCCAGCGGGCCGCCGACCAGCGCGGCGTACGTCTGGTGCGGCAGCGGGCCCGGGTTGGGGTCGTCGTGGTCGTGGTCGTGGCCGTACACCCGGCCGCGCAGCAGCTGCTCGTCACCATCGTTCATCCGACCAGCCTCCCAGCCGCCACCGACAGCCGGACAGAGCCGGCGGGCCCGGCCTGGGTGGAGGCCGGGCCCGCTGCGCTCACCACGGCTTGGGCAGCGCCGTCAGCGCCCGCCGATCCTCACCGCGGCCAACGACCCGCCACACCGGCCGGTCGGCCCCATCATGAGTGAGCTGGTGCAGGGTCGTCGTCGCCACGGTGATCCGCCAGTTCGGCTGGGCACGGTCGTGGAAGGCGGCCTCCCTCGTGTCCGGGGCCGCACGGCGCGGGGCCGGGGCGAAGACGAACAGCAGCGGCGGGAAGGGCCGCTCCAGGGACGGCCCGGCGTAGGTCTCCTGCCAGTGGCTGCGCGGGACGCGGGCGGCGTTGCCGCGCCCGGACGCGGGGGCGCTGCGGTAGGACTCGTAGCGCTCCAGCTTGGCGAGCAGGCGGGCGTAGGACATGGTGCGGTCGATCTCCACGAACGCGCTGGAGCCGTCGGCCAGGAGCGCCACGGCGTCGGGCACGAGGTTCCCGGCCGGGGTGGGGTGGGCGACTTCCACCCGCCAGTCGGCATGGTCGGCCATCTCCGCCTGGTGGAAGGCGATGACGGTGTCGACCAGGGCGAGGCCGTGCTCGCGCAGGCCCGTCTTGCTGGCCGCGATGCGCTTGCCTGTCGTGCGGCCGGTCGTCGGCGCGAGCTCACCGGAGGCGGCGGCTTCGGCGAGACCCGCCGGGGTGCAGTACCAGTAGCTCTGCTGGGCGCGGTGGGTTCGGCCGACCAGGGCCGGGGACTCGTCGAGCAGGTTGCGCAGCGCGCGTCGCACGTGGTCGGTGTCCTGCTGATGGGGCAGCAGCAGTGCCTTGAGCTGGCGGGGTGTGGCCAGGCGCAGCTGGGCGAGGGTGAGTAGGGCCTCGCCGCGGAGGTCCGCGCCGGCCTTCGTCGCCGCGGCTTTCCGGGGGCGGGACGCTTCTACAGGTACATCAGTACCTGTAGAAGCGGAGTTGCAACCGGCCGGGGCAGGCGAATCGGGGGTCTGATCAGCAACAACCGTCAGACGGCGGCTGGAAGCTGCGGGGCTGGGAGCGGGGCTTGTCGCAGGGCTCGGAGCGGGGCTTGCCGTCGCAGCGGTGCCCGCCAGGGCCGGCGGGGTGTGCGGGTCGGGTGCGGTGGTCATCGCGTCCTCGGGTTCCTCCGGCCGTGCGCGGCCGGGTCGGCAGTCGTCCGGCCCGCGCGGATCTGCGCACGGGCCGGAGCCACCGTGTGAAGCCACCCCTTGACCGCGGTCTGACAGCCACCGACACCAAGTGCCCGATTCCTCCTCGACCGCCCCTTGCAGTCCGGGTCTGTCCGTGACTGGAGTCACGCCCGCACCGCGTCCCGGAGCGCGGACTCTGTCCACAGGGCGGGGCTCTGAGGATCGCTTCTGAGGCTGCCGCGATCGGCGCAGCGGCCCGTACGTGAGGAGCTTTCCGTGATTTATGTTCAGAACCCACCTCTGTCCCAGGTTCCCGGCGTGCCGCTCGTTCCGTTGACGCCGGATGCGGCGATCAGCGCCTTCGGCTACCTCCGTGCCGTTCAGGCCGGTGACACCGAAGCGGCTGCCAAGCTCGCCGACGCCGATCCGCGGATGCCCGCGCTGCTCGTCGACATCGCCGAGCGGATCATCGTCCCGGTCACCGCCCTGTGTGGTCTCGACCCGGACCCGTGCGACGACTCCTTCGCCCTGGAGGCCGTCGGGCAGGTCCTCGTGGCCACCCTGCGCAACTGGTCGGTGGTGGCCGGGCCGCACACCGCGGAAGGCATCGCCCGCGCAGTCATCGGCTTTGTCGCGCACATCCTCACCGAGGAGGACCGCGAGGACGTCTCCGACGTCCTGCGCGAGCTGGAGGCCGTCGGCGTGAGCCAGGCCCTCGAGGTGCATCCCGCACCGGACGGTGCGCACCCGGTGCGCCTGACCATCGTGTAGCGCGCACCCGAGATCGGCGGTGGAGCGCACCGTGCGCACCGGGTGTGCACCGCCACCGGCCAGGTCCACCGCACCGTGCGCACCACCGCACCGCGCCAGGCGCGCCACCGGCGGCGGGCTCCTATATCACGCACCCCCTTGACCGCGGTCTGATCGGCGACCGGAAGCGCTGTGGCAAGGAAAAAGGGGCCGGGTAGCAGAGGAGGACAAGGGGGCGCGCTTCCAGGTAGCAGACCTCACGCGCGCACCCTGCCGCACCTGAAGAAGGGGTGCCGGTGCGCGCACCGGGTGCGGTGGACATCGCGGTGCGCACCACAGTGGCGTCCATCGTCATCCGGCGCACCGCAAGTGGAGTCCACTCGGTGGAAGCCATCGGGTGGACTCCACTCAGTGGACCCCATCGGGTGGCTCCACCCGGTGGGCTCCATCGGGTGGGCTCCACCCGATGGGCTGGACGGTGCACGGAATCGTCACCACAGCCAGGCGTTGGAGTGCCGCACCCGGAACAGGGCGCGGGCGTCGCGGCGCGCGGCGGCGTTGCCGATCCGGTTCTGCCGGGGGCGGGGCCGGCGCGAGTTCCCGGCGGCGAGGCGGCGCTTCCCGGCTTCCTGAAGTCGCTTCCTCTGCTTGCGCAGTTCCGCATTCTTCTCGGCCTTCGACTTCGGCTTCCGGGGGCGCTTCCAGATCGGCTGCCACCCCAGGGGCTCGTCGGGCTCGGGCTCCTGGTCCTCGGTGAGCGCGGCGGCCATCTGCTCGCGGGCGGCACGGGCGCGGGCGAGGGCGTCGTCGGGGTTGGGGCGTTCTTCCGGGGTGTTCACGCGACTCCTCCTTGGGTTCGACCCGGCGCGGGTTGGGAGCCGGGGTGCTGGGTGTGCGGCGGCGGGGCCGTCGCCGGGGTGCGCTGCGGGCGAAGGCCGTGGGCGACTTCGCGCGCCCGCCGGCTGTCCTGGAGCGTGGCGGCCACCTCCGCGGCGGCGGCTTCCAAGGTCTGGCGGGTCCGTTCCACCGTGTCGACGCCGGTCTCCAGCTCGGGAAGGCGGCTGTCCTTCCGGCCGTCGCGGAATGGCCGCGGGTGCGACCTCGAGGCGGTCGGCACGGCGACGGCGTACGGCCGGGTGCGAGAGCCCAGACGCTCCGCACGGCGCACAGCGTGGACCCGGGCGGCCAGGGCGTCGGCGGCGAGGCGGGCTCGCTCGTACTGCGGGGCGGACCTTTTGCGGGTCAGCGGGCGCAGCACGGCCTGGTCCTCGGTGTCGCGCGGGTACAGGGCGCGCAGGTCGGCGGTCATCATCCGTCGGCTCGCCGGGCGGGTGAAGTCGTCGACGACCGTCTGCACGATCTGTTCGTCCAGGCCCGGCTCGTGGGGCCGACCGCGCAGGACGTAGGAGATGTGGCGGCGGGCCTCGGCGAGCAGGTGGTGGCGCTTGAACGCGCCGCGCATCACGTACACCACGGCGACGACGTCGACGGCCGCCAAAGCGATGTCGACCACCGGCCGCACCCGCGCCCACACCGCCGCGGCCGCCGCCCGCGCTCGCTCGGCGAGCCGGTAGACGGTGCAGGCGCCGAACGCCCGGATTGCCGATTCCCGCCATCGCCTGCGGAGCTCGGTCAGGGACAGCAGCTCCTTGCGCTTCGGTGAGCGGGTCTGGTCGGCAGCCTGGCAGGCAAGCGCATAGCCGGCCTTCTCCCCCGGCGCGTGGCCCTGCCGTTCCTCGTACTTGTCCGTGAGGACGGACAGGGCGTCCTCGATCTGCTGGCGGCGGGTCGACTGCCAGCCGATGAGACGCCGGTCGATGCCCGCGATGTCCATGACGGGCCCGACCGCCGCCGGGCGACCCCGTCGACGGGACGGGTGGTCACCACGCACATGCCGGAGGGGGCGACGGCGGTGCACCGCTGACGTCCCGTTTTTCCGGCCGTCCCGCCCGGACCTCGGCCGCGAGGTCCGGGCGGGCCCGCTCCACGCGGATCAGGCGTACGTCAGGCTGATCTGCCGACCGTTGATCGTCCAGTGCTGGCCGCGGTCGAAGCTGTCGCACGGCCGGATGCGGACCTCGGGGGTGTTCCAGGTGTTCGCGAGGCAGTAGCCGGACGCGTGGGTCAGGCTGATCTGCTGGCCGCGGACGGTCCAGTGCTGGCCGCGGTCGATGTCGCAGCGCCGGGTGCGGACCTCGGGGGTGTTCCAGGTGTTGGCCAGACAGTAGTCGGGGGCGTAGGTGAGCTTGATCATGTCTCCGTCGACGGTCCAGTACTGGCCGCGGTCGAGGCTGTTGCACTGCCGGGTGCGCACCTCCGGGGTGTTCCAGGTGTTGGCGAGACAGTACGCGCCCGCGGCCCGGGCATGGGTGCCCGGTTCGGCGGCCGTGGCGCCGGCGGACGGCAGGAACGAGGCCGTCACCGCGAGAATGGCCACAGCGACGGCATTGCGGAGTCCGAGGGTCATGGAGCATCACCTTTCGCACCGGCGAAGTCGGGTGGCCCGCACATGTGGGCCGTGCCGTAGTTTTCCAACCCATCGGACGACAAACCGTGACACGCACGCTGTCACCTGAACGGCCCAGCGGTGTCAGTCGGCCGTGTGACACCGGGCGCCCGTCCGCCTCCCCGCGCGGCGACCGTCACCCGGGCTCGTGCCGCACTCCCGGCCGCTCCGCGTTCGCCGCCGTTGCGGATGATCAGCAGGACCCAGGCCAGCTCGGGCCCGCTCTGCTCCTGGAGCCGGGCGAACGCCGCCTCGTCGGCCGCGAGGGGCTCCAGCTGCATCATGTGCGCGCCCCGGACGCTGCGGGTGGCCTCGGCGCGGATCGTGTTCAGCACGCCGTCGGGACGTGGTGACCGAGCGGCAGGCCGAACTCCTCCTAGGGGAGGGCCGGCACCCGGACGCCGACCGGATCGAGCGCGAGCTCCTGGCGCAGGGCAAGACCCCGGAGCAGGCCCGGCGGGCGACCGTGCTGGGCAGGCCCATCGAGCACAACCGCTCACCGAAGACCGACAAGGCCAAGGAGCGCACCCCCTGGCTGGCCTTCGACCTGACGTTCCGGCCCCCGCCGACGGCCCACATCGCGTGGGCCCTGATGGACGACCGGCACCGCCGGGTGCTGGAGCTGTGCAACGACATCGCTCAGGACAAGACGCTGGCGTGGCTGGAGGAGTCGGTCGCGGAGATCCGCTGGAAGGCCGGCGGCAAGGAGCGCGACCGGGTCAAGGACGGGCTGGTCGTCGCGGTGTTCCGGCACTACGAGTCCAGGGCCACGGAATCGAGGCCGCTGCTCCACGCCCACGCGGTCGTGTCGATCCGTGCCCGGCGGCCGCACGACGGGAAGTGGGGCAACCTGTCGGCGGACTCGCTGATGACCCACATAGTCGCCGCTGACACTCTCTACACCCTGTACTTCATGGAGGAGGTGTCCGCCCGGCTCGGGTGGGCGTGGGAGCCGCGCGAGGTGACGCCCGGCCGCAGCCGTCAGGCCGAGCGCGGCCAGGCCCCGGCCCTTCCACACGCCGGGCGGGACACCGGCTTCGTCCTGGGCGGCGCGCAGCGGCGTGCCCGCCGTGCGGTGGCCGTCGCCGACCATCACACCGCGGAAGAGATAGCGCCACCCGTTCCCCGGGCGAACCTCCGACATGCTGATCATCGGCCCATGGAAACCCGGCGCTGACCTGCGAGAAAGCGTGATCCCGGGTACGTCCCGCCGGGCGGGAGGGCATCACCAGATCTTTACCGCCCCGCCCGCCAGGCGGGCCGCCGGGCCAGCCCGAGACGGTAAGCCGCCGGTGTGTGCACAGTCCGCCGCATGAATACGAACCTTTTCCACGGAGACCTCTGCCCGCTGTGTCGTCGCCCGCTCACGCTGCGCCCGACCGTCGAAGTCCGCTCGAACGTGCCGTACCCCACCCGGACCGAGTACCTGCCCCACTGCACCGTCTGCGCCAACGACCTGCCCAACGTGCAGAGGTGGAACGACCTGATGAACGACCGCTACGGCCTCTGACCCGGACCGTGCGAATGCTGCGCCACGACTTCATCGGCACCATCCAGCGCGACTGAGCACCACGTCACCGACGCCCTTCAACACGAACAGCCATCACCGCCCCCGGCCACCGGCCGGGGGCTTCGTGCGTCCTGGAGGAGTTCGCCGTGCCCACCTACGAGACCCTGCCGCGCTTCACCGCCGACCTTCACCGCCTCACCCCGGAGCAGCGTCGCCGCTTCCGCCAGGCCGTGGCCGTCTTCGTCGGCGACCTGCGCGCCGGACGCGGGCGCTTCCGCGTCGGCCTTCGCGTGAAGGGTGTCCGCAGCGCGCCCGGCGTCTTCGAGCTGACCTGGGACGGCAACGGGCGGGCGACCTGGCAGTACGGGCCAGCCATACGTCCCGGCGTGCAGCACGTCATCTGGCGTCGCATCGGCACCCACGACATCCTCACCGGCCCGTAACGCCTCACCGGGTCGCGTCCGCGTCGGGAGGCGGGCGCCCGCGGACTTGTGCCGATGGAGCTGCTGCCGCCAAAAATCGCGGGACTTCCCCAATTGGGGAAGTCCCGCTCAACAGCAGGGGTCAGTCCTCAACCAGTTCTGCGTCGACGATGCCGTCCTCGTCGACGGCGACGTTGACATCGGGGATGGCGTCGGCGTCGACCTTCACCTTGCTGAGGATCCGGCCGATGCGGCGGATGGCGTCCTGCTGCCGCTGGGCTTCTTCGCTGCTACGGGCCTTACGTGCGGCCTTGTCCTCCGTGGCGTTCTCGATTGCCTGCCGCGCCACGTTCAGAGCCTGTTTCAGATCCGCTGATCTGTGACGCTCGGTGGCGGGGCTGGGCGCCCAAATGCAGGAAGGTGCTGGTGGTGTTGGAGGGGGCGGGCGTGCTGGAGTCCGAACCTTGTGTCACGCCCTCTGTGGTGGTGGATACTGCGGGAGAGCGGTCCTGCCCCGGGGCCCCCTCCCGTCGTCGGCGTGACGTTCGCGCGCCCGCCCGGCGGACGGCCGATGGAAACCGTCCTCGCCGGGACATCCGGGCGGTCGCGGAACGCCCTCCGCACGGAGGCGCGTACGGGGGCGGCAGGCTCGGGCCGCTACGGGCTCGGGTCATCAACTGGTCAAGCCCATCAGTACGTCTTTCATGCTCCCGGCTTCCGGCACGGTCAGGTTCACCGGAATCATTTGATCGATTCCTGTGGGAAGGCCGAGGTCGGCGCATTGGTTGACGGGACTGCTGCCCCCCGCCGTCAGGGCCTGGCCGGCCAGCGCCCCTCCCGAGTGGGCGGCCGCGGTCCGGTCGCGGTGGTGCCCGCCTTGTCCGGCGCAGGAGTTGCCGATCACGGCGTTGCCGAAGCCGACGACGCTCGTGGCGTGGGCGGGTACGGCGGTGACCGCCGCGACAGCAGTGGCGAGCAGGGTCAGTGCCCCTGCGGCGTAAGTCCGGTTCATGGTCAGGCAACGCCCCCACGCCCCTCCCGGGCACGGTGGGGCACCCGAACGGTGTACACCGCCGTTGCGCCGCGTCGACCAGATCGCCAAGGGCAAGTGACCGCTCAGGTGGTGGCCGGTGCCGGTTTCCTCGGCCAGCTCGGGGTGGCGCCCTTCCGGGCGAGGCGCCTGGTCATGAGGGTGATGGCTGCCCAGGTGATCAGGGTCTCGGAGTGCTGGACGAGCCGTTCGTAGTCCCTCGCGTGGCGACGGGCGTGCATCATCCAGGCGAGCGACCGTTCGACGACCCAGCGGCGGGGCAGCACGATGAAGCCGGAGGCGTCCTTGGGACGGCTGACGGGCTTGATCGTGAGGTTGAGATGCTGCTTCGCCCAGCCCACGAGCTTCCCGGCATAGGCGGAGTCGGCCCACACGATCGTGATCTCGGGGTGCATCAGCCGCAGGCGGAAGAGGACTTCCTTGGCCGCCGCGGCGTCATGCAGGTCGGCGGGGGTGACCATGACCATGAGAGGAAGGCCACGGGTGTCGACGACCAGGTGACGCTTGCGACCGTTGATCTTCTTGCCCGCGTCATAGCCGCGGGTGGCCCTGGAGACGGTCTCGGCGGCTTTCACGCTCTGTGAGTCGATGACCGTGGCGACCGCCCGGGGTCCCTTGCCGAGGTCGCGGCGGATCCGGTCGGCGAGGTGGTCGCGGATCTGGCCGATGACCCCGGCGGCTGCCCAGCGGGCCATGAACCCCCAGACCGTGCGCCAGGGCGGGAAGTCCGCGGGCAGAGCCCGCCACTTGCAGCCCGTGTCGACCACGTATCGGATCGCGTCGACGATCTCCCGCCGGGGATGCTTCTCCGGCCGGCCGCCGCGGCTGGTCTCGCAGGCCGGCACCGGCAACAGCGGTTCGAGCAGGGCCCATTCCGCGTTCGTGGTGTCGGAGGGATAGCGACGCTGGCGCATGACTGCGGCTTCCCTCCGCATCGGATGGGGTGGGGCGCCCGGCCGAAGGCCGGGCGCCCCACCCGGTGGTGGTCAGGCAGAGACGACGAGGTCGAGGGTGGATTCGATGGAGTTGAGCTGGGCGACGATGTGGCGTACCCACTTGTCGCCCGGATGGGCGGCGGCGTGCGGGGCGACGGTGCCGGTGATGAACCGGCGGAACTCGGTGAGCTTCTCGGCAAGCACGGCCCGCTCGTATGCCTCCAGCGCGGCCCGTTCGGCGCCGAGCTGGTAGCCGTCGGCCCGGGTCCAGATCAGCGGTGGCCAGCCGTTCTCGGCGATGATGTCGCGCAGAGCGGCCAGCCCGGACCGGACCTGGCTGGGGGACAGTCCGCTCGCGCGGGTCAGCTGGGGAAACAGCAACCCTGCCGGTCTGGCCTCGAACAACACGAACCGCAGGGTGTCCGCATGCCGCTGGGCGGCCTCGCCCCGGCGCCGTGAGGCGCGGGGCACGGCTATTCGCCCCGCAGCATGCGGGCGAGCTCGCCGTCCATGTCGACCTTGCCCGTGTCGACCGCGGTCTCGATCCAGTCGAGCGTGGCTCGGACCTTCGCGACGTTCTCGTGGACGATCGTGCGTTCGTCCTCGCCGAGCGTGCGGTCGCGCAGGCCGGGAACGGCCCGGCCGGCCGCGGCGACGAAGGAGTGGCAGGCGGTGACCAGGTCGAGAAACTCCACCGTCCGGTCGATCTTCTTCACCGCCGGTGCGACGGGGCTGGTGTCCTCGAAGTGGTCCCGGGCTTGCCGAGATCGTTCGACCTGGGCATGGTTGACCTGGAAGCGGGCGGTGTCGTCGCTCATCGCCTTGAACGCGACGTCCGGCCGGCGCAGCAGGTTCGTGGCCGCCGTGGTGGCCACGTGTTCGTCGCGGGTGAACTCCTCCACCGCCCGGGCCTTGTCCACCGTGGTCACCTTGGCCGTGACCTCGGGCCGCTTCAGGAAGTCGCTGGTCACCACTGCGGCGACCTGGTCGTCCTGGGCCAGCGTGTGGATCGCGGTGATCTTCTCCTTCGGCGTCACCGGTGTCTCGACCCGGTTGCCGACCCGCCGGCTGGCGTCGTCCGGCGTCCACCGGGCCTTGCCCCCGGGCGGCGTGAGGATCGCGTCGAACCGTTCCTGATCGTTCTCGATGTAGGCCAGGATCCGGTGAACGGTGTAGGAGACGCCCCTCTGGCGGCGGTCGGCCGGCCAGCGCGAGGACGTCCACCGCGCCGACTTCACCGTACTGAACTTCAGGCCGATGTCCTCGGCCAGCCGCGTGAGCGTCGTGGTCACCGACCACTCCGGGCCCACCCCGTGGTGGCCGCCCGGCTCCCTCAACGGCTCGATCTCCAGAGCGCGGTCCCCGATCGTGAACTGCCCGCGCGTCTGCTGTTCCACCACGTCCCGCAGCTCGGACACGATCTGCTCATAACGGGACTGGCTGACGCTTCCGACCTTGTCGATCTCCTCCGGCATGGGTTTCACCACCCATGCGGGCCGCAGCACGGAGCTGACGTCCGTGACGTGGACACGACCCGCTCACCGCCGAGAGTCCGACCGAAAATCCACTGATCACAATGATTGACAGCAAATGACCGGATCGTGAGCGGAGTTGGGTTCAGGATGCGTTCACGCTGCGGTCACTGTGCCCGTTCGCCGAACGTTTCCTTCCGGCGCCGCCAGGCCCTCACCACACACCGGCGCGAGCAGTACACGGCATTCGACCTCCGGTCGACGCCGGCCACCCACCGGGCCCCACACTCGGGACACTCAACTTCGCCCGCACCGCCCAGCACGGCAGCCGTTAGCCTCCGCAACCGCCGGTCCGTACGCCACTGCCTGGCACGACACGCCGCAGAACAGAACAAGGCGTCAGGCCGCGACCCCGTCCTCAGCCGGTCGCCACAAGCCCGACAGTTCCTCTCCCCGGCCCGCCCAGTGCCCTTGGACACCACGCCAGCGTAGAACCCAAGGCTACTCAGAACCGGAGATCAGAAACACGCACTTACTGATCTTTTCGTAAGTTCGGTGGGTGTGCTGGGTCTGTGGGTGGAAGGATGTCCGGGTGGCTTATCGACCTTCCCCCTCGGCTGCCGGCTCCTCTCTTCCTCCTTTGTCAAGGCCGCAGTTGGCGGAGGCACGGCGTGTTCGGGCAGTCGAGTTGTTCGAGGACGGCGTCTCGAACGCGGAGATCGCGAGGGCCGTAGGGGTGTGTAGCGAAAGTGTGCGGCGCTGGCGTCGGGTGTGGGAGCAAGGCGGTGCTTCGGCCCTGCGGCGGCGTGCGGCCACCGGACGCCCGCCCAAGCTGGACGACACCCAGGTCGAGAGGGTCCGGGCCGCGTTGGAGCAAGGTGCCCAGGCTCATGGTTTCGAGGCCGACCTGTGGACGCTGGAACGAGTCGGCACGGTCGTCACCCGGGCAACGGGGGTGGTGTTGTCGAGGGCGTCGGTGTGGCGGCTGCTGACCGGCCGGCTCGGATGGAGCCTGCAGCGGCCCGAGCGGCGGGCGGTCGAGCGGGACGAGTCGGAGATCGCCCGCTGGATCGCGCACGAGTGGCCGCGCATCAAAAAGGGGCCGTGAACACACGTGCCTGGATCGTCTTCCTCGACGAATCAGGTGTCTCCCTACTGCCTCAGATCCGCCGCACCTACGCACCCCGTGGCCGGACCCCGCTGCTGCGGCACCGCCTGAACTGGAAACGGGCGTCGATGGCCGGAGCCCTGGGTTACCACTCCACCGACCCCGATCGCGGGGCCCGCCTGTGCTTCCACCTCAAGCCCGGAAGCTACGACACCGCCGGGCTCATCGAGGTCCTGGAGCAGATGAAGGTGTTCTACCGCGGCGAGCGAGTGGTCCTGGTCTGGGACGGCCTGTCGGCCCATTGGAGCCGGGCGATGCGGGCTTGGGCTGCCGAGCAGGACTGGATCACTCTGGAGCGATTACCCGCCTACGCTCCCGAGCTGAACCCGGTGGAACTGCTGTGGTCCTCGCTCAAGAAGCGTGAACTGGCCAACCTCGCCGGCGACCACCTCGCCGATGTCGCCGACGCCACCGAACAAGGCATCCACCGCATCAACCACAACCCACAACTGCCATGGTCCTTTCTCACCCACACCGGCCTGACCATCCACCCAGCACACCCACCGAACTTACGAAAAGATCAGTAGAAGTCGTCTCATTTGGTGAGTCTGCGGTAGCAGATGAGGGTGCAGGCGATGCTGGTGAAGGCCAGGAAGTGCTCGGCTTTGCGCTCGTAGCGGCGGTGCAGGCGGTGGCATCCGGCGGGCCAAGACATCGTGCGCTCTACGGTCCAGCGATGGCGGCCCAGACGGGTCGAGGACTCGATGCCCTTGCGGGCGATGCGGTGCCTGATGCCGCGGCTGCGTAACCATCGCCGCAGGTGGTCGTAGTCGTATCCCTTGTCGGCGTGGACCTTTGCCGGTCTGCGTCGCCGGCGCCCGCGCCGGGAACGGATGGGCGGTATGCCCTTCACGAGAGGGATCAGGGCCTGGCTGTCGTGGAGGTTCGCTCCCGAGATTCCGGCGGACAGGGGCAGACCGGTCAGATCCCCTTTTTCAGGGCCCGCATGTTCACCGAGTCGATCGCGCAGCGGGACCAGTCCAGCTCGCCGCGGGCACCGAGCTCATCGAGGACCAGGCGGTGGAGTTTCGCCCACACCCCGGCCTTCGACCACTCCGTGAACCGCCGGTGGGCGGTGGCACCCGAGGGCCCGAACGAGGCAGAGGGCAGTTGCTGCCACGTGCAGCCCGACGTCGCCACGAACACGATCGCAGCGAGCACTTCCCGGTCGCCGTGCCGACGCCGGCCCCCACCTTGCGGGCGAGTCGGCGCCTCTGGCACCACCCGCTGGAACAACTCCCACAGCTCATCTGGCACCAGCCGCTCAACGATCCCCACACCCGCAGACTACCGAAGGAGCCAAATGAGATGATTTCTTGGGCAGCCACTTTGGCGCGAGCCTCGAAGATCAGGGCCCAAAATCGGGCACTAACGGGCAGGCCACAAGCATGCCCGATTCGCGGGCTAACGTAATGGGCCCTGATCACTCGCACCAAGGCAGCTCCAGCCCAAAGCCGCTCCACCGACCTTGAGAGTGTCCCCGGCTGCGCTCGGCATCGCCGAGTACGTCATCGTCGCCGACCCGCCGCACATCGTCCTCACTCGCATCCAGCTCTACTCACCCTGACTGATCTCGATGGCAGGCCGCGGAGGCTTTGCGGTCCTCCTCGCCGATGCGGGCGTACGCGTCGGCGGGCCCTGCTCCGTGCAAAGTGCAGTACCCGCCCCTTCTTTAAGCATTGCGATTAGGATAGGGTGTCCCAATGCAAATCGCGCTGCGGGTCTTGGAAATTGAATGTACTGATCCGATCGTTCTCGGACGTTTTTGGAGTGCCGTGCTTGGGTCCCCTATCGGGCCCGGAGAAGATGGAATCAGTATCAGGATTCCGGGCCACATTCCACAGTTCCTCTATCTGGTCGAGGAGCGAGACTCCATGCGGCCGCGAAGCCGTACTCGCCTTTGGCTGAACCCTGTGCAGGGCTCATTGGTTGAGGAAGTGGAAAGACTTAAGGCATTGGGGGCGACAGTGCTCGAAATGCGCTGGAGGCACAAGGGGTACGGATTGGGAGTGGTCACGATGGCTGATCCAGAGGGTAACGAGTTCCGTGTCGAGTCCAGCGATCGAGAAGCTGCGGAGGTTGAGGCACTCATGGCAGAGTGACAGCCGTTTGCGGCTGGCGGAAATGTCCCCGTCAGCCGCAAACGTTTAGGGGATCAGCCGCAATAAAGGTTATTGGCCTTAGTGCTGACGACCTTTGACCCCGTCTGCCCCTGGTAGTGAATCGCCAGAGTCGCGATCGTGGTGTACGGGTGCCTGGACACGATGCCAGCACACTTGTAGCTCACGTTGAGTTTCTGGCTTGTGCACGACCTCCAGCCGCCGTCCTTGAAAGCGACATCGCCGAATGTCCCTCCGTGAGAGATGGCCACTGTCAGGTGACACTCATCGGGTGCGGGATTCGTGCACTCCCCGAACCTTGCCGATGCATAGATCGTCTCTGCCGTGGACGAGGAAGTTGGGTGCATCGGCTGTGACGCCACAGCTCACAATTTCCTTCTCCGGCCGATGTTCCGACTTGGGAGCGGCCTGGATGGAAGCACGTGCTCCAGGAGTCGGCAGCCCCTGGGCACTAGCCGGCGTTGCCGCTGTGGTCAGCACGGCTACAGCAGCAACGCCCGTGGCAGCAGCGAGCCCGAATCTCTTGGTTGTCAAATTTTCCCCCTCATTCTTGGGGAATGCGGGGGAGCCTGACGTACCCCGGATTCCCCGATTCCCCTTCTGATGTCACCAGACCCACGGGCTTCCTGGTCAGAGAAGTCCTCATGTGAATTTGGTGCTGCGGTCTTTCTATATCGTCTGCACGGGCGGGCGCAAGCAGTTTGTGCGCGAGGTAGTTCCTGTCGAGCGAATGGTGGCCGAATCCCTTCCTTTCACTACGTGAGGAAATCTCCGCTAAGATCCATTTGTAGCGTATGGCCCGACTAGGGGGATTCTTGGGATGCTCAGATGTTGCTGCCCTGCTCGCGCACATCCATCGACACTCTTACTGGCACACCTCAGAGGGCGTTTGATCTAGGCGGATTGCCGCTTATGCCCTAGTAGGTTCCTCGCCAGGTTGGCGTGGTCTCGTCCGTTATGCGCTTGGCGAGATTGTCGATGGACGCGACGTGGATCATGGCCTCGGAGCTGGCGGTGAGGGTTTCGTAGTCGCGGGCGAGGCGTCGGTGCATCATGATCCACCCGATGCTCCGTTCCACCACCCAGCGTCTTTTCACTACGTGAAATCCGCGAACTCCGGGGTTCCTGTTGACGACTTCGACGTCGATTCCGAGCTTCACCCCGTGCTCGACGACGGCGTTCTTGAAGCCGGTGTCGACCCAGCTCTTGGAGATGGTCGGATACGTTTCCTTCGCTTGGTCGAGGAGGCGTATTCCCAGGGCGTTTTCGTGGAGGCCGGCGGCGGTGACGGTCACGGCGAGGATGAGGCCGAGCGTGTCGGTCAGGATGCCGCGCTTGCGGCCTACGATCTTTTTGGCGGCATCGGTCCCCTGGCTGGTCACAGGCACGTTGCTGGAGGTCTTCACGCTCTGGGTGTCGATGACGGAGGCGGTGGGTTCGGGCTTGCGGCCCTCCTTCGCGCGGGCCAATCCCGTGAGGTCGTAGTTGAGTTGGGCGAAGATTCCCTCGTCGCGCCAGGCGGCGTAGTAGAAGTAGACGGTGCCGTGCCCCGGGAAGTCGTGCGGGAGGTATTTCCAGGGGATTCCGGTGCGGTTCAGGTAGAGAATCGCGTCGAACACATCACGGAGGTCGACTTTGGGCGGCTGGCCGGTGGGCCGGCGGTCGAGCCGGGCTTCCCGCCAAGCCGTCAACGTCGGCTCGATCAGGGCCCATCGGGCGTCGGACAGGTCGCTGGGGTACGGCTTCCGCTGGCTCACGCCGTAGCGTGATCATGGACTACACCGGAAGTCGTCATTCCGCTGCCCTCAGGCGTTTCTGTGATCTTTTCAAACCAGACGAACTTCAAGGTGCAACCTCGGATGAGACGGACAGTCGAGTTCGCAGCTTCAGGAGGCTCGATAGCCACCCACCCACCCATACACCTCAAAATATGACACGGATCAAAGGCTCTAATCGGGCCTGACCTGCGTAAACGCCCTCTGAGGGCCTGTTTCGGGGGGTGTCACAGCCACTCGTTGACGGCGGCGACGAGGACGGTCGACTCGTAACGGACCGCGAGCTTGTCGTGTCGCGTGGCCCCGGTCCGGTGTCTTTCGAGGCGGTTGATGCCGCACTCGACCGCGTGCCTCTCGCGGTAGTCACTCGGGTCGAACTTCGGCGGCCGACCGCCGAGCGAGCGGCGTTTCTTCCGGTTGAGGGGCGAGTGCCCGTTCGCGGACCCGGCACCGCCAGGTTCCGGCGCGTGCGGGCCGGGTGCCGACGAGGCGGCTCCGCCGGGTTCCCGAGCCGCCTCTGCCGGTTCGCTCCGCCGTCGCCTGCCGGCCACCGGTCCCCGGCATGCGCACTCACCGGGATGAGTCACACCGGTGGCGGCCTCACGTCACGTCACGTCACGTCGCGGAGCCGTGGGCCACCGGTTACGGAATGGTTGCGCCCTCGGCGCTCAGCGCGGCCGGCACCGGCTGGAAGAAGGTCTCGCCGCCGGAGGAACAGTCGCCGCTGCCGCCGGAGGTCAGCCCGATCGCCGCGTCCCCGTCGAAAAGCGCGCCGCCGCTGTCGCCGGGCTCGGCGCAGACAGTGGTGTCGATCAGTCCAAAGACCGATCCCTCCTGGTAGTTGACGGTCGCGTCGAGGCCGGTGACTGTGCCGCCGTACACACCGGTGGTGCTGCCGCTGCGCTGGACTTGTTCGCCCACGTAGGCGTCAGCGGCGTGGGTGATCTGCTGAGAGCCGCCGTCGTAGAGGTCGACAGCGCTCGGGTGGTCGCTGGCCGGGTCGTCGTACTGGGCCAGGGCGTAGTCGGTGTCCGGGAAGTGGGAGTCGACGGTCTGGGCGATCTCGCCGCCGCCCTGGGAGTCGGACCAGCTGGAGGCGGCGTTGCCGCAGTGACCGGCGGTCAGGAAGTAGGGCGAGCCGTCGACCGAGACGTTGAACCCCAGGGAGCAGCGCACGTCACTGCCCCAGATGGCGTCGCCGCCCGCGCTCAGCGGCTTGAAGGGGGAGGCCGCCCGGCGTACGAGGACCTCGTCCCCCAGCGCCCTGGTCACGGCATCGAGCCGGGTGCGCTTCGCCCCCGTGACGGTGGGATCGACGGTCACCACGACCTTGTTCCGGCGGGGGTCGATCTCCCAGGCGGTGCCCGCGATCCGGGCCCGTCGGGCCAAGGCTGTGGTGGCGGAGCGGAGCTGGGTGGTGGAGAAGCGCACGGTTCTGGCAACCGCTCCGGCGGCGCGGACCCGGGCCGCGGCGGACGGGTCGGTGACGTTGACGACGAAGTGGTGGGCCGAGGCGTCGTAGTAGGAGCCGGCCGCATGGTCGCCGAGGTGAGCCAGGAGTGCGGCGGTTGCCTGGGCGCGGGCGGCGGGAGGAGCGTCGGCCGGGGCCGCGGCGGCCGTGCCGGCGCCCGGAAGCACGAGTGCGCCTGCGGAGAGCGCCAGCGCACTCGCACCGCTGAGGGTGCAGGTGGCGACAGTTGTACGGCGTTTCCTCATGTGGAGCCTCCAGTGGGGGTTGCCCCGTCCGCTCGGAGGGCCGGGGCCGGAGGGAGGCACGGCACGGAGACGCCACGAGCCGAAGAGGGCGTGCCCATGCCAAGCGCCGACGAGTATGGCAACGCGTTCCTTGCACGAACAAGGAAGGATTCAAGCCGCCCGCCCGGTACGGCACTTCGACCGCCAGCCGAGTTCGTCGGCTCACGTCACCGTCCGTCAGGCCAAGCCAAGTCCCGCGCGGTGCCACGTAGAGTCGGCACCACGGGGTCCCTGCGCACGCTTCGCACACGCGCGAGTGACCGACAAGCACCGCTTGTGTCCGGTATCCGGAACCTGGGCCGTCGATTTAGACGTTCTTGGCCCAGCGGTGACCGGACGCAGACCTGATGTGGCCGTCGGCTTTTGCCTGAACGGCCCGACACCGCCATGACGGACATCAGCCACGACACCTCGGAGCGCGGGTGGGGCCGGCTTCCCCAGGAGCTGGAAAACTATGTCGTCTGCCCGCCCCACAGGGCAAGCCGGTCCCGGTTGGCCGTCGTGCACGGGGTCGCCCGGCTCGGGTGCGAGCAACTAGCTCGGACATCGCCGCCTGCTGGTAGGCCACAACGTCATACGCCCGGCCCCGCAGCGGTGGTGACGGTGGTGGCGCACGACTTCTCGCGCACCACCACGCCGGCGCGAATGGCGCACTCGTACTGAAACGGGAGGCGGGGGGGGTCCCCCGGCCCGCATCCTGCCCCCGGCCGGCTCGCCGGGATCGGCCGGGCAGGCCGGGCCGGTGTGCTAAGCCGCCGGGCGCGGACAGGAGGTGCCCAACCGTCAGTGCGGCCACAGGATGGTGCCGGAGCGGCGAGAACGCACGAAGGCGTGCTCCGAACGGGTGACGTGTCGCTCTGGGAGTGCACGTTCGAATGTCTGAGGTGACCCTCGAAGGTGCGCTTCCCGGTCCGGGCTCCCGTCCGAGGCGCCAGGGCCTGGGGGACGCGCCGGATTGGAAAGGAGTTGCCGCATGAAGATCGGAATCGCACGCAGCCTCGCCGCCGGGCTCACAGCGACGATGCTGGCCACGGGGGCAGGCGTCGTAGCGTCGGGTACCGCCTCCGCGGCGCCGTCGACCACGACGGTCAGCCACGCCGCACCGACCGTCGGGAAGAAGTGCCACAAGGTCAAGGGCCACTACCGGACGGTCACGGCTCACGGCAAGACCAAGCGGGTCTGGGTCAAGCCCCACAAGGTCTGCACCAAGAAGTAGCCGCTCGAGCTGCTGCCGGAGGTGCCCGCCCGCCGGCACCTCCGGTCCCGCGTCTTCCCCCTGCCCCGGAGCCCCTCGACATCGCGCTGCTCCGAGCGCCTGGGCTCTCCGGCTATTCCGGGCATGATTTCCGTCCTGTGGCTACTCGCGAGGACGGGGTTCGGAATACAGCCCCCGTGCGAGTCCTCCGGGGGAGCTCCTGGAGGACTCGCGCGTTGTGGGCGACGGCCACCGGACGGATCCTGAGAAGGATGCGGAGGGTCGCATCGCCGCTGCTTGCGCCGCAGAGCGCCAAGGAACTCCTCCTCGCTCGCCCCGGGGGTGTGCGACCCACGTCAGCCAGCTGTACTTGGGCAGGAAGCCGGACTTGTGCAATGCTCGCGGCGACCGCGCTCGCCGCCAGCTACGTGCGCGGGCGGCCGCGCCCGTGGCCATGACGGGCAGCCGGTCGGATCCGGTTCACCGGCGCGTGGGTTTACGGCGGCGCCGCCCGCCAGGCGGAACCGATGGGCGCTACCGCGCGTATGCCGGCTCCTGGCTGTACGAGACCGTGCCTAAGCGTGCGTTGCGTCAGTGCCAGTGTGGATGGTGAAGACGTGGTCCAAGCCGGTGATGGCAAGGATGCGGAGGGTGTCGGCGGGCACGGCGGTCAGGACCGCGTCGGCGTTGGCGGCACTGGCGTACTGGCGCGCGGCCAGGAGGGCGGTGAGGCCGGTGGAGTCACAGTATTCGAGGCCGGACAGGTCGATGGTCAGGCTCTGCCCTGCGTGCAGGTCGAGCTGTTCGACCCGCTCGCGCAGGGCATTGGCCTGGTCGTAGTCGAGTTCGCCGGCTACGTGCAGGACGGGCCCGGTGCCGGTGTTGTGGTGGGTGATGGTCAGCGGGCTCATTGGAGTTGATTCGTCACCGGGCTCTGGGTCGGGTGGGTGGAGGGGACGCCGAGGGCGAGCAGGGCGGTGTCGTCGTCCAGGCCGTCGCCGAACCTCTCCAGCAGCCCCGTCAGCGCGCTGATCATCGCTTGGGGGGTGGCGGGTGCGTGGTCGGTCGCGAAGGCACGCAGGGCGTCGTCGCCGAATAGGTGCTCTCGGGTGGGGCCGGTGCGGGCCTCGGTGAGGCCGTCGGTGTAGAGCAGAAGCGTGTCACCGGGGGCGAGGGTGGTCTGGGCGGTGCTGAACGGCGCGGCGGGCAGGGCACCGACGAGGAGTCCGCCGGGGGTGGGGAGGTAGTCGGCTTGGCCGTTGGCCCGCATGACCAGCGCCGGAGGGTGTCCCCCGGAGGCAAGGCGCAGCCGGGTGCGGCCGCCGGGGTCGGGGGGTTCGATGACGCCGAAGATGACGGTGCAGAAGCGGGGGTCCCCGCCCGCGGTATACCGCTCGTGAAGGACGGCGTTCAGCGTGGCCAGTGCTGCGGCAGGTTCATGATCGTGCAGTGCCGCAGCGCGCAGGGTGTAGCGGGTCAGTGAGGTGAGGGAGGCCGCTTGGGGGCCCTTACCGGACACGTCGCCGAGGAAGAACGCCCACCGGCCCTCGGCGAGGGGGAACAGGTCGTAGAAGTCGCCGCCGAGCCGGTCGGGGGAGGCGGTGTGGTAGTAGACGGCCGCTTCCAGCCCCGGCACGGCGGGCAATGTGGAGGGTACGAGGGACTGCTGGAGAACGGCGATTGCGGCGGACAGCCGTTCCCGGTCGGCTTCGGCCTGGCGCCGGGCCGCTTCCGCCTCCGCGTGGGCCCGTTCGGCCTCGGCGCGTGCGTCTTCGGCTTCTTTGCGGCGTCGCAGGAGTTCCTGTTCGTAGGCGCGGCGGTCGGAGGCGTCGAAGACGGTGGTGCGGATCAGCAGTGGCTCGCCTTCGGTCCCGTGCTTGACCACGGAGGACACCAACACCGGCAGCCGGCGTCCGTCGGTGCCCTTCATCTCCAGGGCGATTCCGCGCAGTTCACCCTGCATGCGGAGCAGCGGCGCGAAGTGCGTCTCGTGATACAGCTTTCCGCCGACGGTGAGGAGATCGGGAAAGCGGAGCCTGCCCACCACCGCCTCGCGCTGGAGGCCGAGCCAGTCCAGCAGGGTGGTGTTGATCTTGGCTATGGTGCCGTCCATCAGGGTCGACAGATAACCGCAGGGGGCCGCTTCGTACAGGTCCTCGGCGCTGTCCTCCAGCAGCGCCGTGAACGCGGCGTCCGTCGTGGTCTTCCCGGCCTCCGGCGGGTCCGGTTCCTGCCCGGTGCGGCACATCATCGCAAGGACTCCAGGAAGTCGAGCAATGCTTCGTTGGTGGCCTGCGGCGCGCTCAGCTGCGGGCAGTGCCCGGTCGCATCCAGAGTGACGAGGCGGGAGGTGGGGATGGCAGCGTGCACGTACGCGCCGACCTCGCGGGGCGCGATCACGTCCTGGGCGCACTCCAGCACCAGGGTCGGCACCGTCACACTCTTCAGGTCCTCGCGGCTGTCGGACAGGAACGTCGTGCGGGCGAAGACCGCCGCGATGTCAGGGTCGGTGGCGCAGAAGCTGTTGGTCAGCTCCTGCCCCAGTTCCGGCCGCTCGGGATTCCCCATGATCACCGGCGCCATCGCGGCAGACCAGCCCAGATAGTTCGAGTCCAGCGAACCCAGCAGCTCGTCGATGTCGTCCGCGGTGAAGCCGCCGCGGTAGCCGTCGTCATCGATGTAGCGGGGAGAGGGGGCCACCATCACCAGCGCCCCGATCCGCTCCGGCGCTTGGCGCGCGGCCAGTACCCCCACCATGGCGCTGACCGAATGCCCGACGAACACCGCGCCCTCCAGCTCCAGCTCGTCGCAGACTTCGACCACGTCCTGGGCATAGCCCTCCAGCGAGGAGTACCGCTCCCGGCTGAAGGCCGACAGATCCGAACCACCGGAGCCGACATAGTCGAACAGCACCACCCGGTACCGCTCCTCCAGGGCCGGCACTGCCAGCCGCCACATGTTCTGATTACAGCCGAAACCGTGCGCCAGTACCACCGCCGGCCCCTCAGCCAGACCCGTCACGGTCACATTGTTTCTGCTGCGAATATCCATTACGGCATTCTCTCACCCAGCGCGCGTGCCCCGACCGAGGGGCGCCGGGGCAGGCGCTGCCCACGGTCGCGCAGCCGGACCAGTCGCTGTCAACGCAACCCCAGCGGGTGGGCTCCACGCAGTCGAGTGGGTGCGGAGCGCGGTGGGGTCCACTGAGCCTCCGCCAACCTGAAGCAGCAGGTCAGCGGCCTGGTGTGACCGGCTCTCGAAGTACTCGCGCTGGTCGTGGGCGGCTGTCTGCGGAGTAGATCGTCTGACAGAGCCGGACGGTTCGCTGGTTTCTACTCGCTGGGGTCAGGCGGCCATTTACGATCCGGTGCATGGATCCCGAGCTGCTGGAACGGATCACCGCGCGGCGCGCGGAACTGGATGAACTCGAAGCACAGCTGGCCAAGCAGCTGGCGGAGGTGCGGGCCGAGCGAGACGAACTTGCTGTCGCCGAACGGGTTCTTGAGCGGGTGAGCGAACAGATCGCTGATGAGCGCGTCTCGGCCACGTCGGTGCCCACGCAGGTGGGTGGGCGGGCAGTCATGCTGATCCCACACCGCACCTCCGATGTGAAGGAGAACGCGCTCCCGCCGGACTACCAGCGCATTCTCGCCGCCGTGCGACAGGCCGCTGGACCGGTCATGGCTCGGCAGGTCGGCGAGATGCTAGGAGTGGACGTCAACATCCGATCCAAGCTGGAACCGCTACGCGGAAAGCTGGTCCGACTGGTCGACCGGGGCTGGCTGCGGAAGCTACCCGACGGCCGGTTCACCACCCGCCTGTGACCGGCGGCTGCTGATCACGTACTTCGCCCCATCCGACAGATCGTTGCCAGCGGATGGGGAGCTGCTCGGCTCTCCTGCTGAAACTCACGATAGAAGTCGCCCATCACCGCGGCGACGGGTGCGTGACGGACAAGGAGCGCCGCGACCCACGCGGGAACCCCCTCTGGGGGCACCCCTTGGGCGCACGCATTCACAAACGCCTTGCGTTCTTCCGGTGTGTATCCGTAGAGAGCGACGGCCAGCCAGTTCACCAGGTGGGTGACGGCGTAGTACTGGTCGTAGGTGCGGTGCTGGTCGAAGAAGTCGGCCTCGTCCCGTGCGAGGTCGAAGCGTGAGGAGATCGCGAGGCCGTAGTCGGTGAAGAAGAGCCGCTGGCCGTCGGTGAGGATGTTCTCGAAGTGGGCGTCGAAGTGCAGAAGCCCGCGAGCCTTCATGAACGCGATGCCGACTTTCAGCTCGTCGTCGACCATGGCGCAGGCCCGCTCGGCCGCCTCGTCACCGGCCCCGATCTGGACGCCCAGCCAGTCGTGCAGGTTCTGCGGGATGTACTCCAGGAACAGCACAAGGCTTGCCGTGGAATGCTGGAGAGCTTCGATCCGCCGGCGTACCGCTGATCCGCCTCCCCAGTAGGCGACAGCTCGGTCCACATCGGCCAGTTCCTCGGGCAGCGGCCGGCCAGAGTCTGGGATCACCCGCCAGTGGTACATCAGGGGGAAACCCTCGTAGTCTCCCGCGACCACCCAGTTCGTCGTCATGGTGTGCGCGGCCAGCTCCCGCCAGGCCCCGAACCCCGGGCCGCCGATGGTGCCGATGCCGTAGTGGCAGAAGGCCGGAAGTTCGAACAGATTCGCGGTGGAGTGAACATGCTCCGGCCGTCGCTCCAGATCGGTCAGCCGCACCTGCTTGACGAAGACCCGGGTTCCCTCGACCTCCAGCAGGACCGTCTTCCCGCCGATGCCCGACCCCAGCGGTGCTGCGGCGTCCACGAACTCGCGCAGACTCCGGTCACTGCGCAGAGCCAGCGATGTGGAAACGGCACCGTGGGCGGCCAGACGCGCACCGAGGGACAGGTCAGGACCCTTCACTCACTCCTCCTACCGTGCCCCACTTCTTGTTTAACGGCTCCAGCAGACACCGGAACAGGGCAAAGACCACCCTCCCACGTTGGAGCCTGTCGAGATGTGGCGTAACTGGAGGTGTTCCACGTGCCGTTGAGGCTGTGTGACGAGAACTGAACAGCCTGCCGAGAATTCCAGCGCGCTTACTTACCAGTGCCGTTTATCGCTGTCCACGCGCACCGTCAGCCACCTCGCCGGTCTGCTGCGACGCCATCTGAAGGCGATCCGCTCCAGGTGGCGGATCCTGCCGCCCGGAAAGATCGCGGTGATCGTCCTGGCCGTGCTGCGGCACGACCAGCGCTTGGCCGACATGGTCGGCGGCAACGACGTGTCCGAGTCCACCGTCCGCCGCTGGCGGGACGAGCTAATCGGCCTGCTCGCCGCGCAAGCCCCACGCCTGGACCGTGCCTTGAACAAGGTCACCAAGCAGGGCGGGGAGGTGGTCCTGATCGACGGCACCCTCATCCGTACCCAGCGTCGCACCGGCAAGGCCGACCGGCGGAACTACTCCGGCAAGCACCGCAGCCACGGCCTGCACTTCCTCGCCCTCACCGACGAGAACGGGCGCCTGATCTGGATATCCGCCGCCCGGCCCGGCCGCACCCACGACAACACCGCCGCCCGCCATGACCACATCCTGACCCACCTGCGAGCCGCCGGCCTCGGAGCGCTGGCCGATCTCGGCTTCCGCGGCCTCGACAACGACATCCTCGCCCCCGTGATCGTCACCGGCTATACCGCCAGCCGAACCCACAGGCTCACCCCCGGAGAGAAGAAAGCCAACCGCATCCTCGCCGTGGGGCGCGCACCGGTTGAACACGGCTTCGCACACCTCAAGAACTGGCGGATCCTCACCAAACTCCGCACCGAACCCGCCCGCGCCACCCGTATCCTGCGCGCGTTGCTCGTCCTGACGAACCTCGAAGTCAACCGCTGACGGATGATCTTCCCCGCGGACTCCCGCCCACAACCAGCACGAGCGCCCCGAGGACCGATCACACCAGCCCCATGACCTGCGTCTTCAAGTTGGCGAAGGCTCAAGGCACCTCTTAACGCCTTCCAGATCGCCTTCGAAGGACGCCTCACCCCCACCACCAGCCACTGAATCTCAACAACCAAGATCAGCCGTTGACTGGACACACCCGATCGGGGTTCCAGCGTCTCCCCCGCACGGACGGGTGCTGGGCCGCCGTCCGGTCGCTCGGAGAGACGGACCGAGGCACGCCGCCGGACGGCGGATGGTGGGCGGCCAGGGCGGTGTGCGTGTGCAGCGCGTCGTCGTGGCGGTCGAGAACCACGGTGACGGGCGGCAGCGGCGGGGCGGGAGGCATGGGCGGCGTAGTCAGGCGAGGCGGCTGAAGGCCCAGCGCAGCCGCTCCTGGTCCCGGAGTGCGACGCTCGCGAAACGGTCCAGGCGTTCGTACAAAGCGCGGACGAGCCGGGCCCTGTTCTGGGCACACTGCGCGGTGCCCTCCGCCGGGACGTAAGGGCGCCCGGTCTGCGTCCTCGAGGACTACGTCGGCGAGGGCGCGGGCGGCATGATCTTCGGGCGGCAGGTCCGCGGCGCGGGCGACGCGGCGCGCGGCCGCGTCGCCGATCCGGTTCTGCGGAAGCGGGGCCGGCGCGGCGGCCGAGCGGCGCTTCCCGGCGTCCTGTAGTCGCCGACGCTGCTTGCGCAGCTCCTTGTCCTTGTCCGCCTTCGACCTCGGCTTCCGGGGCGGCTTCCGGATCGGCTGCCATCCCAGGGGCACATCGGGCTCGGGCTCCCGGTCCTCGGCGAGCGCGGCGGCCAACTGTTCGCGGGCGCCAAGGGCGTGGGCCAGAGCGTCGTCGGGCTTGGGGCGTTCTTGCGGAGTGTCCACGTGTCCACGTGACTCCTGTGGTTCGGCCAGGCGTGCCGGGCTGCCGGGTGTGCGGCGGCGGGGCCGTCGCCGGGGCGGGCTGCGGTCGGGGGCCGTAAGCGGCCTCGCGCGCCCGCTTGCTGTCCTGGAGCGTGGCGGCCAACTCCGCGGCGGCGGCCGCGTCACCGACACCGCCGGCGCCACCTGCGAGAACGACGCCACACCGTCACCGTCGGCCAGACCGTCACCTGCCGCGTCACCATCCGCAACACCGGGCGGTTGAGCGCTGCCGAGCCGCTCCTCGCACCGCCCATGGTGCGCACGTCGGCCGTAGGCGCACACTGTCCGCCCCGCCGCGTGCCACGGCGTGGACATCTGAGCAGTGCTACCGCCCGTGTGGTGGCGCTGCCGGGCGAGGCACTCTCCTGCCGGGCGACGCGGCCGTCAGCGGACCGGACGCGTTCCCACCCGGGCCGGTGGCAGGCCGTTTTGCCGCCTGTCAGTGGCGAGCGGTGGCCAGCACAGTGCGTTCGGTTTCGTCCTGTACGAGCAGGGAGAGCAGCGACGCCACGGGCAGGCCGGCTTCGGCCGGGTGGCGCAGCACCTTGTCCGGCTCGATGTGGTAGGTGTTCGTGCGTCCCTCGCGGGTGTGGGAGAGGTAACCGTCCTGTTCGAGGTCCGAGATGATCCGCGCTACGGCGCGCTCGGTCAGGCGGCAGTGAGCGGCGAGGTCGCGGATACGGACGTTGGGGTTGTCGGCGATGGCTGCGAGGACGCGCGCGTGGCTGGTGATGAACGTCCATCCCCTGTGTGTCTCGTGCACTCCGGCCATGTCGGCATTCTATGACCGTGCTTGCCTGAACCCATTTACATGACATAGTTTTCACGTAACAGGTGGCGTGATCCCGTGAGAAACGATGAGAAGGAGCTCCGGCATGGTGTGGGACGAGGCCGTCACCCCGACCCTTACGAGCGGCACCAGCGCGACGCTGGCGGCGGAGCAGACAGAGGCGTCTGTCGCACACGGGGCCGACGTGCTCCAGTACAGCCGGCACGGCGCCTGGGTGATCGAGGCTCACGGCGCCTACGACCTGCAGTCGATCCAGCCCCTGGCCGACGCGCTGGACGCCGCGGCCAAGAAGTACCCCAAGGTGGTCCTGGACGCCTCACACGTCACCTTTGCGGACTCGACGTTCCTGAACCTGCTGATCCTCACCCATCAAGCGGCCACCCTGCGCCTGGTCGCGCCGTCCGCCCCCGTCCGGCGCCTCTGCGCCATCACCGCCGTCGACACCGTCCTGGAGATCCGGGACACGGTCGACGACGCGACCGCCTCGTAGGGTCACAACGCCCGACCCGCAATTCTCATCGCGATGCTCACGGCGCCAGCGGGGTGGCTACCCCCCCATCGGCGCGGAGATCCCCTCCTCGATTCTCGCGGTCGACACCCAGTTCCGGATCGGGACGGACACTCTGCGTCTCGACTTCGGGGGCGGCATCAAGCAGCGTCGACGTCAACCCGGCAACAGGGCACTGGAGTGCCGGGTGAGGCCGCCAGGAGGTCAAGGCGCTGTCGGTGCATGCAGCCAGGCCGTGCCACTGCTTGGGCTTGTTGATGCGCCGTTCGACGGTGTTGCGCTGCTTGTAGGTATCGGCGTCGAAGCCCGGCACCGAGGAGGCGGCGGCGTAGCCGTCGGGCTTGTCGGTGAGGTTCTCCGAGGGGACCGGCGGGGCGCCTTCGATGTAGCCCATGAGCTGTGGGTCGAACTGGGCCTGGCCGACCCATTCGGTGACCAGGTCGCCCACCTTGTAGCCGGTGATGAGGGCTGACCGTCTGACGCCCCGGCCCCGTGCCGACAGAGCACGGTGCCGGGAGACCCCACCGAGCGAGGCGCGTTGCGGGCGGCCGGGCAGGAGGTCCGTGCGCAGATGGCTGAGCCGGGTGCGCGGCTGGTGCAGTTCTGCGAGGTATCGGTCACTTACCCGAGCAAGCGCGTCATGGCGGCCGACCCGGCCGGTGAGCTGGTGCCGGCTGACTGGAGTCGTGCCGCGTGGAATGTCCTGCGGGAGGAAGCGGAGCCGATCGCCGCGCTGGCTCGGCCTGTGGACCTCTACTCCAGGGACACCAGCCGCTCGTCATCGAGGTGGACGGCATCCGGTTCCGGACGGTCACCCGGGGACTGGCCGTCGACTGGGTCTCCCCCACGGTCGGGCAACGCCCCCGGCCATGAACTTTCCGGTGAGATCGGCGGCATCGAGTTCGTCGAACCCGCCGACCTGCCCGCCCTGATGGCTCAGGACGACGCCCGCCGCGCCCTGTCCGCGCCCACCCCCTGGACCGGGACGAGGTCCTGCGCGCCGCCCGCGCCCGGCACCACTTCCCCTTTCGTACCGGCACGGCCCCGGAACACCTTCCCGTACGCCAGGTCAGGGGCTGGCTGTTCGCACCGGACTGCTGCGCGCTCGTGCTACTGGAGCCGGACACGGGCGCGGCCTGCCCGGCGGCACTCCCGAACTCCAAGACCGCGGCGACCCCGCGCTCACCCTGCGCCGGGAAACGTTCGAGGAAGCCGCAGCCGAGTTCGATGAGCCGCGGTTTCTCGGGCACCTCTCCGCCCCGGACGAGACGTGCACCCGCCTACGGTACGCCGCCACCCTCACGCACCTGGGACCTCCGCCCGTGGATCCGGCCACCGGCCGCGCCTCCATCCGCATCCCGGCCACACCCGAGCAGGCCCGGGAGCTCTTCGATTGGGGACCTCCGGCCGCCGCTCAGCTCGCCGCCGTCCACCACGCCCGCGCACGCGTGCCCGGCCCAAGGCCGGGCCGTTATCGCAGCGAGGATCCTCATGAGCGACACACCATTCGTCGTCGGCAAGTCACTCATGGCCGCCCGGCTCGTCCTCCGGCAACGCGACGGCCAGGGCGGCGACTTCGTGCCTGAGTGAGCTGCGTCCGACCAGTCTGCCCTGGGCCACTGACAATCCTGGCCGGATTTCGCGTAGCGAGCTCAGCCTCTCCCCGGCGGCACGAGGCGCAGGTGGCCGGTGGGCTTCTCGCTGCGCCGTCGGCCGCGTGTGTCTCAGCAGCTGACATGTGCTCCGGGTAGATCGGCCAGCAGGTCGGCCCAGTGGTGCGTTCGGCTGGCCTGGCAGATACGTCCGGCTGTCCATTCCGGGTCAAGGCTCCATACCCGTCGATCGCCGAGGTCGCCGATGGTTGCGAGGGTGCGGCCGTCAGGGCTCAGCGCAGCTGCCCTGATGCCGTCGCTGTCGCCGTCGAGGACAGCGGCTGTCCGAGCTGTGTCCGTCTGCCACATCCTGATCGTGTGGTCGTAGCTGCTAGTGATCAACGTACGCCCGTCCGGGGTGAAGGAGACTCCCGAGACGATGTCGGTGTGCCCCTGGAGTACGGCGATGGAGCGGCGTCCGGCTACGCTCCACAGCCGCGCGGTCCGATCACTGCTGGCCGTGGCGAGCACGCCGCCGTCAGGACTGAACGCCAGTGCCATCACCACGTCCGTGTGGCCGTGGAGTACGGCGATGGTGCGGCGTGCGGCCACGCTCCACAGCCGCGCGGTCCGATCACTGCTGGCCGTGGCGAGCATGCCGCCGTCAGGACTGAACGCCAGTGCCATCACCGCGTCCGTGTGCCCGCGCAGTACAGCGATGGTGCGGCCCGCGGCGACATCCCACAAGCGCACCGTCCCGTCGTAGGATCCGGTGGCCAGAGTGCGGCCGTCAGGGCTGAAAGCTGCCGATAGGACCGTGGTGGTGTGTCCGGTGAGGACTGCGGTCTGCCGGTGCCTCGATGTGTTCCACAGCCGCACCGTGTGGTCGTAGCCTCCGGTGGCCAGCGTGCGGCCGTCAGCGCTGAAAGCCAGCCCCCACACATCCCCTTGCCCCGATCTCCAGGCGGCGGCCTGTCGGTGCCGGTGCAGGTCCCAGAGCAGCACCGTGCCGAAGGCAAATGTGGTGGCGAGGGTGCCGCCGTCCGGACTGAAGGCGACCCGGTTGGCCGACGCAGTATCGCCGAGTACGGCGGTCTTTCGGCGGGTCGCTGCGTTCCACAACTGCGCTACTGGATCTGCCGCCGCGAAGGCGTCGGCCGTCGCGAGAGTGCGACCGTCGGGGCTGAACGCCACCACATCGGAGTCACCCGCCAGGGCACCGATCGCCCGGCGGGTTCGAACGTCCCAGAGTTTGACGCCGCCGAAGCCGGCGGTGGCCAGAGTCCGGCCGTCCGGCGAGAAGGTGACAGCGGTCACAGATTCCCCGCGCCGGTCGAGGACGGCGGGATCGCGAGGTCCTGTGACATTCCACAACCTGGCCGTGCCGTCGTCACTGGCTGCCGCCACGGTACGCCCGCTCGGTGCGAAGGCCAGTGCCCGGACGGCGTCCCTGAATCCGGTGAGAGTGTGGGTGACGTGCCGCGACGCCGTGGACCAGAGGTGCACTGCACGGTCTGTGCCTGCTGTGGCCAGGATAGCGCCGTCCTGGGAGAAGGCCAGGGCCGAAATGGCCCCGGTGTGCAGATCGAGGATGGACGCCGTGCGCGACGTGGCCGTGTTCCACAGCCTGACCGTGCCGTCGGAGCTGCCGGTGGCCAGGGTGTGTCCGTCCGGGCTGAACCTCACGGCGTTGACGGTGTTGTCGTGGCCGGTGAGGGTGGCAGTCTCCCGCTGTGTGCCGGTATCCCAGAGTTTGACGCTGTGGTCGGCACCGGCGGTGGCGAGGGTGTGTCCCTCCGGACTGAACGCCACGGCGTTGACCGCGTCGGTATGGCCGGTCAGCGTTGCAGTCAGCTGATGTGTGCTGGTGTCCCAGAGTTTGACGCTGTGGTCGGCACTGGCGGTGACCAGGGTGTGCCCGTCCGGGCTGAACTCCAGCGCTTGGACGGCAGCGGTGTGGCCGGTCAACTCGTTGGCTGTGTACTTGGCGTAGGAGCTGAGCAGGCTGCCGCGGGCCTCTGCTGTGGGCGCCGTCCGAAAGCCCTGGAGCGCCAGCATCATGGCCGCCTCCGGCAGCCGGGGCAGCACCGCCTCGGACCGGGCTGCCAGTTCCCGCGACTGGGCGATGTCCCGCTGCTGGTCCGCTGTGTGCTGGGCGTGGACGGCGTAGAGGGCGGTGACCGTTGCCAGCAGGGAAAGGAGGCCGAGTAAGGCAACTGCCTGGTGCCGGAGACGGGTGCGGCGCCGCACCGCCGCCTCTTCGGCGAGCCCGGCAGCGAGGCACGCGTCGAGGAACTCCTTCTCGGCGTTGGAGAGAGAGGACCGGGGCAGGGCGGCGGCGACCGTCAGGCGCACGCCTCGGTACAACGTGCCCGGGTCATCTCCCAGTTGCTTCCAGACGCGTGCCGCTTCTGTCAGTTGCCGGTGGACTCGCAACTGTTCGCGGGCCTCGTCGATCCAATGGCGTAGCCGGGGCCACGCCGTGAGGAGGGCTTCGTGGACCAGGTCGACGGTGTCGTGGTCCAGGGTGAGCAGGCGGGAGCGGGCGAGGCAGTCAAGGACGATGGACGTGTCGGTCGGGTTGCCGAAGTCGAGCTCCGCGCGCGAAGCAGGCCGTCGGGTGTCGGGAGTTCCCTCGCCCGGGGTGACCAGACGCAGCAGGATCCCGCGGGCAAGGTCGCCTTGGGCCGGGGTGAGGCGAGCGTATGCGTCCTCTGCTGTGCGGGCTATCGCACCGTGCAGACCGCCCACCGTTTCATAGGCTTCGAGCGTCAGAGCGCGGCCTCTGCGGCGCTGCCACGTCTCCAGCAAGGCGTGTGACATCAGCGGCAGCGCGCCAGGTTCGTCTTCGACCTCGTCGAGGATGTGGGCGGTCAGGGCGCGCTCGACGATCAGACCGGCGGTCTGGGCAGGCTTGACGATGGCTTCGCGCAGCTCCTCCCGGCTCATCGGACCGACCAGCACGGTGGCGTCCTGAAGAGCGGCGGTCAGCTGGGGGTGCTCAGCGCAGCGGCCGAGGAAGTCGGCGCGTACGGAGATGACGACGCGCAGCTGGTTCGCTGGGTCGGTCGCGGCCAGGAGCCGGTCGATGAACTGGTCACGTTCGGCTGGGCTGGTACACAGCGTGTAAAGCTCTTCGAACTGGTCGACGAGCAGCCATGTGTCGCCGTCCCCGTCGGCCGGCACCAGGCGCTGAGCGTGGGTGCGCAGGGGGTGTTCTCCGGGGGTGAGCACGCGCACGGCGGTCGGCTGCGGACCGGCAGGGCCGGGGGCGCGCAGACGCGGGAGGAGGCCAGCGCGCAGCAAGGAGGACTTACCGCTCCCCGATGGGCCGAAGACTGCTGTGAAGCGTCCCGCGCAGGCCTGCTGGAACAGGCGGTCGGTGAGCCGCTGACGGCCGAAGAACAGACCGGCGTCGGCGGGTTCGAAGCGGGCCAGTCCCCGGTATGGAGGCTTGGCGTCCTCATCCTCTGTACGAGGCTTGGCCGCCGCTTCCGCAGCTGTCTGGCGCCACCGCGCCTCCCACTCTCCCGGATCCCCGCCGCAGGCTTGGACGTAGGCAAGGACCACCGGCAGGGTCGGTAACCGCTCACCGCCCGCCGCCTGCGACAGCGTGCTCGCCCCCTGCCCCGTGCGCTGCGCCATCGACCGGTACGTCGGACTGCCGGCGTCCGTGCGGAGCTTGCGTAGTTCGAGCGCGAACCGCGCAACCGGCCCGGTACTCGGGTCAAGTGGGCTTTCCCGACGTCCCGCCATCGACGCCTCCCCTACCTCGTCCCGCCTCCCCCGTGGATGCGGCGCTGTGGCTCGCGAAGCTACGCGCGCCCGCGGCACGAGGACAAACCAAGGGCGCGTTCTTTCGCCAGCGGCCGCACATGTGCCTGTGGCCTGTGCTGCGGCCATTGATCAGGGTGGCGAAGCGGGCTGTCCATTCAATGCCCGGCCAGGTGAACTCGGTCTGGTCAGCCCCGGATAACCCTGGCAGGTCAACCGGGGGAACAGGGTGCGGCGCCCGTCTTGCAGGGAAGCAGGCAGGTGCTGCGTCCAGGGGGTCCGGGGCTGGCACATGGCGGCGCGCGTGCCTGCGCGCGCCGGCCCCGACCGACAACGGAGGGACCGAGATGAGGACCACAAGGCATCAGGAAGCCGACGGGAAAGAAGGGACCTTCTCCATGCGTCTGACGACTGTCACCAGGGCAGTCGGCGTCGCCGCCGCGACCGCACTCCTCGCGGTCGGCGCTGTCGCTCAGGCCCAGGCGTCTCCGTCTGCCGGCTACATCGGCGACGGCTACGCCAACAACACCCACGGCGTGTGGTGCGTGCAGCACCTCGTCAACGATGTCGCATCGTCCAAGGGCAAGGGACGCCCGCTGGACGAAGACGGAAAGTGGGGTCCGAACACCAAGAGCTGGGTCAAGTGGTACCAGGGTGCCTCCGGCCACAGCCTCGACAAGGACGGCATCGTGGGCAAGGGCACGGGCGGCTGGCTGCTACTCGACGGCGACTCGTACTACGGCGGCCACAACTATTGCTACACCTACGTCCCGTCGTACTTCTGAGCCGTTGCCAACGCATCATCGTTGAAGCGGCTCACCCCTGACGACGGCCTCCTTGAGACCGAGTGCAGAGGTGCGTGCCCGACGGTGGTGGCACGGGCCCGGACGCGTATTCCGCGACGGCCTGGGCCGGCAAGGTCCCGGCAGCATTCCAAGCGCCCTGTCCCCGGCAGCTCCAATGCCGAGGGCAGGGCGTTTGCGTAGTGACCGCCGACATCACGTCCCATGATGCGACGGCGCACTCCGTGTCGGAGCATTGCTCTTCAGGCTGCTGGAGGTCATGGCCTCTCGTGGGACGGTTCGGAGGGGTTGATGACAGCCATCCACATGGGCTCCGTACGGGTCTGGAGCATGTGCAGGGCGGTGCGGACGCCGGCGAGCGGGTAGCGGTGGGTGATCAGGTCTTCCGCCTGAAGGAGGCCGCTCTCCATCAGGCGCAGGACTTCGTGGGCGTCGGAGCGGGTGCAGGAGCGAGTGCCGATGAGGCGCCAGCAGTTGGTCATCAGGGTGAGGGCGGGGAACGGGCAGGGCGTGGGGTTTCCGCCCATGTGGACCATGGTCGCGCCGGTGGCGAGGGCGGCGGTGGCTTGCCAGGTGGTGGGGCCGTCGGGTGTGTAGTCGAGAACGGCGTCCGCGCCCTGGGGCAGCAGGTGGCGTAGCCGGGCGGTGAGGCCGGAGTTGGTTGTCCAGTCGGTGTCCAGCTCTTCCAGGGCGACGGTGTCGGAGGAGTACTTCCGCGACATGTTCGGCTACCGCTACCCGGTGGGCCGCGGCGGCTGGCGGGACTGGATCGACAAGCACGGAAAACCCTCGTACCACGACGCGACCTTCGTCCTGTGCTCGCCCGAGGACGGCGCCGCCCTCGGGCTCGGTGCGCTGCGCAATCCCGGCTCCGAGGACAGGTCGGCCGAGGTCTCGCTGGCACTCGGCGACATCAGCAACCGAGGGCTTGGACTCGGCCGCGAAGCCGCGCTGCTGATGGCCGAATTCGGCTTCCACGTCATGGGACTGCGCCGCATCTACGCCTGGGTCCTCGCGCAGAACCTGCCCGCGGCCGCCGCGTGTCAGGCGGCCGGCGCCGTCCAGGAAGGGGTGGCGCGCAAGGCCAGGCTGGTCAATGGCACCCCGGTCGACGCAGTGCTCTACGGCGTCCTCGCCGAGGAGTTCGCCGAGCGGATGAGGGTGCTCCACCGGCAGTCGGACACCTCCCAGGTCTGACCGCCTCGATGAGTGAGCACCCGGCCCCGGTGTCCGGCCCGTCCCAGGCTGGTACCCGCTCGGGTCGGCCCCGGTTCGGCCGCGATTTCTGGCTGCTGTGGTTCGGGCAGGGAGTCTCCAGCGTCGGCTCGGCGGCCAGCGATCTGGCCTACCCCCTGCTCGTGCTGCAACTCGGCGGGACCCCGTTCAAGGCCGGCCTCGTCGGGCTGGTGAGCACGGGTTCGCGACTGCTGCTGCGCCTGGTGGCAGGGCTGGTGGTCGACGTCTGCTCCAGGAAGCGTGTGCTGATCTGGTGCGACATCGGCCGGGCCGCCACGGCCGGTGGCCTTGCCGCGGCGGTCCTGACCGGGACGGCCGGCTACCCCCTTGTCCTGGGGGCGGCCTTCCTCGAAGGTGCGTTCTCGGTGTTCTTCTTCTCGGCGGAACGCGCGGTACTCCCGTACCTCGTCCCCCGCGCGCGGCTGAGCGAGGCGATCGCACACAACCAGGTCTACCTCCAGGCCGCGACCATCGCCGGAGCGCCCGTCGGCGGGTTTCTGTTCTCGCTGGGAGCGCCGGTGCCGTTCCTCGTCGACACCGGTTCCTACCTCGTGTCGCTCACCACCGTGCTGGGCATCACCGCCCGCCTATCCGGCACGGAGCACAAGGTGCGGCTGGCCACGTCGGAACTGTTCCAGGGCATGCGCTGGGTCTGGCACGACCGGCCGGGCCGGGCGAGTCTCATCTATCTCTGCGGCATCAACGCGATCGTCGCGGCGATGCCGTTGGGCGTCATCGTCGGTCTGCGTACGGCCGGTGTCGCACCGGCGGTCATCGGAATACTGCTTGCCTGCGGCGGTGTCGGCGGGGCCGCCGGGGCGCTGGCCGTGCCGTGGCTGCGCACGAAGTACCGTGACGGCGCCCTGCTGGTCGCCCTGGGGTGGCTGTGGCCCCCGATGCTCGCGGTCCTCGCCGTCAGCTCGGCACCCTGGGCCGTGGCAGTCGTGATCTTCTTGCTTGCCACGACCATCGCCCCGACACAGAGCATCATCTTCGGCTATCAGACGGCGCACGCACCGGACGAGTTGCAGGGCCGCGTGCACTCGGCGGTGAATCTGCTCAGCAATGCCGTCACGTCGTTGGCGCCGGCGGCCGTGGGAGCACTGGTGACGTGGGGCGGCTATCCCGCGACCGGTGCGGCACTGGCCGTGGGCGCGCTCACGATGATGGCGTGTGCCACCACATCCCGTTCCATCCGACAGTTCTCCAACCGCTGAGGAGCAAGATGTCCCCCTACGACACGTTCGCCCAGGCCTATGCCGGAGAGCTGGAGAACATACTGTCCCAGGGCGCCAAGGTCCCGTCCGTGCGGGATCCGCTGTCCAAGGCTTCCGGCTTCGGCGCTCAGGACAGGCCCTACCGTGAGCTGCTCGCCCACACCTTACGCATCGGCTCACCGCGGTCCTGCCTGGCCTTCACGCCTCTGCTGCCGGTCCACCTCCCCTACTGCTTCGGTCTGGCGGCGTGGTCGCTGGACGGCAGGGACGATGTCGGCACACCCGCCTACTACCGCCGCGGCGCCTACGAATACTCCGACGACCAGCACACGCTGAGCGGGGCGTTCGGCCGACGGCTGCTCGCCGCGGCGCCGGGGAACCAGCTGTCTGCGATCATCGAGCGGATCCGGCGGGACCCGGCGCACCGCCGGACGTTCGCCGTCATCCTCGATCCCGCGGACCACTTCACACGGTCCCGCGAGCACCCCTGTGCCGCCAGCGTCCAACTCTTCCTGCGTGACGGCGCGCTCACCTGGATCACCGTGATGCGGGCGCAGCAGGCCCTGACCGTGCTGCCCTACGACGCCTTCCTGTTCATGGTGATGCACCAGGTCGCCGCGGCCCGGCTGGGTGTCGCCTGCGGCCCCTACATCCACCAGTCCGGCACCTTCCATGTGTACGAGAACGAGATCGAGTTGGTCGGCAAGCTGATCTCACAACCGGTGACGCCGGTGGAGCTGCCCGCCCTGCCCAGCGGCCCGGACGACGTGCGCGCCGCCGTACGAGAACTCGTGGACCTCGAACGCGGACTGCGTACGGCGGCCGACGCGGGTGACAGCGCGGCCGTGGACCGCTTCGCCTCCATGGAAGCGTCCTTCGCCTTCACGGAGGTCGCCAGGGCCTGCCTCACCACCTTCGCCTACCGCAAACTCGGCGACGCCGAGACCGTCGTCGACAGCCCCGCCGTCACTCCCGCGGTCACCGATCTCATGGCAGCGATCTGACGCGCGGAAGGAGCGGAGGAGAGCAGTGGCCAGTCACCAGGGTTCCGCACCGCACGGCTTCGTCACCGGTTCCGGCCGCTGCGGTACGACATCTCTCGCCGCGGCCCTCGACCGCACGGCCGTCTCCCTCGCGGGCACCCGTGTCCGGGCACGGCACGAGACACACGCGAGAGAGCTGGTCCGTCGTCTGCTCGCCGGTGACCAGGAAGGCGCCGTCGCCCTGCTGCACGGCATCGGACCCGGCATAGAGGTCTCGCCGTACCTGATGTTCCTCGAGGACCGGCCGCTGCCGGGAGTGCCACTCGTCGCACTGTGCCGGGACGGCCGCAGAACCGTGGCCTCCGGGATGAACGACGGGTGGTACTACTGGACCGTGCGGCCACGCGAGGCTCACTGGTCACGGCTGCAACCCGCCTTTCCCGGCGACCGTTTCGAGAAGTGCTGCCGCTTCTGGTCGTGGACCTACCGCAGGCTGCTGGACTGGGAAGCGCCGATCGTCCGCATGGAGGACATCCTCGCCCCCGGCCCGGAGCGGAACCGGCTGTGCGAAGCGCTCGGGCTGTCACCTCTGCCCGGTTCGCTGCCACGCAAGAACCACGATCGGTTCGGCAAGGCGAAGTTCGCCGTGCTCACCAGGCGACGGGCGAACGGCCCGCAGGACTGGACACCGGTCATGCGCGCGACGTTCGAGACGCACTGCGGCGAGATGATGGACCTGCTCTATCCGGGCTGGCGCCACACCGGATGGGGCGGTGGCGCATGAGCATGCGGCCGGGTGCCGGTTCCTGCGGGATAGACTCCGGACATGTCGGGAGCCGCGGAGCACAGGGACGTCATCTCCGAGGACGAAGCGCGAAATCTCAACCGGCGCAGCTGGGACGAGCGCGCACTGGTCCATGGACAGGACGCGTCGTACTACGACACGGAGAGGTTCCTCGCCGGCGGGAGCACACTCCGGGACCTGGACGTCGAACTGGCCGGGGACGTAGACGGACATGATCTCCTCCATCTCCAGTGCCACTTCGGACTCGACAGCCTGAGCTGGTCCCGGCAAGGCGCCCGCGTCACCGGAGTGGACTTCTCACCGGTGGCGATCGGGCGCGCACGGGAACTCGCCCGGCGCACCGGCCTGCCTGCCGATTTTGTCACCGCGGACGTTCTCGACCTGCCCGCGGACCTGACGGAGTGCTTCGACGTCGTATGGGCCTCCTACGGAGTGTTCGCCTGGATCGGAGACCTCCGGGGGTGGGCACGCAGCGCCGCGCGGGCCCTACGGCCGGGCGGCCGACTCGCCGTCGTCGATCTCCATCCGCTCGCGCGCATGATCGACCAACGAAGTCCCCTCGTGGTCGACTGCCCGTACGCCGACGACGGGCCGCAGCACTACTCCAGCGCGACGAGCTACGCCGCCCCCGACAGGCCGTTGGAGAACCGGGAGACCGTCCAGTGGTCCCACTCCCTCGGCGAGGTGGTGTCCGCGTTCGCAGCCGCCGGTCTGCGGATCAACGCCGTGGAGGAACACCTGACGAGTGAACGCAACGACCGGGACGGCGTTCTCACCCAGGGGGCCGACGGGCTCTGGCGGCTGCAACTCTGGGAGTACCCCCTTCCGGTCCTCTTCAGCGTTCGCGCCACGAAGCCGTAGGTATCCCGCCCGGCCGATCGCCAGGGCCCCGGAGGGTCCGCCTCGCTCGCCGCCTTCCTCGTCAGGCGCTTCGCGGCCCCACGGCCCCGCAAGCGGCGGCGGAGACCGGTAAGACGCACGTCCTGTCGGACGCGAACGGGCTGCCTCCCCTCATCGGCCTCTCGGCCGCCAACACCCACGACAGCCTCGCGCTGAAGCCGGTGATCGAGGGTCACCAATGGCCCAGCCGAGCAGGGGCCGTGCCCTTGATCACCACGATGGTCAGCCAGGCACGCTGGTCGGCGGCTGCGATGAGAATGACCCCTGGACATCCGCACGGATCCCGAGCCGTCTCAGGTGCTTGCGAATAGCGTGGGAACGGGGTCAGTGGCCGTGGGTACGGCGGTACGCGTTGATCAGGTCCGGTCGCTGTCGTGGAGGCGGCGGACCGCTTCGCGCAGGGCGACGCCGGAGATGCGGTCGATGCACGGTTTCACCCATCCGGTCACGAAGCGGCTGTCATGGCGGCTGGTCTCGCGAAGCACCCAGCCGATGGCTTTTCGAAGGAAGAATTCGGGCTCTCCCAGCATGGCGTCCGCGTGCCGGCCCAGCCGCTTCACGTCGGGCTCCTCGGTGCGGATGCCGGAAATCAGGGCGAGAGGGGCCGAGCGGCGGAGCCAGAAGTTCGCGTGGACGGCCCGGCCGGCTCCCTGCCGGTGTTCGCAGACGCTGCTCGTCGAGCTGGTCAGCCGCCTCGGTGAGTCGCGAGTGGGGCAGGCTCACCCGCCGGATTCCAGAATGTGCTTGAGGGCGGCGAGCTCGGTGTCGACGAGAGCGACCTGCTCGTCGAAGAAGGCATCGGCGAAGGCCGGCGGCTGGAAGAAAGTGATCATGAATTCGGATCCGGTGCCGTTGGCCACGACGCGGGCGGGGACCTGCCAGGATGCCTGGGCATCGACGTAGTCGTGGTCGAGGATTCCCAGTTCGGCGTTGCCGCGGATGCGGAGCCTGGCGGGACCTTGCGGGGTGGTCATCAGCCACCAGTCCGACTCGTCGGTGGGCTCGATGGCCTTGACGTTGACGATCGCCCAGGCGGGCCAGTTGGCCGGGTCGGCGAGGAAGGCGAAGACGTCGGCGACGCGGCGCTCTATGGAGACGGTCTTGGTGACCGAGCGCGCGGTGGAGGGGGTGGTGCTCACGGTGGCGCCTTTCAGGGGGTGGGTGGTGCGGGGGACTCTTGGGGGGCTTCCCCGACGAGGTGGCGAATCCAGGACTCCAGCTGGCGGCGCTGGTCCGGTTCCAGGGCGGCGAAGAAGTGGGCGTCGTTGCGATCGGCGATCTTTGCCAGCTTGGGGGCCAGGTCGCGGCCGGCGTCGGTGAGTGTCAGTCGCACGGTACGGCGGGAAGCAGGATCCGGTTCTCGGGTCGTCAGTCCCTTGGCGGCCAGACGGTCGACCAGGCGGGACACCGCGCCGGCATCGATGCCCATGTACCGGGCGACCTCGCGGGTGGTGGTGGCGTCGCCTCGGTACAGGCTGATCAGGACCGCCCACTGAGAGACGGTCACGTCGTGCTCGGCTAGTTCCCGTTCGAAGCGGCCGTGGACTTCGTCGGAGAGCCGACGCAGCCAGTAGCCGAGGTGGTCGCGCAAGCCGCTGGTGGAAGTTGTCACCCCTCCACAATGAGGGCCGCGACAACTGTTGTCAAGACACCGATGGCTCGCCCGGTGCTTCGATGCCCACGTACCGCCTCCTTGGTCAGCGCCGCGTACGGATGAGGATGGCAGCGAGGTGGAGCGCGGCCTCGTACACGACGGCGAGCTTGTCGAACCGTGCGGCCAGGCCGCGCCACCGTGTGATGCGGCTGGCGCACCGCTCGACGGTGTTGCGCTGCCTCTAGCACTCCGCATCGAACCCGAGCGGGCGCCCGCCCTGGCGGCCTCGCCGCAGACGGTGGCCGATGTGGTCCGACGGCTGCGGGGTGACCGCGCGGATCCGTCGGCGTCGCAGGTGGCTGCGAATCGCGCGTGACGAGTAGGCGCGGTCGGCCCGGACCACGGCGGGGCGGGCCCGGGGCCGACCGCTGCCGGTCCCCGGCACACGGATGCCGGCCATGACCGTCTCGAAGGCGGGCGCGTCACCGGCCTGACCCGCGGCGACGGCCAGAGTCAAGGGCCGTGCAGGGCCGTTCGCGGCCAGGTGGATCTCCGTGCTCAGCCCGTCGCGGGATCAGGGACGGCATGTCCTGCACGGTCGCCGTGACCTCGGGCGGGGCCGAGTTGGGCGGCGGACCGGCCGGCGCCGTCTGCGTGCCAGCGGCGGCCACCGTCAGTAGCATGCCGGCTGCGGACCTGGGCGAGCCAGCCACCCGCCAGCCTCCGTACGGGCACAGGACGTGCTCCTGGTGCTCGCCCCTGGCCTGCTCGGCTCGGCGTTCGGGGGTGGCCGCCTGCTGCTTGCAGTCCGCGCACAGGCACGGGCGGGTCTCGCGCGGGGCGCCGCCCGGCGGGCTCGACGGCCTCCCATTGTTCGTCGGTGACCTTCGTGCCTCGTGCCCGGCCGACGCACACCGCGGACGGCGGCCCTCTCGCTCGGCCTCGTGCTGTGCGGTGATGCGGCGCAGTTCCTCGGGCGTCTGATCGCGACGGGCGCAGGGCGCTGGCGAGCCGGATACCGACGGTGACGCTGTAACGGCTGACCGCTGAAGCCGGTGTTCCAGGCGGTGTTCTCCGTGCGGAGGCGGATGAGACGGTTGTGGCAGCGGTGGGCGCCGGGCGGGGCCAGGCATCCTCGCCAGGCACCCTCACCGCATTCAGGCCGCATCCGGATGCCCTGGCGCGTCAGTATCGGACGTCGCGGGTGTGGACCTCCGACGGCGAGGTGCCGAATGTCAGTTCGCCGGCCCGGGTCGGCCCCGGGAGGCGCGCCCCTACTGTGTCGGTGGAGGAGGGTGCTTGCCACCGACGCCCGCTGGGCCGCCAGCAGGGAGGTGAGGTGTGTCGGAGCGCCTCGTGGCGTTCGCGGGCAGCGGCGGCCGGCGAGGGTGTCACCGCCGCGTCTTCCCAGATCATGGTTCCTTCGACGACGCCGGAGCCCCAGAGCAAGGTCAGGCCCGCGATGACCGCGTCGCAGTCTCGATCGATGCCGGCCGCGAGAGTGCGGAGGCTGGGCAGTTGTCCTGGCGGACGGCGTCGAGCCGCTGCGGGAGTCTTTCGCCCTGGCGCCCGGTGAGCAGCTGGGCGAAGGACCGAACGGGGCAGGCCAGGACATCGAGCTCGGGACAGTCGGCCAGAATGGCCTTGATCCGGAAGTCACGGCGGCGAGTGGCGCCGGTGCGGGCATGCGGGCCGACGCGACGTTCCGAGACGCGCTCGTGTACGCCGGGACCGACCCGCGCCGGAAAACCGGACACCCGTATGCGAAGGCATGGCCGGCCCGAATCAAGTGTGGGGCCGGAGCCGATCGTTGAGTGCAGCACCGACTTCGGGGCAAGTCCTGTGGATGGTGTCGAGGAAGGCGCGCAGTACCGGGGAGTGATCGCGGGCCGCGAAGGACAGGACGAGGTCGGGCAGGGGCGTGCTCGGGGTCACTTCACAAAACCGCACGCCGGGACGCGGGACCGCCCTCATCCGGGACGGCCCCAGGCCGACGCCCACGCCGGAGGCGGCGAGGCCGATGATCGTGTGCACGTCCCTCGCGACGGTCGCGCCTCCGAGAGCCGAGGAGTCCGTGCCCAGCAGGGTGCGCAGTCCGGCGACTACAGCGGGCTCGTCCTCGCCGGCCGACACGATCAGCGGCTGTCGCTGCAACTGGTCGGCGCTCACCGAGGGTTGACTTGCGTACGGGTGCACCGTACTGATCACAGCGATCACGTGGTCACGTCCGATCGGGACGGACACGAGTTGCTCGGCTCCGGCGCCCCGTGGCGGGCCGAGGGTGATGGCCACGTCCAGCTCCCCGGCGACGAGAGCTGGGCTGCTGCGGCTGGTCGCCATCTCGTGCAGTTCCAGTCTCACGTCGGGCCGTTCCCGGCCGAACCGGCTCAGGACGCCTGGCAGCGGGTCGAGCAGCGCCGAGGCGACGAAGCCGAGGCGCAGCCGTCCCGTCTCGCCGCGCGCGGCCCGGCCCGCGTCGACCTTGGCCGCCGCGATCTCGTCGAGCGCCCGGCGTGCCCGCGCGAGAAACGCCTCGCCGGCGGCGGTCGGGAACACCCCCTGCCGTGTACGGTCGAACAGCCGGGCCCCGACCTCGCGCTCCAGGTCGGCGATCTGTTTGGACAGCGGCGGCTGCGCGATGCCCAGTTCGCCGGCTGCCCGGCCGAAGTGCTCGTGCTCGGCGAGAGCAACCGCGTACCGCAGGTGCCGCGCTTCCATGACCCGCCCTCCATCCCGTCGGCTGGTGGCAATACCTCAAAGATATTGCCATGCCACTTACCAGATCTATGAATGGATGGCCTTGTGGTTCCGGTCTGCAATGGAGCCATGAGGAACGTATCTCTGACCGACACCGTCTTCGTCTTCGTGCACGGCGCCTGGCACGGCTCCGGGCAGTGGGCGGCGACGCAGCGCGCGCTGGCCGGACTGGGCGCTGCGAGCGTGGCCGTCGACATGCCGGGGCACGGCTTCGACGCACCCCTGCCCACCGGATACCTGCTGCCCGGCCAGCCGGGTCTGCTGACCGAGAAGTCACGGCTCGCCCTTCTGACGATGGACGACTGCGCCGAGGCAGTACTGAGCGTCCTGCGCCAGGTGCGCCACCACCGCACTGTCGTGCTCGTCGCGCACAGCGCGGGCGGCGGTCCAGCGTCTCTGGCCGCGGAGCGGGCGCCCGAGTTGGTGGACCGGATCGTCTACCTGTCCGCGTTCGTCCCGGGCGGGCGCCCGCGGTTCTTCGACTATCTGGGCTCACCCGAGAACGCCACCGCGTTGGGCCAGAACCTGAACCTCGGCGACCCCGAGTCCCTGGGCGCCGTACGGATCAATCCGCTCTCACCGGATCCCGCCTACCTCGACGAACTGCGGGAAACCCACTATCACGACACTCCCCTGGACCGCTTTGACCGGTGGCGGTCCGCGCTGAGCCCTGACCTGCCCCTGGCGCTCCCGACGACTCCGGTCACCCTGACCGCGGCACGGTGGGGACGCATTCCGCGAACTTTCCTGCGCTGCTCCGAGGACCGGGCGCTGGCACCGGCCGCGCAGGACCTGATGATCGCGGAAGCCGACCGGGCCTTCCCCGGCAACCCGTTCACCGTGCGTACCCTGCCCGGCAGCCACAGCCCGTTCGCAGCCCGGCCGGGCGAACTCGCCGCGGTCCTCGCCTCATGAGCCGGCACCGGCCCGTGAAGGATGCCCCGTTCCTGAACGCGGCACGGCTCGCGGACGGTGGCGGCGGGCGGTACTGCCGGTCGGGCTGAACGCGACAGCCGACCTGGGTGCCGGCTCAGGTGCCGTGCAGGTGATCCTGGCCGGGTACACCCTGACCTACGTCTACTCACTCATCACGGCCGCGCGCCTCGGCGACCGGTACGGCTAGGTTCTTTCTCTTTGGTCAGCGTCGGGTTCAGATGAGGATGCTGGCGAGGTGGGGTGCGGTCGGGTAGGTGATGGCGAGGTTGTCCAGTTCGGGTGGCCCGACGGCGCCACTGCTTGAGTCAGATGCTGCACCGTTCGAGGGTGATGCGCTGCTTGTAGGCAGCTGACCTGGTCCGACGACTGTGGAAAATGGGCTGCTGTCGCCGCATCCCCGGCATACATTCGCGGCGCGGCCCCAGCGGGCCATTCACGGAGAGAGGGTGCAGTGGGAGTGCAGGGACAGGAACGACAGACAAGATCGGGAGTCAGACTGCGTCTGGCCCGCTCCGGCGCCGGCCGGTGGAATTGGCTGTTCGTCCCCGGCGGACCGGGACTGGGCTCGCAATCACTGCAGGGCCTGGTGGAGGTGGTCCAAGTCCCGGGATCGGCCTGGCTGGTCGATCTGCCAGGCGACGGTTCCAACCGCGCCGTGCCCGACCACTGCGATCCCTACGCCCATTGGCCGGACATCCTGGTGGAAGCCGCACAAGCCTTGGACGACGTCGTCATGGTCGGCCACTCGACCGGGGGCATGTTCATGCTCTCCGTCCCCGAACTCGAGGACCACCTCGCGGGCATGGCCATGGTCAGCAGCGCCCCGCACGCCGGCTGGCGGGACGCGTTCGCCCAGTACGCCCAGGACCACCCGATCCCCGCCGTCACGGCGGCCGCATCACGCTATGCCGAGCATCCCGACGACCGGAACCTGCGGGACCTGACGCTGGCCGCCGCGCCCTGGAACTTCACAGAGGAAGGCCTGGCCCGGGGTCGTTCCCTCCTCGATGGCCTGGCCTACAACCACGACGCGGTCGAGTGGGCCGACGCCCACTTCGACGAAACCTACCGAGCGCGCTGGAGCCCGCGCACCATGCCGACCTTGATCGTCAGCGGGGCTCTAGACCATGTGTGCACTCAGCATTTCTGGCAGGAGGACGCCGCCTTCACCCGCCCGAACATCCTGCACCGCCGGATCGAAGGTGCCGCCCACTTCCCCTGGATCGAGAACCCGGAAGCGGTTCACGCAGCGTTCACCGACCTGATCCACCAACTGAACGACCCGACCACGCAAGTGATCATCCCGCGCTAGGCGATGAGCAAGCAGTCTGTGCCAGGAGCTTCAGCGTCTGGGTGAAGCGCCCCAAGGCAGCCCAGGTTTGGTCTCTTGGTCAGCTTCGGGCCCAGATGAGGATGCCGGCGAGGTGTAGCGCGGCCTGGTAGGCAAGGGCGAGCTTGTCGGTTCGCGTGGCCAGGCCGCGCCACTGCTTGAGCCGGTTGATGCAGCGCTCGACGATGTTGCGCTGCTTGTACGCCTCACGGTCGAATCCGGGTGGGCGGCCACCTCGGCGGCCTCGCCGCTGGCGGTGGCCGATCTGGTCGGACGGCTGCGGGATGACCGCGCGGATTCCCCGGCGCCGCAGGTGAATGCGGATGGCGCGGGAAGAGTAGGCGCGGTCGGCCAGCACAGCGAAGGGCCGGGTCCGCGGCCTGCCCTGGCCGCCAGGGGGACACGGATCCGGGACATCACGGCCTCGAAAGCGGGTGCATCACCGGCTTGGCCTGCGGTGACGGTGAGGGCGAGCGGTCGTGCACGGCCGTCCGCGGCCAGGTGGACCTTCGTGCTCAGACCGCCGCGGGAGCGTCCGAGTGCGTGGTCGGTGGGCTCGCCGGGGCGGATCGCCTCCTTTTGCGGGCTCCGGCTGCGTGCTGGTGTGCCCGGACGACAGTGGAGTCCACCGACACCGTCCAGTCGATGTCGTCGTCGGCGTCCGCCGCTGATAGGACAGCGCCGAGGATCGCCTCCCAGGTGCCGTCGACTGCCCACCTGATCAGCCGTTTGTGGGCGGTCTGGAACGAGCCGAGCTCGTCGGGCAGATCCCGCCAGGGCGAGTTGGTGCGGTACTTCCACGCGATGGCCTCGAGGGGGCGGCGGTGGTCGGGCCTTGACCCGGAATCTTGGACACGGGCTATGCGGCTTGGGCCAGGGTAATTGATGTTGTGGCGAGTGCTGTCTCGTAGGCGATGGGGCTGCGTTGTCCGAGGCGGGAGTGACGGCGTCGGGTGTTGTAGCGGTGCAGCCAGCGGAACGCGTCGAGGCGGGCCTCGCGCTCGCTGGACCAGCGCTTTCGGCCCTGGAGCGCCTCGCGTTTGAAGGTCGCGTTGAAGGACTCGGCGAGTGCGTTGTCGGCCGAGCTGCCGATCGCGCTCATGGACTGACGGACGCCGGCTTGGCGGCAGGCGTCGGCGAATGCCCGGCTGGTGTACTGGGCTCCGTGATCGGTGTGCATGATCGCCCCGGTGAGGCTGCCGCGGGTTTGTTCGGCGGCTGCCAGGGCGTCGATGACGAGGTCGGTGCGCATGTGGTCCGCGATCGCCCAGCCGGCCAGGCGGCGTGAGGCGAGGTCGATGACGGTGGCCAGGTAGAGGAACTTCCCGCCGTCCACGGGGAGATAGGTGATGTCGCCGACGTACTTCGTGTTCGGTTTGCGTGCCGTGAAGTCGCGGCCGATCAGGTCCGGGGCCTTCGCCGCGGCCGGGTCCGCGATCGTGGTGCGGTGCCTGCGACGCAAGCACACGCCGGCCAAGCCGATGATTCGCATCACGCGCGCGATCCGCTTGTGGTTGACCCGCTCGCCTGCCTCGCGGAGCTCGGCGGTGATCCTGGGGACGCCGTAGGTGCCGTCCGACTCGCGGTGCACGGCCCGTATCCGTGCGGCGAGAGCGCCGTCGGCCGCCTGCCGGGCGGCCCGGTCCGCGGCCGTGCGGCGCCAGTAGTAGAAGCTGGAGCGGGCGATGCCCAGGATGGTGCACAGCCGCTTCACGCCGTAGCGGCGCTGGTGGTCGGCGACGAACTGGAAGCGGTTCACCAGCGCGTCTCCCCGGCGAAATACTTCGCCGCCTTCCGCAGGATCTCGCGCTCTTCCTCCAGCTCACGGATCTTCTTCCGTAGAGCGGCGTTCTCCGCTTCCAACGGCGTCGGCGGCTCGGCCGGCACCTCCGCCCGGCGCCCCCGGGGCCGGCTCGCTCCGGCCGCCCGGACCCAGTTCCGCAGGGTCTCGGGGTTGATCCCCAGATCGGCGGCGACCTGCCTGATCGTCGCCTCGGGCCGCGACTGGTACAGCGCGACCGCGTCCGCCTTGAACTGCGGCGGATAGTTCTTCATGACCACGAGATGTCCGTTCTCAGATCCTCAGGATCCAGTGTCTCGTGTGTCCAGGATCAAGGGTCAAGGCCCGTCGGCCCACCGCCGCCCCCGGACCGGATCGGTAGGCATCAACGGCTCGAGCCGATCCCACATCGCATCAGTGATCACTAACCGGACAGACACATCCGGTCAACTGACCAACCCGTAAAAGAGACACGCTGTAGCTGTGCTGTCCCGACAGGTTGGTGACGCGGCTGGCGGGTGGTTGGCCCCCGATTCCGGTGTGGGGTCGGTGATAGTTGTACCAGTACAGCCAGTTGGTGAATGCTTCCATGCGATCCCGGTTTGAGGTGTAGGGCTTCTGGTAGGCCCACTCGTCGAGCAGGGTGCGGTGGAAGCGTTCGACCTTGCCGTTGGTCTGCGGGCGCCAGGGGCGCGTCCAGCGGGGCTGGATGCCCAGGTCGCGGCAGGTGTTGCGCCAGGTGTTCTTGCTGTAGGACCAGGCGTTGTCGGTCAGGACGCGTTCGACCGTGATGCCCAGGGAAGCGAAGTGTGCGGTGGCCCGTCTGAGGAAGCCTGGGCAGGTCGGGGCGGTCTCGTCGGTCAGGTCTTCGGTGTAGGCCAGTGTGATCGTCGAGTGCGGTGTGCAGGTAGGAGTATCCGGCGCCGTCGCGGCGGTCCTTGTTCGGGCTGCCGGCCGCCCGGCCCAGGACTTTGTGACCGCCGCCGTCGGGGATGCGGCCCAGCTTCTTGACGTAGATGTGGATCAGCTCGCCCGGACGGTCGCGTTCGTAGCGGCGGACGGGCTCGCCGGTGGCCCGGTCCATGGCGGCCAGTGGCGGCAGGCCGTGCCGGACCAGAATGCGGTGGGCGGTCGAGGCGGCGATGCCGCATCGGACGGCCAGTCGTAGCGGCCCGATCCGGTGCTCGCGTCGTAGCCGTAGCACCTGCTCCTCGACGGCGGCCGCGGTCCTGCGGGGCTGGTGGTGCGGGTGGCTGGAACGGTCGCACATTCCGGTGACGCCGAGTTGCCGGTAGCGGTGAGCCCAGCGGGCTGCGGTGGTGTGGCTGACCTGGAAACGCTCGGCCGCCCGCCGCACCGGCCATCCGTCCTCGACGACGCAGCGGGCCAGACGGAGTATCCCGGTCTCGGTCAGCGGGGCATTACGGTGGACCACGAGGGCCTCCTGATCTCGGTGGAGATGTCGCAATCCACACCGAACCCGGAGGCCCTCACCCGTTTCAAGAACCCAGCGCGCGTGTCACCAACGTCCCGGGACAGCACAGCTAGGGCGGCTGTTCATGCCGGGCACCATCGTCTTGATGGCCGGTTGCGTAGCGGCCGCGTGTGCTCCCGAGGTCACGTTCCTCATCGCGGCCGGCTGGTCCAGGGCGCGGGCAGCGGCCTGGTCGCCCCGCAGGTTCTGCCGATCATCCAGGTCGTCATCCCCGCTGCCCGGCGCCCACGGGCTCTCGGCCTGTTCGGTGCCACGATGGGTATGGCCTCGCTGGCCGGGCCGCTGGTCGGCGGACTTCTCGGCGGCGCCGACGCCTTCGGTCACGGCTGGCGCTCGCTGTTTCAAGCCCTTCCGGCCAGCCCAGCGGGGCCCGGGCCTGGAGCCGCTCGGCTCGCGGAGTCCCTGGCGGCGCTGGTCGACGCGGCCGGTGCGCCGGAGGGCTGTCTCGCCCGGATCGTCGGACCGTCGCCCGCGCGGGGGCCGTTCGATGTCCGGGCCCGAACGGTCACCGGACGCGGTCACTTGTACCAGTCGATGGACCGCGCCTGCCGTACGGTGAGCCGGTGCGGCCGTTCGTGGCGGAGCAACAGGCGGTGCAGGGTCCGCTTGACGTCCGCGGCCAGCGCCGGACTCGGGTGGTCGACGTACACGTCGAGGTCGTAACGTTGCTCGCCGTCCTGCGCGTACACCCGGCTCGTGGACCGACGCACGCCCGGGATGGCCTCGGCTGCGGCACGGACCGAGGGGAGCCAGACCTTCTCGCCCTCGACGACGACCGAGTCGGAGAGCCTGCCCTGGATGTAGTGGTATCCGTCCTCGTCGATGGTGAAGAGGTCTCCGGTGGCGATGGTCTGAGGTGCGACCAGCGGGCTGCTGCGGTCGTCGGGCACCCTGCGGCGGAGTACCGTGCTGGACTCCACCAGGAGTTCCTGGGAGCCGTCGTCGAGACCGGACGGCCGCAGCCGGGTACGGACCCCGTCCAGCGGGAGGCCGCTGGACGCATACCGGTGAGGTGGCTCCCGGTGGGCCGCGAGGGTGGTGACCTGGGGGCCAGCCTCGGTGAGGCCGTACGTGAGGTAGAGCTCGAGTCCGGTCCTGCAGGCCAGCAGCCGCTGAACGTGGCCCGGGTGCAGCCGGTCCCCGCAGACCGTCAGGGTGCGCAGCGTGCCCGGCAGGGCGGGGTCGTGTTCGATGAACCGCGCGACCGCGGCCGGTGTCAGGGACGAGAGGGTGACCCGGTGGGTGCGCAGCGTCTCTGCATAGGTCCCCGGGGTGAACGGCGGACCCGTGACGACGAGCCGCGAGCCGCGGACCAGCGCGGCGAGGGCCTGTGCCACGAGGGCGTACGAGTAGTGCAGCGGGAGGTTGACCAGCACCGTGTCGGACTCCCGCTGGCCGACGGCATCGGCGTGCCGTAACGCGTTCTCCAGCAGCGAGTCGAAGGAGTGCAGGCACCCGCTGGCGATGCCGGAGGTGCCCGAAGTCATCAAAATGACCTCGCCGCGCGCGTGGCGCTGCCGTTCGCTCCACGGCAGGAGCAGCAGGTCGGCGTCCCCGAACGGGAGCGGGGACGGTGCGCCGTACCGCCGTGCGTCGGCCCTCGGCGTGATCAGGGCGCTCGCGCCGAGCCGGCGGGCCACTTCGGTGATGCGGGTGGAACTCGACGCCGGCGCCAGCGGAACGGGCACCCCACCGTGGAGGAGCACCCTACGGCCTGGCCTTGTACATCCCGTGGTCGTTCCAGACCCGAAGGGCCACCCCGCGCGGGGAGGTCGTCCAGTTCACCGACAAGACGAACGCGTCGCAGTGACACGAGGCCGCAGGGGCGCCGTCACACCCATGTCCAAGGCCTTCACTGTTGCCGGGCACCCCTCCGGGACTTCACGGCTCCTGCTCCAACGGGGACCCGCCGGGCAGGTCCCGGCACACCTGCCTCAGGCCCGCAGCCACTCCGTCACCGCCACCTCGCCGCCTGTGCGCAGGCGCAGGGCGAGCGGGCCGACCGGTGTGGGGTCGCCGATGAAGCGGTCAGGCCGAGCTGCCGCCGATAACCGGCGTGGAGGCGACATACCGACGATCTGGGCAGCAGCCCGGAAACACTACCCAGGTCAAGGCCCGCACGGGGCTGTCCAGCCTGGACGCCACCAACGTTGAACAGCAGTGCGGGCGGGGCCGGTGATGGCCGCCACACGGCACGGCATGCCGACCGTCGCCGCACCGACGACTCGCTGACGGCCGCACTCCACCGGCTGGCCGATCGACCAGCCGGAGATCCTGCGCAGCGATCGCTTCGAGTACAGCGGCCGCACCCGGTGCTATGCCCACCGCCTGACCGCGAGCCGACCGGCGCTCTCCGTGCGGTGTCCGCCCGGTCATCCGGATCAGGCGATGGAACCTCCCCGGCGGTACCGTGCCCCTCACCCGCCGCTCCCTGATGGACGTCGCCGCCATCACGTCCGGGCCGGCGCCGCGTCTACGGCGGCACCACCGAGGCCGACACGCTGCTCACCGAGCAGTCAGAGACCGCTTACAGCGCCGCCACCGAAACCCACAGCGGCTGCTGAGTCCGGGGCTGGTGCGGGGCGGGCTGTTCTGTTGGTGTGGTCACTTGCCGGTGCCGGTGTGGTAGCCGACGGGGTCGACGTAGACGTCGGGGGCGTTGCCGGTGGTGGCGGGGACGGTGATCTTCAGGCCGTTGAGGCTCATGACGTCGAGGACGGTTTCGTTGGGCGGGGTGACGGCGAGCTTGGTGTAGGTCTTGCCGGAGCCGCTGGTGTCGGGGATGTAGTGGAGGAGGAAGCGGGTCTCCTCGCCGGGGGCGATGGTGACGGTGGGCGCGGTGGTGTCGGTGCGGGCGGCGTCGGGGCCTTTGTCGCCCAGGCCGTCGGCGCCGAGGAGTTGGACGCCGGGGAAGCCGTGCATGGTGCAGGTGGCGGAGCCGGTGTTCTTCAGGTTGACGACGATCTCGTTCGCGACTCCGGCGGAGGCGGCGCTGAAGCCGAGGTGCGCGGTCTTGCACGGGGCGCCCGACGCGGTGGTCCCGGTCCGGGCGGTGGCCTTCTTCCCTGTGCCGCCGCTGGTGCCGGATCCGGTGCCGGCGTTGTTCCCGCCACTGGTGCTGCCGCGGGTGGTGGTCCCCGTGCCGCCGTTGGTGTCGCTGGAGGCGCCGGAGGAGGCACCGGTGGTGTCCTGGCCGCTCGTGGAGCTGCTCGCGGAAGTCTGCGCGCTGTGCTGCGCGGCCGTGCTCGAACCGTCACTGCCGCCGCACGCGGTCAGCGAGAGGCCGGCCGCGGCGACGATCACGGTGAGGGCGGAGATCTTGTTGACGCGCATGTGCACTCCTGCGAGGTGGTCTGGTCCGGCCCGCTCGAACTGGCGAGCCGCTGTCGTTCGTCTTTGGGGATGTCCGCTGCCGGGCGGCCCGTTGCGATGCGGGTCTCATCAAGATGCCGCTGTGACAAGCGAGTTGATGAACCGTGACAACGCCTCGCGCGAGCACGAGCGAATCCGGTGAACCGGACACAGTGTTCAGGTTTGCCCCGGCTGCCGCCGGTCTCCGGCAGGCGGCACGGCCGGTGGTGGGCTGTGCTCTGCCACCGCCTGTGTGAACACGCCTGTCTCCAGTGGGAATACGGGGGACGCCTCACCGTGACTGAGCGTTCCCGACGATCAGAAACGTTCGCCGGTACCGACTCACACGGATGCGTGCGGGGTGCCACCGCTCCGGCCGTCGCCGCGAGCCTCTCGCTCACCGCCGCGGTGACGACGATGAGCACGACGGCCGGGACTGCGCGAACTCGGGCTACGCCGGCGTCGACCTGCGATTCAGGGAAGGCACGCTCTGCGTGAAGCGCACGGGTGAGAAGGCTACCTCGTCCGTCCCCCGGAACGGGCAGTCGATCGCCCTCGGCATCCGTTACCCGTCAACGACACGGGCGGCTCCGGCGTCCGCGCCACCGGGCTGCGGGTGACGCCGCCGAACGAGACCCGGACGGTCACCCTCACGGGGCCCGGCGCCGCCACGCCGCCCGTCACCGCCTCCCAGGTGACGGTCGGCCCGGTGGGCGCGCCGGCCAGAGCGGCTGAGCGGTACCGCCGAGGTGGCTCGGTGTCGGACGGGGACGACGCCGGGAAGACGGCCGCGCCACCTCGGCGGTACGGTCCGGGGCACCGCCTGGCACGGACCGGTCTGCTGGGCCCGGGGGTCGATCGCGTGCGGAGCTGTTGGCGTGAGCCGCTCACGTTGGACGGTCCGCCGTCCGGGCGAGCTCCATGATCTCGTCGACGGGCCTTCCGGTGTGCAGGGCGACGGTCTGGGCGATGAGGTCGGTGATGTCAGGCCAGGGCATGTTCCCGTGCGCGTTGTACAACGCGACCAGGCCGTGCAGGGCGGTCCAGAGCAGCAGGCCGGCCTGCCACTCCTGCTCGGGCCCGCGACGGCCCTGGCGTTTGCGACGGTCCTGGCGTTCCGGCTGGTCCTGCCTGGCGCCGGCCAGCGAAGCGACGACGGATCCGAGCAGTTCCTCTCCCGCGCCGTGTGCGTTCGTGGGCACCAGCTCGGCGGGCATCCCGCCACCGAAGAGCGTGCGGTACTGCCCGGGGTGATCGACTCCCCAGTGCACGTAGGCGGCGCACCGGGCGACCAGGTCGGCCAGGGGCCCCTCGGCGCCGTCCGCGGCCGTGCGCATGACCGCCGCGAGTTCGTCGTACCGCAGCCGCAGCACATGCTGGACGAGCGCACCGAGGTCCGGGAAGTGCCCGTAGATGCTCGCCGGGGCGACACCGACCTCGCGGGCGACCTGCCGGAGGGTGAGCGTCTCGGGCCGTTCGAGCGTGGCCAGCAGCCGGGCGGCGGCCTCCACCAGTTCGGCCTTGAGGGCCTGCCCCTGCCCCCGTGGGTTCCGTCGGCGGGGGGCGGCTTCCTTGCTGCTCACAGTAGTACTCCCGGCGTTCGGCAACAGTCGTTCACTGTACTGCTGGCCGTGCGCCGGCTTCCAACTCCCCCGCCTTCCGGCCTTCTGCCTTGACACGGGTTACCAACACTTGTTCACTTACATAACCAACAGTTGTTTAGTTATTTGGGGAGGAAGCATGCGCATCGCCGTACTCGGGGCGACCGGCAGGGTCGGCCGCCTCGTCGTCGAGCAAGCCCTTCGACGCGGGCACGAGGTCGTCGCGCTGGTTCGCCGACCGGAGACCCGCCCGATGCACGGGCAGCCGACCGTCGAGATCCGCCAGGCTGACGTCACCGTCCCCGCCGCGTTCCCGGAGCTGAGGGACGTCGACGTGGTCGTCTCCGCCCTGGGCATCGGCAAGGGCGAGGCCCAGGGAACGCTCGTCGCCGGCGCGAGGGTCCTCGCCGACGTCCCGGTACGCACGCTGTGGCTCGGCGCGCTCGGCTCCGGCTCCTCCGTCGGCGCCGGCGGCGGGATCTACCAGTGGGTCATGAAAGCCTTCGTCGGCGAGGAGCTGGCGGAGAAGGCCGCCGCGGACTCGATCGCCCTCGACAGCGGCGCGACCGTCTTCCACGCCCCCGACCTGTGGGCCGGCGGCGTCAGCACCAGGCGCCGCAACATCCCGCTGGAGGAGTACGCGAAGCCCGTCCTGCCGCCGCACGCCTCCCGAGCCACCGTCGCGGCGCTGATGCTCGACGAGGCCGAACGGCCGACCCGCGCGGCGGGGATCCTCGTCCCGGTGGGACGCGCCTGATGCGCGAATACATCGCCGTCGAGGAGGCCATCGCGATCCCGGGCCTGGCAGACCGGCGGCCGCCGACGCCGCTGCCGGACAACATCGAACCGGCTTTCCTCGCGGACATGGCCGCCCGGCTGCCCGACGTCACGCGGTTTCGGCTGCCCGACATGGACGCCAACGGCATCGTCGTACAGGTGCTCTCCCTCACCGTCCCGGGCATCGAAGCGGAAACCGATCCGGTCCGTGCAGTGGACAACGCCCGGTACGTCAACGACCACCTCGCCGAGATCGTCGACGCCCACCCTGGCCGGTTCGCCGCCTTCGCGGCGCTCCCGTTGCAGGACCCGGCCGCCGCCGTCACGGAGCTGCGCCGGACCGTCGAACGCCTCGGGTTCAAGGGAGCGCTCGTCAACGACCACATCCAGGGCCGATACCTCGACGACCCCTCGTTCGACCGGGTCTGGGCCACGCTGAGCGAACTCGGTGTACCGCTGTACCTGCACCCCGGCATGCCGCCCGCCGACCGCTGGCGCGTCCTCGACGCCCATCCCGAGCTGGACGGCGCGTTGTGGAGCTGGCAGGCCGCCACCGGCGGGCACGCCATGCGTGTGATCATGTCCGGGGTGTTCGACCGGCATCCGCAGGCGACGATGATGCTCGGGCACGCCGGCGAATTCCTCCCCTTCCAGCTCTCCCGCTTCGACTCGCGCTACGCGACCCTCACCGTGCCGCGCCCGCTGCGGCACCAGCCGTCCGAGTACTTCGGGAGGAACGTGCTCGCCACGACCAGCGGTGTGCTGTCCCCGGCCGCGATCGAAGCACTCGTGCACGTGCTCGGTGCGGACAGCGTGCTGTTCGCCGCCGACTACCCCTACGAGAAAACAGGTGCGGCCGTCACCGCCCTCGAACGGACCCGTCTCCCGGACACCGACAAGCAGAAGATCGCCTCGGGCAATGCCCGCCGGCTCCTGCGCGTTTGACCCCAACTGCCGGGCACGCTGCGGTAGTTCCGGTCCGCGAGGCCGGGGATGCGGCCCGCGGGTGGCTCGCCTGCGGGTGCGGTATGTCCGCAGTGGTGATGGCGGGTGTCGAGCCGAGCGAGGCGGGCGTCACAGCGTTGAGGCTCCGGTGCGGCGGGCCGGGGTTCGCCCACGCGCACCGCGGCGGCACGCGCCGGGTGGCCGGCCCCGCGGCTCGTGCCGCCGGGGCCGGCCCACCGTCGTCAGCTCCCTCCAGGCCTCACCGGCCGAAGCCGTAGGCGAACAGGTGCTCGCTGCCCGACGAACCCGTCACCGGCAGGGTGATCGAGGCCACTTGCTTGGCCGTGTCGAGCGGGACCTTCGTGGCGAAGACATAGGTCTTCACGCCGTCCCGGCCGCCGCTGCCGGTGTTCCGGTAACCAGTCGTGAGGGCCGTGGTATCGCCCGACATCGGCTTCGTGGAACCGGCGTTGAGCGTCCAGTCCGAGAACCCGACCACCGCCTTGGCGGTGGTGCCGTCGGTGTAGGTGACGGTCAGCGTGCCCGAGACGCCGCTGCCGTCAGTCGGCGCGTTGGTCGCCGTGCCCAGCAGACCCAGTGACGCTCCCGACGTCCCGGCCGGCATCGGGATGGTCTGACCGGCCATCTCCAGGTTGTCCAGCTGTCCGGACGCCACCGTCGGCCAGGTGTAGGAGACGCCGTCGACCGTGAGGGTGGAACCGCTCGTGGCACCGGCCGCCGACAGCGCGTTCTGGGAGAACGCCCAGCCGCCGTTGTCGAAGCCGCCCGAGAAGGTCGTGCCGTCGGGGTAGATGCCCTCGTTGGTGTCGTACGGCCAAAGTTCCCCGGCCTTGGCCACGGCGACCCGGAGGGCCGCACCGTTCAGCGCCGCACCGGTGTCGTGGTCGGTCAGCGTGAAGGCGACGGGGAACGTCCCCTCGCTCGTGCCCGCCGTGACGTGGACCTTCGCCTCGGCGCTGCCCGAGGCGGGCACCTTCAGCGAGCCGGACGCCGACTCGAGCGTGACACCCGATGGCGCCGTCGCCTTCCAGTCGACGGTGACGTCCTTGCCGCCGAGGTTGGTGAGCCCTAGCGTGCCGTCCCCGGAGGCGCCCGGCTGGAGCACCAGGCCGTCGCCGGCCGGACCGGACGCGGCCGCCAGGACGCGGTCCCCGCCCGTGGTGTCCGACGGCGGCACCGCCGACGGGTCGGAGGCCCAGGACTTGTCCGGCTGGGTACCGAGGGTGAAGTCCAGGGCGCCCGCGCCCTTGAACTGCCCGTACGTCAGCCAGGGGGCGTTCCACTCCTTGCCCTTTACGTCGAGGGACCGCACGTACGGCGCGTCGGGCGCCGCCTGCGGCGCGTTGATCCGCACCGTCCTGCCGCCCGCGAGCGTCACCTGCGCCACCGGGAAGGCCGGGCTGCCGAGCACGAGGGTGTCCGTGCCCGGGGTCTCCGGATACATGCCCAGCTCGGACCAGACGTACCAGGAGCTCATCGCGCCCAGGTCGTCGTTGCCGAACGAGCCGACCGGGGCGTTGAAGTACAGGTCCCGCTGGGCGGCGCGGACGGCCTCCTGGGTCTTCCACGGCTGACCCGTGTAGTCGTACTCCCAGGGGATCTCCACACTGGGCTCGTTGCTCAGGTTGGCGTCGGTGTCGCCCGGGTCCGTGATGTTGTCGAGCAGGCTGTCCAGGTAGGACGAGTACGCCTGCTCTCCGCCGCGCGCCTGGATGAGCTGCTTGAGGTTGAACGGGACCATCGGCGTGTACTGGGCCGACGTGCCTTCGACGAAGCCGTTGGAGGTGCCCGGGGTGAACCCGGCTGCGAACCGGCCGTCCTTGTCCTTGGCCTGCATGTACCCGGTCTGCGGGTTGAAGACGTTCATCCAGTCCTGGGCGCGGGTGGCGAACTTCTGGTAAACGGCCTTTTCGCCGAGCGACTTGGCGAAGGCGGCGAGGGCGTAGTCGGCGGAGTCGTACTCCAGCTGGGTGGAGACCGGGCCGTAGAAGTTGCAGCACCCGTAGTCCTTCTCGTCCAGCGGGAGGTAGCCCTTGGCGTCCCGTACCGACTCGCCGGGGCGGTCGTTGTTCGGGGCGGTGGCCTCGTGCTGGAGGGCGGCGAGCGCCTTGTCCGTGTCGAAGCTGCGGGCGCCGAAGGCGTACGCGTCGGCGATGATGCCGGCCGCCGGGTCGCCGACCATGACGTAGCTCTCGCCGTTGTTGGAGGCCCACTTGGGGAGCAGGCCCGTCTGGTCGTAGCCGTTGAGCATCGAGGTGACGACGTCGCTGGTGACCTTGGGCTCGGCCATCGCCATCAGCTGGGTCTGGGAGCGGTAGGTGTCCCAGCCCGAGTAGTTGGCGTACTGGGCCCGCTGTCCCCTGGCCAGCTTGTGGACCTGGTTGTCCATGCCCATGTACTGGCCGTCGTCGTCCGAGAAGACGTTGGGGTGCAGCAGCGCGTGGTAGAGGGCCGTGTAGAACTGCACCTGCTGGTCCCTGGTGCCACCGCCGATCCGGATCCTGTCCAGCACCGCGTTCCAGGCGTCGTGGTTCGCCCGCTCCACCGCGTCGAGGTTCCAGTTCCCGATCTCGGTGGTGAGGTTGTCCGCCGCGCCCGCGTCACTGGTGTACGAGATGCCGACCTTCGCCTTCACCGTGGGGTTCGAGGAGGTGTCGAAGGTCAGGTACATCCCGTTCGCACCCGAGGTGGGCGGTTGGGTGGTCTTGCCCGTGGCAGACGGCGAGGGTGTGGCGCCGGTGCTCGGGGCCGGGGACGGCGTGCCGGAGGGCGTACGAGCGCTACCGTGCACGGTCGGGGAGGGGGCCGCGGGCACGGTGAAATGCTGTTCCTTCAGTCGCTTCGACGGGTGCGGCCGCGCGCTCTGCCTGACCTCGCCCGCCTTCAGCGAAGTCGCGTCGGGGTTGATGGTACCGCCGACCCAGGTACCGCTGCCGGTGAACGGCTGGTCGAACTTGATGTCGAAGTGCAGGGTGTACCGGTTCTTGGCGCCGCAGAAGTGGCCGCTGTCCACGGAGCCTTTGATTTCCTTCTTGTTCACCACCTGGACGCGGGTCCCGTCCACCTGGGTGGCGCCACCGCTGAGCTTGAACAGCAGGTTCGCCTGACTGCCCGCCGGGAAGGTGAAGGAGCCCAGGCCGGCTCGGGTGGTGTCGGTCAGCCTGGTGGTGACGCCGTTCGCGTCGGTGACCTCGTACGACCCGATGCCGGTCTGCTCGTCGCCGTGGCTGAAGCCCACGGACGCGTTGCCGAGGTTGCCGGAGAGCGTGCCGGTCACCGGAAGGACGGGCACGTCACCCGCGACACCGCAGCCGGGCCCTGAGACATGGGTGAGGCTGAAGCCCGAGATCTTCTTGTCGTCGTACTCGTAACCGCCGCCCGAGGGCCGGTCGGGCGTCGTGTCCGGACCCCACTGCACCATGCCGGCCGGCATGTCGGGGCCGGGAAAGGTGTCCACCTCTCCGGAGGTGCCGATCAGCGGGTTGACGAGGGACGCGGCATCTTTCACCAGGGCAGGCGGCGCGGCACTCGCGGCGTACGCGCCCCCGATCGCCGGGAGCGGGAATGCCGCGAGGCCCAGGACGGAGATCAGGGTCAGACGTTGGCGGAATCTCTTTCGACCACGTGGCGCAGCTGAACGTCGGGGTCGGACCATCGGTTGCCTCCGCAGCGTTTCGTGCTTCGCACAGGTGCTGATGTGCCGAAGGGCTGGACATCGGTGAAGGCCTCGGTGCCGGGCGCCTCGGTCGGCTGCCTGACAACGTTGCCATACACAGGTGTCGAGTGAAACGCCTGGGCTCACGGGGTGTCAACGAGGCCAACAGCGGTTTCTGAAAACGAAGTTCGCGGTGCGGGCGGCCGACGTGATGGTGGAGCGGCCGGGGCCGAGGCCCACCGGACGCCTGATCGGCTGACGTTGACCCTGGTGAACTGGGGATATTCGGGGCGGCCCCGGGTTGCACCCTTGGTTCGCCGACGACACGGCTCCCTTGACCGGACCAGCCGGAATCCGGCGGGGGGCCTTGGGGCACTTCCGACTCCTGTTCTTGCCGCTCCAGTAGATGAAGGACAGACCGGATCCCAGACCGAACAGCATGGGCTCGGACGGATCAAGACCCTGGTGCCTCAGCAGCACCCCCAAGGTTGTCGTCTCGCAGTGCTGCGCACCGCGGGCGTCGATGTCGATCACCGTGGTCATGCCATGCTCTCCCGGACCGGGATGACCACTCGGGTCATCAGTTCTTCTCGCGGTGCGTCCACCGGTCCGACGAGATACGCCTCGCGCACGGGTGCGGGCTTTCCCTTCCTCGGGGGGCGGGTCAAGCATTCGATCTCGCCAGAAACCTGGCAGTCAGGATCGGGCTGGAGCTCCTGGTCCAGGAGACCACCTCCCCACGGAAGGCACGGGAGAACGTGGCGGCCTCTGTTGACGCCGGCCGGGGCGCGGGCCGCACGCGGCCCGATGACTGCCAAGCACCGCTCCTTCCTTCGCAACGTTCCGAGGAACCTGCACGCCCCGCAGGAACAGCTCGTCCCCGCAATCACCGCCTGCGCGAACGCCTTCCTCAACCCGCCCATCGCCAACCTCGGTCACCGGGGTGTCGAGAAGGTCGGCAGGCTGGTGCGCGCATGGCTGCGGCGCACCGCCGACGCGGAACGGGACCTGCCACAGGCCGCCCTGCTGATGGAGAAGGCCGGCACCGGCGGCGCCCTGTTCCGCAATCTCTACCGCGGCTTCCTCGCCGAATGCACCGAGCTGCTCGACAGCAGCCACCTGCGCACCGGACACACGCTGTACAGCGAGGCGGCCGGCCTGTGGACGGAAGTAGCAGCACTGATCACGACGGCTGGTCGATCGGGCGATACGCAGTATCTCGTCCAGGCTGGCTCGGTCCTCGGTGACCTCTCACGGCTGAAGCGCGAGGCCATGCAAGCGCTGTGCCGCCTCGGGGAATGAGCTCCGGCATCAACCAGCCCTGATCGCGGCATGGACTCGGTAGCCGTGATGGTCACCGAGGGCAAAGAGGTCATCCGATGGGCCGACTCGACAGACGGCCGCGGTCCCGGCACTCGACACGGGTCTTCTGGTCCTAGGGTCAGGTGTGCCGTTGACTGATGCGCCGTCGGGTAGCGGCCGGCCCGATCGCGAGGTGCCTCGGTCCGCCCGGCAACGGCAGGACCTCTTGTGCAGCCAGGCGGCAACGACGTAGCGACGCCGAACCGGTGCGGCTGGGCGCCGCGCGCGAGGATCCCCCGCTCACCCACCGGCGTCTGCTCGCCCCCTCCTCGACACCGAGGCGGTCGGACGGGTGCTGTACGCGGACGGCTGGGGAGCGCCCGCGCCGCGGGTGCCGGCGTCCTCGAGGTCACGGGAGGCGGAGCAGCATGGCGGTGAGAACGAGGGCCAGCAGGGCGATGTAGCCCCGGGCGTGGACCCGGTCTGCGATACGGGGCGGCCTGCGGCGCAGCAGAACGATGACGGGCACGGCCCCCAGCAGGAGCAGTGCGACGGCCCCGAGGTCGACCGAACCGGCGGCGAGCAGGAGCGCATCGGTGTCCACCGTGTCGCCCGCCGCGGGGGCCGTCGTCAGGAAGATCGCGCAGGCGGGGGCGCTGATGCAGAAGGTGAGGGGATTGGCGAGTGCGGTGGCGGCGGCCATCGGCAGCCCGGAGCGGCGCAGCAGCGGCACCGTCAGCACGCTGCCGCCGACGCCGAGGAAAGAGGCCACCGAGCCGATCAGCAGGCCGAGCGCGGCGGGGACGGCGGCGGTGCTGTCCCCGGCCGGGCCGTCGTGCGCGGGGCGGAGGAAGCCCGGCCGTACGAGGACGTCGACGAGAGTGGCTGCCAGGTAGAGGACGAAGCCCCAGGTGATCAGCCTCGGGGGTGCGAACGTCGCCGCGTAGGCCCCGGCGAGCCCTCCGGCGCCGAGCAGCGCCAGCAGCGGGAGGCGGTGCCGTAGGCCGGTCAGCAGTGGTTTCGGCGTGGCGGCGGTGGCGACGGCCGCGTTGACGACCATGACGAGGGAGGACGTCGCCACGGCGACCGTCGAGGCGGCCGGGCCCGCGGCGGCGTCGGCCCAGACGACGACCGGAACGGTGACGAAGCCGCCGCCGAACCCGAAGAGCACGGTGGTCAGCCCGGTCAGGACGCCGATGGCGAGAAGGAGTACGACAGTCACCCGGTCAAGTTCAGCGGGCGATCCGGATGCCGACAATCGAAGGCAGACCCGATGCTTTCGACTTTCGGCCCTAGGCTGGCGGAATGCGCAATGTCTCCCTCGCCGAGCTGGACCACCTGCCCGCCGAGGTGCTCCCGATCGCGACCGACTACCCGCCCGGCACCCTGCTGACCTGGCACGAGCACCGGCGTGCGCAGTTCCTGTACGCAGCCACCGGGACGATGCTGGTGGAGACCGGCGAGGGGGCCTGGACGGTGCCGGGCGAGCGGGCCGTGCTCATCCCGCCCGGAACGCGCCACCAGGTGCGGATGCTGGACGTGCGCACGTCGAGCCTGTACATCGAGCCGGGGGCGGTGCCGTGGTGGCCGCGTTCCTGCCGGGTGGTCGAGGTGGCACCGCTGCTGCGCGAACTGCTCCTGGCCGCCGCCGACCTCGACGCCGACTACGCGGCCCGCGACCGGGACGGCGCGCTCGTCGCGCTGGTCCTCTGCGAGCTGGCGACGCTCACCGAGGTGCCCCTGCACATCGTCCTGCCGCACGAGGCCCCCTTCGACGAGCTGTGCCGCAGCTATCTGGCCGGCCCGGACATCGCGGTGACGAACGCCATGTGGGCGCGGGCCGCCTCGATGAGCGAACGCGCCTTCACACGCGGCTTCCGGCGGCTGACGGGCGTGAGTCCCGCGGCCTGGCGGTCCAGGGCCAGACTGCTGGCCGCCATCCCGCTGCTGCGCCACAAGTCCGTGACGCAGGTGTCGGCGCTGCTCGGCTATTCCTCCCCGGCCGCGTTCTCCTACGCCTTCTCCCGCGCCTTCTCGGTGCCCCCGTCGTCATTGGGAAACTGAGCGACGGCGGGCCGCGCCGGCCCGCGCGGGCATCTGCCCGCACACATCAACTCTTCTGCCCTACAGGCGCGTTCGGCTCCCCTGGCGGAGGGCCGTCAGCCCGTGGTCTCGACGCCGAGGGCGGCGAGCAGGACGCGGACGCGCGAGCCGGACCTCGGCCCGGCCGAGACACTCGTCGCGGCGGGCAGGCCCTCTGTGGTGACCGGTCCGGCCGTCGTCCTCCGCAGTCGGCTGGCTCACGGCCCGAGACACTGAAGGGGGCTGGTACGACTGGCACCGTGCCGACGGAGATTTCGGGCCACGCATCGGGTCACACCACCGGCAACCGTCCTGTGTCATCGCCGGTGCATCGTATGGCTGTTTTACGCCGGCCACCGACGGGGACCCGCACAGCACGCCACTGGAGTGCCGAAGCTCCGTATGGCGAGCCGGTGGCGGTTCCACCGTCCATCCGATTCGGGTGCACGGCCCGCAGAGGCGCGCCGGAGCCGGCCACGGACGTCGCATGGCGATTTCCTGGAGTTGAGGCTTTTCGTGCCGTCTCGCTGATCGCCGTGCCGTGGCCGTGCCACGGCACCGAGAGAAGTCATCATGAAAGCAGCGGTATATGAAGGACCGCGAACGGTTGCGGTGAAGGACGTACCGGACGCGAAGATCGAACACCCCTGCGACATCATCGTCAAGATAACCACCACCAACATCTGCGGTTCGGACCTCCACATGTACGAGGGCCGCACCTCGTTCGAGTCCGGCCGGACCCTGGGACACGAGAACCTGGGCCAGGTGGTGGAGGTCGGCCCGGCCGTCCGCAAGGTCCAGGTCGGCGAGTACGTGGTCCTGCCCTTCAACATCGCCTGCGGCTTCTGCAAGCAGTGCGAGCAGGGCCTGACCAACTACTGCCTGACCATGCAGCCGGAACCGGCCCTCGCCGGAGCCGCCTACGGCTTTGCCGACATGGGCCCCTACCAGGGCGGCCAGGCGGAGCTGCTGCGCGTGCCCTACGGCGACTTCAACGCGCTGCGGCTGGGCGAGGACGCCGCCGAGCGGCAGACCGACTACGTGATGCTCGCCGACATCTTCCCCACCGGCTACCACGCCACCGAGATGGCCCACGTCAAACCGGGCGACCAGACCATCGTCTTCGGGGCCGGTCCCGTCGGGCTGATGGCGACCTACTCCGCCCTCCTCAAGGGCGCCGGCCGCGTCTGGACGGCCGACCACCAGCCCGACCGGCTGCGCAAGGCGGAGGAGATCGGGGCCATCCCGATCAACACCGCCGAGCAGGACCCCGCGGAGGTCGTCAAGGAGGCCACCCTCGGTCTGGGTGCCGACAACGGCTGCGAGTGCGTCGGCTACCAGGCGCACGATCCCCAGGGCCACGAGGACGCCAGCCTCACGCTCAACGGCCTGATCGACGCGGTCAGGTTCACCGGCGACATCGGCGTGGTGGGCGTGTTCCTGCCCCAGGACCCCGGCGGCCAGGAGGCCCAGGGCGAGCTGGAGGCCCAGGGCAAGGTCCCGATCGACTTCGGCATGATGTGGTTCAAGGGCCAGCGGATGGGGACCGGGCAGGCGCCGGTGAAGAAGTACAACCGGGCGCTGCGGGACCTGATCGCCGGCGGGAAGGCGGAGCCGAGCTTCGTCGTCTCCCACGAGCTCGGCCTGGACGAGGCCCCCACCGCCTACGAGCACTTCGACGCCCGCGACGAGGGCTGGACCAAGGTCGTCCTGCATCCGAACGGACACGGCAACGGCCACAAACAGTAGAGAGCCGGGGGCCCACCGCCCTCGGGCCGGGCCGGCCGACCACCGGAATTCCAGCCCCGGCTGCGGCCAGGGCTGGTAGGCCGTCGCCTGCGATCCCGTGAGACTGGGCAGCGTCGGTCGGACGCGTTCGGCGCGGTGGTAGGAACGGCGGGGCCGCCCCGCCCGGCCACGAAGCGCCGCAACCGAGGATTGGGGGCGGAGTCCGCGGAAACCCCTGCGTTGTCCGCTGTGCCGTCGCCCTCTGGTCAAGCGACCCGCCTTCCGGTCACGTCACCGCACGTGGGGAGCAGTCATGAACACGGATATCCGCTCCACCTCCCGCCTCAGGCACGATCCGCTCGTGCGGGGACTGGGCTGGGCCAGCGCGCTCCTGGGCGTGCCGCAGGTCGTCGCGCCGGCGGGCTTCGCCCACGTCCTGGGCGTGGACGGCACCTTCCGGCATCGCTCGGCCACGACCGTGGTCGGTGTGCGCGAGCTCGCGGCGGCGACCGGGCTGCTGGGGCGGCCGCATCCCGCCTGGCTCTGGGGCCGCGTCGGCGGCGATCTCATGGATCTCACGATGCTGGCCCAAGCTCTCAGGAACCACAACGGTCGTGGTCTCGGCCGCACTGTTGCCGCGACCGCCGCGGTCACAGCCATCACGGTCACGGACGTCTACGCGGCCGTGACCCGCACCCGTAGGAGCACCCCCATGGAACTGACCGCGGCCACCACCGTCGCCGAACCCCCGGACGAGGTCTACGCCCTCTGGAAGGACCTGAAGCGACTGCCCGACTTCATGGCGCACCTGGACGAGGTGCGCGTCACCGGCCCGCGCACCACTCACTGGCAAGCCAGCGCACCGTTCGGCAAGACTGTCGAATGGGACGCCGAGACCACCCAGGACGTCCCCGGTCGGCTGATCGCCTGGCAGTCGGTGGACGGCGCCGACATCGACAACTCAGGCGACGTCCGCTTCATGCCCGCCCCCGGCGGCCGGGGCACCGAGATCCGGGTGACCCTGCGCTACGAACTGCCCGGCGGAGCGCTGGGCAAGGCCGCGGCGCGTTACTTCGGCGAGGAACCGCACCAGCAACTGGACGACGACCTCCGCCGCTTCAAGCAGATCGCGGAGACCGGCGAGGTCGTCCGCTCCGAGGGCGCGCCCGGCGGCAAGCAGGCCCGCGGCGAATTCCCGCAGCACCCGGCCCGGCCACTGACCGAGGACGAACTGAAGGAGGCCCTGGCATGAAGGCCAACTGCTGGGCTGGACGCAACTCGGTCGAGGTGCAGGACGTCCCCGAACCGTCGATCCTTAACAGCCGCGACGCCATCGTGAAGATCACTTCGACGGCGATCTGCGGCTCCGACCTCCATCTGCTCGACGGCTACGTGCCCACCATGGAAAAGGGCGACATCATGGGCCACGAGTTCATGGGAGAGATCGTCGAGGTGGGCCCCGGCATCAGCGACAGCGGACTGCGCGTCGGTGACCGGGTCGTCGTACCCTTCCCCATCGCCTGCGGCGCCTGCGCGTCTTGCCGCGCGGAGCTGTACTCGTGCTGCGAGAACACCAACCCCAACGCCGGCATCTCGGAGAAGTTCTTCGGCCATCACACCGCCGGCATCTACGGCTACTCCCACCTCACCGGCGGTTTCGCCGGCGGTCAGGCCGAGTACGCCCGCGTGGTGCTGGCCGATGCCAACGCCCTCAAGATCGAGTCGGACCTCACCGACGAGCAGGTGCTGTTCCTGTCCGACATCCTGCCGACCGGGTACATGGGCGCCGACATGTGCGACATCCAGGAAGGTGATGTCGTCGCCGTCTGGGGCGCCGGTCCGGTCGGCCAGTTCGCCATGGACAGCGCACGGGTCCTGGGCGCGCAGGAGGTCATCGCGATCGACAAGGAGACCTACCGGCTCGACATGGCGGCCGCCCAGGGATACACGACCATCAACTTCGAGGACACCGACGTACGCTCGGCGCTGCTCGAACTCACCGGCGGCCGGGGCCCCGACAAGTGCATCGACGCGGTCGGCCTGGAGGCCACTCATGGCGCCTCGCACATCCACCTCTACGACCGCGCCAAGCAGGCGGTCCGCTCCGAGACCGACCGGCCACACGCTTTGCGGCAGGCCATTCTGTCCTGCCGCAGCGGAGGCGTGGTGTCGGTCATCGGCGTCTACGGCGGGCTGATCGACAAGTTCCCCGCTGGTGCCTGGATGAACAGGTCCCTGACCCTGCGCACCGGACAGTGCCACGTGCAGAAGTACATGAAACCGCTGCTGGGCCTGATCGAGCAGGGCAAGATCGACCCCACCCGGGTCATCACGCACCGGCTGCCGCTGACCGAGGCACCGACCGGCTACGACCTGTTCAAGAACAAGAAGGACCACTGCGAGAAGGTCGTCCTCACCCCCTGACGGCCGCGCCGCGGGCTGCCGCCGTACGTGGGCCCGACGCCGACGCGCCGGGCCAGCCGCAGCCCACCGGAGACGCGGCGGGGTCATGTGTCCGCCGTGGTGGCCGATGAAGCGGTATGTGGGACTGCGCTCCCCTCGGCCAGGTCAAGGGCCCGTTGTGCCAGCCACTGGTCGTGGACGGCACTGGGGGAACGCAGCAGGGAGCGTTGGAGCAATGTTTCGCTCCGTTCCAGGCGCTTGCGTACCGCCGATGCCGAGACGGACAGCGCGGCAGCGGTCGGCACGATGCGTCCATCGAGGCGGAGCCACGTGGTGAGCGTCCGCGCTACCGAGACCGGGACGCCCGGTGCTCGTACGGGACCGAACTGTCGGTGCGCCCACGCCACGACGTGGGGCAGCGCAAGAAGTCCGTCCAAGGTGGGAGCCCGTCCCACGGCACCTGCCGTGCGGTGCTCCGGCTGGGAGGGGCTGCCCGCGCCGATCACACGAAGTGCGAGAGCCAGTGCGGCCTGGTCGGACAACCGCTCCAGGTCAAGGCCCGATAACCTCTGCACAAGGGTGAGACGCGCCGCCAGGGTGTTGCGGTGGATCTTGAGATGGGTCGTCGCCTTGGAGGAGAAACTGAGCCATGACGCGGTCGTGGCCAGCAGTTCCGCGCTGTCCGGGTCCTGCGGACGCCGCGCACGGTAGGCACGCATCGGCGCGAGGAAGACCGCTGCCCAAGCCTCCGCGGCCGGCCCGATGGTGAGGGCAAGGTCGGGGTGGTTCGCGAACGTCGCACGCCGCTCCGCACTGTGACGTGCTGCGGCCAGGGCGTGGAAGGCCTGCGCGTAGCCGATCGCGGTGTCCCGTAAAGGCACCGGGTCACTCACCCCGATGCAGCAGGTCTCCGCCACCGAACGAGGCCAGACCGGCTCGACGGCCATGCCGGCAGGAGAGGCGCAGTCGGCCGGCGCGAGCACCACCAGATGGTTGGCGTACACGGGACACGGCACGACCCACGCACCGTCGACCGCCTTGGCCCACGTGTCCGCGACCGCCCTGCGTACCGTGTGCGGCCCCTCGATGACGTAGAGCCGCAGCACATCGGGCAGCGCGGGCCGCAGTGCCCCCGCGACCAGGCGTGCGGTGGTCACCTGACCGTTCATCAGCAGGTGCACGACGGCCTCCCGGACCCGCGCGTCGGCGTCCCGGAGCCGACGCTGCTGCTGCCGGGTGCGCTCCAGTTGCCAGCACAGGCTGAGACCGGATGCGGCGTCCGCGAGCAGGAGCAGCAGGCCGGGGGGCATCGGCCGTGCCACCACGGCCGCGAGGAAGGGCGCGCGAACGCCTGGTGGGCCGTCGAGAGGAAGGACGACGCACGTGAGGTCCTGCTCGTCGAGGGTCACGGACCTGCACCCTCGAGCAGAGGCCTTCCGGATCCCTTGCAGCACGAGATCCTGCTCGGCCCTGCCGAGGGGCTGCGGGGGCGGGCAGGCTGGAGCGCCCGAGCGGTCCGCCAGGAGGACGGCGGCCCCGGTACGGCCGGCCAGCCAGCGGAGCAGCAGCGCGCTGCCACCCATTCGAGCCGCGCGCTGCATGTCCAGCACGTCATCGGCCCGCCGAGCCGGTGCCGGTGCCGTCGTGGCCGTACGCGGATCATGACCGTGCATGTCACTCCCCCGAGAGACTGCCGACTCCGTTCGGCCAGAGCGTATCCGGGGCTCCGCCAGGCGGACAGAGGGGCTCGCTGTGCGCTCTGGCACCGGAGGGGCCGCCTCACTGTGCAACGGCGTCCTTCGCACCGCCTTCGTCCGCCGTAGTCTCTGCCCTGCCCGTCCGACACGGGAGTACAGGGGGGAACGAACGGGGACCCCGTCCTGCTCTGGGACTACTACTCCCCGACCCTCCCGGCCGGGCGGCACGGGGACGCGCCCCAGAACGGGAACTGGACCTGACCGCCAACCGAGGGCTGTGGCTGTGCCGGCTGTCCTCGGCCGTGCCACTCCCCTCCCCCGGGCCTGACCCGGACCGGGGCCTTCGTCAGACAAGGAGCACACCGTGCCCTCTTTCGTGCCTCTGATCGGAACAACCCGGCTGGCCCTCGCCGCCGCGGTCGTACTGCCGATGACCTGCCTCGGGGTTGTCGCATCATCCCCGTCGGCCCACGCCTGCGGCTCCAGCGCCATGGCCGGCTCGCGCACGCTCACCGACAGCAGAGACGGTTGGCCGCTGGGGACGATCACTCTCTACTACGACTCGTGCCGACGGTCCACCTGGGCGGAGTTGGACGTCGACTACAACAGCATGGACTGCCACTTCCCGTCCGGCCCGGGTTGGTGGCTCGCGGTCGACCTCGTCGACCAGAACGGTCACGTCGTCTCGCACGGTGACTCCGACGGATTCAAGCGCTGGTACGGCGTCGTCAGTGCGTCTCAGCCCATCGACAACTACCCGGCGCCCAAGTCCTTCCAGGCTCGGGCCTGGGTACGTACCGCCTACTCGGACGGCAGCCAGGAGAACAGCGTGTTCTTCGACTCGGACTGGCACCAGTACTCGACCGGGGGCGATCCGGGAGGCGGTTGGGACGCCGCCCTCGACAGCCAGAGCATCTGCTAGAGAATCGTGACGTGCCGATCACGAGGAACGCCACCGAGATCAGGCACAGGATCGGGGTGACCCGAGCATGCCCCGGCCCACCGGATCACCGCGCCCAGGGCCGGGGCCCGTGGCACTGTGCCCCGTGGGGCCGCGCGGACGTGCGAGAACTCGATCGCTGCCCGAGACCGGTCCAGCTGATTCTTCCGGATGTGTGAACGCCGGGGCGTCCCGGTCGTGGGCGACCGCGCCTGCATCGGAGCCAGCCGCTGGGCCACCGCCGCCGCCCGCCAGACGGCGAACTCGCGCCGTTCGAACGGACGCTGAGCCGCGCACTCGCCCGTGCTCCCGTCGGAACGAGGCGTCGCCCGACTGCTCCGTACATCGCCGTGTTCGTCGAACCGGCTCGTGACCGCGACATGTCGGTCAAGCAGACGTACACGGACAGGGACTTCGGACGCACCGGGTACCTGGTGCCGCCCTCCGCAGCCGATCGCGCGTCTGCTGCCGGGGAGGACGTGTTCAGGCTGAGCCTCGCAGCACCAGCCGCGCATGGTCTGCCGCCCGAACGCGAGGTAGTGCAGGCGGTGCGTGACCACCTCGAGGATTCCTGCGGATACGGCAGCGCCGCCGGGCGCCCCGATGCCCGTGACGCGGTGGTCCGCATGGGATGGATGGCACTGACCGGGCGCCGCGGTCCCGTCCGACTACGTCGCTGCGCTCGACGCCCTTGTGTCGGTGCGGCTGTGCCCGTATCTCCCCGTCCTGGCGTGAACCGCGCACCGGTCCCGAGCCCCCGTGCCGACCGCCGCGGGCGCCGGGCGGCCGTGCCGGTTGATCGTCGCGGCTCGGGGTAGCGAAGCGGCATGGCCACCGAAAACACTTCCGTTCCCGCCATCGGCCCGCTCCAGCCCCGGATCGACGTGCCGTCCCTCAGGGCGGTCCTCGATGGCGAGTACGCCGAGATCCGGGACCTCGTCCGGACGAACCTGGTCACCCATGCCGCCGTCCTCGACGAGGCCGACTCGCTCGGCATCGACGCGTTCCGCGAGAGGGTCCGCGATGTCGTCGTCCAGCTGGCCGCGACCGGTCAGACCGGCATGGGCTTCCCCGCCGCCTATGGTGGCGGGGACGATGTCGGCGCGTCGATCGCCGCCTTCGAGACCCTGGCGTTCGGTGACCTCTCCGTCCTCGTGAAGGTCGGCGTCCAGTTCGGGCTCTTCGGCGGAGCCATCCTGCATCTCGGCACCGATCACCACCACAAGACGTACCTGCCGCGCCTCGTGACCGGAGAGCTGATGGGCTGCTTCGCCATGACCGAGGTGGGTCACGGTTCCAACGTCCAGGCGCTCGGCACCATCGCCCGCTACGACCCCGAGAACCGGGATTTCGTCCTCACCACCCCAGACGAGCAGGCGCGCAAGGACTACATCGGCAACGCCGCCCGCCACGCCGAACTCGCCGTCGTCTTCGCCCAGCTGGAGGTGGACGGCCGGTGTGAGGGCGTCCACGCCTTCGTCGTCCCCCTCCGGTCCGGCGGCCGGGTCCTGCCCGGTGTCTCCATCGAGGACGACGGCCGGAAGATGGGCCTCAACGGCGTCGACAACGGCCGCATCCGCTTCGACGGTGTACGCGTCCCCCGCGAGGCGCTCCTCGACCGCTTCGCCCGGGTCACTCCCGAAGGCGTCTATGAGAGCGCCATCGAGAACCCCGACCGACGCTTCTTCACCATGCTCGGCACCCTCGTGCAGGGCCGGGTCAGCGTCGCCGGAGCTGGCGTCGGCGTCGCCAAGGTCGCACTGGCAGTCGCCATCAAGTACGCGGACCGTCGACGCCAGTTCAAGGCGTCTCCAGGCACCGCGGAACAGGTACTCCTCGACTACGGCCTCCACCAGCGACGGCTGCTGCCCCTCCTGGCCCGCACCTACGCACTGCACTTCGCCCAGGACGTCGTACGAGCCCAGCTGCACGAGGTCTTCTCCGGCGTCGACGACGACCCGCAGGCACGGCGCCGCCTCGAGTCGCGGGCCGCCGGCATAAAGGCTCTCGCCACCTCGCACGCCACCCGCGTCGTCCAGGAGTGCCGCGAGGCGTGCGGCGGCGCCGGCTACCTGGCCGTGAACCGCTTCGCCGCCCTCAAACGCGACAGCGACGTCTTCACCACCTTCGAGGGCGACAACCACGTGCTCCTCCAGCTCGTGGCCAAGGGCCTGCTCACCGACCACGCGAGCGAGTTCGAGGACCTCGACCAGCTCGGCATGGTCCGCTACGTCACCGGCCTCGCCGTCGAGACCGTCATCGAGCGGACCTCGGCGCACAAGCTCCTCGAACGCGTCCATGACCTGCTGCCTGGCGGCGATGCATGGGACCGGGAAGCCGGACTCCTCGACTCGGAGTATCAGCTCGCCATGGTCCGCTTCCGCGAGGAGCACATGCTCGCCGGACTCGCCCGCCGCATCAAGCGCCGCATAGACCGGCAGGACGAACCCGGCGCGGTCTTCTCGCATGTCCAGGACCACGTCATCGCCCTCGCCCGGGCCCACGTCGAACGGCTGGTCACGGAAGCCTTCGTCGACAAGGTGCGCGCTCTTCCCGAAGGTGCCGAGAAGGATGCCCTGGGCCTGCTGCGGGACCTGTTCGCGCTCTCGACCATCGAAGCCGACCGCGCTTGGTTCATGGAACATGGCCGGCTGACCGTCCAGAGGTCCAAGGCGATCAGCCGCGAGGTGAACGACCTCTGCCGCAAGGTGCGCCCCCTCGCCGTCGGCCTCGTCGACGCCTGGGGCATCCCGGCCGCCGTCCTGCGGGCACCGGGCCTCGTCGGCCCAGCCGACTGAAGTGCCCACCACCCTCCTCTGTCTGCCGACTGGGTGAGCGGGCACGTAGCCCTACCGGATTCCGGAACGCCCTCGTGGACGACGGGAGCGGGCAGGAGCCGGACAAGCGGTCGCCGAATTTTCGTTCCAGTCCCCTACCGACAGCAGTTGTCCGCCCCCGGGACGGCTCCTGCGCCACGGCGCACGCTGACCAGCGTGACGTCAGGACCGGGCGTCACGCTTGAGGTTGTCCTGGCACCACTGGCGGAATCCGGTGGCGGCGACGGAGTCCGGATCGCGAAGTTCGGTGTCGTAGATCCCGTTGTTCTGCGCCTCGACCATGTCCGCCATGTCCTGTGCAAGCGCCGGGCTCGCGCCGCCCCGCACCATCGCGGTCCGGAAGTCCGCGAGCGGGACCTGGTGATAGCGGACGGTACGGCCCAGGACCTCGGAGATGACCTCAGCCATGGCGTCGGGGGTCAAATTGTCGGGGCCGACCAAGGGGACGCGGGCCTGCCCGCTCCACGAAGTGTCGAGGAGGAGCGCTGCAGCGGCGGCGGCGACGTCCCGGGTGGCGACGGTCGGCAGCGGCCGGTCCGCTGCGTTCGCCATGGAGAAAGTCCCCTGTTCCTTGATCGTCGGGGCCTGGCGGAGGAGGTTTTCCATGAAGAACGGCAGGGCCAACGCCCGGTAGGCAACGCCGCTGGATTCGATCAGCTCGTCCATGGCGAACGCAGCCGAAAGGAGACCGGCCTCGCCCTGGTAGCCGCGGCCCAGGGAGGTGACGCCCACCACCCGCACGCCCCGGGTTGCCGCTTCCTGGCAGGCGGACCGGGTGAAGTTCAGGTAGTAACCCCTGGCGCTGTCAGCATCACGGAACCCGGCCGGGGGCACGAGCCAGAACAACCGGTCGGCGCCCGCGAGCGCCTTCGTGATCGTGGCGGCGTCGCCGTGGGAGCCCTGCACCACCTCGGCCTGTGCGCGCACGCGCGCCGACAACCGGGAGGGGTCACGGACGATCACACGGACCGCCTCGCCGCCATCCAGGACGCGGTCCACGACCTGTCGGCCGATGTCGCCGGTCGGCGTGGTGATTACGATCATGAATTCCTCCGTGAAAGACGGTCGACGGCAAAAGCCCGAGGGGCTCGCCCATTGCTTCCGAGTCAACCGGGGGCGGAGGTGCAGGTGAAGGACCAACCTGGTCGCCATTGATACCCTAGGGATATGAATGACCTCGAGGTGCGGCAGCTGCGGTACTTCGTCGCGGTCGCGGAGGAGCTGCACTTCGGACGCGCCGCCTCCAGGTTGGACATGGCGCAGCCCCCGTTGTCCCGCACCATCCGGGACATGGAGCGGCAGCTCGGTGTGGCGCTCTTCGAGCGGACTACCCGGCAGGTGAAGCTAACCGCGGCCGGGGAGGTCCTGCTCCGCGATGCCCGGACCGCCCTGGAGGCGGTCACCGCCGCCGCCCACCGGGCCCGGCGGGCAGGCAGTGTGTCGCCGCGGCTGCGGATCGCTCTCAAGGCGGACGTCGACGGTGGTCTGCTGCCGCAAATCCTCGACACCTACGGCGCCGACGAGACGTCCCTGCCGCCCGAGCTGGTCCTCGGAGGTTTTGGCGAGCAGCCGCAGGCACTGCGCGAGGGGCTCGCTGACGTCGGACTCGTACTGTGCCCCTTCGACAGCCGCGGCCTGGACAGCGAGTCGCTGCTTACCGAGCCGGTCCTGGTCGCCCTGGCCGCCGCCGATCCGTTGGCCGCCCGGACCCGGCTGAGCCTGGACGACCTGGCCGGCCGCGAGCTCCCCGACGGCTCACCGGCCGACCGTGGCCGGCCGGTCGAGCACGCCCCTCAGCCCGGGGCGGCGCGGTCGGCATCGAACCTGTCGGAGATCTTCAGTCTCGTCGAGACAGGTAGCATCGTGTTCTTCGCACCCGCCTCGGTAGCGCGACGCTACCCGCGACCCGGCATCTCCTACCGCCCGGTCAGCGACCTCCCGGACGCCACCCTGGCCGTCGCCTGGCCCCAGGACGCGCGCTCACCGGCCGTCGCTGCCTTTGTGCGCGCCGCCTGCACCGTCGCCGCCGCGCAGGCAGAACCCCCCGGGCAGCGCGCCACACTCTGAGCCGCGCCCGCCTCGATCTGGTGCCACCGTTCCCCAGCGCCCCCGCAGCTCCCCACATGCGCCCCCTCGCCAGACTCGCCCTGCGCGACCGCGAGCACCCGTCAGCCGAGAGAAGGAGGAGGAACGTCGTCCGACAGGGCACTAGGTTCTGCGGCGCCAGCTGTGAAAGAACAGCGGAATCGACAGCAGGAGCAGGGCTCCTTCGACGGCCAGGCTGACCAGCCCCAGCGGCTCGGTCCAATTGCCCATGTCATCGCGGTAGTCGGGTAGCCCCGGCCCCCTGGAGAGGATGTAACCCAGCAGGGGCCCGACGGCTACCCCGACTGCCAGCAGCCATCCCAGTCGGACACGACCGATCAGGAGCAGCACGGCGACGAGCACGGCCGCGACCTCCAGGACGTGATAGGCGACGCCGATGTAATGGGGATCCCTCGTCGCCGTGATGCCGCCTTGATCCACGACATGGACGGTGGCCACCACGAGGCACAGCAGAGCTCCCGCCCACCTCGCCGGCCAAGTGGTCGCTGTCGTCGCGGTGCGGTGAGACATGCGGAGGTACCCTCGCCCTCTCCGGCAGTGTGGGCCTGCCACACTGCGATCCCATTGGCGCGGGGCGCCTGATCAGGCAGCGCGCCCACGTGCCAGTTCCCAGTATCGGCGTGCGACTGGTCGGTGTCGCCTCCGCGAGTGCCCCCGAGCGACACCGGGCGCCCTCGCCGCGCCGCAGGCGCAGGACCAGTACCGGGCGCTGGTTGCCGGTGCGGCGGGCGGCGCGTTCCTGCCGGGAGCAACCGGGATGGTGGTGGAGGTGGGTCATCCGTGGGTGCCGAGACCCAGGAGGTCGGGGGCCGGCACGGGGCAAGGCCGCGGCCGGAGCAGCGGGGCCCCGACCACCAGCCGGGCGCCACTCATCTGGAGGGGCAGCACTCCGTGCACCGGGCGTCCGCAGCCGGGCCCGCCGGACCCGCCGGGCTGAGCATCGACGTCGTCGGCGAGGACGTCGAATGCGGTGAGCCGAAGTCGGCAATGTCGTCCTGCTGGGCAGACGCCACCTCCCTGGGCGGCGTCGAGGGCCACGCGGGCATACTCGCGCCTGTTCCGTGAGGCCCGCGGCGGGGCGTGACATGGAGATTGCGCGGGTTCCCGGCGCGGGCCCGGCCCGCCTCCGGCGCATCTGCCCTGGTCCTGGTGTGGGGCGTGCTCGTCTGGTGTGGCTCCTGGTCGGCGTGCGGACGTGCGAGGGCCCGGCCGTGCATACGGCCGGGCCCTCGGGCGGGCTGGTGCCCTGTCAGGTCACCATCGGTACCAGCGGCCGCGGCTGCCGCCGGCATCCGTGGAGCGCACGACGAAGCCGAGCAGCCAGACCACGAGGACGACCAGCGCCACCCACCAGAGAATCTTGAGGGCGAACCCGGCGCCGAAAAGGATGAGCGCAAGAAGCAGGACGAGCAAAAGGGGAACCATAGTTATCGACCTCCTGAGCCGCCGTATGCCCCCCATCGTGGAGGGCATACCCGGAATCCGCCTCTGTTTACGAGGAACGGACGGGGGCACGAGCCGGTCACCGCAACACCGGACAAACGCTTCGAGGAGGCTGTCTTTCATGAGTGCCGGCGAGAAGGCCAAGGCGACGAGCGAGCAGGCCAAGGGCAAGACCAAGGAAGCCGTCGGCAGCGCCCTCGGCAACGACCGGATGGCCGCCGAGGGACAGGCCGAGAAGAGCACCGGCGACGCTCGCGCCGCCAAGGAGAAGACGAAGGACGCCTTCAAGCACTGACACCCCGCACACCCAAGCCCCAGAGGGGGGCCTTCCCAACGACGGAAGGCCCCCCTCAGCCAACCCCGCACTCTCCGCTGAACCAGCCGGGACAACGGACGCCGACCGCCCCGCCCCCGACGTGGACGTGCACGTTCTCGTCCGCGTCGACGTACGCGACCGGACCGCCGTACGCGTCGGCCGTCCGATCCACGCCGGCAGTCCTACCGCGCGGTCTCAGTACACGGTCGCAGGTGTCGCGGATATGACACCCGCGAGGGCTCTGCCGATGGGCGTCGACGCGTACGACGAAGCCGTCGCAGAGCAACCCGGGTGCCGACCGATCAGACCTTCCACGTTGACCGGCAGGTGCCGACGTTGTGGCGCCACCTGGGGCTCCTCGCGCAGGAGCGAGGCCCGGTCGCGGCGGCCGGACGGCACCAGCCGACGGAAAACGATCTCCGACAAGCATCGGATAGGGCGACGGACAGTCCCCGGCCCGGGCCGGGCGAGAACACCGGGTACCAGCCGGACTTTTGGTGGGTCAAGTTCTTGCTGGCCGTTGCCGGCGTTGCACTGGCGGGGGTCGCCACATCCAGGTGCCCAGCGCCTCCAAGAGCGCGACGGCCAACCGTCCTCACCCTCCGGCCCCCGGCGGCGTCGCCCGACCGACGCCGCAGGCCAGGACCGACCGTGTGCGGCCCGCCAGGGCCACCGGCTACAGGGTGACCGCCTGACTGTACGACTCGGCGGATGAGGTGCCGTTGCCGTCGTAGCCGAAGTACGTGCAGAGGCCGCCGGTCTTCCACGAACCGCTGGCATACGGTGCCCAGTCGGACACGCCACCGTAACTGGCGTTGGAGACGGTGGTCTGGTTGGAGGAGACGTTGTTCCCGTTGCGGTAGAGGGCGACGACGATGTTGAGGGAGGCCACGCGGGCGGTGCAGTTGACGTTCGTACCGCCCATCACTTGGGTGGTCCCGGCGCGGCTCGGCTTGGTGACGGTGACGGAGCAGGTGGTGAGATCGTCCGGGAGGGCGTGGGCCGATCCGACGACGGTGACACTCGCGCCGTCCGCCGTCACGGTGGCGCCGTGACGCCCGGCCGGGACCGTGAAGGTGACCGTGTGTGACGCGTTCCCAGAGGTGACCTGGGAAGCGGCGTGGGCGGAGGTGGTCGCGGCTACCGGGAAGGCCGCGGTGGCCACCAGGCCGGCCAGGCAGCCCGCGAACGTGATGCGCATGAGGACCTCGATTCGGAGGGACTTCGGGGAGGACGAGGGTCACGTCCCGCGGCGGGCAAGAGTCTGCGGCCGCCCGAGCAGGAGTGTCAAAGCGTGCCAAGCGCGTTTTCACGTCGTTCTGTTCCCGCGGTCGCGAGCCGTGCCGGGCGCTTGCGTGCCCGCTGTACGGGCATCCGGCCCCTCCCGTGGGGGCACCGCAGGATGGCCGGGGAACGCCCCGGTGTCACAGGTTCCGCGGGAAACGCACTTCCTGCCGTGGCACGCCCCTTGTCCGCCCGACCCAGGTGGTGTAAAAGCTGCCGGTCCGGAGCCAGCTGCCGCTCCTGTCCGGCTCCGGGTCGTCCTCCGACTCCGGCGGCGTGGGGGCACATGAGCGAACAGATCGCTGATGAGCGCGTAGCCGCCTCGCCGGTGCCGCGCAGGTGGGTGGGCGAACAATGATGCGGCGCCGACCCCCGGGCCCTGCAGGTGCTTGAGTGCGCTGCTCCGGGAGGCTGAGCTGTGGCATCGTATCGGCGCGTGCGGTCAGGCAGGACCTTGGCGAGGGTGATCCCGGGAAGACCGTCGCTGCCGATGTGTCCATCCGCGACAGCCACTGCGTCTTCCTGCGCGAGCCACCTGCATGCCGGAAATGTCAGAGCTGGTAGAAGTCGGTGTAGTGGTCGGGCGAATACCAGACCACACCGGCGTTCGAGTCGACGACGATCCGGTAGGCGTCACGATGAGCGCCGCAGGTACGCGGGTAGATGTCGTACTCGTAGAAGGTGTCACCGGACGGCAGTTGCCCGTCATTGTTGTAGAACTCGCCGCCGGCATAGCTGCATTCGCCGTCCGGCCAGTCATACCAACCCCGAGCGGTCGGATAGCCGAGATCGGACCACGTCGAGTTAGCCGTGGCGGCGTCGGAGCATCCGCTGATGCTGCAGGAACCGTAGACCGCCGCGTTCGCGGCGGGACCGTTGACAGCGGACACGCCGAGCACGGACGCGAGGGCGGCGATCAGCACCGCGAACCGCTTGGCCCGGGACAGTCGGGGACGTCGAATAGTCAGCACGTGAACCTCCAGGTGAATGAGTCCATGGACATGACACTCTGGTGGTCCTATGTGACAACCGGATGTACCCCTGGTTGCCGAGCGGAGGTGATCCCCTTTCCTGACGATACGTAAGAAAAGGGCAATGACCAGGCTGATTTGTCTACGCGCGCTGCTCGCGGCGACGGTTCCGACCAGGGGCAGGTTCGTGACGAGGAGCGGTGCGACGAGGGCGCCAGGCGTGGTGGCGCGGCAGCGGCTGCGTTGCCGGCAAGGAGATCGGTGGCCGACGTGCACTTCCTTCGAGCCAGACGACCAGTCGCCGGGGCGGCGCTGCCAAGGGTTGGCTGAGGGGGGCCTTCCGTCGTTGGGAAGGCCCCCCTCTGGGGCTTGGGTGTGCGGGGTGTCAGTGCTTGAAGGCGTCCTTCGTCTTCTCCTTGGCGGCGCGAGCGTCGCCGGTGCTCTTCTCGGCCTGTCCCTCGGCGGCCATCCGGTCGTTGCCGAGGGCGCTGCCGACGGCTTCCTTGGTCTTGCCCTTGGCCTGCTCGCTCGTCGCCTTGGCCTTCTCGCCGGCACTCATGAAAGACAGCCTCCTCGAAGCGTTTGTCCGGTGTTGCGGTGACCGGCTCGTGCCCCCGTCCGTTCCTCGTAAACAGAGGCGGATTCCGGGTATGCCCTCCACGATGGGGGGCATACGGCGGCTCAGGAGGTCGATAACTATGGTTCCCCTTTTGCTCGTCCTGCTTCTTGCGCTCATCCTTTTCGGCGCCGGGTTCGCCCTCAAGATTCTCTGGTGGGTGGCGCTGGTCGTCCTCGTGGTCTGGCTGCTCGGCTTCGTCGTGCGCTCCACGGATGCCGGCGGCAGCCGCGGCCGCTGGTACCGATGGTGACCTGACAGGGCACCAGCCCGCCCGAGGGCCCGGCCGTATGCACGGCCGGGCCCTCGCACGCTTGAGGCGGAGGCGCCAGAGCTCAGCTACACCCGCGACACGCTGATCGAATGATCACAGTCCTGGTCCGCTTCGGCATGACGTCGGCCGTGCTCCTCGCCGGAACGAAGCGGCAGGCCCGGCGGGGGCAGTCGCTCGTCGCACAGGCGCAGGGCCGAAGGTGAGAGAATCCGAGGGTGATGGCAAGCACCAGAGACATCGAGAAGGCAGCCGGTGTGCTGCGCGGCGGCGGCCTGGTGGCCCTGCCGACAGAAACGGTCTACGGCTTGGGCGCCAACGCCGAGGATTCCGCCGCCGTCTCGCGTATTTTCCAGGTCAAGGGACGCCCGCCTTCCCACCCGCTGATCGTCCACATCGGCAGCGCGGATCTGCTGGGCGACTGGGTCGAGGATGTGCCCACGACGGCCCGCCTTCTGGCCGAACACTTCTGGCCGGGGCCCCTGACACTGGTCCTGCGGCGTGGCCCACGCGTACCCCTCGTAGCGACCGGTGGCTTGGAGACGGTCGCCGTACGCGTGCCCGACCACCCCGTCGCACGTGCACTACTCGCAGCCTTCGGCGGTGGTGTCACGGCCCCGTCCGCCAACCGGTTCGGCTCGGTCAGCCCGACCACGGCGGACCACGTCCGTACCGAGCTCGGGGATGCGGTCGACTTCGTGCTGGACGGCGGTCCCTGCGAGGTCGGCGTCGAGTCGACCATCGTCGACGTCACCGGCGGTATCCCGAGCATCCTGCGCCCCGGCGGGGTGACGCGCGAGGACCTGGAAGCCGTTCTGGGTCACTCCCTCGACGTCCCGTCGACCAGCCACGTCCGGGTGCCGGGCCAGCATCCGTCCCACTACGCGCCACGTGCACGCGTCGTCCTCGTCGAACCCGAGAAAGTCGTCGCCGAAGCGGAGCTGGCCCAGGAGCTTGGGCACCGGGTGGGCGTCCTGCTGCCGGCCCCCTCCCCCGGCGATCCCGTAAAGGCGCACGCCGTGGTCGAAATCCCCCGGTCGGCGGCTGCCTACGCGCGGGGGCTGTACGGGTTCCTGCGCGAACTCGACCAGCAAGGGTGCGATCTCATCGTCGCATCGCTGCCGGTGGAGGAAGGGCTGGGACTGGCGATCGCCAACCGGCTCCGCCGCGCCGCAGGACCCCGCTCCACCGTGTGACGCCTTACTGCAGGTGACGGTCCGGATGGACCGGCTCCGGGACTCGCGCTCTCCTGCGAAGAGCCATATCGGAAGAGACGTCGCCGCTGCCGAGTGCGCCGGGCCGGCAGCCGCTGCGGCCACCAGAAGGAGGCAAAAGGCGGTCAGTCGGTAGGGCGCGGCCTCAGCGGGTGGGGAGCCCACGCAGGAGTCACCTCCGGGTAACCCACGTCCGTGGGGGAAGCGTCCTGCCGTCCGGCCCGGCTCCCTGGGATGGCCCGGCTGGCGGTGCTTGCTCGGCGACTCTTCGGGTACCGCGCTTGAATGAGGATGGTATCCGTAGGCACAGACGATTGCTGAAAGCGATGGGTTCGTGACTCGTCTCGGTGGCTTGGGAGACGACCAGTCGAGTGGTCCGGGTGACGATGCCCTGTCCCTCGCGCTGGAGATCGCCGATGCCGTGGACAGCCTGGTGAACCTGTGGACAGTGGCCAGCCAGGGGGCGAGTCTGCGGCTGTCGTCGCATCAGTTGCGCGCACTGCGCGTCCTGGAGTCGGACCCGGGGCTCAATCTCACGGCTTTGGCGGAAGGCATGGAGATAGGGCCGCCGACCGCCAGCCGGCTGTGTGACAGGCTGGAGGCGGCCGGTCTGCTGGAGCGCGTGCTGCATCCGCGCAAACGGCGGGAAGTGCAGTTGCATCTCACAGCGCGTGGTCGGCAGGTGCTCGGTGAGGTGGCCTCCCGCAGAGCACAGGCACTTGCCGAGGTTCTCGCGGAGATGGAACTCGCCGAGCGGACGGCGCTGAGCCGGGGCTTGAGCGCCTTTCTTGCCGCTCAGGGCGACATCGACCGGAGGGCTGGGGGCTCCACCCGCTGACGGGAGCCGGGTCAATGCGGGCGTCCGGTCCAGTCCAGGCAAACCACGGCAGCGTCGGACATCAGCTCCCTGCTGCCGTAGTGCTCGATCAGCCCGGAAACGACCGCGCGTGCCGTCTCGTGTGCCGGGGTGGTGCGGAGGGCGCCGAGGATCTGGCGCAACGCTCGTTCCCCGTATAGATCGCCGGCTGCGGAGCGGGTGTCGTGCACGCCTGTGCTGACCACTATGAGGCGATCGCCCGGCTCGACTTGGAAGACTTGTTCTTCGTAGGGGGTTTCCTCGAACATGCCGAGCGGCATCTGGGCGTCCAGTTCGACTCGTTCGGTGTGACTGCCGCGCTGGCGGAACAGCTGGGGGGAGCCTGCGTCGACCGCGCGGACCGTGCCGGTGGGCAGGTGGAAGTCCAGCAGCAGTGTGGAGGCGTACACCTTGCCGCCGTACTGGGCGTAGATCGCCTGATCGGCCAGGCATGCCTGGTCGGCGAGGGCGATGCCGGCGCGGCGCGCGTTGCGCAGGGCACTGACCGTGAGATTGGTGAGCAGGGAGGCGTCGATGCCCTGCCCCATGCCGTCGGTGACGGTCAGGACGAGATGGTCGGCGCTGGTGGACCAGTCGAAGTTGTCGCCCCCGATCGCGTAGGCCGGCTCAAGATGGGCGCCGATCACGTACTCCTCTCGGGCGCACCCCCGGCCTGGGAGGAGTTGCCACTGCATTTCGGCGGCGAGGGTGAGGCGGCGAGTACGACGGGCCTGAAGGTAGAGGTCGGTGTCGCGGTCGACGGTGGAGACCTCGTGGCCCAGTGCCGTGGCGAAGTCGCCGAGCTGGAGCACGGTGTCCGGGGCGGCACTAGCCTCGGGCAGTCGTACGGAGAGGACGCCGAGCCGGTCGCCGCGCACGGTGATCGGCAGGTGCACCAGGTGACCGGACGGCTCGCGGCACACTTCGATCACCGGACTCTGCTGGATGAAGGCGCTGCCCGCCGGACCGTCATGGGCGGGGACCGGAGTGCCGGTGCAGGGCAGATGGGACACCGGCTGCAGGACGCTCAGGCCGTAGTCGGCGAGGAGGAGGGTGACCTCCTGTGCCCCGAACCGCTCGGCGAGAATACGGCGGGCAGTGGCGACGAGCGCGTGGGGCGCAGCCGCGCGGAGTCGTGCTTCTGCCGACGCAAGTGGTCCAGAGGTATTCACCGCATCCACCCTCTCGCCTTGTGGTCCCCACGCTACCCCGAGAATGCTCGCTTCCATGAGAGTCGCTGCGTGAGAGGAGTCGGTTCGCCACCGCGCTGGCGCGCGGTGCCGTGCGCAGCCGGCCCAAGGCCACGGCCGCACGCAATCCGTGGCCCGTGACGTCCCCTATGCCGGCGAGGACGGCCGTCGTGCAGTGGGACAGCGTCGTACCGGTCGCCGCCGATGTCCGAGCCCCGGCTGGCGGGGCAACAGCGAGCGGCCAGGAGCACGGTCTGCCCGGCCGGACGAGGCCCTCCTCCTCGCCCAGGCTCAGCACGGCCGCGGTGTTCTTGTCGCCTTGCGGCAGGGCTTGTTGCAGCCGCCTGCCGGCGTGCACTACGCCGTCCTTGGCGGGCGGGCGCGGCAGGGCGCAGGTGAGGGCGCCTGCCGGACGCGGGACAGCAGTACCCCCAGCCCGTCAATACCGAGGCATCGGCGCAACCGTGCCGTCAGCGACGTGCGGAAGCGGGTCCGTTCCATGGCCGGTGCCCCGCCGTCTGTGGCGATGCGGTCGGCAGCGGCGCGAATGTGTGCCGCGTCGGCGACCGACGCCAGCTTCCAGGCGTCAGAAGTCACGGTCATGGACGCCCGTCGGACGGGTCGGGGTCAGTACGGCCACACTGGTGTCGTCGCGCAGGGGGCGCGCGGCGCTGCCGGCGTCCCGCAGAACGACCGCGGCCACCACGGCCGGGTCATGGGTGAGGAGCTGCTGGTCGTGCGGAGGCGTCCAGTGGCTGGGGAGGCCGCCGCTGTGCAGGATGAGCATGCTGTCCGGCTGCCAGGCCAGGTGCTGGACGGGCACGGTCGCGGGGAACTGGGCTCCGACGATGCCCGGTTGGGATACGAGGTGCTGCCATCCGGCGGTGTTGCGGAGGCGGGCGCCGACGTTGCCCACGCCGGCGAACAAAAGCCGGTTCACCCTTTCGTCGAGCTGCGCCACTGCGATCGCCGCGCCTCGCGTGGGCCGCAGGGCGGCATGCAGATGGCGCAGGATTTCGGCCGGCGGCAGGGCTGCGGCCCGGCACAGGCCGTCCATCGCAGCCGTGGACGCCACGGCTGCCTTGTCCCCGTGGCCGAGACCGTCTGCGAGCATCAGCGTGACCTGGGAGCCGGAGCGTACCCAGGTGAAGGCGTCGCCCGAGTGCTCGGCTCGGCCGAGGGAGGCGTTGATCCCCCCGGCCCGCGTGCCCGTGGGGGAAGGGAGCAGCCGCGAGTGGGACGCGACGCGCGGGCGGGCGGAGCTGACCCGTGCGACGGCGACGGTGCCCCGGCCCGAGCAGGTGTGCAGGTCGAAGGCGCTGGAGATCCGCAGGCAGGTGCCCAGGCCCGCGCCCAGGGACGACGGTGCCGTGGTGTAGCCGTCCTGCATCGCCGCCCGTACGTCGCCGATACCCGGCCCGTGATCGAGCGAGGTGATCTGAACGCAGGGGACGGCATGCGCGAGGGTGTCGGCAGGTCCGGTGAAGTTGATGACGATACGGCCTGCGTCGGCGTGCTTGACGAGGTTCGTCGCGAGTTCCGTCGCCACCAGGGCCGCGACCGCCGTGGCGTGTGGGTCCAGCCCTGTCTGGGCGCAGGCGTCTTCTATGGCGACGCGGACATCCCGGACCCGGGTGCTGTCCTGGACCGGGATGTCCCAGACCCTGCTCACGGAGTACCGGGGCGTGGCGAGGGGAGGCCGGAGACCCAGTCGGCGATGGTGACGGTGGTGCCCTGGCCGGGCCGGCTGTCCACGGTGAACTCCTTCACCAGCCGTTTGGCCCCGCTCATGCCCAGACCCAGGCCGCCGCCGGTGGTGTAGCCGTCCGTCATCGCACGTTCGATGTCCCGGATGCCGGGTCCGGTGTCGACGAAAGACAGCCGCAGACCGGGCTGGGCCCCATCCGTCAGCAGGGTGACTTCCACATGCCCGCCGCCTCCGTGGACGAGGGTGTTGCGGGCCAGCTCACTGGCCGCCGTCACCAGCTTGGTCTGCTGGACCAGGCCGAAGCCGAGGCCGGCGGCGACCTGGCGCACGTGCTGGCGCACCCAGGCGAGGTCCGCGTCCGAGCCGACGGGCAGGCGTGTGGTCGAGGCGAGCGGGGCATGCATCATGCACCCTCTTCCCGGTCGGCGGGCAGGGTTGCGGATGACGTGCGGTCCAGTAGGGACAGTGCCCCTTCGGTGTCCAGCGCCGTGACCACGCCGGGCAGTGTCAGGCCCAGTTCGACCAGGGTGATGGCCACGGCCGGGCGCATACCGGCCAGCACCGTCCGTGCGGCCAGCAGGCGCGCGCCTGCGGCGATCTCGGCCAGGACGCGGCCTAGGAAGGAGTCGACGATCTCCACGCCCGAGATGTCGATCACGACACCGCGCACCGGATCCGGGTTCGAGGCGATGCGGTGGGTGATGTCGTTCTGGAGGTGTTCGGCCGCCCCGTCCTGCAGCTCTCCCTGGAGGGTCACCAGCAGGATGTCGCCCAGTGTCAGGACAGGCACCGGGCCGCCGTGGGCGGCGGGGAGGCCCGTCACCGCGGGTTCGCTCCGGCGACCGGTCGGGGTGAGACGACGATGCCCTGCTGGTTGAGCGCGTACGCCAAGGCGTCGGCGAGGCCGGCTCGGGTGAGGATCGACCCGAGGTCGATACCGAGGTGGACGATGGTCTGCGCGATGGCGGGACGGATCCCCGACACGATGCACTCCGCGCCCATCAGCCGGGCTGCGGCGACCGTCTTCATCAGATGCTGGGCCACGAGCGAGTCGACGGTCGGCACGCCGGTGATGTCGAGGATGGCGTACTGCGCCCGCTGTTCCACGATGGCCTCCAGCAGGCTCTCCATCACGACCTGGCTGCGCGCGCTGTCCAGGGTGCCGATCAGCGGCACGGCGACGACGCCCTCCCACAGTCTGATGACCGGAGTGGCCACCTCCAGAAGCTGCTGGCTCTGGCGGGCGATGACTTCCCTGCCCGCGCTGACCGTCGTCTCCATGACCACCAGGCGGAGCGTGCCCATCAGGGCGGTCAGCCCGAGCAGGCACGCCTGTGCGTGCTCGTCGGCAAGGTTTTCGAACTCGGCCCGCAGCAGTGCGGTGACCGGCTCACGCAGTCCGGCCACCTCGCCGGCGATCTGCGAGGGACTGGAGCCGGCCCGGGCCCGCGAGGCAGCCATCCGCCCGAGCTGGTCTCTCACAGGGGCGAAGCCGGGCGCCTCGATGTCGTCCAGCCGTCCCGTGCGCGCCACGTCGGCGAGGGCGTCCACGACGGCCTTGCACGCCTCGACCGCCTCGCCCCTGGAGACCGTGAAGACCGTCCGGAACAGGGAGGCGTCCGCCCATTGCTGGGCGATCTGCTCGCGACGCCGTTCCAGAAAGCCTCCGAGTTGCTGCCTGACCTCGGGGGCCGTGTCGTGCTCGGTCACCTGCATCGTCTCCCTGCTGCGAGCCTTGTGATCGACCCAACCGCGACCCATCAGGCAATTATTGCCGCATGGCAAACGTTAGCGCGAGGAAGGAGAGTCGAACAACACGCGATCGCCACAATCGGGGCCCGCCGTCGTCAGGACCCGGAGGTCCGGCCATGCCAGTCCAGGCAGACGACCAGCGCATCGTCGTCAGGCACCGGCTTGCCCCGGTGACCGGTCAGCTCCCGCAGGATCGCGCGCGGCACCTCGGCGGCAGGCAGCAGCCGCGTGACATGGATGGCCCGGGCCAGGGCCGCGTCCCCGTACGCCTCACCCTTCGGGGACGCCACCGCGTGGACGCCGTCACTGACGAAGACAAGCCGGTCGCCGGGCTCGACACGGAAGTCCTGCGCGACGTAGTCGGTCTCCTCGAACATACCGAGGGGCAACTGGGCATCGAACGCCACGCGCTCCACGACGCCCTTGCGCAGCCGCAACAGCTGGGGGGATCCCGCATCCACGACGCTCGCCCGCCCGGTGGCGAGGTCGAAGTCGAACATCAACACGGACAGGTAGCAACGCCCCTGGTAGTGGGCGTACACGGCCTGGTCGGCAAGGGCCGCCTGGTCGGCGAGGGAGATGCCGGCGCGCCGGGCGTTGCGCAGGGCGTTGATGGCCAGGTTGGTGAGCAGCGACGCCTCTATCCCCTCGCCCATGCCGTTGGTGACGTACAGCATCAGATGATCGGCGGTAGCCGACCAGTCGAAGTTGTCACCGAAAATCGCGTAAGCGGGCTCAAGCTGCGCTCCCAGCTCGTATTCGGGACGAGAGCATGAGCGGCCGGGCAGGAGCTGCCACTGCATCTCCGCGGCAAGGGTCAACCGGTCCTTGCGCCGCGCCTGCAGGTACAGGTCGGTGTCGCGCTCGGCCACGATCACCTCGTGCCCCAGCATATCGGCGATCTCGGCCAGCTCGGACTCCCGCTCGCGGGCAGCCTCGCTCTCGCGAAAATTCACCGAGAGCACACCGAGCCGGTCGCCGCGCACACTGACCGGCAGATGCAGACGCGCGCGCCCGTCGCGGCCCTCTTCACGGTAAGGCTTCTGCGAACCGAAGGCCCGGCCGGCGGGGCTGTTGTGCACCGACACCGGTTCCAGCGTGTGCGGTAGCACCGAAACCGGCTGAAGCACGGTCAGGCTGTAATCCGCCATGAACAGTTCGACGTCCTCCGCGCCGTACTGCTCGATCAGTACGGCACGGATGGCGTCGAGCAACTCATGGGGAGCCGCCGTGCGCAGAGCGCGCTCGGCCGTCATAAATCTATTCATAAGGGGATATACACCTATCTTCCGTCGGAAACCGTACGCGCCTCACCAGGGAGGCGAAGTTCAGGAACGGGCCACACCGCTGCCAAGGGCCATCTGTAGCCAGCACGCGCACCTAGTACGCTGACAGTCGCCCCAGTGCCTGCGAGAGTGTGACTGTGACTGCCTTCCGCCGCTGCCCAGAGCCCGATGAGGTCGCGCGCGTGACCACCACGGCCGCCGAGTTGCTGGAGGTCGTGTGGGGCCGCGCGTCGACCGCCCCCACCTCCGCTTCCCAGCTGCGCGCGCTGCACATCCTCGAGCACCACGACGGCATCAATCTGCGCACCCTCGCCGAGTCCCTCGCGTCCACCCCGCCGTCCACCAGTCGGCTGTGCGACCGGCTGGTGGCCGCCGGCTTCGTCGAGCGAGTGGCGAGGGCGGAAGACCGGCGCGAGGTGCGACTCCACCTCAGCGGCCGGGGCCGCACCTTCCTCGCCGATCTGCGCGCTCGCAGGGAGAACGAATTGCAGACGGTGCTGGCCGATATGCCCGCCGCCAAGCGGATCGCACTCCTGGAGGGACTGGAAGCGTTCTGCGTCGCCGCGGCGACACAGATACACGGCGAAGTCCCGGATTCGGGCAGCCGTAGCGCCTGAACCGCCGTTCGCGGCACCGGTGTCACCCCCACCTGTCGACGATGGTGACCAGCACACGGAGCGGTCTCCGTCCACCGGAGCATTCCAGGTCCTTCCCCGCGCACGTCCGACGTGGCTACTTTGTTGCGTCACGGCCATTGTTGTCAAACGACAACAGTGCACTCTGGCCGGCCCTTGCCCCTCTTCGAATACCCCGATCTGACAGAAATTGTGGTGGCACCGGCGTGGAGCTGGGCGAGTCCGGTTCCGCAGCCGTGTGAACCCGAGCCTTCGCCGTCGAAGGACCGTGCCACTCCTCGACGTCCTCACCGAGCCAGCCGCACGAGTGGTCCGGGAGCGGACCGGACATCACCTGAAGCGGCGCGGGTAGAGGGCTGGGGAACACGACGAGCGCGGGCTGGGAAGGATGGTTTCGATGAGCACTGGGGACAAGGCCGACAACGCCGCGAACAAGATCAGGGGCAAGGCGAAGGAAGCGGTCGGCAAGGCGGTCGGCAACGAACGTCTGCAGGCAGAGGGCAAGGCCGACCAGGTCGCAGGCGACGTCAAGCAGGCCGGTGAGAAGGCCAAGGACGCGGCGAAGGACATCTTCAAGGACTGAGCCGCATCCCGAACAGGCGGGGCCTGGCTCGTCGGGCCGGGGCCCGCCTTTCGCGCGCAGCCCCTGTTCGGCAGCGGAGCCGCGTGGTGGCCGGCCGGCGCGGTGACTGTGAGTGGTACCCGGTCAGTTCGAGGGGGAGCATGCGGTGATGGATGACGATGGCGATCACCAGTACGGGTGGTGGGCGGCACTGCGCCGCACACCGGTGGCCGTCTGGAACGACGACGTCACGGACTGGGCAGCCGCTTTGACCTACTACGCGGTTCTCGCTCTGTTCCCCGTCCTGTTGGTGATCCTCTCGGTTCTCGGGCTGACCATGCCTGCGACGACCCCCCGGGTGATCCACCAGGTGACGGAGATCGTCCCGGCCACGTCCCGCGGGCTGCTGCGCAGCGCTCTGCAGCAGATGGCCCACCAATCGTCCGCGGCATGGATGCTGGTCTTCTTCGGCGCCGTGGGGGCGCTGTGGTCGGGCTGCAGCTATCTGAGCGTCTTCCGCAGGGCCCTGCATGCGATCCACCGCTCCGACTCGCACCGGCCGGTGTGGCGTACCGCCCCGCGCATCGTCATCACCGCGATCGTACTGATCAGCCTGCTCCTCACCACCACCCTCACACTGTTGCTGAGCGGCAGCCTGGTCAGGCGCCTGGCGCGGGCACTCGACCTGGCCACCGTGCCCCAGACCGCGTGGGAAACGCTGCGCTGGCCAGTTCTGGCCGCGGTGGCCGTCGCCCTGGTCCTGGTGCTCTACCGCTCGGGTCCCGCTCCCTCCCGCCCGCTCCGGAAAATGGCACCGGGCGGGGGTCTTGCGATCGTGCTTCTGCTGGCCGTCTCCCTCGGTTTCACCGTCTATGCCCAGCATGTGAGCACCTACTACCGCCTGTATGGCTCGCTCGCGGGTGTGGTGGTTTTCCTCATCTGGCTGTGGCTGTCCAACCTGGCCCTCTTGATCGGCGCTCAGTTCAATGCCGAGCTGGCGACATTCGGGCGGCACCGCTCGGCGGCGATCACCGCAACTTCACCTTCGACCGCGCGGCCTCCGGCCTGATCGTCTGCTTCCTGACGGCCGCCGGTGTCCCCTCGTAGCACGGATGGCCCAGGACAAGCGGCGAGCAGCGCCGGTGAGCGAGCCGCGCCGGCCGTCGTGCGAGGAGATGACGGGTTCTTGGGGGCCGGGGTGCATGGAGGCGGGTTGTCGGGCAATGCGCGAGTGGTGACACGCATTGTGATCGTCTTCCTGACTCTGACCGCCGCACTCGTGAGCGCTGCGGCGGCCGTCGGTTGCTCGCCCTATTGGTGGTTCGCGGCCGTTCCGTTGCTGTCCCTCGGTGTGTTGGGCGGCTGGGACCTGGTCCAGCGCGAGCACTCGGTGCTGCGCAACTATCCCGTTCTCGGTCATGCCCGCTTCCTCCTGGAGCGGATACGCCCGGAGCTCCAGCAGTACTTCGTCGAGCGGAACTTCGACGGCCGTCCCTTCGACCGGGACGTGCGCAGCATCGTCTACGAGCGTGCCAAGGGCACGGACGCGGAGGAGCCGTACGGCACCGAACGCGACGTGTACGCGCCCGGTCACGAGTTCCTCGTTCCGTCGATGGCGCCGTGCCCGGTGCCAAAGACTCCGCCGCGGGTACGGATCGGCGGCCCGGACTGCGAGCGGCCGTACGACATGGCCCTGCTCAATGTGTCGGCGATGAGCTTCGGCTCGCTGTCGGCCAATGCGGTCCTGGCGCTCAACGGCGGCGCGGCGGCCGGGAAATTCGCCCAGGACACGGGCGAGGGCGGCCTGTCGGAGTACCACCTGCGTCCGGGGGGTGACCTCGTGTGGGAGATCGGTACGGGATACTTCGGCTGCCGTACCCGTGATGGGGACTTCGACGCGGCGGAGTTCGCCGAGAAGGCGGCGCACGACCAGGTCAAGTGTGTTTCCCTGAAGCTTTCCCAGGGTGCGAAGCCCGGCATCGGCGGTGTGCTGCCGGGGGCGAAGGTGAACGCCGAGATCGCCCGGGTGCGGGACGTGCCCGAGGGGCGCACGGTCGTCTCCCCGCCGTACCACCGGGTGTTCTCCACTCCGCGCGAACTCGTGCGTTTCATCGCCCGCATGCGTGAGCTGTCCGGTGGCAAGCCCGCCGGGTTCAAGTTGTGCGTGGGCTCGCGCCAGCAGTTCCTGGCGGTGTGCAAGGCCATGCTGGAGGAGGGCACGGCACCCGACTTCATCGTGGTGGACGGTGCGGAAGGCGGAACCGGCGCGGCGCCGCTGGAGTTTGCCGACCACGTGGGCACCCCGCTCACCGAAGGCCTGATCACGGTGCACAACGCCTTGGTGGGGGCGGGGCTGCGCGACCGGATCAGGATCGGGGTGAGCGGCAAGGTCGCCACGGGTACCGACCTCGTCAAGCGCATGGTCCAGGGCGCCGACTACGCCAACGCGGCGCGGGCGATGATGTTCGCCGTCGGCTGCATCCAGGCGCAGAGGTGCCATACCAACACCTGTCCCACCGGCGTCACGACCCAGGACCCGCACCGAGCCCGCGCCCTGGACGTACGGGACAAGGCCCCGCGCGTCCAGCGCTTCCAGGAGGCGACGGTGGCCAGCGCCCTGCAGATCATGGCGTCCATGGGGGTCAGCGACCCCGCGCAGCTGCGCCCGCACATGCTCCGCCGCCGTATCGACCCCCTCACCGAACGCTCCTACGAGGAGTTGTACGAGTGGCTGGCGCCGGGGCAACTGCTCGCGGAGCCCCCGGCCTCATGGGCGGCCGACTGGCAGGCCGCCGACCCCGACCGTTTCACCGTCTGACCCGGAGGACCCACATGTCCCGTACTGTTGCCCGCGTCATCGTGGACGCGCTGAGCGAACTCGGCGTGCGTCAGGTGTTCGGCGTCGTGGGAGACGCGCTCAACCCCCTGACGGACGCCATCCGCAGCACCGAGAGCCTGGAATGGGTGGGTTGCCGGCACGAAGAGGCGGCGGCCTTCGCCGCGAGCGCGCAGTCCCAGCTCACCGGCACCCTCGGCGTGTGCATGGGCACCGTCGGACCTGGTTCCGTCCACCTCCTCAACGGGCTGTACGACGCCGCCAAGAGCCACGCCCCGGTCCTGGCCATCGCCGGACAGGTGCCGCTCGCCGAACTCGGCAGCGACTATTTCCAGGAGGTCGACAACGACGCCCTCTTCAGCGACGTGGCCGTCTTCCGCGCCACCATCACGTCGCCCGACCAACTGCCGCAGATGCTGGAGACAGCGGTGCGCACCGCACTCGGCCGCAAGGGCGTCGCCGTCCTCACCGTGCCGGGTGACCTGGGAGAGCGGGAGCTGACCGCCGACCGCCCGCCCCGGTTCTCCCTGACCCCTGCGGTGAGCCGGCCGGACGGTTCGGCCTGCCGGCGCGCCGCGGAACTCCTCGACCGTTCCGAGCGCGTCACCCTGCTCGTCGGGGAAGGAGCACGCGCTGCCCGCGAGGACGTCCTCGCCCTCGCCGACCGTCTGGCCGCGCCGATGGTGCTCACGCTGAAGGCGAAGGCGGGATTCGAGGGCGACCACAACCCCTTCCAGGTCGGCCAGACCGGCCTGATCGGCAACCCCGCCGCGGCGGCGGCCCTCCAGGACGCGGACACTCTTCTCCTGCTCGGCACCGACTTCCCCTACCGGGACTGGTACCCCGAGGGCAAGACCGTGATCCAGGTCGACACCGAGGCCACCCACATCGGACGCCGGGTGCCGGTCGAGGTCGGTCTCGTGGGCGACACCGGCGCCACCGTGCGCGACCTGCTGGACCACCTTGCCACGTCCAAGGGCACGCCCGACCGTTCCCACCTGGACAAGGCGCGCGAACGCTTCGACCGGTGGCGCGCCGGCCAGGCGCGGCTCGCCGACCCCGATCACGACAAGGGCCTCGTGGGACGGCTCCGCTCCGCGCTGGACAACCGCGCCCACGACATCAGGCCCGAGGCGCTGGCCGCGGCGGTGGACCGTGCCGCCGCCGACGACGCCGTCTTCACGTCCGACACGGGCATGGCCACGGTGTGGCTCTCCCGTTTCGTCGAGATGCGGGGAGAGCGGCGCCTCATCGGTTCGTACAACCTGGGCTCGATGGCCAACGCGATGCCGCAGGCGCTGGGCGCCCAGTGCCTGGACCGTGAGCGCCAGGTCGTGGCCTTCTGCGGCGACGGCGGACTCAGCATGCTCCTCGGCGATCTCATGACCCTCAAGACCCACCGCTTGCCCGTCAAGCTCGTCGTCTTCGACAACCGGCGCCTGGGGATGGTGAAACTCGAGCAGGAGCAGGCCGGTCTGCCCGAGTTCGGCACCGTGCTCGACAATCCCGACTTCTCCGCCGTGGCCGAGGCCATGGGTATCACCGGCATCCGCGTGACGGACCCGTCGGAGGTGGAGAGCGCGGTGCGACGGGCCTTCAGCAGTCCGGGGCCGGTCCTGCTCGACGTCCTCACCAACCCCGACGAGGTCGCCGTTCCGGCCCAGCCGACCGTCGAACAGGGCTGGGGGTTCGCGGTGGCCAAGATGAAGGAGGTCGTACGAAGTCACGGGGACACCAGCGGGCACTGAGCGCTTCGAGCCGTTCCGGTTCCCGGGCGGCCGCCATCGGTGATCAGGAAGGTCTCGCCGGCGGCGGCCTTGGCACAAGTCTGCCCGAAATGCCGGCATCAGGCGATTACTCATCTGCTTCACGGACAGACGGAGCTTCCCGAGATGAAAAACGGGATGCACGGGCATCCCCTCGACGAGTATCTGCAGAGGACGGGCATGACTGAGGACATGTGGAACCACGCGCCGACGGCAGGCCACACTCCTGACGCCGACCTGACCGGCTATGCGGTGGAGACGTCGGACGGGCGAGTCGGCAAGGTCGACCAGCACTCCAGTGACATCGGATCGCAGTACATCGTCGTCGACACCGGCGTGTGGATCTTCGGCAAGAAGGTCCTGCTGCCGGCCGCGACGATCACCGCCGTCGACCACGAGTCGAGGACCATCCGGTTCGCCAGCTCCAAGGAGCAGATCAAGAACGCGCCGGAGTTCGACAAGGACAGGCACCTGGGCGACCCCGCCTACCGGGACCAGATCAGTGGCCACTACGGGACCGGCGGCCCAGGGCACTGAGTGCCGGCGCGGACGCCGGCCCGTCCGCGCCGTGAAGTCGCTGGCGGCCGTGGCTGTGCCACTGGCCCATCCGCTGGTATCCGCACGGCTGACGCCCCCGTGGCAGCTGGCGAAGCGGCGCGGCCGGCCACTCGCCGCACCGGATCATCGGGCCTCTGGCCGGTCATCCTGGACCAGCGGCGGACTGCTGGTTTACCGACAAGCAAACCGCGTACAGCAGAAATGAACATCGTCTCACCGGGTAGGCGGCCTGCTGTCGTATAAAACCCGTCCGAGGAGAACTTGTGAGCCAATCAGCAGGTCTGGGCGTCGAGGTGGCCGTGATCAGCTCCGACGCCGCGATCATCACCGTCTGCGGAGACCTCGACGCCGACACCGAACTCGCACTTCAGCACCAGGTGGCCGGCCAGGTGGTGCACGGACGGCGTCACCTGGTGCTGGACCTGGCGGGCGTGCCGTTCATGGACTCCTCCGGGTTGCGCGTCATCGTCCGAACCGTCAGCGAGATGCGGAACATGGATGGATCCGTGTCCCTGGCCGCGCCCAGCCAAGTGGTGCGACGTGTGCTCGACCTGACCGGGGTCGGCATGAGCTGCCCCATATTCGACACCGTGGACGCGGCCTGTGAAGCTCTCCTCGGCCAGAAGGACGAAATGTCGAAGCACGCGTGACAGGCCTTGATCGATGGCAAGGCCTGACGTGGGAGCCAGGGCAGGCGGATCAGCGCTGCTCACTCGGTCCACGGTCAGGCCTGCCCGGCGTCTGCCACCCGGAACACGGTGTCCATGTCATGCGCGGCCCCCTGAACCGGGTGCTCATCCCACAGGGCGATGAGGAGGCGGGAGGCGGGGTGCCCGCCGCGCGTGCAGCCGGAAGATCATGCGCCGGCGGAGGACCCATCGAACGAGGTTTGGCCCCACCCCGGCGAGAGCGCGTAGGCGCCAGGACCGTCCGGCGGCTCATGGCTCAGGCAGGAGTGTGCTCTGCGTCACGCCTGCGTGTTCCCGGTACCCCCAGAAGGCTCGTTATGAACGGAAGGCCCGGGGAATCCATCCCCATACCCGGCAAAGCCGCGCCTTCAGAACCGCAGAGCTAGGAGAAGCCGCATGACGCGGGAGACGCGATGGCGAACGCGCGGAACCTCGCGGTGTGCGGCGCCGGGCGCGCCGGTGCGCTTCGGACCGACCTACGTCGACCCGTTCGCGCATGCTGTCGCCGACTGCGGCGAATGCGGTGAGCAGACCGCGTACCTGGGCCGGGACCGTCCCCCAACAGAAAGCGCGCACAGGCTCACCGCGTGGCCTGACCGCCGGAGCCAGCATCGATGAGCAGCATGTCCTTCCCGCCGCACGCGCTACACGACTACGCGCTGCTCGCTGACGGGGAGCGCGGCGCCCTGATCGGACCGGACGGCGCCATCAACTGGTTGTGCTCCCCCACTTGGCACGACGATGCTGTCTTCGCCTCCCTCATCGGCGGACGAGGCGTCTACGCGGTGACTCCGCGCGACCGCTGGGTTCCCGGTGGCTATTACGAGGAGGGCACCCTGATCTGGCGCAGTCGCTGGGTCACCACCAGCGGTGTCATCGAATGCCGGGAGGCGCTCGTCTTCCCCGGCGAGAAGGACCGCCTGATCCTGCTGCGGCAACTGCTCGCCGTCGACGCGACCGCTCATGTCCGGGTCGTGCTCGACCCGAGCGGCCACTACGGACGCGCCCCGCTCGGCCGCACGCGCCGTGACGATGACGGGGTCTGGCATCTGACCACCGGACGGCACCGACTGCGCTGGCAGGGTGCCGCGTCGGCAAGGGCCCACGGCGACGGCTTGGTCACAGATCTCGTGCTCAAGCCCGGCGAACGCCACGACCTCGTGCTGGAGTGCTCCAGCACATCGCTGCCGCGCACCCTGCCGCGAGCCGAGCAGGCCTGGGCCGTCACCGAACGGGCCTGGCGGCAAACTGTTCCATCGCTGGACCACACGATCGCCGTCAGCGACTCCCGGCGTGCCTATGCCCTGTTGCGCGGGCTGACCACCCACGGCGGCGGCATGGTGGCCGCGGCCACCACCAGCCTCCCCGAACGCGCCGAGACGGGCCGCAACTACGACTACCGGTATGTGTGGATCCGCGACCAGAGCTACGCCGGCCAGGCCGCGGCCGCCGCGAATGCCCCTGAACTCCTCGATGCGGCGGTCAGGTTCGTCGGTGAGCGGCTGCTGGCCGACGGGCCGCACCTCGCCCCTGCCTATACCGCGGACGGCGCGCCGGTACCCGGCCAGCAAGAGCTCGACCTACCCGGCTATCCCGGCGGCTTCAGCCGCACCGGCAACCACGTGAAGGAACAGTTCCAGCTCGACTGCTTTGGCGAGTCGTTGCTCCTCTTCGCGGCAGCCGAACGCCACAACCGGTTGGACGCAGACGGCTGGAAGGCCGCCGAGACCGCCGTGCGGGCCATCGCCGCACGGTGGCGGGAGCCGGACGCGGGGATCTGGGAGCTGGGCAACAGGTACTGGACTCACAGCCGACTCACCTGCGTTGCCGGGCTGCGCGCCCTGGCCGCCGCGGCACCCAACCGGCAACACGCCGACGCTTGCACCCGACTCGCGGACACGCTGTTCAACGAGACCGCGGCGAGTAGCGTGCACGCTTCCGGGCACTGGCAGCGCAGCCCGGACGACCCGGCAGTCGACGCGGCGCTGCTGCTGCCCGCTCTGCGCGGTGCGCCGCGCGCCGACGACCCACGCACTCGTGCCACCCTCGCCGCCTGCCGCGAGCACCTGGCCGACGAACACTTCGTCTACCGCTTCCGCCACGATGACCGGCCCCTCCAGGAAGCGGAAGGCGCTTTCCTGCTCTGCGGCTTCCTCATGGCCATGGCGGAACACCAGCAGGGCAACACGGTCGACGCCCACCGCTGGTTCGAACGCAACCGCGGCGCCTGCGGCGCGTCGGGACTGTACGCGGAAGAGTTCGACATCGCCCAGCGTCAACTGCGCGGCAACCTCCCCCAGGCCTTCGTACACGCCCTGCTGTTGGAGAGCGCTGCCCGGCTTGCCCGGGACCCCGGTGCGGACGGCGTCCTCCGCTGAACAAAAGCAGCCCATGTGCTCGGCCCTGGCTGAACCGTTCGATGAGGTCGGGCCTGGTGGCGGGGTCCCAGTGTGCCGGGGTGGTCAATGCCCAGCACGTCACGCTTGAGGTTTTGGTCGCTGAGCTGTGTGAGGACCCGGGGGCCGGGGCCATCGGTCACCGGCAGGGATCGCGTGGTGGCCAGTGAGCGACTGCACAGTCCCGGAACCGGCTTCAGCCACGACCTGGCCGATCTGCTCTTGGAAGACCTGCGCCGCGTCCTGCCCCGTCTGGACAAGCAGGGGGAGCCGCACCGCGACGAGGACAACGCCGGCGACTTCGCCCACGGCGCGGAGACGAAGAACCCCCGCCGCCCCGGCCGCCACTGACCACAAGACCCACGAACCGCCGACCCGGCACGATCCGTAAACGGGCCGACCGGCCCCTGGAGCAAGCCCGTGTGCCGCCTTTTCGGCCTCAGCAGCGCCCCCCGACGCACGCACGCCACCTTCTGGCTCCTCGACGCCCCCGACAGCCTCAGCCGGCAAAGCCACCGCGACCCCGACGGCACCGGCCTCGGCCACTTCACCGCCGACGGCGCCCCGCACGTCGACAAGGCGCCCATCACGGCCTACCGCGACCGCGCCTTCGCCAAGGAGGCACGGCGGGTGGAATCGGTGACGTTCGTCGCCCACGTGCGTTTCGCCTCCACCGGCGACCTCGACATGCGCAACACTCATCCCTTCGAACAGGACGGCCGGATCTTCGCCCACAACGGGGCCATCGAGGGCCTCGACAAGCTCGACGACCACCTGGGCGAGGGCCGTTCGCTGGTGAAGGCGGCACAGACTCCGAGCGCTTCTTCGCCCTGATCACCCGGGAGACCCGACGGCACGGCGGCGACGTCACCACGGGCATCCGGCAGGCCGCCCGCTGGATCGCCGCAAACCTGCCCGTCTACGCCATCAACCTGATCCTCACCACTCCCGAGGAACTGTGGGCACTGCGCTACCCCGACACCCACGACCTGTATGTCCTCGAGCGGTCGGCGGCCGGTCGGCACGGCGGTCGGCATCTCGACCACAGCGGCAGCCACGGCCGCATGCGCATCCACGCCGCCAGCCTCGCCGACCACCCCGCCGTCGTCGTGGCCAGCGAACGCATGGACGACAACCCCCATTGGCGCGATATGCAGCCCGGCGAACTCCTTCACGTCGGCCGTGACCGACCGCATCACCCGCCAGATCGTTATTGCCGATCCTCCGGCGCACCAACTCGCCCTCGACGACCTGCATCCCGACGCGGCCGCCTCCCAGAAAGCCGCTTGACGGCTGTCCAGCCAGAGAGGTGGCCGACCTGCTCCACGGGTTACGGGTCGACATGGCGCTCTGAGTCGGTATCAGAACGCGGTCGGGGCCACCGCATCGAGACCGCGAGACGCGACGAGTTGCGCGCTTCCGTCGGCCAGGCCGTAGCACAGCCCCACGACGGCGGCCTGCCCGGCGGCGACCTTGTCGGCGAGCACACGGGAGCGGTCCAGCAGCAGGTCGACGGTGTGCTTTACGTGCTCGGCGAGGATCTCCTCCGGCTCGACCCGGCCGGCGGCCCGCGCCGCCAGCACACTGGGCGTCACCCGCTCCACGACGTCCCGGACGTATCCGGCCGGTGTCATGCCGTTCTCCAACGCGGCGCACGCCGCGCCTACCGCGCCGCACGAGTCATGGCCGAGCACCACCACCAGCGGGCAGCCCAGCACGTCCACCCCGTACTCGATGCTGCCCAGTACCTCCGCACCCATGACGTGGCCCGCAGTGCGCACCACGAAGAGGTCACCCAGCCCGCGATCGAAGATGATCTCGGCAGCGAGCCGAGAGTCCGAACATCCGAACAGCACGGCGAAGGGCTGCTGGGCCGGTGCGATCTCAGCGCGGCGGGCCGCATTCTGGTTGGGGTGTTCAGGAGTGCCCGCGATGAAGCGCTGGTTACCGGCCAGCAGCAGCTCGAAGGCATCGCGAGGCGTCGAAGTCTTGGTCTCGGTCATGTCCGCAGCTTACGAGCCTGCACCAGCCGTGGCACCACCAGGATGGCCCCGCACGGCGGCAGCTGCCGGGGCGGACACACCAGGGAGGGTCTCCATAGACCGCGCTGGCGAGGCCGCCGATGCTCCGCGCTCGGCTGCGACCAGGAACTGCTGGAGGCGAGCGTATAGCGCGCCGCCCGCCACGGGCCGAGCAGCACCCGGGTCGATCCGCGTGGTCGGCAACGCCGGGCATGGAGAGTCTGGACGAGCTGCTGGGGCTTCCACTCCCGAGGGCGGAGTGGGACGGCGCCGCGTGGGTGGGGCTGACGCTTTTCGTCATGGCGGATGCGCGCCTGCACGGCATTCCCGCCACGATGCCCGGCCTCCCTACCGTCGCGGAGACCAATCTGCGGACATACATCCGGAGCCGTGATAGGCGCGACGGGATCTGGTTCCTGTCCATCGGGGTGGCCTTCCCCCCGATGCCGGCGGACCGCGCCATCGGTGCGCCGTACAACCCCGCCACCCTCACGGTCTCTGCGGACCTCGCGCTGGCGGGCGTACACGCGCCGACTCTGAATGCTCTGGGAGACGCCCGTCGAACACGAGCCGTGGCCGCTGGACCACGCCACTGCCGACGTACGACAGAGCGTCAGCCTGTCTGACCCGCAGCAGACCTGTGCTGGGCCAAAGCGCCGCAGGCCGCACAGGGCGGGCACGAGCGGATGAGCCCGGTGCTCAGCGGGACTTGAAGGTGGCCGGGCTCGTGGAGCAGGGCGGCGACTTCCTGGCGGGGTCAGGTGAGGCGCACGACGGTGGACTTGGCGGATGCGGTGGGTTCGCGTAGCCCAATCTGGGCCAGGATCGGCCGCCACACTCCGAGGACGACTCGTCCGACGGTGTCGGCGAGCAGGCCCTGTAGCGCAAACTCCGGGACTCACACGTCGTACGGCGCTCTTCTCGAAGAAGACTCGGGCCTTGGCCAGCAGCAACACGTAAATGCCACCCCTGCACGGAGACGTCCCGTACGAAAGGGGCCCGGCCGTGTTCGGCCGGGCCCCTTTCGCGGGCAGCGCGCTCCGGCACGCCGGGCTTCGTCTACCAGCGGTACCAGCGGCCCTTGCGCCCGCCGCTGTCGGCGGACCGGACGACGAAGCCCAGCAGCCACACGATGAGTACGATCACCGCGATCCACCACAGGGCCTTCAGGGCGAAGCCCGCGCCGAAGAGGATCAGAGCCAGAAGAAGAACCAGAAGCAGGGGAACCATTGTTATCAACCTCCTGGCCTTCGCATGCCCTTACTTCACCCCGACAAGCACACAAAATGTGCGTTTCTTTCAAGAAATCCAGGGCACGCGCACACCGCAGTCACGGCTGGGGTGCCGCCGGCCTGACCGAACGTCGGCGGTGGCGTGTCGGCGAACCGCTGCTGCTGTCGCCTTCACAGACGCATCTGCATCGGACCGCCCAGGACGGGTACCGCGCGTCCAGGGGCGGTTACTCGACGCTGGCGTTACTGGTGGGCCTGGACAATGCACTGATCCCCGTTCCCGGGCAGTCGATGAGTCGCCTGGGTGGCCGCCACCACCGCGGCAGAGGTGGCGTACCTGCTCGGACGCCGCCGCGGCACACACTGATCGACCGCTACCGACCTTCACCGCCCGCACCTGGCTCAAGCACCGCCACCAGCAAGCACGGGAACGCCCACCGGCATCCCGATGAGACGTCCCCGTGGCCAGACCCACGGTGGAGCCTGCGCACGCCACTGCCCGACCGGGGCGCGCGCCGGCGGCACGGCATCGGCGCGCGGGAGGCCGAGCACCATCTCGCTGGCTCACTGCGCGCGTTTCCGCCCGGCTACAGCCGCGAAATGCCGGCGCGGTTGTTCAGCCGGTGGTGAGCATGCCCTCGCGCAGGCGCGCCAGGCAGCGGGAGAGCAGACGGGATACGTGCATCTGAGACACGCCCAGGCGTTCGCCGATCTGAGCCTGAGTGAGTTCCTCGACGAAACGCATGTGGATGATCAGCCGGTCCCGTTCGTCCAGTTCCGCGATCAGCGGCGCCAGCGCGTGGAAGTCCTCCACCAGTTCCAGGGCCCTGTCCTCGGCGCCGATGAAGTCCTGCAACACGGCTTCACCGTCCTGGCTGCTGCTGATCGCGGCGTCCAGGGAGGCGGAGTTGTAGCCGTTGGAAGCAAGGCGCGCCTCGACGACCTCTTCCTCAGGCAGGCTCATCAGCTCCGCCAGTTCCTTGACCGTCGGATCACGGTCCAGGCGGCTGCGCAGCTCCTCGGTCGCGCGGGCGAGTTGGACACGGGCCTCCTGAAGCCGGCGGGGCACGTGCACGGCCCAGGTGGTGTCACGGAAGAACCGCTTGATCTCGCCGACGATGTAAGGGATGGCGAAGGAGGTGAACTCCGTCTCACGGGACAGCTCGAAGCGGTCGATCGCCTTGATCAAGCCGATCATGCCGACCTGGACGATGTCCTCCATCTCTTCCGCCCCGCGGCTGCGGAACCGGCCGGCCGCGAAGCGGACCAGGGACATGTTCATCTCGATCAGCGTGTTGCGCGCGTACTGGTAGTCAGCCGTCCCTTCCTCCAGCACCGACAGCTGGTCGAAGAAGACCTTCGACAGTTCGCGGGCGTCCTTGGGTGCCACCTGGGAAGGATCGGCAACCTCCGGCATCCCAGCGGCCTGAGGGTCCGCCTTCGTCGTGATCGTGAGCGCCATGCCCTGTCCCTCCCACATTCGATGCCCTACTCGTCGCCAGCCCGATACCGCTGACGCCAACGCGCGGATGCCCCCGTGAGTTGCGTCTATGCCTCTATGCAATCAGATCGGGGGCGTCTGCCGGGATTGGGGTCGTCGTGGCACCGCGCCGGAAGTCGATGATTCCAGTCGAACGGGCGGCTCATCGCGTGCTCAGTCGGTGTGGGCCACCACGGCATCGATGAGCGTGGACCAGAGTTCACGGGGGCGGTCGTGGCCCATGTCAGGGACCAGCAGGAGTCGGGCACCGGGCACCAGCTCGGCGGTGCGCCTGCCGCCGCTGGGGTCGATCAGCGTGTCGTCCAAGCCGTGGATCACCAGTGTCGGTACCCGCAGTTCACGGAGCGCGTCCGCGCGGGAACCGCTGAGGATCATCGCGCCGAGCTGTCGTGCGATCCCGGCGGGGCGGTAGGCGCGGTCGTAGCTCGCGGCGGCCAGTTCACGCAGCGCCGCGGCGTCGCCGTACCGCTTGGACGCCCACACCAGCTCCTTCTCGGCCGCAGCGATGTACCCCGCTCATGTCGACGGGGTGGTCGTCGAATTTGGTGGACAGCCCGCAGTCACGATTGTCGTACCGGATCACGTAGCGTCCGCGGTCGGCCAGCGCCCGGCAGAAGTCCTCGTGCCAGGCGAGCATCTGCGCGCCAAAACCCATCACGAGCAGGACCGGGGGGTCGCCGGGGTCGCCGAAGGCCTCATACGCGAGGGACACTCCGGGGGACACACCCATGATCGGCATGTCCGCAGACTGTCATGGCCGGCCATGGCGTGCACCCGGAATTTGGGCGCGTGAGGTGGGGCGAGTGCCGGCCCGGGTAGCCGGCATCTGCCGAGGGCCGGCCCCTGACCTGGCTCTGCCCTCCCCCTTCCCAGCTGGGGAATGCAGGTGTTCTTCGTCGGCCCTGATCAAGGGCCGACGAAGAACCCGAGAGGCTGTGTACCCAACCCCTCAACACGCCGAGTGCCCCCACATCACCATCCACACATGCTTCCGCGTGCGTGCACGGGAATCTCGCACCGCCCTGACCTCGGGAGAACCAGCTTGCGCGATCGGTGTGCCGACGGGGCTGAGGTGCCCGCGCGCCAGTCGGCGGGCCGACGGGCGGACACCCCCGGCACCAACTCGAACAGCTACTTCTTGGTGCAGACCAGGTGGGGCTTGACCCAGACCCGCTTGGACTTGCCGTGAGCAGTAACCGTCCGGTAGTGGCCCTTGACCTTGTGGCACTTCTTGCCGACGGTCGGCGCAGCGTGGCTCGTCGTCGTGGTCGACGGCGCCGCGGTGGCGGTGCCTGTCGCTACGGCCCCTGCCCCCGTGGCCAGCATCGCCGCCGTGAGCCCGGCGGCGAGACTGCGTGCGATTCGGCTCCTCATGAGCGACTCCTTTCCGATCGGCGCGCCCGGCCCGGGCCCCTCGGACGGCAGGCCCCGGCCAGGAAGCGCACCTTCGAGGGTCACCTCAGGCGCCCGAATGTGCATCTACAGGACGAAGTGTCACCCGTTCGGTGTACGTGCTCGTGCGTTGTGGTTGCTCCAGTGCGATTCTTACGGGCGTTTCGCGGCCTGGTCACCCTCGCCGCCCTCGCGGTCGGAGGCCGGCCACACATAGGGCAGATCGTCCGGCACGCCGGGGAATGCGGACCCGTAGGTGTCCCTGTCCTTGCGCACGAGCGCGGACTGGTGGCTGCGGTGGAAGGCCCGGTCTCCCAGCCACGGTGGCAGTTCCCCGGCGGCGGCGAGAGCGGCCTGGTCGCGCACCCCGGTGTGCGGGTGGACGGCGCCGTACCCGGCTACCAGGGAGGCCGCACAGCTGTCCTGGTGGCCGAGCTCGCGCCAGACCCGGCAAACCTCCAGGCCGTAGCGCACCAACGCCTCCTCGTACCCGCTCCACATGCGCACCGCCGGGTGTCGGCGCCAGCCATAGCCGGGAACGGTCAAGCCGCGCAGTACCTGTAGCGCCTCCACTCGCTGTTTGCCCAGGCGGCGGAGGTCGAGGAGCTGAGCCGACCGCCGGAAGTCGGGATCGGGCAGAAAGGTCTGCATGGGCCTCCAATGGGCACGTACCGGGAGCCCGCCGGCCTGCCCGGTGTCCGATCGGGGATGTATGCGCGGTTCCGCGGTCTCGTGGGCGGACGGTGGCGTCGCCTGGCCGGTTCTGTGCGGTTCAGCCGGAGGCCACGCAGGGAAAACCGGCACCGGCCCATCCCGTTCGGGCGGGGTTGGGTGCCCGGGTGGTGGCCGGCGCCCCCGTTGACGTACCCGTACGGGTCGGCGCTGCGGCAGCACTGGCGGTCGCCGCCGGCTGCACGTACCACGAGGAACAGTTCCGCATGAACGACCCTTCCTGTCACCCGGGTTCCCACCGAGCACCGCCCCGGCGCCCCGGCCGTACGCGTCGGCCCGGCGGAACTGCCTCGATCATTCCCTGGGCGCCGAGCAATTGTGCTACTCCAGCGGGGGGAACGCGGGCGCCCACCCCTACGGCGGAGCAGGGGAAGCTCCGCCGTACATGACCGTCGTCCCAGCCCCTCGCGTCCGTCCCGCGAACCGTGTCTCTACGGCGCCGGCGCCTCCGCGGTGACGACCAGTGCGGCCTGGTCGTCCTCGACCGTGTGGCCGCTCATGAAGGCGCGGACGTCCTCCGCCAAGCTCCGCACGATGTCGGTCGCGGTCGGGTGGAGCGGCGCGGTGGCCAGAGCACCGGCGAGTCGGGCGTCTCCGTACTGGTCCGTGCCAGCGGCCCTGCACTCGGTGATGCCATCGGTGTAGAGCACCAGGCTTTCGGTGGGCCGGAGGATGAAGCGGCTGGCGCCGAGCCGGGGCGGGATCCCGATGCCGAGCAGGCCGCCGGGTGCCTCGACGCGGTGCACCGCGCGGTCGGCGTCCAGCAGAAGGGGCAGTGTGTGGCCGGCTCGCACGAGGTCGACGGCGAGTCCGTCGGCGACCGGTGTGAGATGGCCGTAGGTGAGCGTCACGAAGCCGTTGTTCTGCTGGGCGTTGCGGTCGTTCAGGGCCCTGTCCACGGCCTTGACGATGCCGACGGGGTCCTCGACCAGCGGGGCGACGGCACGAGCGGTGTGGCGGACCAGGGCCGTGGTGGTGGCGGCCCTGGCACCACGCCCGCAGACGTCTCCGAGGATGAAGGCCCAGCTGCCGTTGCCTCGGGGGAAGACGTCGTAGAAGTCACCACCGATCTCGAGCCCCTCGCCGGCCGGATGATAGAGGGCGGCCAACTGTGCGCCGGGGATGTCGGGCAGGTCCGGTAGCAGCAACCCGCTCTGCAGGTCGCGGGCTATGGCGGCGCGCTGCGCGTACTGGCGTGCGTTGCGCGCGGCCGAAGCCGCGCGGCGGGCCACTTCCTCCGCCAGGGCAATCCGGTGGCCGTCGAAGGACATATCGCCCGTGGAGTAAAGGCTCAGTACGCCGAAGGGCCGCTGACGGTCCATCAGAGGAACACAGACGTATCCCGTGACACCCAGCTCCTGCCAGGGTCCCGGTCCGGCAGGGGTGCGGCGGGCCACCTCGGTGAGGCCGGAGGCGAGGACCCGTGCGACGGCGTCGCTCTCGGCGTCCCGGCGGGGGCTGTGGGAGGCGAGCAGGGCGTGGGCCCCGTCCGTCGGGGCGGCGGCTGCCACCCGACGCACCTGGCCGGCTTTCACGACGTCCACTGCGGCGAGCGGGGCCAGTGCCGGGACGGACAGGGCGGCCAGCCGTTGGAGTGTCTGTTGCTCGTCCAGCGGGCCGGCCAGGGCGGTGCTGGCGGTCAGCAGGAAGGCGAGGTCGTCGCGGGCCGCCTTCGCCCGGGCGTCGGCCGCCTGCCGGGCCTGTTCGGCGTGGTGCCGCTCGATGGCCAGGGCGGCGGTGCCGGCGAAGAGCTGGGCCAGTGCGAGGTCGGTGTCCTGGGGGGCGCGCGCATCACGGTGGTACATCGCGAACGTGCCCAGCAACCGCCCGTCGCGAGCGAGGATCGGCGTGGACCAGCATGCGGCCAGCCCGGCCCGGACGGCCAGGTCACGAAAGTCGTCCCACAGGGGGTCGGTGGTGATGTCGGTGACGATCACCTTCCGCCGCCGGTGGGCGGCTGTGCCGCACGAGCCGACGCCTTCACCGGTGGCGATGCCGTCGATGGCCTCGTTGTAGAAGCCGGGCAGGCTGGGAGCGGCGCCGTGGTGCAGGCGGCGGCCGTCTTCGTCGGCCAGCAGCACCGAGACGATGACGTCGGGACACAGGTCCTCGATCACCCGGCACATACCCTCCAGTACCTCGGGCAGGGGCGCCTGGCGGGCGATCTGCTCCAGCAGCGCGCGCTGCTCGGCGGCCAGTCGCCGCGCTTGTTTGACCTGGGTGGTCTCCACTCCGATCATCCGTACGCCGATGACGTTGCCGCCGACGTCGCGGCGGGCCTCGTAGGTGAAGTCGAAGTACGCCTCACGGGACTGCCCGGCGGCGCCGATGACGACGCGGGTGTCTCGGCCGACGTACCGCTCGCCCGACCGGTACACCTGGTCGAGCAGCCTGATGAAACCCTGGGCCGCGAGCTCCGGCATCAGCTCGCCCAGAGGCACGCCGGTACGTGTGCGCTGCCCGCCCCCGATCGCCGAGAAGAAGGCCGGATTCGCGGCCTCCAGCACGTGAGCCGCCCCCACCATGGACGCGAACAACGCGGGAGACGTCCCGAACAACAGCGACAGGTCCTCGTCCGTGTCCCGAACCGTCGGCGACAGGTGCGGCCCGCTCGATGGCCGCCGCTCGCGCTCAGCCCTCATTCTGTTCCTCCCCTCACCCCGTACAGGGGGTGGGCGGTCGCTTCCCCCGGCACTGGTCCATGCCTCCCCTGAGACTGTGTGCACCGGCCGAACAGGCCGAACAGGGTCGCCATCACGCACAACGAGCCCTGCCTCAATGGATCGGCGAGCAGCCTCCACCACACGGCGAATCCGGGTGAAGCAGCCTGCGCGATGTGTCCGTCACGGCTCACCGCTCAGTCCAGCGTCAGGTGCAGACGCACGGTCAGGCCCGAGGGCAGGGCGCGCATCTCAACCAGATCGCACAACTGGTACATCATCCAGACGCCGCGGCCACCAGCCGCGGACAGCGGATCGGGCCGACGCCGACCGACGAGCGCGTCCGTGAGCAGTCCTCGGTCCCTCACCTCCGCGATCAGGGTGTCGGCGCTGCGCCACAGCCGCAGCGTACCCTGTCCTCCCCCGTGCCGTACCGAATTGCCGGTGGCCTCGTTGATGGCCAGCAACCAGTCGGTGCGCCGGCGTGGGGACAGGCCGGCAGCCTGTGCCCATTGCCCGACGGCGCCACGAACATCGGCGAGGTCCTGCTCCGTGAAGCCTAGGACGAGTGGATCCGCCGGCTCCTCCATGGGCCGGTCGCAGTCCCGGCACACCGCCTGCGGGTCTTCGTAGTGCGGGTTGTGCCGGTAGCCGTTCGCGGCTCCGACGACAGGGTGCGTGCGGCGTGCCTCCGCCAGCACCCGCTCCGGCAGGGCGGTGTCGTAGGGGCAAAGGATCGTGGTGGAACGGCCGTTGAACGCCAAGTTGATCAGCGCCTCGTGACGCGTCGCCTCTCGTGCCTCTGCCTCGGTGCGCCCGACCCAGATGAGTTCCCCCACGATGGACGGGCGCCGCTCCGGGTGTCGGTCGGCGAAGTCCTGGAGCATCGACAGGGCGCGCCCCGGGTTGCGCCCGGCCTGCCGCATGTCGACGAAGGTGACGTCCTCGTCTCCAGCGCCGACGGCCTCCCGAAGAAGCTCCAGGCGTGGACCGGGAACGGCGACGAGTACAGGGCGTCCGCCGCCCGCCTCCGCGTGCACGAAATCGCCGACGCTCCGCAGGTATTCCTCTTCCGTGGAGTAGAAGAGGGCCGGGTGGTGGAGGGACGGATCGACCCCGCTCGCCTCCGTCGTCGGTGCGTACGTCGTCACTGGCCGGCCTCCTGCAGGCCGGCCCCCAGCTCGGGGAAGAGTTCCAGCATCCGGTGGAACGCGGGCGGCACCCCGACGAGGCGCACCGGCGTCCCGGACGGGCGCCGCCGCGCGGCGTGAGCGATCTCGGCCAGTGAGGCGATGTCGAGGTGGTCGAGGCCGGACAGGTCCAGAGTGATGTCCTTCGACGGGGACGCGGCGACAGCGGCTGACGCCGAGGCGGCCACGCGGCGGCTCTCGTAGCCCGCCGACCCGGACAGACGGAAGCCGGGACGACCGGCCAGAGGCACGACCGCCAGCCCGGACCGGGCGCGAGAGGAAGGCGCGGCTCCTGTCCGTGTCAGGTGTGCGCCCGCCAGCCGCTCGAGGGCTCCGGGTGCCAGCAGGCGACGGTCGTAGAAGCACCAGGCCGTCAGCGGCAACTGCTCGAAGACCTCGTGGTGGATACGCAACTCGTACTCCAGCAGCCGCTGCGCCCCGGCTATGCGCCGGACTCCCCAGGACATCTCGCCGATAACCCGCAAGTTCCCGTACCCCTGACCTATGGCGGCCTCGACGGCGCGGCGCCACACAGTGAACATGGCGTCCGGGTCGAAGCGGGCTCCCCTCAGATAGGTCTCGTCGGCGGTGGTCACAACGAGCTGCCCCCGCCGGACCGCGGCGCCGGCATCGACGCCCCGCTCGGCGAGTGCGCGCATCACTCGGCGGGGGTCGGTGCTGTCCGCGAAGTACTGCACCTGCTCACCCCTGTCGAAGCCCGCACGCACGAAGGGCACAAGATGGGCGAGCCACTCTTCGTCGGTGGAGTACTCGACCGCGACATGACGGTCCGCCGCGGCGTCGCCGTCGACCGACCCGCATACGTCCTGCGTCAATCTGCCCCTCCCTTCCCGCGCGCTCCAGCTACCCACCACGGGTGCGCATCACCCTATCGCGCGCCGCGGAAGCCCCGGTAAAGCCCTCGCTCCCACGGCGAACGGTCCTTCGGCGGGACGGTGCGGTGACCGTCGGCCGCCCCCGAGCGTTGCCGATGACGCCGACGTCCCTCCCTCACAGGCCGTGGACGGTCGCGAGGTCGGAGAGACCCGAGATCACCAGCACTGGAGCGAGCAGGGGCGTGGCCACGAGTTCGACCCGGTCGGCCCGGGCGAACAGCACGTTGAGGCCGGCACTGTCCAAGTACTCGACACCGGTGAGGTCGAGTATCACCGGGCCCGTGGTGGAGTCCAGCGCCTCGCAGAGGGCGTCGGTGTTGGTCATGTCGATCTCACCGACGGCTGTCAGCAGGGCGGTGCCGTCGGACCGCCGGCCTGTGGTGAGGGTGAGCGGAGTGGTCATCACGCGATCCTCGTCTGCATCTGGACGGTGGTTCCGGCGGCGCCGGACGTGACGGTGACGTGCTGCATCATGGCTTTCATCAAGGTCATGCCGCGGCCGCGGTGGGCGTTGGCCTCGGGCTGCGGGGTCTTCCACTGTCCGGTGTCGGCGATGACCAGGCGCAGGTCGTCCACGAACGCCTCGGCGCGCAGCCGGACCGGCTCGCCCGGTGCATCGCGATGGCCGTGTTCGATGGCATTGGCGCAGGCCTCGCCGGCCGCGACGAGCACGCTCTGCGCGGTCTGCGGCGGGAGCTGGCACCGCTCGAGCCAGCTGCGCAGAGCCTGCCGGACCGGTGCCAGCTGGGAGGACTCCGCGGGGAAGGTCATCTCCAGTGGGGCCGGGTGCCTGTAGAGCAACAGAGCGACGTCGTCGTCGTATCCGTTTTCGGGCGCCAATCGGGACATGACCTGGGTGGCGAGGTCATCGACGGCCGCGTCCCTGCCGTCCTGGACGGCTTCACCCGCCTGGTGGATACCCGCGCTCAGCGGACGCCGGCGGCGCTCGACGAGCCCGTCGGTGTACAGCAGCAGCGTGGCACGCGCCGGGATCGTGCACTCCCCCTCGGGGCGTGCCCGGCCGGGCCGCACGGCCAGGGGCAGGGACCGTCCGTCCTCGAGCAAGCGGGTGGTCCCGTCGTGGTGGGCGAGGATGCCCGGCGGGTGCCCGGCGCTGGAATAGGTCAGCCGGCCGGTCTCGGGGTCGAGTACGCCGCAGAAGACGGTCGTGCACAGCGCGCCGGGGATGCCGGCGGCGAACCGGTCGAGGGCCATGAGGGTCTGCGCCGGGCTGGCGTCCTGCAGGAGCAGGGCGCGGCAGGCACTGCGCAGCTGCCCCATCACGGTCGCCGCTTCCAGGCCGCGGCCGACGCAGTCCCCCACCACGATGCCGATCCGATCGTCGGGCAGCGCCACCGTGTCGTACCAGTCGCCGCCGACCTCCAGCGGTTGGGTGGCCGGTTCGTAGCGAACGGCGAAGCCATCGGGCAAGTGGGAGGGCCCGAGGATGGCGCGTTGCAGGGCGATCGCCGTCTCGCGCTGCTGGTCGATCTGGTGGACGCGGACAAGGGCCTGGGCCAGATGTCCGGCCAGCAGCGACAGCAGCAGCTGGTCCTCGTCGGTGAAGGGCCTGCTGGTGCCCAGGTCCACCCACAGCACCATGGGCCCGTCCGGGTGCTCCACGACGACTCCGGCACTGGTGTGATCGGTGACCGGGGTCAGCAGCGGCCGCTCGCGCAGGGCACGGAGCGCCTCGCGGCGGTCGGCGGACAGGTGCGGCCAGCGCAGCGAGGAGTCCGTGGCGGTCAGTTGCGGCTCCTCGGAGCGGCCGAAGACCACGGCGAGCACCTGCCGGGCCCGCCACAGGTCCTTCAGCTCGCCCAAGGCGCCGACGACGGCGTCGTGCAGGCTGGGGGCTTGGGAGACCCGGACGCTGAGCCCCGCAAGAGCGCTCTCCCGCTGGATGGCGTAGTGCTCGGCGGTGACATCCCGGAAGGTGCCGACCACTACACGGCGCCCGGTGTCGGGGTCCTCGGCGTGGTTGAAGGAGACGTCCACCCAGAGCCGACGACCGTCACGGTGGGTGACGGGGATGGTGTAACGGCCGTGCCCCTCCTCCAGGAGGTCGCCGAAGGCCCGGGCGACCTGTTCATGGCCTTCGGGGTCGGTATCGGCCTGCGGCCACCAGGGGTGGATCGGTGCGTAGGGCAGTTCCTCGGGACCGAAGCCGAGCATCTCGGTGAACGCCGAGTTGATCTCCACCACCGCGCCGTTCTCGTCGCAGACGAAGAACGCCTCTTGCAGGGAATCGACCAGTGCGGTGCGCCAGCGGGCGTGGTGGGTGCGCAGGCGGGACAGTTCCACGTTGGCCCGCACCCGTGCCAGCAGCTCCGCCGCCGCGAAGGGCTTGACGAGGTAGTCGTCCGCGCCGGCCTGCAACCCTTCGATGGAGGCCTCCTGTCCGGCTCTGGCGGACAGCAGCAGCACGGGCACGGCAGCGGTGCGCTGGTCGGCACGCAGCTCCCGCACCAGGGACAGGCCGTCGAGACGGGGCATCATGACATCGCTGATCACGAGCTCCGGAGCGGCTGCCCTGACGGCCCGCAGGGCTTCGTGCCCGTCGGTGACCGCCTCGACCTCGTAACCGGCGCCCCGCAGGATCCGGATGAGGTATTCGCGCATGTCGGCGTTGTCGTCAGCGATCAGCACCCGGGCGGCTACCGCGGGACCCTGTGTATAGGCCGTGTCGCTCGTCACCGGCGTCACAGATGGTTCCGCGCCGGGGACGTCCGAGGGGAGCCAGCGCAGCGCCTCCACGAGGTACGGCTCCGCGGTGGCCGAGGGGGCGGCGGTGGAGGCGACGGGTACCAGCGCGTCAGCGGGCAGGTGCTCCGTGCCGAAGGGCAGGCGGATCACGAAGCGGGTGCCCTCGCCCAGGGTGCTGTCGGCGCTGATCGTGCCGCCGTGGAGGCCGACGAGTTCCCGGACCAGGGCGAGACCGATGCCGCTGCCCTCGTTGGACCGGGAGCGGGCGGTCTCGATGCGCTGGAAGCGCTCGAACAGTCTGGGCATCTCCTCGGCGGCCACGCCGATACCGGTATCGGCTACCGTGACCACCGCCTGGCCATTCTCGGCTCGGACCGAGACGCGGATGGCTCCCTCGAAGGTGAACTTCAGCGCGTTGCTGAGCAGGTTGAGAACCACCTTCTCCCACATGCCGCGGTCGATGTGCACCGGCTCGTCCAGCGCGGGGCAGTCGACCTCGAACGCGAGACCGGCCTTGTCCACCGCAGAGCGGAACACACTGGCCAACTCGGCGGTGACCGCCGACAGGTCGACAGGTTCGTACCGGGCCTGCATCCGTCCCGCCTCGATGCGGGAGAAGTCCAGGAGGCTGTTCACGAGTTTGCCGAGCCGCAGGCTGTTCCGGCGGATGGACTCCAGTTCAGCGCGCACCAGGGGATCGCCCCCGTCGAACTGCGCGAGCAACTCCTCCACCGGCCCCATGATCAGGGTCAGCGGGGTGCGGAACTCGTGGCTGATGTTGGAGAAGAAGGTGGTCTTCGCCCGGTCCAGTTCCGCCAGTTCCTCGGCCCTCCGCTGCTGGGCCTGGTAACTGCGCGCGCTGGAAATGCCGGCCGCGATGTGCCCGGCGACCAGTTCGACGAAGCCGCGGTAGCTCGCGTCCAGGGGCCGGTAGCGGTTCACCCCGGCCACCAGGAACCCGTAGGGGGCAGTGCCCTGCTGGAGCAACGGCACGGCCAGTGCCTGGGCGGGGGGCTCGGGCCACGGCCCGGCGGGCAACGCGGTGAACGGGGCCCCTTCGAGGTCCAACAGCACGGACTCGCCGCGGGCCAAGGCGGCGGACGGCCAGGGAGCGTCCTCGGCTTCGGCGGACAGGGAGGCCGGCGCCGCCGGGTGTTCCGCCGTCAGCCCGGTGCAGGCAGCCAGCCGCACGGTGCCGTCCGGCTGGAAGAGATAGGTCAGCGTGAAGGGCAGGTCACTGGGGTTGTGCGTGAGTTGCTGACCGGCAAAGGCCAGCATCTCCTCCTCGGTCCGCACGACACTCGGGTCCGAACCCAGGTCCCGCAGTGTCGCCATGCGCCGTTCACCGATGACGCGCTCGGTCTCCTCGCTCACCACGCACAGCATCCCGACGACCGCGCCGGAGTCGTCCCGCAGCGGGCTGTAGGAAAAGGTGTGGTACGACTCTTCGGGATAGCCCGAGCGCTCCAGGAACAGCAGCAGTGCCTCGTCCCACGTGGCCTCGCCCGTTGCCAGTACGGTGTCGATGCGCGGGCCGATGTCCTCCCAGATCTCCGCCCAGACCTCGCTCGCCGGGCGGCCCAGCGCCCACGGGTACTTCTGCCCCAGGGTGTCACGGCGGTAGGCGGCGTTGCAGAAGAACGTCAGGTCCGGCCCCCAGGCCATCCACATGGGGAACCGTGACGACAGCAGGATGCTGACCGCCGTCTGCAGACTCTGCGGCCAGCCCTCGGGCGTTCCCAGCGTGGTCGAGGACCAGTCCACCGCGGCGAGATCCGCGCCGACCACGGCGTCGGCGGCGAACACATCGGCCGCCGCGTGCGACGGCCGGTGTCCATCTCCAGAACCTGCCACAGCGAACCCCTTCAACGATCCCGGCCGACTCCGGCCCATCTGCCGATCACACGTGCGCTGACGCCTTCCGTACCCCCCGGGGCGAGGCGTCGTTCCTGCGCGGGACCAACGCCCGGCGCGATCTTCCGATGGGCAGGGTGACCATTCCGTCCTCAGCGAAACGATCGCTACGTAGGATAGGCCCACCGGCCGGGGCATCCGCACCCGGCATGGTCGAAGAACTACTCAGGCGGGGGGCCGCAGGCTATGGCTTCGAGCGGGTCGGCGCGTCTCCTCGCCGTGCCGCCGGACGATGGTGGGCGACCGGACCCCCTGCCCAGGCATCAGGTCGCGCACGTCTCGTCCGGCTGCGCTCCCGACAGCATCGCCTTTCTTGCCGCCAGGATCGTCCGCACTCCGATGGCCTGCGTGACGATCGTGGACGCCGGCCGGGGACGCCTCGCCGGATCCCACGACCTGGCTGAGGGCACCGAGGCGGGCTGCCTGCCGGGGCTGCCGGACCGTGCCGGTCAGCCGGGTGCCTGCAACATGGACACCGATGCCGGTGAGCGTCCGGGCACCGTGAATGGGTCGGACATCCGTCCGCACACGCCCGGCACCGACCGGCTCGACGACCTGCGGGACTTGGCGGCGCTGGTAGCGGAGAAACTCAAGCTGCTCCTGTCTGCCCAGCGCACGGTAGCCGCCGAACGGGCACGGCGGTCCGATGTCGAGCGTGCTTTTTTCGAAGTGCGGGAACCGGCCGCCGGTGGCCTCGTCGCCTCACACTGGCCGGCGGCGGGCGCGCCCGGCCTTCGCCCCGCGCGCGGACCGAACCGTGGAACCGGGCTCCGTGATCGGCGGACAGCTCATCGACCTTCCGTAAAAGACGGCCTCGTCAAGGCTCGTGCACCCCACGGCGCCATACTCGACCAGGAGCGGCTCGCCCGACACCTCGCGCGCCGGGCGCGTCCTCTTCCGGCCGCCTGGACAGCCTCCTGTCCATCCCTGTACAGCCTGCATCACCCCACCAGGAGAACCGGTGACTGAGCCAACTCTGACCGTCGCACAGCAGCTTCACGAGGCCGGCGCCGTCGTACTGGAGGTGACCGGCGAACTCGATCACCACACCGCGCCCCGGCTCACCTGGGCGCTGGAGGACCTCACGCTCGCGCCCAGGACGCTCCTGGTGATCGACCTCTCCGGCGTCTCCTACTGCGATTCGACGGGCATCACCGTGCTCGTGACCGCCTTCCACCGTGCCGAGGCCGCCGGTGGCTCCCTCGGCCTGGCCGGGCTCAGTCCGGACCTCGGCCGCGTCTTCCGGACCGTGGGCCTGGACCAGGTGTTCACCTGTTACCCCACCGTAGGCGACGCCCTCGCCACGCTCCCCCGCTGACCGCTCCTCCCACCGCACGCATGACTGAGAGGACCAGCACGAAGACGCGGCGCGGGACGGGGCTGTTCCTGTGGTGTAAGACCTGCTGCCCGCCATGCCCCTGGCCTCTTGAGCCATCGAGGTGTGGCGAAGCGCGCAGGACGTGCGGTTCGACCTGTCGGCTTTCGGGCTGAGCGAGACAGCTCGGTGCACGGCCGCATGCGGGGGGCCGTGAGCGGTGCGCCATCGGCAGACGCCGCGGCGCAGGGGGCCGCCGATTTCTTTTTTCGACAGCCTGGTCGACGGGCCGACCGACGCGCCTGCCCCGCTAGGGCTCCGCGGCCTGCCCGCACCTGAGGACGCGGAGCACGAGGCGGTGGCGGTCGCGCGCCAACTGCGCCCTGGTTTCCAGCGCAAACAGACGTCCGCGACTTCCTGGTCAGCGTCGGCTCCCCGGCCGACACCATGACGACCAGCCACCCCGTTCGCCCCGCAGCCGCGGCCCGACGCCCCCATCCCCGGCCCGGAGGCCGACACGAGCGCCGCCGGGGTCGCCGCCGGTCGTGTCCGGCGGCCTGGTGCCGTCCGGCCCTACGCTGGGCCTGGCCTCGCGGCGCGGTCGCGGCTACGCGGCCGTGGCCGGTGCCACACCGCGCCCCAGTTGCTGGGGCACTTCTCCACCAGGGGATGCGGGAGGTGTCCCCCTGCTGGTCGTGGGTCTCACGCAGGTGGACTTCGCGACTCCAGTGCGTCGGGCGCCTTCGTCAGCATCCACCGCCGCTGTTCGGACGCGGGCCGCCGGTTCGCTCCGACCGGTGTCCAGTCCGGGTGAGGCGCACCTCCGGACTCACGCGCCCGGCGACCCTGCTGCCCCCGCACGCCGACCGGACCGGGAACATCCGGCAGACGGACCGGCCCGGTGATCGGGACACGGTCCGTCTGCTGTTGTCCGGTGTGCCGCAGGCTCAAGTGACCGCGCCTGCTGCCGTGCTGGACGGTGTCGGCGGCGACCTCGTCGGCGGCCGTACGCCGACCGCTTAGCCGCGTGACGGCGCGCGCCCGGCGTCCCGGCCGTGCCGGGTGGTGAACGCCGGCAGCGCGGCAGTGCGCCGGGACATCCATCCCGAAGGTTTGAGCCTGACCTGCGCGGAGCCGGGGCATCTAGCGGTTGCCGAAGGAGCGGCGTGAAGCGGGGTACCCGCCTGCGCGGGACAGCGTCAGCTTGTGGTGAGCATGCCTTCCCGCAGGCGGGCCAGGCAGCGGGACAGTAGGCGGGAGACGTGCATCTGGGAGACGCCGAGCCGTTCACCGATCTGGGCCTGCGTACGTTCTTCGACGAACCGCATGTGGATGATCTGCCGGTCGCGCTCGTCGAGGGCGGCGATCATCGGGGCCAGCGTGTGGAAGTCCTCCACCAGGGCGAGGGCCGCGTCGTCGAAGCCGATGAAGTCGGCCAGGGCGGTTTCGCTGTCGTCACTGGTGCTCAGGGCGGCGTCGAGGGAAGCGGCGTTGTAACCGTTGGAGGCGATGCGGGCTTCGACGACCTCCTCCTCGCTCAGGCTCATCAGCTCGGCGAGTTCCTTGACGCTGGGGGTGCGGCCCATGCGGCTGCGGAGTTCCTCGGTGGCCTGGGCGAGCTGGACGCGGGCTTCCTGGAGTCGGCGGGGCACGTGCACGGCCCAGGTGGTGTCACGGAAGAACCGCTTGATCTCACCGACGACGTAGGGGATGGCGAAGGAGGTGAACTCGACCTCGCGGGAGATTTCGAACCGGTCGATCGCCTTGATCAGGCCGATCATGCCGACCTGGACGATGTCCTCCATCTCCTCCGGCCCCCGGCTGCGGAACCGGCCGGCGGCGAACCGGACCAGGGACATGTTCATCTCGATCAGCGTGTTGCGCGCGTAGCTGTGCTCGGGCGTGCCCTCCTCCAGCGTGGCCAGCCGCTCGAAGAACAGCTTCGACAGCTCCCGGGCGTCCTTCGGAGCCATCTTGGCAGCGTCACCGATCTCCGGCAGCGCCGTCTGCGTACGCTCCTGGGTGCTGGTGGCCGTGATCGTCATCGGTGGTGCCCCTCCCGGCTCATGTCCGGGCTCATAGCCAACCCGGTGAAGCCGCGTCTACCCACGCCCTCACCCGCCATGTACGCGAGTTATCGATCCGTTACAGAAGCCGTCGGACGGGTGGTCGACTGCCCCGCCGCGTGGTTCGGGGCCGGCGGGGCGACGGGCGCGGCGGATCGACAGCCTGGCGGCCCTTGGGAGTCCCGCGGGCCGGCGGCCGGCTGCGCTCCGCCAGGCCCAGACCACGTCCCCGCGGCCCGCGCGCGGTTCGTCAGCTGCTCGTGCTCTGCAGTCGTGGCTGGTCGGAGCGGATCGCCTCGTCCTGGACCAACAAGGACAGGAGCGAGGCCACCGTGAGCCCGATTCCGGCCTCAGCGGGATGGCGCAGGATCTTGCCGGGGTCGATCCGATAGACGTTGCCACGCCCCTCGCGGGTATGGGAGAGGTAGCCGTCCTGCTCCAGATCGAAAATGATCTTGTGAACGGCCCGTTCGGTGAGTCGACAGTGGGCGGCGATGTCACGGATGCGCGCGTTCTGATTGTCCGCGATGGCTGCGAGCACGCGGGCGTGATTCGTCAGGAACGTCCATCCGGTATGAGGCTCGGGCACTTCATCCATGCCCAGAGTTTAACGAGTCGCCATTCATGCACGCACAAACATGCACTACATTTCATGCATTGATTGTCTTACGTGTGGGTCGCGGGAGAGCGGGCCCTGACACGCAGGTGAGGAGTGAGCTCATGCATGACCCCGGCTGCCGGGCTGTCGCCCTGTACTCATCGCGCGGTGCCCGCACAGGTGTGGAGATCCTCGGCGAACTCGACCTCGACTCCGGCCGCGGCATCCGCGGCAAGCTGCGCGAAGCACTCACCCGGTCAGCGCGCGGACTCGACCTGGACCTGAGCGGGCTCGAATTTTGTGACTGCGCCGGCCTGAGCGTCCTGATGGACCTGCGGCAGCAGGCGGCTCTGCAGGGCAAGACGGTGGTCGTCCGCGCTGTCAGCCCCATGGTCGACAGGCTGCTGGCCATCGTCGGAGCCCGGGAACTCTTCGCACCGGCCGCCGAGCCGAACCACCCGGCGTCAGCCGGCTTCGCCGCCGCCCCTGCGGTCGAGGCGTCCCCAAGCGCCGCACTGTCACGCAGCCGTACACACATGACATGGATGCCCCAGCCGTCGTGCGGGGCCGCCATCGACTGACGTGATGCCAGTGCCTTCCTGTCGGGCGTGGCGGCGCGGCTCAGCTCGGCCAGGCTCGCGAGACGGGCGGCGTCAGCACGGGGGACGGCGCGAGCCGTAACGGGCGCAGCGCACACACATGGTGGCCGCCGGACGGATTTCCAGCCGTTCGGGAGATATCGCTCCGCCGCAGCCTTCGCAGCTCCCGTACTGCCCACGCTCCACTCGTTCGAGCGCCCGGTCCAGTTCCTCCAGGTGCTCGCGTGCACGCGCCATCAGAGCGGCCACGTGGGCCCGCTCGAAGGCCGTGCTCCCTCCCTCGGGGTCGTGCTCGTCATCGATTGCGACCAACGCGTTCGCCGCCACGATCCCATCGAATTCGCGGCCGAGCGCGGCCACCCGCGCGAGGGTTTCCGCGCGATCGGCCGCGAGCCGCGCGCGGGGCGTCGCACCGCTGACAGCGTCAGGCATGGCATACGAGGATGGGTCGTCCATCTTCCGGAAACGCGGATCGCCGGTCCGGCAATTCCCCGGACCCACCCGGACGACGCTCGGCCGCCTACCTGCTCCGGCAGGGCGCACCCCGGCAAGCGGGCAGCAGCGACACCACGGCGGCTCAGGCGATCACCAAGGCGTCGGGCCGCGGGGCGAGCACGTTGACCAGGACAGTGGCCAGCTTGGTGCGCCCTTCCCCGGCCGGGGCCGGCCTCCGCAACAGCCCCGCAGGCAGGAGGTGCAGGGTTCCACTGCTGGGCCCGCGGGGCCGGTGCACCATACACTTACCCGGCGATGCGCACGGTAAGCCAGGCACCGTGCGCGGCCCCGCCGAGCGCCCTGCCTGCCGCACCACGTCACCGTTCAGCGGACGCCGTACCGGCGGCGGGGCGACGCGACGCCGGTACGGCGGTCAGTCGACGCGTCCCAGCCGGGGTCCGCCCCGGTCACGCAGTCGTCTGAGGAAGGCCAGGACGCCCGCGGAGCCGCCGGCCCAGGTGGCACTCGGCTGGGCGAGTCCGGTGTCCGGGAACACGGGCCGGGACCAGGTGCCGCCGCTGCGGCTCAGGATGAGCAGCGCGGTGGTCTCGGCCGCGTCCCGGAACTCCTCGGACCCGGACGCCTCCGCGACGTCCACCATCAGCTCACCCACGCCGGCCAGCCCGCAGCACTGCGTGACCAGCGGCATTCCCGGTGCCAGTGCGGCGCAGGCGCGCGCGGCCCGCTGTGCGAGCGCGAGGTACCCGGGATCGCCGAGGCGTTCCGCGGCCCGGACGAGTACGGTCCCGATGCCGGCCAGGCCCCGGCACCACGAAGCGTAGCGACGAGTCGCTCCCGGCCCGGTGGCCGCTGCGATGATGTCCGGCGTCAAGGCGGCCAGACGCGCGATGGCCTGCGCCGAGCGGCTGATCGCGTCCACGTCCCCGGTCACTCCGCCGTATTCGAGGAAGAACCAGGCGACACCCGCCTCGCCGTGGGCGATGCCCTCGCGGAGCGCGGCGCTGCCGACCGAGTCCGAACCGGCCGGAGTCAGCCGGGCGGTGCCCGACGCAAGCATCCGATCGCATTCAGCGGCGACGCCGAGGTGCCGGTCCGCGGCGTGTCGGTGACCGGAGCGCAGGGCGTGTCGGGCCAACAGCAACTGGCCGAGACCGATCCCTGCGGTGCCCGCGATCAGGTCCGCCTCCGGCGGTCCGCCGTCCGGTGCGCGGCCCGGCAGGGCCTCGAACCCGGACCGCACGTCGTCGTCCGTCCCCGTCCCCGCCGCCGACTGTGCCCGCGCGAGAAAGAGTTCGACTCCCGTGCGTCCCGTGTAGAAGCCGGGCGGGAGGTTCCTGGACTGTTCCGCTGTCCATCGCGCCAGCGCGGTGACGGCCGGACGCACGCGGGGCCGGTGGGTGTGGTGGAGGAGTTCCAGTCCGAGTCCCGAACTGCCGCCGTAGACGTCGATCGAGGTGGGGACGTTCAGCCGGGCGGCCCGTGCCGGGTCCAGGATCGCATGCGCTTCGTCGACGCAGAACGCGGTCGTGTGCTCGATGATCTCGTCCAGCAGGTCGTCATCGATCCGCGGCCGGGCAGGTCGGCGCGTGGCCCCGGCCGGGCTGCCGGTGCGCAGGCAGTCGGCAGCGGCGGCCCGTACGACCGGGTCGAAGCTCAGGAGGCCGGAGATCGACAACCGGATCTCCCGGTGGGCCCGACCGGGCAGTGCCCATGCGAGACAGGCCAGCGTCCGGTCCCGGTTGACCGCATGGTCGCTGTCGACGATCACCGGGTCCATGCCGGTGGCGGCGAAGTAGAGGGTCGCGCCGAGTGCATAGTGGTCGTCGGCGGGGGCGGCGGGGCCTGTCGCGTGCAGAACCGGCTCGCTGTATCCGGGGGTCGCCCCTCCCGGTCCGGCACCGTCCAGCTCGCTGATCCCGAAGTCGATCACGTGACAGCGCCCGGAGTCGTCGAGCACGACATTGTCGGGCTTGAGGTCGCGCACGACCACGTCCCGGTCGTGGATCGCGTCCAGGACGCTAAGGAGCCGGGAGGCGAGGACGGAGAGGGCGCGCTCCGGCCGGGTGCCGTCATTTCGGTAGGGACCGTTACGCAGGACCTCCCCGCGCAGGTCCCGGTCGCCGCAACCGCTCATCACCAGGTATTCGTCCGACTGGTGAGCGAAGTAGTCCAGTGCGCGGGGGACGCCCGCCACGCCGTCGAGGGCGGTGAGGACCGCACGCTCGTTGCGCAGCCGGTGCCGGGCGTCCATGCCGGCTTCGTCCTCGCCCACGAAGGCCCTCGCCTGTTTGACCACCACCGGCCGGCCCAGAGTGCGGTCGAGGGCGCGGTAGACGTTTCCCTGGGGTGCGCGCGCGATGCCTGCGGTGACCGCGTAGCGTCCGCCGCCGAGGTGGGGCTCGGACGGCTTGCCGCCGGGCCCGGAGCCGCTCGCGAAAGGGTCCTCGGCCCAAGGCGGGCACCGGTAGCGGCCGACGGCGAGGCCGTCGAACATCCGGCCGTCCGGGCCGGTCATGACGGATTCGAGCCGTCCGCTCCGGCCGGTCCGGTAGTCACCCGTGAAGGGGCCGTAGCGGTAGTAGACCGGTGCCCCCGGATCTACCCGCCGGTCGCTCAGGACCCGCGGGCCCTCCCGGTCGCGCAGTACGGCGACGAGCTCCCGGGCGATGTCGACCACCGTGCCGGCCGCGGGGTAGACGGTGATGGCCTTGCCGACGTTGCCGGCGCCCACCACCCCGGAGTTGAGACGGCGCAAGACCTCGGGGTCGCGGGCGAACTTCGCGTGGCAGACATGCCGGGACAGGACCGCCAGGACGAGCCCGGTCACGGTGTCGAGGTCGCCGGGGCGCGCCGAGACATGCAGTTTCCAGCCGTGCTCCATCGCCGGCATCCGCGGATCGTTCAGGTACGACCACGTTTCGTCGGACCAACCGCTGCGGCCGGCGATGGGGACGGCCACCGCTACGCGTTCAGGTCACAGGAAAAGCGGGTGGTGGCGGTCACCCAGGGGTCGGCGAGACACGCCGTGGGCTCGCGGTCACCGCGGTCGTCGTGCTCGAACACGATCGTCTCGTCGTCGATCTCCAGCGGACCCGCATCGCGGATTCCGTCGGTTTCCAGAAGATCCGGCACGGCTACGGGCATGTGACGCCTCCATGGTGTGTCGTGCGCTGAGGGGCAGGCAACGGCCGACGCGGGTCGGTGGATCCCGCCTGGCCAAGGACTCGCTGCACAAAGGTAAGGAGGGGCGCGCTCACTGACAAGGGGTCAGATCTCACAGCGGGGCCGGGTGGCCCGCGGGCATCGGGACAGGCCGGGCCATGCGGAAGGGGAACATCGGACTCCCCCTTCTCGGAGCAGCGCGCCCAGGCCACGAGCCCGGCGCCCGCGCCACTCCATGAACCGGAGAGCCGCCAACCCGCTCCGTCGTCGGCGGGAGCGGGGACGACGTGGCCGCCGGCCATGCGCCGCCTTCGCCCGGCACCGAACCGGACCGGTCACGCTCGCTGATGAGGCCAGGACGCGGAACGCTCGCGTCCGCGGCCCGCAACGCCCATTGCGGAACCTCCGGTCAGTCGTGGTTCCAGTGCTGGGCGCGGTGCCCCCTGGGCCGCGACGCCCCCGGCAGTGGGGCCGCTCCGGTCAGTGGTCGGCCGCGGCGACCACGCCCGATCGGATCGCGCTGACCGCGCCGGACCAGCGTTCGCCCGTGTTCCCCGAACCGCTGCGCCGCACGGTCTCCCGGCCGGAAGGTGCCCGTCAGGCCCGCCGTCCGCGGCCGGTCGGCGTCCGCCCCCACGCGGCCAGCGCTCTGAGGAGCGCGTTCCGTCCTCGGTCCGGCACCGTCCACAGAGTCTGGCCCCGCACGCCCCACTGCTCCAGCAGAGCGTTGGCCGCGAGGAAGCCGCTCGTGGCCGCCCGCTCCATGAGGGCCACTGGCAGCCCGGTGCGGACCAGGTCGCCGGCCACGACCACGCGTGGGTTCGGGGTCCGGACGGTAGGCCGGTCACGATAGCCGCCCACCGGGAACATCGGGCAGTCCTCATGCCATTCGTGACGGGCATCGAGGACGGTCGCCGGGCCGGTCTCGGGGTAGACGCGGTGCAGTTGGGCGAGGAGGCGCTTCTGTTCGACGTCCCGGGCAGCCGCGGGCGGTACGGCGTAGGCGTGCAGTTCGACGACGGAGCCTCCGGTACGCCCGCTCCAGCGGGCCGCCTCGTCCTCGTAGCGTTCCAGCACACTGATGTTGTCCAGAGTGCCGAAGCCGCTGGTACCGAGGAAGGCAGGTCGGTCGGGTGCGACCGGCCGGTCCAGCCACAGTCGGCTGACCAGGAAGGGCGGGGCGGTGGGCAGCCGCCCGATCCGCTCGCGCCAGGGCGCGTCCCCCAGTTGCCCGCACGAATCGACCAGTGAGCGCAGTCCCGCACTGTCCAGGGCGAGGACGACCCCGTCGAAGTGGCGCTCGTCCCGCTCGCAGGCGACCGCGAGGCCGCCGTCCGCTACGGGGGCGATGTGCTGGACGGACGTGCCGGTGCGGACCTCGGCGCGGTGCCGGGTCAGGTAGTCGGCGAGCGGCTCCCACAGGGCGGCGGGGAAGGAGGCACGGGGAACATCGAACAGCAGCCCTTCGGCGGAACCCAGGAAGTAGATGTGGAACATGAGCGCCATCTCGGCCGCCGACAGTTCCCGCGGGTCGGCGAAGAAGCTGCGGGAGAACACCTCGAAGGCAAGGTGCCGGGCGCTGTCCGGGAAGCGCACGGCGTCCAGGAAGTCATGGGCACTGGTGGCGTCCAGCCGGTCGTACACCTCCGGCACGCGCACGTCGAGGAGCGGCAGGGCCGCCAGGGGGTTCATGGCGCGCAGGTCCGTCGGCCGGAAGGAGGGGCTGAGCGCCACGAAGCCCACCGCGCTGAGCGGCGGGGTGCGCGGGACGTGCCGGAAACTGTCGCGCAGTCCGCCGGCGTGGAGCAGCGGGTAGTCCGCGAGGGGGGTGAGCCGCTCCAGGGCGGGGTCTGTCCGGCGCAGCAACCCGCGCAGGTTGTAGTACTGACGGAAGAACGCGTGGAACCCGCGGCTCATGATCGCTGGAGAGCCGTCGCGCAGCCTGGTCGGCCATCCACCGACCCGGCCGCCCAGGTAGGGCCGCCTCTCGTACACGGTGACGGCCACCCCGCGCTCGGCGAGCACGGTGGCGGCAGCCAGGCCGGCGATGCCCGCTCCGACGACCGCCACCGACGGTGGTTTTTCCCCGACCCGGGGGGCGCCGGGCGCTGCCGGCAGCATCCGGGCCTGCCGGTCGCGGCCCCGGCGTGCGAGGCCCTGGCGCGCGGCCCTCATCCCTCCTCCCCCGGTTCATGCGGCCGCCGCGCCACGAAGGTGTGGGCGATGCCTGTCTGCCAGCCCGGCAACGGCAGTACGCGCACGTGGTCGAATCCGGCCGTGTCGAGCCTGTGCGCGAAGCGCCCGGCGGTGTCGAACTCCACGACACTGCGCCACAGATACCGGTAGAGCAACCCGTCTCCCAGCAAGGTCGCCACAGGCTGCACGACACCCCGGCACACCAGCGTCCACACGGCACGGTCCACCTGCCGACCGCTGAGCGTGTACTCATGCACGCAGAGCCGGCCCCCCGGGCGCAACAGGTCACGCACGACGGCGAGTACGGCGTCGGCGTCGGTGACGTTGCGCAGGACATAGGCCGCGAACACGGCGTCGAAGGGACCGTTCACCCCGGCCTCGGTCAGGCGTTCGGCGGGCGCGTGCACAAAGGTCACCCCGTCCGCCCACGGCTTGGCCGCGGCCCGCCCGAGCATGCCGGCCGAGGCGTCGACGGCCGTGACCTCGGCGGCGGGAAGGAGGGACCGCAGCGCTGCGGTGGACGCCCCGGTGCCGCAGCCGAGGTCCAGCAGGCGCAACCCGTGCCCCCGTCCGGGCAGGCCGATCCGACGCACCGAGCGGCGCAGGTGGGCGTGGTAGCCGGGGTTGGCAGCCACGAGGGTGTCGTAGCTGCGGGAGGCGTGGTCGAAGGCGGCGGCGAGGTCCTCGTCGCGCAGCAGCGTCATGGATTCCTCCGTCGGGGGGGCGGGGAGCACGGGGCCGCCCCGGGCGTCGGCGAGGTGGCGGCAGGGGGCCTCGTCACTGCGGTCCCGGCAGGTCGAAGGGGCGGCGGGGCAGGCGGGGCAGCTCCAGGGCGGAGCGCAGCATCGGGCCCACGGGGGCGCGCATGCCGATGGCAAGGTCCTGGTGCAGGCGGGTCTCTCCGTCGAGGAAGCGCAGCAGTCGCGCCATGGGCACGCGGGCGAACAGGCGGCTGAACAGTTCCGGTCCGTCGGCCCGGCCGCTGTCCAGGGCGCGCAGCAGGACGGCGTCCATGACCCGGGAGCGCGCCGGGTGAGCCGTGGGGGGCATCGGGTGGCGACCGCGGCGCAGCGCCTCGGCGACGGCCCTGGTCTGGCGTTGCACCCCGGCGAAGGTGTATCCGGTGGCGGGCCGGGTCGCTCCGCCGGCGGCACCGATGCGGAAGACCCGGGCACCTGTCTGCCGGGGGATCGGCGCGTCGGTCATCGGGATGAGACCGGTTTCGGTGCCCAGGACGAGCCGGTCTCCGAGCCGCAGGACCTCGTCGGCATAGTGCCGTACGGCTGCCTCGTAGCGGTTGGCGGTGAGGGGGCGTTCGGAAAACTCGGTGTACTCCACCAGCGCCTCGCATGGACCCGTCGGCAGGACGTAGCCGAAGGACAGGCCGTGCTCTGGTTGCGGAGTGCGGAAGTCCATCAGCTCCACCGTGCCTGGGTCGAAGACGGGCCGGGCGGTACGCACGAACCAGCCATGGAAGTGCTGGAGCAGGGTGGTGCGGGCGGCCGGCAGGCTGCCCGGGGGGCGAGAGTCGAACACCCAGCGGGCACTCAGCACGTGCTCGCGTCCGCCGGGGTCCCTCAGGTGGACGTGAGCGCCACCGCGAACGTCCTCCACCGTCTCGACGGTCGCTTCGAGTCGCCGCACGTTGGGGCTGCGAGCCAGGTCACGACAGACGAGGCGCTCGAAGTCGTCGGAGCGGATCATGCGGTATCGCAACGGAGCGATGTCCCCCTCGACCGGGGTACCGGTACGCGGGCGCGTTCTGAGCCGCCGCCACTCGGCCCGCACCGCGGCATCGAACCGGCCGGGGGCGGCCGTCCAGTAGCACCAGGTCCGCGGCGGTGGCCGCAGCGGGCCGGGCGGGGCGTCCACCAGGACGACGGACGGTGTGCGCAGGCCGGGAACGCTCCCGGCGAGCCGGTGGGCCAGCGACAGCCCGGCGGCGCCCGCTCCCACGACGGCCACGTCCGTCTCCGGCACGATGTCTCCCTTCTCCGCCTTCTTGCGGTCCGTCCTGGGGCGACTGGCGACGACTGTGATCCATGGTGGACGGACCGCGACCGGCGGTCCGGGGAGCGGAGCGGTCCCACACCCGAATGCGTGAGCGTTCTCCCGGATTGTGCACCCCGGCGGACGCAGGTCGCCCCCCGTGGCGAGCGACTGAGCGCGAGTCAGGGCACGGTGGACGAGGGCCGTTGCCGGTGTTCCCACGCTCAGGCCGGGTGTTCGCGCATCCGACCGCGCCGGACGCGCCGAAGCAGACGGGTGACGAGGCTGACAGACACCGACACGACGGAGGGAAGCCGGATGCGTCCCACTCAGGCACACCGCGTGGCGAGCGCGTCGTTCTTCGCCGGTTCCGCCGAGGTGCGCGAGGCTGACGCAGATGTGCCCGGCGCTGTCGGCCGTTTACTCGACGAAGTGCTGGCGGAGCGCCTGCGCCGTGCCCGGTCGGCCGATCCCCTCTTCGCGGGGGAACTGGCCGAACGGGTGGCACGCTTCACTCTCAAGGGTGGCAAGCGCACACGTGCGCAGCTTGTGTGGTGGGCCGTGCGGGCGTGCGCCGGCCGCGATCCGGTGGCCGCGGCGGCCGCCCTGCGCATCGCAGGCGCCCTGGAACTGCTCCAGACGTGCGCGCTCGTCCACGACGACGTGATGGACCGGGCCGCCTTACGGCGTGGCGGCCCCGCGCTGCACGCGGACCTGGCCGAGAAGTACGCCGGGCGGGTGGGGGACGAGCGGGCCGGGCGGTTCGGGCAGTCGGCGGCGGTCCTCGCCGGGGATCTTGCACTTGCCTGGGCCGACGACCTGGTCGCGGCGACGCCGCTGACGCCCTGGGCAGCGATGGTGGTGCGACGGTTGTGGAGCGATATGCGCACGGAGATGGTCGCGGGCCAGTACCTGGACGTGCGGGGCCAGATCACGGCGGCGTGGTCGCTGCCCCGTGTCCGGCGCGCCGCCTGCCTGAAAAGCGCCCTGTACTCGGTGGGACGGCCCCTCGCCCTGGGGGCGGCCGCCGCGGGCGCCGACGACGTGACCGCGCGCCGGCTGGGTGACGCCGGCCGCTGTGTCGGCATGGCGTTCCAGCTGCGGGACGACGTGGACGACGTCTTCGGCGATCCGCGGGAGACCGGCAAGGCGAGCGGTGGCGACATCAGGGAGGGCAAGCCCACCTATCTTCTCGCGATCGCCCGCGCGCGGGCCGAGGCTGCCGGTGACGGGACCGCGCTGGCCGTCCTGGAGCGGTGGCTCGGCAACGCGGCACTCACCGAACGTGGCCTTGCGCAGGTGCGGGACGTGCTCGTCGAGACAGGCGCGCGCGACGCCGTGGAGAGCAGGATCCACCGGCTCACCGCGCGCGGGCTGCGGCACCTGGACCGTGCGGTGCTGGACGCGGAGGGCGCCGGGCCGCTGCGCGCTCTGCTGCTCGCGTCGGCCGGGGCGCGGCCGGACGGGGACACCGCACGCCCACGGCCAGCGCACAGCCCGTACGCGCACCCCGTCAGCAGCGGGACGGGGGGTGGCCGGTGACCCGCACCTTGCCCGGTCCCACGGACCACGTGGTCGTCGTCGGCGCCGGACTGGCCGGGCTGGCGGCGGCACTGCACCTGCTGGGCGCCGGGCGGCGGGTCACCGTCGTCGAGCGCGAGGAACTGCCGGGAGGCAGGGCCGGGCGCCTCGACCTGGCCGGTTACCGCATGGACACCGGGCCCACCGTGCTGACCATGCCCGAGCTGGCCGACGAGGCCTTCGCCGCCGTCGGTGAAAGCCTGCGCGAACGGGTCGACCTCCTCCCCCTGCACCCCGCCTACCGAGCCTGTTTCGCTGACGGCAGCACCCTCGACGTGCACACGGGCGCGGACGCGATGGCCGCCGAGGTGGAACGCTTCGCCGGGCCGGCCGAGGCGGCGGGTTACCGCCGGCTCCGCGACTGGCTCCAGCGCCTGTACCGGGCTCAGATGCGCCGATTCATCGACGCCAACTTCGACTCGCCCCTGAACCTGCTCAACGCCGACCTCGCCCGGCTGGCGGCGCTGGGCGGCTTCGGCCGGCTGGACGCCCGGATCGGCCGCTTCCTGAGCGACGAACGCCTGCGCCGGGTGTTCTCCTTCCAGGCCCTGTACGCGGGTGTACCCCCGGCGCGGGCGTTGGCCGCCTACGCGGTCATCGCCTACATGGACACCGTCGCAGGCGTGTACTTCCCCCGCGGCGGCATGCACGCGTTGCCACGGGCGATGGCGGAGGCGGCCACCGGAGCGGGCGCCGAGCTGTACTTCGGGCAGCGGGTGACCCGGCTGGAGCGGTCGGGCGAGCGGGTCACCGCCGTCGTCACCGACACCGCCCGCATCCCGTGCGACGCGGTCGTGCTCACCCCGGACCTGCCCGTCGTCTACCGCCTGCTCGGCCGCCGGCCGCGCAGACCGCTCAGGCTGCGACACTCGCCCTCCGCGGTCGTGCTGCACGTCGGCACAAACCGCACCTGGCCCCACCTCGCCCACCACACGATCTCGTTCGGTGCGGCATGGCACTCCACATTCGACGAACTCACCCGTGCCGGCGCTCTGATGAGCGATCCGTCACTGCTGATCACCCGGCCCACCGCCACGGACCCCGGCCTCGCTCCGCCGGGCCGCCACCTGCACTACGTTCTCGCCCCCTGCCCCAACACGGACATCGGCCCGGACACGGCGACCTGGTCCGATCTAGGACCGCGCTACCGGGACACGCTGCTACGGGAGTTGGAGCGCCGCGGACTGCACGGGCTCGAGGCCGCCATCGAGGCCCAATGCCTGGTCACGCCGGCCGACTGGCACGCCCTGGGGCACGCGGCCGGCACCCCCTTCTCCGCCGCCCACACCTTCTTGCAGACCGGGCCGTTCCGGCCGCGCAACCTGGTGCACGGCACGCGGAACGCGGTCCTGGCCGGCTGCGGCACCACACCCGGAGTCGGGGTGCCCACCGTACTGCTGTCCGGGAAGCTGGCCGCGGCCCGCGTCACGGGTCTCCCACTGCGTCGACGCACTCGCACGCGCCCCCCGGCGGCCCCCGCCCATGGTGGCCGGACGGGCGCCCCGGCCCCCACGGGTTGCCCGGTGCCGCCAAGGACCCCGGCCGCCCGCACGAGCGAAGGCGGGACGGGATGACCGATCGAGAACTGGCCGCGGCCGGCATCAGCGACCCGGGACTTCGCGCTGCCTACCGCCACTGCCGTGCCCTCAACGCCCGGCACGGCAGGACGTACTTCCTCGCCACGCGGCTGCTGCCCGTCGAACGCCGGCCCGCCGTGCACGCCCTGTACGGCTTCGCCCGCTGGGCCGACGACATCGTCGACTGCCTCGTTCCCGGATCCGATGCGCGGGCGGCGGCACTGGCGCGGCTCCAGGCGGAACTGGAAGAGGGGCTGCGACGGGGCGGCAGCGGCGAACCCGTGGTGCACGCACTCGCCGACACCGCCCGCCGCTACGCCATCGACCACGCCCATTTCCGGGACTTCATGGCCGCGATGCGCTCCGACCTGGTCGTGACGGCCTATCCCACCTACGCCGATCTGCGCGCGTACATGCACGGCTCCGCGGCGGTGATCGGGCTCGAGATGCTGCCGGTGCTGGGCACGGTGGTGCCGCGGGAGGAAGCCGCGCCGTACGCCGCGGCGCTCGGCGTCGCCTTCCAGCTCAGCAACTTCCTGCGGGACGTCGGAGAGGACCTGGACCGCGGGCGCGTCTACCTGCCCGTCGACCTGCTCGCCGCTCACGGCGTCGACCGGGAACTGCTGACCTGGAGCCGCGCGACGGGGCGTCCGGACCGCCGGATCACCGCCGCGCTCAGGGAGTTCGAGGCATTGACCCGCGGCGTGTACCGGTCAGCGGCCCCCGGCATCCAGCTTCTCGACCCGGTGGCGCGGCCCTGCATCCGTACCGCCGCCGCCCTGTACGGGGGCATCCTCGACGCCGTCGCCCGCGACGGCTACACCGTGCTGCACCGGCGGTCGGTGGTCGGACGGCGGCGCAGGGCGGTGGTTGCCGCAGACGGACTGGCACGGGTGGTGGCGGCCCGGCTGCGTGCCCGGAGTGGTCCCGTGTGCCGGCCGGCCGACGACACCCGCTCCCTGCCCGCGGGGGCGCTCGCGCCGACGGCGGCCGTCCGCTCCGCCGAGGAGATCGCGTGAACCGCCGTCGCCTGCCGCTGTCCCTGCGCCGCGCCGCCGTGCCCTGGGAACGCCAGCGACCCACCTGGCGCGAGGCACGGCCCGCGGTGATCGCCGGGGCGTTGAAGCGGGCGCAGGCCCGGCCATCCGGGAACTGGTACGTCGTCGGCGCCTCACGAGCTCTGCGCGGGGACGGCAAGCTCGCCATGAGCGTGGCAGGGCACGAGGTCGTGATCTGGCGAGGGCCGGACGGGCGCCCCATCGGCGGGCCCGGGATCTGCCCGCATCTTGGTGCTCCACTGCGGGACAGCCCGGTGCACTGCGGCAAGCTGGTGTGCCACTGGCACGGGCTGGTCCTCAACGGCGACCCGTACGCGGGCTGGTCTCCGCTGCCGGTGTACGACGACGGGGTATTGGTGTGGACCCGCCTGGACGCCGTGGGCGGCGAGGAGCCGTGGGACGCACCGCTCGTTCCGCGCCGGCCCGAGCCCGCGCGCGCCATGGCGGCCGTCTACACGGGGTGGGGTGTCTGCGAGCCCGAAGACGTGGTGGCCAACCGGCTCGACCCGTGGCACGGGGCATGGTTCCACCCCTACTCGTTCGTCGACCTGACAGTGGTGGATGCGCCCGGGGAGCAACTCGGCGCGGACGACGGCCCGGACGCCCTGACCGTCGACGTGTCCTTCAAGGCGGCTGGCCGGCTGGTCGTGCCGGTCCGCGCGGTCTTCACGGCACCCGGCCCGCGCACGGTCGTCATGAACATCACGCGGGGGGAGGGCGCCGGCTCCGTCGTGGAGAGCCATGCCACGCCGCTGGGCCCGGATGAAACCGGTCGGCCCCGCACCGCTGTCACCGAGGCGGTGGTCGCGGCCTCGGTCCGTCCGGGCTTCGCAGCCGTTCGCCGGTTCGCGCCACTGCTGCGTCCCCTGATGCGCGCCGCGGCCGGGCGGTTGTGGCGTGACGACCTGGCGTACGCCGAGCGCCGCTGGCATCTGCGTTCCACGGGTCGTTTCCCCGGCTGAACGGCACAGGGGCCGACGTCCAGGGGCGCGATCGACGCCGCGAGTCCGCGGGCGGCGTGACGGTGAACGGCCGTCCCGCCGAGCGGTGAGCGTCGTAGCAGGCGGCCGTTGCCGCTTCAGCCGTCCCGGTCTCTCGGCCGCCGGCCCACGCCGGCCTTGTGGCGGCGGGCCGGGGCGGCCAGGTCCCGCGCGATGCCCAGAAACGCCGACCGGTCCCGCTGAACTCCTGGCCATCGGGCCGACCGCGCGGCCGATCGCGGAAGCGCGACCGGTCGGCGCCAGTGCCTGACGGGCGCGATCAGGGCAGCGGCGTTCCGCCCGTGGCGTTGACGATCTCTCCGGTGATGTAGCTCGCCTGGGGAGAGGCGAGAAAGACGTAGGCCGGCGCCATCTCGGCCGGCTGGGCCGGTCGGCCCAACGGTGACTGCTTGCCGAACTCAGCGGTGTCCGGCATCGTCGCGGGAATCAGGGGTGTCCACACGGGGCCGGGAGCGACTGCGTTGACGCGGATGCCGCGTTCGGCCACCATCTGGGCCAGCCCGTGCGTGAAGGAGATGATCGCCGACTTCGTCATCGCGTAGTCCAAGAGGTGTGGGCTGGGCTGGAAGCCTTGGACAGACGTGGTGTTGATGACCGACCCGCCTCGCGGCATGTGCCCCAAAGCCCTACGGGTCAGCCAGAACATCCCGTACAGGTTGGTCTTCATCACACGGTCGAACTGCTCGGTGGTGATGGATTCGATCCCGTCGGGCTGCGCCATCTGGTAGGCAGCGTTGTTCACGAGGATGTCGACGCGCCCCATCTCGCTCACCGCCCGGTCCACCAGGGCATGGCACTGGCCCTCGTCCCTGATGTCGCAGGCGACGGCCACGGCCTTGCGGCCTGCGTCGCGGACGAGCCGGGCGGTCTCTTCCGCCTCGTCCGCCTCCTCGGCCAGGTGGGTGAAGACGACGTCCGAGCCCTCCCTCGCGAAGGCCAGGCACACGGCTCGTCCGATCCCCGAATCACCGCCGGTGACCAGTGCCGCCCGGTCCAGGAGAACTCCGTGGCCTTGGTAGGACTCCTCCCCGTGGTCCGGCCGCGGGTCCATCGCCTCGGTCGAGCCGGGATGGTTCTGCCCCTGGTCGGGGAGCGGTGCCTGGGGGTGGCGGGAGACCGGGTCGGGAAGGTCGGGAAAGTCGGGCGCTGGCACGGTGTTCTCCTGTCGGGTCGAGCGGACGGGGCGGTGTATCAGGTCGCCGGGTGCGGTGCTTCCTTGAGCCGGCGGGTGAGGTGGGCTGAGCTCGCCGCGAGCGTTTTCGTGGTGACGGCCGAAGAAAGGGAGAACCGACGTTGTTCAAGCCCTGGAAGATGTCGGAGCCGGCCCGTCTCTCCACGGCCGGCCCACTCGTCGCCCTCGCTCATCTCGGTCTCCGCACCGGGCTTCACGCTGTGGTCAGCGATCTGGCTGGCCTTGCCCGTCACCCCCGTGTTCAACGAGGGCGGCCATGGTCGCTACAGCCCGCAGCGGCGCGTGGTTACCGGGACTCATGATGAGCGGCTACCCGCGCAGCCAGGGCGTTATCGCCTGGGACTCGATTCATCCCCCGCCCGGTCGGTCGGTCGAACGTCACTTCATTCGGGCCCTCGGTGGACGCGGGTCGCGTTCACGCCACGGCGCGCGGTGTGACTGCTGAGCCGATCGGCGGTGACGCTCCGCGCCGATCCGGCGAGGGCGACCCGTCTGCCGGTCAAGTGGCCAGGAGCTTCGGGGGTCGCCGCTGATGAGCGAGGTGGCCCTCGACGTGACGGCGGGAGGCGGCCGTCGCTCGATGGCCGGGACGTGCGGGCCAAGTCAGAGGGACCGAGACCGGCTCGGCGTCGCGCACCCGCAGATGGCACGCGCCGGGACGCGGGGGATCGTGCACCGCTCCTCAGGTGGTCCCCCGACCGCCGCACCGGTGGTGGTCGTCGTCAGCGACTGGTGAAGCCTGGGACCGCCACCGTACGGGCGTCACTCCTGATGTGGGCGCGATATTTGACGACAGAACCTAGTGGTCGCGGCCGCCCCGCACAGTGCCACCGTCTCATCACCCGGGCCCCGACACCCGCTTCGGACACGCCGAGCGGATCACCGTCCCGATCGAGTTCGCCATGCAGCGGGACAACGAGCGCGACCCGCGCGGGAGCACCCTCTCGCTGTTCCTGGTCCACGGGGGGAACCCGTTCGTAGGCGCGTTTCGCGGCAGTGCGGAGGCCTTTGAGTGGCTCACAGAAAGCGTCGGATGGGAGTGATCGCGGCTTCCTTGACGCGTTGCAGCGCTGCCCGGCGTCTCCATCGATCGAGGTCGATCTCCGTGCTGCGCTCCAGGTCCGCGTCGTAGTCGCGGTCGAGCGACGCGGTGAACTCCTCGTCCAGGACGGCGAGCATGACCTCTTCGTCGTGGTCCATGGAGCGGCGGTTGAAATTGGTCGAGCCGATGAGGCAGGCGACCGAGTCCACGGTGATGATCTTGGCGTGCATCATGGTCGGTTGGTACTGGCGGATGTGTACACCGGCCCGCAGCAGGCGCGTGTAGTGGTGCTGGCCGGCGAGCTGACAGGCGCGCTGGTCGGTGTGCGGGCCCGGCAGCAGGATTTCGACCCGCACACCGCGACGGGCGGTCTCGCACAGCAGATCGATGAAGTAGGTGTCGGGCGCGAAGTATGCGGTGGCCAGCCGGAAGCGTTCCTCGGCGGAGGTGAGCATGACGCGGATGAGGGTCTGCATGTCCTGCCAGCCGATACTCGCGGAGCCCCGGACGACCTGCACCACCGCCGAGCCGACCTGCGGGTGCTCCGTGAAGCGGTCACGGTCGTCGAAGAGTTCGTCGTGGCACTCCGCCCAATTCTGCGCGAACGCCGCCGCGATGCCGTCCACGGCCGGACCGCGAACCTGGACATGGGTGTCGCGCCACTCGTCGGCGTTGCGGGCGTTGCCGCACCATTCCTCCGCGATGCCCACGCCGCCGGTGAAGGCGGTCTGCTCGTCGATGACGAGGGCCTTTCGGTGACAGCGGTGGTTCTGCTTGAACGGTGACAGCAACATGGGCTTGCGGAACCAGGCCACCTGCACTCCCGCGGCACTCATGAGGTCCAGCAGCCTCCGCTCGATCCTCTTCGCGCCGAACCCGTCGAGCAGCAGCCGCACCCGCACCCCAGCGCGGGCGCGGTCCGCCAGAGCGGCGGCGAAGTCATGCGCAACCTGCCCCCGCCAATACACGAAGGTCATCATGTCGATGGTGTGCCGAGCCGCGCGGATCGCACCGATCATGGCGGGGAAGATCTCATCACCGTTGCGCAGCGGCACGAGGTCGTTGCCTTCGGTGGCGGCTACGCCGATCAGTCGCTCCAGGCGGCGGCGCAAGCGCTGCTTTCGCGCCGCCGCGTCATATGTGGTCTCGCGGACAGCAGGTGCCGGTACACCGTCGAGTATCACGCCGCATTCCCCCAGTGGGACAGAGAGCCGATGCCGCGGGCTGTCTGACCAGCCCGAACGAGCGGATTCCCGGTCGGCACCGGCTTACTCCAGCCGGTTGCCGGGAGCCGGCCGGGCAACCGGGCTGTCGGCGGCCCGTCTGCCTCCGCACGCGATGCGTTGCCGAAGCTCTCAGCGTGTGCACGGTCTTCAGGTGTTGGAGCCGCCGTGGGTCCGGCGCTGTCCCGAACAGCTGCCGTGCCAGTCCAGCACCAGGGCGGTGGCATCGTCCGGGAGATGGTCGCCGCAGGCTTCCTGCACCGCCGTGGTGAGTGCTCGGACCAACTCGCGGGGGTGTGCGTCGCGGGTGTCGAGGACGAGGGAGGGCAGGTCGACCTCGGCGGCGCCGCGTTCCTGCATGCCGTCGGTGAGCAGCACCAGCCGGTCCCCCCGGTTCAGGTGGAGCCGCTGCACCTCGTACGTGACCGGGGCGAGTGCCCCGAACGGGAGGTTCGCCTTGAGAACCAGTTCTTCCACGCCGTCTCCGCGCAGCAGCAGCGGCCGGGGATGGCCGGCGTTGACCAGTTCGCAGGCGCCCGTCTCCAGCTCCACGCGCAGCAACTGGCCGGTGGTCATGCCGCGGGCGTTGTCGGTGATCGCCTGGTGGGCGGCGTACGCCTGGTCGAGCAGGCCGTGACCGGCGCGGCGGGCCCCGCGCAGAGCGTTGACGGTGAGTGTGGCCAGCAGCGCGGAGGCGGTGTCGTGTCCCATCGCGTCCGTGACCGACACGTGCAGGATGTTCTGGTCGAGGGCGTAGTCGTAGCTGTCTCCGCCGACGTCGTCGGCCGGCGCCAGGCCGCACGCCAGCGTGAACTGGGCCGCCTCGCAGCAGGGCGCCGTCGGCAGCAGCTGGTGCTGGATCTCCGCCGCCAGACTCATGGTGGTGGTGCGTCTGCCACAGTGGTAGAGATCGGTGAAACGGCGGTCGGTCACCACGATGTACGCCAGCGCGTGCGCTGCCTGCACCACCGCGTCGAGGACCGAGTCGTCCGCGTGCGGCACCACCATGTCCAGCACTCCGATGCAGTCACCGCGGTTGGTCACCGGTGTCACCAGCCGCCGGCCGCCCTCCCCGTCGTCCTCCTGGTGCAGACGCTGAGTACGCAGCACCCGTTCGTAGACGCTGCCTGCGAGCTCCACCCTCTCCACCTGGGCGCACGCCTCCCCCACCCGGCCGGCTCTGGGCAGCCGAACGGCTTCCTTTCCGAGGATGTCGACGAACAGGAACGAAACCTCTGTCGCCGAGAGCCGCTTCTCCAGATTCCGGGCCACCACGTCCACCGATTCCACCGGGGCGGCATCCTCAGCCGCCCTCAACACGTCGTCCAATCCCAAGCCTTCTTCACCGGCCACAGCCACCTCCCTGCTCTGCTCGGCTTCTGGTTCCCCCGCATCGCGTCTGGATTCGCCGGGCTCCTGTGACTTCCCACCAGGGCAGGTACGAGGTAGTACGGCCGTTGGCACGAGATCGCCCTGAATCCGATCGGCCGCGGTGAAGTGGGCGGAAGCGGACTGAGGCGTCCGCGTCATGACCTACGGCACCTGCCTGGAGGCGCAGCGTTCGCGCGCCGCGCCTTCCGCGCCGACTGGGGCGCGCAGCGCCCCATGGCCGCCGCTGGACCTCGGCGACACAGGCCCGGTTGAAGCTGTTCCGCGGCTACGGCTCTGAACGCCGCTCCCCGGCGCGGAGCGTCAGCTCGCGCCGCGGTCGAGCCCCGCGGTCGGAGCGTCCTGGGTGGAAGCGGCCCACAGGGACCGGACTTTGCCGAGGTGGCGCCGCATGCATGCCTGTGCTCCGCCACTGTCGCCGGCCAGCATCAGGTCGAGCAGTTCGAGGTGCTCCTCGGCCGACTCCACCAGGCGGCCGCTGGCGTCCAGAGCGGTCAGCCCGTACAGCCGCGAGCGCTTGCGGAGGTCGCCGACCACCTGGACCAGGTGCGCGTTGCCGGCGAGGCCGAGCAGGCCGAGGTGGAAGCGGCGGTCGGCCTCCAGGTAGGCGATCAGGTCGTGTCGCCGGGCGCCCTGGACTATCTCCTCGGCGAGCGGGCGCAGCGCCTCCAACTGCTCGGCGCGCGCGAGGTCCGTGACGCGCCCGATCGTGGGGACCTCGATCATCTCGCGGATCTCGGCGTACTCGTCGAGCTCGCGCTCGCTCGCCTCGGTGATCCGGAAGCCTTTGTTACGCACCGCCTCGACCAGGCCCTCCCTGGTCAGGTCGAGCATGGCCTCGCGCACCGGGGTGGCCGACACCCCGAGTTCGGCGGCCAGGGTGGGCGCGGAATAGACGACGCCGGGCCGCAGCTCGCCCGCGATGAGGGCGGCACGCAGCGCGTTGGCCACTTGGTCGCGCAGGTTCTCCCGAACGGGGATGACGCTGCGGGACGACAAATGACCCATGACCGTTCCTCCAGACCTACGCGGGCGTCACTATACAATGTCACGTTGTTCACTACGGGTCTGCTCGCCCTGTCCGCATGCTGAGCCCGGACAAGCATCCGCCAACTGACGGCGCCGCCAGCCTTGTGGGCGCTGCGCATCGCTCAGTAAAATGTCACACACTACAGAAGGGGTTCCTCGATGACCGCCACCACTGCGTCCGACCCCGACACCGCCTGGAACGCCGATCGCCCATGGCGCGGCATCATGGTCGCCACCGCGCTGCCCCTGGGCGACGACCTCGCCATCGACTACGACGCCTACGCCGAGCACGTCCGCTGGCTCCTCGACAACGGCTGCGACGGGGTCGTGCCCAACGGCTCCCTCGGCGAGTACCAGACCCTCACCGACGACGAGCGTGCCCGTGTGGTCCGCACCGCCGTCGAGGCCGCGGGGGACGGCGCGCGCGTGATGCCGGGCGTCTCCGCCTACGGCAGCACGGAGTCACGCCGCTTGGCCGAGGAGGCCGCCGAACAGGGCTGCGCGAGCGTCCTGTTGCTCCCGCCGAACGCCTACCGAGCCGACGAGCGGGCGGTGCGCGCCCACTACGCGGACGTCGCGCGGGCCGGGCTGCCCGTCGTGGCCTACAACAATCCCATCGACACCAAGGTCGATCTCGCCCCCGCGCTTCTCGCCCGACTCCACGGCGAAGGCAGCATCGTGGCCGTGAAGGAATTCAGCGGCGATGTGCGCAGGGCCTATGAGATCGCCGAAGTCGCGCCGGACCTCGACTTGTTGGCCGGCGCGGACGACGTCCTGCTCGAACTCGCCCTGGCGGGCGCGGTCGGCTGGATCGCCGGTTACCCGAACGCCTTCCCCGCCGCCTGTGCCGAGTTGTACCACTCCGCCGTCGACCGCCCCGACACCGCGCTCCCGCTCTACAAGTCCCTGCACCCGCTGCTGCGCTGGGACTCCAGGACCGAGTTCGTGCAGGCCATCAAGGTGTCCATGGACGTCGTCGGCCGCCGCGGCGGCCCCACTCGCCCACCGCGCATGCCGCTGTCCGCCGAGACGGAGAACTCGGTCCGCACGGCGACCGAGAAGGCCGTCGCCCGCGGCTTCCGCTGACCGGAACGGCTTCAAACGAAAGGGACGTTCATTGCGTACCCGTCACGTCTTCCACGCCGTCGACTCGCACACCGAAGGCATGCCCACCCGCGTGATCACCGGTGGTGTCGGGGTGATCCCCGGGGCCACCATGGCGGAGCGAAGGCTGCACTTCATCGAGCACATGGACCACCTGCGCACGCTCCTGATGTACGAGCCGCGCGGTCACGCCGCCATGAGCGGCGCGATCCTCCAGCCGCCGACCCGCCCCGACGCGGACTTCGGAGTGCTGTACATCGAGGTCTCCGGGGTGCTGCCGATGTGCGGACACGGCACCATCGGCGTGGCCACCGTCCTCGTGGAGACCGGCATGGTCCCCGTCGCCGAGACCACGACCGTCCGCCTCGACACCCCGGCCGGCCTCGTCACCGTGGAGGTCCACGTCGAGGACGGTGCGGCGAAGTCGGCTACGCTCACCAACGTCCCCGCCTACTGCGTCGGCCTCGACCGGAAAGTGGACGTACCGGGGTACGGGACGGTGACGTACGACCTCGCCTTCGGCGGGAACTTCTACGCCTTCGTCGAACTGAGCGCGCTGGGGCTGCCGTTCGATCGCGCGCGCAAGGACGACCTGCTCGCGGCCGGGCTGGCCATCATGGACGCGATCGACGCGTCACCGGACCGCCCCGTTCACCCGGAGCAGCCCGAGATCGCCGGGGTCAAGCACGTCTACTTCGCGGCCCCCGGCTCCGACGCGTACCGCTCCCGCCATGCCATGGCCATCAAACCGGGCTGGTTCGACCGCTCACCGTGCGGCACCGGTACGTCGGCACGCATGGCCCAGCTGCACGCCCGCGGCGCGCTGCCGCTGCACCGTGACTTCGTCAACGAGTCTTTCATCGGTACCGAGTTCGCCGGCCGTCTCGTCGCGGAGACCGAGGTCGGCGGGCTGCCCGCCGTCGTCCCCCGCGTCACCGGGCGCGCCTGGATCACGGGCACCGCCCAGTACTTCCTCGACCCGGACGATCCCTTCCCCGGTGGCTTCCTGCTGTGACCAGGGCCCTCGACTCGAACGCACGCCCGTGCCGCCCAGCCCCGCCGGTTCGCGGCCGGCGCGGCTGACCGATCGGCGGCGCCGGGTGCGGTCGCCGCTGCCGTGGAGGCCGCCGCCGTCGAACTGGCGGCCCGCGCCGTGGTCAGCGGGCCTACGGCGAGGCGCTTCCTGGCTCAGGCCGTGTCGTCCGGGACTCGGTCCGGGCCTCCGGCGAGTTCGCCCAGCCGGATGGGCTGGGCGATCGGCCGGTGGTGCGGGCCGGCCACCGGCAGGCCCTCGACCGGCCGGTCGAGGGGCTCGCCACGCAGCCGTGCGCTGAGCTCGGCGACCGTGGGGCCGCACACGCGGGCCTGGCACGGGCCGAGACCGGCGCGCGTCTCCAGCTTGGCGACCCTCGCGGCGGCACTGGCCACATGGGTGACGGCCCGGCAGAGCGACGCGTAGTCGGTCTCCTCGCAGCGGCAGACGACCGTCTCCGGCCGCAGCCATCCGGGCCAGGCCGCACCGATGGGGTGCGCTCGGGCCAGCCGCTCGGCGAAGGCCCTGCCCTGGTCCCGGCCGCGGCGCAGGCGGCGCAGGGCGGGGGACGCCGGATCGCCGCCGCCGGCCACCCACCCGGCGAGCGCCCCCTGAACCCGTGCGGCCGGGGCACCCGCGATGCCGGTGATCTCGCCGCAGGCGTACACGCCGGGACAGCTGGTGCGCTGGTCATCGTCGACGGCGACGAACTCGCCGGCCGGCGAACCGCGCAGCGCGCACCCGGCGGCCACCGGAAGCTCCAACTGCGGGCTGAAGCCGTGGGTGACGCACACCGCGTCGACCGCGATGGTGCGCTCAGTGCCCGGCACCACCGACCAGTCGCGCCGCAGTCGCGCGGTGACGACCTCCTCCACCCGGCCGTCCCCGCGCGCCTCGACCACGGCCCGGCCGGTTCGACAGGGCACCCGATGCCGTAGCAGTGCCGCCGTGTACTCCACGAGCTCGGCGGCCTTCCCGGCCTGCGCGGCCAGCTCCCAGGGGCGCCGTGACCAGCCTCGCGCCATGGTGGCCGTCGCGTTGGCCTCGAACACGGCCAGCACTCGGGAGCCGGCTTCCAGCAGCGACGCGGCCACCGGGAGCAGGAACGGTCCGGTGCCGGCGACCACCACCCGGTCCCCCACCACCACTCGTTCGCCCTTGGCCAGCGCCTGTGCCGCGCCGGCGGTGAACACACCGGGCAGGTCCCAGCCGGGGAACGGGAGCACCCGGTCGTGGGCGCCGACGGCGAGCACCAGCGCGTCGGGGTCGAGTTGGAGACGACGCCGGTCAGCGCCATCGGCCGGGCCGCGCAGCACGTGGACCCTCGGTGGTCCGGGTTCGTGCGGGGCCGGGCGTTCCAGCGCCCACACCGTGCTATCCGGCCACCAGGTGCAGCGTGGGTGCGCCAGCACCCGCCGACGGCGCCGGTCGAAGGCTCGCCAGCCATGCTGGAGCCGCTCCGGGCGGGCGGCGGCGTAGGCGGCCGGCAGCATGCGGTGGTACTGGCCGCCGGGCTGTTCCGCCGAGTCGATCAGTGTCACCTCGGCACCGGCGATCAGTGCGGTCTCCGCCGCGGCGAGACCTGCGGGGCCCGCGCCGACGACGATGACGTGAGGGGGCGTCACCTCTCCCCCGTTCCGGACTCTCGCACGGTCCCGGCCCCCGGTGCGCCGGGCTGCCGGGACTGAAGGGTCACCACGTCACCGTCACGTGCCCGGCGGCGGCAGGCGCGCACGTCGCGCTCGGCGCCCACGGTCACCAGACAGTCGAAGCAGACGCCGATTCCGCAGAACACCCCACGGGGGGCGCCGGAGACGCCGCGGCGCCAGCCAAGACGGCCGGCCGCGAGCATCACTCCCGCGATGCTCTGGCCGTCGATGCCCGGTACGGCCTCGCCGTCGACGGTGATCAGCAGCGGCCTCTCCCGCCGCCCGACCGCGTCGGCCTCGGCACGGACACGTCTCGGGCTCATGCCGTCTCCTCACTCGCGGGATGCGCTGTCGCGCCCAGTACGGCCGGGCGGTCCACGCGGAACGCGGTCACGTCGATCTCCGTCGGCAGATCCAGGATCAGGTTCCGCAACAGCCGGGCGGTGCCCACCGACAGACCGATGCCGGCGCCCTCGTGGCCCCCGGCGTGCCAAAGGCCGGGGAGGCGCGGGTCGGCGCCGATGATCGGCAGGTGGTCGGGTACGTAGGGCCGGAATCCTCCGTACGCGCGCATCACCGGGACGCCGGCCAGACCGGGGAAGAGCCGCAACGCCTTGGCGGCGATGCGGGACAGGACTTCGGGGCGCAGCCTGTCGTCGAAGCCGACCCGCCGGCGTGAGGAGCCGATGAGGACGCTGCCGCCACGGGTGGACTCCACCACCGCCGACGTCTGGAGTTCCCCGGTGCCGCTGCCGACCGCGCCCACGTAGTCGGCGTCATAGACCTTGTGGAAGACCGTCGGCGGCAGCGGCGTGGTCACCAGTACATCGCCGCGGCGGGGGCGGACGTCCACTGGTGCGCCGAGGCGGGCGGCCAGCTCGCCGGCCCACGGTCCCGCGGCGTTGACGAACATGTCCGCCTCGATGAGGCCGGCCGGAGTGCACACCCCGGTGAGCCGCCCCGCGCGTATGACGGCGCCGACCACCTCGCATCCCGTTCGCAGTTCCGCGCCGCTCCGCAACGCGTCCGTGAGCAGGGCCGCGGCCGCCGCGGCGGGCTGCACCTGGGCATCGTCGGGGTAATGCAGTGCCGCGGTGTGGTCGCGGGTGACCGACGGCTCGGCCGTGGCGAGCACGTCGGCGTCGAGGACCTCCGCGCGCACACCCGCGGCGCGCTGGGCGTCGGCGAACCGGGACAGCTCGACGGCCCCGGCATCCGTGGTCGCGACGACGATGCCCCCTTTGGGCTCCCACTCCACCGCGCGCACCGCGTGGGCGGACCTCTCGGCGATGCCGGCGAGCACCTGCGGCCACAGCCTCCGCGACAGCTGGGCGAGTTCCAGCTCCGGGCCGGGTCCCTTGTCGGAGACCAGTACGTTGCCCTCGCCGTGCGCGGTGGTGGCCTGGCCGGGGTCGCCGCGGTCGACGACGGTGACCTGGACGCCGGCCAGGGCCAGCTCCCGGGCGCAGGCGGCGCCCACGATCCCGGCGCCCAGCACCGCTACCCGCGTTCCGTTCACGGAACCCCCACTGTTCGCTATACCGAACGAACGGGAGGCTACGAGGCCCTGTCCGATGTGTCAACGGTCATGTCCGGCCGGACTGCCTGTCGGCGCCGCTCCGCGCTCGCCCCCGCTGCCGGACAGGGGGCGTCGAGCGCCGGGGCGGACAGATGCAGCCGCTGATCGGCTCGGTACTGCAACAGCAGCACCGAGCGCACCTCGCCGTCGAGCGCCGTGTAACTGTGCGTTAGCGCCGCGTCGAACCCCACGTAGTCGCCCGGACCCAACTCCACCTCGCGCCCGTCCACCCGCACGCCGAGCCTGCCGGCCTGCACGATGGTGTGCTCGGTGCCGACGTGCCCGAGGGATTCCTGTCGGCCACCGCCCCGCACCCGCTGGTCGTAGACCTCGAAGACGGCGTCGCCCGACTCGATCCGCCGCAGTGAGCGCAGATCGACCGCCTCGCCCCGCAGCACCTCCACCTCCTCGGCACGCGCCAGGACCAGTCCGTCGGAGGGCCGGGCGTCCAGCAGGTCGGAGATCGGCACCTCCAGCACGCGCGACAGGCTGAACACGGTCTCGATGGTGGGGTTGCCCGTGCCGGACTCCAACTGCGACAGCGTCGCCTTGCCGATCTTCGAACGCCGGGACAGCTCGGAGATCGACAACCCTCGCCGGGTCCTCGCACGCCTCAGGTTGGCGGCCAGCATGCCCCGGATCGAGCCCTCGGAGGCACTCACACTCTTCCCTCTTCTCCCCCACCTCCGTTCGCTATACCGTACGGAGTGGCGCTGGTTCGTTCGTTGTCCCGAACAGCTTCGGACATCGCGGCGCAGCACTGCAAGAAACCCGGCCGTGGCTCTCGCAGGGGGCGCGATGGAACTCGAACTCCGACACCTGCGGATTCTGTGCACGATCGCCGACACGCTGAGCCTGGGCCGGACGGCCACGGTCCTCGGGTGCTCGCAGCCGGCGGTCAGCAGCCAACTGAAGCGCATCGAGCGGCTGTTGGGCGCGGACCTGTTCGTCCGGGGCAGTTCGGGAGTGACACCGACGCGCTTCGGGGCCGAAGTCGTGGTGCGGGCGCGCGAGGTGGTGGCGCTGGCCGACGCGATCGGGCGGCGGTCCACCGCGGAACGGCTCAGGACCGACCGGGTGCTGCGGCTGGCCGCGACGAACACGCCCATTCTGCCGGGCCTTTTGCAACGGGCGCGCGCCGCCCTGCCGTCGCTGAGCACGCAGGTGAGCAGCGTCTACTCCTCGGCCGGGATCGTGGCTCTGGTCGAGGAAGGCCGACTGGATGTCGGCGTCGCGGTCGACTATCCGGGAAGCGAGTTGCGGCATTCGAAGGCCGTGGCGCGACGCGGAATCGTCACCGAGCCCAGTTTCGTCGCCCTGCCCGCCGGTCATCCGGCGAGCGCGCGGTGGGACGTGTCGCTGCGCGAGCTGGCAGATGACGCCTGGTTCCTGACGCCCGACGACGGTGCGGGCTGGCCCGGCGTCTGCTACGACGCGTTCCGGACCGCCGGCTTCACCCCCGCCACGGTGCACGAATTCCTCGGGGACCGGGACCAGTTGCAGCGGATGATCGCGGACGGGCTGGGTGTCTCCGTCGTCCAGGCGACGTGCCAGCCGAATCCGGGCGTGGTCGTCAAGCCGCTGGCCGGCACGCCCCTGTGGTGCCGCTACGTTTTGGTGTGGCATCGCGAGCGCGTGTCCGACGTGATGGCCGAGACGCTTTTCGGCGCCGCCCTGGCCGCCTACGAGGAACTCATCGGCCGTGCACCGCACTTCCAGGCGTGGGCCGCCGCCCGTCACTACCGCATCCCGCGTACGTAGGCCGCGGGATGCGAACGGCCGGCGCGCTGCCGAGACCGCGGCGCGTCGACCGGGGTCGACCGGGCCGCGGCCTCGGCTCAGTGCGTGTCGGTGACGGGCTCAATACGAGGTGGTGACGGTGACCCCCTCGAAGTCGGTCACCGCGTACAGGCTGATGTACCGGTACCCCGCCTCGGTGTTGGTGACGGTGATGCTCTCCGTGTTGCCGGAGTTGGTGGACCTCTTGGTGTAGGCGGTCGGGCCGGCCCATGTCACCGGGTCGTAGTAGAGGTCGGCGTTGCCGCTGCCGCCGCTGGTGGTGACCTTCAGGGTGGTGGTGCCGGCCGGCAGGTAGATCCAGAAGTAGTCGGTGTCCCCCGCCACCCCGGACTGGCCGGAGCGGTAGCAGTTTTGGCCCAGTGCCTGGGTGTTGGGATCGGTGCACGCCGTGGCCGAACCGCTGCCACTGTCACCGGCCAGGGTGTCGAGCCAGGCGTCGAAGTCGGCGTCGTAGCCGGTGCCGATGCTGTTGTAGACGGTGTAGGCACCCTGGTAGTCCCCGGTCCGCATCTTGGCCAGCATGGCCTGTATCCGGTCGGGGTGCTTCTCGGTCATGTACCGGACGGCCAGATAGCCCCACGGGTAGGTGCGCGTCTCGTCGTCGATGGCGTAGGTGTTCTGGAACAACTGGCTGAGCTTGTAGGTGTGTTTGGCGGCCTCGGCGATCGCGTCGTCGTCGGTGATGCCGCGGTAGGTGTAGGAGACGTACTCCGCCTGCCCTTCTATCCACCACACGTCCGGCACGGTGACCTGGGTGCCGAAGTCGCCCTTCATGTCGTAGATGGACTGCAGGACGTGGGCGAACTCGTGGTTGAGGTTCCACGCGTTGGCCGGGAAGCCGTTGTCGGTCGGCCACTGGTAGAGGATGGAGTAGGCGATGTTGTTAGGGTCGGTGGGCGTGCCGGTCATCGTCTCGCCGCCGTTGTCGGTGTCGTTCCCGAAGATCGCCCACGAGTAGGTCGCGTAGTCGGACTTGCTCCCGAAGACGACCATCTTCACGTCGAAGTACTCACCGGGTATCGGCGTGGTGGTCTTGACCTGGTCCTGGTAGAACTTCACCTCGTTCGTCAGGCTCGCGCAGACGGCGGTCTGTTCCGTCGCGGTGAGCGCCTGCGCCATGACGGTGAAGTCGGCACAGGGGTAGTCGATCGGCAGTGCGGCCGCGGTGAGTTGTTTCGCCAGATCGCAGACCCCGTAGTAGGAGCACTGGCCCGGATCGCCGGTGCTGGCCCGGTAGGCGACGTGCACCCACAGGTTGTCCGTGGCGCCGGTGATGGACGAGCCGTCCAGCAGACCCTTGATGAGCGGGCGGATCTTGCTCTGCAGGGCCGGGATCTGGATGAAGTTGGCGAGGTCGTTCCCCGCGTTGGAGTCGAGGACGTCGTTGCCGCCGCCGAGCAGGTCGCGGTGGTCGAGGGTGAAGTGGTAAAGGGTGTCGGCGATGCCGGGGTCGGCAGTGATCGCGCTGACGAAGTCCGGGAGCCACGGGCCGCGCCACAGCGGGGTGTAGATCGCGTTCAGTGCCCGGTCCATTTCGGGGACGGCGTCCCAGGTAGCGCTGTCGTAGGCGTCGAGGTACCGGGAGTAGACCTTCAGGTAGTCGGCCTGCGCCTGCGCGCTGTCGGAGAGGATGAACGCCTGTTCCAGCACGCCGCCGTTGCCCGCGCTGACGTCGTTGGCGTGGCCGCTGGCGAACAGCGTGTCCAGCCCCTTCTCGGTGGCGCCGCGCAGCGAGGAGTCGTAGGTGCCGACGTCCTGGGGGTCGCCGTACTGCACGTAGTAGCCGGCGCGCATGAAGTACATCAGTTCGTACAGGCCGCCGGAGTCGTCACCGGTGTAGGAGCCGGCCGCGCTCGTGACGCCGTTCGCCACCGCGAGCATCTGCGACTCGTTGAACACCGCGTGCGCGTCCGAACCGGTCAGGCTGAACAGCGGGTTGAGGCAGGAGTTCCAGTCCACTGTCTTGATGTACGACACCAGGTCGCTGCCGGACCGGCCCGCGAAGTCCGCCGTGGTGCACGCGGCACCGGTCGCGTTGAGCGCCGTGTGCCCGGACAGGTGCGGCTTGGACGGCTTGGCCGAACCCAGGGCGGCCGGCTCCCCGCGGAGCTTCGGGGGCAGCGGTTTCGCCTGCGTGGTGGGGGCTTGGGACTGGCCGGTCTGGGGTCCGGTCGGTGTGGCCTTTCCGTGCTGTCTGGCCGCCTGCACAACCGCGGAGGGTGCCGCGGCAGGCGACGGGACCGGTCCGGTGGCACCTGGGACCGCCGCGGCCTGGGCGGTCATCAGGCCCGCGACGAGCCCTCCGGCCGCCAGCCCGGCGGCCAGGATTCTGGGCAGGAGTGGTCGAGACTGCATCACGTCTCCAGTGGGGGGAGCGGAGGGGAGGCCGCCCGAGGAGGCGGGCAGCGGTATGTAACATTGCACTGACGTGAAGTCACGGGCAATACTCAAGGGCCCAGCACTGTCCCCGGCCGACCCATAACACCGGTGCGCGGGAGTGCCGGTGCGACAGGCCGCCCGCGCCCGACCGGAGCGAGAAGCCGACGACCAGGACGCGCTCGGCGCATCACACGCAACGGGGCCGTGTACGGCGGTTTCCTGGTGTCGGCCGGCAACGGCGGGGCCCCTCTCGGGGCCCTCTTCCGGCACGACGGCGGGTTCGCCACGGCCTGCGGGCACGGGAGCACGACGGCCCGGGCGCCTGGGCGGTCGCCTCGGCCCGGACTCCGGCGCCCGCCGACGGCCTGAACGACGCGGCGATCGACGTACCGTCCGGGCGCGTGACGGCGGGCATCAGGACCGGCAACGACCACCGTCGGCCGGACGTTCCGCGACGCGCTCAACGCCGCCCGCGCCACCGGGCATCCGCCCGGTCCGGGGCCTCTTCCGTTCCCCAGCGGTAGGGATTCGGCGGCGGGCACGTTCCCCGCGGCGACCGGAGCTGAATTGGCCGAACGCGGGCACTCGGAAGGCGTACGGCCGCTCGCCGAAGGAGGAGAAAGTGGAAGACGGGTCCTCGTTGAAGGCTGTGGGGTGGGCACGGACACTGCCCGTGAGCAGCGGGGTGAAGGCGGCCAGGGACTGGACACGGACGCATCTGGAGACGCTCGGCTGGACCCGGACGCAGCCGGAGCTGGTGGACTCGGTACTGCTGACCGTCTCCGAACTCGTCACCAACGCCCACCTCCACGCCCACAGCACGGCGCAGCTGATCCTCACCTGGGACGAGGGCTGCCTCCATGTGACCGTGCACGACGCCGATTCCAGGCTCCCCGAGCAACGGCGTCCCGACGCCGACTCTCCCGGAGGGCGCGGCCTGTTCCTGGTCGACGCCCTCGCGCATGAATGGAAGGTCCACCGCTGCCCTCGCGGCAAGGACGTCATCGCCTGCTTCCGGCCGCCGCGGTCCGCCGTCGAAGCGTGACCGCGGCGCCGGTGCACCCGGCCGCCACGTCGGGTGCACCGGACCGTCGTGTTACCTGCCTGTGACACCGAACGGACGATTCGAGGACCGGTGCCTGACAGGCTCGGGGCCGGCGCCGCTGTACCGCGCCGCTCGACCTTTCCACGTTCCTGGGGGGAATGTACTCATGACCACGCGTACGCGCACCGTCGCTGCCGCCATCGCCGTGGCCGCGACCGTCACCGGCACCGCGCTCCTGGGCGCCGTCGGAACCGCCTCGGCCGCCACCGGTGCCTCGCACGGCACCCTGACCGTCAGCAACGGCACCAAGTACGTGCTGATCGGCGGTCGCAAGGTGAACTTCGGGGTGCCGGTCCGGGACCTCGCCTGGTCGCCGGACGGAGCCAAGGCCGCCTTCGTCGACGGCTCGGGCAACCTGGACATCGCCCATCCCGACGGCAGCGGGCGCGTCGTCGTCGCCAAGAACCCCGGCAATCAGAACTGGTCCCACCCGACCTGGCAGGTGACCGCGAAGGACTCCCGGTACAACATCCCTGCCAAGGACAACCTCATCTTCGCGGCGCGCTCGGGCGGTGTGTCCCGGCTGAAGTACGTCTCCGCCAAGGCCGTCCACGGCACGCCCAAGACGCTGTCCCTCTTCGGCGACCCCGGCCCGGGCGGGCAGCTGCCGCAGACCGGCAACGTGTGGCCGAACGCCGCCGGCCACTACGGCACTTCGGTGTACGCCAACGACCACACCGGTTCCGTCTACATCCGTGACGACTATCTGCGCCAGCAGGGCACCAAGCTCGCCAAGGGCTCCGAGCCGGCGCTGTCCCCGAAGAACGAAGAGGAGATCGTCTTCGTACGCTCGGTCGCCGGTCACGACCACGTCCTCGTCGACGACCTGGCGCACGGCAGCCACGTCAAGGACCTCACCCCGCATGCCACGACCGACTACACCGAGCCGGCCTGGTCCCCCGACGGCAAGACCCTCGCGGTGCGCACCCCGTCGGGCACGGTGACCCTGCGGGCCGACGGCACCGGCCGCCCGGCCAAGGCCACTTCGACCACCGGCCTGGCGGCGTACCGCCCCTGACAGCGGACGACGAGAGGGCCGGGCAGGTCCGGGGCGCGTGGCGGGTCAGCGCGCGGTCCGGGCCAGCTCGGCCCGCAGTTCGTCCAAGTGCTCGTCGGCGGTGTCGTGCGGCAGGAACTCGACGACGTCGAGGAAGCGGAACAGCACCCGGCTGGCGGTGACGGCGTACTCGTACTCCGCGAACCCGACCACCGCGCCCATGCCGCCCCGCACGGCTCCCCGCACCACATGGGCGGTCATGTCGTCCGGCTCGGCCGCCGACATGCCGCGCCGGGCGTTGGGGCGGGCCAGGTAGGGACAGACCATCGAGGCGTACAGCATGCACGCGCGATGTCCCGGTCCTTCGAGGGTCGGCGCGAGATTGCGGTACGGCCGCCCGGCGGCCAGCGCCTCGCCGATCGCCGCGCTCTCCGCGGCGCCCACCACCCGCCACACCGGGCCCTGCGGCATGGCCCGGTCGCAGACCGAGCACCGGCGCTCGCGGGCGCAGGCGGCGCTGCGGTCGTAGTCGGTCAGTGCGAACTGGGGCTCGTCCGCCTCCCAGGGCGTGATCGCCGGCACGGGGTAGCCGCGCGCGTCACGGGGCCTGGCCTCGACCGACGCCGGCATGGGAACGCTCTCGAATCGCACAAGGTCATGCCTACCAGGTCGACGGCGCAGGGCCAAGAGCCGCCGAGAGCCGGAGCATCGCCCGGACATCCGCTCTCGGGAACACCGGCCAGGGCCGCTTGCCGCCGCCGAACGGTTGACACATGGGCATCAGTCCGTCCTCCTGGTGGTAGGCCTGACCGGTGTCCGGCAGCGACACGAGCGCGGCTTCCCGGTCACTCAGGCCACGATCAGGAGTGAGAATGCCCCCAAGCCCGGCGTCCTGGTCCTCACACGGTTCCCGGCGCCCTCCTCTGCGGGAACGCTGGCGCCGAACACTGAATGATCACACCGCGCCCGCCCAGCGTTCGCTCATGGCCGCCTGGCTCGGCTTCGGCTGCACCTTCGGCGCGGCACGGCTGATCACGCACGGCATCCGGGGCGGCTGGCTGCCTTGGGGCAACATCTCCAGCGGCAAGACACATCTGCACCACTACAACTTCGGCATCGTCACGCTCGCGGGTGTCGGACTGGTGGCGGTCCGCGGCGACGAGACCTTTGCCGGCCGCCCCGGAATCGGTGCCCTGTACGGTGCGGGTTCAGCGTTGATCGCCGACGAGTTCGCCCTGCTCCTCGACCTCAAGGACGTGTACTGGGCCAGGCAGGGGCGCATCAGCGTGGACGTCTCCCTGGGCATCCTCAGCGCGCTGGGTCTCTATCTGACCGCGGTCCCGTTCTGGCACGAGATCACCAAGGTCACCCGTGACCATCTCCAGGGGCGCTCCGGCTGAGTGCCGGGTGATACCGGCACTGGTGGGGCCTCCCGCGCCCGGCCGCATGCGGCCGGGCGCGGGAACGGTCGGTCAGGAAGGGACGGAGGCGTGATCGTGATCCGCGCTCCGGCCGGGCCCCGGCCAGCGGCGCAGGAGCTCGATCAGCGAAGGTCCGCCGCGGAAGCACCACAGGGCGATGACGGGGTCGCAGATGGCGCAGCCCATGGACGAGGTGTGGGCGAAGGGCAGGATGGGGCGGCCCTTGAGCAGGTGGACCACGTCCCAGGCGGTGTGCAGCAGCCAACCGATGCCGATGAAGGTCCAGGACTCCAGGCCTCGGTAGGCGATATAGGCCATGAGCGCGGTGAACGGCAGCTCCCACGGGCCGACCCCGCCTCCGCTCAGATAGGCGGCTCCGGCACCGGCCAGCATGATCGCGTTGAAGCGACGCCGGTGGGGTTCCTTGATCAAGGACATCAGCAGGCAGTAGGCGACGCCGACGATGATCGGCGATACGTACATCATGAGGGAATGACCTCCTTCGACTGGGCCCGGCCCTGATCGGCGCTGTCGGCCCGCCGCAGTGCGAGCAGCCCCCCGGCTCCCGGTACGAGGGCAAGGAACTTGGCGGCGGTCGGCGCTCCCTCCAGTCGCCAGGTCGCGAGTACGACGAACAGGTAGGCACAGCCGTGGGTGGGGCCCAACAGCGTGGAGAGGGCCTTGAGGTGGACGGTGAACAGGTTGGCCAACAGGGCGTTCAGGGAGACCAGTTCGGTGTGAGCCGCGATGCGCAGGTGGCGCGGAGGGCACAGGCGCACGGTCACACTCCCGTGGTGGAGCCGGGACGAGCGATCATCAGTACGGTGACGGTGACCCACAGCACGTTGAAGATGCCGGTGAACATGGCGAGTCGGCCCGCTGCCAGGGGGGTGCGCGCCGGCCGTGGCGCGGCGGGACTCGCCGTCTCGGTCAGGGCGCGGTCCTGAGCGGGCAGGATGAGCAGGACCAGGACACCGGCGGCCACCGCGGTCAGCAGGATCGAGGTGATCAGCCATGGGCTGCCGAGCACGCCGAGGCCGCCGGCCGTGGCGAAGCCGAAAAGCGGGACCGCGATGCCGATGCCGGCGTAGACCCGGCAGATGCGGTGCAGTGTCCGCAGGGTCGTCCGGGCGTCGCCGTCGCCGGAGTCGCCCAGAGCGCGGCGCAGCGCCGCGGGGAACATGCTCGCGGCGACGGTGACCGGGCCGATGGTGACGATGGCGGCCAGGACGTGCAGTGACAGGAGGAACTTGGTCACGCCTGGTACTCCCGGCCGGGCCGGCGCTCGCCGATGGCTTGCGAGAACGGAAGGCGGTCGGCCCTGGAGGGGATGCCTTGGTGGGGACGCGGGTCGGCTACGGCCTCGTGCAGGCTGCGGGCGCCTTTGACGCACATGCTGATGTTCTTCTTCCTGACTGGACAAGGGGTTGGCGAGCGGCTGGCCCGTGAAGGGCACCGGGCGGGGGAAGCCATCGAACTGGACGACCCGGACGTGCACGGATGTTCCTTCGGGGCCGGTTCCCTCGGACGCTCCGAAGTCAACCGGCTGCCACGGTGATCGCCCAGTGGCACTAGTGACATGTTTCAACGGGAAAATGCCAGCGCCTTCCATGGGGCCCGGAACCGCGGTGACATGAGGCGGTCCGGGCACCGGCCCGGACTCGTCTCGCCGGGGGGAGGTACGTTCTGGCCATGCACACCGTCGCCGTTCTCGCGTTGGACCAGGTGATCCCGTTCGACCTGTCCACCCCGATCGAGGTCTTCTCCCGGACCCGCCTGCCCGACGGCGGCCCCGGTTACCAGGTCCGCGTGTGCGCCGAGGACCCCGAGATCGACGCCGGAGCCTTCGTCGTACGTGCTCCCTGGGGCCTGGAGGGCCTGCGGGACGCGGAAACGATCTTCGTGCCCGGTGTCACCGATCCCACCGCTCCGCTCTCCCCCGCCGTACGTGACGCGCTGCGCTCGGCCGCCGCCGTCGGCACCCGGATCGCCTCCATCTGCGCGGGCACCTTCCCGCTGGCCGCCACCGGGCTCCTCGACGGGCTGCGCGCCACGACCCACTGGTGTGCGGCCGAGCTGCTGGCCGCCATGTACCCGGCCGTCGACGTCGACCCGGAGGTCCTCTACGTCGACAACGGCCAGTTCCTGACCTCGGCCGGCGCGGCCGCGGGCATGGACCTGTGCCTGCACATGATCCGCCGTGACTACGGCTCGGCCGTAGCCGCCGACGCCGCCCGACTGTCGGTGATGCCGCTCGAACGGGAGGGCGGGCAGGCGCAGTTCATCGCCTACGACCACGCGCCCACGCCGCACGGCTCCGAACTGGAGGCGCTGCTCGGCTGGTTGCGGGAGAATCTGGCCCGCGATCTGACTCTTGCCGACATCGCCGAGCGGGCGGGCACCAGCACCCGGACACTGATCCGGCATTTCAACGACCAGATCGGCACCACCCCGCTCCAGTGGCTCCACCGAGCCCGCATCCGCCAGGCACAGCACCTCCTCGAAACGACGAAGCACTCCGTCGAACACATCGGGGGTCAGGTGGGCTTCGGCTCACCCACCGCCTTCCGCGACCGCTTCAAACGCACCACTGGCGTCAGTCCGCAGACCTACCGACGCACGTTCAGCTGAGCCGCTGGCCCGGCACCGCGGCAGACCGTTTCCGATTGCACACCGGCCGGCAGCGTGCGGGACGCGGTGTCCGCCGGCCGGGTCTTCAGCGGTTGCGCGCGACGGGCAGTTCCATGCGGAGTTCGTAACCGCCGTCCGCGGTGGGCCCGGAGGTCAGGCTGCCGCCGAGGAGTTCGGCCCGCTGTGCCAGGCCGACCAGACCGTGCTGGGCGCTCGGCAGCGCCAGCGCCCGCCGGAGCGGGGCGGTGTTGGTGACGGTGGTGCGGACCCGGTCCCCGCGGTGGACGATGCGGACGGTCGCCGTGGCGCCGGGGGCGTGCTTGCGCGCGTTGGTCAGCGCCTCCTGCACGGTGCGGTAGACGGCGCGCTGCAGCCTGGGCGGCAGGTCGTCGGGCAGATCGGTCTCCAGTTTCGTCTCGATGCCGCTGGCGTCGATCAGCCGCTCCAGGTCGGCGAGGGAGGGCTGCGGTGTCAGTTCGCTCGGTTCGCTGCCGGAGTCGCGCAGGACGCCGACCATGTGCCGCAACTCGTCCAGGGTCTGCACACTCAGGCGGCGGATCGTGGCCGCGGCCCGCCTCGTCTCGGAGTCCCCGCTGCCCACCTGGAGTGCTCCGGCCTGTACGGCGATCAGACTGACCTGGTGGGAGACCACGTCGTGCATCTCGCGGGCGAGCTGGGCGCGTTCCTCGGCGAGGACGCTCCGGGCGGTCAGCAGCCGTTCCTGCTCGCGAGCCGCGCAGATGTCGGCGAGGCGCAGGGAGAGTTCGCGCCGGGCCTGGACGAGTTGGCCCAGGAAGACCGGGGCGGCAGCGGTGGCCACCGTGTAGCTGAGGTGGAAGAGGTTGTTCGTCTGGGACAGCTCCGTGGCGTCGAGGGACGACCACGGCCAGGGCAGGTAGTCGATGACGGCATAGGTGAGGGCGCAGGCCGCCAGCAGGACGCGGTGGCGATTGAGCGAGGCGAGCGTGTACAGCGCGGCCATCGGCGCGAGGACCGCGTCCGTGATCAGGGCGGTGGGGAGCGTGAGGACGAAGGTCGCCAGGGGCAGCCGGCGGCGCGCGCCGAGCGAGAGCGCGCCGAGGAGCGCGCAGGCGGCGGCCGGCTGGTCCGCGATGGCGACATGGGCCGACGCGTCGACCAGCGCGAGCCCGACGAGGACCACGTCGAGCTGCCGGTCCGAAGGCCGTCGGGGGGTCAACGTACGCCCTCGTCCCCGTCCCGCGCGAGCAGACCGGCGCGCTCGGCGATCAGTACGGCCTGGACCCGGCTGCTGACCCGCAGCTTGCCGAGCAGGTTGGTGACGTGGCCTTTCACGGTTCCGGTGCTCAGGTGCAGCCGCTCGCCGATGTCGGTGTTGGCCAGTCCCTCGGCCATGAGGGCGAGGATCGCGCGTTCACGCCCGGTGAGCCGGTCGGTGAGGCGCACCGCGGTGGGCTCGCGCACGCCGTGGTCGAGGTAGCCGTCCACCACCCTGCGCATGACCTTGGACGACAGCACGGTCCCGCCCTGCGCCAGCGTGCGCACCAGGTGGGGAAGCTCCTCGGGATCGGTGTCCTTGAGCAGGAAGCCGGCGGCGCCCGAGCGCAGTGCCGTCGTCACGTAGTCGTCCGCGTCGAACGTGGTGAGGATCGCGACCACCGGGGGTTCGGGCATGCGGCGCAGGCCGGCCAGCACGGACAGCCCGTCGACGTCCGGCATCCGGATGTCGAGCAGGACGACATCGGGGCGCAGTTCCCGCACCGCGTCGACGCCCCGGCCGCCGGGCACCGCGCCGACGACCTCGATGTCGTCGGCCGCGTTGAGAATGTGCGTGAAACCCGTACGGATCAGGGCTTCGTCGTCGATCACCATTACCCGGACCACGTGCGCTCCGCTCGTCGCGTGCCTCCGTGCGATGCCTACCCCCGCGGGAGCCCGGCGGGGCCGACCGGCATGCGGTACCCGCCGATCGGGGGGCACCGACTCAGCCGGTCGGCGGGCCGGCGGCCGTCCGGTCGGCGGAGGGGGTCGCGGACGTGTGGCGGAGGGGGTGGCGGACGTGTGGCGGAGGGGATCGGGACGGCTGCCGGAGTGGTTCGGGCGGCGTCGCGGTGAACCCATCGGTACATGGCCCGCAAAGCACCGGCGCACAGCGCGACACCGGCCCCCGAAGTACTCCCGGCCCCGTCGGCGCGTATGCCATCGCCGCCCGTACGAGCCCGTCCCCCCGCCCCGGCTCCCGCCAGGGCCGGGAGAGTGCCGCCGGGGCGGCTCATCGGGATCGACCTGGCCCGCGGGCTCGCGGTCTTCGGCATGTTCTCGGTCCATGTCGGTCCCGACCCGGCGGTGGGCGGCCCGGTGGGATTCCTGCTGGAGACGGCGAGTGGCCGCTCCTCCGCCCTCTTCGCCCTGCTGGCCGGGTTCTCCCTGATCATCATCACCGGCCGCCCGCAGCCCCGTACCGGCCGGGCGGGCAGGCAGGCCGTGGCCACGGTCGTGATCCGCGCCGGCGTACTGCTGGTCCTCGGGTACGCGTTGAGCGCCCTGGGCACCGAGGTCGACGTGATCCTCAGCTACTACGGGGTTCTCTTCCTCGCCGTGCTCCCCCTGTACCGGCTGCGGGCCGGGACGCTGGCCCTCATCGCCGCCGCGGGCGCCCTGGTCCTCCCCCAGGCCCTGTACGGGGTCCGGGCGGTCGTCTCGGACGGCGGCTGGGCGGACGTCATCGCGGCCCACGACCCCCTGGCCCTCGTGACCGGCACGGACGGCACCATGGAGCTGTTGTTCACCGGGGACTACCCGGTGCTCACCTGGATACCGTTCCTGCTCGCCGGAATGGCGGTGGCCCGGCTGGACCTGGGCCGGGCGCACGCGAGATCGCTGCTCGCGCTGACCGGTGGGGCACTCGCGCTGCTGGGCTACGGCGGCTCCTGGCTGGCTCTGCACCTTGTCCCGCACGCCCTGTCCGCCATCGCGTCCGCCACGCACAGTCCGGCGTCGTCCCCGTGGTGGTGGTCCGACACCGCGGGCGAACCGGCGGGCCGGCCCCCGCCCGCCTGGTTGCTGGTGGCCGTCCCGCACAGCGAGACGACGTTCTCCATCGTCGGCACCACCGGAGTCGCCGTGGTCGTGGTCGCCGCCTGCCTGACCGTCGCCGAGCGGACACCCCGGCTCGCGCGTCTGACCGGCCCCGTCGCCGCGGTGGGCATGATGGCCCTGACCTCGTACGTCCTGCACATCCTGGCGCTGTGGTTCTTCGACGACGTCTGGTACCTACCCGCCGTCGACGGCGACGGCATGTCCGCCCTGGCGGTGCTGGCCCTCTTCATCGCGGCCACCATGCTGCTGGCCACGGCGTGGACCCGGCTGTTCAGGCGCGGGCCCACGGAGCAACTCCTGCACCTCGTCACGCGCCCGGCCAGGTCGTTCGGGTGACTCCGACGGAGGCTCACCCGGGCGTGGGCGCGCCCCGCGGAAGCCGGGTTCCACCCGTCCTTCCCGTGGACGCCACCTCGGGCGGCAGACGCGGTGGCCGCCCCCCTTACGCGTGCGTGGCGCCCGGAGTGGCATGGTCGGCCACCCAGCGGTCGACGCGGTCCCACTGGGCGAGCAGCCATTCACTGCGGGCGTCCTCGCCCCGCGGCACGCTGTCTGCGGGTACGCGCCACCAATGCGCGCGCACGGCGTCGCGCAGGGGCAGCCGGGTCCACGCGGTGCGCGCCGAGTGGAGGACGTCCAGGCCGGTGTGGGCGACGAAGACGATGTCCGTCGTGGGCGCGGCGGCGATCGCGGCGAGGGCGCCGGCATCCCTGGGTGGCAGGACATGCTGCATCCGTTCCGCACGGCGCGCCCGGCGCGGCAATCCGCGGCGGCGCAGCGAGGCGATCGCGCGCCGCCGTCGGCGCGGCGTGAAGTTGCCGCCCTCCGGAAAGATGACGAGCGCGTCACCGGGCCGCAGTCCCGCCGCCAGTTCCCCGATCGCTTCCTCGTCCCGGCCGTCGAGGGACGGGAGAAAGCAGTGGGGCACCTGCCCGATCAACACGTCGAGGGCGGGGTCGGCGCGCAAGGTCCGCTTCAGAACGAGGTGCGGGCGCAGACCAGCCTGGCCGAGCAATGTCTGCATCAGCAGGAAGGAGTCGCCGACACCGGCGTGCCGTACGAAGACCAGCACCGGCGCCGCTACGGGACGGGACGTGGCGGCGAGCGCGGGCGTCACCTCCAGTCTGAGCCGGAAGACCGCTTCGGCGGCCCGCCGTAGCAGCCGTAGCAGTCGCTCCAGTACGGCGAAGGCGTCCGCCGCGCGACGCTCCTCCCGGTGCCTTCGGTCGGGAAGTCGGCGGGCCCACAGAACAGCGGCGGCCAGCAGTCCGCCCAGCTCCGCCAGCAGGTAGAGCAGAGCGAAACCGATGATCCGCACGGGCCGCCACGGCTCGCGCATGACGGGCGCGAGCGGGGCGCGGAGCAGGGCCGCTGCGACGAGGAGCCCCGCCGCCACGGGCACGAGCGCCAGCAGCAGTGTGATGGTGGTCGCACGGCGCAGGCCGGTGACCGCCGCACCGGCGAGCCTCGCCGGGCGCCTGTGCAGGGCACTCGCACCGGTCATGGTCAGGGCCCTTTCTGTGAAATCGGTCGGCTCCGTAACGGCTCCTGCTCCCCGACGAGAACCGGCGGAGTGGCTCTATCCGAGGGAGGCGTCGAGGTAGCGGGAGGAAGCCGCGTAGGCGCGTTCGATGCGTTCGGCCGTCCGTCCGAAGCTGCGGTGACGCAACTGCCGCAGGGTCGCCGTGCCCTCCTCGTGGCTCGACCCCGAGGGCAGCACGTGGACCGTGACTCCCGCCGGGAGGTCCGCCATGTCACGGGCGAACCGGTGCCTGCGGGCGATCTCGAAGGCCACCAGAGCGACCTGCCAGGGGGCCCGTGGCGGCGAGAGTGCCCGCTCCACCCGGCCCACCTGGAGGACGTACACCTCGGTCGCCCCGAGAGCCACCGCGCGGCCGACGGGAATGCTGTTGACCAGGCCCCCGTCGACGTAGTGCTCCCCGCCCACCCGGACGGGCGGCAGCAGGCCGGGCACCGCGCAGGACGCGAGCACGGCCTCGACCAGCGGTCCGTCGGCGAACCAGTGCTCGGCGGCCCGCTCGATGCTCGCGGCGACGCACTGGAACGCCAGGGCCAGGTCCTCGATGTGAGTGACCGGCACGTGGGAGGTGAGCAACTCGCTCAAGGGTGTGGCGTGGTAGAGGTGCGTGCCGCTGCGCGCGGCGGTGCCCAGCCGGCCCAGCAGCGATCCGGAGAACACACCGGAACGCCCGAGACCGGTCCACAGATCGGCGAGCCGGGCCACGGACGAACTCGACGGGTCTGCGGCGACGACAGCGCCGTTGATCGCCCCCACGGAGGTGCCGACGACGAGGTCGGGGCGCACGCCCGAGGCGAAGAGGGCCTTGAGCATGCCGACCTCGTACGCGCCGAGCGCGCCGCCGCCGCCCAGCACGAAGGCGCGGGTCGGTGGACGTGTGCTGGGGCTCTCCTCCATGGCCCAAGGGTGCCCCGAGGTGGGGCCACCACGCCTCGCGGGCTTCCGGCTTCACGAAAGCGGCGGCCGCGGGCCGGACGGCGTCCGTGGCACGAGGGCGGGATACGACCGGGCCCCGCGGGGCGTGGGTGCCGCCACGGGGCCCGTCTGCCGGTGGTACGGCGTCAGTGCTCGTCCGTGCCGTGACCGCCGTAGGAACGCCGCACCGCTTCCGCGGCCCGGTCGGTCTGGGCGTCGTACTTGTCGCCCGTGCGCTCGTCGACCAGCCGCTCGGCGCTCTCGACGCCCTTGTCGGCCTGGTCCGGGTGGCGCTCGGCCATCTCCTTGGCCTTGTTCGCGATGTCCCCGAGCTTGCTCATGAGATACCTCCCGCACTGCTTGTACGTCGTACCCGACGACGGGTACCCCGCGCCCGGAGTGGAATGCATCGAGTCCGGGGACGGCATCCGGGGCGGCCCCTCCCCTGACCACCGTGCGGTGATGGTGCGCCAGGTTGCGTGCCGGGTAAGCCGCAACCGCGGCAGCGACAACGACTCGTCCACCTCCGCCGGCGCGGTCGCGGACATCCCGGTCATCATCCGACGCCCCCTCAGATATTCACGCGGCGCACCCGATCCACCGGGCCCCACCCGACGCTCGGTCGCCGAAGGGGCAGGGGTGTGCGCCGGGCGGGTACCGCCGCGCAGGGACGGCCGGGCATGAGCCGGTGCGCGGCCGTGGCACGGTCCGTCAAGCGCTGCCGGTACGGCGGGGTGTCGCCCCTTTCTTCCAGTCAAGGCGCAGGACGGCGAGGTCGTCGGTATGGCGATCCGCGTTGAGCGCGCGGGTGCGGGCGATGATCTCGTCGAGATGGGCGCCGGGATCGGATGTGTGCAGCTTGCCGATGATGCGCAGCAGACCGTCCACGCCGAGCCGGGCGCCCGTGCCCTCCGCGAAGCCCTCGATGAGACCGTCGGTGTAGGCGATGAGCGCGCCTTCGGCGGGCAGCGCCACCGTGGTGGCGGGCCAGTCGCCGAGTCCGGGAGCGATACCCAGCGCGATGCCGTGGGCGGCGCTGACCTGCTGTGTGCCGTCCGGCGTGGTGATGAGGGGCTCGTGATGGCCGGCCAGGTGCAGGGTGAGAGTGGCGGCCGCCGGGTCCAGGGTGATCAGGGTGCAGGTGGTGAACAAGTCGTTGCCCGCGCGTTCGGCGATGTGAATCTGTTCGAGGAGGTGGAGTAGTTCCTGATCGCGGTGGCCACCGAGGGTGAGGGACCGCCAGGCGATGCGGAGGCAGACGCCCAGCGCGGCCGCGTCGGGGCCATGGCCGCTGACGTCTCCGATGACGGCGTGGACCTTGCCGTCCCCGGTCTGGACGACATCGAGGAAGTCGCCGCCCAGCAGGGCCTGCGCCCGGCCGGGGTAGTAGCGGCTGGAGGCGGTGACGCTGGCGGAGGACAGGATGGGTTCGGGGAGCAGCCCACGTTCAAGGCGCGCGTTCTCCTCCGCCCGCAGACGGCCGATCTGCAAGGCGGCGTTGGCGCGCTCGGCCTGCTTGCGCTGGACGGCGTAGCGGACGGCCCGCTGCATCAGTTCGGGCTCGACCTTGCCCTTGATGAGGTAGTCCTGGGCGCCGGCGGCAAGGGCGTCGACGCCGGCGCGGGGCTCCTCCAGCCCGGTGAGCACGATGATGGCGGCCTGTGTGTCGGCCTGGATCGCCTGGACCGTCCCCACGCCGCTCGCGTCGGGCAGGTGCAGATCGAGCAGGACGCAGTCGACGGGAGCCGCCTCCAGTGCCGTGCGCGCCTCGGCCGCCGAACGGCACCGCGTCAGGGTGTGCGGCAGGTCGGTGTCGTACAGGAGTTCCTCGACCAGGAGGGCGTCTCCGTCGTCGTCCTCCACCAGCAGCATCGCGTACTGCTCGGCGCGGCCTGCGGCTGGAGCGGTCACGACTGCGTCTCTCTGTCCGGGGCCGCCGTCGCGGCGTCGAGGGCGGGGAGGGTCAGGACGACGCGGGTTCCCAGGCTGTGGTCCGGATCGATCCTGATCGTACCGCCGTGGAACTCCACGACCTTCTTGCACATCGCGAGGCCGATGCCGGTGCCCGGATAGGCGTCTTTGGTGTGCAGCCGCTGGAAGAGGATGAACACCTTCTCCTGGAACTCCGGCGCGATGCCGATGCCGTTGTCGGTGACCGTGAACTCCCACACGTCCTGCTTGCGCTCGGCACCGATGTGGATGCGCGGCGGCCGGTCGGGGCTGTGGAACTTGAGCGCGTTGGACAGCAGGTTCTGCCACAGCATGCCCAGCTGGGTCAGGTCCCCGACGACGACGGGCAGGGTGTCGTGGGTGATCTCCGCACCGGTCTCCTCCACCCTCACACTCAGGTCGTCCAGCGTTCTGCCCAGTACTTCCTCCAGGTCCACGGTGCGGTGCTCGTTGTGGACACGGCCGACTCGGGAGAAGGCCAGCAGGTCGTTGATGAGGTTCTGCATCCGGTTGGCGCCGTCCACGGCGAAGGCGATGTACTGGTCCGCCTTCGCGTCCAGCTGGCCGCCGTAGCGACGTTGCAGCAGCTGGGTGAAGCTGGAGACCTTGCGCAGCGGCTCCTGGAGGTCGTGCGAGGCGACGTAGGCGAACTGCTCCAACTCCGCGTTCGACCGCCTCAGGTCCTCGGCCTGCTCGTCCAGGGCCTTGCGGGTCCCTTCGCTGAAGCGCAGCTCCTCCACCAGCCGCACGCGCATGGAGTCCACGTCGGTGGCCAGTCGCCGCAGGTCGGCGGGTCCGCTGCCGGTGATCGAGCGGTCGAAACGGCCCTGGGCGACGTCGCGGGCAGCAGCACCGAGCCGGCTGAGCGGGCGGGTGACACCGCGGCGCAGGCCCTCGAAGACGAGCACCGCCACCACGGCGATGACCAGGGCGATGACCGAGAACATCCAGTTCCGCAAGCTCACCGCCTGCTTCAGCTCACGCGTGGCCGTCGCCCGTTCGTCCTGGAGGTGGGCCTGCTGGCGTGCAAGCGCACGCCGCAGTGAGTCGAAGTCCGCCTTGCCCGCGTCAGCCCGCTCCCCGGCGATCCTCGCGGCCTCGGCGGGGGGAGCCGTCGCGATGGGCCGGGCTATGAGCTTCTGCCAGGCATCGGCGTTCTTCTCCACCTCGGCCAGATCGGCAAGTGCTCGGCTGTCGCCGTCGAGGAGGAGCCGCACTCTCCTGAGTGCCGTCTTCTCGTCGGCCACGCCCTGCGCGTACGGTTGCAGGAAGTCCCGCCGACCGGACATGCCGTAGCCCCGGATGCCGGTCTCCTGATTGATCAGAGCCTCTTCTATCCGGATCGACTCGATCAGGGCCGGGGAGCGCCGGTCGACCAACGAAGCGGTGAGCTCGGAGGTCCGCCACATGGCCCAGCCGCCCAGGGACCCCAGCACCGCCAGCACGACGAGCACGCCGGTCACCCCGACGCGCAACCAGCGGCGGGTCGTCCAGCCGCCCAACACGCCCGGAGCCTGCGCCTGCTCGCTTGTCATCGTTTTGGCTTCTCTCCCCTGGTCGGCCGCCCTTGCCGCACTGAGGTGCACGGCAGGGACACTGTACCCGCGCTTCGACAACACATGTTGTCCACCTCTGTGGCGGGGCAGTAGAGTGAGGCCATGCTTGATCCGTCTCCCGCTCCCCGCCCGCCCAGCGAGGATACGGCCGCTCTGGTGGCCCGGCTGGTGGACGAAGTCAGTCGGCGCCTCACCCCGGAATCCGTCCGCCCGCCGGTGCAGCCCGCTGATCAGATTCAAGAGACCCGCAGATATGCTCTGCTGCGCCTGCGGGTTCTCACCGACGTCAAGCAGGCCGTTCGACATCTGGAGGACCAGGCCGCGCACGCCGCCGCCGAGAGCGGAGCCGGGTACCCCGAGATCGGTCAGGCCGTCAGCATGAGCCGGCAGGGAGCACGGCGCCGCTGGCCCGGTCTGATCACCAGCGAAACAATCCATCCGACCCATCGCCCCTGACACCGGAGCACCTGAATCATGGCTGCCGCCGCAACCCGCCCCTACGACGTGCTGCTGGTCGAGGACGACCTCGCCGACGCGATGCTCATCCAGGACGCCCTCACCGAGCGCGGTACTCGTAACCTCACCCAGGTCTCCGACGGTGTCGAGGCACTCGACTATCTGCGTGACCCGGGCAACGCGCGTCCCGACCTCATCGTGCTCGACCTGAACATGCCGCGTATGAACGGGCGCGAGTTCCTCGCCGTGGTGAAGGAGGACGCCGACCTGCGCACCATTCCGGTCGTCGTGCTGACCACGTCCGCCGCCCCCGATGACGTCACCGGTGCCTACCACCACCACGCCAACGCGTACGTCACCAAGCCCGTCAACCTCGAAGAGTTCGAGGCGGCCGTCCGCAGCATCGACGCCTTCTACCTGGACGTCGCCGTCAAGCCTCCCAAGGAGTAGAACGGCGCGGCCCGCGCGTCCACCGGCCGGCCCCTCCCCCTCCTCGCGGCAGCGCGTCGCCCCGCAGGACCGCGCCGGAACCGGGCCAGGGACAACCCCGCCGGAACGCCGCTCGTCAGCCCTCGACCGGCCGGTAGCGCCCACGCGGGGCACCGCACGAGGCATCGGCCGATCGGCTCGCACGCGCGTTTGACCCCAGCGCACCGGGTCACACGAACAGGCAGCCCTCGCCGCTGCCCGGCGCGGCGTCGACGGGGCCACGCGGGACTGATGAAGAGGGGTTGGTCGTGATGACCGTGGCAGCGCGGGCTGGCGGCGGTGGCGGGTCCAGTGGCCTGTACGACGTTCTGGAGCTCATCCTCGACCGGGGGTTGGTGATCGACGCTTTCGTACGGGTCTCCCTCGTCGGTATCGAGATACTCAAGATCGACATCCGTATCGTGGTCGCCAGCGTCGATACCTACCTGCGCTTCGCTGAGGCATGCAACCGTCTGGACCTGGAATCGGGGCCGCGGAAGCCGGCCGGTCTCACCGAACTACCCGAGCAGCTCAAGGGATCCGGCACCCGCGGTATGGCCAAGGGTGTCCTGTCCGGTGCCGCGGAGGCGCTGTCGGACGCCTTCCACCAGGCACGGGACGAGGGCCGGGCAAGGTAAACCGGACGGGAACGGCATGGATGACGCGGGCCGGGCGGCCTTCCTGCAACTGCCGCCGGACCCGGTGACAGGCGGCGAGCCGAGACCGCGGCCGACTCGGGGCGTACGGAACAGCCCCCTGAATCCTCCGGCGCCAATGGTTGGCGGGATCACGAGAGGCTGAGCAGCATGACGCGGCGATCAGGGCGCTGCCACGCGGCGCGGACTGGGGTGCCGTACGGTGCCCTCTGGAAAGGCGGCGGCCAAGGCGTGCGGAACCGTCTCCAGCGAGTCCTCCAGGAAGACCCCTGAGAGGAAGACCCCCGAACGGCCGGAAGAAGGCCTCGGATGAACGGCTCGGAGAAGCCCGCGTCGGTCAACGCGGTGCCGGCGGTGCACTCGGGAGCGTGCTTGAGCGTGCGGGCCGGGGCGAGCGCATCGCGGGTACCGAGCACGGCCGGCGCCAGTAGGTCGCGCGGCCGGGCGAGCCGCCCGGCCGGCAGCGAGGCCACCGCGTCGGGATGACGGCGCGGGTCGTCCGGCAGCACGCGCTGATCACCCCTGTGCACCAGGACGCCCGGCAGGAAGGGGCGCGGGCCGACGAACCGCGCGGGCAGACGGCGGCGCAGCTGCGGACAGGCCGGGTTGTTGACGACATGGAAGCCGCGGACCACCGTGAAGCCGTCCAGGCGGTCCGTCCGCATCCGGCCGCCGACCACGTCGTCCGCCGCCAGCACGCTGACGCCTGGATGTCATCAACGCGGTCGGCGAGGGTAGGCGACAGGAGCCCAACCGTTCTCACGAAAGTGGTGCCACAGCCATGGCCGAAACCCAGGACGTCGTCGAACTCATCCTCCAGGACCACCGGCGCATGGAGGACCTGTTCCGCCTGATGCGCAGCGTCGAGGCGGACCGGGAGGCCGCGCTCCGGGAGTTCGCGGACCTGCTGGTCGCCCACGCGCTGGCCGAGGAGTCCGAGGTCTATCCCGCCCTGAAGCGGTACAAGAACATCGACGACGAGGAAGTAGAGCACGGCGAGCACGAGCACGAGGAGGGCAACCAGGCCCTCCTGGACCTCTTGGAGGTGGCGGACGTCGGCTCCGAGGAGTGGGACGCCAAACTGGAGGCGCTGGTGGAAGCCGTCACTCACCACGCCGACGAGGAGGAGCGCACCATCCTCAACGGCGCGCGGGAGAACGTGGCGATGGAGCGGCGCGAGGAACTGGGAGCGGCGTTCCTGGACGAGCGCGAGCGCCAGCTCAAGGCCGACTGCGGCTCGCTCGACAACGTACGCCGTATCGTCCAGTCCTGAGCGCAGCCCGGCGCGAGGGCGCCCGCGCCGGGGACATCGAACCGGATTCGCCGCTCGGCGTCCCACCTCGCCTGGCACCTGCTCCGCGGGGCCACCCGGCCGCACGCCGACCGCCTCGGTGACCTGAAGCCGCGGCCTCCCATCCCGGCGGTATCCGGGGCGAGTCGGCTCGGCCCACCGACGATGTCGCCCTGAGCCGGAGTGGTGCGGACCTCGCGGGCCCGGAGGACGGCGAGGTGCCGGCCGAGGCGGATGTGCGGCCCCCATGACCGAGTGCGGCAGCGCCTGCCGACGCAGGTACAGCCGGCCCGCGTCGGCCCGCTGGGCTCCGTCCCGCTGGAGTGCCGGCGGTGCCCGCTGACGCGGGTTCTCCGCCGGTGCTCCATGGGCACCGGGCGGCGCGGTGCCCGGCTGCGTGAGGGGACCGGTCTGTGCCGACATGACGTCGGCGGGGTCGGAAGTCACGGACACACACTCGACGACATCCGTAAGCGGCTGCCCGGACACCCTGCCGCCCGCGCACGCCCGCGCGACAGGACTGCTACCCGCCGACGGAACCGGTCACCTCGACCGGTGGAGGCGAACCCGGACGGGTGATCCGGGCGAGTGAGCATCGCCTCTGCGGGCAGAGCGCCTCCTGAGGGGATATCAATGACGTCCCCAGCCTGCTTCTTCGAAAGGGGTGCGACGGCCATGGCCGACGATGCCTTGTTGTTCCTTCTCCCGGAGCGTCATCCGCGTCTGGGGGCCGCCCTGTCGGCGGTCGGCGATCTGGAGTGCGCCGAGAGTCCGGCGGTCCTGGGCTGGCTCCACGCCCACGGGACAGCCATTTCCTCCGAGCACGTCAGGATCGTCCCGGCGGGCTCCGAGGTGCTCATTCCCGAGGAGGCGGAGCGGCTGCCGGTCCCCCTCAGTGAGGAGGAGACACTGCGGGTCGAGCACGCGTGCGCGCCCGCGTCCCTGACGGACATGGAGTCCGAGCTGCTCAGTTTCCGGGACACCACCCAGGACTGGCAGTCGCTGGTCCACCGCGCCCTCACCGCCGGCATCCCCGCGCCGCGCATCGCTCAGCTCACCGGCCTGGACCCGCAGGACATCGCCCAGGCCGTCGGCGACTGACCCTGGGCGTGCGCCGACGGCGCCCAGGCCTCGCCAGTGCGTGCCCCGCCGGTCATCCGGGGTCCGTGCAACCGAATAGACCTGCGTGCCCCGGTGGCAACTGGATGAGCAGCCGACGCAGCAGTGCGTGGTCCGCGGCGTCGGCGAGGGTAGGCAGTACGGCGTCGATCTCCCGCCTGGCCTCGGCGACGTCCTCGTTGCTGCGGTCGGCCACGGCTCGGACGAACGACGCCGGGGACAGTGGTTCGCTGGCCGGCTCGGCCGCGGTCAGCAGCGAACCGCATCCGTCGGGGAGCAGGGCGGCCAGGTCCGTGCGGTCCGCGCCCACGAGGTGGGCGCCGAGGACCTCCAACACGTTTTGTACGGCTCTGGCTGCCTGTTGCGGTCTGTCGTAGCGTGCGCGTTCGGTGACCCGGGCGATGAAGGTGTCCACATCCCATTCCATGGCGGCTCCTGTCGTAGGTCTGTCCCCCGCGGCGGTCCGGATCGTCCTGCCGGTCAGGGGTACGCATCGGGTGTCTCACGCGGGGCGGCGGTGCGCACCATGCGGGGGTGCATGGCGGCGACGCTGCTGCGGCGCGCCGCCAGCACGTCGGGCTTCCGTCCGGGCGAGGGGGGCGCCGAGTTCCTCCCGGCGGTGCCGACTGACGTTTTCCCAGGCGTGGTTGACGAAGATGCGCTCCTCGTCGTCAGTGTGGTGGGGCGGGACGGAGGTCAACTGCGTGACGGCGTGTACCAAGGCCCTCCCGGCCTCGCCGTGGTCGGTCAGCAGGTGCGCGAAGTCGCGCAGCGCAGCCCGGCGTTCGGCCTCCGCGCCGCACACGAGGCGCAGCGGATCGTCCATCGGCTGGTGATCTTTGAGGATCACCTCCAGGACATCCCCAGTCGGTGCCATGCGATGCGCCTCCCAAACGGAGTGGCTTTCACCTCCCGCTACCCGCGTCGGCACCAGAGATTCTCCAGTGTGACCCGTTTGTCCGATATGCCGAGGCCGCGAGGCGAGCGCAGACGCCACGCGCCGGCGCACACCGCCCAACCGAACGCGCGCAGCGGAGACCGGAACTGACGCAGCGACTACCGCCATGTGAGATGACATATCCGGGGCGCAAGCAGTCGTCGGCACTCAGGTTGGAATGAGGAACACAACCGCCCACACCACAGGGCGCGTGTCAGGGTCGGTCGCGCCTTCGCCCGCGAGAAGATCTGACGGCCCTCCGTGACGGAGGGTTGCCGGCGACAGGCGTTCATAGGCAATGCAAGCCGGCCAGGGCTTCGACGCGCCACCACAAGACGGCTGTGACGCGCTGAGCCGACTCTGCGTCACCTGGCGCCCTTATGACGTCGGGTCTGGGTACGCCGCCGTAGGAGTGGGCTACCATCACCGGGCCGTCGATGCGCCGCAGGCCGTCCCGGTGCGGGGTTCGTCGGGGGACTTGGCGATACCGCTCGGCCTCCGCCCCCCGGCGTCGATCCGGCCGGTCAGAGCACGGGCGAATGCTCCACCGTGTAGCGCTTCGCCGCCAGGAGGGCGGGGACCTTGCCGCCTTCCAACTCGGCGTCAGGGGAATCATGTTCAGGTTCGTCGGCGCACCTGTGCAGGGCGACGCGGCTCCGTGAAGGGGCGAACGCTCTACGGGCTCAGCCGGCCAGAACGCGCTCCGTGTCGGCCTCGGGCACGTCGGCGAAGAGTGACCGGCGGGTTGGCGCCCCGTACCATCCAGCTACGTCAATCCTTGCCGCGCCCTGTCAGGGCATCCCTGATCCGGTCCACCATGCCTGCACCGGGGGCCAGCAGCTTGTTGGCCGGCGGGGTGTCCGGAGCCGACGGGTGCGGCCGGGTCGGGGCGGTCTTCTTGGCTTGGCGGACCTTGTCGCCCAGCTTCATGAGCTCGTCCTCGGAGGCTGCCGAGCGCAGGCGGGGGAACAGGTTGGTTTCCTCGTCGCTGACGTGCGAGCGGATCTCGGTCATCAGCTGGCCGATGAGCCGGTCGAACTCCGGGTCGCCGGCGTCGAGACCCTCAAGTGCCTTCATCGTGCGCTCGGCCTCGGCGTGGTCTTCGATCTCCTTGTCGGCGACCGTGTCACCGTCCGGCAGGAAGTCGCGCACAGCCGGGTAGAGGTACGCCTCCTCGGCGACGGAGTGCCGCACCAGCTCGATCACGGCTTGGTCGGTGTACTTCTTCCGCTGCTCGTCCCCCGGAGGGAGGGCTTCGATCTTTCCGAACAGTTGCTCGACTTCGCGGTGATCGGTGGTCAGTTCCGCGATGACATCTCCACCATGGCCCATTTGGGTCCCCTTCTCCTGTGCTGACCGCAACGCCTCGACCGTGTATCCCCGGTCCCGCGAGCGCAAACCGAGTGGGCATTCGGCGTAACAGGGCGCGGTTGCTTCCCAGCGAGCACAAGTAGGGGCATCACAGCAGGTGGTGACGCTGACGCTCTGCGTCGACGAGGGCTGCCACTCCATTTCGGGTCCGGGTCCGGGGCTTCGAGGAAGACGCGTTCGCCGAGTTCGCCGCCGGCGTGCAGGCCGAGCAGTTGCCAGTCGACAGGTAACAGGTAGGGGGGCACTGCCGGTCCCAGTGGAAGCGCTCACGCGCCCGATTGACGACGCCGGGAGGCGCGTGCCCCGACGTGCCGGGAGCGCAAGGCTCGTCCCCGTTATGTCGGTCGGCCCGGACCCGGAGGGCCGGAAGCGCCAGTACGCAGCATCCGCACCGACAGCCGCGGTAGGCGACACCATGTTGTGGCGGCAACTCGCGGTCGTGCGGGTCGGGGCCTGCCCGGACATCGGTCCGACGAGCTGAGGCGGTAGCTGAGCAGGTCGCTGGGCTGGTACTGCGGACCTCGCAGATCGGCGGCCCCCTCGTATGCTTCACGCTCGCCTACCCGAGGCGCAGCCTCCGCGATCCTCCGCCCTGCTTTACTCCCCGCTCGTCGGATCGCTCGCGGCGCGGAAGACCGCCTCGGCCGCGCGGACGCGCCACTCCTCCAACGTCTTCTGCTGACGCCGGGCCCTCTCCAGCAGCGTGTCGAGCTGCGCCGCGTCAAGACGTTGGTCGACGGCACTGAGCCGACGCAGGGTTTGCCACCCGGCGGCCTTGCCCTCCACCGCGAGGCGCAGCGCCTCCAGCTCCAGCACCGTGCTGAGCGGCGAGCGCCGGATCAGTCGGCCATTGCCCTTCAGTCGTCCCAGCCTCTCACCCGCCCAGCCCGCGCAGACCTTGTAGCGGCGCACGGGAACCCCCAAGTCCCGCATGATCCCCAGCAGCGCCGCCCGGTCCTGCGCGATCTCCGTGGCCACAGGACCGACCGCCCGGCCGAGCGCGGAACCGCGGCTGCTCCGGGCCAAATGACCGGCCCGCAGCACTCCGGCGGTGGCACCGGCCATGTGGTCGTTGAGATAGATGCCGAGCAATTTCATGGCGAGGCCGTCAGCGGGCGGCCGGTGCGACGGCTTCGCCGAACGGTACGGACTGTCCATGTCGGGCCTCCTACGGAACCAGCAAGGTGAGCGGGGTGAGCGGCCGTGATGACCGTGGACCTCGGGTACCCGCGGTCACGCGATGACGCGTGCTGTGCCAGGTCCTCCTCGCCGGGACGGCCGGAGGTGGCGCCGGCTGGCTGGTCCGGGGTAGTGCCAGAGGCCGCTGCCCCGCCGCTGCACTTTCAGTCTCGTTTCGGCGGCGTGACGCCCGCGTCCGGCTGGGTCACCGACGCCTTCGGCCGATGTCGCACGACCATCTTCGGCATCGCTCTGTCCCTTCTCGCCGCACTGCCGTGCGCGGCCGCGCACAGTGTGCCGTAGCTGGTCGCCGGCCTCGCACTGCAAGGCGTCGCCGGGAGTTTCATCGTGCCGTAGGGCGTAGCCATGACCTCCTCCGCCGTCTTCACCTGGCCGCAAACGGGACACCGGCGTCGGCACGGTGCCGGCTTTCGCGAGCGGCGGCACAGCCGTGTCCCCGTTCGCAGCCGGAGGCCCGCTAGTGGCCTGGCTCGGTCGGCGCTCGGTCTTCCCGGTGAACCTCCCGGTGTTGATTACCGCCATGGCATTGATCTACTACCGGGGTGCCGCCCTCCAGCAACCCGGCGGCAGCGGCTCGGCGACCCCCTCTGCCCAACGGGGCGTGCGTAATGCTCGGCGCCGCTTTCGGACGCCACGTCTACCAGGACCGGCGGCTGCCCTGCCGGTCATCGCAGCGGCCGCCTCGGCGATCGCATTCGTCACTCTGACCGGCTGTAGCCAGGCGTGTTCGCGCAGGCGCGAGGCTGCCTCCCTCCCGCCTGCGCGAACAGCTGGAGCTTCGACTGAGGCACAGCGCGTTGCGCCCTCGCGGACCGTGATGCCGCTGCCAGTCGGTGTTCCGGACGCCTCCCCCCTTAGCGTTCACCTTCAACGCATTGCAATGAAGGATCGTTCGGCGTTGCATTAACTCCGGATCGGTCGCAATGATTTATGCATGCTCACCTGCGGGATTGTCAATCCAACGCAAAGCTGTCGTTGCCGTCTAATGGAAAGCAACGTAGTGTTTCCAACGTTCGGAAACAACGGGTCGCAAGTCAGGGAGAGCCGCCCCATGCAGAAGTTCGACACCCCCGCCCCGATCTCCGCCGTCCTGGACATCCCGGCGGGACGCGTACGGTTCGTCGCCGTGGACCGGGCCGACACCGCGGTCCAGGTCCTGCCCGCGAACGCCTCGAAAAGCCGTGATGTGAAGGCAGCCGGCCAGACCACGGTCGAATACGCCGACGGAGTCCTGCGGATCGAATCCTCGGCGAAGGACCAGTACTTCGGCTCCTCCGGGTCCATCGAGGTGACGATCGAACTGCCCGCCGGTTCCCACGTCCAGGCCAAGTCGGCCGGCGCCGAACTACGGGCCGTCGGCCGACTCGGCGACATCGCCTTCGAAGGCGCGTACCGCCAGATCAAGCTGGACGAGGCCGCGAGCGTCCGTCTCACCGCGGTCGACGGCGACGTGGAGATCGGCCGGTTGGGCGCGAGCGCGCAGATCAGCACCGCAAGGGGCGGCATCCGGATCACCGAGGCCATGGGCGGCACGGTCGTACTCAGCACCCAGCACGGCGACATCACGGTCGGCGCCGGCGCCGGTGTGTCGGCCGCCCTGGACGCCCACACCGCCTACGGCCGCATCAGCAACGCCCTCAAGAACGACGGCACCGCAGAGCTCGACATCCGCGCCACCACCTCCCACGGCGACATCACCGCCCGCAGCCTGTGACCCGCTCCCTTCCCGAGGACCCTCCGCAAAGCCATCCCGGCGAGCTGAACGCACCCGAACTCCCGAAGTCCGTGGACGACGCGCCGGGAGGCGTCCCGCACCGCGAACACCACCCGGCCACCGCCCAGGACCGGCCCGGCCCGGCCACGTCCCCCCGGATCGACCCCCCACCCACCCGCCCCGCAAGGAGCACACAGTTATGTCCGTCCACCTCACCGACCAGCACAGCGGCTTCTCCGAGGCGGGGCTGCGCAGAATCCGCGACGTGCTGGCACGGCACGTGGAGTCCGGGCGGATTCCCGGACTCGTCGCCCTGTTCAGCCGGGGCGGTGAGACACACGTCGAGGCGGTCGGAACGATGCGCCACGACGGTGGCGCGCCGATGCGCCAGGACACGATCTTCCGGATGGCCTCGACGTCCAAGCCGGTCACGATGGCTGCCGCGATGGTCCTGCTGGACGAGTGCCGGCTGCGCCTTGACGACCTGGTGGAGCAGTGGCTGCCCGAGCTCGCCGACCGGCAGGTGCTCAAGCGGGTCGACGGCCCGCTGGACGACACCGTGCCGGCACGGCGGCCGATCACCGTACGGGACCTGCTGACCTCCACCTTCGGGCTCGGCATGGATCTGACCTCGCTGGGCACCCCGATCATGGACGCGGTCTTCGAACGGGGCATCTTCAGCCAGAGCGCGTCAGCGACGGCCGCACCGGACGAGTGGATGCGCCGGCTGGGCACGCTGCCCCTGATGCACCAGCCCGGAGAGCACTGGCAGTACCAGATCAGCAACGACGTGCTCGGTGTGCTCGTAGCCCGGGTCACCGGGCAGTCGTTCGAGTCGTTCCTGCGCGAACGGATCTTCGGCCCGCTGGGCATGAAGGACACCGGTTTCCATGTGCCCGCCGGCACGATCGACCGGCTGCCGCCCTGCTACACGCCGGACCCGCAGACCGGGGAATTCACCATATGGGACGAGGCGGTGGGCGGGCAGTACAGCGCGCCTCCGGCGTTCCAGTCGGGCGGCGGCGGTCTCGTCTCCACCGTCGACGACTACCACGCCTACTTCCGGATGCTGCTGAACCACGGGACACACGGCGGCGAACGCATCCTGTCCCGGCCGGCCGTGGACCTGATGACCACCAACTGTCTCACCCCCGAGCAGCAGGCCGCCCGCAACGACCTCGCCCGCAACAACGTCCACATCTCCTTCGGCCAGGGACAGCACGGCGGCTGGGGCTACGGCATGGCGGTACGCACCTACCGCGGCGACTACGCGCCGATCGGCCAGTTCGGCTGGGACGGCGGTACCGGCACCACCGCCTACGCCGACCCGCACAACGGGCTCGTAGGCATCCTGCTCACCCAAGTCGGACTGTCTCTCCCCGCCCCGGCACAGCTCATCCACGACTTCTGGACCACGCTCTACCAGGCGATCGACGACTGACGAGGTGGCAAGTCGCGGTAGGCCCTACCGGCCTCAGACGCCTTCAGGAAGTCGTTGCTGCCGGTGGCGTCGAAGGTGGCGAGGAACCTGGCGTGACCAGCCAGGAGCGATCTCCCGGCCATGGCGCGGGCCGGCCTGCCGCGGGCGGCAACCCCGCTGGGGAGGCCGCCCGTCCGGTGCGCCCCGTAGGCATCATCCCTTGGCCGGTGGAGCGGTCCACGGTGGCGCGGGCCCGGTCGGCCGCCGCGCTGAAGCCGGCCTCAAGGTCGGTGTCGTCCTCGGGACTCCGGACGCGGTCACTCTTCTGCGTCCGGAGCCGCTTCCGGACCGGCTGCCAAAAAGTGGTCTCCCCCGTGTCGTACGGCCCTTGGGGCGGACACGCCGGGGCCGAGGACGGTGGCCTGGCCGTCCTCGGCCCCGGCATCGAGGTCAGCGGTGGGTCGGGATCTTCAGCTCGCCCCGGGTCACCGCGCGGATGTGGTCGCTCGCGAGCAAGTCGTGCGGGTAGCCGAGGCTGATCGCGCTGATCTCGTCGAGGCGGGCCAGTTGGGCGGCGGTGAAGTCGACCTCCAAGGCGCCGAGATTGTCCTCCAGTTGGGCGGGTGTGCGGGCGCCGATGACCGGGGCCGTCACGCCGGGGTTCCGCAACGTCCAGGCCAGTCCGACCTGGGCGGGGGTACGCCCCGTCTCCCCGGCGACCTCACCGACGACGTCGGCGATGGCGAGATTGCGTTCGGTGACCGTGCCGAGCGCGACGTTGAAGGCCCTGCGGGTGCCGTCACCGGCGTCCGCCCCGGCCAGGTCGGCGCGGCCGTACTTGCCGGTGAGGACGCCACCGGCTAGCGGCGAGTACGGGACGACGCCCAGCCCCATCTCGCGGGCCATGGGGATCAGGTCGCGCTCCCCGGTGCGCTCGACCAGGTTGTACTCGATCTGCAGCGCGACCAGCGGTGACCAGCCGCGCAGGTCGGCGACGGTCTGCATGCGCGAGATCTGCCAGGCGGGGGCGTTGGAGATGGCCACGTAGAGGACCTTGCCCTGCCGGACGAGGTCGTCCATGCCACGCAGGATCTCCTCGACCGGTGTCGTGAAGTCCCAGACGTGCAGGTAGAGCAGGTCGATGTAGTCCGTGCCCAGCCGTCGCAGACTCGCCTCCACCGAGGCGGACAGGCTCTTGCGGTGACTGCCCGAGGAGTTCGGGTCGCCGGGGTCGCGCAGCGTCGTGTACTTCGTCGCCAGGACCAGGCTCTCGCGCCGGTCGCGGACGAACTCGCCCAGCAGGCGTTCCGAGGTGCCGCCGCTGTAGGTGTTGGCGGTGTCGATGAAGTTTCCGCCGCGCTCGACGTACAGGTCGAACAGCTTGCGTGCCTCCTCCCGCTCGGCGCCCCAGCCCGATTCGGTGCCGAAGGTCGCCGCGCCCAGGGCCAGCGGTGAGACCCGGAGCCCTGAGCGGCCCAGCAGCCGGTAGGTGTCGAGGGTGAGCGGCATCGCGTCCTCCTGTGCTCGTGATCGTGTTCGGTGCCGGGAACAAGGCTGCGCCGGAGGCGGGACCGGCGTAAGGGAAGAAACGTCCTGGGAACGCCGGTCCTACCCTCGTTGTTGCAACGGGCATGACGACGCACACCGTCTCCCCCACCGTGGACACAGCACAGGAACTGGCCGCGTTCCTGCGAACCCGACGTGAGCGGCTGGATCCGCGCGACTTCGGCCTGCCGTCGCGCAGACAGGCGCGGCGGACCCCGGGGCTGCGCCGTGAAGAGGTCGCCGAACTGGCAGGGGTCAGCGTCGACTACGTCGTACGGCTGGAGCAGGCACGCGGGCTGCGGCCCTCGGCGGAGGTTCTGGAGGCGCTGGCGCGGGCGCTGAGGCTGGGCTCCGACGAACGCGCCTACCTCTTCGACCTGGCGCGGCAGCGGGCCCGCCACATCGACGACCCGGCCACCACCGCGGCACCGCCGCTGGCCCGGCTGGTCGCGGACCTGTCACCGATGCCGGCCATGGTGATGAACCACCGAACCGACATCCTCGCCTGGAACGACGGGATGGCGCGTCTCCTGCTGGACTTCGACACCCTGCCGCCGGAGCGGCGCAACGCGATGTGGCTCTGTCTGATGCACCCGCGGACCCGTGACCTCTACGTCGACCGCGATCGGGTCCTGCGGGAGGGCGTCGCTCATCTACGCGCCGCGTGGGCCGCGCACCCGGACGACCGGGTCCTGGCCGGTCTCATCGCGCAATTCACGTCACACGTCGACGGCTTCGCCCACTGGTGGGCCGAGCAGGACGTGAAGGGGAACGGCCGCGGCAGCAAGGAGATACGACACCCCGACGTCGGCCCGGTCTCCGTGCACTACGAGGTGCTGACGCCGACGCAGGACGCGGACCAGCGGCTGATGATCTGCCGTCCGGCGGACGAACGGAGCGAGGCGGCCTTCGGCCGACTGGGCGCACGGTGACCTCGGCGCGCACGGTGCCGTCGGGGCGCCGGCCGGTCGTCAAGGGATCCTGTCGGTCGCGGCGATGCCGCGGGCGTTCGGGGCGCGGGCAACCGCGACGCAGGAGGGCGTGATCATCGAGGGCGCCGCGCGGCAGCACGCGGCGGGGGCCGACAAGCCGCGGTGGCCACCGGATCGGGATCACGACCGCCGTCGCCGACACGTCCGCGTCCGGACGCACCGTCGTCTACGGCTGGGCACTCGATGGTGACACGTTGCCTGAGCGATCCCGGTCGGCCTCGTACGGCCGGCGGCCCGCTCCCTTCGTCCGTCGGGAGAAGTGGGCGCTACCGCCCGTTGGCCGGCTTGCCCGCGGCGGTGTCTATGCTGGCGCGGTGACTGATGCGCGGGAGCGGGTGCAGCCGTCGGGAGTGTGGGCCACGGCGGTGGGAGTGGCCCGAGTGCGGGCGCTGGAGTCTGAGCGGGAGAACGCGCTGTTCCGCGACCCGCTGGCACGGGCCTTCGCCGTTGCCGGCGGCCTGTGGCCTTCTTCGCCACCGCTGCCCGATGCCGAGGCCGCGCGCCGCCGCCGGCTGGCCGTGTCTTTCTCGATCGTCATCAGGACGAAGTTCCTCGACGACCTGTTGCAGCGGGCCTCCGCCTCCGGAATCCGGCAGGTCGTGCTGCTCGGCGCCGGCATGGACAGCCGGGCCTTCCGGATGAACTGGCCCGAGGGCACCCGGCTGTTCGAGGTCGACACCGCCGCGCCACTGGACTTCAAGGCATCGGTGCTGCGCCAGGAGCGGGCCGTCGCACGCTGCGAGCGGATCACCGTCGCGGTGGATCTACGGGAGGACTGGCCAGGAGCGCTGGCCGCCGCAGGGCACGACCCGGCGGTACCGACCGTGTGGATCGCCGAAGGTCTGCTGATCTATCTGCCCGAGGACGCGGTCGAACTGCTGATGGCCCGGATCAGCGCGCAGTCGGCGGCAGGCAGTCGGATGGGGCTGACCTTGGGCTCACGCGGCGTGATCGAGCGCTTCAGCGCGGACGCCGCGCCGGGATCGGCTGCGTCCATGTGGGTCTCGGAGATGCCCGACGACCCGGTTGGCTGGCTGGCCGGGCACGGCTGGGAGGCGGACACCCACACCCTGCGCGAGCGCGCTGCCGCCTACGGCCGCCCGATCAGCACCCCGCCGCAGCGAGAGGAGCGGCCCGGCGGACTGGTCTCGGCGGTTCGCCGGCAGGATCGGTCAGGGTTCACCGTCGCAGGACCGCGCAACTCATGCCGGCCCGTCCCATGAGGTGCGGGCGGATCTCGCGTGGGGCTCCCGACCGGCGGGCTCGTAATTCTCAGGAAGGTGTCGGGCCGGTCACCCCTTGGGGATCACGGGTATCTCCAGCGTGGAAGCGCGACCGGGCGCCCAGAAGATGGTGGCTTTCCCTGAGGTGGTCGGTTGGTAGCGGGTGGGGAAGTGACCGAAGAGGGGGTTGCGGGGCGGCTGATACCGGCCGGCCACGGTGAGCCGCAGTTTGTCGCCGGCGTGGAAGTAGGTCGCCGACGAGCTCAGCGGGATGAGCACTTCGACTTCTTCGTCGTCTTCGACCGGCTGAAGCGTTCGGAAGGTGTGCTCGGGCTGGTGGGGGGTGCTGAGCACCGGGTCGAGTTCGCGGAGCGCGAGACGGAGGCGGCCTTGCGCGACCAGGTCTCGCCCGTACCCGTAGGACCCCTCGAACGGGACCGGCGCGTCGTGTGACCACTTCTCGATGCCGGCGAAAAGCCGGGGGTCGTCGGCGCCGGTGGTAGCCACTCGCAGTCGCAGTGTCATCGGGCCGCTCAGCTCAGTGTCCTCGTCGAAGCGATAGTCGAAGACGGCCGCGTTGCGGCGCAGGTCGAACGTGACGCTTCCTGCGCCACCCTCGACATCGCTCAGGACGCCTCCCTCGCTGAGCCAGAGTTGGCGCCAGTCGGTGCGTGCGAGCGGCCATTCCTGCTCATCTCGTACCTGTACGACATGATCAAGCCGGTCCCTGATCTCCAGCCGCAGGCGGGGTAGCGGGGGAACGTCCCGTTCACGCAGGTGCCGGTCGAAGAACGCGAGCTGGGCCCGCAGGGCTTCTTCACCGTAGAAGGAAGCCCACTTGGGTCCGCGATGGGTGTACGCGTGCCGTTCTGTGGAGCCGACGCGCTGGAAGGCACGCATCGATCCCACGCTGTGGAGGTTGTTGTCCGAGAAGCTGGTGCAGACCAGAATCGGTACGGTGATCTTCGACAGCTGAGGAGTCAGGGACTCCCACCATGCGTCTCGCAGCGGATGCTTGCGCCGCTCGGCCGCGATGTCGGTCTTCAGGCGCGCCACACGGCCGGTGAGGAACAGCCAGACGCGGGCGAAGCCGTTTTCGACGACCCCGCCGGGGGTGAAGAAGTCACGGTAGGCGTCGGTGAACCCCTCCCAGGGAGAGATCGCCTCCAAGGCGGGCGGGTTGAGCGCGGCGACCTTGTACTGGGACAGGGCGAGATATGACACGCCGAGCATACCGACACGGCCTGTGGACCAGGGCTGCGCTGCGGCCCACGCGATCACCTGAGCGATGTCGTCGGCTTCCTGGTCGGAGAGCAGGTCCCCGCGCCCTTCCGAGCGACCGCCACCGCGGGTGTCCAGGTTGATGACCGCGTAGCCGTGCTGGGCCCACCACACCGGGTCGGGGGCTTCCCAACTCGTCTGGTCCGAGATCCGTAGCGGCTCGGACTGATTCATGATCCGGAACTGCGTATTCAGGGACCACTTCCCGCGCTTTTGCTTCGGCACGGAGTCCTTGCCGTAGGGGTGCGCGGACAGGAGGACCGGAAACGGGCCGTCACCGGCGGGGCGCCACAGATTCAGGCGCAGCGTTACCCCGTCGCGCATCCGCACCGGCACGTCCTCGTCTTTCCTGATGTCCGAGGGCATCGGGTAGACGGTGACTGGGGGGCGCAGCGCCGTCGCGACCCTGCGACGCGCGTAGGTCGCCACACAGGGGCGCTTCCATGGCCGATCGACCGTGTTCTTCGTCATGCCATCGTTCTACCATGCTTTTTAGTGACGTTCTAGAGCAGTTGATCGACACTAAAAACCATGGGGTATGCTGCTGCCATGAGCGTTGACGATGCCGGCGAGCCGCAGCACCGGAGCCGCCAGAAGAAGGTCGGGGACGCCTTGCGGCGGGAGACCCGGGCCAGGCTGCTGGAGGCCGCCGCCGAGGAATTCGCGGCACGCGGGTATGCGCAGACGACGGTCACCCGGCTTGCCGCCGCGGCCGGGGTTTCGGTTCCGACCCTTTACCTGGTGTGGGGGAGCAAACGCGAGCTTCTTCGCGGGTACATGGAGGAATGTCTCTCCGGAGCAGCTTCCTCCCCGGAGGACGCTGCCTCACGATTCGCGGGCTTGCCACCGCTGGAGCGCCTCGCAGGCCTGGCCGAACTCGTCGCGGAAGTCGCCGAACGTGCCGCGACCGGATGGCGCCTCTACCGAGAAGCCGCAGCCGTCGACCCTGAAATCGCCGCCGACTGGAACGAACTTCAGCTCCTCCGGCACCGGCTCTTCGCCCGAGTGCTTGACGGAATCCCCGAAGCCGCGCTGGCCGACGGCCTCACCCTCGAAACCGCGATCGACACGGCATGGGCGATCGCGAGTCCCGACGCCTACGACCTCCTGGTTCGCCGTCTCGGCTACAAATGCGACGATTTCCGCGACTGGATGAAACAAACCCTGACCACGGCCATACTCGCCCCCGCCGCCGTTGCTGACGCAACCAGGGCCTGAGAACGTCGTCCGAGACTGTGAACATGGGGACGGGTACGCCGTGTCGGCCAGGACCACGTCCGGTGTGATCCTGGGACGGCCCGTCCGTCTGGGCACCCGTAACCGGGCCAGGACCTGCTCGAATACGGGTACGCCTGCGGCCTGACCCGGCGTGATGACGAACGCCGGCGGTCGGCAACGACCATCCGCGACGAGGTGGATCTTCGTGGTCGGTCCACCGCGGGACCGTCCGAGGGCATGGTCTGGCCCGGACTGGGTCGTCACGCTCGACTCACCACCGTCCGAGCCCACCAGCACGCCGCCGGGGTCCGCCCCGAGGGGCCACGGCAGGCGAGCCGGCAGTGAGATCCGACGAGCGGGCTGGACTTCAGCTCATCCCGCGGGCATTGGGGCCGTGGACCTGGACGAGCCGCCCGCCGCCTGACTGTCATTGGCCACCTGTTTGCTTGGCATATGACCGACAAGATGAGTCACAGTGATGTCCGCCCAACTCCGGCTCTCGCGCCCGATGCCGAAATGGTGGAGCCCTCGCGGTTCAGGATCCGCAACGTGAAGATCAATGGCCAGGGTGCCGTGGTGCACGTCCAAGGAGGCGGTTCGTACCACATCGATTTCGAGCTGTTGCATGATTGCTCGGGATGCGGCAACGCCGTCAACCAGGTGATCGTTGGGCTGGCGGGTCAAGATCGTGCCCAGGCGTCGGTATGGAACGGCAAGCAGCGCAGCGGGGGCGGCTTGAAGGTGGTCAATGCCGGCACGCACGTCGAGGCGCTCGCGGAGGACAACCCTGGTCCGGCGGAGTGGGTGGATGTGTCGTGCGATCTCGTTGTTCCCGATGAACCCGGCGTGTACTCGGTTCGAGCACGTTACGCCCAGGCGTATCAGGGACGCCTGATGACTGCCGAAGGGCGTGTGATCCCGCAGCCGGAGTACCAGGACGTGCTGGGTTGGTGGAAGGTGGACCGTCCGGAGGGGCCCGGCCCGGAATCGACCATAGGCACCATCATCGTCGAGGCGTGAAGCTGCTGGTGGTCGCCCCGCCGACGTCGATCGCGGCCCAGCGGTCCGCCTCACCGCCACCGAGTCCGCCGCCGCAACCACCGGAAGTCCCTCATCCTCACCGACCAAGAGGTCACCTCGCGAATGGGCCACCCCGGGACGCGAGTTCGGGAGAAAAGTCAACTTTGAACAGTTGCTCCGCGGGGGCCTAGATTCAAGGTCGGCCCATCCCACAGGAGGAACACCATGGCACGCCCTGATCGTCCGACAGCCCTCGTCACCGGCGGCAGCCGCGGGATCGGCGCCGCCACCTCGCTGAGGCTCGCTTCCGCGGGGTTCCGCGTGGCGGTGAACTACTTCTCGAACCGCTCCGCGGCTGAAGAGGTCGTCGCGAGGATCGAGGCGGACGGCGGCAGCGCCTTCGCTCTCCAGGGAGACGTGCGCGACGAACAACAGGCCGCCCGGCTGATCGAGCAGGCGGCAGTCGACGGCCGCCTCGATGTCCTGGTGTGCAACGCGGCCGCTGCCGCCTTCACGCCCACACCGGTGAGCTCCTTGTCCTGGTCTGACTTTCGTACGAAGGTGTCGGACGAACTGGCCGGCTCCTACATCCTGGCGCAGCGTGCGCTGGCCCTGATGGAGAAGCAGGGGCGGGGAAACATCGTCTTCGTCTCCAGCACGGTGGCCGACGGTCCGCCCGCCCCCGGAATGACCGCCCACGGAACCGCCAAGGCCGCCCTGAACACGTTCGCCCGCTTCCTGGCGTGCGAGGCCGGCCCCCTGGGTGTCCGTGTCAACGTGGTCGCTCCGGGTTTCGTACGCACCGAGGCCAGCGCCCACATGCCGAAGGCGGTCCAGCAGCAGCTGGCGGACCGGGCGCCGCTCGGGCGCGTCGCGGAGGCGGACGACGTCGCGAGGGTCATCACGATGCTGGTGGGCGACGACGCCCGGTTCGTGACCGGGGCGGTGGTGCCGATCGACGGTGGGACGAGCGTGTCCCGCATGTAGGCCGTGCCCGATGGAACCGGGCGAGGTGTGCGGAGGTGAAGGTGCTCCGGGACTCCGCGGGCGCCACCGCGGTCACCGTCATCGAACCCCGCGCCGCCCGGCACCGGGAGGCCGGGAAGGCCACGACGCATGGCCACGCCCTTCCCGCCGGTACGGTTCGCCGCCGCCGTCTGTACGAACGCCACCCGCGCGCACGGTCCGCGCGTGGGCTGGGACACCCAGGGCAAGCGGCGGTGCAACACCCGGCGGTACGTCGAGCTGGAGAAGAGGCAACTCCCGGCGCGCGTCCACAAGTAGCGGATCGTTGAACGCTTCCTGGCCGTCCAGCAGCGACGACACAAGACGCGGCAGGCCGCCGAACAGGAGCACCTGACGGCGATCGAGGCCCTCTTCCGGCGCCAGAAGGCCCTGACCGGGCCGGTGGTGGCGTTTGTCTACCACGGGGCCGGCCGCATGCGGTTTCTGTCCCGTGGTCGGCCGTCGCCCCGCGCAGACGCTCGGCCCGTTCCGCCCGGCGAGCCCGCTCCTGCTCCGCGCCCGCCGACGGCGTTCCGTCTCCTCCCGGCGGGCCTCCCGCTCGGCCTTTCGCCGCCTCCTGCCGCCGCATCAACTCGTGCTCCGGTTACCGACCGGCTGCAACCGTCGCTGTTTGCCGGTGGGCGAGGATGCGAAGCACCTTCGGGCAGGGTTCGCCCGCCGTTGAGAACCGAGACAACGCGGCCGGAACCGTCGCCGCAAGGCGGTCAGGCCGGTCGCCCACCGGTATCGTCGGTCAGGGCGAGGCGGGCCGTGATGCGTTTGCCGACCGGCTCTCGCCGGGCTTCGAAGCCCTGGACGAGGGCCATGACGATCTCCAGGCCGTGCTGTCCGACACGGCCGGCGTCCGCGGCCCGTGCGATGGGCAGCACCGGATCGGAGTCCCACACCGAGACCTCCACGCTGTCGCCGGTCACGCGCAGGCCCAACAAGGCGGAACCGGGAGCGTGTTTGTGGGCGTTGGTGACCAGCTCGCTGACCACCAGTTGCGTCACTTCCATCGTGCGCCGGGAGACGGGCAGGCCGTGCTCGTCCTGCACACGGGCTAGGAAATCAGCCGCGAGGCGGCGGGCCCGGGCGATTCCGGCGCCATCCCCGTCCAAGACCACCGTCGTCTGTACAGGCTGTTCTCCCGGCCTGATGTCGTCCTCGCCCACCGGCACCACTTTCATCGCCGCCGCCTTCACCGCTCCGCGCGCCTACCCCCGCCTTACACGGTGCACGCCTCGCACTCTCCATCAGTCCCCTGCCGGTGCCGACAGGGCGCTGCCCGCACTATGCGAGTCGGCACTGCGGACTCGGTCCGGATGTGCCAGTATCGCCCACATGGCCGAAGGACATATGACAGACGCACAATCCACCGACCGGGCACCGCAGTCGGCCGGTCTGTCGATCACCGCCACGACGTCCGACGGCATTCACGTGGTGACACTGGTCGGTGAGATCGACCATCACACCGCCGGGACACTCCGACAGGCCCTGGACATCACCGCCTCCGGAGCTTTCCGCATCGTGGCCGACATGCGGCAGGTCACCTTCATGGACTCCAGCGGCATCAACATCCTCATCAGCGCCCACCACGCCGCCACCACTGCGGGAGGCTGGCTGCGCCTGGCCGCACCCACCGCCGCCGTCCTGCGCACCCTGCACATAGTCGGTATCGACCAAGTCATCGACTGTCTGCCCACGCTGCCGGACGCCCTCGCCCTCTGACAGCGCCTGCCGGCGGCGAGTCCGGCGACATTCCACGCGCTGCGCCAGGCGGAGCCCGACCCGTGACGCGGCTGCTCAACAGGCCCCCCGCGTCGGCCAAGGCTCCCTGACGGCAACCTCCTGTCCACGGCGGCCGCCTACTGCCCGTGCGGCCTGCCCCGGCAGCAGTCCTCGCCACCCAGCTCTCGTGGACACATGCCGGCGTCCAGGTCCTGGCGCAAGTCCGGCTCAGTTCCGTCTTTGTCTGCGAACAGTCAAGTCACGCTCAACATTCCGCCTCACTCATGACATGTACACAACCTTGATGCCACCATCACTCCACACCCCACACGAGCATCAACTGGCATAACCAGGACGCCACTTGCTTGCAAGGCGGCCCCAACCCCCCACAAGGAGCCCCGTGACGCCCCTCCACATGCGTCACCAGCGCATCACTCTGGCCATCGCCACGGCTGTTGCCGCAGGCACCCTGCTCTCCACCGGCCTGACCGCCAGCGCAGCTGCCGCGGGCAAGGCGGACAACAGGACCGCGGGCGCCCCGGCCGCGTTGTCCACCGCTGCCCACGCCTCCCTTATGCAGCAGGCGCAGGCCGGTGCGGCCCGGACCGCAGAGAAGATAGGTCTCGGCGCCAAGGAGAAGCTGGTCGTCAAGGACGTCGTCAAGGATGTCGACGGCACGGTCCACACCCGCTACGAGCGCACCTACGCGGGCCTGCCGGTCCTCGGCGGCGACCTCGTCGTCCACACGTCCAAGTCCGGCAAGACCGAGGGCGTCACCAGAGCGACCAAGGCCACCATCAAGGTGGCGTCACTCAACCCGCAGGTCTCAACCGCCAGGGCGCAGAACCTGGCGATATCTGCTGCTAGGTCCCTCGGTTCGGCCAAGTCCAGCGCGGACGGCTCACGCAAGGTGATCTGGGCCGGCTCGGGCAAGCCGGTCCTCGCCTACGAGACGATCGTCGGCGGCTTCCAGGACGACGGCACCCCGAACCAGCTGCACGTCATCACCGACGCGGTGACGGGCAAGAAGTTGTTCCAGTACCAGGGCATCGAGAACGCGACCGGCACCGGTAAGACCCTCTACTCCGGCACGGTCAGCCTGAACACCACACAGTCGGGTTCGACGTACCAGCTCACCGACTCCACCCGTGGCGGCCACAAGACCTACAACCTGGCCCGCAGGACGTCCGGTACGGGCACTCTGGTGGCCAGTTCCAGCAACGTCTTCGGAACCGGCACCGCATCCAGCTCCTCCTCCGACCAGACCGCTGCCGCGGATGCCGCGTACGGTGCTCAGGAGACCTGGGACTTCTACAAGAACACCTTCGGCCGCAACGGCATCAAGAACAACGGTGTCGGCGCCTACTCGCGCGTCCACTACGGAAGCTCGTACGTGAACGCGTTCTGGGACGACAGCTGCTTCTGCATGACGTACGGCGACGGCTCCGGCAACGTCGACCCGCTGACATCGCTGGACGTGGCCGGCCACGAGATGAGCCACGGGGTCACCTCCAACACCGCCGGCCTCGATTACTCGGGTGAGTCCGGTGGCCTGAACGAGGCGACCAGCGACATCATGGGCACCGGCGTGGAGTTCTACGCGAACAACGCGTCGGACAAGGGCGACTACCTCATCGGCGAGAAGATCAACATCAACGGCGACGGCACCCCGCTGCGCTACATGGACCAGCCCAGCAAGGACGGCGCATCGGCGGACTACTGGTCCTCGGACGTCGGCAACCTGGACGTCCACTACTCGTCCGGCGTCGCCAACCACTTCTTCTACCTCCTCGCGGAGGGCAGCGGCGCCAAGACCATCAACGGCGTCTCTTACGACTCGCCGACCTACGACGGCTCCACGGTCACCGGCATCACCCGGGCCAAGGCGCTCCAGATCTGGTACAAGGCGCTCACCGAGTACTTCACCTCCACGACCGACTACTCGGACGCCCGCCAGGGCACTCTGCAGGCGGCGGCCGACCTCTACGGCTCAGGCAGCGACGAATACAACGCCGTGGCGGCCGCATGGTCCGCCGTCAACGTGAACTGATTCACCGCGGGTCAGGACGGCAGCGTGGCCCTCGCGGGCGTGGGCCACGCTGCACCGCGCACCTCACGCCCGACCCGCTGCCTGATCCACACGGCTCGGAGCGATCCCAAGCACCCTGAGCGGCAGGTCGCCGAGACGTGTGCTGGGGATGGGCCTCGGGCAGGTGCTCCCTATGCGACCTCCCCAGGGGCGAGACAGGCAAGACCGCACCCGATCAACTGGTGTGGGTGCAAGCCGTACAGCGGAGCGTGTGGGGGAGGACGGCCTCACCCAGGACGAAGCCTTGATGTTGCGGCGGGAAAATGGGCAGCTCAAGCACGCGATGGAAAGCCGACCGGTCATCGATATGGCCCGTGGTGTGCTGATGGCCGGCTTCGGCTGCAATCCAGGCGGCCAGCCGGCGCGGGTCGGCGTTGTGCGCGAGGTCGGCCGCCAATGGGAGATCCTGGTCACGATCTCCCAGCGCACCAACACCAAACTGAGGGACGTCGCCGAGGCGGTCACCCTGGCCGCGGCCGGGAAGCCGATGCCGGAGGGGCTGCAGGAGCATCTGGCGACCGCCGTACAGTCCTGGCAGGCCGGACGGACATGAGCGGGACCTTCTGAGATAGCCGGACCCGACCTGCGGGCTGGCTCCGCATCACGAGCAGGGGCTGTCCCGGCGACGCTCTCCTCCAACCTGGCGACCTGGCCCTATGAGCTCGGGCCCGGCACCCCGCTGCCGAAGTCCGGCGTCGCGGGCCTGCCACCTCGTCTACGGCTGCGCCCCGAACTGGTGGGCCGTCCCGGCTCCGTCATCGGACCGCCCGCCGACTGAGCCCGCCGACCGTCTCGTCTCCGAACTCCGGTTGGAGCACGTGGTATTGACTTGTCCAGACGGTTGGCGCGATCGTTTGGCGAAGTCGATGTCGGCGGATCACGGCGGTGTTGAGCCCTGTCCCCCACGGCCCGCTCCGGAGGCAGAGATGCGGAACTCCCTCGTCCGTCCGCCCGCTTGGACCACGCTGGCGGTCCTGGCGGTCGCAGGTGCCCTTCTGAGCGGGTGCGGTGACAACAAGGACTCCGCCGCCGATCCTCTGAAGCATCCGTGCAGGCTCCTCACGGCCGCAGAGGGCAAAGCCGTACTGCGGCGCTCGCCGGGGCCCCAGTTGGAGATCGTGAATGGTGACGTGAGTGAGTGCGCGTACAAGGCGGGGGGTCTGTACATCGCCCTGTTACACGCGCCGTACACCGGAAAGTCCTTCAAGGCCGTGGTCGACGGCACCAAGGGGAAACGGACTGCCGTGCCCGAACCCGGACTCGGCGATGCCGCTTACAGCTTCCGCGAGTCGGGCCGTGAGCCCGCCCTGCTCGACGTCCTCAAGGACGGCCGGCTCGTGCAGATCACCGCGCCCACCGTCGCCACCGGCCGCCAGGCGGCTCGAGCCGTGCTTCGGCGACTGGGCTGACACCGCCGCCGCCCGGGGTGGGGCCGACCGCCTACCGGGTCCGGGCGGCGGCCCGGACGATGTTGCGGGCCATGCCGCCGAAAACGACCGCGTGAAACGGCGAGACGCCCCACCAGTACAAGTGTCCGAGGAGTCCGCGCGGGTGGAACAGAGCGCGCTGCCGGTAGCGGACCGGCCCGCCGCTGTCGCCCTCCACCCGCATCTCCAGCCAGGCCAGGCCCGGCAGCCGCATCTCGGCGCGCAGTCGCAGCAGTTGTCCGTGCACGATCTCCTCCACCCGCCAGAAGTCCAGCGAGTCCCCGACCCGCAGCCGCCGGGCATCGCGCCTGCCCCGGCGCAGGCCGACGCCGCCCACGAGACGGTCCAGCCAGCCACGCACCGCCCAGGCCAGCGGGAAGGAGTACCAGCCGTTCTCCCCGCCGATGCCCTCGATGACCTGCCACAGCGCCTCCGCCGGCACCTGGGCCGCGCACTCGCGTACGTCCGTATAGAGGCTGCCACCGGCCCAGTCCGGGTCGGTCGGCAGGGGGTCGCTGGGGGCGCCCGGCACGGACGCCGACGACCAGCGGGTGGTGACCTGCGCCTCGCGGACCCGCTGCAGTGCCAGGGAGACGGCCTGATCCAACCCGAGAGGATGACCGGGTGGGCTGGGTACGTACCGCTCGATGTCGTTCTCCCGGCACACCACCTCGTGGCGCAGCGATTCGGTGAGCGGGCGCGCGATCGCGGCCGGGACCGGCGTGACCAAGCCCACCCAATGGCTGGACAGACCGGGTGTGAGCACCGGCACCGGCACCACCAGGCGGCGGCGCAGTCCGGCGACGGCGGCGTACCGCTGCATCATCGTCAGGTAGGTGAGTACTTCGGGGCCGCCGATGTCGAAGCTCCGGCTGACCTCGGCGGGCAGGCGGGCGCAGCCCACCAGGATGCGCAGGACGTCCCGCACGGCGATCGGCTGGATGCGGGTGTGGACCCAGCGCGGGGTGACCATCACCGGCAGCCGCTCGGTGAGATAGCGCAGCATCTCGAAGCTGGCCGACCCCGAGCCGATGATGACGGCGGCGCGCAGCACGGCCGTCGGTACGCCCGAGTCGAGCAGGATCCGGCCGACCTCGGCGCGGGAGCGCAAGTGCGGTGACAGATCACGCTCGCGAACGCCGGGCGGGGCCAACCCGCCCAGGTAGACCAAGCGCCGCACACCGGCTCCGCGAGCTTGTCCGCCGAAGATCCGGGCCGCCGCCCGGTCGGTGCGCTCGAAGTCGCGGCTCGTGCCGAGTGCGTGCACCAGGTAGTAGGCCACATCCACGCCCGCCATGGCTCGCGCCACGGAGTCCGCGTCCGTGACGTCTCCCTGGACGATCTCCACCCGGTCCGCCCACGGGTGGTCGCGCAGCTTGCGCGGGGTCCGTACCAGGCAGCGCACGCGGTGGCCGGCATCCAGCAGTTCCGGCACCAGTCGCCCGCCGATGTAGCCGCTGGCGCCGGTGACGAGACAGGTGACAGCCTCGCCCGCGGCCCCCGTCTTGTCCTCTGCCAAGGGGACCACCTCTTTCCACCGGTGTGCTGGGTTCGCCGGATCGCGTTCCCCGTCCTCTCCAGCGTGCCGCCCGCACGGCCGGATGAACGGCGTGTACGGGACATTCGGGTGACTCCCAGCGGTTTCTCCCCGGTGGGCGCGACCCGGCCGTGGTGGCTGACGCGGCGGCCGGCACCGGGGTGGCGGCGCTGCGCTTCCGCCGACGGCGCCGGGACGCCCTGGGACCGGTCGGTCATGAAGAGAACGGCGTGGCGGCCCCGCGGAAGACTCCGCGCAAGGTTGCGCAGGCGGCACGCGGCGAGAGATGGTTGCAGGAAGACAATATTTACCAGCATAGAGAGGCGGTTGGGTGCGCACGATGCGTTCCCCTGCTTGTGATTCCTTCCCCCGTCCCTCCCGCGCACTCGCGCGGCTCTGCCGCGCTCTCCGAAGCTGCGTGGCTTAGGGCTCCGTACCCGGCCCTGGTGATGGACCGGGCCGGCACGGTCATCGAAATCAACGACTGCGCCCGCCGTCTGCTCAACCACCACCGGGACGAGGCCCCCTCGGAGCTCGTGGTGCCCGGCTGGCTCGCCCGGGCTCATCACGCCAGGACGGGCGCGGACACCGGTTCCGGTGCTCCCGCTGTCTCTGGGATGATCGCAGAGCGCACTTTCGAGGCCCATTGCACCGTCGTCGGTCGTGCGGGGGAGGTCGCGTGGTCGCTCGTGGACAGCTCCGATCTGGGCCTGGCCGAGCACGCCCTGGCTGAAGAGCGGGAGCGCGCGAACCTGCTCGCGCAGATCTCCAGCGCGCTGCTGTCGTCATTGAACGTCGAGCGCTGCACGGAAGTGACCGCGCAGATGGCCGCTGATCACCTCGCGGACGCGGCCGTCATCGTCTCTCCCGCGCAGGGGCGGCATCACCCGCTGGCCTACGCCCAGGCCGGAGGCAAGGTGACGCAGACCACCGCCGCGATCGACCCGGCGGCCGTGCCTGGGCTGGCCGAGGCCCTACAGGGCTTCCCACCGGTCCCGACCCGCTGGATCAGCCCCGCCGACATTCCGGGCTGGGCCATCCCGCCCGGTTTCACCGGCCCGATCGGTTCCGTGATCGTCACCCCGCTGCCCGGCCACGGCGTCCCCGCCGGCGTGCTGATCCTGCTACGCGCCAGTTCGCAGGCAGCGTTCAGTGACGGCGAGGAGGTCTTCGCGCGGCTGTTCGCCGCCCGGGCCGGCACCGCGCTGTCCGCCGCCCGCCTCTACAGCGAGCAGGCCGGCATAACCGCGGTGCTGATGCGCGATCTGCTACCGCCGGTGCTGGAGCGCGTATACGGCGTCGACTACGCCGGCCGCTACCGGGCCGCCAACGACCACGAGCGCATCGGCGGCGACTTCTACGACGTCCACCCTGGATCGGGCCCCACCCAGGAGACCTTCGTCATCCTCGGCGACGTGGCAGGCAAGGGCCTGGAGGCCGCCGTGCTGACGGGCAAGATCCGCAGCGTGTTGCAGGCTCTGCTGCCGCTGTCGGGCGACCACCAGCAAATCCTCACCCTGCTCAACGACGCGCTGCTCAGCTCGCACCACTCGCGCTTCGCCACGCTGGTCCTGGCCTCGGCACGGCGCCGGGCGGAGCGGGTGCACCTGCGGCTGACGAGCGCCGGGCACATGCCCCCGCTGATCATTCGCAACGACGGACAGGTGGAAGAGGCCTCCACTTCGGGGCGGCTGGTCGGAGCCTTGCCGCAGGTCGCCTCCACCACGGTCCATGCCGTTCTCGCTCCCGGCGAGACGTGCCTCCTCTACACCGACGGCATAACCGAAGCCCGCGGCGGACCGCTGCACAATGAGTTCTTCGGCGAGCAACGCCTGAAACGGGCACTGACCGAATGTGCCGGGATGCCCGCGGAGGCGGTCGTGGAGCGAGTGCAGATGCTGGCCGCCCAGTGGCTGGGCCACGCACGGCACGACGACATGGCCACTCTCGCCATCAGCGCGCCCAGAACCGGCCCCCTCACGCTGGTGCGCGGCGACGAGGACCGACAGCGGCATCGTGGCAGGAGGAGCAGTTCGTGAACATCCCCCACCCGTCGTGGGTGAGCGAACTGGGTGACCGTCTGTGGGCGGCTGCCTCCGGCGGCGACGAATACACAGCCGTCGGCGTCATCGACGACGCTCTCGCCGCCGGCCGCGACAGGGAGACGCTGCTGCTGGAGGTGATCGGCGCAGTCCAGGAGAAGGTCGGCGTCGAATGGGCCGCCAACCGTATGACCGTGGCGCAGGAACACGCGGCCACCGCCATCAACGAACGCGTCATCGGCGCCCTCGTCCACCGCGGCCGGACCTCGCCCGGCACCCCACGCGGCCGGGTCACCGTCAGCTGCGTGGACGGCGAATGGCACGCCCTGCCCGCCCGGCTGGTAACCGAAGTGCTGCGGCTACGCGGCTGGCAGGTCGACTACCTCGGCGCGCAGACGCCCACCCCGCACCTGATCTCCCATCTGCACGCCACGAACCCGGATGCAGTGCTGTTGTCCAGCTCCCTGCCCACGCACCTGCCCACGGCGCACACCGCCATCGCCGCGTGCCAGGCCGTCGGCGTCCCCGTGCTGGTCGGCGGACGCGCCTTCGGCGCCGACGGCCGCTTCGCCCGGACCCTGGGCACCGATCGATGGGCGGCCGACGCCCGAGGCGCCGCCGCCGTGCTCGAAAACGGACTGAGGCGGCCTGATGCGGCCGCCGCCCGTCAGACGGTGGATGACCTGCCGCACCTGGCCGACCAGGAGTACACGATGATTGCCCGCTCTCGCGGACAGCTGGTCAAACAGACCCTCGTCGACCTCGAAGAGCGCCACCCTGCGATGCGCTCCTACCGCCACGACCAGCGTGAGCGCACTGCCGAGGACATCGCCCACATCGTCGACTTCCTCATCAGCAGCCTCTACGTCGACGACACGGTGCTGTTCACCTCGTTCGTGACGTGGACCGCCGACGTCCTGAACGCACGCGCCGTCCCCACCCACTCACTGACCACCGCACTGGCTGTCCTCACCGAGCATCTGCACGACTTCCCCCGCGCCACCGTCCAGCTCAAAGCCGCCGCCGCCTGCCTCGCCGACCTCGCGCCCGGACCCAGCACCCACGCATAACCTCCCGCAGGAGGCCCTGCGTCTCCAGCACGCGGGCGGAAGGCGCGTTGCTTCGGTCTTGGGACCCGGGTTGCCCTTGTCAACTCCCATGCCAGAAGCGTCCGAGTCCGCGCAGGGCATCACGGCGTCGATGAGCTCCGTCAGACTGTCCACGTCACCGACGCCGCGGCCCACGCGGCCGACTGTGAGACAGACGGGAGCGGGCCTGAACGGCGAGGCGCTTACGGCCGGGGCGGTCCCTGGACCACTGCTCAGGTCGTGCGGGCGCGACGTTCTGCGGAGACGGGTTTCAAAACGCGTACCGAATCCGCAGCCAGGGCGCGTGCGCCGCGACCAGCTCGCGCAGGTCGTGCACGGCCTGTGCCTTGACGTGGTTGCGGTAGCGGACGTTCAGCGCACCGTTCTCGGAGCGCTTCGCCTGCTGGAGGTGCGGCTGCCAGAGGAGCTCCTCGCCTCTGGGGTGCCAGGCGAGGTTGACCTCGTGCAGGCCCTGGTTGTGGGTGAGCATGATCACTTCGGCCGCCGCCTGGCGCTTGACCCGCGCCGGCAGTACCTCGTCCAGGTGTTGCAGCAGGTCGGCCCACGCGTCGCGCCACCCGGGGCGCAGTACGACGGGAGAGAGGTTGAAATGCACCTCATAGCCCGCGTCCAGGAAGTCCCCGGCGGCCGCGATCCGCTCGTCGACCGGAGAGGTACGCAGGTCCAGGAGCCGCGAGTCGTCCGTCGGCATGAGGGAGAACCGGATGCGCGTGCGGCCGCCCGGGTCGTAACCCAGAAGGTCCGGATTGACGAACTTGGTGGCGAAGGACGCCTTGGCCGTTGGCCACTGCCGGAAAGCGTGCACCAGGTCCGCCGTGTTGTCGCAGACCAGGGCGTCCACCGCGCAGTCGCCGTTCTCCCCGATGTCGTACACCCACGCTGTGTCGTCGCACTGGTTGGGTTCGTGTTTCCTGCCCTGTCGCGCAACGTGGCGGCCCAGGTGAGCGATGATCTGCGCCGTGTTGGTGAAGACAGTGATGGGGTTCGCGTAGCCCTTGCGGCGCGGGACGTAGCAGTAGGAGCAGGCCAGCGCGCAGCCATTGGACGGACTCGGGGCGATCCAGTCGGCGGATCGGCCATTGGGGCGGGTGATCAGGCTCTTCTTGATCCCGAGGATCAGTGTCTCGCCCTTGACACGGACCCAGCGCCGCAGGTTGCCCTCGTTCCCGTGGAGCCCGGGGATACCCCAGTGCGAGTCGACCTCGATCAGACGGGCCTGCGGAAACCGGCCCAGAATCTGCCGGCCGCGCGGTGACGCGGCCGCGGCGGGCTCGGCGTAGATCTGCCGTACGGGCAGCAGACGACGTGCCGCGTCACTGGTCCGGAAGGTGCCGTCGGCTGCCCGCGAGGCAGAAGGATCGCCCGGCGCGACGAGGGACTCCAGACCGAACAACGCGTCGCCGCTGTCGTCCGACGCGGCAGACAGTCGGGTCATGACGGGCTCCGGAGGCGACGGTCTTGCGCGAGGGCTCGGCCGCGGCGAAGCGGCGACCAGCCGATGCTCAAGCCTACGCCCGTCGCGGAGGTGCGACGGCAGCCGGCGGCGCCGCCGTCCACGCGGTCCTGTCAAGCACGCCTCCGGGTCGGATGCCGATCGCCTCGCGCGCGGGGTCGTCCACGCCAGCTCACTTCTTCTTCAGTGCGGACGGCTTGTGCACCGCTGTCCTGCCGGACTTGTCACTGCGCACCTCGTACTGCGGATCGTCCGGCGACGCGTCCACCGTGCGGCCCGCGGCCGGTGTCCGATCGGTGATCTTCCTTTCCACGTCCCCCTCCGCCTGGCCGCCGTGACTGCGCCAGGTGACGTGATCACCCTTCTTCAGTTCCTTGCCCGCATCACGCCTTTTCGCCATGCCGGCCCTCCTTCGCACATCTGTTGTGATCCGCTGTCACTCCTCCAGCGTGGCGGCTCTCGGCCGATTCCGCGACGCGCCCACCCCGGCGTGCACCGCGGGAGCAGTTCAGGCAGCGCGACACGGGCGGCGGCGCGACGGGCCGGGGCGCGTGGAGTCCGACTGGGTTGCGTTCGGCCATTTCACCGTCGTCCGCGCTGCTCAGCTGCGGGCTGACCACCAAGATCCACCTGGCCGCGGACGGTCGTTGCCGACCACTGGCCTTCGTCCTCATACCCGGCCACCCCCGCAGCCCTCCGACCGACCGCGAGGCGTGCACGAACAGTGGCGCGGCCTGGCCGCCCGCCTACGACAAGAACGCCACCATCCACTCGCCGTACTCCACCTCGCCGCCATCTGAACTGGTCAGCGAGGTGAACCGAAAGAAACCTCCCGGCCGCGAACCGGCCGAGCCGTCTGAAAGACCGCACCGGCTGATCGAGCCGCCCTGGGCCAGTGGAGAGGCGACCTGGAGTCCTCGGCCGATGCCGCAAGGACCCCCGAGCGGCATGTGGAACACCCGTGTGTGTCCCTCTCGCCGACGGCCGTGGGGTCACCATCGGTGGCACGGCCTCCGACGGGCGCGGGTCTGCTCCCGGCGCAGACGTGCACCACGAGGACGGAACACGAGACCACCGCCGCCCAGCAATGTTCACACGAGGGGATCACCCGCCAAGCGGGCCGGAGGTCACAAGTCGTGCGGTGAAGTTCGCCAACCGCGCGCGGAGAGCCTCCCGCGGTACGCGTTCTTCTCCGGCCAGATGCTCGACGAGGTCGGCTCGCGTGGCGGCGAGCAGGGCGTGGGCCGTGAAGTCGCTGTCCATCAGGCCGGGGATCTGCTCCAGTACGGCTCGGAGCAGGCTGTGCCACCGCTCGTAATGCTCCGCCCGGTACGGGCTGCCGCTGCCCCCGCCGTCCTCAAGGGCCAGCGCGAGGCGCCGGTTGTCGAGTTTGAAGCACAGGACGGCGTCGAGCAGAGCGGGTACGCGCTCCTGCGGCGGGGTCGTGGGACCCAGGGGTGGCGGGCCGGTTTCGACGGCCTCCCTGAGCGGTTCGAGTCGCACCTCGTACAGCGCGCGGAGCAGCCCGGCGCGGTCGCCGAAGGCCCGGAAGACCGTGCCCTTGCCGACGCCGGCCGCCGCAGCGACACCCGCCATGGTGACGTCCTCGGGACTCCCGCAGCGGGTGAAGAGTTCGTCGGCGGCCGCGAGCACGGCCTCCCGGTTACGGGCGGCGTCCTTGCGGGACCGGCGTTCCGTCATGCTGCTCCTCCGTTTGCAAAGCGGACCCGTGGTCCGTATCTTCGAAACGGACCCATAGTCCGGATTCTACGAGCTGGAGTACACCCATGTCCGCACCGACTTCCCCCGCGGAGCTGTACCGGCACAGCCTGCGACTACTGCTCGACAAAGACATCGCCGCCTGGGTCGCCCTGTGGGCCGGCGACGGCGTCATGGAGTTCCCCTTCGCCCCCGACGGCTGGCCCCGGCGTCTGGAGGGCAGGGAGGCCGTCGCCGCGTACATGCGCCGTTACCCCGACCACATCGATCTGCACGACTTCCGCGATGTACGCATCCATCAGACGACCGATCCGGGGACCATCGTGGTCGAGATGCGCGGCGTCGGCCGCATGGTGGAGACGAACGCTCCCTTCGACATGACATACATCGCCGTCGTGACCGTTCGGAACGGGCGCATCGCCTCTTACCGCGACTACTGGAACCCCCTCGCCGCCCAGGAGGCCGGCACCGACTTCGCCGGGAGCAGCCGATGACCACCACCGCCACCACCTTGGTCACCGGCGCCACGGGCACCATCGGCAGCCGCACGGTCGCTCAGCTGACGGCCGCGGGCCACCGGATCAAGGCCGCCAGCCGTCGGGCGACCGCGGTCGCCGGTGCCGAGGCAGTCGCCTTCGACTGGTACGACCCTGCCACCCACGCGGCCGCCCTCGACGGAGTCGACCGCGTCTACCTCATACCGCCTCCGGGCGAGCCCGACCCGGCGACGGTCATGCTGCCGTTCCTCCAACGGGCACGCGCCGCGGGCGTGCGCCGTGCCGTGCTGCTGAGTTCCTCGGCGATCCCCGAGGGCGGTCCGGCGGTGGGAGCAGTGCACCAGGCCCTGCCCGGCCTGTTCGAACAGTGGGCGGTGCTGCGGCCGTCGTGGTTCATGCAGAACTTCACCGGCGCGCACGCGCACGCCCACAGCATCCGCGACGAAGGGATCATCTGGACCGCCACCGGAGACGGGCGGGTCGGTTTCGTCGACGCCGAGGACATCGCGGCCGTCGCCGTCCGCGCCCTGACCGACGAGCGGGCCCCGGACACCGACCTCGTCCTCACCGGCCCCGAGGCGCTCGGCTACGACGACATCGCCACGACCATCACCGAGGTCACCGGCCGACCCGTGGTTCACCGCCGGCTGTCCTACGAGCAGATGCGCGACCGACTCGCGACCCAGCTGCCCTCGGAGTTCGCCGCGATGCTGGCCGGCATGGACTGTGCCATCGCCGAAGGGGCGGAGGACCGCGTCACGGACACCGTCCGGCGCCTCACGGGTCGGCCTCCGCGCTCCTTCCGGGCCCTTGTCGAATCTCATGTGCGAGGCGGCAGTTGACGTTCCGGTGAGGCTCCGGTGCGGGGCCCCGTGTGACCTGCGGGGCTCCACATGATTCGGTTCGGGCGTCGTGCGGGGAGCACCTGTTCGCAGACCGAGCCGGACGGGCTCGGAGGGAGCGGCGGGTGACACGCTGCCCTGATCTTCCGGTGCGAGACCATTCGGTACCCGCAGAGCTCCGCCGCCCGACAGCCCCTCGCAGCCGAACCGCCAAGCCGCTGTGGCAAGCCCGTCCGGAACGCTCAGTCAGACACCCCGTACGACGACCGCGTACTCACCGACACCCAGGAGGTGGTCCCCGGAGATGTCGCCGAGGGCCGTGTACAGCGTCTGGATGTGCCCGGTGGTGGGGTCGAAGGCGATGTCCTTGACGGTGCCGTGCGCGGTGCCGTGTTCCGTGAGGAGCCGCTTGCCGAGGATCTCGTGATGGGTGGGGAAATCGTGCCGTCCGCCACCGGCGGAGGCGGCGGACCGTACGACGACGGCGTCCTGTCCCACTCCTTCGACCAGGTCCCACGCGATCGTCGTCGCGTGTTTCGGAGCGCCGGACAGCCGCACGCAGACGACGCTCCTCGTGCGCGGGTCAACGGTCAGGTCCTCCACGCGGCCCAGTTGTTCGGCCTCCTCCCTCGTGATCACCGGCAGGCCACGGGTCCGACTCAACAGCCTCATGCCTGGGCCTCCTCGGTGGTCGTCGGTGCGAGGTGGGACGGCCGCGCGGTGTACCGGCGGAACGCCTCGACCTGGGCACCGAAACTGGGCAGGTCCTCCGCGACGAAGTGGCGGGCGTGCGCGGGGACGACCATGGCCCGCCCGGAGACGGCGAGTTCCTCTCCGCGCGGAATGAACGCCCTGCGCTTCTCGTGCTCGGTGTTCTCCTTCATGGCGATCTCGAAGCCGATCACACGACCGCTGCCGCCGGCCTCGATCACGACGTCCAGGACCGTGCCCGTTTCGGTTCCCTGGTCGGTGAGGACAGGTGCGCCGATGACCTGGCCGTGCTCGGCTTCACCGGCCTCCAGGACCGCCTTCCGCTCCGCCAGGACCGCCGTACTGGGAATCATCACGGCGGACGGTCCGATGGCGTGGACTCCGGAGAACGGCAGGCTCACCTTGAGCGGACCGGCGAGCAGGCCGCGCCCGCTCAGGGTGAAGCCGGTGATCCGGCCTGCTCCGGAGTCGAAAACGGTGTCCTTGACCTGGGCGACCGCCTCGCCGCTCAAGGTCACGACCACCCGCTTGGTCAGTTCCGAGGCGAGCAGTGGGGTGATCACCGCAATCCCTCCCCGCCCCGCCTGCGGCCCGAACGCATGGCGATCACCGTTCCGCTACGGCGTTTGGCCTGGACCACCAGTGCCACCGCGGCGAGCAACACCGCCACCGCGATGAAGAGGACAACCCAGCCAGACCATTCCATCGCCGACCTCCTTCTGCATCTCCGCCCAGGGCGTGGCCCCTTGTGGGGCGTCCCTGGCTTCCGGCTTCCCGCGCAGACGGGTTGCACGCCTCCCTCACCGGCCGTGCCGGATTCTTCAGCCCGGATGGCGGCAGGTACCCGGGTCCGGGCCGTGTCCAGGGCGTGACGCGGCCCGGCGGATCGGTCTGTCGCCTGCCTCGTGGCGAGGGGTTGGACGCCGCCCGGGCGGGGGTCAGCCGTCCTGGTGACCCCGCAGGACGAGCATGGCGTGGGCTTCGACCTCGACCTCGCTGCCGCCCTTGATCAGCGGCCGGTACTCGGTGTAGGGGATGGCCGTGTCCACCTCCACCGCCCACCACCGGCCCGTCTCCTCGGGGAGGGTGAAGGTGAGGGCCTGGTCATGGGCGTTGAAGAGCAGGAGGAAGGAGTCGTCCTGCACTCGCAGGCCGCGCAGGTCCGGTTCCGTGATGGCGTTCCCGTTGAGGTGGACCATCAGGGATCTGGCGAAGCCGGTGTCCCAGTCGGTGTCGGTCATCTCGCGCCCGGCGGGGGTGAACCAGGTGATGTCCTTGCTGTCGGCGCTGGTTCCGCGCGCCACCCGGCCCTTGAAGAAACGTCGGCGGCGGAAGACCGGGTGGTCGCGGCGCAGGGTGATCAGCCTGCGCGTGAAGTCCAGCAGTTCGCTGCCTTCGGCGACGTTCGCCCAGTCGATCCAGGTCAGCGTCCCGTCCTGGCAGTAGGCGTTGTTGTTGCCGTGCTGGGTGCGGCCGAGTTCGTCACCGTGCAGCAGCATGGGCACGCCCTGGGAGAGCAGCAGGGTGGCGAGGAGGTTGCGCTGCTGCCGTGCGCGCAGGGCGAGGACGTCACGATCTCGGGTGGGGCCCTCCACGCCGCAGTTCCAGGAGCGGTTGTGGTTCTCGCCGTCCCGGTTTCCCTCGCCGTTGGCCTCGTTGTGCTTGCCGTTGTACGACACCAGGTCGCGCAGGGTGAACCCGTCGTGCGCGGTGACGAAGTTGACCGACGCGTAGGGGCGGCGGCCGTCGCTCTGGTAGAGGTCGGAGGAGCCGGTAAGGCGGGAGGCGAACTCCCCCAGGGTGCCGCCCTCGCCGCGCCAGAAGTCGCGCACGGTGTCACGGTACTTGCCGTTCCACTCGGTCCACAGCGGGGGGAAGTTGCCGACCTGGTAGCCGCCGTCGCCGACGTCCCACGGCTCGGCGATGAGCTTGACCTGGGAGATGACCGGGTCCTGCTGGACGAGGTCGAAGAACGAGGACAGCCGGTCGACCGCGTGGAACTGCCGGGCCAGGGTGGCGGCCAGGTCGAACCGGAAGCCGTCGACGTGCATCTCGGTCACCCAGTAGCGCAGCGAGTCCATGATCAGCTGAAGGGTGTGGGGGTGGTTCATCCGGAGGCTGTTGCCGGTGCCGGTGGTGTCCCAGTAATAGCGTGGGTCCTCGTCGGACAGGCGGTAGTACGCCGCGTTGTTCAAACCCCTGAAGGACAGCACCGGACCGAGGTGGTTCCCCTCCGCGGTGTGGTTGTAGACGACGTCGAGGATCACCTCGATGCCTGCCTCGTGCAGGGTCTTGACCATCGAGCGGAACTCCTGCACCTGCTCGCCCCGCTGCCCCGCGGAACAGTAGGCGTTGTGCGGCGCGAAGAATCCGATGGTGTTGTAGCCCCAGTAGTTCGACAGTCCCTTCTGTACCAAGGCGTGGTCCTGCACGAACTGATGGACCGGCATGAGTTCCACCGCGGTGACACCGAGCTTGGTGAAGTAGTCGACCATGGCCGGGTGCGCGAGCGCGGCGTACGTGCCGCGAATGGCCTCCGGGATCGCGGGGTGGGTCCGCGTCATGCCCTTGACGTGGGCCTCGTAGATGACCGTCTCGTGGTACGGGGTCCGCAGCGGGTGGTCGCTGCCCCAGTCGAAGTAGGGGTTCACCACCACCGACTTCGCGGTGTAGGGCGCGGAGTCCAGGTCGTTCCGCCGCTCGACGTTCCCGAAGCGGTAGGGGAAGAGGGCCTCGTCCCACTGGACTTCGCCTTCGATCGCCTTGGCGTAGGGGTCGAGCAGCAGCTTGTTCGGGTTGCAGCGATCACCCCGCTCCGGATGGCAGGGTCCGTGCACCCGGAACCCGTAGCGCCGGCCGGGCCCGACATCCGGAAGGTAGATGTGGTGGACGAAGCCGTCCACCTCGCGTAGCGGGACGCGCTCCTCCGTGCCGTCTTCGTCGAAGAGGCACAGCTCCACGAGCTGTGCGACTTCGGAGAACACGGCGAAGTTCGTCCCGGCGCCGTCGAAGGTGGCACCCAGCGGCGACGTCCTGCCCGGCCGCGGACCCATCTTCGTGCTCTCTTGCCAGATACGCATGATCACGTCCCTCCCGAGCAGGATGGTGGGAAGCCCACGCCCGCCGTTCACTTCTGCCCGGTCCGGCCGCGGGCATTCTCCCTGCGCCCGGTCCGCCACCGCGGCACATGCCGGCGGTGAACACCGCGGCCGGGAAGTGGAACAACCGACGCGCGGCGGCCGAACGGCTGCGGCCCGAGACCCTCGTCCACCCTGACGGGCTCGTCGCCGCCTACGCCGCGCTCGTGGCAGCTCGGGGACGGTGCGCCGGTGGGCGGAGGCGGCTCGGTTGCCGATGGGGCACGACGGCCTGGCGGACCGGATGATCGACTGGGCCGGCTGACGCGGGCTCGCCAGGGAGCGGGGCCGAGTGGGAGGGGGCCGCGGCGCCGGCCGTGACCATGTCGTGGTCCGCGTGGAGATCCGCGCCGGACCACACCAGGTCGTGTCCCTGGTGTCCGGCCAGCCGGTGCAGGAGCCGGGCCCGGCGGTCGGCGTCACCGTCGTGGCGCGGATGAAGTCGACGAACGTGCGGGACGAGCGGTCGTAGCGGCGGAGGCGCCGCTCGGGTCCACGGCCGTCGTGGCCGGCGGGCAGGCCGGGTCCGTGCGGCACGCCAGCGCCGCGCACAGGTCGAGTCGGTCCCTGAGCCGGGAAAGGACACGGCCCGTCAGGTGCTCTATGCGCTGGATGCGGTAGTGGACGGTGTTGACGTGCACGTGCAGCGCTTCGGCCGTGCGTGCCCAGGAGCCGTCGTAGGCGAGGAAGACCTCCAGGGTGGTCAGCAGGGCGGCGGCGGAGGCGTTCGCCGGGTCGAGCAGCGGCCCGAGGAGGGTGCTGCTGAACGCGGTGCGGACCTCGGCCGGTACGCCGGTGAGCAGCGTGCCCAGCGTGGTCAGGGTGGTGGCATCGGTCAGGGCCGAGGTGCCCGGCGCGGTGGTCCGGGCCGAGGTGAGGGCGTAGCGGGCCTGGGCCAGGCAGCCGGGCAGCCCGGTCACCGCGTTCGCCGGTGAGGAGAGTCCGCCGTACAGGAGGATGTCCGGCGCACAGGCGGCCACCGGCCGCCACGTCTCCCCCAGCCCGCGGGCGGCGTCTTCTGGCAGCACCGCGAACGCGGTCCCGTCCGGCAGGCGTCCCACGACGGCGAACGCCGGGTTCGTGAGCGCGATCGCCTCGGACAGAGCGCCCTCCGCGAGGCCCTCCTGGCGCGTGCTGGTGGCGGCTGCGACCACGCGGTACGGGCCCTCGGCCGGCAGACCGCAGGCGCGTGCCGCGGCATCGACGTCGCCGGCTCGGTGGCCGCTGATCAGGCCCCCGATGTCGTCCGCCGCCTGGCGCCGAGCGGCCCGCCGCCGGGACAGCGCCTCGCGGCAGCGGCCCAGGAACCGGGCGATCTCGTGCAGGAGTCGTGGGGGTGCTCCGGCCGCGTCCGGCAGATGCAGCCACCAGAGGTCGTACGGGGTGGCACCGGCGGCCTCCACGGCGACCGTCACCCCGCTAGTGCCTCCCAGCCGGGCAGCGGCCTCCCGTGCCGGGAGCGTCCGCGCGCCCGGAGTGGCCGCGACGGTCCGGCCGGTCGCGGTCAGGACGTAGGCGGCGGTCCCGTCGAGGTGCGCGAAGGCGGCGCCGAGTACCCGGGCCGGGGTGGCGTCCTGCGCGACCAACTGGTGGGTCCTGGACGACACCGTCCGCTACATCGGCCAGCGCGTCGCGGCCGTCGTGGCCGACAGCGAAGCGGCCGCGGAGGAGGGCTGCCGGCGCATCGAGGTGACGTACGACGTGCTGCCGGCCGTCCTCGATCCGGAGGAGGCCATGCGGCCGGGCGCGCCGGTCGTGCACGACAAGGACGCGAAGAGGCACCGGATCTCCCGCCCCCGCGACAACGTGGTCGGTGAGGCGCACGGGGTGATCGGCGACATCACGGCCGGTTTCGCCGAGGCGGACGTCGTCTACGAGGAGACCTTCCGCACCCAGCGCGCCCAGCACGCCAGCCTGGAGACGCACGGGGCCGTCGCCTGGTTCGACGAGGACGGCCGCCTCACCGTGCGCACCAGCTCGCAGACCCCCTTCCTGACCCGCCGCGCGCTGTGCGCGCTGTACGACCTGCCCGCGGAGCGGGTCCGCGTGGTCGCGGGACGGGTCGGGGGCGGGTTCGGCGGCAAGCAGGAGATGCTCGTCGAGGACATCGTCGCCCTGGCGGTGCTGAAGCTGCGGCGCCCGGTGAAGCTGGAGTACACCCGCGCCGAGCAGTTCTACGGCGCCACCACCCGGCACCCCTTCATCATCCGCGTCAAAGCGGGCGCCCGCCGCGACGGCACCCTCACCGCCTTGCAGTTGCGGGTGGTGGCGAACACCGGTGCGTACGGCAATCACGGACCGGCGGTGATGTTCCACAGCGTCGGCGAGTCCATGGCGGTCTACCGCGCCGCGCACAAGAAGGTCGACGCCTACTCGGTGTACACCCACGCCGTTCCCGCCGGGGCCTTCCGCGGTTACGGCCTCGGCCAGGTGAGCTTCGCCGTCGAGTCCGCCTTCGACGAGCTCGCCCGCCGACTCGGCTTGGATCCGCTGGAGTTCAAGGCCCGTAACGTCATCGGTGCCGACGAGCCGATGGTCACCCCCGGCGGGCACGAGGAGGATCTGCACATCGCCAGCTACGGCCTCGACCAGTGCCTCGGCGTCGTGCGCCGGGCGCAGGCCCACAAGGACGCCGGCGAAGGCGCGCCGGAGGGCTGGCTGGTCGGCGAGGGCGCGGCTCTGGCGATGATCGCGACCGGTCCGCCCGGTGGGCACATCGCTGATGCCAAGGCCGGCCTGCTGCCCGACGGCACCTACGATCTCGCCGCCGGCACGGCCGAGGTCGGCAACGGTACGACGACCGTGCACAAGCAGATCGCGGCCGGGGAGCTCGGCACGACGGTCGACCGGATCGCCATCCGCCAGTCCGACACGGATGTCGTACGGCATGACACCGGCGCCTTCGCCTCCACCGGGACCGTCGTCGCGGGCAAGGCGACGCTGCGCGCCTCACGCGCCCTCGCCGACATGCTCCTCGACTTCGCCGCCGCCCATCTGCGCGTCCCGCGCGCCGACTGCCGGCTCGCCGAGGAAGCCGTCCTGCACCCCGGCGGACGCCTGCTGCTGAAGGAGCTGTACGCCGCCGCCCGCGCGGTCGGTGTCGAGTTCTGTGCCGACGGGCGGTTCGGCGGCACTCCGCGCTCGGTCGCCTTCAACGCCCAGTGGTTCAAGGTGGCCGTCGACCCGGGCACGGGTGAGATCCGCATCCTGCGCAGCGTGCACGCCGCCGACGCGGGCAAGGTCATGAACCCGATGCAGTGCCGCGGTCAGGTGGAGGGCGGCGTCGCGCAGGCCCTCGGTGCCACCCTCTTCGAGAACGTCCGCATCGACGGGCGGGGCGAGGTCGAGACGGCCGCTTTCCGCCGCTACCGGTTGCCCCAGTACGCCGACATCCCGCGTACCGAGGTCCACTTCATGGAGACCGCGGACGCCATCGGTCCCCTGGGCGCGAAGTCGATGAGCGAGAGCCCCTTCAACCCGGTCGCCCCCGCCTTCGCCAACGCCCTGCGCGATGCGACGGGCATCCGCTTCACCGAACTTCCCCTGACCCGTGACCGCGTGTGGCTGGCGCTGCACGAGGCGGGTGTGACGGAACGTTGAACACTTCTCGGAGCCCTCCAGGGGCGGGACGGCACTGTCCGTACCGATGCGGCAGCGGAATCCGCCGGCCGGATGCGGCCTGACTGCGGTACGTGCGTCACCTGAGGACCGGTCGGTGACGTCCCCGGCGCGTGAGGCGCGCGTCCGCGGGTAACCGGCGATGTCATGAACGCGTTGACGAAACGGCCGCAGAGGCCGTCGTACGGAGGCGGCGGCGAACCGCCGTCCATCGCCTGCACCGTCGAACCGAGGAGGTAGACGTGCTCTTCCTGGTCGTCGCCCTGCTCCTGCTGGGCATCATCCTGGGCTCGGCCGCCTACCTTCCCTGGCCCGTCACCCTGCTGGCCGGTGCCGTGATCGTCGGCTGGCTCGTCGTGTTCGCCGGACGCGAGCGGCGCCGGCGCTCCCGGTCGAGGAGGGCCTGACCATGCGGTTGACCGCACCACCCTCCGCCCGCACCGGCCGACGGGACACCGAAGGCATGGCGGTGGCCTCCTTCGTCCTGGGACTCCTCGGACTGCTCGTCCTCAACCTGGTTCTCGGCCCCATCGCCATCGTGCTCGCCGTCCTCGCCCTGCGCCGGGACACACCCCGCCGGTTCCGGGCACTGCTCGGGCTGGGCCTCGGCATCGCCGACCTGGTCCTCTTCTCCGTCCTGGCCTCCGTCCACGGAGCCACCTCCTGGTCGGTCTGGGGCGGCTGACGACTCCGGGACGCCGATGCCGCGTGCGGGCGGCCCGGGGTTTCGTCGCACCCCCGCCGGGGAAATGTCGCGCGTGAACTCGTACCGGCCCCAGCAGCCCGTTTCGTGTCCCACAGGGCGCCGCGGGCGGCTGCGCTTCGACGGCTGGATCGCCGGGGTGGGCACCACGTCCGGCACCCGGCTGGTCGTCGGATACTGGGCGCGCTCGCCCTTCGGCCCGTTCGCTGACGTGATGCTGGAGCGGGCGGACGGCCACCGGCTCCTGCTGGCGCCCAGCCGGCGGACGGCGGACTTCATCGCCGGCACCTACAAGTTCGACGAGGCGCGGGTGGCGCCGGTGCGGGTCCACGTCACCGGTGGCCTCTGGACGGTCACCGCGAAACCGCACCTCGAACTGCGCTTCACCGTCGGCCGTCGGCCGCTGCCGGGCCTGCTGCTCGCCGCGGTGCCCGGAGCGCTGGCCGCGCGGCCCGGCTGGACGGCGGTGACCGATCCCCTCGCCCGCCTGCTGCTCGGCCTGCGCACACGGGGAAGCGCCGGGGGCGGCCGACGCGAGTGGTACGGCGCCCGCGATCTGCACCGGATCGTCGCGGCGAGCGCCGTCCACGAGGGCCGCGACCTCGGTTCCCTCGCGCCGGTCGAGCCCGCCGTACGGTTCGGATTCGGCTCGGCCCCCCGCTCCCCCGGCCTGGTACGCGTCACGACGACGGTGGGGCCACCCCGCGCGGCCGGACGCCGCCGGGCGTCCTCGGCACGCTGAACCGACGGCGCGTCAACCACGTTGGGCTGTTCAGCGGTTGGGGCGGTTCATGACGATGCCGCCCAGACGGGCGGGTGGCTGCGCTCGCCTCCGTCGGCGAACAGCACGGCACCGTTGACGTACGAGCTGGCCGGGCGAGTGAGGAACGACACGACCTCGGCGTCCCCGGCGTGGCCGCGGGCGGTGACGGCGGTCAAGGCGGCGCCATGCTCGCCGGGCGTGCGGCGCCGGTCCCGGTCGCCTTACAGGGGCCGGCGTCCGGCGATTGCCCCGCCCGGATCGTCGGCCAGGGCGATGCGTGCGGTGATGCGTTTGCCGACCGGCTCGCGCTGGGCTTCGAAGCCCTGGGCGACGGCCATGACGATCTCCAGGCCGTGCTGGCCGACCCGGCCGGCGTCCGCGGCCCGGGCGATCGGCAGTACCGGGTCGGAGTCCCACACGGCGACCTCGACCGTGTCACCGGTGACACGCAGGTCCAGCAGCACCGGCCCGGGGGCATACTTGCGAGCGTTGGTGACCAGCTCGCTGACCACCAACCGGGTGACATCCATCGCGCGCTGAGAGACTGGCAGGCCGTGCTCGGCCTGCACCCGAGTGAGGAAGCCGGCTGTCAGGTGGCGGGCCCGGGCGATGTCCGTGCCGTCTCCGACTAGGGCTGCGCTTGTCTCTATGACCGGCCTGTCCACCACTGCGTGGTCCGCCGGTGCCGGATCTGTCTTTTTCATCACGCCCGCCATTCGCTCCCCCGTTCATGTCGTTCCCGCACTTACCCGCGCTGCCGCGGATCACACCCTGTGTATTCCGTCGGATCGGCCACACACGGACGCGCGTCGGGCCGCACTGGGCAGGAGGGCCTGACTGTGCCAGGATCACCGCATGTCTGAGGTAGAGATGACCGGCCCCGAACCCGCCGGGCAGACCGGTCAGCTGTCGGTCGAGACCACCAGCGCCGACGGCATCCGCGTGCTGACCCTGGCCGGAGAGATCGACCACCACACCGGCGACACACTCCGCCAGGCCCTGCACGTCTGGGACACTCCCCGCCCGCGGGTCGTGGCCGACCTGGGCCAGGTCACCTTCATGGACTCCAGCGGCATCAACATCTTCATCACCGCCCACCGTGCCCTCGGCGAGGCCGGCGGCTGGCTTCGTCTGGCCGCTGCCGGCGAGTCCGTGATGCGCACCATCAGCCTCGTCGGCGTCGACACCGTCATCGACTGCCGCGAGACTCTCCACCAAGCCCTCCTCACCGGCTAGGACTTGTTCTGCTTGAGCTTGTTGAAAAGCACTCGACGCCGCTTCTGCTCAGGTAGGAGGGGATGCCGCACAGGCGTGGGCCGGGACCGTCGCCCCGCGTCAGCAGCCGGAAGTCACCGAGGCCCTCGATGCGGTCCTTCGAGCACGGCCTCGGTGATCAGCGCGGCGGCTTCGCTGTAGTTGAGCTTGGTGCCCCGGTCCCTGCGGCGCCGGGCCAGGTCCGCCACCACGTAGACGTGAAGCTCGTCGATTTCGCGGGGTGCGAGGTTCATCGCGTCACTTCGCTTTCCCGTACGACATGCCGGGCCGGTCCATCGCCGGCGCGGCCGCCAGGAAGAGCCAGGTCGTCACCACGAACGGCCAGGTGAAAGGTGATCCGCCGGACGGCTGGGCAAAAGCCGTCCAGGCGGTGGTGAAGGGCACCGAGGCCACGACGGCGAGTGCGGCGTAGCCCGCGGTCCACGGGGTGGGGGCCAGGAAGGTCGCCGCTAGCGCGATGGCGACGAGCACCGCGTTGTAGCCGTACAGCCCCTCGCTCAGGCGGTCGGCGGGCAGGCCCATCGCACAGGCGGTCACAATCGCCAGGGCACTGCCACCGGCGGCGGCCGCGGCCGCGCGCCAGGAGGTGACAAGCAGTCCGGCCAGCAGGATCAGGCCCGCGTACCACTTGTCGAGGATGAAGACCTGCCCGATGTTGTCGCAGAAGGCGTGCCCGATGTCCGCCATCGAGGGGCCGGCGGTCCGGGCGACGGCAGCGGCTGGTGCCGCGGTGGGCTCGGGGAGCGCGATCGTCATGACGCCGACGACGAGACAGTACGGGGCGGTGAGCACGGGCAGGCCCGGGCGCTCCAGGAGCCGGGCGGCGGCCGTGGTCAGCACCGAGCAGACCGCCGCGGCGAGGACGACGAGCAGCGCGGTGCGCCAGGAGGCGCCGAACCGGACGAGGAGCGCGATGCCGACGAGGCAGCCGCAGTACCCTTCGAGCCCCTGTTCCAGACGGTCACCGCGGTCGCTGCGGAGCGCCGCCGCCGTGGCGGTGGACGCCACCGTGCCGAGCAGACCGGACACCCCGATCCGCCAGTCGTCGGCGAACAGCGCGGCGAGGAACAGCAGCCCCGTCCACGGGTTCGCGCTGAGCGCGACCTGTGCGATGCCGCGCGCCTGTGTCCGCCCGACAGCGATCGGTCTCCAGCCCGCCGGCCGCACCGCCTGATCCGCTGTAGGCATGGGTGTTCTCCCTGCGCGAGGACATGTCAAAGCCATCAACTCCCCTAAGACCGGGGGGGAAGATGCGATCCCTTCAACAACTTGTTGAACACTACGCTCGGCTTCCGGCCGGACGGTTCCGGCTGAAGCCGACGACGAGTCCGGCGAGTCAGGTGCGGACAAACCGTGCCGGATTGGCCAGGTAGCGGTCGAGGTCCGGGTCTTCTTCGAGTGCGTAGAACTCGTCGTGGATCCGCCATTCCGGGCCGAGTTCGGCGCGAAGACGGGCGAGCGCTTGGCGTACCGCCTCGTTGAAGTCGCGGCACTCCGCTTCACGCCAAGGCCCCGGGTGCGGCGGATAGTCCCAGTTCAACGACGTGTCGTAGCGAGCTATCAGCGCCTTCAGGCCGTCGCGGAGGTCGTGACTGATCGGCAGACGGTCCAGATCGACCGGATACCCCCACGCGTCCCGGTCCTCAGAGGACGCCCATAGGACACCGCCTGATCCCGCGTCGAAGAAGAACCTGGCGTTGGGCACGGCGTCGACCTCTCGATATGGGTATCGGTTCACGTGGTACCCACCGTACTCAACGGGTTTGGCGCCGCAGCCCCGCCCTGGTGCGCAGCTGGTCCAGGGCGACCCGGGCCGCAGTGCCGAGGACGTCCTCGCGGGTGGGTGCGCCGAGCGTCAGCGGCCGGGTGAGCACGGCGATCGCGTACCGCCGCCCGTCGGGAAAGGTGACCGCGCCCACGTCGTTGCTGACGCCGCCCGGCACGGTGCCCGACTTGGACGCGACCAGTACGTCCGGCCCGAAGCCGGTGGCGATCTTCCGGGTGAGCCGCTGCTGTCCCAGCATCCGGCGCAGGTTCGAGCACGCTTCGGCGGGGCCGGCCTCGTCCCGCCAGACCGCGCGGACCAGGGCGGCCAGGTCGTCGGCGGTCGCACTGCTGATCCGTCCCGGCCGCATCCCCGGTGACGCCAGCACCCGCTGCCACATGGCCTCGCCCTCCTCCGGCGACGTGGCGTCCCGGATCGCGTCGGCCATCGCGGCCCAACCGGTGAATCCGGCGTCACGGGCCGCGGTGTCGAACTCCTGCTGGATCGTGCCCGGCAGGTGGAAGCCGGTGAAGCCCAGCCCGGTGAGGCGCGCTCTGACCCGTTCCATGCCGAGCCGGCGGATCAGCACGTCGGTCGCGGTGTTGTCGCTGATGGTCAGCATCAACCGGGCAAGATCCCGCAGCGAAATCTCCACCGGGTCCTCGGTGATGCAGAGCCCCTGGCCGCCCAGCGACGCCTCGGCCGGCGAGACGACCACGCGCTCGGTGGGGTCCAGCTTCCCCTCCGCCGCCTGGCAGAAGAACTCCAGGCCGATGGTGATTTTGAATGTGGAGGCCGCCACCGCGAGGTCTCCGCCCGCCACCGACAGCCGTCCTGGCCCGTCGATCTCCAGCACGCTCAGGTTCCCCCGGCAACCGCCGGCCGCGAACACCTCGTCGATCGTCTCTTCAATCATCCGCTCACGGTGGCACCCGGCGACCGCGCCGGACAGAGGTGTTCACCTTGAGCGTGTCCGCCGTCGGCTTCACGGCCCGCCGGACGGCCTCCGTCACCGGGCGGCACGGGTCCGCAGGGCGGCCCACCTCGCTCATCGTGCTGGGGTGTGGCGCTGCGGACTCCACCAGCGCTGGGTGGCGTCGCGGAGTGTGTTGGTGCCGCAGTGCACCTCGCCGCCGAGAAGGTGGTGGGTGGAGAAGTCGTCCAGGTAGCCGACCTGGATTCCGGCCGCCCGATAGGCGGCTGTCACGGCGGTGGTGAAGATGTCCCTGCCGTTGATCACTGGCCCCCACTGCGCGGGCGCCAGGTAGGAGTGGGGGCCGAGCAGGACGCCGTTGACGGGGTCCGGCGTGTAGGCGCCGAGTTTCGGGCCGGACCCGGCAGTGGGGCCGGGGTCGTTCTTGTTCTCTCCATAGCGGGCCACGTCCGGGATCCTGCCGGGCGGGCACGTCAGCGCGGGCAGGCGAACCCTGCCTGGGCCACACAGGACGCCGCTGGTATAGAGGGCCGGAACGCGGACGATCTCGGCGTCGGTGATGCCGGTCGCCCGTCGCAGCAGGCCGATGTCGGCGTCGATGTGCCGGGCGGCCCGCAGGTTGTCGGCTCGGAAGGTCTTGGAGCCGGCGGTGTCCGCGATGGTTTCCTTCGGGGGCCGCACATCCGCGTATCCGGGCCAGGAGAACATCCGTGTCGAGCCGTGGCCGCGGCGTACCGCGGTGTCCAGCACGGCCAGCCCCGCGCGGGGGTCGGCGACGCCGATCTTCCAGCCGCGCCGGGTACGGGCGGGCAGGAACTGTACGAACTCGTCGACGTGCCCGACGTGCAGCCACGAGGTGTCCAGGAGCAGGGGGGACTGCGACCGTTGCGCGAGCAGCATCGTCAGCATCGTGCGTGCCGGGCGTGTGCCGACGGATGCGCCCTGCTGCCCCATGATGATCCGTCCCGCCGGGAAGGACCGCCCGCCGTAGGTGTAGGGAGGGATCGTCTCCAGGTTCCCCAGGGAGTTCAGACTCCAGTCGGACGCGGGATCGACGGCGGTCTCCAGTACGGCCACGTCCCTGCCACGCAACGGATACAGCTCGGCCGCGCCACGACGACGGGGCGGTTCGCCGTAAAGCTGTGCGGAGCGGATCAGTACGCGCATGCTGTGGAGCCGTCCATGCGGGGCCGGCATGCTCACGTAGCCGGGCTCGACGAAGTCCTGCGTCCAGTGGTCCACGGACCACGTGGGGTTCGGGAGCCTGAGCGGCGCGGGCAGTCCCGCGGCTTTCGACGCGGCGGCGAAACCACTGACGAACCGGCGCTGCGCACGGGATTCGGGGTCCCGACCGGCGAACGTCACCACCATGGTCCGCCGGGCCGGTTGCAGGTGATGGTGCGTCAGGAGGGGTGCCGTGCCCATCGTCACCCGGTCCGAGCGCGTCCCGCCGGGGCCCGTCACGGAGAACTCGACGACCGCCTCACCGTTCCACTTCGAAAGGTCGCGCACCACGTCCTTGCCCTCCATGCCCAGCTCCACGCCCCGGCGCAGGTCCGCGGCGGTCAACCGGGTACGGGACGTCGCCACCCGCCAACCATGGGGCCGACGGAGGAAGATCCGGGTGTGTGCCGCGCCCGGCCCGACGACGCGGACCCTCCCCCACGCCGAGGAGGGCAGACGGGGTTCGGGGACCGTGCGCAGCCGTGCCAGGTCCAGGGCGTCCGCGGCGCCGTTCACGACCTCGTCCGCCGCGTCGTTGCAGACGAACGCGGCAGGTGTGTCGGTGCGCGGGCAATGCCGCGAGTCGTCGTCGATGTTCGGCAGGAAGACCGCTCCCCGATCGCGGCTCCACCGGGTCTCCCCCTGCTCGTCACCGGCGCCCGCGGCCGTGCTGACGAAGCCGTCCCGGTCGACATCGGCGCGCAGATCCGGCAGTCCCACGGGGTCCGCTGCGGCTGCGGGTACCGCAGGGCCGACAAGCGCTCCGATGCTGGCGCCGACAAGCGCTACCCGCCTCAAATGTTTCACTCAGCACCTTCAGAGGGTTACGTCCCGGTAAAGACCGATTCCGACGTAACGCACTATAGGAAGGGCGCGGAGGAGTACCTGCCGCCGACACGGAACCGCGGCGCGCGACGGGAGCGTGCGGAGCGGAGCCGGCGCGTCCTGGCGAGCGGGCGTGCGCCGGTCGCACACGGGCCTGACTCCGCGTCAGCCCCACGTGTACCTCCGTGTCGACGCGGCGCCAGGACGCCGTTTCTTCGGCGCGAGAGCGGGCGGACGTTACCTCACGTCGACGCAGTCGCCGGTGGAGTTGCTCGCGCCCCTGGTCGTGTTGCCGCTGTACGACCAGCACCCCGTGCCGTCCTTGGTGGCGGTGACGGTGATCGCCTTGCCCTTGGTGACCGGTTCCGGGGAGGCGTTCGTGCCCTGGATGCGCGAGGCACGCTGGAGTCGGACCGTCGTGGAGAGCGTGTCGGTGTCGTAACCACTGCCCTCTTTGGTGGCGGTGGCCACGGTCTTCCACGTGGTGGCGTCACTGTTGACGAGGGATCGCGGAGCGACGGTCAGCGGCTCGGAGCAGTCGTGGAAGGCGTAGCCGCCCGCGCTGGACGTGCCGACGCTCCACCGGGTCGTGAAAGCCGGCAGATCGCGCTCGCTGGTCTTGCCGTACGTACCCCGATAGGCCTTGACCCACCAGCCGTTCAGCGCACCTTCCTTCTCACCGCGTACGTCATCGGGACCTCGACCTCCGGGGGCAACGGCGGCGTCCATGTTTCGTGCGTCTGATCGATGCCGTCGCAGCACTCTGGATCATCCAGCGGAAGACGGCGGACCGGCCGAATGCGGCCCTTCCCCTTGATCGCCTTGAGTCGCACCGACGTCGCCGCGGCGTGCCGCCGGGTTGCGGGCGCCGGCGGCCGCAACCCGGCGGCAGGATTCCGCGGTTACTCCTCGGAGGCGCGTCGGCACGCCTCAAGGGCGAGCTGTGCGGGAACGTAGTCCCTCCGTAGCTCGAAGTAGCAGGCCCGTACGCCGTCCGGGCTCCCGTCGGCCGCGGCGAGGCAGGCATGCTCGACCACGGCGGGATTCGCGCCGGGGTACTGCTCCAGGACCTGATAGACGCAGCCCTGCGGAGTTGCATGGGCGGCCGGTGCGGCAGCCACGGCGCCGCTGAGCGCAAGAGCGAGGCCCCCGACTGCGGCGGCGAGACGCTTGAGCATTGCTGTTCCCTTCGGACGAGACCGCGAGTTCGTCACTCAGCGCCATTGATCGCATACGTGGTGTACCCGGTGGCGGTCTGAGTGATGCGAACAGCGCAGGTTGCTAAGGGTGAAACGCGGGGCTTACGGGGCGCACTCTCGGTGGCGCGGCGACCTGGCCCACGAAACGGGTGAGCGCCCGAGCAGACGTCCGCGGCGCTCGCAGAAGTGGTGCCGAAGTGCGTTCACGCGCACTGGTCGGCGGCCCCGGCGCCGTCCCCGGCGCAGTCAACTGACCCGGAGACGGCGGCCGAGGCGTCAGCGGCCCGCCCGGTGCCCGCGAGCGGCCCCGGCGGTCGTCGTGATGTGACCGGCCGCCCCTGGCCGGAGCAGAAGGCCGAGCACGGCCGCGGCTCAGGCGACCGTCAGCACGATCTTGCCGGTGGTGCGGCCCTGTTCACCGATCTGGTGCGCCTTCGCCGCCTCTGCCAGCGGCACGACGGTGTCGATCACCGGCCGCAGCGCGCCCCGCTCCACCAGGGCGCTGATCTCGCGCAGGCCCAAGTGGTCGGGTTCGACCAGCATCCACACCACCCGCACCCCGTCCCGGGCTGCGGGAGCGTCGTCCGGGCCGGGCAGGGTGATCAGCCGGCCGCCGGTCCGCAGGACCGTCAGGGAGCGCTCGGCCGTTTCCCCGCCGAGTCCGTCCAGCACCACGTCGATGTCGCTCACGACGTCCTCGAACCGGGCCGCGCGGTAGTCGATCACCGCGTCCGCGCCCAGGCGGCGCACCAGGTCGTGCTTGGCCGCGCTGGCCGTGCCGACGACGTACGCGCCGCGCGCCTTGGCGATCTGTACGGCGAGGTGACCGACCCCACCGGCGGCCGCGTGCACCAGCACCCGCTCGCCCGGGCGCACACCGGCGGTGTCCACGAGCGCCTGCCAGGCGGTGAGCGCGGCGAGCGGCAGGGCCGCCGCCTCCACGTGCGTCAAGGACGCCGGCTTGGGGGCGAGGTGCCGGGCCGGTGCCACCACGTACTCGGCGTAGGCGCCCGCCTGGCGGGGGAACAACGGCATCCCGAAGACCTCGTCACCAGGGCGGAACACGCCCACACCGGGGCCGACGGCCTCGATCGTGCCGGACACGTCCCATCCGACCGCCGGGACCGCGCCCCACTCGATGAGGGCCCCACTGGCACGCGTCTTCCAGTCCACCGGGTTCACCCCGGCCGCGTGCACCCGGACCAGGACCTCGTTCAGCCCCGGTTCCGGGCGCCGCACCTCCCGCTCGACCAGGTTCTCGGCCCCGCCCCACTGCTCCACGACCACCGCACGCATCGTCTTTCCTCGTCCTTCGCTGTTCTTCGTTTCCTATCGGCCCGCGCCAGGGGTCCCGGCGCGACGAAGCCCAGCATCGGTCACCACGCCTCGCCACGGTGTTGGCCGTACGGCCACTATGTGCCAGGATTTGGCCATGGACGGTGCGCAGTGGACGACGGTAAAGAGCGGGACCGACCGCGAGGACGGCATCCCGCGGCGGCACCGGATCGCCGTGCTCGCTCTGCCGGGGGTCCCGCCGTTCGAACTGGGTATCCCCTCACGCGTCTTCGGCAGCGTGCAGGACGCCGGGGGCCGCCCGCTGTACGACGTCACCGTCTGCACCGCCGACGGCGCCCCCGTGCCCAGCGACGCGGGCTTCACCGTCCAGCCCGCGGCCGGCCCGGAGGCCCTGGCCGCGGCGGACACCGTGATCGTCCCGCCCACGCACGCCATGCCCGAACTGGGCCGCGGCGGACCGCTGCCCGCCGAGGTCGCCGCGGCCATCGCGGGTATCCGGCCCGGTACCCGGCTGGTGTCCATCTGCACCGGGTCCTACGTCCTCGCGGCGGCCGGACTGCTCGATGACCGACCGGCCACCACCCACTGGAACCTCGCCCCGGAGTTCCGCCGGGCCTACCCCAAGGTCAAGCTCGACGAGGAAGTCCTCTTCGTCGACGACGGCGACATACTGACCTCCGCGGGCGTGGCCGCCGGCGTCGATCTGTGCCTGCACATGATCCGCCGCGACCACGGGGCCGCCGCCGCGAACCGGGCCGCCCGCATGTGTGTCGTACCGCCCTGGCGGGACGGCGGGCAGGCCCAGTACATCGACCGCCCGGTACCCGAACCCACCGTCGCCAGCACCACCGCGACCCGCGCGTGGGCCCTGGAGCACCTCGGCGAGCCGCTCACCCTCGCCCGGCTCGCCGAGCATGCCCGGATGAGCCTGCGCTCCTTCAGCCGCAGATTCCGCGACGAGGTCGGCATGACTCCGGTGCAGTGGCTCACGGCACAACGTCTGGAGCTCGCCAAACAGTTGCTGGAGACGACCGACCTGTCGATCGACCTGGTCGCGCACCGGGCCGGCTTCGGCACGGCGAACTCGCTGCGCGCGCACATGAGAGCGGCCTTCGGGGTGTCGCCCGCCTCCTACCGCCGTACCTTCAGCGCGAACGAGCCCCCGGCAGTTCGGCACCGGGCCGATGAGCACACCGGGGTCCGGATGCCGACCCGATCGAGCGCCCGCTTCCCAGCGCGGAGCGCCGAGGCGCAGGGCTCGCTCAGCGCCTGACTCCCCCGGCGATCCTTGGCCTCGAAGGCTACGGGCGGCAGCGACTTGACCCGCGCCGAGCCGGTGGTGCCCGCGGCACGGTGACAGCGGCGCTCGTGCTGCCGGAGCGGATGATGCCGACGGCCAGGGCGGGGTGCGGGGGCTCCGGGTCCGCGCCTGATCCGGCCGTCGCGTCGACGGGATCAGGGGCGGCCCACCGCGGCCTGCTGGTGGCCGTGGGCATCGGCGGTCGCTCGGTGCGCACATGGGCCGCCGCACGAGCAGGTGCAGCAGAGCTGCTGGTCTGAGCGGTCCCGGACACGGACGGAACTCGCGCCCCGCACCGTGGTTGCGACGGTTCGGGGTTGCCGGCGGGTCGCGTTCATGGCGCCGGACGGCCGGTGGGAGCGTCTTCCTGCTCGTCCTTGTCCCACGGCGGGTAGCTGGGCCAGGAGTCGAGCAGGGTGGCCGATCCGGTCGAGATGTAGATGCCGGGGCCGCCCTGGGCTCCGCAGCCGGCGCCGCCCTGCACGACACCGATCTGGTAGAAGACCTCGCGACCCGGCACGGTGCGGATCAGGGGGCCGCCGCTGTCCGCCCCACAAGCGTCGACGCCTTCACGGCCGGCGCAGATCTGGGTCTGCGCGTTGATGTGGTCCGAGATCCGGCATTCGTCTCGGGACAGGAGCGGCACGTCGACGCTGTGGAGCCGGTCGGGCTTGTGGTGGAGAACGTCGTCGGTGAGGCCCCAGCCGAGGACGGTTGCCTCCTGGCCGGGGCGGAGCATCGCGTCGGTGCCTCTGGTCGGCAGCCGTACGGGAGTGATGTCGCTGACTTCCTTGTCGAGCTGCACCAGTGCGATGTCGTAGTCGTCGTGGTGCGTGTAGTAGCGCGGGTGGATTTCGACCCGGACATGGTGGCGGAAGTGGCCCTTGCCGGTGTCGGAGAGCTGGGTACGCCCGACGATCAGGTCGAAGTCGCTCTGCTCCCATCCCTCGACGCAGTGCGCGGCGGTCAGTACCCATTCCCGGTGGACGAGGGTCCCGCCGCAGTACTGGTTGCGGTAGTCGCCCTGGCCGGGACGGTGATGTACGAGCGCCGTCATGAACGGGTACGCGTCATCGGCCACCTCACCGCCGCCGATGATCCGCCGGTGGGCGGCCGACGTCCCGGCCGCACTCACCGTCAGCAGACCGGCAGCCAGCGCCGCGGCGAGTCCCAGCCTGGCTCCGCGCCACCTTTGCGCCGGGACACCGGGTCTTTGGGGGAAGCCGATCGCTGAAGACGGCACGGGGGCCTCCTGCCCGCGGCGGGGGCCGGCGGCGCTCGCGGGTTTCCTGCGGCGGCGGCTCGACGGCGCCACCACCGGTCCGCCCGTCGGTGCGGAACCGTCAGTGGGAGTCACCGACCTTTGCGCGGCCTCCCCCACCGCGCATACCACCGCCCAGATCTTCTGTCTCATACCGCCTGTGTCCCTTCGTCATGAGGTCGCGGGTCACATGGATAGCGCCAGATCCCCCCTCCGCACGCCGCCCGGGCCCGGACACTCCCCCGGACGGACGACCCTGTTCACCGAAGAAACGATCAGACCGAGCAGCCAACTGGCCAAGCGTACGAAACCAGCGCACGCACCCCGCTCTCCGTCCCTGCCTCCGGCCATGCCCCGCGGGCATCAGGCGCGGACAGCCCGGTCCGGCCGAGGCACCCCATGCGCCGTGGCAGTAGCCGCCCTTCCTGCCGCGCGCCGACGCGGTGCGAAAATGCATGCGTCCCGGGAGATCCGGCCGAGCGGGTGGGGAGCCGGGACGGCGACGGCGACGCCGGCGAGTGGAGCATGAACAAGGCCCGTCGATTCCCTGGAGGCCGCGGACGTGGCATGGTCCGAACGCATGGTGGTGCGAGACGGTGTCCGGCTGGTCTGCCGGGACTGGGGCGGGTCTGGGCAGCCCATCGTGTTGCTGCACGGCCTGGCCGGTCACGCGGGTGAATGGGACGCCCTGGCAGGGAGGTTGAGTGCCGATTATCGGGTCGTCGCGGTCGACCAGCGTGGGCACGGCGCCAGCGAGCGCCGCCCGCCGGATGTGTCACGCGCCGCCTACGTCGCCGATGTCATCGCCGTTGTCGACCAGCTGGCGCTGCAACGGCCCGTCCTGGTCGGCCAGTCGCTGGGCGGCCACACGGCCATGCTCACCGCCGCCGCGCATCCCGGGCTCGTTCGCGCTCTCGTGCTCGTCGAGGCCGGTGCCGGCGGTCCGAACCCGGACGGTCCCGCGGACATCGGCGGATGGCTCGACTCGTGGCCGACACCGTTTCCGTCCCGCGAAGCGGCAGCCGCGTTCCTCGGTGGCGGACCGGTCGGTGCGGGCTGGGCAGCCGGACTGGAAGAACGCGACAGCGGATGGTGGCCTCGCTTCGACCGGGATGTGATGGTCCGCTCGTTGGCGGAGAACGCCCAGCGTTCCTTCCTGCGCGAGTGGACACAGGTGGCATGCCCCACCATGGTCGTACTGGCCCAGTCCAGCCTCATTCCCGCCCCGCTAGCCGACGACATGCTCAGGCAGCGACCCGCCACCATGGCCATGAGCATCCCCGGCACCGGCCACGACCTGCACCTGGAACAGCCGGAGATCCTGTACGCCACGCTGTCGGGCTTCCTCAGAGACCTCGCCTGAAATCGCCGCTCCAGGCCCAGGCCCAAGGCCAGGTCCAGGTCGACGTCCAGGTCCAGGTCCAGGTCCAGGTCCAGCAGGGTCGCCCGGCGCCCGGTCGGCGGATGAGTCTCCGTGGTGGTGGCGCTGCGGGCGCCGGCCGGTTTCAGGCCGCCGCGTCCTCGGTGGCGGCGATCGTCCGGCGCAGCAGGCGACGCGCGGTCGCCAGGTCGGCGGCACGCCGGTCGAGGACGTTCAGTTGTTCGCGGAGGCTGCTGAGAACGCCGGGGCAGGGGTGCAGCGTTGCCTCGTCGACGGTGCAGGGCAAGACCTGGCGGATGACCCGGGCGGGCAGGCCGGCGGCCAGCAGCGCGCTGGACGCGCCGCACCGTCTCGACCGTCTGGTCGTCGTACTCGCGATTTCCGTTGGCGCGGCGCTCTGAGGCGCGCCCGGCGTCCCTGGACGACCCCGGCAGCTGGAGCGCTTCGTGCTCATCCCCCTCGGCCCGCATTCCGCGCACGGTCCCGGCGCGCAACGCGAAGTGCACGAGACGGCCGTGGAACCCTGCGACCGTGTGCTGCTCTACACGGACGGCGTGGTCGAGGCCCGCAGGGGCGGCGACGAGTTCGGGCTCGACCGGTTCACCGGCTTCGTCATCCGCTCCGCCGCGGCCGGGCAGCGGCCCGTTGGGATCCTGCGGCTGCTCATGCACGACGTTCTCGACCACCACGCTGCCGGGCTGAACGACGCCACCACCATCCCGCTGATCGAATGGCGGTCGCCGAACTGAACGGCGCAGGGCCAGGCGGCGCGGGCTGCGCCCCGGCACCCGGCGACCGGCGCGCGGCGTACGGACAAGGGGGTGGGCGGAGGTGCGCGGCTCGTGGAGGCGGCGCGGGCAGTACTCCCGGCGTACTCCAGTCGATCATATGAAGACTCGCCCTTCATTTTTGAGATGGCGGACGGTGCGGAAATCGGAGGAGTAGGAGGCCAATCCGAGGAGGCGGCACCGTGCTCGACGTCCACCAGCTGCTGGCCGACTGTCTTCGGGACACGCGCGGCACCCCGTTCGGCACGGTGCCGGTCGACGCGGATGAGCCGGGCTACGAGGCGGCGCGGACCACCTTCCTGACGGCCGGTCTGTCCGCGCTCCGCGACGACCTGCCGGAGTCCGGCTGGGTGCAGGTCAACCTCGCACCGGCTCCGGGGACTTGGCCGCAGGCTTACCGGGTCGTCGCCGGCACGGCCCGTGAGCTGATCGCGGTCGGGGCGGTGCGTTCCTTCTTCTTCATGCACAAACCACCGGGACTGCGGGTCCGCTTCGAGGCCCCCGCACCGGCCGACACCGCACTCCTGCGCAAGGAACTGCTGGACCGGTTCCGGAAGTTGGACGGCGGGCTGCGACCGCCGCTGTGCGGGGTCTACGAGCCGGAGACGTATCTGTTCGGCGGCCCGCTGTCCATGCGGTACGTGCACGAGCTGTTCACGGTGGACTCACTCGCCTGGCTCGACCACCATCTCGGCAGCGCGGACGACGGCGCGGACCGACCGGCTGCCGACTGGCGGGTCTCCCTCGTACTGCTGGACAGTCTGCTCCAGGGACTGGCGGTCGTCGGGTGGGAGCATCGCGGGGTCTGGCAGGTGGTGCGCGAGAACGCCGGGCGCAGCCTGCCCGGCCTGGCCGTGGACGGCGATGCCCGCCGGGCCGCCGCCGGTATCGCCGACGTCTGGCGTGCCGGACGCGAGGGCCTGCTCGCGTCCGTGCCGCCGCGACGGCGCGCTGTGGTGGAGGCACACGCCGACGCCGTACGCCGGGTTGCCGAGCGGTGGCGCAGCGGTTACTTCGACTCCGGGGAGGCCGTGATCGGTCCCCGGCGCGCCGCCGCTCACCACGCCGTCTTCCACTGGAACCGGGGCCGGTTGTCTTTGGCCCGGCAGTGCCTGCTGACCCAGGCCCTCGCCGATGAAGGGACACTGCGGTGAGCGGGGTCGCGCGGCTCGGTGGCACGGCGCTGCTGCGCGTGGCCGGCATGCCGCTGGGCGCATGGGCGGCGGCGGGCAATCCGAAGCTGTGTGCCCGCGTGGCCGAGCATGCCGAGCAGGAGGAGCGGTGGGCCGGTCGCGCGCGGGCGCTGGCCGGACAGCTGGGCGTCACCGTCGTACCGCACCCGGATCTGGCAGCCGGTGACCGCCGGGCCGTGCTGGCGCTGCGGCGGCGGCTGCACCGCGGTGCGGCACCCGGCCCGGCGGACTGCCGGCTGCTGGAGGGCCTGCCCGCCGGGGAGTTCCTTGCCGCGGAGGCCCGCCGACTCTCCCATGAGGCCGAGTCGTCCGCCGCCGTTCTGCTCGAACTGGAGCGTGCGGTGGGCAAGGAGCGGGAGCGGGTGGCGGAACTGGGCTGGTCCCTGGTGCGCGAGGCGCCGGTCATGGGCGCGTTCGTGGAGGAGGCGGAACCGGGGCTCGCCGCCGACGTGGCCCGTCGGCTGGCCGCCGGCGGCTCCTGGAGCGAGAAGCCATTGCGCAAGCGCGGGGCGTACCTGTGGCGTGCGCTGGGCCGGGTGGCGGCGAAGACGACCCCGCGCGGGTGGGCTGGGCAGGTGGCCCTGCTGCCGGTCGGCCCGCTGTGCGAGGACATGGGCGGGGATCATGCGCTTCGGCTCCTCGCGGCCGGTGCGGCCCTCGGCCCGGTGGCGGCCGAGACCGTGGAGAACGTCCACCTCCTGCGCACCCGGCTCGCCGGCACCGATCTGCGGGCCGCCGGCCCCGCGACGCCGCTGGCCCTCGCCCCACTGCACTTCCTCCAGTCCCCCAGCCCCGCGGACGGACCCGGTGTGCTGCGCTGCTGGGCGATCGATCCCGGTGAGCACGGCCGGATGCGGGAGGTCGTACTGCGGCGCACCCGCCCCCTGGTGAGCGTGCTCGCACTCCTGGCCGACGGGCCGCGAACGCTCGGGGAGGTCGAGGAGGCCCTGCTCGGCACGGTCGCCGTTCAGACGGCGGCTCCCGGCCGGGACGTACTGCGCGGATTCCTCGCCCACCTGCTCGAACTCGGCGTCCTCCAGGTCTGCGCCGCCCCGCGCCGCAGCACCGGGGCCTGGACCGGCGCCGAGGAGGTCCGAGCCTGTGGCACCCTTCCGCACCCCGTGCCGGACACCCCGGCCGCCACCCCCCGCCCGTGGTTCACGGACTCCTACCGGACCTGCGCCAGCGCGGTCCCCGCGGCCGCCGCCGAACTCGTGCGGCAGGCCCTCGGCACCGCCGCACGGGTGGCCTGGATACAGGACACCGACCGGCCGGCGGCTCCGGACGGACGGCACTCGCTGCCGCCGGTCGACCGGCGTCCGCTGCCGCCGGAACTGGAGGGGCTCGGCGAACAGCCCTGCTCGCTCGGGGAGTTGCTCGTGCGGCACCTGTCCGACGGCTCCGCTCCGCGCCAGCCGGGGCCCCCGCACCGGTACACCGGCTGGCATCCCGCCAGGACGCCCGGCTCCGGGTACGCCCGGCTGCTCGCCCACCTGGCCGGGCACGCCGGCGACGAACAGGTGGACCTGGACGAGGCCCTGCTGGACGCGCTGGGAGCCCCTCCCGCCCGTACGGCGCTGCCGCCCTGGCCCCTGGACTGCCTGTTGCGCCCCCTGCGCGGCCCCGGTCCGCTGGCGGTACTGGAGACCGCCTCGCCCGCGGGTGTGCTCGACGCCCGGTTCGCCACCGCACTGGGCACCCTGCACGGCGGCTACCCGCACGCCGATGGGTACCGCGCCTTCCTCGCGGCCGTGGAGCGGCTGTCGGGGTCCCGGTTCGTGGAGTTGCTGGTGCCACCGCTGGCCGAGCGCGCCGCCAATGCCGTACGCCGCCCGGTCCTCACCAGCTGGTGGAGCGGCGACCCGGACCCGGCGCCGTATCAGGGATCGGGCGGTCCGGCAGCCCGCTATCTGCCGCTGGACCGCATCACCCTGCGGCGGGACGGTTACCAGGTCGTCGCCGAGACCGACGGGCAGCGGGTGCTCCCCATCCACCACGCCACCCGGACCCCGCTGCCCCCCTACGACATCCTGCTGCGCCTGCTGCTGGCGGCCGGCCACCCCTCGGCATCCCGGTTCATCCGCCTGGACGGACTGACGGAAGCCCTCCCCGAGGCGGGCCGGGTGCCCCGGTTGACCGTCGGCGGCACCCTGGTGGTCAGCCCGGCCGGCTGGCGGGTGCCCCGTGACCTGCTGTGGCGGCGCGGGGACGGTGACCTGGCCAAGGTGCGCGCGCTCACCGGCCTGTGCCGCGACGCCGGGCTCCCCCGCTTCGCGTTCGTCAGGGCCGCCGCGGGGGCGAGACCGGCGCCCGTCGACTTCGCCGCGCTGACCGCCGTACCCCTGCTGGAGCGGCTGTGCGCGCACCAGCCCGGAGCGGACCTCCTGGTCGAGGAGATGCTTCCCGGCCCCGACGGCCTGTCGCTCCGTGACCCTTTGCACGGTGGCGCGACCGTCGCCGCCCAGCTGCTGCTGCGGCTTTCCGCCGACCAGGACACCGAAGAACTCGCGGCACGCGCCGCCGCCGCGCTACGCGGCGCCCCCAGCCTCCCCGGCGGCCCGCCCCCAGCGGGCGGGCCGCCGGGGCGGACCCCACCCATCACCGCTCCTGAAGGAGGAGAACCATGCCCGTTTCCACCGAATTCACCGACCTCGACGCCCTGATCGGCGACCTCGACGAGCGCATCACCGAGAGCAACCTGCCGTCGGCTCAGGCCTACAGCATGGAGTGCAGCGGCGTGTGCACCGTCATCGTCTGCGGCACCGTGGTGATCTGCTGACACCCCCTCAGGCGGCCTGGGGGCTCAGCTCAGGCCGCCTGAGACCCGCGGCACCGGATGCCGCCTCACCGGTGCCCCGCCCGTACGTCGGGGCGGTTCGCCGGCCCGTCGCACCGACGTCCCGAAGGAGAGACGCCATGCCGCGGAGCGCCAGGAGCGCCCAGAGCGTCGAATCCCACGAGCACATCGGCACCGCCGTCACCGCTCTCGCGGTCCGCCTCCTCGACGCCTGGGCCGTCCGGCCCGGCGGGAGCACGGCCGAGCCGCCTTCCGATCCGGGCGTCCCCATCCTGGCGGCGTCGGTGCACGGAACCGGAGCACCCGGAGCCGATGAGTCGGCCGCCCGTGCGGTCGCTGTCTGGGCCCGCGCCGCCGGCCGGGGCCCCGGACACCGCGGTCTGTACGACGGGGGCCTCGCCGGGACCCTGGTGGGGCTGCGCCTGGGCGCTCGGGTGCAGCCACGGCTGCACGCGGCTGCCGACCGGCTCCGCGACCACCTGGTGCGCAGCGCCCCGGCGGGTCTCCGGAGCCGTGAGCAGCTCACCTTCCCGGACTACGACCTGATGGTCGGGCCGTCCGGCATCCTGCTCGCCCTGTGCGCCGGGACCCGCCCGGCACCGCGGGAGATCCAGCCGTTCGCCGGGTACCTGGCCGCGCTGTGCGACGCCGACGACCTGCCGCGGCTGCGCACGATGGGTTACGCCGGCCATCCGCACCTGGACTGGCTGGACGGGCGGATCAACACCGGCCTGGGGCACGGCGTCGCCGGAGTCGTCGTCGCGCTGACCGCGGCGGTCCGCAGGCTGGGCCCGGACCCCGGTCTGCAGCGCGCTCTGCGGCACGCGACCGGCTGGCTGATCCGGCAGTCCTTCGTCGACGGCCGGGCCATCCGCACCTGGGACGGCGCGGGGCTCGACGGCCCGCCGCCCGCCGCACCGCGTGCCCGCCAGGCCTGGTGCTACGGCACTCCAGGCGTCTCCTGGGCGCTGTGGAACGCGGCGGACGCCACCGGCGACACGGACACGGCCACCTGGGCTGCGGCGGCCTTCACCACGCTCGCCGAACGGTACGACGAGGGATTCCACCTCTTCGGCGACCGGCCCAGCGACCTGCTGGGCCTGTGCCACGGGGCCGCCGGTGCGCTGGCGGTGGCCGACGCCTTCGACCGCCACGCCGCGCTGCCCGCAGCGGCCGATCTGAAGGCACGCTTGATCACCCACTTGGGGGCCCGCTTGCCCGCGGTGGAGGCTCTCGGCACGGAGTGCATGGGGCTGCTCGGCGGGGCGGCGGGCCCGCTGTGCGCCCTGCTCACCTCCCTCCAAGGCGCCTCACGCGCGTGGCTGCCGTGCCTGGCGCTGCGCTGAACGTCGACAGAGCGGTGTCTGGTGAGTGTGCCGAGCGACTGGCAGGGGCACTGGGCAAGCTTTTCCCCGCTCCCACAGCCGCACCCGAGTGCGCCGGGGCTGCCTACCAGTAGTGGCGTCGGCCGCCGACGGCGTGTCCGATGGAGCCGAGGACGAACAGAATGAGCCCGATGGCGAGAAGGATGATCCCAATCGTCCACAGGATGCCGATGTGCAGGATGAACCCGACGACGAGCAGGATGACACCGAGGGCGATCATCACCGTCTCCTTCCGCTGCGGCCGACGTGGCGGCCCTTGATGGCAGCGCCGAATGTCGCGGCCGTGTCTTTGCCTTGCTTGCGACTTCCCGCGTGGCGGTCGTGTCGTCAGGTGGTGAGCAGGCGGTTGAAGAATGAACGGTAGTGGCGCAGCGCTGTGCGCAAAGCTTCCGTATCCGCTTGCCCTCCGCGGTTCCACTGTTCTTCGAGCTCTTTCTTGTGCTCGTCGAAGGTCGTGGCCAGTGTCTGCATGACGCCGGCGACCAGGCTGTCCGCCGCCTGCACCGCCTCGCGGGGATCATCGACGAACGTGTTCTGGATCTTCTCCCAGCGTTTGCGGAAGTCCTCCTCGTCCTGCGGCTTCAACAGCTGCGGGGTCTCGTCGGCGTCCGCGCTTTGCCCGGCCGCCGCCTCCCCGGCCGTAGGGGCGTCCGTGCGGCCGCTCGCGTCTGCGCCGCCGGTGGCGCCCGCCTCGTCGGCCTCACCGGGGAAGACCGGCGGCGATGACGCAGCGCTCGGCGCTTCGTCCGCCCTCTGGTCGTCCGCCCTCTGGCGTGGTTGGGCGAAGTCCTCGGTGGACAGGCCGGTGCCAGAGCTTTCCGGAGTGTTGTCGGACTGCATGTCGCCTCCGTCTGTAGCGCTATGGGCCCCCGGCTGTCAGGCCGGGGCGTGACGGGTCTGGCCGCCGTCGGAGAGGAGCTCGTCGAACAGGGCGCGGTAATGCACCATGGCGCTGCGCAGCTGCTCGGTGGTGGCTTTGTGCCCCGTGCTGAGCGTGTCGATTTCGTGAGCGGCCCGGTAATGCTCCAGGGTGCGACCGTGTTCCACGGACAGGTCTTTGAGTTGCTGTTCGAAGCCCTCGGTGGGGTAGCCGCGCGCCTGCATCAATGAGGTCACCAGTTGGTCCGCGTCGTGCACCGCGTCTTCCGGCCGGTCCACGAACTCTTGCTGCACGCTGTCCCAGTCCCGGGCGAACCGGTCCCGGGTGGTGTCCGGCAGCGGCTTGATGTCGAGCTCGTCATGACGCTTCGCGCGCTGGCTGAGCTCTCGCTCGGCAGCGAATTGGCTGTCGGCTCCCTCGACCGTCCGCTCGTACTCCGGGCCGAAACGTTCGCGCAGCCTTCGGCGCCGCATGAAAAGAGCCGCAGCTGCCACGATCAAGGCCACCACCACGACAGCGGGAATGATGATCGCAAGAAGGGTTCCTGTAGACATCGGACCGCCTCCCGCCCGGCTACCTGGCTCCCCAAAAACATTTAGGGGCAATTCCCCACTATATACCAGAAATAGCCCCGCACCCTACCATCGCGGCGCCTCGTCGACCGCACATGGGCAGCTGACGCGGACGGCGGGGCACCAGCGCCACCGTGCCGCCCGGCAGCCGAACACGCGATCGTGTCTTCGACTTGGGCAGAAGGCGGGTGCCGCGGACCAGAGCCTGGCGGCGGTCCGGCACCGTCCATGCCGCGGCCGCCCCGATGCGGGGCGCCACCGTCTTGCAGGCGGGGGCGTCACCGGCTCGGCGCCACGACGGCAGTGAGGGCCAGGGGACGTGCACGGTCGTCGGCGGCCAGGTGGACCTTGGCGCCCGGCCCGCCGCCGGAGCATCCGAGCGGGTGACCGGCGTGCTCGCGACGCTCGCTACGCAGTACAGCGCCCAAATGAGCAGCGCAGCGCCTCTTACAGGCTGTCACCGATCGGGCGCCGCACGACGGGTCAACCGGGCGGCTGCGGCGCGACGACCTGTCGTACGCCGAGCGTCGCGTTCCCCCAGGGCGTTTCCCTGGCTGACTGACGCCCAGACGGACGCCCTACGACGCGTCGAGGACGCATCACGCCGGCTCCCCGATAGGCCGGCACTCGCGGGTGCACGAGGTCTGTCTCGTTGTCCAGCCCATCGCCGCGGCGGCTGATCGGGCGGAGCGGATCGTGGCGTCACTGCGCCATGTGCCGTCGCCGACGACCCGCCACAGCACGGCTCCGCCTCCAGGCGGCTCGGCCGGGTTGGCCGCGACTCCGGGTCACGGCGGCCGTCGCGGCGGCCCTTGCAGGCCCGGCGGTTGAGCGCGATACAGCCGTGGCCGTCATGGACGGCCGGCCTCGCCGTGCCCGGGGGCGGCCCGGACCGGGCAAACTGGAGCTGGAGGTGCTCCGCGTGAAGCCCTCGGGCACCAGCGGCCTTCGAGCGCCGCGCCAAATACCTTCATATCGGGTGAATAGCCCGAAAGCGAACTGGTTACTCCACCAGGTGCCCCCCAGACAGAACGGAGACAGTCCATGGTGATCAAGAAGATGCACGACATGGGCATCCGCAGCGAGCACGCCTACATCGCCGGCCTGGCCTCGATCGGCCTGAGCTTCGCCTCTTGGTGCACGAGCCTCAAGGCCGAGAAGGCCGGGGTCGAGCGCGCCGACCGGTGGGGCATCTTCGTCGGCGAATGGGCACCGACGTTCATCGGGCTCGGCCTTGCACTGTCCCATTACGAACAGCAGGAAGGCACCCTCAGCGGCTCGCTGCACGCGGTGAAAAACGCCGTCTGACCAGGGCGCCGCGAACGCGCCCGCCCCCGACGAGGGACGGGCGCCCGGCTGTCAGGGCGGCGGCACGAGCTGGCAGCGTGCCGCGTTCGGTTGGCCGTTCGATCGACGGAGGCTTGGGGCTCACCCGGCCGATCGGCCACGCATCGACTGCTACGCATCAACCGCCGTCTCCTGGCAACCCAGGACAGTGATGATCCCGAGCAAGGCAGGCAGACGGACCCCGTCCGGTTGGTCTGCCGCCCGCTTCCCAGAAGGAGATCGCTGTTGTCACAGGTAGAAGAGTCCATCGAGGTCGACGTCCCGGTCACCACTGCGTACAACCAGTGGACCCAATTCGCTGACTTCCCTCAGTTCATGGACGGCGTCGAACGCATCGAACAGCGCAGCGACACCCTCACCCACTGGGTGACCAACATCGGCGGCGTGCAGCGCGAGTTCGACGCGGAGATCACCGAGCAGCTTCCCGACGAGCGCGTCGCCTGGACCACCGTCGACGGTGAGACCAGGCAGGCCGGCGTCGTCACCTTCCACCGCCTCGACGAGGCCCGCACCAAGGTCATGCTCCAGTTGGACTACGACCCCCAGGGCCTCGCCGAGACGGTGGGTGACAAGCTCGGCTTCGTCAAACGGCAGGCCACAGGTGATCTGAAGCGGTTCAAGCAGTTCATCGAGTCCCGCGGCGGTGTCGCGACCGGCGCCTGGCGCGGCGAGGTCTGATCCCGGACGACCGGCCGGTGTCGATGAGCCCCCGGGCCGGTCGACACCGGCCGGCCGAGTTGCCCGCAGGTGTGAACCCGGCTTCCCGGGCAACTCGGATGCCGACGACTCCGACAGACCGGATGACGGGGGACGAGATGACGGTCCGCGCCCGATGCGCCTTCACCATTGCCGCAGCCGCGCTCGCCGGTGGCTGCATGAGCGCATGCGCTGTCCGGTGGTGGACACGCCGCACAGCGAACCGGCCGCTCGGCTGGTCGCACCAGGCCCTTGAGTCGGCCGGGCCGCAGGAAATCCTTCACTGCTACTGGAACAGCCTGCAGCCCCTTGATCTCACGTCCTAGGACGCCGCTGAGGAAAAGGCCGTCCCGGCAGCGGACTTTGCCGACGCGCCGTCAGTCGTCGCATCGCACGAAGCGGCAGGTGAAAAGCGTCGGACGGAAAGTGGAGGTTCCGGGGTCGTTTCGGAACAACGGGCGGGGCCTGAGAGACTCGCGGTATGGATATCGCTCGCAGGAACAATGTCACCGTCACCGGCAACCCCCAGGGGCGGACGGTGGTGCTGGCGCATGGCTTCGGCTGCGACCAGAACATGTGGCGCCTGACGGTCCCTGCCCTCGCCCGAGACTACCGCGTGGTGCTTTTCGACTACGTCGGTTCGGGCCGCTCGGATCCGAGCGCGTTCTCCGAGGAGCGGTATTCCTCCCTGGGCGGATACGCGCGGGACGTGGTCGAGGTGTGCGAGGCGCTCGACCTGGACGACGTGGTGTTCGTCGGGCACTCGGTCAGCGCCATGGTCGGGGTCCTGGCCGCAGTGGCTTCCGAGCGGATCGGCGCGCTGGTGATGGTCGCTCCTTCTCCCCGTTACATCGATGACGAGGGGTACCGGGGCGGCTTCAGCGCCGAGGACATCGACGAGCTGCTGGCGTCGCTGGAATCGAACTATCTGGGGTGGTCGGCGGCGATGGCTCCGGTGATCATGGGTAACGCGGACCGGCCCGAACTGGGCGAGGAGTTGACGAACAGCTTCTGCGCCACCGACCCCGACATGGCGCGCGTCTTCGCCCGGACCACATTCCTGTCCGACTCACGGGACGACCTGAAGAATGTGCGCGTGCCGACGCTGGTGCTGGAATGCACCCAGGACGTCATCGCCCCACGGGAGGTCGGCGCCTTCGTCCACGAGGCCGTCGCCGGCTCGGTGCTGGTGACTCTGGACGCCACCGGTCACTGCCCGCACCTGTCCGCGCCCGAGGCGACCAACGAGGCGATCACGACCTTCCTGGCGGGCCTGCGATGATGTGCCGCGCCGGCCAGCGACCCGACCCGCGGGACGCTGACGACGCCGATGTCAAGGCCGCGGCGTTCGCCGCGCTCTTGGAAGACAGCGCCGAGGAACTGTACGAATCCGCGCCGTGCGGCTACCTGTCCACTCTGATGGACGGCACCATAGCCAAGATCAACACCACGCTGCTGAACTGGCTCGGCCTCGAACGCGAGGCGGTCGTCGGCCGGATGTTCTTCACCGACCTGCTGACGGTCGGCGGCAAGCTGTACCACGAGACCCACTTCGCGCCGCTGCTGCGGATGCAAGGCGAGATCAGCGGCATCGCCCTGGACCTCAAGCAAGCCGAGGGCGGCCGGATACCCGTGCTGGTCTCCTCGGTGGTCAAGTACGGCACCATGGGCGAGCCGCTACTGATCCGTACCTCCGTCTTCGACGCCCGCGACCGCCGCGCATACGAAGAAGAACTCCTGCGCGGCAAGAGGGCGGCAGAGGAGGCGCGCAAGCAGGCGGAGACCGACCGCGCCCGGCTGCAGGACGCTCTCGCCGTGCTCCAGCAGTCGCTGCTGCCCGACAGTCTTCCGCCTGTCCCCTGCATGGAGACGGCCGCGTACTACCACACCGCCTCGCTCGACCGGCTGGGCGGCGACTTCTACGACGTCTTCCCCATCGACGGCAAGCGCTTCGGGTTCTTCCTCGGCGATGTGTGCGGCAAGGGCCCCCAGGCCGCCGCGGTCACCTCACTGACCCGCTACACCCTGCGCGCAGCCGCCCTGCACGACCCCGACCCCGTCTCCGCGCTGACCACCCTCAACAAGGTGCTCCACGAGCGCTACGCCGGCAGCGGGGACCCGCGCTACTGCACCGCCGTCTTCGGCGTCCTCGAACCCGACCCCGCGACGGGGCAGGTCGCCGTCCGCCTCGCCTCGGGCGGTCACCCTCCCGTCATCGTCGTACGCGCCGACGGCACCGCCGGCTTCCTGCCCACTCCCGGTGGCCTCCTCGTCGGCATCCTGCCCGTGGCCCGCTTCGTCACCGCTACGACCGTCCTCGCACCGGGCGACACCCTCCTGCTCTACACCGACGGCATCACCGAGGCCCGCACCGGCGAGGACCGCACGCACCTGTTCGGGGACGAGGCGCTGCTCGCCTTCGCCGCCGACCATGCCGGCAAGCCTCCGCCTGCCCTGATAACGGCTCTGACCGGTCTGCTGCAGACCCTCGGAGACGGCCTCGACGACGACACCGCCCTGCTCGCCCTTGGCGCGGCGGCCCCCGACCCGCAGACGAGAAGCAGCGGATGAGCCAACTGGAGATCACCGCCTGGGACGCTGCCCCCGGTCCTGTCCTGGAAATCTCCGGCGATCTCGACTACTCCACCGCCGGCGAGCTGCGTGAACTGCTCCCCGGTATCGTCCTGCGTCCCGGCCGGCGCCTCGCCCTGGATCTGAGCGGTATGGAGTTCTGCGACTCCAGTGGCATCACCGCCCTGATCGCCGCCCGCAACCACGCCCTCGACGCGCGGGCGGACATCGCCCTGGCCACTGTGCCGACCCACACGATGCGCATCCTGCACATCGTGGGCCTGGAGCAGGTCTTCACCATCCATCCCGACAGCCAGGCCGCCACCCGCGGCATCGCGGAGGCCGGCCGGGGACGGCCTCGGCGGGCGGGCTGCCGGCCGGGCGCCGGCCGGCCGGCGCATACGGTGGGCCGTTCGCGAGGGAGTCGCTCTCAGCGGGTGGTGAGCAGGAGCCGGCTGGAGCCGTCGGGAAGACCGGCGATGCCGACCTGGTCACCGGCGAAGGACGTCGCGCCCCGGATGCCGCGCACCGGCTGGAACGGCGTCCAGTCGCCGTCGCGGTGGCGGAGGGCGTGGTACACCGTTCCGTCGGCTCCGACGGCCGCCACCTGGCTGTCGCCGTCGGGCATCCCCGTGAGGGAGACCGCGGTGGCCCGCATGGCGCCGCCCTGGGGGCCGGCTGGACGGCCCCAGCCCGTCCAGGTGCCGTCGGCCCGGTGGACGGTGTGCCAGACATCGCCGTCCAGGCCGACCGCGGCGAGTTGGCTGGAGCCGTCGGGCAGTGCGGCGATGGAGAGGGACGACCCGGCGAAGTCCGGCGCTCCGACGCCCGGTACGGTCGACCAGCCGCTCCAACTCCCGTCGGCGGCACGGGTGTCCAGACGCATCGATCCGTCACCGCCGTAGACGATGACCTGGGTGGATCCGTCCGGCATGCCGGCGGCGGCGACCCTGGTGGCCTTCACCTTGCCGTCGTCTCCCCCCGCCATGGCCGCCCAACCCTGCCAACTCCCGTCCGTGTGACGGCTGTTGTGGTAGACGAAGCCGTCCTTGCCGACCGCCACGACCTGGGAGCTGCCGTCCGGCATGCCCGTGATGGCGATGTCCCGGGCCGCGAAGCCGACGTGTTCGTTGTCCGGGGCAGCCAGTGCGTTCCAGCCCTGCCAACGGCCGTCGGCCCCGCGCACGTTGTGCCACACGTTGCCGTCCAGACCGATGCCGAGCACCTGGACGCTGCCGTCGGGCATACCGGCGACGGCCTGCCGGCTGCCGACGTAGCGGAAGGCGTTCCCGGCACCGGAGAGCGCGTCCGGCGCGGTCCAGGTTCCGTCGGCCTGGCGGGTGGTGTCGTAGAAGGTGTGCGAAGTGATCGTCTGCGGGAGGTTCTTGGCGATGATCTCGCGCTGGAGGTCGCCAGGGCCGACACCGTTGCGGTTCTGGTTCACATCGTCGGTCATGACGATGTTCATGTTGTCGGTGACGTTGGTGTTGTTCCAGGAGTCGCGCAGTTTCGCCAGCAACTGCCGGTTCAGCTCGTCCTCCAGGCTCAGCAGGAAGTTCTCGGCCTTCCATGCCGAAGTGAGCTTGAGCGCCGCCAGGATCTGGGTGATGGCGGCGTCGGGGATGGAGTCCGTGGGGTCGATCATGGCCTGCTGGACGAAGAACCTGTCCGCCGCTGGGCCGGGGGCCCGGCCCAGCACCTCGTCACCACGCCGGAGCACCGAGTCGAAGGTCTTCTGCGACAGCCGGGGGTCGAGCGCGGCCTTCAGGATGTCCTGCCACGCGCTGCTGACCCCTACGTAACTCCCCCGGTAGTCCTGCACGTCGGGCTGGTGCCAGGCCCACGGGTAGGCCGTGCTGCCCGTGTCGTCGACGATGACCACGTGCTTGCCCGCCGCCATGTACTGGTCGTAGGTCGACGTGGGCGCCAGTGAGCCGTCCGCGATGGCCGGACGGCCAGGGCCTCCGCCCACCAGGTCTCCCAGTCGGGTGATGGCGGCCCGGCTGTCCTCCTGGCGGGTCGCGGCCGGGCCGGTGGTCGTCACCCGCAGGATGACGATCTCCCTGGGGTGCGTCCTGATCCACTCGGCCAGCTCGCGTGCCTGGCCGGGGACGACCCCGCCCCGGCCGTCCGGGGCGTCGAAGAACTGCCGGCCCAGTGGGCCGCCGTGGTAGCTGTACCACCGGTCCCCCTGCTTGCACAGACGCAGGTCCAGGTACCGTGAGCCGGCCTCCAGCTGGTCCACGAGCGAACCGCTCTGGGTGCGCGACATGCTGGCCGCCAGCGCGGGCCACTTGCGTGCGGTGCCGACCGTGTCACCGGCGTCGCACATGCCGCTGTCCTTGGTGATCCCGGCGGTTCCGGCGTCGTGGCTGCCCGGCATGACGATCTGGTTCAGCGGCCGGTCGCCGACCGTGTCCCCCAGCTGTTCCATCCACGAGTCGAGCGCGACGGCTCCGGGTGCGGGCGCGGCCGGAGCCGTGACCGGCGGGGTGGACGCGCCCGCCGTCCGGGGCTCCGCGACCGCCGGGGCCGTGGCGGAGCCGAGCGTGAGGGCTCCCGCGACGGCGGTCGTGCCGATGACGGCCAGACTTCGCTTCGCCGCCCTGGCGCGTGTGTTCATGTGTCTCTTCCTTCCGCCCGCGCGCTGCGTGGACCCGTCGTCCGCGCAACTCGCCCGCAGGCCATGTCGGTCAGCGTCGGTGCTGGTCTGGAGAGGAGGGGCCCGCCCAGCCGGTACGGGAAGCCCGACCGCTCGGTACCCGGCCGCCACGGGGAGCGGTACTCAGCCGTGCGGGGCGGGCGCGGGGGGCTCGCCGGCGCGGTGGGCTCGGACCAGGGCCACGTAGTCCGCGGCCAGTCGGTGGCAGTCGCCGGGCCAGCGGGCGGACACGTAGTTGCCGTCCCGCACCGTGAAGCCGCGTCCGGGGTTCCGGGCGGTGTCCCGGACCGGCAGCCGGGGTCCGGAGAGGAAGTCCGCCGGGTCGGCGAGGGCGGCGGTCACCTCCTCCTGGACCGTGGTGCGGTACGTCCGGTAGTAACGGCCCAGCCAGATCCGGGTGAGGTTCCAGCCCGTCAGTTCCAGCAGAGAGGTCAGGGCGGTCGTCCGTCGTCCGTACAGCACCGAGCGTCCGGTCGCGGGGTCCACGGCGCGCGCCGCCAGCAGCACTCCGTGGCACACCGCCCCCACCGGCAGCCCCCGCGCGAGGGCCTTGGAGAACAGCTCCTGGGCTGTGCGGTTTTCGAGCAGCGTCCGCATGCCCGGGGCATGGCCGCCGGGCACGAACAGCCCCGTCAGTCCACCGGGTTCGACATCCGCGTACGACATGGGCGCCTGGAACCACGGGTCCTCGGTGAGCCGCCGGTAGGCGGCGAGTTCCGCGGAACGGGTCATCAGCCAGGGCGACAGCCAGGAGAACCCCAGGTCGGTGAGTCTGCGGTCGGCGGGTGCCATGCGGCCGTTCGGCGTCGCGAACCGTACCTCGGCACCGGCCTGTCGCAATGCCGCCCAGGGCACCGCGACCTCGGTCGGGTCGTAGTCGCACGAGGGAAGCAGAAAGAGGATCACGGAGCACTCCTGACGGCGGCGGTGGCGGGGGGCGTGACGACGCAATGGCGAACGGCCTCCGCCCATGGGCCGACGCCGAACGGACGCCCACGCGCGCCGTTCGCGTACCGTCGCGTCCGCAGACAGCGCGCGGGTGTCCGGGCCGCACCGGCCGCGATCCGACCGGCCGGCCCGGCGTCGCGTCGGGCGCACCGGCGTCCCGTCGGATGGACCCGCATCGCCTCGTCCCACCGTTCGTCCGACGCGTGACGGGCCCCGGTGTGCTCGCGCCGACGGCGGTCGTTGGGCCCCCTTGTCCGACCGACGCCACGAACGGCGGCCAGAGCGACGCTACGGGCGGCTCCGGTCCTGTGTCATTCACCCTGGTGGCCGGTTCGTTGGCTTCCGCGACCGGGCTCCGGGAGCGGCCCGGCTGCCGCCGATTGACGGCCGGGCGCCCTCCGCCTTCACTGACAGGCATGTCCGACACCACACCGGCCACCGTCACCGCGAGCTACGCGCTCGCGGTCCTACGGGCCACCGAGGAGGGCACCGACGCGCCGGTGGCCTGGAACTCGCCCACGGACCGCCTGCGGTACCCGGAGATGCGTGCCGTCTGGGACACCGTGCTCGGTGCCCATGGTGCCGACCCGCACACCGGGCTGCTGGTGGGCGACGGCCTCAAGCCGGACAACCTCCACATCCTCGGCCACATCGTCCTCACCAGCGCGAGCCTCGCCGACGCCGCGGACGCGGCCCAGCGTTATCATCCGCTGGTCAGCCAGGCCGGCACCGTCACGCTGCACCGCCACCGTGATGTCAGCCGACTGTGCTACCGGCCCGATGTCGGCCCCGGTGAGATGTACCCCCAGCAGGTCGAGGCCGTCGTCACCGGGATGGTCCGGGCCGCCCGCTGGATCGCCGGGGACGCGTGGGCGCCCTTGGCCGTCTCCTTCAGCCATGCCCGCGCCGGGCTGGTGGAGCGCTACACCCATGTCCTCGGCTGCACCGTCAGCTTCGACGCACCCGTCAACGCCATCACGGTCAGCAACGAGGATCTCGGCCGGCGCAGGCCGCTGCACGACCCGGCACTCAACGCGGTCCACCGTGCTTACGCCGAGCGCCTGCTGCACCGGCTCTCTCCGGCCGCCACGTCCGTGTCCATGCGGGTGGAACAGTGGCTGAGCCGCACGCCGCTCCAGGGTGTGGGGGTCACCGCACCGGCGCGGGAACTCGCTGTGAGCCCACGGGCGTTGCGCCGCGCGTTGCACGCGGAGGGTACGTCGTGGCGGGTTCTGCTCGACCGCGCTCGGCACAGCCGGACACGGCACCTGCTGGAGACCACGGATCTCCCCCTGGACCGGGTCGCCCGGCTGGCCGGTCTCAGCGACGCGTCGGCCCTCGTTCGCGCCTTCAGGCGCTGGGAGGGCGTGCCGCCCGGCGCCTACCGTGACCGGCGGCGGACCGCCACGGACGCGTCCGGCGCCTCACGCGGCGCCGCGGGTGCGGTCGGGCAGTGACACACGCGCCGACTGTGCCACCGAGGGCGACGAACGGGCCTTCGGCGCAGGGGTGTTCGGGAAACGACGCGACGCGCGTCCAGGTCGCACAACTATGGAGGCCGCGGGGCCCGTTCCCCGACGGCCACGGTCTTCCCGGTCACGTGTTCCCGCCCGACGCGTCGACCGCCGCGGCGGCCCAAGCCTTGACGCGTCGCGTGAACTGCGCGGCTGGAAATGTCCCATCGACGGCGACGTCCTGGATCGTGACGGAGAAACAGGATCGGGGCGCGTCCCGGTGCGGCACGGCCGCGTCCCGGACCGCACGTGCGCGATCGCCCTGCACACGATGGGAGTTGCCACGACGAGCATGAGCGACGAGCCGGTTCACTTCGTCGAGGCCGCCCTCCAGGTACGCGCGCAGGAGCGTCCGCGCCATCGCGCCGTGGTCGGCGGGAAGCCGACTGGGGTGCTGGAGCAGGAAGCAGGAGACCGATACAGCGTGCAGCGGCCCCCACGGTGCCTGACGCGAATGGTCCAGCGCGAGCAAGGCGTGGAACAGCTCGTCGCAGGATCGTGGTTCCATCGGGGCATCGCACTCCGGGCAAGGTGTCATGCCGTCTCCTCGCGCTCTGGACGGGCAAGCACTTCACCATAACGGTGCCGGCATCAGTTGCGGATCACGGAAAGAATTCCGCCAGAGAAGTCGAACCGTTCTCACGCCGTGTCCTTGCCGGATTTTCAGGCGGCATATCCCACCCACTCGAATTCCCCCCGATCAGGTCTGCACTTCATCAATTTCACACCATGAGTCGGTCCCGAATAAATTGCGACGGATTGACGAACCGCCGCATGGAAGGAGCGCGTCTGACGGTCTGTACAAACGAACCAACGCCCGTCGGGGCCGAACACCAGAGGCACGACATTGTCTTCGTCCGCACTCGATGCGCCTCATCCTTCCCGCGAACCGGTCGGCCGCAAGGCCCTGTTCCGCTCCGGAGCAGCCGCCTCGCCCCGCACCCTCATCGCCGTCCTCGAGTCCACCGCCGCCAGACACCCCGACGCACCGGCCCTTGACACGGGCACCGAGGTGCTGACCTACCGTGAGCTGTGCGCCGAGGCCGGACGCCGTGCACGCCGGCTCTCCGCGCAGGGCGTCGGCCCTGGAGACCGGGTGGGAGTCCGCGTTCCTTCGGGTACCGCGGAGCTGTACCTGTCGATCCTCGCGGTCCTGTACTGCGGAGCGGCCTACGTGCCGGTCGACGCCGACGATCCCGAGGAGCGTGCCGCCACCGTGTTCCGCGAGGCCGGCGTGTGCCGCGTGCTGGGGCCGTACCCGCAGCCCGCGGAGCTGTCGCCGCCGGCGGGGAGCGCGGCGGAGCGCTCGACACCCGCGCCAGGCGACGACGCGTGGATCATCTTCACGTCCGGTTCGACCGGCGCGCCGAAGGGCGTGGCCGTCACCCATCGTTCCGCGGCCGCCTTCGTCGACGCCGAGGCGGACCTGTTCCTGCGCGGCCGTCCGCTGGGCCCTGGCGACCGCGTCCTCGCGGGGCTGTCCGTCGCCTTCGACGCCTCCTGCGAGGAGATGTGGCTGGCCTGGCGCTCGGGCGCCTGCCTGGTGCCGGCCGAACGCTCCCTGGTGCGGGCCGGCCATGAGCTGGGAGGCTGGCTCGACGAGCGTGACATCACCGTCGTGTCCACCGTCCCGACCCTGCTGGCCATGTGGCCCGAAGAGGCATTGCGCCGGGTACGGCTTCTCATCCTGGGCGGCGAGGCCTGCCCTCCCGGCCTCGTCGACCGGTTCGCGGCTCCCGGGCGGGAGATGTGGAACACCTACGGGCCCACCGAGACGACCGTCGTCGCCTGCGCCGCCCGTCTGGAGCCCGGCCGACCGGTCCGTATCGGGCTGCCGCTGACCGGCTGGGAGCTGGCCGTGGTCGACGAGGCCGGGGAGCCGGTCGCCCACGGGGAGCAGGGCGAACTGGTCATCGCCGGCGCCGGAACCGCGCGCTACCTCGACTCCGCCAAGGACGCGGAGCGATTCCGGCCGTGCCCGGCGCTTTCCTCGCCGCGCGCCTACCGCTCGGGCGATCTGGTGCGCGCCGACCCCGAGGGACTGGTGTTCCTCGGCCGCGTCGACGACCAGGTCAAGCTCGGCGGGCGGCGCATCGAACTCGGCGAGATCGACGCGGCTCTGCTCGCCCTGCCCGGCGTGCGCGGGGCGGCCGCGGCGGTGCGGTCGACACCGGCCGGTACCCAGGTGCTGGTGGGTTACGTCCTGACGGAGCCGGCCCACGCGGGGCAGGCCGCCTTCCAGGCCGACGAGGCCAGGGCCCTGCTGAGCGAGCGGCTGCCCGCCGCGCTGGTGCCGCTGCTGGCCGAGGTGGCCGACCTGCCCACGCGCGCCTCGGGGAAGGTCGACCGCAAGGCCCTGCCCTGGCCGGTACCGCTGGTCGGCGGCGCGGGCGCCGGGGAGACGGCGCACCCGTTGCGCGGGACCGCCGCCCGGCTGGCGGACGTATGGGAGCAGTTGCTCGGTCTGCGGCCGGGGCCCGACAGCGACTTCGTGGAACTCGGCGGCACCAGCCTGACCGCGGCCCGGATGGCGTCGATGCTGCGCGAGGAGTACCCGGGGCTGTCCGTCGCGGACCTCTACCGGCACTCGGTGCTGCACAGCATGGCCGACCACCTCGACTCCCTCGCGAGCCCGACGGAGGCCGTACAGCCCGCCCGGCCGGTACCCCGGCGGACCGCTGTCGTGCAGTTCTTCGTCTCCATGGCCGGTTACTGTCTCACCGGGCTCCGGGCGTTGGTCGGCCTGGCGGTGGCGGACAACGTGTGCGGCTGGATCGCGCCGCACGCGTGGGCTCCGCACACGGCGTGGTGGCTGGTCCTCGTGGGCTGGGTCGTACTGTTCAGCGCGCCGCTGCGCTGCCTGATCGGGGCCGGCCTGGCCCGCGCGCTGGCGGGCTCCGTGACACCGGGCGCCCATCCGCGCGGCGGAGCGGTGCATCTGCGGCTGTGGAGCGCGGAACGGGCGGTGGCGGCGTTCGGCGTGCCCTCCCTGCTGGGCACCCCGTGGGCCGCGTGGTACTCCCGGCTTCTCGGCTGCCGGACCGGGCGGGACGTGCGGTTGCACGCCATGCCCCCGGTGACGGGGCTGGCCGACCTGGGCGACGGATGCAGCATCGAGCCGGAGGCGGACATCGCGGGCTGGTGGCTCGACGGTGACACGCTGCACATCGGCCGGATCTCCGTGGGCGCGCACGCACGGGTGGGCCACCGCAGCACCTTGCTGCCCGACGCGGTCGTGGGACGCGGGGCGGAGCTGACCGCCGGGAGCTGCCTGGACAGCCGTGTCCCGGACGGTCACGTGTGGACCGGCTCCCCGGCCCGGCCGGCCAGGCCCGCCGAACGCATCGCCGGCGCCGGATGGCCCGCGCCGCCGCAGGACCGCCGGCGCCGCTGGCACCTGGCCTACGGGCTCTCCCTCACCGTACTGCCGCTGCTGTCCCTGCTGGCGGCGGCGCCGGCGCTGTTCGCCACCTGGCTGCTGGTCCGCCACGCCCCGACGCTGTCCGGCGCCGCGCTGCGACTGCTCGCCGCCGCACCGCTGTTCGCGGTGACGACCACGGTGTGCGGGATGGCCGTCACGGTTGTCGTCGTGCGGCTGCTGAACCGCTCGATCACGCCCGGTCTGCACCGCGCGGACGGTGGAGTGGCATGGCGGGTGTGGCTGGTGACGCGCATCCTCGACGGCGCCCGCGGAAGCCTGTTCCCCTTGTACGCGAGCCTCGCCACACCGCACTGGCTGCGGCTGCTCGGCGCACGGGTCGGCCGCGGCACCGAGATCTCCACCGTGCTGCCTCTGCCCTCTCTGCTGCGGGTGGACGACGGGGCGTTCCTGGCCGACGACACGCTCGTCGCGCCGTTCGAACTGCGCGCCGGATGGATGCGGCTGGGGCCCGTGCGCATCGGCACGCGGGCGTTCGTCGGCAACTCGGGGATCGTCGGTCCCGGCCACGATGTCCCCGACCACGGCCTCGTAGGTGTCCTGTCCGATGCCCCGGCGCAGGGCAGTCCCGGAATGTCGTGGATCGGGCGGCCGGCGATGCCGTTGCCGCGCGTGGCCGAAGCCGCCGATCCGGGACGGACGTTCGCGCCGCCCCGGCGGCTGGTGGCGGCCCGCGCGGCCGTGGAGCTGTGCCGTCTGCTGCCGGTGATCCTCGGCACGCTGCTGGCGGAGGGTGTGCTGCTCACGGAGCAGGCGGCCCTGGACGTCGGCGGGCTGCCGCTGGTGGCGCTCCTGGGCGCTCCCCTGCTGCTGGCCGCCTCCGGGCTGGCGTGTCTGACCACGACCGGTGCCAAATGGATCCTCGTCGGCCGCTTCCGGCCGTGCGAGCGTCCGCTGTGGTCGCCGTTCGTGTGGCGCAACGAGTTGTTCGACACGTTCGTGGAGGTGCTGGCCGTGCCGTGGGGGATGGGGGCGCACCTGGGAACGCCCGTACTGAACTGGTGGCTGCGCAGCCTCGGCGCGCGCATCGGGCGCGGAGTGTGGTGCGAGACGTACTGGCTGCCGGAGACCGACCTGATCCGCCTGGGCGACGGGGTCAGCGTCAATCGCGGGTGCGTCCTGCAGACCCACCTCTTCCACGACCGGGTCATGCGCATGGACACCGTGCACCTGGCGGCCGGCGCCTCACTGGGACCGCACAGCATCGTCCTGCCCGGCGCCACCGTCGGCACCGGCGCGTCCATCGCCGCTTCCTCGCTCGTGATGCGCGGTGAGACGGTGCCCGACGGCACCCGCTGGGCCGGCAACCCGATCGCCGGTGTCCCCACGCCGGCAACCCCCGTGCCGCTGGCCGGAGGTGAGGCGGCATGACCCGGTGCAGCCGGCGGGCGGTGATCCGCGGGGCGGCCCTGGTGCCGCTGACGGCGACGGCCGAGGACCAGGGGCGGAGGCAGGCCGAACGCTACTTCCCCGCTCATGGGACGTACGACCACCGCACCCTCTCCTACGACCTGAGCCTGGCGTACGAGCCGGCCGCCGGCGTGCTCCGGGGCAGGGCACGGATCCGGGCGGTGGCCAACCGGCCTTTGCGCCAGGTGGAGTTGGACCTGGCACGGCTGACGGTGCACGGTGCCCGCGTCGACGGGGCCGCGGTCCGTCCCGGCCGGCGGCGCGGCAAGCTGGTCCTGCCCGTGCGGCACCCGCTGGCGGTGGGCACGCCGTTCACCATGGAGATCACTTACGGCGGGCGCCCCGGCCCGGTGCGCACGCCGTTCGGGGAGATCGGCTGGGACCTCACCGGTGACGCGCACGGCGGGACGCTGGTGGCCGCGCAGCCGCTCGGCGCCCCGTCATGGTTCCCGTGCAACGACCGCCCGGACGACAAGGCCGAGTACGTCTTCCGGGTGACGGTGCCGCGTGGTCATCAGGCGCTCGCCAACGGCACGCTCGTGGGGCGGCGTTGCACGGGGGCCACCGAGTGCTGGACGTACCACCACGCCGGGCCCATGGCTCCGTATCTCGCCGCGCTGTACACCGGCCGCTTCACCCACGGCACCTGGGAGGCGCGGGACAGCTCGACCGGCCGCCGGATCACCGGCCGCGACGCCTACCCGGCCCGTCTCTCCCGCCGGGCCCGGCACGACCTCGGCCGGCAGCCCGCCATGTTCGAGGCGTTCACCCGCTGGTTCGGTCCGTATCCCTTCGAAACCTATGGCGCGGTCGTCGTGGACGCCGACCTGGACCAGCCGGTGGAGAACCAGACGGCGTCCGTCTTCGGCCGCAACCACATCGACGGCGAGCGCACCTGGGAGACGCTGGTCGCCCACGAACTGGTCCACCAGTGGTACGGCAACAGCGTCAGCCTGCGCGACTGGCGCGACATCTGGCTCAACGAGGGTTTCGCCACCTACGGCGAATGGCTGTGGTCGGAGTCCCTCGGCGAGGACTCCGCGGACACCATCGCCCGCGCGACCTGGCGCACCCTCGCGCAGCGGGGCAAGGGCCTGCGGATCGCCGAGCCCGGCCCCGACCGCATCTTCGACGACCAGGTGTACGACCGGGGCGCGTGCACCCTGCACGCGCTGCGCCTGACGATGGGCGACGTCCGCTTCTTCTCGATGCTGCGCGGCTGGCACGACGCCCACCGCGGCCGGAGCGCCGACACGGCCGCCTTCGTCGCCCACGCGGGCCGGGCCATGCCGAACGTGGTGGAACCCCTGCTGCGCTCCTGGCTCTACGACACCCGCCTGCCGCCCCTGCCGGAGCCGGGAGACGCCCAGAGCTGAGACCGGCCACCTGTCCGCGGGCCCCATGCCGCACGCCGCGCAGGCGGAGACGGACGCGGCGGGAGACGTCGGGTGGCTGCTCAGCCGCCGATGTGAGGATCGGCGAGAAGGTGCGCACGCACGCTACCGAGAAAGGTCCCGGGGTCCTCGACGTTCGGCAAATGCCCCGTGCCTGGCAGAACTCGGAGGGTCGCCGTAGGCATCGAGCGGACGAGGACCTCGACGTCCCCCACCGGAGCGAGCCGGTCCTCGCCCCCGGCGATCACGACGGTCTCGTTGGCCGGGTGCCTGGGCGCGAATGCCTGCGCCACCGGACCGCCCATGGAGAACCCCAGGACGTGTGCGGAATCGAGCCGCTGGTCGGTGAGGACGGCGGCGACGTCGTCGGCGGAGTTCCGTGCCCCTCCGCGACCCAGTGGACCGGCCCCGAGGGGGTCTGCGTGAACGGCATCGGTACTCCTGCCGTGTCCTCGTGGAATGAGCCCGCGAAGCGGAACACCGTGGCGCATGTCATCCGTCGGCGCGAGGGGCGCCCGGCGGCTGTTTTCGCGGCCCAACCGTGGCCGCGCACCGGGCGCGACCCCTAATCTTTCGACAGTCTTGTCACCCGATCGGAAGCGAAGCACATGGCCTCTCCAAGACCCCTCACCTCCGCCACCGCGTGGCTGGTCCGCCTGTTATCCGCGCTCACCCTGGTCGCGGGCGGCGTCCTCTTCTTCTCCGGTACCGCCCAGGCCGCCACCATATGCGGCAACGTCTCGGTGCCGCCGGGCTACGTGATCACCTCGGAGTCGCTCACCGGGAGTTGTACCGGCGGCTACCTGACCGAGACCATCCAGCCCCCGTCCAACGGACTCGCCGTCTGCCTGAACGGCCCGGTCCCGACCGGCTACGCGGTCACCTCGATCTACAGCACCAATAACTGCAGCCAGTACCAGACCGGCCGGATCAACACGGTCACCAACGGCCTGCGGATCTGCGGGAACTCCAATGGATCGCTGCCTAACGGCTACGTGATCACCAGTGAGGGACCCGACAACGCGTGCTCGCAGTGGTACGGCGAGACGGTCAACGTCGCGAGCAACGGCATCGCTGTCTGCGACAACTCGCCCATCCCGGCCAACTACGTGATCACTTCCAGCTACCAGAACGCGGCCTGCGGCATCTACCTCGGTGCCCGGCTGAACACCGCCTCCGACGGCATGACGTTCTGCGGTAACTCGCCGATCCCGGCCAACTACGTGATCACCGCGAACTTCCAGATCAGCAGTTGCGGCCAGTACCTGGGCGGCCGCCTGAACGTGGCCTACAACGGCATCATCGCCTGCGCCGACTCACCCACCCCGCCCGGATACTGGGTCTCCGCCAACGGTATCCAGTCCTCCGCGTGCAACCCTTACATGGCGGAACGCTTGAACAACAGCTGATCCCGGCACCCACCCCGGTCCGGCCCGCCACCGGGTTGGTGGCGGGCCGGACCGGGAGTGTCGACGTGGCGGCGCCTTTCTCAGGGGGCGCCGTCGGCGAAGTACTCGCTCAGGAGGCTGAACAAGCGGTCGCACAGAGCCTCGTCGGCGAGCGGGGCATCGCTCGGGACGCCGGTTTCGGCAGCGTGCAGCTTCTGCACCAGCGCCCACCAGACGAGGTTCGTGCCGTGCCCGAGTTTCTCCGCGAGCCAGGGGCGGAAACCCCGGAGAAGTGCGCCGTCTGTCGCGGCGTCGCCTCCGTTGATGAAGGCCACATAGTTCAGGTACGAGCCGTCGAGCCCGTAAGCACCGGGCCTTCTGCGGACGTCTCCGAGACGGGTGGGGAAGTCCACCGTCCGTCCTTTCTAGTCGAGCGGAGTGAACATCAGGTCGTCGCCGTATTCGAATTTTCCTCGGTATTCGTCCAGCGACTCACCTTCCGGCCCTGTCCAGGCATCGTATACACGGCCGTCCTTGACCACGACGTCGTGGTGACCCCAGAAGGAGTCCTGTTCACGGTACTTGCCGAGAGTCGGGGCTCCGTAGCGGTCCGTGACGCGCATGCGGCTTCCGCCGATGTCCTGCTGAATGGATTCCGCCACTTGTTCGCAACCGCTGCTGCCCCCGATCCCGCAGACGTCGGACGCCTTGCCATTGGGCCAGTATTTGTCGGAGCTGAGCGAACCGCCGCCGCCGTTCGACTCGGCCTCGCGCAGTGCCTGGCCCAGGCCGTTGCTGAACCTGCCGATGCCGTCGGTGATGCCGTAGATCCCCGCGCCCGCTATTCCGGTACCGGCGACGATCGCCGGTGCTCCCTCGAGGCAGCCGATGACGGTCAGGCACAGGCCGCCGCCCGCGACGTCGATCGAGGCGCCCGACCCGACACCGAAGATGCCGGCACCTGTCTCGAACAGACCTGCCCAGACGTCCGAATTACCGAGAATCGCCTGGCCGTAGTCACCGATCGTGTTGGCGGTGTCCTTCAACCAGTCGGGCACCCAGCTGCCGTCGTCCTGCTGGTCGGATTGCTCCTTATGCCATTTGTCCTGGAGCTGCTGCCACTTGGCGATTTCCTGTTGCTGCTTTTTGACTGCCGTCCGGAACGCCTCCGTCGCGGCGCCCGCCGCGGCGTTCGCGTCCTTGCCCGCGGCGAGGGCGGAGGCACGGGCCTGCTGGGCCGCCGTACGGGCCGAGTCGGCGGAGCCGCGCGCGGCGGTGGCCGAGTACTGGGCCCGCGCCGCTGAGGTGACGGCCGCTGCGGCCGCGTTCTCGGCGTCCTGCTGGGCCTTGCGGGCGGTGGCGGCCGAGGCGGCGGCGTCCTTGGCGGAGTGCTCGGCCTGCATGGCGAACCCGTCGGCTTGCGTGGCGTACTTCTTCGCATCCGCGGCCGACTGTGCGGCCTGCTTCGCGTAACCGGCGGCTTCGTCCTTGGCCTTGGCGGCGTCGGCTGCCGCCTTGCCCGCCTCCGCCGCGTTCTTCTGCGCGGTGGCGGCCACGCCCGCGGCCTGTGCGATGAGCTGCTGGACCTGGGATTCGTGGGTGGCGCCGAGCTGGTCCTGACGCTGCGCCTTGTACTGGCCGACGGTGATGAAGAGGTGGAGGAGGTCGGAGGGCCCCTCCAGGGCGATCCGCGCCGCGGCCTTGACCTGTGGGCCGTTGCCGCTGTTCTTGGGGTCGGCGAGCTGGGCGGCGCGGACGCGTTCGTCCTGGGTGCGCGCCTGGTCGTCGTCGGCGGTGATGAACCGGCGCAGCGCGTCCGTGGTGTCGGTGTTCAGCGCGGTGCGGCCGGCCTGCTGTTCGATCGGACCGGCGGCGGCGATGGTCCGGGCGATGTACAGGCGCATGTCCTGCTTCATGGCGTCGTACTGGCCGCTGTCGAGGAACGCGCTCACCGTGGCGCCGTCGCCTTCGAGGGCCTTGGCTGCCGCGGCGCGGACGTCGGCCGATCCGGCGGCTTCCGCGAGGTGTTCGACGTCCTGGCGGTCGTCCTGGACGCTCGCGTCCTGGCGGCCGGTGCGGATGTAGTCGGTCACGTCCGTGTCGGAGCCGGCCAGGGCCACGAGCGCGGCCGACTGGCTCCACGGGCGACCGGTCTTCGCCGTCGCCAGGGCCACCTTGCGCGCTTCGGGGGCGATCTGAGCGGCATCCGCGCCGGGCTGGGACGCCTGGTCGGCGAGCTTGGCCGCCGTGGCCTTGAGGTCCTTGGCCTGCTGCGTGGCCGCCTGCTGGGCCGCGGTTCGCTGGTCCTCCTGTGCCTTGAGGTCCTGGGCCCGGTCGATGGCCTCGTTGGTACGCGCCGTCAGCTGCTCGGTGTCGATGCGGACCGCGAGGTCGTGAACCTTCTGGGCCTTGGCGACCGCGGCGCTGGCGGCGTCGGCGGCCGTCTTGGCCTCCTTGGCGTGCGCGGCGGACTGCTTGGCGGCGGTTGCCGCCTGACCGGCGTGGGCGGCGGCGTCGTCTGCCGCCTTGGCCGCGTTCTCCGCGCGCGTGGCCGCGTCGTTCGCCGCGTCACGCGCCTCACCGGCATCGGTGGCGGCCTCCTGGGCCAGCGATTCGGCGGCGCCGGCGGCACGGCTGGCCTCCCGGGCGTGCCGGTGCGCGCTGGCCGCGGCGTTCGCGGCGTCGGCGGAGTGGGCACCGGCCTCGTCGGCCAGTGTGTTGGCCTGGTCGGCCGCGTTCGCGGCATCGGTGGCGTCACTGCCGGCGCCGCTTGCCGCCTTCGCCGCGTCCGCGGCCTGGGCGGCGGCGGTGTGGGCGGAGTCGGCGGCCTGGGCAGCGGCGTGAGCTCCCGCGGCGGCGTTCCGGGCCTGCTCGGCCGCCTTGCGTGCGGCGCCTGCCTGGCCGGCGTCGACGGCCGCGTTCGCGGCGGCGTTCCGGGCCTGGGCGGCGGCGTTGGCGGCACCGTCAGCGGCAGCGGCGGCGGCTGATGCGGCGTTGGCGGCGACCCGCGCCGCGTTGGTGGCGGCGTTGGCCGCGTCGATCGCCGTCTGCGCGGCGGTCGCGGCCTGCTTGGCGGCGCTCGCGGCGCGGGCGGCGGCGGCAGCCGCGTGCTGGGTGTCCTTGCGCGCGGCCTCGGTCTCGGCCGCGGCCTTCTGCGCCGCCGCCTTCGCCAGCTTCGCCGCGGTCACCGCCCGGGCGGAGGCGTCCTTGGCGGCCTGGGTCTGCTGCCCGGCCAGTTTGCCCGCCTTGGCCGCCTGGTCGGCGAGCTGCGCGATCGTGGCGTGCTCCTGGTCGTGAGCACGGGAGACGTACTGGCCGACCTGGAGGAACTCGTGGATGTCGTCCGGGGTGCCGTTGATGGCGATACGGCCGGCCGCCTGGACGTTCGGTCCGCCGGCCGAGATGATCTGGGCGACCTCGACCCGCTCGTCCTGTTCCCGGTCGTTGTACTGGTCGTTGGCGAGAAACTTCTTGATGTCCTCGGCGGTGCCGTTGAGCGCGGCGCGGCCCGCCTTCTGCACTTCCGGGCCGCCCGCGTCGATGATCTGCGCGACGCGGACCCGCTGGTCCTGCTCCAGCGGTGCCTTCCAGCCGTCCTTCAGGAACACCTTCAGGTCGTCCGGTGTCCCGTCGAGCGCCTTGCGGGCGGCGTCCTGGAGACTCAGACCGCCCACACTGGCGAACTGGGCGACGGCCACCCGCTCGTCCTGGACGGCGATGTCGGGGGCCTGGGAGAGGAAGTTCTTGACGTCGTCGTCACTGCCGACGAGAGCGACCTCGGCGGCGGCCCGCACGCCGGGTCCGCCCGTCTCCCACAGGCGTACCACCTTGGCGCGGTCGGTGTCCGGAAGCGCACCGGAGATACCGGTGTCCGCGGGGGTGGCTGCGTCGGCTCTGGCCGGGGTGGGCGCGGGCCCCAGCAGGCCCAGCACGAGCGCACTGGGCAGCAGGCACAGGCACAGCACGCGGATCACGCGCTGAGCCCCCGCTACCACGCGCCGTGGGCGTCGTAGATGTGTCACTGCGGACTCGATTCGTTCTTTCGGTTGGGGGGTGCACCGCGTGTCCGTGCCGCCGGGGACACGTCGCCGGCTCCTGGGCAGCGCGGTGCCTCGGGGCGGCTCGCGCGGTCCTGCGCGAGCCGCCCCGGAAGGACCGTGCCGGTGTGTCAGCCGGCGGGTGCGAGCTGGATTTCGTCGTGCAGGCCCTTGGCGTCGACGCCGGTGAAGAGGCTGACGTGGCCGTCGTTCCAGCGGACGAGGATGTCGTCGGCGGTAGTGCCGGTGGTGAAGGCGCCGGCGGTGAGCGCGGCCGTGTTGGTCCAGTTCGACTTGGCGGGCCGGACCTTGATCTCGCCGGGCAGGGCCTTGCCGGTCATGCCGGGGTAGACGGTGGTCTCACCGTCGATCCAGCGCACCAGCAGGTCGTCGGTGTCCTTGCCGGTGAAGGAGCCGGTGGCGAGTTTCTCGGCGTAGGGCCAGGTGGTGTTCTTGGCGACGGTCTGGGTCTGCTTCTTCAGCCCGTTGGCCGCCAGGTCGCTGAAGACGGAGACATGACCGTCCTTCCAGGTGACCAGGAGGTCGTCGCGGAGGCCCTTCGCGGTGAAGCGGCCGCCGGTCAGCTGCTGGGCGTCGTCCTTCCAGGCGGCGGTGTTCGGCGGGGCGAGCTGCTTCTCGCCGTGGAAGCCCTTCGCGTCGACGGATGTGTAGAGGGTCATCTCGCCGTCGGTCCAGCGCACCACGACCCCGTCGGTGTGGCCGCCGGTGTTGGTGCTGGCCACGTCGACGGCGTGGGTCCAGATGCTCTTCTCGGGCTGTAGTTGGTGCTCCGCGGCGAAGGGCCGGGCGGGGTCGTTGCCGTAACCGCCCTGGTAGAGGGTGACCTCGCCGTCGTCCCAGACGACGATCAGGTCCATGTGGCGGGTGCCGCCCGCGGAATCACCCGCGTAGTAGCCGGCCGTGATCTGCACCGCGTGCTTCCACGGGGCGGCCGCGAAGACGGGGGCGTAGGCGACCTGCTGGACCCAGGAGGACAGGTCGTCGACGCGGGCGGCCACCGCGCCGGTGCGGGTCTCGGTCGCATCGGTGCCGAGGCAACCGCCTTGCCAGGACAGGCTGCTGACGCCCACGACCGTCCCGGTGGTGCTCAGCACCGGACCGCCGGTGTCGCCCTTGCAGATGGCGGCGCCGTCCGACTTGCCGGCCAGGTCGAGGGTGGTGGCGGCGGTGCTCTGGACGGTGAAAGCGGCCGCGTGGACCTGGCCGGGCACCCACTCGTCATGCGTGCGTCCGAACCCCGCGGCCTGGACCTCGTCCCCGGTGGCGGGCGCGGCGGCCGCCACCCGGACGGGAGTGACACCGGTGACAGGCTTGGCGAGTTGGGCCATGACCACGTCGCGATCCGTGCGCGGTACCAGGCTCACCACCTGCTGGGTGCTGCCGCCGAGGGTGGCGGTCGTCTTCAGCTTCGGCGCGCCGGACGCGAGCGTGCCACCTGGGGCGTCGGTGAAGCAGCTCGCGGCGGTCAGCAGCCACTGCGGGGCCACCAGCGTGGCCGAACAGCCGCGCCGGCCGCCGACGTCGAGCCGGGCGGTGGCGGCCGAGACCGTGTCAGGGGCGACCGGGCCGGACACGGCGGGGGCGGGCGCGGCGGTCAGGGACACGGCCAGCGAAGTGGCGGCGATCAGGCCGCCGGTCCACGCGGCACGCGGACGAAAACCAGACATGCGAAGTTCCTTGCTGTGGTGCGAAAGCGGAGGGAGGGCAGGCGGGTGGACCGGGTCAGCCGGTGACCCGCAGTTCCAGGAGCACGGACGGTGCACCCCCGGCCGCGCCCTCGCCCACGCTCTGGTAGCCGTTCTTGTCCACGGTCACCGTCTTGGCGGGTGCCGAAGGGTCCGCCTGCGGCCTCAGGTCCGCGCTGATCGGGTGGTCGGCCGTTTCCAGAGCGAACACCCGCCCCAGTTCCAGGGTGAGGTACCCCGACTTCGCGTTCGCCGTGAAGCAGTACGCGCCCTGCGGATTGCCGCTCTGCCCCTGCACGGTGAGGACCTTGATCTGCTGGGCGGAGTCGTCGCACGTGGCGAAGGTGATGTGCCCGTCACCCTTGATCAGCTTGATGCCCTGGTCGCGCTGGATCTGATCCGCGTTCGGATAGGCGTAGTCCTCCACCGCGGACGGTGGCGTGGCTCCCGTCGTTCCCCCTGTCGGCTGCGGGTCGGCGGACGCGAGCATCGGTGTGCCCACCAGCGCCAGAACGGCAGCAGCCCCCGCGACGGGAAGCATCCTGCGCATACGAGGAGTCACCCGAATTCCTTTCCAGGCACGGGTGAGGGCATGACGACGGAACCATCTGCAATCCCCCGTGCACAGATGTAAAGCAAAAATAAGTGGTCGAGTGGGACTCTAAAGCAGCGTCAGATACAAGACAACGTGATCACCGCCATAGGTGATTCACGGAACCTTCATAGGCGATGCACAGTCAGGAGGGGGCGCACGGCATCCAGGCCGTGCGTCGGCCGCGACCTGCCCCGGCGCCCGCGGCGACAGCGCGGGCGCGGAGTCGTCAGGCAGGCTGGACGGTGATGGTGCAGAGGCGTTTGGTGGCGCGGGTCAGGGCTACGTACAGGTCCCGCTCCCCGCCGGGGCGGGCCGTGACGATTTCCTCGGGGTTCAGGACGACGACACCGTCGAATTCCAGGCCGCGCGCTTCGGACGCCGGTACGACGCGCGCGTGGTGAGCGATGTCCTGGGCCGTCAGCTCACTCACCCTGGTGTCCGCGCAGATCACTCCCAGAAGCTCGCCCGGATGCGCGGTGCTCTGGGCGCGGAGTTCCCGGACGACGGCGGCGACCGACCCCTCCGGAGATGCGGTCACAGTGCGGGGGCTCTCACCGCTTCGCAGCGACCGTGTCGGCTTCTGGTCCGGGGCGATCCGCGTGAGCAGGTCCCGGACGCTGTCGAGGATCTGCTGCGTGGTGCGGTAACTGACGGTCAGACTGTGCAGTTTGAACCGGGGTCCGATGTGGGGGCTCAGTGCCTCTTTCCAGTCGCGTGCGGTCGCGACCGGGCCCGCCTGGGCGAAGTCACCCACCAGCGTCATCGCCCGTGCCGGGCAGCGGCGGACGATCATCCGCCACTGCATGGCGGTCAGTTCCTGCGCCTCGTCGACGACGACGTGCCCGTACGTCCGCTCCGGGGGGCCGTCGGCCAGGTTCGCCGCCTCGTCCAGCAACGGCGCGTCGGCGTCGGTCCACGGGTCGTCCGGACCGCGCAGCAGAAGGGACCGCTCCTGCGCGGTCAGGCGGGGCAGCTGCGCGGCGAGAGCGCCGGCGTCCGTCAGGAGCGCCTTCACGAGGTCACCGGCTGCCAGCCGCGGCCACAACGCTTCGACCGCTCGGTCGACGCCGGCGTCCTGGAGGAGATCGGCCCGGATGGCGTCCACGTCCAGTTCGTGGACCGGACCCGAATCGGCCGCACCTTCGGCACGGTGCCGAGCGGCTCCCGTGAACCGGTCGAGGTCGATGCCCGTCATCCTTTCGGCGTCGGCGTCGATCTGCTCCAGGAGGTCGCCCATGTCTCGTCGCATCGCGTCGGTGACGGCGTCGACCAAGAGCTCCTTGAACACCTGGCGCGCGGGGTTGTGCCCCGGTACGGCTGCCACGGCGGCGTCGCGTGCCGTGGCGACTTCCTCACCGGACAGGTGAACCAGTTCCCGTCCGACGCGCACGGTGAAGTCACCGGCGGGGGCTTGGTGGGCACGCAGCAGGCCGGCCAAGGCGTCCGCGAGGTCGGAGCTGCCCTTGAGCCGCGCCGTATCGAACGGGTCGGCCGCGTCCGTGGACACTCCGGCCAGTTCCCGGCAGGTCGCCAGGTCGACGTCGTTCTCACCGAGCGAGGGGAGGACTTGGGAGATGTAGTCGAGGAAGCGGGCGTTCGGGCCCACCACCAGGACGCCCTCCTCCGCGGCGCGCGGGAACGCGTACAGGACGTAGGCCGCCCGGTGCAGGGCGACCACCGTCTTGCCGGTGCCGGGGCCGCCCTGTACGACGGTCACTCCGCGGTGGGCGGAGCGGACGATCTCGTCCTGCTCGGCCTGCAACGTCGCGACGGCCGCGTGCATCCTGCCCGTACGACGTGCTGACAGGGCGTCGGTCAAGGGGCCGTCCCCCACGATGTCCTCGTCGGTCGGGGCGGTGCCGTCCAGGAGTTCGTCGCTCACCGAGACGACCGTGCGTTCCTCGAGGCGCAGGTGCCGGCGCCGCCGCAGGTCCATCGGGTGGACCGGTGTCGCCTCGTAGAAGGGCCGCGCCGCGTTCGCGCGCCAGTCCACGAGCAGAGGCAGGTCGTCCTCCTGGGTATGCAGGCCGATCCGCCCGATGCGCAGGGTGGTGCCGTCCGTCCAGTCGATGCGCCCGAAGACCAGCCCCTTTTCGGCGCCCTCCAGCCGGCCGATCTCCTTGGTCAGACGCTCGGCGGCGAGTTCTCGCTCGTATACCTCACCGGCGCTGTCCGCCGGGGCCTTCAGCGCGTTCGCCCGGTGCGCTCGCGCCTCGGAAAGCCGCTCGGTGAGCAACTCGTAGAGGGAGGACACATAATCCTGCTCCATGTCAATGGCACGCGCAGCGGAATCGTTCATTTTCGACAAAGGGGTCTCCTTCGATTCGAGCCACACCATAAGGCCGCGGTTCTCTGAAGATAAGTCTTGACTTGGTTGATGAAGCTATGCCCTCAGGAATGAATCCATGTCCGGCTGACCGCATTCCGCTGTTCCGCATATCGAGTAATTGTGTTCCGGTTGCCGGTCTGTCTTAATGCGCGATCGGTTTCGCGCGGCCCACCGGGTCACCGAGGCCGACGGCGATTGAGCACCCCGATGAGAGTGGCGAGGTCGGCGGGTTCGCGGGGGCAGGCCGTAGCGCACGCGGCCGGCCTTCGCACAGGCGTCGCCCGCGCGGAACGGTGGCTCTGGTATACCGAGGACTTCGCATTGCCAACCGGCAAGCAGAGCGAAGTCCAGTGGTGTGCCGGTGAGGGCGGTGGCCAGGTCCTCGGCGACGGATTCGATCAGCGTCCGTTCCGGGGTGACCCAGCTCTCGAACCGGCCGCCGATCGCGCTCTCCACCGCTCGCGCGGCGTCGGCTCGGTCCATGCCGGTGCAGGTGAGGAACCAGCTCAGGACGATCGAGGCCTGACCGTACCAGCCGCCCTCCGCGCCGGAGCCCAGCATGTGGGTCACGAGCCGGACGCAGGCCCGCTCCAGGTGCCAACTGCGGTCTCCGGGTGAGGCGTCCGGCGGCGGCGCCCGTCCGGCGAAGCGCTGGGCCGTTCGCTCCCGCCACTCCCGCCACTCCAGCAGCGCGGATACGAGGCGTTCCGCGGTCTCGTCGGGGGTCGTCACCGAGGCCGGCCCGCTGACCCAGTTGCCGATGGGTCCGCCGTCGTAGTAGCACCAGCGCCACCCCCAGGCCCAGGTGCCGTATCGCTCCTGAATGACCCCGCCTATCTGACTTTCACACCAACGTTCGCCCTGCCACCAGCCGGCTCTCCCGGAGAGTACGGGTGGCACCCACTCGCGGACCGACGAGCGGAGGCAGGTGTCCTCGTCCTCGTCCCAGTCGAACGGGTGGCGGGCGGGATCGAACTCGCCCCAATTCCGAATGCGCTCGTAGGTGATGGGGGGCACTCGGTTCTCGGGAAGGGGGCGGCGGTCCGGCTTACCTGTCGTCGTCGGCGGCCAGGATGGTGTGGGCGGCTCTCACGATCCGGGCGCAGCGGCCGGTCATGGCGTCGGGTGACTGGTCGGGGTGGTTGATCCACCAGCGGACCAAGGCGGTGCACAGGCCGCGCCAGGCGTATGTGAGGGCGTCGGCGTCGAGCGGGTCGCTGGTTCCGGCGGCGTGCAGAAGGTCCGCGGTGCCGGTGGCGGCGAGTTCGTCGATGGCGTCGCGGTAGTGGGCCGCACGGCGGGCGGCTTCGCTGCCGGGCGGCAGCGAGGGGTCGTACAGGACGAACCATGCCTCGCGCTGTCCGTCGAGCGCGCTGAACAACGCGTTCAGCACGCGCAGGGGCGTGGGCGGTGCGCCGGTGTCGGGTGCGGCCATCGCGGCGCGGATGCCGGCCAGCAGTCCGTCGCCGACCGGGGTGAGGCAGGCGAGGTAGAGGTCCTGCTTGCTGCCGAAGTACTGGTGCAGGAGAGGCTTGGTGACGCCGACGCGGGTGGCGATGGCGGCCACGGTCGTCGCCTCGTAGCCGTGCCGGCCGAACTCCTCGGTGGCGGCGGCGAGGACCTGCCGTTCGCGCGCGGCCCTCGGCACGCCCTTGGTACCGGCCCTGGACGAGAGCGTTGTCATGGGAACTGATCCTACCCTAGGGTAATTTACCAACGGGTAAATTCACTGGACTCCGCCGGGAGCACACTCATGCCTGCCGCCGCGCTCCACCCCCGCGCCTCCCGCCCCCGCTCCTGGTGGGGCTGGGGCTACGCCGACGCCCGCCTCGACGACGCCGAATGTGCCGCGCTGGGGGCCCTGCTGCCGGGAACTCTGGCCCGCCCGCTGCCGATACCCCGGGTCGCCGACCTGACCATCGGCCGCCCCGCCGTGACACCCCCACCCTCCCTGGCGCACCTGGTCACGGCCGAGCCGCGACCGCGTGCCGCCCACGCCATGGGCAAGGCGTACCGCGACGTCATCCGGGCCCTGCGCGGCCGGCCCGGCCGGATCCCCGACCTCGTGGCCCACCCGGCCGGTGACCAGGACGTGGCCGACCTGCTGGACTGGGCCGGCGAGCACGACGTGGCCGTCATCCCCTTCGGCGGCGGTTCCTCGGTGGTCGGCGGCGTGGAGTACCGTGGCGGCACCCACCGCGCGGTACTGTCGCTCGACCTGACCGCGATGGACCGCGTCCTGGAGATCGACACCGCCAGCCGCTCAGCCCGCATCCAGGCCGGAGCCCTCGGGCCCGCGCTGGAAGGCCAGTTGCGGCCTCACGGTCTGACCCTGCGCCACTTCCCGCAGAGCTTCGAGTTCTCCACCCTCGGCGGCTGGCTGGCCACCCGCGCCGGCGGCCACTACGCCACCGTCCACACCCACATCGACGACTTCGCGCAGTCCCTGCGCGTGGTCACACCCGCCGCGGCGGGCACGTCCTGGCGGCTGCCCGCGTCCGGCGCGGGACCGTCGCCCGACCGGCTCTTTCTCGGTTCCGAGGGCGCGCTCGGCGTCATCACCGAGGCGTGGATGCGCTTGCAGGAGCGCCCCCGCCACAGAGCCTCCGCGTCCGTGGCCTTCGCCGACCTCCACCGCGCGCTGGACGCCGTACGGGCCGTCGCCCAGTCCGACCTCGCCCCGGCCAACTGCCGCCTGCTCGACGCGGGCGAGGCGCGGTTGTCCGGCGCCTCCCACGACGGTTCCGCCGTTCTGGTCCTGGGCTTCGAGTCCGCCACCGCCCCCGTCGACGACCGCCTCGCGGTCGCCGTGGACCTGGCCCGCGCCCACGGCGGTCGCGGCGGGGCGTCCCCCGCGGACGGCGACGCCCCGGCCGACGCGGCGGTGGGCGCCTGGCGCTCGGCGTTCCTGCGCATGCCCTACCTGCGCGATGGACTGGCCCGCATGGGGGCCGTCGTGGAGACTTTCGAGACCGCCGCCACCTGGGACACGCTTCCCGCCCTGATCGATGCCGTGCGCACCGAGGTCGGCGCCGCCGCGGAGCAGACCACCGGCCACCCGGCCACGATCAACTGCCGCCTCACCCACGTCTATCCCGATGGCGCCGCTCCCTACTTCACCGTGGCCGTCGCCGGCCGGCCCGGCGACGAGGTCGCGATCTGGGACGAGATCAAGGCCGCCGCGACCGACGTCCTGCACCGCCACCGCGCCACCATCACCCACCACCACGCCGTCGGCCGCGACCACCGCTCCGGCTACGACCGCCAGCGCCCGGAGCCCTTCGCACTGGCGCTGCACGCCGTCAAGAACGCCCTGGACCCCCAGGGCATCCTCAACCCCGGCGTCTTGCTCGACTGACAAGAGGGCATCAATCAGGCGCGGGGGGAAGCTGCCGCGACGGCTTTCCCGACGCCGGTTCTCCGACAGCGAGACCGGGTGGTGATGTCGTCCGCTCCCCCACGGCCGGCGAGCAGGCCCCCGTGACCCGATGACACCGGTCGCCGCCATGACGAAGCGGGGCGCGGCCGGTCTGGTGGCCACGCCCATGGTGGTCACCCCGCGATCGTGCAACGCCTGCTGATCGGGCGTCCTGCGAACCATCACGGCGGTCGCGACCCAGCCGCCGAGGACCACAGCAACCCCGACATAGCAGACCGGCATGCACCCCGCCGGCAGCAGTGCGGGGTCGGGGGTCCGCACCGCGGGACGTCCGCAGGACCCCACACCGTAGCCGATCCCGGCTATGAGTCGGCGCGTGCGAGCGGGTGAGCCGGCGTCGGCCCTTCCACCGTCACCCAGAGCCGTCCAAGAGATACGCCCGAGTACCGCTGTGCATCCCGGCCCCCTGAACCGATGAAAGGAATCGGCCATGCACAGGCGCCAGCACCCGCCCGCCGGCACGCATCCGCCAGGCCTCTGCCCGCGACCACCGCACAGCCGAAGTAGGCCGCACCGATTCCAGGGACGAGCGGATGCCGGGTTATTCCACCGTCCACCCGATGTGGCCGATGCCGGTGGAGTAGATGGCGCAGTGACCGGACGACTCCTCGGTCTGGCCCGGCTGGGCCGTCACCGAGTTGCCCTGGACGTCCGGTGCCCAGCCGCAGACGATGTCGGCGTGGAAGGTGACCGGGGCGTTGGTGTTGTTGGTGCAGTCCACCCCGCCGGTCAACGGATCGTTGTTGTGGATCCAGGTGGTGCAGTCCAGGCCGGAGCGGGCGACCTCATGTGCCGGGGCGGCCGACGCGGGCAGCGCGGTGCCCAGACCGATCAGTGCGGCGGCGACGGCCACGGCGGCGACGGTGCGATTCCTCATCTCTGCTCCCCAAGTCGATCTGGCGGTTCTTCAGGACTCTGCCCAGGAGAAATCGCACATACCAACTCATTCGAGTGACACGACATCGAGCCATGCCCGCAGCATGGCACCGCCCGTCCGGCACAAGGGGTGGCGGTGGGGGTGGTTCGCCGCTCGCGTCGACCACCCCCACCGCGGTCGTCACGGGGACGTTGCGCAGCGGCGGGGACCCTCTCCCGTGCCGCGGGCTTACGCTCGGGCCGTGGCGCGGCGGCGCAGTTCCTTCTTGTCGGGCTTGCCCACGTCGGTGAGGGGCAGATCGGTGGGGAAGGTGATGACGGCCGGCTCGTACATCGGCCCGCGTTCGGCGCGTACGAAGGCACGCAGCTCGTCCGCGTCGGTCGTGGCGCCGGGGGCGAGCAGCACGGCGGCGTGGACGCGTTCCATACGGTCCTCGTCGCGGACGCCGAAGACGGCGCTCTGCCGGACCTGCGGGTGGCTGTTGAGCAGGTCCTCCAGTTCGGTGGTGTACACGTGGCCGCCGACGACCACGATCATGTCCTTCAGCCGGTCGACCACGGTCAAGTAGCCATCCGTGTCCCTGAATCCGATGTCACCGGTGTGCAGCCAGCCGTCCTCAAGGATCTCCGCAGTGAGCTGCGGCTGCTTCCAGTAGCCCTGCATGACCATGTCCGAGCGCACCACGATCTCGCCGTGTTCGCCGTCGGGCAGCGCGTTGCCGTCCTCGTCGCGGATCTCGACCTCTACAGCGTCCAGGATCTTTCCCGCGCTGCGCAGCCGCTGGGGGTGGGCGTGGTCGGCCGGGGAGAGGGTGCTGATCAGGCCCGCCTCGTTCTGACCGTACCCCTGCATCAGCACGGGACCGAGGCGGCGTACGGCGTCGGCCAGTCGTGCCGGAGACGCCTGGCAGCCGCCGTAGAGGACCTGACGCAGCGTGGAGGTGTCGGTGTGCTCCATGCGCGGGTGGTCGAGCAACTGGTAGAGCAGGGGCGGCAGCAGCCACAGGTGGGTGATGCGTTCGCGCTCGATGGTCTCGAGCACCTGCCCCGCCTCGAAGTCGTCGAGCAGGACCACGGCGCCGCCGTGCTCCAGCACGGCGTCCATGAGCAGGCCGGCGGCGTGGGCGATGGTGGTGGCGACGAGCTGGCGGCGCGTCAGGGCGGCGGTCTCGTCGAGCGGGCGCGCGGAGCGCTGTGCCTGCACCTGCCGGTAGGTGGTGCATATGCCCTTCGGGTGGCCGGTGGTGCCACCCGTGTGCCGGATGGCGCATATGTCGTCCGGCTGGGCCTGGCTCGGGAAGGGGTCCGCGGGCTGGGCCGCGGCGAGCGCCAGCAGGTCCTCGCCGGTCTCGGTCGGGCCGAGCACCAGCACCGACTTGACCGATACCGACTCGGTGATGTCGGCGGCCCGGTCGGTCATCCGCGGGTCGACGACCAGTGCCCGGCTCTCCACGTCGCGGACGATCGCGGCCTGGACGTCGGCGGCGAGCTTGCCGTACAGGTGATTGACGCGGGCGCCGATCAGATTGGCCGCATAACGCACGGCCACGGCCTCCGGCAGATTGCCGCTGAGCAGCGTCACCGTCTGGCCGCGCTCGATGCCCTGGGCCTGCAGGGCCCACGCCATCCGGTGCACCAGGGCGCGGAACTCGCCCGCAGTGACCCGCCGGTCACCGTATACCAGTGCCTCGCGGTCGGGGTTCTCCCGCAGGGCATCGAGGATGTGCTCCACATGGCTGCGGAAACGTGGGGCGACATCGGACATGTGTGATCCTCCTGAGCCGGAACGCGGGGGTGGGCGGACCGGCCTGACGGTTGTTCATGTGTGGGGGGACAGGAGACGCGCGCCTCATGGCCTCGGTCGCGTGGGTGTTACTCCACACGGGATGGCGGCACACCCGTACCAAAAGGTTGCCTGGGCCAACCATGTGTTGACTCTAGGGCGTCACGTCGATCAATACGAAATCCGGGAGCCGCTCGGGGCAACTATCGGCCACCGCCTCGGGCGCCGCGTAGACCCTGGTCGGGAGTGGTTTTCGGTCACTTTCCGGGCACGGAGAGGGCCGGTTGAGCGCTCGGCGCCGCGTGTCCACGGCTGCCGGTGTGCCGGTGCGCGGGTACGCCGGTACGCGCGTCGGCGCCGGCGTCGGCTCGCGGTGGCCGGGTCGGCGCCGGGGGCGCGGAGTCGGGCGGGCGGGGACGCGTCCGAATATCGGCGCACGGCCACGGCCCGGGGTCCTCCTGCCTGCGGCCGAGCAGGTTTCGCGTCCAGATGGTCTGGGCCGGTCGGCGGCTCCGGCATGCCACAATCTCTACCGACCAGTAACTCCCAGGGTGTCGACGAGTCGAGGAAACTGCCCCATGGCCCGCGTGTTCACGGTGAGCGACAGCATCCACATCGGCGTACCGCCCGACGTGGCCTACCAAGTCATATGCCGCCCTGGTGACATGGGCCGCTGGAGTCCGGAGAATCTCGGCACCACGGACGGGACGGGGCACGCGCCGGCAGGGCTCGGCACCACGTTCGTCGGGCGGAACAAGCGTGGCCGCTTCCGCTGGGTGACCCGGTGCACGGTCACGGCGGCCGAGCCCGGCCGCCGCTTCGCCTTCCGTGTGCACGCCATCGGCATCGGCCGACCGCGCCTGCGCGGCCCGATCGCCAGCTGGGAGTACCGCTTCGAGCCCGCCGACGGTGGTACGCGGGTCACCGAGACCTGGACGGACGACCGACGCGCCTGGCCCGCCTTCGCGGCCGACGCCTTCGACCGGATCGCCACCGGGGGACACACCTTCGCCGCCTTCCAGGCCCGCAACATCCGCGCGACACTGCGCAACCTCAAGCGGGACCTGGAGAGCGGCGCGAACTGACGCCGGGCCGTGAGGACATGCCGGCCTCGGGCGACCGGTTGTGCCCGACGGGCCCGCGGGGCACGGTCGCCGGCCGCGCCCGCGCCGAGGAGTCGCACACCGCCGCGCGATTCGGCTCATCAGGTCGGCGGCGCCCCGCGTGCCGGCCTCCGTGCCGGGAGCAGCGCGGCCTGCCGCTCGGTCGCCCCACCCCCAGCCGGGCGGTCGATCGCGGCTCGATGTCCGTGAAACGCACCTGTTGTCCGGATCTGAGCCGAGGACTTCAGCACTCAAGCCGCGCTCAGTCTGCTGCACAGCCTTGACGGTATTGGTCTGCGCCAATACCGTCTGCCTCGCACAGAACTGCACATGACTCAACGCCCTCTACATCTCCCGAGTTGACGACCCGTCCGACGGTCGGGGCACACGAGTCCGGCGGTCCGCCGCGCAGGACTGCCGGTCGACGGCACCCCAAGTACCGGCTGTCCGGCGGTTCGTCGTCGTCCAGTTCCGCAAGGGCGCGTGTACTGCCCGCCGTTGATGGAGACCACCAGAGGCGGCCTGGCGAACAGACGCGATCATGTCCTTCTTCGGAGGCCAGACTTATGCGACTACCCCCTACGAGGGCCCGACGGGGCGGATGGCAGAGAGCGCTCTCTCTGCTTCCCGTCGTCGTACTGACGGTGGCGACCAGCGTCCTCACGACGCTCAACGCGCAGGCTGCGGTGCCCCCGGCACCGTCTGGGTTCACACTCACCTGGAGCGACGACTTCAACGGTGCGTCCGGCACCGGCATCGACCAGAGCCTGTGGAAGTACGACACCGGGCCGGGCAGCAGCTTCGGCACCGGCGAGATCGAGACGATGACCAACAGCACCTCGAACGTCTACTACGACGGTCAGGGTCATCTCGTGCTCCAGGCCCAGCACTCGGGTTCCGACCCGCGCAGCGGATGGACCTCCGGGCGCGTGGAGACCCAGTCGGCGGGCTTCGGCGCCCCGGCGGGCGGTGTCGTACGCATCGAGTCCGTCCTCCAGCAGCCGAACGTCACCACCGCCAACGGCGCGGGCTACTGGCCGGCGTTCTGGATGCTCGGCGCGCCGCTGCGCGATGGTGTGACCTGGCCGAAGTCCGGCGAGGTCGACGTCATGGAGGACATCAACGGCCGCAGCTCCGTCTTCAGCACCCTGCACTGCGGTGTGAACCCGGGTGGACCGTGCAACGAGTCGACCGGCATCGGTTCGGGTGAACGTGCCTGTCCGGGCTGCCAGACCGGCTTCCATGACTACGCGGTCGAGATCGACCGCTCGGTGTCGCCGGAGCAGATCAGGTTCTACCTCGACGGGAACAACTTCTACACGATCAACGCCAACCAGGTGGACGCCACGACCTGGTCCGACGCGGTCGACCATCCCTTCTTCATCATCTACGACCTGGCGATCGGCGGCGGCTTCCCGGACGCCTTCGGTGGGGGCCCGAACGCGTCCACGGTCTCCGGCGGCAAGCTGGTCGTCGACTCGGTGGCCGTCTACAACAAGGCGCCCGGCTCCGGAGGCGGTGGCGGCGGTTCGGTGAGCGGGCAGACGATCACCGGGCCCGGCGGCAAGTGCGTGGACGTGGCGGGCGACGACACCGGTGGCGACGGCACCGCGGTCCAGCTCTGGGACTGCCAGTCGGCGGCCAAGGACCAGCACTGGACCTGGAGCGGCCAGACCCTCCAGACCCTCGGCAAGTGCCTGGACATCGCGGGCGGCAACAGCGCGGCCGGTACGAAGCTCCAGCTGGCCAACTGCAACGGCGGCGGTTACCAGAACTGGGTGCGGCAACCCGACGGCTCGCTGCGGAACCCGACCAGCGGCCGGTGCATCGACTCGCCGTCGGGCGCGACCGCGAACGGCACGCGCCTTCAGATCTGGGACTGCAACGGCTCCGGCGCGCAGCAGTTCGCCATCGGTACCCCGATCTACGGGCCGGGCGGCAAGTGCGTGGACGTGGCGGGCGACGACACCGGTGGCGACGGCACCGCGGTCCAGCTCTGGGACTGCCAGCAGGCCACGTCGCTCGACCAGAAGTGGACCTGGAACGGCCAGACCCTGCGGACGCTGGGCAAGTGCCTGGACATCGCGGGCGGTGTGAACGCGGCCGGCACCAAGCTCCAGCTCGCCAACTGCAACGGCGGCGGGTACCAGAACTGGGTCGCCAACGCCGACGGCTCGATCTCCAATCCGACCACCGGCCGGTGCATCGACTCGCCGTCCGGTGCCACCGCGAACGGCACACGCCTTCAGATCTGGGACTGCAACGGCTCCGCCGCCCAGAAGTTCTCGCTGGCATGAACAAGGAAAGCCCGGTCTGAAAGGAGACGGGGCACGCCGAAGGGCCGCACCTCATCCTTGGGTTCTAGGAGTCGTTGCAACACCCCAGTTCAGGGGATGCGATGGACTTCGAGGTCCGTGGGGACCGGACGGCTCAGGGGCCTGTGAAGCTGAGTCGGGAGCGCGCGGAATACTCCCGGCTCGTGCAGCAGGGCTACAGCAACAAGGAAGCCTGCCGGCTGGTCGGTGTCGACGCGCGGACCGGCAGGAAATGGCGTAACGGCCGTAGTGCCGACCGCAGGCAGAAGGCGGCACCACCGATCAACGAGGTGGTGCCGCCTTGCGGTCCGTCCCGGTACCTGCGCGAGGACGACCGGATCCACATCGCCGACCGGCTGCGGGAGAAGGCGACGGTCCGGGCGATCGCCGCTGAGCTGGGCCGCAGTCCGTCCACCATCAGCCGGGAGATCCGCCGCAACCGGCACCCGGTCAACGGGCAGTACCGGCCGCACGCCGCCCAGGCCCGCGCCGATGCCCGCCGGCCCCGCCCCAAGGCAGGAAAGATCGGGCAGAACCCCGAGCTGCGGGACTTCATCCAGCACCGTCTGGGTCTGCGGTGGAGCCCGGAGCAGATCTGCCAGGCTCTTCGGGCACAGTTCCCCCAGCGGCCGGAGATGCACGTGGTCCACGAGACGGTCTACCAGGCCCTCTACGTCCAAGGACGCGGAGAGCTGCGCCGCGAGCTGGCCCGCGCCCTGCGGACCGGTCGCGCCCGGCGCAAGCCGCGCCGTCAGGCCCAGCAGCGCCAGCCGCGGTTCTCCGCCCCGATGGTCATGATCAGCGAACGGCCCGCCGAGGCGGTGGACCGGGCCGTGCCCGGGCACTGGGAGGGCGACCTCATCATCGGCAAGGATGGGAAGTCGGCGATCGGCACCCTGGTCGAACGCGCCACCCGCTACGTCATGCTCCTGCACCTGCCCGGCGACCACAGCTCCGAAAGCGTCCGGGACGCACTGGCCACCTGGCAGCGCGGCTCCAACGAAAACACCAACGGCCTGCTCCGGCAGTACTTCCCCAAAGGCACTGACCTCTCGGTCCACACCCGCGAGCACCTGGACGCCGTGGCCGCCGAACTCAACGGCCGCCCACGCAAAACGCTCGGCTGGGACACCCCAGCCGAGCGCCTGCATAGACTGCTCACGGCCTGATCAAACCGACCACGTGTTGCAACGATCCCTAGAAACTGCCCACCCGGTGCGGCCCTTTTGGTGCCGACGCGGCCCGCGAGGGGACCGGTGAGAGCTGGCAGGCAGGCCCAGCCGAGCATCCTCCGGGTGGGCGCGCCTCTGACGGCAAGCAGCCCTGGCCCCGGCCCGGACACGCCGTACCCCCTTCGCGACGAGGCGACCGTCCTCGTCACGGCCGTCAGTTCATGATTCTGTCCGTAGCCGGGCAAGAACTCCCCTGCCGTACATGGGAATTGGGGTCATAGGACACCTCGGGTGACCGGAGATGGCCGACATGTCCAGGAAGGGAAGCCCGCGGGAGCGCGGTGCCGCGCGGCGGCGCCTTGCGAAGGAACGCGGGTGGACGTACACGGACTGGCATCCCGAGCGGATGCGGCTGTGCGCCGGGCCGCTCGGCGTCGATGCCGGGAAGGCGATGGCCCTGGACGCCGTGAGCGGCACCCTGGACGGTCTCGCCGCGAACGCCGAGACCGGCCGCAAGCCTCGCCGGGCGCGGCGCGGGATGCCGGTCCGGCCGGAGGAGCGGAGGTAGCGGCACGCCCCGCCGACCGTGACCGGTCGTGGATCCGTGCTCCCGGTGGCCGCTGGACAGATTCCGCGAGCTGTGGGAGCTTGTGGGCGCGGATCGGAATTCGCTTTCCATGATACGGAATGCAGAGTCGCGGTGTGTGCCGGGCTGAGGGATGACGGAGACGAACCGCTGGGAGGGAACACGGTGAAGGAGAGCAACGCCTGGAAAGGGGCCGCCCGATGAAGGAGATCGACCCCACTCCCCTGGCCTTCCGTGAGCTCGACCGTGCCGCGGAGCGGCTTCTCGCCGCCGTCGAGACGCTGAGCGACGCGGAGGCCGCCGCCCCGTCCCGGCTGCCCGGCTGGACCCGTGCTCATGTGCTCAGCCACCTCGCCGCTCAGGCCCCGGCCCTGGAACGCCTGTTGTCCTGGGCGCGCACCGGTGTCAGGAACGACCAGTACGCCGGCCGCGAGGCCCGCGACGCCGAGATCGAGGCCGGGGCGCTGCTGCCGGCCGCCGCGCTCGTGGCGCGGGTCCGGGACAGCGCCCGAAGCTGGCAGCGTGCGGCCGAGGCGCTGCCCGAGCCCGCGTGGGACGCCACGATCGTGCCGTTCACCGGCGAGACCTGCACCCCGCGCCGCATCCTCGTCATCCGGCTGCGCGAACTCGTCCTGCACCTGATCGACCTGGACGTCGGTCACGAGGTCGCCGACGTCCCGGCGCCCGCACGCGACATCGTCCTGGACGACGTCGTCGGCTACTACGCCGAGGCCGAGAAGGTGCCCGCCTTCACCCTGAGGGACGCCGAGGGCGGGGAGCTGGCCCGGTTCGACGGTGGCGGCCCCGTGGTCTCCGGCACGCGGGCCGAACTGCTCGCCTGGCTCAGCGGCCGCGACGACGGCGCCCTCCTCGACGCGCCGGGCGGACTGCCGGTGCTGCCGCCCTGGCTCTGACCCAGGCCCCTCTCAGGGCGGTAGCAGCAGCGGTCGCGGTCGACGGGACATGCCCCCTTCAGCAGGCTTCGCGTTCACCATGTTCGCTGAGCCGCCCCGCCGAGTCCGTCGAGTGCGACGACGTCGCGGTGAGGGGTGGGCAGTTGCCACCGGTGTCCGCCCGGAGCCTCGTCGGCAACGCGGTGTCTCCGTAGGCCCCTGCGCCGGAGGCGGGAACAGGTGGGACGCGGCTCGCCCCTTCCCCGCCAGCCTTTGGGTCTCCTTCCCGGCGAGCCCGGCGCGGTGCCGTGGGGGTCACTTGTCGCGGGCCGGGCCCGTGCTCTCCCGTTCGATCAGGCGGGGCACCGGCACCCGGACCGTTCCGGCCGGGCCGCCGTCGAGCAGGGCGGTCAGTTCGCGTGCCGCCGTGCGGCCGAATTCCGTGCTGTCGCGGGACAGGGCCGACAGCCATGGCCTGACCATGCGGCACAGGGCCGAGTCCTCCCACGAGACAACCGATACGTCGGCCGGCACGGAGAAGCCGAGTCCGGCGGCGGTGGCGACGCCCGCGAGGGCCATGACGTCGTTGTCGTAGATCAGGGCGGTGGGCGGAGCGGGCGAGCCGAGGACGCGGCGGGTGACGGCGGCGCCCTCCGCGTCCGAGTAGTCGGTGGTGACCGACGCGACGCCGGTGAGCCCGCGCCGCCGTGCCTCGGCCGCCAGGGTGCGGATCCGCCGTTCGGTGTGGGCGAGGCCGGACAGTCCGGCGATGTGCACGATCCGCCGGTGGCCCAGGGTGTACAGGCCGTCCACCACCGACGCCATCGCGCCCGCGTCGTCGGCCCACACCGTGGACAGTCCGGGGTGCCGCTCGTCCGGCGCGCCGCCGATCACCACGGCGGGCAGCCCGAGTTCGTCGAGCAGGTCCGGGCGCGGGTCGTCGGTGCGCGGGTCCACCATCAGGACGCCGTCCACCCGGTGTTCGGCCCACCATCTGCGGTAGACCGCGCACTCGTCCGGCGCGTCCTCCACCACCTGGAACAGCAGTCCGAGGTGCCGCTCGGCCAGCACTTCCTGGATGCCGGAGACCAGTTGGAGGAAGAAGGAGTCGACGCCGAGGGTGTCCGCGGGCCGGGCCAGTACCAGGCCGACCGTGGCCGCGCCCTCGCCCGACAGCGCGCGGGCCGCCGTACTGGGCCGCCAGCCCAGTTGCTCGGCGACCCGGCGCACCCGCTCGCGGGTGACCTCGGAGACGCCCGGCCTGCCGTTGAGGGCGAAGGAGACGGCGCTCTCCGAGACACCGGCGCGGCGCGCGATGTCCTTCATCGTCGGCCGACGCGCCGGGGACCGCTTGGCCGGCATGGTCGCCTCTTTTCTCGGCAGTGATCGCTAAAGCGCTTGAGTGGGATCAGCCTAAAGCGCTTTAGTGCCCAGTACAAGACCCTCCTCATATCTTCCTGACCTGCACTAATGCGCCATTCAAAGCTTTAGTGCTCCCGAATCCATTGACTTGCCCCGAAGACGGCGTGCATGGTCCCTTCCGACACCAGCCGCAGACGCCGCAAGGGAGCCGTGTCACCGTGCCCATATCCCGCAGAGCACTCGCCGCCGCCGTCACCGCCCTCGTCCTGCCGCTGAGCGCCTGCGGCTCCGGCGCCGGCGGCGGTTCGACGGACGCCTCCGGCAAGATCGAGGGCGACATCACCTTCCAGACCTGGAATCTGCGCGCCAACTTCAAGGACTATTTCGACGGCCTGATCGCCGGTTTCGAGAAGAAGTACCCCGGCACCCACGTCAAGTGGGTCGACCAGCCCGCCGAGGGCTACGCCGACAAGATCAGCGCCGACGCGGCCGGCGGCACCCTGCCGGACGTCGTCAACGTCTCCCCCGACCTGGTCGCGCCGCTCGCCAAGGCGGGCCTGGCCATGGATCTCGACAAGGCCGCCGCGAAGTACCGCGGCGAGTACCTGCCCGGTGCCTGGGCCAGTCACCAGATCCCCGGCATGCCGGGCACGTACGCCTTCCCCTGGTACCTGAACACCGGTCCGCTGTTCTACAACAAGGCCCTGTTCACGAAGGCCGGGCTGGACCCGGAGAAGCCGCCGAAGACGTACGACGAACTCTTCGCCGACGCGCTGCGGATGGCGCGGACATCGGGCGGCAAGGTGGCCACCCTCGCCAACATCCCCACCATCGAGGACTTCGGCCGCTACGGCTCCTCCCTCATGGACAAGCAGGGCACCGGCTTCACCTTCAACGACGCCAAAGGGGTCGAACTCCTCACCAAGTACAAGGAGTTGTACGACGCCAAGGGGCTGGACGCGCAGGCGCTGAACGCCACGCCGGAGTCGGCCGGGAAGGAGTTCCTGACCCAGGCCGTCGCCATGAACCCCGGCAGCGCCCTGGACCTGGACAATTTCAAGAAGCAGGCGCCGAGCCTGTACCGGAACATCGGCATCACCGACCAGATCACCAACACCGGGCACGTCAACATGTACGTGATGGGTCTGATGGTGAACTCCCGGACCCGGCAGGCGCCCGCGGCCGTCGCCTTCGCCCATTACGTCACCGACGCCGAGCACCAGATGTCCTTCGCCAGGAAGGTCGCCATCTTCCCGTCCACCGCCGGTTCGCTCGACGACCCGTACTTCACCAAGGAGGACGGCACCGACGAGACGCGGGTGCGCGTCGCCGCCGCCAAGTCGCTGAAGACCGCCATCAATTACACACCCGTCCTGTTCAGCGACCAGATGAAGACCGCGCTGCGCAACGAGGTCGGCAAGGCGCTCCAGGGCAAGCAGAGCCCCAAGACGGCGCTCGACAACGCTGTCAGGGCGTGTGACCGGCTGCTGAAGCAGCAGGGGTGACGCGTCATGGCCACCCCGGCCGTCGCCCGGACGCGCCCGGCGCGTCCGGCGCGCCGCCCGCAGCGGCACCCGGCGATCCGGATCCGCCGCCAACTGCCCACCAGCCCCTGGCTGTTCGCCGCGCCGGGACTGGTGATCACCGGCGCCTTCGTCCTCTACCCGTTCGTCTCCACGGTGGTCAACGCCTTCACCGACCGCCGCACCCTGATCCCCGGCCGGTTCGTGGGCCTCGCCAACTTCCGTGAGCTGCTGCACGACGACATGTTCTGGATCGGCCTGCGCAACAGCGCGCTGTACGTCCTCGGCGTCGTCCCGGCACTGGTGCTCCTGCCGCTGCTGCTCGCCCTGCTGGTGCACAAGGACATCCCCGGCATCGCCTTCTTCCGGTCCGCCTTCTACACCCCGGTCGTCGCCTCCATCGTGGTGGTCGGCCTGATCTGGGTGTGGCTGCTGGACGAGCGCGGCCTGGTGAACTCGCTCCTGGAGACGATCGGGGTGGGCAAGGTCGGCTTCCTCAGCGACCAGTGGCTGCTCCTGCTGAGCGCCATGGCCGTCACGGTCTGGAAGGGGCTCGGCTACTACATGATCATCTACCTGGCGGCACTCGCCAACGTGCCGCGGGAGCTGCACGAGGCCGCCGCCGTGGACGGCGCGGGCCCCATCCGCCGCTTCTGGAGCGTCACCGTGCCGGCCCTCCGCTCCACCATGGTCCTGGTCGCCGCGCTCTCCTCGGTCTCCGCCTTCAAGGTGTTCTCCGAGGTGTACCTGCTGGCCTCGCCGAGCGGCGGCCCCGCGGGCGAGGACACCACCCTGGTGATGCTCGTCCAGCGCACCGGCACCGGCCTGACCGGCCGGGTCGGCTACGCCTCCGCGATCTCCCTGGTCGTCTTCGCCGTCACCGTGGTCCTGATGCTGCTCGTGCTGCGCGCCGACCGGAGGGAGGACTCGTGAGCGTCGCCGGGAAGGTGCCGGAGACCGGTGCACGGCCGGCCAGGGCCCGCGCGCCCCGCTTCCGCTTCACCGACGAGAACGGCCGTCGTATCCGGGTGTGGGAGCTGGTCCTGCGCTACGTGCTGCTGATCGCCGTACTCGCCCTGACCGTCGGCCCGTTCGTGTGGCAGCTGTCCACCTCGTTCAAGGGCCCCACCGAGGACATCTTCAGCTCGCCGCCGGAGTTCCTGCCCAGCCATCCCACCCTGCACAACTACGAGCGGGTGACCGAGACCATCCCGGTGTGGGACTACGCCCTCAACTCGCTGAAGGTCGCCGCCGCCAGCGTCGTCACCAACTGCGTGGGTTCCGCCCTCGCCGGGTACGCCCTGGCCCGGCTGCGCTACCGGGGACGCCGGGTGGCCGCCCTGGTGTTCGTCCTCGCGATGCTCGTGCCCGCGGAGGGCATCATCATCGCCCAGTTCACGACCATGCGGGAAATCGGCCTCAACAACACGCTCATCGGGGTCATGCTGCCCGGCTCCATCGGCGCGCTGAACGTCCTGCTCATGCGCAACGCCTTCCGCAATCTGCCCTACGAGATCGAGGAGGCCGCCTACGTCGACGGCGCCCACGTCTGGCAGCGGTTCCTGCGGATCGCGCTGCCCTCGGTCAGGGGCACCCTCACCGTGGTGGCGATCTTCGCCTTCATGGGCGCCTGGGACGACTTCCTGTGGCCGCTCGTCGTGCTCAGCGACCCGTCCAAGTTCACCCTGACCATCGGCCTCGACTACCTGCACGGCACCTTCGCCAATGACGAACGCCTCGTCGCCGCCGGCACGATCATCGCCGTCGCACCGCTGATCGCCCTCTTCGCCTGCCTCCAGCGCTTCTTCTTCCGCGGGGTCGGCGAGGGTGCGGTCAAGGGCTGAACCCGGCGAGGCCGGCCCAGCCGGTCCCCGGCCCCGTCCCGTATCCGACTTCCGCGAGGACCCCCGTATGCCTTCCGCCGTGCGCTTCGGCGTCAACTACACCCCGAGCCAGGGGTGGTTCCACCACTGGCTCGACTTCGACCTCGACGCCGTACGCGCCGACCTGGACTCCGTCCACGCGCTCGGCCTGGACCACATCCGGGTCTTCCCGCTGTGGCCCTACTTCCAGCCCGACCGGGCGCTGATCCGCCCCCGCGCCGTGGAGCAGCTGGTGCAACTGGTCGACGCCGCCGCCGAACGCGGGCTCGACGTGAGCGTGGACGGTCTCCAAGGGCACCTGTCCAGCTTCGACTTCCTGCCCGCGTGGACCCGCACCTGGCACCGGCGCAACCTCTTCACCGACCCCGAGGTGCTCGACGGCCAGGCCGCCTACCTGCGCACCCTCGCCGCCGCCCTCGCGGGCCGGCCGGGCTTTCTCGGCATGACCCTCGGCAACGAGGTCAACCAGTTCTCCGCCGGCCCCCACCCCGACCCCGACCGGGCCACCACCGGCCAGATCGACGCCTGGCTGGAGCGGATGCTCGCCGCCTGCGAGCAGGGCGCCCCCGGCAAGCTGCACCTGCACGCCGGGTACGACGCCACCTGGTACCAGGACGACATGCCCTTCACCCCGGCCCAGGCGGCCCGGCGCGGCGCGGTCACCGCCGTGCACTCCTGGGTCTTCAACGGCACCGCCCAGCGCCACGGCCGCACCTCGGTGGCCACCGAGCACCACGCCGCGTACCTGATCGAGCTGAGCAAGGCCTGGGCCGGGGACCCGCACCGCCCGGTCTGGCTCCAGGAGGTCGGCGCCCCGGCCCCGCTCATCCCGGCCGGGCACGCCGCCGCCTTCGCCGAGGCCACCGTCGCGAACGCGCTGGACTGCCCCGATCTGTGGGGCATCACCTGGTGGTGCTCCCACGACGTCTCCCGCGACCTCGCCGACTTCCCCGAACTCGAATACGACCTCGGCCTGCTGACCAACGACCGGCGCCCCAAGGACCTCGCCCGCGCGCTGTCCCGCGCCGCCCGCCACCACAGCTACGCGCCGGCCCCGCGCACCACCGCCCTCACCGTCCCCGCCGGCCCGGCCGCCCGGTCCCGCTGCGCGCCCGGCGGCGACGTCTTCGAAGCTTTCTTCCAGCTCACCGCCGACGGCGCCCGCCCCACCACCGTCCTCGACACCCTCGCGGCCGACCCGGACCACCTGGCCGCCCGCGCCGTCACCGAAGTCGTCACGCCCGATCAGGTACTCCGCACTTCCCGAGGAGGCACCCGTCCGTGAACCCCACCCGACGCGCCGTCCTGCTCGCCGGCGCCGCCGCCGCGTTCCTGCCCGCGGGTGCCGCCGGCGCGGTCCCGAAGCCGACGGCCGCGCTCCAGCCGTACGCCTCCTACTGGTACCCGGACTCCCTGCCCTCGGGCAGCCCCGGCCCCGGCGTCACCTGGCGCAGCCTGAAGACCTGGCGGGCCGCCACCGACACCGATCTGCCCTTCAACGCCGCCTCCGTCCCGCTCGCGGCCCGTTTCACGCCGGCCCCCGCGAACTCCACCGCCCGCGCCGGGCAGGCCCGCGTCCAGGCCCTGGTCTCCTTCGGACCCACATCCTCCCACCCCGCCCAGGGCTCGGCCACCGCCGACTCCTACGCCCTCACCCACTGGGCGTACCTGGACGAGCTGGTGTTCTGGGGCGGCTCGTCCGGGGAGGGCCTGATCCTCGCCCCGAACGCCCCGGTCGTGGACGCGGCGCACCGGCACGGCGTGCCCGTCCTCGGCACCGTCTTCCTGCCGCCCGCCGCCTTTGGCGGACAGCTCCGGTGGACCCGCGACCTGGTGCAGCGGGACGCGTCCGGCCACTACCCGCTCGCCGCACAGCTCGTCGCGGTGGCGTCGGCGTACGGCTTCGACGGCTGGTTCGTCAACGCCGAGACGGGCGGCGGCGACAGCGTCCTCGGCACCGCCATGCTCGGCTTCGTCACGGAGCTGAAGCGGCTCGCCTCGGCCGCCGGGCAGCGGATCACCTGGTACGACGCGATGACCGTGAACGGCTCGGTGAGCTGGCAGGGCGCGCTGAACGGGCAGAACCAGGCCCTCTTCCAGGCTGCCGACGACATGTTCCTCGACTTCCGCTGGACCGCGTCCTCGCTCGCCGCCTCCGGAGAGAAGGCCAGCCAACTGGGCCGTGACCGCCACGAGTTGTGGGCCGGTGTCGATGTCGAGTCGGACGGCTGGGAAACCCCGGTGGACTGGGACGCGATCGTGCCCGCCGACCGCCCGCATGTCGCCTCACTCGGGCTGTACCGGCCCGAGTGGACCCACGGCCACCTGCCCGCCGGTCACACCCCGGAGGACTTCCACACCGCCGACGACCGGTTCTGGACCGGCCGCTCCCTCGACCCGTCCCGACCCGACCCCGCCGACGGCTGGCGGGCCCCCGCCGTGTCCGTCGCCGACCGCTCGACCGTCACCGCGCTGCCGTTCGCGAGCGTCTTCAACACCGGGCACGGTCTGCGCTGGTACGAGGACGGCGAGATCGTCTCCGACACGCCCTGGACCCACCTCGGTCTCCAGGACCGGCTGCCCTCCCGGCGCTGGGTGGTGCGCGGCGACGGCCAACGGCCCGCCGTCGGCTTCGACTTCGCGGACGCCTGGCGGGGCGGCAGCAGCGTCCTCGTGGACGGCGCGCTCGACGATCCCGCCGTACTGGACCTGTACGCGACCCGGCTGCCGCTCTCCCCCGGCACCGTGGTCGAACTGACCCACCGCACGGACGCCGGGGCCGTCCGCGTCGAACTGGGCGTGGCGACCGCCGAGCCGGACAGGGCCGGGGCGGCGCCGCCGTACACCTTCCTGCCCGTGCCGGACGCGGCCGGCGGCGGCTGGCGCACCTCGGCCGTCCGGCTCACCGGGCTGTCCGGGACCGTGCACGCGCTCGGCGTCCGGCTGACCGCCACCGGCGGCGGTCCGGTGCGCTGGCGGCTCGGCGGTCTCGCCGTCCACGCCGGCACCGGCACCCCGGCCGCCCCCACCGGCCCGCGTGTCACCGCCGCCTCCGGCGGCGATCTGCGGCTCGCCTGGCACCACCCGGCGCCCGGCACGGTACGCCACTACACCCTGCACCGCGTGCTGCCCGACGGCACCCGCCGCTTCCTGGGCGCGACCGGCCAGCGCGCGTACTTCGCCGGCGGCCAGACGCCCGCACCGGGCGAGCGCGCCGGACGGTTCGAGGTCAGGGCGGTTGGGGAGTTGTACACCTCGTCCGCACCGTCGATCGTCACCCATCCCTGGTGACCGCCCGCCGATCCACCCGCTGACGTACGACCTACGGAGCTTCCCGCATGCATGACGACCGCAGTCTGATCGAGGCGCGCCTCAAGCGTGTCCTGGACGAGCGCATCCGCCCCGCCGTGCACCCCGAGTCCGTCCCCCTCCAGGTCGCCGTGTGGCACGCGCCCGGTGAGCCGGTGCCGGTCGCCGAGGGACTGGCCGCCGAGCCGGAGCCGATCCTGGTGGGCACCCGGTGGGGCGCTCCGTGGGGCACCAGCTGGTTCCGGGTGACCGGCACCGTGCCGCAGGAGTGGGCCGGGCGGACCGTGGAGGCGCTGCTCGACCTCGGGTTCGACGAGAACATGCCCGGATTCCAGTGCGAGGGCCTGGTCTACCGGCCCGACGGCACCCCGGTGAAGGGCCTGAACCCGCGCAACCAATGGGTGCGGATCGGCGCGCCCGTCGCGGGCGGCGAGGAGGTGCGGCTGCACATCGAGGCCGCCTCCAACCCGGTCATCCTCGACTACCACCCCTTCCAGCCGACCCGGCTCGGCGACCGGGAGACCGCGGGCGACGAGCCGCAGTACACCCTGGCCCGCATGGAACTCGCGGTGTTCGACACCACCGTGTGGCAGCTGGTGATCGACCTGGAGGTGCTCGGCGAGCTGATGGCCGAGCTGCCGGTGGACTCCCCGCGCCGGTACGAGATCCTGCGCGCCGTGGACCGGGCGCTGGACGCCGTGGACCTCCAGGACGTGGGCGGCACCGCCGGCCGCGCCCGCGCGCAGCTCAGCGGTGTGCTCTCCGAGCCGGCCGTGCCCTCCGCGCACCGGATCAGCGCCGTCGGGCACGCGCACATCGACTCCGCCTGGCTGTGGCCGCTGCGCGAGACCGTGCGCAAGGTGGCCCGGACCACCTCCAACATGACCGCCCTGCTGGAGGACGAACCGGAGTTCGTGTTCGCCATGTCGCAGGCGCAGCAGTGGGCGTGGGTGAAGGAGCACCGGCCCGAGGTGTGGGCGCGGGTGAAGAAGGCGGTGGCGGAGGGGCGGTTCGTGCCGGCCGGCGGAATGTGGGTGGAGTCGGACACCAACATGCCCGGCTCGGAGGCGATGGCCCGGCAGTTCGTGCACGGAAAGCGGTTCTTCCTCGACGAGTTCGGCATCGAGAACGACGAGGCGTGGCTGCCGGACACCTTCGGCTTCGCCGCCGGGCTGCCGCAGATCATCAAGGCGGCGGGCTCCTCCCGGCTGCTGACGCAGAAGATCTCCTGGTCGCGGACGAACACGTTCCCGCACCACACCTTCCTGTGGGAGGGCATCGACGGCACCCGCGTCTTCACGCACTTCCCGCCCGTCGACACCTACAACTGCTCCATGAAGGGCAGCGAGATCGCGCACGCGGCCCGCAACTTCAAGGACAAGGGCGTCGCCCGGCAGTCGCTCGCCCCGACCGGCTGGGGCGACGGAGGCGGCGGCACCACCCGCGAGATGGTCGCCAAGGCCGCCCGGCTGCGTGATCTGGAGGGCTCGGCGCGGGTGGTGTGGGAGACCCCGCGGGCCTTCTTCGACAAGGCCGAGGCCGAGTACCCGGAACCCCCGGTCTGGGTCGGCGAGTTGTACCTGGAGTTGCACCGCGCCACCCTCACCAGCCAGGCGGGGACCAAGCAGGGCAACCGGCGCAGCGAACACCTGTTGCGCGAGGCCGAGTTGTGGGCGGCGACGGCGGCCTTGCGGACCGGGTTCCGCTACCCGTACGAGGAGTTGGACCGGATCTGGAAGACGGTGCTGCTGCACCAGTTCCACGACATCCTGCCCGGCTCGTCCATCGCCTGGGTGCACCGCGAGGCACGGGCGACCTACGCGCGGGTCGCCGAGGAGCTGAACGGGATCGTCGAGGCCGCGCAGCGCGCGCTGGCGGGCGAGGGCGGCACGCCGCTGGTCTTCAACGCGGCCCCGCACGCCCGCGCCGGCGTCCCGGCCGGTGCCGCCGCCACCCCCGTCACCTCCGTCACCGAAGGCCGCACCCGGCTGATGCCCCGCGAGGGCGGCGGGCACGTCCTGGACAACGGCCTGCTGCGCGTCGGGATCGACGACCGGGGCCTCGTCGTCTCGGCGTACGACATCGAGGCCGACCGGGAGACGATCGCACCCGGCGCGGCCGCGAACCTCCTCCAACTGCACCCGGACTTCCCGAACATGTGGGACGCCTGGGACGTGGACGAGTTCTACCGCAACACCGTCACCGACCTCACCGGCACGGAGTCGGTCACGCCCGGCGAGGACGGCGCGTCGGTGCGGATCGTCCGGTCCTTCGGGTCCTCCCGCGTGACCCAGGTGCTCTCACTGGCGGCGGGTGAACGGCGGCTGCTGCTGGACACGGAGGTCGACTGGCACGAGACGGAGAAGTTCCTCAAGCTCGCCTTCCCCCTGGACGTGCACGCCGAACGGTACGCGTCCGAGACCCAGTTCGGGCATGTCCACCGGCCCACCCACACCAACACCTCGTGGGAGGCCGCCAGGTTCGAGGCGTGCAACCACCGCTTCGTCCACCTGGCGGAGCCGGGCTGGGGTGTGGCGGTCGTCAACGACTCGACATACGGCCACGATGTGACCCGGACCGTCCGCGCCGACGGCGACCGCGGCACCACCACCACGGTCCGGGTCTCGCTGCTGCGCGCCCCCCGCTTCCCCGACCCGGAGACGGACCAGGGCGTGCACCGCTTCCGGCACGCGCTGGTGCCGGGCGCGGAGATCGCCGACGCGGTGCGCGAGGGCTGGCGGATCAACGTGCCCGAGCGGCGCACGACCGGCGCCGGTGCGGTCGCGCCGCTGGTGTCGGTGGACACGGACGCGGTGGTCGTGACCGCGGTCAAGCTGGCCGACGACGGCAGCGGCGATGTGGTGGTGCGCTTCCACGAGGCGCACGGCGGCCGGGTCCGGGCCACGCTGACCGCCGGGTTCGAGGTCGCCGGGGCCACGGTGACCGACCTGCTGGAGCGGCCGCTGGCCGACGCGGCGCCACCGCGGCGGGACGGTGACCGGATCGCGGTGCGCCTGCGCCCGTTCGAGCTGATGACGCTGCGGCTGCGGCGGCCCTGAGTTCCCTGCCGCTTCCTGGAGTCGGGCCGCGAGCCCGGTGCCGCGACGGTGGCGGTGCCAGGCTCACGCCGGTCGCATGCGGAGCCCCCCGCGTCGGCGGAGGGCCTACGGGGCCATCTCGTACGACCCGGACAGCGCCTCGACCCGCTGCCAGACCCGGTCGGTGCGGGCCTGGTCCGGGACCGGCCGGCGGATCGCGGCGAGGGCCCACTCACGCTGCGCCTCGGTCGCCGAGTCCTTGCCGTGCAGTTCGACGGCCTGTGCGGAGAAGTCCCGGACGAGGACGGCGAAGAGTTCGTCGAGCACGTCCGTGTCGAGCCCGGTCAGGGCGGCCTGCTCCAGGACGAGCTGACCGTGCACCACGAGGGCGAAGAGGTGTCCGACCGCGAGGACGAGGTCGAGGTCACGGCTCTGCTCGGCGTCGGGAGCGGCGGTGGCGACGAACGCGCAGAGGGCGTCGGCCTGTTCGCGCAGACGGCTCACGTTGGGCAGGTGCGCGTACGCGTCGAAGGCGGGGCGCCAGTCGTGGAAGCGGACCGCGCCGAGGCCGCGGGCCGGTCCCTGCCGGAACAGGAAGTCGTCGTCCGCGGCGTCGTGGCGGGTCGGCACGGCGGGGTACTCGGCGGGGTCGAGGAGGTGGTTGCGCAGGAACTTCAGGATCAGCGCCAGGTTGACGTGGACGGTGCCCTCCAGCTTGGGCAGGCTCCGGATCTCCACGGCCGCCTGGGCGAAGTAGTTGTCCTTCTCGAAGCCCTTGGCGGCGATGACGTCCCACATCAGGTCGATGACCTTCTCGCCCTCCGTGGTCACCTTCATCTTCGTCATCGGGTTGAAGAGGAGGTAGCGGCGGTCGTCGGGACCCGCGCAGCGGAAGTAGTCGACCGCGCGGTCGCTGAACGCCTTCATGCCGACGAGGCGGACGTACGCGTCGGTCAACTCGCGCCGTACGTGCGGGAACGCGGTGACGGGGCGGCCGTATAGGACGCGGTTGTGGGCGTGGGTGACGGCCTCGTACATCGCGTGCTCGCAGATGCCGATCGAGGCGGTGCACAGGTTGAACTTGCCGACGTTGACGGTGTTCAGGGCGGCGTCGAAGGCGGCGCGGCCCGTGTGCAGGACGTCCTCGGCCGCGACCGGGTAGTCCTCCAGGCGGAACTCGCTGACGAACTTCGAGGAGTCGACGACGTTCTTGACCAGGTGGTAGGCGGGGTGGCGGCTGTCGGCGGCGAAGAACACGTAGCCGTCGGGGCCTTCGACGTCGGTGCGGCGGCCGAAGACGGAGACGAGTCCGGCGGTGTTGCCGTTGCCGATGTAGTACTTGGAGCCGGTGGCCCGGAAGCCGCCGTCGCCGTCGGGTTCGAGCAGCATGTCGGTGGAGTAGATGTCGGCGCCGTGGGCCTTCTCGGAGAGTCCGAACGCGAACACCTCGCCCTGGTCGAGGAGTTCGGCGGCGCGGGCACGGGCGGCGGCGTTGTCGCTCTGCCAGACCGGGCCGAGGCCGAGGATGGTGACCTGCCAGGCGTACCAGTAGTCCAGGCCGTAGAAGCCGAGGATCTCGTTGAGCGCCGCGATGCGGGCGGTGTCCCACCGCTTGTCCGGCTCGTCCGCGCCCGCGGCGCAGGACGGGGTGAGGAAAGTGGCGAACAGGTTCTCCTTCGCCGCGAAGGCGAGGAAGTCGCCGAGCCAGGCGCGGCTGCGGTAGTCCTCGATCAGCCGCCGCTTCCCGCGCTCCTCGAACCAGTCGACGGTGGCGCGCAGCAGGCGGCGCGTCTCGGGGTCGAAGTGCGCGGGGTCGTAGGTGTGCGGGTTGAACAGCAGCTGGTCAGCCATGGGTGAGGGCGCCTTTCGGCTGGGGGGCGGGTGGGAATCGGGTGGCCTGAGGGCTGGACGGGCGGGACCGGTCGGACAGGGGCCGGGGCCGGCCGGAGGTCAGCTGGACGGACCGAATCGGGCCAGCGTGGCGAGCACGTCGTCCAGCCAGCCGATCATCATCCGCTCGTACGCGATGCCGCCGCGCAGTACGGCGTGCTGGAGCTCGCGCTCCGCGTCGGGCGGTGCCTGCGGCCCGGCCGGGCCGGGCTCGGGTGCCGGGAAGTCGCGCGCCTCGCCCGCGAGATAGTGCGCCAGCCGGTCCCGGTGGGCCTGGCGGTGCCGCCGTACCTCGCGGATCAGGGCGGCCGGGTCGTCGAAGGCGGCGCCCCGGATCTTGACGGCCAGGTCGTGGCGGACGCTCTCCGGCTCGATCGGGTCGTGCAGCCAGGAGGAGAGCGCGGCACGGCCGAGGTCGGCGACGCGGAACTCCTTCTTGTCCGGCCGGCCCTGCTGCGGGACGTCCCGCGCCTCGACCCAGCCGTCGTTCTCCATGCGCTTGAGCACGCGGTAGATCTGCTGGTGGGTCGCGGTCCAGAAGTAGCCGATGGAACGCTCGAAACGCCGGGCCAGCTCGTAGCCGGAGCCCGGCTTCTCCAGGAGCGACACGAGGATCGCGTGTTCGAGCGCCATGCCGTCGATCCTGCTATGCAACTCGTTGCATAGCAAGCCCGCCCGCCCCGATGCGACGCGGGTCACCCTCCGGCCGCCGAAGGCGCGTTCCGCAGGTGGGCCAGAGGGCTCGTACGGCGCCGGCGCTCCGGGGACTCCCCCGCGGGCGCCGGCGCCTGTGGTGGACGCGGTCAGGAGGTGAGATAGGCCTCCACCTCGCTGAACTGGCCGGCCGGCCAGCCCGTGTTGGCGCTGACGGACAGGCGCAGGTAGCGCAGGTTCGTGCCGGCCGGCAGGGACACCGTGGCGGTGTTGCCGGTGGCCGGGTCGAAGCGGTAGCCCTGGGCGCCGGCCACGGTGGAGTAGGACGAGCCGTCGGTGCTGCCGAGCACGGTGACGGTCTGGGTGCGGGCGCCCCACGCCGAGGACGGCGGGAGCTTCAGGACCAGCCGGCGTACCGCGTACGACGAGCCGAGGTCGACCGTCAGGGACTGCGGGAAGGCGTTGTTGGTGGACTCCCAGTACGAGTTGGCGTCGCCGTCGACCGCCTTGCCGGGCGTGTAGACGTCCTGGGAGCCGGTCGCGGTGGCCGGGCGGCCCTTGGCGAGGTTGCGGTTGGGGTCGGGCGCCGGGTTGCCCTGGCCGGGCTGGGGCCAGCTGGAGCAGTCCGACCAGGTGCTGGACCAGCCTGAGTTGCCGCCGCCGTCGGTGAGGGCGAAGGAGCCGGAGTTCGCCGGGTAGGGGCAGTTGTACACCCCGGCCGCGCCGACACCGGTGGCGGTGACGTTCTTGAACGTGGCCGCTCCCTGCGCCTCCGCCTGGACCACGACCGTGCCGGTGTTCCGCACCGTCGCGCCGGTCACGTTGACGTTGCGCACCGGGTAGCCCTGCCCGCCGCCGGAGACGAACTCGAAGGCGCTGTACGGGCTGTCGGTGATCGTGGTGTTGGTGATGTTCACGGTGGCGTTGATGGCGCTGTCGTACGAGTCGACGCGCAGCGCGCCCATCGGGTGGTTCCAGTTGGGGTTGAGCGCGCCGGTGCGCACCAGCGTGTTGCCGTCGACCGTGATGGTGCCGGCCAGCGGTGAGAACGGGTCCATGAACTTCTGGTTGGAGATGGCGATGCCGCTGCCGAGGGCGTTGGTGTCGGAGACCAGGTTGCCGCGCACGGTGATGTCGGTGCCGCCGTAGATCGCGATGCCGTTGGCGAGGTTGGGCTGGGAGATGGTGTTGTTCTCGAAGCTGGAGTCGGTGTCCGGGGAGTACAGCGACCACATGGCGAGGGAGTCGTCGCCCTGGTTGCGCAGGAAGTTGTTGCTGACCCGGACGCCCTTGGCGGTGCCGTTGAGGTTGATGCCGTCGGCGGTGGTGTCGAGGATGCGGTTGTTCTCCACGACCAGGTTGTCGTCGGTGCCGGTCAGCCACAGGCCGCACTTGAGGTGCTGGATCCACATGCCGGAGACGGACGAATTCGGTCCGAGGGAGCCGTTGACGAAGTTGTCCGGGCTGGAGTCGACGCGTTCGGTGACCTCGCCGATCACCGCGAAGTCCTTGATGTGGACGTTCCCGGCGGAGCTGGACTGGTCGATGAACCGGGAGGTGTGCACGACGGAGTACCAGCTGCCCGCGCCTTGCAGGGTGACGTTCTGTACGCCGCTGAGGGAGGAGGTGATCTTGTAGTCGCCCGGCGGTATCCACACCGTGCCGCCCTGGGCGGCGGCGATGGCGTCCCGGAAGGCCTGGGTGGAGTCGCCGTTGCCGCTGGGGTCGGCGCCCTTGGAGACGACGGACACCGATCCGGACGGCTGGGTGGCGGCCCCGGCGACCTGCTCGAAGTCGGCTACGTCCACGGTGACTTGGGTGTTGGTCGCCACGAACGCGACCTTGTCGCCGGCCTGGAGGTTCTGCCCGAGCAGCAGCCGGGAGTCATCGAAGAAGTGGTGCGTCTTGCTGCCGGTGATCCAGCCGGTGTCGACGTAGGAGTACTTGGACGTCACCGGGAGGGTCTTGGCCAGCTTGGTGCCGTTGACGTACACGTCGAGCGAGCCGGACTGGCCGTCCGGGACGCTGTAGGAGACGTTCACCGCGTTGGCCGCGCGCGGCACGGTGAACTCCACCCGCTGGCCCGAGGTCAGCTGGACGGCCTGCCGGCCGGACGCCTCCGAGGCGAGGGTGCCCTGGGTGTAGTCCGGGCCGATCTTCGTGCCGGTGGTGGCGGCCGACTCGGCCTCGACCGAGGTGAACGGCAGGGTGGCCCCCGCGGTCGTGGCCGCGTGCGCGGCGGGGGCCAGCGTGACGAGCATGCCGGCGGCGAGGGCGACGACGGCCCCGATCGCCGGCATGCGCCTGGCATATCGGACGGTGCTGGTGTGCATGAGCTGTTCCCTTCCTGGTGGGGGTGCGCGGGACAGCGGTGCGCCGCGGCTCAGGCGCGCAGCCAGGCCGCGGTGTCCTGCGGCAGCCGGCCCGCCTCGTCCAGGGGGCCGCTGCTGAGCAGGAGTTCGGAGTGCGCGGGGAGGTCGGCGGGGGTGGCCGAGAAGTTCACCACGCAGATCACCCGGCTCGCGCCGCTCGGATCGTTAGGGCCGCCCGCGTCGCTCGGGCGGGAGAAGGCGAGGACGTCGTCGGGGGTGGGCAGCCAGTTGAGGGGACCGGTGCCGAAGCGGGGGCGCAGGGCGATGGCCTTGCGGTAGAGGGTGAGCATGGAGCCGGGGTCGTACTCCTGGCGGTCGGCGGCGTACGACGGCCAGTCGGGCGGCTGCGGCAGCCACGGTTCGCCCCGTGAACCGAAGCCCGCGTACGGCAGGTCCGCGGCCCACGGCAGCGGCACCCGGCAGCCGTCGCGGCCGGGGTCGGTGCCGCCCGAGCGGTGGTACATCGGGTCCTGGATGCGGTCGGGCGGGATCTCGGCCTCCGGCAGCCCCAGTTCCTCCCCCTGGTAGAGGTACACCGAGCCGGGCAGCGCGAGGGAGAGCAGGGCGGCCGCCCGCGCCCTGCGGGTGCCGAGGGCCAGATCGGTCGGGGTGCCGAAGGCCTTGGTGGCGAAGTCGAACGCGGTGTCCGCGCGGCCGTAGCGGGTGACCGTGCGGGTGACGTCGTGGTTGCACAGCACCCAGGTGGCGGGGGCGCCGACCGGGGCGTGTTCGGCGAGGGTGGTGTCGATGGCGGTGCGCAGCCGTCCGGGGTGCCAGGGGCAGGACAGGAAGGCGAAGTTGAAGGCGGTGTGGAGTTCGTCGGGGCGCAGATAGCGGGCGAAGCGTTCGGCGTCGGGGAGCCAGACCTCGCCGACGAAGACCCCGCCGTAGGCGTCGGCGACGGCGCGCCAGGAGCGGTAGATGTCGTGGAGTTCGTCGCGGTCGACGAACGGGTGCGGCTGCGGGCGCGTCGCGAGGTCCGGGAGGTCCGGGTCCTTGGCGAGCAGGGCCGCGGAGTCGATGCGGACACCGGCGACGCCCCGGTCGAACCAGAAGCGCAGGACGTCCTCGTGTTCCCGGCGGACGGCCGGGTGGGCCCAGTTGAGGTCGGGCTGTTCGGGGGTGAACAGGTGCAGGTACCAGTCGCCGTCGGGCAGCCGGGTCCACACCGGTTCGGTGGTGCCGGCGAACTGGGACGGCCAGTCGTTGGGCGGGAGTTCACCGTGTGCGCCGCGGCCGGGCCGGAAGTGGAACAGGTCCCGCTCGGGGCCCCCGGGGCCGGCGGCGAGGGCGGCCCGGAACCACGGGTGCCGGTCGGAGACGTGGTTGGGGACGATGTCGATGATGGTGCGGATGCCGAGTGAGCGGGCCTCGGCGATGAGCTTCTCCGCCTCGGCAAGGGTGCCGAACGCCGGGTCGATGGCGCGGTAGTCGGCGACGTCGTAACCGCCGTCCTTCATCGGTGACCGGTACCAGGGGTTGAACCACAGCGCGTCCACGCCGAGTTCGGCCAGGTAGGGCAGCCGGGAGCGGACGCCCGCGAGGTCGCCGGTGCCGTCGCCGTCGCCGTCGGCGAAGCTGCGGACGTAGACCTGGTAGATGACGGCGGAGCGCCACCACTCGTGGTCGCTGAAGGCAGGGGTGGGCTGTCCCACGGGGCTGTGCCTTTCTGTAGACGGGCGGTCGGCTCGGGTGCGGTCGGCGTCAGCCCTTGGTGCTGCCCGCGCTGATCCCGGCGATGATGTGCCGCTGGAAGACGAGGAACAGCGCCACCATCGGGATGCCGGCGATCACCATCGCGGCGAGCAGCACGGTGAGCTGGATGTTCTGCGACAGCTGGACCAGGGCCACGCTGATCGGCTGCTTGTCGGTGTCGGAGAAGACCATCAGCGGCCACAGGAAGTCCTGCCAGACGGCGACCAGCGCGAAGATGGACACGACACCGAGGACCGGCCGGGACATGGGCAGGACGACGGACCACAGGGTGCGCAGCCTGCCCGCGCCGTCGACCTCGGCGGCCTCCAGCACATCGCGGGGCAGCTGGTCGAAGAACCGCTTGAGCAGATAGAGGTTGAAGGCGTTGGCGACGGCCGGGAGCCAGATGGCGAGGGGGTCGTTGAGCAGGCTGGTGTGCAGCAGCGGCAGGTCGGCGACGGTGAGGTACTTGGGTACGACGAGTGCCTGGGCCGGCACCATGAGGGTGGCGAGGATGCCGCCGAGGATCACCTTGCCGAAGGCGGGCCGCAGTTGGGACAGGGCGTAGGCGGCGGCCGTGCAGAACACCAGCTGGAAGGCCCAGGCGCCGGCCGCCTGGACGACGGTGTTCCACAGGTGCTGCGGGAGTTGCATCAGGTCCCAGGCGTCGGTGTAGGCGCCGGTGTGCCAGTGCTCGGGCACGAGGGTCGGCGGGGTCCGTGCCACCTCGTCGGGGGACTTCATCGCGCCGGTGACCATCCAGTAGACCGGGAAGAGGAAGGCGAGCGCGAAGAGGACGACGACGGCGGTGAACACCGTCCAGTAGATCGCCCGGCCGCGGGGGCGGGCGAGGGTGGCCGGGGAGATCAGGGTGCGGGTGGCGGTCATGCGGTGTCCCCCTCCTCGCGGGTGAGCCGCAGGTAGAGGGCGGAGAAGGCGCCGAGCAGCAGCAGGAGCAGGACGCTGAGGGCGCAGGCGCCGCCGAAGTCGTTGTAGAGGAAGGCGTATTTGTAGATGAGGTAGAGGACGGTGACGGTGGCGCTCTCCGGTCCGCCGCCGGTGATGACGAACGGTTCGGTGAACACCTGCATGGTGGCAATGATCTGAAGGAGCATCAGCATCAGGATCACGAAGCGGGTCCCCGGGATCGTGATGTGCCGGATGCGCTGGAGGAGGCTCGCGCCGTCGAGTTCGGCGGCCTCGTACAGCTCGCCGGGGATGGACTGGAGGGCGGCCAGGTAGATGAGGACGGTGCCGCCGAGGTTGGCCCAGGTCGCCACGATCACCAGGGAGACGAGCGCGGTGTGGGTGCCGTTGGACCAGTTGGAGGTGGGCAGGTGGAGGAAGCGCAGCGCCTCGTTGGCGAGGCCGGCTCCGGGGTCGTAGAACCACTTCCACAGCAGGGCGCTGACCACCGGCGGGATCATCACCGGCAAGTAGACCACGACCCTGAAGAAGGCTTTGGCGTGCCGCAGTTCGTTGAGGACGAGGGCGAGCAGGAAGGGCACGGCGAAGCCGATGAGCAGGGCGAGCAGGGTGAAGGTGAAGGTGTTGCGCCAGGCGGCGGCGAATTCCGGGTCGTGCCAGACGCGGGTGAAGTTGGCGGTGCCGACCCACTGGGGCGGGGAGCCGGGGGTGTACTTCTGGAAGGCGATCACGACGGCGCGGATCGCCGGGTACCAGGAGAACAGGACGAAGCAGAGCAGGCCGCCGAGGAGGAAGGCGTAGGCGCGGAGCTGGTCGGTCAGGCGGCGCCGGCCCCGGTCCCCTGCCGGGGCCGGCGCCGGGGCCGTGGGGGCGGGGGCCGCCGCCGGCCGCCGCTCGGCCGTCTTGGTCATGGCGGTCAGCTCCGGGCCAGGATGCTGTCGATCTTGCTGGAGGCGTCCTTGAGGAGCCCGTCGATGTCGGCGTCCTTCTGGGTGAGGACGGCGGAGACGGCGGCGTCGAGGACGGAGTAGATCTGCTGCGCGTCCGGCGGCTCGATCTTCATCCGGAGTTTGGCGTTGCCGTCGAGGAAGCTCTGGTAGTTCTCCACCGGGACGTTGGCGTTGGCCCTCTTGATCTTCTGGTCCTCGGCGTCGGCGGCCCCGGTGAACAGGCGCGGTTCGGGCAGGCCGACGGGGGCGTTGTTGCGCTTGGCGCGGGCGTAGTCGCCGAGGAAGCCCTTGCCGGGGGTGAGGTACGTGTACTCCAGCCACTTGAGGCCGGCGCGGATCTGGGCGGGCGAGTCGTGCTTGCTGAACATGTAGCCGTCGCCGCCGATCAGGGTGGCCTGGCCGCCGGGCATGGGGCCGATGGCGATGTCGTCGTAGCTGGCGCCCTTCTCCTTTACGAGGATCGGGATGTTGTCGGGGGCGGCGAGGTACATGCCGAGCTTGCCGGCGCCCAACATCTGCTGCACGTCGTTGATGACGAGGAGCTGCTTGCTGCCCATGGAGTCGTCGTTCCAGCGCATGTCGTGCAGGTTCTGCAGGACGGCGCGGCCCTCGGGGGTGTCGACGGTGGCCTTCTTGCCGTCGGCGCTGACGACGTCGCCGCCCTGGGAGTACAGCTCGGCGGTGAAGTGCCAGCCGCCCTGGTTCTGGGCGCTGTAGTCGGCGTACCCGACGGTGCCGTTGCCGAGGGCGGCGATCTTCCTGGCGTCGGCGCGGACCTCCGCCCAGGTGGTGGGGGGCTGGTCGGGGTCGAGGCCGGCCTTGCGGAACAGGGCGCGGTTGTAGATCAGGCCCATGCTGTATCCGGTGCGCGGTATGCCGTAGACCTTGCCGTTCACCGTGTAGATGTCCCGCAGCTGCTTCTGGAGGGTGCCGTAACTCTTCATCTCCTTGAGGTACGGCGTGAGGTCGGCGGCCTGGTTGATGCCCACGACGTGCCGGGCGTCGGTGAAGTACGTGTAGAACACGTCTTCCATCTGGCCGCCGGCGAGCTTGGCGTCGAAGGTCTTGGGGTCCTCGCAGGGGAAGGCGTCGTGGGTGACGACGTCGATGTCCGGGTTCTGCTTCTCGAAGGAGGCGACGTCCGCGTCGAAGAACTTCCGGTCGGTTCTGGAACTCTTCGGTGGTTCGCAGTTGACGGTGATGCGTGTCCTGCCGTTCGCCGCGCCGTCGCCGCCCGAACCGCAGGCGGTGGCGGCGAGGGCGAGGGAGGAGCAGACGCCGATCGCGACGAAGGTGCGGCGGAACCCGGTGCTTGTCATTCGTTGGACCCCTCGGTGGCACTCATGGCGGGAGCTGCGGGCGCGGCACACTCAAGCACCGCCGACAAGGGTCCGCAAGATGTCGCGCGAATTCTGTAATTATTTGACAGCGCACCGGGACGCGGCGGGCCTCAGTCGTGCGGTGCCCCTCCGGTCGATCCGCGCACCACCAGTTCGGGCTCGAACAGAAGCTCCTCGACGGGTACGGCGGTGCCGCCGATCTGCGCGTTCAGCAGCTCCACGGCCGCGCGGCCCATGGCCTCGATGGGCTGGCGGACGGTGGTGAGCGGGGGTTCGGTGCAGTTCATGAACGCCGAGTCGTCGTAGCCGACGACGGAGATGCGGCCCGGTACGTCGTGGCCCTTGCGGCGGGCGGCCCGGATCGCGCCGAGGGCGAGGGGGTCACTGGCGCAGATGATGCCGGTGACGCCCCGGTCGATCAGCCGGGAGGCGGCGGCGTGGCCGCCCTCGATGGAGAAGATGGCCCGCGCGACGCGCTCCTCCGGCAGGCCCCCGGTCAGGGCGTGCGCGGCGGCCAGTTTGCGGGCGGAGGGCATGTGGTCGCCGGGGCCGAGGACCAGTCCGATGCGCTCGTGGCCGAGTGAGGCGAGGTGCCGCCAGGCCTGCTGGACGGCGACCGCGTCGTCACAGGACACGGCCGGGAAGCCGAGGTGTTCGATGGCCGCGTTGACCAGGACGACGGGGATGTTGCGGTCGGCGAGCAGCCGGTAGTGGTCGTGCGGGGCGTCGGCCTGGGCGTAGAGGCCGCCGGCGAAGACGACGCCGGACACCTGCTGCTGGAGCAGCAGTTCGACGTAGTCCGCCTCGGAGACGCCGCCCTTGGTCTGGGTGCACAGCACCGGGGTGAGCCCGAGTTGGGCGAGCGCGCCGCCGATGACTTCGGCGAACGCCGGGAAGATGGGGTTCTGAAGCTCGGGCAGGACCAGGCCGACGAGCCGGGCGCGTTCACCGCGCAGCTGGGTGGGGCGCTCGTAGCCGAGGACGTCGAGAGCCGTCAACACCGCCTGCCGGGTGGCGTCGGAGACTCCCGGCCGGCCGTTGAGCACCCGGCTGACGGTGGCCTCGCTGACTCCGACCTTCTTCGCCACTTCCGCAAGTCGTCGCGTCATGCGCGCAAGAATAGCGCGGGATGTGTAAGTGGCTTGCGTGGAGTGATGGAGGTTGAAGACAGCGGTTCCGCCGTGCGGACTTGAGAGAGAGGGGGCTGTCAGTGCCCGGCGTCAGCGTGCTCGCCGGGGTCATGTCCCAGGTCCTCCGTCAGGGGCAGGCACTCGGCGAGCAGGTCGAGGATGTCGCGCCAGGCTCGCCGCGCGTGCCGCGGGTGGTAGCCGACGCCGGGGCGCACGGTGTGGTCGACCGTCGGGTGGTGGAAGGCGTGCAGGGCTCCGCCGTAGACCACGAGGCGCCAGTCGACACCGGCGGCCTGCATCTCGGCGGTGAACGCGTCCCGTTGCGCGGGCGACATGATCGGGTCTTCCGACCCGACCCCGGCCCACACCGGGCAGCGGATGCGCGCCGCCTCGCCCGGCCGGCCCGTGATCAGCCCGTTGACCGTCCCGATCGCGCGCAGGTCGACGCCGGCGCGCCCGAGTTCCAGCCCGACGGCGCCCCCGGTGCCGTAGCCGACGGCGGCGATCCGGTGGGGGTCGGTCCGCGGTTCGGCGCGCAACACGTCGAGGGCCGCGTGGCCGATGTCCCGCATCCGGTCGGGATCATCGAGCAGCGGCAGGCAGCGGGCCAGCATCTCCTCGGGGTCGCCCAGATAGCGCCCGCCGTGGAGGTCGAAGGCCAGCACTACGTATCCCAGTTCGGCGAGCGCGTCGGCCCGGCGGCGCTCGACATCGCTGAGCCCCGTGCCCTCCGGTCCGAGCAGCACCGCGGGCCGGCGGTCGACACCGGCCGGGAGCGCGAGGTGCCCGATCATCGTCAGACCGTCGGCCGGGTACTCGACCGTGCGCGTCGCAATCGTCGTCATGAGACCGAACTGTAGTGATCGTCGAGCCCCGTCCGGCTGGTGTTCCGCCGCCGGCAGAACAGCGCGCGGGTGCCCCGACCTGTGGGCGCCAATGATGCGGCCGGGAAGGTTCGCACCGCCCCGGCTATGCCTGTCGGTCCTCCGCACCGAGGAATGCGCGGGTGATGGTGTTGAAGGCGTGCGGGACCGTCAGGGGCAGGAGATGACCGGCGTGCGAAACCACGCACAGGTGGGCATCCATCCGTGGCGATCGGGCAGGTCGGAGAGCGCGCGGACCAGCCAGCCGGGGCGGTGCCGTTCGGTCCGCAGCCGCCGCTGTGACGTCGTGCCGGCTGCGATCTCAGGTCCCCCGGACAGAATCAGCCGGGCGACGAGGTCCGGGTTCTCGGCCGCGACCCGCGCGGCCACGATCGCCCCGATAGAGTGGCCGCACAGGTGAACCGGCCGCAGTCCTCGGGCGATCTCCGCCATGGACTCGACCGCCGCCGGCAAGCCGAACGGGCCCGGCGTACCACCGAACCCCGGCAGATCAGGCGCGACGACGTGAACGTCATCGGACAACGCTGCCGGCTGACACCGCCACGCCCGACCACCCCGGCCCGCACCATGCAGCAAGACCAGCGCAGTTGCGGCTTCCCCCCGGTTTTGAACGATGATTCAATTCTTGGCGTGGCCGGGTACGGTCGGTGCGGCGGCACCCACGAGGATGCGGAGGTCCCTGCGGTGAACCTGACGTGGATGCTGGAGGCGTCGGCGCGCGGTTGCGGCGGGAAGCCGGCCCTCGTGTCCGATCTGGGGTCGATGACGTACGCCGAATTGCTCGCGGCGTCGAAGCGGGCCGCCGCCGTGCTGCGGGAGCGCGGGGTGCGGCCGGGGGACCGCGTGGGCGTGATGACGTACAACACCCCCGCCTTCGCCGTGGCGGCGTTCGGGATCTGGCGGGTCGGGGCGGCGCTGGTGCCGGTCAACCACAAGCTGACCGCGCGCGAACTGACGTACCTGGTACGGCACTCGAAGCTGCGGGTGGCCGTCGTCGCGGAGGAACTGTCCGGTCGTCTGCGCGAGGGCGCCCCCGAGGTCGATGCGCTGACCACCGACGACACCGGTGGCGGGGAGTTCGACAGGCTGGTCGCGGGGGCGCCGGAATGGGACGGGGTGGAGGTCGGGCCCGAGGCCGTCGCACAGGTGCTGTACACCTCCGGGACGACCGGCGCGCCCAAGGGCTGCCTGCACTCGCACCGCGGGCTGTCCGCCGTGCCCGCGTACACCGCGGCCGCCGCGGGACTGCGCCGCGAGGACCGGTTCCTGCTGGCCATGCCGATCTGGCACGCCTCGCCCCTGAACAACTGGTTCCTGTCGATGATCCACCTGGGCGGCACCGTCGTGCTGCTGAAGGAGTACCAGCCGCTCGCCTTCCTGGAGGCCGTGCGCAAGCACCGGGTGACGGCCTTCTTCGGCGCCCCCATCGCCTATCTCGCCCCGCTGAAGGCGCTGCCCGCGACGGGAGCCGAGCTGTCCGGCTTCGGTCTGTCCGGCGTGCGGCTGTGGGCCTACGGCGGGGCGCCGCTGGGCGCCGAGACGCTACGGACGCTGGAGGCGGCGTACGGCCGGGGCCGCTTCTGCCAGGTGTACGGCATGAGCGAGATGGGGCCGGTCGGTGCCGTGCTCCGCCCGCGGGAGCACCTCGCCAAGGCCGGGTCGATCGGGGCGGGCGGCATGCCGGGCGTGGACATCCGCGTGGTCCGGGACGACGGTGTGGACGCCGGGCCCGGCGAGATCGGGGAACTGTGGCTGCGGTCGGGGACCCGGATGCTGGGGTATCTCGACGATCCGGAGGCGACGGAGCGCGCCTTCGCGGGCGACTGGTACCGGTCGGGGGATCTCGCGCGGGTGGACGAGGACGGCTACCTGTTCATCGTCGGCCGGGTCAAGGACGTCGTCGTCACCGGCGGGGAGAACGTCTACTCCCCCGAGGTGGAGGAGGCGATCCTGGGGCATCCGGCGATCCGGGACGCGGCCGTCGTGGGGCGGCCGCATCCGGACTGGGGCGAGACCGTCGTCGCCGTGGTGGAGGCCGATGCGGCGGTGACGCTGGAGGAGTTGCGCGGGTTCCTCTCCACCAGGCTAGCGAAGTACAAGATCCCGCGGGATCTGGTGGTGGTCCCGGCGCTGCCGCGCACGCCCTCCGGCAAGGTGCAGAAGCACGTGCTGCGCGAGCAGGTGCGCACCGGCCCCTGAGGCGCCCCGCGCCTGGGGCCGACCAACGGTCAGGGGCCGACCAACGGTCAGGGGCCGACCGCTGGGCGGCGGCCGGCCCCCGTACCGCTCAGTCCTCCTGCTTGCCCGCGCGCACGATCGTGCCCTGCGCCACGGCGACCAGGTGCTCCTCGCCCTGCTCCGAGACGACGTAGACCGAGCACTGGCACACGGCCTGACGCCGGGTCGTGGCGGTCGCCTCGGCGCGGGCGAGCACGATGTCGCCCACGGCCGGCCGCACATAGTTGATCTTGTACTCGGCGGTGAGCGCGTCGCCGCCGAGGGCGAGTCCGCCGGCGAAGGTCAGTGCGTTGTCGGCCAGGTAGCTGAGGACCCCGCCGTGGACGAAGCCGTGCTGCTGCTGGATCTCGGGCCGGTTGACGACGCGGATCTCGGCCGAGCCGGGCCCCACGGAGGTGAGTTCGGCGCCCAGGAACATGCTGAACGGCTGGGCCTTGAAGATGCCCTGTGCGAATTCGGTGAGGTCCGTGGTCATGCGTGCCGTCCTGTGGCTCGGGGGGTGGTGGGGGTGGCCGCGTCCGGGTCGGTGAGCCGCTCGTCGATGGTCTGCTGGAACATCGCGAGCAGGCCCTCCGCCAGTCCCAGGACGTGGTGGTCGCTGCCTCCGTGCGGCAGATGGCGCTGCACGTCCTCGGCGATGGCGAAGTCCTCCTGGTCGAAGACCGTGTCATTGGTGAACTCGAAGCGCTTGGCCAGCGCGCTCTGCCCGGCGGAACCGGCGAAGTCGCCGTCGCGGTAGAGCATTTCGTGGGTCCATATCGTGCGGTCCGGCGCCAGGGGCCAGAAGGTGTTGATGGACACGTAGTCGGGGTGCAGGATGAAGAAGGTGTTGGGGAAGAGGGTGTAGTACACCGAGGCGTAGTCCAGGATGCGCCACTCCTCCTCGGGTTTCAGGGCGGTCTCGCCGATGTTGGTGCGCGCCGCCGACAAGCGGATGTGCGGGCCGTCCTCGTCGTGCGCGATCACGCCCTTCTTGAAGGCGAAGGCGAGGGTGTCCCGGTGCAGGTAGGGGACGTGGTAGCCCTCCAGGTACGTCTTGATCAGCAGCTTCCAGTTGGCCTCCTTGACCACCTTGGTCTTCTTGTACCGCACGAGCGAGGCCACGTCGAAGTTCACCAGGTCGTCGTGGAACGTGCCGAGGAAGGCGGGGATGTCGAGCGTCTCGCCGGGGGTGCGGCCGACCCAGATCAGGCCCCCGGACTCCGCGGCGGGCAGTTCGACCAGGCCGTAGTCGCAGGTCTTGACGCCGGGGAAGTCATGGGCGCGGGTGATGCCCTTCAGGGTGCCGTCGAGTCCGTAGACCCAGCCGTGGAAGGGGCAGATGAAGTTCTGCACCGTTCCGGACGGCTGGTCGGCGAGGCGGGCCCCGCGGTGGCGGCACTGGTTGTAGAAGGCGCGGACCCGCCCGTCCTCGCCCCTGACGACGACGTAGGGGAACCGGTCCCAGTCGCTGGTGAGGTAGGCACCGGGCTCGCCGAGCGCGGAGGAGTGGCCCGCGACCAGCGGGTAGCGGGAGAAGGCCGAGGCGATCTCCCGCTCCAGGAGCGCTTCGTCGGTGTACTTGGTGACCGGGATGGTGACGACCTCGTCGAGCATCTTCTCGTCGCGCCGCGTTTCGCGCAGGGCGAGAAGACGCTTGATCATCGCCACTTGTTCACTGTGTCGCATGGGGCCCCCGTCGCAGTTCAAGTTCTGAATCCTCGTTCACTTCATGGTACGGAGGGCACGGCGGGCCTGGCAATGAACGTTCCGGAGTACGAGGGGCGGTCAGGACCGTACACAGCCGAGGGCACGCAGGCAGAAGTCCCGGATTTCCAAGACCAGTTGCCCGTCCGGCACCTGCGGCTGCTGCGCGACCTCCGGCGAGAGTCTGCCGACCAGCGCCTCGGAGATGGCACCGATGACGGCGCCGGCCGCGACCGCCGCGTTCTGCCGGGCGAACAGGCCGGCCGCGATGCCGTCCCGGATGACGCCCTCGCACAGCTGCGCGTACTCGCGCCGGTACACCAGCCGCTCGCGCTCCACCACCGGGGAGACGGGTTCGAACAGCAGGGACCACGCCAGCCGCCGTCCGCGCAGGGCGCGCCGGATGAACGTGTCCGCGAACGCTTCGAGCCGGGCGTCGGGTTGAGCGGGAGCGGCGGCCACCGCCTCGCGTACAGCGGTCAGTTCGCGTCCGGCGGCGCGCCGGAAGACGTGGGCCAGCAGCTCGTCCCTGCCGCCGAAGTACGAGTAGAGCGAGCCCGCGCTCACCCCGCACGCCCCGGCCACCGCGGCGACCTTCGCCCCGGCGAAGCCCTCCCGCGCCACCAGTTCGTGCGCGGCACGGACGAAGGCCTCCTCCTTCGTGCGAGCGTGCCGCTTCGTACGTTCCGTACGCCGATACACCATGGCGGAGCTGGGCCTTCCGTGTTGCTGCCGGGGGCCCCAGTGAATCAGGAAACGGGAGCGGGGCACATGGACGCGTGTCACCAACGTCCCGGGACGACACACCTAGGTCGGCATCGTGCGGATGCCCTTGCTGAAGGTGGCCGTCAGGGCGGCGAGGAGGACCAGGGCAGGGAAGACCAGCATGGCCGGTGCCGGGGGCCAGCGGGACAGCAGGGCGCCGGCCAGGGCGGGGGCCAGGGCGGCGGCCGAGCCGGCGGCGAGCAGGACGCCGCTGACCACGCGGCCCTGCAAGTGGTCGGGGGTGACGGCGGCCTGGTGGCCGAAGAGGGCGGCGTTGGCGGTGGGGCCGAGGAAGACGGCGGCGGCCAGCGGTACGGCGGCCAGCACGGTGCCGGAGAGCAGCGTGCTGACCGCCATCAGCGCGGCGGTCGTCCAGCACAGCAGCGTGATCAGGACGGGCAGCCGCAGCCGCCGCTGAAGTGCCGGAGCGGCGAAGGCGCCGAGGAGACCGCCGAGCGCGAAGACCGTGCCGGCGAGGCCCACCGTGACCGGGGCGACACCGGCCCGGCGCAACGCGAGGGTCATCGCGAAGATCATGCCGGTGAAGGCCATGTTCAGCGGAGCCGCGATCACCAGCAGCGCCCGCAGGAACGGATGCCCCAGCAGGAAGCGAAGGCCCTCCGCGGTGGACGCGCCGACGGGTGCGGCCGGCTCCGCGCGTGGTTGCTGGAGGGGCCGTCCGATGCAGCGGACGGCCACCAGGGACACCAGGAAGCTCAGCGCGTTGCCCAGGAAGGGCAGGGACCGGCCGAGCCCGAACAGCAGGCCGCCCAGCGGCGGTCCGGCCAGCGAGGTGCCGTAGGTCCGCGCCTCGTTGCGGGCGACGGCAAAGGCCAGTTGGTCCGGGCGGACCAGGCTGCGCACCGAGGCGTGCTCGGCGGTGCTGAAGACGGCGGTGGCGGCGGCGCCGGCGATCACGACCACGAGGATCACCGGCAGGCCGGCGGCGCCCTTCAGGACCGCCCAGCCGAGCAGCGCGTACACGGCGAGCCTCAGCAGGTCGCAGACGATCATCAGGCGGCGCCGGTCGAACCGGTCGGCGAGGACACCGGCCGGCAGCCGGCACACCAGGGTGGTGATGAGCCCGGCGGTGCCGACGACCCCGGCCCGTGTCGGGGAACCGGTCTGCTGAAGCACCAGCAGCGGCAGGGCCAGGTCGGCCATGGCGCCGCCCAGGTCGGACAGGCACTGGCCGGTCCACAGCAGGTTGAAGTCACGGTTGCGCCACAGTCCCGGCGGTGCGGGGGCGGCGGTGTCCACGGCCCCGGTCTCCTCCCCCGCGAGCGGCGGCCGGCTCACACCGCCTCCCCGGCACCCGCCACCGCGGCCGCGTCCTCGGCAGCCGGTGAGGGGGACGGGGACGGGATGGAGGAGGCGGATGACGGGGACGGGATCTGCGCGGTGGCCTCGGCGGGCGTCCGCTCCGTGCCGTCCGTCTGTTTCACGACGCCCGTGCCGCCGCGGTTCTGTCCAACGCCGAACGCACCGTCGGCCCCGCCGGCACCTCCCACGCCGCCCGAGCCGTGTCCGGCACCACCAGCACCCCACGTCTCGTCCACGGGCCCCGCGACGCCCACGACGTCCGCGCCCCCCGTACCTCCCACCCCTCCCGCCGCCGTCGGGATGACCAGCAGCTTCGTCACCGAGCCGTCGTCGCCGACGACATCGCGCACGTGGCGGAAGCCCAGGCGGCGGCACATGGCGAGGCTGGCGGTGTTCTCGGCGCCGACCATGCCGTACGCCTCGGTGAGGCCGAGGTTGTCGGCGGCGTGCCGGAGCAGGCCGCGGACCGCCTCGCCGCCCAGTCCCCTTCCCCAGTGGCCGGGGGCGAGGGCGGTGACGAGTTCGTGGCCCTCGACGTTGCCGGTCGGTTTCACCTCGGCGTGGCCGACGTAGCGGCCCGCCAGCCACAGGCCCCAGACGTCGAACCGCCGCTGGGGGTAGACGTCGGTGAGGATGGCGCGGAACACCTCGCGGATCTGGGGTTCGGGCACGAGGTCCTGGCCCATCCAGCGGCACACCTGCGCGTCGCGCAGCAGTTCGACGAAGACGTCCTCGTGCTCGGGCCGGTAGGGGAGGAACTCCAGGCGTTCGGTGCGCAGGACGGGGGTCATGACGGGCTCCTCGGGAGTGATGCGGTGGGGTGAGGGCCGGGGCGGTGGGGCGCCGGTGCGGCGGCGGACCAGTGCGTGGGGGCGTGGGGGGAGCCCTGGGTGGGGCGTGACCGCCGGGCCGGCGCGGGTGCGGCCGGCCCGGCGTGCGGTGCGGGGCGGCCGGTCAGGCGCCGGCGTTCTCCATGCGCTCGCGCAGGCTCTTGGGCCGCATGTCGGTCCACACCTCGTTGACGTAGGCGGTGCACTCGGCCTCGGTGCCCTCCTTGCCGACGGGCTGCCAGCCGGCGGGCATCTCGATGTCGAGGGGCCAGAGGGAGTACTGCTCCTCGTCGTTGCGCAGCACCTGGTAGCGGGTGTTCTCGTCCATGTCGGTCTCCTTCGTGTGCGGTTCGGTCCGGGTGGGTCGGCGATGCGCCGCGGGGGTCGGGGCGCGGGGAGCGCGAGGACCGTGCCGGGCGGGACGCCGGGGCGGTGCCTCGTGGGGGGACGCCGTCATCGGCCTCCCCTGGCGTGCCGGGCGAGGTGGCGCAGGGCCTCGGCGAAGTCCTCCGCGACCCGGCGCACGGTCGCCGTGTCGTGGACGGCGGGCCGGTGGTGCCAGGTGAAGGCGAGCCGGCCGTGCTGGACGGCGCCCACCACCTCCACCAGGTGCGAGCCGGGGTCGCGGGGGTCGTGGTCCTGGCCGAACGAGCCGTGCTCCGCGCGGACCAGGCCGCCGTCCGCGGTCTCGGGGCGGGCGTCCCACTGGCCGAGGTAGTTGAACACCACCTGGCCGTGGGCGTGGGCGCCGAGGCGTTCGCGGACCTCGGGCGGACCGAAGGTGCGCAGCGCGCCGAAGCCGATGCCGTTGCCGGGTACGGCGCGCAGCTGGCGCCGTACCGACTTCACCAGGGACCGCCAGTCGCGGTCGGGGCCGAGGGTGCCGGGGTCGGGCACCTGGAGGGCGACCGGGTAGACGGTGGTGAACCAGCCGACGGTGCGGGACAGGTCGACGCCGTCGAGCAGGTCCTCGCGGCCGTGGCCCTCCAGGTCCAGGCGGATGCGGTCGTGCCCGGTCCAGCGGGCCAGTGCGAGGGCGAGGGCGGAGAGCAGCACGTCGTTGACGCGGGTGCGGTAGGCGGTGGGCGCGGAGCGGAGCAGGGCCGTGGTGTCCTCCTCACCGAGTTCCACGCTCACGGTGGCGGCCGGCCCCGCGTCGGCCGCGGGGGCGGGGTCGGCGGGGGCGGGGGCGGATCGTACGGCCTCTTCCCAGTAGGGCAGTTCGTGGTCGAGGCCGCCCTCGGCGACGTGCGCGGACAGCCGTGTGGACCACTCCCGGAAGCTGGTGCCGCGCTCCCCCAGGGTGACCGGGCCGCCCTCGCGGGCCTGCCGGTAGGCGCTCTCCAGGTCGTCCCGCAGGACGCGCCAGGAGACGGCGTCCACCACGAGGTGGTGGGCGACCAGCAGCAGGAACACGGGCCGGTCCGGGTCGCCGGTGAACAGGGCCGCGCGCAGCTGCGGGCCGTGGGCGAGGTCGAAGCCGGCGTGCAGTTCGTCGGCGGCCTTCGCCATGGCGGCGTCCGCGTCCTCGGCGGACAGCCCGCTCAGGTCGTACCGGACGAGGATGTCCTGGCCGGGGGCGGGCGGCGGGTTGAACTGCCGCCAGCCGTGCTCGTCCCTGGTGAACCGCATGCGCAGCGCGTCGTGGTGGTCGAGCAGCGCGTCGAGCGCGGTGCGCAGCGCCGCCGGGTCGGGGGCGCCGTCGAGTTCGAGCAGCGCCGACTGGTTGAAGTGGTGGTGGGCGGCGCGGGGGGTGCCGAGGAACCAGTCCTGGATCGGGGTGAGCGGCACCTCGCCGGTCACCGGGCCGTCGTCGGACCGCCGGGGCGCGGTGCGCACGACGGCGGCGAGTTCGGCGACGGTCTGGTGGGTGAACAGGTCGCGGGTGGCCACGTGCAGTCCGTCGCGGCGCAGCCGTGAGACGACCTGCATGCTGAGGATGGAGTCGCCGCCGAGCGCGAAGAAGTTGTCGTCGGCGCCGACCTCCTCGATGCCGAGGACGTCCGCCCAGATACGGGCGACGCGGCGTTCGGTGTCGGTGCGGGGCGCGGTGCGCGGTCCGCCGGCTGCCTGGGCAGGGCCGGGGGCCGGCAGGGCGCGCCGGTCGGTCTTGCCGTTCGGGGTGAGCGGCAGCCGGTCGAGCGGGACGAACACCGAGGGCACCATGTGCGGCGGCAGCAGCCCGGCGAGGTGCAGCCGCAGCTCGCCGACGGGCAGGGCGGCGCCGGGGGTGCCGCCGTCGGCGGGGGGCTCGGCCGGTACGACGTAGGCGACGAGCCGGTCCGGTGCGCCGGGCGCCTCGCCCGCGCGTACGGCCACCACCGCGTCCCGCACCAGGGGGCTGGTGCGCAGCGCGCTCTCGATCTCGCCGGGCTCGATGCGGAAGCCGCGCAGCTTGACCTGGTCGTCGGCGCGTCCGGCGAACCGGAGCAGGCCGTCGGCGGTCCAGCGGACCAGGTCCCCGGTGCGGTACATCCGCTCCCCCGGCCCGCCGAACGGGTCGGCCACGAACTGCCGGGCGGTGAGCCCGGGCCGGCCCAGGTAGCCGCGGGCGAGGCCGGGTCCGGCGATGTACAGCTCCCCGGTGACGCCGGGCGGTACGGGGCGCAGGGCGGCGTCGAGCACGCGGACGCGGGTGTGTCCGGACGGGCGGCCGATGGGGGGCGCGCCGGTGCCGGGGGTGAGCGGTCCGGTCCAGGTGGCGACGACGGTCGCCTCGGTGGGGCCGTACGAGTTGATCATGCGGCGGCCGGGTGCCCAGGCGGCGACGAGGTCGGCCGGGCACGCCTCCGCGCCCACGATGAGGGTGCGCAGGCCGGGCAGGGCGGCGGCGGTCTCCGGCCCGACGGTGGCGAGCGCGGCGGGCGGGATCAGGGCGTGGCTGACGCGCCGTACGGCGAGCACCTCGGCCAGCCGCTCCCCGACCAGCGGGCCTTCCTCGCCGGTCACCAGCGCGGCCCCGGCGAGCAGGGAGACGCACAGCTCCAGCACGGAGGCATCGAAGCTGGGCGAGGCGAACTGGAGCACCCGGTCGCCGGGCCCGGCTTCGTACTGCTCGGCGGCCGCGGCGGCGAAGGAGGCCAGTCCCCGGTGGGTGACGACGACGCCCTTGGGTGTGCCGGTGGAGCCGGAGGTGTAGATGACGTAGGCGGGGTGGGCGGGGGTCAGCGCGCGGGCGCGGTCGGCGTCCGTGGGTGCCGTGTCCGGCCCGTCGGCCGTCCAGACCTCGGCCGGGTCGTCGAGGACCAGGTGGGCGCCCGCGTCCCGGAGCATGAACTCCCGGCGCTCTTCGGGGTAGTTCGGATCGACGGGGAGGAAGGCGCCGCCGGCCTTGGTGACGGCGAGCTGGGCCACGACGGTCGCCGCCGAGCGGGGCAGCGCCAGGGCCACCACCCGCTCGGGTCCGACGCCGTCCCGGATCAGCCGGTGGGCGAGCCGGTTGGCCGCCCGGTCCACCTCGGCATAGCTCAGCTCCCGGTCGCCGTCCAGCAGCGCGACCGCGTCCGGGGTGCGGGCCGCCTGCCGTTCGAACAGCTCGGGCAGGGTCCGCTCGGGCACCGGCCGGAAGGTGCCCCGGCCCTGGTCCAGGAGCGCCGTCAGCTCGGCGTCGGAGGCCAGCGGCAGGGCGCCCAGCGGGCGGTCCGGGTCGGCGGCGACGGCGTGCAGCAGGGTGCCGAGCTGGCGGGCCATCCGCTCGGCCGTCGCCGGGTCGAACAGGTCGGTGTTGTAGGTGAGCAGGCCGTGCAGTTCCCCGGAGCCGGTCTCGGCGAACTCCAGGGTGAGGTCGAACGCGGCCTGGTCCGAGTCGGGTTCGACGTCGGTGACGTCCAGTCCCGGCAGGTCGAGGCCTGCGGCGGGGGTGTTCTGGAGGACGACCATGACCTGGAACAGCGGGCTGCGGCTAGTGTCCCGGACCGGCTGCACCTCGTCGACGACCCGCTCGAAGGGCACGTCCTGGTGGGCGAAGGCGTCCAGGACGGTCTCCCGTACGGCGATGAGGAACCCGGAGAAGGGCGCCCCCGCCTCGGCCCGTGAGCGCAGCACCAGGGTGTTCACGAAGAACCCGACGAGGGCCTGCGTCTCGGGCCGGTCGCGGCCGGAGGTGACGGTGCCGACGGCGATGTCCTCGGCGCCGGAGAGCCGGGCCAGGTAGGCCTGGGCGGCGGCGACGAGCGTGGTGAAGAGGGTGGTCCCGTGGTCGCGGGCGAGCCGGGTCAGGCCGTGGACGGTCGGGGCGGGCACCACCAGCCGGGCGGTGGCGCCGGCGCTGGTGCGCACCGGCGGCCGGGGCCGGTCGGTGGGCAGCTCCAGCGGCGCGGTGCCGGCCAGGTGCTCCTTCCAGTAGGCGAGGTGCTCGTCCGCGCCGGCGTCCCCGGTGGTGCGCTGCCAGTGCGCGTAGTCGGCGTACTGCACCGGCAGTGGCGGCAACGGCGGCTGCGGGGCGCCGAGTTCGGCCCGGTAGTAGTGGGCGAGGTCGCCGAGCAGGACGGAGGTGGACCAGCCGTCGGTGACGATGTGGTGCAGGGCGAGGGTGAGCACGTGGTCGTCGTCGGCGAACCGGACCAGGGCGGTGCGCAGCAGCGGGCCCTCGCGCAGGTCGAACGGGCGGGCGCGGTCGGCGGCGAGCAGGCGGCGCAGCTCGGGTTCCCGCGCGTTTGCGGCGAGCCCGGTCAGGTCGTGCACCGGCAGCGGGACCTGACGCGGCGGGTGGACGCGTTGGATGCCGTGTCCGTCGACGCTGTCGAAGGTGGTGCGCAGCGACTCGTGCCGGGCCGTCACGGCGGCGAGGGCCGCGCGGAGCGCGCCGGTGTCCAGGGTGCCGCGCAGCCGCAGGGCGAGCGCGGTGACGTACTCGGCGCCGCCGGGCTCGAACTCGTGCAGGAACCACAGGCGTTGCTGGGCGTGGGACATCGGTGCCACGGCGTCCCTGGTCACGGGGACGAGGGCCGGGCGGCCGGAGCCCTGCCGTTGGCCGAGCAGGCGGGCCAGCGCGGCCGGGGTGGGGTGGGTGAACACCGCGCGGGGGGTGACCTCGGTGTCGAAGACCTCGGCGAGGCGGGAGGCGAGGCGGATGCTGAGGATCGAGTCGCCGCCCAGCTGGAAGAAGTCGTCCTCCGCGCCGGGGGGTTCGCTGCCCAGCACCTCGCCGAAGACGGCCGCCGTGCGGCGTTCGGCCTCGGTGCGGGGTGCCACCCGCGCGCCGTCCGGCCGGGCCTCGGGCGCGGGCAGGGCGGCCCGGTCGACCTTGCCGTTGCGGCTCAGCGGGAGGGCGGCGAGCGGCACGAAGGCGGCGGGGACGAGGTAGTCGGGCAGGGACCGGGCGGCGAAGGCCCGCAGCTCCTCCGGGTCGTGTGCGGCCGGTCCGACGACGTAGGCCACGAGCCGCTTGACGCCCGGCCGGTCCTCGCGGGCCACCACGGTGACGTCGGTGACGTCCGGGTGGGCGGCGAGCGCGGCCTCGGCCTCGCCGGGTTCCACCCGGAAGCCCCGGATCTTGACCTGGTCGTCGGCGCGGCCGAGGAATTCGACGGTGCCGTCCGGGCGCCTGCGGGCCAGGTCGCCGGTGCGGTACATCCGTTCGCCCGGCGCGCCGGACGGGTCGGCGAGGAACCGGGCCGCGGTGTCGCCGGGGCGGCCCAGGTAGCCGCGGGCGACGCCTTCCCCGGCCAGGTACAGCTCGCCCGCGCAGCCCGGCGGTACGGGCCGCAGCCGGGCGTCGAGTATGTGGACGCGCAGGTCGTCCAGCGGGCGGCCGATGGGCACGGTGCCGGGCACCGCATCCGGGTCGGCGAGCGCGAACGACGTCGCGAACGTCGTCGTCTCGGTGGGGCCGTAGCCGTCGACCACGGTCAGGCCGGGGCAGGCGCCGAGGACCCGGCGCACGGCCGTGGCGGGCACCACGTCACCGCCGGTCCACACCTGCCGCAGGCCGCGGAAGCAGTCGGGGGCGTCCTGGGCGAGCAGCCGGAACAGTCCGGCGGTCAGCCACAGCGCGGTCAGCCCGCCGTCGCCGGCGAGCCGGCGCAGCAGGGTGGCGTCCACGCCCTGGGCCGGGGCGACGACCACCCGGCCGCCGTTGAGGAGCGGCGCCCACACCTCGAAGGTGGCGGCGTCGAAGGCGACCGGCGAGTGCAGCAGCACCCGGTCGCACACGCCGTCGGCGAACCGGCTGTCGGTGGCCAGCGCGGCCACGTCCCGGTGCCGTACCGCCACCGCCTTGGGCCGGCCGGTGGACCCGGAGGTGAACATCACGTAGGCCAGCCGATCGGGGTCGGCGTCCGGGAGCGGGTTCGTGGCGGGGCCGGTGCCAGTGAGGCCGGCGGCCGGGGCCGTGGCCGTGGGGTTGGGGTAGGCGGCGGTCACGTCGGTGGTGGTGAGGCGGGACGTCGCGCCGGCCTGCGCGAGCAGGGCCCGGCGGCGGTCCTCGGGGGCGCGGCCGTCGAGGGGCAGGTAGGCGCCGCCGGCCATGAGCACGGCGAGCTGGGCGACGACGAGTTCGGCGGAGCGGTCCAGCAGCAGTGCCACCCGGTCCTCGGCCGCCAGGCCGTCGGCGCGCAGCCGGCCGGCCAGCGCTGCGGCCCAGTCGTGCAGCTGCCGGTAGGTCAGTTCCCGGTCGCCGTCCTGCACCGCGATCGCGTCGGGGCTGCGGCGGGCCTGCTCGGTGAACAGGTCGACCGGGCTGCGCGGGGCGGCCGGGCGGGCGGTGGTGTTCCAGGCGGCGAGCAGTTCGCGGTCGGCCGGGGTGAGCAGGTCGAGGCCGGCCAGGTCGCTGTCGAACCCGTCGGCGAGTTCCGCCAGCAGCGTGGCCAGGCGGTCCGCGGCGCGCTCGGCGGTGCCGGGGTCGAACAGGGCGGGGTCGTAGGCGAGATCGAAGGCGAGCCGTTCGCCGAGGTGGGCGCGCAGGCACCAGGGGAAGGTGGTGGCGTCGTCCGCGCGCACCTCCTCCACCCGGACGCCGGTACGGGCCGTCGCCGACTCGTCCACGGGGTAGTTCTCGAACACCACCATGCTGTCGAACAGCGGCTCGCCGGGCGGGACCTCGCTCACCGCCTGGATGCGCGGCAGCGCGAGGAAGTCGAAGCGGCGGGCGTCGCTCCCCCGCTCCTGGATGGCGCGCAGCCACGGCAGGACCGGCCCGGCGGGCACGCGGACGCGGGTCGGCACGGTGTTGATGAACATGCCGATCATGCCTTCGACGCCGGGCAGTTCGGCCGGGCGGCCGGAGACGGTCGTGCCGAACACCACGTCGTCCCGGCCGCTGGAGCGGGCCAGCAGCAGCGCCCAGGCGCCCTCCAGGACGGTGTTGACGGTGAGTCCGGCGCGTGCGGCGCTCTCCCGCAGCCGGCGCGAGACGTCCGCGTCCAGCTCGTGGTGGACGGCGGCGGCCGAGCGGGCGCGGTGGGCCTCGGCGGGCGTGCGGTCGTACGGCAGCGGGGTGCGGCCGGTGAACCCGGCCAGCGCCTCGGCCCAGTGCCGTTCGGCCGCCGGCTCGTCCTGGGCGGCGAGCCAGTGCAGGAAGTCCGCGAACGGCCGCCTGACCGGGGGCGCTTGGTCCGGGCCGCCGGTGAGGGCCGCGTACCGTTCGCACACCTCGGTGAGGAGCTGCCCGGTGCTCCACCCGTCGAGGACGATGTGGTGGGTGGACCACACCAGCAGCACCTCGTCGCCGGGCAGGGCCGCGAGGGTGAGCCGGGTGAGCGGGGCGGTGGTGAGGTCCATGCCGGCCGCGCGGTCCTCGGCGAGCAGCCGCTCGGTGGCCTCGGCGCGCTGTGCGGGTGTCAGGGCGCGCCAGTCGAGCCGGGTGACGGGCAGTTCGGCGTGCCGGTGGACCACCTGCACCGGGTGGGGCAGGCCGTGCCAGTGCACGGAGGTGCGCAGGGCCGGGGTGCGGTCCGCGACCTGCTGCCAGGCGGCGGCGAAGGCCCGCGGGTCGGCCACGCCGGCCAGGCGTACGGCCGTGCGGTCGGCGTAGGCGTGCTCGGTGTCCACGAGGCCGTGGAACAGCATGCCGGACTGGAGCGGGGTGAGCGGCAGGACGTCCTCGATGTCGCGTCCGGTGCCGACCAGCCGGTCCAGCCGGTCCTGGTCGAGGCCGGCGAGCGGGAAGTCGGAGGGGGTGCGGCCGCCCGCGGTGGGCAGGGCGCAGTGCGCCACGATGTCCCGCAGGGCGGCCAGTGTCTCCTCGGCGAGCCCGCGGACGGTGTCCTCGTCGTAGACCGCCGCCGGGTAGGTCCAGCCGAACTCCAGCCGGCCGTCCTGGACGACTCCGGTGATGTCCAGCAGGTAGGGGCGGGGTTCGTCCGGGTCGGTGTCCCGGCCGGCCGGGGGCAGGGCGCCGCGGACCAGGCCGCCGGAGCCGGTGCCGGTGTCCCATTGGCCGTGGTAGTTGAAGCCGACCTGCGGGGCCGGGGCTGCGGTCAGCGGGCTGCCGGGGACGAGGTGGCGCAGGGCGCCGTGGCTCAGCCCGTGCCGCGGGACCGCGCGCAGTTGCTCCTTGACCGCGCGGAGGGTGTCGTGCCATCCGGCGTCCGGGGCGGCGGTGAGGGCGAGCGGGTACTCGGCGGTGAACCAGCCGACGGTCCGCGACAGGTCGACGTCCTCGAACAGGTCCTCCCGGCCGTGTCCCTCCACGCCGAGCAGCACGGTGTCGCGCCCGCACCAGCGGGCCAGGGTGCGGCCGAGGGCGCTGAGCAGGACGTCGTTGACCTGGGTGCGGTAGCACTCGGGGACCTTGCGCAGCAGCGCGTCGGTGGTCGCGGCGTCCAGGGTGACCGTGAGGGTGGCGGCGGTGCCGTGGGTGTTGGCGCCGGGCCGGCCCGCGGGCAGGGCGGCGGGGGCGGCGGCGGTACGGGTCCAGTAGTCCAGGTCGCCGTCCAGCGCGCCGGAGCGGGTGTGCTCCGCGAGCCGGGTGGCCCAGTGCCCGAAGGAGGTGCCGGTGGCGGGGAGTTCGACGGGGCGTCCGGCCGCCGTCGCACGGTGGGCGGTCTCCAGGTCGGCCAGCAGGATGCGCCAGGAGACGCCGTCGATCACCAAGTGGTGCGCGGTGATGATGAGTTGCGGAGCCCGGCGCGGTCCCCGGTCGAAGAACAGGACGCGCAGCACGCGGCCTTCGCGGGGGTCGAGTCCGGACTGCGCCTCGTCGGTGAGCCGCTGGACCTCGGCCTCCAGCGCGGCGCCGGTGAGCCGGGCCGCGTCGTGGCGGCTGAAGACGCCGTCGGGTGCCTGCGGCAGGGCTTCCTGGCGCCAGCCGTCCGCGGTGTTGCGGAACCGGGTGCGCAGCGCCGCGTGGTGGCGTACGAGGGCGTCGACGGCCGCGCGGACGGTCTCTTCGGCGGTGTCCGGGGCGAGTTCGAGGCGCTGGGTCATGGTGAAACGGAGGGACCCGCCGGGGTCGCGGCCGTCCAGGTACCAGCGCTGGATCGGGGTGAGGGGTGCCTCCCCGGTCAGCTCGGCGGCGGCCGGGCGGGGCGCCGACTCCTCGGTGCGCAGGGCGAGTTCGGCGACGGTCTGGTGGCGGAAGACGTCCTTGGTGGTGAGGGCGAGTCCGGCCTGCCGGGCGCGGGCGACGATCTGGATGCTGAGGATGGAGTCGCCGCCGAGCGCGAAGAAGTTGTCGCGGGCGCCGACCCGTTCGACTCCGAGCACCTGCGCCCAGATCGCGGCCAGGCGCTGCTCAGTGCCGGGCCGGGGGGCGACGTAGGGGGTGGTGCTGTCGGGCTGCGCGGGCGGGGCCGGCAGGGCGCGCCGGTCTGTCTTGCCGCTGGTGGTGCGCGGGATGCGGGCCAGCGGGACGAACGCGGTGGGCACCATGTGGTCGGGCAGGGTGCGGCGCAGCGCGAGGCGCAGGTCGTCGGCGGACGGGACGCGGTCGCCGGCCGGCACCACGTAGCCGACGAGCACGGTGCGTCCGGCGTGTTCGCGGGCGGCGACCGCGGCGTCGGCGATGTCCGGGTGACCGAGGAGGGCGGCCTCCACCTCGCCGGGCTCGATGCGGAACCCGCGGATCTTGACCTGTTCGTCCACCCGGCCGAGGAACTCCAGCAGCCCGTCCCGGTCCCAGCGGGCCCGGTCCCCGGTGCGGTACATCCGCTCGCCGGGCGCCCCGAACGGGTCGGCGAGGAAGCGGGCGGCGGTGAGTCCGGGCCGGTTCAGGTAGCCGCGGGCCACCTGGGCGCCGGCCAGGTACAGCTCGCCGGGCACGCCGGGCGGCACCGGCCGCAGGGCGCCGTCGAGCACGTAGGCGCGCAGGTTGCCGCCGGGGCGGCCGATGACGGGCCGGTCGGGGCGGTCCGCGCAGCGGCCGTAGACGGCGTCGACGGTGCACTCGGTGGGCCCGTACATGTTGTACACCGCGATGTCCAACTCGCGTTCCAGCCGCACGAGTTCGCGCCAGTCGGCCGGGGTGACGGCCTCGCCGCCGACGAGCAGCAGCTCCGGGTGGTGGCGGTCGGCGGCCAGCAGGCCGGCGGAGGTCAGCTCGCGCAGGAAGGACGGGGTGACGTTGACCAGGTCGAGGCGGCGCTCGGCGACGTGGGCGCAGAAGGCCTCGGGGTCCAGGCGTACGTCCTCGTCGATGAGGTGCACCTCGTGGCCGAGGGCGAGCAGCAGCGGCCCTTCCCAGGAGGTGTCGAAGGAGAAGGAGGCACTGAGCGCGGCCCGCAGCCGGCGGCCGTCCGCGGTGTGCGGGGCGAGCAGACCTCTCTCGTGGTCGTGGCACAGGTTGACCAGCTGCCGGTGTTCGACGGCGACGCCCTTGGGGCGGCCGGTGGAGCCGGAGGTGTAGATGACGTAGGCGGTGTGGCGGGGCAGCAGGGGCCGGACGCGGTCAGCGTCGGTCGGGTCGTGGGCGGGCAGCCGGTCCCAGGGCACCGCGCCGAGGTCGGTGAGCAGGGTGTGCGGGCGGGCGTCGGACAGCAGGAACTCAGCGCGGTCCGGCGGGAGTTCGGGGTCGAGGCTGAGCAGGGCGGCACCGGCCTTGGCGACCGCGAGCAGTGCCACCACCTGTTCGGAGGTCCGTGGCAGCCGGGCGGCGACGACGTCCTCGGGGCCGGCGCCCCGCTCGATGAGGTGGTGGGCGAGCCGGTTGGCGCGCTCGTTCAGCGTGGCGAAGTCCAGGGTGGTGTCGCGGGCGACCAGCGCGGTGTGGTGCGGGGTGCGGGCGGCCCGTGCCTCGAACAGGGCGGGGAAGGTGGTGTCCGGGTCGGGCAGCCGGGCGCCCTCGCCCTGCCGGAGCACCTGCTCGCGTTCGGCGGCGGTCATCAAGGGCAGCGCGCCGGCGGGCTGTTCCGGGGACGCGGCGGCGGCCTCCAGCAGGACGCGCAGCCGGCCGGCGAGGCGCTCGGCGGTGTCGCGGTCGAAGAGTTGGGTGTTGTACTCCAGGTAGCCGGTCAGGCCGCCGTCGCTCTCCACGAAGTCGAAGGCCAGGTCGAAGGTGGCGGTGCGGACCGGCGGGGTGACGGGCTCGGCGGTCAGGCCGGGCAGCCGGGGCGGCTCGGCGTCCAGGTTGTGCAGGGCGACCATGACCTGGAACAGCGGGGTGCGGCTGGTGTCCCGCTCGGGCTGTACGGCGTCCACCACCCTCTCGAAGGGCACCTCCTGGTGGGCGAAGGCGTCCAGGACGGTCGCGCGGACCTCGGACAGCAGCTCGCGGAAGGGCAGTTCGGGCCGGATCCGGGAGCGCAGCACCAGGGTGTTGACGAACATGCCGACCACGTCGTGCAGTTCGGGCCGGTCGCGCCCCGCGGTCACGGTGCCGACGGTGACGTCCTCCTGCCCGGCCCAGCGCGCGAGCAGTACCTGACAGGCCGTCACCAGGGTCATGTACAGGGTGGCGTCGGCCTGCCGTCCGCGTTCGCGCAGCCGCTCGGTGAGCGCGGCCGGCAGGGTGAAGGTCACCAGGTCGCCGTCGCGGGTGCGGACGGCCGGGCGCGGGCGGTCGGTGGGCAGCTCCAGCGGGGTGACGCCGTCCAGGACCGCCCGCCAGTGGGCGAGTTCGGCCTCGGCCCGGTCGGCGCGGGCCCGCTGCCAGGCGGCGTGCTCGGCGTAGCGGACGGGCAGCGCGGGCAGGTGGGGCCCGCGGTTCTCCAGGGCCGCCGCGTACAGCTCGCCCAGGTCCCGGCCGAGCACGCCGACGGACCAGCCGTCGGTGACGATGTGGTGCACGGCCAGGACGAGTACGTGGTCGTCGGCGGCCAGCCGGGCCAGGCGGGCGCGCAGCAGCGGCCCGGAGGCCAGGTCGAAGGGGGCGGCGGCCACGCGCTCCAGGAAGCCGTCCAGGGCCGTGGGGTCCGGGAGGTCGGTCACCGGCAGGTCGACGGGCCGCGCCGGGTGGACGATCTGCCGTGCCTGGCCGTCGACTTCGGCGAACGTGGTGCGCAGGGCCTCGTGCCGGGCGACGAGGCCGTCCAGGGCGGCGCCGAGGGCGGCGGTGTCGAGCGGGCCGCGCAGCCGCAGCGCGGACAGGGTGGTGTATTCGGTGCTGCCGGGTTCGAACCGGTCGAGGAACCAGAGGCGTTGCTGCGCGTACGACAGGGGTGCGGGGGCGTCCGGGGCGAGGGCCGGGATGGCGTCGGCGCGGTGCGCGCCGTCCGGTTCGCCGAGCGCGGCGGCGAGGCGGGACAGCGTGGGGTGGGTGAACAGCAGCCGGGGTGAGACATCCGTGCCGAAGGCGGCGCGCAGCCGGGAGGTGACCCGTACGGCGAGGATGGAGTCGCCGCCGAGGGCGAAGAAGTCGTCGTCGGCGCCGACCTCGTCGGTGTCCAGGACGTCCGTCCAGGCGGCGGCGACCAGTTGTTCGGCGCGGGTGCGCAGGGGGGTGCGGGCGCGGTCCGCGGCGAAGCCGTCGGGGCCGGGCGCGGGCAGGGCGCGCCGGTCGAGCTTGCCGTTCACGGTGAGCGGCAGCGCGGCCATCGGCACGTAGGCCGCCGGCACCATGTGCGCGGGCAGCAACGACTCCAGGTGGGCGCGGAGTTCGGCGGCGGGCGGGGGCGGGGCGGTGCGCTCGCCGGTGCCGGTGCCGACGACGTGGGCGACCAGGCGGCGGGTGCCGGCGGTGTCCTCGTACACGCCGACGGCGGCGGCGCCCACCCGCGGGTGGCGGTGCAGGGCGGCCTCGATCTCGCCGGGCTCGATGCGGTAGCCGCGGATCTTCACCTGCTGGTCGGCGCGGCCGAGGTACTCAAGCGAGCCGTCGGCGCGCCGCCGGGCCCGGTCCCCGGTGCGGTACATGCGGGTGCCGGGCCGCCCGAACGGGTCGGCGAGGAACCGGGTGGCCGTGAGGCCGGGCCGGTTCAGGTAGCCGCGCGCCAGGCCCTCGCCGGCGACGAACAGCTCCCCGACAGCGCCGGGCGGCACGGGCCGCAGCAGCTCGTCCAGCACGTGGACCCGCAGGTCCGGGATGCCGGTGCCGATGGGGCTGGCGGCACCGGTGCGGGCGGTCGAGCGGTCCAGCGGGGCGTAGGTGACGTGCACGGTGGTCTCGGTGATGCCGTACATGTTCACCAGGCGCGGCGCGGTGTCCGGGTGGCGGGTGTACCAGTCGGCGAGCCGGTCCACGTCCAGCGCCTCACCGCCGAAGATCACCGTGCGCAGGGCCAAGCGGGCGCTGACGTCAGGGAGTTCGGCGTCGGCCCGCGCCAGCGGGTAGAACGCGGAGGGGGTCTGGTTGAGGACGGTGACCCGTTCGTCGGCGAGCAGCCGCAGGAAGTCCTCCGGGGAGCGGGCGGTGTCCTCGGGGACGATCACCAGCCGGCCGCCGTGCAGCAGCGGGCCCCACAGCTCCCACACGGAGAAGTCGAAGGCGTAGGAGTGGAACAGCGTCCACACGTCGTCGGGGCCGAAGCCGAACCAGTGCCGGGTGCGGGTGAACAGCCGGACCACGTTGGCGTGCGGCACGACGACGCCCTTGGGGCGGCCGGTGGAGCCGGAGGTGTAGATGGCGTAGGCGGGGCTCTCGGGCAGCGCGCGGCGGGCGGGGCCCGCGGCGGGGCGGCGGGCGAGGTCGGCGCGGACGCCGGGGTCGTCCAGCGGCAGGAGGGGTACGGCCGGTTCGTCCCCGTACCCGGTGGTGGTCACCAGGGCCACCGGAGCGGCGTCGGCGAGGAGTTGGCGGGTCCGCTCGGCGGGCTGCCGGGGGTCGACGGGCAGGTAGGCGGCGCCGGTCTTGAGCACGGCGAGGACGGCCACGACCAGGTCGGTGGAGCGGGGCAGTGCCAGGGCGACGAACGTCTCGGGTCCGGCGCCGAGTTCGACGAGCCGGTGGGCGAGCTGTCCGGAACGCGCGTCGAGGGTGGCGTAGTCGAGCCGGTCGGCGCCGCAGCAGACGGCCTCCGCGCCGGGGGTGCGGGCGGCCTGGGCGGAGAAGAGGGCGTCCAGGGTGTCGGCGGGCCGGCCCTCCTCGGGGCCGTTCCACTCGACGGGTATCCGCCGTCGTTCAGCGGCGGTGGTCCAGGCGAGGTCGCGCACCGGCCGCTCGGGGTCGTCGGCCAGTTCGGTGAGCAGCAGGCACAGCCGGTCGGCGAGGTCCCGTGCGGTCGCGGGTTCGAACAGCCGCGGGTCGTACGCGAGGTCGAAGCCGAACCGGTCGCCCTGGTAGGCGCGGAGCACGAGGGCGTAGTTGGTGGCGTCGCGGGCGGACACGTCCGCCAGGCGTATTCCGGCGCCGGCCGAACGGGCCTCGTCGAAGGGGTAGTTCTCGAAGGCCACCATGCTGTCGAACAGCGGGCTGCCGGACGGCACGTCGCTCAGCGCGGTCAGTTCGGCCAGCGACACCGCGGCGAACCGGCGTGCGTCCGCCTGTGCTTCCTGGAGTTCCCGGAGCCATGCGGTGGCGGTACGGCGGCCGTCCACGCGGACACGGGTGGGCAGGGTGTTGATGAACATGCCGACCATCGACTCGACGCCGGGCAGGTCGTCGGGACGCCCGGAGACGGTGGTGCCGAACAGCACGTCCGGTTCGGCGCTGTAGCGGGACAGCAGCAGCGCCCAGGCGCCCTGCACCACGGTGGAGAGGGTGAGTCCGGCGGCGCGGGCGGTGCGGGCGAGGCGCGCGGAGACCTCGGCGGAGAGTCCGGCGGTGTGCAGGCCCGCGGAGCGGGTCTCGTGGCCGGGGCGCCGGGGGCGGTCGGCGGGCAGCGGGGTGGGCGTGGCGAACCCGGCGAGGACGTCCCGCCAGTGCGCGCGGGCCGCCGCGCCGTCCTGTCCGGCGAGCCAGCGCACGTAGTCGCCGAACGGGCGGCGGGCCGGGGGCCGGTGCGGGGTGCCGGTGGTCAGCGCCGTGTACTCGGCGAACACGTCGGTGAGGACCTGGGCGAGGCTCCAGCCGTCCAGGATGAGGTGGTGGGAGGTCCACAGCAGGTGCAGCCGGTCGCCGGGCAGTCGGACGAGGGTGAGCCGCATCAGCGGGGCGGCCGTAAGGTCGAGTCCGCGCGCGAGGTCGTCGGCGCGCAGCCGCTCCCACCGCGTGTCCCGCTCCGCCGCGGCCGGCTCCCGCCAGTCCACCTGCTCGACGGGCACGGTGACCCGGCGGTGCACGACCTGGAGCGGGACGGGTACGTCCTCCCACACCACGCTGGTGCGCAGGGCGGGGGTGCGGTCGGTGACCCGCTGCCAGGCCAGGGCGAGGGCGCCGGGGTCGGTGACGCCCTCCAGGAGCAGCGCGGCCTGGTCGAGGTACACGTCGTCCGGTCCGCCGACCAGCCGGTGGAAGAGCATGCCCTCCTGGAGCGGGGTGAGCGGCAGCAGGTCCTCGATGTCCCGGCCGTCACCGGCGAGGCGGTCCACACCGGCCTGGTCGAGGCGGGCCAGCGGGAAGTCGGAGGGGGTACGGCCGCCCGCGCCGGGCCGCGCGCAGTGGTCGGCGATGGCGCCGAGGGCCCGGACCATGCCGTCGGCCAGCCGCTCGACGGTGGCGGCCCGGTGCACCTGGTCGCTGTAGTGCCAGGTGATCTCCAGCTCGCCGTCGGCGACCAGCGCGGACACGTCCAGCAGGTGGTCGAGCGGCTCACCGGGGTCGGTGTCCGGGCCGGGTACGTCGGCGGTGGGCGCGAAGTCGCCGCCGCCGGGCGCCTCCCACTGACCGTGGTAGGTGAAGCACACCTGGGGCAGCGGGAGTTCGCCCAGGGCGCGGGCTTCCGGCCGGGGTGAGCCGAGGTGGGCGAGGGCCTGGTAGCCGAGGCCGCGGCGGGGCACGGACCGCAGCCGCTCCTTGACGGCCTTGAGGGTGCTCCCCCAGTCGTCCGGTCCGGCCGGGGTCAGGGTGACCGGGTACTGGGTGGTGAACCAGCCCACCGTGCGGGACAGGTCGGCGCCCTCGGCCAGGTCCTCCTCGCGGCCGTGGCCCTCCAGCGCGACGGTCACCCGGTCCGTGCCCGTCCAGTCGGCGAGCACCCGGCCCAGCGCGCTCAGCAACACGTCGTTGACCTGGGTGCGGTAGGCCGCCGGCACCCGTCGCAGCAGCGCCTCGGTGGTGGTGCGGTCCAGCCGGGTGCGGACGGTGCGCACGGACCCGGCGAGCGGGGTGCCGGGCAGGTCGACGGGGAGCGGGGTGCGGGGCTCGGCCACCTCCCGCGTCCAGTGGGGCAGGTCGTCGTCCAGGCCGCCGGCCCGTACCCGGTCGGCGAGTTCGCGCGCCCAGTCGGCGAACGCGGTGTGCTCGGGCTCCGGCCGGGGCTCCTCCCCCGCCGCCGCCTGCCGGTAGGCGTCCGCCAGGCCGGAGAGCAGGATGCGCCAGGAGACGCTGTCGACGGCCAGATGGTGGGCGGTGAGGAAGAGGCGGGGGCGTTCTGTGCCGGTGAGCAGGGCGGCGCGCAGCAGGGTGCCGGTGGTCGGGTCGAGGGCCGCGCGGGCCGCCGCCGCGGCCTCGGCGGGCCGGGTGCCGGGGGCGTGCCGGGTCAGCAGCGGGCCGTCCGGGGCGGGGCCGGGGTGCTGGAGCCAGGTGTCGCCGGAGCGGGTGAAGCGGGTACGCAGGGCGGGGTGTTGGGCCACCAGGGCGGCCAGTGCCTCCTCCAGGGCCCGCTCGTCGAGGTCGTGCGGCAGGTCGAGCAGCATCGACATGCTGAAGTGCCGCAGCGGGCCGTGCGTGGCGAAGAACCACTCCTGGACGGGGGTGAGCGGGGCGGGCCCCTCCCGGTGCGGGCGCCGGGGTGCCCGGGCGACGTCGGTGCGAGGGGTCGCGGCGGCGGCCAGGTCGGCGACCGTCTGGTGCCGGAAGACGTCCTGGGAGCCGATCCGCAGCCCGGCGGCGCGGGCACGGGAGACGGCCTGGATGCTCAGGATGGAGTCGCCGCCCAGCTCGAAGAAGTTGTCGGTGACGCCCACCCGGTCCACGCCGAGCACCTCGGCCCACACGGCCGCCAGGGTCTCCTCCTCGGGGGTGCGGGGGGCAACGAACTCCCTTTCCGTCTCCAGGGTTTCGGGGGCGGGCAGGGCGCGGCGGTCCAGCTTGCCGCTGGTGGTCAGCGGCAGCGCGGCCAGGGCAGTGAAGGAGGACGGCACCCAGGCGTCCGGCAGCACGCGGCGCAGGGCGGCCCGCAGCTCGGCGGGGGCGGGCCGGGGGGCGCCGGGCGCGGGGACGACGTAGGCGGCGAGGCGGGTGTGGCCGTGCGCGTCGGGTGCGGCCACGACCGCGGCGGCGGCGATGCCGTCCAGCGCCAGCAGGGCGGCCTCGATCTCGCCGGGCTCGATGCGGTGGCCGCGCACCTTGACCTGGTCGTCGGCGCGCCCCAGGTAGTCGACGCGGCCGTCGGCGGTCCAGCGGGCGAGGTCGCCGGTGCGGTACATGCGGGTGCCCGCCGGGCCGTACGGGTCGGGCAGGAACCGGGCGGCGGTCAGGCCCGGCCGGCCGGTGTAGCCGCGGGCGAGCTGGGGGCCCGCGAGGTACAGCTCGCCGCCGACGCCGGGCGGCACCGGCTGGAGCCGGTCGTCCAGGACGTAGGCCCGCACGCCGGGCAGCGGCCGGCCCACCAGCGGGCGGTCCCCGCCGTCGATGCGGCAGGACAGCGCGTCGACGGTGCACTCGGTGGGGCCGTAGAAGTTGTGGGCGGTCACGTCGGGGTGGGCGGCCAGCTCCCGCCACAGCGCGGGGCCGACCGCCTCGCCGCCGAGCATGAGGACGCGGGGGTGGTGCCGGGGGTCGGTGAGCAGTCCGGCGGGAAGCAGCTGCCGCAGGTAGGAGGGGGTGACGTCGAGGAAGTCGACGCGGTGCTCGACGACGTACTCGACCAGGGCGGCCGGGTCCATCCGGGTCACCTCGTCGACCAGGTGCAGCGGGTGGCCGTCGGCCATCAGCAGCACGCCCTCCAGGGAGGTGTCGAAGGAGAACGACGCGGTGAGCGCGACGCGCAGCGGGCCGCCGCCCGCCTCGGCGACGAAGCCCGCCCGGTGCGCGGCGAGCAGGTGCGCCGCCGCGCGGTGTGACACGGCGACCCCCTTGGGGCGGCCGGTGGAGCCGGAGGTGTGGATGACGTACGCGGTGTGCTCCCCGTCCAGCGGGGCGCGCCGGTCGGCGTCGGTCGGGTCGGTGTCCGGGGCGGTCGCGGGTACGGCGCGCAGGGCGTCTTCGTCCAGCAGCAGGGCGGGACGGGTGTCGTCCAGCAGGTACCGGACGCGTTCCTCGGGCAGGGCGGGGTCGAGCGGGAGGTAGCCGGCGCCGGACTTCCACACGGCGAGGATCGCGGTGATCATGTCGGCGGTGCGCGGCAGCCGCAGCGCGACCAGCCGCTCGGGGCCGGCGCCGCGGGCGATGAGGTGGTGGGCGAGCCGGTTGGCGCGCGCGTTGAGGGTGGCGTAGTCGAGCCGTTCGCCGCCCGCGACGAGGGCGAGGGCGCCCGGGGTGCGGGCGGCGCGGCGCTCGAACAGCCGCGGGTGCAGGGCGTCGGGCTCGGGGTGGTGCGTCCCCGCGTTCCCGTGGGCGAGGACCTGGCGGGTCTCCGCCTCGGACAGCAGGGGCAGGGTGCCCAGCGGCCGGTCCGGGGCGGCGGTCGCGCCCTCCAGCAGGCGGAGCCACTGCCCGGCCAGCCGCTCGGCCGTGGCCGCGTCGAACAGGTCGGTGCGGTACTCCAGCAGCCCGGTCAGGCCCTCGCCCTCGGGGACGAACTCCACGCTCAGGTCGAAGGTGGCCGCCTGCCGGGGCACGCCGACCGGGGTGGTGGCGAGTCCGTGCGGGGCGGTCGCGGCGGGCGGGTCGGGGTGCAGCAGGACGAGGACGTCGAACAGCGGGTTCCGGCCGGCCTCGCGGGGGGCGCCGACCGCCTCCACGACCCGTTCGAACGGTGTGTCGCCTTGCGCGAAGGCGTCGTTGACCGTGTCGGCGGCCCGCGCCAGCAGCTCGCGGAACGAGCCGGAACGGTCCACCGCGGTGCGCAGCACGACGGTGTTCACGAAGAAACCGACGGTGCGTTCCAGCTCGGTGCGGGAGCGGCCGGGGGTGAGGGAGCCGACGGTGATGTCGTCCTGTCCCGACCAGCGGGCCAGCAGGGCCTGGGTGGCCGCGACCAGGGCGGTGTGCAGGGTGCTGTGCTGCTCACGGGCGAGGTCGCGCAGCCGGGTGGCGAGCGCGGCGGGGACGGTGAAGGTGTGGACGGCGCCGGTGCCCGCCTCCTCGCCGCGCCGCGGCCGGTCCAGGGGCAGCTCCGGTGCCACGGCGCCGGTCAACCGCTCCTTCCAGTGCGCGAGTTGGCGCTCCAGGCGGAGGCCCGAGAGCTGTTCGCGCTGCCACACCGCGAAGTCCGGGTACTGCGTGGCCACCGGCGGCAGTTCGGGTGCGGCGCCCCGGGCGAGGGCGTCGTAGGCGGTGCACAGCTCGTCCAGGACGACGCCCATGGACCAGCCGTCGGTGACGATGTGATGGGCCGTCAGCAGCAGGACGTGCGCGTCGGCGGACTCGCGCAGCAGCAGGGCGCGCAGCAGCGGCCCGTGCCGCAGGTCGAAGGGGCGGGCGTACTCCGTCCGCAGGTCCGTGTCCAGGTCGGTGGTGTCCCGGACGGGCAGCGGCACCGGGGCCGCCGGGTGCACCCGCTGTGCCGGGCGGCCGTCGGTCTCCTCGAAGGTGGTGCGCAGGGCCTCGTGCCGGGCGACGACGGCGGCCAGGGCGGAACCCAGCGCCGCCTGGTCCAGCGGGCCGGTGAAGCGGACCGCGACCGCGCTGTTGTAGCGGGGGTCGCCGGGCCGCAGCCGGTCCAGGAACCACAGGCGCTGCTGGGCGAAGGACAGCGGCAGCGGGCGGTCCCGGTCGGCGCGCGGGATGCCCTGCCGGGCGGCCGGGGCGGTGCCGCCGGCCCGGCCGGCGAGCCGCCGCCGCAGCGCCTCGCGCATCTGCTCGGGCAGCGCCTCGGCGCGGTCCCGCCGGGAGGTCCGGGCGGAGCGGGCGGGCCGGGCGGCACCGGAGGAGTTCGCGGGGTCCGAGGAGTTCGCGGAGTCCGCGGAGTCGGAAGGGTTCGAGGGGGTCGAAGGGGTCGAAGACGTCATGGTCGTCGGGTCCTCACCGTTCGTGGTCGTTGCCGCCGAGCGCGGCGTCTTCGTCGTCGGGGCCGGTGCCGTCGGGGCCGGTGCCGAGGTCGTCGGCGTCGCCGGACGCGGCGCTGCCGAATCCGGTGTCGCCGTACGCGGCGTCCTCCAGTTCGCTCAGGATCTGGTCCTCCACCACTTCCGCGAGGGCGGCGACGGTGCGGGAGACCAGGACATCGCGGGGGGTGAGCGCGGTGGCGAACGCGTCGTTGGCGCGGGAGGCGATGAGCAGGGCGCGCATGGAGTCGCCGCCGAGCAGGAAGTAGTCGTCCTCGGCGCCCACGGCCGTCTGGAGGGTCTCCTCCCAGATGGCCGCCAGCGCCTCCTCGGTGGGCGTGCGCGGTGCCACGTACTCGGCCCTGTCCCGCTCCTCGTCCGGCGCCGGTGCGGGCAGGGCCGCCCGGTCGGTCTTGCCGTTCTCGGTGAGCGGGAACCGGTCGAGCGCCACGAACGCCGCCGGGACCATGTGGCCCGGCAGGAACCGGGCGGCCAGGGCCCGCAGCTCGGTCGCGGCGGGCGGCTCGGCGCCGGGGGCGGTGAGCAGGTGGGCGACCAGCCGCGGCAGGCCGGGTTCGTCCTCGCGTACGGTCACCACCGCGTCCAGCACGTCCGGGTGGCGCACGAGGGCCGCCTCGACCTCGCCCGCCTCGATGCGGTGGCCGCGCAGCGTGAGCTGGTGGTCGGTGCGCCCCAGGTAGCGCAGTTCGCCCCCGCTGTCGCGGCGCACCAGGTCGCCGGTGCGGTACATGCGGGTGCCGGGCGGCCCGAACGGGTCGGCGGTGAACCGGGCGGCGGTCAGTCCGGGACGGCCGAGGTAGCCGCGGGCCAGCGCCGGCCCCGACAGCCAGAGTTCACCCGCGACCCCGTCGGGCACCGGCCGCAGCCGGGCGTCCAGGACGTAGGCGCCGGTGGCGGGCAGCGGGCGCCCGATGGGAGGTGCGCCGCCGTCCGCGGCCAGCGGCGCCGACCAGGTGGCGACGACGGTGGCCTCGGTGGGGCCGTAGGAGTTGACCATGCGGTGGTGCGGCGCCCAGCGGGCCACGAGGTCGGCCCCGCACGCCTCGGCGCCGACGATCAGGGTCTTCAGGTCCGGCAGGGTGCCCGGTGTGCCGGGCGGCAGGGTGGCGAGCGCGGCCGGCGGCAGCAGGGTGTGGGTGATGCGCTCGGCCCGCAGGACGTCGGCCAGTTCGGCGCCGAGCAGCGGTCCGGGGCGGGGGACGACGAGCCGGGCGCCGTGCGGCAGGGACATGCACAGCTCCAGCACGGACGCGTCGAAGCTGGGGGTGGCGAACGCCAGCACCCGGTCGCCCTCGGTCACCTGGTAGTGGGCGGCCTCGGCGGCGGAGAACGCGGCGAGCCCGCGATGGGTGACGACGACGCCCTTCGGGGTGCCGGTGGAGCCGGAGGTGTAGATGACGTAGGCCGCGTCGTCCAGGTCCAGCGGGCGCCTGCGGTCGGCGTCGCCGGGCCGGTGTCCGGGGACCTCGTCCGGGTCCGCGGCGAGCAGCGCGGCGATCTCCTTGGCGTCGAGGGTCAGGGCGGGGGCCGCGTCGCGCAGCATCAGCGCGATCCGCTCCTCGGGGTAGGCGGGGTCCACGGGCAGGAACGCGGCGCCCGCCTTGGCCACCGCGAGCTGGGCCAGCACCATGTCCACGGAGCGGGGCAGCAGCAGCGCGACGAGGTCGCCGGGGCCGGCGCCGCGGGCGATGAGCCGGTGCGCCAGCCGGTTGGCCCGCGCCTCCGCCTCGGCGAAGGTGAGCAGCAGGCCGGGCGCGGCGAGCGCGGGGGCGTCCGGGTGGCGGTCGGCGGCGGCCTCCACGAGGGCGGGCAGGGTGACGGCGGGCACCTCGTCCGTCTCCGGGCGGCTGGGCCCGCGCAGCAGCCGCTCGCGCTGTGCGGGCGGCAGCACGTCGAGGTCGTCGAGGCGGGCGGTGCCGTCCGTGCCGGCCAGGGTGTGCAGGGTGTGCAGCAGCTGCGCGGCCAGCGCGTCCGCCGTGTGCGTGTCGAAGTACCGCAGGTCGTAACCGAGTTCGACGGCCAGCCGGTCGCCGGGCGAGACCACCACGGTCAGCGGGTAGTTGGTGGCCTCGCGGGCGTCCAGGTCGCGCAGGGCGAGCCCGTGGGCGCCCGCGGTCGCGTCGCCGACGGGATAGTTCTCGAACACCACCAGGCTGTCGAACAGGCCGGTGCCGGGCGGTAGTTCGGTCAGGGCGTGCAGCGTGTTGAGCGGCAGGTGGTCGTGGCGGCGGTCCTCCGCCCGCGCCTGCTGCACCGCGCGCAGCCAGCCGGCCACGGGCGCGCCGCCGTCGACGCTGATGCGGGCCGGTAGCGTGGTGATGAACAGGCCGGTGATGGTGTCGGCGCCGGGCAGGTCGGCCGGCCGCCCGGAGACGGTGGTGCCGAAGCACACCTCCGCCTCCCCGCTCCACCGGGCCAGCAGCAGCGCCCAGGCGCCCTGCACCAGGGTGTTCAGGGTGAGCCGGTGCCGGCGGGCGAACTCCTGGAGCCGGCGCGTCTCCTCGGCGCCGAGGCGCTGCGACAGCCAGTTGCCCGAGCGGGCCGTGGTGCCGGGGGCGGGCCTGCGGTCGTACGGCAGCGGGGTCGGGGTGCGTAGGCCGGACAGGGCCCCGCGCCAGTGGTCCTCGGCGGGGCCGGTGGCGCGGGCGGCCAGCCAGGCGGCGTAGTCCGCGAACGGGCGGCGCTCGGGGAGCCGGGGCCGCTCGCCCCGGACCAGGGCCCGGTGGGCGGCCAGTACGTCGGACAGGACGTGGAAGACGCTCCAGCCGTCCAGCAGGACGTGGTGGAAGGTCCATACGACCCGTACCGCGTCCGGGCCGAGCCGCACCAGGGCGAGTCGCAGCAACGGGGCGCGCTCCAGGGCGAGGCCGCGGGCCCGCTCGCTCGCGAGCAGCCGCTCCAGTTCCGCCTCCCGCCGATCCTCGGGCAGGGCGCTCCAGTCGTGCTCGGTGACCGGCAGGGTCACGTCCCGGTGGACGACCTGGAGCGGGACGGGCACGCCGTGCAGGGCGACGGAGGTGCGCAGCACCGGGGTGTGGTCGACGACGTGCTGCCAGGCCGCGGCGAGCGTGCCCGGATCGCGGGCGCCGTCCGCCACGAAGGTGATCTGCTCGACGTACAGGCCGTGTTCGGCCTCGTCCAGGCCGTGCATCACCATGCCGGTCTGGGTGGGCGTGAGCGGGTACACGTCCGTGACGTCCGTCCCGTCGCCGGCGAGCCGGTCGACGGCGGCCTGGTTCAGGGGGGCGAGCGGGAAGTCGGAGGGGGTGCGGCCGCCGGTGCCGGGTTCGGCGCAGTGCCGGACGATCTCCCGCAGCTCGTCGGCGAGTTCGGCCGCGAGCCGGGCGACGGTCTCGCGCCGGTGCACCTCGCGGGAGTACGACCAGGTGAACTCCAGCCGGTCGCCGGTGACCCGGCCGAGGACGTCCAGCAGGTAGGGGCGGTCGGCGGCGCGGTCCATGCCGCCGCTGAGGCCGTCGCCGTGCGGGGCGCCCAGCAGGCCGCCGGGTGCGGGGTTCCGGTCCTGCCGGCCGAGGTAGTTGAAGCACACCGGCGGCAGCGCGGGCAGCGCGGCGCCCGCCGTGGGGTGCAGGTGGCGCAGCGCGCCGTAGCCGAGGCCGCCGTGCGGTACGGCCCGCAGGTTCTCCTTGACGGACTTCAGGACGGCGCCGGTGTCCGCGCCGCGGGGCACGTCCAGGGCGACCGGGTACACGGTGGTGAACCAGCCCACGGTGCGGGCGAGGTCGGTGCCGTCGAGGAGTTCCTCGCGGCCGTGGCCCTCCAGGGTGAGGGCCACCCGGTCCCGGCCCGTCCAGCGGGCCAGGACCCGGCCCAGGGCGGTGAGCAGGACGTCGTTGACGCGGGTGCGGTACGCGTCCGGGACGTCCTGGAGCAGGCGGCGGGTCTCCTCGGCGTCGAGTCCGGCGGTCACGCTCTCCTCGGTGCCGGCGGTGTTCGCGCCGCCGGTGCGGTCGGCCGGCAGGGTGATGCCGGTCTCCGTGCCCTGCCAGTGCGCGAGTTCGCTGTCGAAGCCGCCCGCCTCGGTGTGCGCGGCGAGCCGCCGGGCCCACGCCTGGAACGAGGTGCTCTTGGCGCCGAGTCCGGGCCGTGCGCCGTCCCGCAGGGCGCGGTAGGCCATCTCCAGGTCCTCCAGGAGGATCCGCCAGGACACGGCGTCCACGACGAGGTGGTGGGCGGCGAGCAGCAGCACCGGCCGTCCGGTGCCGCCCGGCCGGCACAGGGCGGCGCGCAGCAGCGGCCCGCGGGCCAGGTCGAAGGCGGCGCCGAGGGCGGCGGCCACCTCGCGCGGTTCCGCGTCCCGGTGCACCTCCAGGTGCGCGGCGGTGTCGCCGGGCGCGGTGCCGTACTGCCGCCACCGGCCGTCCCCGGCCTGCTCGAAGCGGTGCCGCAGCGCGTCGTGGTGTTCCAGTACGGCGGTGAGGGCGGCCCGCAGCAGGGTCTCGTCGGGGTCGGCGGCCAGTTCGAAGCAGACCGTCTGGCTGAAGTGCGCGGGGTCCCCGGTGAGCGTGTCGAGCAGCCAGTGCTGTACGGGGGTGAGCGGGGCGTCGCCGGTCACCGGGCCCTGCTCGGCGGTGGCGGTCGCGGGGCCGTCCGGCACCTGCTCGGCGGCGGCGGCGAGTTCGGCGAGGGTCTGGTGGGTGAACAGGTGCCGGGGGGTCAGGGCGAGACCGGCCCGGCGGGCGGCGGAGACGATCTGGATGCCGAGGATCGAGTCACCGCCGAGCGTGAAGTAGTTGTCGTCCGCGCCTACTTCGGGCACGCCCAGCACCTCGGTCCAGATGGCCGCGAGGGTGTGCTCCGCCGGGGTGCGCGGCGGTCGGCCCGCTCGGGTGCCGGTGGCGGACGCGGCCCGCTCGGGTGCGGGCAGGGCCCGCCGGTCGAGCTTGCCGGTGGCGCCGAGCGGCAGCCGCTCCAGCGGTACGACGAGGGCGGGGACCAGGTGGCCGGGGAGGCCGCGGGCGAGGAAGGCGCGCAGTTCGGCGGGGTCCGGCAGGCCGCCCGCGCGGGGCACCGCGTAGCCGACGAGCCGGCGGTGGCCGTCCTGCTCGATCACGCGGGCCGCTGCCGCCGCCACGTCCGGGTGGCGGGCCAGCGCGGCTTCCACCTCGCCGAGTTCGATGCGGAAGCCGCGCACCTTCACCTGGTCGTCACCGCGGCCGAGGTAGCGCAGGTCGCCGCCGGCCGTCCAGTGGACCCGGTCGCCGGTGCGGTACATGCGGCTGCCGGCCGGGCCGAACGGGTCGGGCAGGAACCGGGATGCGGTCAGGCCGGGGCGGCGCAGATAGCCGCGGGCGACACCGGTCCCGGCGAGGAACAGCTCACCGGGCGCGCCGACGGGTACCGGGCGCATCCGCTCGTCCAGCACGTAGGCGCGGGCGCCGCCGAGCGGCCGTCCGATCGGCGGGTCGCGGTCGGGGTCGGCGGGGTCGCAGGTGAAGGCGGTGGCGTAGACGGTGGCCTCGGTGGGCCCGTAGATGTTGCGTATCTCGCTGCCGGGGACGGCTTCCCGGACCCGGCGCACGGTCCGGGCGGGCAGCCCCTCCCCCGCGAGGACGACGGTGTCGGCGGTGATCCGTACGGCGTCCTCGGCGAGCAGCCGGTCCAGTGCCGAGGGCACTGCGCTGAGCAGTCCGGCACGCCAGGGTCCGGGGCGCTCGGCGAGGGCCAGCAGGTCGCGGACGACCTCGACGCAGCCGCCGGCCAGCAGCGGGGCGAAGATCTCGAAGACCGACACGTCGAAGTTGAGCGAGGTGGAGGCGATCACATGGGCGAGGCCGCGGCCGGTGAACTCGGCCGCCGCCCAGTCGGTCAGGGCGAGGACGGAGGCGTGGCTGACGACGACGCCCTTGGGGCGGCCGGTCGAGCCGGAGGTGTGGATCACGTAGGCGGGGTGGCCGGGCAGCAGGGCGGTGCGGCGTTCGCCGTCGCCGACCGGGGTGTCCGGCGTCCGGGGGTCCGGCTCCTCGTCCAGCAGGATCCGGGTGAACGGCCCCTCGGGCAGCCGGCCGGCGGTCGCGGCGGCGGTGATCACGGCGTCGGGCCGTACGTCCTCGAAGAGGAACGCGACGCGCTCGGCCGGGTACTGGGGGTCGACCGGCAGGTATCCGGCGCCGCTCTTGAGGACCGCGAGGAGCGCCACGACCAGGTCGGCGGTGCGGGGCAGGCACAGGGCGACGAAGCGCTCGGGTCCGGCGCCGACGGCGATGAGGCGGCGGGCCAGCCGGTTGGCGCGGGCGTCGAGTTCGGCGTAGGTGAGGCACTGCTCGCCGTGGCGGACGGCCGGGGCGTGCGGGGTGCGCGCGGCCTGCCGGGCGAACGCGTCGGGCAGAGTGTCCTGCGGGAGGGCGGCCACGGGTCCGCCGAGGCGGTCCACCAGCGCCCGTGCCCCGGCCGTATCGAGCAGGGGCAGTTCGGCGAGGGTGCGGCCGGCGTCGTCGGCCATGCCGGTCAGCAGGGTGCGCAGGCTCTCGCCGAGTGCCCGTACCGTCGGGGCGTCGAAGGCGGCCGGGTCGTAGTCCAGGTTCACGGCGAGGGTGTCACCGGGTGCGACGACGACGCTGAGCGGGTAGTTCGTCGGTTCCAGGTCGCGTTCCTGCTCCATGGACAGGCCGTGGCGGGACAGGGCGTGCTCGTCGAACGGGTAGTTCTCGAAGACCAGGATGGAGCCGAACAGGCCGGTGCCGCCGGGTACTTCGCTCCAGGACTGCAACTGGGCCAGCGAGACGAAGTCGTGGCGGCGGCCCTCGGACTGGGCGGCCTGGAGTTCGCGCAGCCACTCCAGCAGCGGGCGTTCGCCGTCGACGCGGGCGCGGGTGGGCAGGGTGTTGATGAACAGGCCCACCATCGAGGTGACGCCGGGCAGTTCGGCGGGCCGGCCGGAGACGGTCGTACCGAACACCACGTCGGTGCCGCCGCCGTAGCGGGACAGCAGCAGCGCCCAGGCGCCCTGGAGGACCGTGTTCAGGGTGAGGCCCGCGTGCTGGGCCGTCTCGCGCAGCCGTGCCGAGACGTCCGGGGCGAGGGTCATCCGCACGGTGTCGCAGGAGGAGGCGCGGTGGGCCTCGGCGGGCCGCCGGTCGCGGGGCAGTTCGGTGGGGGCCTGGAAGCCGGCGAGGGTGGTCCGCCAGTGCCGTTCGGCCCGCTCGGTGTCCTGCCCGGCGAGCCAGCGCAGGTAGTCGGCGAACGGCCTGCGTCCGGGCAGTTGGGGGCGGCGCCCGGAGGTCAGCGCGGCGTACCGCTCGCAGACCTCGTCGAAGACCTGGGCCGCGCTCCAGCCGTCGAGCAGGACGTGGTGGAACGTCCAGACCAGGCGGACCCGGTCGGGGGCCAGCCGGATCAGGGTGAGCCGCATCAGCGGCGCGGCGCCCAGGTCGATGCCCCGCTCCCGGTCCTCGGCGAGCAGCCGGTCCAGGTCGTCCGCGGTGCGGCCGGACCAGTCGTGGTGGGTGACGGGCACGGTGGCGCGGTGCCGGACGACCTGGAGCGGCTGCGGGGTCTCCTGCCACACCAGGTGGGTGCGCAGGACGGGGTTGGCGTCGGCGGTCTGCTGCCACGCCTCGGCGAGTGTCCGCGGGTCGGTGACTCCGTTCAGGACGAGCTGCACCTGGTTGACGTAGGTGCGGCCGGCCGGGTCGAGCAGGCTGTGGAACAGCATGCCGGCCTGCATCGGGGTGAGCGGGTAGATGTCCGCGACGTCCCGGCCGGTACCGGCGACGCGGTCGACGGCGGCCTGGTCCAGGCGGGCCAGCGGGAAGTCCGACGGGGTACGGCCGCCGGCGTCCGGGCCCGCGCAGTGCGCGACGATGTCGCCGAGCGCCCGCAGCACGCCCTCGGCGAGCGCGGTGACCGTCTCCTCGTGGTGCCGTGCGGCGCTGTAGTACCAGGTGATCTCCAGCCGGTCGGCCTCGACGCGGGCCACCACGTCCAGCAGGTGCGGGCGCTCGGTGCCGGGTGCCTCGGCGCCGCCCAGGCCGCCGGGCACCGCCCCGACCAGGGTGCCGCCGGCCCCGGACCAGTCGAAGCGGCCCAGGTAGTTGAAGCTGATGGCGGGCTCGGGTGTGCCGGTGAGCCGGGGCTCGCGGACGAGGTGGCGCAGGACGCCGTAGCCGAGGCCCCGGTCCGGTACGGCCCGCAGCTGTTCCTTGACGGCCTTCAGGGCGGTGCCCCAGTCGCCGGCCGGGACGGTGAGGGCGACCGGGTAGAGGGAGGTGAACCAGCCGACGGTGCGGGACAGGTCGACGTCCTCGAACAGCTGGTCCTCGCGGCCGTGGCCCTCCAGTCCGACGGCGACGGTCCCGCGGCCGGTCCAGTCGGCGAGGACCCGGCCCAGCGCGGTGAGCAGGACGTCGTCGACGCGGGTGCGGTAGACGCCGGGGACGCGGCGCAGCAGGGCGTCGGTGCGGTCGCCGTCCAGCCGTACGGTCACCTCGCGGACGTCGGCCATGGTGTTGCCGCCGGTGCCGTCCGCGGGCAGCGGGTCGGCGCAGTGCCGGGCGGTCCGCTCCCAGTGGTCGAGCCCGGCGGCGAAGGCACCGGCGTGGTCGCGCAGCCGCCGGGCCCACTCGTGCGCGGAGGTGGTGCGGGCGGGCAGTCGTACGGGCTCCCCGGACACGGCCTGCCGGTAGGCGGTCTCCAGGTCCTCCAGCAGGATGCGCCAGGAGACGCCGTCGACCAGCAGGTGGTGGGCGACCAGCAGCAGCCGGGCGGGCCGGGTGCCGTCGGCGGTGAACAGGCGGGCGGTGAACAGCGGTCCCGTCGCCAGCCGGAGTCCGGCGTGCGCGGCGGCGGTGACGAGTTCCTCGGCCCGCGGGTCGTGGACCTGGAGCAGGTCGGGCGCCGGGGCGTCGGCGGCGGGGACGTCCTGCCGCCAGGTGCCGTCGGGGGCGGTGGTGAAGCGGGCGCGCAGGGCGTCGTGGTGGGTCCACAGGGCGGTGAGGGCGCGGCGCAGGGCGTCCTCGTCCACCGGGCCCGCCGAATCGACGACGACGGACTGGTCGAAGAAGTCGGCGTGCGCGGGCCGCGGGTCGAGGAACCAGTGCTGGATCGGGGTGAGGTCCACCGCCCCGCTGACCGGTCCGCTGCCCGCGACGGCGGGCGCGGCGCTGCCGCCCGCGGCGGCGAGTCCGGCCACTGTGGGGTGCTTGAACAGGTCGCGCGGGGTGAGGGTGAGTCCGGCGGCGCGGGCGCGGGAGACGACCTGGATGCTGAGGATCGAGTCGCCGCCCAGCATGAAGAAGTTGTCGTCGGCGCCGACCCGTTCCACGCCCAGCAGTTCCGCCCAGATCCCGGCGAGGAGCCGCTCGGCGTCGGTGCGCGGGGCGCGGTGGGCGCGCTCGGAGCCGGCCGACCAGTCGGGTGCGGGCAGCCGGCGCCGGTCGACCTTGCCGTTGGCGGTCAGCGGCAGCTCGGGCACGGTGACGAACGCGGCGGGCAGCATGTAGTCGGGCAGGCCGTCGGCCAGGTGGGCGCGGAGTTCGGCGGCGCCCGGCGCCGCGTCACCGGCCGGCACGAGGTGGGCGGCCAGCCGTTTGCGCCCGGCGTCCGTGTAGAGGGAGACGACGGCCTCGGCGACGGCGGGGTGGGCGGTGAGCCTGGCCTCGATCTCGGCGGGTTCGACACGGAAGCCGCGGATCTTGATCTGGTCGTCCGCGCGGCCGACGAAGTGCAGTTCGCCGTCGGCGCTCCAGCGCACGATGTCGCCGGTGCGGTACATCCGCGTTCCGGGCGGCCCGAAGGGGTCGGCGAGGTAGCGGGCGGCGGTGGCGCCGGGCCGGCCGGCGTAGCCGCGGGCCAGGCCGGCGCCCGCGAGGTACAGCTCGCCGGGGATGCCCGGCGGCTGCGGCTGGAGGGCGGCGTCCAGGACGTAGCCGCGCATGTCGTCCAGCGGGCGGCCGATGGGCAGTACGGCGGGCAGCGGGTCGCCGGAGCGGAAGGCGCGGCGGGTGGCGAAGGTGGTGGTCTCGGTGGGGCCGTAGCCGTCCACCACGGTCAGGCCGGGGCAGGCGTCCAGCACCCGGCGCACCACCGCGCCCGGCACCGCCTCGCCACCGGTCCAGACCTCGCGGGCGCCGCGCAGGCAGCCGGGGTCCTCCTGGGCGAGGAGCCGGAAGAGTCCGGCGGTCAGCCACAGGCAGCTCACCCGCTGTTCCGTGATGGCCGTGCGCACCTGGGCGGCGTCCAGGTCGGCGGCCGGTGCGAGGACGGCCGTGCCGCCGCGCAGCAGCGGCACCCACACTTCGTAGGTGGCGGCGTCGAAGGCGTGCGGCGAATGGACGAGGACCCGGTCGTGCCCGGCGAAGGCGCGGTCGAGGGCGAGGGCGGCGACGTCCCGCTGGCGTACCGCGACGCCCTTGGGGGTGCCGGTGGAGCCGGAGGTGAACATCAGGTACTGGACGTTGTCGGGATGGACGGCGGGCGGCGGCCCGTCGGGGGCGGGGCCGTCCGGGTCCGGGACGCGGTCGGCGCGCAGCACGCCGTCGCCCGGCAGCAGCTGACGGGCCGTCTCCTCGCGGGCGGCGTCGGTGAGCAGCAGGGTGGCGCCGGCCTCGGCCAGCATCCGGCGCAGCCGCTCGGCCGGTGCCCGGCCGTCCAGCGGCACGTACACCCCGCCCGTGCGGGCGAGGGCCAGCTGGGTGACGATCAGCGTCACGGACCGGTCCATCAGCACGCCGACCGGGGTCTCCGGACGCACCCCGAGGCCGGTCAGGCGGGCCGCCAACCGGGCGGCTCGGGCGTCGAGTTCGCGGTAGGTGAGGTGCTCGTCGCCGGCTTCCAGGGCGACCGCGTCGGGGGTGCGGCGTGCCTGCGCGGCGAAGAGGCCGGCGGTGGTGGCGGCGGTCCGTTCGGTGGCGGTGTCGTTCCAGGCGCGCAGCACCTGTTCGCGGCGCTCGGGGGTGAGCAGCGGGAGCCGGGCGGGCGGACGCCGGGTGCCCTCGGGCATCCCCGCGAGCAGCACGCGCAGGTACTCGGCCAGCCGCTCGGCGGTGCCCGCGTCGAACAGGCCGGGGTCGTAGCCCAGGCGCAGGGTCAGCTCGGGTCCGGGATAAGCGGTCAGGCTCAGCGGGTAGTTGGTGGACTCGATGCCCTCCAGGCCGCTCACGCGCAGTCCGTGGGCGGCGGCGAGGTCGTCGTCCACCGGGTAGTTCTCGAAGACCACGATGCTGTCGAACAGCCCGACCCGTTCCGGCAGTTCGGTGAAGGCGCGCAGCCGGGTGAGCGGCAGGTGGTCGAAGCGCCGGTCCTCGCTCTGGTCGTGCTGGAGGGCGCGCAGCCAGTCGAGCAGGGTGCCGTGGCCGGGGACGGCGGTCCGGGTCGGCAGGGTGGTGATGAACAGGCCGGTCATGGCGTCGGCGCCGGGCAGCTCGGGCGGCCGGCCGGACACGGTGGTGCCGAACACCACCTCGTCCCGGCCGGACTGCCGGGCCAGCAGCAGCGCCCAGGCGCCCTGCACCAGGGTGTTGAGGGTCAGTCCGGAGGTCCGCGCCAGTTCCTGGAGGGCCCGGCTGGTGGCCTCGGGCAGGGTGACCCGCACGGCGTGGGTGGACTCGGCACGGTGGCTCTCGCGCGGCTCGCGGTCGTACGGCAGCGCGGTGGCCTCGGTCAGGCCGGCCAGCCGCTGCCGCCAGTGCCGTTCGGCGGCCCCGGTGTCGCGATCGCGCAGCCAGGCGAGGTAGTCCCGGTACGACGGGCGGTGCGGGAGGGCGTCCGGGCCGTCGCCGCCGTGCAGGGCGAAGACGTCGGAGAGGACCTGGAACAGGCTCCAGCCGTCGAGCAGCAGGTGGTGGAAGGACCACACCACGCGCACGGCGGTGTCGGAGACGCGGGCGAGGAGCAGGCGCTGGAGCGGGGCCCGGCCGAGGTCGATGCCCTCGGCGCGGTCGCGGTCCAGGAGTTCGTCGAGGCGGGCGCGCCGCTCCGGCTCTGTCAGGCCCCGCCAGTCCAGGTGGGTGACGGGCAGGGCCGCGTGCCGCTGCACCACGAGCAGCGGCTCGGGCACGTCCTGCCAGACGACCCGGCCGCGCAGCACCTCGGCGCGGTCGGTGACCTGCTGCCAGGCGGCGGCGAGGGCGCTCGGGTCGGGCACGCCGTCGAGGTCGAAGGTGAGCTGCTGGAAGTAGACGCCGCGGTCGTCCTGGGACAGACCGTGGAACAGCATGCCGGCCTGGGTGGGGGTGAGCGGCAGGACGTCCGCCACGACTGCCGGGTCCGAGCCGGTGACCCGGTCCACGGCGTCCTGGTCGAGCCGGGCCAGCGGGAAGTCGGACGGAGTGCGCCCGGCCGTTCCGGGCCGGCCGGCGAACCGGGCCAGGTCCGCGAGCGCGTCGGCGAAGCGTCCGGCGAGCGCCCCGATGGTGTCCTCGTCGTGCAGCCGGTCCGAGTAGAACCAGGTGAACTCCAACTGTTCGCCGACGAGTTGGCCGACGACCTCCAGGGCGTGCGGGCGCTCCGCCGCCGGGTCGGCGTCCAGTTCCAGCGGCCGGGCGGTGCCCCGGTACAGGCCGCCGGGTTCGGTCAGCAGCCCCATCCGGCCGAGGTAGTTGAAGCTGATCTGCGCGTCCGGGGTGGTGAAGTCCCCGCCGGGTCCGGTCAGATGGCGCAGCGCGTCGTGGCCGAGGCCGTGCCGGGGTATCGCGCGCAGCTGCTCCTTGACCCGCTTCAGTACGGCGTCCCAGTCGTCGTCGGGGGCGGTGAGCGCGACGGGGTGGCGGGTGGTGAACCAGCCGACCGTGCGGCTGATGTCCAGCTCGGGGAAGAGTTCCTCGCGGCCGTGCCCCTCGACGTCGACCACCACCCGGTCCCGGCCGCTCCAGGCGCACAGGGCCCGGCCGAGGGCGCTGAGCAGGACGTCGTTGACCTGGGTGCGGTAGGTGTCGGGCAGGGTGTGCAGCAGGACCGAGGTGTGCTCGGGGCCCAGCCGTACGGTGACCGCGCGCTGCGAGGCGTACGTGTTGGCGCCGTGCTCGGGCCCGGCCGGCACCAGCGGTCCGGTCTCCGGGACGGCGCGGGCCCAGTACTCCCGCTCGTCCTCGAAGCCGCCGTCCGCCGCGTGGGCGGCCAGCCGGCGGGCCCACTGGCGCAGCGGCGAGGACTTCGCGGGCAGCGCCGCGGTGCCGTCGGCGCCGGTGCGGCGGGCCCGGTAGGCGCGGTCGAGGTCCTCCAGCAGCACCCGCCAGGACACGCCGTCGACCACCAGGTGGTGGACGGCGAGGTGCAGCAGCCGGGGCAGGCCGGGCGCGGTGTCGTGCAGCACGGCGCGCAGCAGCGGTCCGCGGGCCAGGTCGAACGGCCCGAAGTGCGGGGTGTCGGTGTCCGGGCCGGTGTGCCGGGCCAGTGGGAGCCGGGGGGTGTGCGCGTCGATGAACCACAGGACCTCGCCGTCCGGTTCGCCGGTGGCGGCGAACCCGGAGCGCAGGGCGTCGTGGTGGGCGACGAGGTCGTTCAGCGCGTCCTCCAGCGCGGCCGGGTCCAAATCGTCAGGCACCTGGACGGACAACGCCTGGGAGAAGTGCCCGGCGTCGTGCACCGGGGCGCCGAACAGCCAGTGCTGGATCGGGGTCAGCGGGGCCGTGCCGGTGGCCGCCTCCGCCGCCGGGGCGGTGGCGCGGAGGCCACCCGCGGCGTCCGCACAGCGGGCCAGGGCGGCGACCGTCTGGTGCCGGTAGACGTCCCGTGAGGTCAGGGCCAGGCCGTCCTGCCGGGCGCGGGCCACGACCTGGATGCTGAGGATCGAGTCGCCGCCGAGTTCGAAGAAGTTGTCGTCGACGCCGATGCGTTCGACGCGCAGCACCTCGGCCCAGATCGCGGCGAGCGCGCGTTCGGTGGGGGTGCGGGGCGCGACGTGCCGTACGGCGCGCACGGCGGGACCCGGATCGGGCAGCCGGCCGCGGTCCACCTTGCCGTTCGGGCCGAGCGGCAGGCTCTCCAGTACGACGACCGTCGAGGGGACCATGTAGTCGGGCAGGGTCCGGCCGAGTTCGCGGCGCACGGCCTCCGGTTCCACCCGCTCGCCGGCGGCCGGGACGACGTAGCCGACCAGGCGCCGGTGGTCCTCGCCGTCGCCGGTGACGGCGGTGGCCGCGGCCTCGGCCACGCCCGCGCAGCCGCGCAGCGCCTCCTCCACCTCGCCCAGTTCGATGCGGAAGCCCCGCACCTTGACCTGCTGGTCGATCCGGCCCACGTACTCCAGCCGGCCGCCGGCGCCGCGGCGCACCAGGTCCCCGGTGCGGTACATCCGCTCCCCCGGCACGCCGAACGGGTCGGCGACGAACCGGGCGGCGGTCAGACCGGGACGGCGCAGATAGCCGCGGGCCAGGCCGCAGCCGCCCAGGTACAGCTCGCCGGTGACGCCGGGCGGCTGGGGCCGCAGGCGGCCGTCAAGGACGTAGGCGCGGGTGAGCGCGACCGGTTCACCGATGGGCGGGGCCTGTTCCGGCAGCTCGTCGCCGGCGAACCAGGCGGTGGCGTACACGGTGGCCTCGGTGGGGCCGTAGATGTTGGCGAGGCGGGCCGCGGGCATGGCGGCGCGCAGCTCGTGCAGGGTCTGCGCGGGCAGGGCCTCCCCGGCCAGTACGACGGTGTCCGCGGTCAGCGGTGCGCTGCCGCCCGCGAGCAGGCGGGAGACGACGGAGGGCACCCCGCTGAGCAGCCCGGCGTGCCGGGGCCCGGAGCCGTCGGCGAGGGCCGGCAGATCGGCGACCACCTCGACCGTGCCGCCGGCGGTCAGCGGGCACAGCAGCTCGAACACCGACACGTCGAAGTTGAGGGAGGTGGAGGCGATGACATGGCTCAGTCCGGCGTCCGCGAACCGCTCGCCCGCCCACGCGGCCAGCGCCGCGACACTGCGGTGGGTCACCACCACGCCCTTGGGCCGGCCGGTGGAACCCGAGGTGTAGATGACGTACGCGGGATGGTCCGGCAGCAGCGGCGAGTGCCGGTCGGCGTCGGTCACGTCCGCCTCGGCCTGCCCCGCCTCGTCGCACTCGTCCAGCAGCAGCGGCGCGCAGTCGGCGGGCAGGGCGGCGGCGGTCTCGCGGGTGGCGAGGACGAGGGCGGGCCGGGCGTCGCCGAGCATCAGCCGGACCCGCTCGGCCGGGTAGCCGGGGTCGACGGGCAGGTAGCCGGCGCCCGCGGTGAGCACGGCCCACAGCGCGGGCACGAGGTCGGCGGTGCGCGGCAGGCAGAGCGCGACCAGGGTCTCGGGTCCCGCGCCGCGCGCGATGAGCAGCCGGGCCAGCCGGTTGGCGCGCCGGGCGACCTCGGCGTAGTCGAGCCGGGTGCCCGCGCACACGACGGCGGTACGGTCCGGGGTGCGGGCCGCCTGCGCGTGGAACAGCTCGGGCAGCGTGCCGTGCCCGGCGCTCCGGGACCGGCGGGCGGGCGCGTTCCAGGTGTCCACCAGGGTGCGCTGCTCCTCGGCCGAGAGCATGGGCAGCTCGGCCAGCGGACGGCCGGGACCGTCGGCCATGCCCTCCAGCAGGCGGTGCAGATGGGCCGTCAGGCGGGCCACGGTCGCCGCCTCGAACAGGTCCGTGTTGAACTCGGCGGTCAGCAGGCAGCCGCCGTCCGTCTCCGGCGTGAACTCCAGGACCAGGTCGAAGCGCGCGGCCGGGCGGGGCAGCGGATGCTCCGCGAGGCGCAGCGCGCCGGAGCGCGGCGGGACGGGCAGGGCGGTCTGCTGTACGACGAGCGCCTGCACCAGCGGGGTGCGGCTGGGGTCGCGGGGCGGGGCCAGCTCCTCCACGACCCGGTCGAACGGCACCCCGTCGTGGGCGAAGGCGTCCAGCACCGTCGTGCGCATGGTCTCCACGAACCGGTCCACCGTGGCCCGTTCGTCCACTTCCCCGCGCAGCACCACGGTGTTGGCGAAGAAGCCCGGCACCTCCTCCAGGTCCCGCCGGCCGCGCCCGGTGGTGACGGTGCCGAACGCGATGTCCCGCTGGCCGGAGTAGCGGGCGAACAACAGCGCGGCGGCGCCCGCGAACAGGGTGAACACCGTGGTGCCGCGTCCGGTGGCCAACTGGCGCAGCCGAGCCACCAGTTCGGCGGGCAGCGGGTGCCGGTGGGCGGCTCCGGCGGTGGTGCGCACCGCGGGACGCGGCCGGTCGGTGGGCAGCTCCAGGTGCTGGAGTCCGGCCAGGTGCCGCTTCCAGTAGGCGAGGTCGGCGGCGTCCGCGCCGGAGGTCCGCTGCCGGCGTTCCCATACCGCGAAGTCCGGGTACTGGACGCCTGGTTGGGGCAGGCCGTCCGGCTCGCCGGTCGTCTCGGCGTGGTAGAGGGCGGCGAGTTCGCGGGTGAGGATGCCCACCGACCAGCCGTCGGTGACGATGTGGTGCTGGGCGACGAGCAGCAGGTGGTCGTCGTCGGCGAGCCGCACGAGCAGGGCGCGGGTGAGCGGCCCGGCCGCCAGGTCGTAGGGCCGGCGCAGCTCCTCGGTGAGCAGGTCCTCGGCGGCTTCGGCGCGGCGCGCCGCGGGCAGGGCACGGACGTCGGCGGTGCGCAGGGGCAGGTCCGGCTCGGCCGCGATCCGCTGGACGCCCTGCCCGTCCTCCGCCGTGGCGAACGTGGTGCGCAGGGCGGCGTGCCGGGCCGCGAGGCGGTGGAGCGACCGGCGCAGCGCGTCCGCGTCCAGGGCGCCGCGCAGCCGCAGCGACACACCGGTGTTGTACTCGGTGCCGCCCTCGCTGAGGTCGTCGAGGTACCACAGCCGCCGCTGCGCGCTGGACAGCGGCAGCGCGCCCTCGCGCGGGGCCGGGGCGATCGGCTCGGGGGGCGCGGTGGCCGAGGGGTCGGCGAGGAGCGGGGCGAGCGCCGCGATGGTCCGCGCCGAGAAGACGTCCCGCACGGTCAGCCGGACGCCCAGTTCCTCGCGGATCCGGGACAGGGCGCGGGCGGCGAGGATGGATTCGCCGCCCAGGTCGAAGAAGTCGTCCGTCACGCCGACCCCGGTCACGCCCAGGACGTCGGCCCAGATGGCCGCGAGCGCCCGCTCCTGCTCCGTGCGCGGCGCCACGTGGCCGCCCGCGGCCGTCCGCTCGGGCGCGGGCAGCGCCCGCCGGTCGATCTTGTTCTGCGGGGTGAGCGGCATCCGTTCCAGCACCACGACCGCGGCCGGGACCATGTGCGCGGGCAACAACGCGGCGACGGCGGCACGGAGGGCGGCGGGGTCGAGGGGACGCTCGGGGGCGGCCGGGTCTGGGGCGGTGGCCGAGCCGGGGACGGTGGTCGAGGCGGGGGCGGCAGCGAGGTCAGGATCAGTTGCCGGGGCCGGGGCGGTGGCGGGTTGCGGGGCGGCCGGGGTGACGTACCCGATGAGGCGCTGGTGGCCCGGCTCGTCCTCGCGTACGACGACCACGGCCTCGCCGACGGCACCGGCACCGGCCCGGCGCAGGGCGGCCTCGATCTCGCCCGGCTCGATCCGGAAGCCGCGGATCTTCACCTGCCGGTCGAGCCGGCCCAGGAACTCCAGTTCGCCGTCGGCGGTTTGGCGCGCCCGGTCGCCGGTGCGGTAGAGGCGGGCCCCGGCCGGCCCGAAGGGGTCGGGGACGAAGCGGGCGGCGGTCAGGCCCGGCCGGCCGAGGTAGCCGCGGGCCACCGCGTCACCGCCCACGAACAACTCGCCGTCGGTGCCGGGCGGCACGGGCCGCATCGCTGCGTCGAGCACATACGCGCGGGTGTGCGGCAGGGCGCCGCCGATCGTCGGGGTGCCCCGGCCCGCGGTGAGCGGCCCGGTCCAGGTGGCGACGATGGTGGCCTCGGTCGGACCATAGGAGTTGATCATCCGGCGGCCGGGTGCCCAGGTGTCCACGAGCCCGGCGGGGCAGGCTTCGGCGCCCACGATCAGCGTGCGCAGATGGCGCCCGGTACCGGACGCGGGGCCGGGCAGGGTGGCGAGCGCGGCCGGCGGGATCAGGGCGTGGGTGATGCGGTGCTCGTCCAGGACAGCGGCGAGTTCGTCGCCGAGCCAGGGGCCGTGCGGCGGTACGACGAGGGTGGCACCGCACAGCACCGAGATGAACAGTTCCAGGACGGAGGCGTCGAAGCTCGGCGAGGAGAACTGGAGCACACGGTCGCCGGGACCCACGGCGTACCGCTCGGCCGCGGCGGCGACGAAACCACCGATGCCGCGGTGGGTGACCGTCACGCCCTTGGGGGTGCCGGTGGAACCGGAGGTGTAGATGACGTACGCCGCGTTGTCGCCCCCGGCGCCCTGCTCCCCGCCCCGCTCCCCCACGGGCTGCGCCCCATCACGGGCTTCGGACGACTCGCCGCCCCGGTCCGCGTCGTCGAGGAAGACGGCGGGTACGGCGTCACCGGCACGCTCCCCGGCGACGGGCTCCCCGTCCCTCTCCCCCGCGACCCCCACGCCGTCCCGGCCGTCGAGCATCTCGCCCACCCGGTCGGCGTCATCGAGGATCACGGTGGGGGCGGCGTCGGTGAGCATCAGTGTCCGGCGCTCGGCGGGGTAGGCGGGGTCCACGGGCAGGAAGGCGGCACCGGTGCGGGAGACGGCCAGTTCGGCGGCGATCAGTTCCATGGAGCGCGGCAGGACCAGGGCGACCACCCGCTCCGGCCCGGCGCCCCGGCGTATCAGGTGTCCGGCCAACCGGTCGGCCCGCTCGGCGAGTTGACGGTAGGACCAGGTCCGCCGGCCGTCCGTGAGGGCCGGGGCGTCGGGGGTGCGGGCCACCCGGGCGGCGAACAGCGCGCCGAGGGTCGGACGCTCCGCGGTCGGGCCGCTCTCCGCGGTGCCGGCGGGTCCGGAGTGCGGCAGGGAGGACGCCGGTGCGGGCTTGTCGTGCGGGTCCGTCATGGGTCTAGTCCTTTGGAGAGCGGGACGATGCGGCGCGGGCCACGGGGGCGACCCGGTCCCACCGCGGGGGCGGCGCGCTGGAACGGGGGCACAGCGGGGGTGTGACGGTGCTGGACGAACGGGGTTGCCGGGACCGGACGGGGATGACCGACACCGGGGTGTGACGCCCGGCCGCGCCAGGTGGCACGGCGGTGTCCGGGCCGGATCCGGGTACGCGCTGCCGGGCGGACCACGTACCGGGGGCGGGCATCCCGGCGGAGGCTGGACCGGAATCCGGGGCGGGGGCCGGCACGCCGGCCGGACATCCGTCGTACCCCGACCGGAGCCCTGACCGGAACCGGAGCCCGCATCGGCCGTGGGCACCCGCAACCGGGTCCGGACCGTGCCCGGTTCATGACCGGGGCCCTGGGCCAGGCCCGGCGCGCGAGAAGCCGAGCCGGTGCCGGTGGTCCCGGCGTGATCAGCCGTCGTCGGTGCGGCGTGCCGTGCGGCCGGATATCTGTATTCGGTCGATCCTCCCGGTGACCGGATCGCGGTGGAACCGGCCGCCGGGTTCCAGGCTCCCGGTGGCCGGATCGCGCAGGTCGCACGACAGGTCGGCGTAGCAGACCAGCGGGAGCGCCAGGTCGCCGTCCACGGACAGGGCCGGCTCGCCGTCCGGGCCGGCGGTGACGCGGTAGGTCGTACCGCCGTTGCGGTACGTGCCCACGCAGTCGGGCAGGGCGGCGCGGCGCTCCCCGGCCACCGGGCGTCCTCCGGCGGGCACCCGGATGCCGGTCAGCCGGGCGAGTTCCCCGGTGAGGTCGCGCCACAGCGCGGTCGCGCCGCCGGCGTTGCCCGTGAAGGCGACCACCACGCCGCTCTCCGGGTCGGTGCGCAGATGGCAGGACGTGCCCTGGGCGTTGCCGTCGTGGCCGTACCAGGTGCGCTCGTCCTGCTGGTAGACGGCGAGTCCGGGGCTCCAGCCGTCGGCCAGGGTGCCGGGCCGGGCGGCGGGCTCGGGGCGGCGCATGTCCTTGGCGACGGCGGGCGGCAGCAGGTCGCGGTGGCCGGTCAGCGCGTTGCCGAACGCGGCCAGGTCCGCGGCGCTCGCGAGCAACGCGCCGGCCGGCGCCTCCAGCGGCGCCAGGTTCTGCCGGGTCGCCAGCGCCTGCCCGGTGGCGGTGTTGACGGCGTGTCCCGCCCCCAGGGGACGGGCGTGCGCGGCGTCGCCGATGAACGCCGGTACGACACCGAGCGGTTCGAGCAGCAGCGCCCGGACCGCCTCGGCCCACGGCATGCCGGTGACGGTCTCCACCAGCCGTCCGGCGGCGACGTAACCGGCGTTGGAGTAGGAGAAGTCGGTGCCCGGCGGGAAGATCAGGTCCTGGGCGGTACACACCGAGGCGAGGTAGCGGGCGGCGGTCGTCGCCGCGGCGGTGTCGGAGTCCGGGCCGGTGGGCAATCCGCCTGTGTGACTGAGGAGTTGACGGACAGTCACGTCAGGGACGGCGGCCAGCTCGGGGAGGTGTCCGGCGGCGGGTTCGTCCAGGTCCACGTCGCCGTCGTCGGCCAGGAGCATGACGAGGGCCGCGGTGAAGGGCTTGGTGAGCGAGCCCAGCGGGACCGCCGTCTCCGGTGTGACGGGCGCGCCGGTGGAGACGTCGGCCGTGCCGGTGTGCACGGCGATGACGTCCGTGCCGGTGTCGAGGACCAGTTGGGCGCCGGGCACCCGGTGGGTGCGGGCGAGCGCGCCGAGCCGTTCGAGCAGTTCCCGGTGTAACAGCGAGGGTGTCCGGGACGCGGGCGGAGCGGCGGGGATGGTGTACGGCATGAGAAGGGGACTCCCGTTGGATGGGTCTCATGTGCGGGTGTTCGGGTCCGGCCGGACGCGAGCGGTGCGGGCCGGCCGGGGGTGCTTCGGGTGCCGGGCCTACGCTCTGCCGACCTCGACGGGCAGCTGCCGTACGCCGACGATCACGGCGGGGTTCTGGTGGGTGATGTCCTCGTAGGACGGGATCACCAGGGTGCGGAATCGTTCATGCAACATACGCAGGGCGATCCGCGCCTCCAGCCGGGCCAGTGGCGCGCCGAAACAGAAGTGGATGCCGTGCCCGAAGGTCAGATGGGGGTTGGGCGAGCGGGTCACGTCGAAGACGCCGGGCGCCTCGAAGCGGGCGGGGTCCCGGTTGGCGGCGCCCAGATGTGCCATCAGGAGGGCGTCGGCCGGGATCTCGTGACCGCCGAGCACGACGGGCCTGGTCACCCGGCGGCCCAGTTCGGGGAAGGGGGGCAGCCAGCGCAGCACCTCCTCGACGGCGGTGGGGATGCGCGCCGGGTCGGCGCGCAGCGCCGCGTCGGCCTCGGGATGCCGGTCGAAGGTGACGACGGCGTTGCCGAGCAGCGCGGTGGTGGTGATGTGCCCGGCGACCAGCAGCAGCGCCACGAAGCCCACCATCTCCTGGTCGCGCAGGCGGGCGCCGTCCACCTCGGCGGCGATGAGTCTGCTGGTCAGGTCGTCGCCGGGGGCGGCACGGCGGGCGCGTATGTAGTCCAGCATGTAGCCGTTCATCTCGCGCACCGTGGGGGCGATGGCTTCCAGCGCCCGTTCCAGATCGGCCATGTCCGGCGCTTCGCCGAGCTGGTCGCCGCCGAACAGGACGCTCGCCCACTCCTGGAACAGCCGGTGCTCCTCGGCGGGGATGCCGAGCAGTTCGGCGATCACGATGATCGGCAGCGGGTAGGCCAGCGCGTCGACCAGGTCGAACCGGTCCCGGTCGGCGACCGCGTCCAGCAGCCGGCCGCAGATGGCCTCGATGCGGGGTTCGAGCCCCTGTACGACCCGGGGGGTGAACGCCTGGCTGACCAGGGTGCGGAGCTTGCGGTGCTCCGGCGGGTCCATGCCGACGAAGTTGCCCTGGGTGAAGGTCTCGAAGTCGGGCTGGGTGGGACTGAGAGCGGAGAGGTCCGAGGAGTACGTCGCCGGGTCGGCGAGCACGGCGGCGACGTTCTCGTGGTCGAGGACCTGCCAGACGCCCTGCGCCTCGTCGTGCCGTACCGGACCGGCCTCGTGCAAACCCTGCCAGCGGTCGGGTAACTCCTCCAGGAGGAGCCGGCCGTCCGTCGCTCGGCTGCTGATCACCTTGTCTCCTTGCTAGCGCGTGCGGGCACAGAGGAGTCACACACACGGGGTGGCGGGAACCGGCACGGGCCGGCCGCGGAAGGTCCGGGCAGCGCTGCGCGACCGTTCGGACGGGGCGGCGCGTGGCCCGCGTGGCGTGCTGAGGACGTGCTGTGGAGCGGCGGGACGGTCAGACGACGTCGGTCCGCTGCCGGGATGGACCGGTGAGCGTCAACACATGCGGTGCAGGACGCGGCGGCTGCGCGGCCGCCCACGGCCTCGCGGCGAGCCCGGCCGTACGACGCACCAACCCGACATAGCCCATCCCCCTTGATGAAACCTCCCGCGCGGCGATGGCGCGGGACCCTCCCGGCTCGTATACGGACAACGGGGCCGAGGGCCCCGGCTGTTCGGAACGCGGTGTGAGAATACGCAACCGCGGGGCATGCCGCCCCACGATTGGCATGATGCGTACCCCGCCACACCTTCGTTTCGATGGATCTCGGCCACAGTCTTCACGGTGAGTCACACGTAAGCAACCCCCTGAAGTTGAACGGAGAGTATTCTGACGGTCTTTTTGCGTCACCATGGAGCCAACTCGACGAGCCTCTGCACACACACGGAAGCACGGCCGGATCGTCGCCCCCGCGTGTGCCCCGGCGCCTCATCCGCAAACCGGCTCGGCGAAAAAATCTCCGCCGGAGCCCGGTCCGGAGCGCCACATCCCGCCGCACCTCTTCGACCCGGTGCCGCGGTCCACATGCCGGCCGATGCCCGAACTCGGCTCTGATCTGGGGCGATTGCGCCTCAGCTAACACCCCTCGCACGCCGCCACGAGAAGCGCCCGCACACATGTCCGACACGTCTCGGGCACATGCCGGGCACGCCTTCGGCACGCGCCCGACACACCACAGCGCCCCTCACGCCCCAGCCGCACCACGCGCAGCACTGGACAGCGGAGCCAAAGGTTCCGGCCCGATGCGCAAGGTTTCAGCCAACATGGCGCATCGGGGGCGCATTTGACGAACCCCGCACACCACCCGAGCTCCCTCGGCACGGCCGGACGAGCACGCCGGTACCCCACGGAGGCCGGTATCACCGCAGTCGGCGGACCCCAACTCCGCATGATCCGGAAGACGAAGGTCGTCGTGTGCGTGATGGTCCATGCGAACACGACCGGCCGCCTGCCCGTCGCCGAACGGCTGGACAGGCTCCGCGCGGCGGCAACCGGCATGAGCAACGTCACGGTCGGCTCCCACACAGGCGGCCTGCTGGTCGGCTACTGCCGCCGAGCCGGAATCGACGTTGTCGTCCGCGGCGTCCGCAGCACTTCCGGCCACTCTCGTCACCGCGACGGGCCGACAGGACCGTGGGTCCGGCCGGAAGCCGGATGACGGCCCCGTACGGCGCCTCACTTCGGAGGCGCCGTACGGGGCCCCGCGCAAGCTCGCGTGACCTCGGCGTCCGCGCGCAGCATCTCGCCCCTTGCCCGGATGCGGTTCGCGTCGGCATACCCGTGGGCCTGTACGTACTTGGCGTATGCCACCAGGATGACGCCGATCACAGTGCTGGTGGCCGTGGCCAGAGGGTGAAAGGGCTCCGCGTCGTCCCTGCGAACACGGAGAACCCGCTGAAGGGGCGGCGTAGCGCGCCATCGGGTCATTCACGTGTCCAGCGTTCGGATCGCCGTCGTCACCGCACGCCGCGCATGGCGAAACGCAGTTCCTCGAACAGGGCACGCAACTCGCCCGGCATACGGGACGCCACGGCCGCGCCCGACGCCAGCAGGAGCCGGACGCCGGCGCGGAATTCCTTGTCGCCGGTGGGCTCGTCCAGCATCCTCGCCACCTCGGTCAACGGAACGGCGATGGAGTTCTCGACCTCGTCGGAAAGGCTGTCGAGATAGACGTCGTCCTCGGTGAGCACGAGATCCGCGATGCGGCGGGCGGCTTCCCTGACGGCCCGTGGATCGTCGTCGAACGGCACGGTCACCCCCATGTCGGTCGGTAAGCCCTCTTCCAAGCGGCCGGGGCCGCGAGGGGTGTCGTACGGTCAGGCGGGCTGGACCTGGTCGAACTCGGCGATGGCCGCGGCGGGGTCCGCGCTCACGAGGCGTTCCAGGCCGGCCGTCGTGATCTTCGCCCACCTGCCGGCCCGTGCCCACATCCTTTCCTCGAAGGCGCGGACGGTTTCGTCCGGATCACCGGAGCCGGTGGCGATCGCCTCCGCGAGTTCGGCGCCTTCCAGCATCGCGAGGTTCGCGCCCGCCCCCAGGGGCGGCATCAGGTGGGCGGCGTCGCCCAGCAGCGTCACGCCGGGAACATGGGTCCAGGTGTGGGACACGGGCAGGGTGTAGAAGGGGCGGTGGACGAAAGAGGTGCCCTGGCGCAGGAGGTCGAGGACGGGCGCGGCCCAGCCGTCGAACAGGTCCAGCAGGCTCGACCGCACGGCATCGGCGTCGGCCGGGTCCAGGTTCGCGTGCCAGTCCAGCGGCGCCCGGCACTTGGCGTACATCTTCACGTGGCCGCCGCTGTTGCGCTGCGCGACGAGGGAGCGGTTCGCGCCGTACACGGCCATGGAACCGTCGCCGATCAGCCGGGCCAGGCCGGGGTGGCGGGCGTCGATGTCGTCGAGGGAGGTCTCGACCGAGGTGACTCCGGTGTAATGCGGCGTCACCGGCGAGACTGCCGGGCGGACTCGGGACCAGGCGCCGTCCGCGCCGATCACGAGGTCGAACGTCTCCTGCCGTCCGTCCGCGAACCGGACCAGTACACCGTCCCCGGCCCCCGGCACCACCTCGCTGACGCCCCTCCCCCACTGGACGTCGAGCGGGCCGAGCAGCAGGTCACGGAGCTGACCGCGGTCGATCTCGGGGTTGGCCCGCTCGTCCGGCCGGGGCCGCCAGTCGCGCAGCACCGTTCCGTCCGGGTCCAGGATGCGCATGGCCTGCCCCTCCGGGCGGGACAGCGCCTCGAACTCCGCCAGCAGCCCCGCCTTCTCCAGCGCGAGTTGACCCAGCCCTGCGTGCAGGTCCAGCGCGCCACCCGGAGGGCGGGCGTCGGGGGCGGGATCGCGTTCGAGGACGGTGACGGGGTGGCCATGGCGGTGCAGGACACGGGCGAAGGTGAGGCCGCCGGGCCCGCCGCCGACCACGGCGATACGTTGTCTCATGCCGATACACTGTATTTCCGCTGTACGACGTATCGCAATGCCGTAGCCTCGAGGCATCGCGCCGGCAGAACGGTGTGCACCATGACTGTCTGGGACCGGCCGGAGCCGCCGGCTCGCCCCGTGCCGCTCGACCGGGAGCGGATCGTCGCCGCCGCCATCGCGCTGGCCGACGAGGGCGGCCTGGAGGCGGTGTCGTTGCGCAAGGTCGCCGCCCGGCTGAACGCCGGGCCGATGCGGCTGTACGGATACATCTCCGCCAAACAGGAGCTGTTCGACCTCATGACGGACGAGGTGTACGCCGAGATCCTCCCCGAGGAGCGGCCCTGCGAGTGGCGGGAGGCGCTGCGCGTCCTCGCCCACCGCACCAGGCGGGCCGCCCTCCGGCACGAATGGCTGGCCGACCTGCTCGGTGGCCGTCCGAGCCTGGGCCCGAACGGCCTCGCCGTGACCGAGGCCAAGCTGGCGGCCCTCCACGGACTCGCCGACATCGACACCGTCCTGCGCGCCGTGGAGACGGTCAGCTCCTACGCCACCGGCGCGATCAGGCGGGAGATCGCGAGCCGGCGGGCGGAGCGCGCCACGGGCCTGTCCGAGCGCGACTGGCAGCGCGCTTCCGGCGCGCATGTGACGAGGATGCTGGCCACGGGCCGCTTCCCGGCGCTGGCCAGTGCCGTGCACGACGGCGCGGACGTGGACGCCGAGACGACCTTCGCGACCGGCCTCGAGTGGGTCCTCGACGCCGTGGCCGCCAGGCTCACCCGGCCCCCGGCGTGACACCCGACTCCCACCGCAGCCGGCCTGACCTCAACGTGCTTCCGCTCGCCGTGGCTCGCCGAACCAGTGGGTGAGCGCCGGTTCCAGGCCGGTCGTGCCGGCCCAGCACACGTAGCCGTCCGGCCGGATGAGCATCGGCTCGGTGTGGGCTCCCCGGCCCGCCCCGTCCACCCGGTCCACCCGGTCCGACCAGGGCGCGGCGATCGCGCCGAGCGCGTCGGCCGGGTCCAGCAGGACGCCGCGCCCGGAGCGCAGCAGTTCGTGCACGCGGGCCGGTCCGAGGTCCAGGTCCGGTGCGGGGCGGCCGACGAGCGGATGGGTCTCGGTGCCCGGCATCGGGTAGCGCAGGGCCATCCCGGACATCAGGCCGCCGAGATACCGCTGCGCGTCAGGGAGTTGAGCCAGGTCCGTGAAGATCTCACGGGCAGCCAGCACCTGCGGATCGCGGGTGCCGGCCCAGTCCATCAGCAGGCTCTGCGCCCGGACGTTGCGCAGGACGGCGGCCCCGGCCGGATGCCGTTCCCCGTGGTAGGTGTCGAGCAGGTGCTCCGGTGCCCAGCCGTGCACGGCGGCGCCGAGCTTCCAGCCGAGATTGAGCGCGTCCTGCATCCCGGTGTTCATGCCCTGCGCGCCGAGCGGAAGGTGCACGTGGGCGGCGTCCCCCGCCAGGAACACCCGCCCGTGCCGGTACCGCTCGACCTGCCGTGAGGCGTTGGTGATCCGGCGGGCGTAGCGCACTTCGAGGAGGCGCACCCGCGTTCCGAACACGGTGCTCAGACCGTCGCGGATCTCGTCCTCGGTGACCGGGGTCTCCCGGGGCAGCGACCGGTCGGGGCCGCCGAGGACCAGCCGGCGCAGGGGCCTGCCCTGCGGATCGGTGCCGAGCGGGAACAGCGCCGCCCAGTGCCCGTCCTCGTGCCAGGTGTGCGACGCCTCCCGGTCGGCGCCGTCCAGCCGCACATCGGCGGCGACGATCGTCAACGTACCCGCCATGCCGGGGAATTCGGCGCCCAGCAGGGACCGTGCGGCGCTGTGGGCGCCGTCGGCTGCGACGAGGTAACGGCTGCGGAGGGTCGCGCCGTCCGCGAAGGCGGCGGTGACCCCGTCGTCGTCCTGGGCGAGGCCGACCAGTTCGCAGCCCCTGCGGGCGTGCAGGCCGAGTGCGGCGAGATGCTGTTCGAAGAATCCCTCGATCACCACCTGCGGCACCGAACGCCAGGGCAGGCGGTGCCGGTTGGCGTCGTGCGGGAGGGGGATGCCAGCGAAGTGGCCGGTGGCGACGGGGTGTTCGCCGGTGGCCAGCAACGGCTCCAGCAACCCCCGCTGGTCGAGGGCCTCCAGTGTGCGGGACTGCACGCCGCCCGCCTTGGACAGGTCGCTGCGCCGCGGCAGCTTGTCGACCAGCACGGTCGGCACGCCCGCCAGCAGCAGTTCGTTGGCCAGTGTCATTCCGGTCGGGCCGGCGCCGACGACGAGGACTTCGGTGTCCATGGGTTCTCCTGTGGTTGTGTCGGTCGGGACACAGGCAACGCTCCGCCGACCGAGCCGCCCAGCACAGAATCCGACGTCATTGCGCCGGTATCCGACACGGCTTAGCCTTGGTCCGGTGGAATCCGACTACGACGAGCTGGACCGGCGGCTCGTGCATGCCCTCCAGATCGACGGCCGTGCCCCGTTCAGTGCCATCGCCGACGTTCTCGGCGTGTCGGATCGCACCATCGCCCGGCGCTACGCCCGGTTGCGGTCGGCCGGGGTGGTCCGCGTGCTCGGCGGGATCGACGCCACCGCGCTGGGGGCCGTTCCGTGGTTCCTGCGGGTGCGCTGTGCGCCCGCCGCCTCGCTCCCGGTCGCCGAGGCGCTGGCCAGGCGCCCCGACACGTCCTGGGTGAGCCTCAACTCCGGTGGCACGGAAATCACTTGTGTGGTGCGGACCGAGAGCGAGGCGGACAGCGAGGCGCTGCTGCTGGCCAAGCTCCCCCGCACCCCGCGCGTGGAGGGCGTGACCGCGCACTGCGTGCTGCACGCCTTCTACGGCGGCCCGGACAACGTGGTCGGAAAGCTCGGCTTACTGGACGAGGAGGCGATCGAGCGGCTGCGCCCGCCGCCGCTGCGGAGCCTGGAGGGACCGGTGCGGCTCGACGACGGCGACCGCAAGCTCCTCGCGCTGCTCGCCACCGACGGCCGGGCGGGGTACGAGCAGTTGGCCGCGGCGACCGGCTGGTCGCCGACGACGGTACGGCGCCGGATGACGGAGCTGCGCGAGCACGGCGTGCTCTACCTGGACCTGGACATCGACTGGCGCATGTTCGGCGGGAGGGCCCGGACCCTGCTCTGGCTCTCGGTCGCCCCGGCACACCTGGAGGAGGCCGGTCAGGCGCTGGCCGGTCATCCGGAGGTCGCGTTCGCGGCCGCCACGACCGGCCCGACCAACCTGTTCGCGAGCGTGGTGTGCGCCGGCCAGCGGGAGCTGTACCGGTATCTGACGACACGGATCGCCGCGCTGCCGGCCATCACTCATCTGGAGACGGCGCCGGTGATCCGGACGGTCAAACAGGCGGCCAACCAGACATAGCGACTCCTGCCAGCGGACCGGGACGCGGGCGCCACGCGGCGGTCTTCACCCGTCTCCGGGTCGTCGGGGCGTCGGGGCCTTACGGCTTCGGGTCCGGGTGGAGGGCGGCGCGGGTGAGGGACGTCGCGGTCGCCACGACGGCGGCGACGGCGTCCTGCGGGTCCAGGCCGTACAGGTCGGTGAGGTTGAAGAGCGCCTCGGCGCTGACCACCACGGCAAGGCCACGCTTGAGTTGCTCCAGCGCGGCGGGGTCCAGCGCGTCGGCCGCGGGCGCCAGCGCGTGGTCGATCAGCCCGAAGCGCAGGCCGGGGCGGGCGGAGCGGTCGGGCCGGGCGATGGTTCCGGCGATCATGGCGCGGACCACGCCCTGCCGGGCCAGCACATGGCGCAGCAGGAACCCGGTCGCGGCGGCGACGCGCTCCACCGGATCGGTGGAGTGCTCGACCCCGGCGAGCGCCTCGCCCGGCTCGGGGAGCTGGCCGGCGATGGCCTCCTGGAGGAGGCTGACGAGATCGGGGAAGTAGCGGTAGGCCGTGGCCTCGGACACCAGGGCCGTCGCCGCGATGTCGGCCATGGTCACCTCGCGCCCCGTACGGCTCAGTTCGGCCGCGGCCTGCACGATCGCCCGGCGCGTCCGCAGCTTCTGGTTCGCGCGGCCGGTCATGCCGGAGGCCGGCGACGTGGACGAGGACATGGATCAACCTTTCGGTCCGCGACGGGAGGCGTCATTTCTGCCCTGAAGACTTGCAGCATACGATGCGACCAGCCTATTTTCATGCGAGCCAACTCTCACAGAGGAGCCCGACCATGACCAGCGTCGCGATCGTCCCCCCTGACGGCGGCGAGGTGATCGAGCTGGGGCCGGCGAGGATGCGCATCCTGGAGGACGGCGGCACGACCGCGCACCGCCTCGGCATCGGGGAGATCACCCTCGCCCCGCACAGCGCCGGCCCGCCCCAGCACCGCCACGCCGAACACGACGAGGGTTTCTACGTGGTCTCCGGAACGGCCTGCTTCACCGTCGGCCGCGACGAGTACGAGGCGCCCGCCGGAACGCTGGTGATGGTTCCGCCGGGCGTGCCGCACACCTTCGCCAATCCGGGCGACGAGCCGGTGGTGATGGTCAACACCTTCACGCCCGACCTGTACGTGCAGTACTTCCGGGACCTGCGCGACGCGGCGGCGCGGGACGGGGAGCTGACGGGCCCGGCCACCGTGCGGGTCATGGCCCGGTACGCGACCACACCCGCCACGGAGTACGACTGAGCCGCCCGCCCGCGCACGCGGCGCGCCGGGTTCAGGCCGCGGCCGGAGCGTTCACCACGGTCTGCGCGAAGTTCCCGATGGCACCGAGGGTGAGCCCCAGCTGCTCGATGTGCGGGAAGTGCCCGGCCCCGGGGATCGGGACGAAGTGGCCGTTGGGGAAGGACTTGGCGTACCCGCGGCCGTAGGTGGTGGAAGCGATGCCGTCCTGCTCGCCCCAGACGACCAGGACGGGCACGCCGACGCGGTGCAGGCGACCGCGCAGCTTCGGGTCGTACGAGAACTCCTCGCCGCCGTAGACCGCCAGGGTCCGCTGGTTGGCGGCGCCCTGCGCCCGCCGCTCGTCGCTGAAGGAGGAGAAGTCGGGACGGAAGGCCGGGTTGGCGAAGGAGAGTTCGGCGATTTCGGCCGGCGCCAGGGTGCGGACGTCGACGACTGCGTTCTTCTTCTGCACCGCGTGGATGCCGACCGCGTTGAGCAGGGTGAGGCTGCCTATGCGGGCCTTGGTGTCGCGCAGGGCCATCTCGGAGGCGACCCAGCCGCCGAACGAGGTGCCGATCACCATGACTTCGCTCAGGCCGAGGAGGTCGATCAGGTCCAGGTAGGCGACGGCGAGGTCGGCCGCCGAGTCGAACCATTCGGGGCGGTGGGTGCCCTGGAAGCCCGGATGGGTCGGGACGACGGTGTACGCGTGCTCGGTCAGCGCGCTCGCCAGACCGGCCATCGACTGGGGGCCCGCACCGCCGTGCAGCAGCAGGAAGCCCCTCCCCCCGGAGCTGCTGCCGCGCTCCTCGATGGTCACGGTCAGGCCGCCGGGGAGGTCGACGGTACGGGTGGTGGCGGGGACAGGGGAGGTGGTCATGGGTACGCCCTTCATGAGAACCGACTCTCATGAATATAGGTACATCGCACCCTTTATGTAAGTGGATTCTCACGACGAGAGGGCTCACTCGACAGGGCGCCCGGCGGGCGCGGCCACCGGGATGTGGTTCGCCGGTTCCAGGCGCCTGCTGTAACGGAGTTCCGGGACCAGGGCGCCGTCGACCGACCAGTCCGCGGAGCCGCCATCCGGCTCGAAACCGGCGCGCTCGTAGAAGCGCCGGGCCCTGGTGTTGGCGGCGGGGGGTCGGGGGACGCGTACAGGGCGAAAACTTCACCGTCCTGAGGTTCGCGGTCGTCCTCGTGGGAGGCGCCGAGCGCCGCCCAGCCGACGACGGTGCCGTCGTCTTCGGCGACGAGGTTCAGCACGCCGGCCGCGGGACGTGCGAACGCCTCGCGCCGTCGGCGAGCGTCCTCCGCCACCGTGAGCGCGTCCAGGTAATCCTGCGGCACCATCCCGGCGTAGACGGCCTGCCAGCCTTTTACCCGCACCGTCGAGACACCGTGGCGTCAGCCGCGTATCAGCGTGTCCTGTCAACCTTGTTCATGTGAACGGCACTCGGGAGCGCCCTGGGGGCCGGGAGCGAGGAGAGGTGCCCGGAGTGGTTGATCGGGGACCAGCGAGCACGCCTCAAGGTCGGACCCTCAGGGGTCCACGCAGGTTCGAATCCTGCCCTCTCCGCCACCGAGTTCCATGCCGGCTACAGCCCATCGGCACGGAGCGGAAGGCCCTGGCTGATCACGGTCGGCGGTTCGAGCGCCCGACGGTGATACCGGCGGCGCGGGCCAGTACGTCGGCGGTTCGCGAGCCGGCCAGCACGGCGTGGTCGGCGGTGCTCGGCAGGCAGCGCTGACGCTCGGGGACGAACTCGGTCATGATGACACCGGCGTGATCGGTCGCGACCTCGTCGAGCGATGTCGGCCAGCCCCGTTCTCCGAGCGCCGTGTGCAGCTCGCGTGAGCGTTCGACGTCCACCACCGGATCCGCGGTGCCGTGCACCAGCCACACCGGCAGCGGCGGCCGTGCGCCACCGCCCCGGCGCAGGTCGTCGAGGGGGACGGTGCCCGTGGTGGGGGCGGCCGATCCGTACGCACCGGCGATCCCCACGACGGCGCTCGGCCGCCAGCCGCCGAACGCCTCGGGGTTCAGCGCGACGGCCACCGCCGCCTTGCCGCCCAGGGACCAGCCGGCGAGCACGATCCGCTCGGGGTCGCCGCCGAGCCCGACCGCGTTCCGCCGTACGAACTCGGCCGACTCCCCCAGCTGCGCTCGGCCGCCGTCCGGGGCGTCGGGACGCCAGTCCGGCACCAGGACGACGAGACCCCGCTCCGCCGCGGCGCGGGCGACGGCAGCGAGGACGTCCCGTTCATCGGGGCCCCGGCCGTGCCAGAACAGCACCACGGGCGCCGGCCCCGGCACACCGACGGGCTGGTACACGTCCAGAAGCTTGCCACTGGACCCGTACCCGAGCCCGACCCTGACGCCCACCTCCGCGGCCACCGCGCCCTCCGAATGATCATCCTGCGAACCACGCCACGTTACCAACGAGCGATCCGCGACGTCGGCGGTGTGGCGGCTGAAGACGGTGACCCGGACCGTCACCACGTCCGGGGAAGCGCGCAGGGCGTGCCGTACGCACGCCCGTACCCGGTCGGCGTCCAGGCCGATGCCGAACAGTTCCCGCCTGCCGTCGTCCCGCCGTCTCAGATGCAGGTCCAGGCCGCGGACGGCGTGGGCGTGTGCCTGCGTGGAGGAGAGATGCGCGTAGTCGGCCCGCGCGAGCAGCTTCAGATCGTGACCCGCGTCCAGGGGCGGGACCTCGAGGGTCGGGGTCCCGCCCCCGGTCCGCATGGCTGGTAGCGGATTTGACGCGGCGTCAGACCCGGTCGGCGGCGATCAGGACGTACTGGAAGGAGCCGTCCCGGTACGACTCGATGAACGCCTCTTCGATTCCGGTGACCAGGGAGGAGGTGGCCCGCAGTTCCCAGTAGGGCAGGGTGTCGGCGGTCAGGTCGATGATCGTCTGCGGGACGAGGCGGTTGTCGGCCATCGCGCGCAGGTACTCGCGGCGGGAGTGGATGTTGCACTCGAAGTGAGCGTTGATCTGCGAGACCCACTTCGACGGCTGGCCGTAACGCGGGTTCCAGCAGCCGGTGATCGTCACGTAGCGGCCGCCCACTTTGAGGAAGCGGGCGTGCTCGGCGAACAGGTCGTGCAGGTCGACGTACATCGTGGACTCGTTGTTCCACGAGGCGGCGACGCTGCCCTTCTCGAAGGGGGTGTCGAGCATGTTGCAGACGTGGGAGCGGACGTGGTCCTGGATACGGAGGTCCCGCGCGCGCCCGTTGCCGAACTCGGCCTGCGTCTCGGACAGGGTGACGCCCTGCACCCGGCAGCCGAAGCGGCGGTGGGCCATCACCATGGAGCCGCCGCGCCCGCAGCCGGCGTCCACCAGGGTGTCCTCGCTCGTGATGGCGCCGAGGTGGTCCAGGAGCAGCTCCGTCTGGGCGGACTCCAGCCGGTGCAGCTCGGCGATCAGCTTCTTCTCGTACTCGCGGTGTTCCGGGTCGCCGAGCGCGGCGTGGTCGACGGCGCCGATGCCGTAGTGGTGGTGATAGAGGCCGTCCACGTCGCCGAGGCGCAGGTTCACCGGCCTCGCCTCGTTGTTCCAGTACCGGGCGATGTCCTCCTGGTAGGGGGTCGCCGGGGCCGGGATCGTCGCGGAGAGGGGGCGGGTCGTTTCCGTGGTCACAGAAGTATCCGTTCTTTACCAGAAGTCGGGCAGGCTGTAGCGGTAGGTGTTGGTCCGGTGCCAGTCGTGGTTGCCGTCCACCCAGGTGGCCACGCCCTTGAGGAAGCGCAGCACGCTGGGCAGCGGGCAGTCCGCGGCGACGTCGGCCGCGGCGGCCTCGAAGGCGTGCATGAGCTGGTTGTGGACCTCGACGGCCTTCAGGTAAGCGTCGCGCTCGGAGAGCTGCTCGCGCCTGGCGATCACCACCGGCAGGTTCAGGTGCAGACCGGGGCTGTCGAGTTCCTTGGTGTAGGAGTAGAGGTCGTTGACGATGGTGGCCGCGTTGCCTGCGAGGGCGATGGCCCGCTGCATCTTCGGCAGGGCGTGCAGGTCCGCCGGGAGTTCGTAGCCGCCGACGGTGTCGGTGATGGTCGGGCAGGGGCGGAAGTTGTTGAACTGGCGCATCGCCAGGTACTCCCACACCTGCGGGACGTACCCCGTCTCGGCCCAGGCGGCCTCGGCCAGATAGCCCATGTGCAGCCGGGCCATGTCGTGCCGGTAGCGGTCGGCCTGGGAGGGCGTGGCCGCGCGGACGAAGTAGTCCATCGCGCTGCGGTACGCGCGCCGCGGGGCGTCCGAGCCCAGCGACTCCTCCCACTGCGGGGCGTACTCCGGGGTGGTGTGGAGGTGGTCGAGCGTGGTGTGCGCGAGGAGGAGGCGTCCGCCGAGACCGACGGGCGAGCCGCCGTGGTCCTCGCAGTAGCAGTCGTCGACGGCGTTCTCCGCGACCATCAGCCGGGTGGCGAGCATCAGGTGGTCGATGTCGGGGGCGTCGGGGTGGCAGGCGACCATGTACCGCCCGACGGAGAAGCCGTCGAACTGACCCTCCCACTCCTCGGGGTAGAGCTGGACCTCGTCCTCGGCCCACCGCTTGATCCGGCGGCTCACCTCCTCGACACGGGCGGGATCGGGCTCCGGGACGGGGTGGTGGTAGAGGCCCGGGACGACTTGCCCTGCGGCGGGCGGGGCGACCTGGGCTTCGGCGGTCAGGGCGAACGGGCCGCCGGCGGGCGGGGCGGGGGCCGGCGCGAGGGGCGCGGGGTCCGCGCCGGGCTCCAGGTCCGGTCCGGGTTTCAGGTCCGGTCCGGGTTTCAGGTCCAGTGTGGGTTTCAGCTCCGGGGCGGGCGGATTCAGTGTGCGGGCCAGGGAGAGCGAGGCCGTGCCCAGGCCGGTCGGTCCGCCGAGGATCCGCCGGAGGTCGGGGCCGGCGGCAGGCGCGGCCGTCTCCGCGGCGGCGGACGCGGGGGGCGTGGCCCTTCCCGCGGCGGCGGACGCGGGCGCGGACACGGCCGGGACCGGGCCCGCCGGGATCGACAGGGCGGGCGGCTGCTGCGCGGGGACGGTTGGTCCGAGGGGCCCGGATACGGGCATCTGCGACTCCTTGCTGCGGCGGCTTACGGTGAACTCGTGGCGCAGCGGGCGAGGTTGGCGGCCCCGCGCGCGAAACGGTTCCTCTGGTCCGGCCTGCGGGCGATATGTGTGTTCAGTCCGGCCTGCGGGCGATGTGCACGTTCTCCAGGACGCCGAGCGCGTCGGGGACGAGGACCGCGGCGGAGTAGTACAGGCTGACGAGGTACGAGGTGATCGCCTGCTCGTTGATGCCCATGAAGCGCACGGAGAGCCCCGGCTCGTACTCCTCCGCCAGGCCCGTCTGCCGCAGGCCGATGACCCCCTGGTTCTCCTCGCCCGTGCGCATCGCGATGACGGAGCTGGTCTGCTCCTCGCTGATCGGGATCTTGTTGCAGGGCAGGATGGGCACGCCGCGCCAGGCGGTGACGGTCTGTCCGCCGACGTCGACGTGGTCGGGGTAGAGGCCGCAGGCGGTGAAGCCGCGGCCGATCGCGGCGATCGTCCTCGGGTGGGCGAGAAAGAACTTGGTGCCGCGACGGCGGGTGAGCAGCTCGTCCATGTCGTCCGGGGTCGGCGGCCCGGCGTGGGGCTGGATGCGCTGCGCGAAGTCCGCGTTGTGGAGCAGCCCGAACTCGCGGTTGTTGATCAGCTCGTACTCCTGGCGCTCGCGCAACGCCTCGACCGTGAGCCGCAGTTGCTCCTCAGTCTGGTTCATCGGCCCGTTGTAGAGGTCGGCGGTCCGGGTGTGGACGCGCAGGATGGTCTGCGCGACGGACAACTCGTACTCGCGCGGGTTCAGCTCGTAGTCGACGAAGGTGTGCGGCAGTTCGGCCTCGCCGACGTGACCGGCCGACAGGGCGATCTCGGCCTCGCCGTACTTGTTCTGCCGCTTGCGGGTGGCGGAGCCGAACCGCTCGACGTGGGCCCGCAGGCCCGGCGCGGAGTCGTGTACGGCGGTGAAGTCGGCGCGGGAGAGGGTGAGGAGGGTGCCGGAGGTCTGGGCGGTGGCCGTGCAGGCGTGGCGGGCGTCGCCGTCCAGGAGGGCTTCCTCGCCGAAGTGGTCGCCGTCCGCGAGGACCGGGAGGGCGACTTCGGCGCCGTACTGGCCGTGGCCGGTGCGGCCGACGCGGCCGTGGGCGATCATGTGGATGCGGTCGGCGGGGGTGCCGCGCTCGACGAGGACCTCGCCGGCGGCGAAGTCGCGCTGGGTGCAGCGGTCGGCGAGGGCGGTGAGGGTGTCGAGGTCGTCGAAGCCCCGCAACAGGGCCAGTTCACCGAGTTCGCGGGGGATCACCCGGACCGCGGCGCCTTCCTGGACGAACTCGATGCGTCCGTCGCCGAGGGTGTGGCGCAGCCGTCGGTTGACCCGGTAGGCGCCGCCCTTGGTCTCGACCCAGGGGAGCATCCGCAGCAGCCAGCGGGAGGTGATCTCCTGCATCTGCGGGGCGGACTTGGTGGTGGTGGTGAGGTTGCGGGCGGCGGCGGTGCTCAGCGACTGCTGTGGCGCGGCCGGTACGGTCCGGGGCTCCGGGCTGCTGTCGACGGTCATCGGGGTGGGCCTCTCCTTGCGTGACTTCGCGGCTGGCGCGCACGGGGGCGCCGGCCGCGAAAGGGAGGAATGTCGAGGGGCGGGGTCTCGGGGATCCGTCCCCGTGGAGGACCGTAATCGGCCGGTCAGCCCGTGCTCCCGGAATGCTCACGTGCTTACTTCGAAGCAGTGATAAAAAATTGAACACGGTTTATCGGGCCGAAAGGCGGCGATTGCGCCATCCGCGCGGGGGCCGTGGCGGGACACGGCGGGCCGTATCGGGCCGGACAAGACGATCACCGCGTCGCGCCCGTACATGATCAAGCCACGACACCGGTGGGAAACCCACCGCCGGTGTTCGATTTCCGTCAGGGGCGGGCCGGTTACCAGGTATGCGGGCCGCACGGTCGGGCGGGAGCCGGGGGAACACGCGGAAGTCCCCGCCGACCGGCCGGAGCAGCGGGCGGGTGTGGCTGGTTTCGGTTCCCGGCGGTGGTCCGGCATACTCCCGTGGGCTCATACCTGCCGGGGGCGCGCGGTGGTCGTTCTCTCCCGCGGGGCGAATGGAGGAGGAACGTGCGGCACCACATACGCCGGACGGCGCTCGGCGCGGTGGTCCTGGTGGTCGCGGCGGCGCTCGGGGGCTGTGACAGCGAGCCGCGGAAGGTGTCGGGGCTGCTCGACAGCACCCGGCGGGTTCCGGCGGTGACCAGGCTCGCGACCCGGCCGCACCTGGTCAGGCGCTGTCATTCCGGGTCCGAGCGGGTACGGCACACCTCCGGCCACGGCAGCGGCAAGCGCACCTGGTACACGACCAGGTCGACGACCGTGTGCACGAAGGTGCGGCAGGGCACGGAGACCTACCGCCGGGTGATCCGCCAGGAGCGCTGGTGCGTCATGCTGGACGACGTGAACGGCAAGCGCCTCCGGGACCGGGTCTGGTACCGGGTCAGCAGCAAGACGTACACGGACGCCCGAATGCTCAGGTACGGCAGCAAAGTGACGATCGAGCCGGAGCGCGACGGCTGCTGAGCGGCACGGCCGGTGGACATTCGGGCCTGGTAGGCGCAAGCCCCCTGCGCAGCGACGCGAGGACACCGGGCCACCCGGCGGGCGTGCCGGTGCCCGCCGACACGACGAGCGCGGTTCCTCCGGTCCGGCCGCCCCGGCAAGGGTGGTTCGCGGTGCCCGGCCCTGGGGCGGGGGCCTCGTACAGGAACGGGCGCCGGGCGCTGTCCGACCACGCACCGGAGTTTGGGACACTCTTTGCGCGGGACACGCAACTACGGTCCGCCTTCTCCTTGTCTGGCAGGGAGTCGGGCTCATCAGGGCCGAGGTAACGAGAGAGCGGGGCAGGAAAGTGGGACGGCGCAAGGGCAGCATAGGGATCGCACTGGTCACGGGTGCGGTGCTGATGGGTGCGAGTGCCTGCGGAGGGAGCGGAAACGCCGGCGCGGGCGGTGACGACGCGAAGGCTCCGGGCAAGTCGACCGCGAGTGCCTCCCCGTCACCGACCAAGCCCGCGGGGCCGCCGATGCTGCTGGACACGATCACCCCGCAGAACGGCACCACGGTGGGCGTGGCCATGCCGGTCTCGGTGGTGTTCACCAACCCCGTGGCGGCCAAGGCACGGGCCACGGTGGAGAAGCACATGAAGGTCAGCGCCTCGCAGCCGGTGGCCGGCGCCTGGCACTGGTTCGGCGACAAGCGCGCCGACTGGCGGCCGAAGACGTACTGGCCCTCCGGCACGAAGGTGAAGATCGACGCCGACATGAAGGGCGTCAGCAACGGTGCCGGACGCTACGGCGTGCACGACTACACGCACACCTTCACGATCGGCGACGACGTGCGCGCGGACGTCTCGGTCACCGGCCACACCATGAAGGTGACCCGCGACGGCAAGCCGGTGCGCACCCTGTCCATCAACGCGGGCAGCGCCCAGTACCCGACGTGGAACGGCACGATGGCGGTCATCGACAAGCAGGAGAAGGTCCACATGACCTCTTGCAGCGTCGGCATCAGCTGCGACAAGGGCAGCCCCAACTACTACGACCTGACGCTGCCCTGGGACGTGCACCTGACCCAGAGCGGTACGTACGTCCACTACTCGACCGGCGACCCCTCGCCGGGCAGCGGCAGCGCCCGCGGCTCGCACGGCTGCGTCCACCTGTCCCTGTCGGACGCCAAGTGGTTCTACGGCCAGGTCAAGCAGGGCGACCCCATCACCATCACCGGTTCGAGCCGCGCCAAGGCGGACCCCGACAACGGCTACGCGGACTTCAACCTGGACTGGAGCCAGTGGCTCGCGGGCAGCGCCACCGGTGAGGAGACGACCTCGGCGCTGTGATCCGCCGCTGCGGCGACGGTCATCCGACGTACTGGACGGCCGTCGCCGCGGCGGCGTTGCCGGTGCGAGGCCGCGTCGTCACGGTGACCGGGTGGACGGAGACGGGAAGTCGCCGCACGCCACGTCGTCCGGCGCGGCCGCGCGTGCCTGTGAGCCTCGCCCGGACTACGTGCGGGCCGGGGCGTGCAGCCGGGCCGCGCGGGCGGTCAGCGTCCGGTAGCAGATCTTGCCGGTGGGGCCGAGGGGCATCTCGTCCACCAGGAGCAGGAGTTCGGGGTGTTTGCGGCGGCCCAGGCCGCGGGCCAGCAGGTGGGCGGTGAGGCCGGCGAGCGTGGGCGCGGGGGTGCCGGCCGCCGCGCGGACGCAGACGCACAGGCGTTCCCCGAGGTCCGGGTCGGGCACCGGGACGCAGGCCGCCTCGGCGACGGACGGATGGCCGGCCAGCTCGTGTTCCACCTCCGCGAGGCTGATGTTGAGGCCGCCGCGGACGACGATGCGTTTGAGCCGGCCCAGGACGTGCAGCCTGCCGTGCTCGTCCAGGCGGCCCAGGTCACCCGTGCGCACCCAGCCGTCGGGGGTGCGGTAACGGGCGTTCAACTCGGGCGAGTTGACGTAGCACAGGGGGGTCATCGGGCCCAGCGCCTCGATCTGGCCGTGTTCCCCGGCGGGCAGCGGGGTGCCGTCGGGGCCGGTGATCCGGATACGGGCCACCTCGGGGTCGGGAGTGCCGACGCTGTCCCCCGTGGGCCGACTCTCCCCCGCCGTATGGCAGTTGACGCCGTCCGAGGAACCGTAGACCGTCACCACGGGGCGGCCGAAGCGGCGGCGGCAGGCCTCGGCGACGGCCGGCGGCAGAGCGGCACCGCTGGAGACGACGGCGCGCAACGACGACGTGTCCTCGCCCGGCCGGGCCGGCAGGTCGGCGATGCGGCGCAGCATGGTGGGCACCGCGAACAGGTGGGTGGGCCGGTGCTCGGCGATCAGCCGCAGCGCGCCCGCCGGGTCGAATCGCGGTGCCACGATCAGGGTGCCGCCCAGGACGGCGACGGTGACCGGAGTGCCGAGGGAGCCGAAGGAGGAGGCCAGCGGCACGAGCACGAGGTGGCGGGGCGGCACCGCGGGGTCCGGGTGCAGGGCGCGGACGTAGCGGGCCCGGCCCCCGGCGAGGGCGTGATGGCTGTAGGCGACCATCTTCGGCTCGGTCTCGGAGCCGGACGACACGAGGATGCGGGCCGGCCCGTAGGGGTCGACCGGCCCCGGCCGCCAGGGCTCGGGGTCTTGGGGCCGTGGCGGGTGCAGGCCGAGCGCGCGTTCCTGGTCCGGGCCGGGGACGTACACGGTGACCAGATGGGGCAGGTCCGTCAGCGCTTCGGTCTGCCGTGCGGAGGCGAGGACGGCGGCGCGGGCGCGGGAGCGGGCGAGCAGGGCCCGCGTATCGCGGTCGTCGCCGCTCGGGGGCAGGGGCAGGGCGACGGCGCCGAGCGCGTACACGGCGAGTTCCGCGGCCACGGCGTCCCGCCCGTCGGGCAGCCGCAGCGCCACCACGTCCCCGGCGGCGAGGCCGGACCGGGCGAACAAGGCGGCGATACGGCGGACTTCGGCACCCAGGGCCGCGTAGCTCAGCGTCCCCGCGTCGTCCACCACGGCGGCACGGTCGGGGTGTGCGCGGACCCGCCCGGTGAACAGCGTGTACAGGTCGGCGTCCGGACACAGCCCCTGACGCACCCAGGCCAGACGCCGCGCCCGCGGCACGAGATCGGGAAAGGCCACACCGGCACGCGACGTCCACACCGGACGCCCGCCACGGGCCGCGGGAAGGGTGGCGGGGACGATGGTCATGCGAACTCCCAAGGCACGTACGGACGGGCGTGACCGAGGGCCGCATCCGGTGGGACCACGGCCGCCTTGAAGGCGGGGTCGTCCACCAGCGCGGACAGGTCGGTGAGGACGGGGGTGGCGGTCAGGCCCGCTTCGGCCAGGCGGTGCGTCCACTCCTCGGTGGTGAGGGAGGTCCCGTCGGCGCGGTCCAGCAGGCGGTGCGCCGTCTCGGGGTGCGCGCGGGCCTCCGGGCCGAGGCAGAGGTGGCCGTTGGCGGTGCGCAGGGGGCGGTCCAGCGGCGTGAAGCGGACGCGGTGCGCGGGGCGCGGGATCAGGGCGGCCGCGGAGACCAGGCTGGAGTCGACGCGGCCGCCCCGTCCGGTCCGTTCCCGGTCCGCCAGCGCGGCCAGCACGCCCTGCGCGCACACCAGTCCGCCGAGTACGTCCGTGAGCGTCATCAGGGAGGGCGCCGGGGGTTCGTCGTCCGGGCGTACGGCGGCGGCGAGTCCGCTGTGCACCTGGGCGAGGTAGTCGGTGCCCAGGGGCGGCCGGTCGCCGAGGGTGTCGCCGAAGCCGGAGGCCCAGGCGTACACCAGGGCGGGGTGGGGGGACAGCAGGTCGGGGGCGTCGAGGCCGAGCCGGGCGGCCTTGCCGGGGGCCCAGTTGTGCACGAAGACGTCGGCGTCGGCGGCCAGCGCGCGCACCGTCTCCCGGCCCGCCGCGGTCGTCAGGTCGGCCTCGACGATCCGCTTGCCCGCGTTGAGCGCCGTGAACCGGGCCGAGGTGTCCCCGGCCAGTGGTGGCAGCCAGCGCATCGGGTCGCCGCCCGGCGGCTCGATCCGGATCACCTCGGCGCCCAGCATCCCGAGGACGTGACCCGCGAGGGGGCCCTGCACCCGGCGCGTGGACTCCACCACCCGAAGGCCCGCGAGCGGGAGGCGCGGGACGTCGCCGGACCAGGGCTCGGGCCCGGCGGTCACCGGACGCTCCGGGGCGGGACCGAGCCGCCAGGAGGCGTGGCAAACGGCCGGGGCCGGAGTGAGCCGCCAGGGGTCGGGGTGGACGGCCGGGGCGGGGTCGGCGCCGAGGGTGAGGAGGCTGACGCCGGTGTCGTGCGCGGCGGCCCGCAGGTCCGGCAGGGTCCGGCGGCGGACGGCCGCGCGCAGCTCCTCCGGCAGCGGGCACACGGCGGTCGCGAACCGCTGCTGGAAGGGCAGCCAGCCGCGCCCGGCCGGGGCGGACGGCACGCCGAGCCGGGCCCAGAACTCCCGCCAGGCCAGCGGGTCGAGGGTCTCCAGCTCGACGCGGGCTCCGTCGGACGTCTCCAGGGTCGCCAGGCCGCCCCCGTACGGCTCCGGTCCGGCCGTCGGCTCCGGCGGGCCGTCGCCCGCGCGGGCCGTCGCGGCGGCGAGGTACTGGCCGACCGCCAGCAACGCCCCCTGCGCGACCGAGGTCCGCACCTCGCGCAGGTCCAGCCCGCGGGCCCGGCCGATCCCGACGGCGGTGACGCCCTGCGCGGCGAGCACCCCGGCCACCACCGAGGCGTAGTCGACGGCGAGCGGGGCCGGCCCGCCGGTGGCCCGGCCATGGACGTGCATGAGCCCACAGGCGGCCTGTACGGCACGCTCGTCCGGCAGGTCCATGCCGACCGGGCCGGCCCAGTCGAGGCCGGCGCGCGCCTGCGGGGCGGCCGGTGCGGTGTGGCGTAGCAACCGGTCGGCCACGGCGGCGGCTACTGCCGGGCGCGCGGTAGTACGAGGGCTCACTGGTCCTCCCCGCCGGGCCGGCGGCCCTGTACCGAGTAGAAGACGCTGGAGGCGGCGCGGAACGTCGGGTCCCGCATCAACTCCCCCACCCGGTCCAGCTCCTCGTCGGTCATGCCTTGCTCCACCAGCCGGCCCCGGAGGTTGCGGGTGTGGTTCAACTGGAGCCCGAGTCCCGGATCGTGGGCCTGGCGGACGCCGATGTGCAGATGGACGTCGACGGCGGTGAGCCCCGCCGCGCGCAGGGCGGCCGGCACCCTGCGTCCCCAGTGCGGGTCGCCGCCCGCGGCGCGCATCGCGGCCGACTTGGCCCGCAGGAAGCGGGTGTACAGCTCCTCGGCCGCCGCGTCCGGGGTCAGCAGCGGGGGCTCGTACGACGCGTCGATCTCGTCGATCTGGAGCAGTCCGCCGGGCCGCAGGGCGCGTACGAGCCGGCGCAGGACGGCGTCGCGGGAGGGCACGTGCTGGAGCACCAGGCGCGCCACGATCAGGTCGTAGGCCGCCTCGGGCAGCGGGTCGCGGGCCACGTCGAGCGCGGCGACCGCGAGCCGCGGGCCGGGCGCGAGGTCGCGGGGGTCGCGGTCGGTGGCGAGCACCGAGCCGCCCGGCGCGACCCGCTCCGCCAGCCAGCGGGCGATGCTGCCGCCGCCCGCGCCGATCTCCAGGCAGTGCCAGCCCGGTCCGACCCCGGCGGCGGCCAGCCGGGGCAGGGTCACCGGATCGTAGGCGGCCTCCAGGCAGCGGTGCTGGTCGCGGCTGTGCGCGGTGCCGTTGCCGAAGACCGCGCGGGCGGGGGCCGGCGGTGCCATGAGGGGGTTCCTTTCATCGGGAGGTCGGGCCCGACCCGGAACGGAGCAGGCCGGGCCGGGGGTGCCGTCCGTCAGGTCCAGCGGCCGGTGCCCGCGGGTCCGGTGCCGGTGAGGCGGCGCGCCAGCGCGGCGCGGCGGACCTTGCCGGTGCCGGTGCGGGGCACGTCGTCCCAGGTGAGGACGGCCGGTTCACGCAGCGCCGGCAGACCGTCCGCGGCCTCTTTCCAGACGGCCGGGTCCAGTCGGCCGTCGGCGGTGACCACGACGGGCAGCGGATCGCCGTCGGCGGCCCCGAGGATCACGCACTCCAGGGCCTCGGGCAGCCGCGCCTCCAGCAGGTCCTCGGTGCGCAGGCAGCTCAGGCCGGGCAGGCTGTCGACCTCGCGGTCCAGGACGCTGACACTGCCGTCGCGGTGGAGCACACCCATGTCGCCCGTGGACCACCAGTCGCCGACGCGTTTGGCCTGCCAGCGTTCGTCCTCGTCGAGGTAGCCCAGGGCGAGGGCGGCGGTGCGCGCCAGGAGCAGCCCGGGGCGGCCGCGCGGCACCGGGCGCAGGGTGTCCGGGTCCACCGCGCGCAGCCGGGTCCGGACCGGCACCGGACGGCCCAGCCGCCGTGCCGTCGACTTCGCGTCCGGTGCGAGCGCGGCACGCCGGGTGTGGAAGCGGAAGGTCAGCGGGCCGGTCTCGGTCTGGCCCCAGCCCTGCATCCACAGCGGCCGGGCGTGCCGGGTCGCCGTCAGGTAGGCGCGCAGCACCGGCGGGTGTACGGCGTCGTAGGTGCTGATGTAGAGGCGGACCCGCCGGAAGGGGTTGTCGAGGCGGGTGGTGAGCGGCCGCAGCCGGACGTAGGTGGCGGGCAGGGCCTCGGCGACGGTGGGCGGGTGGGCGCGCAGCAGCGGGTCGGCGGTGTCCGGGTCGTCGCCGGTGAGCACGACGACCTCGGCGGGCGGGGTCGAAAGCACCACCGCCGTCCAGCAGAAGGTCCGGCCGTGGGCGTAGGCGCTGGCGTTGAGCAGGATGTCGTCCCGGCGGATGCCGATACCGGGGTAGCGCACCGCCTCGAAACGGGCGAGTTTGTGCACGAGGGTGCGGGTGGAGTGGACGACCAGCTTGGGCACTCCGGTGGTCCCCGAGGTGTGGTGGATGACGAGGGGGTCGTCGTCACGGCGGCGGACCGGGGGGCGGGGCCGGGAGGCGTCCAGCGCGGCGAGGTGGACGGCGCCGGGCGCGGCGGCGTCCAGGGTGACGCGCAGGGGCGGGCTCGCGGCCCCGCAGTGGGCGAGCAGTTCGGAGGTGGTGACGAGCGCGGCCGGGCGCAGCCGCTCCAGCAGGGTGCGCAGGGTCTCCGGCTCCAGCCGGGCGGACAGCAGTGCGGGGACGGCGCCGGCGCGGACGGCGGCGCAGGCGAGCAGGTCGTAGTCCCAGTGGTTGTCCTTGACGATCGCCACCCGGTCGCCCGGCTGCACCCCGGCGGCGGCCAGCCGGGTGGCGGTGACGCGGACGAGGTCGGCGAGTTCCGTGACGGTCCAGCGCGTTCCGGCGTCGGGGGCGAGGTCGAGGGGCCGGTCGAGGTGGAACACGGTGCGGGCGCCGTCCGCCACGGCCTCGTCGAACAGGGTGCCCATGTCATGCGGTCGCAACGGTCTTCTCCAGTCGGTCGGGGCCTGCCGGGCGGGGACGGCCCAGCCTGCTCAGGACGCGGGACGCGGCGAGCGCGCCCGCGCGGACGGCGCCTTCGGACGCGGGCCGCAGCATCACCCAGTCGCCGGCGTACTCCACGGCGCGCACCGGCCGGTCGAGGAAGGCGGCGCGCTGCGCGAGGGCCGCCGGGGTGGCTTCCGGCAGGCCGTGGCGGAAGCCGTGCGTGAAGTGGTGGCGGCGGGCGGCGCCGATGCCGGGGACGTAGCGTTCGGCCGCGTGCACGAGCAGGTCGGCGGCGGCGTCCGGGTCGGCGTCCAGGAGTTCGGGGACCTGGGGCGGTGCGGCGACGAGAGTGACGAGGCCGCGCCCTTCGGGGGCCCGGCCGGGGTCCTTGGCGTGGTCCACGACGACGCCGGAGAGGATCTGTTCCCCGGCGGCCGGGGTGAGCAGGATGTGCACCGGGCGCCGGGCGGCCGGGGCGAGCGGGCGGTCCAGCAGGCAGCTGACCTTCAGCATCGGAGTGAAGGTGCAGGCAGTGAGGAACGGCCGTTCATCGGCGGGGAGTTCGGGGCGCAGGGCCGCCGCGGCGGGGGCGGGGACGGCGAGCACCGCGGCGCGCGCCCTGACCTCGCCGTCGTCGCAGCGCAGCAGGGCGTGGCCGCCCTCGTCGACGACCTCGCGCACGGTGCGTCCGGTGACGACGTCGGTGTCGGCGGCGAGCCGGCGGGCGAGGAAGTCCATGCCCTCCCGGTAGGTGCGCCAGCTCGTCGGGGAACCGGCCTCCAGCAGCAGGCTGACCAGGGGGGCGGCGGCGGAGCGGGCGGTGTCCCAGCCGAAGAAGCAGCCGGCGACCGGCTGGAAGAGGTAGTCGTGCAGGTCGCGGTGGTAGCGGGCGGTCGCCTCGCGGACGGTGGTGGCGCCCAGCGGGGTGCGTTCGGGGTGGTCGCCGTCGAAAGCGGCGCGGCGGCGGCCGGACCAGGCGGAGAAGGCGGCCAGGTCGCGGCGGGCGCGGGCGGACAGTCCGGCGCCGGTGAGGACGGCCGTGCGCTCCCCCACGCCCGGACGGGCGCGCCCGCCGCGCCAGACGGCCACTCCGCCGCCGACGCGGGGCACGTCGGCCGCGGTGGCGCCGAGGCGGCGCAGCAGTTCCCAGGTGGCGCGGTAGCCGTGGGAGGCGACCTGTTCGGCGCCGGTGTCCACGGTCCAGCCGTCGTGGCGCAGGCTGCGCATCCGGCCGCCCACGTCCGGGAGTTGCTCGTAGACGCGGACGGAGAGTCCGGCGCGGCGCAGTTCGTGCGCGGCGGTCAGTCCGGCGATGCCGGCGCCGACGACGGCGACGTCCAGTTCGGGTGTCACCGGGTGGCCCCCCATCCGACGAGGACGTTGGCGACGGTCATCAGCACCACGCTCAGCCGGTGCACCGTGAAGCCGGTGCGGCGGGCGCTCATGATGTCGCCCCGGACGAAGCCGGTCAGGTACTGCCGGGTGCGCAGCGCGGTCGCCGGGAGCATCAGCAGCACGAACCACCAGGGGGCCGCGCCGGCGAGCGAGGCGAGCGCGCCGATGAGGAACTCGACGGCCGACAGCGCCCCGACGAAGACGGCGTTGCCCCGCTCCGAGACCAGCGCGGCGACGGTGGGGCGGCCCACGGCCCGGTCGCCCTCGACGTCGTTGGTGTTGGAGTAGACGCCGAACATCAGCGGGCCGAACCCGAACAGCACCGCCTGCACCATCAGGAACCCGGCGAACTCGCCCGTCAGCAGGCCGTAGGGGACGATCACCAGCACGGCGCCCAGGGCGACGAGGAACGCCTCCTGGAAACCGTGGTAGCTGATCTTCAGACCGTACGAGTACTGGAGCGACACCGCGAACAACGCGCCCGCGGCGAGGAGCGCCCACAGCGGGCGGTGCGGGGCGAGCGCGGCGGCGCCCGCCCACAGCAGCGCCCCGGCCACCGCGCAGGTCCAGGCGAAACGCAGCGCCTGGGGTACCGTCAGCGCCCCGGCGACCAGGGGTTTGCGTGCCTTGCTGCGCAGGGGGTTGTCGGGGCCGTAGTTGGCGAGGTCGCTGCCGTCGCGGAACCCGGTGACGTCGTCCAGGGCGACCATCGCCATCAGCACGGCGATCTCACCGCCCAGGAACAGCGCGAGGACCAGCGCCTCGCGGGCGGTGAAGGCGTCGAGCGGGAACAGGGCGGCGGTCAGGGCGAGGAAGATGCCCAGGTAGTAGTCGTACACGTCCAGCTTGCCGAGCCGCGCGTAGGTGCGCAGCCTGCCGGGAGCGTGGGCGGTGGCCGTGGGACGGCCGGCCACGATGCTGTCGGTCATGGGGCCTTTTCGGATCTGGTCGGTGGGAGAGGTGGTCGGCGCCGGGGGGTGGGGCGCGCGGGTGGGTCTGGAGGCCGGGATGTGCGCTGGGTGCCGAACGGGCTGGTGGTGTGCCACGGGCGGACGGTTGTGACGGTGCTCGGGGCGGTCGGCCGCCGGGTGTCACCGGTACGCGCGCCCGGCCGGGCGCCGTGGTGGCGGGCGGCCGTGGCGCTCCGCACCGGCGGCCGCCGCCGGTCAGCCGTGCCCCGCCGCGAAGGCGCACACCAGGTCGGCGACCTGCCGGACCTGGGCGTCGGTGAGCAGGTGGTGCACCGGCAGCGACAGATGGCGGCGGGCGGCCTCCTCGGCCGCGGGCCAGCGGGCGCCGGGTGGCGCGTAGGGGGCGAAGGCGGCGTGCGCGGGCAGGGGGCTCGGGTAGTAGACGTGGCTGGCCACGCCGTGCGCGGCCAGATGGGCGGCGAGGGCTTCCCGGTCGGCGGCGAGGACCGTGTACACGTAGAAGCAGCGGCCGTCGGGGTCGGGCGGCGGCGGGGTCACCCCGTGGTCGGCGAGCGGGGTGAAGCGCTCGGTGTAGTACGCGGCGATCTCGGCCCGGCGGGCGAGACGGACGGGGAATCCGGCGTAGCGGTGCGTCTGGAAGGCCGCCTGGATCTCGTCGAAGCGGCTGTTGACGCCGATGGCGTGGTGGACGAACCGCTGTCCGGGACGCTGGCCGTGGTTGCGCAGCATCCGCACCCGCTCGCCGAGCGCCGGGTCACGGGTGATCACCACACCGCCCTCGCCGGGCATCCCGCCCGCCTTGACCTGGACGAAGGAGTAGACGCCCGCCTCGCCCCACAGCCCGGCCGGCACTCCGCGCAGGACGCCGCCCTGGGCGACCGCCGAGTCCTCCAGCAGGCGCAGTCCGTGCCGCCGGGCCAGTTCGGCGAAGCGGGGCATGTCGGCCATCACGGAGAACATGTGGGCGGGCATCACGGCCCTGGTCCGCACGGTGACGCGGCGTTCGGCGTCGTCCGGGTCCATGGTCATGGTGTCGGGGCGGATGTCGGCGAAGACCGGGACGGCGCCGACGGCGACGACCGAGGAGGCGAGCGGCGCGCAGCCGAAGGCGGGGACGATCACCTCGTCGCCGGGGCCGATGTCCATGGCGCGCAGCACCAGGGACAGCGCGGAGGTGCCGCTGGAGCAGGCCACCACGTCGGCGGCGCCGAGGTCGGCACGCAGCAGTTCCTCGAAGGCGGTGGTGCGCACGCCCAGGATGAAGCGTTGCTCCGGATCGAGGCCCACCTCGCGGACCAGGGCGATCAGTTCGGCGCGGCCGGCCTCGAAGAGGTCGGGCGGGAAAAAGGGGACGGTGGTGGCGGGCGTGGTGGTCATGCGGTGGTCCTCGTCGTGGCGAGGAAGGCGCCGACGGTGTCGCAGACGCGGTCCAGTTCGCCGGGGCGCAGATCGGGGTGGAAGGGCAGGGCCACGGCCCGGCGGGCGGCGGCCTCCGCGTGCGGGAACTCGCCGGGCCGGTGCCCCAGGTGACCGAAGACGGGCTGGTGGGGCAGCGGCAGCGGGTAGTAGACCTCCGTGCCGATGCCCTGGCCGGCGAGGTGGTCGACCAGGGCGTCGCGGTGCTCGGTCTCGATCAGGTAGACGTAGTGCACATCGCGGTCGCCGGGCGTCTCGGCGGTGGCCCGCGGCAGGCGGAGGACGCCGGGCAGGTCCCGCAGCCGGGCGGTGTAGGCGGCGGCCAGGTCGGCGCGGCGCGCGATGTGGTCTTCCAGGAGCGGGAGTTTGGCGAGCAGCACGGCCGCCTGGATGTCGTCCATCTTGCTGTTGGCGCCCGGCAGCGCGCTCTCGGTGGAGATGGCCGGGAAGTCGTTCAGCGTACGACCGCCCCTGCCGTGGTGGCGCAGGGCCGCGACGGTGTCCGCGATCTGCGGGTCGTCGGTGAGGACCGCTCCGGCGTCGCCGATCGCGCCGAGCGTCTTCGAGGGGAAGAAGGACAGGACGCCGCCCCTGCCGTGCAGGCCCGCGTGGATTCCCCGGCGGCGCATGCCGATCGCCTCGGCACTGTCCTCGACGACGGTGAGGCCGTGCCGCCGGGCGACGGCGGAGACGGCCGCCATGTCGGCCATGGTGTGGAACAGGTGGACCGGCATCACGAACCGGCTGCGGGGGGTGACGGCGGCGTCGAGCGCCTCGGGGTGCATCGCGTAGGTCATCGGGTCGATGTCCACGAACTGCGGGCGCCCGCCCGCGAGTACGACCGCAGAGGCGGTGGCGAAGAAGGAGTACGCCGGCACCAGCACCCCGTCGCCGGGGCGCAGTCCGCAGGCGCGCAGCAGCAACACCAGGGCGTCCGTACCGCTGTTGACGCCGATCACATGCCGGGCGCCGGTGTACCGCGCGAGGGCCGTCTCCAGTTGTCCGACCTGTTTTCCATGGCTGAATTTTCCGCTGTCGAAAACGTCGTCCAACGCCTTTTCGATGGACGGCCACAATTGTTCGAAAGTCGCGGCCTGGGAGAAGAAGGGAATCGATTCGGCCGTTCCCTCGGGGGTCGGTTCCGCACCCCCGGCCGGCGCCCGGAGCTGTCCACTGGAAGGCAAACTCTCACCCGTCCCGTCGTTTCTGTGGAACGGCCACGTTAGTCGGATCGTTCCGCAGGCGGAGAAAGGAAAGGATCATCTTCACACTTTGTGGGTAACGGCGTTCCGGATCGCTTGACCCTATCCGCGCCGGGCGGCAATAGTCGGGCGGCGCACCGGGGTTGTGCGCGCCGTGCGGCGAACCGCGACCGGCGTTCGCGCGCCCCCCGGTTCTCCTTCCCCTTTTTTCCTTTTCCCAGGAGGCTCCGTGCTCCAGCCCCTCGTGGTCGGGCTCGGCCGCTCCGGATCCGGGCTGCATCTGAAGACCCTCGCCCGGCTGGCCCGGCGCACCGCGGCCACGGGTGCGCCCCTGGTCGCCCTGCCCGTGATCGGCTGCGACCCGCGCGCCGGAGCCCGGGCGGGCGCGGCCGGTGAACTCACGGCTTTCGGCAGCCTGGAGGAGGCCCTGGCCGGGGTGGAGCCCGCCGCGACGGTGGCCCATGTGTGCACTCCGCCCCGGCAGCGGTACGACGTGATCGCGCGGCTCGCCGATTACGGGGTGCGCCGGCTGATCGTGGAGAAACCCCTCGCCGCCTCAGCGGCCGAACTCGACGCCCTGGTAGGGCTCCGCGAACGGGCGGGGCTGGACATGGTCGTCGTAGCGCACTGGACCGGCTCCCGGCTCGCCGCCCGGCTGCGCCGGCTGGTCCGCGAGGAGACGCTCGGCCCGCTGCGCCGTATCACCGTGGACCAGCACAAGCCCCGTTTCCTGCGGTCTCTGACCACCGACGGGCACCCCACCGCGCTGGACGTGGAGCTCCCCCATTCCCTGGCGCTCGCCCTGGACCTGGCCGGTCCGGCCGAGCTGCGGGCGGCGGGCTGCTGGGAGTTGCGCTGCGAGGACCGCGTACTGCCCCGCCTCGGCGGCGCCCATGTCGAGCTGGAGCACCGGTCGGGCGTGACCACCCTGCTGCGCTCGGACCTCGGCGCGGCGGTCCGGCAGCGCAGCGTCGTCTGCGCGTTCGAGGGGGGTACGGCCACGGCGCACTTCCCGCTGAGCGAGGACGACGACCACGCCCAACTGGTCGTCGAAGGGCCGGACACCGGGCCCGCGCACCACGTCTTCCGCGACGACGCCCTGACCGGCTTCCTGGAGGACGCCTACCGGGGCTTCGCCACCGGGACGGCCGGTGCCCTGAACTTCCCGCTCGCGTGCGCGACGGCCCGGCTGCTGTGCGCGGCGCGCGAGCGCTGTGCCGTCGTACCACCCCCCAGGGTTCCTCAGACGCCTGCGGAGAGCCGCTGACATGAGCTCGCGACCCGTCACCGCTCCCCGCTTCGGGCCGCTGGCCGGCATCGGGGACGAGGCCGCGCCCGGCGCGGACGGTCAACTGGCCGCCCTGCGACGCCTGGGCTGGAGCGCCGTCGAGCTGCGCAACGTCGACGGCACCGCGCTCGCCGATCTCTCCCCCGCCGCCTTCGGGGCGCTCGCCCGGCGCCTCGCGGACGACGGCGTCAGCGTGGTCGCCGTGGCGTCCCGGATCGGGAACTGGTCGCGTCCGGTCACCGGCGGCACCGGCCCGGACCTCGCCGAGCTGGACGTGCTCGCCGAGCGGTGCGCCGCCCTCGGCTGCCGGCTGGTGCGGATCATGTCGTACCCGAACGACGGCCTGCCGGAGCGGGAATGGGCCGACCGCGCGCTGGCCCGCATCGCCGTCCTCACGGACCGGGCCGCGCGCGCCGGCCTGGTGCTGGTGCACGAGAACTGCGCGGGCTGGGCCGGGGACCGGGCCGACCGCGCGCAGCGCCTGCTGCGCGCCGTCGACAGCCCCGCCCTGCGCCTGCTGTTCGACATCGGCAACGGCGTCCCCTACGGGTACGACGCCCCGGCCATGCTGCGGGAACTCGCGCCGTACGTCGCCCACGTGCACATCAAGGACGCCGTGCGCCTGCCGGACGGCTCCACCGCCTACACGCTGCCCGGCGAGGGCGCCGCCCAGGTGGCCGAGTGCCTGCGGATCCTGGCCGCCCACGGCTACCGCGGGGCGCTCTCCCTCGAACCGCACCTCGCCGTGCGGCCCCACGAGGGGCTGGTCCGGGCCGGCGCGGACGCCGCCGACCTCTTCGTGCGGGCCGGGCAGGCACTGGTCACGCTGTTGGACAAGCTCCCGGACGGCCCGGCGTGAGCGCCGTGTTCACCGACCGGTATCGCGCGCTCCTTCTCGACTTGCTGCGCCTGCCGAGCGTCAACCCGCTGGAGGCCGGACCGGACGACCCGCCGTCCCGGCTGCCGCAGCTCCTGGAGCGGTACGCGACGGCCGCCGCCGGAGCCGGGTTCCGCACGGTACGGCTGGCCGCGCCGCCCGCGGGCTGCCTGGACCGGCCCGGCGTACCGGCCACGGTGCGCGCCGCCGCCCGCGATCCGCGCTTCCTCGCCGGTCAGCCCAGTCTGCTGCTGCGCCTGGGGCCCGAACGCGCCCGCGCGGACACGGTGATGTTCAACGTGCACCTGGACACCGTCGCCGGTCACACCCCGCCGGTCTTCGACGGCGCCCGGTTCACCGGGCGGGGCGCGGTCGACGCCAAGGGGCCCGCGGTCGCCCTGCTCGCCGGGCTCGCGGCCGCCGCCGCGCATCCGGCCGTCGGACGGGACGTCACCGTGCTGGTGCAGGCCGTCGCCGGGGAGGAGGGCGGCGCCCTGGGCACCTACGGCACCCGCCCGCTGATGGAGGCCGGGTACCACGGGCGGCTCAACGTGTTCTGCGAGCCGACCGGGCTGCGCGCGCTGCCCCGGGCGACGGCCGCCATGACCGCCCGGATCACGGTGGCGGGCGAGGACGCGGTGGACGACCACCCGGACGCCGGGCACAACGCGAGTGTGCTGCTCGGCTTCCTCGCCCAGCATCTCGCCGCCCGCCTGGACGGGACCGTGCCCGGTGGCCGGGTCTGCGTCGCCGGACTGCACACCGGCCACACCCACAACCGGGTCCACGGCACCGGCACGCTGCTGCTGAACCTGTCGTACCGCACCACCGCCGACGGCGACCGGCTGAAGGCGGCGGTCACCCGGCAGCTCACCGACGGCCTCGACCGGTTCGCCGAACTGTTCGGCTCCGTGAGGGAATTCGCCCGTACCGCGCGGGACGCGGGCCGCGTCACCCGGCTCGGCTGGGACAAGCAGGGGCTGCCCGCGCTGGACAACCGGGACCCGTGGGCCGAGGCGCTGCTGGCCGGTGCCGGAGCCCGGCCGGCGACCGACGACCCCGGCTTCACCTGCGACGCCGTCTGGGCCGCGGGCCTGGCGGACGCGTTCACCGCCGTACTGGGCCCCGGCTCGCTGGCCGCCAACCGCGCCCACGCGCCCGGCGAGTTCGTGGACCTCGCCGATCTGGAGGACTTCGCCCGCGTGATCCACCGGCTCGTCACGTCCTTCGCGGACGGGGAACGACCGCCGGCGGGGCGTCCCGAGCCGCGGAGAACCACCCGAGAGCGAACCGCCCGGTAGCGAACCGCCCACCCCTACAGAACCATCCCCCATCCCCTAAGGAATCCGGATGACGGCACCCCCCGCCCACCGAGCGGCGGCCGAGCGCACCCCTGTCCTGGTCGACCACGCCGAGCTGCACACCGCGCTCACCGCCCTGTTCGCCGGGCACGGCATCCTCGCCGCGCGGGCCCGCCTCGCCGCGGACGCGCTTCTCCACGGCGACCTGACCGGGCTCGACTCCCACGGTGTGTTCAACCTCGGCCGCCTCTACCTGCCGCTGCTCGCCTCCGGCCGCTGCGATCCGAAGGCAGAACCGGAGACGCTCACCGACCTGGGCGCCTGCGCGGTCGTCGACGCGCACAGGGCGCTCGGCCTGTGGGCCGCGGCCGAGTCCATGGACGACGCCGTGGCCCGCGCCGCGCGGCACGGAATCGGCCTGGTGTCGGTCCGCGGCGCGACCCACTTCGGGTGCGCCGGGTTCCACGCCGCCCGCGCCGCGCACGCAGGGATGATCGGCGTGGTCGCGAGCAACTGCGGTGGTCAACGCATCGCCCGGCCGCCGGGCGGCGCCGTCGCGATGCTCGGCACCAACCCGCTCAGCGTGGCCGCGCCCGCCCTCGACGGGCATCCGTTCCTGCTGGACATGAGCACCACGGTCGCGCCCACCGGAAAGGTCCGCGTCGCCGCCCGGCGCGGTGAGCCGGTGCCCGCGGAGTGGCTGGAGGACGCGGCGGGCGAGCCGGTGACCGACCCGGCCGCCTTCGACCGCGGCGAGGCCTTCCTGCGCTGGCTCGGCGGGAGCGCCGGGGCCGGTGTCCACAAGGGCTTCGGACTCGGCATCGCCGTGGAGCTGCTGGCCGCCGTGGTCTCCGGCGCGGCCGTGGGACCCGCCCCCGCGGCGCTGGAGGGGGACGGCCGACCGCACGGCAGCGACGACGACATCGGCTTCTTCCTGCTCGCCATCGCCCCGCAGGTGCTGCGCCCCGGCGCGGACGTGGCGGGCGCGACCCGGTCCCTGTTCGGCGCGCTCACCGACTGCCCGCCGGTGCGCGCGGGCGAACCGGTGCGCTATCCGGGCTGGTGGGAGGCGGAACGCGCGGCCGAACGGCGCCGCGACGGCATCCCGCTGCCGCCGCACCTGTACGACGAACTGGCCGGCCTCGGTCTGCTCGGAGGCCGCTCGTGAACCGTCCCCTGCGTCTCGGTGTGATCGGTCTCGGCGCCATCTCCCCCTACTACCTGGCCGCCGCCGAACGGCTCCCCGAGTGGGAGCTGGCCGCGGTGTGCGACGCCCGCGCACAGACGCTGGAGCGGTATTCCGGCCCGGCGGCCCGGTTCCGCGACCATCACACGCTGCTGGCCGGGGCCCGGCCGGACGCGCTGGTCGTGGCTGTACCCAACGACGTCCATCTGCCCGTGTGCCGGGACGCGCTCGACGCCGGTGTTCCGGTGTGCGTGGAGAAGCCGCTGGCCCTGACCGCGGCCGAGGGGCGGGTCCTGGTGGATTTGGCACGCCGCGCCGGGGTCCCGCTGATGACGGCGTTCCACCGGCGCTACAACACGGCCGTCCGCGACCTGTCCCGCCGGATCGCGGGCCGGCAGGTGCGCTCGGTCCGGGTGCGGTACCTGGAGCGCATCGAGGAGCATCTCGGCGGCGAGGACTGGTACTTGGACCCCGGTCGCTGCGGCGGGGGCTGTCTGGCCGACAACGGACCCAACGCTCTTGACGTGGTCCGGCTGCTGCTCGGCGACCTCACCGTCACCGGGTGCGTGCTCGAACGCGACGGCCGGGGCGTCGACCGCCGGGCGGCGATCGGCCTGCGCGGCCGTACCGGCGCGACGGCCGAGGTCGAGCTGGACTGGTCGTACCCCGGTGAACTCAAGGACGTGGAGGTGGAGTTGGCCGGCGGGGAGGTCCTTGCCGCCGACATGCTCGACGGGCACACCGCCTTCAAGGGGTCGCTGTGGCATGAGTACGAGGCGATCCTCGGCGAGTTCGCGGCGCTCGTGGACGGGCGCGATGACGCCGGTCCGGGGGCGCACGGGGGGCTGCCCGCGCTGGAGTTGGTGGAGGCCGCCTACGGCTGCGCCCGGCCCGCGGCCCCGGTGGCGGAGGCGGGCCGGTGAACCCCGCGGAGGACGGCCCGAAGCGGGTGGTGCGCGGCACCCTGGTCAAGGTGCTGGTGCACCAGCGCACGGACCGGGGCATGCGGGTGGAGGAGCACGCGGCGCGCTGTGTGCGCCGTGGTGAGGTGCACGAGCTGGTGACCACCGACCAGTGGGAGCCGCGCCCCGGCGCCCGGATCGACCGGGTGGGCTTCCTGGGCTTCGCCGAGCTGGCGTGCGGCGGGGTGATCGACCGGGGCGACCTGGTGCGTGTCGGGGACACGGTGGTCGGCACGGTGCTCGGGTTCGACGCCTGCCATCTGCCGAACCACTACAACATCCTGATCCATGCCGAGCGCCCGGTCAGCGGCCGGGACCTGGGACTGCGGCCGGAGCTGGCCGTCACCTTCACACAGGCCGTCTGACCGCGTGCGTGGGCCCCTGGACCCGAGGTCGGGTTCAGGGGCCCACGTGTGACCGGTCCGGCCTTCGCCTCCTCACCGGTGTTGCCGCCCACGGGGTGGCGCCGGCCGCTGAGCCCGGCGGCGCCACCCCGTGTCACCGGAGCGGAGTCGGTCCGGCCGGGTCAGCCGAGCAGCTCGACCTCGAGGCGGCCGAAGTGGAAGTCGCGTACGACCTCCAGGAGTTCGTCCTCGGACAGCCGTCCGTCGCCGTTCTTGTCGACCTTCTGGAACGCCAGGCCGGCCTCGGACAGCGGCACGCCGACACCGGACAGCCAGGACTGGAACTCGCGGGCGTCGATCTGGCCGTCGTGGTCCTCGTCGCACAGGCGGATGAGCGCCTTCACGATGGGCGACAGGACACGGTTGAAGCTGGCCTCGCCCTCCTTGAACAGCATCTCCCCGGTGGCGTCGAGGAACTGCTCGCGGCTGATGGTGCCACGGGCCCCGACACCGGCCTTGTCGGCGAGGTACTCGTACAGCCCGGTGAAGGCGGCGTGGAGTTCCTGCACCTCCGGGGAGTCGGCGTCCTTGCCCAGGTTCTGGGCGATGCGCGCGGCCTCGCTCTGGAAGTCGGCGGCGTCGAGGACCCCGTTGCCGTCGGTGTCCCACTTGTCGAAACGCTTGACCAGTCGCTCGTTGGCGGCAGCGGTGCTCATGTTGATTCTCCTTGTTTCCGATGGGTGTTACGGCGGTGCTGAACTGCGGCACTTGGGCAGGGCCGCATCCACGCACGGCGGTGCCGGTGCGCGGGCTCTGGGGGGCCGGTTCCGGACCGGCCGGTGATGCGCCGGGCGAGGCCGGCGGGAGGGGGAAGTCCAGGGGAGTCAGAGAAGGGTGACTCTGCTGCCCACGGCCTTGCCGCGGGTGTCCAGCAGGGCACAGCGGGCCTGGCCCAGCGTCTGACGCGCGTAGCAGGCGTGGTCCTGGAGCAGGATGGCCACATCGGCCCGGTCCAGGGCGTCCCGCAGGTCCTCGGTGCGGGGCAGCGCGGCCCCGCCGACGGTGAACTCGGGGACGTACGGGTCGTGGTACGACACCTCGACGCCGGCGGCGAGCAGTCCCGCGGCGACCTGGCGGGCCGGTGTCTCGCGGGTGTCCGCCACGTCGGGTTTGTAGGTGACGCCGAGCAGCAGGGCCCGTGCGCCCACGGGGTGCCCGACGGTTTCGGTGAGAAGGGTCAGGGCGCGGTCCACGACATGGTCCGGCATCCGGCTCAGGACGTCCTGGGCGGCTGCCAGGGTGCGGAAGGCGAAGCCCTGGGACTCCGCGCGGGCGGCCAGGTAGCGGGGGTCGACGGGGATGCAGTGGCCGCCGACGCCGGGTCCGGGGCTGAACGGCGCGAAGCCGAAAGGTTTCGACGCGGCGCAGTGCAGTACGTCCCAGATGTCGATGCCCGCTTCATGGCAGAACAGGGCCACCTCGTCGACCAAGGCGATGTTGACGTAGCGGTAGGTGTTCTCCAGGAGCTTGGCCATCTCCGCCTCGCGGGTGCCGCGGGCGACGACGAGCTGGTCCACGAAGCGGGAGTAGAACGCCACGGCGTACTTGGCGCACAGCGCGGTGTACCCGCTCACGACCTTGGGGGTGTTGCGGACGTCCCAGATCGGGTTGCCGGGGTCGATGCGCTGCGGGGAGTACGCCAGGTGGAAGTCCTCGCCGGCCCGCAGTCCGCTGCCGCGCTCCAATAAGGGGCGTACGACGTCCTCGGTGGTGCCCGGATAGCTGGTGGACTCCAGGACGACCAGCGTGCCGGGGCTCAGCCGGGCGGCGACGGCTTCGGCCGCGTCCTCGACGGCGGACAGGTCGGGCAGGCCCTTGTCCGTGAGTCCGGTGGGCACACAGATCACCACGGTCTGCGCGCCGTCCAGGACCGCGGGGTCGTCGGTGGCGTGGAAGCCCGCGCCCAGCATGGCCGCGACATCGGCGTCGCCGACCCCGCCGACGTGCGAGCGGCCTTCGGCCAGGCCGGTCACCACCGGGCGGGAGACGTCGTACCCCGCGGTCGCCAGGCCGGCGCAGACCGCGGCTCGGGAGAGCGGCAGCCCGACGTGCCCCAGCCCCATGACGACGAGTTCGGCGGGCATGTGTGCAGGTTCTCCAAGGTGTGGAAGCGGGTGGACGCGGGTGTGAAGCGAAAGGGGGCGGCCGGGGCTCAGGCGGAAACGCCGCAGCCGAGCGCGGTGCGCGAGCCGCAGCCGAGCGCGGGGCGGATGCGGTGGCCGGGGCGGCGCGCGGTCAGGTCTGGCGCCGGTCGCGTCCTGTGCGCCACGGCATCACCCTCGTCCGCCGCGACGGCGGTGCCGGCGGAGGCGCTTGCCGCGGGCGGGGCACTGGGTGCGGCGAGCAGGGCGATCCGGGTACGGCGCATGTATTGCTCCAGTTCGGTGGTGTCGTTGAGTTGATTATTTTCTGCCGGAACACCGGATAAGCGCAGGAGCTCACGCAAGCACCTGAACCAGGGACCCGGTCAAGCGGAATTGACGGCGGCACCGGCGCCGTGCCCGGAAACGACGAAGACCGCCGCCCGGCCGGGCGGCGGTCATGCTCGTACGGGTCCTGCCCCGGCTCGGAGCCGGGCGGAACTCAGTGCTGGACCGGCGGGCAGTAGCCCGTCTCCTCGCCGATGGAGTTGATCTCGGCGTTGGACCGGGGGTCGCCCGCGTAGTTGATCTGGTTGGTGCAGCTGACACCGGGCTTCTTCGGAGTCCCCGAGGGCTTGGTGCCCTTCTCCGGCACCGGGCAGTAACCGGTCTTCTCGCCGATGGAGTTGATCTCCGCGTTCGACCGCGGGTCACCCGCGTAGTCGATCTGGTTGGTGCAGCTGACACCGGGCTTCTTCGGAGTCCCCGAGGGCTTGGTGCCCTTCTCCGGCACCGGGCAGTGACCCGTCTTCTCGCCGATGCTGTTGATCTCCGCGTTCGACCGCGGGTCACCGGCGTAGTCGATCTGGTTGGTGCAGCTGACACCGGACTTCTTCGCGGTGCCTGCCGACGTGGTGTGGGCCGAGCCCTGGCCGCCCTTGGTGGCGGAGGCCGCGGAGCCGGACGGCGTGGCGGTGGACGAGGCGGACGAGGAGGGCGCGGACGAGGAGGGCGCGGCGCTGTCGGAGCCGCTCCCGCCGCAGGCCGTGAGCGACAGGCCGAGAGCCACACCGGCGACAGCGAGCATCGAGATCTTCTGGACGCGCATCGAATTCCCCCTCGGGACCAGACCCGCTCCCGGTGAGCGGGCCTTGCGACTATCCAGACAGGAGCCCCGCCGCCCCGGTTGCCGGGCACCTCTTCCTGAGACATTCCTGTGACACTCGTGGCCGATACACATATCAACTGGCTGGAACCCGGACGGAGTAGAGACCCCATCAGGGTGCCGTCAGCCGCCCGTCAGCGCCGCCTGCGAATCTCTTCCCTGTGAACGGCGAGGGGCCCCGCCCCGAAGCCGGGAACGAGGAGAGGTGCCCGGAGCGGCTGATCGGGGACCAACTGAGCTCGTCTCAAGGTCGGACCCCCAGGGGTCCACGCAGGTTCGAATCCTGCCCTCTCCGCCGGGACGACCCTCGCGCCCGTCCCGCTGCGCGCGGCGACCGGGCGCACGCGGTCCACGGCGGCGCCGACCGGCGACGCGCGGCTCATCGGCGCCATGGCCGACCGGGCGGGCGGCGACGGGGATGTCGCACTCGTCGGTCTGTCGATCTGTCGATTTTCCGGTCGCCGGCCTGTCAGCCTGCGGGTCTGTCGGTCTGTCGGTCTGTCGGTCTGTCGGTCAGCGAGACCCCGACGCGCTGACCGTGGCCAGCAGCAGGTCCTCGCCGCTCGATGGGCGCAGTCCGTCGGCGCGGTCGGCGAAGTAGCGGTCGCCGAGCGCGGTTCCCGAGATGTGCCGCGGGTCCGCGAGTCCGGCCTCGCGGGCCAGGGCCAGCATCTCCTGGGGCGTGTAGAAGCTGATGAAGGGGGTCCCGGATGACCGTGCGCCGTTCTCGCTCGCGCGCAGGCCGGGCCGGTCCGCGGCGTCGAGGAGGTCGGCCGGGAGCAGGAAGCTCATGGCGAGCGTCGAACCTGGCGCGAGCGCGGCGATCTGGCGCAAGGTGGCCGCTGTGGCGTCCTTGGTGAGGTACATGCTGACGCCGGTGGAGACGACGACCGCCGGCCGGCCGGTGTCGAACCCGGCGCCAATCAGCCGCTCCCACCAGGACTCGTCGGCCTCGAAGTCGACCGGCACGAGGTGCAGCCAGTCGGGGACGCCGTAGCCGAGCCGCACCAGCCGGTGGCGTTTCCATGCCTGCGGGCCGGGCCGGTCGACCTCGAAGATCCGCAGCCGGGACGCGAGTTCGGGATTGCGCTGGGCGAAGGTGTCCAGGCCGGCGCCCAGGATGACGTACTGGGTGACACCGAGGCCGGCCTGCTCGGCGACCAGGTCCTCGATGAAGCGGGCGCGGGAGACCATGGCCGCCCGGAACGCCCTGGTGCCGACCGGGTCCATGTCCGGCCGCTCACGCCAGCCGTCGTCCGGGGCCGCGAGCCGCAGCCCGATGTCGTCCTCGAGTACGTGCGGCGGCGGGTCCACCTGGAGGTGCATCGCCCGCCAGAGCGCGGTGCGCACCGCGGTGCTGTCCGGCGCCCCGATCTGATCGTCTGCCATCCTCTGCCCTCTCCTTCCGCGATGGCGGTGCCCTGCGCCGCCCCGCCCCGGTCATGCGTCGTGCGGGACGTGACCTGACGAGCCGGTCGAGTCGGCCCGTGGGCCCCGGCGCGCGGCCCGGATCCTACTCGTACCGGTACTTCAGTGAGTCCGCCTCCGCCCGCTCGATGTCGGCGATCGTCAGCTCCGGCATGCGCAGCTGGGCCAGCGTCACCTCGGCCGAGGTCGGCTGGGCGTCCGCCGGGAGCCACTGCTCCGGCTTCCAGGCCCCGCTGCGCAGCAGCGACTTGGGGCAGTGCGGGTAGACCTCCTCGATCCCCACCACCAGCGCGCTGGCCGGCGGCTTGCCCACCGCGGTCAGCCGCGACAGCAGCTCCGGGCGGGTGGAGACGCAGGCGCGGCCGTTCGCCCTGAGCGTCGTGGTGCGTCCCGGTATGACGAACAGCAGCCCGGCCCGTCCGGTGGCGATGACGTTCTTCAGGGTGTCCAGACGCTTGTTGCCGGTGGCGTCCGGGATCGCCACCGTCCGCGCGTCCAGAACGGTGACGAACCCGGCGGGGCCGCCGCGCGGGGAGACGTCGCAGTTGCCCCCGGCGTCCGCGCTGGCAATGAAGACCAGCGAGGAGCAGCCGATCAACCGCCGTGTCTGCTCGGTGAGTTCGGTCATCTGCTTGCGCACGGACGTGTCACTGGGACGCGGGTAGGCCCGGCGCAGTTCCTCTTGGTCGCGCACGGCGTCGAGACGGAGCGAGTCGAAGGCGGTGCCGGCGAGGGTCGTCATGTTCTCGACCCTAGCGGGCCCGGCCCGCGCTTGACCTTGGGCAGGTCCGCCTTGGCGCCGCCACACCGCGCCACTTGCTTTGCAACGCTACAGCCGCAGGGTCAGCATCGCGACGGCGGAGGTCTCGGCGGTCCTCGCTGGGGCAACGAGCGCTGACGTGGGGATTCAACGATCGAATGACTAGCCGAAAACGATCGTTGACAGTGCGTGTCCGTCCATAGCACGATCATGCCGCGGGGCGGCGGCTACGGGGGTGCCGTCGCCCCTGCCCCGCGGCGGTACCGTCCGGTCCTTGGAACCCACGGAACACTCCCGTGCGGGGCGGCGGGTCCGGGCCCGTGAACTGGGCATCGTCATCGGGGAGTTCGCGCCCGGACCGCTCGACGCGATCACCGACGTGCCGGGTGTCCGGGTCGGGCACGCCACCGTACGCCGCCCCCGGACGTGCACAGCGGGGTGACCACCGTGGTGCCGGACGCCGTCGGCCCCGCGCGCCGCTGCCCGCCGGGGTGTTCACCGGCAACGGTCGGCGTCCCGGGTCGCCGACGCCCTCGTCGGCTGGATGCTGGAACAGCCCGGCTGCGGGGAGGTGCGCAGCCTCAACCCGGTCGTCGGCGAGTGCGACGACGGTTACCTGTCCGGCATCCGCGCCCGCCCGGTGCGCGCGGAGCATGTGCGGGCCGCGCTGGCGGCGGCGTCCGGCGGTCCGGTGGCCGAGGGCTGTGCCGGCGCGGGCACCGGGACCGGCGCCCTGGGGTTCAAGGCGGGCATCGGCACGTCCTCCCGTACGACGGACCTGGACGGGCGGCCGTACACGGTCGGGGCGCTGGTGCAGGCGAACTTCGGCGGCACGCTGCGGGAGCTGGGCCGCGCTCTCACCCTACGCGCTCTCGGGCTGACCGGCGGACCGGGACCGGCCACGGAGAACGGCTCCTGCGTGACCGTCTTCGCCACCGATGCCCCGCTCGACGCCCGTCGGCTCACCCGCGTCGCGCGCCGCGCCGTGTTCACGCCGGCCCGGACCGGCGCCGCGTACAGCCACGGCAGCGGCGACTACGCCCTCGCCTTCACCACCCGCCCGGACGCCGCCCTGAGCCCGCTGTTCCAGGCGGTGCTGGACGCCGTCGAGGAGGCCGTCCTCACCTCCCTGCTCGCCGTGACGACCACCACGGGCCACGCCGGCCACACCTGCCCGCCCTCACACCTTGCCGAAGATCCGGCGTTCGAACAGCACGGTCAGTTTCGGTGACAGACGCGGGAAGGCCCGGACGACGAGGTCAGCGAGGCGGGCGTCGCGGCCCACCATGATGCGCGGGCGGCCGGCCTCCACGCCGTCCACGATGATCGCGGCGGCCTGCCCGGCGGGCATCTTCAGGAGCTTGTCGTTGTAGACGCGGGCGCGGGCGAGCTGCCGGGCGGGGATCTCGATGCCCTGGCCGCGGGCCGCGTCGAGGGCAGCGGTGGCGATGTTGGTCCGGACACCGCCGGGGTGGACGACGCTGACCCGCACGGGGTGCCGTCCGGCGAGCATCTCGGTGCGCAGCGTCTCGGTGAAGCCCCGCACCCCGAACTTGGCGGCGCAGTAAGCGCTGAGCGTGGGTTGCGCCATGATCCCGTTGAGGCTGGAGACGTTGACGACGTGTCCGTCGCCCGAGGCGATCAGGTGGGCAGGAACGCCTTGGTGCCGTGCACCACCCCGAAGAGGTCGACGGCGATCGTACGGTCGTAGACGCTCCAGTCGGTTTCGAGGACGGTGCCGCCGCCTCCGCCGATTCCGGCGTTGTTGTACACCTGGTGCACCACCCCGAAGTGCTCGGCGACGGTGGTGGCGTAACGCTCCACCGCCGGGCGGTCGCCGACGTCGAGCCGCGCGGTGTGCACCTCGGCGCCGAGGCACTCGGCCTGGGCGGCGGTCTCGGCGAGCCCGGTGCCGTCGATGTCGCTGAGGGCGAGCCGCGCGCCGCGGCGGGCGAGTTCGGCCGCGATCGCGCGGCCGATGCCGGAGCCGGCGCCGGTGACGGCACTCATGCGGGCTCCTCGGTCCGGGTGCGGGTGACGGCGGCGCCGTGGGCGCGGGCGAGGTCGGTGGTCAGGGCGACGAGCCGGTCGAGGACTCCGGGGGCGAGGTGGTGGCCCATGCCGGTGATCTCCACGTGCCGGGCGCCGGGGATGGCGGCGGCGGCGCGGCCGCCGCTCGAGTGCACCATGGGGTCCCTGGTGCCGTGGACGACCACGGTGGGGGCGGTGATCCGGCGCAGTTCGGCGGTGCGGTCGCCGGATGCCTGGATGGCGCCGATCTGGCGGGCGACGCCCTGGTGGGCCCGCTGGTCCCGGCCGCGCTGCCACACCGCGCCGGCCCAGGCCCGCTCGCGTGCCTCGTCGGGCGGGAAGACGCGGGAGCCGATGTGGGCGAGCAGCGCCAGGTGCCGGGTCACCGCTTCCTCGGGGGTCCTGGCGGGGCGCTTGGCCATGCGGATCAGGGTGGAGAGCGCGGGTTGGCCGACCTTCCGGCTGCCGGTGGTGGAGAAGATGGAGGTCAGGGTGGCGACCCGGTGCGGGTGCCGGGCCGCGAGGGTCTGCGCGATCACGCCGCCCATCGACATGCCGACCAGGTGGGCCCGTTCGACGCCGAGGTGGTCGAGGAGGTGACGGATGTCCTCGGCCATGTCGGCGAGGTCGTAGGCGTCCGGGCGCGGCCGGGCCAGCGCCTGGCGCAGCAGGCCCGGCGGCGGGGCCTGGACGCGGTCGGAGCGGCCGGTGTCGCGGTTGTCCGGGCGGATCACCCGGAAGCCGCCGCCGGTGAAGGCGTCCACCATCGGCCGTGGCCAGGAGGCGAGGTCGAGGCCGAGCCCGGCGATCAGCAGCAGCGGCACGCCGCCGGCGGGTCCGTCGGCGCGGTGGCACAGGCGCAGGCCCGCCGGGGTGGTGAGGAAGCGGTCCTCGGTGTCGTTCACCGGGCCACCGCCCGGCGTTCGCCGGCGCCGACCCGGCTGAAGCGCAGTTCGGGGTCGGTGACGCTGTCGGACCGCAGCAGTCTGACGTCGTCGCGGTAGCCGGTGGAGGTCAGCCAGGGCATGCGGTCGCCCTGCCGGGGCAGCTGGTCGACGGCGCGCTGGATGTAGCCTGCGCCGAAGTCGAGGAACGGCCGGGTCGGCATGGCGGGGTCGGCGGGTTCGGGGCGGCAGCTGTCGTAGCCGTGCGTGCTCATGTGGGCCAGCAGGCGGCAGAAGTGCTCGCAGAGCAGGCCGACCTTCAGGGTCCAGGAGGAGTTGGTGTAGCCGATGGCGTAGGCGAGGTTGGGGACGCCGGAGAGCATCATGCCCTTGTACGCGATGGTGTCGGGCAGGTGGACCGCGGTGCCGTCGACGGTCATCGGGATGCCGCCGAGCGCCTGTACGTTCAGACCGGTGGCGGTGACGATGATGTCGGCCTCCAGTTCGCGGCCCGACCGCAGCAGGACGCCCCTCTCGGTGAAGGTGCTGATCCGGTCGGTCACGATCGAGGCGCTGCCGTTCCTGATGGCCTGGAAGAGGTCTCCGTCCGGGACCGCGCACAGCCGCTGGTCCCAGGGGTCGTACGGCGGGTTGAAGTGCTCGTCGACAGGGTAGCCCGCGGGCAGTTTCCGGGCGTTGACCCAGCGGATGATCCGGCGCGCCGCCTTCGGGTGCCGCCGGCAGAAGGACCAGACGGCGCTCTGCCGGGCGATGTTCTTGCGCCGGGCGAGCGCGTAGCCGCGCCGGTCGCCGAGGAGTCTGCGCAGTGCGTTGGCGATGGGGTCCTCGCGGGGCACCGGCATGATGTACGACGGGGTGCGCTGGACCATCGTGACCCGTGCGGCGGTGCGGGCCATGGACGGTACGAGGGTGACCGCCGTGGCGCCGCTGCCGATCACCACGACCCGCTTGCCGGCGTAGTCCAGGTCCTCGGGCCACGCTTGCGGGTGCACGACCCGCCCGCGGAAACGTTCCCGCCCCTCGAAGTGCGGGGTGAACCCGGCGTCGTAACGGTAGTAGCCCATTGCGCAGAAGAACCAGCCGCAGGTCAGCGTCGTGCGCTCGCCGGTGTCGGTGCGCTCGATCTCGACCGTCCAGCGCGCCCGTTCGCTCGACCAGGAGGCGCCCAGCACCTTGTGGTGGTAGCGGATGCGGGACTCCAGGCGGTTCTCGCGCACGGTCTCGCGCAGATAGGCGAGGATGCGCGGCGCGTCGGCTATCGACTCCGCGTCCCGCCAGGGCTTGAACTCGTAGCCGAAGGTGTGCAGATCGGAGTCCGACCGGATGCCGGGGTAGCGGAACAGGTCCCAGGTACCGCCGAGACCGGCGCGCGCCTCCAGGATCGCGAAGCTCTTGTCCGGCAGTCCGGTCGTCAGATAATGCCCGGCGCCGATGCCGGAAATCCCGGCGCCGACGATCAGGACGTCCAGGTGTTCGACGGCGGGTGCGTCGGCTTCACAGGACATGGGCGGCTCCCTCACAGCGGCGGTGGATCGCTCCATGGTCGGAACGAACACGGCCGACGCCTAGAGGCAGTTCGCCCCGCGTTCCCCGTCGGCTGGTGCATTCTGCACCACCGTGTTGCCATCATGTCCGTCATGTTATGGACCCCGCCCTCGCCCCGGATCCGGAAGCTGATCCGGCAGGGTGCCGAGATCAGCCTCACCCCCCGGCCCGAGTGGCTGGCCGAGCTGGACGCGGCCACGCTGGCCGGCGAGACGCGCCGGCCGATCGCCGACGATCCGGTGCTGTCGGCCGGCATCCGGCGGGCCAACCGGGCCAATCTGCTGCACTGGGCCGCCGCCAACGTCAACGCGCCGGGCGCGCCCGTGCCCGCCCACGAGAGCGACGTGACCCGCGCCATCGCGCGGGACATCGTGCGCCGTGGGCTGGCCGAGCCCGCGCTCGACTCCTACCGGGCGGGCGAAAGCGTGGCCGTGCGCGTGTGGACGCGCATCGCCTGCTCGCTCACCGGCGACCACGAGGAACTCGCCGAGCTGCTCGACGTGTCCCTGCGCTCCATCTCCGACTACGTCGACCGGACCGTCGCGGTCATGTCCGCGCAGATGAACGCCGAGCTGACCGACCTCACCAGCGGCACCCACGCCGAGCGCCGGGAGACCGTCACGCTGCTCCTGGACGGCGCGCCCATGACCCGCCGGCGTGCCGAGGCCCGCCTCGGCTATCCACTGGACGCCACCCACACCGCCGCCGTCGTCTGGACCGACGCGCCCGAGGCGGAGCTGCGCCGACTCGACCGTGCCGCCGACCTGCTGGCCGCCGCCGCGGGCTCCGCCCATCTGCTCAGCGTCATGGCGAGCGACGCCACCCGCTGGGTGTGGCTCACCGGACGGCCGGACACCGCACGGGTACGGGCCGGGCTCGACCGGCTGCCGGCCGTGCGGGTCGCACTCGGCTCACCGGCCCACGGCATCGACGGCTTCCGCCGCAGCCACCTCGACGCCCTCACCACCCAGCGGATGCTCGCCCGGCTGGCCTCCGCGCAGCGGCTCGCCTCCCACGACGAGGTGGAGCTCGTCGCCCTGCTCTCCCAGGACCTCGAACGCGCCGACCGCTTCGTCCAGCGCACCCTCGGCGCCCTGGAGCACGCCCCGGACGACCTCACCGACGCGGTCCGCGCCTACCTGGCCGAACAGTGCAACGCCTCGCGGGCCGCCGCCCGGCTGTTCACCCACCGCAACACCCTGCTGCGCCGCCTCAACCGCGCCGATCGGCTACTCCCCCGCCCCCTCGCGGAGCTCCCGCTGGACGTCGCCGCGGCCCTGGAGATCCGGCACTGGCGCGGCTCCGCCGGATAGTACGGGGGTGTCGGCAGGAGCGCGGGTCTGGTAGTTCTGACGGACGGTCCCGAGGGGCCTGCCTGCATGCTGGGTTTGCGGGTTTATTGGGGCCGTCGGGGCTGCCTGGCCTTTCGGCAGGGACGTTCCCGCAGGTCCTTGCGGCGCGACCGGGCCCACCGTCAAGTCACCGGCGCCCTCCGCTGCCACGGATGGCTGGTTTTCCGTACGGGAAGCGGTATTTCACCAAAAACCGCACTGGGCGCATCTCGCGGTCGGCAGGATGGAGGGCATGGACCTTGGGAATGTCAGACCGGACGGGGTCCGGCCGGTGGTCGTGCGCGTTCCGGTGGAGCCGGTCGAGGCCGCCATGGAGGCCGACGCCCTCGAAGCCGTATTCAGCGCCGGCGAAGTGGCCGTGCGCGGACCGCTGTTCGGGGTGGTCGAGCAGCGGCCCGAGGACGGACCGCGCTGGCGTGCGGTGACCTCGATCGCGTCCCCTTTCCCGCAGTTGTCGCGCGACAGCCTGAACTCGCTTCTGTGGTTCCGCGCGAAGGACGAGGCCAAGAACAAGGCGGAGCGGCGTGCCCTGCTCGCGGCGGTCGCCCGGCTGGAGACCGAGCCCGTCGACGAACTCACCGTGCTGGACACCCGTTACCGGATCGTCCGCGCCGAGGAGTGGGCCGGCACCGGCGCGGACGGTATCGAACTGCCGCGTCCGACCGATCCGGAGCCCGTCTCCCCCGACTGGAGCCCCGGCAACCGGGAGCCGGAGGTCGACGCCGGCCTGGTCCTGGACCCGGACGCGCCGCTCACCCCGGCGCAGGCCACCGAGCGGCTGGCGCTCCGCGACTTCGTCTACGCCGGCTCGCGCTTCCCCGACTTCGTGATCCGCGAGTCCCGCCGGGCCCGCGCCACCCATCCGGACGTCGTCCTGCTGCCGGCCACGTTCACGGTCGCGGAGCGCAACGGCAAGGCCTGGGAACCGGTGAGCCGCCCGCACACCACCACGCTCGGCGCCCGCAAGGCGCTGGACTTCCGCCTCACATGGCTCGAACCGCGTACCCGCGGCCTGATCGAGGTGGAGGACGGCCACCTCGTGACCGCCCGCACGGTGGTGGCCGAGGACCCCGGCGCCGATCCCGTGCTGGTCGCGTTCGCCGAGGCCTCCGACCGGCTGCGCTCCGGCCGCGTCAACCAGCTGGAGGTCCTCGGCACCACGTACCGGATCATCCGCACCCGCCGCATGCTGCGCTGGGGCCCCGACGGCCCGGAGGGCCCACGCCCGTCCGACACCAGCGATTACGGCCCCGAACGCATCCACCCCCGGATGGACGAGGACGGCGTCGTCCATTACGACGAAGAGTCCAGCGAGGAGTCGGAGGACGACTGACGGCAGCGGGGCCGGGTGCGGGCCTCGACCCCACCACCCCGTCGGCGCCGAGGAGTTGGAGCGGACGCAGCGTCCGGCCGAGGAAGAGACAGCCAGGAGTGGCGACGCCTGGCTCACTCCCGCCCCGTGGCGACCGCCTGGAGCGCTCCGTCCCCGCACGGATAACCTCCCTCATCATGAGGCGCCCTTGAACCCTGCCGATCATGCTGGTGCTCTGCGGCTCCGCCGTGGCGACGGAACTGTTCCGGTCGGGCCACCCCGGCGCGGGCGCGGCCTCCGTGGCGGTTTTCGTGCTGCTCGCCGCCGTCAACTCACCCTTGATCCACCCGCGTTCGGTCAGCGCCTCGGAGGCCCTGCGCCGCAGCGAGGCCGACGGCAGGCCCGTGGTCTACTGGCGGCCGGGCTGCGCGTACTGCCTTCGCCTGCGCCTGCGTCTGGGCCGTAGTGCCCGCCGACTGCACTGGGTCGACATCTGGCGCGACCCCGACGGCGCGGCGGTGGTGCGGGCGGCCACCGGGGGCGACGAGACCGTGCCGACCGTGGTCGTGGCGGGCCGGCCGCACGTCAACCCCGACCCCGCGTGGGTGCGTGACCAGCTCTCTCCCTCCGCGTGACGCGAGGGCGGCCAGGGCCCTGGTCTCTTCGCGGGCGAGGTCGTCGTCCTGTCCGCCGGGCCGGGCGCCCCGGCCGCCGCGCCTCAGTCCTCCTGTCCCCGGAGGACGAGGACCGGGCAGTGGGCGTGCTGGACGCAGTGCTGGGCGACCGAGCCGAGGAGCAGGCCCTTGAATCCGCCGAGGCCACGGCTGCCGACCACGAGCAGCGCGGCGCCGCGGGAGGCCTCCAGGAGGACGCTGGCGGGGGTGCCGTAGCGCGCCACCGTGCTGACCTGCACCGCGGGGTGGGCCGCGACGGCTTCCTCCACCACGGAGGTGACCTCACTCTGCGCCCGTGCCTCCAGCGCGGCCTCGTCGGAGCTGGAGGGCGGCATCCAGCCGAGGGCACCGTGGAACTGCGGGACGTCCCAGGCGATCACCGCCTCCACCCAGCCGCCGGTGAGTTCCGCCTGGCGCACCGCCCAGTTCAGGGCCTGCTTGGAGCCCTCCGAGCCGTCCACCCCGACCACGACGCGTTCTCTCTCGCTCTGCCGCTCCGCCATCCTCGTCCCTCGTCCTTTCCTCGGCCTTGTCCTCGTCTTTGTCTTCGTCCTCGTGTGAGGCGCCCTCAGCCGAATGCGACGCTGCTGGCGGCGGGCACGGTCAGCGATCCGGCAGGCCGGGGAATGCCCGTCGCGTGGTCGACGTCGAGCCAGGTCACCTCGCCCGAGCGCTCGTTGGCCGCGTACAGCCGCCGGCCCGCCGGATCGAGCACCAGATCGCGCGGCCGGCGGCCACCGCAGGGCACGGCAGTGACCGGCTCCGCCCGCTCCCCGGACGCGTCGAGCGCGAGGACGACCACGGTGTCGGGGCCGCGCACCGCCGTCCACAGATACCGGCCGTCCGGTGCCACCACCGGGGCCGACGGCTGCGCCTGGCCGTCAGCGCCGTCCGGGCTGTCCGGGCTGTCCGGGCTGTCCGGGAGCAGCGAGGTCTCGCCGATCGCGCGCAGCACCCCCGCGGCGGCGTCCCAGCGGCACACGGTCACCGTCGGACGGAGTTCGCCGAGGACGTAGGCGTGGTCTCCGGACGGGTGGAAGGCGAGATGGCGGGGTCCGGTGCCCGGCGGCAGGGCGGTCGCGCCGTGCGGGCGCATTGCGCCCGTGCGCTCGTCCAGTGAGCACACCTGCACGGAGTCGGTGCCGAGGTCCACGGCGAGCACCCAGCGTCCCGACGGGTCGGGGACGACCTGGTGGGCGTGCGGGGAGCGCTGGCGTTCCGGGTCCGGTCCCGAGCCCTCGTGGTGCAGCACCGCGCTCGGCGGCAGCGGCAGGCCCTCGGCCGTCAGCGGCAGCACGCTGACGCTGCCCGAGCCGTAGTTGGCGGTCAGCAGATGGCCCTGGGCCAGGGCGAGATGGGTCGGTTCGTCCCCGCCGACCGGCACGGGCTCGCCGAGTGGCCGGGGCACCGCCCCACTGGCGTCGTAGGCGGCCACCACACCCGCCACCGTCTCCGAGACCGCGTAGAGGACGGGGCCCGCCTCGCCGTGCCCGACGGCGAGGTACGAGGGGTCGGGCACGGACCGTACGGCGCCCGTCCGGGTCAGCGCGCCGGTGCGCGGGTCGATGTCGGCCACGACGATCCCCGGTCCGCCCGCCGACGTGAACGATCCGATGAAGGCGCGCCCTGCGGCACTGCCGGACATGAACCCTCCGCCCTCCGCCCCGCGCGCAGCACGACGGAGTCACCACGATGCGGGCGCCCCGCCGGAGCGCGGCGGATTCGCCGTGCGACATGGCCCCGCTTTCACCGGAACGCATCAACGCTTCTGCGGCCGCCGCGCGCTCCCCAGGGCCCCATGTGAGACGGTGATCACGGTGTGCGAGGCATGCCACAGGCCGCCGCGAACGGTTCCGTACGGCGGCCGGTGGCGCGGTGTCGGTCGTCCGACAGGAGGGCGCAGGCCGGTGAAGGCATTCGTGATGAAGGAGATCGGGAGCGTCGGCTTCATGGACAAGCCGCTTCCCGAACCGGGTCCCGCCGACGCCGTGGTGCGCACGACCAAGGCGCTGATCTGCACCTCCGACACGCACACCGTGCGGGGCGGCATCGGGCCGCGTAAGGACCTCACCCTCGGTCACGAGGGCGTCGGCGTCGTGCACGCCGTGGGCAGCGAGGTCAGGGACTTCCGGCCCGGCGACCGGGTGGTGGTCGGCGCGATCACCCCCGACTGGGGCGACCTCGCCGCGCAGAACGGCTACCCCTCGCAGTCGGGCGGCCCGCTGGGCGGCTTCAAGTTCGCCAACCTCAAGGACGGCGTGTTCGCCGAGTACTTCCACGTGAACGACGCGGACGCCAACATGGCGCGGATTCCCGACGGCATCCCGGACGACGTGGCGGTCTACTGCGCCGACATGCTGTCCACCGGCTTCATGGGCGCCGAGCACGGTGACATCCCGATCGGCGGCACCGTCGCGGTGCTGGCGCAGGGCCCGGTCGGGCTGATGGCCACGGCGGGGGCGCGGCTGCGGGGCGCGGGCCTGGTCATCGGCGTGGAGTCGGTGCCCAGCCGGCAGGAACTCGCCCGGTTCTACGGCGCGGACGTGATCGTGGACTTCGGCCGGGAGGACGTGGTCGAGCGAATCGCCGAACTGACCGGCGGGCAGGGCGTGGACACCGCCATCGAGGCGCTCGGCGCGGACGTGACCTTCCGGACCGCGGTCAAGGTCACCAAGCCGGGCGGCACCATCTCCGTCATCGGCTATTTCGGCGAGGGCGAGTTCGTGCACATCCCGCGCGTCGACTGGGGTGTCGGCATGGCGGACAAGACGATCGCGACCGGCCTGTGTCCCGGCGGGCGGCTACGCATGGAGCGGCTGCTGCGGGTGCTGGAGAACAAACGCGTCGACCCGACCCGGCTGACCACCCACCGCTTCCCCTTCCGCGAGATGGAGCGGGCCTTCGAGGTGTCGGACAGGAAGCTGGAGGACACCGTGAAGGTGCTGGTCGGCTTCGACGAGTGACGCGCCCCGGTCCCGCAGCACGGTCCGACTCACCGAAGGTCCACGAAGCGAGGCCGCATGTACGATCCCGATCCGCCCTTCCGGGCCGTCCGCAGGAGGGACGGCTACCTCCCGCTGGAGGATCTCGGCCTGATCGGCGACGGCACCACGGCGGCGCTGGTCGGCCTGGACGGCTCGATCCCCTGGATGTGCCTGCCCCGCTTCGACTCGGACGCGGTCTTCTGCTCTCTGCTGGACCACGCGCGCGGCGGCCACTTCACGGTGGCGCCGGAGGATCTGGTCGAGGCGCGCCAGCGCTATCAGCCCGACACGGGTGTGCTGGTCACCGAACTGCGCTCGCGCACCGGGCTGGTGCGTCTGACCGACGCGCTCGCCCTGAGGGCCGGCGCCGACCTCACCGAGGACATGCCGGCCGGGCGGGCCGAACTCGTGCGCTTGGCGGTGGTCCTGGACGGGCACGTACGGCTGCGGGCCGAGCTGGAGCCGCGCGGCGGTGGGCAGGCACAGGCGCTGTTCAGCGGGCTCGAAGTGCGGCCCCACCGGCAGCCGGGCCAGCGTCTGCACCTGCGCTCCAACCGTCCGCTGACCGGTCTGCGCAGCGTCCACGAGCTGCGGCAGGGCGACCGGCTGGACCTGGTGCTGTCCTGGGGGCGCTTCCACCGGCACCACCGTTTCGACACCGACGCCATGCTGAAGGGCACCGCCGACGCCTGGCACCGCTGGATGCGGCACTGCGACTACGCCGGCCCCGAGGCGGCCCTGGTCAGGCGGGCCGCGCTGACGCTGAAGATGTGCGACGACTGGGCCTGCGGCTCACTGGTGGCCGCCCCGACCTCCTCGCTGCCCGCGCCGATCGGCGGCATCCGCAACTGGGACTACCGCTACGCCTGGATCCGGGACGCGGCGTACGCCGTGTTCGCGCTGCGCCGTATCGGCTTCGACGGCGAGGCGGACTCGTTCCTCGGCTGGGTCCTCGACGCCTTCGAGAACAGCCGGCAGCCGCGCATCATGTACACGCTCCAGGGTGACATGGTGCCGGACGAGGTGACGGACGGTGAGTTGGCGGGCTATCGCGGCTCGGCCCCGGTGCGCTGGGGCAACGGCGCGACCGACCAGCGCCAGCACGACGTGTACGGCGAGATCCTCGACTGCGCCGACCAGTGGCTGCTGTCGGGCGGGGAGGTGCAGCCGGCGCTGTGGGCGGGCCTGGCCGGACTCGCCGACGCGGCGGAGCGCGCCTGGTGCCATCCCGACCAGGGGATCTGGGAAGTGCGCAGCGAGGGAAGGGCGTTCACGTACTCGGCCGGGATGTGCCAGGTCGCCCTGGACCGGGCGGTGCGCATCGGGGAGCGGCACCGGCTGCCCGGCCGGATCGGGCAGTGGCGGGCGGCGGCCGAGCGGGTGCGGCAGGTCATCCTGAAGGAGTCCTGGGACGAGGAGTCGCGGACCCTGAGCGCCCATCTGTCCGGCGGTGGTGTCCTCGACGCGAGTTTGCTGGCGCTGCCGCTGCGCGAGGTCGTACCGGCCGGTCATCCGCGGATGGTGGCCACGGCGGCGGCCGTCGCCGAACGGCTGTCGGCCGGGGGCGGGCTGCTGTACCGCTATCTGCACGACGAGGCCCCGGACGGACTGGCCGGGGACGAGGGCGCGTTCGTGCTGTGCAGCTTTTGGCTGGTCGACAACCTGGTCGGGCAAGGGCGCCTGGAGGAGGCCGGGGAGCTGTACGCGTCCCTGTGCGCGCGGGCCAGCACGGTCGGCCTGCTGTCGGAGCAGATCCATCCCACCACAGGAGAGTTCATGGGCAACTTCCCCCAGGCGTTCAGCCATATCGGTGTCATCGCGAGCGGCGTGAACCTCCAGCGCGCGAGGGCGGCGAGCCGGCGATGATCGGGCGGCTGGTCGTCCTGGGGGCGACGGGGGACCTCAGCGGGCGGTTCCTCATGCCGGCCCTCGCCGCCCTGCACGCCGCGGGCCATCTGGGCGAGGGGTTCCGGCTGACCGGGGCGAGCCGCGAGGAGCTGACCACGGAGGAGTTCCGGGAGTGGATCAACGACTGGCTCGGCCGGCAGGCCGCCGATGTCCCGGCCGCCGCCCGGCGGGCAGTGGTGGCGTCGGCGGACTACCAGCGGGCCGATGTCACCGATCAGGAGGACGTGCGGGCGCTCATCGGCGGCGACGAGCCGGTGGCGCTGTACCTGGCGCTGCCGCCCTCGCTCTTTCCACAGGTGGTCTCCGCGCTGCGCTCGGCGGGCCTGCCGGCCGGGAGCAGGGTCGTGCTGGAGAAGCCGTTCGGGGAGGACCTGGACAGCGCGCGCGAGTTGAACGCGCGCCTGGCCGAACTGGTGCCGGAGCAGGCGGTGTTCCGGGTGGATCACTTCCTGGCCATGACGACGGTGCAGAACGTGCTGGGCAGCAGGCTCGCCAACCGGGTGCTGGAACCCCTGTGGAACAGCACCCACATCGCCGAGGTGGAGATCGTCTGGGACGAGAGCCTCGCGCTGGAGGGCCGGGCCGGTTACTACGACCGTGTCGGCGCCCTGAAGGACATGGTGCAGAATCACCTCCTCCAGGTGCTCTGCCTCGTCGCCATGGAGCCGCCGGTCACCCTCGGCGAACGGGATCTGCGGGACCGCAAGGTGGACGTGCTGCGCTCGGTGCGGATGCCGACCGAGTACGACGTGGTGCACCGCACCCGCCGCGCCCGCTACTCGGCGGGCCGGATCGACGGCCGCGAGGTGCCGTCGTACGCCGACGAGGAGGGCGTGGACCCCGCACGCGGCACCGAGACCTTCGCCGAGGTGGAGCTGGAACTGGACAGCTGGCGTTGGGCGGGTACGACGTTCCGGCTGCGCAGCGGCAAGGGGCTGCGGGCGGACCGCAAGGAGGTCGCGGTGCGGTTCCGGCCCGTGCCGCATCTGCCGTTCGGGCACACCGGGGAGGTGGCGCCCAATGTGCTGCGCTTCGGCCTGGAGCCGGAGGGGCTGACCCTGGATCTGATGGGCACGGGCGCGCGGTCCGGGCATCTCACCGAGCTGGAGCTGTTTGCCGAGCTGGAGCCCGCCGAACTGCCCGCCTACGGGCGGCTGTTGCTGGACGTGCTGCGGGGCGATCCCGCCCTGTCGATCCGCGGCGACGAGGCGGAGCAGGCGTGGCGGGTGCTCACCCCGGTGCTCACGGCCTGGGAGCGGGGCCTCGTCCCCCTGGAGGAGTACCCGGCGGGCTCGGACGGCCCGGCGCCCCGGCACCCCTACGGCCCCGGCCCGCTGACCAGGGACGCGCTGCTGCACGAGGAGACGGTCCTGGGTACGGCGGCCGACGAGAGCCGGTCGTGAGGAGAGGGGGCAGCCGATGCGCCGTGACCCGTTGGAGCGTCCGCCGTGCGTCGTCGTGATCGGGGTGTCCGGGGTGGGCAAGACCACCGTGGCCCGGCTGCTGGCGCGGCGGCTGGGCGTGCCGTTCGCGGAGGCGGACGACTTCCACTCCCCCGAGAGCGTCGCCAAGATGGCGGCCGGCGTACCGCTCACGGACGCCGACCGGGAGACCTGGCTGGAAGCGATCGGCGGCTGGCTGCGGGACCGCGACCGGGCCGGGACCGGGGGTGTGGTGCCCTGCTCGGCGCTGCGCCGCCGCTACCGTGACGTGCTGCGGGCGGCCTGCCCGGACGCCTTCTTCGTGCATCTGACGGCGCGTCATGAGGAGGTGAGGCGGCGGATGAGCGGGCGCTCGGGCCACTTCATGCCGCGCGCGCTGCTGGAGTCGCAGGAGGCGACGCTGGAACCGCTGGAGGCCGGCGAACGCGGCGGTGCCGTGGACGCGGGGCCGCCCCCCGGTGTCGTCGTCGAGGCGGTCCTCAGGCTCATGGCCGAGGCGGCGGACGACACCAACGGGGAGCCAGAGGAGCCGACTTGAGGGGTGCCGGCGGATCCGGACGACGGCGGTCGCCCGGATCCGCCGGCCGGCCCGGTGTCAGCAGCCGCAGCTGTAGTACAGGGCGTCCCAGTGGGTGCCCTCGTCGGCGTAGACGTTGCCGGAGGCCGCGGTCCACATCGGGTAACCGTCGCCGCGCAGACCGGAGTAGGTGAAGTTGTTCTTGATGTAGTTGGTGATGCAGGTGTTCTTCCCGTAGTCGAGCTTGTAGCCGTTCCAGTGGGAGTACGTGCCGGAGGCGTGCCCGGTCTCGGTGCCGCCGGTGATGTTCAGGGCGCAGCCGCTGGCGTGCTTGAGGGTCACGGCGCCCTGGGCGGTGGCCAGGTTGAGCTGGTCGAAGGACGTACAGGTCGCATTGTTGCGGTCGGAGCAGCCACCGGAGGAGGACCAGGTGATGCCCGCGTCGCGGAACATCTGGGTCGCGGTGGCATTGCTGATCTTGGTGACCGCGAAGGCGTCCGTCGCGGTGCCGAGGACGGCGACACCGGGAGCGACGACCAGCGCGAGGGCGGTCAGGGCCGAGCGGACCTTCATGGGGGAGCCTCCTGCGTGAGACCGGGCGACGTGTGGGGCGGCGGTGCAGGCGGTGCGTGGGGATGATGCCAGAGACCTCCGCGCGCCCGCCAGAGACCGCGGACACCGGCCGCGCGGGGCCGCTCAGCGCACGGCACGCCGTTCGCGGGCCGCCCGGTACGACGGCGCGGCGGCGCCGTGCCCGAGGGCACGCCGGGCCCCGACCTTCTGCGCCAGTCCGTACACCAGGGTGACCAGCAGCGCGTGCGACTGCCCCGGCAGCGCCTGGACGACGACGACCGTGCTGACGCTGACGTTGCTCATCCCGCACGCCAGGGTGACGGTGGCCCCGGCGGCGGGCGGCAGCCGCAGTGCGCGGGCGGTGAGCGCACCCGCGAGGAAGGCCAGCCGGCACACCCCCCAGCCCACGGCTGCGCAGAGCGCGACGACCGGCCAGGGCTCCTTGTGCAGCACGGGGACCGCGGCGGTGGCGTTGGCGTACGTGAGCGCGAGCATCGCCGTGACCGCCACCAGCGGCGCCCCGGCGAGCAGGCGTTCGGTGACGGTGGCGGGGACGGACCGCCGGGCGAGCAGTCCGAGCGCGCAGGGCAAGGCGACGGCCCCGGCGAGCAGCGCCCGCGCCTGCCCCGCGGCGCTGTCGACGAGCGCCCCGGTGTGACCCGCGGACGGCAGGACATGGGCCAGCAGGCTCAGTGTCGTCGGCATGGTCAGCGGGCTGAGCAGCGCGGAGAGCAGGACGACGGCGAGCAGGGCGGTGACATCGCCGTCCCGGCCGGCCCAGACCGTCGCGGCGGCGGCCACGGGTGCCGCCGCGATCAGCGCCACGGCGGTGGACAGGCCGGCGGCCGGGCCGCGCAGCCCGGCGCCGTACAGCGCCACGGCGGTGGCGGGGGCCAGGGCGAAGGCGGTCAGCAGATGCGCGGCAAGCCCCGCGACCACGGCCTTCGGCTGCCGGACGGCGGCCAGGGCCCGTTCCGGCGGCACCTGGAAGGCGGCGGCGAAGAGGATGACGAACAGCGCGACCGCCGACGCGTCCAGGCGCAGCCCGGACAGGCCGAGCGCCATCCCGCGCAGCCGGGTTCCGGGTCCGGGGACGAGCAGCGCGAGCAGGTAGCAGACGAGGACGGCCGGAGCCAGGTGCCGGTGGATCCGGCCGGACAACCGGCTGCCGCGGGCGGGTCGAGCGAGCATGAGGGGTTCCTTGGTGTGCCGCCGGGGGGGGGCGGGGACGTGAAGAGGCCGGGCGGGCGGGCGCGACCGGGAAATCCCTGGACCCTGAGCGGTGGTTCTGGTCGGCCGTCGGGAACCCGCCGGGGCGCGCGGTTCCGGGTGCGGTGGCGGAGAGGTGCCGGGCTCGCCTCGGTACCTGCCGTTCGGGACGCAGACGTGGACGCTCGGAGCCGGGGCGGGGGCGGGGGCCGCCGCGGTGAGCGCGCCCCCGCCGTGGCAGCGGGGGCCCGCCGCCTTCCGGGCCTCCGTGTCCGCGGACCGGGGGTCGGCCACCGCTCGGGGCGCGGACACGGCGAACGGCCGGTGCGACGCGTCGGGGGCGGATCCGGCGAGGGCGACCCCGGCTCCTCGCCCCGCGTACACGCACATGCCCGGACGCTACGACGCCCGGACGGGACCAGGGCGTTCACCTGGCGTGGCGCGCCGCCGCGTCCCCTCACACGGTCCCCGGCACTCGCGCGCGACCCCGGATTTACCTCCGAGGCAAATACCCGCCGGGGTATTTGACCCTCTCGCGGGGGCCGTCATAACTTCGGTCGCGGAAACCCCCTGGGGTATTTGAGGAGACAACCAAATCGTGTGTCCGCAGGGCCGATACAGGAAGGACTCCCCCATGGCCGCAAGCCCCGTACCCGGCACCGAGACGATCACCGGTCGGCATCGCGTCGCCATCATCGGCGGTGGCAGCGCGGGAATCAGCGTCGCCGCCCGGCTGCGCCGCGCGGGCGTCAGCGACATCACGCTCGTCGAACCGTCCGACAGCCACTGGTACCAGCCGCTGTGGACCCTGGTCGGCGGCGGTCAGGCGGCCCTGCGCACCACCCGCCGCGCCGAGGCGTCCGTCATCCCGGACGGGGTGCGCTGGATACGCCGGCACGCCCTCGCCGTCGACCCCGACGCACGGACGGTCACCCTGTCCGGCGGTGCCGAACTCGCCTACGAGCACCTGGTGATGGCCCCCGGACTGCAACTGGACTGGGACGCCGTGCCCGGTCTCGCCGAGGCCGTGGGACACGACCGGGTGGCCAGCAACTACGCGCCCGAGTACGCCCCGCGCACCTGGGACCTGATCCGGGGCATGCGCTCCGGCACGGCCGTCTTCACCCAGCCGGCCACGCCGGTCAAGTGCGGCGGGGCGCCGCAGAAGATCGCCTACCTGGCCGCCGACCACTGGCGCAGGCAAGGGGTCCTGGACCGCATCCGGATCATCCTCGTCATCCCCGACGACGCGCTGTTCAAGGTGCCCGAGTGGCGCCGCGTCCTGGAGCGGGTGGCCGACCGGTACGGCATCGAGGTGCGGCTGCGCTCGGAGATGACGGCCGTGGACGGCGACCGCCGGGAGATCACCGTCACCGACCACGCGAGCGGACGCGCGGAGACCGTCGCGTACGACCTGCTGCACGCCGTGCCCCCACAGAGCGCGCCCGACTGGGTCAAGCGGAGCCCGCTCGCCGATCCCGCCGCCCCGCTGGGCTTCGTCGCCGCCGACAAGCACACGCTGCAACACCCGCAATATCCGGAGGTGTTCGCGCTCGGCGACGTGGCGCACCTGCCGACCTCCAAGACCGGCGCGGCGGTGCGCAAGCAGGCTCCGGTGGTGGCCGCCAACCTGCTCGACGTGATGAACGGCCGGACGCCCGCGCACCGCTACGACGGCTACACCTCATGCCCGCTGGTGACCGCCCGCGACCGGATGCTGCTCGCCGAGTTCGACTACGACCTGACGCCCCGGCCGAGTTTCCCGCTGATCGACACCTTCAAGGAACGGCGTGACATGTGGGTCTTCAAGCGGTACCTGCTGCCGCGGATCTACTGGCACGGCATGCTCACCGGCCGCCTCTGATGACCAGGCCGGCCCCTCCCACCAGCGGGGACCGGCCCGACCAAGGTGTACCGGCACGCGTACGAAATACCCCCCGGGGTACCCGTGCTAGGGTTCGATATATACCCCAGGGGGTAATTAGCGAAAGGGAACGTCCGCGTGTTCTTCATCGACACCATCGAGCTTGAGGGCCTCGGAAACCGCAGCTACCTGGCCGGCGGGCGACAGGCGGCCGTGGCGGTGGACCCGCCGCGCGACATCGACCAGGTGCTCGCGGCGGCGGCCCGGCGCGGCGTACGGATCACCCACGTGGTGGAGACGCACATCCACAACGACTACGTCACCGGCGGTCTGGAGCTGGCCCGGCTGACGGGCGCCGCCTACCTGGTGCCGGTCGGCGCGCGGGTGTCGTTCGCGCGGGTGCCGGTGGCCGACGGCGACACCGTCACGCTGGACGACGCGCTGGAGCTGCGGGCGGTCGCCACTCCCGGACACACCCCCCATCACACCTCGTACGTCCTGCGGGAGCAGGGCCGGCCGGTGGCCGCGTTCACCGGCGGTTCGCTGCTGATCGGCACGGTGGGCCGGCCCGATCTGGTCGAGCCCCGGCTGACCGAGCGGCTGGCCCGCGCCCAGCACGCCTCCGCGCACCGCCTGGCCACCGAGCTGCCGGACGACACGTCCGTGCTGCCCACGCACGGCTTCGGCAGCTTCTGCTCCTCGGCGCAGGCCGAGGGCGACACCACCACCATCGGCAAGGAGAAGTCGGCCAACGCCGCGCTCACCACGGACGTCGACTCCTTCGTCGCCCGGCTGCTCGCCGACCTGGACGACATCCCCGCCTACTACACCCACATGGGCCCCGCCAACGCGGCGGGCCCCGCACCGGTCGACCTCACCGCGCCGCCCGTCGCCGACGCGCGGGAGATCGCGGCCCGGCTCGCGGCCGGCGAGTGGGTCGTGGACCTGCGCAACCGGGTCGCGTTCGCCGCGGGCCATGTCGCCGGCTCCTTCAACTTCGCGGCCGACGGCAAGATAGCCACGTATCTGGCCTGGATTATCCCGTGGGGCAAGCCGGTCACCCTGCTCGCCGAGTCCCCTGGTCAACTCGTGGCAGCTCAGCGCGAGTTGGTGCGGGTCGGCATCGACCGGCCCGCCGCCGCGGCCACCGGCGCAGCCGAGGAGTGGGTGCCCGAGGGCGAGAAGCTCGTCTCCTTTCCCCATGCCACCTTCGCCGCCCTGGCCGAGCGGGGCACGGACGGCGTCGTCGTCCTGGACGTGCGCCGCGACTCCGAACGCACCGCCGGGTACATCGAGAACTCCGTGCACATCCCGGTGCACCAGTTGCACAAGCGGCTCGGGGAGGTGCCGGAGGGCACCGTCTGGGTGCACTGCGCCGGGGGCATACGGGCCGGTATCGCGGCCTCCCTGCTGCACGCGTCGGGCCGGGACGTGGTGGCCGTGGACGACGGTTTCGACTCCGCCGGCGCCGCCGGACTGACCGTGGTCACCGGGTGACCGGTTCCCTCGCCGGCCCCGCTCCCGCCGTTCTCCCGTGAGCGCAGGCTCCGGACCACCCGTTTGTTTCCTTGTCTTCTTGTTTCCCTGTCTTCCCGAGAGGTCGAGTGATGTCCCCCCTCCCCCGTGGCGCGTTCCGCGTCAGCGTCGCCGAGGCCGTACGGCACAACCGGGGCGCCGGGCGCCCGGCCGTCGACGAGTGCGGGACCAGCGGTTCCATAGCATGACCGCCCTGATCCTCGCGCTCGTCGCCGGTGCCGTCATCGGCCTGGCCCTGGGCGGCCTCGGCGGGGGCGGCAGCGTCCTCGCGGTACCGGCCCTCATCTACCTCCTCGGCTTCACCACCGCCGAGGCGACGACGGCCAGCCTGGTCATCGTCACCCTCACCTCGGTCACCGGGCTGACCGGGCACGCGCGGGACGGCAATGTCGCCTGGCGCACCGGACTGCTGTTCGCCGCGGCGGGCATCGTCCCCGCGATGCTCGCCGGGGCCGTCGCTGGCCATCTGCCGCAGGCCCTGCTGACCATCGCCTTCTCTCTCGTCGCGGCCCTCGCCGCGCTGCGTATGCTGCGCCCCGCCCGCCCCGCCCCCGACTCCGGCGCCCGCATCGATCCGGGCAAGGCCGGCGCGGTGGGGGCCGGTCTCGGCGCGGTGACCGGGTTCCTGGGCGTGGGCGGCGGCTTCCTCGCCGTACCGGCGCTGGTGGGTGTGCTCCGGCTGCCCATGCGCCGGGCGGTCGGCACCAGCCTGCTGGTCATCACGGTCAACTCGCTGGCCGCGCTCGGCGCCCGCGCCGGCACCGGGATACACCTCGACTGGGCGGTCGTCGCGCCGTTCACCGCGGCCGCCATGCTCGGCGCCTGGGACGGCAAACGGCTGGCCGGACGGCTCCGGGGCGGGACGCTGCAACGCGTCTTCGCCTGGGCGCTGCTCGCCGTCGCGGTCTTCATGCTCGCCGACGTATTCGTGTGACGTTGCCGTCACAGAGCCCTGCCACAGTGGAAACGCCGGGCGTCCCCGCACCCTCACCGCCCCCACCGGTCACTCCCCCCGCTGCGGGACGCCCTCGACGACACAAGGACGACAGCTGCCATGACCACCCTCACCACTCTCGCTCCCGACCAGGCCAGGGAGCGGCTGCACGAGCTCACCGTGATCGACGTGCGCACTCCTGGCGAGTACGCCGGCGGTCACATACCCGGCGCCCTGAACATCCCGTTGGACCAGCTCGACCGTGTGCTGCCCGAGATCCGCGACGCGGCCGAGCGCGGCTCGATCCTCGTGGTGTGCGCGTCGGGTGCCCGCTCGGAGAACGCCTGCCGCCGCCTCGCCGAGCAGGGCGTCCGCGCGGCGACCCTCACGGGCGGCACCGGCGCCTGGGCCGCCGGAGGCCGGGCGCTGGAGCGCCCCGCCGCCCGCGAGGTCAGGCCGGTCTGGAGCATGGACCGGCAGGTCCGGCTCACCGCCGGGTCGCTCGTCCTGCTCGGCCTCGCCCTGGGCGAATTCGTCCACCCGGCGTTCCGGCTGCTGTCCGCGGGCGTCGCGGGCGGCCTCGTCTTCTCCGCCGTGACCAACACCTGCGGCATGGCCGCCCTGCTCGCCAAGCTCCCCTACAACCGCCCCGGCGACGACGGCCTGGACGCGACACTCGCCCGCCTGCGCGACCGCTGACCGCGGGCTCCGCGCATGGCGTCCGCCCAGTACACCGCCGCCCCGGTGCGGGCGCAGGCGTACTGGGCGAACCAACCCCTCAGGCGTCCCCGGCTTACGGTTCGATGCCGCCCGCGAGGGTGCCGTTGACGTACACCGTCACCTTTGTCGCGTCGGCGTAGGCGGTGTTGGTGGCGTAGCTGTAGTCGTCGCTCTCGCTGAAGTTCGACCAGTCCGTCTTGTTGATCCGGCTCTGGATGTCCCCGGTGTTCGCCCCCGCCGCGAGGGAGCCGGCGCCGGAGGTGAACCCGATCTCCACGTAGTGGTCCGCACCCGCCTTCGGCGAGGACAGCGCGACGACCTTCTGCGTGACGTTCGAACAGCCGACGGCCGCATAGTCGCAGGACGTGGTGAAGGTGGAGGCGCCGCCGTCACCGGTGAAGTAGTAGCGGATCGTCACCTTCGACAGATCCAGCGCCGAACTCCCGGTGTTCACCACCCGCAGCCCCGGCTTGATCTGATTGTCGGTCGCGGAGCTGTCGTTGTTCTTGTACTGCACCTTCACCGCACCCGTGCCCGGCGTACCACCACCACCGCTCGCCGCCGTGGTCGCCGACACCGCACTGGAAGCCGCCGACACATTCCCCGCCGCGTCCCTCGCCTTCACCGTGTACGAGTACGACGTGGACGCGGACAGACCGCTGTCCGTGTACGAGGTTGACGTGGTGCTGCCGACCTTGGTCGAGCCTCGGTACACGTCGTACCCGGTGACCCCGACGTTGTCCGTCGAAGCGGTCCACTTCAGCGACACGCTCGAACTGGTCGTCGCGGACACCGCCAGACCCGTCGGCGCGGTGGGCGCGGTGGTGTCCGTACCGCCGCCGCCACCGCCGCCGGAGATGGGCGGGTAGGCGTTCCGGAGCAGCTGCTGGAACTCGGCGGAGAACCAGTGCCCGGCCAGCGGGGCGTTCGGCAGGGCGCCGGTCGGGTTGTTGCCGTTGCGCGCGTTGCCCGTGTAACTCGGGTCGCACATCTGGTCGAAGCCCTTGCCCTCGCTGTTGTCGATGGGCTGGCTGGAACCGTCCGACTCACCCGGAGGCTTCACCCACACATAGGCGTCGATCCCGGCGGCCGGGGCCGCGGTCGGCCGCTCGCCGAGGCCGGCGCCGCTCTGGTTGCACCAGTTGCCGGCGTGGATCCGGCGGTCGATGCGGGCGCCGTTGACGTAGTCGTCCACGGAGGTCGTCGGGCCGGGGCCGGCCGGCCGGGCGGAGCCGCCCCAGCCGTTGCGGGAGGTGTCGATCAGCATGCCGATGCCGGAGCTGAAGCCCTTCCCCACCAGTGTGGTGCGCAGCGCCTGGGCGTAGGACTGCTCGTCGACGTACTGGTTCCAGTCCACCCACTTCGACTGGCGTACGGTCGTGCCGTTGACGGTGTCGGTCACCTTGAAGTTGGGCTCCACGGTCGCCGAGTAGTTGGCCGTGTTGACGATGAAGCCCTGGACGTCGTTGACCGTGGCGCCGGCGGTGTTGGCGGCCTTGTAGAACTCGTCGGCGGCCGGACCGAGGTTGGTGTCCCAGCCAAGCCAGCCGTGGTGGCCGGCGTCGATGTAGTTGTACACGTTGGGTATTGCGCCCAGGTGGTTCAGCGCGTAGCCGACGCCGGTCTCGTAGTTGCCGTTCGCCTTCATCGTCTCGCACTGCGACGTGGAGCCGGCGGTACCGCCCGCGTTGGTCACCAGGTTCGGCAGCGAGTCGGGTTCGATGACGTTGACGATCCGCAGGTTGGCGTAGGCCGGATCGGCGAGGATCTTGGCGATCGGATCGATGTAGTCGGTCTCGTACCGGCCGATCTCGGTCGGGCCCAGCTCGCCGTTGGAGGCGAGCGCGGAGCAGTCCCGGCCCGGCAGGTCGTAGATGACCAGCGTGATCAGATTGGCGCCCTCGGACACGGCCTTGTCGAGGTGGTCGCGCAGGCCCATCCGGCCGCTGGTGCCCTGGATGGTCGAGATGCTGTCCAGCCATACCGCGGTCGGCGTGTTGGCGACCGCGCTGCCGCCGGGCTCGGCGGCGGCGTTCGCGGACCATTCGGGGTTCACGTAAGCCGTCGCGCCCACGTAGGGGTTGTCCACTCGGGCGGTGGCGGCCGAGGCGGCCGGCGCGTCGAACGTCAGGGCCAGCCCGGAGCCGAGCGCGAGCGCCGACAGCACCGCGGAGCCGCGGGTGAGCCTGGATCTCGGGGGAGGTGGAAGCTTCTTCACCAAGGGTTCCTTCCATGGGGTGTGGTGGCGCGCGATGCGGCCGTACGGCACACCACGCGCCGCTCGGGGAGGGAGAACTCAGGGTTCGATGCCGCTTGCGAGGGTGCCGTCGACGTACACGGTCACCTTGGTGGCATCCGTATAGGCGGTGTTGGTCGCGTAGCTGTAGTCGTCGCTCTCGCTGAAGTTGGACCAGTCCGTCTTGTTGATCCGGCTCTGGATGTCCCCGGTGTTCGCCCCCGCGGCCAGAGTGCCGGCGCCGGAGGTGAACCCGATCTCCACGTAGTGGTCCGCACCCGCCTTCGGCGAGGACAGCGCGACGACCTTCTGCGTGACGTTCGAACAGCCGACGGCCGCATAGTCGCAGGACGTGGTGAAGGTGGAGGCGCCGCCGTCACCGGTGAAGTAGTAGCGGATCGTCACCTTCGACAGATCCACCGCCGAACTTCCGGTGTTGACGACCCGCAGCCCCGGCTTGATCTGATTGTCGGCCGGGGAGCTGTCGTTGTTCTTGTACTGCACCTTCACCGCACCCGTGCCCGGCGTACCACCACCACCGCCACTCGCCGCCGTGGTCGCCGACACCGCACTGGAAGCCGCCGACACATTCCCCGCCGCGTCCCTCGCCTTCACCGTGTACGAGTACGACGTGGACGCGGACAGACCACTGTCCGTATACGACGTGGACGTCGTGTTGCCCACCTTCGTGGCCCCCCGGTACACGTCGTACCCGGCCACCCCCACGTTGTCCGTCGACGCCGACCACTTCAACGACACACTCGAAGCCGTCGTCCCCGACACCGCCAGAGCCGTCGGCGCGGACGGCGCGGTGGTGTCCGTACCGCCGCCGGTGCCGGTGCCGAATCCGGGGGCCTTGATGGACGCCAGGTAGCCGTCCTTGGTGGTGTCCACCGTCTGCCAGTCGTCCTTGAGGATGCCGCCGGTGTCGCCGGAATCGGGGTTCCAGCACCAGAAGGTCCACTGGAAGCTGTCGCCTCCGTACTGCGAGGTCGGGCGGAGGTAGTCGACCAGGGCCTTCAGCCAGGTCTGGTCGGTGGTCGACTGGAGCGTCGTACCGAACTCGCCGACCCAGACGGGGGCGATGTCGTTCTTGAAGAGGTAGCCCCAGTACTTGTCCCAGATGCCGGGCATGTTGCTCGGGAAGGACGGGTCGCTGAACCAGGGCTGGTTGGAGACGCTGGTGGCGTAGTCGTGGGCCGAGTAGACCACGCGGTTGGCCACATCGAGCTGGACCGGGTAGGTGCCGGCGCCCTCCAGGTTGCCGCCCCACCAGGTGGAGTCGCCGTTGTAGGTCTGGACGCCCTCCACGAAGATCAGCAGGTTGGGGTTGACCGACAGCACCGCGTTGCCGCCCCGCTCGGCGGCGAGCCGCCAGTCGACGGTCGTGTCACCGCAGCCCCAACAGGCGGGACCGTGCGGCTCGTTGTGCAGGTCGATGCCGATGACCGTGGGATTGTTCGCGTAACGGCCCGCGAGTGACTTGAGGTTGGCGATCCAGGTCGACTCCGGGACGCTGCTCGTGTACCACAGGGCACTCTGGCCACTGGAGTCCGGCCGGTGCCGGTCGAGGATCACCTTCAGGCCGATCTGCCCCGAGTAAGCCACGATCTTGTCCAGGACCTGAAGGGAGTCGAGCCCCTGGAGGTCGGCATTCTTGCCGCCGGAGAAGTCGATGCTGGACGGCATCGTGCCGGACTTGAAGATGTCGTCGGAATACGGGATGCGCAGCGTGTTGTATCCGGTCGCGGCGATCTGGTCGAGCATGCTCTTGTAATCCCGTGACCACAGGCCGTGGACCACGTGGTTGTCGGTCTCGAACCCGAACCAGTTGATCCCGGCGATGCGCACCGAGTTGCCGTTCGCGTCCACGATCTGACGACCGCTGGTGTGCCAGTAGCCCGCTCCCGCGGTGCCCGCCGCCCGCGCGGGCGCCGTGCCGGACACGGCGGCCAGCAGGGTGAGCAGGATCGCGGCCACGACACCCATGGCCGTGTACCGCCGCCGAGGTGGGCCCAAGTCCGCAGGTCTCATAGCAGCCAACTCCTCTTGTAGGGCGTGCCCCGTGCTGAGTGACTTCGCTGCCGCGCCGTCTCCCCTGGCGGGGCGCGGTGCGGTTCGAACGCGGTGGTGCTGCGCCGGTGAGCGCCGCCTCGAGTGAACGGGCCGGAGGCCGCGTCCGGTTGGTGGCGGCGACGATCAACTCCGGCTTGATTCCATGGCGTTGAGCGTGGGAGCGCTCCCAGTAAGTGAGGAAAGTAACAACTCGAAACAGCGCTGTGAAGGGGGCCCGGTGAAGCCTGAGCGCAATGGCGAGTTCACGCGCCCGCTCGGTGCGGGGCCCGCGCGCTCGCCTCCGGCTGAGGGGCACGGCACTGGACCACGGTGCACTCGCCGCATCCGGCGCTTATGCGCGACGGGAGCGACGCCTACCGCCGGGCAGCCGCCATCGGGCCGTCGGGAACCGGTCGCCGCGCAGCGCCGGAGGCAGGGCGGAGAAACAGCCATTCGGCACATGCGCGGAAGGGGGTGACCCCGCGCCACACGGTGCGCTCCCCCGGCTGCAGCGGACGACCACCGGAACGCCCGGCCGACGCGGCGCACGGATGCCGAAGCGCTCCCTGGGCGCGGCAGGCGAAGCCGCCACGGTCTGCCGGCGCGGCGGGGGGATGCCGGCAGCCTCCCGGCATGGCCGGCGAGTGCCGGTGGTGAGCCGACCCCGGAGCGGCGGCCCGGCGCGAGAACGGCCTCCCGGCTCGGCAGGGCGAACGCCGGAACGGTCTCCCAGCGCGGCACACAGATCCGGAAACCGCCTCCCGACGTGGCGCATGGCACCGAAACACTTCCCCGGCGCGGGCAGGTCGGTCCCGCAACGGCGCCCCCATGCCGGAACGGCCACCCGGCCTGGCCCGCGAGCGCCGAGGCGGGCCCAGCCCCCAGGCGGCACCCGGATACCAGGGCAACCTCCCCGCCTGGCCCGCGAACCCGAAGTGGGCCGGTCCCGGAGCGATGGCCGGCCGCCGTGGCGGTCCCCCGTGCCCCGCTCAGGCGGACTCGCGTACCACCAGCTCCGTGGAGAGCACCACATGGCGGCGGATGCCGTTGCGGGACTCGATCTCTTCCAGGAGTACCCGCGCCATGGTGCGGCCCATCTCCTCGGTCGGCTGGCGCACGCTGGTGAGCGGCGGGTCGGCGTGCCGGGCCACCGCGGAGTCGTCGAAGCCGACCAGCGCCACGTCCTCGGGCACCCGCCGCCCCGACTGACGCAGGACGTGCAGGGCGCCGCTCGCCATGACGTCGGAGGCGGCGAAGACGGCGTCGATGCCGGGGTGCCGCTCCAGCAGGGCCCGCATGGCGGTGCGGCCGCCCTCCTCGGTGAAGTCGCCGTGGGCGACCAGCGAGGTGCCGCCGCCCAGCCCCGCGGAGTTCACCGCCTGGGTGTAGCCGTCGAGGCGGCAGCGGGCGACGTACATGTCCAGGGGTCCGGTGATGGTGGCGACGGTCCGCCGGCCCAGACCGAGCAGGTGCTCGGCGGCCGACCGAGCGCCGCCCACGTTGTCGGCGTCGACGTAGGACATCCATTCCCGCTCCGAGCGCCGGCCGTTCAGCACGGTCGGCACCCGCAGCCGCTCCAGCAGGCTGGGCAGCGGGTCGTTCTCGTGCACGGACACCAGCAGCACGCCGTCGACGCGGCGGGCCGCCAGGTGCTGGCCCAGGCGCTGGCGTTCGCGCGGGGTGCGGACCAGGGTGAGCAGCAACTGCATGTCCGTATCGGCGAGTTCGGTGCTCACCCCGCGCACGATGTCCAGGAAGTACGGCTCGGCGCCCAGCCTGGTCTCCGATTCGGGGATGACCAGGGCGACCGCGTCCGTGCGATCGGCGGCCAGCGCGCGGGCGGCGCGGTTCGGCACGTAGCCGAGCTCGGCGATCGCCGCCTCCACGGCCGCCCGCGCCTGGGCGCTGACATGCGGGGAGCCGTTGACCACCCGCGAGACCGTGCCCCGCCCGACACCGGCCCGCGCGGCGACCATCTCCAGCGTCGGCCGGCCGCCCCGCCCCTCGCCCGCAGCCATCGCGCCCTTGCCCGTCACCATGGATGACAACCCGTCAGTCGCACCGACTCGAAGTGTTCGTTCCCTTGACACGGCCTCGGGAACGGAGGACCTTCATTATGCCAATCTGGGAGCGCTCCCACGGGAGCGCTCCCAGATAAAGGCCGGTTTGATCAAGCCGGACCGCCGGGCGCGGTGCGGCGCCCGGCGGTCGACGGGTGGTCAGCGGGTCAGAACTTGGGGTCGGGCGACTGGGCCCGGACCAGTTCGGCGGCCTCCGCCTCCGATTCCACGGACGGCGGGGAGCCGGCCAGCGGCTTGTTCGCCGTCTCCGTCATGCACAGGACGGCGATGACACCCACGGCCGCCGCACCCATGGCGTAGAAGGCCGGCACCAGGTTCGTGTGGAAGACGCCGAGCAGGGCCGTGATCACCAGCGGGGTGGTGCCGCCGAACAGGGAGGTGGAGAAGTTGTAGGCGACCGACAGGGAGCCGTAGCGGACGTGCGTCGGGAAGATCGCCGGAAGGGCCGCGGACATGGTGCCGAGCATGGCCACCAGGGACAGGCCCATCAGCAGCAGGCCCAGGCCGATCAGGGCGATGTCGCCCTGCCGGATGAGCAGGAACGAGGGCACCGACAGGACCAGGAAGCCGAGCATTCCCGTCATCAGCAGGGGTTTGCGGCCGAAACGGTCCGAGAGGCGGCCCACCTGGTTGATGACGCACATCTGGAGGACCATCACGATCAGCAGGATCAGCAGCCCGTGGTTGGTGTCGTAGCCGAGTTCGTCGGACAAGTAGGTCGGCATGTACGACAGCAGCATGTAGTCGGTGATGTTGTACGCCGCCACGAGGGCGACGCACAGCAGCAGCGGCCGCCAGTAGCGGGTGAAGATCTTGCCGAGGTCGGCGGCGGCCGAGGTCTCCACCGCGTCAGCGGCCTCGGTGGCCTTCGCCATGCCGCCCTCCAGCTTCTGGAAGGCGGGCGTCTCGTCCAGCTTGAGCCGCAGGTACAGGCCGATGAAGCCGAGCGGGGCCGCGACCAGGAAGGGGACGCGCCAGCCCCAGTGCAGCATCTGGTCGTCGCTGAGGAAGCTGGTCAGGGCGACGACCAGGCCGGACGCCCCCACGTAGCCGGCGAGCGTGCCGAACTCCAGGAAGCTGCCGAAGTAGCCGCGCCGTTTGTCGGGGGCGTACTCCGCGATGAAGGTGGAGGCGCCGCCGTACTCACCGCCGGTGGAGAAGCCCTGCACCAGGCGGAAGAAGATCAGCAGGGCCGGGGCCCAGATGCCGATGGCGGCGTGCGAGGGGATCAGGCCGATGGCGAAGGTGCCGATCGCCATCATGATCATGGTGAGGGCGAGGATGGTCTTGCGGCCGATCTTGTCGCCGAGCGGCCCGAGGACCATGCCGCCGATGGGCCGCACCAGGAAGGCGACCGCGAAGGTCGCGAAGGTGCTGAGCAACTGGGCGGTGTGGTTGCCCGAGGGGAAGAAGACCTTGCCCAGGGTCGCCGCCAGATAGCTGTAAATGCCGAAGTCGTACCACTCCATCGCGTTGCCGAGCGCGGCGGCCTTCGTGGCGCGTTTGACCGCCGCTTCGTCGGTCACGGTGATGTCGCTGCGGCGCAGCTTCGGATTGCGCCGCTTCTCGATGGCACGAAAGAGCATCCGGTGGCGTCTGACCGCGGCGGGATCCGCCGTATCCACGGGATTGTCGTGGTCAGTCGCCGTCATCACGGTGTTCCTTTCGCCGAAACGCATTGCACACGCACGCCTGCGCAGAACTCACGCGCTCAAACGCACCGCTTCGTACCGCATCCGGTCGGCTACTGTGGGTGGATGACACTGCGGTGCGGTGGTCCTCAGGGGATGTCGCCGCTCCAGTCGAGGCGGCCGGGGTCGCTGGGGCGCGGGGTGTACATCGCCCGGCCGCCGGTGCCGAACCGGCCCAGCTCGGTCGGCAGCGGGACGCCGGTGGCGGGAGCGTCGCCGGGCCGGTCGGTGATGTCCAGGAGGAGGCCGTCCAGGGGCCCGCCGACCAGTTCGGCATACCTGCGGTCCGGGCGCGGGCCCGGATCCTCGTGGTCATGGCCGTAGACCCGGCCGCGCAGCAGCTGCTCGTCGTCACCGTTCATGGTCCAAGCCTCGCAGCCGCCACTGACAACGGGATCTTGCCGCAGCCGGAGCGCCGGTCGGTGCGGGGCGGATTTTCTTCCCGCACTTTGCGGTTGCACCGAGAGGTGTGTGCTCGAGCCCCGGCGGGGAACCTGAACCCTCCGGACGGGGCCCCAGCCGAGAGGAGCCCAGGTGAGTACGTCGACGCCGGCGGCGGAAGGCCGCGGCCAGGGGGCTCAGGACGACGGTTACCAGCCGGATCCGCGCCGGTGGCGGGCCCTGTGGGTGACGCTCGTGGCGGGCTTCATGAGCCTGCTGGACGTGACGATCGTGGCGGTCGCCCTGCCCACCGTCCAGCGGGATCTGGGGGCCTCCCCGGCCCAGGTGCAGTGGGTGGTGTCGGGGTACGCCCTCACCTTCGCCCTCGCGCTCGTCACCGCGGGGCGGCTCGGCGACGCCCTGGACCGGCGCCGTATCTTCCTGCTCGCGCTCAGCGCCTTCGTGCTGTTCAGCGCGGCCTGCGGGGCGGCCCCCGACATCACTCTGCTGGTGGTGGCCCGGCTCGCCCAGGGACTCGCGGCCGGATTCATGGCGCCCCAGAACTCCGCCCTCATCCAGCAGTTGTTCCGGGGTGCCGAGCGCGGCCGGGCCTTCGGCTTCTTCGGCGCGACCGTCGGCATCTCCTCCGCCGTCGGTCCCATCACCGGCGGCGCCATCCTCGCGCTGGCCTCCGGCAGCGACGGCTGGCGGTGGATCTTCTACGTCAATGTGCCCATCGGCATCCTCGCCGTGCTGCTCGGCCGCCGGCTGTTGCCGCGCGTGCGGGGGTCCGGCCGGGGCCATGTGGACGCCGCCGGTGTCCTGCTCCTCGGTCTCGGGGTGCTCGCGCTGATGTTTCCGCTGGTCCAGGCGGACTCCGGCGGGATCGACCGGCTGTGGTGGCTGTTCCCCGCGGGTGTCGTCGTGCTGCTGGTCTTCGCGCAGTGGCAGCGGCGTCTGGTGGCCAGGGGCGATCAGCCGCTGCTCGATCCGCGGCTGTTCAGCACCGTGCGCGGCTACGCGGTCGGCGCGGGCGTCGGCACGCTGTACTTCATCGGATTCAGCGGGGTGTGGCTGGTCTTCGCCCTCTTCTACCAGCACGGTCTGGGCTTCTCCCCGCTGCGCTCCGGGCTCGCCGTGACCCCGTTCGCCGTGGGCTCGGCGGTCGCCGCCGTGGTCGCGGGGCGGCTGGTGGAGCGGCTGGGCCGGCTGCTCACCGTGTGCGGTCTCGCCGGGGTGATCCTCGGCCTGGGCGGCACCGCGGTGCTGCTGCACTACGTGGACCTGGGCATCGCCCCCTGGGTCGCCGCCCCGGTGCTGTTCCTCGGCGGCATCGGCGGCGGCTTCGTGGTCTCGCCGAACTTCACGATGACGCTGCGGGACGTACCGGTGCGGATGGCGGGCGCGGCGGGCGGCGCGCTCCAGACCGGGCAGCGGCTCGGCGCGGCGGTGGGCACGGCCGCGCTGCCCGGCCTCTACTACCTGATGCTCGGCCGGCACCACGACTACCGCACCGCCGTCGTCATGGCGCTGAGTGCCGCGCTCATCGGCATGGTGGCGTCCCTGGCGCTCGCCACGTTCGACTGGCAGCGGGACCGGCTGACGCGCTCGGGGGACGGGAAGCGGCCGCGGGAGGCGGCCGACGACCCGGTGCGCTCCGGCCAGTCGTGAGCACTGACGACGGCTCAGAAGAAACCGCCGTCCAGGGCGAGCGTGCGGCCGGTCATGTAAGCGGCGTCATCACTGGCCAGGTAGGCGTAGCCCGCGGCGATCTCCTCGGGCGTGGCCAGCCGGCCGAGCGCGCCGTGCACCGACAGCCACTGCCCGAGCGGCATCTCGCCCCGCAGCCGGGGGTGCTGGTATCCGGCCGAGTTCTCGGCCGCCATGTCGGTGTCGGTGCCGCCGGGGGCGATCGCGTTGATGGTGATGCCGCGCTGGCCCAGTTCGGCGGAGAGGTTGAGGACCATGGCCTCCACGGCGGCCTTGGAGGCGGCGTACAGAGTGTGCGCGAAGACCGCGCGGGAGGCGCTGACCGAGGAGGTGAGCACGATCCTGCCGCCCTCCCCCATCCGGGCGGCGGCGTGCTGGGCCGCGAACAGCTGGCCGCGGGTGTTGACGGCGAAGACGCGGTCGAATTCGGCCGGGGTGAGGTCTTCCAGGGCGCCGAAGTGCTCGATGCCGGCGCAGGAGGCCAGTACGTCCAGCCGGCCGAATTCCGTGACCGCGCGTTCGATCAGTGCCTCGCTCTGGGCGGGGTCGGCCACGTCCGCGCCGTGGGCGAGGGCTCTTCCGCCGTCCGCCTCGATCGCCGAGACCAGCGCGTCGGCCGCCGCCCGGTTGCTGCGGTAGCCGATGACGACGGCCGCCCCCTCCGCCGCCAGGCGGGTGGCGACCGCCGCCCCGATGCCCCTGCTGCCGCCGGTCACCACCGCCGTCCTGCCCGCGAAACGCCCGCCCTGCCGTGCCGTCATGGAGGTCTTCCTTTCCGTCCTTCACGGACCCGTCGCCGACAGTGTCCAACGGCGGCCGGGCACAAGCGAGTTGAGCGCTACTCGATAGCGCGTGCGAATCGGGCCATTCCCGGTCCGGCCCCTCGTCAGAGTTGCGGGCCCGGTAGGGTTATGTGATCAAATCTGCCGATGCGTACCCCCCACACACCGACGCATCACACGACTCACTCCGACGGACCCGGCCCCGACCGGGTTCCGTCCGGGCGAAGTCCGTACGACGAACTGGCCGCGCTCGCGGACGATCCCCCCGGCCATCCGGCGGACGGTGCGCTGGACGACTTCCTGCGCGCGGACGACGCCCCGGACCGGCCGGAAAAGGATGCCGACGAGCCCTGGACGCCACCCAACCACAGGCGCCGGGGCCGCCGCCGCAACCGCGCCACCGGGCTGCCCACCCTGCTCAGGCTGACCGTCTGGGCGCTCACCTTCGCCTGCCTCGTCGCCCTGGCCGACCGCTGGGCACTGCTCTACGCCGAGCGCCAGGCCGCCGACCGGCTCAAGGACCGGCTGCATCTGACCGCCGCGCCCGAGGTGCGGATCGGCGGCTTCCCCTTCCTGACCCAACTGCTCGACCAGCGGCTGGACTCGGTCCAGATCACCGTCCCGGACGTGCCGGCCAACCGGGTCACCCTGACCCAGGTCACCGCCACCGCGCACGGCATACGCATCGACGGCGACGGGCCGACTGCCGTACGCGGAGCCCTCGTCCAGCGGCTGCACGGCCAAGTCCTGCTGTCCTTCGCCGACATGAACCGTGAACTGGGCGCCTCCCAGGTGGCGTTCAGCGCACTGGGCCCCGACCGGATCAGGGCGCTCGGCTCGCTGCGCGTCGCCGGGCAGGATGTGCGGGTGCGCGCCGACGCCCGTGTCGGGCGCGACGGGGACCGCGGCATCAGCACCTCGGTGGACGGGATACGGCTGGACATCGGCGACCTGGCGACCTACCGGCCCGGTACCGGCCCTACCGAGGGGCTGCACCTCACCAGGACCGCCGCGCGCCGGGTCACACGGGAGGCGGACAAGATCAAGGCGCTGCTGGGCGTCCCGGAGATCGTGCACGGCCTGGGCGTGCCGGACAGCGCGGTGGACGCCGCGCTGCACGACGAGGACAAACTCCACCGGCTCACCGGCGCACCGCGCTTCCTGCACCAGCTGACCCGGCTGAACCTGGTGGACCTGGCGCTCGCCCACCCCGAGGTGCTCAAGCGGCTCGGCGTCGACCTGTCCCTGCTCGCCTCGCTGACCAAGCTGACCCGCCCGCAGATCGCCGACCGGTTCGACTTCGCCTTCCGGGTACCCGAACCGCCCTCCGGTGCGCTGCGCGTCCAGCGGGTCGCGGTGGACAAGGACGGGGTGCACGTCTACGTCAGCGGGGCGGGGCTGCTGCTCGGCAAGTGAGCGGCGCCGGACGGGACGGGCCCGCGCTCACGCGGGCTCCGGCGACGGGAGCGGTACGGGGTAGGGCTGGCCGAAGTCGGCCGAGCGGCTGACCTCCTCCCAGGCGCCCGCCTCGGCGAGCTGGCGGCGGGAGTAGTCCAGCGCCATGGTCACGGCGTTCACCCCGAGCAGGAGATGGCCCGGGACGTCACCGCGCCGCACGGTACGGACGATGATCTCGGCGGCGCGGCGCGGGTCACCGGCCGCGCCGGCCGTGTTCTGCCGCATCAGCCGGTTCATCGCGCCCACGGTCGCGTCGTAGGTCTCGGGCACGTCGTGGACGGTCATGGAGGAGCCGGCCCAGTCGGTGGCGAAGCCGCTCGGCTCGACCACCATGACCCGCACCCCGAACGGCGCGGTCTCCGTCGCCAGCACCCGGCTGAAGCCGTCCACGGCGAACTTGGCCGCCTGGTACGACGCGATGCCCGGCGAGCCGCCGACCCGGCCGCCGGTCGAGGAGAACTGCACGACGGTGCCCGCCCCCTGCCGGCGCAGGACCGGGAGGGCGGCCTTGGTGACGTGGTAGACGCCCCAGAAGTTGGTCTCGAACTGGGCGCGGAAGTCGTCGTCCCCGGTCGTCTCGATGGGCGACACGTTCGCGTAGCCCGCGTTGTTCACGAGCACGTCGATGCGCCCGAAGCGGGCGACGGCCGCCTCGACGGCCGCGCGTGCCGCTTCCGGGCTGGTGACGTCCAGCGCGAGGGGCAGGACGCGGTCGCCGTACCCGGCGGGTTCTTCGGCGAGGGCCTCGGGGCGGCGGGCGGTGGCCACGACGCGGTCACCCGCCTCCAGTGCGGCGGTGACCAGGGCGCGGCCGAGGCCGCGCGACGAACCGGTGATGAACCAGACGCGGGAATCCTGTGTACTCATAGCGTTAGTACAACACCGTTCTCTTATTAGCGCAACACCGTTTCCTTAACGCTTTCTATGATGTCCGCATGAGTGAGCCTGCCTTTCAGCGTGCGCGCAGTGCCGAGGCCAAACAGGCGCGGGAAGCGGCGATCCTGGACGCCGCCCGGACGCTCGGCCGGGTGCGGGGGGTGCGGGACGTCACCCTCACGGACATCGCCGCGGCCGTGGGCATGCACAAGTCCGCGCTGCTGCGCTATTTCGAGACGCGGGAGCAGATCTTCCTCGCGCTGACCGCCGAGGGCTGGCGGGAGTGGTCCGCCGAGCTCCGCGCCGACCTGGGACGGCGGGCCGGGGCCACGCCCGCCGAGGTGGCGGCCGTGTTCGCGGGCACGCTGGCGGCGCGCCCCATGTTCTGCGACCTGCTCGCGCAGGCGCCGCTGAACCTGGAGCGGAACGTGTCGACCGAGTCGGTGCGCTCCTTCAAGCTCGTCACCTTGAAGGAGGTCGAGCTGATCGTCGGCGAACTGGGCCGGCTGCTCGGTCTCGACGAGCAGCAGGGCGTCGACACGATCGCGACGGCGACGAGTCTCGCCGGGGCGCTGTGGCAGATGGCCACGCCCGGCCCCCGCCTGCGCGAGCTGTACGCCGGCGATCCCCGGTTCGCCCACGCGGTGGTGGAGGTGGAGCCGCGGCTGAACCGGGTGCTCGGCGCGTATCTCACGGGGCTCAAGGTGAGCTCGGCGGCGGCCACCTGAGACCGGTCAGGCGGATGCCCCATGCCCGCACCCGACGCCGTACCGCGGCGGCTACGACCGCGCGCCGGGCCGCTCCTCCCCCGGTCCGACCCCCGGCTTCGCCCCCGCCTCCTCCCCCGGTCCGACCTCCGTCCCCGCCTCCATCCCCTCCCACGGCCCGGCCCGCGTCCCCGGCCCCCTCTCCTCCCCCGGTGCCACCGGCAGCAGCCGGTCCAGTGCCGCGAGGACGTGCGCGCAGACCGTGTCCGGGTCGGCGCTCGCCAGCGGTTCCTGGCCGACGACGACGCGCATCAGGCCGATGCCGAGCAGCCAGGCCATGGCGAGCTGGGCGCGCAGGGTGCCGTCCTCGGCCCCCGAGAGGGCGGCGAGCGCGGCGGCGTACTCCTCGCCCAGCGCGCGGACCGTCTCCGGGGCCGCGTCGGCGCCGCCGATGGAGCGGAGGTAGACGGCCAGCAGCCGGTCCGCGCCGGCGCCGCCCTGGGGTGCGAGGACACCGCGCAGCGCGGTTTCGAACAGCAGCTCGGGTGGCGTGCTGCTCACCTGCGCCTTGCCGTCCTGCGCCATCACCTCGGTGAGCAGGGCCTTCTTCGAGCCGAAGTAGCGGAATATGAGCGCCTGGTTCACCCCGGCGCGGCCGGCGATGTCCCGGACCGTGGCGGCCTCGTAACCCCGCTCGGCGAAGACCGCGCCGGCCGCGCGCAGGATGCGTGCGCGGGTCTCCCTGGCGTCGCGCGGGCGCTGCGGCGGCTCCCCGTCCGGTACGCCGCCGGCGCTCCGGTGCCGGTCCTGCGTGTACTCGCCGCCGTCCACCCGCTACTCCTTCGCCGCCCCGCGCCCGCGCGCGTCCCGACCGGACCCGCAGAGTAACGGCCGATTAGCGTCGTTGCGCGCCCGGTGCGCGGCTCCTAGCGTTGTAAGCGTGTGCTTACACAAGGGAGACAGCTGTGACGGCAACGGACCAGACACCCCTCGCCTACCCCTTCAACTCCGGCCAGGACCTCGATCTGTCCGAGGCGTACGACCGCGCCCGTGACACCCCCGGACTGCTGCGCGTACGGATGCCGTACGGGGAGCCGGCCTGGCTCGCCACCCGGTACGCGGATGCCCGGCTGGTCCTCGGCGACCAGCGGTTCAGCCGTGCGCTGAGCCTTGAACACGACGAGCCGCGGGCCTCCGAGGGCCGCCGGGACAGCGGCATCCTCAGCATGGACCCGCCCGACCACACCCGGCTGCGCTCGCTGGTGGCGAAGGCGTTCACCGTGCGCCAGGTGGAGAAACTCCGGCCGCAGGTACGCGAGTTGACGGCGTCCCTGCTGGACGCGATGGAGGCGGCGGGGCCGCCCGTCGATCTGGTCGACCGCTATGCGCTGCCCATCCCCGTGGCGGTGATCTGCCGGCTGCTCGGGGTGCCGGAGCGCGACCGCCCCCAGTTCCGCGTGTGGAGCGACGCGGCGCTGTCCACCAGCTCACTGACGGCCGAGGAGTTCGACCGCAACCGCGAGGAACTGCGCGCCTACATGGCCGAATTGATCGCCGCGCACAGAGCCGAGCCGCGGGACGACCTGATGACCGCGCTGATCGAGGCCCGCGACCACGGCGACCGGCTGTCGGAGCTGGAGCTGGTCGACCTGTGCGTCGGCATCCTGGTGGCCGGTCACGAGACCACCGCCACCCAGATCCCCAACTTCGTGCTCACCCTGCTCGATCACCCGCAGGCGCTGGCGCGGCTGCGTGCGGAGCCCGAGCTGATCACGGGCGCGATCGAGGAACTGCTGCGGTTCGTCCCGCTGGGCAGCGGTGCCGGGCAGGCCCGGTACGCCAAGGAGGACGTCGAGGTCGGCGGCACCCTGGTACGGGCCGGAGAGCCGGTGCTGGTCGCCATCGGGGCGGCCAACCGGGACGCGCTGCGCTTCACCGACGCCGGGACGCTCGACCTCACCCGCGCGGGCAACGCGCACCTCGGCTTCGGCCACGGCGTGCACCACTGCCTCGGCGCGCCCCTCGCCCGGCTCGAACTCCAGGAGGCCATCGGCGCGTTGGTGGCCCGCTTCCCGTCGCTGCACGTCGCCGGGGACATCACCTGGAAGACCGAGATGCTGGTGCGCGGGCCCCGCGTCATGCCGGTGGGGTGGTGAGGCGGCGATGAGCTGGCGACTGAGCGTGGACCGGGGGCAGTGCATGGCGTCCGGGATGTGCGCGGGGACCGCGCCGGACCTGTTCGTCCTCGACGGCGACCATGCGCGTCCGGTGCGCGAGCGGATCCCGGAGGGCGAGGAACGCGCCCTGGAGGCGGCCGACATCTGCCCGATGCAGGCCATCACCGTGCGGGACGCCGACGGAAAGGAGATCGGGCCCCGCGAGTGACGCCGGGAGCGGCTGTTACAAGACAGGGACGAACCAGCAGTGAACGCCCGCGCCCGTGGTGTCGTCGTTCCAAGTGACCGCGCCAATCGGCATGTTCCTCTCCTTTGGCGTGAACAGTCGAACTCACCACAGAAAAGGACAGATTCATGATGGTCATGAAGCGGCGTTCCCTGCGCGTTGCCGTCGTCGGCGTCCTGGGCGCGGCCTCGCTCGCCCTCGCGGGCTCGGCGATGGCCGCCACCCCGGCCGGCCACACGGCGGCTCCCGCCGCCGCCCCTGCGGCCGCGACCGCCAAGCCCGCCATCACGGCCACGCCGTCGGTGTCCTCGGTGCCCGCCTGGACGCTGTTCCGGATCACCGGCAAGACCACCGGCATCAAGGCGGGCGGCACGGTGACCCTCCAGCAGAAGCAGCGCGGCAAGTGGGTCGCCCTGCCCGCGTCCACGCCCGTCAACCGCGACGGCTCCTACGCGCTCCGCGCCGAGCTGGGCCTGAAGGGCAAGAACGAGCTGCGGATGGTCAGCGGCAGCACGGCGTCCCCGGTCTTCAACGTCACGGTCCGCTGAGCGACCGCTTTTCCGCGCAAGCCCCCGAAAAACCGGTGCCGGGACGGATTCACCGTCCCGGCACCGGCATGTCCGGAAGTTCTTACGAAGATTTTCATAGGGTTCCTATATAGGCGGGTGATACTTAAAGAGTGTGGATCACTCTCACAGAGATGCGGACGTACGGCGGACCGCACAGTCACTGGCGGATACGGCGTCTGCCGTGATCAGAGTCGTGACGGACCACCGGGACCTCAGTTTCACCGCGGCCTCCACCCTGGCGCGGCTGGAACGCGAGGGCCCGGTCCGGCTCACGCTCCTCGCGGCGGCGGAGGGCGTGGCCCAGCCGTCCATGAGCCAGTTGGTGCAGCGGCTGGAGCGCCAGGACCTGGTCATGCGCGTCGGTGACGCGGTGGACGGCCGGGTGACGCTGATCGCCGTCACGGACGCCGGGCGCCAGGTGCTCGCCGCCCGCCGGCGGTCGCGGGACGCACGCCTGGCCGATCTGATGGCCAAGCTGCCGGACGACGACCGGCACGCGCTCGCCGAGGCCATGCGCGTCGTCGCCCCGCTCGTACAGCGCATGCTCGCCGACCCCGCCCAGAGCGCTCGGTCCGCCCAGAGCGCCCCCCTGACCGAACGGCCTGACACCGGGAGCGACCGATGACGACCAGGGAGACCGACCGCATACCCGGCGCCTCCGAGACCGGGCAGCACCGCCGGCGCGGCTGGATCGGCGCCGACCACCCCGGCTACAAGTGGGTGGCGCTGACCAACACCACGGTGGGCATGCTGATCGCCACGATCAACAGCTCGATCGTGCTGATCTCGCTGCCCGGCATCTTCACCGGCATCCGCCTGGACCCGCTGGAACCCGCCAACGTCAGCTATCTGCTGTGGATGCTGATGGGCTACATGCTCGTCACCGCGGTACTGGTCGTGGCGCTCGGCCGGCTCGGCGACATGATGGGCCGGGTCCGCATCTACAACGCGGGCTTCCTGATCTTCACGGTCACCTCGGTGATCCTCTCGCTGGACCCGTTCCGCGGCGGCAGCGGCGCACTGTGGCTGATCGGCTGGCGCATCGTGCAGGCCGTCGGCGGCTCGATGCTGATGGCCAACTCGGCGGCGATCCTCACCGACGCCTTCCCGGCGCGCCAGCGCGGCATGGCCCTCGGCGTCAACATGGTGGCGGGCATCGCCGGTTCGTTCCTCGGTCTGGTGCTCGGCGGTGTGCTGGTCACCTGGAACTGGCGCTCCATCTTCTGGGTCAACGTGCCCATCGGCCTGATCGGCACGGTGTGGGCGTACAAGTCGCTGCACGAGACCGGCGTCCGCAGGCCGGGGCGGATGGACTGGTGGGGCAACATCACCTTCGCCCTCGGCCTGACCGCGCTGCTCGCCGGGATCACCTACGGCATCCAGCCGTACGGCGGCCACACCATGGGCTGGTCCAACCCCTGGGTGCTGGCGGGCCTGATCGGCGGCGCCGTGATGCTCGCGGTCTTCTGCCTGGTGGAGGCCAAGGTCCCCGAACCGATGTTCCCGCTGCGGCTGTTCCGCGACGCGGCCTTCGCCGGCGGCAACGCGGCCACCCTGCTCGGCGCGATCGCCCGCGGCGGGCTCCAGTTCATGCTGATCATCTGGCTCCAGGGCATCTGGCTGCCGCTGCACGGCTACGACTACGCCGACACCCCCCTGTGGGCGGGCATCTACATGCTCCCGCTGACCATCGGCTTCCTGCTCGCCGGACCGCTGTCGGGCGCCCTGTCGGACAAGTTCGGGGCGCGGCTGTTCGCGGCGTGCGGCTTCCTGGTGATGGCGGTGTCGTTCGCCGGGCTGCTGGTCCTGCCGAGCGACTTCTCCTACTGGGTGTTCGCCGCGCTGATCTTCCTCAACGGGCTCGGCGGCGGTCTGTTCGCAGCCCCCAACACGGCGATCACCATGTCCAGCGTCCCGGCCGACGCCCGCGGCGCCGCCTCCGGAATGCGCGCCACCTTCCAGAACGCGGGCATGGTGCTGTCCATGGGCGTGTTCTTCTCACTCATGGTCGCGGGTCTCGCCGGAACCCTCCCCGACACCCTCACCACCGGTCTGACGGCCCAGGGCGTGCCCGCGGGGGCCGCGCACACGGTGGCCCAACTCCCGCCGGTCGGAGTGCTGTTCGCCGCGTTCCTCGGCTACAACCCGATCCAGCACCTGCTCGGCCCGGACATCCTGAGCCACCTGTCCCCGTCCGCCGCGGCACATCTCACCGGCCGCGAGTTCTTCCCGCACCTGATCTCCCAGCCGTTCCACGACGGCCTGGTCGTGGTCTTCTCCCTCGCCATCGCGATGTCGCTGGCGGCGGCGGGCGCGTCGCTGATCCGCGGCCGCCGGACGGAACCGGTGCCGGCGGGCGCGCCGTCCCCCGCGCCGGCCTCGCCCGCGATCGCCGCGGAGACCCGGAGCACCGTCGAGGACAAGGGCACGGCGGCGACGACCACCGCGCCGCCCGCCGCCGGGGTGGTGCGCGGCCGGGTGTACGACAGCGCCGGGCAGCCCCTCGCGCGGGCGACCCTCACCCTGGTCGACCGTTCCGGCCGGCAGCGGGCGATCGGCAGCACCGGTGCCGACGGCACGTACGAACTGACGCCGGGTGAACCCTCGTCGTACACCCTGGTCGTCTCGGCCGCCGGGCACCATCCGCGGGCCGTGCAACTCGACGCCGGCGCCGGTCCCGTCGTACCGGACGTCACCCTGGCGGGTCTGGGCAGGGTCCACGGCACGGTGCGCCACGAGCACACCGGGCAGCCGGTCCCGGACGCGCGCATCACCCTGCTGAGCGCCTCGGGCGAGGTGGTCGCCTCGGCCGCGACGGACGCCGGGGGCGCGTACACCCTGCGGAATCTGGCTCCGGGGGCGTACACCGTCGTCACCTCGGGCTACGGGCCCGTCCTCGCGGACGTGACGCTCGGCGAAGGCACGTCCTGCGAGGTGAACCTGCACGTGGGAGATCCGGACGCCGACTGACGCCGGAGACAGCCGAGGGGCGCGGTTCCACATGGGCCGCGCCCCTTTCGCGTGCGCACGCACACCATGGCGTGGCGCCGGAGGCGCGCCGCCAAGCGGTGGAGACCGTGTCGCTCGTACGGGTGTAGCGGGGGTGATGTCCGTGGCGCGCACGGGGTTGCCTCGTTCGGCATCTGTGTGATGTTCGGCATGCCATGTGATGGAAGGGGGAGAAGCGGGCAGCAGTCCCCTTCGTTCCTCACACCAACCCTCTGCGGCAGGTGATTCGATGACCACGGCGACGACCCGGACGCTCCGGACGACGCCGCTCGCTCCGACCGGCACGACGAACGCCCGTGTTCCCCCCGCCGCCAATCCCTCCCTGCCGTCCCTGACGGGGCTGCGGTGGATGGCGGCGCTGCTGGTGTTCGGACTGCACGTCAACAACTTCGGCTACTTCGGCGGCACCGGCGGCCAGCTGGTCAGCTGGGGCTTCGGCGCCGGTGCCACCGGAGTGTCGTTCTTCTTCGTCCTGTCGGGATTCGTCCTGACCTGGTCGGCCCGGCCGGGCGACAGACCACTCGCCTTCTGGCGGCGGCGCATCGCCCGGATCTACCCGGTACACCTGGTCACCCTCGCCGTGGCCCTGCTGATGGCCCTCACCCTGGCGCACCAGGGCGACCCCGCGCCCGAGCCGGCGCTCGCCAACGTCCTGCTGCTGCACTCCTGGTGGCACCCCTGGTGGCAGACGCTCAACCCGGTCAGCTGGTCGCTGGCCTGCGAGGCGTTCTTCTACGCCGCCTTCCCGCTGCTGATCCTGATGCTGCGCCGCCTAGGGGCCCGCGCGCTGACCGCGCTGGGCGCCCTGGCGGCGGTCTCGGTGCTGGGGCTGGCCTGGTCGGACGCGCACCACTGGTGGACGTACACGCTCTATTCGTTGCCCGCGGCCCGGCTGCCCGAGTTCGTGCTCGGCGCGGTCACCGCGCGGCTGGTGCTGCTCGGCCGGTGGCGCGGGCCGGGGCTGGAGGCGTCGCTCGCGCTGGCGATCATCGGCTACTTCCTGGTACCCCAGGTCACCCCCGGCTACTCCGCCACGGTGTGCACCCTCACCGGGTTCGCCCTGCTCATCCCGGCGGCGGCGGTCGCCGATCTGAACGGGCTGCCGTCGCTGTGGCGGCACCGGCGGCTGGTGCGGCTCGGGGAGCTGTCGTTCGCCTTCTACATGATCCATCTGCTGGTGCTGCGGTCCACCACCAACCTCCTGGGCACCAAGCCCCACTTCGGGGTCCTCGCGGGGCTCGGCGTCACCGCGACCGCGTTCGCCGTCTCGCTCGGGCTGTCCTGGGTGCTGTACGAGGCGGTCGAGTGCCCGGCCCGGCGGCTGCTGCTGCGCCGCCGGCGGTCCGCGACGCAGCAGGCGCCGCGATCGGACCCGGTTCCGGCCCGCCGCGAGGCCCCCGCGACCGCGCCGGACTGAGCAGGAGCCGCCGAACCCCTCGGAAAAGTGCCCCTCGGTCGGCCCCCAGTGCCGTCGGGGGGCCCTGCTTCGGCCCACGGCCCCCGACGGCGGGGCCCGGCGCCCGGCCGCCGCCCTGCCCGCCGCACCTCCCCCGACTGGCGCCAGGGCCCCGATCGCTGGACGGGCGCGGGGGGGGGCCTCGATGTCCGTCCTCCGGCGCGGGGCACGCGCACCCGGAAGAGTGACATCCGCAACAGTCGGGCACGTCTCGCGCGATGCGGGGTAGACGGCCAGCTGGCACCCATGCCGGATCGGAGCGGGTGCCGGAGCCGGGAAGGTGGTCACCGGGTCGGCTGACGCCGCGAATTCCCCGTGCGACAAGGGAAGTTCGCACGTCAGCGCCCTTCTCGGGTTGGTCCGGCCGGGAGGCTCGGGCTAGGGTGCCCAGACGGTGAAGACCAGCCGCCGGTCGGCGGCTTCCGGATGGGTGAGAGGAGAGTGTGACAGTGCCGAAGGAGCAGGACGCGGCCGCATCGGCGCCGCGATTGGTGGGTTCCTTCCTGGAGCGACGCCAGGAGCAGATCGCCCAGCGATGGGCGGACGCGCCCCTGTTCAGGTCGGTGTTCACGGTCTCCCGTGACGAGGCGGTCGAGGCCAGCAAGGCGGTCGTGGACGCCCTGTCCGACGTGGCCGTGAGCGGACGCCTGGAGGACACCGGAGCGCCCGGATACGAGCCGGTGCGCGAGCAGCTGAGCCGGATGACCCAGCACCGGGCCCACTCCGGTGCGACGCCGTCCGGCATCGCCGACGAGGTGGCCGCGCTGCGCGCCCCCGTCGTCGACCTGCTGCGCGAGGAATTCACCGACCCGGCCGACCCGCAGGCACAGGAATGCGTGCTCACGCTGACCCTGCTGCTGGGGACCCTGCGTCTGGTCGTGCTGGAGACCGCCCTGGACTCGGGCGCCGAGCTGATCGAGCGGCAGCGCCAGCAGCTGCTCGAAGTGGCCACCCCCGTCATCAAACTGTGGGAACACACCGTCGCCGTCCCGCTGATCGGGACCCTGGACAGCGCCCGAAGCCAGGTCGTGATGGAGTCGCTGCTGGAAGCCATCGTCGACCAGCGCGCCCGGTACGCCATCCTGGACATCACCGGCGTGCCCACGGTGGACTCGCTGGTGGCGCAGCACCTGATGAAGACGGTGGCCGCCGCGCGGCTGATGGGGGCCGAGTGCATCGTCTCCGGCATCCGCCCGGCGATCGCGCAGACGATCGTGCAGCTCGGCATCGACCTCGGCTCGGTGCTCACCCGCGCCTCGCTCGCCGACGCGCTGGCCTACGCGCTGGGCCGGCAGGGCATCGAGATCTCACGTGCGCAGACGGGTACGAGCGCCCGGTGAACGAACCCGCCCCGATCCACCCGGCCCCGGTGCCGGTGCTCGCCCTCGGCGACATACTCCTCGTCTCGCTCCAGGGCGAACTGCACGACGGCCTCGCCGAGCAGTTGCAGCAGGACCTCAGCCACCGCATCGCCACCACCGGGGTCAGTGGGGTGATCATCGACATCTCCGGAGTGGACATCGTCGACTCCTTCCTCGGCCGGGTGCTCGCGGAGATCGCGTCCACCGCCCGGCTGCTCGCCGCCCGCACCGTCCTGGCCGGGATGCGGCCCGCCGTCGCGATCACCCTGGTCGAGCTGGGCCTCGCGCTGCCCGGTCTGACCACCGCGCTGGACGTCGACCGGGCCATGGAAGTGCTCTCCCAGAGGGGGAGATGATGCAGTCGTCCGGCCGGGCGTCCGCGACCATCCTGCCCATCGGTTCGGACGCGGATCTGGCCTGGGTGCGGCAGCAGGTGCGGCAGTGCGCGGCGGCCCTCGGATTCGGTCTGGTCCAGCAGACGAAGCTGGTCACGGCGGCGAGCGAGCTGGCCCGCAACACCCTGGTGCACGGCGGCGGTGGGCACGCGGAGATCACCCCGCTGGACAACGGCCGCGCCCGCGGTCTCAGGATGAGCTTCATCGACAGCGGCCCCGGCATCCGCGACCTGGAACTGGCCATGACCGAGGGCTACACCAGCGGCGGCGGCCTCGGGCTCGGGCTCAGCGGTGCCAAGCGGCTGGTGCAGGAGTTCAGCGTGGACACCGAACCGGGCCGGGGCACCACCGTCACGGCCGTCGCCTGGGTGACTCCGGTACCCGCGTCGCGATCGGGGCTGGGATGAGCCGGGTGTGGGAGGTTCCGGTGCACGACCCCACACGCGTCCGGGACGCCCGTACAGCGGTCCATGAGGCGTGCGCACGGGCGGGGCTCGGCCCGGAGCGTACGGCGGCCGGGGAGCTGGTGGCCACCGAGCTGGCCACCAATCTGCTCCGGCACGCGGGCGGCGGCATCCTGCTGGTGAACCTGGTGACGCCGCCGTCGGGCTCGGGCACCTCGGTACGGCTGTTCACGCTGGACCACGGGCCGGGCATCGCCGATGTCACGGCGGCCCTGCGGGACGGCTGCACCACCGCCGGGCCCTCCCTCGGCGCGGGCCTCGGAAGCTGTCTGCGCAACGCCGACGCCTTCCACCTGTACGGCGCTCCGGGCCGGGGCACGGTGGCGACGGCACGGATCGATCCGGAGCCCTCGCGGGACGCCAGAGCCGTCCGGGGGCCCTCGGCCGGCGGCGTCGTCATAGCACTCGACCGCGCCGGGACCTCCGGTGACGCCTGGGGATGCGTGCGCCACGAGGAGCGGGTGACCCTGCTGCTCGCGGACGGGCTGGGGCACGGGCCCAAGGCGGCACACGCCTCCGTCGCGGCGGTCGAGGAGCTGCGCCGGGCCGCCCACCTGCCGCCCGAGGAGATCCTGCGGCGGCTGCACACCGCCCTGCGCCCCACCCGCGGGGCCGCGGTCGCCGTGGCCCAGGTGGACACGGCGAAGGGGGACATCGGCTTCGCCGGGGTCGGCAACATAGGAGGCCGGCTGCGTACCCCGGACGGGTGGACGTCGCTGGTGTCGCATCCGGGTATCGTCGGGGCGTACTTCCCGGCGCACGTCCCCTTGCGCCGGGCGCCGTGGCACCGGGACAGTCTGCTCGTACTGCACAGTGACGGGCTGCCCAGCCGCTGGCCCCCGCCCGAGGACCCGCAGCTGCTCGCCCACGATCCGTCGGTGCTGGCCGCGACCGTCCTGCGGGACGCGGGCAGCCCCGCCCGCCCCCCACGCGACGACACCAGCGTCGCCGTACTCGCCCCGGACCGGCACCCATGACCACGACCACCGACACCTGGGCCCTGACCGGCCCCGTCGACGCGGCCCGCGCCCGTGCCCTGCTGGCCCGGCTCACGGCGGACGCGGGGGTGCCGGCCCGCGACCGCGCCCGCTTCCTGGCCGCGCTGGCCGATCGGCTGCGGCCATGTCGCGAGGGGCGGCCGCTGCGGCTGACCGTGACCGCCGGCGACGACCTCCGCATCGCCGTGGACGGACCCGCGCCCTGGCGGCACTCGCTGGCCTGCCCCGCTCCCCTGCCCCGGCCGCTGCCCCGGCCCGGCGACCTGACCGAGGCGGACCTCGCCGAGGCGCTGCTCGGCGCGGGCGAGGACACCGCCGCCCTCCTCGCGGGACTGGACGAGGCGGAGGAGCTGGTCCGGTTCCACCGCGAGGAACTGCACCAGACCAACCAGGGTGTGCTCGCGCTGCACGCCGAGCTGGAGGCGGCCGCGCTGGCACAGCGGGAACTGCTCGACGCCGAGCGGTCGGCCCGCGCCGAGGCGGAGAACGCCCGTCGGCTGCTGACCTTCCTCGCCGACGCAAGCGCCTCCCTCAACGCCTCCCTCGACCACGAGGACATCCTGCGCCGGCTGCCCAAGCTGCTCGTCCCGGAGTACGCCCGGCACGTGGACGTATGGCTGATGAACGACGAGCGGACCCCGCCCGCCGAACGCGCCGCGGCCGCGGTGACGGCCGCGCGCACCGGGCGCCCCCAGCACGCGGCGCCGCACCCCGGCGGCCTGCCCGGCGTGAACGATCTGCCAGCCTCCGCGCTCTCCCCCGACCGGCCGCTGCTGTGCCTGCCGCTCGGCGCGCGCACCGTGCAGGGCGTGCTGACCCTGTCGGCGCCCGGCGAACGGTTCGCGCCGGACACCGCGGTCATGCTGCTGGAGCTGGCCCGGCGGGCGGGCATCGCGCTGGACAACGCCCGCCAGTACGAACAGCACCGGGACGTCGCCGAGGCGCTACAGCGCGCCCAGCTCACCGAGTTGCCGGACACCGCGGGGCTCGCGCTCGCGGCGCGCTATCTGCCGGCCACACACGGGCTGAACATCGGCGGCGACTGGTACGACGCGTTCCCCGGACCCGACGGCAGCGTGCTGGCGGTGATCGGGGACGTCACCGGGCACGGGCTGCGGGCCGCGGTGATCATGGGCCAGCTGCGGACCGCGCTGCGCGCCTACGCGGTCGAGGGCAACGGGCCCGCCCGCATCCTCACCCTGCTGCACCGCATGCTGCGCCATCAGCAGCCGGAGCTGTACGCGACCTGTGCCATCGCCCGGTTCACGCCCGGGGAGCCCGGTGTGGTGTGGGCGGCGGCCGGGCATCCACCCGCGCTGGTGCGCGGCCCCGGCGGCGAGGTGCGGGTGCTGGACGCCAAGCCGGGAATCATGCTCGGCGTCCCGGTGCCCTACGAGTACGAGGAGCACCGCGAGGAGTTGCCGGCCGGTGCCACGCTCGCGCTGTACACGGACGGCCTGGTGGAGCGCCGGTCCGCCGGGATCGACGCGGGCATCGAGCGGCTGGCGCGGGCCCTGGGCGGGCTCGGCACAGCGGAGCTGGAGCAACTGGACGCGGCGGCCGACGCGCTGCTCAAGCCGATGCTGCGGGACTCCGAACACGACGACGACATCTGCCTGTTGCTCTGCCGCACCGCCCCCTGACGCACCCGTGCGCCGGTCCCCGGCGGGGAACCGGCGCACGGGCGTGCCGTCACTGGTTGGCGCAGGCGTTGCCCGTGGCCGGGTTCAGCAGACCGATGACGTCGATGCTGTCGCCGCAGACGTTGACGGGGATGTGGATCGGGACCTGGATGACATCCCCGGAGATGACGCCCGGACTGCCCACGGCCGTGCCGGTCGTCGGGTCAGGGTCGGCCGCGAAGGCGCCGGCGGCGCCGCCCAGCGCGAAGACACCTGTGAGTACGGCCGTGGTGGCGATGCTGCGGATGCGCATGAATCTGCCTTACTGGTCGAACGGTTAGGGACAGCACCATCACACCCGGCCCCCGCGGTGTCCGCCTCTCTGAATACGCCGACGGGGTGGCCCCCTTAGGAGGGACCACCCCGGCTCGGACGGGTCCGCTCAGGCTGCGGACGGGAAGCGCTCCCAGACCCGGTGCGCGCCCAGCAGCCCGACGAGCTGCTGAAGCACCGAGCTCGCGTCGTCGCCGGCGATCACGCCGGGGGCGTCGAGCGGCAGGCCGGCCGCCTCCAGTGCCGCCTGGCCGCCCTTGGCGGCGCCGATGGCCTTGCCGTGCCGGTAGGCCTCCGCCAGCAGCAGCCCCACCCGCGGGTCCGGGGTGGAGGGGCCCGAGGGCAGACCGGCCTTGGCGTCGCGGGCGCCGTACGCGTCCTCGCCGACGCCCGGCGTGCCCGCCACCAGCAGGGCGTCGAACTCCACGGAGCGTGCGGTGGCGTAGGTCCGCTGCACGGTCAGGGCGTCACCGCCGGAGCCGAGCTTGCCGCCCTTGGGGGCGATGACGAGCGGGACCATCCCGCCGTCCAGCACCGCCTGGCGGACGGCCGCCACGCCGTCGAGGTCGCCGTCCTCGCCGGTGATGATGCCGATGATCCGGCCGTCGGTGGGCCAGGTGTGGCCGACCTGGGACAGGGCGGGGCTGGGCTCGACGTCGGCGAGCGGCTCGGTGGGCTCGGGGGCGGGCAGACCGAGCCCGGCGGCGACACCCGCGCACAGCTCGGGGTCGATGTTCGCGAGGACCTGCAACGCCCGCTCCCGGATGGCCTGTTCGTAGCACTTGGCCAGCTCGAAGGTGTAGGCGCCGATGATGTGCTCGCGCTCCACCGGGCTCATGCTCAGCCAGAACCGGCGCGGCTGGCTGAAGTGGTCGGCGAACGACTCCGGGGCCTCGCGGACCTTGGTCGCCTCCGGCACCCGTACCGGCGCCTCGACGTAGGCGCCCATGTCGGCGCCCGCGGTGAACGGGCAGCCGCCGTCCAGGGAGTTGGGGCGGTAGGGGGCCACACCGCGGTGCACGGCGGTCTGGTGGAAGCTGTCGCGCAGCATGTCGTTGACCGGCGCGTGCGGCCGGTTGATCGGGATCTGCGGGAAGTTGGGGCCGCCGAGGCGGGTGATCTGGGTGTCCAGGTAGGAGAAGAGGCGCCCGGCCAGCAGCGGGTCGTCGGTGATGTCGATGCCGGGGACGAGGTGGCCGACGTGGAAGGCGACCTGCTCGGTCTCGGCGAAGAAGTTCGAGGGGTTGCGGTCGAGGGTGAGCAGCCCGATCGGCTGCACCGGGGCCAGTTCCTCGGGGACGATGTTCGTCGGGTCCAGCAGGTCGATGCCCTCGAAGGTCTGGTCGGGGGTGTCGGGGAAGGTCTGGATGCCGAACTCCCACTCGGGGTAGGCGCCCGCCTCGATCGCGTCGGCGAGGTCCCGGCGGTGGAAGTCGGGGTCCACTCCGCCGATGATCTGCGCCTCCTCCCACACCAGCGAGTGCACGCCCAGCTTCGGCTTCCAGTGGAACTTCACCAGGGTGGTCTCGCCGGCCGCGTTGACCAGGCGGAAGGTGTGGACGCCGAAGCCCTCCATGGTGCGGTACGAGCGCGGGATGCCCCGGTCGGACATGTTCCACAGGGTGTGGTGGGTGGCCTCGGTGTGCAGGGTGACGAAGTCCCAGAAGGTGTCGTGGGCGCTCTGTGCCTGCGGGATCTCCCGGTCGGGGTGCGGCTTGCCGGCGTGGATGACGTCCGGGAACTTGATCGCGTCCTGGATGAAGAAGACCGGGATGTTGTTGCCGACCAGGTCGAAGACGCCCTCGCTGGTGTAGAACTTCGTGGCGAAGCCGCGGGTGTCGCGGACGGTGTCGGCGGAGCCGCGGGAGCCGAGGACCGTGGAGAAGCGCACGAACACCGGGGTCTCGACGTCCTCGGCGAGGAAGGCGGCCTTGGTGACGTTGGCCGCCGTGCCGTAGCTGCGGAAGACACCGTGGGCGCCGGCGCCGCGGGCGTGCACCACGCGCTCCGGGATGCGCTCGTGGTCGAAGTGCATCACCTTCTCGCGAAGGTGGTGGTCCTGGAGCAGGACCGGGCCGCGCGGTCCCGCCTTCAGGGAGTGGTCCGTGTCGGGGAGGCGGGTGCCCTGCGCGTTGGTGAGGTAGCTGCCGCTCTGAGCCATCCGGGCCTGGTCGGCGCCGGTGGGCTGGCCGGTCGGCGAGACGGTGTCGGGGCCGGTCTGGTCGGGCTTGGGGGGCAGCGGTTCACGGGCCTCGGTCGGCTCGGCGACCGGCGGCGACTCGGGTCCCGGCTTGCCGGGGATGCCCTCCTCCGGGCCCTCGCCCGCGCCCTTCAGGGCGTCCGCCGCTCGCTTCAGGGGGTTCTTCTCGCTCATCAGTTCCATTCCTTCGCTGGTCACGGGACGGGCCCGGCGCGGCGGGACGCGGTCGGCCGGAAATTTCCTGCCGGAAGTACATAAAGGGGGGGTGGGCCGGGCCTGGTACCGAGGTCCCCGGGCCGGGGCGTCCGAAACCGGGAATCGGGGGATTTCCGGCCGGGGTGAAGTCGGGCCGTCTCCCGTCGCGTTGCCGGGACAGCTGACCCGCCGGACACGCTGGTCCGGACCCGGAGACCGCTCGGGCAGGGTCAAGTCCCCTTTGCCGAGGGCGGGTTGGTCGGGGGCCGGTTTCTTGACCCGGTGCAGGGCAGCACCCGGCCGCCCGCATACGACACCCTAGGGGCTGACCCGGATGCGCGCAGTCCGGCACGGCCGCTCGGGCGCGCCCGGAACCCGCCTGGCGGCACGGGTCCGGGGCGGCCCGGAGGGTCAGTCGCGGGCCACGACCCGCAGGGTCCTGGCGAGGGGTCCGCCGCGTCCGCGATCAGGAAGCCGTGCTCGACCCCGCTGCGCAGGTAGTCCACCACCTCGTCGGTGATGACCTCACCGGGCGCCACGACCGGAACGCCGGGCGGGTAGGGGCTGATCATCTCGGCGGCGATCCGCCCGGCCGCATGCTCGGCGGCACCTGTTCGGCGGGCCCGAAGAAGGCCGTGCGGGGCAGCATCGCCTGTTCCAGTTCGAGGACGGCGGGCTCGGGCAGGTGCACCGCGGGCCGCCGTTCGATCGAGCCGGCGTTGTCGACCAGGGTGCGCAGCGAGTCCACGAGGACCTTCTCGGTCTCGTCGTCGTCGGCGTAGGTGATCGAGGCGTTGATCCGGCAGCTGTCCGAGCCGCCCATGTCCACGTGGCAGTGGGCGCGCAGCCACTCGGTGGCCTGCATGCCGCAGATGCCGAGGTCCCGTACGTCCACGACGATCTTCATGGGGTCGAACTCGGCGGTCAGCCCCTCCTCGATGACCTCGCCGCCCATCACGTCGAGGCCGGGGATCTCGCGCAGCACGGCGCGGATGCGTTCGGCACGGCGTAGGGCGGCGTCCAGCAGTTCGTGGCCCCGCTCGGCCATCTGGCGCCGCCAGCCGTCCAGGGCGCCGTACACCACGGAGGAGGCGCTGGTGGTGCCGAGCAGGTCCTCGCGCTGTTTGAGCACCGCGGGGTCGATGCGGTCGCCCTGGAGGTGGAAGACCGAGCTCTGCTCGATGGCGCCGCCCATCTTGTGGACGCTGGTGACCACGAGGTCGGCGCCGGCGTCCATGCCCCAGGTGGGCAGGCCGGAGTGGAAGGGCAGATGGGCGCCCCACGCCTCGTCCACGATGAGCGGCACGTCCAGCTCGTGGCAGGTGTCGGCCACGCCGCGGATGTCGGCGCAGGTGCCCCAGTCGGTGGGCGTGATCAGCAGCATGCCCTTGGCGTCGGGGGTGCTCACGCAGTTTGCGCCGTACGTCCTCGGGCTCGGGCGGATGCGCCTGGTGTCGAACTTTGGGTGGACCCAGACCGGCTCCACGCCGTTGATGATCACCGCGGCGATGACCGACTTGTGGGCGTTCCGGGACAGCAGCAGCTTCTCCCCCGGCCCCGCGACCGACAGCATCGCGGTCTTGACCGACAGGGAGCTGCCGCAGGTGGAGGAGAAGGCGCGTTCGGCGCCGACGGCGTCCGCCATCAGGTCCTGAGCCTGTTCCAGCACGCCCTGGGACTGGCGGCGGTCGTCGAGGCCGTTCAGGCTGAGCACGTCGGAGCGGAAGACATCGAGACCGAGGACGTCGGCGACCCGCGGGTCGGTACCGCGTCCCTGCTTGTGTCCGGGCGGTCCGAACACCACGTCTCCCCGGCGCCGGAACTCCTCCAGGGACTCCAGTACGGGTGCGCGCGAATGGTCCATGCGTCCTCCTGATCGGTGCCGTGCCGCACGGGTTGCACCGGTCGAGCGGGGCCAAACCCATATGAAGGACGCGCTCCGGCCTCGCCGGGTGCCCCTGGGGCCGGTGCCGGCCCGGTCCCAGGGGCGCGGTGGGATCACGGGAAGGACGTCACCTTGGACGGGACGGTGCTGGTCCCCGAGGTGGCCGCTCCGGTGTTGTTGACGACGTGGGCGTACTGGCCGTTGCCGCCGAGGGAGATCACCAGCAGGTCGTGCAGTTTGATGCCGGATCCCGTCGGCACCTGGAAGCCCTGGGCCTGCACGATGGAGGGGTCGGCGGTGTAGTTGCAGTAGCTGCCCAGGCCCCATGCCTCGTGCGTGGTGACCGAGTCGTCGACCTTGTAGGCCGCGTAGCCCACGATGCCGTCATGGGTGATGGCGGCGGCGTTCGGGGCGTCGTAGGCCTTCTCGTTCTGGAAGAAGATGGTCCGGCCGCGTTCTCCGCTCCAGTAGACGTCGTACTTGTTGAAGTGTTCGACGAACAGGCCGGTGGCGAGGACGTCGTCGCCGTTGACCCGCAGGCCGTAGTCGGCGCGGTTGGTGGTCCAGCCGACGCCGCTGCCGTGGTCGGCGCGCCAGATCCAGGTGTGGTCGATGATCGTGTCGTCGCTGTTGACCACCAGCGAGTTGGTGGCCAGGCCGGGGCCCGCGCCGCCGATGCGGAAGAACACGTCCTGCACGGTGGTGGGGTTCGCGGAGTGGTCGGCGCTCGCACCGGGGTCGCCGATGCGCACGAGCGTGTCGGAGTTGGCGGGTCCGGCGTCGATCAGCAGCCCGGCCAGCTTGACGCCGTCGACGTCGGCGACGTGCACGGCGTCGACGCCGTTGTCCGGCACCAGGGTGGCGAGCCCGAGACCGAGGACGACGGTGTTGGCGCGGGTCACGTCGATGGTCTGGTCGAGGTGGTAGATGCCCGGCGTGAACAGGAGGTTGAGGCCCTGGGCGAGGGCCGCGTTGATGGTGGCCGCGGTCGCGCCCGGCTTGACGACGTAGAACTGGTCGAGCGGCAGGGAGGTGCCCGGCGTGTTCGGCCAGGAGACTCCGCGGGCGTTGGTGCGCTTGGCGGGGACGAACACCTTGTAGGTGGAGCCGTCCAGGTAGAGGAACGGCTTCTCGCGGGAGACGGGCGTGTTGTCCAGGGTGGTGTACGGGCCGCTGTCGAAGTTGGTGGCGGGCGCGCCCTGGACGCCGGAGAAGGTCATGTTCCACACGCCGTTGGTCCAGCCGCCGACCGAGCTGTCGCGGGTGTACCACTGCTGCTGGGAGTACGGGCCGACCGTGCCGTCGATCTTCGAGTCCGCGATGTAGCCGCCGGAGGCCCAGCCGTAGCCGTTCGGGGCCAGGTTGAGGCCGCCCTCGACGTGGATGCGGCGGAACGGCGCGGCCTGGGCGACGGCCCAGGCCGCGCCGTTCGACGGCTTGATGGCGAGGTTCTCGGCCGAACGCCAGAAGTTCTGGGTGGCGTTGCCGTTGAACCAGCCCGCGTCCACGGTGACGTCACCGTTGATCTGGGTGTCGTCGGGGTTGAGGCCGAGCCCGGAGATCGAGGTGTAGAAGCCGATCTGGGCGTTGATGTTGTTGTAGGTGCCGGGCTTGAGCAGGAACTGGTAGCGGCCGGTGCCGAACTGGGCGGATTCCTGCTGGGCGAAGACGTCGTCGAACTTCTGCTGGAGGTTCGGCGTGGAGGGGTCGACGACGATGACGTTCGGGCCGAGGTCGCCGCCGCCCTGCACGGGCGGGGTGCCGGTGGTGCCGGTGTGCACGGCGATCTCCCACAGGGAGTAGCCGTAGCCGGTGCCGCGGGCGGTGCCGTACACGCGCACGTACCGGCCGGTGCCGCTGACGTCGTAGGACGCGGTGCCGCCGGTGGCGCCGGTGACGCTCTTGAGGGTGCTCCAGTGCTGGCCGTCGGCGGAGGATTGGATCTGGAAGTCCTTGCCGTACGCGGTCTCCCAGTTCAGGTCCACCTTGCAGAGGTCCTGGACGGAGCCGAGGTCGACCTGGACCCACTGCGGGTCGGATGCCTGGCTGGACCAGCGGGTGGCGGTGCTGCCGTCGAAGGCGGCGGAGGCGGGGGTGCCGGCGTTCTCGGTGGAGGAGGCGGTGGCGGCCCTGCCCTGGGCCGCGTTGGCGGTGCCGCAGCTCGGCTGGGCGGTGCCGGTGGTGCCGTACACCTGGAACTCCCAGAGGGAGTAGCCCCATTGGGTGGCGCGGTGGACGCCGAGCATGCGGACGTAGCGGCCCTGACCGGAGACGTCCAGGGTGTCGGCCCCGCCGTCCGAGCCGGTGACGGACTTCAGGTCGGTCCAGTTGACGGCGTCCTTCGATATCTGGACCTTGTAGTCCTTCGCGTACGCGGCCTCCCAGTCGAGGGTGACGCGGGTGACGGAGGCGGTGGCGCCCAGGTCGACCTGGAGCCACTGGTCGTCGGTGGCGGCGGAGGACCAGCGGGTCCCCGTGTCGCCGTCCACGGCGTCGGCCGCGGTGGTGCCGTAGTTCTCCTCGGAGGAGGCGGTGGCCGTCTTCCCCTGGGACAACGGGGTGTCGGCGGCCGCGGCCCGGCCGGGGGCGAGGGGCAGGGTGATCAGCGCGGCCATGGCGGCCAGCGCGACACCCGCGGTGCGGAATCTCATATGCGGCTCCCTGAGGGCTGAGGGGCGAGCGAACCCGATCGCTCACTACTTAGTTCACGTTTTGATTTAAGTGGCGAGACGTGTGCCGCACAAGCCTTCGGAAGCCGAACGTTTCCGGGTGCCCTTTCCTGACGTCCGGTCAAATCCCCTTTCGCGTCTGCCGTCTGACCATCGTGAGGAGCGCGGCGTGGGTACCGGGGTCGGCGGCGGCGATCAGGCCGCCCCGGCCGGTGTGCACCGGCTCGCCGTACAGGCCGGTGACCGTGCAGCCGGCGGCCTGGCACAGGGCGATCCCGGCGGCGAAGTGCACGCTGCCGGCGAGATGGCCGTCGGTGACGTATGCGGCGCGGCGCCCGGCGGCGACCCAGGCGACGGCGAGGGTGCTGGAGATCACCCGAGGCCGGAACCATTCGGTGAAGTCGGGGTCGGCGAGCAGCGAAGGGACCCGGAATCCGGGCGCGTTGGGGAAGGGCGGGTCGAGGTTGACGTCCACCAGGGCGGAGGCGGCGGACGGGGTCAGCTTCTCCTCGGCCTCGCCATCGCCTTCGCTCAGCCGCGCCCGGTGGCCGTCGGTCCAGAAGACCTCGCCGGTGAACGGGTCGGCCGTGGCCGCCGCGGTGATCTCGCCGGCCACCCGCAGCGCGACGTTGACGCCAACGAGCATGGTGCGCACCGCGTAGTTGAGGGTGCCGCACAGGGGGTCGACCAGCCAGCGGCGCCGGGCCCCGGCGGCGCCGTCGCTGCCGCTCTCCTCGCCGGTGACGGCGTCCTCCGGGCGGCCGGCGCGCAGCACGTCCAGGATGGCCCGCTCGGCGGCGAGGTCCGCCTCGGTGGCGAAGTCGCCGCCGCCCTTCTCGTACCGCGCGAGCCGGCCGCCGTAGAAGTCGCGTACGACGGCGGCGCCCGCCCGTGCCGCGGTCACGGCCAGGCGGGCGTCGGAATCCCCCTCGGTGATCGTCATATGCGCAGCCTATGCGCAACTCGCCCGGTAGTTGGAGGGGTTCAGTTCTGTGCCGGGGCGAGCGTGAGGGTCTGCTCGGCGGCGGTGCGGCCCCGGCCGACGGCGCTGTGCCCGGTGTCGGTCCAGGTGCGCACCGGTACGGTCTCCGCGCCGCGGCCGGGGGCGGCGGACAGACCGAGGACGAGGCCGCTGTAGCGGTTGACCAAGTGGTACGTGCCGGCCGGGGTGGCGTCCGGGATCAGGAACCACTGCTGTCCGACGGCCGGGCCTCCGCTCCGCTTGCTCACGGTCGGCCGGGTGCCCCAGGCGCGGTCCGCGGTCCTGGTGGAGTCGACGCCGAGCAGGCCCCCGGTGGCGGCGTTGGTCACGGTGTAGGCGCCGTCGCCGGTGGGCCGGAAGGTCCAGGAGGCGCGGGCCGCGGGGGTGGTCCGGGCCGCGGTGGTGGTGGCGGCGCCGGGGGTCTGGGCGAGGACGCGGCCGGTGCCCGCGGCGATCCGGTAGCGGTGCCCGGTGGCCACGGGCGGGGCCGGGCGCGTGGCGGAGTCGAGGGTGAGGTCGACGTACTCGCCGTCGGCGCCGTGCGCGCAGCCGAAGGAGCAGTACGAGCGCATGGTCCTGCCGACGACCGAGGAGCTGGTGCGGTTGGCACCGTCGAGGAACCAGCGGTACCAGGAGGCGTTCCTGTAGCCGCCGGTGTCGCCGATGAGGTGCCACTTCTGGGTGGCGAGGTCGTCGGTGGCGTAGAGGTGCTGCGGCGCGTTCCCGCTCTGGTCGACGGCCTGCGGTTCGCCGATGTACAGGCCCAGGTAGGCGTCGTAGGCGATGTTCATCACGAACAGCGGGGAGGTCGGGGGTGTCTTGCCGGCCGCGATCTGCTCGGCGGTGGTGCCGGTGTTCGCCGGGTCGTACTCGGCGGCGGCGGGGGTGTACCCGGTGGGGTGGTCCGCGTCGACGGGGACGATGTCGCTCTCCTTGCCGCCGGTGCCGGGCTGGGACCAGGCGCCGTCGTACCACTTGCGCCAGGTGCCGGGGGCCATCTTGCCGGCGATCGGGGCGCGGGCGACGTGCTCGTAGAAGGCCTTCCAGCCGCCCTTCTTGTCCACGATCCGGGAGCCGTAATAGACGTAGAAGTAGCCGGATGCGGTGTCCACGAAGAGGCGCTGGTCACCGTCGCCGTAGTCGTACGTCTGGTTCGGGAAGGCGGCCGTGTCGCCGCGCACGGTGCTGAACGGGGACGTGAGGACGTGGTCCGCGATGGTCCAGGTGCGGCCCCGGTCGGTGGAGACGGCGTAGTCGATGGCGTCGAAGTGCAGCCCGTCGCCGAAGGGTTGGGGGGTGAACTCGTTGTGGACCAGGCCGTACCAGTCGCCGGTGTCGGGGTCGATCCACACGCCGGAGAGGTCACAGTAGTTCTTCTGGGCGTAGCCCGATCCGGCGGGGGCGTAGCTCGCCTCGCGGCCGGTGGGGCTGTTGTTGCACCGTGCGGTGGTGTCGTCGTTGCGGTCGGCGGGGTCGGCCGGGTTGACGGCGGTGCTCAGCGCGCTGTCGAAGGTGGCGGTGTCGAAGTCGGTACCGGTGTAGAAGTCCCAGGTGCGCGGGTCGCCGGCGCCGTACAGGGCGGCGGACTGCTGGTAGTGGAAGGTGCCGTCGCGGTCGAGGAAGGGGCTCGCGGGGGTGTCCGTGGGGTACGGGAAGGGCACCGGGCTGCCCACGGTCACGGTGTAGGCGGGGGCGGGGGCGGCGGACGCCGGGGAGGCGGTGGCGCCGCCCAGGACGAGGGCGGCGGCCGCGGCCACGGCGCCGCCCGCTCTGCTCAACAGTCGCACGGATGCTCCTCGTTGCCGGAGGTGATGCCGGAGGTGATGCGGAAGGTGGGGCCGGAGGTCCGGTCCCACGGAACGATCAGCCCCCGGCGGTGTCCCGGCAATGGACTCCCGTGCGCCGCCTCTTGCACTTTCGCGCGCGGGCCGGCCGGTCAGCCTTCCCCGGACAGTGGTGTATCCCAGTCCAGTTGACGGATCAGTTCCTCGTCCTGGTGGTCCGGGCGGTGGTCCGGGGCGGCGGGGCGGGCGGGGGCGTGGGTGCCGCGGGAGATGCCTCCGCTGACGGTGATGTTGTGCTCCACGCGCGGGCGCCGGTGCCGCTCGTACGCCTCGAACGCCCGCTCCGGGTCCGGCAGATCGCGCAGCGCCTTGGCGAGGACGACCGCGTCCTCCAGCGCCATCGAGGCGCCCTGACCGGTGGCCGGGGAGGCGGCGTGGGCCGCGTCGCCGACGAGCAGCACCCTGCCGGTGTGCCAGCGGGTGCCGAGCGGCATCTCGGTGGCGTTGGTGACCATGACGGGGCCCGGGCAGGCGGCCACCAGCGCGGCGGCGGGCGTGGGGTCCGCGCGCAGCAGGGGCAGCAGTTCCTCGCGCGGTACGGCGCTGCGCGCGCCCGGACCCCGCTCGGGCAGCGGGTCGCCGCCGACGCGTGCGAACCAGTACGTCTCCCCCGCCGGCGCCTGGGCGTAACCGAAGGCGCTCGTGCTGCCGCGCACCATGGTGATGACGCCGCTGCCTCCCGTGCCCGGCGCGCCGGGGGTGCGGCCGTAGAAGACGCGCTGTCCCGCGTAGCCGGGCCGGACCTCGGGGGCGAGGGCGCGGCGGACGGTGGAGTTCAGGCCGTCGGCGCCGATGAGCAGCTCGCCGCCGGCGGTGCCGCCGTCCGCGAAGCGCGCGGTGACGCCGCCCGGTCCCCCGGTCACGGAGGTCAGCCGGGCGCCGCGGACGAGGCGGATGCCGCGTCGTGAAACCTCCTGCTGGAGCGCGGAGTTGAGTTCGGCGCGGCGCAGGCAGCGGTAGCGCAGGCCGGGTTCGGCGACCTCCCCGAGCGGGACGTGGGCCAGTTCGGTGCCCGCCGCGTCCAGCAGGCGCAGCGAAGTCAGCGGAAAACCGATGGCCGTCACGGCCCGGCCGGCCTCCAGTTGGGTCAGGGCGCGCATGCCGGCGCTCGCCAGGGTGAGGAAGGCGCCGGCGTCCTGGTCCGCACCGGGATGGGCCTCGTACACGCGGACGTCCAGGCCCGCCCGGTGCAGGCCCAGTGCGGCGGCGCTGCCCGCGATGCCGCCGCCGATCACCAGGACCCTGGTCGCTGCCGTACCGGTCATTGCCGCTCCCCATGCCGTCAGTGGTGGCGACCATCCAAGTACAGCCGGGGACCGCGGGGGCCGGTCGGGGTCCGGTTTTGGACAGGGGCGGGGCCCGGTTCTGGACAGGCGCGGGTGCCCGTCCGCCGCGCGCCGGTGGGTGCAGGGAGCGCTCCGGGCGCCGCCCGCCGGGGCGTGGTGTGCGCACGACCGCCCCTCGTGCGCAGGCGTCCGGGCGGGCCAGGTGGGTACGCACCGGCCATGCGCGTGAGTGTGGTGGATGCGGGTTCGAACACGGTACGCCTGATGATCGCGGATGTGGAGGGGGGTGTTCCGCTGCCGGTGCACACCGTCAAGTGGAAGCTGCGCCTGTCCGAACAGGTCGGTGCGGACGGCACGATCGGTGGGGAGGCGGTGGAGCGGCTGGTCGAGGCGGTGGCCGAGGCGGGTGAGACGGCGCTGCGCTGGAAGGCGGCGGGCCCGCTCGCGTTCGCCACCGCGGTGGTGCGGGGCGCGCCGAACCGGGCGGAGGTGCTGGAGCGGGTGGCGGCCGGGACCGGGATCCGGATGTGCACCCTGCCGGGCGAGACGGAGGCCGAGCTGACGTTCCTGGCGGCCCGGCGCTGGCTCGGCTGGAACGCGGGGCCGCTCGCGCTGCTCGACATCGGCGGCGGTTCGCTGGAGGTGGCCTTCGGGCGGGGCCGGCTGCCGGACTTCGCGGCCTCGCTGCCGCTGGGCGCGAACCGGCTGACGCGGGAGTACCTGGACGTGCGGGATCCGCCCGGCGCGGGCGAGTTGAAGGAGCTGCGCCGCCGGATCCGGCACGAGCTGCGGGACGTGGCGGCGCGGATACGGTGGGAGTCGCCGCGCACCGCCGCGGTCAGTTCCCGCACGTTCCAGCAGCTGGCCCGGTTGTGCGGAGCCGCGCCGGGGCGGTTCGGCCCGTTCGAGCCGCGCACGCTGCGGCGCCGCGACCTGGGTGCGGCGGTGCACACGCTGGCCGCGCTGCCCGGCGCGGAGCGCGCCCAGTTGCCCGGCATCTCCGCGCCGCGCGCCGAACAAAGCCTGGCCGGCGCCGTCGTCGGGCACACCGCGCTGAAGCTGATGGGGCTGCGGCGGGCCGTGGTCAGCCCGTGGGCGATCCGGGAGGGCATCCTGCTGCGGTACATCGAGGACGGCGCCGACTGGTGGGCGCGGACCGCGGGGTCCTGCCTCCCGGTGGTGCCCTCCTCGGGGGTGTCGCTGCGCAGCGTGGTGGGGCCCTCCGCGTAGCGCGGGGGGAGGGGCGGACCGCAATCGGCCGCCCCTCCCCCGGTCGCCGTCAGCGCAGGGTGCCGGTCCTGATGGTGTAGATGCCCCGGCCGTGCGTGGCGGCGTACAGCGTGCCGCCGTCGGGGCTGGTCTTCAGCTGGAGCACGGCGACGGCCGGGAGGTCGCCGACGCGCTTCCAAGTGGTGGCGCCCGGCGCCCGGTAGACGACGCCGAGGTCGGTGCCGACGGCGAGACCGCCATCGGCGGTCACCAGCGCGGAGTTGGTGGGCACGTCCGGCAGGTTGCCGGAGATGTCCTTCCAGGTGGTGCCGCCGTCCGTGGACTCGAAGACGTGGCCGACGCCGGCGCCGGGGCCCTCGGTCCACTGCCGGGAGAAGCCGTTGACCGTCAGGTAGATGTGGTCGGCGTTGTGCGGGTCGATGGCGAAGCCGCTGAGGTAGCGGTTGGGCACCGTGCCGTCCACGGGCAGGTTGATGTCGTGCCAGCCGGTGCCGTCCGCGTTGCCGACGGAGATGCCGCGGGCGAAGCCCTGGTCGTTGCAGGGGCCGCACCAGGCGGCGTAGACCTTGCCCCCGGAGGCGGCGACGGCGGTGGCGGTACGGCCCTCGCCGAGGTCGTGGGCGCTGGTCCACTCGGAGCCGCTGCGGATGGCGTAGCCGTGGTGCTGCACCCAGACGTGGCGGCCGCCGGCGACCCAGGTGTTGCCGTCCTGCATGTCTGCGGCGAGCGGGGCGATGAAGCGGGCCTCGTCGGTGGCGTTGTCGGGCGGGGCGACCGAGTACGACGTGACCTTGCTCGGGTCGTTGACCCAACTGCCGTCGTTCAGCGCGCAGTTCTGGGTGACCTGGATGGCGAGGTAGACGTACTCCTGGGCGATGTCGCACCCGTTGGCGGGGTCGGTGAGGGTGTCGCCGCCGTCACCGCCGAAGTTGGAGCCCATCACCGTGTCGTTGCTGCGCAGGATGGACTGGCCGTTGTCCTGGAGGCCGCCGGTGACGGAGACGCCCCCGTGGTCGAGGTCCTTGCCGATGCCCACGGAGTAGTACTCGAGGGCGTCGATGGTGCCGTCGTTCAGGGACGTCCAGTCGGTGGCGTGGCCGGAGGCGTCCTGGGAGCCGTTCACCGGGCGCTTGTAGATGCCGCCGTCGTTGCCCACGTACACGTACGGCTTGCCGTGGTAGCTGCCGATGGCGACGCCGTGCTGGTCGGAGTGGGTGGTCTGGCTACAGTCACCGGTCTGCTTGGCGGGGTCGATGCTCCAGCAGGAGAAGGTGAAGTTCCAGTACGGGCCGACGGTGGACCAGGTGCTGCCGCCGTCCTTGGTCTCGTAGACCTCCTCCAGGCCGGCGTACAGGTGCTCCGGGTTCTCCGGATCGACGGCGAGGAACTGGTTGTACCAGGCCTGCACGCCGGGCATGTAACCAGCCGTCGTGAGCGCCGAGTTGTCGGCGGCCAGGCCCTTGTAGTCGGCGATCTTCGTCCAGGGTCCGGCCGGGGAGCCGGACTTGGAGACGTAGATGCCCTCCAGACCGCTGTCCGGGTTGCTTTCGAGCTGCTGCGGCGACTGGTCGATGGCGTAGTAGCGGGAGCCGTCGGCGGAGCGGGCGAAGGCCACGTTGCCCACGTCGTCCGGGTCGGCCGGGAGGTCGCCGAGACCGTCGGTGATCCGCTTCCAGGTGCCGCCGGACCTGGTGTAGAAGCCGTTGTAGTCGTCGCCGCCGCGCCAGCCGATCGCGAGGACCACCTGGGCGGGGTCCTTGGGGTCGATGGCGATGTCGTTGGCGATGTTCTTGTACGCCGCGTCCGGGTCGTGCGCCTTGGGGCCGTTCGGCAGGTAGTCCGGGTTGGGCGCGAACTCCAGCTTCCAGGGGCCCTTCAGGTTCCTGGCGGAGTGGCTCCACACGCCCTCGCTGGTGGCCGCCCACACCGTGCCGCCGGCGAAGCGCAGCTCGTGGATGGTGGTGCTCTCCAGTTCGTCTCCGCCGACGCGGGTGCGCTGGGTGAAGGTGCCGTGGTGGGGGTGGGCGAGGACGTAGACGCCGCTGCCGAGGTAGGCGTCGGAGTTGGTGGTGGCCTCGCCGGTGCCCAGCCACAGCCGGCCGGCGCCGTCGAGGGCGAGCGCGCCGGTGGACTGGGAGGGCAGCCTGTCGCTGATGGGCTGCCACTTCCCGCCGCCGGTGCGCGAGCGCCAGACGCCGCCGCCCGCGCTGCCCGCGTACACATAGCCGTCGTCGTCCGCGGCCACGGCGGCCATCCGGCCGGTGACATCGCCCGAGCCACCGCTGGAGTTGGAGTCGATGTCGCGGTAGCGCGGGTCGTCCGAGTTGTACGGCAGGTCGGTGATGTTCTTCCAACTTCCGCCGGTGCTCTTGAGTTTTCCCAGGTCTCCCCAGGCGGCGCCGTAGGCGCCCGGCGCGACGATGCCGGGCGAGGTGCGGGCCTCCGCGAACTGGTCCGCGCCCTCGGCGATCTCGTCCGCCTCGTTGCCGCCGTCGTCGTCCCCCGACAGACGCGGCGTCATGGCGCCCGCCGACTTCGTCCGCTCCTTGGCGAGTTGACCGAGGGCGCGGACGCCGAAGGGGCTCGCCGTGCGGCCGGCGGCGGACGACGGGGGTATCGCGACGAGCGCGGCCGACGCGGTGATCGCGCAGACGGTGAACCACCGTCTTCTGCGGGATGGTACGGACACCAGACCTCCAGGAACAGGCATTCGACTCCGCCGACGCAGGAGACCCGATCACACGGGCGGGCGGCGCTCCGCCACTTGGCGAACTTTTGACGCGTACGTGCCAGTAATAGTCCTGCTGCCCGCCGTGCCGCCGTCAGAGGCGGGCGGCGCCCTGCACGCGGGTGCGCAGCGAGCCCACCGTCCGCAGCAGGCGGTCGGCGGGTTCGCGCAGCCGGGGGTGGGCCAGCACGGTGTTGCGCAGGCCGCGCGCGGGCCCGCGCCACAGGCGGTGGGCGAGGGCCACCGGGTGCGGCCGGACCAGGAGCCCCTCCCCGACCCGCAGTTCGCGGGTCTTCAGCCAGTCCTTGTACTCCTTGTCGCCGCGCCCGAGGTCCACCAGGCCCACCCCGTGCCGGGCAGCGGCCTCGGCGGTCCGCAGATGCATCATCAGCCCCGGTGAGTAGCGGTGCAGTGCAGGGTCGTACGCGGTGAACCAGGCGGCCAGTACGGTGCTCGACCGGGGTCCGAAATGGGCGGCGACCGGGCGGTCGCCCGCGTAGAGCACCGACAGCACCCCGGTGCAGTGCGGGTCCCGCATGCGGAACATGTCCTCGACCAGGGCGACGATCCAGGGCCGGGAAAAGCGGTCCATGCGGCCGGTCCTGCGGTACTGGGCGGACTTCCAGCGCATGAGGGTGCGCAGCGCCTCGGGGTCACGCTCGTCGAACACGAAGCGCACCTCGCCGGCGTCCCGGCCGAGTCGGCGCTCCTTCTTCAGGGTCGTCTTCGCCTGTCCGGGGTAGGCGCCGCGCAGCCAGCCGGCGTAGTCGCCGTCGCCGGGCCGCACGTCGATGACGGGGGAGGCGAAGGTGGCGGTGACGTACGGCTCGAACGGCCGCTGTCCGGCCGCGAGATGGTCGAACGCGAAGCTGCTCAGCTCGCAGGCGCGCAGCAACTCCCCGGTGTCCCAGGTGACTCCGGGCCGGTGCACCAGGGCCTGGCAGTCGGACAGGCCGAGCCCGATCGCCCGGCCCGTGCCGAACGGCCCCCGCTCGTACGGCAGGAAGCCGACGTCCCGGCCGTCCTCCCGCAGCACCGCCACCCGGACCCCGCCCCGGTGCCGGCCGACCGCGAGGGCGAACTCCGGGGCGAGGAAGGGGTTGGCGAACGCGGGCGACGCGTCCATCGCCTCGTGCCAGGCCTGTAGCTGACTGGCTGTCAGCTCGCCGGACGCGTGGACGGTGATCTCCACTCGGCTCCCCCGCCTTCCCGCCGCGCGACGGGCGCCCGGTCCCCCGCCGTGCGCCGCTGCTCAAAACTGGCGAAACAGACGGACCCTGTCAAGGGGGCGCAGGCGGCGCGGGGCGGCCGCTCCCCGCGAACTCCCCGTTCCGCGACAGGGGATGGCGCCGGCTGGCAGACTCCCGATCATCCTGGCCCAAAGGAGAGGCGGTACGTCATGACGTCCCATTCCGAGCCCGCCGAGCTGCTGGCCGCGATGCCGTTCGCGGCCGGTCTCGGCATCGAGCTGCGGGAGGCCACCGCCGAGCGCGCCATGGGCTCGCTCGCCTGGTCGCCCCGGCTGTGCACGGCCGGTGGCGCGCTGCACGGCGGGGCGCTGATGGCGCTTGCGGACAGCGTGGGCGCGGTGTCCGCGTATCTCAACCTGCCCAAGGGGGCGTCGGGCACCTCCACGGTCGAGTCCAAGACCAACTTCCTGCGGGCCCTCACCTCGGGCCGCGTGCACGCCACGGCCCGGCCGCTGCACGTCGGCGGCACGCTCATCGTGGTGCAGACGGAGCTGCGCGACGACCGGGACCAGCTCGTCGGGCAGACCACGCAGACGCAGATCGTGCTGCGCGGGCAGGCCGGCTGAGCCACGACCGTGCTGCACGGACAGGCCGGCTGAGACACGGCGGCCGGAAGGGCCGGACCGCGCCGGGGGCGGGGTCCGGCCCTTTGCCATGCGTGCCCCCGCCCCGCGCGGAGCGTCCCGCATCTACCCGCGGTATTGACATGAACCTGTGCTTCCTTCGAGTCTTCGTGCGTGAAGTTGCTTGATTTCACGCATCTTCAAGCACTTCCGTGCAAGCTCAGGTACTCCGCACCGACGCGAGGGGAGCTGTTCCGCCGTGCGAAGACTCCGACACCGGGTGCCGTGGCCGGCCTGGGTGCCGCTGGGGCTGGTGACCGCCCTGGCGGGCACCGCGCTGGTCGCCCCGGCGCCCGCCGCGGCCGCCGCCACCGGCGCCGTACTGGACCCCGCCCACAGCAGTGTCAGCTGGCAGAGCCCCGCCTACCCCAAGGGCACCGGCGGCGGCCCCGAGACCTGCCCCACCGCCGGCGCCGACCCCGACGACAAGGTCTGCGACCGCTTCGACCTGACCGTCTCGGTGCCGGCCGGCTACTGGGACGACAACCCCGAGGGCGGCGTCCCGCTGAACATCCGGTGGGACCACCCCACCGACGACTTCGACCTGTACGTGTACGACGACCACGGCACCCAGGTGGCCTCCAGCGCGGGCACCGCCGACCCCGAGGCCACGGTGATCCCGCGGGCGTCGGGGACGTACCACGTGGTGGTGGTGCCGTACGACGTGCACGGCGGCTCGTTCACCGGCACGGCCTATCTGCCCGCGACCGAGGACGCCGGCGATCTGACGTCCTTCTCGGGCGGCGACGGCAGCTACACGATCCGGGCCGGGCAGCTCGTGGCGCGTGCCGACTTCCTGACCGGTGGTCAACTCCGGCTCCAGGCCGATCCGTCGGGCACGCTGAGCGATCCGGCGGGCACCGAGATCGTGCGCACGGAACCGGCGGCGGACCGGCACACCTCGTCCTTCGACGCGGGCGGCTACTACGGCATCCGCGCGTCCGGCGCGGTGCTGCGCGTGTACAAGAAGCCGCTGCGGTTCGGGTTGTACAAGGCGGACAACCGCACCCGGATCTGGCAGGAGGACAAGCCGCTGCGCTGGTCCACCGGCGGAATGCGGCAGAGCCTGGACCGGGGCGCCGACGAGCAGTTCTTCGGCGGCGGGGAGCAGAACGGCAGCTTCTCGCACCGCGGGCAGACGATGTACGTGTCCAACAGCTTCGACTGGAACGAGGGCGGCTACAACAACTCCCAGCCCTTCTACCTCTCCAGCGCGGGCTACGGCGTCTTCCGCAACACCTTCGCGCCGGGCGTGTACACCTTCGGCGCGCCGGTGACCACCGGGCAGCAGGAACGGCGCCTGGACGCCTACTACTTCCTCGGCGACGCCAAGCACGTCATCGGCAAGTACACGAAGCTGGTGGGCAGGCCGTTCATGCCGCCGGTCTACGGACTGGAGCCCGGCGACTCCGACTGCTATCTGCACAACGCCAACCGGGGCGAGCGGCACACCCTGGACGCCCTGAAGGTCGCCGACGGCTACACCGAGCACCAGATGCCGCTGGGCTGGATGCTGGTCAACGACGGCTACGGCTGCGGCTACGAGAACCTCCAGCAGACCGCGCAGGGCCTTCAGGACCACCACGCCCAGCTCGGCCTGTGGACGCAGGACGGCATCGACAAACTCGCCGAGCAGGTCAAGGCGGGCCAGCGGGTGGCAAAGCTGGACGTGGCCTGGGTCGGCAACGGCTACCGATTCGCCCTGGACGCCTGCGACGCGGCGAAGAAGGGCATCGAGGACAACAGCGACGCGCGCGGCTTCGTCTGGCTGCCCGTCTCCTGGGCGGGCGCCCAGCGCTGCGGGGTGCTGTGGAGCGGCGACCAGCAACTGTCCTGGGACTACATCCGCTGGCAGATCCCGACCTACGCCGGAGCGACGATGTCCGGCATCGCCTACGACACCGGCGACGTGGGCAGCATCTACCGCCACGACGCCAAGATGTACACCCGCGACCTCCAGTGGAAGGCGTTCCTGCCCGCCATCATGACCATGGACGGCTGGGCCACCGACCTGACCACCAAGAAGCCCGCCGACCAGCAGCCGTGGCTGGACGGCGAGCCCTACACCTCCATCAACCGCACCTACCTCCAGCTGAAGGAGCGGCTGCTGCCGTACATGTACACCCTCTCCGCCGACGCGGCGAAGACGGGGGTCGGCGCGGTGCGTCCGCTGTGGCTGGAGTACCCGGACGATCCCGGCACCCTGGGCCCGGACGCCACATACGAGTTCCTGTCCGGCCCCGACTTCCTGGTCGCGCCGGTCTACCAGGACTCCGACACCCGCGACGGCATCTATCTGCCCAAGGGCACCTGGACCGACTACTGGACCGGCCACACCTACCACGGCCCGACCACCGTCAACGGCTACCACGCCCCGCTGGACACGCTCCCGCTGTTCGTGCGCGAGGGCGCGATCGTCCCGATGTGGCCCAAGGGCACCACGAGTTGGGGGACGCGGGACCGGCACGAGCTGGACTGGGACCTGTACCCGTCGGCCCACGGCACCAGTGGCTACACGCTGTACGAGGACGACGGCGTGACCCGTGACTTCGCCAAGGGCGCGCACGCCACCCAGCGGGTCTCGGTGCACCGGGACGCGCACGGGACGAGCGTGTCCGTCGGTGCGAGCAAGGGCGACTACGCGGGCAAGCCGGCCGCCCGGACGTACCGGTTCACCGTGCACGGCGGCTCCGCACCCGCGCGGGTCCTGCTGGACGGGCGTCAACTTCCGCGCTCAGCCTGGTCGTTCGACCCGGCAACTCATGTCACGACGGTCACCACGGCGAGGCTGCCGCTGGACCGGGGCTTCGGTCTGCGATTGGTCGACAGGAGGTAAAGGGATCGTATGGTCTAGTCCAAAGAGCAAGTTGGTCTAGGCCAACTTATTGACGTGGCCGCAACAGCTCCCGGAGGGTGGGGGCTCCTCCCCCACCTCGGGTTCTCCCCACCCTCTGGAGGCACGCAGTGAGACGTCTTCACGCCTGTCTGAGCGCGGCGGCCGCCGTCGTGCTCGCCGCCGCGGGCACCACCGCCCTGGTCGCGGCCAACGCCTCGGGCGCCACTCCCCAGGACGCCCTGAGCAACCGCTGGTACGCGGCCGCTCCCTATCTGATGCCGCTGGACAACGACCCGCCGGACCCGGCCGCCATCATGGACGCCACCGGCCTCAAGGCGTTCCAGCTGGCCTTCGTGCTCGCCCCCAACGGCGGTGGCTGCTCGCCCACCTGGGGCGGCACCGCACCGGTCTCCTCGGACACCGCCGTGAAGTCGATGATCGACACGATCCGCGCCAAGGGCGGCGACGTGTCCGTCTCCATCGGCGGCTACGGCGGCACCAAGCTCGGCCAGGCCTGCGCGGACCCGGCGTCCACGGCAGCGGCGTACCAGCAGGTGATCACCAAGTACGGCCTGCACGCCATCGACTTCGACCTGGAGGAGCCGGAGTACGAGAACACCGCCGCGATCAAGAACGAGATCGGCGCCGCGAAGATCCTCCAGCAGAACAATCCGGGCCTGTACGTGTCCGTGACGACGGCCGGCACGGCGGACGGCACCGGCTGGTTCGGCAAGCAGATGCTGCTGGAGGCGAAGTCGCAGGGGTTCACCCCGAACAACTTCTCCATCATGCCGTTCGACGGCGGCTTCAACGGAGCGGCGAGCCAGACCAGCGCGCTGACCAACTTCAACGCGATCCTCCAGTCCACCTTCGGCTGGGACGAGGCAACCGCCTACGCCCACGAGGGCTTCTCCGGCATGAACGGCCGCAGCGACACCGGAGAGATCTTCACCCAGAGCGACTTCCAGACGGTGCTGGACTACGCGACCAGCCACCACATGGACCGCTTCACCTTCTGGTCGATCAACCGCGACCGGCAGTGCAGCCCGCCGGACAACGGGGGCCGTACGTCCGGGACTTGTTCCAGCGTCGCCCAGAGCGACTGGGACTTCGCGAAGTACTCGGTGAAGTTCGCGGGCGTCACCCCGCCGACCGGCACGCCGACCCCCACGCCCACCCCGACCCCGACGCCGACCTCGTGCAAGCCCGCGTGGAACTCGTCCACCGCGTACACGGGCGGGTCCGAGGTGTCGTACCAGCAGCACAACTGGAAGGCCAAGTGGTGGACCCAGAACGAGGTGCCCGGCGCCTCCACCTGGGGACCCTGGCAGGACGAGGGCACCTGCTGAACCGGCGCGCCCGGTGGCCGGGGACGCGCGCGGTGGGACACCCCCGCCGGGCGCGTCCCCGGCCGCACGTCCGAGGCGGAACCGGTCCGTCCGGGTGACACGCGGCGTCACCTGCGCGACTGGTGGAATACGCCAGGTGGCCGTAGCGTCGATGGCATCTGCTCGGACACGGCACGAACGGTGGGAGCGGCCATGCGCGGAACAGTGGCGGGAACGGCGGTGACCCTGGCGGCGGCGGCACTGCTGACGGCGGGGATGACGACGGCTTCGGCCAGCCCGCCGACCACGACCGCGTCACCGACGGCGACCACGTCACCGGCCGCGACGGCGCGGGGCTCGCGCGGGGACAGGGTGCTGGTGGACTGCTTCGCGCACCGCAATGTGCGCCCCACGGACTTCATCCTTGCCTGCGGCGACGGTAACAGCCGCCTCAAGGGGCTCCAGTGGTCGAGCTGGGGCACCGGCGGCGCCACGGGCACCGGCACGAACTGGGTGAACGACTGCAAGCCGTACTGCGCGGCCGGCACCTTCCACCCCTACCCGGTGGTCATCCGGCTGAGCGGTGACACGCAGTGGAAGAAGCACCCCTCCTTCGACCGCTTCACCCAGCTGACCCTGACCTACACCGGCGCGCGGCCGGAGGGCTTCCAGCGCGTGATGTCGTACCCGCTCTGGGACGGCCCCTCGTCACCGCAAGGCTGACAGCGCACCAGCGGCCGGGTCCGGCGAGGACCCGGCCGCTTCCCCGCGCGCTCAGGCGATCTCGACCAGCAGGTCGCCGCCCTCCACCTGCTGGATCCGGTTGATGGCCAGCCGGGACACCCGGCCCGCCTTCGGGGCCGTGATCGCGGCCTCCATCTTCATCGCCTCGATGGTGGCGACGGTGACACCGGCCTCGACCTCGTCGCCCTCGGCCACCGAGAGCGTCACCACACCGGCGAACGGCGCGGCCACCTGGCCGGGATTCGCCCGGTCGGCCTTCTCCGTCACCGGCACGTCCGAGGCCGCCGCCCGGTCGCGTACCTGGATGGGCCGCAGCTGGCCGTTGAGCGAGGACATCACCGTGCGCATACCGCGCTCGTCGGCCTCGCCGATCGCCTGGAGCTCGATCAGCAGCCGCACGCCGGGCTCCAGGTCGACGGCGTACTCCTTGCCCGGCCGCAGCCCGTAGAAGAACGCCTTGCTGTCCAGGACGCTCGTGTCGCCGTACGCCTGCCGGTGGGTGTCGAACTCCCTGGTGGGGGCCGGGAACAGCAGCCGGTTGAGGGTCGCCCTGCGGTCCTTGGCCAGCCCCTCCCGGTCCTCCGCGGACAGTTCGGGCACCGGCTTGGCCGCGGCGCGGCCCTTGAGCGCCTTGGTGCGGAACGGCTCCGGCCAGCCGCCGGGCGGAGTGCCCAGCTCCCCGCGCAGGAAGCCGATCACCGAGTCGGGGATGTCGAACCGGTCGGGGGTCTGTTCGAAGTCCGCGGGAGAGACCCCGGCGCCCACCAGGTGCAGGGCGAGGTCGCCGACTACCTTGGAGGACGGGGTGACCTTGACCAGTCGGCCCAGGATGCGGTCGGCGGCGGCGTACATGGCCTCGATGTCCTCGAAGCGGTCGCCGAGGCCGAGCGCGACGGCCTGGGTGCGCAGGTTGGACAGCTGCCCGCCGGGGATCTCGTGGTGATAGACCCGCCCGGTCGGCGCGGCGAGACCCGCCTCGAACGGCGCGTAGATCCGGCGCACGCCCTCCCAGTACGGCTCCAGGTCGCCGACCGCCTGGAGGTCGAGGCCGGTGGGCCGCTCGGAGTGGTCGGTGGCGGCCACGATCGCGGACAGGGACGGCTGCGAGGTCGTCCCGGCCATGGAGGCGACCGCGCCGTCCACCGCGTCCGCGCCCGCCTGGATCGCGGCGAGGTAGGTGGCGAGCTGGCCGCCCGCGGTGTCGTGGGTGTGCAGATGCACGGGCAGGTCGAACTCGCGGCGCAGCGCGGAGACCAGGGTGGCGGCGGCCGGGGCGCGCAGCAGTCCGGCCATGTCCTTGATGGCGAGGACATGGGCGCCCGCGTCGACGATCTGCTCGGCGAGCCGCAGGTAGTAGTCGAGGGTGTAGAGCCGCTCGCCGGGGTCGCTCAGGTCCCCGGTGTAGCAGAGGGCGACCTCGGCGATGGCGGTGCCGGTCTCGCGCACGGCCTCGATGGCGGGGCGCATCTGGCCGACGTCGTTGAGGGCGTCGAAGACGCGGAAGATGTCGATGCCGGTGGCGGCGGCCTCCTGGACGAAGGCGTCGGTGACCTCGGTCGGGTACGGGGTGTAGCCGACGGTGTTGCGGCCGCGCAGCAGCATCTGGAGGCAGATGTTGGGCACCGCCTCGCGCAGGGCGGCCAGCCGCTCCCAGGGGTCCTCGGCGAGGAAGCGCAGCGCGACGTCGTAGGTGGCGCCGCCCCAGCACTCCAGGGACAGCAGCTGGGGCAGGGTACGGGCGACGACCGGGGCGACGGCCAGCAGGTCCTTGGTGCGCACGCGGGTGGCGAGCAGCGACTGGTGGGCGTCGCGGAAGGTGGTGTCGGTGACGCCGATCGTCGGCGATTCACGCAGCCGGCGGGCGAAGCCCTCGGGACCGAGATCCACGAGGAGTTGGCGCGATCCGGCGGGCGGTTCACCGGCCGGCAGCGCGGGCAGCTTGGTCAACGGGTCGAACAGTTCGGGGCGTTCGCCGTGCGGCTTGTTCACCGTGACATCGGCGAGGTAGGTGAGCAGCTTGGTGCCGCGGTCCGCGGAGGAGCGGGCGGTGAGCAGGTGCGGGCGCTCCTCGATGAACGAGGTGGTGATCCGCCCGGCCTGGAAGTCCGGGTCGTCGAGGACGGCCTGGAGGAAGGGGATGTTGGTGGCCACGCCGCGGATGCGGAACTCGGCGACGGCGCGCCGGGCGCGGCCGATGGCGGCCTTGAAGTCCCGCCCCCGGCAGGTGAGTTTGACCAGCATCGAGTCGAAGTGGGCGCTGATCTCCGTACCGGCGTGGGTGGTTCCGCCGTCGAGCCGGATGCCGGAGCCGCCGGGCGAACGGTAGGCACTGATCGTGCCGGTGTCCGGGCGGAAGCCGTTGGCGGGGTCCTCGGTGGTGATACGGCACTGGAGCGCGGCCCCGTGCAGGGTGATGGTCTCCTGGGCGAGACCGAGGTCGGCGAGGGTCTCGCCGGCGGCGATCCGCAGCTGCGCCTGGACCAGGTCGACGTCCGTGACCTCCTCGGTGACGGTGTGCTCGACCTGGATGCGCGGGTTCATCTCGATGAAGACGTGGTTGCCGTCCCGGTCGAGCAGGAACTCCACGGTGCCCGCGTTGCGGTAGCCGATCTCGCGGGCGAAGCGCACGGCGTCGGCGCAGATCCGCTCGCGCAGCGCGGGGTCGAGGTTGGGGGCGGGCGCCAGCTCGATGACCTTCTGGTGGCGGCGCTGGAGCGAGCAGTCCCGCTCGAAGAGGTGGATGACGTTGCCCTCGCCGTCGGCGAGGATCTGCACCTCGATGTGGCGCGGGTCGACGACGGCCTTCTCCAGGAAGACGGTCGGGTCGCCGAAGGCGGAGGCGGCCTCGCGGGAGGCGGCCTCGATGGACTCGCGCAGCTGCGTGGGGTCCTCGACCCGGCGCATGCCGCGCCCGCCGCCGCCCGCGACCGCCTTCACGAACACGGGGAAGCCGATCTCCCCGGCGGCGCGCACCAGTTCGTCCACGTCGGTGGAGGGCTGGGAGGAGCCGAGCACCGGTACGCCGGCCGCGCGGGCGGCGGCGACCGCGCGCGCCTTGTTGCCGGTCAGCTCCAGCGTGGCCGTGCCGGGGCCGACGAAGGTGATGCCCGCCTCCTCGCAGGCGCGGGCCAGCTCCGGGTTCTCGGACAGGAAGCCGTAGCCGGGATAGACGGCGTCCGCCCCGGCCCGGCGGGCGGCGGACACGATCTCCTCGACGGAGAGGTAGGCGCGCACCGGGTGGCCCGGCTCGCCGATCTCGTAGGCCTCGTCGGCCTTGAGCCGGTGCAGCGAGTTGCGGTCCTCGTGCGGGAACACGGCGACGGTGCGCGCGCCGAGTTCGTAGCCCGCCCGGAACGCGCGGATCGCGATCTCTCCGCGGTTGGCGACCAGCACCTTACGGAACATCCTGGAATCCCTTCAGCTGCCTGGCGGCGACGAACGTCATGGTGACCGAGACCATGGTGGTCAGGACACGCCCTGCCCTGCCGTTTCCCGCGCAACCCTAGGGGCTGGCCGAACGCGGCCGTATGCGAAAACCATCACACCGAGGGTGTGGGCGGCGCCACAGGTGCGCGGGGCGGGTCGGGGCGGGTTCGGTCCGGGCGTGGTCGGTGTGCGGTGGCTTAGGCCGTGGCTCGGTCAGCGTTCGAGGGACGTCATCGCGGTGGTGGGGGCCCGGCCGCCGGCGGGGGCGGGTGCGGGGTGGGGGGACGCGGGGGCGGGGACGGCGGCGGGCACGGGGAGGATCGTAGGGGCCGCAGGGGCCGCAGGGGCCGCAGGGGCCGCAGGGGCCGCAGGGGCCGCAGGGGCCGCAGGGGATGGTCGAGGGGTGCGGGTGCGGGTGCGCAGTCGTTCGCGGCGGCCGTGCAGGAGGCCGAGGACGATGGCCGAGCCCACCGCGATCAGGTGTTCGCGCCCGGCGAGGTTGGGCACGGCGATCGACTCCCACACCATCGAGCCGCCGGTCAGGGTGAACACCACCGGGGCGCGCCGGACGACCGAGAGGTAGGTGAACAGGCCGACGACCGCCGCCGAGGGCCCGGTGTCCAGGACGTGCCCGCATTCGGCCGGCAGACCGAGGCCCCACCAGCCGGGGCCGATCCCGATCATCAGCCGGGCGACGAGGGTCCCGGCCAGCGTGGTGGCATAGGCGATCGCGAGGGTGCGGGAGCGGCCGAGGGTGAGTTCGGCGAGCGCGAAGGCCAGGAACAGCTGGGTGATGCCGGCCCAGACCGGCAGGTCGAGCGCCGGGACGTACAGCGACACGGGGGTGCGCAGCAGGGACAGCCACAGCGGCAGGTCGGCCTTGACGCCGCCGAGCCGGGTGACCCAGAGGGCGCCGGTGGGGTGCTGGGCGATGTCGTGGAAGAAGATGACGCCGAACGCGGCGACGAAGGCCAGCAGCAGCCCGGACAGCCCGCGCCGGGCGAGTTGCCGTACCGGGTCGACGACGATGGCCTGCCATTCGCCGCGCAGGGTGCGCCCGGTGAAGCGGGCGAGTCGGGCCGCTGCCGGGCGGAGCCGGTCGAGACGTCTTTCCGCGGTCATGAGACGGGACAGCCCGTCGCCTTCACCTTCGACGCACCTGTCATGCACATCGCCCCCTTCGGCCCGCGTCCGGTGGTCGACCGTACGAGGCTTTCCCCTACCCGCTCGTCTCCGGCAATCACCGGGTGACTGCCGTCGGTGTTCTCCGGGCCGTGTGGTCGCGCGGCCCAAGGGGACAGTTCAGCGACCCGCGCGACGGTCGTCAAGATCTTTAACGGGTGGGAAGCCCCACAGGCGGACGGAACGGAAAACTGGGACGGGAAGGCAACCTCCACCCCTCCGGACGCGTCATCCGAGTCGGATACTCCGGCCCCGGCCGAGCAGCACGGCGCAGGCTCCGGCGGTCAGCAGGCCGCCGGCGAGGAAGGTGCCGCGCACGGCCACGAGCGGCAGGAGCAGCGCGCCGAGGGCGGCGCCCGCCGCGATCCCGGCGTTGTAGGCGCCCGAACCGGCCGCGAGGGCGAGGTCCGTACGGCCGGGGGCGCAGATCAGCGTCTCGTGCTGGGCGGCCATGAACACCGGCCCGAGCGCGCCGCCCGTCAGGGCGAGGAACACCACCGCCGCAACCGGGTGCGCGCCGGTCGCGTACAGCCCGAGCATGCCGACCGCTTGGACGGCCACGGCACAGGTCAGCGCGGCGCGCGGGAAGCGGTCCAGCAGCGCTCCGGTGATCCCCACTCCGGCCAGGCACGCGGTGCCGAACACCACGAGAAGCAGGTCGACGGCGCCCGGCGAGAACCCGCTGACGGTGCCGAGGAACCGCACGATGTACGTGTATCCCGTGAACGCCCCGGTGGCGGACAGGGCGCCGGCCGCGAGCACGGTCGCGAAGCGGCGGCTGTCGGGGGCGGTGCCGTAGGCGGCGGACCCGGCCTCGGGGGGCGAGGTGGGGAGCAGCGCCGCGATCGTCGCCAGCGAGACGAGGCCCAGGGCGGCGAGCGCGCCCGTGGGCACCCGCCAGTCGGTGCGCCCGCCCAGCCAGGTACCGGCGGGCGCGCCGAGTACGAGGGCGAGCGAACCGGCGACGGACAGCGCCCCGATCACCCGCCCGCGCACCTCCGGCGCGAACAGGCCCACCGCGACCGGTCCCAGCACCGCCCAGAACAGCGCCTGGGCGAGCGCGGCCAGCAGCCGGGCCGCGAGCAGGAGGCCGTAGGAGCGGGCGGACGCGGCGAGCAGGCTGGAGATGACGAGCGCGGCCAGCAGAGCGGTGAGCACATGGCGCCGGGGCATCGCGCGCGTGCCGTGGGCGAGCGGCACGGACGCCAGGGCGACGGTCACGCCGTAGCCGGTGACCAGGAGACCGACCTCGGAGGGGGACACCCGCAGGCTCCGGGAGATCGCGTCCAGCAGGCCGACCGGCAGGCTCTCCGTCGTGTTGAAGGTGAAGGCGGCCAGCATCAGGGCGCCGAGCACGGCCGGGCCGCGCCAAGGGGCCGTTCGTCCGGTCCCGGCCCGTGCCGCCCGCTCGATGCCGTCCGCCGTGGTGTCCATGGCCCCAGCTCACCGGGGGCACGGGGTGCGGCGCAACGCGTTTACGGCCCGGACGGACACCGGCCCCGCCGTGCGCGGGGAGGCTTCCGGACCTCGTGACACGGCGGGGCAGGCGGTACGTGAGCAGACTGCCCTCGGAATCCGGGATTCAGTAGCGTGCGTATGGCATATTCACGCCCTGTGTCCGGCAAAGCCGCGCCAAGCGGCGCCCCCGGGTCAGCCGATGGCGTCCTCGGGCCGGTCGAGGGCGTCGTCGGCCGTGCCGCGCTCGCGCCGCCGGCGGCCCGTCACCCGGACCAGGTCCAGAGCCGCGGCCAGGGCGAGGACCCCGCACACCACCGCGAGGACGGTCAGCGGACCGCTGCCGGGACTGTCGCCGGGACCCTGGTGGGCGGACCAGAGGGCGAAGCCCACGGTGGCGGCGGTGAAGACGGGAAGGAAGAGGGCGGAGAGGATCAGGCGCAGGCGCAGGGCGCTGCGGGCGGTGGCCGGTTCGGTGCCGGCGGGTCCGGTGCCGGTGGCTCCCGTGTTAGCGGGTCCGGTGCCGGTGGGGGCGTGTGCGGGATCGTGCGCTGGAGTGCGCGCGGGGGCGGGGTGTGCGCGGCGCGCCGGTGGTGGCGTCCGTCCGTTCCGGTCATCAGCCATGACGGCCTCCTCGCGCCCGTGACGGCCCTTACGGGATCCCCGTCCGCGTAGCCCGGCGCGGCGCCCGCAAACCGGCTCCCGGCGGGGTCTGTGAGCAACCCCACGCGCCGGTCCAACTGCCGTACCCGTACACCGTTTTGAGCGTCGTTCGACCTGCCCGGCAGGGGTCTTGGCAGGCGCCCCTCCCCCGCCGTCTGTCACGATTGCCAACGCCCTGACCGGGTAGCCCGGCCGTGCAGCGCAGCCGGCTCGCGGGCACCGTCGGTCACTGCTCCCCACCCTTGTCGAGTACCCCTCCGTGTCCTTTTCCCCTGACGTGGCCGCACCCGTCTCGCGTGCGCCGTGGCGCTCGCTGCGGCACCGCGGTATGCGCTGTTGGTCGGTCGCCAACCTCGTCTCCAACGCCGGCACCTGGATGCAGCTCACCGTGCAGAACCTGCTGGTGCTGCACATCACGGGCTCCGCGGCGGCGACCGGTCTGTCGATGTCCGTGCAGGCGGCGCCCGCGCTGTTCGTGAGCCTGCTGGGCGGCGCGGCCGTGGACCGCTGGCCCCGGAAGCTGACGGTCGCGGTCAGCCAGGCGCTGCTGGGCGCGGTGGCCTTCACCATGGCGCTGCTGGTGGCCCTGGACCGGATCGACATGACGTCGCTGCTGGTGCTGGCCGCCGTGACCGGTGTGATCGCCACCGTGGACGGCCCGGCCTGCGCGCTGCTCGGCAACGACCTCGTGCCCATGGAGGACGTGCCGTCCGCGATCGGTGTCGGCGCCCTCGTGCACAGCGCGGGGCGGCTCGCGGGCACGGCGCTGGCCGGTGTGACGGTCGCCCTCCTCGGCACCGGCGCCGCGTACGCGGCCAATGGGCTGTCCTTCCTGTTCGTTGCGTCGGTGGTGCCGTTTCTGCGGCCCCTGCGCGCGGCCACCGAGCGGCCCGTGGCCGAGGTGCGCCGCGAGCCCGAGCCGGTGCGGACGAGCGCCCGTGAGGGCCTCGCGTACTTCGTGCGGCGGCCCCGCCTGATGGCGCTGGCCGGGATCACCGCGATCAGCTCCGTCTTCGGCCGCAACTACGGCCTCACCCTCGCCGTCCTGGTCACCGGGCCGCTGGCGGGGGGCGCCGGGTCGTTCGGCACCGTCTCCACGGTGCTGGCGGTCGGCGGCATCCTGGGCGCGGTGCTCGGCGCCCGGCTGCGCAGCCCCTCGGTGCGCACGGTAGGGCTGCTCGCGGCGGCGGGCGGGCTGCTCCAGGTGGTGGCCGGGCTGTCGCCGTCGCTCGCCGTGCTGCTGGTGCTGGTGCTGCCGATGGCCGTCGTGGAGTCCGTCTCGGACACCGCGGGCACGGCCGTGCTCCAGACCGATCCGCCCGCGCATCTGCGGGGCCGGGTGCTCGGGGTGTGGAGCACCATCGGCACCGTGTGGGGCCTCGGCGGCCCGCCGCTGCTGGGCCTGCTCATGCAGACGGCGGGCGCGCGCGGCGCCCTGGTCACGGGCGGTCTGCTGATCGCCGGGTCGGTGGCCGCGGGCCTGCTGCTGCGCCGCCGGGGCGGTCTGCTGCCGGTGGCGGCGGTGCCGGCGCCGGACGGGGACGTACCGCAGCGGGTGGCGCTGGGTACGGCGGCCTGATCCGCGGACGGGTGCCGGAGCGGCCGGTACCGGTCCTGCGCCGGATGACCGCTAGCTCCACGCCGAACGGCAGGCGCCAGCCACACTCCGGATGACCGCTGCCTCCACGCCGAACGGCAGGCGCCAGCCACACCCCGGATGACCGCTGCCTCCACCCCGAACGGCAGGCGCCAGCTTCACCCCGGATAGCCGCTGCCTCCACGCCGCGGGGGGCCATTTCTGACCTCGTTCCGGGTGGCCGGTGCCGACCTCGCTCCGGGTCGGCGGTGCCGATGTCACTCCGGGTGGCCTGGCAGGTGGTACACGTGGAAGGCCTGGCCGATCACCGGCTGGGCTACGTTGCGGACGCGGACACCGCCGCTGGTCATGCCGTGTTCGGTGCCGGCGTGGGCGTGGCCGTGGACGGCGAGGTCGGCGCCCGCCGTGTCGATGGCCTCCGCGAGCAGATAGCTGCCGAGGAACGGATAGATCTCCGGCGGCTCCCCCGCGAGGGTGTCGGGCACCGGCGAGAAATGCGTGAGGGCGATCCGCACGTCCGGGCTCCACTGCTCCAGGCCCTTCAGCGCGGCGTGCAGCGCGTCGGCGCAGCGGCGGGTGTAGCGGACGAACTCCTTCATCAGCGGCTCGCCGAACTCGCCCGCGCAGCGTCCGACGAAGCCGCCGCCGAACCCCTTGGTCCCGGCGACCCCGATGCGCGCGTCCCCCGCGGTGACGACGGCGGCTTGGCCCTCCAGGACGTGCGCGCCCGCGTCCCGGAGGATCGCGGTGACCTCCTCGGGGTGCTCGTCGTGGTGGTCGTGGTTGCCGAGGACGGCGACGACGGGCACCCCGAGGTCCTCGATCTCGCGGGCGACGACCGCGGCCTCCTCGGGGGTGCCGTGCCGGGTCAGGTCGCCGGCGAGCAGCAGGACGTCGGCGCACTCGGGCAGCGTCTCGAAGGAGGGGCGGAGTGTGCCCTGGCTGTCGGCGCCCATGTGGATGTCCCCGACGGCCGCGACGCGGATCATGTGAGGTCCTCTCCGTGGTCGGGCGAGGAGGTGCCGGCGACGAGCAGGTCACTGTGGACGGGGTGGTGCGCCAGCTCCTCGCGGGCCGTGGCCAGGATCTCGTCCCGGCACTCGGCGGACGGGACGGTGCCGGTGAGCAGGACGGTGTCGCCGCGCAGTTCCAGGCGTACGCCGAGTTCGCCGAGCCGTCCCGAGGCCAGGCGTTCGGCGAGGTGGGCGACGCGGTAGTCCAACTGGGTGTCCGGTGAGTTCGGGGCGTCGGTCATGGCCGGTCCTCACGGGGTTCGATCACGTTCAGGCGTTCGAGGAGGAAGAGGAAGGCGGCCGGCATCGGCTGGTCGCCGCAGGAGTCGCGGACCACGTCCCAGTCGACCTTCTCGCGCACGGCACGGGCGACCGGCAGCACGGCCCCGAAGTCGCAGTAGTGCTCGGAGAACGCGCTGATCAGGCTGCGGATGAGGTCGGTCGGGCAGAGCACCGGCATCAGCACCGAGTCGACGGGCAGGACGTGCGCCCGGTCGAGCCTGGCCTTGGTGACGGGCTCGTGGGCCAGCGCGAAGATGATGTCGACGTTCTGGCCGTGGCAGGTGGTCTTCAGCAGCCAGTCCTCGGGCGGGGTGCGGACCTCCAGCCCGGCCTCGCGCAGGGTGGCGGCCACGGCATCGGCGTCGTCCGGGAGCACGCAGAAGTCGGCGTCGTGCTGGAGGTAGCGGCTGCCGCCGTGCGCGTACACGGCGACGCTCCCGGCCAGCGCGAAGGGGTGGCCGGCTCGCTTGAGCAGGGCCCCGATCCGCTTGGCGGCCTCCAGGATGGCCTGACTGCGGTCGTGCGGCAGAGCGGGCGCTTCGGGCGCCGTACGGGTTTCCGGCTGCGGCTCGCATGCCGGTGGTGCTTGCGTCGTCCCCTCGGATTCCGCCGGGACAGGTGACCGCGGCCCCGGGCCAGGCTCCGGCCGGCCTTCCTGCTGCGGCTGCGTTCCGTGTTCCGGCAGGGCGTACGGCCGGTCGCCCGACGCCCGCGGCTGGGTCCCGTCCGTCGCGAGGCGCAGCCCGGCGGCCTCCGGTACGTCCTGCCGCCGCGCGGACGCGGCCTCCTCCCCGTTGTGCGGCATGGCCCTCCCTTCCCGGCACCTGCCCCGGCGACCTGGGCGGGCACCGGGGCTCGTACGGGTACCCGGCGCGACGGCGGCGACACCGGGGCGGCGGAACCGGGCGCGCGGCAGGACACGGCGGCAGCGCACGCCGCCGGCCGCCCCGGACGCCACCCCGAGATCCCCCATGCCCCGGCTCCGGGAGCCCCCTAGGGGCGCACCGTCAGGCGCAAGTGGCCGCCCGTCGCGGCCGGGAGCACGCTGGTAGGCATGAGATTCGGGCTCGGGTCGGCGGGCGGGCGGCGATTCTGGCAGTCCTCGCAGGCGTTGCTGCTGCTGCCGGTCACGCTCATCGTGGTGATCACGGTGGTGGACGTACAGGCGCCGGAGAGCGTCCACCTCGGTCCGGCCCTGGTGATCGCGCCCGCGCTGACCCCGTCCTTCGCCGGCCCCCGCACCACCGCCGCCGTCGGCGCGCTGGCCACGCTCGCGCAGATCGTGATCGGTCTCGCGCACGGCGGGATCGGCACCTCGAACCACATCGTGCAGGTCATCACCCTCGCGGTGCTCTCGGTGACCGTGGTGATCTACAGCGCCCTGCGCGAACGGCGCCAGGCCCAGCTGGCCCAGGTGCGCACGGTCGCCGAGGCCGCGCAGCACGTGCTGATGTGGCCGCTGCCCGAGCAGATCGGCCCGCTGCGGATCGCCTCGCTGTACCTGGCCGCGGAGGACGAGGCCCAGATCGGTGGCGACCTCTACGCGGCGACGGTGTGCGACAACGCCGTACGGGTGCTGATCGGGGACGTCCGCGGCAAGGGGCTGCCCGCCATCGGGGAGGCCGCGCTGCTGCTCAGCGCGTTCCGGGAGAGCGCCCACCGCCATCACTCGCTGCCGGACCTGGTCGACACGCTGGAGCAGAGCGTCACCCGGTACACCGCCGATCTGGAGCCGGAGGACGAGGCGAGCGAGCGGTTCGCCACCGCGCTGCTGGTGGAGATCCCGGACCGGGACCAGATCACCCGGATGACCAGCTGCGGGCATCCGCCGCCGCTGCTCCTGAGTCCGGGGCACGTGGTGACGGTGCCGAGCCTGCACCCCTCGCCGCCGCTCGGCGTGCAGGGGCTGCCGGCGAGCGTGGAGCACACGCTGGACGTCTTCTCCTTCGAGCCCGGTGACACGCTGCTGCTCTACACCGACGGGGTGGTCGAGGCGCGGGACGCCCGCGGCCGGTTCTATCCGCTGGCGGAGCGGGTGGCGCGGTGGACCGACGACACCCCCGAGGCGCTGCTGCACCACATCCGGCGCGATCTGCTCACCCACGCGGGGGGCCGCCTCGGCGACGACGCCGCGCTGATCGCGCTGCACCGCACCCCGGTCGAACGGCACCGCCACCACGGCCACGGCCGCGATCACGGTCGGGCGGCCGCACGGCAGGGCGCGGCGGGCGCCGAGCGGCCGTAGCCGCGCTCCCGGCCGCGGCCGGGAGCGGGGCCGTACGACCACGGGGCCGGGCCGGGCCGCCGGGTCGGTCGGGTCAGCCGGCCGGGCGGAGGTCGGTGATCTTCAGGGTCCGCAGGTCGGACTGGACGTCGATCCGGGTGACCTTGGCGCGCGGGCCGTCGCTCCAGGTGAGCGTCACCTGGCTGGTGGCGTGCCCGGCGCCCGAACCGGTGTAGGCCACCTGCCAGCGCACCGGCACGTTCTGGGCGAAGAGGATGCCGTCGGCGTGCTCCTGGGCCTCGTACGCGGTGACCTTCTTCTGGGCGGACGGGGAGAGGTAGAAGGCGCGCAGGGCCTTGGCCTCGGCGCCGGCGGCCTTGTCGTCGGCGGCCCAGACGGCGTCGATGTAGGCGCCGTAGAAGTCGGCGACGTGCTGGGTGGCATTGCGCGCGTCGCCCTGGACGACGGCGGCGGCGCGCGGGGTGGAGGGGCGGGCGAGGGCGGGCGTCACCGCGGCCAGGCTGAGGCCGGCGGCGAGGGCGAGGGCGGTGAACAGGGTCGTACGGCTGCGGACGGACATGTGTCTCGTTCCCCCGGTTTCGTGACGGACGGACTGATCACGGACGTTGACGGCTGGTAAGACCGTGTTTCAGCGAGGGCGGTTCCGGTGGTTTCCGGATGATTCACGGCATGCGGCACATCGGGAAAGGTTGCGTCGATTTCCGGTCCCGGCACGTGCCGATCCGGTCATGTATCCGGTTCTACCGTTCCTCCGGCAGCCGGGCGAGCCGGTCGAGGGCCATGCGGGTGCCCCGCTCGCCGTCCGCGTGGGGGACGGCGCCGGGAACGCCCTCGTGCAGGACGTCGATGCCGGGATCGGTGCGCCCGCCCGACGTGCCGGTGCCACCGCCCTGCTCGCAGGTGAGGGCGCGATCGCGGCGGGGTCGCTCAGGGCCCGGTAGACGGCCGAGGGGGGCCCGCGCGCACATGACGGGTGACTCGGGTGGCGTACACGGAGGCCCGCCATTCGGCGCCACGACCACCGCGTCGCCGACCGGCCGGGTGCGGCACGGCCCCGTCCCGGGCGGTGTGCCGTCCGCTGCGCACTGTCGGCCAACCGGTCCCCCCCACCACCACGCTCTGCCGGACGCTCCCCGCGCGAGGCCGGACGAAAGGCGCACGGCGATGGCTCCGCCCTCCCTCCCCCGACCGCTGCACCGCCCGCCCCCGGACACCGGAACGGACGAGTCGCCCCGCGCGGACGGGATGCCCTCCGCCGACCCGTCGCCCCGCGCGGATACTCCGCCCCCGAGGGGGACGATGTGGTGCGGGTGGCCTCCAAGCTGATCACCAACGTGTTGGTGCACGCGGGCGGCGCGCGGATCGCTAACCGGCTGCGCCGCACGGCCGGGCGCGGATGCGGATCGAGGTGGCGGACGAGATCACCGGGGGGGGCGGGCGCCGCGCTCCCCGCGACCCGCAGCCCCGGCCCCGGCCCCGGCCCCGGGGAGCAGCACGGGCGCGGGCTGCTCCTGATGGAGGCGCTGAGCCTCGCCTCGGAAGCGTCCCTCCCTTCCGACCGATCCACCCGTGTCGTCCGGACGGAACTGTCGTTCGCCTGGGGGAAGTCGCCTCAACCGGCGCGTCCGGACAGCCCGACGCCCCTCGAACCGCCGTCACGGACAGCCCCCCACCAGTTCGAAGGACCCTCCATGCACCACGCCACCCCCCTCGTCGACCCCTCCTGGACCCGCACCCGTCCGAAGCCCGGCTCCGAGGAGCAGCCCGGCTGAACCGTGCGCCACGCCCCCGTCGGCCCATGGGTTCTCTACGGCCCCGACATCGCGCCCCGCGTCGGCCGGTCGGCGCGCGCGTGAGCGAGCAACGCCTCGGCGGCGGACCGCAGTCGGACCGCCGCCGAGGCGCAGGCGGTCGCGTGCCGTTCCAGGGCCGGCCGGCTCCAGCCGGGTGCCGCCGGGCAGTCGCCGAGCGTGGTCGCGGTGGCGCGCAGGCGGCGGGCGTAGCCGTCCATCAGGTCGGCGTCGGCCCGCAACCGGCCGATGTGGGCGAGGAGTTCATCGGCCTGCGCGACGCGCGCCCCGGCGGACTCGGTCACCATGCGTACTCCCAACTAGGCTGCGTCGATACGGGACTTCAGCGCGCCAGCTCCGCGCCGCCGCCACGGTGCGCCATGAACTGCGGGCAGGCCAGCACGAAGAGGGGCCGGGCCCCGTCGATGCCGAGCCGGCGCAGCTGCCCGGCGAGGGGTTCTGCCGCCGCGGTGTCCAGCCGTACCCGGACGCCCGCGCCCGGATGCAGCCGGAGCCCCCCGTGGGCCCGGACCAGGGTGCGAACCGTCCCACTTCCCCGGCGGCCGTACAGGGCCCGGTCGGCGTCCGGGCAGCGCACCCCCGGCCCGAGGCGGCCCTCCACCACGAGGCCGAGGTCCTCCGAACGGGCCCGGATCTCCCGGCAGGTCAGGTCGGCCTCGGCGCGCATCGTGAACACCGGCTGCCCCCAGACCTCCCGCGCGACCACGCGGGCCGCCTCGGTGGTGACGCCGAGCGAGAGGACGTAACGGCCGGTGCGGCGCAGGTCGACGGGGCGCAGCAGATCGGTGACGGCGTCGTACGGACGCGGTCGCCACAGGTCGTCCACCAGCACGGACAGGGCGATCTCCGTGTACGGACCGATGGTGGTGCACCGGTGCTCGTGCACGGACAGCACCGCGAGGGCGCGGGGGCCGAGCCGGCTGGGCGTCAGCCAGTCCGCGTCGGGCAGCAAGCTGCGCGCGGCGGACGGGTCGACGGGGAAGCAGAGGTGCGCGGCGGCGGAGTCGTAGTACCGCACCGGCACGTCGACCGGGCCCACCGTGGTGCGCACGGGGGCGGTGGCGAGGGTGAGGAAGGGGTGCCCGGCGGGCGGGTGGGCGTGATTCGTGAGCCGGTAGGCCTGGGTGCGCACGACGGGGCCGCGGTAAGGCGCCAGCGCCTCGTCCAGGTCCGCGCGGGCCTCCGGGAGCAAGGTCCGCAGGTGCTCGATGTACTCGCGCAGGCGGTGGCACAGGGGGAACTCGCGGGTGGGCCCGGCGTATTCGACGTGGTAGCGGCCGGGACCGGGCGCCGGACGGGTGCGGTGGCCGTCGGGGGCGGCCACCAGGTCGTACTGGTTGGCGACGGTGGCGATCCAGGTGCGGGGGTCGGCGGGTTTGCGGTCGCCGGACGGGGCGCCCACGGCGATCGCGTGGGTGACGCGGTAGGTGCGGCAGAAGTCCTCGTCCTGGGCGAGGTTGAGGACCGCGTTGCCGCCCTCGCCGTGGCCGATCAGGGCGAGTTCGGCGCCGCGCGGGATGCCGTGCGCGGCCAGGGCGTGCACCAGGGAGCGGGTGTACGGGGAATCCGTCGCGCACAGGTCGCGCCAGGCGCCCACGAGGTCCTGCGGGGCGTCGTCGCGGGGGCGGCCGGGGGCCGCGCCGGGTGCCTGGACCACATAGCGGACGACGCCGTCGGGCCCGCGCACGTTCTGCACGAGGATCCGCCCGTCGGTGGCCAGCGCCTCGATGTTGCGCAGGAAACCGAGGAGGGAGCCCTCGGTGGCGACGATCCGCCGCCGCTGGTCGGTGAGGTCGGCGGCCTCGGCGCCGCCTTCGGGGGTGCTGCCGTGGTCGGGCGGCCCGTCCAACAGGGCGTGCACGGCGAGGAGTTCGGATATCAGCGGGGCGAGCCCGGACAGCGCGCGCTGGGCCGTGCGGTCCCTGAGCAGGGCGCGCAGGGCCCGTACGGCGTGCTGGTCGCGGTCGGCGGCGATGGCCCGGTTCAGCAGGCGCATTCCGGGGGTGCGCGCCAGTTCGGGATGGTCGGCGAGTACGGCGGTGACGCGCAGCCGCAGGGAGGTGAGCCCCGCCAGCGCGGCCAGGTTCTCCGCGCCGCGCGCCCGGCCCGCGAGGCCGAGGGCGCGGGCCATGGTGCCGCGCGGACCGGTGCCCGCGGGGGCGCCGAGGCCCGGTGCCGCGGTCAGGGCCCGCAGCAGGGCCCGGCATCCGGCGAGGCCGGTGCGGGGGTGGCGGCGGGTGGTGGCGGCCAGTTCGGGGGCGGTGAGAGTGGTGGCGGTGCGTTCGGACACCGCGCGGATGCCCTCGGCGATCTCCAGCACGTCCCGCGCGCAGTCGCGCAGCACGTCTCCCGGCTCCGGACCGCCCGGCGCGGGCCGTCCGGGTGCGGTGCCGTCCGCTCGCATCCGACGCTCCCTCGGCTCGACGACGTTCGACGGCTGCGGTCGCGTCGGCGGGACGCGACCCGCGTCCATCGTGTGCCAGCCCCACCGGCCCCGCACCTTCGTCCGGGGTGGCGACGGGGGCGGCGGGCGGGGTGTGGCGCCGGGCGCACGCCGTGGGGTGAAGGCCGGCGGGCGCGGGGCCCTCGGGCCAGGCCGTACTTTCCCGACGGGTCCGGGTCACTCGTGTGGCCTAGAGGTGCCGGGGGCGGGCGGGTCAGGGGCTCTCAGGGGCAGGGCGGCCGTCGGGGGCCTGGGGGTACGGCGGTCACGTGGGCCGGGCGGGGTGGGCGCCGGGGGCCGGTGTCCGGCGCCCGTGTCCGCGTCGGTCAGACGTCCCCCCGCCGCAGCCGGTAGGCCGCCCCCGCCAGCGCCAGCGCGGTCCAGCCGAGGAAGACCAGCAGCCCGGCGCCGGGAGACAGCGCGGTGGCGTCGTGCGTGAGGGCGTACATCGCCTGGCCCGCGTTGCTCGGCAGATAGGGGCCGATGTCGTCCTGCCAGGAGCTGGGCAGCAGGGAGGCGAGGCCGGGGACGAGCATGAAGGTGGCGACCAGGACGGAGATGCCGCCGGCCACCGAGCGCAGCAGCGCGCCCAGGGCCGTACCGATGACGCCGACGAGGCCGAGGTAGAGCCCGGCGCCCAACAAACCTCGTACGACGCCCGCGTGACCGATCGTCAGGGCGGCGGACGTGTCCGAGACGATCCGGCCGCCGGCGAGGAAGGCGGCGAACGCGCCGGCCGTGCCGAGGACCAGCGCGACCAGACCGTACACCGCCGCCTTGGACCACAGCACGGGCAGCCGGCGGGGCACCGCCGCCATGGTGGAGCGGATCAAGCCGGTGGAGTACTCCCCCGCCGTGACCAGCACGCCCAGGACACCGAGGGCGAGTTGGGCGAAGTTGGCGCCGAAGAGGGAGAGGCTGAGGGCCGTGGAGCGGGCGAAGTCCTTGTCCATGCGGGGCGAGCCGGTCATGGACCGGAAGCGGTAGGCGGCGATGACGCCGAAGACGACGAGGAACAGCAGTCCCAGGCCGAGGGTGATCCAAGTGGAGCGCAGGGACCAGAGTTTGGCCCATTCGGAGGCGAGGACGCGGCGCCCGGTCACCCGGTAGGCGGGGCGGCCGGGCGCGGCCCCGGCGTTCCCCGCGGCCGGGGCGGATTCGGTGAGGGTGCTCATGCGGCGCTCCCGGTGCGGTCGGCGCCGGCCGTGGCCACGGCGGCGTCGGTGCCGGTCGTGGTGCCGTGGTACTCGACGGCGTCCCTGGTCAGTTCCATGAAGGCCGACTCCAGCGTCACTGCCCTGGTGCTCAGTTCGAACAGGGGGATGCCGTGCTTGGCGGCCGTCAGCCCGATCTGCCGGGCGCTCACCCCGCTGACCTGGAGTTCCTCCGAGCCGACCCGTCCGGTGATCTCCACGCCCGGCCCGGCGAGCACCTCCCGCAGCCGCCCCGGGTCGTCGGTGGCGACCCGTACGGTGTCCCCGCCCGCCGCGCGGACCAGCTCCCGTACGGTCGTGTCGGCGAGCAGCCGCCCGCGGCCCACGACGATGAGATGGTCCGCGACCTGGGCGACCTCGCTCATCAGGTGGGAGGAGACGAAGACCGTCCGGCCCTCGGCGGCGAGCGAGGTGAGCAGGTTGCGGATCCACAGGACGCCCTCGGGGTCGAGGCCGTTGACCGGCTCGTCCAGCATCACCGTGCGGGGGTCGCCGAGCAGGGCCGCGGCGATGCCGAGCCGCTGGCCCATGCCGAGCGAGAAGGAGCCGGCCCGCTTGTCCGCGACGCTGCCGAGCCCGGCGAGTTCGATGACCTCCTCGACGCGGCGGCGCGGGATGCCGTGGGTCAGCGCGAGCGCCCGCAGATGCTGGTAGGCCGAGCGGCCGGGGTGCACGGACCTGGCCTCCAGCAGGGCGCCGACCTCCTGGAGCGGGGCACGGTGCTCGGCGTAGCGGCGGCCGTTGACGGTGACGGAGCCGCTCGTCGGGGCGTCGAGGCCGACGATCATGCGCATGGTGGTGGACTTCCCGGCGCCGTTCGGGCCCAGGAACCCGGTGACGGTGCCGGGTTCGACGACGAAGTCCAGTGCGTCGACCGCCGTCTTCTCGCCGTATCTCTTGGTCAGTCGTCGTGCCTCGATCATGCGGGCTCCCTCTTTCGCGGACCGCGGCGTCCGTCGCGCCCTCGCGGGCAGCGGCGTCCGTCACGTCTGACGTCTCATCCGCCACGCTAGGCGCCGAAACCCCGCGAACCCGAGGTGATGGGGGCTGAACGGGGCAGAGGGGGTGGTACAAGGGGGTATTACGCCGATCCGCCGCACCGGTGCGGGCCGCGGTGGTGACGCCGGAGCGCCGCGCCGTCCACGCGGGCGCTCACGCGGGCGTCCGGGCCGGCGGCAGCGTGGGTGGCCGCGGTGGCGGCGGCCGTGGTCCGCTCGGCCGTGCGCGCGGTGACGACCATCCGCTCGCTGTCGGAGGCGGCCTCGGCGAGGCTCGCGCAGCACAGTGCGAGCAGCGCGGCGCCGGCCACGACCGGCAGGGCGCGCGGCGGCGGGGGCGGGGCCAGCAGGGCGCGTACCCGCTGCGGCACGGGCCCGCCGGTCGCGGCCAGCGCGGGCCGGTCCTCGGCGGCGGCGGTGGCCAGGGCGGCGCGGCCGACGGCGCGGGCGACCACCGCCCGGCTGCCCACGTGCGCGGCGGCGGCCTCGTCCGCCCAGCGTTCCAGGACGAAGCCGCCCGCGTCGGCGAGCGGTCGCAGCAGCGGGGTGACGGCGGCGGTGAGCCGCCACAGGGCGAGGTAGAGGTGGTGCCGGCCGCGCAGATGGGCGCGTTCGTGGGCGAGCAGGGCGGCGCGCTCGTGGTCGCCCAGGCAGCGCAGCATGCCGCGGGAGACCACGATCCGGCCGGGCGCGCCGGGCAGCGCGAAGGCCCGCGGCGCCTCCTCGTCGAGGACGGCCAGTTCGGTGCCGCCGGGCAGCGCCGCGGCCTCCCGCCGGGCCCACCGCAGGTGCCGGGTCGCCCGTACGGCGGCCACGGCGAGCGAGCCGGTCCCGGCGGCCAGGCCGAGCGCGCCGAGTACCGCGACGGCGAGGGAGACCGGGTCGGCGGCGCGCAGCGCGGCCACCGACCAGTGGCCCTGCTCGGCGACCTCGGGGATCTGGGCGAGCGCGGTGAAGGCCAGCAGCGCGAGCGAGCCGAGCCAGCCGCCCGCGGTGACCGTCGCCGCGCAGGCCAGGGAGCGGGCGGCGGCGCGGGGCGGTAGCCGGCGGGCGGCGCGCGGGGCGAGCACGGCGAGGACGACGGTCACCAGCAGCGGTACGTAGACGGTGAAGGTCACCCGGTCACGGCTCCCCGGCGGGGCGGTCTTGGCCGGGCCCGGTGAGCAGCCGCTGGAGCACCTGCTCGTCCTCGGCGGAGAGTCCGGAGACGAACCGGCCGAGTACCGCCTCCCGGTCCGGACCGCGGTCCAGCAGGGTGCGCATCCGGGCGGCGATGTCGGACGCCTCGTCCCGCGCGGGGGCGTAGGCGTGGCCGCGGCCCTCGCGGTGCCGGACCAGCATGCCCTTGTCGTGCAGGCGGGACAGGATGGTCAGCACGGTGGTGTACGCCAGGTCGCCGGGCAGCGCGCCCAGGACCTGCCGGGCGGTCAGCGGCCCGTCCGCGGCCCAGAGCACGGCCAGCACGCCGCTCTCCAGTTCGCCGCGTGCCCTGCGGCCGGACGGTTCCCCGGCCGTCCCGCTCCCTCGCTCGCGCATCCGCCCCCCTCCCGCCGGTCCCCGGACTCTCCCGCCCCCCGGAGTCGTGGGGGTCCGGCGCACCACCCTATCCGGCTGCTCCTACACGTCGTACGAGCCCGTCTCCCCTGGGCGCGAGCGGCCGGTTCAGACGGACAGGTTCGCCGCGAGGGTGGCGCCGAGTTCCCAGCATGCCTCCGTGTCGGCCCGGCCGGGTTCACCCGTGACGGTGACCGGTTCGGCCGCGCGGCGCCAGCCGAGGCCGGTGGTGATGGTGTCGAGGGCGCGCACCGCGCCGGTGACGTCGCTGCCGCCGTGGACGTAGTAGCCGAAGGGACGGCCGCGGGTCTCGTCCAGGCAGGGGTAGTAGATCTGGTCGAAGAAGTGCTTGAGGGCGCCGGAGAGGTAGCCGAGGTTCGCGGGGGTGCCGAGCAGGTAGCCGTCGGCTTCGAGGACGTCGGCGGCGGTGGCCGCGAGGGCCGCGCGGCGCACGACCCGGACGCCCTCGATCTCGGGTGCCGTGGCGCCGGAGACGACGGCCTCGAACAGGGCCTGGCAGTTGGGCGACGGGGTGTGGTGGACGATCAGCAAGGTGGGCACACCCGCACCCTGCCGGGTCGGACGCGCGGTGCGCAAACGGGGCTTCGCCGCTCGCCGTTGTGGCGTGCCGCGCGGGGTGCGAGGATGCCGGGCGGCGGTGCCGAACACGTTGCCGCCGTACATGTCGGTGCCGAAGACGTCGGCGCCGTGCGCGTCGGTGCCGTACACGTCGGGTGCCGCGCGGCGCGGTGGCGCGCGGGCCGGTGCCGCGCGACGGGAGGAGCCGTGGTGGGCGAGGACGAGCGCCGGGTGCCGGCGGCCGTGGTGTTCGACGCGCTGGGTCTCGACTACGAGCGGGCGTTCGCCTCCTCCGCGGCGCACCGGGCGTCCCTGCGGTGGCTGCTGGAGCGGCTGGCGCCGGGCAGCCGGGTGCTGGACGCGGGCTGCGGGACCGGGCGGCCGACGGCCGAGACGCTCGCGGCGGCGGGGCACCGGGTGCTCGGCGTCGATGTGTCCCCGGTGATGGCCGAGCTGGCCGCGCGGCAGGTGGCGGGCGCCGAGTTCCGCCGGGCCGACATCCGCGAACTCCCGCTGGAGGAGGGGGCGTTCGACGCGGCCTGCGCCTACTTCTCGCTGCTCCAGATGGACCGGGCCGAGCAGGAGGCCGTGGTGGGCCGGCTCGCGCGGGCGGTACGGCCCGGCGGGTTCGTGGTGCTGGCGACCGTACCCGTGGACATCGAGGGCGCCGAGGGGCTGTTCATGGGGCAGCCGGTGCGGGTCACGAGCTTCGGCGCGGACGAGTTCAGGGACATGGCGGGCCGGGCCGGTCTTGCCGTACTGGCCGAGGAGCACGCGGAGTTCGCGCCGTCGTACCCCGCGGCCGTACCGGAGCCGCACCTGTTCCTGCACTGCCGGCGGTCCGCGCCGTAGCCTCTGGTCTTCCTCAAGCCGCTTGGTCCACCGGGCGGTTGGCGTCCAGGATGATGACCATGACGGGAATCGCGGTTCTGAACAGGAAGCACAACCACGTGCTGGTCACCCGGGACGCGGACGTGGTGGCCGCGGCGCTGCGCGGGGCACTCGCGGAGGCGCCGGCGGGGGAGCGGCCGGGTCTCGAGCGGGCCGTCGCGCTGGTCGAGTCGACCGCGGAGGCCACCGAGGCCGAGCTGCGCGCCGACTGGACCCGCGGCCGGCTGGCCGCCGTCGGCTTCACGGGGGACCTCTCCTCGGTCGCGGCGACGAAGGCACTGCGCCAGGCGGAACCGAGGCTGAGCCTGCTCGCCGCGGTCCAGCTCCAGAAGGAGGCCCTGACCCATCCGGAGTGATCCGGGCGGGGGTCCTCCGGGCTCGGGGGCCTCCAGGAGCGCCATAAGGCACCCCTGGAGAGGTCATAAGATGTCCTTATGAGGTCATAGGCGGGACCCGCGTACCAACTTAGGTCTGCCTTAGCTTAGGCTTCCCGATCGAGTCGACTGTTTCACTCGAAGGGAACCTGATCATGCCGCGCCCCCTGCGGGTAGCCATCGTCGGAGCCGGCCCCGCCGGGATCTACGCCGCCGACGCCCTGCTCAAGTCCGAGGTGGCCGCCGACCCCGGCGTGTCCATCGACCTCTTCGAGCGCATGCCCGCCCCCTTCGGCCTGATCCGCTACGGTGTCGCGCCGGACCACCCGCGCATCAAGGGCATCGTCACCGCCCTGCACCAGGTGCTGGACAAGCCGCAGATCCGCCTGTTCGGCAACGTCGACTACCCGACGGACATCAGCCTGGACGACCTGCGCACCTTCTACGACGCGGTGATCTTCTCCACCGGCGCCATGGCCGACCGCGCGCTGTCCATACCCGGCATCGACCTGGACGGCTCCTACGGCGCCGCCGACTTCGTCTCCTGGTACGACGGCCACCCGGACGTACCGCGCACCTGGCCGCTGGAGGCCGAGAAGGTCGCGGTGCTCGGCGTCGGCAACGTGGCCCTGGACGTGGCCCGCATCCTCGCCAAGACCGCGGACGAACTGCTGCCGACCGAGATCCCGCAGAACGTCTACGACGGTCTGAAGGCCAACAAGGCCCTGGAGATCCACGTCTTCGGCCGCCGGGGCCCCGCGCAGGCCAAGTTCAGCCCGATGGAGCTGCGCGAACTGGACCACTCCCCCAACATCGAGGTCATCGTCGACCCCGAGGACATCGATTACGACGCCGGTTCGATCGAGACCCGGCGCGGCAACAAGCAGGCCGACATGGTCGCCAAGACGCTGGAGAACTGGGCGATCCGGGACGTCGGCGACCGGCCGCACAAGCTGTTCCTGCACTTCTTCGAGTCCCCCGCGGAGATCCTCGGCGAGGACGGCAAGGTCGTCGGGCTGCGCACCGAGCGCACCGCCCTCGACGGCACCGGCAACGTCAAGGGCACCGGCGAGTTCAAGGACTGGGACGTCACCGCCGTCTACCGCGCGGTCGGCTACCTCTCCGAGAAGCTGCCCAAGCTGCCCTGGGACCTCGCCTCGGGAACCGTCCCGGACGAGGGCGGCCGGGTCATCGAGGAGGGCGGCACACACCTGACGTCCACCTACGTCACCGGCTGGATCCGGCGCGGCCCCGTCGGTCTCATCGGCCACACCAAGGGCGACGCCAACGAGACGGTGGCCAACCTGCTCGCCGACCACGCGGAGGGACGGCTGCACACCCCCGCCTCGCCCGCGCCGGAGGCCGTCGACGCCTTCCTCGCCGAGCGCGAGGTCCGCTACACCACGTGGGAGGGCTGGTACCGCCTCGACGCCGCCGAGCGCGCCTTGGGCGAGCCGCAGGGCCGCGAGCGCGTGAAGATCGTCGAGCGGGAGGACATGCTGCGCGAGAGCGGCGCGTAGGCGCTCCGCGCACTGCCCCGGCCGGGGCTGAGCTCCGGCCGTTGCGGGGTGGGTGGCACGCGGGTGCGGGCTCGTCGGGGCTGGTCGCGCGGTTCCCCGCGCCCCTGGGGGATCGCCCTGCCGTCGGCCGAGAAGCCGCCGTGTCCGAAAGGTCCGCGAGGACGGCCCGGCGCACAGGCCGACCGCCCCGCGCTCATGCCCCGCACATTTCGCGGGTGCGGGGCGCGGGCGCGCACCGGCGCGCATCGCACGGCGCGAGCAAGTCGCGCACCCCGGCGGAAGCGGCTCGCGCGCGCCGGGCGAAGGCTCCCGCGCGGCCCACGGGAAGGACCCGCGCCGCGCGCGGGCGCCGGGCCGTCTACGTTTCGCCGCGGCGAGCGGTGATACTGGAAGGCGCACCCGCCCCCATCAGCAGATTGGCCTATGTCGAACTCCGCCACCGACCGCGCCCCCCTTCCGCAGTCCGTATGGGCGGCCCGCGGCCGTCACACCGGCCCGGCCCCCGACGACGTCGTCCGCCGCACCCTGCGCCGGCACAAGGAGAGCGGGGACATCGACGACTTCGCGGAGCCCTCCGTTTCCGAGGACGCCTCCGGCGGCGACGCGCCGTCCACGGTCTTCGAGGCCCGCTGGCGGGTGGGCGGCACGGTGACCGTGCGGGCCCGGCTCACCCTCGTACCCCGGCACGGCAAGCCGCAGGGGCACGAGTGGCGGCTCGTCGCGGAGGCCGAGCGGCCCTGGGACGAGGGCTGGCCCTCGCCCGCCACGCTGTTCTGGCCCGAGGGCGGCACCGGCGACGACGGCTCCTGGGACCACCACCCCACGGTCGCGGGCCTGCGCTTCCGGCAGGTCAACGCGCTGCCCGTGGACGACAAGGAGATGCGCCGGCGGCTGCGGGAAGCGGCCCGTGAGGCCTGGTGCGTCAATCTGGTCGTGCACGAGGCCATGACGCCCGACGAGCAGGGCAAACTGCCGCTCGCCCGGCTGCTGCCGCCCGGTCTGAGGCACCGCGTGGTCGAGCACCGCGCCGCCCCGCACCAACTGCGCGGCGTCAACTGGGCGTTGAAGGACCTCGGCGTCGAGGTACCGCGCGGCGGCGCCGTACTCCTGCCGCCGAACCCGGCCCCGGAGGACTACGACAGCGAGCCGCACCGGGTGCGCAGCGTCTTCCTGGACGGCTCCGAGCCGCCGGAACTCCTCGCCGCGCTGCGGCACTTCATCGCGCTGCCCCGGCCCGCGCCACAGGAGGCGGCCGAGGCGCTGGCGGACCTCAGGGACAACTGGACCCTGATGACCCACCAGGAGGAGCTGGACCGGGAACGCCGGCTCGTCGCGATGTACGCCGAGGCGCTGGAGGCCATGACGAAGTCGCGGGACCTGTACAAGCAGGCCGCCGAGCAGGCCCTGGAGGCGCTGGCCGCCTACCGTGACGTACCGGCGCCCGCCCTGCCGCAGCAGCGGCCCGCCGTCAAGGCGCCCGCACCGCTCCAGCAACTCACCCGGACCTTCGAGCGACTGCGGCTCCCCGGTCTCCCCGGTCTTTCCGGCCGGGCGAAGACCGCCCCCGCACACACCGCCGACGGCGCGGACCCGCCGTCCCCCGACCTGCCGTCGTAAGGCCCCCGTGCCGCGCAAGGAGCCCCGATGGACACCACCACCCTGCTGCTGATCCTCGCCGCCGTCGTCGCCGCGGGCCTGTTCGCCGGTGCCGTCGCGCTGCTGGTGCGCCTGGTGCGTACCCGGCGGACGCTGCTGCGGGCCGGGCTGCCCACGGGTCCGCGCTGGGTGTTCTGGGGCGCGGTGGCGTATCTGCTGCTCCCGGCCGATCTGCTGCCCGACCCCATCTACCTGGACGACATCGGCGTCCTGCTGCTCGCCCTGCGCAGCATGCGCGCCGCGCGCCCGGAGGACCCCCGGCTCCCCTGAACCGGCCGGGTACCGGATCATGGTGCGATGCGGACCGTGTTCACCGGGATCTCCGACGCTCCCGCCGCCCCGGACGTCGCCGTCGTGGTGGACGTGATGCGCGCGTTCACCGTGGCCGCCTCGGCGCTGCACCGTGGTGCCGAGCGGATCGTGTTCGCCCGGACGCGGGAGGAGGCGCTGGCCCTCAAGGCCCGCGATCCCGGCCGGCTCGCCTTCCAGGACGGGGCGCCTGCGCCGGGCTTCGACCTCGCCAACTCGCCCGCGCGACTGCGCTCACTCGACGTGCGCGGCCGCACGATCGTGCAGAAGACCACCGCCGGTACGACGGGGGCACTGGCCGTGGCGGACGCCGGGCTCGTGCTGTGCGCGAGCTTCCTGGTGGCCGGGGCGACCGCCGGGGTGCTGCGCCGGGCCGGGGCGCGGACGGTGACCTTCGTCGTCACCGGGGAGGACGGGCGGGCCGAGGAGGACCGGGCCTGCGCCGAGTACATCGCCGCCCTGGTGCGAGCCGCCGACCCCGATCCCAGTCCCTATCTGGAACGGGCCCGCCGCTCCGCCGCCGCGGCGGAACTCACGGAGGGGGTGCGGCGGGGGTGGCCGGGGGTGCATCCCGAGGATGTCGAGCTGTGCCTGGACGCGGACAGCGTGCCGTTCGCGATGGTGGCCGCCCCGACGGACGGCCACCTGGTGCTGCGGCCCTTGGCGCCCGACGCCCGCTGACTCAACGCCCGCGCCGGTCGGGCCCGTCGAGCCCCAGCAGTACGGCCACCACCACCGCGAGCGCCGCGAGCGCCGCCACCCCGGCGGCCGTACCGGCGAGCCAGGGCGGGGCCAGTGTCGCCGCCCACAGCCGCGCCGGGTCCGGCGGGCCGAAGCGTCCGCCGAGCAGTTGTCCGGCGCCGAGCCCCGCCGTGACCACGAGGGCGCTCGCCGCCGCGCCGAGCCGGGCATGCAGCGCCCGCGTGGGCAGGGCGAGGCCCAGCAGCATGCACAGCGCGGAGGCGACGAGCGTGGCGCCGAGGAGCCCACGGGACAGCCCGGCCCAGTAGCGGGGCGCGTGGGCGGCTCCGCAGAGGAAGACCAAGAGGGCGGCCGTGCGCACACCGGTCTCGGCGCGGGAACGCGAGGGGGTGTGCGGCGGCGGGACCGGGGCGGGCGTGCGGGTGGGGGCGAGGAGCTTGTAGGCCGCCGGTTCGAGCCGGAGGAGCTTGAGCCGGGGCGCCCGGCGCGGCGGGGCCTCGGACGGTTTCGGGCGCTCGCCCTCCGGGGCAGGGGGCGGTTTCGGGCCCGCGCTCTCCGGGGCAGCGGCGGCGAGCGCACGCCCCTGCCGATCCGTGCCCCCACCCGCGACCGCGCCCCCGTTCCCGTCCGTACCCGCAGCAGCCACAGCCGTGCACGGACCCGCAGCCGATTCCGCGCCCCCGCCCGCACCCGCAGCCGCACCCGCCGCCAACCCGCCGATCAGTTCCGTCAGTTCCTCGACCGTCCGGCCCCCGGCCGCGGCCGCTACGGCGGTCCGTCCGCAGCGCGGCTCCAGCGGGGCGCGGTGCAGCAGCCGCAGCAGCGGGCCGACCTCGTCCACGGGGCGCTGCCCGGCGGCGACGCGGAGCACGGCGTCGGCGCCGGCGGGATTCCTCGGGGGCCGGGTGAGCAGGGCCGCCAGTCGGGTGACGTCCGCGACCGAGCGGTCGAGCCCCGCCGACCGCACCGCCTCGGCCAGGGCGGGCGCGTGCTCGGGGGAGTCTTCCAGCAGGGCGATGAGGCGGGCGACGTCTTCCAGCGGGCGGGTGGTGACGGCCGTACGAACCAGGCCGATCACCGGATCGTCGTACCGGCCATTCTCCCCGTGGCCGGACCTCGCGCCCCGTCCCTCCCCCGCACCCTGCGTGCGCGTGTTCCCCGGCCCGGACGGCGGCCCGGACCGCGTCAGGATCCGGACCGGCGGCACCCGGACCCCGACCGCGGCCGGCGCCGTACCTATGAGGAAGTCGTCGGGACGCGCCGTCCCTATGAGGGAGTCGTCGGGACAGGCGGACGAAGATCGGGTGGTCATCTCGGCTCCAGTGCGGGAGTACGGCCGCGTCCGACGCCCCCGACCACGGCACGCGCGGTACGCAGTCCATTACTAGGAGCCGCTCCCCCGCCCCGCCACCCGAGTGAGGCACCGGTGTGAGCTCCCGCCGCGCCGCCGTCCGCCGGGGTGCGCCCCGTGCTGCCCCTGGCGCATTCTTGCTGTGTGATCCACCCGGCGGACGGGACGAGGTAGGGCCGATGGCGGGCAGCGGGGAGCGGGCGGTCCGTACACGGGCCCGGCTTGCCGCGCTGCTGGCGGACGCCGCCACCGCGGCGCTCCGCGCGGCGGGCGGCCGGGTGGCGGGCGTGTATCTGCGCTCGGCCGGCCCCGCCGACGCGCCCGCCGTCCTCCGCCTGGCCGTCCTCGCCGGGCTCCCCGGTCCCCTCTTCCGCCCCTGGTGGCGGGTGCACGCGGACCGTCCCTTCCCCGTCTGCGACGCCTACCGGCTCGGTACCGCCGTGGTGCTGCGGGACGCGGCGGAGGCGGTGCGCCGTTACCCGCAGTTCGCGGCGGGGCTGCCGTTCCCCTTCGCCTCGGCGCACCTGCCGGTGCCGGGCGGCGGCCGGCCGCTCGGGGTGCTCACGGTGCTGCGTCCCTCGACCGGCGACGACGGGGACGACGAGCCCTTCGACCCGGAGCTGCCGACCAGGCTCGCCGAGGGCCTGGGCACCGAATTGCTCGCGCTCGCCGACGGCGACCCGGACGCGATCGTCTGGGACGGGGAGCCGCAGTGCGTACGGCCACCCGCGACCCGTCCCCCGCAGGCCGCCATGGGACGCTTCACCTGGGACCCGGACACCCACGCGGTCCACGCCGACGAGCGGCTGCACGCGCTGCTCGGCCTGGCGGCGGGCGACTTCGCGGGCACCGACACCGCGCTCGCCGAGGCGCTGGCCCCGGCGGAGACCCACCGGGTGCTGGCCGCGCTGCGCGACACCGCCGCCGGGAAACCGCTGGCCCCGCTGAGCCTGCGGACGGCCGGCGGCGCGCCCCGGCTGCTGGACCTGTGGCCCGCGGGGGACGGCGGCGCGCTGGGGATCGGCGCGGACGGCGGCACGGCGGCGCGGGTCGGCGGGGTGGTGTTCGACCCCGGCCGGGCCGCCCTCGCCGACGGGGCCGCCGACCAGCTTCCGCAGGGCGTGTTCACCCTGGACCGGCTGGGCGTGATCGGGTACGCCAACGCGGCCGCGGCACGGTTCGCCGGCCGGCCGCGGGAGTCGCTGGTCGGGCGGACGCTGTGGGACGCGCTGCCGTGGCTGACCGGTCCGCCGTACGACGATCACCTGCGCGGCGCCCTGCTGTCCCCCGAGCCGGTGCACTTCCATGTGCGGCGGCCGGGCGGCGCCGACGGGGCACCGGGCGGGTACGACGGGTTCGCGGTATCGGTGTATCCCGGTGACGACCTGCTGACCTGCACGCTCGTCCCGGCCAGCCGGATCGCGGCGCCCGAGGGGCCGTCGCCGCCGGGGCAGCCGGTGGCGGGCGGTCCCCCGGTGGCGGCGGCGTACCGCCCGATCGCGCTGGCCATCGCGCTGACGGACGCGGTGACGGCGCAGCAGGTGTCGGCGGTGGTGATGCGGGAGCTGCTGCCCGTGTTCGGGGGCCGCCGGCTGGCCATCTACCTGCTCCAGGAACGGCGGCTCCACCTGGCGTGGGAGTCCGGTTTCCCGCCGGGCTTCCCGGAGCGGTTCGACGGGGTGGCGCTGGATGCGCGGATCCCGGCCGTGGAGACCCTGGCGACGGGGCGGCCGCTGTTCTTCGAGTCGATGCGGCAGCTCGCGGCGACCTATCCGGGGCTGCCGATGGACGCCGCGGAGGGAGCGCGGGCGTTTCTGCCGCTGATCGCGTCCGGCCGGCCGGTCGGCTCCTGCGTCCTCGGCTTCGACGGCCCGCGCCGCTTCAGCGCGCAGGAGCGTACGGCGCTCACCGCGCTCGCCGGGCTGATCGCGCACGCGATGGAGCGGGCCCGGCGCTATGACAGCGAGGCGGCCCTCGCCCGCGGGCTCCAGCAGGCCCTGCTGCCGGGCCGGCTGTCGGCGCATCCCGGAGTGGAGACGGCGGGCCGCTATCTGCCGGGCACCCGAGGGCTGGAGGTGGGCGGCGACTGGTACGACGTGGTGGAGTCGGGGGACGGTCTCGCCCTGGTCATCGGGGATGTGCAGGGGCACGGGGTGCAGGCGGCGGCGACGATGGGCCAGCTGCGCAGCGCGGTCCGGGCGTTCGCGCTGGGCGACCGGCCGCCCGACGAGGTGCTCAGCGGCACCAACCATCTGCTGATCGGTCTCGATCCGGGCCAGTTCGCCAGCTGCTGCTGTCTGCGCCTGGACCCGGCGACCGGGCGGACCCTGATCGCCCGCGCGGGCCATCCCCCGCCGCTGCTGCTCTCCCCCGGCGGCCGAACCCGGCCGCTGGACGTGCCCGGCGGGGTCGTCCTCGGGGTGGATCCCGGAGCGCGCTATCCGGTGACCGAGCTGGTCCTCGAACCGGACGCGATCCTCGCGCTGTACACGGACGGGCTGGTGGAGCGGGCGGGTGCCGACATCGACGACGGGATCGCCGAGCTGCGTGCGGCCCTGGACCGGGCGGGCGCCGCCGCCCGGCGGCGCGACGGCCTCACCCTGTCCGGGGTCGCCGACCGGCTCACCGCCGCCGCCCGGCACGCCGACGCCCGCCCCGACGACGTGGCCCTGCTGCTGGCGCGAAGGCTCCGCCGTGGGTAGCCGGCCGGTCCTGCCGCGGTGGCTGCCGGCATCCGGGCGGCGGCGGACCGCCCGGCTCCCGCGGGTCGTCCGCGGCCGGCCGCGCGGCACCTCGCGCCCGCTCGCCGCGCTGCTTCACCCGGCACGTCTCCTGCGCCTTTCCCGGCGCCCGCCGACCGGGGTGACGGTCTCGCCTGATGGCGCCGGGCAGTGTAGACATGGGCACATGGTGCGACTGCCCGGCCGGCCAGTGTCCCGGCCGCCCCGACCTTTCGGGCACCCGCGCGCACCACTGGCCCCCCCGCCGGACGGCCCCGGTGCGAACGGCGACCGGCCGGGGATGCTGTGGGCGGCGGTGACCGGGCGCAGCGTCGCCGGTCAGGTGTTCGTGCTCCAGGTCGTGATCGTGCTGCTGCTGGTGGTCTCCGCGGTGGTGGCCCAGGTGCTCCAGGTGCGCCACGACAGCGAGACCGAGGCCCGCAACCGCTCCCTCGCCGTGGCGCAGACGTTCGCCAACGCACCGGGCACGGCCGCCGCGCTGCGCTCACCGGATCCGACGGCGGTCCTCCAGCCGAAGGCCGAGGCCGCGCGCAAGGCGACCGGCGTGGACTTCATCGTCGTCATGAGCACGAAGGGCATCCGCTACACGCATCCCCACCCCGACCGCATAGGCAGGAAGTTCGTCGGCACCATCGGGCCGGCCGTGGCCGGCGGCACGGTCGTGGAGACCGTCAACGGCACGCTCGGCCCGCTGGTGCAGAGCGTGGTCCCGGTCAAGGACGCGCACGGCACCGTGGTCGGGCTGGTGTCGGCCGGGATCACGACCGCGCACGTGGGCGGGGCCGCCGACCAGCAGCTGCCCCTGCTGCTCGCCGCGGCCGCCGCGGCGCTCGCGCTGGCCACCGCGGGCACCGCGCTGGTCAGCAGACGGCTGCTGCGCCAGACGCACGGCCTCGGGCCGTACGAGATGACCCGGATGTACGAGCACCACGACGCGGTGCTGCACGCGGTCCGCGAGGGGGTGCTGATCGTCGGCCGCGACGGCCGGCTGCTGCTCGCCAACGACGAGGCGCAGCGCCTGCTGGACCTGCCCGCGAACGCCGAACGCCGGCATGTCCTGGAGCTGGGCCTGGACGACGACACGGCGCGGCTGCTGGCCTCCGGGCGGTCGGCCACGGACGAGGTGCGCCTGGTCAAGGACCGCCTCCTGGCGATCAACCAGCGGCCCACCGAGCTGCGCGGCGGGCCGGCCGGCAGCGTCGCCACGCTGCGCGACTCCACCGAGCTGCGGGCGGTGTCCGGGCGAGCGGAGGTGGCGCGGGAGCGGCTGAACATGCTGTACGACGCCGGGGTGGGCATCGGCACCAGCCTGGACGTGACCCGCACCGCCGGGGAACTGGCGGAGCTGGCGGTGCCCCGGTTCGCGGACTTCGCCACCGTGGACCTGTTCGAGCCGGTGCTGAACGGGGAGGAGCCGCGGCCCGGCAGCGATCTGCGCCGGGTGGCCTGTGTGGGGGTGCGCAAGGACTCCCCGCTGTACCCGGTGGACCACCGGATCCGGTTCGTGCCGACCTCGCCGCAGGCCCACAGCCTGACGACCGGGCGGTCGGTGGTGGAGCCGCGGCTGCGCGAGGCGCCGGGCTGGCGGGCGCAGGAGCCGGAGCGTACGGACAGGGTGCTGGAGTACGGCATCCACTCGCTGATCACCGTGCCGCTGCGGGCCGGGAGCCTGGTCCTCGGCGTGGCGAACTTCTGGCGTGCGGAGAAGCCGCAGCCGTTCGACACCGAGGAGCTGGCACTCGCGGAGGAGCTGGTGGCGCGGGCGGCGGTGTCCATCGACAACGCCCGCCGGTACACGCGCGAGCACAGCATGGCGGTGACGCTCCAGCGCAGCCTGCTGCCGCGGACACTGCCCGAGCAGGGGGCTCTGGAGATCGCCTACCGGTATCTGCCGGCGCAGTCCGGGGTGGGCGGCGACTGGTTCGACGTGCTGCCGCTGTCCGGGGCGCGGGTGGCGCTCGTGGTGGGCGATGTGGTGGGGCACGGGTTGCACGCGGCGGCGACCATGGGGCGGCTGCGCACGGCCGTGCACAACTTCTCCGCGCTGGACCTGCCCCCCGATGAACTGCTCGGTCTGCTGGACGAACTGGTGGGCCGGATCGACCAGGACGAGAACCCGGACGAGGGCGCCGCGGTGACCGGCGCGACCTGCCTGTACGCGGTGTACGACCCGGTGTCGCGACGGTGCACCATGGCCCGCGCGGGGCATCCGCCGCCCGCGCTGGCGCGTCCCGACGGGCGGGTGGAGTTCCCGGAGGTGCCGGCCGGGCCGCCGCTGGGCCTGGGCGGGCTGCCGTTCGAGACGGTCGATCTGGAGCTGGACGAGGGCAGCAGGCTGGTGCTGTACACCGACGGCCTGGTGGAGGACCGGGAGCGGGACATCGACGTCGGCCTGGAACTGCTGGGCGACGCGCTGCGCCGGACACCGGACAGCTCCCCGGAGACGACCTGCCGTACCGTGCTGGAGCTGATGCCGGGCCGGCCGAGCGACGACGTGGCGCTGATCGTGGCCCGGACGCGGGTGCTGGGCCCGGATCAGGTGGCCGAGTGGCAGGTGCCGTCCGATCCGGCGGCCGTCTCCGAGGTGCGCTCCGCGGTCACCCGGACGCTGGAGGCGTGGGGCCTGGACGAGCTGGCGTTCGCGACCGAGCTGATCCTCAGCGAGCTGGTCACCAACGCCATCCGCTACGGGCGGCCCCCGATCGGGGTACGGCTGCTGCGCGACCGCACCCTGATCTGCGAGGTCTCCGACCGCAGCACGACCTCCCCGCATCTGCGGTACGCGGCGAGCACCGACGAGGGCGGCCGGGGCCTGTTCCTCGTGGCACAGGTCGCCGACCGCTGGGGCACCCGCTACACGCCGAACGGCAAGATCATCTGGGCGGAGCAGCCGCTGCCGTAGGGGCCGCTCCGCCCGGATTGCGCCGTCCGGCGCGCCGGTCAGCCGGCGGTGGGTGCGCCGGTGACGCGGCGCTCGCCACCGTTGCGGCGCTGCCACATCCAGTAGACCTCCACGGCGTCGGCGCGCGGCTCGTGCCGCATCGGCAGCCGGCGCTGGTCCCAGTTCTTGCCGAAATCCTCGTAGAAGGTGGCGAGTTCGAAGTACTTGCGGTCGTCGGCGTAGTGCGGTGCGTAGGCGTCGCGGGTGGTGAGGAAGACGACCTCGTCCGGCGAGCAGTAGTACAGCGAGCCCAGGCACATCGGGCAGGGGTGGGCGAGGACGTAGATGGTCGTCCCGGTCAGGTGCTCGGTGCGCAGCTTCACGCAGGCCTCGCGGATGGCGAGGATCTCCGCGTGTGCGGTGGGGTCGCTGGTCTGGGCGACCCGGTTGGCGCTCTCGGCGAGGATCTCGCCGTCCTTGACGATCACGGTCGCGAAGGGGCGGCCGCCCTCGGCGACATTGCGGCGGGCGAGGTCGATGGTGCGCTGGACGAAGTCCACGGGGTCCTCCTGGGTGGTCGGGCGGGGCGGGTCAGAAGGGCTTGGTCGGCAGGTACTTGCCGTCCAGGGTGATGACGGCGCGCTCACCGCCCTCGGGGTCGGCGACCTTCCTGACGTCGAGCCGGAAGTTGATCGCGGAGATGATGCCGTCGCCGAACTCCTCGTGGACGAGGGCCTTGAGGGTGGTGCCGTAGACCTGGAGCATCTCGTAGAAGCGGTAGATCGTCGGGTCGGTGGGGACCGTGCCGGGGATGGAGCCGCGGGTGGGGACGGTAGTCAGCAGCAGGGCGGCGTCCTGGTCGAGGCCGAGCAGTTCGGCGACGGCGTCGGCGGCGGGCGCGGGCAGGGCGTGCTGGCCGAGGACGGCGGCGGTGGTGAAGGCGACCGACAGACCGGAGGCGTCGGCGATCTGCTGCCAGGAGAGGTTCTTGCGGGTCTTGGCCTCGACGGCGGCGACGGCCAGGTTCTGGCGGGCGGTGGGGTCGAACTGGGCGTGGATCATGGGGGGTTGTTCCTCACTGTGTGGCTGGGGCGGGTACCGGACCACGCCGGCGGGGCCGGTCCGGGGGCGGGGGTCAGGCCGCGAGCGGGGCGGCGGGGGTGAGGTCCTCGACGTGGCCGGTGGCGATGTCGAAGACCCAGCCGTGCACCGTGACCTGGCGTCGGGCCAGGGCGCGGGCGACGCTGGAGTGGGTGGCGAGGTTGGTGAGCTGGGCCAGCACGTTCTGCCGGACCAGGGCGGGCACGTCACCGGTGCCGGGGGTGCGGGCCACCGAGGTGTCGGCGAGTCGCAGCCAGTCGGCGACCGCGGGGGCGCCGCCGAGGTCGTGCCCGTGGGCGAGGGCGGTCATCGCGCCGCACGCGGAGTGCCCGCAGACGACGATGTCCCGCACGCCGAGCGTCCCGACGGCGTACTCGATGCTCGCCGCGACCCCGTCGGCGCCCGGTGCGCGGGCGGGGACGAGGTTGCCCGCGGTGCGGATGACGAACAGCTCGCCGGGCTCGCAGCCGGTGATCAGCTCGGGCACGACGCGGGCGTCGGAGCAGCCGATGAACAGCGTGTGCGGCGCGTGGTGCGCGGCCAGGTGGTGGAACAGCTCCCTCTTGGCGGGGAAGACGTCCTGCTGGAAGCGCGCGACGCCCTGGGCGAGGTCATGCATGGGTGACTCCCTTTCGTGGCGGCCCGGCCCCTCGGGCCCGGCGAGATCCACCCTGCATGACCTCGATCTATAGCGTCCAAGACGCACTGCGCATCGCACCTATTGGTGCTGTCTATAGTTATGGTCATGGCCCTGGAACTGCGTCATCTGCGCTATCTGCTCGCCGTGGCCGGGCACGGCAACTTCACCCGTGCCGCCGAGGAGCTGCACGTCTCCCAGCCCACGCTGTCCCAGCAGATCAAGCAGCTCGAACGGACCCTCGGCAGCCAGCTGCTCGACCGCACCGGGCGCACCGTGCGCCTCACCGACGCGGGCGAGGCGTACGTCCAGCACGCCCGCGCCGCGCTGCACCAGCTCGCCGCCGCCGAGCGCGCCGTCCACGATGTGCGCGACCTCTCGCGCGGGCGGCTGCGGCTGGCGGTCACCCCCACCTTCACGGCCTATCTCGTCGGCCCGCTCACCGCCGAGCTGCACGGCCGGCATCCCGGCATCACGCTGACCGTGCGGGAGACCACCCAGGACCGGATCGAAACGGGGCTGCTGGCCGACGAGTTCGACCTCGGCATCGCCTTCCGGGGCGTCCACCTGCCCGGCATCACCGCGACCGACCTGTTCACCGAGACGCTCACTCTGGTCACCGGCGGCTCCGGCAACTCCCCTGATCCGGAAGGTGGTTCGGCCGCGCTGCCGGTGCGCGCCCTCGCCGAGCGCCAACTCGCTCTGCTCAGCGGCGATTTCGCCACCCGCGGCCATATCGACGCGTACCTGGAGCGGCACGGCGTCAGCCCGCGCATCGCCGTCGAGGCGAACTCCATCCAGGCCCTGACCGAGGTCGTCCAGCGCACCCGGCTCGCCACCGTGCTGCCGGACGCGATCACCCACGACCACCCCCGCCTCACCCCCGTGCCGCTCGACCCCGCGCTGCCGGCCCGCACGGTCGCCCTTCTGGGCCGCGCCGACGCCTACCGCAGCGCGGCGACCGGCGCCTTCACCCGGCTCGTCCACGAGCTGGTGCGCGCCCGCGGATACACCGGGGCAGCCTGAGGCCGGGACGGGCGCACGGTCCCGTCCCGGCTCCGCGGCGGGGTGGTCAGCCGCTGAGGCGCGCGCGCAGCAGCTGCTTGCCGAGTTCGGCGCCCTTGCGGCTGTCGGCCTGGGCCTTGCGGAACAGTTCCGCGGTCTCGTTGTCGCCGTCGCGCTCGGCGTCCTGGATGTAGGTCTCCAGGCGCAGCGCGTTGTTCAGGCACGACTCGACGTACCAGATCAGGTTGTAGTCCTTGTCGCGGGTGCCGGTGAGGTGGCCGGTCTCGCTGGTGCTGGTCATGCGGTTTTCCTCCTTCGGTCCCGTCTGTCGGCTTGTGCGCCTCGGGTACCCGTGCGGCCTGCCCGCACACGGGCCGGCGTGCTCAGCCGAGGGCGCGGTCGAGGTTGAAGGCGGCGCTGATCAGCGAGAGGTGGGTGAACGCTTGCGGGAAGTTGCCCTGTTGCTCGCCGGTGCGGCCGATTTCCTCGGCGTACAGGCCGAGATGGTTGGCGTAGGTGAGCATCTTCTCGAAGGCGAGGCGGGCCTCGTCCACCCGGCCGGCCCGCACCAGCGCCTCGACGTACCAGAAGGAGCAGATCGAGAAGGTGCCCTCGTCGCCGCGCAGTCCGTCGGGGCTGACCCGCGGGTCGTAGCGGTAGACCAGCGAGTCGGAGACGAGTTCCTCGGTGAGGGCGTCCAGGGTGGACAGCCACTTGGGGTCGGTGGGGGCGATGAACTTGGCGAGCGGCATCATCAGGAGGGAGGCGTCCAGCACATCGCCGTCCTCGTGCTGCACGAAGGCGTTGCGCCGCGCCGACCAGCCGCGGTCCATGATCCGCCGGTAGATGGCGTCGCGGGTCTGCCGCCAGCGCAGCAGCTCGGCGGGCAGGCCGCGCCGGTTGGCGAGCCGGATGGCGCGCTCCACCGCGACCCAGCACATCAGCCGCGAGTACAGGAAGTTCTTGCGCCCGCCGCGGGTCTCCCACACACCCTCGTCCGGCTGGTCCCAGTGCGCGCAGACCCATTCGACCAGGTGGGTCACGTCGTCCCACTGCGCGCTGGAGATGGGCTGGGCCCATTTGTCGAAGAGGTAGACGGAGTCGATCAGGGCGCCGTAGATGTCGAGCTGGAGCTGGTCGGCGGCGGCGTTGCCGACCCGGACCGGGGCCGAGCCCTGATGGCCCTCCAGGTGCGGCAGCTCGCGTTCGGGCAGGTCGGTGCGGCCGTCGATGCCGTACATGATCTGGAGCGGGCCGGAGGCGGCGCCGTCGCCGGGGCTGATGTGGGTGGTGAGGAAGCGCATGAACGCCTCGGCCTCGCCGCTGAAGCCGAGCCGCAGCAGCGCGTAGACGGCGAAGGCCGCGTCGCGCACCCAGACGTACCGGTAGTCCCAGTTGCGCTCGCCGCCGAGCTGCTCGGGCAGGCTGGTGGTGGGGGCGGCGACGATGGCGCCGGTGGGGGCGTAGGTGAGCAGCTTGAGGGTGAGGGCGGAGCGGTGCACCATCTCGCGCCAGCGGCCCCGGTAGCGGGACTGGTGGAGCCAGCGCCGCCAGTAGGCGACGGTCGCGTTGAACTCCTGCTCGGCCTCGGCGTGGGCGCAGCCGCGCGGGGCGAGGGCGGTGCCGGCCTGGTCGAGGGCGAACACCGCCGTCTCGCCCTCGCCGAGCTTGAACTCGGCGCGCGCGTCGCGGCCGTCGCACTCCACGGCCACGGTCGCGGTGAGCGCGAGCGCCAGGTCCGGCGATTCGAACAGCAGGGTGCCGTCCGCGTCGCGGACGGTGTGCGGGGCGGCGCCGTAGTCGAAGCGGGGGGCGACGAGGGCGCGGAAGGGCACGTTGCCGCGCACGCACACCACCCGCCGGATCAGCCGGTGCCGTACCGCCTCGCCGGACTGCCGGTCGTCGGCGGCGACCGGCATGAAGTCCTGCACCTCGCCGACGCCCTCCTCGGTGAAGAACCGGGTGATCAGCACGTTGGTGTCGGGGAAGTAGAACTGCTTGGTGCGGGCCGGGACGGCGGCGGCCAGCTCGAAGCAGCCGCCGCGCTCGGCGTCCAGGACGGCCGCGAAGACGCTGGGCGAGTCGAAGGACGGCGAGCAGTACCAGTCGATGGTGCCGTTGCTGCCGACCAGGGCGACGCTGCGCAGGTCGCCGATCAGGCCGTGTTCGGCGATCGGCAGGTAGCGGGGGCGGGCGGAGGTGTCCGCGGGGAACGGCGTCTGGCTCATCGGCGGCCTCCCGGTGCGGGTGCGCGATCTCGTCCGCGATATCTCCAGCTTAGGAGCGAGTACGGCGCGGTGGAGTGGGCAGGCGCTTGTCACCCGTCACCGGCGTGCCTTCCGGATGCAGGGTGCGCCGCGGCGGGCAATGGTGAGAGTGTGCCCCGTTCGGCGGCACCGGCACGGATGCGGTCATCCGGACCGAGGAGGAGGCAACATGTCGACATCCGCAACGGGAGGGTCCCGGTCGCCCGACGACCACTGCACCCCGGACTCCCTGCTCCACTCGGCTCCCCAGCAGGACGTCACCCCGGAGGACCTGGTGATGGCGGCAGGCAGGGACGTCACCCCGAAGACGCTCGACTGGGCGCGCCGCAAGCTGGAGACGGAGGGTCCGTCGGCGATCGAGAAGCTGCTGCCGTAGCTTTTCCGGCGGGTACCGGCCGAGCGGCGTTCGAGTCTCGGCCGGTACCCGCGTACCGCTCAAGGGCGCAGTGCCGTCCCCGCGGGCGGTCCGGCGCTGGCTTGCCGGGCGGGCACGCCCGCGTCACTCAGGCAGTTCGGTCTCGTCCGGTACGACGTGCACCGCGGCCTCCTCCGCGCCCGCCGCTCCTCCGTCGATGCCCACGTCCTCGGCGACCTCTTCCTTGGTCGTGTCGGAGCGGGTGCCCTCGTCGGGGGCCAGCAGGCGGCCCGCGCGGGTCTCGCCCGCCTCGGGGTCGACCGGTTCACCCGCGCCGCCGGGCAGGTCGCCGATGCCGTCGCCGGCCGGCACCTCCGTGTCGGGGACCTCCTGGCCGAGCCGCTGGTCCAGGCTCTCGCCCGCGCGCTGCTCGGCGGCGGTCGTCCCGTACTTGGTGACGCCGAGCGGGCGTTCCGGCGGCGAGTAGCCCTCGTCCAGCATGTCGTCGTACGAGCGTTCGCCGATCGTGTCCTGCGGGTCCAGGGGCGCGGCGTCCTCCTGCTCCTCGTTGGTCCCGGTGGGCTGGTAGGCGTCGTCCCCCATGGGGGTCTGCGCGTCGCTCATCGTCGGCTCCTTCCGTGCTCGCGCGGCGGTCCCGGTCCGCGTTTCCCGCAGCCGGGGGATCAACCCCGCGAAAACCGGATCGGCCGGCGCGACCGCGTCAGTCGGCGGACTGCTCGGCCAGGTGCGAGGTCCACTTCTCCTCGATGCGGCCCGCCTTCCACACCAGCAGCGCGAGCGCCCAGGTGGCGAAGAACAGGCCCACGATGACGAAGCCGACCGTGTTGAGGTCGAGCCCGGCGACCCAGTCCCAGAAGAAGCCGTGCAGGTCCATCTTGTCGGCGAGGAGGCCGAGGAGTTCGACCGAGCCGATGATGAGGGCGACGGCGACGGACAGGCCGGTGATGGTGAGGTTGTAGTAGACCTTGCGGACCGGCTTGGAGAACGCCCAGCCGTAGGCGAAGTTCATGAACGAGCCGTCGATGGTGTCCAGCAGCGACATCCCGGCCGCGAAGAGCACCGGCAGGGTCAGGATGGCGTACCAGGGCAGGCCGGAGGCGGCGCCGGAGCCGGCGAGGACCAGCAGGGCGATCTCGGTCGCGGTGTCGAAGCCGAGCCCGAACAGCAGGCCCAGCGGGTACATCTGCCAGGGCTTGCTGATCGAGTTGGTGACCCGCCCGAGCAGCCGGTTCATGAAGCCCCGGTTGTCGAGCTGGGCCTCCAGGGCGGCCTCGTCGTAGTGGCCGGTGCGCATCTTGCGGAAGACCTTCCAGATGCCGGCCAGGATGACGAGGTTGATCGCGGCGATGAGGTACAGGAAGGCGCCGGAGACGGTCGTACCGATGAGACTGGTGACCTGGTGCAGGTGCGAGTTGTCGTCGCGGACCGGTCCGGCCAGGGTCTTCATGCCGAGGGAGAGCAGCAGGGCGAGGCCGAAGACGATGCTGGAGTGGCCGAGGGAGAACCAGAAGCCGACGGAGAGCGGGCGCTGCCCGGAGCCCATCAGCTTGCGGGTGGTGTTGTCGATGGCCGCGATGTGGTCGGCGTCGAAGGCGTGCCGCATGCCCAGGGTGTAGGCGGTCACGCCGATGCCGATGCCGAAGGACTCGGTGCCGACGCTGAAGTGCTGGGGCGCGATGACGCCGACCAGGGTGCCCCAGCCGATGACGTGCAGGGCCAGCACGAAGGCGGCCATCGAGCCGACCCTGATCCACTCCTGGCGCGTCATGGAGCGGCGCACGCGTTGCCAGGGCGACGGCCTCGCGGCGTCGGCCCGGGCGGGGAGGGGCGGAGCGGAACCAGGGGCGGCCGTCATCGGGAGGGTCATTCCTAACGTCGTACGGAGTGCGGCTGCACAGCACAGCCTTGTGCCATCATCCCGTACCTGCAACTCATGTGCAGTAAAGGCGGCGGCAGGCCTTTCCCATGGTCAGGAAAAGACCACGGGAAGGAAAAGGACCCGGGAAGGAAAGGGACCTGGGACGGAAAAGGCCGCTCCCCGGACGGGGAGCGGCGCGGGGGAGCCGGTCCGGTCAGGCGGAGAACATGCCCCGGCCCAGCCAGTCCCCGGTGTTCCGGACGCCGGGCAGGGCGAAGAAGTAGCCGCCGCCGGTCGGGGAGATGTAGTCCACCAGGGGTTCGTCGATCAGCCGGGTCTGCACGGCCTCGAACTGGCGCTTGACGTCCTGCTGGTAGCAGCAGAAGACGAGGCCCATGTCGAGGTTGCCGACGTTGTCCGCGCCCCGGTCGTAGTTGTAGCCGCGGCGCAGGATGCGGGAGCTGTCCGACGCGGCGGTGCGCGGGTTGGCGAGCCGGATGTGGGCGTCCAGCGGGATCGCGTTGCCGTGCGGGTCCTTGGCGTAGTTCGGGGAGTCGGTCTCCTTGGCGCCGTCCAGCGGGGCGCCGGTGTCCTTGCGGCGGCCGAACATCTTCTCCTGCTCGGTGAGCGAGACCCGGTCCCAGAACTCGACCAGCATCCGGATGATCCGGATGACCTGGTAGCTGCCGCCGGCCGCCCAGGCGGGCTCGCCCTGCCCGGCGCCGACCCAGATCAGCTTGTCCGTCTCGCGCGCGGAGTTGACGTCCGGGTTGGCGATGCCGTCCTTGAAGCCGAGCAGATTGCGCTGCGCGCCGGTGGGCCGGGGCGCGTTCTGGAAGCCGTCGATGCGCCACTTGACCTGCATCGCGCCGCGGGTGTGCCGGGCGATGTCGCGCAGCGCGTGCAGCACGGTGTCCCGGCTCTGGGCGCAGATCTGGAGGGAGAGGTCGCCGTGGCACTCGGCCGGGTTCAGGTTGTCGTTCGGGAAGGTCCGCATGGGGACGAGCCGGGCGGGCCTGGCCTTGGCGAGGCCGTAGCGGTCGTCGAAGAGGGAGGAGCCGACGCCGAGGGTGAGGGTGAGGCCGTCCGCGGGGACCTCGGGGCCGAGGATGCCGTTGTCGGCGGGCGGGGCGCCGACGCCGAGGTCGGCGGGGGCGCCGCCGGAGGTGAGGAAGCGGGCCCGCTCGGTGATGGTCTTCAGCAGGTCGGCGAGTCCCTTCCGGTCGTCGGCTATGACGTCGAAGGAGACGAACGCGGCGGCCGCCGGCTGCGGGGTGATGATCCCGGCCTGGTGGGCGCCGTGGAAGGGCACCTTCGCACCGGCGTCCGGACCGCTCGGCCCCGCCTGGGCGGTGCCGCCGCTCTCGGCGAGCGCGAAGCCGCCGCCGGCCAGGACCGCTCCGGCGGCACCGGCGCCCAGCGCGCCGCGCACGAAGGAGCGGCGGGCGGGGCCGACGGGGCAGGACGGCGTGTCGGCGGTGGACATGGGCGGGTTCCCTTCGGGGTGCGGGTGCGCGGTGGTCATCAGGCGGACTTCCGGATCTCCAGCAGGTCCGGGATCGGGGCGAGGTCCTCCAGGAGCTGCCCGGTCGCCCCGTCGAGGCGCTGGCGGTCGGTGGTGGAGAGCTTCTCGACCGGGGTCCAGTGGCCGCCGTCGTGGGCCGCGTCCAGCAGCTTCTGCACCCGGTCGATGTCGGTGTCCACGGTGGGCAGCACCTTGGGGGCGCGGTGGGTGAGCAGCGGCGTAAGGACGGTGAGCAGTTCGCGGGTGCCGGCCAGGTTGGCGTCGGCGGTGGCGAGGTTGGTGCCGCTGCCCTCGTCGGTGTCGCCGGTCAGCTCGAACTGGAGGGTGTTCTCCAGGATCTCGTGGGCGCGCAGCGGCAGGTCGGCGGGGTCGAAGTCCTGGCTCGGGAAGGCCTTGCGCAGCCCGGCCACGTCCGTGCTGAGCTGCCGGGCGGGCCCGGTCAGCTCCTTGGCCGACTGGCCGTGCCACAGGCCGTACTCCAGGCGGAGGAAGCCGCTGAAGTCCTTGTCGTGCTCGCCGCCGGGCAGGCCGTCGGCGCGACCGTCGATCTTCTGGTCGAAGTCCTCGAAGGTGCCGTAGGCGGCACCGAGGGAGGCGTAGGTGCGGTGGGCGGTGAGCCAGTCGGCGCGCGCCGTGTCCAGGTGGCCGCCCTCGATGTCGTGCTGGAGGGTGCGGGTCTGGCCGACGAGGGTGTCCAGGCCCTTGCCGACGTACGTCTTGTACGACTTCAGCGGCGCGGCGAGGTCCTGTTCGGAGACGGGGGCGACCGGCTTGGCCGCGCCGCCGCCGGTGACGGTGACCGCCTTGGAGGTGACGGCCTTGCCGCTCGCCGGGACGCAGCGCCAGGCGTAGGTGCCGCCGGCGACGGTGGCGACGAGGTCACGGGTGGTGCCGGGGGCGAGGCCCTCGATCTCGCCGTAGACCGCGTTGGTGGACGGGTCGACCAGGTAGACCTCGGAGGCCTGGCGGCCGGTGTTGTGCATCTGGAAGGTCTGCCGGCCGGGCTTGGGCGCCGTGAAGCCCTTGCCGCAGTCCGTCTCGGAGACGGCGACGGTCTGGTCGCCCGCGGGCTTGGGACGGCCGAGGGCGACGAAGAGTCCGGCGACGACGGCGGGTACGGCGACCACGGCGGCCGGGACCACCCAGACCGGGCGGCGCCGGGCCGCGGGCTTCGGCGCGGGCTCGGGTGCGGGCGCGGCCTCGGGCGCGGCGTCAGAAGCAGGCTCCGTCTTGGGCGCGGGCTCCGCCTGGGAAGCGGATTCGGCCTTCGGCGCGGATTCGGCCTTGGGTGCGGGCGCGGGCTTGGGAGCGCTGACGCGCACGCCGCGCACGAACAGGGTCATCACCACGGCGAGGTAGCCGACGTAGGCGACGACCTGGAGCCAGGTCATGGTGGGCATCAGGTTGAAGACGCCCTGGACCAGGGTGCTGTACCAGGAGCCGGCGTCGATGCTGCCGGCGAGGTCGACGGCGTAGGCCGTCTTGCCGGGCAGCACGCCGCCCTCCTGAAGGTCGCGCAGGCCGTAACCGAGGACGCCCGCGGCGATGACGATCAGGACGGCGCCGGTCGCGGTGAAGAACTTCGTCAGGTTGATCTTCAGGACCCTGCGGTACAGGCCCCAGCACAGCCCCGCCGCGAGGACGAGGCCGATGGCGGCGCCGGTCAGCGGGCCCGCGGACTCGCCGGCCGCCTGGGCGGTGGTCCACAGGAACAGCGCGGTCTCCAGGCCCTCACGGCCGACGGCCAGGAAGGAGGTGAGGACCAGCATGCCGGAGCCCATGGCGAGGGCGCCGGTGACCTTCTGCTTCAGCTCGCTGGAGAGATTGCGGGCCGAGCGGCGCATCCAGAACACCATGGCGGTGACGAACGCGACGGCGATCACGCTGAGGACGCCGCCGAACGCCTCCTGGGCGGTCCCCGGCATGGACGCGGCCGTGAAGGTGAGGACCGCGCCGAAGCTCATCGCGACGGCGATCGCGGCCAGCACACCCGTCCACACCTGCGGCAGCCGGGAGCGCGCCTCGGCGCGGACCAGGGTCGCGACCAGGATGGAGACGATGAGTCCCGCTTCGAGCCCCTCCCGCAATCCGATCAGGAAACTCGGAAACGCGTCGTCCCACATGCCCTGCGACCCTCCCGGAAATTAGCGAAGGCATGCCTTACCTTCGCGACCATGATGACCACACCTTCGTACGCAACCGGTCACGAACGGGCAATCGGGGGGCAAAGTCCGGGAAGCGACCCCTGGCCGGGTTCGCCGGAACACCCGGCGACCGTCTACAAATGTGTAGTCACATGTTGTCGAGGCAAGTCGAAGGAAAGGGCGTGCGGCCGTGGCCACTCCCCCGCAACTGGCAGCGCAGCTCGCGGTCAATGTGCTCGACGCCCACTCGCTGCTGGCCGCCTTCGGCGTGTTCGGCGTCGGCGTGGTGCTGTTCGCGGAGACGGGTCTGCTGATCGGGTTCTTCCTGCCGGGCGACTCGCTGCTGTTCACGGCGGGCCTGCTGTGCACCGGCGCGGCCGACCGCGGGCTGCACCTCTCGCTCGGCCCGCTCCTGGTCGCGGCGGCGCTCGGCGCGCTGGCGGGCTCCCAGTGCGGGTTCCTGATCGGCCGCAAGGCGGGTGGAGCGCTGCTGGCCCGCACCCGCTCGGCCAAACTGCGCGAGGGCGCGCGCCGCGCACAGGAGCTGCTGGACCGGTACGGCCACGCGAAGGCGATCGTGCTGGCCCGCTTCGTGCCGGTGGTGCGGACGGTGCTGAACCCGATGGCGGGCGCGCTCGGCGTGCCGGCCCGCACCTTCGCCCTGTGGCAGGTGCTCGGCGGCCTGGTCTGGAGCCTCGGCCTCACGCTGGGCGGGTACGCGCTGGGGTCGTCGATCCCGAACGTCGACAAATACCTGCTGCCGGTGATCGCCCTGATCGTCCTGGTCTCGCTGAGCCCGCTCGCGGCGGAGGCGCTGCGCGCCCGCCGGGCGGCGAAGGAGACGCCGTGACGGGTCCGGCGCGATTGTCCATGGCGACGGGAGCGTTCCGGGCGTGGCCGCCGCCGGCGTCGTGAGCCGCCGCGGGGGCGCGCTCGTCGCCGGCGTCGGTGTCTGCGCCTGGTCCGCGTTCGCGGCGCTGACCCTGATCGTGGTCGCGCGGCACGGCGCCCCGCTCCCGCCGGATCGCGCCCTGCACGCGTGGTCGCTCGGGCACCGGCCGCCGGTCGCGGTCGCCGTGGCACGGGGAGTGACCGGCACGGGCACGGGGGCGGTGCCGTACGCGCTGGTGGTCGCGGCCGGACTGATCGCGGGCCGTACGACCCGGCAGCGGGGGGCCGCCGCCCTGCTGGGCCTGCTCTGCCTGGGCCTCGGCCAGGCCGTGCGGTACGGGGTGATGGAGCTGGTCGGCCGGCCCCGGCCGCCGTACCAGGACTGGCAGACGCTCGCCTCCGGCTGGTCGTACCCCTCCGGGCACACCACCACCTCGGCCCTGACGGCCGGGCTGCTGATCACGGCGCTGTGGCTGCGCTCCCCGCGCGGCCGTGGCCCGCTGGCGCTGCTGGCCGCCTGCTGGGGTGCGGGGGTCGGCCTGACCCGGATCTTCCTCGGGGTGCACTGGTGCACCGATGTGCTGGGCGGCTGGCTGTTCGCGGCGGGCTGGCTCGCCCTGCTGCTCACGGCGGCCGACCGATGGCTGCCCGCCGCCCTCCGACCCCACGCTCCGCCCCTCGATTCCGGCCCGGGCTCTGAGACGGACGCGCCCTAGGGAGATGCCAGGGAAGCTTCACAAGCCAGCCCCCGGCCCGAACGCGCCCGCCCGCGCGCCCTACCGGCCGCCGTCACCTGGCCGGTCCTGGCCCGCGGCGGCCTGACCGGCGTGCGCGAGCGCGGACCCGGTCCGTCAGGCGCCGGCCTCGTAGCGCCCGTGCTCCAGGAAGGCGCGCAGGGCTTCGGGGGTGCCGTCGTCCAGGGCCCGCTCGGCCGCCGTGCGCAGGGCCGCGCCGGTGGCCGGGTCGGCGAGGATGCGCAGGATCGCGACCCGGTCGTCCTCGGCCCGGGCGAGGCGGTAGCCGGTCTTCAGGAAGGCGCGCAGGGCGTCCACGGAGCCGTCGTCCAGGGCGGCGTTCGCCTCCCGGATGACGGCCTTGTCCTGGTTCTTCTGCGCGTCGGCGAGGATGCGGAAGACCGCGACGCGGACGTCGTCGTCGGACATGTCGTCCACCGGTGTGGTGGAGCCTTCCGTCGTCGCCGCCACGCTCGTGGTCGCGGCGGCGGGCGCGCCGGCGGCGAAGGCCGGGGCGGTGAGCAGCAGGGCGGGTACCAGCGCGGTGGCCGCGACGGTCAGGGCGGCGCGGGTCGGTCTCACGTGTGCACCTTCTCCGTGATGATCCAGAAGTTCGGGATGTGTGCGGGGCGCGAGCGCCCCTTACAGCGGAATCTAGGCCCTGACCAGCCCGGATTTCACTGCCGGGGCCCGGCAGTGTTCGGCCGCGGTTCGCTGCCGTTCGCCTGACACCCCGTCAGGGTTCAGGGCGCGGCGTGCGGGCCGTCCGGTCGGCTGTCGCGCCGGCGCACCATCTCGCGGCTCAGTTCCTCGGTCTCGGTCTCCGGCAGCCGTTCGTAGCCGGCCTCGGTGATGAACGCGAGGATCGGGAAGATACGGCGGTTGAGGTCGGGGCCGCCGGTGGCCGAGTCGTCGTCGGCCGCGTCGTACAGCGCGTGCAGCGCGGCGAGGGCGGCCTCGCGGCGGGACAGGCCGGGCCGGTAGAGCTTCTTGAGCGCGCCGCGCGCGTACGGCGAGCCGGAGCCCTCGGCGTGGAACTCCCGCTTCTCGTACAGGCCGCCGGCCGCGTCGTAGGCGAAGATGCGGCCGCCTGCCCCGGTGGGCGCGCCGAGGTCGTACCCGGCGAGCAGGGGGACGACGGCGAGGCCCTGCATGGCCTGGGCGAGGTTCTGCCGGATCATGGTCGCGAGGCGGGTCGCCTTCGCGCCCAGCGTCATCGGAATGCCCTCGATCTTCTCGAAGTGCGCCAATTCGACCTGATAGAGCCGCACCATGTCGAGGGCGAGTCCGACGGTGCCGGCGAAGGCGACGGCCGTGTGGTCGTCGGCCGGGTGGACCTTCTCCAGGTCCCGCTGTGCGATCAGGTTGCCCATGGTGGCCCTGCGGTCCCCGGCGAGCAGCACACCGTCGCCGTAGGTGAGCGCGAGGACCGTGGTGCCGTGCGGAAAGCTGTCCGGGGCGGCGCGCGTGCCGGGTGGCAGCGGGGCGGCGGTGGGCAGCAGGCGGGGGCGGTGGGCGGCCAGGAACTCGGCGAAGGACGAGCTTCCCGGCGTGAAGAACGCCTCGTCCATCAGTCCGGCGGTGTCGTTCCCCGTCATCTGCTTCCCCTCCATGACACGCGGTATCACCCGTGTCCTACCTGCCCCCGCGCCACCGGAAACTCTTTCCCGTGCCCCGGCGTGTAGTACAGCCGTCGGTTTTCGGCCGCGACCCAGGGCCAGTCGCGGGCGTACGCGGGCGGTTGTGCCCCCGCCGGCACGAGCGTGGCCGTCGGGATGCGCCGGGCGGTGCGCGCGATGGCGTCCGCCGTGGTGTCGGCGTTGGGGCCGGAGGTCGCGGCCGAGGAGCAGCCGGCGTAGAAGGCGACGGGCAGCGCGTCCTCGCCGGTGACCAGGCAGGGGGCGCGCACGCCGAGGCGGTGCAGGGTGGCTGCGGTGCGCGACCAGGAGCGGTGCCCGGCGGCCGCGACGTCCGCCGTGCGCACCAGGACGGTCAGCTGGGTCCCGAGGTGGACGGCGGACACCAGGCAGAGCGCCGCGGCGGCCACCGGGCGCCAGGGCCGGGGCGGGGCGCTCGCCAGGCGGAGCAGCGCGGCGGCGACGGGCAGGGCGAGCAGGGCGTAGGCGGGCAGCAGGAAGCGGGGGGCCGCATAGCCGATCAGGAACAGATAAGGGAAGGCGGCCGACGCGGCGCACGCGAGCGGCAGCGCGGTGACCGCCGGGCGCCCGGCGCGGAAGGCGAACAGCAGGGCGAGCGCGGCGAGCAGGGGCAGCGCGCACCACCAGAAGGTGACGAGCGGGCCGGGCAGCGCGCCGGTGCAGGGCCGGCACAAGGTGCGCCCGCCGAGGCTGCGCAGCTGGTCCACGAGGGCGAGGTGCCAGCCGAGGCCGCCCTGGATCGCCGAGCCCTCGGACAGCCGGTGGAGCAGCCCGCCGTAGCGTACGTACGCCTCGATCACCCACTCGGCGACCCCGGCGGCGAGCCCGGCGAGCAGCGCGGCCGTCCGCCGCCAGTGCCGGTGCCGGAGGCCGAGGGCGAGCAGCGGCAGGACGACCCAGACCGCGTCCATGGGCCGCATCAGGCCCATCAGCGCGGCACCCGCGGCCACGCCCCACGGCGCGGCCCGGCCGGCATCGGACGCGCCCGCGCGCAGGTACGCGCCGACCGTCACCAACGCCCCTACCGCCACCCAGTAGTTGGGCATGGCCTGGAGACCGTAGAAGAGGGTCACCCACAGGGAGGCGAACAGGGCGGCGCCGAGGGCGAGGACGCGGGGCGGGAACAGGCCGCGCCAGGCCCGCAGGGCCAGGTACAGGGCGAGGCCGGACAGGGCGGCGAGGTAGCAGCGCAGCAGGACCGTCGAGGACGACCACGCGGCGACCGGCGCGACGAGCAGGGAGATGCCGCGGGCCCGCGGTGCGCTGAAGTAGGCGGCGGGCGCGCCGCCGCCGACCTGGCTGACGTACACCGCCTCGTCCCAGCCGAGGCCCATGCCGGGGTGGACCAGGAGCAGTTGGGCCAGGGCGAAGGCCGCGGCGACGGCCGCGAGCGGGAGGGCGGCACGTGCCTTTTGGGCGCCGTCGGACGGTGGCCGGGAGCGGGCGGTCCGCGTCCCGGTGCGTACGGTCTCGGCGCTGCCGGTCATCATCCTCCCCTTCACCCCGGATCCGGCCCCGGACGAGGCGGAACCCGAAAGGACCACCCCATCACAGAGCGCACGGGCAGCGCAGGCGAACCGCCGCTCACCGCGGTGTCCGGGAAGGCCGTACGGCCCCCCGGGCGCCGCCACTACGCGCTGTAAGGTTGGACCATGGCTGGCACAGGGCCCCGTGGCAGGGCGGAACGGCGCAGCGCCGGGGAGCTGGAGAGCGAGGTGCTGGCCGCCCTCTGGGCCACCGATCGGCCGCTCACCCCGGCGGAGATCCAGGCCGAGATCGGCGGCGATCTCGCGTACAACACGGTGCACACCATCCTCAAGCGCCTGTACGACAAGGGGCTGGTGCTCAGGGACGCGGACGGGCGGCGCGGCGCGTACCGTCCGGCGAAGAACGCGGCGGAGCTGACCGCCGAGGCCATGCATCAGGCCCTGGACCGGGGCCCGGACCCGATCGCCGCGCTCCAGCAGTTCGTGACGGGTCTGAGCCGCGAGGAGGAGCGGGCGCTGCGCGAACTGCTCGCCGGGGGCGACGCGTAGGGGAAAGGACGGCCCCCGCGCGGGGCCGGTACACGAGGTTCGGCACACGAGGTTCCGCGCACGACGTCCACGACTTGAGGTCTCGCGCATGAGATTCGATGTGTACAGCCCGCTGGCGCTGTCGCTGCTGCTCGCCGCTGCGGGCCCGCTGACCGGCCGGTACGTCGCTCCGGCGGCGGCCGCGCGGGTGCTGGCCGCGGCCGCCGTGGTGACCGCGGGGGCCACCGTCTGGACGCTGGTGCTGCTCGGTGCCGCGCTGCTCGGGGACGTGCCGCCCGAGGCGCGCGGGGGCCACCAGGGCGGGGCGGCCGATCCGGTACCGGTGGTGATCGGGCTGACCGCGTGTCTGGGGCTGGTGGTCGTCGCCGTGCGGCTGCGCCGTGCCGTACGGGCCGAGTGGCGCACCCGGCGGGCGCTGCGCCGGCTGTGCGCGGGGCAGCCCGCGGACACCGAGCTGATCGTGGCCGCCTCGGCGGTGCCGCGGGCGTGCGCGGTGCCCGGCCGGCCGGGCCGGATCCTGGTCACCTCGGCGATGCTGGGCGCGCTCGGGCCCGCCGAGCGGCGGGTGCTGCTCGCGCACGAGCGGGCACATCTCGCCCACCGGCACGATGTGCTGGTGACGGCGGCCGTCCTCGCGGCGGCGGCCGATCCGCTGCTGTGTCCGGTGCGTTCGGCCGTCGGCTACCTAGTGGAGCGGTGGGCCGACGAGCGGGCGGCGGCCGAGGTCGGCGACCGACGTACCGCCGCGCTGGCGCTGGCGCGGGCCGCGCTCACCGCGCAGCGCGGCGGCGAGGTGCCCGCGCTGCACTTCGCCGACCGCGCCGTCACCCGCCGTATCGCCGCCCTCCAGGCCGCCCCGCAGCCGAGCCTGGGCTCCGCCACGCTCGCCGTCCTCGCGCTGAGCACCCTGCCGCCACTGCTGGCGGCCGACGCCACCGGCGACCTCCTCCGGCTGCTGACCGGCGCACCGCTCTGAGACGGACCGGCGCCGCCCGTGAGAACCCGGACGTCCCGCGGGCCGGGCCTCAGGAGCGCTGGTTCGGCACCCGGTGCCGCGGCTGCTGCGGCGCCGCCCTGCGGACGGCCGGGGGTACGGCGCGCATGGCCGGCTCGCTCGTGGTCACCGTCACCTCCTCACCGTGGTGCCGCAGGCTCAGCGGCGGCCCGTCGAGCAGCGCGTACGTCGTCTTGTCCGCGTCGATCTCCACCCGCAGCCTGCGGCCCCGGAACTGCACGTGGAAGGCGAGCCGGGAGAGCCGTTCGGGCAACCGGGGGGCGAAGCGCAGCCGTTCGCCGTCGCGGCGCATCCCGCCGAAGCCCGCCACCAGCGCCATCCAGGTACCGGCGAGCGAGGCGATGTGAAGCCCGTCGCGGGTGTTGTGCTCCAGGTCGTGCAGGTCCATCAGGGCCGCCTCGGCCGTGTAGTCGTAGGCGAGGTCGAGATGGCCGGTCCGGGCGGCGACGACGGCCTGGCAGCAGGCGGACAGCGAGGAGTCGCGCACCGTCAGCGGCTCGTAGTAGGCGAAGTTCCGGGCGATCTGCTCCTCGTCGTACCGCTCGCTGAACCAGGCGTCGCAGGTGTACAGCGCCAGTACCAGGTCGGCCTGTTTGACGACCTGTTTGCGGTAGAGGTCGAAGTACGGGAAGTGCAGCAGCAGCGGGTACTGGTCGGCGCGGGTGCCCTCGAAGTCCCAGCGCTGGTAGCGGGTGAACCCCGCGTGCTGTTCGTGCACCCCGAGTTCGGTGTTGTACGGCACGTGCATCGCCTCGGCCGCGTCCCGCCAGGCCGCGCTCTCCTCCTCGTCCACCCCGAGCCGGGCGGCCTCGCGCGGATGGCGTTCGACGGCATCGGCGGCGGCCAGCAGGTTCTGACGGGCCATCAGGTTCGTGTAGGTGTTGTCGTCGGCGACCGCGCTGTACTCGTCGGGTCCGGTGACGCCGTCGAGATGGTAGACGCCGTGCGCGTCGTGGTGGCCGAGCGAGCGCCACAACCGGGCGGTCTCCACCAGGAGTTCGACCCCGGCCTCGCGCTCGAAGGCGGTGTCGCCGGTGGCATCGACATAGCGGACGACGGCGTCGGCGATGTCGGCGTTCACATGGAAGGCGGCGGTGCCGGCCGGCCAGTACGCCGAGCCCTCCGGTCCCGCGATGGTCCGCCAGGGGAACGCGGCCCCGGCAAGCCCGAGTTGGGCGGCGCGTTCGCGGGCCTCGTCCAGGGTGCCGTGCCGCCAGCGCAGCGCCTCGGCGACGGCGGCGGGCGCGGTGTGGGTGAGCAATGGCAGCACGAACATTTCGGTGTCCCAGAAGGCGTGCCCGTCGTAGCCGGAGCCGGTCAGGCCCTTCGCGGGTATCGCGCGCCGCTCCGCGCGGGCCCCTGCCTGGAAGACGTGGAACAGGGCGAACCGTACGGCCTGTTGGATCTCCTCGTCGCCGGTGACCTCGACGTCGGCGCGCGCCCAGAAGTCGTCCAGGCGGGCCCGCTGGTCGGCGAGGAGGCCGGCCCAGCCGTCGTGGGCGGCGGCGGCGAGCGCGGCGTCGACCTGGTCGGCCATCGCGGGCAGCGAACGGGCCGCGGACCAGCCGTGGGCGACCAGCTTCTCCACCCGCAGGCGCTGGCCGGGCTCCAGGACCGAGGTGACGGTCAGCCGGGCCAGATCGGTGCCGCTCTCGCTGCGGGTGGTGGTGCGCTCGGGCCCGTCGACGACATGGTCGGCGGCGACCGCGACCCGCAGCCCGCTGCGCCGGGTGCGGTGCACCAGGCGCAGCCGGTTGCCCGCGGCGAGATGGTCCTCCTGTTCCAGCGGCGACTGGAGCGCCATCGCGGCGCGCGGGTCGCCGTCGGAGCCGGGCAGGCTCTCGTTGGCGACCAGTTCGGACTGGATCACCACCCGGCTGCGGGCGTCGACGGCCTCCACCTCGTACGCCACGGCGGCCACCGCGCGCTGGGTGAGCGAGACCAGCCGGGTGGAGCGGACCCGCACGGTGGAGCCGGCCGGGGAGGTCCACTCGCAGGTGCGCTCCAGCACCCCGCGGCGCAGGTCGAGGACCCGCTCGTGGGCGGTGACGCGGCCGTAGCGCAGGTCGAACGGCTCGTCGTCCACGAGCAGCCGCAGGATCTTGCCGTTGGTGATGTCGATGACGGTCTGGCCCGACTCCGGATTGCCGTACCCGGCCTCGGCGTACGGCAGCGGGTGCACCTCGTGCACCCCGTTGAGGTAGCTGCCGGGCAGTCCGTGCGGCTCGCCCTCGTCCAGGTTGCCGCGCCAGCCGACATGGCCGTTGGACAGCGCGAACACGGACTCGCTCTGCGCGAGCAGGTCGAGGTCGAGGGAGGTCTCGCGGACCGCCCACGGCTCGACGGCGTACGCCCCCTGGGTGATCACCGCTTGCCTCCCAGCTCCGCGAGGTCCGCCACGACGATGCTCGCGCCGTGCGCGTACAGGGCGTCGCGCTGGCCGACCCGGTCGAGGCCGACGACGTACCCGAAGCCGCCCGCGCGGCCCGCTTCCATGCCGGCCTGCGCGTCCTCGAAGACGGCCGCACGGGACGGTTCGACGCCGAGGTCATGGGCGGCGGCGAGGAAGGTGTCCGGGTGGGGCTTGCCCGGCAGTTTCCGCTCGGCGGCCACGACGCCGTCGACGCGGACGTCGAAGAAGTGCTCGGCGTCCACGGCCCGCAGCACGTCACGGCAGTTGGCGCTGGAGGAGACGATCGCGGTGCGCAGTCCCTCGGCGCGCACCGCCTCCAGGTAGCGCAGGGTGCCCTCGTACGCCTCGACACCGCCGGTGCGGATCCGCTCCAGGAGCAGCTCGTTCTTCCGGTTGCCGAGGCCGTTGACGGTCAGGGCGTCCGGCGGGTCGTCCGGCGTGCCCTCCGGCAGCTCGATGCCGCGCGAGTCGAGGAAGGCGCGCACCCCGTCGGCGCGCGGGCGGCCGTCCACGTACTCGTCGTAGTCGGCGACCGCGTCGAACGGCCGCGCGTCCGGGCCCTCGTGGGAGCGCAGGAACGCGTCGAACGTCTCCTTCCACGCGGCCGCGTGCACCACGGCCGTCTTGGTGACGACGCCGTCGAGGTCGAACAGGCACGCCTGGATGTCATCGGGCAGACCGAGCTGAGTCATACCGAGGACTGTTCCCCATGAGCCGCGCTCCATCGAGTGTCCCACGCCACAATTTTTCCGGTTCCGGGGTGACACACTCGTCTGTGTGCCCTTGACCTCCGACCGTGCGCCCCTGACCTTCGACGACCTGCTCGCGCGCGCCCGCGCGCTCCCCCGAGGCGGCCGGCGCGCCCTGCTCGGCATCGCGGGCGGCCCCGGCGCGGGCAAGTCCACCCTGGCCGCGCGTCTGGTGCGCGCCCTGAACGCCGACGGGCCCGCGTGGGCCGCCCGGGTCCCGATGGACGGCTTCCACCTGGCCGACGCCGAACTCGACCGGCTGGGCCGCCGGGACCGCAAGGGCGCGCCGGACACCTTCGACCCGGCCGGGTACGCGGCGCTGCTGCGGCGGCTGCGCGAGGAGACCGGCGAGGTGGTGTACGCGCCCGGCTTCGAGCGGGTCCTGGAGCAGCCGCTGGCCGGTGCGATCCCGGTGCCGCCGGCCGTGCGCCTCGTGGTGACCGAGGGCAACTACCTGCTCCTCCAGGAGGGTTCGTGGGCGCGGGTGCGGCCGTGCCTGGACGAGGTCTGGTACTGCGAGCTGCCCGAGGAGGAGCGGATCCGCCGACTGGTGGCCCGGCACATGGAGTTCGGCAAGGAGCCGGCGGCGGCGCGCGCCTGGGTGCTGGGCACGGATCAGCGCAACGCCGAGCTGGTGGCGGCGACGCGGGAGCGGGCGGATCTGCTGGTCCCGGCGGACGCGTCGGCGCCGCCGTGCCCGTGGGCCGGTTAGCGGCCCCGTCCGCCCCGGCTGCCCACCCGCGTTCCGGTTCCCTCGATTGCTGGTCAACCCGCTGGTCACGGCTTTGGGTGAGCTATGTTGAATGCTCGTGGGAGACAAAGGAGACGGACCGGTGCCCTCGCCGCAGCAGGCCCGCGCACAGGCATCAGCGATCACCTCGGGCAAGACCGCACCGGAGGCCGAGGCCGCCCCGACCTCTCAGCTCCGGGAGCTGTTCGACGGGCCCCGTCTGTCGCCGGGGCAGCGGCGGATCGCCCAGTACCTGATCGAGCACATCACCGAGGCCGCGTTCCTGTCGATCACCGAGCTGGCGGACCGGGTCGGGGTCAGCCAGCCGTCCGTGACCCGCTTCGCCGGTGCCGTCGGCTTCAGCGGCTACCCCGCCCTGCGTGAGCGGCTCCAGTCGATCGCGCTGAAGGCACTGGCCGGCGGGCCCGGCGAGCCGAACCGCGCCAACGAGCTCCAGGCCGCGGTGGACGCGGAGATCGCGAACCTGGAGAACCTGCGCCGCGACTTCGCCGACCCGGACCGGGTGATCCACGTCGGCCGCGAGCTGTCCCGCTCCACCCCGCTGACCGTGCTCGGCCTGCGCATCGCGGAGTCGCTGGCCGAGTACTTCGGGTACGCGGCGCGTCGTATCCACCCCGATGTCCGGCTGGTCACCCGCGGCGGCAGCGTGGCCTACGACGCGCTGCTCCAGTCGCGCGAGGCCGGTGGCGCCTGGGTGCTGGCGTTCGCCATGCCGCGGCACTCGCTGGAGACCCTGGAGGCGGTCCGGGTGGCGCACCACGTCGGCCTGAAGGTCGCGCTGATCACCGACCTCGCGCTCGGACCGCTGGCGGACGAGGCCGACGTCACCTTCGCCACCGGCACCGGCTCCCGGCTGGTCTTCGACTCCTACGCCGCCCCGAACATGATGGCCGCGGCGCTGCTCCAGGCGATGACCGACGCCGATCCGGAGCGGACGCAGGCGCGGCTGGAGAAGTACGAGCAGGTGTCCGACCAGCACCAGTTCTTCGTCCGGGACTGAGCCGCCCCGCCCGGCCGCCGGGGACCGCAAGGTCCTGCGGTGGCGTCCCCACACTCGTGAAGATCTTGCGGGCACCGAGCGCCCGTAGCCGGATCTTTCGGCTCAAATCACGCATGAATGTTTTCATGCGTCTTGCAAACTGCTCGGTATATATAAATACTCTGCTGGCGGATCGCCCGCGCGGACATCCCGACCGCCGTCACCTACCCGGACGGCGCCCGGTGTGTCCGGTGGTGCGGCGCCCCTGTGCCGCACCCCTGGGGCGGCCCCGGTCATCCCCTAGGCCGGGGCCGCCCGCTTCTCGTCGGACCACCCTCACGACGCCGCAGACCGGAAGTGACCATGCCCGTGACCATGCCCCTGACCAGCACGCGCATCAGCCCCGACTGGCCCTGCCAGGTCAAGACCCCCGGTTCGTACGACTGGGAGCGCTCGGCCGCCAAGTGGCTGCGCGAGCTGATCCCCGCGCGCTATGCCAGCTACCCGGCCCTGATCCGGCACCCCGTGCTGCTCGCCCGGCACGCGCAGATCCAGGTCGAGCAGGAGGTGCGGGTGGCCCGCACCGCGCTCCAGACGGCGCGGGCCGAACTGCCGATGCTCGGGCTGCCCGAGTCCGTCATCGAGCACACGATCAAGATGTACGCCGCCGAGGTGCTGCAACTCCAGCACATCGCCCGCAGCGTCCGTGCGGTCAGCACGGCCCTGGCCCGCCGCTGACGCGCATTCGGCCGCAGTTCCCCGGTCCCCCTGACAAGCGATCGAACGCCCCCGAATGTGCGATGCTCATCGCGTGACGAGCGAGTCCGTGTCCCCGATGGACGACCCCGGAACCGGTGCCGACAGCGCCGCGCTGGCCCGGGTCGTCGCCCGGCAGCGTGCCGAGCTGGAGCAGCTGCGCGAGCTCGCCGCGACGTCGGCGGTCCTCGAACGGGCCAAGGGCGCCCTGATGGCGCTCACCGGATGCGCCCCGGACGCCGCCGACGAGGAACTGCGCCGGCGCGCCGCGGACAGCGGGCACACCCTGCTGGAGGAGTGCTGGCTCACGCTGGGCTCCCTTCCGTCGCTCCCGGAACGACCGGCCCCCGCGTCCACCACGCCCCCGGCCCCCGCGACGGCACCCGAGCCCGGCATGGCGTCCGCGCCCCGCGCGACCCCGGTCGCCGGTGACCCGGAGATGGCGGAGGTGCTCGGCGGGATGGGGCGGGACCTGCTCCGCGTCGGTTCCCCGCACGAACTGGCCGGACGCCTTCTGGACCATCTGGCACCGGGGGCGCGGGCCGACGTCGTGCTCCTCTTCGAGCGGCGGCCCGAGGGTGGTCTCGAACTGGCCGGCCATGCCGGGATCGACCCGCGGTACGCCGCCCGGTGGCGGCATGTGCCCCCGCTGGCCGGGGTGCCCGCGGTCGAGGCCTTGGCGGCGGGCGAGCCGTTGTGGCTGGAGGACCTGGCCGCCGACCGCACCCGTCATCTGCTGGTCGGGGACACACCCGAGCGGTGGCCGAGCCGGGTGTGGCTGCCCGTGCCCGCCGGGGAATCCGCCCGGTTCGCCCTCGGGGTGCTGCGCCGGTGCGGCGGGCCGTTCGAGCCGCGCGAGCGCCAGCTGCTGGTGGCCGCCGCCCGGTTGTGCGCGGGGCGGCTGCGTGCCTTCGACCACGCGCGGGGGGCGCCCGGCGTGCCGGGCGTCGCGGAGACCGTGCAGGCGGTGTTCGACGCGCTGCCGGGTGCCGCGGTCCTGCTGACGCCGCTGCGCACCGCCACCGGCGAGGTGGCGGACTACCGGATCGACGCCGCGACCCCGCAGGCGGTCGACGTGTGCGGTCGCGGCGGCCGGGACATGGTGGGCCGGCTCGTCCTGGAGAGCTATCCGTCCGTGGCGGGCGAATCGCTGTGGCAGGGCTACCTGGACACCCTGGCGACCGGGGTGCCGTTCGCAAGCGAGCCGTTCGCCTACCAGGACACGGTGGACGGGGTGGCCGTGACCGCCACCTTCTCGGTGCGGGCCGCTCCGATGGGCCCGGGGCTGCTGGTGTCCTGGCTGCGGCACGGCCCCCTGGACCGGCAGAAGCAGCGCCTGGCCGATGTGCAGCGGCTCGGCAACCTCGGCTGGGCCAACTGGAATCTGCTCACGGGGGAGATCTCCTGGTCCGCGCAGGCGTACGCCGTCCTGGGGCGCGCCCTCGGACAGGGGCCGCTGGAGCTGGCGGAGCTGCCGCGGCTGGCGCTGCCGCAGGACGCGGACGCGCTGGCGGCGGCGATCGCCGGGCTGGTCGAGCGGGGGCGCCCTTTCGACGTGCCGTTCCGGGTCCGCTCACCCGAGGGCGTACGGCACCTGCGGATGGTCGCCGAGGCCGTCAGCGAGCCGGACGGCACCCCCGCCGAGGTGCACGGCTTCGTGCAGGACCTCACCGCGCAGCGCAGCGCGGAGCTCGCCCTGGTCAAGAGCGAGCGCACCATGTCGGTGCAGCGCGGGGTCCTCCAGGCCGAACGGGCGCTCGCCGCCCGCCTCCAGCACGCCCTGCTGCCACTGCCCAGCAAGCCGGTACTGCTGGCCGGGCTGCGCGTCGAGGTCGCCTATCTGCCCGCGCAGGCCGGAATCCATGTCGGCGGCGACTGGTTCAGCGCCATCGAACTGCCCGACTACGACGCGCTGTTCGTGGTCGGCGATGTGGCCGGGCACGGCATCGACGCGGTCGCCACCATGGCCCAACTCCGGTTCACCGCCAAGGGGATGGTCAGCACCGGCACCTCGCTCACCGTCGCGCTGGCGCGCCTGAACCATCTGCTGCTGCACTCCCGTGACAGCCGGATGACGGCCACCATGATCATGGCCCGCTACGACCCGGACCGCCAACTCCTCGCCTGGGCCCAGGCCGGGCATCCGCCGCCGCTGCTGGTGCGCGGCGGTGAGGTGCGCTATCTCGACCGCCCCGGCGGCCTGTTGCTCGGCGCCAGCGCGGACCCGTACTACGAGTCGGCGGAGTTGCGCCTGGAGCCCGGCGACCGGCTGCTGCTGTACACCGACGGCCTGATCGAGCGGCCCGGCGAGGGCCTGGACGTGGGTTTCGACCGGCTCGTGCGGGCGGTGCGCGCCCACGGCGAGGAGGGGTCGGGCTCCCTGGAGGCGCTGCTCGCGGCCATGCTGGTGGACGAGTGGCGGGACGACGTGTGCGTGGTCGACATCCGGATGCCGGCGCGGGTGGAGGGCCGTACGGAGGAGGCGGTCGACGCGGTGGCGGCGGCCGACGCCGCCGATGCCGCCGACATCGGGGGCGAGGGGGTCTGGGGCACGGGGGCCGGGGGCCCATAGGGGGCGCCGTGCGTCTGGGAGCGGGGGCGCGCGGGGTCAGTCCACGGGGTGGCCGGCCTCGATGCCGACCGCGTCGGACAGCCGCAGCAGGGGGCCCGGCCGGCCCTCGCCCCACTCCAGGGGGTCGAGGACGAAGCCGACGTGGTCCCCGCCGTCGACGCGGTGCAGGATGGCGCCGACGAACCAGGCCGCCGCGGCGCCGAGGACGGCCGCGCCGCCGGGCCCCGGTGCCCAGTCGAGACCCGCGAACTTGTCGGTGTCGTCCCCGCTTCGGCCGCCGAAGCGTTCCGCGAGGGCCCGCTGGTCTCGGGTGAGCAGGTGTACGGCGAGGTGGTGCGCGGCGCGGGCGACGCGGTAGGTGTGGTTGGCCTTGGAGAGCCACACGGTGAACCGGGGCGGCCGGATGGAGCACTGCGAGGCGAAGCCGACCAGACAACCCGCGCGTTCACCGCCGGCCACGGCCGTGACCACGCACATGTCGGGGTCGAGCCGCCCGAGGAAATGGTCCTCCGCTCGCGCCATGCCGCTCCGCTCCGTCCGCCGTCGCTTCCGCTGCTTTCCACCGTTTGGACCGCCGTGTCCGCACAGCGATCGTTTCGCGCACTCATCGTCGCGTGCGGTGGTGTTCCCCGCATGCCGCCGTCGAATCGTCCCACCTGTGCAACGCGCCCGCCCAGCACGATGAGAAGATCAAACGATCGTCCGTAAACATGCCTATTGAGCGTGCGAGTAAGCGCGTGCTAGAAAGCGCCGTCATGACGACTCCTTGGTCACGTCGTGGTTTCCTGGCCGTCTGCTCCGGCACCGTCGCCGCCCTGGGACTGGGCACCTCCGCCCCGGCCGCCCCCGCACCGGACGAGTTCGCCGCCCTGCGAGCGAAGTGGCGCACCCTGATCCTCGGCGAGGGCTTCGCTCCCACCGCCGAGCCCTTCGCCTCCCGGCTGGCCGGTCTGGGCGGCACGGCACGGCAGTACCTCGCCGCCATGTCCCCCGCCGCCGGGTCGCTGTGGCCCGATCTCCCCTACGCCGACCGGGACCCGGAGTCGTACGTCTTCTCGGGCAACATGAGCACCAGCTTCACCCGGCTGAGCACCCTCGCGCAGGCGTACAGCCAGCCCGGCACCGCCCTGACCGGCGACGCGGGCCTGCGCGACGCCGTCCGCACCGGCCTCGACCACCTGCACGACGACGTGTACAACGCCGGCCAGGTGCGGTACGGCAACTGGTGGAGCTGGCAGATCGGCGCCCCACAGGCGCTGCTGGACACGTGCGTGCTGATGTACGACGCGCTGCCGGCCGACCGGCTCGCCGGTTACCTCGCCGCGGTGGACCACTTCGTGCCCGACTCGGCGGTGGGCAGCTACAGCGGCACGAGCACGGGCGCCAACCGGGTGGACCTGTGCCGGGTGCTGGCGCTGCGCGGGGTGGTCGGGGCGGCCGGGGCGAAGGTGGCGCTGGCCCGTGACGCCCTGTCCCCCGTCTTCCCGTACGTCTCCTCGGGTGACGGTCTGCACGCCGACGGCTCCTTCATCCAGCACACCTGGGTGCCGTACACCGGCTCGTACGGTTCGGTGTTCCTGGGCGGTCTGGGGATGCTGTTCGCGCTGCTGGCCGGGTCGGGCTGGGAGGTGACGGACGGGAACCGGACGGTCGTGTTCGACGCGGTCGAGAAAGCCTGGGCGCCGTTCCTCTACAACGGCCTGGTCATGGACGGCGTCGCGGGCCGCGCGGTCAGCCGGGGCCTGTCCGCCGGCGATCCGGCGCAGGTGCAGCAGGACGATCATCTGCGCGGCCATCCCATCCTCGCCGCGATCGTGCTGCTCGGGCAGGGCGCGAGCGCGGCCCAGAACGCGCGGTGGCGTGGCCTGGTGAAGGGCTGGATGCGGCGCGACCACTACCGGCCGCCGCTCGCGGACCCGGTGCTCAGCCTGCCGAACCTGGCCCTGCTGAACGGAGTCGAGGACGATGCGACGGTGCGGGCGGTCCCGGAGCCGACCGGGCACCGCCTGTTCCCGGCGATGGCGCGGGCCACGCACCGCCGGCCCGGCTGGGCGGCCGCGCTGAGCATGGCGAGCAAACGGATCGCGTACTACGAGTCCGGCAACGGCGAGAACCCGCGCGGCTGGCACACCGGTTCCGGGATGCTCTACTGGTGGGGCGACACATTCGCCAACGACCAGTACAGCGACGCCTTCTGGCCCACCGTCGACCCGTACCGGCTGCCCGGCACGACCGTCTCGCGCAAGGTGCTGGCCGACGGGGCGGGCGGCGACTGGGGCGCGGCCCGGCCGGACGTGAACTGGGTGGGCGGCGCGACGGACGGCCGGCGGGCCGCGGTCGGGCAGCACCTCAAGGGCCTCCAGTCCACACTCGTCGCGAAGAAGTCGTGGTTCTTCCTGGACGACACGGTGGTCTGCCTGGGCGCGGGCATCTCCTGCACCGACGGGACGGCCGTGGAGACGACGGTCGAGAACCGCAACCTCGGCGCGGTTGGCGGCGCGGTGTTCACGGTGGACGGCAGCACGGAACCGGCCGGGCACCCGTGGTCGCGGACGCTCTCCGACGCCGGCTGGGCGCACATCGGCGGGCACGGCGGCTACGTCTTCCCCGGCGGGGCGACGGTGCGGGCGCTGCGGGAGGCACGGGAGGGCAGCTGGAGTTCGATCAACTCGGGCGGTTCGACGGCCGTGTTGAGCAGGACGTACCTGACGGTGTACGTCGACCACGGCATCGATCCGGTGAACGCCTCGTACGCCTATCTGCTCATGCCGGGCGCGAGCGCGGCGCGCACGCGCGCACGATCGGCCGACCGGCACTGGCTGACCGTCCTGGCCAACACGGACGAGCAGCAGGGCGTTTCGGTCCGTTCGCTCGGCTTCACCGGGGTGAACTTCTGGTCCGGCGGCACGGTCGGACCGCTCGCGGCGAGCGATCCGTGCTCCGTGATGATCAGCGAGCGGGGGGACGGTACCGCGGTGATCGCCGTGAGCGATCCGATGCTCATGCGTACCGGTCTGACCGTGACCTGGCGGCGTCCGGTCGCCTCGGTCACCTCCGCACCGGCCACGCTCACTTCGGCCGCGACGGGCACGTCGCTCACCCTGACCTTCGGTGACCTCACCGGCACGGCCGGAACCACCCAGCTGATCACCGTCAGACTGCGCTGACCGCCCCGGCCCCCGCCTCCGCCGTCACACCCGCACCCGCGCCCTGTATGAACCGGCTCAGCGACGCCGTGAACGCGCCGACGAAGGCGTCCCTGTCCTCCTCCGGCAGGGCCTGAAGCGACAGGTAGGGGTTGAGGTCCTCCAGTTCGACCAGCAGGAGGCCGTCGTCGGGGGCGCGGCAGGCGTCGACGCGCTGGATGCCGTGGCCGAGGTCGTTCCAGTCGATGAAGCGCCGGGCGAACTCCAGGTCGGCGGCGGTCGCGGCGTACGGCTTCAGCTCCCAGCGGCGGCGCGGGTCGGGGGCGTAGAGGGCGTACTGGAAGTCGTCGTCCACGAAGTAGAAGGAGACCTCGTAGGCGAAGTCGATGTGCGGCTGGATCAGGACGTCGTCCCCGGCGTGCGCGTCGAGGCGGGTGGCGGGGACGATGCGCAGGCCGAGGGAGTCCGCGCCGAGCCGGGGCTTGACCACATAGCGGTGCGCGGGCGGCAGCCGGTGCACGTCCGTCAGGCGGTCGACGGTCGGGATCACCGGGTACCCGGCGGCGGTCAGGTCGAGGAGGTACTGCTTGCCGGCCATGTCCGCCTTGCCGGTGAGCGGGTTGTACACCCGGCTGCCGTGTGCCAGCGCCCGCGCGCGGAAGGTGTCGTAGGCCTGCTGGTAGCCGAGGACGGGGCCGCTGTTGCGGATGACGACGGCGTCGTGGCCGTCCATCAGGGCCGCCGCGTCCAGCGGATGGCACAGGGCGAGGTCGAAGTGGGCGCGCAGCCGGGAGGTGAGGAAGATGTCCTCGTCGCAGTAGCGGCGCCCGCGGGCCTGGTACGCCAGGTCGGTGACGTAGAGGACGCGGGGGCGAGCGGCGGGCATGCGGGTCTCCTTGGGCGGCGCTGGGGTCGAGGGTGGGACCGTTCGGGCGCAGAAAGGTTACGCCTGATCGATGACGCTCTTTCGATCACGTCCTCCAGGTCACCCGCGGTTCCCTCCCCGCGCGCGGCGCCATCGACAGATCGGCGCACCCCGACCCCCCGGAGCAGGACATTTCGTCCAGTGCGTCACCGGGCCCGCCGCCCCACAATGGCCGCCTCAGCCAGGCCGTCGGGACGCCGCGGGGCACCGCGGCACGCGACGGCGTGCCGAAGGGAGTGGCGATTTGCGGTCCATCGCAGGCGACGGGCAGGGGCGGCCCGGTACGGTCCCGCGGCCCCGGAGCACCGGGTCTCCGCACGGCTCCGGAGGGGTGACGTCATGAGTGCCGCCGAACCGCCGCCGCCACTGCCGCTGCCGCTGCCGCTGAGCGGCGTGCTCGTCGCCGACTTCGGGCGGGTGCTCGCGGCGCCGTACGCGACGATGCTCCTCGCCGATCTGGGCGCCGATGTGATCAAGGTCGAGCATCCGGCGGGCGGTGACGACACCCGTGCGTGGGGCCCGCCGCACGCGCACGGCGAGGCCACCTATTTCCTGTCCGTCAACCGCAACAAGCGTTCGGTCGCCCTGGACCTGCGCGAGCCGGCCGACCGGCGCCGCGCCGCCGAACTGGCGCGCCGCGCCGATGTGTTGTTCGAGAACTTCCGGCCGGGGACGCTGCACAAGTACGGGCTGGGCTACGACGAAGTCCGCGCTGCGAATCCGGGCATCGTGTACTGCTCGATCACCGGATTCGGGTCCGGGCCGGGGGCCGCGCTGCCCGGCTACGACTTGCTGATCCAGGCCGTGGGCGGGCTGATGAGCGTCACCGGGTCCGCGCCCGGCGAGCCGGTGAAGGCCGGGGTGGCGCTGGTGGACGTGCTCACCGGGCTGCACGCCGCGATCGGGGTGCTGGTCGCGCTGCGGCACCGGGACGCGACCGGCGAGGGACAGCTCGTCGAGGTCGATCTGCTGAGGACCCTGCTGTCGAGCCTGGTCAACCAGTCGGCCGGCTACACCCTGGCCGGCCGGGTGCCGGGCATCATGGGCAACCGGCACCCGTCGATCGCGCCGTACGAGGTGTTCCGGGCAGCGGACGGGCCGCTGGTGATCGCCGTCGGGAACGACCGCCAGTTCGCGGCGCTCTGCCGTGGCATCGGCGCCCCGGAGCTGGCCGACGACACGCGTTTCGCCACCAATGCCGACAGGGTGGCCCATGTGGACGAACTGGCGGCGCGGTTGGGCGAGTTGCTGGCGGTCCGCACCGCCGCCGAGTGGTTCGAGCGGCTCACCCCGCTGGGTGTCCCCTGCGGTCCGGTCAACGACCTCGCGCAGGCGTTCGCCCTCGCCGACCGGCTGGGCCTCGCGCCGCGCGCCTCGGTCGAGGGAGGCGACGGAGAGGTGCTGGACCTGGTCGCCAACCCGATCTCGCTGTCCCGTACCCCACCCCGCTACGACTGCCGACCGCCCCGCCTCGGCGAGCACACCGGGGAGATCGCCGACTGGCTGGACCACTGACCCGGCCGTCCGCCGCCATCGGTGCCGTACAGCCGTTCCAGGTTGGTCCGCCGGAGGGTGCCGTCGGTGGGGTCGCCCGGCCAGGCCACCGCCTGGGCTCCCCTGGACAGTGATCCCGAGCCCGGTTCGAGCGACTCACTTCTCGTGCAGCACTCAGTTCCCTGTTTTCTCCACACGTGCTGCACTGAGTGTCACAAAACGGGTCCGGGTGCTACGTTCCCGTGCCATGAGTGCGAGCAGTGCGGCGCCGGCCGCCAAACCGCCGATGCGGGACGCCCTGGTCGCGGCGGCCTTCCGGCTTTTCTCGGAACACGGCTACGAGCAGACCACGGTGGACGACATTGTGGCCCTGGCCGGAGTCGGCCGGCGCTCCTTCTTCCGGTACTTCCCCGCCAAGGAGGACGTGGTCTTCCCCGACCACGAGCGCTGCCTCACCGAGATGACCGCCTTCCTCACGGCGGGCGGCGAGGAGTGCGACCCGGTGCGGCGGGTGTGCGACGCGGCCCGGATGGTGCTGCACATGTACGCGGAGAACCCGGCGTTCTCCGTGCAGCGCTACCGCCTCACCCGGCAGGTGCCGGGCCTGCGGGCGTCCGAGTTGTCGGTGGTGTGGCGGTACGAGCGCGCGATGGCCGGATATCTGCGCGGCCGGCTCACCGGGCAGCCCGACGGAACCCTGCGCGCCGATGTGATCGCGGCCGCGGTGGTCGCCGCGCACAACAACGCCCTGCGCTCATGGCTGCGCGCGGACGGGCGGGGCGACGCGGTGGCGGCCCTTGACCACGCACTCGCGTACGTGCAGCGGGAGTTCGGGCGCCCGGACGAACCGGCGCCGGGCCCCCGCGACCCCGTACGGCTCGGGTCCGCGCCGGGCGACGCGGACGCCCCGCGCCCCGACGACGTCCTGGTCCTCGTCACCCGCAGGGACGCCCCGCTGTGGCGGGTGGTGCGGGAGCTGGAGACGGCGCTGGACCGCGGCTGAGCGCCCGGCACCATGGACGTGCGCAGGTCACCGCCGAACCATTTTTGGGGTACCGAGTACCTTTACGAGTGACACTGAGTGCCATACCCTGTCGGTCATGCGCGGTGGCCAGGCCGCCGGGCGCACGCGTGCACGGGACGCGCACGCGGGATTCCGGCCGAGTGCAGGGAGTTGACCAGGATGTACCACCACTCAGTGAGCGCCCCGCAATCGGCGGCCGGCTCCGCGGCGGGTGTGCTCGATCCCGTCCCCGCGGACGCCAGGGACGCCCTCAACTTCCAGCGCTGCACCTGGTGCGGTACGGCGATGTACCACCGGCTGCTATGTCCGGTGTGCCAGGGAAGCGACCTGCGCACCGAGCGCAGCGAGGGGATCGGCACCGTCCGCCACTCCACGATCGTGCACCGCAACACCCCCGCGGCGCGCAATGTTTCGCTGATCGAGATGGCCGAGGGCTTCGTCGTGCGCGGCCGGGTGATGGGCCCGCCGGTCGGCATCCACAGCGGTGACCGGGTGCGGCTGTCGACCGCCAAGGACCCGGTGCGCGGCGAGCCGGTCTTCCAGCTGCTGGACGAGCCGTACCGGGCCTGGACCTGATCCTCCGGTACGCCGGGTCCCTGCGCACCTCACTCCCGTACACCGGACCCCCGCACACCCCGCGTCCGATTCCCGTCCATGTGATCGATTCACTCCTCCCCCACAGGCAACCCACAGACTCCGCGTTCCGTCCTCCGGGAGCGAGGGGCCCCGGGTAGGCCGGGGCTCCCGAGGTCGGGGGTCGAGGAGGAACTGTGGTCCGTGCCCGGCGTATATGGGTCACCGCCGCCGCGTTGTGCGCGGTGGCGGGTGTGTCTCCAGGGGTGGCGGTCGCCCAGGGCCAACCGCCTTCGGTGGCGGCCGCGTTGGCGTCATCGGACGGTCGGGGGGCGCTGCCGCCGGGCTGGCGGCTGACCGGCGTGGGTTCCGGGACCCGGCTGGAGTGGCGGTCCGACCGGCCGGTGCCGATGGGTGACGCGCGTGTCGAATTCCGTTCCGGCGGGCGCCCGTTGGGGGTGCCGCAGCAGGACGCCGACGGCCGCACGTTCCGGCTGCCGCTCGACCGGCGGGCGAACGGAGCGCACGGGCCGGCCGGACTCGGGCGGCTCGACGGGCTTGAGGTCTGGTCCGGCGGCCACCGGCTGGACGGCCGTACGGGCGGGACGGCACCCACAGCGCCCGCCTCCCCCGCGGTCCCCGCCGCACCGGGCAAGCCCGCTCTCCCGCCCCCGCTGCCCGCGAACGGTGTCGATCCGGGCAAGCCGGGCGCGTACCGCACCAAGACCGGCGAGTACACGCTGAAGTCGGTGCGGCTGCCGGGCTTCGCGCAGCCGGTGGAGATGCGCGCCGTGGTCGTCGCCCCCGTCGGCGCCCCCGGCAAGCGTCCGCTCGCGCTCTTTCTGCACGGCCGACACGCCACCTGCTACCGGGGCGGCGACATCACCATCGACTGGCCCTGCCAGTCCGGATACCAGCCGGTGCCGAGCTACCGGGGCTATCTGCGCGACCAGCGACTGCTGGCCTCCCAGGGCTATATGACGGTGTCGATCGCGGCGAACGGCGTCAACGGGCAGGACGGCGACGCGGAGGACGGCGGCGCCCAGGCGCGCTCCTCCCTGATCCGGCTCCATCTCGCCCACTGGGCCGACTGGGCGCAGCGCCCCGGGTCCGCGCCGGCGATCGTCCGCACGGCGCCCCGCGCCGACCTGTCGCGGGTCCTGCTCGTCGGGCACTCGCGGGGCGGCGAGGGCGTCAACCGGGCGGCCCTGGACAGCCTTTACCCGCCGCCCGCCGATCAGGACGGCTACCACGGCGCGGTGCGCTGGACCGTGCGCGGCATGGTGCTCATCGGCCCCACCGTCTTCGGCCAGAACCCGGTGCCGGACGTGCCGTCGGTGTCGGTCCTGCCCGGCTGCGACGGCGATGTCTCCGACCTGGAAGGCGAGTTGTACGTCGACGGGACGCGCGCGGTCAGCAACGGCAGCGCGCTGCACAGTGCCGTGTACGTCGTCGGCGCCGACCACAACTTCTTCAACTCCGAGTGGGATCCCGGCTCTTCTGCGGCGCCCGCCGAGGACGACTTCTACGACGACCCGGACCATCCGGACCCGGTGTGCGGCAAGCACGCCGCGACCCGGCTCAGCGCCGACCATCAGCACCAGGCCGGTTCGGTGTACATCGCGGCGGCCGCGCGGCTGTTCGTGGCCGGCGACGACCGGGTCCGGCCGCTGCTGGACGGCTCCGGGAAGCGGGCGCCGTCGGCGGATCCGGCGCGGGTCCTCAGCCACGCGGTGGGGGCGCGCCGCGGCGGCGGGTTCCTGCCGGACGACGGGGTCTCGGTGAGCGGCGGCAGGCTGTGCGCCGCAGTGGATCCCAGCCCGGCCAGGCGCTGCCTCGGTGAGGACGCGGGCGGCTCCTCGCCGCACTTCGCGCAGTGGGGCACCGACCGGGAGGCCGGCCGGCACGCGATCGCGCTGCGCTGGACGCACACCGGTGCCCGCACACGGGTGACCGCGCAGCGGCCGGTTTCCCTGTCCGGCACCGGGGACCTGGCGCTGCGGCTGTTCGTGCCGCCCAACTCCCGTGGCACGCAGTTCGATGTGACGCTCACCGACGCCGCCGGGCACCGGGCCGTGCTGGGCCGGATCCAGGCCGACGGGCTGCCCGGCAGCGAGCGGACCGCCTCGTACTGGGCCCGTGAGTTCCGGGTTCCGCTGGCGGCCGCCAGCCGCGCCCATGTCGACCTGCGCTCGGTCAAGTCGATGGAACTGACGGCGCGTTCGGCGTCCGGGCGGGCCTGGCTCGTCGACGCGTGGGGCTGGCGTCCGGGGACGCCCGCGGTACGCGCGGCGGCGCTGCCGCGCGTGGACCTCGGCCGGCTGACGGTGCCCGAGGGCGACTCGGGCACGCGCACCTATCACGTGCCGGTCCGGGTGTCGGGTCACGGCAGCGGACAGGTCCGCGTCTACGTCCTCGACCCGGCCACCGGCCATGCCACGGAGCGGCTGGTCACGGTGCGTCCGGGCGGCCACGACATCGACGTACCGGTCAAGGTCGAGGGCAACACCCGCTACGGCACGGACGTGACGTACGACGTGCTGGTCAAGGCGGTGCACGGCGCCGTCGTCGGATCCTACAGCGGCGGCATCACCGTGCACGACGACGATCCCGCGCCCACCATGACCGTCACCCCGCTCGCGGACCGCGTCACGGAGGGGCGGTCGCTCAGCTGGCGCGTCTCGCTGTCGGAACCGGTCGACGTGGACATGAGCGCCGCCTTCCGCGCGACCGCGCCGGCCGCCGGTCCGGAGCTGTCCACCAAGGACGTCTCCGCGGCCTGGCTGCGCGACGTCTCCGGTGAATCCCCGGACCCGGAGCGCCCGTTGTCCAAGGTGAAGGGCCTCTACCTGTGGGTCGACATCCCCGCGCACCGGACGAGTGCGGTCATCACGGTGCCCACCGTCAAGGACAAGGCCGCCGAGCCGGCGGAGTCGGTCCGGTTCGAGCAGCTGGACGACATGACGGGTGAACCCCGGCCGCACGGGCTGGTGTTGGAAGGTTCGGTGCTGAACGCGTCCTGAACCGTTGGTAATTCCGGGTGGCCCCGGCCGTCAGGTGTCGAAGGTCACCCGGATGCCGACCGTGCCGTCGGTGCCGCGCCGCAGCCTGCTGCCCAGGAGGGTGAGGCGGCCGAGGATGCCGTACTTGCGGGCGATCAGGGCGCGGTAGCGGGCGGTGGTGGCCGGGTCGGTGATCTCGGCGGTGGCGGGGAACTGGTCGCCGGTGGGGTTGCCGCGCACGTCGCAGGGGCCGGCGAGGACGCCGGGACGGTTGCGGACGCGGCTGACCTTGTGGCTGTCGGCGGCCGTCCAGACGCCGAGGCTCGCGCCGTCCCGGACCACCCACACGGGGGTGGCCACGGGGGTGCCGTTCCGGCGGTAGCTGGTGAGCAGCAGGTACTTTCCGGCGGCGAGCCGGGCCGTGCGCGCATCGTCGTCCATGACGGGAGTCTAGGCGTTCACTCACTTCAGGGCGGCGGCCATGCGGTGTACCGCCTCGGTCAGGATGTCCGGCGAAGTGGCGAGGTTGAGGCGGGCGTGGCCCGCGCCGCCGGTGCCGAACGGGGGACCGGCGGAGAGGGCGACCCGGCCGCGGTCCAGGAAGATCTGGGCGGGGTCGTCGCCGAGGCCGAGGGCGCGGCAGTCCAGCCAGGCGAGGTAGGTGGCCTCGCCGGGGTGTGCGCGGACCGCGGGCAGGTGCTCGGCGAGCAGGGCGGAAAGCAGGCGCCGGTTGGCGCGGATCCCGGCGAGCAGGGCATCGAGCCAGCCGGTGGCCTCGCGCAGGGCGGCGGTGTGCGCGATGATCGCGACGTGGCTGGCCCCGTGGCCGACCTCCTCGGGCATGCGGGCGAGATCGGCGGCGGCCTCCCGACCGGCCAGGGCGAGGGCGGCCTTGAGGCCCGGCAGGTTCCAGCCCTTGGATGCCGACATGAGCGAGAGGCCCCGTGCGGCGGCGGGCAGGCTGAGGTAGGGCACGAAGGGGGTGCCGGGGTCGGTGAGCGGGGCGTGGATCTCGTCCGCGACGACCCGCACGCCGTGGCGTTCGGCCAGTTCGGCGACGGCGGTCAGCTCGGCGGCGGTGTGCACGGTGCCGGTGGGGTTGTGAGGACTGCACAGCAGGTAGGCGGCGCGTGTGCCGCCCGCCGTGGCCCGCCGGAAGGCGTCCTCCAGTGCCGTCGGGTCGAGGCGCAGGTCCGCGCCGAGCGGGGCCTCCACCACACGGCGGTCCATATGGGTGAGGAACGCGTAGAACGGCGGGTACACCGGCGGGTTGACGATCACCGGATCGCCCGCTCCGGTCACCAGCTTGATCATTTCGACCACGCCGAGCATGACGTCCGGAACGATCGCCGTACGGTCGGCCGCGATCCCGTCCCAGTGCCAGCGCCGGGCCGCGAAGGCGGCGAGGGCCTCGGCATAGGCGGTGCCGGCCGGGTACCCGGTGTCGCCCAGGGCGAGCGCGCCGGCCACGGCGCGGACGACGGGCGGGGCGAGGGGCACGTCCATCTCGGCCACCCACAGCGGGAGGACGTCCTCGGGGTAGGTGCGCCACTTCATGCTCGTACGACGGCGCAACCGCTCCAGGTCGAGGGCGCGCAACGGGTCCGGTTCGCCGGCGGTGTCGTGCGGGAAGCTGGTCATGAGGCACAAGATAGGGGGCCGCGCGGTGGGCCGGTACGGGGCGGAGGAGGCGGGCGGGTCCGTGGTGCGCAGCCGGGAGGTCGCCTGTGACGAGTCGGGGTCGGACGGCGAGAACCTGACCGGCGGCAACACGGAGGTGTTCGCGCACGCGAGCGTGGCGCTGCCGGTGGACGCGGCGGCGGAGTGCGTACGGGAGATCCGGCGCCGGATCCGTTCGCCCGCCGAGGAGTACAAGGCGAACCATCTGCTGCGGGAGAAGCACCGGGCGGTGCTGGAGTGGCTGCTGGACGAGACGGGCCCGATCCACGGGTACGCCCATGTCGAACTGACGGAGAAGGCGTACCTCGTGGTGGAGCGGACCGTCGCCCTGCTGCTCGGGGACGCGGCCGAGGCCGGTCCGCTGTACCGGCATGGTCCCGGCGCCTCCGGCGGGAGGCAGTGGCGGGAGTTCCTGCGCGCGGCGAACCGTCTGCTGCGCGTGCGTTCCGACGGCGACCCGCTCACCGTCGTCGAACACTTCTTCCGTACGGTCGACACGCTCACGCGGGCGCGGCCGGGCCCCGAGGCGGCGCGTGTCCTGCGCCGGCTGTCCGCGGCCCGTCCCCGCGCGGTCGCCTACCGGGAGCGGGTCCGGGCCGCCCCGCCGCTGTTCCCGGCCCTGAACCCCCTCTTCCCGGCGATCCGGCGCACGGCGAGGTGGTGGAGTGCCGGCGGGGTGCCGGTGACGCTGGTCCACGATCAGCAGAACGCGCTGACACCGGGCCGGGTCGCGGCGCTTGTGCAGGGCGCCCGGCGCGACGGGATCGCGCTCGACGGTCTGCGGCTGGTCGACTCCCGCGACGACGCCCGTGTGCAGATCGCCGATTTCCTGGCCGGTGTCGCCCGCAGCATCGCCGCCGACCGGCTGGCCGGCGGCGGCGACCCGTCCCTGATCGCGGCCCTGCGCCCCTACACCGGCGACTGGGCGCCCGCGGGCGCGGTACCGGAATGGGGCGGACCGGCGGCGCGGGGCAACTCGGGGGATTAGATTGCGCCTTGAAGGTTGAGATAACTCCTCCAGGCACCCAGGAGCTGACGCACGTGACCGACAACCCCGCAGCCACCAACGACGTGGCGGTGTCGCTGCGCGCCCGTATCAACACCAGCCAGCCGCACACGGCGCGGATCTGGAACTACTGGCTCGGCGGCAAGGACAACTACGAGGTCGACCGGGCGGCCGGCGACCAGATCCGCCAACTGCACCCGGGCATCGGGGAGTACGCGCGCGCGGACCGGCTGTTCCTGGGCCGGGCGGTGCGGCATCTGGTCGAGAAGGAGGGCGTCCGCCAGTTCCTGGACGTCGGTACGGGGCTGCCCACCGCCGACAACACGCACGAGGTCGCCCAGCGGATCGCGCCGGAGTCGCGGATCGTGTACGTGGACAACGATCCGCTGGTCCTGGCGCACGCGCGGGCCCTGCTGACGAGCACGCCGGAGGGCCGTACCGACTACCTGGACGAGGATCTGCGCAATGTGGACGCGATCCTCGAACACGCGGCGAGAACGCTGGACTTCAGCGAGCCGGTCGCGCTGATACTGCTCGGCGTGGTGATCTTCATCGGGGACGACGACGAGGCGTACGGGCTGGTGCGCAAGCTCATGGACCGGCTTCCGGCGGGCAGCCATCTGGTGCTGTCGCACACGGTCACGCATCCGTCGATGCCGGATGTGGACGAGGCGGTGAAGTTCTGGAACGAGCACGGCACGCCGAAGCTGACCCAGCGCACGCCGGCGGACGTGGCGCGGTTCTTCGACGGTCTTCGGCTGCTGGAGCCGGGTGTGGTCTCCTGCTCGCGCTGGCGCCCGGAACACGACAACGGGGCCGAGCCGGAGGAGGTCGCGATGTTCGGCGGGGTGGCCCGCAAGGGCTGAGGAGGGGTCGGGGACCCGCGACATCCGAGGGGGGTCGCGGGTTCGCGCGGTGAGGTCAGACGCCCCGGTACGGCCGCGGGGCCGCGGCGGCCCATTCCATCACGAGGCGCTGGTACTGCTTGCGCTGCTCGGTGGTCAGCGTCCCGCCCGATCGGCGCCACAGGGCCCGGATCTCCTCGTTGACCTCCGCGGCCGATCGCTCGGAGGCGGCTTCAAGAGTGGTGGACATGCTGTGAAGCATATGCCGATCGACGTGAAGGCGCTGTGAGTAAGTACCCTCGATACGGACATTTCGGACCGTGTTGCTCATCACGTCGATGTGTCAAGCGGCGTCCGGGAGTTCACACCCGACCCTCACCCGACGGCCGCACCGGGACCGCCGGACGAGGGGTGAGCGGACGCTCAGGTGCCGGGCTTGCGGCCGTACACGAAGACGTCGTCGCCGGTCCGCAGCAGCGACCAGTACTTCTTGGCGTCCTTCGGGGTCATGTTGACGCAGCCGTGCGAGCCGGGCGGGTTCCACATGCTCAGTCCGACCGAGTGGAACGCCTCCCCGCCGTTGAAGAACTGGCTGTAGGGCATCGACACGTCGTAGAGCGTCGAGACGTGGTGCAGGTCACGCCAGTAGACCTTCGTCAGGCCGGTCCGGGTCACGAAGCCCTTGCGGCCGGTGCGCACAGGCACGGGGCCGTAGACGAGCTTCTTGCCGTCCTGGATCCAGCTGAGCTGGTGCGTCAGGTCCACACAGGCGATCCGGCCCTTGTTCACCGGGCACTTGCCGCTCTTGTTCGGGTTCTTCCCTATGGCCTTCTGCTGGTTGATGAGGTTCATCACACCCCAGGTGACGGGTCCCGCGTACCCGATGGTGGGGGTGATGCCGTTCTTCGCCTGGAAGGAGCGGATCGCCTTGCAGTCGGCGGCGGACTGACGGCCGTCGACCGGCCGGCCGAGGAACTTCTCCGCCTGCTTCTGGTACGGGCCCGTCGCCGTGGAGCAGGAACTCGCGGCCTGGGCCGGCGCCGTGGTGAGGGCGAGTGTGAGCGGCGCCACCAGTCCCGTGAGCCCGAGTGCCACCACACCTCGTCTGCGTATGTCCCCCATGAGGGCTTCTCTCCTTTGCGTCACCGTTTTGGCCAGGGCCTCCCCCTGGATGTCTTCGTGCGTTTCCCACGATCCCGGACAAGTAGACCCGATCGGGCGCATCAGGGTTGCCTTTCTGGTCACGCCGTGACGAAACGGTGAACTTCCTCACCCCTGAGCCGGCCGGCGGGGAGCGTCCGGCCGTAGGCGACGAGCAGCAGGTCCTGGGCGCGGCCGTACAGGGGCGCGCCGGTGCCGAAGGACCAGTCGAGGTCGTCGGCGCACAGCCGCACCCCGGTGAGGTCGGTACCGAAGAAGCGGAAGGCGCGCGGGTCGAGGGCGCCGAGGAGGATCCGCAGCCGGTCCTCGGGGACGCGCCGGTCGAGGCCCAGGGCGACGGTGACGTCCAGACCGTGGACGACGTCATGGCCGAGGGCCGCGGCGAGGCCGCCGACCGGGGGCTTCCAGGGGTGGCGGGCGTGGGTGCGCAGGAAGCGGGCAAGGTCGCGGTCCGGGTGGGCGGCGGCGTCCCGGCGGGCGAGCCGGTCGGTCATCCGGTTCAGGCTCCCGCGCGCCCTGGGCAGCTCCAGCAGCACCTTCGCGGTCGGGTACCGGAATCCCATCGACATGTGGGCCACGACCTCCCGTACCCGCCAGCCGGCGCACAGACTTGGCGCGTCCCACTGCGCGGGTGACAACTCCTCGAAAAAAGTGGCCAGATCGCGGCGCTCGGCGGCGATCAGCGCATGCCTTGTCCATACGTCTCAGTGCCGGGGCTCAGTGCGCAGATACGGCAGCTGGAGCGGGAGTTGGGGCAGCCGCTGCTGGACCGTTCGGGGCGCACGGTGCGGCCGACCGAGGCCGGTGAGGCCGTACTGCCGTACGCGCGGGCCGCGTTGGCGGCGGTCGAGGGGGTGCGGCAGATGGTCCAGGAGTACACGGGCCTGCTGCGGGGGCGGGTCGCGATCGGACTGGTGCCCGGCGCCCTGACCCATCCGTTCGACCTGGCCGGGCTGCTCGCCGACTTCCACCGGGCGCATCCCGGCGTGGAGGTGACCCTCACCGAGGACGTGTCGGAGGCGATGCTGTCCGCGCCGCGCGGCGGCGCGCTGGACCTCGCGGTGGCCGGGGTGGCGGACCGGGTCCCGCCTGCGGGCATCGCCTGGGAGGTGTGCGTGGATGTGCCGCTGGTCGTGGCGGCCGTACCGGAGCATCCGCTGCTGGCCGCGCACCGGGACGGGGGCGCCGTCCCGCCGGCCGCGCTGGACGGGCAGCGGCTGATCGGGCTGCCGCGCGGAACCGGGATGCGGGCGGTGCTGGAACGACTGTGCGCCGGGGCCGGGTTCCCACCACACGTCGTGTTCGAGGCCGCGACCCCGGACGCGCTGGCCCGCCTCGCGGCGCGCGGCCTCGGCGTCGCCGTCCTGCCCGGCCAGGACCCCCGCCCCGGACTGCGCACCCTCCCGCTCGCCGACCCGCGCGCCCGCGGCCGTGTGGCCCTCGCCTGGCGGACCCGGGGCCCGCTGAGCCCGGCGGCACGGGAGCTGCTGGACCGGCTTCGGCGGACGATGCGCGCGGGAGCGTAGACCCCAACCGGGCCGGTAGGGCGGTCAGTTGCGGGGCTCGTGCAGGGCGGCGCGGAAGCCGGTGTGCACCGAGGTAAGGCCGCCGTCGACCACCAGCGTGGTGCCGGTGATCCAGGCGGCGTCGCGGGAGGCGAGGAAGGCGACCGCGGCGGCGATGTCCTCGGGTTCGCCGATCCTGCCCAGCGGGTACAGAGCACGGACGGCCGCCAGGTCGTCGGCGCGCCCCTCCCACGCCGAGGTGCGCACCGTGCCCGGCGCCACCAGGTTCACCCGCACGCCCCGCGCCGCCGCGTGCCCGGCGAGGGTGCGGGTCAGCGAGCCGAGGCCGGCCTTGGCGGCGCTGTAGGCGTGGTTGCCGAAGTCCTGGAGGCCGTTGACGGAGCCGATGCTGACGATCGCGCCGCGTCCGGAGGCGGCCAGGTGGGGCAGGGCGGCGCGGCAGGTGCGGTGGACGCCGGTCAGGGTGATGTCGAGGTCGCGGGCCCATGACTCGTCCGTGCCGTCCTCGAAGCGCGGGGCGTCCGGGGTGCAGTGGGCGGCGCAGTTGACCAGCACGTCCAGGGAGCCGAAGGCGTCGACGGCGTGGGCCACGGCCGCCTCCACGGCGGTGCGGTCGGCGACGTCGCACGCGAACGCCTCGGCGCTCAGGCCCTGTTGGCGCAGCCCGGCGGCGGTCCGCTCGGCCTCGGCCGGGTCCCGGTCGGTCACCAGGATCCGGCCGCCCTCCTCGGCGAGCCGCCGGGCGACCGCGGCACCGATACCGCGGGCCGCCGCGGTGACGAGAACTCCGTGTCCCGCGAAACGGGTGTGATCGCTCATGGGGTGACGGTACGGCCGTCCGCGCGGTCTTTCACCCTCGTGGACCGGAGATGGCGTCCCGGACCGGGGTGGTGGCCTGGGCCGGAGGTGGCCGTTAGCTGGCGAGCCGGTCGGCGACGGCGGAGGGGTCCGGCAGGAACCACAACTGGTCGCCCTGGTTGGACTCGTGGACGAAGTCGCGCAGGGCGTCGCTCGCCGCGGTGTGGGCCGTGATGTCGCCGACGACGGCGAGCCGCACCCGGTAGTTCACGAACTTCTGCACGACGGCGCCCGCGACACCGGACCGCAGCCGGAAGAACTCGGGCGCGATCCGGGCCACCGGCACCTCGACCAGCTGGGCGTCCTGCCCGAAGGCGTCACCGATCAGGTCCAGTGCCGCGCGCTCCCCGTCCAGGGGCGGGCCGTCGGGGGCGCAGCGCAGGACGCGGACGTCGTGCAGGGTCACGAGCGTGTTCGTGGTCATGCCCGCGACCCTATGCGCACACGGCTGTTCAGTGCCCGCGTTTAATCCATTCCTCCAGGTGGGGGGCCTCGGCGCCGATGGTGGTGGAGTCGCCGTGGCCGGTGAGGACCCTGGTCTCGGGCGGGAGGGTGAGCAGTTTGCCGCGGATGGAGTCGATGATCGTCGGGAAGTGGGAGAAGGAGCGTCCGGTGGCGCCGGGGCCGCCCTGGAAGAGGGTGTCGCCGGTGAAGACGGCGCCCAGCGCGGGGTCGTAGAGGCAGACCGCGCCGGGCGCGTGGCCGGGGGTGTGCAGCACGGTGAGGTCGGCGCCGGCCGCCTCGATGACCTGGTCGTCCACGAGGAGCCGGTCGGGTTCGCGGTCGGGGTGGGTCATCCGCCACAGCGGCAGGTCGTCGGGGTGCAGCCAGATGACCGCGCCGGTGCGGTCGGCGAGGGCGGGCGCCGCGTCGATGTGGTCGTTGTGGGCGTGGGTGCACACGATGGCGGTGAGCCGGCGGTCGCCCACGGCGCGGGCGATGGCGTCGGCGTCATGGGCGGCGTCGATGACGATCGCCTCGTGGTCGTCGCCGACGATCCAGACGTTGTTGTCGACGTCCCAGGTGCCGCCGTCGAGGGTGAACTGGCCCGAGGTGACGAGGTGTTCGATGCGGGCGGTCATCAGAGCACCACCACCGAGCGCAGCACGTCGCCCTGGTGCATCCGCTCGAACGCCTTCTCCACCTCGTCCAGTCGGATGGTCTCGGTGACGAACGCGTCGAGCGGCAGCCTGCCTTGCAGGTGCAGGTCGATGAGCATGGGGAAGTCGCGGGAGGGCAGGCAGTCGCCGTACCAGCTGGACTTGAGGGCGCCGCCGCGGCCGAAGACGTCCAGCAGGGGCAGTTCGAGCTTCATCTCGGGGGTGGGGACGCCGACGAGGACGACGGTGCCGGCCAGGTCGCGGGCGTAGAAGGCCTGCTGGTACGTCTCCGGGCGGCCGACCGCCTCGATGACGACGTCGGCGCCGAAGCCGCCGGTCAGCTCGCGGACGGCCTCGACGGGGTCCTGCCGCGTGGAGTTGACGGTGTGGGTGGCGCCCAGGGTGCGGGCCTTCTCCAGTTTGCGGTCGTCGATGTCCACGGCGATGATCTTCGCCGCGCCGGCCAGTTCGGCGCCGGCGATGGCCGCGTCCCCGACGCCGCCGCAGCCGATGACGGCGACCGAGTCGCCCCGGCCGACGTTGCCGGTGTTGATGGCGGCGCCGATGCCGGCCATCACGCCGCAGCCGAGGAGGCCCGCGACGGCCGGGGAGACGGACGGGTCGACCTTGGTGCACTGGCCGGCGGCGACCAGGGTCTTCTCGGCGAAGGCTCCGATGCCGAGGGCCGGGGAGAGTTCCTGGCCGGTGGCGGCGAGGGTCATCTTCTGCTCGGCGTTGTGGGTGTCGAAGCAGTACCAGGGGCGGCCGCGCCGACAGGCCCGGCAGTTGCCGCAGACGGCACGCCAGTTGAGGATGACGAAGTCGCCGGGCGCGACCTCGGTGACACCGTCGCCGACGGACTCCACCACACCGGCGGCCTCATGGCCGAGCAGGAAGGGGTAGTCGTCGGAGATGCCGCCCTGCTTGTAGTGCAGATCGGTGTGGCAGACACCGCAGGCCTGGACGCGTACCACGGCCTCGCCCGGACCGGGATCGGGCACCACGATCGTCTCGACTCGTACGGGCTCGTTCTTGCCCGGTGCGATCACGCCGCGTACTTCCTGCGCCATGGTCTGTTTCCTTCCATCGAGTGCTTACGGTGCAGACCCTACGCGCGCCCGATGGGCGGCGGAGCGGGCCACGGCGGGGAAAGTGGATCTTTCCCCCGGCGGGCAGCGGCCGCAGTGTGAGGACGACGGCGGGGCTCCGGCCGGGCCCGCCTACGGCACCTCCTGCGCGTCCGTGTCCCTCCCGGCCCGAGGAGCGCTTATGAATTGCACAAGAATCGGACCGGATGACGACGTTCTCTGATGGCAATTCCTTTGCGCGGTGCGGGAACCCGGCTGGTCCGGGTGCTTACCCGGCCGTGCCTTCATGGAGGCATGCCCGCTGATGGCCGTAAGGGACGTACCGCATTCCTGTTCTCGGCCGGTGCCTCGCCGCGCCGTGGAACGGAACGTGAACTCGCGGCGGCTTTCCCGCTGTTCGCCGAGTCGCTGGACGAGCTGTGCGCGCGTCTGGACCCGTACCTCGAACTGCCGTTGAAATGCGTGATGTCCGCGGACCCCGGCACCCGGACCGCGGCGCTGCTGGGCCGGGTGGCGTACGCCGGGCCGGCGCTTTTCGCGCTCCAGGTGGCGCAGTACCGGCTGCTGCTCAGCTGGGGTGCCCGGCCCGATGTGCTGTTCGGGCTCGGAGCCGGGCGGATGGCCGCCGCGTACGCCGCCGGGGTCTTCTCGCTCGCGGACGCCTGCCACGCGGTCGGCACGCTGGCCCGGCTGCTGGACGGCGCCCCGGACGAGGCGGCGCCGCGGGCGCTGCGCGCCGCCTACGGCCGTACGCTCGCCACGCTCCACCCGAGCCCGCCGCGGCTGCCCCTCGTCTCCGATGTCACCGGCCGCCCGGTCGGCGCCGAGACCGCCGAGCCGGGGTTCTGGCTGCCGGGCTGGGTGACCCGGCGGTTCACGGACGTGGTCGCCGGGCTGCACCGGGACGGGGTGCGCACCTGGCTGGAGCTGGGCCCGGCGGACGCCCTGCTCCGGGCGCTCGCGGCCGGCCTGCCGCCCGGCACCGCCCCCGGCGCGGCGTACGCCGTGGCGCGGGACTGGGCGGTGCTGGGCACGGGCAGCGGGCCGCGACTGCGCGGCGCCCCGGCGTGACGCGTCGGTGCCGGGGGTGACGCCTCGGCTCCCGGCGTGGCCCCAGCCGCCGGCACCACGGGTCGGCCACCGGCGTCGCGCGTCGGGCTCAGCCGACGGCCGGCACCAGGCCCGTCACCGGCGCCACGATGTCGGTGACCTGGTGCAGCTCGCTGAGCTGTTCCAGCCGGCTGATCTGGTTGAGGGCCTTGAGCTGCTCGGAGGTCGAGGGCAGCTGCGCCCGCTGCTCGGCGGGGATGTTGCCGGTGGTGAGCGTGTCGAGCACGGTCATGGGGTTGATCTGCCCGGTGTGCGTGGCGCTCGCGTCGGCCGCGTTGGCGAGGGGTGCGGCCAGGCCCGTGACCCCCGCGGCAAGACCGAGGGCGGCGACGATACGGCGTGTTGAGATCATGCCCTCAGCAACGGCCGGGGCGCCCGGCCGGACACGGGTGGCGGCCCGCGCTCACTCGTGAGGCGGAGCCCGTCCCGTGCGCTTGCCGGGGGCGCCGGGCCGGGGGACGCTCGAAGACGGGGCCGTACGGTCCGTCGTGCGCCGGGCCGCGAGCGCCTGAAGGAGGTCACCATGGGCACCGCGACAGGCTCCGCCTTCGACATCGAGACACTGCGCCGGGGCATCGAGGGGAACACCGGGAACACGCTGCTGTCCCTGTACGCGGACGACGCGGAGATCCGCATCGTCGACCGTGACAGCCAGCCCAGCCACCCGAAGATCGTGCACGGTCGCGGCGAGATCGCTGAGATGCTCGACGACATCTACCGCCGCGACATGATCCACAAGCTGGACCGGTGTGTGGTGCAGGGCGACCACGCCGCGTTCACCGAGTCCTGCCAGTACGGGGACGGCACCCGCGTCCTCGCCGAGTCGATGATCACCTTGCGGGACGGGAAGATCGCCGAGCAGATCCTGATCCAGGCATGGGACGAGTAGCCAGGAGGTTCGCGCGGGTCCAGGTCAGCTCCCGGCTGACCTGGACTTTCTCGGCCCGCGCGGGGGTGGGCCGGGCGCGGCCCCGGCGCCGCGGGCCGGTCTCGGGGGTGGGTGGCCCGGTGACGACGGCGGTGGTGCGGTCGGTGCTGAGGGTGGTGCGGGGGCGTCCGCGGGTCGCGGTGCCGCGGACGCCGCGGGTCCGGCTGGTGCGGCACGGACGGACGCGCTGAGCCACACCGGTCCAGCTGAGCCAACCCGGCCCAGGGCGCCGGGACTTGAGGGCGGGCACGCGGGTCGTGACGGCATCGGCGTACGCGGCCCGGCGCCCGGTCCTCGGCCTCGTACGCCCCTCGGTTACGCTGTACCCGGCCGTGACTGGCGCTGAGGTGGAGTACCACCGGGGAGCGGTCCATCGTGGTTGCCGCGCGCCTGGGCGAGTCGAATCGATCCAGCTCAGGAGTGTGCCGCATGACCCAGGCCCGTCTCATGGACGGAACCGCCCTCGCCCGTCGCATCGTCGGGGACACCGCGCGCAGGGCGGCGGAACTCACCACGCGGACCGGTGTCACGCCGTGTCTCGCGACCGTGCTGGTCGGCGAGGACCCGGCGTCCGTGACGTACGTGCGGATGAAGCAGAACCGCTGCCGCAAGGCCGGCATCACCTCCCGGCACGTGGCCCTGCCCGCGCACACGAGCACCACCGAACTGGTGGGCACACTGCGGGGGTTGTCGGCCGATCCGGCGGTGCACGGAATCCTGCTCCAGCACCCGGTGGGCGAGCACATCGACGAGCGGGCGGCGTTCGAGGCGATCGCGCCCGAGAAGGACGTCGACGGGGTCACCTTCGCCTCCTTCGCCACCATGAGCTTCGGCCTGCCGGGCTTCGTGTCCTGCACGCCGGGCGGCATCCTGCGGCTGCTGGACGAGTACGGCGTCGATCCGGCCGGCAAGCGGGCCGTGGTGGTGGGCCGCAGCGCGATCCTCGGCAAGCCGGTGGGCATGCTGCTGCTGGCCAGGGACGCGACGGTGACGTACTGCCACTCGCGCACCCGTGATCTGTCGGCGGCGGTCCGCGAGGCCGACATCGTCGTCGCCGCGGTCGGCCGGCCCCGGCTGCTGCGGGGCCAGGACATCAAGCCCGGCGCGATCGTGATCGACGCGGGCTACAACGCCGGGAACGTCGGCGACGTCGACTTCGACTCGGCCGTAGAACGGGCCTCGCTGATCACCCCGGTGCCGGGCGGCGTCGGCCCGATGACGATCGCCACGCTACTGGAACAGACGGTGACGGCGGCGGAAACTGCCGCAGGGGGGCGTGCGGCGGCCTGACGGAAGGGGACGGGCCGGTCACAGCCGGCCGCGTGACCGCGAGACCCGGCCGCGCGCCGGTCGTACGCGGTTTGCCTGTAAGGGAGTTGACCACCCGGTCGATGCGGGCGCCCCGTAAGGGGCTTGACCGCCCGGTCGTACGCGGCCGCCCCGTAAGGGGCTTGACCGCCCAGTCGTACGCGATCGCCCCGTACGGTGCATGACCGCCCGGCCGTACGCGGCCGCCCCGTACGGGACTTCACCGCCCGGTCGCACTCGGCTCCGCGGTCCACGGCTCGGCCCTACCGGTCGTACTCGGCTCCGCCTGACGGGAGTTGGCCGTACCGGCTGCGCGCGGCGGGAGCCGGCCGCACCCGCCCTGCCCCGCGCTCCCGCCCCGGCTCCCCGCTCCCCCGCTCACCCCTCCGCCAGCACCATCCTGAACCTCGCGTTCCCGGCCATCATCTTCCGGTACGCCGCGTCCGCCTCCGTCAGCGGGACCTTCTCCGTCATCGGACGGATGCCGTGCAGGACGCTGAAGGCCATGGTGTCCTCGATGTCCCGCGAGGTCCCGGAGGGGTGGCCGCGGACCACGCGGGCGGCCATCAGGAGTTGGTTCGGGTTGATGCCGAGGGGGGCGATGTCCGCGCCGATGACGACCAGTTCGCCGCGGTGGCCCAGGCCGTCCACCGTGGCGGCGATGGCCTCGGAGTTGCCGGCGGTGGCGAGGACGACCTTGGCGCCGCCGAGGGACTGGAGCGCCTCGGCGACCGGCGTCGCGGCGGTGCTGTCGATGTAGTGGTGGGCGCCGAGCTGCTTGGCGAAGTCGGCCTTCTGGGGGCCGCGGGCGATCGCGACCGTCTCGAAGCCCATCGCGGCCGCGTACTGCACGCCGAGGTGCCCGAGCCCGCCCAGGCCGAGCACCGCGACCAGGTCGCCGGGCCGCCCCGCGCTGCGCCGCAGCCCGTTGAAGGTGGTGACACCCGCGCAGGCCATCGGCCCCGCGTCGCTCGCGGCGAGCGCGTCCGGGATCCGGGCCAGGGCGTCGACGGGCGCGACCACCTGCTCGCCGAAGCCGCCGTCGTAGGCCCAGCCCGGCACCTTGAGGCGCTCGCACACGATGAAGTCGCCCTCGCGGCAGGCCCGGCAGTAGCCGCAGCTCCCGCCGAACCAGCCCACGGCCACCCGGTCGCCGACCTGCCAGCCGCGGTCGGCCGCCCCCTCTCCCAATTCCGCGATCCGCCCGGCGATCTCGTGTCCGGGTACCTCGGGGAAGGTGATGCCGGGCACCGCGGCGCTGACGAAGAGCGCGTCGCTGTGGCAGACGCCGCACGCCTCGACGGCGATCCGCACATGTCCGGGGCCGGGACTCGGCATCTCCCGCTCAGCCAGCTCGAACGTGCCGTTCGCGGCGGTCACTTGGGCGACTCGATAGCTACTCATGGATCTCTCCGCGGAAGGGTCTCGCGAGCGACGGGCAAGGGTACGGCGGCCCGCCCGTTTCCCAGCAGACCAGTTCCCGCCGGATTCCGCGCGCCGAAGGCGTGGTTACCCCGGGCGACGACCCATTACGCTCCGTGCACATCGGAGCGCCCCTCGCCAGGCGATGGGTTAACCCTCAACAAATTCGGGCCGCAGCGGCCGTAGCGCTCGCCGGGCCCGCACCCCAGTCATAGAGTGACCTACATCACGCCGGACCGGCTGATAGTCGACTCCTGCCCGCACGGTCTGGAGGGCGCATGACCCACATCAAGGTGACCGTGGACGGCACGGTCTACGAGGACGACGTGGAGCCCCGGCTGCTCCTCGCCCACTATCTGCGCGACCGCCTCGGACTGACCGGCACCCCGATCGGCTGCGACACCTCCAGCTGCGGGGCGTGCACGGTCGACCTGGACGGCGCGACCGTCAAGAGCTGCTCGGTGCTGGCCGTCCAGGCGGACGGCTCCGCGGTGACGACCGTGCAGGGGCTGGCGAGGGACGGCGAGTGGACGGCGCTCCAGCGCGCGTTCCACGAGCAGCACGGTCTTCAGTGCGGCTACTGCACCCCCGGCATGATCATGGCGGCGCGGGACCTCCTGCGGGAGAACCCGCACCCCACCTCCGGGGAGGTGCGCGACGCCCTGGAGGGCAATCTCTGCCGCTGCACCGGTTACCAGAACATCGTCCGCGCGGTGCTCGCCGCCGCCGGACAGGAGGACGGCGCGGGGGCGCGGGCCGAGACCCCGTCCGGAGCGCAGATCGGCGAGGAGGTCGGGGCATGACCGATCAGGCCGTGGCGGGCGGGGTCGGCGCGGGGCGGGAGGTCGGCCGGTCCCGGCTGCGCAAGGAGGACGCCCGGCTGCTCACCGGGCAGACCACCTGGACCGACAACATCCAGGTCGCCGGGCTGCTGCACCTGGCCATCCTGCGCAGTCCGATGGCGCACGCCCGTATCACCCGTGTCGATGTCGCGCCGGCGCTCGAACGCCCCGGTGTGCTCGCCGCGTTCAGCGGCGCGGACCTCGCCGAAGGGCTCGGCTCGCTGCCCTGCGCGTGGCCGGTGACCGAGGACATCGTGCTGCCCGACCATCCGCCGATCGCGGTGGAGGAGGTCCGCTACGCGGGCGACCCGGTGGCGGTCGTCGTGGCGCGCGACCGGTACGCGGCGGCCGACGCGCTGGAGGCCGTCGAGGTCGACTACGAGCCGCTGCCCCCGGTCCTCGACCTGGAGGCGGCGCTCGCCGAGGGCGCCCCGCTGGTCCACGCCGACAAGGGCACCAACCGCTGCTACACCTGGCCGCTGGCCGCCGGCGAGAGCTTCGAGGCGGTGCGCGGGCGCGCCGAGGTGACGGTGAAGCGGCGCTACCACCAGCAGCGGCTCATCCCCAACGCGATGGAACCGCGCGCGGTCGTGGTCACCCCGCTCGCCGCCTCCGGCGAGTACACCGTGTACTCGGCCACCCAGATCCCGCACATCCTGCGGATCATGCTCGCCACGGTCACCGGCATCCCGGAGCACAAACTGCGGGTGATCGCCCCGGACGTCGGCGGCGGCTTCGGCTCCAAGCTCCAGGTGTACGGCGAGGAGGCCCTGGCCCTCGCGGTCGCGCGCAGGCTGGGGCGGCCGGTGAAGTGGAGCGAGTCCCGCTCCGAGGGCTATCTCGCCACCCACCACGGGCGCGGCATGATCCAGGACATCGAGGTCGCGGCCACCCGCGAGGGCCGGCTGCTCGGCCTGAAGGTGGACCTGATCGCGGACATGGGCGCCTATCTGATGCTGGTCACACCGGGCATCCCGATCCTGGGCGCGTTCATGTACCCGGCGATCTACAAGATGGACTCCTACGAGTTCACCTGCACCGGTGTCTTCACGACGCGGACGCCCACCGACGCCTACCGGGGCGCCGGCCGTCCGGAGGCGACGTTCGCGATCGAGCGGATCATGGACGAGCTGGCCGCCGAACTGGGAGTGGACCCGGTGGAGTTGCGGCGCCGCAACTGGATCCGGCACGAGGAGTTCCCGTACACCACGATCGCCGGGCTGACCTACGACAGCGGCGACTACGAGGCGGCCACCGCGAAGGCGCTCGACCTGTTCGGCTACGACGCGCTCCGCGCCGAGCAGCGTGAGCGCGCCGAGCGCGGTGATCCGGTGCGCCTGGGCATCGGCGTGTCGACGTTCACGGAGATGTGCGGCCTGGCGCCGAGCCGGGTGCTGCGCGACCTGAGGTACGGCGCGGGCGGCTGGGAGGCGGCGAGCATCCGGATGCTGCCCACCGGCAAGGTCGAGGTGGTCACCGGGACCAGCCCGCACGGGCAGGGACACGAGACCTGCTGGAGCCAGATCGCGGCGGACGTGCTCGGCGTGCCGTTCGAGGACGTCGAGGTGCTGCACGGCGACACCAAGTCCTCCCCGCAGGGCATGGACACCTACGGTTCGCGGTCACTGGCCGTGGGCGGCGAGGCCGTGCACCGGGCGGCGACCACGGTGGTCGGCAAGGCGCGCAAGGTGGCCGCGCATCTGCTGGAGGCGAGCGAGCAGGACCTGGAGTTCCGGGAGGGCGTCTTCTCCGTGAAGGGCTCCCCGGAGGCGCGCAAGTCCATCCAGGAGATCGCCTTCGAGGCGTTCACCAACCACGATCTGCCCGACGGGGTGGAACCCTCCATCAACGCCGAGCACGTGGTCGACCCGGAGAACTTCTCCTTCCCGCACGGCACCCATCTGTGCGCGGTCGAGGTCGACACGGAGACCGGGCGGACGCGGATCAGGTCGTACGTCTGTGTGGACGACGTCGGCCAGGTGGTCAATCCGATGATCGTGGAGGGTCAGGTGCACGGCGGGCTGGCGCAGGGCATCGCGCAGGCGCTGTACGAGGAGGCCGTCTACGACGACGAGGGCAACCTGGTCTCCGGCAGCATGGCCGACTATCTCGTGCCCTCGGCTCCCGATCTGCCGGAGTTCGTGACCGACCGGACCGAGACCCCCGCGGCGTCCAACGCGCTCGGGGTGAAGGGGGTCGGCGAGGCCGGGACGATCGCGTCGACGCCCGCCGTGGTCAACGCCGTCGTGGACGCGCTGCGGCCGCTGGGCGTCCACGACGTACGGATGCCCTGCACCCCGGAGCGGGTGTGGCGCGCGGTGAGGGAGGCGACGGCATGATTCCCCCGGCGTTCGAGTACGCCCGCCCGAAGACCGTCGAGGAGGCGGTACGGCTGCTCGGTGAGGCGGGCGACGAGGCGAAGGTGCTGGCCGGCGGGCAGAGCCTGCTACCGCTGCTGCGACTGCGCCTCGCCTTCCCCGAACTCGTGGTGGACGTGGGGCGGATCCCTGGACTCGCGGGGGTGCGCGAGGACGGCGACACCCTGGTGATCGGCGCGCTCACCACCCACCACGGCGTGATCCGCGATCCGCTGGTGCGCCGCCACGCGGGCCTGCTGGCGGCCGCCACGGCGACCGTCGCCGATCCGGCGGTACGGCACCGGGGCACGCTCGGCGGCTCGCTGGCGCACGCCGACCCGGCCGGCGATCTGCCCGCGGTCGCGCTGGCGCTGGACGCCGAACTGGTCGCGGCGGGCCCGGACGGCCGACGCGCCATCCCGGCACGGGAGTTCTTCGTCGGCTATCTCCAGACGGCGCTCTCCCCGGACGAGTTGCTGGTCGAGGTGCGGCTGCCGAAGGCGGACGGCTGGGGTTTCCACTACGAGAAGTTCCAGCGGGTGGCGCAGTCCTGGGCGATCGTCGGGATCGCGGCCATGGTGCGCCGGGAGGACGGGCACATCGCCGAGGCGCGGGTCGGCCTGACCAACATGGGCGCGACCCCGCTGCGGGCGAGAGCGGCGGAGGCGGCGCTGGCCGGTGCGGACGGGCCGGACGCGGTGGCGCGGGCCGCGCGGTCGGTGGCCGAGGGCACCCAGCCGGGGCAGGACGCCTCGGCCGCACCCGACTACCGGGCGCATCTGGCACAGGTGCTGACCAGGCGGGCGGTGCTGACCGCCGCCGGGATGGGGTGAGCGCCGATCACCGGGATGGAGGGCCCGGACCAGGTGCGGGCCCGCCTGGAGGAGACGGGGTACCTCGTCGACGAGGGACTGGCCGTCACCTGCTACCTGGCGCTGAGACTGCACCGGCCGCTGTTCTGCGAGGGCGACGCGGGCGTCGGCAAGACCGCGCTCGCCGCCGCCCTCGCCGAGGCGCTCGGCGCGCCGCTGATCCGGTTGCAGTGCCATGAGGGCATCGACGCCTCGCAGGCCCTGTACGACTGGGACTTCCCGCGTCAGCTGCTGCATCTGCGCGCGGCGGAGGCGGCCGGGGTCCGGGACGCGGAGCGGCTGGAGGGCGAGCTGTACGACCGGCGGTTCCTCGTCGCCCGGCCGCTGCTTCAGGCCCTCCAGACACAGCCGTCGGTGCTGCTGGTGGACGAGATCGACCGGGCCGACGACGAGTTCGAGGCGTTCCTGCTGGAGCTGCTGTCCGAGTACGCGGTGACGATCCCGGAACTGGGCACGCTGCGGGCCGAGGTGCCGCCGGTGGTCGTCCTCACCTCCAACCGGACCCGTGAGGTGCACGACGCGCTGAAGCGACGGTGCCTGTACCACTGGTTCGACCATCCTGGCTTCGCCCGCGAACTGGCCATCGTGCGCCGTCGGTTGCCGTCGGTGTCGGTGCGGCTCGCCGAGCAGGTGACGGCACTCGTCCAGGCGTTGCGCGGTGCGGACCTGGTGAAACCGCCGGGTGTCGCGGAGACCATCGACTGGGCCGAGGCGCTGGCCGCCCTGGGCGCGAACGAGGTCGACGCGGAACTCGCCGTCTCCACGCTGGGTTCGGTCCTGAAGTACCGGGAGGACACGGACCGGGCGCGAGGGCTCGACCTGGCGGCGGTGCTGGCGGCGCGGGGCGGGTGAGCGGTATGGCCGGCGGCGGACAGGAGGACACGCCGGAGATTGGGGTCGCGGGCGCCGGGCTCGCCGGGGCGGATGCCGTACTGCTCGGCTTCGTACGGGCGTTGCGGGCGGCGGGGGTCGAGGCGAGCACCGAGCGGGTGTACGCCTTCCTGCGGGCCGTGTCCGTGCTGCGGCCCGGAGTACGGGCGGATGTGCGCGTGGCGGGGCGGGCGACGCTGTGCGGTTCCCCGGACGACCTGGAGCGTTACGAGCGGGTGTTCGCCGCCTACTTCGGTCACGCCGACGGGTCCACCTCCCTGCCGACCGTCCGCGCCCCTGCCCCGCCCCGGCCCCGGCTGCGCGCGCGTGACGCGGCGAGCGGTGGCCGTGCCGGGGGCGAACGCGATCCGATGGGCCCGCCCGCCGCGGTGCTGGCCAGCTCCACCGAGGTGCTGCGGCACCGTGACATCGCCGCGCTGGACGCCGCCGAGCGCGCCCAACTCCACCGTCTGCTGGCGGCATTCGCGCTGCGCGGCGAGGCCCGGCGCTCCGCGCGGCGGCGCCCCGCGCGGCGCGGGGCGGTGGATCCCCGCCGTACCGTGCGCGAACTGCTGCGGCGCGGCGGCGAACCGGCCCGGCTACGCCGGCACGCCCGGGTGGACCGGCCGCGCCGGGTGGTGCTGCTGGTGGATGTGAGCGGTTCGATGGCGCCGTACGCGGACGCGCTGCTGCGCTTCGCCCACGCGGCGGCGCGGGGCGGCCGTACGGAGGTCTTCACGATCGGCACGCGCCTGACCCGGGTGACCCGCGAACTGTCCCCGCGGGACCCGGACACGGCGATGGCGGCGGTCGCGGCGGCGGTGCCCGACTGGCGGGGCGGCACCCGGCTGGGCGAGCTGCTGCGCGAGTTCCTGAACCGCTGGGGGCAGCGGGGCATGGCGCGCGGCGCGGTCGTCGTGCTGCTCTCCGACGGCTGGGAGCGCGACGATCCCGCGCTGCTGGGCGCCCAGATGCGCCGACTGCACGCACTGGCCCACCGGGTGATCTGGGCCAACCCCCGCAAGGCGCGGCCGGGTTACGCGCCGACGGCCGCGGGGATGGCGGCGGCACTGCCGAGCGTGGACGCGTTCGTGACGGGACACAGCCTGGCGGCCCTGGAACGGCTCGCGGCGGTGGTGCGCGGGGCGGAGGCCGATGAGGTCCCGGGGAGGGAGGGCGGCTTGGGTCCGGCGGCGGGGGCCGGGCGTTGATTCCTTCGACCGCACGCCGTACTACCGTCGCGGCAGCCGGTGCAGGGTCACCTCGGTGAGCGTCCCGGCCGCCGCCTCGGCCGTCATATAGGTGCAGTACGGCTGGCGGCGGCGGTCGGTCGGCGAGCCGGGGTTGAGCAGGCGCAGGCCGCCGGGGGCGGTGGTGTCCCAGGGGATGTGGCTGTGCCCGAACACCAGCACGTCGAGGTCGGGGAAGCGCGCGGCGCAGCGGGCCTCGCGGCCCTGCGCGGACCCGGTCTCGTGCACCACCCCGAAGCGCAGCCCGCCCAGTTCGGCGTACGCCACCTCGGGCAGCCGCGCGCGCAGTTCGGGCCCGTCGTTGTTGCCGTACACCCCGATCAGCCGGCGGCTGCGGTGCTCCAGCAGATCGAGGGTGGCCGTGTCCACCCAGTCCCCGGCGTGCACCACCGCGTCCGCGCGCGGGAGTTCGTCCAGCAGCTCGTCCGGGAGCCGCTTGGCGCGCTTGGGCAGATGGGTGTCGGAGACGAGCAGGAGACGCACGGTCTCGGCCTAGGCCGCGGAGCGGGTCAGGCGGCGGAGGCCCGCGACGGCGGCGAGGGCCGCCGCGCCCGCGCCGAGGGCCGTGCCGGCGGGGTGCCGCACCAGGGCTTCCTGCCAGGAGTGGGCGTGCGCGCTGTCGTCGAACGCGCCGTGGGCGCCCCGGTCGGCGGCGGGGTCACGGTCGACGGGGGTGAAGAGGTTGTCCTCGCCGGTGGGCGGGATGCGCGTCGTCTGCTGGGAGCCGTAACCGGTGCGGGCCAGGTAGCGGTCGAGGAGGGCCGGGAAGAGGCGGTTCGCCCAGATGGTGGCGACGGTGGAGGCCCCGATGTAGTACTGCTTGCGGCGGGGGTGATCGGCCGCGTACACGACGCCGCGGGCGGCGACCTCCGGCTGGTAGATCGGCGGGACCGGCATGGGGTGGCGGTCCAGGCGGGAACGGACCCAGTCGAACTGCGGGGTGTTCACGGCGGGCATCTGGGCGATGGTGACGCGCACCCGGCTGCCGCGGTGCAGGAGTTCGGTGCGCAGCGAGGAGGTGAAGCCGTTGATGGCGTGCTTGGCGCCGCAGTACGCCGATTGCAGCGGGATCGAGCGTTCGCCGAGCGCGGAGCCGACCTGCACGATGGTGCCCCGGTCGCGCGGCAGCATCCGGGCGAGGGCGGCGCGGGTGCCGTTGACGAAGCCCAGATAGGTCACCTCGGTGATGCGCTTGTACTCGTCCGGGGTGATCTCGTCGAAGGGCCCGAACACGGAGGCGAAGGCGCAGTTGATCCAGACGTCGATGGGTCCGAACTCCCGCTCGGTGGCTGCCGCGACGGCCTCCGCCTGGGCCGGGTCGGCCATGTCGGCGGGCTGGACGAGGGGGCGGCCGCCGAGCGCCGCGACCTCGTCGGCGGCTGCCGCTAGGCCGCCCTCGCCGCGTGCGACCAGGACGACATTGGCCCCGCGCCGGCCGTAGCGGCGGGCGGTGGCGCGGCCGATCCCGGCGCTGGCGCCGGTGATCACGACGGTCGTAGGCATGGCGTTCGACTCCCTTTCCTTGTCGGTGGATTCACTTCACCCGGTACGGCTCCGCACGCTCCGTCGCGAGGGACAGTCCCAGTCCGGGTGCCCCGTCGGCGCCCGGAGTGACGGTTCCGCCGCTCGGGTCCAGGACGCCGTCGAAGATCAGCCGCTCGATGCGGACGTGGTCGTGGAACCACTCCAGATGGCGCAGTCCCGGCGCCGCGGCGGCGGCGTGGGCGTGGGCGGCCGGCGCGCAGTGGCCGGAGATGTCGATGCCGTGCGCGTGGGCGAGCGCGGCGGCGCGCAGCCAGACGGTGATGCCGCCGCAGCGGGTGACGTCGGCCTGGAGGCAGTCGACGGCCCCGGCGTCGATCAGGTGCGCGAAGTACGGGAGCGTGTAGCCGTATTCACCGGCCGTGACGTCCATCGGGAGCCGGTGGCGCAGATCGGCGAGGGTGGCGAGGTGGTCGGAGGAGACGGGCTCCTCGAACCAGGTGACGCCCGCCGCGGCGAGGGGGCCTGCGAGGCGCCGGGCCTGGCCGCCGGTGTAGGCGCCGTTGGCGTCGACGTACAGCTCCGCCGCGTCGCCGATGGTGGCTCGGGCCCGGTCGACACGTTCGAGGTCGCGATCGGTACGGCGGCCCCAGGACTCCCCGATCTTGATCTTCACGCGGGGGATGCCCGACTCCTGCGTCCAGTCGCGGAGTTGGCGGTCCTGCCGCTCGGCGTCGTAGGTGGTGAAGCCGCCGCTGCCGTAGACGGGCACCTCGTCGCGGGCGGCGCCGAGCAGGTGGACGAGGGGCAGGCCGAGGAGGCGGGCCTTGAGGTCCCACAGGGCGATGTCCACGGCGGAGATCGCCTGCGCGGCCACGCCGGGCAGTCCGGCGTTGCGCACGGCCCGCAGCATCTCCTCGTTGGCGCGCGGTACATCGAAGGCCGGGCGGCCGGTGACGGTGCCGGCGAGCACCTCGCGCACCAGGTCGGCGGTGGCGGCGGGCGCGTAGGTGTAGCCGAGTCCGGTGGTGGTGCCGCTGCGGGTGGTGACCAGGACGAGGGTGGTGCGGTCCCAGGCGAGGGTGCCGTCCGCCTCGGGCGTGTCGGTGGGCACGGTGTAGACGGCGGTGTCGAGGGCGTCGATGGTCGGCCGGTCGCTCATGCGGGCTCCTCAGGCGCGGCGCCGCAGCAGGCGCCGGGCGAGCGCGGCGCCCGCGGGCAGGGCGACGGCAGCGGGCAGGGCGGCGGCGGTCGCCCAGCGGGCGGTGCGGGACGGCGGGGACGGGCGGTCGGCGAGGCGCTCGGGCTGTTCGCTCGGCAGGTTGCCGTCGAGGGCGAGCGCCAGAGCCTCGGCGAGGTGCAGCGCGCGCCGGCCGGTGCCGCCCTCCTCGATCTGGGTGCGGCAGCTGAACCCGTCGGCGAGGACCAGGCTGTCGGGCGCGGCGCCCCGCACCGCGGGCAGCACCCCCTGTTCGGCGACGGCCATCGAGACCTCGTGGTGGCCGCGTTCGAAGCCGAAGTTCCCGGCCAGCCCGCAGCAGCCCTCGTCGAGGACGTCAGCGTCGAGGTGGGCGCGCCGCATGAGTTCGCGGTCGGCGTCGTCCTTGAGGACGGCATGCTGGTGGCAGTGGGTCTGTACGACGGCCTGGCGGGCGAGTCCGGGCGGCTGCCAGCTGTCCGGGGCGTGGTGGACGAGCTGTTCGGCGAAGGTGCGGAACTGCCCGGCGAGACGCTGGACGTCCTGGTCGGCGGGGAGCAGTTCGGGGGCGTCGGAGCGGAAGACGGCGGCGCAGGAGGGTTCGAGCCCGATCACCGGGGTGCCGGCCTCCAGATAGGGCGCGAGCACGCCGAGGGTGCGCCGCAACACCCGTTTGGCGGTGTCGAGTTGGCCGGTGGAGATCCAGGTCAGGCCGCAGCACACCGGTTCGGTGGGGACGGCGACCCGGAATCCGGCGTCCTCCAGGACACGGACGGCCGCGCGTCCGATCGCGGGGTGGAAGTAGGTGGTGAAGGTGTCCGGCCACAGCAGGACCGTGCGCGGGTCGGCCGGGTCCGGCCGCTCCCCCTCACGGGCGCGCCACCACTGCACGAAGGACTCCTCGGCGAACACCGGCGCCGCACGGGAGCCGTCCACCCCGGCCAGCAGCTTGCCCGCGCGGGCCAGACCGGGGGCGTGCAGCGCGGAGTTGACCAGGGACGGCGCGAGGCGGGACAGCCGGGCCCACAGCGGCAGCCACCCCAGGGCGTAGTGCGCGGCGGGCCGCAGGCGCCCCTCGTAGTGGTGGGAGAGGAATTCCGCCTTGAGGGTGGCCATGTCGACGCCGGTCGGGCAGTCGGACTTGCAGCCCTTGCAGGCGAGGCACAGATCGAGGGCGTCGTGGACGGCGGTGGAGCGCCACCCGTCCTGGATGGCGGAGTCGGCGTGCCCGTTGAGCATCTCGAACAGCAGCCGGGCCCGCCCGCGCGTGGAGTGCTCCTCCTCCCGAGTGGCCCGGTAGGAGGGGCACATGACCCCTCCGGAGTGGCTGCGGCAGTTGCCGATGCCGACGCAGCGCAGCACCGCGCGGGTGAAGGAGTGCTCGTCGTCGGGGAAGCCGAAGCGGGTCTCGGGGCTGTCCGGGCGCCAGTCGGCGCCGAGGCGCAACTGCCCGTCGACCGGCTGCGGTCGCACCACCTTGCCGGGGTTCATCCGGTCGTCCGGGTCGAAGAGGTCCTTCAACTCACCGAAGGCGGTGACCAGTCTCTCGCCGAACATGCGGGTGAGCAGTTGGCCGCGGGCCTGCCCGTCGCCGTGCTCGCCGGAGAGCGAGCCGCCGTAGGAGGCCACGAGGTCGGCGGCGCGTTCCAGGAAGCGGCGGAAGTCCGCGACGCCCTCGGCGGCCCTGAGGTCGAAGGGGATGCGGGTGTGCACACAGCCCTGCCCGAAGTGGCCGTACAGGGACGGGTGGTCGTAGTCGAACTCCTCGAACAGCTTCTTGAGGTCGCGCAGATAGTCGCCGAGGCGTTCGGGCGGTACGGCGGAGTCCTCCCAGCCCTCCCAGGTCTCGCGGCCGTCCGGCGGGCGCGCGGTGACGCCGAGGCCGGCCTCGCGGGCCTTGAGCATCTTCTGCTCGCGTTCCGGGTCGTCGGAGAAGGCGACGTCGGGGCCGTGCTCGTCGCGGCCGACGGCGGCCAGCAGGGCGTGCGCCTGTTCGTCGACGTCCTCCTGGCTGTGCCCGCTGTACTGGACCATCAGCCAGCTGTCGCCCTCAGGAAGGATGTTGAGGGAGTCGAGGTAGGCGCCCTCCTCACGCATCAGCTGGGCCATGCGCCCGTCCAGGGCCTCCAGTTGGGTGGGCGAGCAGTGCTCCAGGAGGCGGGGGACGTCGTCGGCGGCGGCGCAGATGTCGTCGTAGCCGAGGACGAGCAGCGACTGGTACGGCGGCACGGGCACCAGGTCGAGTTCGGCGCGCAGTACGGTCACGAGGGTGCCCTCGCTGCCGACGAGCGCCTTGGCCACGTCGAAGCCGTTCTCGGGCAGCAGCGAGTCGAGGTTGTAGCCGGAGACGCGGCGCGGGATCTTCGGGTAGCCGCGGCGGATGTCGGCCAGGTAGTCGGTGGCGATGCGGTCGAGGCCGGTGTAGATCTCGGCGAGGCGGCCGCCGCCGGCGATGATCCGGGCCCGTTCGGCGGGCGGGGTGGGGCCGACCCAGGCGCGCGTGCCGTCGTAGGTGAGGATCTCCAGGCGCCGGACGTTGTCGACGGTCTTGCCGTAGGCCTGGGCGGAGGCGCCGCAGGAGTTGTTGCCGATCATGCCGCCGAGCGCGCAGTGGCTGTGCGTGGACGGCTTGGGCCCGAACTGGAGTTTTTGGCGGGAGAGTTGGGCGTTTAGTTCGTCGAGGACGATGCCGGGCTCCACCACGCAGGTGCGCCGTTCGGCGTCCACGCTGATCAGACTGGTGCAGTACTTGCTCCAGTCGATCACGACGGCGGTGTTGGTGGACTGCCCGGCCAGGCTGGTGCCGCCGCCGCGGGACAGCACGGGGGCCCCGAACCGCGCGCACACCGCGACCGCGCGGGCGCCCGCCTCCACCGTATGGGGGACGACGACGCCGAGGGGCACCTGCCGGTAGTTGGAGCCGTCGGTGGCGTAGGCGCCGCGGCTGCCGGCGTCGAAGCGGACCTCGCCGTCCACCTCGGCGCGCAGGGCCGCGGCCAGCGCGGCGCGGTCGGTCCGCTCGCCGGTGCGGCTCAAGTCCCCAGTGGTCATCCGTGCTCCTCGCGTCCGCCGGATCGGTTCCTCTCCGGCCGCCTTACCGGACCGTTCTTCCACCCGCCTGCCTCGGCGGAGTTCTCGGGCCGCCGTCACGGGTCGCCCGACGAGTACCCGCGAGTTCGTCAGGCAAAGCTGAACAGTTCCGACTGGACAGTTCCTCCTGACGGACCTAGGGTGACGGCATGGAAGACATCTCCGAGGCGGCCGTCCGGGCGGCGCGCGACCTGCGGGTGGCGTTCAGTCGGCTGCGGCGCCGCATCCGCGAGGTCGCCCAGGACGCGGACCTGACTCCGTCGCAGGAGTCGGCGCTGAGCCTGGTCGGCAAGCACGGCGCGGCCACCGCGAGCGCGCTGGCCGCCGCCGAGGGGGTGCGCCCGCAGTCCATGGCCACGACGCTGGCCGCGCTGGAGCAGCGCGGCCTGATCCGCCGCGCCCCCGACCCGGACGACGGCCGCCGCCAGCTGGTCACCCTGACCGACGCCGGCCGGGCCCGCGTCGAGGGCAACAGGCAAATGCGCGAGGAGTGGCTGGCGCGCGCCTTCCAGGACCGTTACAGCGACGAGGAACGGCAGACGATCCTGACGGCCCTGGAGCTGATGCAGCGGCTGTCGCGGCCGTAGTCACAAGGAAGTCCGCGGCCGACCCGCACCACCGCGCACGCCTCTGAACGACCCCGCACGACCGTACGACCCTGTACGACACCTGAGACAACCCCCGAAAGGTCTGGCCGACTCATGTCGCTCACCACGCTCGACCCCCGTACCGCCCTCGTCGTGATCGACCTGCAGCGCGGCATCGTGGGCTCCCCCACACAGCCGCACCCGGCCGCCGACGTGCTGTCCCGCTCGGTGGAGCTGGCCGAGGCGTTCCGTGCCCGGAACCTGCCCGTCGTCCTGGTCCGGGTGTCCTTCGCCGCCGACTTCTCCGACGTCATGCCCGGCCGCACCGAGCAGCAGGGCGGCGGCGCGCCGTTCCCGGAGGGCTGGGACGTCATCGTCGACGAACTGACCGGCCACGCGGGCGACATCCACGTCACCAAGCACAACTGGAGCGCCCTGTTCGGCACCGACCTGGACGTGCAGCTGCGCCGCCGCGGCGTCACGCAGATCGTGCTGACCGGCCTCGTCACCAGCATCGGCGTGGAGTCCACCGCGCGTGACGCCTACGCCATGGGCTACCACGTCACCCTGGCCACCGACGCGATGGCCGACCGCGACGCCGCGACGCACGCGCACAGCGTCGAGAAGATCTTCCCCCGGCTGGGTGAGACCGGCACGACGGCGGAGATCCTGGAGCTGCTGGCGAAGACGCACGGCTGAGCACACCGAGTGCCGTGACCGGCGAACGCGGCGGCCCGGCTCCCTCGCCTGTGCGAGGGGCCGGGCCGGTGCGTTGTCCGAAGCCGGGCGCGTTGGATTCCGCCGGTGTGGCGCGACCGCCTGGCGTCCCGTCCGCTCAGTCCTCTCCGCGCACGATGGTCTCCTCGGGGCCGTCCGCCTGCCGCCGGGGGCCGGTGCGGTCCAGGACGGCGGGGACGCAGGTACGTATCCCCAGCTCCCGCCGGTCCCGTCGGCCGTGCGCCCGGACCCACCCCGTCTCGGTCTCCGGTGCGCCCGGCTTCCCGGTCGTCTGCGCGATCACGTCGTGTCATCCACCCTCTGCGTCCTGCGGCCGGCGGGCCCGAAGCGTCGGCACCCGCGCGGACCTGTCCGAATCGTTCCGCCACGGGTAACCGCCCAGCCCGCCCGGCAAACGCCGCCGCGCGGCCGGGCCGCTCAGGTACGGCCGCCGCCACCGCCGCCGAAGGACCCGCTGGAGCCGGGCGACCAGCGCGGACGCCGCTGGTCGTCGGCGCGCTGGGAGCGGATGTTGCCGAGCTGGTGCGGGGTGAGCCGCTCGCTCTCGTCACCGGCCTGCGGCACATCGCGGGGTTCGCGCATCTCGCTGGTCTCGTGCACCGGGCCCGTCGGCGGCAGCTTGGGCTGCTCGTCCGGGCGCGGCGGGGCGGGCTCGCGCTGGCGTACCTTGAAGCCCAGCCGGAACGCCCAGATCAGTCCGGCGACCAGGACGACCCCGGCGACCAGGATGAGGACGTAACCGAAGGCCTGCCGGCCGGTGGCCGCTTCGTACATGGCAGTGTTCATGGACGCCGGGTACCCGCAGGAGGGGAACGGATACCAGCCCGCACGTGGGCCTTTTCCGCGGCCGTCCGTCAGCCCCCCGGCGGTCTGCGCCCCTGCTCCGCCGCGGCGCGTGCCATCTCGGCCTCGATGTCGGCGCGCGGGCGGCCCGTCTCCTTCGCGTACTCGCTCACCGCGGTCTGCACATCGCGGGCGAGGTCGCGCCAGGCGCGCAGGGCGGTCTCGTAGGTGCCCGACTGGGCGCCGGTCATGCCCCGTTCGGCCGGCGGACCGTACGTCTCGCGCAGGTCCTCGACCGTGGCGTGGGCCGCGTCGGCCGCCCGCTGCTTCTGCACCAGTTCTTCGAAGGTGTGTGCCACCCCATCGAATCTAGGCGCGGTCCGCTCGACGCGCCTGTCCAGGGCGGGACGAAGCCTTCGGGCGTGACCGGGGACGGCGGGGTCACCTGGGCTGGTTCGCCGCGAGGCGACCGCCGAAGCGCACCGGAAGACGATCGCCGGAGACCGATACGTTCCGCAACCGATCAATAGCGGTTGGTTTCCATCGCATACCGGAACCCCCGCTTCAGGGAATCTGCACATTGAATGCTCAACCACGCCACGGCGGTCAGCGCTTCTGCACATCCGCGCGCCCGCACCCGCCCCCGGTGCGCGCGCAGGCCGAACGCGGCGCCCGAAACAAGCCCACGGCCGCGACGATGCCGTGCGGCATGTGAAAAAGTCGCCGACAAGCCGTGCGCACGCCTGCACGCTTGGACCCACTCGCGGCACAAGTCCGCTGGTGAGAGCCCTGATCGAGTGGAAGCGCGGTCGGCCCGCGTGCTTTGATCCTTCGCACCGCGGGGGGCCGACGGGCCCCGGCGACGGAGCCTGCCACCCGCGGCCGCGGCCCTCCTCCTGACGATCGGACGGGCCGTTCTCCCCCTTGTGAATACCCATATGAAGGGAAGTTCCATCATGAACTCCACCCCCCAGGTCGAGACCGCCGAGATCGCCGACGCCGAGCTGGACGCCGTCTCCGGTGGTCTCCAGGTGAACGCCCTCAACACCGTGACCGGCGCCGTCGACGGCATCGCCCCGGTCTCCGGCCTGGCCAACACGGCCATCGGCACGGTCGAGGGTGTCACCGGCCTGAACGTGGCCCCGGTCACCAGCCTGGTCGCCGGTCTCTGACCGAGCCTTTTACCCCCCGTCGGTCCCGGAGCCGTCCCCCGGCTCCGGGGCTCTCGGGCGCCCCGACAGATCCGTGACTCCCCCACAGGTGAGGGACGTTCCGTGCAGTTCCGCCAACAGGCCCTCGCCAAGCTCCAGTCGCCCCAGGAGCTGGACCTCCCGGTGCGGCTCGCCCGCCCGCAGGGCCGGCTCGCGCTCGGTGTCACCGTCGCCGTCATGGCCGCGGCCTCCGTCTGGGCGGTGACCGGTTCGGTCGCCTCCACGGTGAGCGCGGGCGCCATCCTCACCCACGGCGAGGGCAGTTATGTGCTCCAGAGCCCCGTGGCGGGGCAGGTGACGGCCGTCCTCGCCCGGCAGGGCGCGCGGCTGCCCGCGAACGCCCCCGTGGTCAAGGTCCGTACCGCGCAGGGCGATTCGGTCGTCCGCACGGTCGCCGCGGGCCGGATCACCACGCTCGCCGCCACCCTCGGACAGATCGTGCAGACCGGCACCGACGTGGCCGCCGTCGAGAAGGTCGCGCACGCGGACGACCCGCTGTACGCGACCGTGTACGTGCCCGCCGAGAGCGCCGCCGCCATCCCCGCGCACACCCCCGTGGACCTCACCGTCTCCTCCGTGCCGGCGCAGCGCTACGGCGTGCTGCGCGGCGAGGTGCGCTCGGTGGACCGGTCCGCGCAGTCCGCGCAGTCGATCGCCGCGTTCCTCGGCGACAGCCAGCTCGGCCACCAGTTCACCGAGGACGGCCGCCCGGTCGCCGTGACCGTGCGGCTGGCCGACTCGCGGGCGACCAGGAGCGGTTACCGGTGGTCGACCGCCGGGGGGCCGCCGTTCCGGCTGGACTCCATGACCCTCGCCTCCGCCTCCATCCGGCTGGCCGACCAGCACCCCGTCGATTGGCTGCTCCCGTGACGTCCGCTCCCCCGCAGAGCCGCGGCCGCAGACGCGCCGCCCCCGCCCGGCGTCCGGCCCCCAAGTCCCGTACTCGTGCGCCCCGTACGCCCACCGTGCTCCAGATGGAGGCCGTCGAGTGCGGCGCCGCCTGTCTCGCGATGATCCTCTCCCACTACGGCCGGCACGTCCCGCTGGAGGAGCTGCGCATCGCCTGCGGGGTCTCCCGCGACGGCTCGCGCGCCAGCAACCTGCTGAAGGCCGCCCGCGGTTACGGCCTGACCGCCAAGGGCATGCAGATGGACCTGGCCGCCCTCACCGAGGTGCGCGCCCCGGCCATCCTGTTCTGGGAGTTCAACCACTACGTCGTCTACGACGGTATGGGCCGCCGCCTCGGCCGGCGCGGCATCCACATCAACGACCCCGCCAAGGGCCGCCGTTTCGTGCCGCTGGACGAGTTCGACGGCAGCTTCACCGGTGTCGTCCTGGTGCTGGAGCCCGGCCCGGACTTCACGCGGGGCGGGCGCAGGCCGGGCGTGCTCGGCGCGCTGCCGGCCCGGCTGCGTGGCACCGCGGGCACCCTGCCCGCCGCGGTGCTGGCCAGCCTGCTGCTGGTCGCGGTCGGCGCGGCCGTACCCGCGCTGAGCCGCACCTACATCGACACGTACCTGATTGGCCATCAGACCTCGCTACTGGGCGTGCTGTTCACCTCGATGGCCGCCTGTGTGCTGCTCACGCTGGTGCTGACCTGGCTCCAGCAGGCCAATCTGCTGCACGGCCGGATCATCTCCTCCACCCTGACCAGCGCCCGCTTCCTGCGCCATCTGCTGCGGCTGCCGGTGACGTTCTTCGCCCAGCGCTCCCCCGCCGACCTGGTGCAGCGCCTCCAGTCCAACGACCAGGTGGCGGAGACCCTGGCCCGCGACCTGGCGGCGGCCGGCGTGGACGCGATCGTGGTCGTGCTGTACGCGGTGCTGCTGTACACCTACGACCCCCAGCTGACGTTCCTCGGCATCGGCGTGGCCCTGCTGAACCTCGCCGCCATGCGGCTGGTCGGGAGGCTGCGCGCGACGCGCACGGCCAAGCTGCGCGCGGACACCGCCCGGCTGACCAACACGGCCTACACCGGGCTCCAGTTGATCGAGACGATGAAGTCGACCGGCGGCGAGGACGGGTACTTCCGCAAGTGGGCCGGGCAGCACGCCGCCACGCTGGAGGAGCAACAGCGGCTCGGGGTGCCGAGCGCCTGGCTCGGGATCGTCGCCCCGACGCTGGCCACGTTCAACAGCGCGCTGATCCTGTGGATCGGCGGTCTGCGCGCCGTCGAGGGGCATATCTCGGTGGGTCTGCTGGTGGCCTTCCAGGCGCTGGTCACCCGCTTCACCGCGCCGCTGACCCGGCTCAACGGGGTGGCGGGCCGCATCCAGGACTTCACCGCCGACGTGGCCCGCCTGAAGGACGTGGAGAACTTCCAGCCCGATCCGCTCTACGCGCGGCCCACGGCCGGCGGCGAGACGCGCCGGCTGCGCGGCCAGGTGGAGCTGGAGAACGTCACGTTCGGCTACAGCCCGCTGGACAAGCCGCTGCTGACCGGCTTCGACCTGACCGTGGGCCCCGGTCAGCAGGTGGCGCTGGTGGGCGGCTCGGGCAGTGGCAAGTCCACGGTGTCCAGGCTGATTTCGGGGCTGTACGCGCCGTGGGACGGGGTGATCCGCATCGACGGGCGGCGCCTGGAGGACATCCCGCGCGGGGCGCTCGCCGCCTCCGTCTCCTTCGTGGACCAGGAGGTGTTCCTCTTCGAGGGCTCGGTCCGCGACAACATCGCCCTGTGGGACCCGTCGATCCCGGACGAGGCGGTCGTCGAGGCGCTGAAGGACGCGGCCCTGTACGAGGTGGTCGCGCGGCGGCCCGGCGGCATCCACGGCAAGGTCGAGCAGGACGGCCGCAATTTCTCCGGCGGCCAGCGCCAACGCCTGGAGATCGCACGGGCGTTGGTGCGCGGGCCCAGCATCCTGGTGCTGGACGAGGTGACCAGCGCGCTGGACGCGGAGACCGAGCTGGTGGTGATGGACAATCTGCGCCGGCGTGGCTGTGCCTGTGTGGTGATCGCGCACCGGCTGAGCACGGTCCGCGACAGCGACGAGATCGTCGTGCTCCAGCACGGCACGGTGGTCGAACGCGGGCGGCACGCCGAGCTGGTGGCGCGTGGCGGCGCGTACGCGGCGCTGGTCAGGGAGCGTTAATGACATCTGTGCGGGAGGGATACGACGGGGACCTGGTGCTCGGGGCGCTGGGCGGGCTCGGCAGCCGGGTGGACTGCGCCGGGTTCACCCGCCTCGACCTGGAGGGCCCCCAGGTGCTGTGGCTGGTGGCGGCCGGCGCCCTGGACCTGTTCGCGGTGGACGCCGGACAGCAGGGCCACTGGCACCACCTGGGCCGGCTGGAGACGGGCGCGCTGCTGCTCGGCCCGGTCGCGGGCCCCCGGCACACCCTGGTGGCCCGCCCGGTGCGGGACTGCGTGGTGCACCGGGTGAACCTGCGCGAGCTGTACCAGCAGGCGGGCACCGAGACCTGGTCGTACGACGAGTACGGGCGGCCGCAGTACGTACCGCCCGCGTCCAGCCCGCTGGAGTACGCCCTCGCGCTCGGCGTCGGCCGCGGCCTGTCCGTCCTCTTCCAGGCGCCGCTGGCCGAGGAACGGCCCGAAGTCCCCGCGGACGACGAGGTGTTCTGGATGCAGGTGCCGCCCGGCAGCGTCCGGTACGGATCCCTGTACGGCACTCAGGCCGCCGCCGATCTGCTGGTGGACCCGGCGCTGTGGCAGTCGCTGGTCGACCAGCAGTACCGGCTGCTGACCGCGCTGGACCGCTGGATCGAGCAGCTGGAGCGCGGCCACGAGACGCGAACGGCCGCCGGGATCAAGGCGGGCGAGGCGGCGGGCGTCCAGGCGGACCGCACCCTGCTGGCCTCGATCGGCCGCCGCCCGCGGCGTCCGGCGACGGCCGCCGACGCCGACGCCACCTACGCGGCCTGCGCGCTGGTCGCCCAAGCCGCCCGGATCACGCTCGCCGAACCCGCGCGCGGCGGCACCGGGAGCGAGCGCCTCGACCCGGTCGAGCGGGTGGCGCTGGCCTCGCGGGTGCGCACCCGCGCGGTCCGTCTCGAAGGCCGCTGGTGGCGGGAGAACGTGGGCCCGCTGGTGGGGCGGCGGGCGCTGTCCGGGGCGCCGGTCGCCCTGCTGTGGCGGCGCGGCGGCTACGCGGCCGTCCACCCCGGCACCGGCCGGGAGACCCCCGTGGGCAAGGGGAACGCCGGGGAGTTCGAGACGCGCGCGGTGATGTTCTACCGGCCGCTGCCCGACAAGGCGCTCTCCCCGCTCGGCCTGCTCCGGTTCACGCTCGGCGGCGCCCGCGGCGATCTGCTCGCCCTGCTGCTCGCGGGCCTGGTGACGGTGGCGATCGGCGCGCTGGTGCCCGTCGCCACCGGCAAGGTGCTCGGCGAGTACGTGCCGCGGGCCGAGACGGGCCTCATCGTCCAGGTGTGCCTGGCGGTGCTGGTGAGCGGGGTGGTGTCGGCGGCGTTCACGCTGCTGGAGAACCTGTCGATCCTGCGCCTGGAGGGGCGGATCGAGGCGGCGCTGCAACCGGCCGTCTGGGACCGGCTGCTGCGGCTGCCCACCCGGTTCTTCACCCAGCGCTCCACGGGCGAACTCGCCAGCGCGGCCATGGGGATCAGCGCGATGCGCCGGATGCTGGCGGGGGTCGGGCCGGTGGTCGCCCAGTCGGTGACGGTCGGCGCGATGAACCTCGGTCTGCTGCTGTGGTTCAGCGTGCCGATGGCGCTCGCGGCGATCGGCATGCTGGCCGTCATCGCGGTGGTGTTCCTCGGGCTCGGGCTGTGGCAGGTGCGCTGGCAGCGGCGTCTGACGGCGCTCGGCAACCGGCTGAACAACCAGGCGTTCCAGACCCTGCGGGGGCTGCCCAAGCTGCGGGTGGCGGCCGCCGAGAACTACGCCTACGCCGCCTGGGCACGGGAGTTCGCGCGCAGCCGGGAGCTCCAGCAGAAGGCCGGGCGGATCAAGAACCTCACCGCCGTGCTCGGCGCGGTGTATCTGCCGGTGTGCTCGCTGCTGATGTTCATGCTGCTCGCGGGACCGGCGAGGGGCACGCTGTCGGCGGCGGACTTCCTCACCTTCAACACCTCGGTGACGATGGTGCTGACTTCGGTCACCCAGCTGACCGGGGCGCTGGTGTCGGCGGTGGCCGCGCTGCCGCTGTTCGAGGAGATCCGGCCGGTCCTGGAGGCCGCCCCCGAGGTCCGCTCCGCGAGCACCCGGCCGGGCCCGCTGTCCGGGTCGCTGGAGGCCCGCAAGCTGTCCTTCCGGTACTCCGAGGACGGCCCGCTCGTCCTGGACGACGTGTCCTTCGCGGTCCGGCCGGGCGAGTTCGTCGCGGTGGTCGGCCCCAGCGGCTGCGGCAAGTCCACGCTGCTGCGGCTGCTGATCGGCTTCGACCGGCCGCTGTCCGGCAGCGTCCTGTACGACGGCCAGGACCTCGCCGCCCTCGACCAGTCGGCGGTGCGCCGCCAGTGCGGCGTGGTGCTCCAGCACGCGCAGCCGTTCACCGGGTCCCTTCTGGACGTCATCTGCGGCGCCGAGCCGTACACCCCCGAGGAGGCGATGGCGGCGGCGGAGATGGCGGGGCTCGCGGAGGACATCGCGCGGATGCCGATGGGCCTGCACACCATCGTCTCCGGCAGCGGCTCGGTCTCCGGCGGGCAGCGCCAGCGGCTGATGATCGCCCAGGCGCTGATCCGCCGCCCCCGCATCCTCTTCTTCGACGAGGCGACCAGCGCCCTCGACAACGACACCCAGCGCGTCGTCATCGACAGCACCCGCAAGCTGAACGCCACCCGCGTCGTCATCGCCCACCGGCTGTCCACGGTGCTGGACGCGGACCGGGTGATCGTGATGGAGGCCGGCCGCGTGGTCCAGCAGGGCAGCCCCGCCGACCTGCTCGCGGACCCCACGGGACGCCTGCACGAACTGGTGCGCCGGCAAGTGGCCTAGTTTCCCCCCTCCTCCTCGTCTCGGTGGTGCGACGGCATCCAGTGGTGCTCGCAGAACCAGCGGCCGAACAGGGCGCCGCCGTAGATGACGAAGCCGACGCCGATCAGCCAGGACTCCAGGACGAGGACGGTGCCGACCGCGCCGTAGCTCAGGGCGTTGGTGACGATGAGGGGCGTGAAGACGAGGTAGGAGAAGGCGCGCAGTCCGGCGAGGCCCACGATGGTGGCCAGCGCGCCCGGCAGCAGTTGCCGCCAGCGGATCTGGTCGCCCAGCAGGAAGTGCTGCCCCCACCAGAAGAACAGCACTCCGCTGAGCCCGGACAGCAGGATCCGCTGGGAGCCGTGCAGCGCCGCCTTGGTCGCCACCTCCTGGTAGAGGTACGCCGTCAGCACGATCAGCCAGGTGGCCTGCCGCCACACCCGGTGCCAGGGCCCGGCGGCCAGGCCCCAGATGCGTTCGTAGGCGTTCTGCACGCTGCCGCCGAAGGACACGCCGAACACCGCGAGCAGTACGGCGCTCCAGGCGCTGGTGGTGCCGATGACGTGGAGCGGGGGGCTGATCACGTCCGTGACCACGCGCGCCGACGGCCCGGACAGCCCCATCCCGTCGGTCAGCCAGGAGGCGAACCCGCCCTGCACCAGCGGGTCGGCGGCGGCGACCACGATCAGCAGCGGGGCCAGCGTCACCAGCGCGAGGGTGGCGAAGCCCATCGCCCGGTGCATCAGCTCCAGCTCCCGGCCGTGCTCGAACAGGGCCTGGACGCGGATCCACCGCCAAGCGCGGTGCAGGCCGCGCCGCAACCGACTCACCGCACCTCCCGTACGCACCGCCGCGCGCGTGCGGGTCCGGCAGGAACGCGCGCCTGGCTTCACTGTGGCACGGTCCGGGCGTCCCGCCACCGAGGAGTCGGCCAGTCGGGTCCGGCGACGCGCCGCGACACGGCCCCCGGTTGCCCCGTGGGAGGGGCTCCGCCCCGGAGAATCGGACCCCGTGTGTGCATCTGCCGAGGTGCCCCGGCGGCGCCGGACGCTGATCCTGAGCGCGAGCATGGGGGCCGGCCATGACACGGTCGCCGCCGAACTGGCGCGCCGGGCCACGGGTTACGGCCATGAGCCGTACGTCGTCGACGTGCTGACGCTGCTGCCCCGCGGGCTCGGGGCGGGGCTGCGCGGCTGGTACCAGGCGGTGGTCCGGCACGCGCCCTGGGTGTACGCCGGGATCTACGACGCGTTCCTGCGCGGCGAGCCCGGCACCCGGCCGAGCGGGGTACCGCTGGCGCGGCTCGCCGGTCAGCGGCTGCTCGCCCTCGTGGACCGGGTGGACGCCGATGTGGTGGTGTCGGTCTTCCATCTGGCCGCCCAGCTGACCGGGCATCTGCGGGCCCAGCGGCGGCTGCGGGTGCCGAGCGCGGTCTACCTGGTCGACTTCGCCGTGCACCGGCAGTGGCTGCATCCGGGCAACGACCGCTATCTGTGCCTGACGGAGGCGGCGGCCCGCGAGGTGCACCGGAGCCTGGGGGTGCCGGTCGTGCCGACCGGTCCCGTCGTGGCACCGGGGTTCCTGGCACCGGCGCCGGGCGCGGCGCGCTGGCGGGAGCGGTTCGCCGGGCACGCGCCGGGGCGTGCGCCGGTGCTGCTGTCGGCGGGTGCCTGGGGCGCGGCGTCCCGGCCGGACGCCACCGCCGCGCTGCTCGCCGGCGCCGGGTACCTGCCGGTGGTGCTGTGCGGCCGTAACCGGCGGCTGTACGAGCGGGTCGGCCGCCTTCCCGGTGTGCTCGCCCTCGACTGGGTCGCGGACATGCCCGGACTGTTCGGCGCGTCCCACGCCCTGCTGGACAACGCGGCCGGGCAGACCGCCGTGCAGGCCCTCGCGGCGGGCCTGCCGGTCATCGGCTACCGTCCCCTGCCGGGCCACGGTCTGGAGGGCGTCCGCCGGATGGCCGACCTCGGCCTGTCGGCCCTCGCCCCGGACCCGCCCGCGCTGCTGAAGGCCCTGGCGGATGTTCCGTCGGCCGCCCCCCTGAGGGCGGCGCGGGCCCGCGCCCTGTTCCGGTCGGACCCGATGGCGGCGGTGGCGCGGCTCGCCGAGCCGCCGGCTTCCTGACCAGCGACGCCCGTGCCGCTCAGCCGATCCCGTGCTCCCCCAGCGGCCCCACCGTCAGCCCCGCCTCCCGGCAGTCCCGGACGATGCCGGGCAGGGCGTCGAGCGCGGAGCGCCAGCAGCCGGGCGCGGACTGCCGGTCCGAGTCGTGCAGCAGGATCGTGCCGCCGCCCCGCAGCTGCGCGGTGACCAGGGCGCGGACCGACTCCGCGGTGGCGTCCGCGCGCCAGTCCTTGCCCCAGGCCGACCACAGCACCGGCCGCAGTCCGGCGCGCCGGGCGGCCAGCCAGCGGGACGAGGTGAGGATGCCGTAGGGCGGCCGGTACCAGCGGGGGCGGCGGCCGGTGAGGTCGTGCACGGCGCGGGCGGTGCGGGCGACGCCCGCCCGTTCGCCGGCGAGGGCGGGGCGCCAGGGCCGGTCGTGGCTCCAGCCGTGCACCGCCAGCTCGTGGCCGCGCCGGGCGGCCTCGGCGACCAGCGCGGGGTGGCGGACCGCGGACTCGCCGAGCACGAAGAAGGTGGCGCGCACGCCGAGCGCGTCCAGGGCGTCCAGGAAGCGGGGCGTGGCGACCGGGTCGGGGCCGTCGTCGAAGGTCAGGGCGACATGGTGGCGCGCTCCGGTGCCGGCCAGCCGGGGGAACAGCGGCAGCCGTACGGCCGGGAGCCAGGTGGCGGCCGGTCCGATATGGGCGCCCGCCAGGCCGAGCGGCAGCAGGGCGGCGGCCGTCCGCAGGGCGCGCGCGGACGGGGCGGGCGCCCACCGCGCGGTCGGGCGCTCATTCACGGCCGGTCCCGATCTGGGCGCCGTCCGCCTCGGCGGGCGTGTCCCAGCCCCGCAGGACGGAGGGCGCGTTGGCCAGCCCGACGCTGCCCGCGCCGATCAGCGCGATGCCGATGATCTCCGGGATGATCCGCAGCCCGAGCTGCACGGACTCCGCGAACAGTGCCCAGCCGAGCGCCACGCTGGTGAGCGCGTCGCCCAGGGTGAGCGCGGGCTGGGAGGCGGCCAGCGAGCCGGCGCCGAGCGCGCTCTGGAGCAGCAGGAAGGCGACGAGCCCGACGGCGGCGGTGGCGTACGGCGACCAGTGGGAGAACATGACGCCGGGCCCCAGCCGCAGCCGTCCCACGGTCTCCTTGAGCAGCGCCGCGGTGGTCGCGAAGGACACGGCGGAGCCGAGGCCCAGCAGCGCCGCGCGGGCGGGCCCCCGTACCGTGCGGGCAGCCAGCACCAGCAGCACGACGACACAGCAGGCCACGCCGCCCGCCATCAGCCACGCGCGAGAGGTGGCATCGTCGCGGCCCGGTCGCGGCGCGGCCGACAGCAGGAAGACGGCCAGCCCCGCGGCGAGCGCGGCGAACGCCAGCCAGGTGCGGCGGTCCGGGCGGCGCCGGAAGACGAGGCCGCCCACGATCAGCGTGAACAGCAGCTCGGTGGCGAGCAGCGGCTGCACCAGGGACAGGCTGCCGACGGCCAGCGCCCAGGCCTGCATGAGAGCGGACAGCATCAGCAGGCCGACCCCGGCCAGCCAGTCCGGGCGCCGCAGCAGCCGGCGCAGGCCCCGCAGCAGCGCGCCCGCGCCGCCGGGCTCCGCCGGGGCGTCCACCGCGGCGGCTCGGCGCTGGAGCACCGAGGAGGCGGCGTTCGCCAGGGCGGAGCACAGGGCCAGGGCGACCGTGAGCGCGAGCACCGGCGCTCACCCGAAGCGGGCGGCGAGCCGCCGGTAGAGCCCCGGCGCGGCGCCGCGCACACGGGCGGGCAGCCGCAGCCAGCCGGGCACGTACACCTCGTCGGTGCCGCGCCGTACGGCCGTGAGCACGGCGTCGGCGACCCGCTCGGGCGGCACCGGACGGGGCCAGGAGCGCAGGTAGGGGGCGCCGCGCCGGTCGAAGAAGGGGGTGTCGACCACGCCGGGGACCACATGGGTGACGCCGACGCCGGTGCCGCGCAGTTCGTAGCGCAGCGCGTCGGCGAACGCGGCGACGGCGGCCTTGACCGCGGAGTAGACGGCCTCGCCGCGCACGCCCACGCTGCCCGCGACGGAGCCGAGCAGCACGATCCGCCCGGAGCCGGCCGCGACCATGTGCGGCACCAGGCCGCGTACGAGGTGCAGGGTGGCCAGCAGATCGGTGCCGACCAGTTCGTCGATGCGGGCGTGGGGCATACCGGTGAAATCACCGGCCCAGCCGACGCCGGCGCCCGCCACGAGCAGGTCCACGCGGCCCAGGTGGCCGAGGGCGGCCTCGGTCACCCGGCGGTCGGCGCCTGGGAGGCTGAGGTCGGCGGCGACGGTCAGGGCCGACATCCCGGCGGCCACCTGCTCCAGCCGGGTGAGGTCGCGGCCGTTGAGCACCAGCCGCCAGCCCCCTTCTGCGGCCAGTCGGCGGGCCACGGCGGCGCCGATACCGGAGGAGGCGCCGGTCACCAGGGCGGTGGCGCGGGGCGCCCGCCGCTCGGCGGGCCGGGCGTCGACAACCGCCGCCGGGCCGGACTCCGTCACCGGGCGAGCGCGGTTCGACGGTCCTGCGGGGGACGGGGCGTGGGACATGGTGGCGACCTCACTGCGACGGCGTTCGGGGTCCGCGAGCTCATGGGCCGAACCTTCGCGGTGTATCCAGGGCGCCACATCCGCGATCTCCGCGCACGTGGAAGCGGCGCGGACGGGGGGCGGCGGCGGGGGGACGGACGGGGGCGGCCGGCCGCCCCCCCACCGACTTCAGCGAAACGTTGCCGTTTCGCTGAAGCTGGTCTACGCTCGATGCGTACGAAACCGTTTCGTTTATATACAGCGCCTGACCCGCACGTGAACAACTTCCCTGGAGTGGTTCCCCATGTCCCAGAAAACCCTGTCCGACGCGCCCCGCACGGGGGCCGGCGCGGCAGCGCCGGACGGCGCCTCGCCCCGGCGGTGGTGGATCCTCGCGGTGATCGCCGTCGCCCAGCTGATGGTGGTCCTCGATGCCACGATCGTGAACATCGCCCTGCCATCCGCCCAGCGCGACCTGGGCTTCTCCGACGGCAACCGGCAGTGGATCGTCACCGCCTACGCGCTGGCCTTCGCCTCGCTGCTCCTGCTCGGCGGCCGCATCGCCGACCTGTTCGGCCGCAAGCCCGCCTTCCTCGTCGGCGTCGTCGGCTTCGCCGGGGCTTCCGCGCTCGGCGGTGCCGCGAACGGCTTCGCCATGCTGGTCACCGCCCGCGCCCTCCAGGGCGCCTTCGGCGCGCTGCTCGCACCGGCCGCGCTGTCGCTGCTCAACACCACCTTCACCGACGCCCGCGAGCGGGCCCGCGCGTTCAGCGTCTACGGCGCGATCGCCGGCGCCGGCGGCGCGGTCGGCCTGCTGCTCGGCGGGCTGCTCACCGACGCCCTGGACTGGCGCTGGACGCTGTACGTGAACGTGGCCATCGCGGTCATCGCCTTCGCGGGCGGCTGGATCCTGCTCGGCAACCACCGCGACGCGGGCCACGCCAAGCTGGACGTGCCGGGCACGGTCCTGGTCGCCGCCGGTCTCTTCTCCGTGGTCTACGGCTTCTCCAACGCCGAGACCCACCACTGGCACTCGCCGCTGACCTGGGGCTTCCTCCTCGTCGGCGCCCTGCTGCTCACCGCGTTCACCTGGTGGCAGACCCGCGCCGCGCACCCGCTGCTGCCGCTGCGGATCCTCCTGGACCGCAACCGGGCGGCCTCCTTCCTCTCCGTGCTGATCACCGGCGCCGGCATGTTCGGCGTGTTCCTCTTCCTCACCTACTACCTCCAGCTCAACCTCGGCTTCAGCCCCACCAAGACCGGTGTGGCGTTCCTGCCGATGGTCGGCGCGCTGATGGTGGCCGCGCAGCTGGGCACCACACTCCTGGTACCGCGCCTCGGCCCGAAGGCGGTCATCCCGCTGGGCTTCGCCATCGCGATGGCCGGCATGGCCTGGCTGACCGGCATCGGTCTCGGCTCGCACTACAGCGGCGCCGTCCTGCCGCAGCTGATCGTGACCGGCCTCGGCCTCGGCCTGGTGATGCCGCCCGCCATGCAGCTGGCCACCGGCGGGGTCGCCGCCGAGGACGCGGGCGTGGCCTCCGCGAGCGTCAACGCCATGCAGCAGGTGGGCGGCTCGGTCGGCACCGCCCTCCTGAACACCCTCGCGACCAGCGCCGCCACGCGCTACCTGAGCGGCCGTGACGCCACCAGCAAGCTGGTCCAGGCGCAGGCCACGATCGAGAGCTACACCACCGCCTTCTGGTGGTCGGCGGGCTTCTTCGCCGCGGGCACGGTGCTCGCCTTCCTGCTCTACCGGCCCGGCGTGCCGCGGCAGGACGCGGGCGCGGCAGCGGTCGTCCACATGTGAGACCGGCCGGCCCCGCAGAGCCGCCGAGGGGCCACCCGATCCGGGGAGGGGCCGCCGTCCGCAGGGAGACGGCGGCCCCTCGCCCGTGCCCGGCCAGGCCGGGACCCAGGCTTGATCCCGGCGGGTCCGGGTACGGGGAGCGGGTCAGGACGATCCCCTACGGGGACGACCACCTACGGGAAGGAGACGCCATGTCCGGCGGAAACGAGCACGGCAAGCGGCCCGAGACGGCGCTGGAGGAAGTGCTGCACGAGGCCGAGGAGGCCGAGCTGCGTGGCGAGAAGGGCCGGGGCGACGGCGAGGCGGGGGACGCCATCTCCCCGAACACCGGCGCCCAGGAGCAGTCGAGCGGCGACCGGACGACACCCGGACGGCACCACTGACCTGCCAGGTTCCGGGTACTTGGCCACCATGAACCCACGAGGACCCGAGCTGCCCCCCGCACGGGGCCCGCTGTCCGCCGCGCTCATCGCCCACCTGAGCCGCAGCGGACCGCTCCCCGACCCCGCCGACTGCGGGGACCCGTACGCCGACGACCCGCAGCTCGCCCTGTACCTCTGCTACGAGCTGCACTACCGCGGCTTCGCGGGCGTGCCCGCCGAGGCCGAGTGGGACCCGGACCTGCTGCGGGTGCGGGCCGCGCTGGAGCGCCGCTTCCTGGCCGCGCTGCGCGCCGACACGCCGGGGCACGAGAGCCTGGACGACGCGCTCGGCGCGCTCCTGGTGGAACCCGCCGAGGGCACGGGCGTCACCCATTTCCTGTGCGCCGAGGGAGAGTCGTGGCACCTGCGCGAGTACGCGGCGCTGCGCTCCCTCTACCACCTCAAAGAGGCCGACCCGCACGCCTGGGTGCTGCCCCGGCTGTGGGGCCGGGCGAAGGCGGCGATGGCGGCGGTGGAGTACGACGAGTTCGGCGGCGGCCGGGCCGAGCGAGTGCACGCGCGCCTGTTCGCCGAGCTGATGCGGGACCTGGGCCTGGACACCGCGTACGGCCGCTATCTGGACGCGGCGCCGGCCGAGATGCTGGCCGTCGTCAACCTGATGTCCCTGTTCGGCCTGCACCGCGCCCTGCGCGGCGCCCTGGTCGGCCACTTCGCGGAGGTGGAGATCACCTCCTCCCCCGGCTCCCGGCGGCTCGCCGAGGCGCTGCGCCGCACCGGCGCGGGACCGGCCGCGCAGTTCTTCTACGACGAGCACGTGGAGGCGGACGCCGTGCACGAGCAGGTGGTCCGGCACGAGGTGATCGGCGGACTGCTGGAGGAGGAACCGGAGTTGGCGGCGGACATCGCCTTCGGCATCGACGCGACCGAGTACCTGGAGGACCGGCTCGCCCGCCGGCTGCTCGCCGACTGGCGCGCGGGCCGCTCGGCGCTGCGCGTCCCTCTTGAACAGCCGAGCGCGGCATGACCCATATTTCGGGAATGTACGGGTACTCGCGGAACGTGATCGCTTTGCTGCTTCCGGGCGTCTACGCCCCTCAGGACGACACCGCGCTGCTGGCCGAGGCCCTGCGCGAGGAGCCGGTGCGGGCCGGGGCGCGGGTGCTCGACGTGGGCACCGGGAGCGGCGCGCTGGCGCTCGCGGCGGCCCGGCGGGGTGCGCGGGTGACCGCCGTGGACGTGTCCCGGCGGGCGGTGTGGACGGCCCGGCTGAACGCGCTCCTGTTCCGGCTGCCGGTGCGGATCCGGCGCGGCGACCTCTTCGCCCCCGCGCACGGGCAGTCGTACGACCTGATCCTCGCGAACCCGCCCTACGTCCCCGCCCCGCACGGCGGGCGCGGGCCGCGCGGCCGCTCCCGCGCCTGGGACGCGGGCCACGACGGGCGGCTGCTGCTGGACCGGATCTGCCGGGGCGCCCCCCGGCTGCTGGCGCCGCGGGGCGTGGTGCTGATCGTGCAGTCCGCGCTGAGCGACCCCGACCGCACCCTGGAACTTCTGCGCGACGCGGGTCTGAAGGCCGCGGTGGTGCGGCGGCGCTGGATCGAGCTCGGGCCCGTGCTGCGCTCGCGGGAGGAGTGGCTGCGCCGGCGCGGGCTGCTCGCGCCGCACGAGAAGACGGAGGAGCTGGTGGTGATCCGTGCCGAACGAACCCGCTGACCGCGGCCAGGAGCCCGCCGAGCGGGCCCGCCGGATCACTGTGCAGCGGCGGGGGCCGCTGCTCGTGGAGGGTCCGGTCGAGGTCGAACTGGAGGATGGTACGACGGTGTCCTCCGACCGCTTCCGTGTCGCTCTGTGCACCTGTCGGCGCAGCCGCCGCTACCCCTGGTGCGACACCAGCCACCGGCGCAAGGCCTGAGCACCGTTCGTTTTTCGCCGCTCCCCGGAAGGCCCCCCACGGGCCTGTCCGGGGAGCGGCTCTGTGTGCCGGCGATCCGGCGGGCGACCCCACTTCGCCCGGCGGTCCGGCGCGAGATCGCGGGTTCCCCGTTCCGAGAGGTCCGCACTCCCCAGTCACGGTCCTGATCCGGTGTGTACGGAGACCCTGCGATCCCGGTCCTCGGGCAGCTCCCGCTAGAAGGCGAAGAGGCTGCCGCCGACGGCGTCCCGCTCACAGGAGTTGCCGAACGTGCGCTCGTAAGAGACCCGCTGGCCCTGCCACACGCCCTGGGCGGTGACGACCACGGGGTCGTACAGCTTGTTGCACCAGACGCCCTCGCGGGCCTTGAGGGCCGTGAAGTCACCGCCCACCCCACGCAGTTCGGCGCACGCCTCGGCGGCGGCCGGGTGGGTGCCGGAGGCTGACGGGGCGCAGGTGAGGGTGACGGCGCGTTCCGGGGTCGCGGTGGCCGCGTCGCCGCCGTGGCCGATGGTCAGCACCAGCGCCGATGGGGCGTAGAGCGAGGCCGGGGCGGCGTCCGGGGCGGCGACGGCGGCCCCGGTCAGGGGTCCGCAGACGGCGACGGCCGTGAGGCCGAGGGCCGCTGCCCAGCGCGCGGTGTTCCGCATGGTGTGCATCCTTCCGCTCGAACTAGACGGGTGCCGGTTCCGTTTCCGGTGGGACGTCGGACCGGCGAGCGCCACTCTGCCGAGTCCCCGCCGGAAACACACATCGACCCCACAGGTTTCGGTAACATTTCGTGTTGAAGCAGTGGCGTGAAGTCACGGAATTCGAACGCCGGGAGCCTGGAACTGGGCGGCGGCGGCCCGGCGGAAGTCGTCAATTGGCTGAAAATCAGCGGTTATTTAATCGTCCGGAAACATTCCGACACGGCCGCCCGGAACCCCCTTCATGACTCCCTGTGTTCACCTGATGATCACCGTCCCGAGCGTCGGCCCGAGGGCGCACGCGGGAGCCGGCGACCGGGCGGCGGATCAGGGGATGCGCGGCGGCGCGGCGGCGAGGACGGACGACGAGCTCGCGCCCTGCCGGGAGATGACCGTCCCGGACGCCGACTGCCGCCGCCGCGCCCCGCGTTCAGATCTGCCAGGAGCGGAGCCGGTCCGCGGCGCCGTACACGTCCGTCTGGCCGGAGATCAGGTCGCGGGCGAGGTCCACCAGCGCGCCGTACGGCGGGTCGATGCCGACGCCGCTGACGAACATGTAGGCGACCGCGGTGGCGCAGGCGAAGCGGGCGTTGGCCGCGGGCAGCGGCTTGAGCAGGGCCAGGGTGTGCAGCAGGGCGGCGGCCCGCCAGGCGGGGTCGGAGTTCACGCCGAGCCGGGGCGGATCGACCCGGTGCCGGGCGACGGCGGCCATCAGCGCGGAGAAGTCGTCCACCGCGGGCTGCTCGGGCAGGACCTCTTCGTGCCGCTGGAGCAGCCACGGGACGTCGATGTGGATGACGGGCCTCATCACTCAGGCGGCCTCGCCCCGTGCGGGCGGCTCGTCCTCGGGGAACGCGGCGGCGAACTCCTCGGCGTGCGCGGTGAAGAAGCTGCGGAACGCCGCGGCGCCCTCCTTCAGCGCCCGGTGCCGGGCGATGTCGGCGGCGGCGGCCTCGCGGACGAGGGCCTTCATCGACGTACCGCGCTCCTTGGCGATCTGCCGCAGGTCCTCTAGTTCCCGGTCACTGAACTCCACGTTGAGAGCTGGCATGGCCAAACCGTACCGCTCGGGTACTCACCCGTAAATATCCGCAGGTCACCTCGTATCCCGTGCGGTACCGGCCGCTACCCGCGGTCGCCGAGCGCCGTGCCCGCATCCCACCGGTCACACCGGCCGCGCCGCCGCCGGCCCCCCTGCCCGGCGGCGCAAGGCGGCACGGGGTGAGCACCGTACGCTCCGGACCGGCGGCTCGCACCGGGCCCGGTCTTCCCCGACGCCACCTGACCCCGCGACCGGCAGATCCCCGGCGTCCTTCCGGGGCCCGGCGTCCGGCGGGGTGCGGGAAGCACTAGGCTGGGGTCGCGAGGGGTGCCACCTGTTGACTGTGAGTGTGCGCTTGGGAGCGGCGACGATGAGCCGGGTCTATCCGTTCGACGAGGCGGCGACGGCCCGGGCTGTCATCGATGACGACGGAACACTGATCGAGTGGAACGAGGGCGCGCGGCGCCTGCTCGGCCACCGGGCCGATGCGGTGGTGGGCCGCCCCGCCGCGGGCCTGCTCACCGGTCCCGTGCCCGACCTGCCGCGCGGTTCCCGCTGGCACGGCACGCTCGCCGTACGCCACCTCGACGGCCACAGCGTCGACGTATGGCTGCTCGCCCGCTACCGCCCGGCCGCCGACGGCGCGGGGAACCGGTGGGTGCTGGTCGCCCCGGTGCGCCGTACCGGGCCGCCCGCCGCGGACGACCCGCTGGGCGAGGCGGGCCTGGTCCAGTCGCCGTGCGCGACCGCGGTGTACGACGAGGAGCTGCGGCTGCGCCGGATGAACGACGCCATGGCCGAGGTCTCCGGGCTGCCGGAGGACCACGCGCGGGGCCTGCGCTTCACGGAGCTGGTCGACGGGCCGGAGAGCGAGGAGCTGGCGCGGGGCATGCGCGAGGTGCTGGACACCGGCCGGCCGCTGGACGTGCAGACGTTCATGCGGGCGGGCGGCGAGAGCCGGGCGCACGCCTGGCTCGCCCGGATGGCGCCGGTGAGGGACCGCGCGGGCCGGGTGCGGGGCGTCTGCCTGGCGGCGCACGACGTCAGCGACAACCACCGGGCGCGGCAGCGGCTCCAGCTGGTCAACGAGGCGAGCGTGCGCATCGGCACCACCCTCGACGTCACCCGTACGGCGCAGGAGCTGGCCGACATGTGCGTGCCGGCGCTCGCCGACTTCGTCACCATCGACCTGCTGGACCCCGAGGAGTACGGCGGTGAGCCCCCGGCCCGCATCGCCACCCCGGTGACGCTGCGCCGGGCCGCCCACCGCTCCGTCCTGGACGGGGTGCCGGAGGCGGTGATGGAGCCGGGGCAGACCGAACGCTATCCGGGCGGCTCCCCGCAGGCGGACTCGCTGACCGCGGGCCACACCATCATCGCCTCGAAGTCCGCGGGCGACATGCATCCGTGGATGAACTGGAACAGCGCCCGCACCCGGCAGGTGCGGGCCTTCGGCGTCCACTCCACGATGTCGGTCCCGGTGCGGGCGCGCGGACTCACCCTGGGGGTGGCGGTCTTCGTCCGGCACCGGCGCCCGGACGGCTTCGACTCCGACGACCGGCTGCTGGCCGAGGAGATCACCACCCGCGCCGCCGTCTGCATCGACAACGCCCGGCGCTACTCGCGGGAGCGGGAGACCGCCCTCGCCCTGCAACGCAGCCTGCTGCCCCGTACGTTGCCGCGCACGGCGGCGCTGGAGGCGTCCTCCCGGTATTTGCCGGCGGCGCGGGCGGGGGTGGGCGGCGACTGGTTCGACGTGATCCAGCTGTCGGGGCTGCGGGTCGCGATGGTCGTCGGGGACGTGGTCGGGCACGGCATCCAGGCCTCGGCCACCATGGGCCGGCTGCGCACCGCCGTACGCACCCTCGCGGACATCGACCTCGCACCGGACGAACTGCTCACGCACCTGGACGACTTGGTGGTGCGGCTCGCCGAGGAGGCGGGCGGCGACGGCGCCACCGGCGAGGTCGGCGCGACCTGTCTGTACGCGGTCTACGACCCGGTGTCGCGGCGCTGCACGCTGGCCCGCGCCGGGCATCCGCCGCCCCTGCTGCTGCCGCCGGACGGCCGCCCGCAGGAGCTGGAGCTGCCCGCGGGGCCGCCGCTGGGCCTGGGCGGGCTGCCGTTCGAGTCCGCCGAGGTGGAGCTGGCGGAGGGCACCGTGATCGCGCTGTACACGGACGGTCTGGTCACCTCGCGGGAGCGGGACGGGGACGCCGGGCGCGCGATGCTGTTCCAGGCGCTGAGCGCGGGCGCCGGTTCGCTGGACGTCTCCTGCGACCGCGTCCTGCGCACCCTGCTGCCGAGCGGCGGCGCCGCCGACGACGTGGCGCTGCTGCTCGCCCGCACCCAGGGCCTGCCCGCCTCCCGCGTGGCGACCTGGGACATCCCGGCGGACCCGGCGCTGGTCGCGCCGATCCGCAAGCAGGTGGTGGAGCAGCTGGACACCTGGGGGCTCGGCGAGGCGGCGTTCACCACGGAGCTGGTGGTCAGCGAGCTGGTCACCAACGCGATCCGCTACGGCGCCCATCCGATCCGGCTCCGGCTGATCCATGACGCGGCCACGCTGATCTGCGAGGTCTCCGACGCCAATCCGACCGCCCCGCATCTGCGCCGGGCCAAGACGTTCGACGAGGGCGGCCGGGGGCTGCTGCTGGTCGCCCAGCTCACCCAGCGCTGGGGCAGCCGGCACACCACCGACGGCAAGACGATCTGGGCCGAGCTGCCGCTGTTCGAGGAGGAAGGCTAGCCGCGGTCACAGGCCGGTGAGCCAGGGCCGTACCTGCTTGCGGGCCTCGTGCAGGCGGGACTTGAAGGTGCCGAGCGGGATGCCCGCGCGTTCGGCGGCCTCGGCGTAGTCCAGCTGGCAGATGTCCCGGTAGACCAGCGGCGCGACCAGCTGCGGATGCTCCCGCTCCAGCCGCTCCAGCGCCTCCAGCAGGTCCACCCGTGAGCCGGCGATGACGCTGGTGGTGCGCGGGTCGACGGCGTGCGCCGGCTCGATGGCGGCGGGCTGCTCGGCGGCCCGCCGCTTCAGCTCGCGGTACTTCTGCCGGCAGCAGTTGGCGACCACGGTGTACAGCCAGGTGCCGAAGCGGCTGCGGCCCTCGAACGCTCCGATGTGCCGGGCCACTTGGAGCAGCACGTCCTGCGCGGCCTCCTCGGCGTCCTCCCGGCAGGGCAGGAAGCGTCCGCAGCGGCGTACGACGTCGGGCCGCAGCTCGGTCAGCAGCCGCTCCAGGGCCGCCGGGTCCCCGGCCGCGGCGTGCCGGGCGAGTTCCTCCACCGGCGCCTCGTCCCGCACGTCACAGCCCCCTTCGAGTCGATCTCAGGGCAGGCATGATAGTCGTATGCACTCCCTGGAGCGGATCGGCCGCTACCGCCTCGAACGGCCACTGGGCACCGGCGCCTTCGCGACCGTGTGGCTCGCCCACGACCCGGAGCTCGAGGCACCGGTGGCGGTGAAGGTGCTCGCCGAGAACTGGTCGCACCGGCTGGACGTCCGTGACCGCTTCCTGTCTGAGGCGCGGCTGCTGCGCCGGGCCGGCTCCAGCCGGGTGGTGCAGGTCTACGACATCGGTGAACTCCCCGACGGCAGGCCGTACTTCGTGATGGAGTACGCCGACGGCGGCACCCTCGCCGGTCTGCTGCGGGACGGTCCGCTGCCGGTGCCGGAGGCGCTGGCGCTGACGGCGCAGGCGGCGCGGGCCGCGGCGGCGCTGCACGAAGCGGGGATCGTGCACCGCGACATCAAGCCGACCAATGTGCTGCTGCACACCGCCCCGGACGGTACCCGGCGGGTGCTGCTGGCCGATCTGGGTCTCGCCAAGAGCCTGGCGCAGGGCTCGGTGCTGACCCTGGCGGCGGGCTCGGCGGGCTACCGGCCCCCGGAGCAGGCGGAGCCGGGCGCGGGCATCGACGAGCGGGCCGACGTCTACAGCCTGGGCGCGGTCGGCTACGAGCTGGTCACCGGCAGCGTGCCGGGGCCGCCCGGCAAGGTGGTGCCGCCCGCGCGGCTGCGGCCGGACCTCGGCGACGAGGTGGCGCGGGCGCTGCTGCGGGCGCTGGAGCCGGACCGGGCGCGGCGCTGGCCGGGGGCGCGGGAGTTCGCGGCGGAGCTGGACCGGCTGGCAGCGGCGCCGCGGCGGGAGCGGCGGTGGCTCGACCGGGTCCGCGGCCGGCTGAACGCGGTGACGCTGTCCGTGGCCGCGCTGGCCGCGGCCGTGGTGGCGGCGGCCGTGGTGACCGCGCTGCCGCACCGCGGCGGGGCCCCGGACCGGCCGCGGGTGGCGGACGCGAGCGGCCGGGTGAGCGTTCAAGTGCCGGCGGCCTGGGACCGGGAGCTGCGCGACGGCGGCTGGAACCCGCGGGCGCTGGGTCTGGGCGCGGGGGACGAGCCGGGCCTGGTGGTGGCCGACGACCTGGCCCGCTGGCCCGATCCGGCCGCCCCGGTCGACGGTGTGTTCGTCGGGCTCAGCGCGCACGGCGATGTCACCGCGCGGGTGAAGGCGCTCACGCACACCGGCTGTCACTACGCCGGCGGCCACGCCTTCCGCAGCGCGGACTGGCAGGGCCTGGTGCGGGCCTGGAGCGGCTGTCCGGACGGCGGTTCGATCACCGAGTCCGCGCTCGTCCCGGCGGGCGGCGCCACCGAGCCCCAGGTGTACGCGCAGCTACGCCAGCGGGGTGACGGCGACGCCACCGATGGCGTACTGCGCTCCCTGCGGGTGCGCTGAGGGGTGAGGGGAGGATCGGGCCGGGCCCGAAGCGGGAAAAAGAATCCCCGTGTTCCGAACTTTTCCCACGGTCCGTGCATCGGAGTGGGGTGACGGCGCACTCGGCACCGTAGGCACGCGTCCGCCGCGTGCCCCGACCAACCAGGAGTGTTGAGCGACATGGTGTACACCCCCCGGTCCGCGCGGCGCGGAGCCCTGTTCGCGGGCTCGGTCGCCGTGCTGGGCCTGCTGACCGCCTGCGGCAACGGCCAGACCGTGCACAGCAGTGCCCCCATGACGTCCTCGGGTACGGCGGCGCCCGCGACCGCCGGCTCCGCACCGGCGGCCGCCGGCACCACGACCACGGCCTCCCCCGCCACCTCCGCGCCCACCGGCGCCCCCTCGACGGCGGCGACACGGGCGTCCGCCACCTCGGGCGGCGGCCGGACCGCCGCGGCGAGCACCCGCTGCCACACCTCCGAACTGCGCGCCTCGGTGGGCCGCAACGATCCGGGCGCCGGGCAGGAGAACTTCCCCGTGGTGCTCACCAACATCTCGGGGCGCACCTGCACGGTGCGCGGCTTTCCCGGCGCGGCCTTCGTGAACGCGTCCGGCGGCCAGCTCGGCCCCAACCCCGGGCGGGAGTCGGGCTCGTCCAAGACGGTCACCCTCAGGCCCGGCCAGAGCGCGTGGGCCGGACTGACCTTCTCCAATCCGGGGGTCAGCGGCGCGAAGACGGCCCGTCCGGCGGCCCTGCTGATCACCCCGCCGGATGAACGCGACCATCTGAAGGTGACGTGGACGGGCGGCGAGGTCCCCGTCTCCGGCAGTTCCTCGGCCGTCTTCCTGACCGTGTTGAGCCCCGGCACCGCGCCCTGACCGCGTCCGCCCCGGCCGTCGCCGTACGGCCGGGGCGTCCACTGTCACGTGCGGATGCTTTCATGGGCGGGACCGCCTGACCGCATCCGGAAGGACCCGCCCTGAACAGCCCGCTCGCCGAAGCACTCGCCGCCGTACTGCTCGTCGCGGTGCTCGTCTTCGCCGTCGTACGCCCCTTCGGGTGGCCGGAGGCGGTGATGGCGGTCCCGGCCGCAGGGATCGCGATCGGCACCGGCGCGATCTCCCTCGACCACGCCCGCGCCGAGGCCGAACAGCTCGGCCCGGTGGTCGGCTTCCTCGCGGCGGTGCTGGTGCTCGCCCACTTCTGCGCCGTGGAGGGCCTGTTCCGGGCCTGCGGGGCGTGGATGGCCCGCTGGGCGGCGGGGCGCCCGGTGCGCTTGCTGACGGCGGTGTTCGTGCTCGCCTCCGCGATCACCGCCGTACTCAGCCTGGACGCCACGATCGTGCTGCTCACCCCGGTGGTGTTCGCCACCGCCGCGCGCACCGGCGTACGCCCCAAGCCGCATGTGTACGCCTGCACGCATCTGTCGAACACGGCGTCGCTGCTGCTGCCGGTGTCCAATCTGACGAACCTGCTGGCGTTCGCGGCGAGCGGGCTGAGCTTCACCCGGTTCGCGGCGCTGATGGCGCTGCCGTGGCTGGCGGCGATCGGCGTCGAGTACCTGGTGTTCCGGCGGTTCTTCGCCGGTGACCTCGCGGCGGCGGCACCGGCGGGCCGGGACGCGGGCGAGCCGCCCGTCTTCCCCCGGTTCGCGCTGGTGACCGTCGCCTGCACGCTGGCCGGGTTCGTGGTGGCCTCGGCCTTCGGTGTGGAGCCCGCCTGGGTGGCGGCGGCCGGGGCGCTGGTGCTGGCCGGGCGGGCGCTGCTGCGCCGCGAGGCGACCCCGCTCGCGGTGGTGCGGGCGGCGGCCCCGGCGTTCCTCGCGTTCGTCCTCGCGCTGGGCATCGTGGTGCGCGCGGTGGTGGACAACGGGCTCGCGGATGTGCTCGGGCACGTGGTGCCGGGCGGCACCGGGCTGCCCGCGCTGCTGGGGACCGCCGCGCTGGCCGCCGTCCTCGCGAACATCGTCAACAACCTGCCCGCCGTCCTCGTCCTGCTGCCGCTCGCGGCTCCGGCCGGTCCCGGTGCGGTGCTCGCGGTGCTGCTCGGGGTGAACATCGGGCCGAACCTGACCTACGCCGGTTCGCTGGCCACGCTGCTGTGGCGGCGGATCGTGCACCAGCACGAGCACGGCGTGAACCTCGGCGAGTTCACCCGGCTGGGTCTGCTCGCCGTGCCGTCCTCCCTCGCGGTCGCGGTGGTGGCACTGTGGGGGTCGCTGCACGTTTTCTGACGGGAGGCCGATCCGATGCGGGTGATCACCTGGCTGGTCGAGGGCACCTGGCCCGCCTGTGTGGACGCCGTGCGCACCCATGCGCCGCAGTCCGCCGAGGTGGTGCTGCTGCACGTCAGCGGGCCCGATGTGCCCGGCGTGGCGCACGGCGCGTTCGCGGGGCTGCTGGGCCGGGGGCACCGGGAGCGCGATCCGGGTGTCCTGCTGGAGGAGTTGGGCGATTCCTCGGCGGCCGAACTGCTGGCGGCGGCGGCCGAGCGCCTCGGCCGGCCCTGTGTCCGCGAGGAGCGGGCGGGCCGGGTCGAGCGGGAGGTGGTGGCCGCCGCGGAGGGCGCCGATCTGCTGGTGCTGGCGCGCGACGGGGACCGTTCCCGGCTCGGGCCGCGCAGCCTCGGCCCGGCGGTCCGTTTCGCCGTCGACCACGCCCCCTGCCCGGTCCTGCTGGTCTGGCCCGAACCGGCGCCGGGCCTCGCGACGATCCCGCCCCCGCCGCCGCACCACCCCTGAGAACAGCCGTTCCCCGCACGGAAATCGCTGGGCGCGGCGCCGGGCGGCACGGGTTCGCGCCGCCCGGCCCACCGCGCCGGTTCCCGCGACGCGCTCAGTGACCGCTGATCGCCCGCGGTGTGTACGGCCGCTCCAGCTCCTCGATCTCCTCGCCGCTGAGCGTGAGTTCGACGGCGGCGACCGCGTCCTCGATGTGCCGGGGCTTTCCGGCGCCGACGATCGGGGCGGTCACGGTGCTCTGGTGCAGCAGCCAGGCGAGGGCCACCTGAGCGCGCGGCACCCCGCGTTCAGCGGCGATCCGGGTGACGGCTTCCACGATCTCGCGGTCGCCCTCCTGGTACAGCTTGCTGCCGAAGTCGTCGTGCTCGCTGCGCTCGGTGACCGTGCCCCAGTCGCGGGTGAGCCGGCCCCGCGCGAGCGGGCTCCACGGCAGCACGCCCACGCCCTGGTCGGCGCAGAGCGGCAGCATCTCCCGCTCCTCCTCGCGGTAGAGCAGGTTGTAGTGGTCCTGCATGGAGACGAACTTCGTCCAGCCGTGCCGCTCCGCCGTGTACTGGGCCTTGGCGAACTCCCACGCGTACATCGAACTCGCCCCGATGTAGCGGGCCTTGCCCGCCTTGACCACGTCGTGCAGCGCCTCCATCGTCTCCTCGATGGGCGTGGCGTGGTCGTAGCGGTGGATCTGGTAGAGGTCGACGTAGTCGGTGCCGAGGCGGCGCAGGCTGTGGTCGATCTCGGTCATGATCGCCTTGCGGGACAGCCCGGCGCCGTTGGGACCCGGCCGCATCCGGCCGTGCACCTTGGTGGCGAGCACGATGTCGTCACGGTGCGCGAAGTCCTTGAGCGCCCGGCCGACGATCTCCTCGCTGGTGCCGTCGGAGTAGACGTTGGCGGTGTCGAAGAAGGTGATGCCCGCCTCCAGCGCCTGTCGGATCAGCGGACGGGCGGCCTCCTCGTCCAGGGTCCACGCGTGGTTGCCGCGCTCCGGCACCCCGTAGGTCATGCAGCCCAGACAGACCCGCGACACGTCCAGGCCCGTCGAACCGAGCTTCACATACTGCATCGTTGCTGCTCCTGCCTTCGGGACGGATGATCACCGCCGAGCCTACGACCTGGCCGGGCACCGGCTTGACTGCTCCGGCGCGGCAACGCTTTGATCCTGGCATGTTCCGCGCCGCACCACTCGTCGTCCTGGCCGTCGCCGTCTCCCTGCTGACGGGCTGTGCCGCCACCGGAGGGGACGACGGCGCGCAGCCGCTCTCGGTGCGGCTGCCGCCCCGGCACGCCGGGTTCGACTACCAGATCGGCGGCGCCTACCCCCCGCCGGCCGGCGTCCGCATCGTCAGCCGCGACCGGTCCGACTCCCCCGCCCCGGGCCTGTACAACATCTGCTACGTCAACGCCTTCCAGGCCCAGCCCACCGAACGCGCCTCCTGGCCCCGCGACCTGCTGCTGCGGGACGAGCACGGCAAGATCGTCATGGACACGGACTGGAACGAGGCGCTGCTCGACATCGGCACCCCGGCCAAGCGCGAGCGGGTGGCGCGGCGGGTGAACAACTGGATCGACGGCTGCGCGCGCAAGGGCTTCGACGCCGTGGAGCCGGACAACTACGACAGCTACACCCGCTCCCACGGACTGCTCACCGCCTCGGACGCGACCGCGTTCATCGCCCTGCTCTCCCGGCACGCGCACGCCCGGCACCTGGCCATCGCGCAGAAGAACACCTCCGAACTCGCCGGCCAGCGGCGCCGCGCCGGGCTGGACTTCGCGGTGGCGGAGGAGTGCGGGCAGTACGACGAGTGCGGGGTGTACGCGAAGGCGTTCGGGGACCGGGTGGTGGACATCGAGTACACGGCGTCCGGACTGCGCAAGGCCCTGGCCGGCTGGGGCAAGCGGCTGAGCATCGTCCGCCGGGACCGTGACGTCTCCACACCGGGCACCGCCGGGTACGTACGGGCGGTGCGCTAGGGCCGCCGGGAGGGGAGGGTTGCTGCCCCCAGGTGACCGTTCGGCGTGGGAGGCGATGGAAAGTCGTACCGTCGGACGATCCTCATGGGCAGGCGACCGGCGACCGGCCGGTCACCACCGCCCCCTGGGAGGAACGCGGTGCCGACTCGTCCGACCACCCTGAGAGCACTGGCCGGGGCGGCGCTGCTGCCCCTTGCCCTCGTCACCCCGGCCTGGGGAAACCCAGCCGAGGCCATCGTCCCGAAGGCCGAGGACCCGGCCACCCTGTGCGTGGTCGCCGGGACGCTGCGCGGCGACCACGGGGAGTACGCGCTGGTCAACCTGTGTGCGGGCAGCGGCACCCCGCAGTTCGCCGTCTCCGCCCCGGCCTCCTGCGGCCGCGCCGGCACCCGCGTCCGCTACAGCTGCCGCACCAACGGCAGCTGGACCGCCAAGCGCTCCGGAAAGACCCTGGCCGGCGGCGCGCTGCCCGGTTCGGGCGACTATCCGGGGCCCGGTACGTACGACATCACGGCCACCGTGCGGGTACGGTCCGCGCCCGCCGGCGTGGACCTCACGGGCCAGGTGCGGGCCACCCTGACGCTCACCGCGCCCAAGGCGCCGCCCACGCACGCCATCACCGTCGACCGGACCACGCTGCGCCGCGGCACCACGACCACGCTGACCTACACGGTGCGCCGGGACAGCGTGGAGGGCGACGGCAGCGCCCGGTTCGGACTGATCGGCGAGGCGGGCAGCGGCGTGCGGATCGCCACCTCCGACGCCCGCTGCGTCAATCCGCTGGTCGGGAAGTACCCGGCGAAGACCCGGCTGCCGTACTCCCTGGACTGCGCGCTGACCGAGCTCCAGCCCGGCCACCCGGAGCGGGTGCGGGTCCGTGTCACCGTCGGCGCCACCTGCTCCACGGTGGTCTCCAAGCTGGGCTACTGGATGCCGGACGGCCAGGCGCTGTACACCGGCGGCATGCTGGAGGGGCCCAAGCTGACCTGCGCCTAGGCGCGTTCCAGCAGGTCCAGGGCGCTCGTCCAGCAGAACGCCGGGCGGCGCCCGTCGGGGCCCGGCTCGCCGGTGTACCGGTCCCCGAAGCGCACCCCCATCCCGCGCAGCCGCACCAGGCTGTCCCGGTAGGCGGGATGGGCGGCCAGCGCGTCGGCCACACAGGGCAGTACGGCGATGGGCACGCCGAGGCCCGCGGCCTCGCACAGGGTACTGACGGCGAGGGTGTCGGCGATGCCCGCCGCCCACTTGTTGACGGTGTTGAAGGTGGCGGGCGCGACCACCACGGCGTCCGCCGCCGGGAACGGCCGCGGGTCTGCCGGGGTCCGCCACGCGGACCGTACGGTCCGGCCGGTAAGGGCCCGCACCGCCCCAGCGTCGAAGAAGCCGCCCATCGCGACCGGCGTGGCGATGACCCCGACCTCCCAGCCCCGCTCCCGCGCGGCGGCGATCAACTCCTCGACGCCGGCGGCGATACCGGCCGCGCAGACGACGACGTACAGGAACGGCTTCCCGGCTGCCCCGGCGTGTTCGGTCACCCGGAGAGCGTATCGACCGCAGGCCGCGCACGGCCGTGCCCGCGGCGGCCTGGTCGTGCCGGTCGTCAGATCCGCGCGGACAGGCGGCGCAGATGGCGCTCCAGGCTGTGCTGGAGGGCCGCGGTGTGGTCGAAGAGGTAGAAGTGCCCGCCGGGGAACTCGGCCGCGCCGAGGAAGTCGGCCGAGTGGTCCGCCCAGGCGGCCATGGCGCCGGGTGCCACGATGGGGTCGGAGGTGCCGCAGTAGGCCGCGACCGGGCAGGGCGCCGGTTCGCCGTCCTCGCGCAGGCTGCCCGCGGCCAGGAAGTCGGCGCGCAGCGCGGGCATGATCGAGGCGAGGGTGGCCGGGTCGAGCGTCGTACCCTCCGGCATCAGCCCCAACTGGCCGACCCTGTCGAGGAGTTCGGCGTCCGACATGGTGGCGACCCGGTCCAGTTCGGCGGCCGGTTCCAGGGCCGGGGCCCAGGCCGAGGTGGCGAGGAGCGCGGGGGTGGGCAGTCCGTTCTCCGCGGCGGCCACGGACAGCCGGTAGGCGAGCAGCGCGCCGAAGCTGTGGCCGAACAGAAGATAGGGCCGGCCGTCCAGTTCGGCCTCGAAGACCTCCAGGAGCGCGTCCAGCAGCGGGGCCAGATCGGTGAACGGCGCCTCGCCCAACCTCTCCTGCCGACCGGGCAGTTGCAGGGTGCGCACGTCCATGGTGGAGGGCAGGGTGGCGGCCCACGCCTGGTAGGCCGGGGCGGTGCCGCCGGCGTGCGGGAACAGGAACACCTGGTGGTCGGCGTGGGGATCGGCCCCGGCGGTGGTGAACCAGCGGGCACGCCGGGTGCTGCCGGTGGCGCTCATGAGCTCTCCTGATCTGTCTGGCGGGCCGTGGACACGAGGACGTCCGCGATCTCCCGCAGGTGTGTCTCCGGCCGCAGCGATCCGATGCGCAGCAGGATGTGCCGGGCGCCCGCCCGCACATAGTCGGCGAGGCGCTGGGCGCAGTGCTCGCTGGGGCCCCAGGCGTAGGCGCGCAGGGCCGACATCTGCTCCAGGGCGCGCCCGTAGCAGTGTTCGAGGTAGTCGTCCAGCTCGACCCTGGCGCGTTGCTCGTCCGGGCCGACCGTGACCGTCAGGTACAGGGCCGGGGTCACCGCGCCGGCCCGGCGTCCCGCGCGCCGGCAGAGGTCCTCCAGGCGGCGCCGGGCGTCGGCGTAGGACTCGGCCGAGGTACGGGAGGACAGCCAGCCGTCGTAGAGCCGGGCCGCCCGTTCGAGCGCGCGGGCGTTGTCGGCGCCGGTGGCGAGCCACAGTGGGGGCCCGTCGGGCGCGGCCGGGCAGATCAGCCGGTCCAGGCCCTCCGCCTGCCAGTGCCGGCCCGCGAAGTGGTTGGGCGCGCCGGGCCGGGTGCTGCTCCAGGCCGTCCGCCACAGCGCGGTGACCTCGTCGAGGGTGCCGGCCCGGACGGCCGGCGGGTCGCCTTCGACGGCCGGTTCCCCGTCGGTGTCCGGCACCGGGAAGCCGGACCCGACCCCGAGGACGAGTCGGCCGGAGCTGACGTGGTCCAGGCTGCTGACCATGCTCGCGGCCGTGAGCGGGTGCCGCAGCGCCGGCGCCATGGCCGCGGTGCCCAGCAGCACCCGGCGGGTCACCGCGCCCACCGCGGACAGCACCACCAGGGGGTCGAGCCGTGGGCGGGCGGTGAGCGAGTCGCCCGTCCACAGGGAGTCGAAGCCGAGCTGTTCGGCGCGCCGCGCGAAGTCCAGCAGGGAGGAGGCGCTGTGCTCGCCGAGGATCGCCTGCTCGCGGGTCGGCAACAGGACCCCCACGCGCAGCGGCTCACGGACGGCCCCCATCAGGCACCTCTTTCTCCGGTCGTTCTCCGGTCGCGGTCGGCGGTACCCGCGATCCAAGCAACCGCACCTGACAGGTTCCTGATCGCGTGATGAAAGAGAGCGCGGTGCGGAAAAATCCGCCGGCCCGGCGCCTTAACCGGCCGTGGCTGGGCTCGATAATCGGCAGCCGAGCGTAGGGAACGCGCAATACGTATGTCCAGTATGAACCCGTTCGCCCCTACATCACCGGCAGAATTCAGCATTGTTGCAATGGGCACGCACTGGCCTGGAAGTGACGGCATCCCCTTGTCGATACTTGCGGCTGCGAAGATTACTGGAGTCAATTAAAGGAACCGCGTACGGCACGGCAGGAGGACAAAGTGATCAGCTATTCGCAGTTCGAGGGAGCCCATCCGAACAACGACCGGAGACTGCCTTCCGGGCCTTCGGCGCACAGCGAAGTCCAGACCCGTCCGGTGTGCGCGTTCCTGGGCCCCCTGGAGGTGCGCACCGGCGGCCGTACGCACACCGTGGGCGGCAACCGGCAGCGCACTCTGCTGGCGGCGCTGCTGGTGAGCCCCGGCCGGCCGCTGGCCGCCGAGCAGCTGTACACCGAGCTGTGGGGGGAGAACCCCCCGCCCACCTTCGAGAACTCGCTCCAGGCGCACGTCTACCGGTTACGCCGGACCCTCCAGCAACTGGCGGACCCGGACGGGCGGGCGCCCGAGCTGCTCACGCGCTCGTCGGGGTACGTGCTGGAGCTGGGCGGCGAGGAGACGGACGCGGCGGCCTTCCGGCGGCTGGTCGGCCAGGCCCGCACCTGTGCCCGGCACGCCCCCGAGCAGGCACACCGGCTGCTCGGCGAGGCGCTGGCACTGTGGCGCGGCGCGCCCTTCCAGGACGTCGCCCAGGGCCCCATGTCGCAGAGCGTGGCGCTGGCCCTGGAGGAGGAGCAGCTGTGCGCGGTCGAGGACAAGCTGTGGCTGGAGATACAGCTGGCGGACCCCGTGCACAGCATCAGTGAGCTCAAGCGCATGCGCACCATCCACCCCTGGCGGGAGCGGCTGACGGAGATGCTCATGCTGGCCCTGTACCGGACCGGGCGGCAGGCCGAGGCGGTGGAGACCTACAACAGCACGCGGCACCGGCTGGCGAGCGAACTGGGCATGGAGCCCTCGCTCAAGCTGCGCCAGCGCCTCCAGCAGATCCTCAACCAGGCACCCTCGCTGGACGCCGCCGTGCCCGCCTAGCGGCGCCGTCCGCACGCCGCGCCCACCACTGCGACGAGGCTGCGGCAGTACGCCCGGAAACCGCCGGGGGCGTGCTGCCGCAGCCTCGTTCCGCATTCCCCTTCCGGGCCGGATCCGACGAGTCGGTGCCGCGTCAGCTCCGTGTCAGCGCACCGCGCCAGACTATTCCCCGCGCATACCCCGCACAGAAAGTCGGCGGAAGGTCGGAGAGAGCGCTGTCAAAGCGTTCGACGGCGCCCTTCTTTTCCGCGTCGGCGAGGGTTAATTCTCTATACTCTTTTCCATTGCAATTTCTCGCAGCAAATACTCCTACCGCTCCATCAGTCGTTCTTCAGCCGTCGATCAGCGCCCCTCGTCAGGGTGGAGCGCGGAAGAGGCACTACGAAGGGGATGACTATGGACGAGGACTTCGAGATCGTCATCATCGGCGCCGGGATGTCGGGCCTCGGCATGGCCGCCCGTCTCAAGGAGGCCGGCCGGCAGGCGTTCACGGTGCTGGAGAAGGCCGCCTCGATCGGCGGGACCTGGCGCGACAACACGTACCCCGGCGCGGCCTGCGACGTGCAGTCCCACCTGTACTGGTACTCCTTCGGCGAGCAGCCCGACTGGAGCCGCACCTACGCCGGGCAGCCGGAGATCCTGCACAACCTCGAACGGTTCGCCGAGAGCCAGGACCTGACGGGGCACATCCGCTGCGGCACCGAGGTCACCCACGCCACCTGGTCCGACGAGGACGGCCGCTGGCTGCTGCGCACCGCCCGCGGCGAACAGATGCGGGCCCGTGTGCTGATCACCGCGTGGGGCCAGCTCAACCTGCCGGCCTGGGCGGGCATCGAGGGGGCGGAGCGCTTCGCCGGCACCCAGGTGCACACGGCCCGCTGGCCCGGGGACCTGGATCTGACGGGCAAGCGGGTCGCCTGCATCGGCAGCGCGGCCAGCGCGGTCCAGCTGGTGCCCGCCATCGCGCCGGACACCGAGCGGCTGACGGTGTTCCAGCGGTCCGCCAACTACCTGCTGCCGCGCCAGGACCAGGCGCTGAGCGACGACGAGCGTACCGAACTGCTCGCCCGGCCGGAGCGCTACGCCGAGCTGCGCGAGGGCCTCTACCGCGAGCGCGACGGCTGGGCCGTCGGCCTGCGCGACGACGGCAACCCGGTGCGCGACGAGTTCCTGCGGGTGGCGCGGGAGCACCTGGCCGCGCAGGTCGCCGACGAGGGGCTGCGCGACCGGCTCACCCCCGACTACTCGTTCGGCTGCAAGCGGGTGCTGATCAGCGACGACTACTACCCGGCGGTCTCCCGCGAGAACGTCGATCTGGTCTGCGAGCCGATCACGCGGATCGAGCCGGAGGGCATCAGGACCGCGGACGGACGGCTGCACGAGGTCGACGTGATCGTGCACGCCACCGGCTTCCAGCCGCTCGACCGCACCGGCGGGGCGGAGATCGTCGGCCGGAACCTGCTGACCCTGCGCGAGGCGTGGAAGGACGGACCCGAGGCGTATCTCGGGGTGTCGGTCAGCGGCTTCCCCAACATGTTCATGCTCTACGGCCCGAACACCAACCTGGGCCACCACTCGATCCTGTTCATGGTGGAGTGCCAGATCGACTACGTGCTCAAGGCGCTCGGCTCCCTCGACGGCGACCCGGCCCGCACCCTGGACGTCGCCCCCGAGGTGCAGCGGCGTTACAACGAGGACCTTCAGCGGGACCTCGCGGGCACCGCCTTCGCCGCCGGCTGCGGGAGCTGGTACAAGACGGGCGACGGGCGTGTGGTCAACAACTGGCCCGCCAGCATCGAGGCGTACCGGGAGCGCACCGCCGTCTTCGAGCCGCGGGACTACACCCGCTAGGTGCTTCCCGTTCCGCTCCCGGCCGGGCCGGGCAGGGCTCCGGGCGGCACCGCGGCCGCGTCGCGCTCGGTGTTCCCGAGCGGCGGCAACGCCCCGGTGCCGCCCGCGCGTTCACGGCCGGCGCACGCCGGTGTCGCCGGTCAGGCCGCGTTCCCCGCCTCGGGCCTCATCCCCTCGTTCCGCCTCCGGGAAGGAAACAGACCATGGCCTACGACATCGACCCCGAACTCGCCGCCGCGCTGGCCGCCCTGCCCAAGACCCCGAACGGCGCCCTGCTGGACCTCTCCGACATCCCGGCGTGCCGCGCGCGGGTGGCGGCGGCCGAGGAGTGGCTCCCCGCGCCCGACGCGGACCCGCGCGTCAAGACCGAGACGCTGCGCCTCGCCCGCGTGGACGGGAGCCTGCTCGACGTGCTGCTGTTCCACCCCGGCGACACCGGCCGGGTCCGGCCGGCCCTGGTGTACTTCCACGCCGGCGGGCAGGTGCTCGGCAGCGCCCACGACCGCACGGCCCGCGCGTACGCCGCCGACCTGGCCCTGCGGCTCGACGTCGTACTGGCCGCGGTCGACTACCGGCTGGCGCCGCGCACCCCGGCGCCGGGCGCGGCCGAGGACGGCCACCTGGCGTACACGTACCTCGCCGCGCACGCCGACCGGCACGGGATCGACCCCGACCGCATCGGGCTCGCGGGGGCGAGCGGCGGCGGGGCGGTCGCCACGGCCGCCGCGCTCATGGTCCGCGACCGCGGTGACCGCCGTCCGCGGCTGCTGTCGCTCAACTACCCGATGCTGGACGACCGCAACGAGACCCGGTCCAGCCACGAGATCGTGGACCTCGGCGTGTGGGACCGCCGGGAGAACCTGTACGCCTGGGCCGCGGTGCTGGGTGAGCGGGCGGGAGCGCCGGACGTGCACCCGTACTGCGCGCCCGGCCGCGCCACGGATGTCGCCGGTCTGCCGGACACCTTCATCGCCGTCGCCCAGTTCGACGTCTTCCGCGACGAGGACATCGCCTTCGCGCAGCGCCTGATCGCCGCCGGCGTCCCGGTCGACCTGCACCTCTACGCCCACGCCTACCACTCGTGGGACGTGTTCGCTCCCCAGTCGGCCCTCACCCGGACCTTCGAACAGACCTGGCACGCCTACCTGCGCCGCCACCTCCACGGCTGAACCGCACCGGCCCGCCCCCTCGGTCAGGGGGCGGGCCGATGTCGTACGGGAAAGGCGGCGATCAGCCCTGGGCGGCGCGGAGTTCGTCGCGTACCGCCCGGCGCAGGACCTTGCCGCTGGGGTTGCGGGGCAGGGCGTCGGCGAAGTCGTACGACGTGGGCATCTTGAAGTCGGCCAGCCGGCCGCGCAGGAAGAGGTGCAGGTCCCTGGCTGCCGCCTGCCCGCCCGGTTCCAGGACCACCCGTGCGTGCACGGATTCGCCCCAGCGCTCGTGCGGCAGGCCCACCACGGCGGCTCCGGCCACCGCGGGGTGCTGGGCGAGGGCGTCCTCGATCTCCTTCGGGTACACGTTCTCGCCCGCCACGATGATCATGTCGTTGACGCGGTCACGGACGTAGAGGTAGCCGTCCTCGTCGAGGTAGCCGGCGTCCCCCATGTGCACCCAGCCGTCCACCACGGTGCGCTCGGTGGCCTCGGGCAGCCGCCAGTAGCCGAGCATCCGGGCGGGGGTGCGGACGCAGACCTCGCCGACCTCCCCGGTGGGCAGCACCCGGCCCTCGGGGTCCTCGATGCGCACCTCGATCCCCGGATAGGGGCGGCCCGCCGCGCGCAGCCGCGGACCGCCGGGGACATGGTCGGCGGGCGGCAGGCAGACGGCGAAGTTACCGGTCTCGCTGCTGCCGTAGATCTGGAGGAAGTCGCAGTCCATGACGTCGATCGCCCGGCTCAGCAGGTCCTCGCCGATCGGCGAGCCGCCGTAGACGAGCTTGCGCAGCGAGCCGAGGGCGCCCCTGGCGGCCGCCGGTTCGAGGAGCATCAGCTCCAGCATGGCGGGCGCCACGATGCCGGTGGTGACCTTCTCCTCCTCGATCACGCGCACCGCGTCGGAGCTGATGAAGGCGGGCAGCGAGACCACGGTGGCACCGGCGTTGAACGCTTGCATCGCGTAGGACAGGCCCCCGATGTGGAAGCCGGGCAGGCCGATCAGGCTGCGGTCGCCGGGCTTCCAGTCGAGCCAGTCGAGGCCGTTGTCGTCCATCGCCTCGGCCACGTTGAAGAAGCTGCGGTGCGGCAGGACGACGCCCTTGGGCAGCCCGCTGGTGCCGCTGGTGTAGATCTGAACGACGGGGGTCTCGCCGTCCGCCGGTGCCGGCTCCCCGGTGGCGGACACCGCGTCCTTGCGCGCGGCCAGGGACTCGGCGCCCGCCGCGTCGGCGTCCAGGCACAGCAGGGTGCGCAGCGTGGGCAGCCCCTCGCGCACCTCGGTGGCCACCGGCAGGTGCTCCTCGTCCACCAGCAGCACCTCGGTGGTGGAGTCCCGCAGGATGTGGTCCACCTCCTGCGGGGTCAGCCGCCAGTTGACGGGGACCAGGACCGCGCCCGTGCGCGCGCAGGCGAAGGCCAGCTCCCAGTACTCGACGGCCTCCTTGCCGAGGTAGCCCACCCGCGAGCCGGGTACGACCCCGGCCGCGCGCAGCACCTCGGCCGTGCGCGCGCTCTCCCGGTCCAGCTCCCGGTAGGTGAGCGCCCGTCCGGCGCACAGGACGGCCGGCTGATCGGGCCGGAGGTCGGCCTGGAGGGCGATCACTTCCCCCAGGGTGCGCGGTCGCGTCGCTGTGGTCATCGGTGTGCTCCCGTTCCCGCCTCGTGCGCCGGCGCCTGGGCACCGGACAGCAGTTCGTCGATGTATGCGCTGAGCAGGTCCACGCCGGGCCGGTCGAAGGTGACCGACGCGGGCAGGGTGATCCGGAAGGCCGCCTCCAGCGCGTTGCGGATCTCGACCGCGTTGAGCGAGTCCATGCCCAGGGCGGCCAGTTCGGCGTCGGGTTCGATGTCGTCGGCCGACTCGAAGCGCAGGACGTCCGCGAGCCGGGCCCGCACGATCGCGTTGATCCCGGCCGAGCGGGCGGCCCCCGGCGCCTCGGTCAGGGCGTCGGCACCGGTCGGCACGCCGTCGGCGGCACGGTCCGGGACCAGCTCCGCGAACAGCGCGCTCGGCGCCCTGCGGGCCACGAACCGCTTCCAGTCGCAGCGGCCCATGAGGACCTGGGCGCGCCCGGCGTCCAGCAGCGTGGGCAGCGCGTCGGTGGCCTCGTCCTCCTCCAGGAGCGTGATGCCCTGGCCCTCCCAGCTGCGCACCAGGGAGGAGCTGAGCTGCCGGCCCGGCTCGCGCGGCGCCCACGGGCCCCAGTTGACGGCGGTGGCGGGCAGTCCGGCACCGGCGCGCTGGGCCATCAGATGGTCGAGGAAGGCGGCGCCCGCGCCGGCGCCGGTCTGGGTGGCGGCGCCGAACAGGGCACCGGCCGTGGAGCAGCCGAGGAAGAAGTCCAGCTCGGGCAGGCCGGCGGTGGCCTCGTGCAGCAGCCAGGCGCCGTAGACCTTCGCCCGGAAGGTGGCGTCCAGGTTCCCCCAGGTCTGCTGGGCGAGCGGCAGGTCCCGCGCGGCCTCCTGCGCGGCGTGCACGACACCGCCCACCGGCGGTGCGGTCGCGGCGAGTTCGGCCAGGACGCGGGCCAGGTCCGGCGCGGAGCCGAGGTCGCAGGCGTGGACGTGGACCGTGACGCCGTCGCCGAGGTCCGGGGCGGGGCCGCCGGTGCGGCTCAGCAGGGCCAGATGGCGGGCGCCGAGGGCGACGAGGCGGCGGGCGAGGGCCCGTCCGACCATGCCCGTGGCACCGGCCACCACATACGTGCGGTCGGAGCGGACGGTGAGGGGGCGGGAGTCGGCGGGCACGGGGTCGGCCGTGCGCAGCCGTCGTACCCAGCGCCCGCCGTCGCGGTGGACGATCTCCAGTTCGCTCTCCCCGGCGGCCGACCACTCCCCCACCAGACCGGCGCCGCCGTCGCTTCCGGGCTCCAGGTCGACCAGGGTCACCCGGTAGCCGGGGAACTCCGCGCCCAGGGCGCGGCCGAAGCCCCACAGGGTGGCCGCGGCGGCCGGTTCGGTGCTCTTGTCGCCGGGCAGGTGCTGCGCGCCCTCGGTGACCAGCCACAACCGCTGCCCCCGGCCGAAGCCCGAGGCGGCCAGGGTGTCCAACACCGCGAGCAAGTTTCGGTAGTTGGCCTCGGACTCGGCGCGCAGCCGCGCCGCGCCCGGCTCCGCGCCGGTGTGGGCGCGCCACAGCCAGCACACGTCGGTGGGCGGCTCGCCCGCCAGCGCCCCGGCGAGGTCCGCGTGGCCGGGTACGACGTCGAGGGTGACGCCCTGCGCGGCGGCGGCCTCGGCGAGCCCGAGCGGCAGCCGGTCCGTGCCCCCGGCGACGAGGACCCGCCGGCCTTCCCGGCGGGTGTCCGGCAGGGTCTGGGGGATCCAGTGCTGCTCGTAGAACAGGCCGCCGTTCGCGCCCTGTTCCCCACCGGTCCGTTCGGCCTGCCAGGCGGCCTCGGCGGCGCGGCGCTGCGGGGTGGGCAGCCAGTACCGCTTGCCGTCGAAGGGGTACGACGGCAGGGGGATCCGGCGGCTCGGGGCGCCCTCGTGGTAGCCGGTCCAGGAGACGGGCACGCCCGCCTCGTACGCCTTGGCCAGGGACCGGCGGATCATGTCGCCGTCGCGGTCGTCGCGGAAGGTGCTGCTCAGCCAGACGTGGTCGGCGTCGGCGGCCGAGGTCCTGGCCAGCGCGGTGAGCGCGCCGGACGGGCCGATCTCCACGAAGACGTGCCGTCCGCGCTGGTCGACCGCCTGGACCCCGGCCTCGAACTGCACCGGTTCGAGCAGGTGCCTGATCCAGTACTCGGGGTCCGCCATCTGCCGGCCGCGGGCCACGCGTCCGGTCACGTTGGACACCAGGGCCATGCCCGGCGTGCGGAACTCGACGTCCGCGAGCACCGCGCGGAACTCGTCCACGATCCGGGCCATCAGCGGCGAGTGGTACGGCCCTGCGCCCTTCAACGGGGTGAATTTCACTCCTCGGTCGGCCAGCCTGCGGCCCGCGTCGGCGAGCGAGTCGTGGCCGCCCGTGAGCAGGCACTGGCCGGGGCCGTTGACGGCGCCGATGGTGAGGTCCGGGTAGTCCTCGACCAGCGGGGCGACCTCGGCGGCGGGCGCGCCGACCGCGGCCATGCCGCCCTCGCTGCGCACCGCCTCGCTCAGCCGGCCGCGGGCGGCCACCAGGCGGGCGCCGTCCTCCAGGGAGAACAGTCCGGCGACGGCGGCGGCGGCGAACTCGCCGAGGCTGTGGCCCATCAGCACCGAGGGGCGCACGCCCCAGGACAGCCAGAGCCGGGCCATGGCGTATTCGAGGCTGAACAACGCGGGCTGGAGGTAACGGGGTTCGTGGATGCGCTCGGGCCGCTCGCACTCGCCGCGGATCAACGCGCCGAGGGGGACGCCGAGCAGCGGGGTGAGGATGGCGTCGCACTCGTCCAGCGCGGCACGGAAGGCCGGGTACTGCCGGTAGAGCGCGGCGCCCATGCCGGGGTACTGGGTGCCGGTGCCGGAGAAGAGGAACGCCACCTTCGGGGCGCTCGCCGAGCCGCCGCCGCGGGTGCTGCCCGCGGCCAGGGACTCCGCCCGCCGGCCCAGGGCCCGTACGGCGTCGGCCCGCTCGCCCACCACCTCGGCGATCCGGTAACGGAAGTGCGCGCGCCCGGTGTTGGAGGTCCGGCACAGGTCCGCGAGCGGGGTTCCGGGGTGGCGCTCCAGGTGGTCGAGGTAGCGTTCGGCGAGCCGGCGCAGCGAGGCGCGGCTCTTTGCGGAGAGGGTGAGCACCGCGCTCGGGCGGGCGTCGGCAGGGGCCTCGCCTGCGGGCACGGGCGGCGCCTCCTCCAGGATGACGGAGGCGATGGTGCCGGTCACCCCGAACCCGTTGACCATCGCGCGGCCGGGGCCGGTGCCGGGCCAGGGGCGGCACTCGGTCGGCACGGTGACGGGGGCCTCGTCCCAGGCGATGCGCCGGGAGGGGGCGACGAGGTTCAGGTGCGGGAAGACCGTGCGCTCCCGCAGCTGGAGCACCGCCTTGATGAGCGAGCCGGCCCCGGCGGCGCCCTCCATGTGCCCGATGTTGGTCTTCAACGAGCCCACCAACAACGGCCGTTCCTTGTTGTGGGACTCCGCGAACACATCGCTGATGGCGTCCATCTCGGTGGGGTCGCCGAGCGCGGTGCCGGTGCCGTGGGCCTCGACGTAGTGGATGTCGCCGGGGGTGAGGCGGCAGCGCGCCAGCGCGGAGCGCATGACCTGTTCCTGGGCGGCGCCGTTGGGGGCCACCAGGCCCGCGCTCTCGCCGTCCTGGCCGACCGCGGAGCCCCGGATCAGGGCGTGCACGGTGTCGCCGTCGCGCAGCGCGTCGGAGAGCCGCTTGAGGACCAGCACGCCACAGCCCTCGGCGCGGGCGTAGCCGTCGGCACGTTCGTCGAAGGTCTTGCACTGCGCGTCGGCGGACAGCACCCCGCCCAGTTTCAGGATGGTGTGGTTCTGCGCGTTGTGGATGACGTTGACGCCGCCGCTGAGCGCGATCGAGCACTCGCCGCCGCGCAGGGCCTGCACGGCGAGGTGGGTGGCCGTCAGCGAGGAGGAGCAGGTGGTGTCGACGGTCATGCACGGCCCGCGCAGCCCGAGGAAGAACGACATCCGGCCCGAGACGGCGCTGTGGCTCAGTCCGGGCGCGAGGTAGCCGTCGAGGTCGGCGGGGGCGAGGTCGGTCGACTCGAAGATGTAGTCGAGGGTGGTGACGCCCATGAACACGCCGGCGTCGCCGTGCCGCAGCGAGGTGGGGTCGATGCCCGCGTGCTCCAGCGCCTCCCAGGCGGTCTGGAGGGCCAGCCGCTGCTGGGGGTCGATGTAGGGGGCTTCCTTGGGGGAGATCGAGAAGAAGGCGGCGTCGAAGCGGTCGACGTCGCGGACGAAACCGCCGCGCGGCACATCGCCGTCCGCCGTGTCGTCCGGGGCCATCTGGCGGCGCTCGCCGGCCGGCAGCGGCCCGATGCCAGAGCGGCCCTCGCGCAGGAACTCGGCGAACGTGTCGACGTCGTCGTTCCCGCCCGGAATACGCAGCCCCATGCCCACGATGGCGATGGGTTCGTATTTCTCGCGTTCCAGCGCGGCGAGCGCTTCCGCATGGGCGGCGAGCGCTTCCTCTTTACGCCGCAGTTCGGCGCGCACGGCGGCCAGCTCGGCCGCCGCGGGATTCGATGTGTCCGACATTTATTCCCTCCGGTCAGAAAAAGATCAGGCGCAAAGATGGTCGATCAACTGACCGGCGGTCGGATGGCCGAAAAGGGCGGCCGTCGAAATCTCCCGCCCCAGTTTCCGCTCCAGGGAAAGCTTCACCTCGCTCAGCCGCAGCGAGGTGAGTCCCAGGTCGAAGAAGCCCACGTCCAGGGCGAACTCCTCACGGTCGGTCATGAAAAGGGCACTCTTGAACTCCGCCACCACCAGGTCCTCGATGAGTTCCCGGCGCTCGTGCTCCGGCAGGTGATCGAGCTCCTCCACGGGGGGAAAATCATGCGACATCCACGTCACCGCCTCTCTATGAATCGACTGCTGCAGAACAACCGAACCAGCCCTTCCTGATAGTGAACTGATAGCCGGCTGATGATAGCGTCCGGCCGGTTTACGGCCATCCTGTCGGTGCTATGTTTCCGGGCATGGAAGAAAACGAATTCGATCTGATCGGTGAATTAGACAGGACCCTGAAGACGCTCGGCCTGTCGCGTGACGACGCGGTCAGCGAACTCGTCGTGCGCGGACAGGATCCGCTGGTGCCGTCGACCATCCGGCTGGGCTCGGCCATGGGCATCGCCCTGCTGTCCGCCGCCGTCGGCGCGGCACAGATCTGGCAGCGCGCGACGGGCCGCCCGCAGCGCCTCGGGCTGGACCTCGCCCAGGCGATGCACCAGCTCACGCCCTACCTCGGCGGCGGCAACACGCTGAACGGCTACGGCTCCAACATGGGCAGCGTGCTCGGGCTCGGCGGCGGTCTCGCCCCCGCGCTGTGGGACCTCTACCGCACGGCGGACGACCGCTGGGCCATCCCGATCGCCTGCTATCCGAGCACCCGCGACGCCTTCCTCGACATGCTCGGCACGGCGCACACCCGCGGACACATCGGCGCCGCCGTCGCGAACCGCGTCTCCTGGGACCTGGAGGAGGAGGCGGCCGCCCGTGGCGTACCCCTCGCGATCGTGCGCAGCCGGGAGGAGTTCCTCGCCCATCCGCAGGGCCGGGCCGTGCTGGACGAGCCGCTGGTGGCCGTCGAGCGCGTGGGCGACGCCCCGCCGCGTCCGCTGCCGGCCGGCGCGCAGCCGCTGTCCGGCCTGCGCTCCCTCCAGTTCACCCACGTCTTCGCGGGCACCGCGGCCGGCCGGGTCCTCGCCGAGCAGGGCGCCGACGTGCTGCACGTGTGCGAGCCGAACGCCTTCGACCACGATCTGTGCTGGAACGAGACCGGCGTCGGCCTGCGCTCGGCCCGGCTCGCCCTGGCCTCCGACACCGACGGTCGGCGCGCCTTCGAGGAACTGCTGCGCACCGCGGACGTGTTCGTGCACAACCACCGGGCCGCCAAGATGGCCCGGCTGGGGCTCGGGCCTGAGGAGTGCGCCGAGCTCGCCCCCGGCCTCATCCAAGTCTCCGTGCGCGCCTACGGCCACAGCGGCCCCTGGCAGGAGCGGGGCGGCTTCGACCAGCACGCCCAGGCCCTGACCGGGGTCAACTGGAGCGAACGGCGCGACGGACGCCCGCAGTTGCCGCCCGGCCGTATGCTCAACGACTACCTGGCCGCCTATCTCGTCGCCGCCAGCGTCATGAGCGCGGTCCTGCGCCGCGCCCGGGAGGGCGGCAGTTACCGGGTCCGGGTCTCCCTGGCCGGTGTCTCCAACTGGGCTTACGAGCTGGGCACGTTCACGCGCGATCAGATCGAGCGGCTGCTGCCCGCGGCGCCACTGCCCGGGCCCCGGCGTCTCACCCGGACGACCCCGCTCGGCGAACTCTCGCTGGTGGCACCGCCGGTGACGCTGAGCGAGACGCCGCCCGCCTGGCGCGGCCCGCTGCTGGTCCCCCGCGGCTCCTCGCAGCCCCGCTGGCTCGACGACCGCATGTCCTGACGCCCCCGCCCCTTCCCGCCAAGGAGAGACCTCATGTCCCGCATCCCCTGCCTCGACACCGAGGCCCTGCCCGAATCCCTGCGCTCGCTCAGCCAGGGGCGCGTCATCAACGTGTACCGGATGCTCGGGCACGCGCCCCGGTCGGTCACGCAGATCGCCCGGCTGGGCGCCGCGCTGTTCGCCGACGCCAGCCTCGACGCGATCGACCGCGAGCTGCTCATCCTCACCTACGGCACCGTTTTCGAGGCCGAGTACGAGTGGGCGCAGCACGTGCCCATCTCACGGGCCGCGGGTGTCACGGACGACCAGCGCGCGGCCCTGCGCGCCCGCCGGTACGACGCCGACGTCTTCACCCCGGCCCAGCGGGCCCTGGTGAGCTTCGCCGCCGCCGCGGCCGCCTCGCCGGTCGTGGACGACGCCCGGTACGCGGCCGTCAGCGCCCACTACACCGAGGAACAGATCGTCGAGACCCTCGTCCTCGCGGGCTTCTACTTCCTGCTGGCGCGCGTCTGCACCGTCCTGGACGTCGAGATCGACGCGGCGGAGAGCGACGAACTGGTACGGATGGCGCAGAGCATGCACGCCGAGTGAGCCTCCCGGCCGGTCCGGGCGCGGCCGGTTGTGACGGGGACGGGGGCAGTCCGTGGCCCGTCACACCGCCCCACCCGGCCGGGGCGGGCAGACGGTCCCCGCCCCCCTGTGACCCGTGACGGCCGGTCAGGCACGCGGCGCCCGACCGTCGGTACGACGGCTGGTCCGAGGTGAGGCGCCGGGCCGGCACGACGGCTGGCCTGACATACGGCACCCCGACCCGCACAACGGCCGGTACGAGGCAACGCACCCTGGCCAACACGACAGCTGCCCCGACGCACGGCGCCCCGGTGAGTTGGACACCCACCGGTGCGAAGCGACGTGGCCGGTCGGCACGAGGGCCGGTCGGGGCGCCGCCGGCCCGCCGACGTGGCTCACCGGCTGCCGGCGGCGCCGCCCGCTGGCCCCGACCGCCTGACGCGCGCGCCGCCGGCCCCGTCAGTCCGCCTGTGCCTCCGCCGGGGCGGAGTCCTTCACGGTGATCGCGCCCACCGGGCACGCGCGGGCCGCCTCGCGGACGTTCGGGTCGCCCGCGCCGTCCTCGCGCCCGGGGATCAGCATGCTGAACCCGTCGTCGTCCTGGGTGAACACGGCCGGCGCGGTCAGCGCGCACTGGCCCGCGCCGATACAGACGTTCTTGTCGATCTCGATGTGCATGTGCTGAGCCTCTTACCAGGTCACGGGGAGTTCCAGCATCCCCTGGATCGTGTCGCCGGGTTTGAACGGGATCTCCTCGGCGGGTGCCGCAAGTTTCAGTCCCGGCAGCCGGGCGAGCAGCGTGCCGAGGGCGATCTCCAGCTCCGCGCGGGCCAGGTTCTGGCCCAGGCACTGGTGGATGCCGAACCCGAACGCCACGTGGTGCCGGGTGGGCCGGTGGAAGTCCAGGACGTCGGGGTCCGGGTACTGGCCCGGATCCCGGTTGATCACCGAGGTCGAGAAGAAGACGCCCTCGCCGGCCCGGATGGTGGTGCCGTCGATCTCGATGTCCTCCAGCGCCACCCGCGCGAGCCCGTCGGCGATGGACAGCATCCGCATCAGCTCCTCGACGGCCGCGGGCAGCAGCGCCGGATCGGCGCGCAGCTCGGCCAGCCGGCCGGGGTTCTGGAGCAGTGTGAAGGTGCCGAGGGAGATCATGTTGGCGGTGGTCTCATGGCCCGCGACCAGCAGGATCACCGCGAGCGAGACGAGGTCGGCGCGCTCCAGGGTGCCCTGCGCGAGCTGCTGGTGGACGAGGTCGTCGAGGACGCCGTCGCCGGGCTCGCTCTGGCGGGCCTTGGCGTCGACGAGCCCGCCGAGATACTCCTCCAGACGGTCGCGGGCACCCTGGCTGTCCTCGGCGGTGGGGCCACGCAGCAGCCGGCGGGACTGCTCCTCGAAGAACTCGTGGTCGGCGTACGGGACGCCGAGCAGATCGCAGATCACCATCGACGGCACGGGCAGCGCGAAGGCGGATACCAGCTCGGCGGGCGGGCCCTGTTCGATCATCGCGTCCAGCAGTCCGTCCACGATCCGCTGGATGCCGGGCCGCAGCCCGCCGGCGCGTTTGACGGTGAACGACGGGATCATCATCCGCCGCTGCCGCTGGTGCTCGGGGTCGTCCTGGCCGAGCAGGGCCACCCGGCGGTCGCGGACCCCCTCGAAACGGGGGGAGATGGCGGGGAACTCGGCGCGGCGGCGGTCGCTGGACAGCCGGGGGTCGGCGAGCAGGGCGCGGGCGATGGCGTGGCCGGTGACCATCCAGATCTCGCGTCCGTCGTACAGGGTGACGCGGGCCAGGGGCCGCTGCTCGCGCAGCGGCGCGTATCCGGTCGGCGGGTGGTAGGGACAGGTGCGGTCCTGCGGGAAGGCGACGGGGGCGGCCGGGGTCGCCGGGCCGGTGATGTCCGTCAGTTCCGTCATGGAAAGACCTCGCAGACGAAGAGGTGCGTCGTGCCGATCTTCATTAGATGCCTCAGGCACCTATGGGTCGATGACAAGTTCGGCCACTTCAAGGATCCTCCCGATCCGTCCGGATCGCGAAGGTGCGAGGGTCCGTTTCCGGCCAGACGGCCCAACCGCCGCTCAGCGCGTCCCGGCGTCCCCCTCCTACGGGGCGAAGGCGCGGGCCACGGCGAGGCTGTCCTCGTACACGTGATGGCGTACGACGAGGCCGTCGCGGACGGTGAGGTGCAGGGCGAACCGGGCGGTGTAGGAGCGGCCGGTCGGTGCGGCCGTCTGCCGTATGACGCCGAGGACGACCGCGTCCTCGCCATCGGCCAGGACGTGCTCGACGGCGGTGTCCGCCTTCTCCGGGACGTGGTGGGCGGCCAGCTCCCGGAAGTGGTCGGCGGCATCGGCGCGGGTGGCGCGGTGCCGGACCCACGGGGTCTGCGGGCGGCCGTGTTCCTCCTCGGGCCAGTCCAGCCGCCAGTCGCAGTCCTCGGCGTACAGCTCGGCGATCCGCTCCGGGTCGCCCGCGCCGATCCTGGCGAGCAGTTCGCGGACCGTGGCGCGGGTGGCGGCGGTGGGGTCGTACGTCATGGCGGGCGCTCCCTGGGTCGGTGTCGGTCCCGGACGGCGACCACTGTGCCAAGAGCGGTGAGGGTGACGCGATGACCTCGGGGGTAATGATCGCTGCGGTGCGGGGAAGCACCGTACGGACGAGGCATGCGGCCGCCGGTGCCGAGAACCGGTGCGCGCGCATGCGCGGGAACGACGAAGGGGACGGATCCATGCCTCTCGAGGGTGAGTACGAGCCGAGCCCGGAGCAGTGGGTGCGCGATCAGGTGGAGTTGTACGAGAGTTCCGGCGGGACCAAGGGCAACACCCTGCTCGACACGGGGCTGCCGGTCATCGTCCTGACGACCCGCGGCGCGAAAAGCGGGAAGATCCGCAAGACGCCCCTGATGCGGGTGGCGCACGGCGGCAGGTACGCGGTGGTCGCCTCGCAGGGCGGCGCGCCCAAGCATCCGGTGTGGTATTTCAACATCAAGGCCGATCCGCACGTCGAACTCCAGGACGGGCCGGTCAAGCAGGACATGCGGGCCCGTGAGGTCACCGGAGCCGAGAAGGCCGAGTGGTGGGAGCGGGCGGTCGCCGCGTTCCCGCCGTACGCGGAGTACCAGCGCAAGACCGACCGGGAGATCCCGGTGTTCGTGCTGGAGCCGGCCGAGGGCAGCTGACCGGTCCGCCCGGCCCCACCCGCCGGAGAATTCCTCGCCCGGAAGGTGTGAACCGCCTTCCGGGCGGGCAGTCGTGCCGTCAGGCCCCGCCGCGTTCCCCCGTCGCGGCGGGGCTCTGTCGTGCCTCGCCGTCCGGGCCGTCGGTGACGTCGAGGAAGATCTGGTCGGCGGCCGGGAACATCGCGGCCAGCGAGCGCTTGATGCGGTCGGCGACCTCCTCGACGCGTTCGCTGTCCAGGCCCGGGGCGAGGTCGATCCGGGCGGCCACCAGGGTGGAGTCGAGGCCCAGTTTCATGGTGAACAGCGCCTCCACGCTGTCGATCTCCGGCTGCGCCCGCAGCAGCGCGCGGATACGGCCGCTCAGCTCCGGGTCGGCGGACTGCCCGATGAGCTGGTCGCGGGCCTCGCGGCCCAGCCGGTAGGCGACGTAGACCAGCAGGACCCCGATGGCGAGCGAGGCGGACGCCTCCCAGGCGACCTGCCCGGTGGCCAGGTGCAGGGCCATCCCGGCGATCGCCAGCAGCACGCCGAGCACCGCCGTGCCGTCCTCGGCTACCACCGTGCGCAGCGCCGGGTCGCGCAGCGCCGCCCGGCCGCCCCGGCGGCGCACCTGGTGCAGGGCGCGCAGCAGCGAGCCGCCCTCGGCGAGCAGCGCCACGCCCAGCACGATCAGGCCCGCCACATAGCCGCGGGTCGTCTCCTGCGTGCCCTCGCGCAGCGCCTCGAAGCCCTGGAAGAAGGAGAAGCAGCCGCCCATCACGAAGATGCCGACGGCGGCGAGCAGGGACCAGAAGAAGCGTTCCTTGCCGTAGCCGAAGGGGTGCCGTGCGTCGGCGGGGCGGCGGCTGCGGCGCAGGGCGGCCAGCAGGAACACCTCGTTGAAGGCGTCGGCGACCGAGTGCGCGGCCTCCGACAGCAGCGCGGGCGAGCCCGAGAGGGCACCGCCGGCGGCCTTGGCGGCGGCGATCAGCAGATTGGCGCCGAGGGCGACGAGGACGGTGACGCGGGTACGGCGGTCGGTGGCCCGCGTACGCCGGGCGCGGTCCTCGAGACGGCGTTCGGTGGACCCGTCGGCGGGGGCGTCCGCCGGGGCGGTCTGGTGCTCCTGTCGCTTCGATGATGTTCCGCTCACGGGGCCCGACTGCCCGGAGGCGGGGGAATCACACCGTGCGGGCGCCCGGAAACGGGGAAGTCGGTGCTGCGACGGAGAAGTCGGTGCTCCGGGGCGCGGCGGCGAGCGTCCGGGCCCCGGCGGCGAGGAGGAGTCATGGGCGGTGACGGCAACCGCGCCTACGGTCACCGGACGTTCAGCCGGTCGCGCAGCCATTTCCGGGACCGGATCACGGCGGACGGGCGGGACGGCTGGCCGGTGACGGCGGGACGCTACCGGCTGGTGGTGTCGCGCGCGTGCCCCTGGGCGAGCCGGGCGGTGATCTCCCGCCGGCTGCTGGGGCTGGAGAAGGCGCTGTCGATGGCGGTCGCCGACCCGGTCCAGGACGACCGCAGCTGGCGGTTCACCCTGGATCCGGACGGCCGGGACCCGGTGCTCGGCATCCGCTACCTCGCCGAGGCGTACGACCGCCGCGAGACCGGCTGTCCGGGCGGTGTGAGCGTGCCCGCCGTGGTGGACGTGGCGAGCGGGAAGCTGGTCACCAACGACTACCAGCAGCTCACCCTGGACCTCGCCACCGAGTGGACGGACCTGCACCGCGAGGGCGCCCCCGACCTGTATCCGGCGGCCCGGCGGGACGAGATCGACACGGTGATGGCGGAGGTGTACGAGGACGTCAACAACGGCGTGTACCGGGCCGGGTTCGCCACTCACCAGAAGGAGTACGAGGAGGCGTGCGCGGGCGTCTTCCGGCGGCTGGAAACGATCGCCGAACGGCTGGCCGGACAGCGATATCTGGTCGGCGACACCCTCACGGAAGCGGACATCCGGCTGTTCACCACGCTGGTCCGGTTCGACCCGGTCTACCACGGCCACTTCAAGTGCAACCGCTGGAAGCTGGCGGAGGACCCGGTGCTGTGGGCGTACGCCCGTGACCTGTTCCAGACGCCGGGGTTCGGGGACACGGTCGACTTCGACCACATCAAGCGGCACTACTACCAGGTGCACACCGGGATCAACCCGACCGGCATCGTGCCGCTCGGCCCGGACCTCGCGTCCTGGCTGAGCCCGCACCACCGCGAGGAGCTGGGCGGCCGCCCGTTCGGCGACGGCACGCCGCCGGGCCCGGTGCCGCCGGGCGAAGAGGTGGCGCCCGCGGGCCGCCCGGTATGAGAACGCCCTGACGAGGAAGGTGTCATCCATGTCCAAGTCGAAGAAGAACAAGCTCCCCTTCGTCTACCAGCCGATCGGTTTCGTGCTCAGCTGGGCGAGCGGCGCGGTCGCCAGCCTCGCGTTCAAGCAGGCGTGGAAGGCGATACGGCACGAGGACGACGCGCCCACCGCCCTGGACGAGGACCGCCGGCTGCGCGACATCCTGCTGGCCGCCGCCATCCAGGGCGCGATCTTCGCGGTGGTGCGCAGTGCCGTGGACCGCACCGGCGCCAAGGCCATCGCGCGCTCCACGGGGGTGTGGCCGGTGGCCGAGGACAAGGACGACGAGGAAGACAGGGCGGCGAAGGGCGGCAAGCGCGGCCGTCGCTGAGGACGGCCGCCCAGCCTCAGTCCGGTAGCAGCCAGCGCCCGTCGCGCATCAGGTCCCGGCCGGGCAGTTCGTTCGCCTCGCGCCACGCCTGGATCCGCTCGGGGACGACCCGGAAGTACAGATAGCGGGTGGCGAGCCGCCGGGGGTCGAAGCCGGTCTTGCCGGCGAAGACCTCGGCGTCCTCCTCCGGCAGCTCCTCCGGCGTCACCGCCTGCACACTGCCGTCCACGAGGACGACGTCACGGGTCGATCCGACGCCGAGCCGGACCCGGCCGCTGTCGACCAGGTTGCGGCCCGTGGGGCTGTCCGCCGGAGTGGCGAGCAGCAGCAGGGCGCCGTCCCAGACGAACGACAGCGGCACCAGGTAGGGGGCACCGCCGTCGGGGCCGGCCGTGGCCACCCAGGCGTCCTCGTCGTGGTCCAGCCGGTGCAGGGTGTCCTTCTTGCGCTGCTCGGCGGTGCGGGCGGGCGGCGGGGTCATCGTGTTCGGCCTCCTGTGCGTGCGCTCCGGGACGCGGATGCGCTCCAGTGTGGCGGCCGGGGCCGGGCACGCGCACGAGGTTCGGCGGCGCGTCTTGGGACGGCGCCCGGACGCCCCCGGGCCCGCGCCTCAGTCGCAGGCGCCGCCGGGCTTCAGGCGGGGCCGGGCCGCCGCCCCGCGCGGTGTACGAATGGGGGCCGGGGGCACGGCACCCGGCCGGTCTCCCGGCGCTCCACCCGGCAGCCGGAGGCGGGCAGGTCCGGCCGGCCCAAGTCCGAAGGAGACCGCCCGCGGCACACGTGTGCCGCTCCCACCGCATCCCGTCACCGTCACGGCCGCCACCACCGCGCCTCACGCTCGTATCCCGCCCCATCTCGCTCACCGGCCCGTACGGCTCCTGGACGCCGGGGGCCGCCCCGGACGGTGGGGCCCCGTCATGGTGCCGGTCCGCCGCCGGGCGCGCCGGGGCGAGCTGGGGGATCATGGGCATGTGACCACCATGCGAGCCATCGGCCAGGACGTCCTCGGCGGTCCCGAGGTGCTGCGGGAAGTACGGCTGGAGCGGCCCGAGCCGCGGCCGAACGAGGTGCTGGTCCGGGTGCGGGCCGCCGGTGTGAACCCCACCGACTGGAAGCACCGGGCCACCGGCGGGTTCCTCGGCGAGCCCCCGTTCGTGCTCGGCTGGGACGTCTCCGGGGAGGTCGCCGGAACCGGGGTCGGCGTGGCCGAGTTCCGGCCCGGCGACGAGGTGTTCGGCATGCTGCCCTACCCCTTCGGGCACGGCTCGCACGCCGAGTACGTGATCGCCCCCGCCCGCGCCCTGTGGCACAAACCCGCCTCGGTCGACCACACCCAGGCGGGCGCGCTGCCGTTGGTGTCGCTGACCGCCTGGCAGGCGCTGACCGAGCGGGCCGGCCTACGGCAGGGGCAGCGGGTGCTGATCCACGCGGCGGCGGGCGGGGTCGGCCATGTGGCCGTGCAGATCGCCAAGGCGCACGGCGCGTACGTGATCGGCACGGCGAGCGCGGCCAAGCACGGCTTCCTGCGCGAGATCGGCGTGGACGAGCCGGTCGACTACCGCTCCACCGATGTCGCCCGGGCGGTCCGGGACGTGGACGTCGTCCTGGACACCATCGGCGGCGAGACGGCCCTGCACTCCCTGCGGGTGCTGCGGCCGGGCGGCATCCTGGTGTCGACCCTGCCGACGGGCTCCCGCGAACTGTACGACGAGGCCGAGCGGCTCGGCGTACGGGCGGTACGGATGCTGGTGGACGCCGACCGGGCCGGAATGCGGTCGGTGGCGGAACTGGTGGAGTCGGGGAAGCTCAGGGCGACGATCGCCGGGACGTACCCGCTGGCCGATGCCGCGAAGGCGCACGAACACGGGGAGACCGGGCACACCACGGGGAAGCTGGTGCTGCTGGTCGACTGAACGGCCCGCGGACACGCGCCAAATCCGAAGACATATGTCAATCGAACATGCTCAAATTCCTTCCATCGTGGGTAACTTGACGGTCGGAGATCCGACGTCCGGGCGCGGGTGGGAGGTGGTGCCGAGGTGCGACGGGAACCAGTGTCCCTCACCCGGCATCTGCGCGTGTACACATACCGGGCGCATACCGTCCTGGAGTTCCGGGGCGAGATCGACCTCGTCGCGGCGGCGGAGATCCGTCCGCTCCTGGACCGGGTGACCGGCCGGCCCGGTGCCCGGATCGTGCTCGATCTGCGGCCGGTGGAGTTCTTCGACTGCTCGGGGCTGCGCCTGCTCTACCGGGCGCGGGCCCGAGTCCTCGGGCACGGCGGGCAGGTGCACCTGGCGTGCACCCACCCGTTGACCCTGCGCGTGCTGCGGGAGACGGGCCTGTCCCGGCTGCTGCCGCCGCACGCCACGGCGGACGCGGCCCTGGCGGCAGCCGGCGCGGCGTCCGGTTCGCGGTGACGAGAGCTTCTCCGGGAGCGGCTCAGCTCTCTCCGAACAGGGCGCTGACGGACTCCCCGTCATGGATGCGCCGCATCGCCTCGGCGAGAGCCGGGGGCGATGGACAGGACGCGCAGTTTGCCGGTCTGTTCGTCGGCGGGGATCGGCACGGTGTTGGTGCAGACGATCTCCAGCACGTCCGGCTGCTCGCCGATCCGCCTGAGCGCACCGGCCACGAACAGCCCGTGCGTGCACGCCACCCGGATCGAGCGCGGCCCCAACTCGCGTAGCCTGTCCAGGAGTTCGAGCACCGTGCTGCCCTTGGCGATCTCGTCGTCCAGCACGATGACGTCCCGCCCGGCGATCTCGCCGATGACGGAGCTGATGGTCACCCGGTCGTCCGCGTAGCGCTGCTTGGCGCCGGCCGCCACCTGCGCGCCGATGCGGCGGGCGAAGGCGGCGGCCTCCTTGGCGTCGCCGAGGTCCGGGGAGACCACCGTGGTGCCCCTGCGGATCTTCGGGCGGAACGGCTTCGAGGACGGCGTCGGGACGTCTTCCTGATCCAGCCGCTGGTCAAACCGGTGCAGGAGCACCTGGTGGAGCTGATCCGCGGCCACCATCAGGTCGGCCACGAGCCGGCCGCCGATGGAGATGCGGGGCGCGTCCTTCTTGTCGGAGCGTGCGTAGGAATAGTGCGGCATGACGACGGTGATCCGGGAGGCGGAGGCGCCCCGCGCCGCGTCGCACATCAGCAGATGGGCACTGCCGCTGAAGACGGCGATGTCGCGCACGGTCTGCTCCTCGCATGATCATTCCGGGCTGCCGCGCTCATGCTACTGGCCCGTTCCGCAGCGGTAGAGCGTCCGGGCGGTCCGTCCGGGCGCCCCGGGCGCGGCGGGAGTGTCCGTGCCGCCGTAGGCCGAGGCCGGGACCTTGGCGCAGGTGGCCGCCACCCAGTCGGTGATCCGGGTCGCCATGGTCGGCCCGGTGGCGGTGTTGCCGGTTCCGGCCGCGAGGGGGCCGAGACCGGCGGGGCCGCCCGCGAGCACGTACCGCACCTGCCCGGTGGCGACCAGCCGCTGGAAGTCGCCCTGGGCCGGGAAGGGCACCTTGCCGCTGAACCCGCCGAGCGGCAGGATATCGGCGCCGGCCGCCAGGATGTAGGGGGACGCCGCGTTCCAGCTGGTGGTGGCGAACACGTAGCGTGCGCCGCCCTGGTGGGCGCGGGTGTAGGCGAGGAGGCGGCGCTCGTCGGGAGCCAGGGTGCCGTCGGAGGCGATGCCGGCCCGTGCGGCGAAGGCGGACGCGGCGCTCGTACGGCCGGCGGCGGGCGCACCGGCGGCCCCCCGTCCCGAACTTCCCCTCCGCTGCGCCTGGTTGGGGGTCGTCGGGCCCACCGAGCCCATGCCCGAGGTGCCGTACGCCGGGTTGAAGACCTGCACCGCCCACGCGCTCGGCGCGAGCAGTACGGCCGCCAGGGCGGCGGCGAGGCCGACGAGCGCCAACGGGCCTTTGCCGCGCGGCCGTTCGGGCCGGGTGAGGGCCAGCAGGACGACGGCGGCGAGGCCGAGCGCGCCGACCGCGGGCGCCAGCCACGGCAGGAAGGAAGCGGCGAACCGGTCGGCGAGGCACGCGCTCCACACCGTGGTCGCCGCCACCGCGCCCGGCAGGGCCCAGGCGCGCGGGCCTCCCGAGCGGTGGGCGCGCCACAGCAGCACCGTCCCGGCGCCGGTGAGCGCGGCGAGCGGCACCGCGATCACGCCCATGTAGTAGGTGTGCGGGCCGACGCTGCCGGCGCTGAACACCAGGAAGTACGTGGCGAGCCAGGTGCCCCACAGCAGGAATCCGGCGCGCGAGGTGTCGGTGTGCGGCCGTCCCCGCCGCCAGAGCAGACCGCAGACGACGGCCAGCGCGGCGAACGGGTAGAACCAGCCGGTCTGGGCGGCGAGGGTGGTCCCGAACATCTTCGCCCACCCGTTCTCCCCGCCGCCGAAGCCGCCCGCCGCGGCCAGGGACGAGGCACCGGCGCCGGCCCCGGCACCCCGCCGTCCGGACGCCCCCGGCGCCCCCTGCCGGTCGAACGACCCTCGCGCCTCCGCGCCCTGCCGTCCGGACGCCCCGTGCGTGTCCGCCGTGCCGCGTACGGCCCCCGGCCCGGCCACGCCCCGCATCCCGGTGCCCCGGTGACCGCCGCCCTGCGTCGCGCTCACGCTCCCGGTGGAGGCCGCGCTGATGCCGAGCGAGCCGAAGCGGTTCAGGAAGTTGTAGCCGACGACCATGCTGAACGCGGAGTTGTTGGTGGTGCCGTCGACGTACGGGCGGTCCTTGGCCGGCACGAGGGTCACCGCGAGCATCCAGGAGGCCGAGACCGCGGTCGTCACCAGGGCGGCCACGCCGAGGTGGGCGATCCTGCGGCGCAGCGCGAGCGGGGCGGAGACCAGGTACACCAGGGCGAGTGCGGGCAGCACGGCCCAGGCCTCCAGCATCTTGGCCTGGAAGGCGGCGCCCACCCAGACCCCGGCCAGCAGCAGCGGGCGCAGCCGGCCCGCGCGCGCGGCACGCTGGGTGGCCTCGGCGGCCAGCAGCAGGCACAGGGTGAACGCCGGGTCCTCCACCGAGGTGCGGAACAGGCCGACGGCGACCGGGGTCACCAGGAACGCGGCGGCGGCGAGGAGCGCCGCGTGCGTCCCGGCCCAGCGGCGCACCAGGCGGTACAGCACCAGCAGGCTCGCCACGCCCTCCAGGACCTGGGGCAGCGTCAGGGTCCAGGGGTGGAAGCCGAGGAGGCGCGCGGACAGGGCCTGCGGCCACAGGAATCCCGGTGCTTTGTCGAGCGTGATGGAATTCGCGGGGTCGAAAGAGCCGTAGAAGAACGCCTTCCAGCTGCCGGTCATGCTGCGGGCCGCGTCGGCGTAGAAGGTGTGGTACTGGCTGTGCGTGATGCCCCAGGAATAGAGCACGGCGGCGAGCACGGTGAGCACCAGCAGGGCCGGACGGGCGTACGGGGGCTCGCCCACCGGGGTTTTCCATGGTGCGCGGCGGGCGGCGCCGGTGACGGCGGCCGCATCGAGAACGTTCGTTGCCATGCCCGGAAGTCTTGGTCACGCCGCGGGCCCGGCACGCCGTGCCGGGCCCTCTTCAAGGAAACTCTCATCGCGAACAGAGCAATTCTTTGATCGCACGATACGTAATTTGCTCCGGTAAAGCGGAGTCATTACCCGCGGCGCGCCGACCGCCCGTCAGCCGTCGACCGCCCGTCAGCCGCCGAGCACCCCCGGCAGGGCCAGCGCCGCCAGCATGGTCGTGCCCAGCAGCAGCCAGGCGACGTAGTCGCCGACGTGCCCGGACTGGAGGCGTCGCAGCGGGATCACCCACGCGGGGACGGCCGGGCGGTGCCGGCGGGTGACGGCGGCGGTGGCGAGGGCCACGGCGAGGGCGGCGGAGACCAGGCCGAGCAGCACGCCGTGCGGGGTCCAGGCGGCCGAGGCGTGGGCGCCGCCCGAGCCCGCCTCGTTGACCGAGCGGGCCACGAGGTCGCCGAAGCCGGGGACGGTGCCCACGGCGAGCGCCGCCGCGAGGAGCAGGGCCGAGACCGTCGTCATCGTGTCGGGGATCCGGCCGAGCAGCCCGGACGACTCGGGCTCCTCCGCCGAACCGCTGGTCTCGTACGCGTCGGTGTCCTCGGGCGGCGGTCCGAGGCCGAGGAACACCCGCGCGGCGACCCGCAGCACCGCGCCCGCCGTGACCGCGGACGCGAGCACGTACACCACCGTCAGCGGCCCGCCGACGGCCTCCTCGCTGACCGCCTTGCCAAGCCCGGTGCCGAAGGGCGGCAGCCCCGCGAGGGCGAGCCCGCCGAGGGCGAACAGGACGCCGGTCGCGCGCAGTTCGCGCGCCCGGCCGTGCAACTCGTGCTCGTCCACGCTGCCGAACCGGTCGAGCAGCGCGCCGGCGCAGGCGAACAGGGCGGCCTTCGCCCCGGCGTGCCCGAGGATGTACAGCGCGGCGCCGTCGTCGCCCTCGGGGGTGAGGACGCCGACGGCCACCAGGAACAGGCCGGTGTGCGCGATCGTGGAGAAGGCGAGCAGCCGTTTGATGTGCCGCTGGTACCAGCACATGACGGCGCCGGTCACGGCGGTGAGGACGCCGAGGGTGACCAGGGCGCGGGTCAGGTCGGCGGCCGGGATGCCGCCGGGGCCGGCGAAGACGGTGCCGTAGACCCGCCAGACGCCGTACACGCCGAGTTCGACCATCACTCCGGACAGCAGCATGCACACCGGGGTGGGCGCGACCGCGTGGGCGTCGGGGAGCCAGAAGTGGAAGGGCACGGTGGCCGCCTTCACCAGCAGCCCGGTCAGCACCAGCACGAAGGCGGCGAGGACCAGCGCGTCGGGGCCGCCGTGTCCGCCGGTGCTCTCCAGGCCCCGGCCGATCTTCGCCATCGACAACTCGCCGGTCCTGGCGTACAGCAGGCCGATGCCGGTCAGCATGGCGTACGCGCCGAGCGAGTTGACGACGCCGAAGGTCAGCGCGCCCTGCACGGCCTTGGCCTCGTCGATGCGGAAGCCGGTCAGCGCGTACGCCACCACGCTCATCAGCTCGAAGAACACGAAGGCGTTGAACAGGTCGCCGGCGAGGGCGAATCCGCACATGGCGCCCTGGAAGACCAGCATCAGCGCGGGGAACGAGCCGGCGTGGCCGCGCGGCGGCTCGTCGAAGTAGCGCCAGGAGTAGGCGAGCGCGGCGAGGGTGAGCAGCGAGACGAGCAACGCCATGCCGAGCGAGGGGCCGTCCCCGATCACCTCGATGCCGACGCTCTCCCCGCCGACGGGCAGCCAGCCGCCGACCCATTCGACCATCGGGGGCGAGGAGTCCAGCAGCAGGACGAGGGCGAGCGCGGCCGTCGCGGCGCAGGCGGCGAGGCCGGTCAGCTCGGCGGCGGGGCGCGGCAGCCGGCGTCCGGCGGCGGCCAGCAGGGCGGCCCCGAGCAGCGGCACCGCGACGAGGAGCGGGAGCAGGTGGTGCATCAGCCGCGCAGCTCCCGCAGTTCGTCGGGGTCGAGGGTGCCGTGCCGTTTGACGATCTGGAGCACCAGGGCGAGCAGCAGCGCGGTGACGGTGGCGCCGACCACGATGTCGGTGAGGGCGAGGGCCTGCACCACCGGGTCGACCAGCGGCCGGGAGCCGGGCTTGATGTCCGAGAAGACGGGCGCGGTGCCGCCGGACCGGTAGCCGACGGCCAGCAGCAGGATGTAAGTGGACACCTGGCACACCGAGAGGCAGCCGACGGCATGGATCAGATTGCGGCTGGTGGCGAGGCCGTAGCAGCCCGTCAGGAAGACATAGGCGGCGATCAGGTACGGCAGGACCTGCATGAGGGCGCTCATCCCGCGTTCTCCTCCTCGATCTCGACGGCCTGGTCGAGGAAGTTGGCGAGCAGGACGACGACCGCGCTCGCCACCTCCATGCCGACGGCCGCGTTCAGCAGCGGGACGGTGCCGCCGGAGGACAGCGTGTTGAACGTGCCGTACGGCAGCAGTGTGTTGGCGAGGAACGCGGTCCCGGCCAGCATCCCGGCGAGGCCCAGCACCAGGTAGGCGCAGACGCATAGGGCGTCGGTGGCCTCGAAGACGGCGAGCGGGCGGACGCGTTCGAGCGCGCGGTAGTCGGCGCCCAGGTACAGCAGGTGCAGGGCGGTCGCGGCGACCACGCCACCCTGGAAGCCGCCGCCGGGGCTGAGCTGGCCGTGGGCGATGACGTAGAGGCCGCAGACCAGGGCGACGGGGACGACGAGGAGGGCGTAGCGCCGAACCGGCCGGGCCACTTCGGCGGGCTCGGGCCGCTCGCGGTGCTCGTCGCGGGCCTGGCGCAGCAGCACCACGCAGCCGAGGACGGCGGCGAACAGGATGCTCATCTCGCCGAGGGTGTCGTAGGCGCGCTGGTCGAAGTTGACGGAGGCGATGGTGTTGGCGGTGTGCCGGGCGAGGGAGGCGCGCACGGCGCGGGTGCCGTAGGGGTGCGAGCGGCCGCCGAATCCGGGCAGGTCGAGGCAGGCGGCGGCGAGCAGGGCGGCGAGGCCCGCGCCGCCCGCGGCCAGCAGCCACAGCCGCAGCCGCGGGGTCACCGCGCGCCGTCCCGGTCCCGGCCGCGGCGCCGGATCTTGCGCACCGACAGCATGATCAGCAACGGGGTGAGGGCGGCTCCGACGGCAAGCTGGGACAGGCCGACGTCGGGCGCCTGGAGCACGGTGAACAGCACGGCGAGGAGCACCCCGAGCACGGACAGCACCAGCGCCTGCCGGGAGGGGTCGCGCTGGGCGACGGCGGCGGTCGCGGCGGCGGCGACGAGGAACAGGGCCACGAGGATCAGGGCATCGGTCATACGGCACCTCCGGTGCGCGGCAGCGGCGTCGCCGCGCGCCCGCTGCCGCCGTCGCGCGCCGGGTCAGCCACCCCGCACCCCCCGGAAGGCACCCGACAGGGCGCGGGAGGCGATCAGGTTGCCGCCGATCAGCAGCGCCCCGATCACCAGCAGCTTCACCATGGCCCGGCCGGGCCCGGTGGCCGCGCACACCGCGATCACCACCACGGCGCCCACGGCGGCCACCGCGTAGGTGAGCCCCCAGGCGCTGGGCCGCTGCCCCTCCAGTTCCTCGTGCAGCAGCCGGGCGAACACCAGGGTGCCGACGGGGCCGAGGAGAGCGAGCAGCAGGGCGAGGTCGACGTAGGCGGGCCGGGCGTACCCCTGGGCGAGCAGCAGCAGGGCCGGGCAGAGGGCGGCGGTGGTGAGGTTCTGGGCGACGACACGGCGGGCGGTCGGGCCGGTGGTCACGCCCCACAGGGCGGCCGCCCCTCCCCCGCCGAGTTCGACGGTCGCCGCGAGGATCCAGCCGTTCACCGCCAGCTCACCGCCCGCCGGCCGGCCCGTGCCAGCAGCGCGCCGACCGCGGCGACGCTCGCCCCCACGATCCGCTCCAGGGTGTCGACGGTGGTGATCAGCACCAGCCAGAGCAGGGCCAACGCGCTCCACCACAGCAGGAGTTCACCGACTGCGCGGAGGACCGCGCGGGGCGTCGTACGCCGCATCCACCGCCTCCTCGTTCCGTCCCGTCCAGGGCTGATTCCCGGTTCGCGGCGGTGTGTCCGCCTCGCCGTCCGGTGCATCCAAGCACCGCCGGAACCCTTGCGGGGCGGCGGCACGCGGGTCCGCGAGCGGAGTGCCCCGGAGGCGTGAACGGAAACCGGCGAGGCGTGCCGTTACCTCAACAGCAGGTCCGGACCAGACTCTTGACGCCCACTTATCTCACTCCTTAAATCAAGAGGCATCGCTGAATCCGAGCGCCTTCCGAACTCCTTCCGCATGCCTCCCGCATGCCTGCCGAAGGTCGTCCGAAGGCCCCCCCACCGATCGGAGAGCCATGGCCTCCCCCCGTCTGCTCCGCAGATGCCTGTTCGCCGCCCTGTCCGCCGCGCTGGTCGGCGCGGCCGCCGTCGGCCCCGCGCACGCGCACCCCGCCGACCGGATCGCACCCGCCGCGGCCGTGACCACCTTCTCGGACACCTTCGACGGGCCCGCGGGCTCGCCGGTCGACTCCTCGAAGTGGACCCAGGAGACGGGCGACAACGTCAACAACCACGAGCGGGAGTACTACACCTCGGGCACGAACAACGCGGCCCTGGACGGCCAGGGCCACCTGGTGATCACGGCGAGGAAGGAGAACCCGGCCGGATACCAGTGCTGGTACGGCACGTGCCAGTACACCTCGGCGCGGCTGAACACGGCCGGGAAGTTCAACGCCCAGTACGGGCATGTCGAGGCGCGGATGAAGATCCCGCGGGGGCAGGGCATGTGGCCCGCGTTCTGGATGCTCGGCACGCCGGTGAACTGGCCCGACTCGGGCGAGATCGACGTGATGGAGAACGTCGGCTTCGAGCCGTCCACCGTGCACGGCACCATCCACGGGCCCGGCTACTCCGGCTCTGGCGGCATCGGCGCCGCCTACACCCTGCCGAACGGCCAGGCCTTCGCGGACGGCTTCCACACCTTCGCCGTGGACTGGGCGCCGAACTCGATCACCTGGTCGGTGGACGGCACCGTCTACGAGCGGCGCACGCCCGCCGACCTGAACGGCAAGACCTGGGTCTACAACGACCGGCCGTTCTTCCTGATCCTGAACCTCGCGGTCGGCGGCTACTGGCCCGGCGACCCGGACAGCAGCACCCAGTTCCCGGCGCAGCTGGTGGTGGACTCGGTCTCCGTCACGACCAGCGACAGCGCGGCGGGGCTGCCGATCCGGGGGCTGGCCGGCAAGTGCGTGGACGTGGCCGGCGCGAACTCCGCGAACGGCACCCCGGTCCAGCTCTACGACTGCAACGGCACCGCCGCCCAGTCCTGGACGGTCGGCTCGGACGGCACGATACGGGCGCTCGGCAAGTGCCTCGACGTGACGGGCCAGGGCACGGCGGACGGTTCGACCGTCCAGCTGTGGGACTGCACCGGCGGCGCCAACCAGAAGTGGACCGTCACGGGTGCGCACGACATCGTCAACCCGCAGGCGGACAAGTGTCTGGACGTCACCGGGAACAACTCGGCCAACGGGACCCGGTTGCAGATCTGGACCTGCACGGGCGGCGCCAACCAGAAGTGGACGGTCGGCTGAGCCGTCGGCTCAGTGCAGCGTCCAGGTGTACTTGTCGCCGCCGACCCAGCGGACCACGTCCGGATCGTCGAGGTCGTGGATGGTGATCCCGTAGGCGGCGGCGACCTCCAGCACATCGGTGACGTTCCGGGCCGCGCCGATCACCTCGCCGTCGATCTCCATGATCCGGAAGGGCGGCTCACCCGGCTTCCCCGGGCACACGCCCAGCACCATGATGCGCGGCTGGGAGATGTAGGGGGCTGCTTGTTCGGTCATGCAATTCAGGTTAGGACGGAACGTCCGCGCGTGGTCGTTCGTGCGGTTCCCCGTGCCCGTTACCGGCGCCGGTGTGAGCCTTGGTCGTATGGAACCCGTCGCCGCCCTGGAGCGGATCGCCTTCCTGCTGGAGCGGGCGCTGGCGCCCAGTTACCGGGTGCGGGCGTTCCGCACGGCCGCCCGCGCGGTGGACGCGCTGCCGCCCGGCGAGGTGGCCGCGCGGGCGGCGGACGGAACCCTGGAGGCACTGAAGGGGGTCGGGCCGAAGACGGCGCAGGTGGTACGCGAGGCGCTGGACGGCCAGGTGCCGGGGTATCTGCGCAAGCTGGAGGCGGAGCGCGAGGACACCGCCCGTGCGGGGCCCGGAGCCGCGCTCCGGGCGCTGCTGCGGGGGGACTGCCACACCCACTCGGACTGGTCCGACGGGGGCAGCCCGATCGAGGAGATGGGTCGGGCGGCGGCCGAGCTCGGCCACGAGTGGACCGTCCTGACCGACCATTCGCCCCGGCTGACCGTGGCCCGCGGTCTCTCCCCCGAGCGGCTGCGCGAGCAACTGGACGCGGTCGCGGAGCTGAACGCGCGCTGGGCGCCGTTCCGGCTGCTCACCGGCATCGAGTGCGACATCCTCGACGACGGCTCCCTGGACCAGGAACCGGAGCTGCTGGAACGGCTCGACCTGGTCGTCGTGTCCGTGCACTCCAAGCTGCGGATGGACGCCCGCGCCATGACCCGCCGCATGGTGGCCGCCGTGCGCGACCCGCACGCCGACGTCCTCGGGCACTGCACCGGGCGCCTGGTCACCGGCCGGGGCCGCCCGGAGTCGCAGTTCGACGCGGACGAGGTGTTCGCCGCCTGCGCCGACTCCGGCACCGCGGTGGAGATCAACAGCCGCCCGGAACGGCTGGACCCGCCCCGCCGGCTGCTGCGCCGGGCCGTGGCTGCGGGCACCCTCTTCGCCATCGACACCGACGCGCACGCGCCCGGTCAGCTGGACTGGCAGATCCTGGGCTGTGCCCGCGCCGAGGAGTGCGGGGTGCCGGCCGAGCGGGTGGTCACCACCTGGACCGCGGACGAGCTGCTGGACTGGACGCGCGAGGGGCGGGTACCGGCGCGCGTGGCGGGCGCCTGACGTGGTACCCGGAGCAGGAGCGCACGAGTGAGAGAGAGGCCCGGATGGAGCAGCGCGCCGCCGTCTTCGACGTCGACGGAACCCTCGTCGACACCAATCATCTGCACGTAGTCACCTGGTGGGAGGCGTTCCGGCAGGCCGGTCACACCGTGCCCATGCACGCCGTGCACCGGGCCGTCGGGCTGGGCTCCTCGGACCTGATCGCCCACCTGCTGGGCGAGGAACGCGACCGGGAGCAGGACGCGCAGCTCAACGCGGCGCACAAGGCGCTGTACGGGCAGTACTTCGACCGGCTCCCCGCCCTGCCGGGCGCCGGTGAGCTGCTGCGACGGCTGCACCGGGACGGCTGGACGGTGGTCCTCGCCACCTCCGCGAGCGGTCCGGAACTGGGCGCGCTGCGCCGGGCGATCGACGCGGACGACGCGATCAAGGCCACCGCCAGCAGCGACGACGTGCAGGAGGGCAAGCCCGCCCCGGAGCCGGTGGAGCACGCGCTGGAGCTGGCCGGGGTGCCGGCCGAGCGGGCGGTGTTCGTCGGGGACACGGTGTGGGACATGCGGGCCGGCGCGAAGGCCGGGGTGCGCTGCCTGGGCGTGCTGTGCGGCGGGATCCCGCGGGCCGATCTGACGGAGGCCGGCGCGGAGGCCGTCTACGCGGACCCCGCCGATCTGCTCGCCCGCCTCGGCGAGACCCCGCTGGGCTGAGCGTCCCAGGTGTGGCGCAGGTCACGGGCGGGGGGCGGAACAGGAGATGCCGGTCGACCGTTGAACCAGCCGTGGGTACGGACGGGACAGTGTCCCTGGGCCTCACCTTTTGCCCACAGGGACGATCGTTCGGCTGAAGCCCTGTGGAGCCTTTCGCCGAGAGGCGACCGCCGTCCGCACCCACTTCCAAGCCGCCCCGGCCGTGAATCCCCCCGCCGGGGCTTCCTCATGCGCGCCGGGCTCCCCCGCATCCGACCGACGGGCGGCCCTATCCACCGATCCCCGCCGCGGCCAGCATCCGGCAGATCCCGGTGACGGCCGCCGTCGCCGCGGCCGCGCCGAGGAACTGCCGCAGGTCCGCGGTGAGCCGCCGGGCGTGGGTGAAGAACAGTCCGTGACCGGCGTTCTCGTACACCCTCAGGACGGCGCCCGGCACCAGCCGGGCCAGCCGCTCACCCGTATGGGCGAGGGGCGCGGAGGTGTCGTGGGTGCCGTGCACGACGAGCACGGGCACGTCCACGGCGGGCAGCTCGGCGGTGAGGTCGAGGCCGGTCACGACGGACCGCACGCCGGTGGCGGCGCGGGGCGTGGCCACCAGGCAACGGTCGACGAGATGGCGGACATAGGCGTCCGAGACCTCGTTGCCCGCGCTGGAGACGGCGAAGAACGCGTCCGCGAAATGGGTGAACCAGGCCGGCCGGTCACGCCGGAAGAACTCCTCGTCGGCGCGGGCGAGGGCCGGGTCCACACCGCCGGGCAGCCCCTGCGAGCGCATGATGCCCGGCGCGACCCCGCAGACCAGCGCGATCCGGGCCACCCGCTCGGAGCCGTGCCGGGTCAGGCAGCGCACCACCTCGGCGGTGCCGACGGAGTGCCCGATCAGGGTGGCCGCGCGCAGGTCGAGGTGGTCGAGCAGCCCTTGGAGGTCGTCGGCGAGGGTGTCGAGGTCGTACCCCGACCAGACGTCGTCCGAGCGTCCGTGGCCACGCCGGTCCAGGCCCACGCAGCGGTATCCGGCCTCGGCGAGCGGCAGCATCTGGTGCTCCCACATCTCGTGGCCCAGGTAGGCGCTCGCGACGAAGACGGCGACCGCGCCGGAGGCGGGACCGTGGTCGACGTAGTGCAGCCGGGTGCCGTCGACGGGGCTCTCGTAGTACGGCATGGGGTCCTCCTCGAAGATGGCGCGCGAACGGCGGCGGACGCGTGGGGCCGTGCTCCGCCGATGATCCCGATCGTGCCCGCGACGGGCCGCGGGGTCGATTACCCGGCACGTCAAGCACGTGTGTCCGGGTGCCCGGTCGCGTGTGCCGCCCGGTCGGCCGGGTACCCGGCCGGTCGGTCGCGGGCCGTCGGCCCGAGGGCGGAAGGAGACCAAGGTGAGCAGCTCAGCGGGGAGCACGGTGGTGGTCACGGGCGCCACCGGCAATGTCGGTACGAGCGTGGTGCGCCTGCTCTCCCAGGATCCCGCGGTCGCCTCGGTACGGGGTCTCGCGCGCCGGATGCCCGAGTGGTCGCCGCCGGGGACCGAGTGGTCCGCCGTGGATTTGGCGTCGCAGGGGGCGGACCTCGCGGAACGGTTCGCGGGCGCGGACGCGGTGGTCCACCTGGCGTGGGCGTTCCAGCCGACGCACGATCCGGCGACCACCTGGCGGACCAATGTGCTCGGCAGCATCCGGGTGTTCGAGGCGGTCGCCGCGGCGCGGGTGCCGGTGCTGGTGCACGCCTCGTCCGTGGGGGCGTACTCGCCGGGCCCCAAGGACCGCGCGGTGGACGAGTCCTGGCCGACGCACGGCTGGCCGGACGCCGCGTACTGCCGGGAGAAGGCGTACCTGGAGCGCACCCTGGACGTGTTCGAGCGCGACCACCCCGAGGTGCGGGTGGTGCGGATGCGGCCGGCGTTCCTGTTCAAGCGTGAGTCGGCGAGCGAACAGCGCCGGATCTTCGGCGGCCGTTTCCTGCCCGGCCCGCTGGCCCGGCCCGAACTGCTGCCGTTCCTGCCGGACATCCCCGGTCTGCGCGTCCAGGCCCTGCACACCGACGACGCCGCCGAGGCCTACCGGCTCGCGGTGCGCTCGGCGACGGCGCGCGGCGCCTACAACCTGGCCGCCGATCCGCCGCTCGACGCCGCCGTCCTCGGCGAACTGCTGGGCGCGCGTCCGGTCCGGCTGCCCCGGACGGCCGCCCGCTCGGCCATCGCCGCGGCCTGGAGCCTGCATCTGCTGCCGGCCTCCCCGCATCTGTTCGACGCGGTGCTGCGGCTGCCGCTGATGGACTGCACGCGCGCGCACGAGGAGCTGGGCTGGCGGCCCCGGTGGGCGGCGACGGAGGTCCTGGAGGAGTTTTTGGAAGGACTCCAGCGGGGCAGCGGTCTCGACACCGCGCCCATGCAGGGGCACAAGGTGGGCTGACCGGCAAGGCCACGGGGTGGGCTGACCGACGACGACATCCGACCGCACGGCACAAAAAGGGGAGGAAGGCGGAGACATCATGGCCGTACAGCGCGAACAGGAACCCGCGGGCGCGCCGGAGCCGGAGCCGGATCCGGTCCCGCGTGACATGCCCGACCAGTTGGCCCGGTCCGACGACCCCTGGGACCTGCCCGCGGACCGCCCGGCGAGCGAGAAGCCGGGCGAGTCCCCGGACGACGAGGAGGGAAGCGAGGAGGGCGACGGGGAGGGGCTGCCCGACACGGACGAGGCCGGCAGCGGCCCCCGCGGCGCGCCCCGCACGGGCACCGTCCACCCCGAACACCCGGGCCCGGACGAGTCGCCCGCCTGAACGCCCGCGTCCCCCGCACGGTCGACCTTCCTTGCGCCCGTCCGGCGAGGCGGGCCACGATGGGCGATCATGCCCACCACGTCTTTGCGCATCCCCACCCCCGACGGCGTCGCCGACGCGTTCGCCGCCTTTCCCGACGACGACCGGCCCCACCCCGCGGTGCTGATGTACCCCGACGCCTTCGGCCTGCGGCCCGTGCTGGAGGAGATGGCCCGCGAACTGGCCGGGCACGGGTACTACGTGCTCGTGCCCAACGTCTTCTACCGGCAGGGCCCGGCACCGGTGGTCGACCTGCCCGCGCACATCGGCGAGGAGATCCGGCCCAAGGTCATCGCCCAGCTCATGCCGTTGGCCCAGGCGCACACCACCGACCGCGTCCTGCGCGACGCCGACGCCTACCTGGCGTTCCTGAACGGCCGGCCCGAGGTCGCCGCCGGGCCGCTCGCCGCGATCGGCTACTGCATGGGCGCCGTCCTGGCCATGCGCACCGCGACGGCCCATCCCGGCCGGGTGGCCGCGGTCGCCGGTTTCCACCCCGGCTTCCTGGTCACCGAGGAACCCGACAGCCCGCACCGCCTCATCCCGGAACACCTCGCCGCCGAGGTGCATCTCGGCCTCGCCGAGAAGGACATGACGCCCGAGGCCATCGCCACGATCGACGAGGCGTTCGAGGCCGCCGGGGTCGGCCACAGCACCGAGGTCTACCCCGGCACCATCCACGGCTTCACCATGGCGGACACGGACGCCTTCGACCCCGCCGCCTTCCGGCGCCACTGGGACCGGCTGATTCCCCTCCTCGGGCGCACCCTGCCCCGGGACTGACGCCCGTAGGCTGGGTCCTGACGACCCGTCAGGCGCCCGGCGTCCGCTCCCGCAGGGCCGTCCGCCAGGCGGGGAGCGGGCTCTCGGGGGCCGGGGCGGGGCGGTGGCCGCCGCTGGTGAAGAAGTCGGCCAGCGGAAGGATCGCGGCGCCGACGGTCACGGCGTCCGGTCCGAGCAGGCCGAGTTCGATGGTGACCTTGTCGGCGGGGTGGCGCAGGGCGTACGTCGACGCGTGCCGGCGCACGGCGGGCAGGAACCGGGTGCCGAGCTGGAGCCCGGCCCAGCCGCCGACGATGATCCGCTCGGGCTGGAAGAGGTTGATCAGGTCGGACAGGCCCGCCCCCAGGTACTCGGCGGTCTCCTCCAGGACGGCCAGCGCCACCGGGTCCGCCGTGCCGCCCGCCACCGGATAGGCGGCCGCGAGCATGGCGGTGAGCGCGGTCTCCTCGTCGGCCCCGGCCGGCGGCCGCCCGCCCGCCTCACGCCAGCGGGCGAGCAGCGACTCGGCTCCCGCGTACGCCTCCAGGCAGCCCGGAGCGCCGCAGCGGCAGCGGCGTCCGCGCACCCGTACCGTCAGATGACCCCACTCGACGGCCCGCCCGCGCTCCACCTCGGGGGTCACCAGACAGGCACCGACACCGGATCCGAACAGCACGACGACGGCGTTGCGGGCGCCCCGGCCCGCGCCGAACCACATCTCGGCCTGGCCCAGCGTCTTGGCCCCGTTGTCGATGAAGTACCGCACCGTCTCCGGCAGTTCGGACGCGGACCGGAGCAGCCGCTCCAGCGGGACCGCGTCCCAGCCGATGGTCTGCCCGTGCACGACGGCACCCCGGTCGGCGGTGTGCTCGACGATGCCGGGGACGCCGACGCCGATGCCGAGCAGCCGTTCGGGTACGGCGCCTCGCGCGTCCAGCACCTCGGCGACGCCCTCACGGATGTGGCCGGCGATGACGTCGGCGTCGTAGCGCTGGGGGGTCAGCGGGCGTTCGGTACGGGCCAGTTCGGTCAGGGCCAGGTCGAACAGCTCGACGCGGACGCGGGTTTCGCCGACGTCGACGCCGATCATCTGTCCGCTGTCCGGGGCGACGCGCAGCAGGGTGCGGGGGCGGCCACCGTCGGAGTCGACGCTGCCGGCCTCCTCGACCAGTCCGTCGGCGACCAGGTCGGCGACGACATTGCTGACCGAGCCGGAGCTGAGACCGGTGGCCGGGCCCAGCTCGAAGCGGCTCAACGGGCCGTCGAAGTACAGCCGCTGCAACACGGCGGTACGGTTGCCCCGCCGAAGGTCACGTACCGTGCGCCCGTTCCGCCCCGCCATGCGGCTCCCTTCACGAACCATGCCCGACCTGCAACATACTCCTTCGGGCGACCGGAACGCGACTTTCCACCAACCCTTAGTTCATGCTGTGAGTTAAGCAGGAGGCTGGTGTGCCCGTCACGCCGGGGCGCAATCGGAGGCCCGGTCCGCCGCGCACACGTGCTCGACGGCTGCCGTGCCCGCGCCCGCCGGGGCGCCGAAGCGGGCCAGGGTGTGCCAGATCATCTTCAGGTGCTGGAGATCGTGGCGGCCGGTGCGCGCGGCGTCGCCGAGGTGGCGGGGGGTCAGGACGCCGCCGGAGGCGAGGCGGGCGCCGAGGGCGGTGTACCGGGGGCCCCGGTAGTCGGCGTGGCGGCGGAGGTGGTCGACGGTGAGGACGTAACCGGGGTGCCATTCCAGGGGGAAGGGCAGGCCGCGGGCCGCCGCCTCCACGGGGGTGCCGCGGTAGCTCGCGTCCAGGACCAGGGCCTCCACGTCCCGGTCGAGCAGCACTCCCCCGTGGACGTGGCTCTCGATGTAGTCGTCCAGCGCGTCCCGCTCGTCCGCCTCGGCGAGGGCGATCAGGTTCATCGCGCCGGCCACCCCGAAGTCGGTGGGTTCGGCGGCGCTGTCCGGGTAGCAGAAGGTGGCACGGGCGGTGGCCGCCGCGGTGAGCCGCAGGTGCGAGGAGCCGAACCGCGGGGCGGCGCCCACCACTTGGCGGCGGAAGTCGAGCGCGCCGTACACCGGCCGCTCCGCGGGCCCGGCGTCGTCGTAGGCACCGCCGAAGATCCGGCTCTCCCAGCGCCACCGGTCGCCGCCCCGGTGCGCGGTGAGCCCGCCGTTGCTGGTGCCGGTGACGAACTGGGAGTGGTAGGCGCCGTCGCGGGCGAGCGAGTCGAGCAGCGGCAGCCCGCCCGAGAGCCGGTCGGGGTGGAAGTTGAGGGTGATGCGCGGGCCGGGGGCGAGCGGGGGGCCGCAGGCGTGGGCGGCCACATGCCGCAGGGCGCGCAGGGCACGCGTCGGGAACCCGTCCGGGAAATCCATTGGCCCGCCCTTCCTGGAGGTACCTAGGCTGGTCAGGGGCCTCATCTTCCCCGGTCCGGTACACGCACGACGAAGGATTTTCCATGAAACCGCTTACCGAGCAGGACATCCGCGGCTCTTTCGTGAACTGCTCGAAGGGTGAGGCCAAGCGGCTCGCCGTGCCCCGGGACCTGGCGGAACGGCCGTGGGAGGACCTGGACTTCCTCGGCTGGCGCGATCCGGGCGCGCCCGACCGCAGCTATCTGGTCACCGAGCGGGCGGACCGGCTCGTCGGCGTCGCCCTGCGCTTCCCCTCCTCCCAGCGCGGCTTCCTGCACCGCAGCATGTGCTCCCTGTGCCTGACCACCCATCGCGGCGGCGGGGTCTCCCTGATGACCGCGCGCAAGGCGGGCACGGCGGGCCGCGAGGGCAACTCGGTCGGCCTGTACATGTGCACGGACCTGGCCTGCTCGCTGTACCTGCGCGGCAAGAAGCTCCCCGACAGCGGCATGCGGTTCGAGGAGAGCCTGACCCTCCAGGAGCAGATCGCCCGGACGACCTCGAACCTGTCCGCGTTCCTCGACAAGCTGTACGGCTGAGTCCCCGGTCCCCGCCGGATGGCCCAACCTCTCACCCCGCTCGAACAGCCACGTTCGACGCGGCCGGGGAAGGGGAACAGGCCAAGGGATGCACGAGGTACGCAAGGGGTTCGAGGGACTGCTGCGGCTGGTGAAGCGCCGCCGGGAACCGGTGGTCGTCCAGACGCTGCGGTCGGCCGCGGCGGCGACGGTCGCCTATGTCATCGCGCTCCGGCTCAGTCCCGAGCCGGCCCCGCTGACCGCTCCCCTGACCGCGCTGCTGGTGGTCCAGGTGACGTTCTTCGCCACCCTCACCAACGGCATCCGCCGGGTGAACGCGGTGGTGGCCGGCGTCCTGGTGGCCATCGCCTTCAGCGTGCTGGTGGGCCTGACCTGGTGGAGCCTCGCGCTGCTGATCGTGGCCTCGCTGGCCGTCGGCCATCTGGTGCGGGTGGACGAGTACGTCGCCGAGGTGGCGATCAGCGCGATGCTGGTGCTCGGGGTGACCACCGTCGGGTTCACCGCGTGGGCGCGGATCGTGGAGACGCTGATCGGGGCGGTCGTCGGCACCGCCTGCAATCTGCTGCTGCCGCCGCCCGTCTGGGTGGACAAGGCGGGGCAGTCGATCGAGGACCTGGCGCGCCGGGTGCGGCAGTTGATGCTGCGGATGGGCGAGGAGGCCGCGGACCGCATCCCCTGGGAGCGGGCGGCCGAGCGGCTGCACGAGGCGCGCCGGCTGGATCAGTACATCGCCGAGGTGGACGCCTCGCTGCGGCAGGCCGAGGACAGTCTGCGGCTCAACCCGCGGGTCAAGGAGGGGCTGCTGCACCGGGTGGTGCTGCGCACCGGCCTGGACACGCTGGAGATCTGCACGGTGGTGCTGCGGGTGCTGGCCCGTTCCTTCACCGATCTGGCGAAGGCCCGCGAGTCCGACTACCTGTTCCCGCCCGGAGTCGGGGCGACCGTGGAGGAGCTGCTGTCGCAGATCGGCGACGCGGTGGTCAGCTTCGCGGTGCTGGTGACCGCCCATCTGAGCGCGGACGCCGAGTCGGCGGAGTCCCGGCTGACGGCCGAGCTGCACACCGCGGCCGGCACCCGCGACCGGCTGGCCGAGCAGTTGCGGGAGGAGATCCGCGCGGACTGGGCGAACTGGCAGCTGCTGGGCGCCGTACTGACCGAGACCACCCGGATCATCGACGAGCTGGACACCGAGCACCGCACCCACCGGCTGCTGGAGGAGCTGGACCGGGTCTCGCGCGAGCAGCGCGCCAAGCTGCCCCGCATGACACGGCTGCGCGAGCGGCTCGGGGTGCAGGAGGAGCTGTGGCGTCGTACGGGGTTCGGTGACCGCACGCGGTGAGCGGCGCCGGTCCGGTGCCGGGCTTGCCCCGCGGGCCCGGCTCGGGCGAGGGTGGCCGTGGACGACGGGACGACCCGAGGTGGGCGCATGAACACGCGGACAGGGGCGGGCGGCCGCTGGAACCGGCGCAGGTTCCTCGGGATGGGCGCGGGCGCGGCCGCCGCGGTGGCCGGGCCGGCACCGGCCGCCCCGCCCCCGCACCCCGCGCCGGGCCACCGGCCCGCCGACCGCCCCGACGGGCCCCGCCCGCTGTACCTGGGCACCTACACCTCCGTGCCCGGCGGCGGCACCGGCATCGGACTGGCCTCGTACGACCCGGAGTCGGGCCGGATCACCGGCTCCGGGACACTCACCGGGGTCCCCGACCCGTCGTACCTCGCCGTCCACCCGGACGGCCGGACGCTGTACGCCGTCGACGAGCGCGAGGACGGCGGGGTGACGGCCGTACGGCTCGCCGACCGGAGCGTCCTCGGCACGCGGAGCACCGGGGGCGCGGGGCCCTGCCATCTGTCGGTGCACCCGTCCGGGCGGTGGCTGCTCAGCGCCAACTACGGCTCGGGAAGTGTGGCCGTGCACCCGATCGACGCCTCGGGCGCCCTGGGCGAGCGCACCGACCTGGTCACGCACACCTCACCGGCGCCGGGGCCCGGCCAGGACGGGCCGCACGCGCACCAGTTCCGCACCGGCCCGGACGGCCGCCATCTGCTCGCGGTGGACCTCGGCACCGACACCGTCTACACCTACCGGCTCGACCCCGCGAAGGGCACGCTCACCGAGGCGGGCCGGGCTCACACCCGGCCGGGTGCGGGACCGCGCCATCTGACCTTCCATCCGGGCGGGCGGCACGCCTATCTGGCCAACGAGGTGGACGACACGGTCGCCGTCTGCGGGTACGAACCCGCCACCGGCCGGCTGACGATCGGCGAGCCGCAGTCCACGGGCGCCACCGGGGACGTCACCAACTACCCGGCGCAGCTGCTGGTCACGGCGGACGGCCGGTACGCCTTCCTCGCCAACCGCGGCCACAACAGCCTGGCCCGGTACGCGATCGAGGCCGAGGGCGCCCGGCTGCGGCTGCTCGGCACGGTGCCGGTGGGCGGGGACTTCCCGCGGCAGATCGCCTTCTCGCCGGACGGGCGGCTGCTGTTCGCGGCGAACCAGCGCTCCGGCACGGTCACCGTCTTCCATGTCGACGCCGACCGCGGTGAACTGCGCCCGGCGGGCGGGCCGTTCGCCTCACCCGTCGTCGTCTGCGCGCTGCCGCTGTAGCGTCCGGGGGCACCCGGCGGCGCTCGCCTGCGCCAGCAGCGCGTGCACCCGCTCGGTGAGCTGACCGAGGTCGTCGGCGGGCGTGTGGAACGGCAGACGCACGTCGCCGTGGGCGCGGGTGCGCTCGATGCGCAGGGTCAGTCCGTGCCGGTCGACGGCGAGGGGCAGCACCCGGACCGCGGCGTGCAGGCTCTCCGGGCGCACCAGGCGGGTGAGCCGCTCCACGGCGTCCGGGTGGGCCTCGGCGAGATGGGTGAGCAGCCCGGCCTCGGCGGTGGCCAGCGGGTCGGGGCGGGCGGCGCCGAACTCGTCCGGGTCGACGACTACGGCGCCACAGGAGCGCCGCAGCACCACCCGGTCGGGGTGGAGGCGCAGGGCGCCGTCGGCGGGGGTGAGCCGGCCGGCCAGCCAGAGGCGGGCGCGGATACGGTCGCGCACGGCCACGGGGGCCACGTCGGCGAACTCCAGCACCGCGCGGGTGTCCTGGCGCGGGGCGCAGAGGGCGGCCCCATGGAGCACGCTGTCCTCGGGCACCGTCAGCAGGACCGCGCCCCCGTCGGTCACGGTGTGCGCGCCGACGTACTCCTCGCGGGCGCCGCCCGCGGTCACCGCGCACGACCACGCGGCGGCGAGCACCGAGCGCGCCCGTTCCGCCGCGCCGGGGGCGGCCGTCCATGTCTGCGTGTCACCCATGTCCCGAGACCTCCTTAGGTAAGCCTTGCCTAACTTATCCGAGATCGGGGTGCGCGCCAACCAGGTACGGAAGGTATCGGGTGGCGGAGAGACGGCGGGACGTGACCGCAGGCCACCCAGGGAAGTTTCGTGGCCTCAGGCGATGGCGCCGAGCAGCGCCCGTGCGCACAGGTCGCGCACCTGTTCCCGGCCCGGCTCGCCGTCGCGCAGCCACTCCAGGCAGACGGCGGTGGTGAAGGCGAGCCAGCCGCGCACGGCCAGGCGCAGGTGCGGGGCGCGCTCGAAGGCGGGCCCGAACTCGGGGTCGGCCGCGAGGGCGGCGAGTATCTGCCTCTCCTGCGCGGCCAGGGCCCGTCGGTAGACCCGGCGCACGGCCTGGTCGCCGGCGGCGTCGGCGCGGTGGAAGGCGCGGAAGCCGTGGGCGTGGGCCTGCACATAGCCGAGGTAGATGTCGAGTCCCGCGGTCAGCTGCTCGCGCGCCGGCACGCCCGGCTCGGCCGCCGTCATGCGCAGCATGCGCTCGCTCTCACGCTCCACGACTGCCGCGAAGAAGTCCCGCTTGGTCGGGAAGTAGTGGTAGAGCAGTCCGCGCGAGACGCCGGCGAGATCGGCGACCTGCTCGATCCACACCTCGTCGTACGGGCTCTCCGAGAACAGCCGCGCGCCGACCGTCAGCAGCTGCTCACGGCGTTCGCCGGTGCTGAGGCGGCGCCGGACGCGTTCCCCCTGGTTCGCGGGCATGGCGTCACCTTACTTGACGCCGGTTCAACAAGCGGACCAGACTGAGGCCGTTGTTGAATCCGCGTATAACAGGCGCGCGCCGCGCGGTCGACGGCCCGCCGGGTCAAGGGAGATCGGCATCATGGCGCAGACGACGGAGCGGGCACGGGACACGGACGGGACCGGGGACGCGCCGCTGCCGAAGGGCTTCCGCAGCGCCGAGCTGGGATGGCCCGAACTGCACCGCGTCCCGCATCCGCCGCGCCGGCTGCCGCTGCTCGGCGATGTGCTGGGCGTCGACCGGCGCAAACCCGTCCAGGACTCGATGCGGTTCGCGCGCGAACTGGGGCCCGTCTTCCGGCGCCGGATCTTCACCAAGGAGATCGTCGTCGTGTGGGGGGCGGGTCCGGCCGCCGATCTCGCCGACGAGTCCCGGTTCGCCAAGCATGTCGGGCTGGGCGTGGCCAACCTCCGGTCGGTCGCCGGGGACGGGCTGTTCACCGCGTACAACCACGAGCCCAACTGGCAGCTGGCGCACGACGTGCTTGCGCCCGGATTCAGCCGGGACGCGATGGCGGGCTACCACTCGATGATGCTCGCGGTCGCCGGGCGGCTGACCGACCGCTGGGACCGGGAGCTGGCCGCGGGACGCGCGGTGGACGTGCCCGGTGACATGACCAAGCTGACCCTGGAGACGATCGCGCGCACGGGGTTCGGCCACGACTTCGGCTCTTTCGAGCGGGACCGGCCGCACCCCTTCGTCTCCGCGATGATCGGCACGCTGACCTACGCCCAGCGGCTCAACTCCGTGCCCGGCCCGCTCGCCCCGCTCCTGCTGCGCGCCGCCGCCCGGCGCAACGCGGCCGACATCGCGTACCTGAACCGTACGGTCGACGCCCTGGTCCAGGAGCGGCGCGCCTCGGGCGGCGGTGAGGGCGACCTGCTGGACCGGATGCTGGCCACGGAGCACCCGTCGACCGGTGCGAAGCTGTCCGCGCAGAACGTCCGCCGGCAGGTCATCACCTTCCTGGTCGCCGGGCACGAGACCACCTCGGGCGCGCTCTCCTTCGCCCTGTACTACCTCGCCCGGCACCCGGAGATCGCCGCGAGGGCGCGCGCCGAGGTGGACCGGGTCTGGGGCGGCGCCGGGCAACCCGCCTACGAGCAGGTGGCCAAGCTGCGGTATGTGCGCCGGGTGCTCGACGAGTCGCTGCGGCTGTGGCCGACCGCGCCCGCGTTCGCCCGCGAGGCCCGCCGGGACACGGTGCTCGCCGGGGACCATCCGATGCGCCGGGGCGCGTGGGCCCTGGTCCTCACGCCCATGCTGCACCGCGACCCCTCGGTGTGGGGCGAGAACGCTGAGGACTTCGACCCCGACCGCTTCACCCCCCAGGCGGTCCGCACCCGCGCCCCGCACACCTTCAAGCCCTTCGGCACCGGGCTGCGCGCCTGCATCGGCCGCCAGTTCGCCCTGCACGAGGCCACCCTCGTCCTGGCCCTCCTGCTCCGCCGCTACGACCTGCACGCCGACCCGGCGTACCGGCTGACGGTGACCGAGCGGCTGACCCTGATGCCGGAGGACTTCCGGCTGCGGCTGACACGTCGGGCAACGACGGGGCGGACGCCGGAGGGGAACGGGGTTCCTGGCGGCGACGGTTGCCCGGCGCGGGAGGAGGGCGGGGCTCCCGGAGGTGGCTGCCCGGCGCATGCGGGTGAGGGCCGGGGAGGTGAGGAGGACCGGGAGCGGAGCTGATGCGGTCCGCCCGCGCTCCGCGCGCTCCTCACTCCCAGTGCGCGGGCCGGCTCAGCGTCCCCGGCAGCCGCGTCCCCCCGCTCCCCCGAGCCGCGTTCACCTGCGGCTGGGTGAGGAAGAAGGCGCCGGTCAGGTCGGCGTCGGAGAGATCGGCGTCGCGCAGGTCGGCGCCGATCATGTCGGCGTCCCGCAGATCCGCGCCGGTGAGGTCGGCGGCGATGAGGTACGCGCCGCGGAGGGTGGCCCCGCGCAGGTCGGCGCCCCGGAGCCGGGCGCCCATCAAGTCCGCGCCCCTGCGGTCCTTGCCCTTTCCGCCCTTGCCGCCCTTTCCGCCCCTTGCGCCCTTGCCCCCTGCCGCCGCGGCCCGGACCAGCTCGCTGGTGCGCAGCAGGAGGACGTTGATCTCCGCGCGGTGCGCGGCGACGTCCAGCGCGGCCAGTTGCCCGGCGGGCAGCAGGGTGAGGCGCTCGGTCTCCTCCAGCGCCCCGCGCAGCTCGGGGTGGACGGGCCGGGCGGCGGGCAGGGTCAGCGCCTCGGTCAGGTACCAGAGCAGCTCGTGCAGCTGTCGTACGACCGGGAACGCCTCGAACATCCGGCGGGCCCGGTCCTTCGGCGCCGTACGCCAGTCCTGGCCGTCGAAGGTGTGGCGCGAGACCTTCTGGCCCGCGCCGAAGCAGTCGTAGACCGTGCAGCCGGTGAAGCCCTTGTCCCGCAGCCGGGCGTGGATGCCGCAGCGGTGGTCGGCGGCGAGGTTGGGGCACGGCGTGCCCGCGGGCTTGTCGAGGGCGAAGTCGGCGGACGCGGCGAAGGGCAGCGCGACACAGCACAGCCCGAAGCAGTTCCCGCAGTCCCCGCGCAGCTGGGGCAGTCCGGCTGTCTGATCTGGCATGCACACAGCCTACCGGCGCCGACCAGCCGCAATCCCGGCCCGCCGGACCGGAGGTTGCGGCCCCCGCCGCACGGGGGTTACCTGGAAGTACCGGCGGTGAAGCGCGCGCACGGGGGCTCCGGCACATACCGGGGGCCCAAGGGCGACGCCCGCTCCCCCCGGCCCCGGTTTCGCCGCCGTCATCCAGCGTTTCACGCGGAGGTGACCAAGTGAAAGCCGTCGTCTACGAAAAGCCGTTCAGCGTGGCGGTGCGAGACGTCGATGATCCGCGGATCGAGCACCCCAACGATGTGCTCGTCCGCGTCACGTCGACCGCGATCTGCGGCTCCGACCTGCATATGTACGAGGGCCGCACGGCGGCCGAGCCGGGCATCGTCTTCGGCCACGAGAACCTCGGGGTGATCGAGGAGGTCGGCAGCGGCGTCAGCTCGCTGTCCGTGGGCGACCGCGTCGTGATGCCGTTCAACGTGGCCTGCGGATTCTGCAAGAACTGCCTCGCCGGCGAGACCGGCTTCTGTCTGACGGTGAACCCCGGCTTCGCCGGCGGCGCCTACGGATACGTGGCCATGGGCCCGTACGAGGGCGGTCAGGCCGAGCATCTGCGGGTGCCGTTCGCCGACTTCAACTGCCTCAAACTGCCACCGGGCGAACAGTTCGAGACCGACTTCGTACTGCTCGCCGACATCTTCCCGACCGGCTACCACGGCTGTGAGCTGGCCCAGGTGTCCCCCGGTGAGAGCGTGGCCGTCTACGGCGCCGGTCCGGTGGGTCTGATGGCCGCCTACTCGGCGCTGCTGCGCGGCGCGTCCAAGGTGTTCGTGGTGGACCGGGTGCCCGAGCGGCTGGCCAAGGCCGAGGAGATCGGGGCCATCCCCATCGACTTCACCAAGGGCGACCCGGCCGAGCAGATCAGGGCGCGGACGAACGGGGAGGGCACGGACAAGGGCGTGGACGCCGTCGGCTACCAGGCCCAGGCGCACGACGACACCAGCCACGAGGAACCCGCCATCGTCCTCAACGCGCTGGTGGAGACGGTGCGGGCGACCGGCAGGCTCGGTGTGCCGGGACTGTACGTACCGTCCGATCCGGGCGGCCCCGACGAGCACGCCAAGCACGGCCAGCTGCTGGTCTCGATCGGCAAGATGTTCGAGAAGGGCCAGAAGATGGGCACCGGCCAGTGCAACGTCAAGCGGTACAACCGCCAGCTGCGCGATCTGATCACCGCCGGGCGGGCCAAGCCCAGCTTCGTGGTCTCCCATGAACTGCCGCTGGACCAGGCACCGCAGGCGTACGAGAAGTTCGACAAGCGGATCGAGGGCTATACGAAGGTCGTCCTGCATCCGGGCCACGCGCTCGCCGCGTGAGGCCGTGGGGTCCGGGCGCCCTCGCCGGGTGCCCGGACCCGCTGTGTCACACCTCGTCCCGGACCAGCGCGAGGAGCCGGTCCAGCACCCTGGGCGCGCCGCTGCGCAGCCCGTCGTGCTCGTACTCGTCGGTGACCCAGGTGCGCAGCCCGCGGATGGCGGCGGCCGTGCGCAGCGCGTGCGCGGTGTCGACGTACATGTCGTCGTGGTAGACGGCCGCGGCCACCGGGACCTCGTTCGCGGCGAGGCGGTCGCGGTCGTACAGCGGGGTCCAGTCGGTGCGGGCGGCGAGGAGTTCGGCGGTCTCGCGCAGCGGGCGCAGCGCGGGGTCGGTGTCGAACATCCAGGGGTGGATGGTCTCGCCGGTGAACAGCAGCGGCTCGTCGCCCGCGAGCGTCTTCGCGGCGTCGAACCGGGGGAACTCGGCGCGGACGCGTTCGGCGGCCCAGGCGGTGGGGCGGGCGTCCTGGCCGTAGATCGACTCGTGGACGAGGGCGTAGAGGGGGTGGCCCGCGAACGACAGCAGGTTCTGCACCTGCTCCTGAAAGGCGTCCGCCAGTTCGGTTCCGGCCGGGGTGCGGACGAAGGCGTCCTCCAGGAGGAGGTGCAGGCGGTGGCTGCCGTCGCCGCTGCCGAGCATCAGGCCGAGGGACTGGAATGCCTCGACGGTGAGGCGGTAGCCGTTCGGCAGCACCACGTCGTGGGTGAGCAGGTGCTCGGCGATGCGCCGGGCCCGCTCGATGTCCTGCGGGTACCGGGCGTAGTGCGCGGTGACCTTGCGTTCGACGCGGGGGTAGGCGGCGCGGTAGACGTCGTCGGCGTGCGCGTCGAGGTCGGGCAGTCCGCCGGTGATCAGGGCGGTGTCCAGGCCCTCCGGGGCGAGGGAGAGGTACGACACCGTGCAGAAGCCGCCGAAGCTCTGGCCGAGCACGGTCCAGGGGGCGCCGCCGGTGACCTCGGGGCGGATGGCCTCGCAGTCGCGCACGATGGAGTCGGCGCGGAAGTGGGCGAGGTAGTCGGCCTGTTCGGCCGGGCCGCCGCGCAGCGGAAGCGTCTGCCGGGTGGCGGGGGTGGAACGGCCCGTGCCGCGCTGGTCGAGCAGCAGCACCCGGTACTCGTCGAGCGCCCGGTCGAGCCAAGCCTGCCGTCCGACGAAACGATGCGCCCCGAAGCCCGGACCGCCCTGGAGGTACAGCAGCCAGGGCAGCTCCTTGCCCGCCTTGTTCCCGGCGACCACCTCCCGCGCGTACAGCTCGATGCTCTCGCCACCGGGATCGGCGTGGTCGAGGGGCACGGTGAACCGGCGATCGGTCAGAACGACACCGGGCTGGCGGTAGCTGCTGCTCAACGGGTCTCCCGGGAAACGTGGGGCGGACGGACCAAGTTCAGCACATCGGCGGGGAGACGGGCGACGGGGTGACGGGCGGCCGTGAGGTGCGAGGGCGGGCGCCCGCCGCGTGCCGGGGAAGGACGCGGTCGGGGCTCCCGTACGGGCCGGGGCGCGCGCCACACCCCGAAGTGCCGGTCTCCACGCCTGCCGCTGTCGCGATTAGGCTGCGTCACGCCCCCGTGATCGATCCCGAGGAGCCGCGATGCGTGTCGCCCTGTTCCTGACGTGTGTCAATGACACGCTCTATCCGGAGACCGGGAAGGCCGTGGTGAAGCTGCTCACGAGGCTCGGGGTCGAGGTCGACTTCCCGATGGGGCAGACGTGCTGCGGGCAGGCGCACTACAACACCGGGTACCGGCACGAGGCGGAGCCGCTGGCACGCCGGTTCGCGGAGGTGTTCGGCCCCTACGAGGCGGTCGTGACACCCTCCGGATCATGCGGGGCGATGGTGCGGGAGCTGTATCCCCGGATGGCGGACCGGGCCAGGGCCGAGGGGCGCGGGGACTCGCTCGCGCGGACCCTCGCGCCGGTGGTGCCGAAGACGTACGAGCTGACGGAGTTCCTCGTGGACGTGCTGGGCGTGACGGACGTGGGCGCCTGGTATCCGCACACGGTCACCTATCACCCGACCTGCCACGGCCTGCGGAGCCTGGGCCTCGGGGACCGGCCGCGCCGGCTACTGGAGGCCGTCGGGGGGCTGGACCTGGTGGAGCTGCCGGGCGCGGACGAGTGCTGCGGGTTCGGCGGGACCTTCGCGGTGAAGAACGCCGCCGTCTCGGCGGCGATGGGCACGGACAAGGTGCGCAACGCCGAGTCGACCGGCGCCGAGGTGCTGTGCGCGGCCGACAACTCCTGTCTGATGCACATCGGCGGCACCCTGACCCGGCTCCGCACGGGCATCCGGCCCGTCCACCTCGCGGAGATCCTGGCGAGCACCAAGGAGGACCCGGCACTATGAGCGGTACGTTCGTCGGCATGCCGGCCTTTCCCGAGGCGGCGCGCGCCGCCGTGGACAACCCGACCCTGCGCGGGAATCTGCGGCACGCCACCCACACCATCCGCGCCAAACGGGCGGGCGCGGTCGCGGAGTTGTCCGACTGGGCCGAGCTGCGCGAGGCGGGCCGCCGGATCAAGGACCACACGCTGCGCCATCTCGACCGGTATCTGGAGCAGTTGGAGGCGTCGGTGACCGCGGCCGGCGGCACCGTGCACTGGGCCGCCGACGCCGGGGAGGCCAACCGGATCGTGGCCGCGCTGGTCAAGGAGACCGGCGAGTCGGAGGCGGTCAAGGTCAAGTCGATGGCCACGCAGGAGATCGGGCTCAACGAGGCGCTGGAGGCCGAGGGCATCCGCGCCTACGAGACCGATCTCGCCGAGCTGATCGTGCAGCTGGGCAAGGACCGCCCCTCGCACATCCTCGTCCCGGCCATCCACCGCAACCGCGCCGAGATCCGGAAGATCTTCACGCAGGAGATGGCCGCCTGGGGCCGCCCCGCGCCCGAGGACCTGACCGAGGCGCCCGCCGACCTCGCCGAGGCGGCCCGGCTGCATCTGCGGGAGAAGTTCCTGCGGGCCAAGGTCGGCATCTCCGGCGCCAACTTCATGGTCGCCGAGACCGGCACGCTGGTCGTGGTGGAGTCCGAGGGCAACGGGCGGATGTGCCTGACCCTGCCGGAGACGCTGATCTCGGTCGTCGGCATCGAGAAGATCGTGCCCACCTGGCGCGATCTGGAGGTCTTCCTCCAGACCCTGCCCCGCTCCTCCACCGCCGAGCGGATGAACCCGTACACGTCGATGTGGACCGGCACCACCGACGAGGACGGCCCGCGCGCCTTCCACCTGGTGCTGCTCGACAACGGCCGCACCGACGCCCTCGCCGACCAGGTCGGCCGCCAGGCCCTGCGCTGCATCCGCTGCTCCGCCTGCCTGAATGTCTGCCCCGTCTACGAGCGGGCCGGCGGACACGCCTACGGCTCCGTCTACCCCGGCCCCATCGGCGCCATCCTCACCCCCCAGCTCCGGGGCACCGCGAGCGAGATCGACGCCTCCCTGCCGTACGCGTCGAGCCTGTGCGGCGCCTGCTACGAGGTGTGCCCGGTCGCCATCGACATCCCCGCGGTGCTGGTGCACCTGCGCGAACGGGTCGTCGAGGGCGGCCCCGCGGTGCGGGACGGCAACAAGGTGGTGCTGCGTCCGGCCAGGGGGCACGCGGCCGAGCGGGCCGCGATGCGGGCGGCGGCCTGGGCGTTCGGGCACCCGCGCGCCCTGCGCACCGGCCAGCGGCTCGCCGCCCGCTCCCGCCGGCTGCACCCCCGTACCCTGCCGGGCCCCGGCCGGGCCTGGTCCGGCACCCGTGATCTGCCGAAGCTGCCCGCGGAGCCGTTCCGGGACTGGTGGCAGCGCACGCGCGGCGGAAAGGACGGCAAGTGAACAGCAGGGAGCGGATCCTGGGCCGGGTGCGGCGCGCCCTCGCCGACGTCCCCGCGGACGAGGGGCCGTACGAGGAGGCCGTGCCCCGGCCCTATCTGCGCGAGCACGGGCGGCGGACGGTCGAGGAGACGGTCGATCTGCTGGCCGAGAACCTCACGGACTACCGGGCGGTCGTGCACCGCACCGGCGCGCAGGAGCTGCCGGTCCTGGTCGCCAGGCTGCTCGCCGCGCGCGGCTCGCGGGAGGTGCTGGTGCCCGCGGGGCTGCCGCAGGAGTGGCTGGCCGCCACGGACGCGCAGCGGGTCGCGGACCGGTCCGGGGACACCCCGCAGCGGCTCGACATGGCCGGCAGCGTGATGACGGGCTGTGCCGTGGCGATCGCCGAGACCGGCACCCTCGTCCTCGACGGCTCCCCCGACCAGGGCCGCCGCCGGATCTCGCTCGTCCCGGACCACCACATCTGCGTGGTGAAGGTCCCCGAGCAGGTGGTCGCCTCCGTGCCCCAGGCCCTCGAACGCCTCGCCCCCACCCGCCCGTTGACCTGGATCTCCGGCCCCTCGGCCACCAGCGACATCGAGCTGGACCGGGTGGAGGGCGTGCACGGGCCCCGGACGCTGGAAGTGATCCTGCTGGACGGCTGAACACACAGACGGCGGCCGCCGATCGCCGCGCGGGGCACCGGCGGCGCCGCTAGCGTGGAGGACATGATCCGGTTCGAGCACGTCACCAAGCGCTACCCGGACGGTACGACGGCCGTGGACGACCTCTCCTTCGAGGTCGCCGAGGGCGAGCTGGTGACGCTGGTCGGCCCCTCTGGCTGCGGCAAGACGACGACCATGATGATGGTGAACCGGCTGATCGAGCCGACCTCCGGGCGGATCAGCGTCGCCGGCGAGGACATCTCCGGGGTCGACCCGGTGCGGCTGCGCCGCCGCATCGGGTACGTCATCCAGCAGGTGGGTCTGTTCCCGCACCGCACCGTGCTGGACAACACCGCGACCGTGCCCGCGCTGCTCGGCTGGAAGCGGGCGAAGGCGCGGGCCAGGGCCGCCGAGCTGCTGGACCTGGTGGGCCTGGACCCGAAGACGTACGGGCCGCGCTATCCCGAGCAGCTGTCCGGCGGGCAGCGCCAGCGGGTCGGCGTGGCGCGGGCGCTGGCGGCGGACCCGCCGGTGCTGCTGATGGACGAACCGTTCGGCGCGGTCGATCCGGTGGTGCGCGAGCAGTTGCAGGACGAGTTCCTGCGGATGCAGGCGGCAGTGCGCAAGACGGTGCTGCTGGTCACCCATGACATCGAGGAGGCTGTCCGGCTCGGCGACCGGATCGCCGTGTACGGTCAGGGCCGTATCGAACAGTTCGACACGCCGGGGGCGGTGCTGGGGGCTCCCGCGACGCCGTACGTCGCCTCGTTCGTGGGCGCGGACCGGGGGCTGAAGCGGCTCTCGGTGACCGCGATCGAGCCGGACGACCTCCAGCAGCCGCCCGTGGCCCGCACGGACGAGCATGCCGGACGGGCGCGGGAGCGGCTGCGGGATCAGGGCGCGCGCTGGGCGGTGGTCCTGGACGCGCGGGGCGATCTGCACGGCTGGGTCGGGGTCGAGGACCTCGCGGCGGGCGGCACGGTCGGACAGCACGCCCATCGGATGACCGCGTGGGTGCCGGTCGGGGCACCGCTGAAGCAGGCGTTCGGGATGATGCTCCAGTACGACGCCGGGTGGGTCGCGGTGCTCGACGGGGCGCGCTTCCTCGGGGTGCTGACCCCGGCCAAGCTGCACGAGGCGCTGCGCCGCTCGGTGGACGCGGACGCGCGGGGCGTGGCGCGCGGGCAGGTGCCCTTCGACTCCGTCTCGGACGCGTGAAACCGGTGTCCTGTCTCCGCGTCCTGTCTTCCCGTCCTGCTTGAGCGGCCGCGCCCCCTACGTGAGCAGGCCCTTGTCCCTGAGGTAGGAGCGGGCCACGTCGGCGGGGAGCCTGCGCCAGCTGTCGACCTGTTCGTTCAGGTCGGCCAGGTCCCGCGTGGTGAGCACGTCGTTGAGGCGGCCGAGGGCCTTGGTGACCTTGGCGCCGCCCGCGCGGGCGCGGTTGACGACCGGGACCACGTAGTCGGCGTTCTGGAGGTGCCGGTCGTCGGTGAGCAGGACCAGCCCGAACTGGTCGAGGGTGGCGTCCGTGGTGGTCGTCAGCACCATCTGGTCCCGGCCCTGCTGCACCGCCCGCTTGGCCGGGGTGGTGCCGACGCCCTTGGGGTCGACGCCGGTGACGTCGATGCCGTACACCTTCCGCAGGCCCGGCGCGCAGTACGGCCGTTGCACGCATTCGTCGCCCGCCGCGAGCCGTACCCGCAGGCCCGACGCGCCGAGGTCGCTGAGCGTTCTGAGATGGTGCGCGCGGGCGTAGTCGGCGCTCACCGCGAAGGCGTTCTGGTCGACGGCGCGGCCCGGTGGCAGCACGGTGAGTCCGCGGGGGGCGGCGAGCGCGCGCAGCGCGGTCATCGTGGCGGCGAGGTCGGGTGAGCCGACCGGTGGCGCGTCGGCGCCGTGGACCTTGGCGTTCAGCCAGTCCGCGAAGGTGGCCGCGAACTCGGGCACCACGTCGATCTGGCCGGACTCCAGGGCCGGTTCGTACAGCTCCCGGTTGGAGACGGTGAGGATCGAGGTCCGGTATCCGGCCGAGTCCAGCAATTGCGCGTACATCTGGGCGAGCAGATCGCTCTCGGTGAAGCCGGCCGAGCCGATGGTGAGGTGGTGGCTGTCGCCGGGCGGCGCGGTGACCCGGCCGCGGTTCTCCAAGGAGGGGCCGCTGGCGCAGCCGGTGAGGACGAGGAGCAGGAGCAGGCAGAGGGCGCGTCTCATCGGCCGCTCCTCGCCCGCGCGGGTCCCAGCCGTTCGGCGATCTCGAAGCAGCCCTCCACGAGGAGCGCGAACACGGCGACCAGCAGGGCGCCCGCGACCACCTGGGGCGTGCTGGCGAGGTTGAACCCCGCGGTGATGATCCGGCCGAGCCCGCCACCGCCCGCGAGTGCCGCGATGGTGGCGGTGGCGACGAGTTGTACGGCCGCGATCCGCACCCCGTTGAGCAGCAGGGGGAGCGAAAGGGGCAGTTCCACGTGAAACATCAGCTGTCGGCCGGTCATGCCCATGCCCCGGGCCGCCTGTACGACTCCGCGGTCGACCTCGCGCATTCCGACGTAGGCGTTGGTGAGCAGTGGTGGCACCGCGAACAGCACCAGGGCGACGACGGTGGGGCCCTCGCCCCAGTTGCCGACCGGGGTGAGCAGCAGCAGGACCAGCACGGCGAAGGTGGGCACGGCCCGGCCGACGTTGGAGATGTTCACGGCGAGCGCGCCGCCCCGGCCGAGGTGGCCGAGGACCAGGGCGACGGGCAGGGCGATCAGACAGCTCAGCGCGAGGCAGACGGCGGTGAGGGCGAGGTGCTGGAGCAGCCGGTGCCACACGCCGTTGTCGCCGGACCAGTGCGCGGGGTCGGCGAGCCAGTGCCAGGTGGCGGTGAGGGTGCTCATGGGCGGCTCGCTCCCGGCCGGTCCGCGCTCATGGGCGCGCCGCCCTCGTCCACGGCGTGATCAGCCGCTGCACGCCCAGCAGCAGCAGGTCCGCGGCGATGGCGATCAGCACGCAGAGGACGGACGCGGTGAGCACCTGGGCCTTGAAGTAGGTGTTCATGCCCGCGTAGATGAGATTCCCCAGGCCCCCGTAGCCGACGATCGCGCCGACGGTGACCAGGGAGACCGCGGAGACGGTGGCGATGCGCAGCCCGGCCATGGCGGCGGGCAGGGCGAGGGGCAGTTCGACGGTGAGCAGCAGCCGGACGGGGCCGTAGCCGAGGCCGCGCGCCGCCTGCCGGGTCTCCTCCGGTACCGCGCGCAGGCCCGCGAGGAGATTGCGGACCAGCAGGGTGAGCGAGTACAGCACCAGACCGGCGACGACGAGGGTGGCGGAGAGGCCGTAGAGGGGCAGGAGCAGGGAGAACATCGCGAGTGACGGGATGGTGTAGAGGATCGTCGTGAGGGCGAGCACCGGTCCGGCCGCCCAGCCCCAGCGGCGGGCCAGCACGGCGAGCGGCACCGCGATGACCAGGCCGATCAGGATGGACAGGGCGGTCAGCTGGAGGTGCTGGACGACCGCGTCGAGCAGGATGCCCCGGCGGCTGCTCAGATAGGCGCCGCAGATCCACTCGTTGCGGGCGAGGCAGTCGTCCGGGGCCGCGGTCACGGGTCCATTGGACCGGTGGACGGGGCGGTGCGCGCGCGGTGGGGAGCCGTACGGGCGAGAAGGCGTCGGGCGGGGCCGGGGGCGGGCCGGGATCCACGCGTGACAGCGGTGCTGAACAAGCGCTTAGATAGAAGGGCTTGGGCAGAATTCCGGACACTGCTCCCGATCCCGCCGGAGGACCCCGTTGTTCACGTCCGTCGACGACGTCTCCGCCCGCCTCGCCGAGACCGGCTACCTCGCCTCCCCCGCCGTCGCCACCACCGTGTTCCTCGCGGCCCGGCTCGGCAAGCCGCTGCTGGTGGAGGGGCCCGCCGGGGTCGGCAAGACCGAGCTGGCCAAGGCCGTAGCCCAGGTGACCGGCGCCCGCCTGGTCCGGCTCCAGTGCTACGAGGGCGTGGACGAGTCCCGCGCCCTGTACGAGTGGAACCACGCCAAGCAGCTGCTGCGCATCAGCGCGGGCCGGGACGAGAGCTGGGACGAGACCCGGACCGACATCTTCAGCGAGGAGTTCCTGCTCCCGCGCCCGCTGCTGACCGCGATCCGCGGCGAGGAACCGACGGTGCTTCTGATCGACGAGACCGACAAGGCCGACGTCGAGATGGAGGGCCTGCTCCTGGAAGTGCTCAGCGACTTCCAGATCACGGTGCCGGAGCTGGGCACGGTCACCGCGACCCGCCGCCCGTTCGTCGTGCTCACCTCCAACGCGGGCCGGGAACTGTCCGAGGCGCTGCGCCGCCGCTGCCTGTTCCTGCACATCGGCTTCCCCGAGGAGGAGCTGGAGCGGCGGATCGTACGGCTGAAGGTGCCTGGCCTGCCCGAGGCGCTGACGGAGTCGGTCGTACGGGTGGTCGGGGCGCTGCGCGCGATGGACCTGCGCAAGGCGCCGTCCGTCGCCGAGACCGTCGACTGGGCGCGCACCCTGCTGGCGCTGGGCGCCGACACCCTGGACGAGACGGTCGTACGGGACAGTCTCGGGGTGATCCTCAAGCACCAGGACGACATCCAGAAGGCGGCGGCCAAGCTCGACCTGGACGCGCTGTGACGGACCCCGCCGAGCGGATCACCGGCCTGGTCGGGGCGCTGCGGGCGCACGGGGTGCGGATCGGCACCGGCGAGACGGTGGACGCGGCCCGCGCGGCCGAGGCGCTGGGGCTGGCGGACCGGGAGCTGCTGCGCGAGGGGCTGGCCGCGACCCTGCTGCACGGCGCGGCCCAGCGCGCCGTGTTCGACCCGGTCTTCGACCTCTACTTCCCGCGCGGGGTGGGCGCTCCGGACGCCGGGCCCGGCGACCGCGAGAGCCTGCGCGACCGGCTGGCCGAGGCGCTGGCGGCCGACGACCGCGCTCTGATGGCCCAGTTGGCGGCGCAGGCGGTCGACGGCCTCGGCGAATACGGGAGTTCACCGGGATCGGACGGCTGGTCGGCGTACCAGACCCTCGAACGGCTGCGCCCGCAGACCTTGCTGGCGCGGGTGCGGGCCGGCGTACGGGCCGGTGCGGGCGAGGGCGGCCACTTCGCCGACCGGCTGCTGGACGACGAGATCCGGCGCCGTATCGAGGAGTTCCGGCGGCTGGTCGGCGCGGAGGCGCGGCGCCGGGTCGCCGAGCGGCGCGGGCGGGACGAGATCGCGCGGCGCGGGGTGCGCCCCACGGCCGACCGGGTGGACTTCCTGTTCGCCGGCCGGGACCAACTGGCCGAGCTGCGCAGGGCGGTTCAGCCGCTGGCACGCAAGCTGGCCACCCGGCTCGCCGCGCGCCGCCGCCGGGCCGCGCGCGGCACGATCGACCTGCGCCGGAGCCTGCGCGCCTCACTGTCCACGGGCGGTGTCCCGATGCGCCCGGTGCTGCGCCGGCGCCGCCCGGTCCGCCCCGAACTGGTCCTGCTGTGCGATGTGTCCGGCTCGGTGTCGGGCTTCTCGGACTTCACGATGCTGCTGGTGCAGGCGCTGCACGACCAGTTCAGCAAGGTGCGGGTGTTCGCCTTCGTCAACCGCCTCGACGAGGTGACCGGCCTGCTCGACCACGGCCGTGCCGATCCCGAGGGCCTCGGCGCCCGCATCCGCGAGGAGGCCACGCTCACCGGCTGGCACGGCAGCAGCGACTACGGCATGGCGCTGGGCGAGTTCGCCGAGCGGTACGGCGCCGCGGTCGGCCCCCGCACCACGGTGTTCGTCCTCGGCGACGCCCGCACCAACCAGAGCGACCCGAACCTGCCCGCGGTCCGCGAGATCGCCCGGCGGGCCCGGCGCGTGTACTGGCTGAACCCCGAGCCGGCCGGCCAGTGGGGCACCGGGGACTCGGTGGCACCGGCGTACGCGGAGCTGGTGGAGATGCACGAGTGCCGTACGGCACGGCAGCTCGCGGGGCTGGTGGGGCGGCTGTTGCCGGTGTGAGGGTGGGGGTGGTCGTCGTACTGTCGTCCCTACCGCTGTCACCGCCGTCACCGTTGTTACCACCGTCGCCGCACCGAGGGCTCCCGCCCTCCTCCTCCGAGGATTCGCCCATGACGCACCCGCCCGTGCCGCTCGGCACCTTTCCCACCCCGCTCGAACCGGCGCCCCGGCTGGCCGCGGCGCTGGGGCTCGGCCCGGAGGACCTGTGGGTCAAGCGGGACGACCTCACCGGGCTGGGTGGAGGCGGCAACAAGATCCGCAAGCTGGAGTGGACGGTGGGCGCGGCGCTCGCCGAGGGCGCGGACACGCTGGTGACCACGGGTGCCGCACAGAGCAACCACGCCCGGCTGACCGCCGCCGCGGCAGCCCGACTGGGTCTCGGCGCCGTCCTGGTGCTGCGCGGCGCCCCCGGTGCCTCCCGCTCCGGGAACCTCGCGCTCGACGGGCTGTTCGGGGCCCGGCTCGCCTGGGCGGGCGACGTGGACCAGGCCGGCCTGGACGCGGCCGCGGCCGAGGTGTGCGCCCGGCTGCGCGCGGACGGGAAGCGCCCCGCGCTGATCCCGTTCGGCGGGTCAGGGCCGCTGGGCGCGCGGGGCTACCTGCGCTGCGGTGAGGAAATCCGTGCCCGACTGCCCGAGCTGCGCACCGCGGTGGTCGCGCTCGGCTCGGGCGGCACCATGGCGGGCCTGGTCGCCGCCCTCGGCACCGGCGCCGTCCTCGGCGTCGATGTCGGCGCGCTCGCCGACCCGGCCGCCGCGGTGGCCGCGTTCGCGACGCCGCTCACCTCGGAGACGGTCACGGCGCGGCGGCTGCGGGTACGGCGGGACCAGGTGGGCGCGGGGTACGCGGCGCTGACGGAGCCGGTGACCGAGGCGCTGCGGCTGGCGGCGCGCACCGAGGGGATCGTGCTGGACCCGACGTACACCGGGCGGGCCCTGGCCGGGTTGCGGGCGGCGGTCCGCGACGGCGAGGTGCGCCCCGGTGAGAAGACGGTGTTCGTGCACACCGGGGGGCTGCCGGGGCTGTTCGGGCATACGGCGGCGGTGACGGCGGCGGAGGAGGGGGCGGGGGTGTACTGAGGGCCGGGGGCTGGGCCGGAGGGCGTCGGTGGGGGGGGTCAGGGTCGGTTGGGGTCGTCCGGGAAATTTTCTCGGGTTGCACCCGCAACCTCGACCGGGGTCGGACGTCTGTCCGGGTGGAGGCCTCCACTTCGACCAGTAGTCCGACCTGAACCCCCGAAGGAACCCATGTCCACACATCGTGTCCCCCGCCCGAGCCGCATCCGTGCGTTGCGCGCCGTCCTGGGAGTCTCCGCGCTCGGCGCGGCACTCGCCGTGACCGGCACCGTGACCGCGCAGGCCGCGCAGTCCGGCCCCCACGCCGCGGCGCGGCCCGACACCCATGGCGCGGGTCACACCGGCGCCGTGGCGACGCCGAAGCCCGTGCCGTCGGTCCCTGGCGGTAAGGCGACCCCGAGGCCGGTGCCGTCGGTGCCCGGCGGTTCGGCGACCCCGAAGCCCGTGCCGTCGGTCCCGAACGCTTCGGCGACCCCGAAGCCCGTGCCGTCGGTGCCCGGCGGTTCGGCGACCCCGAAGCCCGTGCCGTCGGTCCCGAACGCTTCGGCGACCCCGGAGCCCGCAATGCCGCACCACGGCACGGCCGTTCCGGCGCGGCACTGAAGCAGGGGCGGGTGCGGGGAGCCGTCGTACGGCGGTTCCCCGCACCCGGCCTCGGGAGATCCATGACGACAGCCACACCACCTGCGGCTCCGCCCTGGGAGCGGACCGGCACGTTCCGGCTCCCCTCGCTCCGGCGGAGGTTCACCCGGCTCCTCGCCCGCGTCCACGGGAACACGGACACCGTGTCCGGGCCGTGCCGCCCGGCCGTGGGCACCGCCACGCCCGAACAGCCGCCGGGGATCGAGGAGTTGTACCACCACCGCCGGCTGCCTCTGGTGCGCCTGGCGGTGCTGCTGGTGGACGATCTCCCGACGGCCGAGGACGTCGTCCAGGACGCGTTCACCGCGCTGCTGCGCCGGCACGGGCGCCGGCTCTCCGCGCTGGACGACCCGGAGGCGTACCTGAGGACCAGTGTGGTCAACGCGGCCCGCTCGGTGCTGCGGCGGCGCAGGACCGTACGGGCGCACACCCCCGCGCCGGAGGGGCACGCGCCCGCGCCGGAGGAGGACGTCCTCATCCACGAGGACCACCGGGAGGTGCTGGCGGCGCTGCGCACCCTGACCCGGCGTCAGCGGGAGGTCCTGGTGCTGCGCTACTGGTCGCATCTGACGGAGGCCGAGATCGCGGCGACGCTCGGTCTGTCGAGGGGTGCCGTCAAGTCCACGGCCAGCCGGGCCCTGGACGCGCTCGGCCGGCGTCTGGAGGGGCTGCAATGAACGACCTCACCGCCGGGGAATCCGTCCGGGAACCAGTCGAGGCACGGCTGCGCGCCGCCCTGGCCGCCCGCGCGAACGCCGTCGGCCCGGCCGATCTGCGCCCGCTGCGGCCGCCGGCCGACGCGCTGAAGGCGCCCCTGCTGTCACGTGGGGCCGTGTGGGGGCTGCTGGCCCTGGCGGCGGTGGCGGCCCTCGTCCTCTTCGCGCTCCACGACACCGGGACCCGCCCGGCGGAACCGGCCGGCCCCCCACGCCCGACCGTGCACACGCCCTCACCGCTGCCGAGCTCCTCGTCCCCGACCCCGGTGGCCGGCCCGCCGTCGGCGTCGGGCCGGGCGATGAGCCGGTGAGCGGGTGGGCCGGTGGGCCGGTGGGCCGGTGGGCCGGTGGGCCGGTGGGCCGGTGGGCCGGTGGGCCGGTGGGCCGGTGGGCCGGTGGCGAATCGCACCCGTCCGCGCTCCCCGGTCCGCCACCCGCACCGCTAAGTTGGGCCGCATGAGCAACCTTGACCGCGCGCCCGTACCCGCCATCTGCGGTGGCCGTGGATTCGTCGTCGCCGAACCGGTGCGCGAGCTGCTGAGCCCCCGCCAGGTGAGGCTGGGAGAATCGACCGAGGTGCGCAGGCTGCTGCCGAACCTCGGCCGCCGCATGATCGGCGCGTGGGCCTTCGTCGACCACTACGGCCCGGACGACATCGCCGACGAGCCCGGCATGCAGGTCCCGCCGCATCCGCACATCGGACTCCAGACGGTCAGCTGGCTGCACGAGGGCGAGGTGCTGCACCGCGACTCCACCGGCAGCCTCCAGACGATCCGGCCCCGGCAGCTGGGGCTGATGACCGCGGGGCGCGCGATCAGCCATTCCGAGGAGAGCCCCCGCCCGCACGCCCGCTTCCTGCACGGCGCCCAGCTGTGGGTGGCGCTGCCCGACGCGCACCGGCACACCGAACCGGGGTTCGAGTTCCACGCCGAGCTGCCCACGGTCACCGCGCCCGGCCTGACCGCCACGGTGCTCCTCGGGGACCTCGACGGTGCCGTCTCCCCCGGCACCGCCTTCACCCCGATCGTCGGCGCCGACCTCACGCTCGGCCGGGGCGCCGACGTCCGGCTGCCCGTGGACCCCGACTTCGAGTACGGCGTCCTCGCGATGTCCGGCGAGGTCCATGTGGACGGCGTACCGGTGCTGCCCGGCTCGATGCTCTACCTCGGCTGCGGCCGCTCCGAACTCCCCCTGCGCGCCGAGTCCGACGCCGGCCTCATGCTGCTGGGCGGCGAGCCCTTCGCCGAGGAGCTCATCATGTGGTGGAACTTCGTCGCCCGCACCCGATCCGAGATCGAACAGGCCCGCGAGGACTGGGCGAAGGGGGTCCGATTCGGCGAGGTCAGGGGCTACGACGGCGCTCCGCTGCCAGCACCCGAGCTGCCCCCGGTACCGCTGAAGCCACGCGGAAGGGTGCGCTGAGTTTCCTGACGCCAGGTCAGGACGAGGCCAAGCCGGCTGACCGTCGCACACACCCCTCCGCCGGTCGGAGTGTTCGCCGGTGGAGGGGTGCGTGCGGCGCGCCGTGTGTGTGGGTTGTCGTCAGTAGCCGACCGCGACCTCCATCCACTGGGGGTTGTCCATCGAGGTGTAGGCGGCCTGGCCCGCCACGTCGTCGTAGGGGAAGCCGTACGCCAGGTGGTTGATCGCGTGGTCGTGCCAGTACTTGGCGTACCAGTTGGCCGGGTCGCCGCCGTAGAACCTCGACGGGTCCTGCTGCTGCGCGGCCGGCAGGCTCGCGGTGTGCCGGTTGAGCGCGGCGCACAGGGCGGCGTTGGAGGCCAGGGAGCCCGCGCAGCCGAAGATGTTCGAGGTGGGCTCGTTCACGCCGACCGAAGTGGCGTACGCCGTGAAGTAGTCGGCGTTCGCGCCGCCCGCCCTGAAGCTCGGGTCACTGCCGGGGGCGATGATCCGGTACGGCGCCTGGGTCTGGGCCAGGACCTTGAACTGCTGCGGCACGGAATTCTGGAAGTTCTGGAACACCTGGTCCCGGCTCATCGTGAACAGCTCCTGGCTGTCGCCCAGTTGAACGTCCTGCCCGCTGTGCGAGTGCAGCCGGATGGCCAGGGGCAGCCCCCAGGCGTCGACCCGTGTGGTGTTGCCGCTGAACGAGGCCGTGCCGGTGGTGAATTCGATGAAGTCGTAGTACTGGCCGTTCGGGGAGCCGACGTAGAAGTACATGCGCTGGGCGGGGGCGGCGACGATGTCGACGTAGGGCTGCTCGGCGATGGAGTGCTCCTGGCCGTTGTAGCTCCAGTAGACCTGGCTGTCCGGGTAGGCGCCGCCGGTCCGGTTGAGCACCTTCACCTTCATCACGGCCGAGGACGGCGGGATGTCGTCGGTGGTGCCCCAGAAGGCGTCCGGGGGCGTGCTGCCGCCGGAGCCGCCGTAGACCTGGAACTCCCAGAGGGAGTAGCCGTATGGGGTGGCGCGCTGGGTGCCGTACATCCGGACGTACCGTCCGGAGCCGCTCACGTTCAGGTTCTGTACGCCGCCGGTGCCGGCGGTGGTCGAGTAGACGGTGGTCCAGGGGCCGCCGGCGTCCGTGGCCGTCTGCAGGGTGAAGGCCCTGGCGTAGGCGGCCTCCCATTTCAGGGTGATCTGGGTGAGGGGCTGGACCGAGCCGAGGTCCACCATGATCCACTGCGGGTCGGCGAACGCGCTGGACCAGCGGGTCTGGTCGTTGCCGTCCACCGCCTGCGCGGCACCGAAGGAGGCGTTCTCGGTGGAGGACGCGGTGGCGGGTCTGCCCTGGGAGAGCAGGGTGCCCGCGGCGTGGGCGGGGCTTGCGGAGGTGGCGGTGAGTCCGAGCGCCGCGACGAGCGCGATCAGCAGCGCGAGGACGAGGTGGGGCCGGGAGCGGAGCCGTTCCGGCGCGAGACGTGGTGGGGTGGAGCCGACTGGCATGGGCGCACTCCTCGAACGGGTGGGGACCGTGCTGGAGACCGAACCGTGACGCAGCCTGAGAGCGCTCTCGGGTGAGGGTGATGGTGGCAAGCTCCTCGGAGCCAGTCAATGGGTTGTTCACAAATGGACGGAGGCATCAAGAGATTCGTTCGGATTCTGAACGCCGGGTTCGCGTCGACTGGGAGTGGAGGGGCGGCCTGTGGTCGGCTGGGGGGGAGCGGGAGCGGGCGGATGCCGCTTGCGTCCGGCCGTCGTCGGGCGTGGGTTCGGCGTGGGCGCCTGAGGGTTCGGGCCGCCGTTGCGGGGCGGGGGCAAGCGACTTGCAAGAGGGGTGCCGGAGAACCGTGGGGTGCGTCAGGGGCGCGCCAGGGGGCCACCTCCGGCCCGCGCCCGTGCCCGCGTACGGTGCACCAACTCGTCGGCGGCCTGCGGCCATTGGGGGTACCGGAAGTCGAAGCCGGCCTGCGTCAGCCGGCCGGGGACGACGCGGCGACTCTTCAGCAGGAGTTCGGTGTCCGAGCGCAGGGCGAACGCGCCGAGCCCGGCCATCCACCTGGTCGCCGGGAGACCCACCGGCACGCCCCACGCGGAGCGCAGCGTACGCATGAACGCGCGCTGCGGCAGGGGGTGAGGGGCCGCCAGGTTCACCGGTCCGCTGATGTCCTCACGCGCCATCAGAAACTCCACCGCGCGCACGAAGTCGCTTTCATGGATCCACGACACGTACTGCGCGCCGCCGCCGACGGGTCCGCCGAGGCCCAGCCGGACCAGTCCCAGCAGGACGGCGAAGACCCCGCCGGGGTCCGGGCTCATCACCATGGCCGAGCGCAGCGCGACTTTGCGGGTGGCCGGTGTCTCGGCCTCCTGCTGGGCCCGCTCCCAGGACTCGGCGATCTCGACGCTGTACGCCCAGTAGTCCGGCACGCCCGTCTCACTGCCGCCGATCACGCCGGTGGCCTCGTCGTTGGGGGCGTCGAAGCGGTGCGCGTACACCGTGGCGGTGCTCATCTGGAGCCAGAGGCGGGGCGGTCGGACGGCGGCCGCGATGGCGGCGCCCACGGCTCGGGTGGAGTCGACCCGCGAGTCCATCATCTCGCGCAGATTGGCTGCCGTGTAGCGGCAACTCACGCTGCGTCCGGCCAGGTTGACGACGACATCGCTGCCGTCGACGGCCGCGGTCCACGGCCCCGGAGTCTTGCCGTCCCACTGGATCTCACCCTCGCGCTCGGGGCGTCTGGTGAGTATCACGACCTCGTGGCCGGCGGCGCCGAGCGCGCGCTTCAGGACCGTGCCGACCTGTCCGGTGCCACCGGGAATCACGATCTTCACGGCTGCCCCTCCCTCGTCTCCCTCGTTCCGGGGTGAGCCTAGACCAATGAGTTGAACGCGTTCAAAAGTGGGCCCGAGTGTGAGCTGGAGCACACCATTGCAAGCCTTCCCATCGGGCAGCTGGAGGCGTACGTTCCGGTTTACCTCGCGATGACGCCCACGCGGCGTCGGCCCGCCGAGCCTGGGACGGCGGGCCAGCGGGGGCCAAGCCGTCCCGGAGCAGCCGTGTCCCATGAAATAGAGGGAGTTGCATCGCGAACCGGTCCCGCTATGGTGCTCCGATGCCATCGATCAAAAAGATCCAGATCACCTTCGACTGCGCGGAGCCCGAGCGCGTCGCTCGCTTCTGGTGCGAGGTGCTGGGCTACGTCGTGCCGCCGCCCCCGGAGGGGTTCGCCACGTGGGGCGAGTTCGATCGCTCGCTGCCGGCCGAACGGCAGGGCGCGGCCTTCGCGTGCGGTGATCCTTCAGGGGTGGGACCCCGGCTGTTCTTCCAGCGCGTTCCCGAGGGGAAGGTCGTCAAGAACCGGGTGCACATCGACGTGCGGGTCGCCACCGGGCTCGTGGGCGAGGAGCGGGTGGCCGCGCTCGAGGCCGAGTGCGCCCGGCTGGTCGCGCTCGGTGCGGTGCGTGTGCGGCTGCTGCGTGCCGACGACTTCAACGAGTCGTGTCTCCTGATGCAGGACGTCGAGGGCAACGAGTTCTGCCTCGACTGAGCGTGCCGTGCGCGCCGCGTCGGGCGAGGCGCGTCGGGCGAGGCGCGTCGGGCGAGGCGCGAAGGGCCTGACGCGGCACGCGCATCACCTTGGACCCACGCCATCCTGGCCCAGCGGTCAGGCGGAGGGGGTGGGTGCCACCTGCGGTGCCGACCGCCGCTCCGACTCCGGTTCCGGTTCGGCCAGTTGGCCGGTGGGGTCGATCAGGCCGAGGCGGAGGTGTTCGACGTGGTAGATGGCCTGGTCGATCAGTTCCGCGACATGGTTGTCGTAGAGCGAGTACACGATCGAGCGGCCCTTGCGGGTGCCCACGACGAGGCCGAGGTTGCGCAGCAGGCGCAGTTGGTGGGAGCAGGCGGACTGTTCCATGCCCACCTCGGCGGCCAACTCCGTCGCGGGCAACGGGCCTTCGCGCAGCCGGGCGAGGATCAGCAGCCGTGAGGGAGTCGCCAGCGCCTGGAGGGTGGTGGCGACTTTGGCGGCACTGGTTGCGTCCAGGCGGCCGCGCGGGACGCGATCTGGCTGGGAACCGGGCTGGGCCGGGCTCCAGGCGCTGCGGGACAGGACCCTGGACGTGGATCTGCTGATGGTGGTCGCCGCGCTCGGGGCCGCCGCGATCGGGCAAGTGCTGGACGGCGCGCTGCTGATCGTCATCTTCGCGACCTCCGGCGCGCTGGAGGCGGTCGCCACCGCCCGCACCGCCGACTCCGTGCGCGGTCTGCTCGATCTCGCCCCGGCCACGGCCACCCGGCTCACCGACGGCGGCGACGGCTGCGGCAGCGGCAGCGGCAGCGGCAGCGGCAGCGGCAGCGGCAGCGGCAGCGGCAGCGGCAGCGGCAGCGGCAGCGGCAGCGGCAGCGGCAGCGGCAGCGGCGAGGAGACGGTGCCGACGGATCGGCTCTCGATGGGCGATGTGATCCTCGTACGGCCCGGCGAACGGGTCGGCGCCGACGGCCGGGTCCTGGACGGCGCCGGCGAGGTGGACCAGGCGACGATCACCGGCGAGCCGCTGCCGGTGGCGAAGGGGCCCGGCGACGAGGTGTTCGCCGGGACCTTGAACGGCACCGGCGCGCTGCGGGTGAAGGTCGAGCGGGACCCGGCGGACTCGGTGATCGCCCGGATCGTGGCCATGGTGGAGGAGGCGTCCGGGACCAAGGCGCCGACCCAGCTGTTCATCGAGAAGGTGGAACAGCGGTATTCGATCGGGATGGTGGCCGCCACCGTCGCGTTGTTCGTGCTTCCCCTGCTTTTCGGTGCCGAGCTGCGGCCGACCCTGCTGCGGGCCATGACGTTCATGATCGTGGCCTCGCCCTGCGCTGTGGTGCTGGCCACCATGCCGCCGCTGCTCTCGGCCATCGCCAACGCCGGCCGCCATGGCGTGCTGGTGAAGTCGGCCGTGGTCATGGAGCGGCTCGGCCAGGTGGACGCGGTCGCCCTGGACAAGACCGGCACGCTGACCGAAGGCACCCCCCGGGTGACGGACGTCCACGCGCTCGCCGGCTCCGGGCTGACGGAGGACCAGGTGCTGCGCCTTGCCGCGGCGGCCGAGCATCCCAGTGAGCATCCGCTGGCCCGCGCCGTCGTGGACGCGGCCCGCGCCCGCGGGCTGGACATTCCGCCGGCGGCGGACTTCGGCTCCGCGCCCGGCACCGGGGTGACGGCCACCGTCGAGGGCAGGCCGGTCGCGGTCGGCAGCCCCGCCCGGCTCCTCGACGGCGGCCTGCCGCACCCGGCGAGCGCGGTCGCGGCGCGCTGGGAGAACGAGGGCCGTACGGCCGTAATGGTCACCGTCGACAACGTCCCCGCCGGGGTACTGGGCATCGCCGACCGGCTGCGCGAGGACGCGGCCGCCACCGTCGGCGCGCTGACCGCCCTCACCGGATCCGCGCCGCTGCTGGTCACCGGGGACAATCCGCGCGCCGCCGCCCGCTTGGCGCAGGAGATCGGCATCACGGACGTACGCGCCGGTCTCCTCCCGCAGGACAAGGTCGCCGCCGTGCGGGATCTGGCGCGGGCCGGACGGAGGGTGCTGGTGGTCGGCGACGGGGTCAACGACGCTCCCGCCCTCGCCGCCGCGCACACGGGCATCGCCCTGGGCCGGGCCGGGTCCGACCTCGCGCTGGAGACCGCCGACGCGGTGATCCTCCGCGACGAACTCGCCACCGTCCCCGCCGTCGTACGACTCTCCCGCCGGGCCCGGCGCCTGGTGGTGCAGAACCTGGTCATCGCCGCGGTGTTCATCACGGGGCTGGTCGTCTGGAACCTGGTCGGCACCCTCCCGCTGCCGCTCGGTGTGGCCGGGCACGAGGGGTCCACCGTCATCGTCGGCCTCAACGGCCTGCGCCTGCTGGCGGACGGCGCGTGGCGCCGGGCGCGGACGGGGAGCGGGAGCTGAGGCCCGGAGCGCCGCGAGGAGGGACGCGGCTCAGGGGACGCGCAGGGCCAGTACGGCGACGTCGTCGTTCTGGACGTCGCTCATCCGGGTGAGGAGTTCGTCGCGGAAGACGGCAAGTGGCTCGCGGGCGAGCGCCGCCGCGTGCTGGCGCAGCCGGGTCAGGCCGCGGCCGATGTCCTCGCCGGGGCGTTCGACGAGGCCGTCGGTGTACAGCAGCAGGGTGGCGCCGGGAGGCAGGGTGACGGTCGCCGACTCCCGGCCGAGCGTGGGATCGACCCCGAGGATGGGTGCGTGTCCCTCCTCCAGCAGCAGCGTGTGGCCGTCGGGCTGGGCCAGCAGGGGCGGGAGGTGGCCGGCGTTGGTCCAGGTGAGCCGCCACGGGCCGGTGTCGGACGTCTCGAGGCGTGCGATGACGGCCGTCACCAGCTCGATGACGGTCAGTCCCTGCATCACCTTGTCCAGCCGGCACATGATGCCCGCCGGATCGTCGCCGCCGCTGTCGTAGGCGAGCGCGCGCAGCATGTTGCGCAGTTGCCCCATGCGGACGGCGGCGGCCAGGTCGTGGCCGACCACGTCCCCGATGGCGAGGACGACCGAGCCGTCGGGCAGCGGGAAGGCGTCGTACCAGTCGCCGCCGACCTCGGCCCGTTCGCGGGCGGCCAGGTAGCGGGTGGCGAGCTGGAGGTGGTCCAGGCCGGTCAGGTCGGGCAGGAGGGAGAGCTGGAGCTGTTCGGCGGTGTGCTCCTGGAGGGCATACAGCCGGGCGTTGTCCAGGGCGAGGCCCGCACGGTGGCCGAGGTCGGCGGCGAGCGCCTGCTCCTGCTCGTCGAACGCCGGGGCCCCGGCGCGGCGGACGAAGGTGAGGGCGCCCAGCTCCTGCCGCCGTACGCGCATGGGCACGATCAGCGCGCTCTGGGCGCCGAGTGCCCGGTACAAAGCCCACTGGGCGGCGCGCAGCGGGTCGGCCGGGTCGGGTCCGCCGAAGTCGGTGACCAGGACGGGGCCCGCGCCGCGCAGTACCTTCGCCAGCGCGCAGGCCGAGTCGTCCGGGCCGGGGAGCAGGCCGCCGGACAGTACGCGCAGCGCCCGGTCGGTGTCCCGGTCGGTGACCGTGAGCCGCCGTACGCCTTCGCCTTCGACGACGTCCACGACGCAGGCGTCGGCCAGCTGCGGCACGACCAGCCGGGCGAGTCTGCCCAGCGACTCCTGTGCGTCCAGCCCGGAGGCCAGCGCGCGGCTCACATCGGCGAGCAGCCGTAGCCGGGCCGCGGCGACCTCGGGCGGCAGCACCTCGGACGACGCTGCCGCAGCCGGCGTCGGCTCTCGTCTCATGACGCTCCTCCGGGCGTCCCTGGGCGGCGGGCCACCCGGCCGGCAGGGGGCGGGCGGCCTCGGCTCCCGTCCGTGCGGGTGCGGGCCGGTCCGCACCGGGCAGGGCTCCCTGAGCCGGATGATCGCACACCGTGACCGCGTCTTCCCCGCACGGTGGGGGCCGTCAGCGCGGCGCGGGCCGGGCGCGGCTGCCGACTGCGGCCCTCGTCGCCGCCGACGGGCCCTGTCCGGTGGGGGTGGTGATCCGGGTGGGGGAAAGACGGGGCCGGGCGGAGGGTCCGTCGGGCGTGTCGCACCGCCCTGTATGCCAGGACCGGCCATGTGTTCGTAAAGTCCGCTGGTCTGCCGGGCCGGGTCGCGGACGGTGATCCTCGCGCCGGCGTCGTTGCCATGCGCGGGACCGGCGGAGCCCATGCCCGCGGTGCGCCCCGGCGGGTACCGCGCCATCACGCACGCCAGGAGTGCCGCCGCCCAGCACGCCACGACCGCCGTAAGCGCTCCCACCACGCTGTCCTCCCGTGCCCGGTCCGGCACTCCCCTGTCCCGTCCCAGTCAACCCGTCACGGCTCCTCCCCTCGATGGAGCTGGCACCCAAGTTCCAGGTGGGGCCGGCCCCCGCCCGCCGTGCGGGTCAGCCGGGGACGGGGACGGCGGGGCGGGAGGGGTGAGAGGGGTCGAGGGTGAAGAGGGTGCCGTCGGAGGCCGCCAGGACCAGGGCGCCCTTGTCGAACCACACGGTGGGCAGCAGCCCGCTGTCCAGGACCTCGGCGCGGGCCGGGGACTCCCACAGCAGGGTGCCGCGGGCCGCGTCGAGGGCGGCAACCCGGCCGCTGCCGCCGGCCAGGTACACGGTGCGTCCGCTCGGGTCCACCGAGACCTGACCCGGTGTCTCCAGGGTCGTGTGGCTCTGCCACAGCCTGGCCCCGGTCACGGGCGAGACGGCCGTGACCATGCCGCTGGAGGTGGCGAAGTAGAGCGTGCCGCGGGCCAGGGCCGGGACGCCGCCCCGGTAGCGCTCGGGCAGCGGTGTCAGCGTCCGCCTGCCGGTGCGCGGGTCGACCCGCACGATGCGGGTGTAGACCAGGTCGGGGCTGTCGGGCACGGGGTTGTCGGCCGATTCCACGAACACCAGCTGTCCGTCCCGAACGCCGATGAAGCTCCGCTGCTGGGCCGGGGAGGTCAGCGTGCGCGCGGACCCGTCGGCGGGGTCGACCACGAGGAACTTCGTGGTGTGCGAGCCTTCCGCGCGGGCGATGCACTCCACGTAGGGGCGGTCGTCGGCGGCGAGCGGGTAGCAGTCGTACCCGGCGGGTACGGGGATCCGCCCGCGCACCGTTCCGTCGCGCGCCGAGCGGACGGTCACCGCGCTGCCGTCGCCCTCCTGTGTCATCGTCACCCCGGCGGCGTAGCCCGAGCCCAGGCTGTCCGTGCGCACCGGATGCGACCACAGCCGCGTACCGCTCGCGGCGTCGAGCGCGAGGACGGACTGCGACTGTCCGGTGCCGCCCGAGCCGGTGACCGTCGACTCCACGAGCACCACGCCCTCGTACGTGCCGAGAATGTTCGTGACGTACCGGTCGGCCGGGACGCCGGCGGGTGCGATGCCGGAGCGCCAGAGGGTGCGTCCGGTGGTGGCGTCGATCCGTTCCGGCAGGAGGGCGCTGCCGCCGCAGTAGAGGGCGCCGGCGTCCGGTACGCAGGCCGGCGCCCGGTGCCCGTCGTATGCCGGCGCCTTCTTCACGCCCCTCTCGGCGTCGGCGGACGCGGTCGTCTGCCAGGGTTTCCAGCCGGGTGGGAGGGGCGTCCAGCGCCCCGCGGCCGTGGAGTCCGCCCGCACCGTGCCGCCGCCATCGACCCCGCCGCCCGGCGGGTCGAGCAGGAGATAGCCGGTCAGGGCGGCGGCCAGCACACCGGACACGGCCAGCAGCACGCGCGGGCCGCGCCGTCGGGGGCGGCGCTCGACGGTGGTCGGGGCACCGGTGAGGGCCGGGGCGGTGGGTCGCGCGGAGGGCAGCCGCACGGTCATCGTCTCCGGCTCGCCGGGCGACGGCTCCGGCAGGGCCTTGGCGAACTCCCGTGCCAGTACGTCCGGTTCGGGCCGGTCGGCGGGCTCCTTGGCCAGGCAGCGCTCCAGGACCGCCCGCACCGATCCGGTCACGCCGTCGAGGACGGGCTCGTTGTGGACGACCCGGTAGCCGGTCAGGTAAGGGCTGTCGGCGTCGAAGGGGCCGCGTCCGGTGACGCCCCACACGAGCAGCGCGCCGAGCGAGAAGACGTCGGAGGCGGGGCCGACCGTGCGGGCGTCGGTGAACTGCTCCGGGGACATGAACGGCGGGGTGCCGATCACCTGCCCGGTCTCGGTGAGGGTGTGGTGGCTCTCCACGGCGCGGGAGATGCCGAAGTCGATGACGCGGGGGCCGTCCGCGGCCATCAGGACGTTGGCCGGTTTCAGGTCGCGGTGCACCACCCCGGCCCGGTGGATGTCGCGCAGCGCCTCCACCAGGCCCAGCGCCAGTGACCGCAACTCGGTGACGCGCAGAGGGCCTTGGTCGCGGACGCGGGCGGCGAGGGACTGGCCGGGCACGTACTGGGTGGCCATCCAGGGCGACTCCGCCTCCGGGTCGGCGTCCACCACGGCCGCGGTGAAGGCGCCGCTCACCCGGCGGGCGGCCTCGATCTCCTGCCGGAACCGGGCCCGGAAGACGGGGTTCTGGGCGTATTCGGCGTGCACGACCTTGACGGCGACCTCGCGCCCGGAACGCGATCTGCCCCGGTAGACCCTGCCCATGCCGCCGGCGCCGAGCCGGTCGGTCAGCTTGTAGCCGCCGACGGACCTCGGGTCGTCCTTGTGTAGCGGCACGCGCCCCTCCCCTGGCCTCCCAGCAGTTCCCGCCGCCAGAATACGGAACGCGCGGGCGCCGCCGGCCGGGCAGCGGGCGGGCCGGGCGACCCTTCGCGAAAGCGTCACACGCAAAGAACGCGCTCCCAACTCCTCGGCGGCCGGTCCGAATCCGGGCGCGGGGGTGCCGAGTGGCGCCGGCGCACGGGGCCGAGTGCGGGCAGGGAGGCGCCCTGTACCCGCCGGGCGGCCCGGTGAACCGGTGGCGGCGGACGACTCACCCCTCGAAGGCGCCGATCAGGGGCCCCCGCGGGGTGTCGTACCGCCTCCGTGCGGCCGCGCTGCGTTCCCTGGGGGAGGGCGTCCTCCCGGACGTGTCCCCGGGCCGCCGGACGGACCCGCCCGCCAGCCCGGCCCCGTGAGCCTCGAAAGGTGTTCCGCATGTCCGCACAGAGCGCTGCCTCCGCCTCCCGCCCCCTGACCGCGCTGGTCACCGGCGCCACCTCCGGCATCGGTCGGGCGATCGCCCGGCGGCTGGCCGCGGACGGGCTGTCCGTCGTGGTCGTGGGCCGCAATGCCGAGCGCGGTGCCGAGGTCGTGGCGGAGATCGCCGCGGCCGGGGGCCGGGCCCGGTTCGTCGCGGCCGATCTCACCGAACCGGACGCGGCGGACCGGCTGGCGGCCGAGGTGGGCGAGGTCGAAGTACTGGTCAACAACGCCGGGGTCGCGCAGTGGGCCCCGACCGAGGAGATGACGCCGGCCGACTACGACGCCATGTTCGCCGGCAATGTGCGCGCGCCCTTCTTCCTGGTGGCCGCCTTCGCGCCCGCGATGGCCGCGAAGGGCGCGGGCAGCGTGATCAGCACCGGCAGCATCGCCGGGAGCATCGGCCTGACCGGCGCCGCGGCCTACGGCGCCACGAAGGCGGCCCTGGCCTCGCTGACCCAGAGCTGGACGGCCGAGTACAGCGCTCGCGGCGTCCGCTTCAACAACGTGGCCCCCGGCCCGGTCTACACCCGGCCCGAGGCGCGCGAGATGTTCGACGCGCTGGGCGCGACCACCGCGATGAAGCGCGCCGCCGAGCCCTCCGAGATCGCCGAGGTGGTCGCCTTCCTCGCCTCGCCGAAGGCCAGTTACGTCACCGGCACCACCATCGCCGTCGACGGCGGCCGGACCGCGATCTGAGCCGCACCGGCCGATTCCGTGACCTCGGCGGTGTGCCGGGCGGCAGGTCGGAGAGTGTGGCACGGGTGCCGGTGGGCGAACCGGCCGGCTGAGGGCGCCGGCCCGTCCTCCGCACCCGGCGGCCGTACCCCGTGGGTGCCGCCCGCGGGGTACGGCCGGGACGTCAGGCGGTTCCCGAGCGGTCCGTACCCGCCTCGCCGGCGGGGCGTACGCCCGCCTTGTCGACCACGGCGTGAGCGAGTTCGGCCGTGCTGGACAGCAGGGTGCCGGCCTTGCCGTACGACGTGTTCCTCGTGAGGTAGCTGCGGGAGCCGAGGAAGGAGTAGTCCTCGGTGTCGAAGACCCACTCGGTGCGCACGCCGTAGCGCTTGTCGTCGCGGACGATGCCGAGGCCCTGCCGGCCGATGGCGTCCCGCGCGCGCGGGGACCGGTCGACGCCGGGGATCCGCGCGGCGGCCTGGTAGAGGGCGGCGGCCGTGCGGGGCGGCATGACTCCGCCGAGCAGGCCGCCGATCTGCTCGAACACCGCCTGGTCGCGTTCCCGTCCGGCGGTCGCGGGCGTCTTGGCGTACAGGTAGGCGAGCAGCTTGTCCGGGTCGGTGGGCAGGGAGGCGAGCCAGCGGTACGTGGGCCGGCTGAGACCGGCCGGGGTGCCCTTGGTGTCGCCCAGTTCGGCGTTGATGGGCAGGGTCTCGCCGTCGGTGCGCATCAGGCCGAGCCGGTGCAGCGGGCCGGGCCGCTGGGCCATCCATGTCTCGCGGTCCTGCAGCGGGCCCACGACAGCCCTGCCGCTGGTCACATCGGCCCCGCGGACCTTCTCGCGGGTGTAGACGAACTGGTCGTCGCGCACGGTGGGCGCCCCGTGGTCCGCCGCGGCGTCGGAGATGCGGTGCAGCAGGGCGGCGGCGGGCCGCATGTCCCCGGCGGCATGTCGTGCCGCGTCGCCGCGCGCGCCGCCGTTGCCGCCCAGGACGGCACCGGCGGTCAGCGCACCGGCCAGGGCCAGCGCGGCCGCCGGCGCGAAAAGGGCGGGCCGCAGCAGGAGCCGCGGGCGCCGGACGGGCGGGGCGGCGGGCGTGGTGGTGGGTGTGCCGGTGGCGGTTTCGGCCTGGTGGCGGTCGATGTGTCGCATGAGCAGATCCTTGTGACGAAGATGCCGCTCGCGCGGGAGGTCCCAGTCGGCCGGGGCCGGCAGCAGACGGGCGATCTCGTCGCGGTCGTCGTGCCGCTTGCCGGAAGCGTGACGGTCGTTCATGTGAGTTCCTCCCGCACGGGCAGGGCCGCGATCGCGGCCACACTGGTCACCTCTCCGCGGTGGACCCGCGGTTCCCGGTCCTGTGCGGTGTTCTCGTCCGCGAACCGGGCGAGCTTCTTGCGGGCACGGGAGAGCCGGGAGCGTACGGTCCCGACCGCGATCCCCAGGGCCTCGGCCGTCTGCTGGTAGTCCAGTCCGGACCACACGCACAGGGCGAGGACCTCACGCTCCTGCCGCCGCAGCCGGCCCAGCGCCGCGTGCACGGCCCGGAGCCGGCGCGCGTCGTCGATGCGCCCGGCCGCCCTGGCGGCGAAGTCCTCCACCTCTCGGGGCGGCACCTGGCGGGCCAGGAACCTCTGCCGGCGCCGGGTGCTCCGGCGCGCGTTGTCCGCCTTGTGGGTGGCGATGCCCAGCAGCCAGGGCAGCAGCGAGCCCCCGTCCTCCGCAAGGCGCGTTCGCGCGTGCCAGGCGGTCAGAAACGTCTCTGACATGACATCTTCGGCGGTCGACCAGTCCCCGGTGAGCCGCAGCCCGTGGTTGTACACGGGCCGCGCGAACTCCTCGTACAGCTGGGCGAACGCCTCACGATCCCCCTCGCGTACGCGGCGGCGGATGTCGTTCTCTGACTTGTTCACACTCACTTCTGTCCGCACGCCGCGAAGAGTTCCTGTGCCGTACGTCACGGCGGCGCGCCGCTCCGGGCAGCCGGGTGAGCGTACGGCTCCGGGGTCAGCGCCGTGCCGCTCCCGTGCTGCTGCGCACGACCAGTTGCGTGGCCAGTTCGATGTGCGGGCTCTCCAGGGTCTCGCCCTGGATCAGGCGGAGCAGGGTGCGGACCGCGACCTGGCCCATCTCGTCCAGGGGCTGGCGGACCGTGGTCAGGGGCGGTGGGGACCACTGGACCTGGGGCAGGTCGTCGAAGCCGACCACGCTGAGGTCGTCCGGGATGCGCAGGCCGTGCTGGCGGGCGGCCTCGTAGACACCGAGGGCCATCTGGTCGCTGGAGGCGAAGATCGCGGTCGGCGAGTCAGCGAGGGTGATCAGTTCCGTGCCGGCGGTGAAACCGGCCTCGTGGGAGAAGTCGCCGGGGCGGACGAGCCGGTCGTCGATCTCCGCGCCTGCGGATTCCAGCGCGGCCCGGTACCCGTCCAGACGGGCCCGGCTGCACAGCAGCGTGGCAGGGCCGGTGATGACGCCGATGCGCCGGTGCCCGAGCTGGAGCAGATGCTCGACGGCGCTGCGGCCGCCGGCCCAGTTCATGGCGCCGATCGTCGGTATGCCGAAGGTGGGCACACCGGCCGGGTCGACGATGACGGTGGGCACGCCCAGGCGCCGTAGCTCGGCGTGCAGTTCGGGGGCGAGGTCCGAGGTGACCAGGATGACGCCGTCGGAGGCCCGTGCCCGCAGGTTGACCAGCCACTGCTGGGCCGAGGTGCTGCGGTGGTGCACCGCGGAGACCACGGTGCCCAGGCCCGCGGCGTGGGCCACGTCCTCCACACCGCGCAGGATCTCCACGGCCCAGGGGCTGTCGAGGTCGTTGAAGACCAGGTCGATCAGTTCCGCCCGGCCGGCTCCCTGGGCGGCGCGCCGCCGGTAGCCGTGGTGGGCCAGCAGGTCCTCGACCCGGCGGCGGGTCGAAGGGGACACATCCGCGCGTCCGTTGAGCACTCGGGAGACCGTCGGCAGGGACACGCCCGCCTCCCGCGCGATGTCCGCGATGGTGACGCGGCCCGCGTCCTGTGCTGCCATCCCTGCCTCCTCGCCTGCGGCCCTCAGCATAGGCAATCGCCGATCGCGGGTCCCGCGCGCCGCCGTCCGGGCCGTCGTACGGCCAAACCCGGACGGCGCGGCCCGGTTGGCGCCGCGGGGGTTGACGGACCGTCGGTCCGTCCCTAACGTTTCGCGACAACTTCCGGAAACTTCCCGGAAAACGTATCGGGCCCTTTCGACGCCCCACCCCGCCCCATGGCCTCCGGGTCCGTGGCACGCGGCCCCGGTTTCTCCGCGAGCCTTCCTGAGGAGGAAGCATGCACATGGAGGACAAGCCCACCGCCCACCCGATCAGCCGCAGGAATCTCCTCGCCGGTGCCGGTGCCGGTGCCCTGGCGCTGGCCGCCTCCGGGCTGCTGCTGCCGGGGACCGCGCAGGCGGCCACGACCATCACCACCAACCAGACGGGCAACGACAACGGCTACTGGTACTCGTTCTGGACCAACGGCGGCGGTTCGGTCTCGATGACGCTGGGCTCGGGGGGCAACTACAGCGCCTCGTGGACCAACTGCGGCAACTTCACCTGCGGCAAGGGCTGGAGCACCGGCAGCCGCCGCACCGTGAACTACTCCGGCGGCTTCAACCCGTCCGGCAACGGCTACCTGTCGCTCTACGGCTGGACCACCAACCCGCTGGTCGAGTACTACATCCTGGAGAGCTGGGGCACCTACCGGCCCACGGGCACGTACAAGGGCAGCGTCAGCAGCGACGGCGGCACGTACGACATCTACGAGACGCGGCAGGTCAACCAGCCGTCCATCATCGGCACCGCGACGTTCAACCAGTACTGGAGCGTGCGGCAGTCCAAGCGGGTGGGCGGCAGCATCACCACGGGCAACCACTTCGACGCGTGGGCGAGCCACGGGATGAACCTGGGCGCCTTCAACTACATGATCCTGTCGACCGAGGGCTACCAGAGCAGCGGCAGTTCCAACATCACGGTCGGCTGAGCGGAGCACTCCCCCGGATCAGGCGGCCCCGGCGGCGAGGATCCGGCGCACGGCGAGCGTGGCCGAGTGGACGGCGGCCTCGCTGCTGGGGCGCAGGGCCAGCCAGTCTCCGGCGTAGTCGACGCGGCGCAGGGGGCGGTCGAGGAAGGCGCGACGCAGGCGCAGCGCGGCGGGCGACGCCTCCGGCAGGCCGTGCGGCCAGCGCGCCACGAAGGCCGTGTGCGTGGCCCCGGTCAGGCCGGGCAGGTACCGCTCGGCGTGCGCGCCCAGCTCGGAGACGATCTCGTCGTCGGTGCGGTCCAGCAGCCGCGTCGACGCGTACGGGGAGGCGAACAGGCTGACCAGACCGCGTCCCGGCGGTACCCGGCCGGGTGCCTTGACGTGATCCAGGATGGCCCCGGCGAACACCGGGTTCTCCACGGCGGGCACCTGGAGGCCGTAGGTCGGTCGGCGGGTCGGGCTCGGGAGGGGCCGGTCGAGCAGGCAGGACACCTTGAGCATCGGGCGGTAGGTGCTCGCGGCCAGGTAGGGGCGCTCGTCGCCCGGGAGATCGGCGTGCAGCGCGAGCGCGACGGGTGCGGGTACGGCGAGTACGACGTGTGCGGCCGTCACCGTCGTGCCGTCGGCCAGGTCGAGGCGTGCGGTGCGCGGGCCCGGTTTGACGGCGAGGGCGGCGGTGCCGGTGACGACGTCCAGCCGGTCGGCCAGCGCCCTGGCCAGCGTGTCCATGCCGTCCCGGTACGTCACCCAGCGCTCTCCGGCACCGCCGACGGCGAGCAGCAGTACGGCCATCGGCCCGATCGCCGACCGTTCGGGCCGCCAGCCGAAGAAGGTGCCGGACATCGGCTGCAACAGGCGTTCGTACAGGTCGCGATGGTGCCGGCGGGCGTACTCCGCGACGGTCAGATCGCCGAACGGGGTCGCCTCCGGGTGCTCGGGGTCGAAGCGCCCGCGGTGGCGCAGGAGCGTCGCGGTGAAGCGCAGCCAGGACAGCCGGCCGCGCCAGGACATGCCCGCGCCGGTCAACAGCCCCGCCGGATGGCCGAAGTCGGGCCGGGCCCGGCCGTCGCGCCAGATCGCCATCCGGCCGCCCACCGGGACGACGGCACCGGCGGACAGGCCGGCGGCCCGGATCAGCCGCCAGGTGGCGTCGTAGCCGCGGGTGGCGATCTGCTCCGCGCCCTCGTCCAGGACGTAGCCCTCGTGGCGGCGTGCGGCCATCCGCCCGCCGACCCGGCCGGCCGCCTCGAACACGCGCACCGATCTGCCGGTGGCCGCCAGGTGGCAGGCGGTGGCCAGGCCCGAGATCCCGGCCCCGACCACGGCGACGTCGACGTCCGTGCCGGCCATCGGCGGTTCCTCCCTCATGTCCAGGTGTACGGGTAACCGGCTCGGGTCAACTCGTGGCTGCCCGGAGCAGGTTGGCCGCGAGCAGGGCGGCGACCAGGACCCGGTGGGCCCGGATGCCGAGCAGCCGGCCGCGCAGCACGTCGCCGCGCACCATGCCGACCGTGAACTGCGCGGTGCGGGCCGCCGTCACGGGGAGGAGGACCAGCGGGAACCACCAGGGTGCGATCCCGAGGACGGCCGCCGTGGCGATCACCGCCGTCTCCAGGGCGGAGAGCGCCGCGATGAAGACGGTGTTGCCGCGGCGGGACAGGAGGCAGGCGGCGGTGGGCCGGCCCACCGCGCGGTCCCCGGCGATGTCGTTCATGTTCGAGTACACGCCGAAGAGGAGGGGCCCGAGGCCGAACAGGAACGCCTCCACGGCGGCGAAGGCGGTGGCCCGCCCGGTGAGCAGGCCGTACAGCGGCAGCACGAAGGCCCAGCCGACGGCGGCGAGGAACACCTCCTGGAGCCCGTGGTAGCCGAGCCGCAGGCCCCAGGAGTACTGCGGGACGAGGAGACCGGCGGCCGCGACGGCGAGCACCGCCCACAGCGGCCGGTGGGGCGCGAGCGCCAGCACGGCCGTCCAGCACAGGACACCGGCGGCGAGGGCGGCGCGGGCGAAGCGGAGGGCGTCCGCCTCCGTGAGGGCGCCGGCGAGGAGCGGTTTGCGGGCGAGCCGGCGCACCGCCGCGTCCGTGCCGTAGTTCGCGGCGTCGCTGCCGTCCCGGTACCCGGTGATGTCGTCGTACGCGACCGCCGCACCCACCAGGCACAACTCGCCGAGCAGGAAGGCCGCGAGGGTCGCGCAGGACGAGGTGTGGAGGATGCGGGCGCCGGTCAGCGACGCCACGACGGGAAGGCTGAGGTAGTAGTCGACCATCCCGAGCTTGGCCAGCCGGAGATACGCGGCCAGGCGGGTGCGCGGGTGCCGGAGGGGCTGGAAGGCGAGGGGGTGCGGCGGGTCCGCGGGGGCGTGTCCCACGCCGGGTCCGGCGACCGCGACGGCCGACGTGGGGGCAGAGGGCTCCACCGAAGCTCCTGACGTACTGGAACGTGTGTGACTGCGGGACGCGGAGGAGGAGCCGCAGGACCACGCCGTGCGGCTCCTCGGTTCACGGCGTCACGTGAACTTGACGTCCACCTTGTACACACCGGGGCGCTCGGCGGTGACGGTGGCGTCGCCCCGCGCGCCGTTGTACTCGCCGGTTCCGCCCTCGACCACGGCCTTGAAGCGGTACGGGTAGTCCATCGGGTTGGCGTCGATCACGGCCTGGGTGCTCAGGTCGAGTTCGTCACCGTTGTTGAAGACGACGTACGCGCCGCAGTCGGCGTCCATCCGCGTCGGGCCCTCGACGCCGTCGATGCCGCAGGTGTCGAAGGTCCGGCCGATCACCCGGCCCGAGGAGTCGAGCACCGGGCCGTTCCCGGCGAAGCCGGCGCCCAGGCTGGGCGTCTGCGGGATGGAGGTGTTCCTCGTGTAGTCGATGGTGAAGCTCAGCGGCGCGGGCACCGCCGCCAGGGCCGGTGCCGCACCGGCGACGCCGAGCGCTCCGAGGAGGGACGCGGTGGCGGCGGCGGAGGCGATACGCCTGCCCAGAGCAACTTTCTGCATGAACTCTCCTTGGACATCCCGGGCCCGTTGCCCGACGACCAGGCACAGTTGACCACAGTTCGCAGTTGCGTGATCACCATCAGTGACGGAGTGTCGGGAATGATGTGCGGTTATCGCGGCGGGGTGGTGTCGAAGGCGACGAAGCGCAGCTCGGAGGTGTAGCGCCGGCCCAGGTCGTCGGTGAGCCAGCTCTGTTCGGGGGTCGGGAGCATCTCGGTGAGGGTGACGGTGGCGGAGGGGTCCTTGCGGGCCAGGCGGCGCAGGGCCTTGGCGAGGATCGTGACGTAGACGGGGCTGTCGAAGTCGACGTAGAAGGGGCGGGACTCGGTCGGGGAGACCACGAAGACGTAGCGGGGCAGGCCCAGTCGGGCGCGCCAGCGGCGGGCCGCCACGAAGCGTCGGGCCTCGTCCTTCTCGTCCGCGAACGGCGCGTGCGCGGCCGGCAGGCGCCAGGTCTCGCGGGCGACCACCAGGCGGTCGAGGGTGACACGGGGGGTGTGTTCGGCCCCCGGCAGGAGCTGGAAGAGGTCCATCGACAGGGTGGTCAGGACGTGCGAGAAGACGTCCAGCGCGGGGAATTCGGCACCGTCCGGGAGGCGCACGACGAGGTCGCCGGCCCGGTTGTGCACGGTCGCGTCGGCGCTGCGGATCGTCCGGGCGGGGTCCCCGGTGAAGTCGGCGAGGGCGACTTGGCGGTCCTGCGGCCGTACGAGGGTGTGGCGGACGCGGGCCGAGAGGCGGGCGCGGTGCTCCTTGGGGATCAGGGGCAGCAGGCGGGGGGTGGGGTGGTCGCGGTCGGTCAGGTCGAGGAGTTGGCCGATGTCCGGGTGCTGGTGGGTGAAGAGGGAGGCGCCCAACGTGTTGGCGGCCAGGTGGAGTTCGCCCAGGACCAGGGTGAAGTCGCCGCGCTCGATCGCCTGGGTGCTGTCGGCCGCGATCAGGATGTCGGGGCTGAGATAGCGGGCCGCCGTCCAGCCGTCGCCGCCGGACGCGAACCGCTCCCGTACGGCGGCCTCGATGTCGGCCGTCGCCGCGGTCACCTGCCGGGCGCCCTCCGGTACCGCCAGGATGCGCTGCCAGCGGGCGGCGAACCCGCCTTGCAGTTCGGTGGCCTTGGCGCGGGCGGCGCCGTGCAGCACCGGGAGGCAGGCGAACCAGAAGGAGGCGAGGTCGACCGGGCCTTCGGCGGCCAGGCGGTCGTGGACGCGGCGGGTCTCCTCCCGGACCGTGGCGGCGAGTTGGGCGGTGAGCCAGGCGGCGCTGTCCATCAACAGCCGTAGCGGGCGCAGGGCGTGCAGCATCGCGGGGCCGAGGCGGGCCGTGGCGGAGCGGCGGGTGTCGGAGTAGACGAGGGAACGGCAGGGGGCGGTCGAGGAGGACTTCTCCCGTACGGCGGCGGTGGCGGTGAGTTCGGTGAAGTCGCCCTCGAGCGCGGTGAGGGCGTCGACGAGGTCCTCCACGCCGGTGGCCGCCGCCACCGCGGCGCGGCCCCGCTCCAGCCGGTCGAGGGCCTCCAGTCCGCGTCGGCGGGGTCCGGGTGCGCCGACGGTCTCCAGCCAGGCGCGCAGGGCGCGGTCGGGGTGGGTGCCGGCCGGGATCTCCAGGCGCCAGACCACCCAGCGGCGGCCGACCAGGTCGGCCAGCACGGCGGGGACGTCGGTGTCCGGGAGTTCGGCGGCGATGGACCGGGCCGGGCGGGCGCCGTCGCAGCGGGCGAGCACGGCCGCCGTCTCGGCGGACACGGTGATCGGGCGGCGGCCCGGCACGCGGACGCGGTCGCCGTCCAGCCCGAGGTAGGGCACGCGGCGGGGGGCGATCCATTCGCGCAGCGCGGGATCGGCGTCCAGGGTCTTCGCGAGGGCGTCGATCCCCCAACTCGCCCAGTAGACGCAGGATTCGGCGATCAGGCCGGTTCCGGGGTCCACGGCGACGGCCGGGGTGCCGGGGTCCCAGCGGCCCCAGCCGACCGGGCCGAAGAAGCCGATGGTGTCGTTCTTCACGCAGAACCGCTGCCAGTAGTGCGCGACCAGTTCCTCGCGCTGGCGCGGCATGCTGCTGCGGCCCTCCGCCGTCGGGGTCCACCGTAGGAAGGGGGCGATCCCGGAGGCGAGCACCGGCCGGTTCTGCCAGGCCACCGCCTCCCGGAAGGCCGGCGTCCGGGCGATGTCCTGCAAGGTGTGCGCGCTCTCCACGGCGGCCTCGGTGAAGAGGCGGGCGAAGCCGGTCCACTCGGGGCCCTCCAGCGGCTCGCCGGCGCCGAACTTGTCGGCGGCCTCGGCCAGTCCGGGCGGGGCGAGGCGCAGCACGCCGTCGGCGGGAAAGCCCGCCCCGCGCAGGGCGAACTGCTCCCACAGCCGCCAGCGGCCGAGGGACGGCACGAGATCTTCGGTCATGGCACGGCTCTCCTTGGCGAGCGCGGGTGGACGGGCGGCGGGGCGGCGCAGAGCGGGTCAGGCGGCGCCGTAGTCGGCCGCGACGACCTCGGCCAGCTCCAGGGGCGTCGGGTAGGCGAAGACCAGGGAGACCGGGACGTCGGCGCCGACGATCTCCTGGAGCCGGCCGGTGATCTGGAAGGCGGTGAGCGAGTCGCCGCCGGCCTCGTAGAAGTCGGTCTCGGCGGTGAGGTCGGGCAGGCGCAGCACGTCCCGGAAGATGTCCACCAGCAGGTCGGCGGTGACGACGGGGGCGGCGGTGGCGGTGGCGGCGTTGGGGGTCATGGCGTGGGCTCCTTCGTTTCCATGTGGGTGCGGGTGTCGGTGGGGTCGGACGGGTAAGTGCGCAGCCGGGCGGGGGTGTTGCCGCCCGAGACGATGGCCACGGCGCGTTCGCGGCGACCGGCGCGCAGGGCGCCGGCCAGGGCGACGGCTCCGCTGGGTTCGGCGTCGACACCGAGGCGGTGCAGCAGGGCGGTGGCGGCGAGGATCTCCGCGTCGCCGACCGCGATCAGTTCGTCGGCGCGGTCCCGGATGATCGGGTAGGGCACGGTTCCGGGACTCTGGCCGCGCAGGCCGTCCGCGACGGTGGCGCAGGGCGGCAGGCGCAGGGGCTGGCCGGCGGCCAGGGAGCGGGCGTAGCGCGGGGTGAGAGCGGGTTCGACGCCGACCACGCGGACCGGGTGGTCCGCGGCGGCGAGGCACAGCCCGGCGAGGAGTCCGCCGCCGCCGGTGGGGACGTAGACCGTCTCCGTGTCGGGGGCGGCTGCGAGGAGTTCGAGGCCGACGGTGCCCTGTCCGGCGACGACCAGGGGGTGGTCGGAGGAGGGTACGAGGACGGCGCCCTGCTCGGCCGCGAGGGCGCGGGCGCGTTCCTCCCGTTCCGCCACTCCCCCGCCCACCTGGACCGTCTCGGCGCCGAGCGCGCGGATGGCGGCCGCCTTCGAGGGCAGCGCGCCCGCCGCGAGGACGACGGTGAGCCGGATGCCGAGGGTGCGGGCGAGCCGGGCGAGGGCGATGCCGTGGTTGCCGGAGGAACCGGTGACGACCCGGCCGGCGCCCAGTGCGAGGACGGCGTTGGCGGCCCCGCGCATCTTGAACGAGCCGCCGAGCTGGAGGTGTTCGGCCTTCAGCACCAGCCCCGTCCCGTGCGCCGCGGTCACCGGGCCGGGCAGGAGAGGGGTACGGACGGTGTACGGCGCGATACGGGAGGCGGCGGCGAGGAGGTCGGACCTGTCCAAGGCCCAGGCGGTGGCCTCTGCCGGCATCCGGCCGGTCCCGGCCGTGCGCGTACCGGCTCCGTGTGCGGACACGCGGGCGCCGGCTCCGGGTACGGCCGTGCTCCCCGCGGTCCCGACTCCCGCCGTGGTCGCGCCGGACCCGGCTGCCGTCGTACCCGTTCGGGCCGCAGCTGCCGTCGTACCCGTACAGGCCCCGAGTACGGTCGTACCGGTGTCTGCCCCCAGCCATGTCGTACTCATACCGGCCTCCCGCCCGCCAGTGCCCGGCGGTCGGCCTTGCCGCCGCGGGTCGTCGGCAGCGTCTGAAGGCGGACGAAGCGGCGTGGCATCAGGTGCGGGGGCAGGGTGCGGGCGAGGTGGCGGCGCAGGGTGGCGTCCGTCGTGTCCGACAGGGCGCCGGTGACATGGGCGAGCAGGTGGACGCGGCCCAGGTCGTCGGTGTGCGGGGTGACCACCGCGCCGGTGACGCCCGGATGGGAGAGCAGGGCGCCCTCGATCTCGGCGGGGTCGACGCGGTAGCCGCGGATCTTGAGCTGGCGGTCGGTGCGGCCGGTGTAGTGCAGGCCGCCGGGGCCCCAGTAGCCGAGGTCGCCGGTGCGGTAGAGGCGGGCGCCGGGCGGCCCGAGGGGGTCGGGGACGAACGCGGCGGCCGTGCGGGCGGGTTGGCCGCGGTAGCCGCGGGTCACTCCGGTGCCGCCGAGGCAGACCTCCCCGACCGTGCCGTCGGGGACCGGGGCGAGGGACGCGTCCAGGACGCGGACGACGGTGCCCGCGCGCGGTGTGCCGACGAGGTCGGTGGTCGGGTCGGGGGCGGCGGGCACGTCGTGCCGGGTGGTGGTCATGGTGCACTCGGTGGGGCCGTACTGGTTGACGAGCCGGCCGGGCACGAGGCTTCGGCCGCCCGCGGCGAGGAAGGGCCGCAGGGATTCGCCGCTGGAGGCGACCAGGGCGACCCCCGCGAGGGGCTCGGTCAGGTCGGGCTGGCCGCCCAGGTGGGTGAGGAAGGACGGGGTGACGCTGAGCAGGGCGGTCACCTTGTGGTCGCGGACTGTGGCGGCGAACTCCGCGGGACGCAGCAGCCGGGCGCGGTCCGCGATCACCAGCCGGGCGCCCGCGAGCAGCGGTACGAAGGTGTCCCGGATGGAGGCGTCGTAGCCGAGCGGTGCCATCTGGAGGGCCACGGTGTCCGGGCCGAGGCCGAACGCCGTCGCGGTGTCGCGGAGATAGGCGTCGAGGGCGGCGTGTTCGACGAGTACGGCGCTGGGTTCGCCGGTGCTGCCGGAGGTGTGGCTGACGTAGGCGAGGGCCCGGGGGTCGGCGCCCGGGTCCGGGAGCGGGCCGTCCGGAGGGGGCTGCTCGTGGTCCAACAGGGCTGCGGGTATGCCCAGTTCGAGTGCTGGGGCGTGGTGGGAGTGGGTGAGCAGCAGCCGGGCGCCGGCGCTGCGGACGAAGGAGGCGAGGCGGTCGCGGGGCTGGCTCACGTCCAGGGCGAGGAAGGCGGCACCGCAGCGCAGCACGGCGGCCATGGCGGCGACCGCGTCCGGACCGTGCTCGACGGCCACCGCGCAGACGGTCTCGGGACGGACGCCACGGGCGCGCAGCAGGCGGGCGATCTCCTCGACGCGGGCGGCCAGCCGGGCGTACGTCACCTCACCGGCCGGGGTGTCGAGGGCGACGCGGCCGGGGTGGCGCAGGGCGTGCGCGGCGATGTCGTCGGCGACCGTGCGCATCAGCCCTCCTCCGCGCCGTTGACGGTCAGGTCGACGGCCACGAACCGGAGTTCGGAGGTGTAGCGGCGGCCCTCGTCGTCGGTGAGCCAGGCCTGCTCGGGGGTGGGCAGCATCTCGCTCACCTTGAGCCGGGCGCCGGGGTCCTTGCGGGCGAGCCTGCGGGCGGCCTTGGCGAGGATGGTGAGGTAGACGGGGCTGTCGAAGTCGACGTAGAACGGCCGGGGTTCGGTCGGCGAGACCACGAACACGAACCGGGGCAGCTCGTGCCGCCGCTGCCAGTGCCGGGCCTTCACGAACCGGGCGGCCTCCGCCTTCTCGTCGGCGAAGTCCATGTCGGACACGGGCAGTTGCCAGGTCTCGCGGGCCACGGTCATCCGGCCGAGGGTGATGCGCGGGGTGTGCTCGCCCTCGGGGCGCAGGGTGAAGCGGTCCATGACGCGCTGGGTGAGGGTGTTGGCGTAGGCGTCGAGCACGTCGTACGCGGTGCCGTCGGGCAGGACCGCGGTGAGCCGGCCGGCCCGGTCCTCGACGCGGACGTCGGCGCTGAGCACGGTGCGCGGGCGGTGCGGGTCGCCGGTCTGGTCGACCAGGGCGACGTAGTGGTCCTCGGGCCGGTCCAGGGAGGGCCGGCTGCGGGTGGACCACTTCAGGGGCAGCTCCTTGGGCAGCATGGGCAGCAGGCGCGGGCCGGGGAAGTCGTGGGTGGTCTCGGCGAGCAACTCGTCGCGGTCGGGGTGCTGGTGCACGAACAGCGAGGCGCCCATGGTGTTCAGCGCGCAGTGCATCTCGCCGAGGACGAGGTCCACGTCACCGCGGGCGAGGGCGGCCTCGTCCTCGGCGACGACCAGGACGTCGGGGCTGATGTAGCGGGCGAGCGACCAGCCGTCGCCGGGCTCCTCGAACTCCCGGCGCACTCGTTCGGCCAGCTCGTCGGTGGCCAGCCGGACCCGTCGGACGCCCTCGGGCAGCTCCAGGACGCGGGCCCACTTGGCGCGCAGTTCGGCCTGGATCGCGTCGATGAGGTCGCCCGCGTCGGGGTGCGGGGAGGGCAGGGTGTGCAGCCACAGGGTGCCCAGGTCGACCGGGGCGCCGTCGGCGCTCAGCCGCTCGTACACGGTGCGCAGCCGGGCGCGGACGGCCTCGGCGAAGCGGTTCGTCATCCAGCGGGCGGCGGTCAGGCACAGCTGGAGCGGTTCGAGGTGCGCCAGCAGGGCGGCGCCGGTGGTGGCGGTGGCGGCGCGCCGGGCGTCGGAGTACACCAAGCCCCGGCACGGCGCGGTGCGTTCACCCTTGGCGCGCTGGGCCTCGCTGTCGGTCAGGGCGGCGAAGTCGGCCTCCAGCGCGGCGATCGCGGCGGTCAGCGCGGCGGCGTCGGTGCCGGCCGCGCGCACGGCGTCCCGGCCGCGCTCCAGTAGGGCCAACCGTTCCAACGCCCGCTCGCGCGACGCCTGTTCGGGGACGCGTTCGAGGATGTCGCGCAGGGCGCGGTCGGGGTGGGTGGCGGCGGGGACGTCCAGTCGCCACTGCACCCAGCGACGGGACATCAAGTCGTGTACGACCTGGGTGACTTCGTCCTCGGGCAGGCCCAGTTCGGCGGCGATGGCGGGCAGGTGGCGGGTGCCGTCGCAGCGTTCGAGTACGGCGCGTTCGCGGGCGCCGGCCTGGCGGGCGGGTCGGCCGGGGACCTGGACCGTGCCGTCCGCGCAGCGCACGAACGACACCCGGCGCGGCGGGATCCAGCGCATCAGCGCGCTGTCCGCGGCGAGCACCTTCGCCAAGGCGTCGATCGCCCAGCCGGAGAAGTACACCTCAGCGGCGGCGAGGAAGCCGTCGCCGGGGCTCACGGCGACGCCACCCCGGCCGGTCAGGTCCCAGCGGCCCCAGCCGACCGGGCCGAAGAAGCCGATGGTGTCGTTCTTCACGCAGAACCGCTGCCAGTAGTGCGCGACCAGCTCCTCGCGCTGCCGGGGCATGCTGCTGCGGCTGTCCGCGGCCGGGGTCCAGCGCAGGAACGGGGCGATGCCGGTGCGCAGGACGGCGGGGTTCTGCCAGGCGAGCGCCGCCTGGAAGCGGGGCTGGGCGGCGATCTCCTGGAGGTGGCGCGCGGTGCCCACGGCGGCCGCCGCGAGGTCCGCGGCGAAGGCCTCCCACTCCGGTCCGGACAACTCGGCGCCGGGCCCGAACTTGTCGGCGGCCTCCGCGAGCGAGGGAGGGGCCAGGCGCAGCACGCCGTCGGCGGGGAAGCCGGGGCCGCGGAGCGCGAACTGCTCCCACAGCCGCCAGCCTCCGCCCGGCAGCAGGACAGGTGCGTGCTCGTCCGACATCGCGTGCTCCTTCCGAAACGGGGTGCGCGGGCAATCGCGTGGGCCGGGGTTTCCGGGGTGCCGGGCGGCCCGCGACCGGAGAGCACGGTCCCGCGCCGGGGCCATCGGTCACCAGGGAAGATCCGGCAGCAACGGGTGCCACCGCTGCGGCGCGTTCGTCCCTGACCCGGCGGTGCGGGGGCCGGGCACTCTTGCGTCGCCGGACCCTGATCCGCGGCCGGCCCATCACCTGGGAGGTTCACCGTGACGCAACCCGACTCCGCGAACGGCACCGGCGGCGAGGACGTGTATCTCGTGGTGCGCAACGACGAGGAGCAGTATTCGATCTGGCGGGCGGACCGGGAGCTGCCGGCCGGCTGGTACCGGGAGGGCCGTGAGGGCAGCCGGCAGGAGTGCCTGGACCACATCGACGCGGTCTGGACGGACATGCGCCCGCTGAGTCTGCGCCGCCGGCTCGCCGGGGCCGATGTCTGAGATCCGGTCGGCCCTGCTGCCGGCCGGGCCGGCCAACGCACCGCCGACGGCGGGGACTTCCGGTACACCACCGGCTGCCGCGGCCTCCGGCACACCGCCGACGACGGGGGCTTCCCGTACACCACCGACAGCCGGGGCTCCCCGTACATCACCGGCCGCGGGGGCCTTCCCCACGCCGCCGACGGCCGGAGCCCCCGGTACGCCACCGGCGACGAGGACCCCCCGCACACCACCGACAGCCGGGGCTCCCCGTACACCACCGGCCGCGGGGGCCTTCCCCACGCCGCCGACGGCCGGAGCCTCCGGTACGCCACCGGCGACGAGGACCCCCCGCACACCACCGGCCGCGGGGGCTTCCCCCACGTCACCGACGCTCGGGGCCTCCGGCACGCCGGCGGCAGCGACCGCTTCCCGTACGCAGTCGATGGCGGGAGCTCCCCGGCACGCCCTGCCGACCGGGGCGACCGGCGCCCCCGTGCCGTCCGGGCTGACCGGGGCGACCGGGGTCCCCCTGTCGGCCTCGACCTCGGCCACCGGCCCCCTGTGCCCCGCCCGGCTCGAACTGCCCGGTCCGCCGTACCCGCCGTACGCCGTCGGCCGCCGAGCGCTGCGCGGGCCGCTGGAGCTGTATCTGGCGGAGGTCGGCGGCCAGGACGACCGATCGCTGCTGCGCGCCCAGGAGTTGCTGGACGCGCAGGAGCGGGCGCGGGCCCGTGCCTTCCGGCGGCCCCGCGACCGGGACGCGTATGTGATCGCGCATGCGACGCTGCGCGCCCTGCTCAGCCCCCTGCTGGGGGTCCCGGCGGACGAGCTGCCGCTGATGCGGGAGCCGTGCGCGGGGTGCGGGGGCCCGCACGGGCGGCCCGCGCTGCGCGCCTCGGGGGTGCACTTCTCCCTGTCGCACAGCGGGGACCTGGTGCTGGTGGCGCTCGCCGGCGCACCGGTCGGGGTCGATGTGGAGGGCGTGGCCACCGAGGAGGCGGTGCGCAGCGCACAGTGCGCGCTGCACCCGGCGGAGGTCGCGGAGCTGGCCCTGCTCCCGGCGCACGAGCGGCAGGCGGCGTTCACCCGGACCTGGGTGCGCAAGGAGGCGTACCTCAAGGGGCTGGGGACGGGGCTGGTGCGCGCTCCGGCCCTGGACCACGTCGGCACCGGACCGCGGCCGGTGCCGCCCGCCCCGGACTGGACCCTGCGGGACGTCCTCGTCCCGGCGGGGTACGCGGCGGCCGTGGCACTGCGGCGCGAGTGAGGGCGCCAGGGTGGCGGAGCGCGCGAAGACGGCGGGGACCGGTCGGGCGACCGGTCCCCGCCGCGTTGTCCGCGTCTTCTCTCCGGACGCCCGCCTTCACGATTTCCCCACGTCCGGAGCAGGGTCCCCGCGCTACGATCACCGCGTGACCGCCCCGGAACCCACCATCGTCGCCACCTCCGGAGGACACCGCGCCGCCGCACGCACTCGGGTGGTCTTCGACGCCCTGGTCCAGCACGCGGTCGATCTCTCCGGTGTGCACGGCAGGCGACCGCGCATCCTGTACGTCGGCACCGCGATCGGGGACGCCGAACACGTCGCCGCGCGGATGGCGGAGGCGGCACGGGTGGCGGGCTTCGACCTGACGCCCCTGCACCTGTTCCCCATGCCGAACGTCGAGGACGTCGAGGGCGCGGTCCTGGACCACGACGTGGTCTGGGTGATGGGCGGTTCGGTGGCCAACCTGCTCGCCGTGTGGCGGGTGCACGGCCTGGACGCGGTGCTGCGCCGGGCCTGGCGGGCGGGGGTGGTCCTCGCCGGGGTGAGCGCGGGTTCCATCTGCTGGTTCGAGGGCGGCGCGACGGACTCCTTCGGCCCCGAACTGCGGCCGGTGACCAACGCGTTGGGGCTGCTGCCGTACGGCAACGGGGTGCACTACGACACCGATCCGGGCCGGCGTCCGCTGATTCACCGGCTGGTCGCAGACGGCACCCTGCCGACGGCGCACTGCACCGACGACGGGGTGGGCCTGGTCTACCGGGGCACCGAACTGGTCGAGGCGGTGGCGGAGTTGCCGGGCAAGGGCGCGTACGTGGTGCGGCGGGACGGCGACCGCGCCGTGGAGGAGCGCATCACGCCGCGGCTGCTGCCGGATCCCGGCGCGTGAGGGCCCTCGGGCCGGTGTCCGCCGCATCTCAGATCAGCCCGTGGCGCACTGCGCGCGCCACCGCGTGGGCCCGGTTGCGGGCGCCGAGCCGTGCCATGACCTCGTAGACGACGTTCTTCACGGTGTGCTCCGAGCAGTGCAGCAACTGCGCGATGCCCGCGTTGCCGTGCCCCTCCGCCATGAGCCGCAGCACGGACATCTGACGGCTTGTCAGCGCTGGCGGCCGGTCCTCGTGCGGGGTGCGGGAGCCGGGCTCGGAGCCGGTGGTCAGCAGGTGGGACAGTTCCGGGTAGGGGATGCTCGGGTGCGGCGCCCCGGCGCGGCGGACGGCCGCCGTGAGGCTCTCCTCGGTGAGGTCCGCCCTGCGCAGCGCCACGGCCCCGGTGCGCAGCGCCTCCAGCAGCCCGGCGCGGCCCACCGTGTCGCACACGAGCAGCAGCGGGCCGCTCGACGGGGTCCTCCGCAGGGCCCGTTCGGCGTCGTCGGTGACGAGGACGGTGACGGTTCCGGGCTGCCCGTGGCCGATCGCGCAGTCGAGGCCGGCGCGGTGGGCGACGGCGCGCACCCGGTCCGCGCCCCGCGAGGGCAGGATGCGCAGGGGCAGGGTGGTGGCCGTCGCTCCGGGTGCGGCGGTCAGGGTGGCGGTCACAGCAGGCCCGCCCGCAGCGCGTAGGCGACCGCGTGGGCGCGGTTGCGCAGCCGGAACCGCTGGGTGATGTCGTGCACGACGGTGGTCACGGTGCGCGGTGAGTAGGCGAGTTGCTGGGCGATCTCCGCCGTCTCGTGTCCGTCGGCGACCAGGCGCAGCACCGAGCGTTCGCGGTCGGAGAGCGATCCGCCGGCCCAGCCCCGCTCGGCCCTTCCGGGCTGGTCGAGGACCTGTTCGAGCAGATCGGTGGGGACGGTGCAGTCGTCCCGTGCGGCAGCCAGCACCGCGTGGGCCAGGCGGGAGGCGTCCGCCTCGCGGCGCAGCAGCAATCCCCGGGCGCCGGCGGCAAGGGCGTGCAGGGCGTCTCCGGAGGCGAGCGCGCCGGCCACCAGGACGACGGCGGGACGCGTGCGGTGTGCGCGGGTGGTGCGCACCATGTCGAGTTCGGCCGGGCCGAGCCGGTCCACGGTGAGCACGGCGACCCGTGCGTCGGCCGGCTCGCACACCGCGAGTTCCGGGCAGGCGAGCAGGGTACTGCGGGTGCCGGCCTCCAGGACCGGGTCGAGGGCGACCACGCCGACGGGTACGGGAACTCCCATCTTCTGCTCCTTGCAAGGTCGTTCGCCCGATGGTGAGCACCGCGGGCGGTCTGTGGGGTACGACGCACACCCTGCCGCCGTCGCCGGGGGCCGGGCATCGGTAGTCGGTCCCCACCTTTCCGGCGCGGGTCCACTACGGGGCGGTGGGGGTGGGACCCCGCAAGGGCCTGCGGTGGCGCCCGTAGGGGCGTACGCGGCCCCGCAAGGGTGTGCGCAGTCCCCGTAAGGGCAGGTGCGGGCCCCCGTAAGGGTGCGCGCGGCGCCCGTAGAGGCAAGTGCGGCACGGGGCCGGGAGTCCGCGCCCCCCATGCGGGCGAGGGGCCCCGGCGCTCGGGGGCGCCGATGGGTGGTGGGGCGTACGGGTGGCGGTCGTACGGGCCGGGGGTGGTCTCAGGGACCGGGGGGTGGTCGTAGGGGCCCGTGGGGGACGGTCGTACGGGTTCTGGGTAGTACGGCGCCGACCTGCGGTTTCCCCATGCGCGAGGGTGCGCGCCCCCACCCCTGGGGAGGGCGTGGGAAGAATATGGGGGTCACTTCCCCATGTGGGGGTCGGCCCCCGTCTGGGACCTTCGGTGACGTGACTGAGACCGCCAGCCTCCCGGCTCCCCGGAGCGCCGGCCTGCCGCTCGCCTGGTGGGCCCCGGCGCTGTCCCTCGCGGAGCGCCTCGCCGCCCCCGGCCGACCGGCCGCCGCCGACTCCGACACCGCCGTGCGCGCCCCCTGGGCCGCCGGGGACGCGGAGGGCTTCGCGCTGCGGCTGGCGCACCTCGGGGTGGACGGCGCCACGGCGGCGGCCCTCGCGGCGGAGCCCGCCGAGCGGCTCGCCGCCCGCGCCACCAAGCCCCGCTGGGCGCGGTACGCGGAGACGGCCCTGGCCGCCGCCCCCGAGCACCCCGGGGAGCCGGCCACGGACGGCACGGGCGCCGAGGTCTTCGCCCATGTCGTACGGCCGCTCGTCACTCCGGCGGCCGAGCGCCTCGCCGAGCTGCTGCCGGGTGTGTCCGGCTCCGAACGGGACGTCTGGCACGGTGAGTTCGGGGCCTGGCTGACGTCGCAGCTGGTGCGGCTGGCCGCGCGTACTCTCGTGGGGGAACTCGCCGGGGCGCGGCGCGCGGGGCGGCTTGCGGGGGCGACGCCGCGGGAGCGGTTCGCGTCCTTCGTCGCCGCCACGGGCACCCGGCGGGGTCTCGGTGAACTGTTCGGCGCCTACCCGGTGCTGGCCCGGATGCTCGGGCAGACCGCGCTGGACGCGCTGGACGCGGCGGCCGAACTGGCGGCCCGCTTCCAGGCCGACCGGGACGAGCTGGTCGGCACGCTCCTCGACGGCCGCGATCCGGGGGCGCTCGCCCGCGTCGAACTCGGCCTCGGCGACGCCCACCAGGGCAACCGGTCGGTGGCCGTGCTGCGCTTCGCGGACGGTGCCCGCGTGGTGTACAAGCCGCGACCGCTCGGCCAGCACGCCCTGCTGGACGAGCTGGCGGCCTGGCTGGACACCAAGGTCCCCGATCTCGCGCTGCGCACCGCGCGCACGGTGCGCCGGGAGGGGTACGGCTGGCTGGAGTTCGTCGCCCACCGCTGGTGCCGGTCGGTGACCGAGACCGACGCCTTCTACCGCCGTCAGGGCGTGCTGCTCGCGCTGCTCTACGCGGTGGACGGCGCCGACATGCACTACGAGAACGTCATCGCCTGCGGCGACCAGCCGGTCCTGGTGGACGCCGAGACACTGCTGCACACCGGGCTCGGGCAGGCCATGACGGCCGGCGCCGACCCGGCCGCGGACGCCCTGCACACCTCCGTGCACCGCACCTGCCTGCTGCCCCATCTGCTGATCGGCGAGCACGGCGCGCTGGACATCTCCGCGCTGGGCCGCTCCACCGACGGCACCTTCCCCAGCGAGGGGCTGCACTGGGCGGACAGCGGCCGTGACACGATGCGCGCCGTACGGGGGCCGCTGCTCAGCCCGGCCGGGCAGAACCAGCCGGTGCCGGACGGCCGCCCGCTGGACGGCGCGGACCACCGGGCCGCGCTGCTCGACGGCTTCCGCACGGCGTACGCGGCCATCGCGGCGCACGGGGGCGAACTCACCGGCGACGAGGGCCCCTTGGCGGCGGGGGCCGATGCCCCGGCGCGGCTGATCGCCCGTGCCACCCGGCTGTACGCGACCCTGCTGGAGGAGTCCACGCATCCGGCGCTGCTCGGTGACGCGCTCGCCCGCGACGGGGTGTTCGCGGTGCTGTGGACCGAGTCCGCGCACGACCGGACCCGCTCGCGGCTCATCGAGCACGAGACGGCGGACCTGTGGCGCGGCGACATCCCCCTGTTCACCCATCGGCCGTCCGGCACAGGGGTCCGGGCGGCCGACGGGACCTGGCTGGCGGACGTGCTGCCGGAGGCGAGCCTGACCGCGGTGCGCAAGAAGATCGCGCGGATGGACGAGATCGACTGCCGCGACCAGGAGTGGATCGTCTCGGCGACCCTGGCCGCGCGGAGCGCCTGTGACCCGGCGGACCGGCCGAGGTCGGCGCTCGCCGTCGCGCCCGTACCGGCCGTCGTGCCCGACGCCTCCCGGCTGCTGGCCGCCGTGTGCGGGATCGCCGACGACATCGCCGCCCGTGCGGTCCGTGACGGCGGTCGCGCCAACTGGCTCGGTCTGGAACGGGTTTCGGGCCCGCACTGGTCGGTGCTGCCGATGGGCGCCGGGCTCGCGCAGGGCTACTGCGGGGTCGCGCTGTTCCTCGCCCACACCGGCGCGCTGACCGGCGCCGACCGGTACACCGCGCTGGCGCGGGAGGCCGTACGGCCGCTGCCCGCCCTGCTGACGGCCCTGGCCGCCGACCCCGAGCTGGGCGCGGCGGCGGGCCCCGGCGCCTACGACGGTCTCGGCGGTATCTGCTACGCCCTGGTCCGGCTCTCGGCGCTGCTGGGCGAGGAGTTGGCCCAGTGCCTGCCGGACGCGCTCACCGCGCTCGGCCACGCGGCGGCCGGCTGCACCGAGCCGGGGCTGGCCGGTGGTACGGCCGGGGCGCTGGCCGCCGCCGTCGCCGTACACGAGGCGACCGGGACGCCGGGCGCGCTGCAACTGGCGGACGCCTTGGCGGACCGGCTGTGCCAGACGGTGGGGCCCGTGGCGGACACCGGTCTCTCGGACACCCCGGACGCCGGTTTCACGGACGGCGCCGCCGGGATCGGCTGGGCGCTGCTGCGGTACGCCGCCGCGCGGCCGGCCCGGGCCGCGGCGCACGCGAGCGAGGGCCGGGCCCTGCTCGACGGTGCGGTCCGGCGGGCGCGGACCGCCTCGGACCCGGATCCGTCGTGGGCCCGCGGGCTCGCCGGAGTGGCGGCCGCCGCCGCGCTCACCGGACTCCCCGCCTCCGCGGCCGAGTTCTCGCTCCGGCTGCGGGACGCGGAGGTCGGCCCCGACCTCAGCCTCGGCCAGGGTGCCCTCGGCACGCTGGACGCCCTCGCCGTCCTGGCCGAACGGGGTGACGCCCCCGCCGCCGAAGCGCTCACCCTCCGCACCGGCCAGGCGCTCGCGCTCGTCGAGGCGCAGGGCCACCGCTGCGCCACTCCCGAGCACGTTCCCTCCCCCGGCCTGCTGACCGGTCTCTCCGGCATCGGCTACGGACTGCTCCGCCTGGCTCACCCCGGCACCGTGCCCTCCACCCTGCTCCTGGCCCACCCCGTCCGGTACGGCAACTGACCACATCGCCTCCGCACCTCCTCCACCTCCGCTCCCGCCTCTCCCACGCGGGACCATCCGAAGGGGATCACCTCATGGACAAGAACCTCGCCGCCACCGACCTCGCCGCCACTGCCGCCGACACCGCCGGGAACGCCGCCGACGAGCAGGACGCGGCGGGCGGCATCACCCTCAAGGGCCGCAACCGGGCCTGCGCCCGCGCGCGGGTGCTGGCCGGAATGGTCCTCACCAGCGGCCTCGTCATCACGCTGAGCAGCATCGACACCTCGGTCTCCGCCCCCCGGTAGGCGACCGCCGGCCGCCACCGGCGTGATGGCGCGGACCCGCCCCGCGGGTCCGCGCCGCCGTGTGCCCAAGCGGAGCGATCCGGTCCGGATGGGGCGACCTGCCCCAGGTGGCGATATTCCGATTATCATCTGCGTTCATGCGTTCCCATGCGCCTTCCCTGGTCGGGCGGGGTCCCCAACTCCACCTGCTCGAACGTTCCTTGACCGGCGCCCAACAGGGACGCGGCGGCGTGGTCTTCCTGGTCGGCGAGGCCGGGGTCGGCAAGTCGCGGCTGGCGGCCGAGGTCGTCGGCGGCGCGCTCGACGCCGGCATGCGGGTGCTGCGCGGCCGCAGCAGCACCACGGGCCCGGCGGTGCCGTTCCGGCCACTGACCGAGGCGCTGATGTCCCTGTTCCGCGGCGGCGCGGCCATGGACGACCTGGCCCTGGGCCCGTACCGGCCGGTGCTCGGACGGCTGATCCCCGACTGGGACACCGGCGAGCGCGAGAGCAGCTCCATGGTCATCCTGGGCGAGGCGGTGCTGCGGCTGCTCATCGCGGCCGGGCGCGGACAGGGGCAGCTGCTGCTCCTGGAGGACCTGCACGACGCCGACCCGGAGACGCTCGGCGTCCTCGAATACCTCGTGGACAACCTGGAGTACACGCCCGTCCTGCTGCTCGCCACCGTGCGCACCGACTTCAGCGACGCCCTGGACCTGGCCCAGTCCGCGCGCCGGCGCGGGGCCGCCACCCTGCTGGAGATCCCGCCGCTGACCCGCGGGCAGGCGGACGAGATGATCGCGGCCCAACTGGGCGCGACGGACCCGCGGGAGGTGCCCCAGCCGGTGCTCCAGCGGCTGTGGGAGGACAGTTCCGGCAGCCCGTACCTGGTCGAGGAACTGCTCCAGACCATGATCGGGGCGGGCACCCTGGTGCAGGGCCCGGACGGCTGGCGGGCGGTCGGGGATCTGCGCAGCGATGTCTCCTCGACGCTGGCGCGGGACATCCTGCGCCGCATAGACCGGCTCGGCGCGCAGGGCCTCACCCTGCTGTCGGCGGCCGCCGTCCTCGGCCGGCGTTTCCCGCTGACCGTGCTCCAGCGGATGAGCGGCGTGGACGACCGCGCGCTGCTCAGCCATCTGCACGCGGGCGTCGCGGCCCGTCTGGTGATCCCCGACGAACCGGCCCCCGACTGGTACTCCTTCCGGCACTCGCTGACCGTGGACGCCCTGTTCACGCAGATGACGCCCGGTCAGCGGGCCGAGCTCGCGCGGCGGGGCGCGGAGGCGGTCGAGGAACTGCACCCCGAGCTGAGCGGCGACTGGTGCGCGCTGGCGGCCGGGCTGCGCAGCGAGGCCGGGGACCGGGGCGCGGCCGGGCTGCTGTTCGCGGACGCGGGCGGCCGGGCCCTCGCGGCCGGTGCGCTGGGCTCCGCCGTGACCCTGCTCAGCCGGGCCGAGACGCTGCTGGCCGAGGCCGGCGACGCCCAGGGCCGGGCCGCGGTCCTGGAGAACCTGCTGCCCGCACTCGCCGAGGCCGGGGACTTCGCGCGCGCCTTCGAACTGGCCGAGGATCTGCACCTGCTGGGCGGCTCGGGGCTCAGTCCGGTCCGGCTCGCCACGCTGCACGCGCGGCTGGCCAAGGTCGCCCACACGGCCGGGCGGTGGAGCGACGGCAACCGGCAGGTGGCCCGTGCCCGTGAGGTGCTGGCGGGCGCGCCGGACGAGATGACCGCCGCCGCCGTCGATGTGACGGCCGCCTACCTCGCCCTGGACACACCGGGTCCGGACCGCACCCAGCACGCGGAGAAGCTGGCCCGCTCGGCCGCCGACACCGCCGAACGCCACGGGATGCCCGTGGTCGCCTGCCAGGCGCAGGAATTGCTCGCCACCGTGGCCCGCGAGCGGGACCCGGAGGAGTCCGAGGCGATGCTCGGCCAGGCCCTCGCCACCGCCGAACGCCACCGGCTGCCCCTGCAACGGATGTACGCGGCCACCCGGCTGGCCGGCAACGCCTGGCTCGCCGACGGCGACACCGCGGGCCTGCTGGCGGCGCGCGAGGAGGCGCTGCGGCTCGGCTCGGTCAACATCGTGCACACCGTCGACGGCATCCTCGTACTCGACGCGGCGCTGCGCGGCGACTACGACACCGCGCGCACGACCGCCGCCGAGTGCCTGGCCGTCGTACGGCGGCTGCGGCTCGCGCCCGCGGTGCGGTACGTCCTGATGGCGCAGGCGGTGCTGGCGGCGCACCATGCCGACCGGGCCGGGATGGAGGCGGCGCTCGCCGCGTTCGCGCAGTGGGACGGGGCCGGTTCGCAGGAGGAGCCGCTGACCCACGGGCTGGCCCGCGCCTTCTGCTCGCTCCTGGAGGAGGACCGGGAGCTGGCCCGCGAGGATCTGGGCACGGTGCTGGCACTGGAGGCGGACAACCCCTCGACCTACCATCTCAGCGGCACCCACGGCCTGGTGCTGCTGCTGGACGTGCTCGCCGGGCGCGCGGACCGCGCCCGGCACGTGGAGATCACCGCCACCGCGATGGCCCGGATGCGCTGGAACCGGCACTTCGTGCTGCTCGCGGAGGCCGTGCTGCTGGGCCGGGAGGGCGCCGGGGACCGGGCGGCGCGCGCGGTGGAGGCGGCGCGGACGGTGGCGGAGCCGTATCCGCTGGCCCGGCATCTCGGGCTGCGGCTGGTCGCGGACGCGGCGCACCAGGACGGCTGGGGCGATCCGGTGACCTGGCTGCGGCAGGCGGAGGACTACTTCCACGAGCGGGACATCCCGGCCGTGGCGGGCGCCTGCCGGGCGGGGTTGCGCCGGCTCGGCGCCCCGGTGCGCCAGCACCGCACCGGGAGCAGCGGTATCCCGGACCCGCTGCGCGCGCAGGGCGTCACGGTCCGGGAGTTCGAGGTGTTCCGGCTGCTCGCGGAGCGGCTGTCCAACAAGGACATCGCCGACCGGCTGTTCATCTCCCCACGTACGGCGGAGAAGCACATCGCCAGCCTGATCACGAAGACGGGGGCGGCCAACCGCGCGGACCTGTGCGCGCGTTCGGCCGCCCTGCGCGATTCCTAGGGCGTCTTCCGCGAGCGCCCTACCGCATCTCGCGCACCGCCCGGGCCCCGAGCACCGCGAGCGCCGTCAGGGCGAGCACCGCGGCGACCACCGCGAACAGGGCGAGCGCCCCGGTCCGGGCGAGCGCGCCGCACACGATGAGCGACAGCGGGGCGGCGGCGTAGCCGAGGACCATGTCGACGGAGATGACCCGGCTGAGCACGTCGCCGGGGATGTTGCGCTGGATCCAGCTCAGCCCGAACACCCCCTGGAAGCCGATGGCGAAGCCCATGGCCAGCACGGTCGCGACGACCGCCGGGGTGCTGTGCACCAGGCCGAGGACCGCCATTCCGGCGCCCAGCCAGCCGGCCAGGGCGGCCATCAGCAGCCCCACGCGCGGGCGGCCCCCCAGGGCGCCGCCCGCCAGCGTGCCGAGCATCGCGCCGCCGGCGAGCGAGCCGTTGAGCACGCCCAGGGTGGCCGAGCCGCCGCGCAGCACCTGGTCGGCGAGGGTGGCGAAACCGACCGTGAAGGGCCCGGCGTAACAGAAGTTGACGGCGGTGTCGAGGACGACGACGGTCCGCAGCCGCGGATCGCGCAGGGTGAAGGCGACGCCCTCGCGGATACGGGCGCCGAGGGACGGCTGACGTTCGGCTTCCGTGCTGCTCCCGGGCTTTGCCCGGTCCTCCCGTACGGCGCCGGTGCGCGGCCGGGTGGCGATCCGGGACACGCACCAGCCGCACAGCGCGAAGCAGACGGCGTCGACCACGAACGCGACCGGCGCGCGGGTCAGCGCGATGACCACACCGCCGACCGCCGGCCCGACGACGGCCGCGGTGCGCGAACCGGCGCCGAGGAGCGCGTTGGCCGGGGTGAGCAGGTCCTTGTCCACCACGGAGGGCAGGATGGACACGCGGGCCGGCTGGAAGAAGGCGTCCACCGCGCCGAACGCGGCGGCCGCCGCGCACAGCATCCAGACCGTCAAGTGCCCGGTGAGACCGGCGAGTCCGACGCCGGCCATCAGGACGGCGCGGGTCCAACTGGAGGCGATCATCAGGGTGCGGGTGGACCAGGAGTCGCTGAGGGTGCCGCCGACCAGGGTGAGCAGGGCGCGGGGTACGGCCTGGAAGGCGAGGACGTAGCCGAGGGTGAGGGTGGAGCCGGTCAGGCCGAGGGTGATCCAGGAGAACGCGACGACGCTGAAGCCGTCGCCGAGCAGGGACAACGACTGTCCCAGCCACAGGAGTCGGAAGGGCCGCTGGCGGGCGGGGGCCCACAGCCGGGGACCGGCGCCGGCGAGGGTGGTGGCCATGAGGTGCCTTTCGGAAGTGCGGACGCTCGCGGCGGTCCGGTCAGTAGCGGACGGGCAGCGCGGTGAGGCTGCGGTTGAGGAGGGACGGCTGCCAGGTGAGCGCGCCGGGGTCGGTGAGGGTGAGGTCCGGGTGGTCGCGGACCAGCGTCCCGACGGCGGCGACGGCCACCAGCCGGGCCAGCGCGGCGCCGATGCAGAAGTGGGCGCCGAAGCCGAAGCCGAGGTGGGTGGCGCCGGTGCGGCGGACGTCGAACCGGCCGGGGTCGGGGAAGCGGGCGGGGTCGCGGTTGGCGGCGGCGGTCACCAGGAAGATCCGGTCGCCCGCCCGCAGGGTGTGGCCGTCCAGCTCCAGGTCGCTCACGGCGGCGCGGATCGACATCTTGGAGGGGCCGTCCAGGCGCAGCGCCTCTTCCACGGCGCCCTGCGCGAGCGCGGGATCCGCGCGTACGGCGGCGAGTTGGCCGGGGTGCGTGTGCAGGGCGAGGACGGTGTTGGCGATGAGGTTGCTGGTGGTCTCCCCGCCGGCGAACGCCATCTGGGTGAGCATCCCGACGAACTCCTCCTCGGTGACCGACTCCCCCACCCGGCCCTCCCTCAGCACCTGGCTGATCAGATCGTCGGCGGGTTCGGCGCGCCGCCTGGCGACCAGTTCCGCGAGGTAGTCCTCCAGGCTCACCAGCGCCTGGAGGGAGGCCCGGTACTCGCTCTCCTCCTGGGCGGTGCCGAGCACGAGGTCGGCGACGCGGGCGTTCCAGTACCAGAAGGCGGCGGCGTCGGTGCGGGGGATGCCGAGCCAGCGGGCGAACACCAGGGCGGGCAGCGGCTTGGCCACGTCGGCCATCAGGTCGCCGGTGCGGCCGGGGACGGCCTTGCGGGCGAGGACGGCGCGGGTGGCCTTCTCGGTGAAGGTCCGGTAGCGGGCCACCGCCCGTGCCGCGAACGCCTCCTGGAAGACCTGCCGCAGCCTGCGGTGCTGCGGCGGGTCGTTGAACACCATCCAGCGGGACAGGATCCCGAAGGCCCGCTCGGCGTCCTCGCGGGCGCCCTGCGGTACGGCGTCCATCAGGGGCCGTACCCGGTCGGCGGAGACGGCGGGGTCGCGCAGGCAGCGCATCACCTGGTCGTAGCCGGTGACCAGCCAGGCGTGGTGCATCGGGCTCCAGTGCACGGGGGCGTGCGCGCGCAGGGCGTCGAGGTGCCCGTAGGGGTCGGCGATCATGTCCGGGGACAGGAGGTAGCGCTCGGTGAAGGGGGCACCGGTCCGGGGGGCTTGCGGGGCGCCGGTCTTCGCCGGGGCCGCCGGGGTCGTAGGGGTCATCGGGGCCGCCGTCGTCATCGGTTCTCCCCTTCCTGGATCGCGACGAGGATGTCCGCGATGCCCGTGACCCTCGGCTCGGCCATCATCGACATGTGGTCGCCCTCGCTGATGTGCACGGTGAGCGCGTCGCCGGCCACCTCGCGCCAGCGGGCGAGGTAGGTGTCGTAGTCGACGTCCAGGCCGGGCATGGTGCGTCCGCGCGGCAGCCCGGCGGCCTCGCTGCCGACCACGAGGTGGATGTGGCCGGGGTAGGGGCGGACCTCATAGCCGGCGAGGGCGGCGAGCAGCGAGTGCCACACCTCGATGGGCGCGTTCTCCACGAGGGCCGCCTCGGCGGGGCTCATGCCGGCGCCCAGCAGGGTGGCGGTGAGTTCGGCGGTGGCCCGGTCGCGTTCCGGGCCGGGCGGCAGCTGCCGGATCAGGTCGCGCCGGCGCCAGGCGGTGCGCAGGTCGTCGGTGACACCGTTCAGGCGGGCGCGGGCGGCGGGGTTGGGCAGGTACGGCTCGATCAGGACGAGCGGGGACACCGGCTGCCCGGCGCGGTGCAGCTGGGTGGCCATCTCCAGGGCGATGTTGGCGCCCATGGACCAGCCGAGGAGGGTGTGCGGAGTCCGCCCGGCGGTGGGGTCCGCGGGCCGGTCGGTGATCTCCGCGACGTAGTTGGCGGCGATTCCGGTGACGGTGCTCGGGTCCACCCCGCCGAGCAGTCCGCGCGCCTGGAAGGCGTGCACGGGCCGGCCGGGCGGCAGGGCGCGGGCGAGCGGTACGAACCAGGCGGCGCTGCCGCCCGTGGGGTGCACGCACCACAGCGGCTCGCCGGTGCCTTCGCGCAGCCGCACCTCGGAGGTGACGGCGGCGGGCAGGCCCGTGCCCGCGGCGCGGGTGGCGTGTTCGGCGAGCTGGGCGATGGTGGGGTGCTCGATCAGGTCGCCGACGGAGACCGTCAGACCGCGCCCGGCGGCCATCAGGGAGACCCTTACGGTGGACAGGGAGCTGCCCCCGATGCGGAAGAAGTCGTCGTGAACGCCGATGCGGGCGAGGCCGAGGACCTCCCGCCAGATCTCGGCGAGGACCTTCTCCGCCGCCGTGGCCGGGGCGACGTACTCGGTGTCGCTCTGGTCGAGTTCGGCGGGCGGCAGCGGCAGCGCCCGCTTGTCGATCTTGCCGCTGCGGTTGACGGGCAGCTCGCCGAGGAGCACGAACCGGGCGGGGATCATGTAGGCGGACAGCGAGGCGCGCAGGGCGCGGCGCAGTTCCTCGGGCGCGAGCCGGGCGCCGGCGCGCGGGACGAGGTAGGCGACGAGGGCCGGTTCGCCGCCGGGCAGGTCGGTGCGGTGCAGGACGACGGCCTGCCGGACCTCGGGGAGCCCGCGCAGCGCGTGCTCGATCTCGCCGAGTTCGATGCGGAAGCCGCGCAGCTTGACCTGTGAGTCGCGGCGGCCGAGCCACTCCACCGAGCCGTCGGGCCGGTGGGTGCCGAGGTCGCCGGTGCGGCACAGCCGCTCGCCGGGCAGCCCGTAGGGGTCGGGCACGTAGGTGGCGGCGGTGAGTCCGGGCCGGCCGAGGTAGCCGCGGCCGACGGCCTGTCCGCCGAGGTAGATCTCGCCGGGGACGCCGGCCGGGACGGGCTGGAGGTCGTCGTCGAGGACGTGGATGCGGGTGTTGCGGATCGGGGTGCCGATGGGCGGCTGTCCCTGGCCCGGTGACAGTTCGGCGGCGACGGACCACACGGAGGTCTCGGTGAGGCCGTAGACGTTGTGGAAGCGGCGCCCGCGCGACCAGGTGTCGGCGAGTTCGGCCGGGCAGGACTCGCCGGCGACCTGGAGGACCCGCAGCTCGGGGAAGTGGTCCTCGCCGAGCACCGCGAGCGCGCTGGGCGGCAGCATGGCGCAGGTGACGCGCGCCTCGCGGAGGGTGCGGGCGAGGTCGGGGCCGGGGCGCAGGTCCTCCTTGGGCGCGGTGATCAGGCGCCCGCCGTTGGCGAGGGACCAGGTGAGTTCCAGGATCGAGGCGTCGAAGCCGAAGGAGGCGAACTGGAGCACCCGGTCCTCGGGGGTGGGGCGTACCAGGTCGCGCTGGCCTTCGAGCATGTTGGACAGTCCGCGGTGCGGAAGGGCGACGCCCTTGGGGGTGCCGGTGGAGCCGGAGGTGTAGATGATGTAGGCGAGGGTGTCGGCGTCGGGCTCCCGGCCGGGCACGGGCCCCACGGGGGCGGCGGGGGCGTCCAGGTGGAGCACGGGGCCGTCGAAGGGCACCGTGCCGTCGAGGGCACGCTGGGTCAGCAGGACCCGCATGCCGCTGTCGTCGGCCATGAACTTCAGGCGTTCGGTGGGGTGTTGCGGGTCGAGCGGCAGGAAGGCACCGCCGGAGCGGAGCACCCCGACGGCGGCCCGCACCAGGTCCGGACCGCGCTCGGCGCAGATGCCGACGACCGTCTCCGGGCCGACCCCCAGCAAGCGGAGCCGCCGTGCCAACTGCTCTGCCTGCTTGTGGAGTTCGCGGTACGACAGCTGCTGTCCGCGGTGCTCGACGGCGACCGCGTCCGGGGTGCGGGCCGCGTGTCCCGCGATGTGCTCGTGCAGCATCAGCGGCGAGGACGGGATCTCGGGTCCGCGCGCCCAGACGTCGAGGGCGGTGGCGCGGGCCGCGCCGGTGAGCGCGGGCCGGGTGACCCGCGCGTCCGGCGCCGCGACCATGGCCTCCAGCTGGGCGCAGTACACGTCGGCGAGTTGCTCGGCCGTGGCGGGGGTGACGAACTCCGGGTCCACGTCGAGGGTGAAGGCGTTGACGCTGGCGTTGACCAGCAGCGGGAACATGGTCCGGGCGATCTCCAGCGAGTCGTCCCAGGAGTCGTGCGAGAGCCGGTGGAAGTTGACGTAGTTGAAGACCGTGTCCGTCAGGTTCGGTTCGGTGGGCCGAAGTTGGGCGATGCGGACCAGGGGCACCCTGCGGTGCGGCAGCATCTCCTGCTCGGCCGCGAACACGTCCCGCAGATAGTCGCGCCAGCTGCCGCGCGGGCGGGCGACGCCGAACGGCACGGTGTTCAGGAACAGTCCGCGCATCCGGTCGGCGCCGGGTATCTCGGGCCGTCCGTTGGTGACCAGGCCGATGCTGTGTCCGAGGGCGCTCTCGTCGCGGTCGGCGAACAGGCTCATGGTGTGGTGGAAAGCGGCGAGCAGCACGGTCCGGCGCGGTACCCCGGCGTCCTTGGCCAGCTTGCCGATGCGTCCGGCGAGGTGGGCGTAGGAGCGCCGGACCTCGTGCACCGGCTGCCGCTCCGCGTCCGCGCCGCCGCGCACCCGCCGGCGGAAGGTCACCGGGCGCAGGTCGGCGAGGGTGTCGCGCCAGTACGCCAGTGACTCCTCGCTGTCGAGGGCGGTCCGCTCCAGGGCCACGTACTCGGCGAACGCGGGGGCCCGCGGGGGCAGGGGCGTGGTGCCGTGGGCAACGGCCTCCCGGTGCAGGGCGAGCAGGTCGGCGACGAGCGAGGTGAGACTCCAGCCGTCCAGTACGACATGGCAGTCGGTGAGGACGAGCCGCAGATCGTGGTCGGTGATGTGGTGCAGGTGGATGCGGACCAGGGGGGCGGCGGCCAGGTCGAAGCGCCGCTCGAACTCCTCCCGCACGAACTCCCGCAGCCGCGCCCGCTGTCGATCGCGGGGCAGGCCGCGCAGATCGGTGTAGCCGACCCGCAGCCGGGCGGTGCGGTGGACCAGCTGGAGGGGTTCGCGGTAGGTGACGAGGTCGACGGAGCTGCGCAGGATGGGGTGTCCGGCGACCACCGCGTCCACGGCCGCCTGGAACGCGTCGAGGTCGAAGCCCTCGGGGGTGCTGATCTTCAGGTCGGTGACGTTGTGGTAGGCGCCGCGCCGGGGGTCGGCGAGCATCTCGTGCAGCATGCCGGCCTGGAGCATGGTCAGCGGGTAGGCGTCCTCCAGGCCGTCGGGCAGCCGGCCCGCGTCGGCGGGGTCGAGCTGGGAGAACGGGGCGACGGGGTCAGGTGCGTCGACGGCGTCGGTGACGAGGACGGCGAGGTCGGCGAGGGTGCGGGCGCGGAAGACGTCGGCGACGGAGAAGCCGAGCCCGGCGAGCCGGCCGAGTCCGACCAGGCGCAGCGCCAGGATCGAATCGCCGCCCAGGTCGAAGAAGTTGTCGCCGCGGCCCACGTGTTCGGCGCCGAGCACCTGGCTCCACACCCCGGCCAGCGCCCGCTCCACCGGGCCCTCGGGCGGCACATGGGTGCCGGGTCCGGTCGCGGCGGGGGCGACGGCGGTCAGCGCGGCGCGGTCCACCTTGCCGTTGGCGGTCAGCGGCAGCCGCTCGTGCCGGACGAACAGCGCGGGGACCATGTAGTCGGGCAGGGTGAGCCGCAGCCCCTCGCGCAGGGCGGGCGGGTCGAGCGGGCGGGCCTCCGGGGTGACGACGTGGGCGACCAGCCGGGCCGTGTCGCCGTCCCGGCGGGCGACCACGGCGACATCGGCGACGCCGGGCAGGGCGCGCAGCGCGGTCTCGATCTCGCCGGGTTCGATGCGGTAGCCGCGGATCTTCACCTGATGGTCGGCGCGGCCGACGTACGCCAACTCGCCGTCGGACAGGACCCGTACGAGGTCGCCGGTGCGGTACATCCGGGCGCCGGGTGTCCCGAAGGGGTCGTCCAGGAAGCGTTCGGCGGTCAGCTCGGGCCGGTTGCGGTACCCGCGGGCCACGCCGCCGCCGGAGACGTACAGCTCGCCGACGCTGCCGGGGGGCACGAGCCGGCCCCCGGCGTCGAGGACGTACCCGTGCTGGCCGGTGAGCGGGCGGCCGATGGGGGAACGGACGGTGCCGTGCACGTCCTCCTCGGTGATGGCGCGGAAGGTGACATGCACCGTGGTCTCGGTGATGCCGTACATGTTCACCAGGGCGGGCTTGTCGCCCGGGGCGGTGAACCAGTCGCCGTAGTCACGGACGTCGAACGCGTCGCCACCGAACACGACTGTCCGCAGCGGAAGTTCGGCGAAGCCGCCGCCCGTGTCCGCCAGGTGGGCGCGCAGGCCCTTGAAGGCGGCCGGGGTCTGGTTGAGGACGGTGACGCCCTCCTCGCGCAGCACCCGGCGCACGGCGGCCGGGTCGCGCACCTCGTCGGCGCCGAGCACGACCACGCGTCCGCCGCTGGTCAGCGGGGCCCACAGCTCCCAGACCGAGAAATCGAAGGCGGGTGAGTGCATCAGCGTCCACACGTCGTGCGGGCCGAAGTCGAAGTGGTGGTCGGCGGCGGCCAGCAGCCAGGCCAGGTTGGCGTGGGTGACCTCGACGCCCTTGGGGCGGCCGGTGGAGCCGGAGGTGTAGATGACGTAGGCGAGATCGGCGGGCGCGGGAAGGATGTCGGGGCTCTCCGCCTCGGCGCTCTCCTCGTCAAGGGCCATGATTCTGACGGGGAGTTGGTCCACGGCGCCGCGGGTCGCGCTGTCGGTGACGATCCACTCGATGCCGGAGTCGGCGACGGTGAACTCGCGGCGGGCCTTCGGGTGGGAGGGGTCGAGCGGGAGGTAGGCGGCGCCGGCCCGCCAGACGGCGAGCAGGGCGACGGCCAGGTCGGGGGTGCGGTCGAGGCAGACGCCGACCAGGGAGCCGGGGGTCACCCCGGCGGCGCGCAGCCGCCGGGCCAGGCGGGATGCCGATGCGTCCAGTTGGGCGTAGGTGAGGGTGTGGGAGGCGTCCGCTCCGGGCCGGTCGTGGGCCGGGGAGCGGGTGCCGCGCACCGCGATCGCCTCCGGCGCCCGGCGGATGTGCTCGGCGAGCCGGTCGGGAGCGGTGTGCGGGGTGGACCGGGGCTCGTTACCGGTGTTCGCGGGCCCGTGCGGGCCGAGCAGGTGGGCGCGTTCGGCGGGGGTCAGCGGGTCGATGGCGCTGAGCGGGGTGTCCGGGGTGGCGCAGAACGCCTCCAGCAGGTTCACGGTGTGCCGGGCGAGGGCCGCGACGGAGGCGGCGTCGTACAGGTCGGGCCGGTAGACGAACGACAGTTCGGTGCGGCCGTCGCTCTCGCGCAGGTCGAGGGTGAGGTCGAACTTGGCGGTGGTCAGGTCGATCCGGTACGGCGCCCCGGTGGCCGCGCCGAGGTCGAACGCGGAGCCACCGGTGTCGGTGTGCGTGTAGAGGACCTGCACGAGCGGGTTGCGGGCGAGGTCGCGCTCGGGGCTCAGCGCCTCCACGACCCGCTCGAACGGCAGCGACTGGTGGGAGAATGCCTCCAGGACCCGCTCGCGGGTGCGGGCGAGCAGCGCGGCCGGGGTGGGGTCGTCGGTGAAGTCGCCGCGCAGCACGAGGGTGTTGACGAAGAATCCGACGAGCTGTTCGGTCTCGGGCCGCTCCCGGTTGGCCACGACGGTGCCGACTGCGATGTCCTGCTGCCCGCTGTGGAAGGCCAGCGCGGCCTGGAAGGCGGCCAGCACCGTCATGTACGTCGTCGTGCCCGCGCGCCGGCCGAGCGTGGCGAGGGCGTCGGTCAGTGCGGGCGGCAGGGTGAGGGTGTGGGCCTCGCCGCGGCTGCCGGGGGTGTCGGGGCGGGGGTGGTCGGTGGGCAGCTCCAGCGGGGTGAGGCCGGCCAGCCGGGTGCGCCAGTGGTCGAGCGCGGCGGACTGGTCGCCGCCCCGCTGCCAGATCGCGTAGTCCGTGTAGTCCAGGAGCAGTTCGGGCAGTTCGGCGGAGCGGTTGCGGGTCCTCGCCCGGTACAGCTCGGTCAGGTCGCGGACGATCAGGCCGAGGGACCAGCCGTCGGAGACGATGTGGTGCATGCCGAGGACCAGCACATGGTCGTCGTCGCCGGCGCGGACGAGGGTGGCGCGGAAGGCGGGTTCCCGGCCGAGGTCGAAGGGGCGCAGGGCGGCGGCGTGCACGGTGGTGGCGAGCCGCCGCTCCGGGTCCGCGCCGGCCGGGTCGGTGGCGTCCACCACGTCCAGGCAGCCGGAGTCGGGCGGCACGATCCGCTGGTACGGCACACCCTCGTGCTCGGGGAAGACCGCCCGCAGCTGCTCGTGCCGGGTTGTGAGGTCGGTGACGGCGGCGCGCAGCGCGGGCAGGTCCAGCGGGCCGGTGAACCGCCAGGCGGCGGGCAGCAGATAGGTGGCGGCACCGGGGTCGAGGCGGTCCAGGAAGTACAGGCGCTGCTGTGCGGGCGACAGCGGGATGCGGTCGGGGCGCGGGCTGACGCGGACCGGGCCGTCGTCGCGGGCGCCGGTCAGTCCGCGCAGCCGCCGCTCCAGCAGGCGCCGGGCGGCCGGGGAGAGCCCGGCGGACGGGGCGGCGGGTCCGGGGCGTACGTCGGATGTGGTCATGAGGGCACTCCTCAACTCATGGGGAAGGAGACGGTGTCGGGGCGGGTGGCCCTCAGAAGTCGGCGGTGAGGGAGAGGTCGATCTCGTCGTCGCTCATCTGCGAGATCAGTTCCAGCAGCCGTTGCTCCACCTCGGCGGCGAGGCGCGCCACCGTGGGGTGCTCGAACAGGTCCCGGACCTGGAGCGGGCAGTCGAACGCGGTGCGCAGCCGGGAGGCGACCGCGACGGCGCGCAGGGAGTGGCCGCCCAGGGCGAAGAAGTCGTCGTGGACGCCGACCCGCGGCAGGTCAAGCACCTCGCACCAGATCTGGGCGACGACCGTCTCGGCCGGGGTGCGCGGTGCCACGAAGGCGTCCGACTCGGGGGCGGCGGGCTCGGGCAGGGCGGCGGTGTCCAGCTTGCCCTGCACCGTCAGCGGCAGCGCGTCGAGCCGGACGAACGCGGACGGCACCAGGTAGTGCGGCAGCCGGGCCCGGCAGTGGGTCCGGAGGACTTCCTCGGACAGTCCGTCGCCGACGACGTAGGCCACCAGGGCGGGCTCGCCGCGCAGGGGGCGTACGAGGACCGCCGCGCCCCGCACTCCGGGATGGCGGCGCAGCACCGCCTCGGCCTCCTTGGGCTCGACGCGGAACCCGCGGATCTTCACCTGGTCGTCGTTACGGCCGAGGAACTCCATTTCGCCGGAGGGCAGCCGGCGTACGACATCCCCCGTGCGGTACAGCCGCCCGCCGGGTCGCCCGAACGGGTCGGGCTCGAACCGCTCGGCGGTCAGCGCCGGCCGTCCCAGGTATCCGCGCGCCAACTCGCTTCCTCCGACGAGGAGTTCACCGGGCACGCCCTCGGGGACGAGTTCGCCCAGGGCATCGACCACATAGGCACGACGACCGCCCAGGGGCCGGCCGATCGGCACCCGTGCGCCACCGGCGCCGTGGACGGTGTGCGCGGTGGCCGAGATGACGGATTCCGTGGGTCCGTAGGTGTTGAGCACGGGCACGTGAGGCAGGTGTCCGAACCACCGCTCCAGCGGGTCGGCGGGCAGCGCCTCCCCGCCGGTCACCAGCAGCCGCAGCGAGGCGAGCCGGGGGGCGAGCCGGTCCAGGTGGGTGACGAGTTCCGCCCAGTAGGACGGGGTGAGTTCCATGACGGTGACCCGCTCGGCCGCGACCCGTGCGGCCAGTTCCTCCGGGGCCCAGATCTCGTCCGGGCGCACGATCACCGTGGCGCCGGTGCTCAGCGCGGGCAGGATCTGCTCCAGGGAGGCGTCGAAGGAGGTGGACGCGAAGGTGAGCACCCGGTCCCCGGCGGTGAGCGCGAACCGCTCGCGGGCGGTGGCCACATGGGCGTCCAGGGCGTGGTGCTCGACCCCGACGGCCTTGGGACGGCCGGTGGAGCCCGAGGTGAAGATGACGTACGCCAGCTCGCCCGGATCGGGCGTGTACCGCGGTCCACCGGGCAGGGGCCGTACGTCCTCGACGGCTACGGCCGTCACCCCGAGCGCGGCGACCTGCTCGCCGGTGTGCGCGTCGGCGACCAGGTGCCGGACCCCGGCTTCCCGGAGCATGTACCGGAGCCGGTCCTCGGGCAGCCGGGCGTCGAGCGGGACGTAGACGCCGCCCGCCCGCCAGACGGCGAGCATCGCGGCCACGGACCAGACGCCCCGCCCGATGCACACCCCGACCCGGTCACCAGGGGCGACTCCCCCAGCAGCGAGGTGCGCAGCCAAACCTCCTGCCGACGCGTCCAGTTGGGCGTAGTCGAGGCTCGTGCCCTCGCACACCACGGCGGGGTCCTCGGGGCGGCCTGCCACCCGGAAGGCCGGTGCGGCCGGCACCTCGCGGCCCCCTGTCGCCACCAGCAGCTCACGCTCCCCCGCGGACAGCAGCGGCGCCGCGTCGACGCGGGTGTCCGGATCAGCGAGGACGGCTTCCAGCAGTCGTCCGACGTGCCGGGCGAAGCGGGTGGCGGTGGCCGGTTCGAACAGGTCGGCGGCGTACTCGACGTTGAGGGCGAATCCGCCGGGCCGCACCACGAAGGTGGCCGTCAGATCGAACTTCGCCGATCCCCAGGGGAGTTGGAAGACGCTCGTGTCGAGCCCCGGCAGCCCGGCGCCGCCGGTGGACGCGTCCTGGACGTCCACCATCACCTGGAACAGCGGATTGCGGGACAGGTCGCGGGCGGGGCGCAGCCGCTCCACGACCTGTTCGAACGGCACCTCCTGGTGGTCGAAGGCGCCCAGCACCACCTCGCGCACCCGGTCCACCAGTCCGGCGAAGGTTGGCCGCCCGGACAGATCCGTGCGCAGCACCACGGTGTTGACGAAGAAGCCGATCAGCGGCTCCAGTTCGAGGCGGCCGCGCCCGGCGACGGGGGTGCCCACCGGGACGTCGGTCTGCCCGGACCAGCGGGCCAGCACGGCCTGGGCGGCGGCCAGCAGCACCATGAACCGGGTGGCGCCGCGCTCACGGGCGAAGGCGTCCACGCGGTGCACCAGACCGGCGGGCAGGTCGATCTCGACGGCACCGCCCCGCCCGGTGAACGCGGCCGGCCGGGGCCGGTCGGTCGGCAGCTCCAAGACCGGCGTCTCCGCCAACGACTCTTCCCAGTAAGCGAGTTGCGAATCCAGCCCGCCGTTCTCGGCGCGTTCGCGCTGCCACACGGCGAAGTCGCCGTACTGCACGGGCAGCGGCGGAAGCTGGGCCGCCCGACCCGCCCGCCGGGCCGCGTAGTGGTGGGCCAGCTCGTCCAGCAGGACGCCCTGGGACCAGCCGTCGGTGACGGCGTGGTGCAGGGCGAGCAGCACCACGTGGTCGTCGTCGGCCAGCTCCCACACACCGGCCCGCAGCAGCGGCGGCCGGTCGAGTTCGAAGCGGCGCGTGGCGAGGGTCACAGCCCGCCGCCGTACGGCCTCCAGGCGGGACTCCGCGTCCGGGCCGTCCGGCACCGCCTCCCAGTGCAGGGGCACGCCCATCGGGTCGCACACCCGTTGCACGGGGCGGCCGTCGGACTCGGTCAGCGCCGTGCGCAGCACCTCGTGCCGAGCCACCAGATCGTCCAACGCCTGCTGCCAGGCAGCCCGTTCGAGTCCGCCGCGCACCCGCAGGCAGTACCACAGCAGGTAGGAGTCGCCGCGGTCGGAGGTGCGGTCCAGGAACCACAGGCGCTCCTGCGCGAAGGACAGGGGCAGCGGGCGGGTACGGTCGACGGGCGCCACCTCGGCCGTTCCGGCAGCGCGGGCACCGGCCACGCACGGGGCGAAGCCGCGCACGGTCGGGTGCTCGAAGACGGTGCGCAACTCGATGTCCCGGCCGAGGCGCCCGGCGATCCTGGAGACCGCCATGGTGGCGAGCAGGGAGTGCCCGCCCAGGTCGAAGAAGCTGTCGTCGATGCCGATCCGCTCCAGGCCGAGCACATCAGCCCACACCTCGGCGACGATCCGCTCGGTCTCGTCGCGGGGCGCGGTGAAGGCGGCGTCGTCGGCCGGGCGGCCGCGGTCGGGATCGGGCAGGGCGGTACGGTCGAGCTTGCCGGAGACGCCGACCGGGAGGGCGTCCAGGGTGACGAAGTCGGAGGGGACGGCGTAGTGCGGCAGTGAGCGGGCGCACCAGGCCCGCAGCTCCGCCCGGCCGGGCGCCTCGGGTGCGTCCGGAGCGGGCACGACATAGCCGGTCAGGGACTGTCCGGTGACGCGGTCGGGCCGGACGGCGGCCGCGGCGACCTGCGGGCAGGCCCGCAACACGGCCTCGACCTCGCCGAGTTCGACGCGGAAGCCCCGGATCTTGACCTGGTCGTCGCGGCGGCCGACGAACTCCAGCTCGCCCGCGGACGTCCAGCGCACCAGGTCGCCGGTGCGGTAGAGGCGGCCGCCGGGCGGGCCGTACGGGTCGGGCACGAAGCGTTCGGCGGTCAGCGCGGGCCGGTTGAGATAGCCGCGCGCCAACTCGGTGCCACCGATGAGGAGTTCGCCGGACACCCCGACGGGCACCTGCTCGTCGTCCGTGTCCACCACGTACACGCTCCGGTCGCCGAGCGGGCGGCCGATGGGCACGCTGTCGGCGGGCGGTTCGTCCGCGTCGTGGGTGGTGGCAGTGACGGTGGTCTCGGTGGGCCCGTAGGCGTTGCAGACCCGCACCCAGGGCACGGCGGCCCGCCAGACGGCGAGGGTGTCGGCCGGGACCGCCTCGCCGCCGAGGACCAGCAGCCGCAGCGGGGCGAGGGCTGCGGCGAGCCGCCGGTCGAGGGAGAGGGCCAGCTCGGACCAGTAGGTGGGCGGCACGTTGACCACGGTCAGCTCGTGCCGCTGGACGATCTCCGGTACCTGGGTGGGCAGCCAGGGCTCCTCGGGGCGCATGACGACGGTGGCGCCGCAGGTGAGGGCGGGCAGCACCTGGTCCAGGGAGGCGTCGAAGGAGAAGGAGGCGAAGGCCAGCACCCGGTCGGCGGCGGTGATGCCGAGGCGCTGCCGGGCGGCGGCCACGTGCGAGGCGAGCGCGGCGTGTTCGACGCCGACGGCCTTGGGGCGGCCGGTGGATCCGGACGTGAAGATGACGTGGGCGAGTTGGCGGGGGTCGGGCCGGTGGCGGGGTCCGTCCGGGTCCGGGGTGACGGCGGTGACGTCGACGGCGGCAGGGGCGAGCGAGGCGGCGACGGTGGCCGTCGCCGGTGCGGTGACGACGCAGGCGAGCCGGGCCTCCTCTGCCATGAACGCGAGGCGCTGCGCGGGCAGTTCGGGGTCGAGCGGCACGTACGCCCCGCCGGCCCGCCAGATCCCCTCGATGGCGGCGACCGACCACAGGCCGCGGCGCAGGACGACGCCGACCGGGCTGCCCGCGGTGACTCCGGCGGCGCTGAGCGCGGCGGCCAGTCCGCCCGCCATGGCGTCGAGTTGGGCGTATGTGACGCTGTCGTCGCCGCAGCGCAGCGCGATCGCCTCGGGCCGCCCGGCGAAGGCGACCGGTGCCGCGGGGGCGGCGGGCCGGTCCGGGGCGTGGTGCCAGGTATCCTTCGGCCGCGCGGGCGCGCCGGGCCCGACGGGCAGGGCCCGCGCCAACTCGCTGACTGGCGTGCCGGGTTCGGCGAGCACGGCCCGCAGCAGGGCGACGTACGCCTGCGCGAAGGCGCGCATCGTGGCCGCGTCGAAGAGGGCGGTGGCGTACTGGAGGATGGCGGCGATGCTGCCGTCCGTGCGCAGGGTCAGGTCCAGGAAGACGTCCAGCGGGGTCTCGGCCAGCGGCGGCTCGACCAGCGTCACCTCCAGGTCCGTCATCCGCACCTGCCGGATCGGGGAGTTGAGCAGGGTGAACGACGCCTGGGCGAGCGGATGCCGGGACAGGTCACGGGACCCGCCGAGCGCGCCGACCACCAGATCGAAGGGCGCCTCGGCATGCGAGAGGTCGGCCGGCACCCGCCGCCGTACCCGCTCCAGCAGCGCGTCGAAGCCGGGCCGCCCGGACAGGTCCGTGCGCAGCACGACGGTGTTCACCAGCGGGCCGATCAGCTCGGCGGCGCCGCGCTGGGCCCGGTCCGCGAGCGTGCTGCACACGGCGACGTCGGTACGGCCCGACCAGTGGCCGAGCAGCGCCTGGTAGGCGGTGAGCAGCACCGTGTACCGGGTGGTGCGCCGGGACCGTGCCAACTCGTCCACGTCGGTGACGAGTTCGGCGGGCAGATCGAAGCGGACGACGTCACCGGAGCCGTCCCAGCGGCGGGGGCGCGGCCGGTCGGCGGGCAGCTCCAGCGGGGTCAGCCCGGTCAGCCGGTCACGCCAGTACCCGAGCAGCCGCTCCAGGCGGGCGCCGGAGAGCCGTTCGGTCTGCGCCCGGGCGAGTTCGGCGTACTGCACGGCGGGCGGTTCGACCTGCTCGCCCCGGTATCCGGCGGCCAGTTCGGCCAGCAGCACGCCCCAGGACCACCCGTCCACGGCGATGTGGTGGACCTCGACGAGCAGCAGATGCTCGTCGTCTCCGACGCGGGCGAGCGTGGCGCGGACCGGGTGCTCGGCGGCGAGGTCGACGGGGCGGCCCAGGCAGCGGGCGTACAGGTCGGCGGGGCCGTCCGCGGTGATCCGGCGCAGCGTGAAGGGGGCGGGGGCGTCCACGACGGGTACCGGCTCCCCGTCGACGGCGGTGAACCGCGTCCGCAGCACCTCGTGCCGGGCCACGATGCCGGCCAGCGACCGCTCCAGCAGGCCGGCGTCGAGGCGCCCGCGCAACCGCAGCACCAGCGGCAGCATCGACCCGCTGGAGGACCCCGCCAGCTGGTCCATGAACCACAGCCGGCGCTGCGCGAAGGATGCCGTGCGGGTGTCCACGTCGTTCGGCGCCCCCGCAGGGGCCGGACCTGTTGTCACTGTCGCCTCCCAGCCGTCTTTTCCCAGCAGCCTGCCGCCGCGCGTCGACACTCCCCAGGGAAGAAGACGCAGCGGTGCGAGCAGAGTCGACTGCGGTTCCGGGGAGGGAGGTTCCTCCCCCTTCCCCGGAACTGCCCTGGCGTCCGAAGGGTTGGGGGCGATGTTCCGGGACGAGGTGGCGTGGCGATCGGGGATCATGCGTCCGTGTGATCTCACCTGGGCCGTGCGGGCGCCAGGTCCGGAACGGGAGGCAGAAGAACCGTGGCGATCTGTTTCATGCTCGTGGTGAACTTCGGCCGACGCCGAGGCGGCTCAGGCCGCCGCCCGCATCGGTCCCAAGCCGTGGGTACTGCACGCCGGCGCCCACCGCATTCCCCTGCACCGGCCGATGCTGGCGAAGGTGGGCTCGTACGTCGAACTCTCGATCCTGCCGCTGGCCGTCAGTTGGCATTGCGGCCTGGACGGCAGCCTCCCCAGAACGCGGCTCACCGCGGAAGAACTATCCGAACTGGGCTGTCAGCTCTACGAATTGCTCGCTCGGTTCCGCGGATATGTCGCCGCGAAAGTCGGCTGGGACCCGGAGTTGTTCGTCGACCCTGCCGGGCTCCGGGATGGGTGGTCCGGGGAGCTGGACGACGGAAGCATCCACGGACTCGTACTCATGCTGGCGGGTGTCCAGTACCGCGTCGGCGCGTGCCGTGGCGCACGCAGGCACCGGTCCTCGCGGCCGTCGCCGCCGGCGGTGCCCGGCGGGGGCCTGGCTCAAGCTGCCGCTGCACGAACCGGCAGTCTGTCCGGTCCAGTTCGAGGACGGCCCGGCCGACACGAGTGACTGAGCTGGTAGAACCATGGTGACGGCGCCCGGTTCCAGGGGCCCGTCTGCCCTCCGTACCCCGCTCACCCAGGAGTCCCCCGTGTCCGCACCGGACGCCCGCACCCTCACCAGCCGCGAACGCTCGGCCAAGCCGCCCGTCCCGCACGCCGCCCTCGGCGTCGGCGCGATCGTCCTCGGCGAGCGGGGCATCCTCCTGGGCCGCCACCAGCGCGGCACCCTCGAACTGCCGGGCGGCACCGTGGAGGCCGGGGAGGGGCTGGCGGAGACCGTCGTACGGGAACTCGCCGAGGAGACCGGGCTGCTCGTGCGGACCGAGGACGTCAGGCTGCTGGGCACGCTGGTCGACCACGTCGGGGACGTCGTACGGGTCACCGTCGGCGCCCTCGTCACCACGTGGCGGGGCGAGCCGGCCACCCAGCCGGACGAGCGGGTCGGCGACTGGGCCTGGTACCCCCTGGACCGGCTGCCCGACGGCCTGTTCGTGTGCAGCGCGCAGATCCTCACCGCGTGGCGCCCCGAACTGCCCATCGCGCACTCGCCGGCGCACTTCACCCCGTACACCTAAGAGCCAGGGGGCCGGGAACCGGGAACCAAGGAGAGGGCGGGGCCGCCGAGTCGACGGACGCGGCGCCCGCCCTCGCCCGTACGTCCCCTACAGCGCCTTCTCCAGCCGCTCCGCCATCAGCTTCACGAAGCGCGCCGGCTCCTTCGGCTGGCCGCCCTCCGCGAGGACCGCGAGGCCGTACAACAGCTCGGCGGTCTCGGCGAGTTCGCTGCCGTCGCCGCGCTGCGCGTAGGCCTCGTTGAGGCCCTTGACCAACGCGTGGCCGGGGTTGAGTTCGAGGATGCGCTTGGCCCGCGGCACCTCCTGGCCCATGGCGCGGTACATGTTCTCCAGGGCCGGGGTCAGGTCGTGCGCGTCGGAGACGATGCAGGCCGGGGAGACGGTGAGCCGCGAGGACAGCCGTACCTCCTTGATGTCGTCCTCCAGCCGCTTGCCCATCCACTCCAGCAGACCGGCGTACGCCTCGTTCCGCTTCTCCCGCTCCTCGTCGGCGCCGGCCTCCTCGTCCTTCGGGTCGAGGTCGAACTCTCCCTTGGCGACGGAGCGCAGCTTCTTGCCCTCGTACTCGCCGACCGCGTCGACCCACACCTCGTCCACGGCGTCGGTGAGCAGCAGCACCTCGATGCCCCGGTCGCGGAACGCCTCCATGTGCGGGGAGTTCTCGATGGCCTGGCGGGACTCGCCGGTCAGGTAGTAGATGTCCTCCTGGCCGTCCTTCATCCGCTCCACGTACTGCTTCAGCGTGGTCGGCTCGCTCTCGTGGTGCGTGCTCGCGAACGACGCGACGGCGAGCAGCGCCTCCCGGTTCTCCGCGTCGGTGACCAGGCCCTCCTTGAGGACGGTGCCGAACTCCCGCCAGAACGTGGCGTACCGCTCCGACTCCTCGCCCATCAGGTCCTTGACGGTGGAGATGACCTTCTTCGTCAGACGGCGGCGCATCATCTCGATGTGCCGGTCCTGCTGGAGGATCTCGCGGGAGACGTTGAGCGAAAGGTCCGCCGCGTCGACCACGCCCTTGACGAAGCGGAGGTACGGCGGCAGCAGCGCCTCGCAGTCGTCCATGATGAACACCCGCTTGACGTACAGCTGCACGCCCCGCCGGAAGTCCCGCGTGAACAGGTCGTGGGGCGCGTGCTCGGGGATGAAGAGCAGCGCCTGGTACTCGAAGGTGCCCTCCGCCTGGAGCCGGACGGTCTCCAGCGGGTCGCGCCAGTCGTGCCCGATGTGCTTGTACAGCTCGTGGTACTCCGCGTCGGACACCTGGTCGCGCGGCCGCGCCCACAGCGCCTTCATGGAGTTGAGGGTCTCGGGCTTCTGCTCGCCGTCGTCGCCCGCGCCCTCGGGCTTCATCCTGATCGGCCAGGTGATGAAGTCCGAGTACCGCTTGACGATCTCCCTGATCTTCCACGGGGAGGCGTAGTCGTGGAGCTGGTTCTCCGGGTCGGCGGGCTTGAGGTGCAGGGTGACCGAGGTGCCCTGCGGCGCGTCCTCGACCGGCTCCAGGGTGTACGTCCCCTCGCCGCGCGAGGTCCAGCGGGTGCCCTGGCTCTCCCCGGCCCGCCGGGTCACCAGCGTCGCCTCGTCGGCCACCATGAACCCGGAGTAGAAGCCGACGCCGAACTGGCCGATGAGCCCCTCCTCACCGGCCGTGTCCTTGGACTCGCGCAGCTCGCGCAGGAATTCGGCGGTGCCGGAGTTGGCGATGGTGCCGATGAGCTGCCCGACCTCCTCGTACGACATACCGATGCCGTTGTCCCGCACGGTCAGGGTGCGGGCCTCCTTGTCGATGTCCAACTCGATGTGCAGGTCGGACACATCGACGTCGAGCGCGTCGTCCCGCAGCTTCTCCAGGCGCAGCTTGTCCAGCGCGTCGGAGGCGTTGGAGATGAGTTCGCGCAGAAAGACATCCTTGTTCGAGTACACGGAGTGGATCATCAGCTGGAGCAGCTGACGCGCCTCCACCTGAAACTCAAACGTCTGCGTCGACATGTTCGCGGATACCTCACAGGTCCTGTCGTCGGAACTGGCGGCAGCCACTGTAAAACACCATGTCACGGCGGGGGGTCACATCAGGCCCAGAGGGACTGGGCGAGGGCCGCGCCCAGGAAGGCGGCGCCGAGTCCGGCGACGACGCTCGCGACGACGTTGGCGGCGGCGAGGAAGCGCGCGCCGTCCTCTGCGAGCCGCAGTGTCTCGTAGGAGAACGTGGAGTACGTGGTCAGCGCCCCGCACAGCCCGGTGCCGAGCAGCAGCTGGAGGTTCGAGGACATCCCGCCGGCGACGACCGCCCCGGTGACCAGGCCGAGGACGAGGCTGCCGACGACGTTGACGGTGAAGGTGCCCCAGGGGAAGACGGTGTCGTGCCTGGACTGCACGGTGCGGTCGGTCAGGTAGCGCAGCGGCGCGCCGACGGCCGCTCCGGCGATGACCAGCAGCCAGTTCACGGACTCTCCTTGTCTTCGATGCCGTTGCGGCACAGGATCTCGCAGTGGTCGATGGTCACCAGGCCCTCCCCGACCAGCTCGTCGAGCTGGGGCAGGAAGGCCCGGACGCGTTCCTCGGTGTCGACGATGACGACGGCCACCGGCAGGTCCTCGCTGAGGGACAGCAGCCGGCTGGTGTGGATCAGGGAGGTCGCGCCGAACCCCTCCACGCCCCGGAACACGCTGGCGCCGGCCAGTCCGGCCCGGTGGGCCCGGTGCACGATCTCCGCGAAGAGGGGCTTGTGGTGCCACCTGTCGTCCTCGCCGACGACGACCGTGAGCCGGACGCCGGGAACGGTGGTTGTCGTCATGATGCCCTCCACTCGATGACGCGCCGGGTGAGGTGCGCGGTGGTCCAGACGGCCGCGAGGGCGCCGAACGCGGTCGCGGCGAGGTCGAGCAGGCCGGTGGTGGCCCGGCCGGCACCGGTCAGGCGCTCGATGTCCACGGTGTACGTGGAGAAGGTGGTGAACCCGCCGAGCACCCCGGTGCCGAAGAAGGGTCTGACCAGGCGGTGTCCGGCCCCGAGGTCGGTGATGACGACCATGAAGACGCCGATGACGGCGCAGCCGGCAACGTTCACCCAGAACGTGGTCCACGGGAAGGCGCCGGACGCGGTCGGCCACAGCAGCGCGGCGGCGTAGCGGGCGCACGCCCCGAGGGCACCACCGGCGGCGACGGCCGCGAGGACCGGTGCCTGCGCGCGCCACGGCACGCGCCGACGGGCCGGCGGGGGCTGCTCGATGACGCGTTCGGTGGATGCGTTCAGCGCGGTCCGCTCTGCCACATGGGCCTCCTCGTCACAGGGCGCCCACGCGTACCGGGGCGCACTTCGTCGTCAGGAGGGACCATTGGCGGCGTCATCGCCGCGGTTGAGTACGGCGGGACCCACCACCGTGCGGCCACCGAAGCCGTGCCGCGCGACCAGGATAGCGGACCCGAGATCCGGGGCGGGCCGTGATCCGGGGCGGGCCGTGATCCGGGGCCCGCGGTCCGGGGCGGGCCCGCAGCGGGGCGAACCGACCAGCGGAATCGCGCGAAGGCCGAGTTCTTCCGGATGCTCGGCCACCCCGTGCGGATACGGCAGCCGGCGGTGCTGCGCCGCTCGGGCACCGTCACCTCCACCCGCGAGGGCTCGACGGTCGTCTACCAGCTCTCCGGCGGTGACATGGCCGACCTGATGCGGGCCACGCACCGGATCCTCACCGAGATCCGCCAGCGGATCTTCCAGAGCCACCGCGGCGGTGGACGAGGCCACGCACGGCACCGGGGTGGCGCTGGCGGTGACGTACGCCGACGGCAAGGACCTCGTCGACGGCGGTCTCCGGCAGCCGGTCGGCGAGCGCCACGGCGAAGGCGGCCCGGTCGACGGCGGGCAGGAACGGCTCGGCCTGCGTCATCGCCCCGGGCTCCGGTTCCGGCGCACCGCCCAGTAGGTCACCACGCCGCCGACGACCGCGCCGACGGCCACCGGGACGAGCCGCTTGCAGACCGAATTCCCGGCGTACCGCATCAGGTCCAGGGGCTCGTTCTCCGGCGCGGGCTGCCGGGGCCGGGTCTCCGGGCGGGGCGCGGCGGCGGCCTCGGACCGCGGGGGCGGCGAGGGCCGTACGGCCTCGGCGGCGGCCGGTTCCGCAGCAGCCCGCTCGGCGGCGGACGGCTTGACGGCCGTCGGCTTCACGGCGGTCGGCTCGGCAGTGGACGGCTCGGCGGCGGTCGCGGGCGCGGACTCCGCGGCCGGGCCCTGCGCGGTGTCCTCCGCCGCCTCCGGTGCCGCCGCCTCCGGTGCCGCCTCGGGTGCCGCCGCCTCCGGTTTGTGCAGCAGTTGCTCCTCCACGTTCGCCACGAACTGCGCGAACAGCTTCTCGGAGATCTCCTTGATCATGCCGCTGCCGAACTGGGCGAGCTTTCCGCTGATGGTGAGGTCGGTGCTGACGCTGACCGCGGTGCCCGTGCCGTCGGGCCGCAGCCGGGCGTGCACGGTCGCGGAGGCGTTGCCCTGGCCGCGGGTGTCCTTGCCGGACGCGCTGATGACCGCGCTGTGGGTGGCCTCGTCCTGCTCGGTGAAGCGGGCCGTGCCCTGGAACTGGCTGATCACCGGCCCGACCTTCACCTTCACCTTGCCGCGGTAGACATCGCCGTCGACCCCGGTGAGCTGGGCGCCGGGCATACACGGGGCGAGGCTCTCCAGATCGGTGAGCGCCTGCCAGGCCCGCTCCAGGGGCGCGTCCACCCGGAACTCGTTGTCGATCTTCATGGCTTACCGTCTCCTCGCTTCTTCGGGATAGCCGAGTTCCCCGAGGGCCCCGGTGATGGACCTACGGTCGTCGGGACTCTCGGCGACCGCGCTGAGAGTGCTGATCACATCGCGGCGGGCCCAGTCGTGGCCTCCACCAGGCCGGGAGCCGTGTCCCAAGTCCAGCGCGCGGACCTTGCCGATGCACGCGGTGGCGGACGCGATCAGCGTTTCGCTCGCGGCCGGCACCGAGCGGCGCAGGATCTCCGCCGCGCGTTCGGGGCCGGAATAGTCGATCCAGGAGCCCGAACGGGTATGCGGTGGGTGTGGCGGTGGCGGACGCCGCCGAAGGAGGCACACGGATGCGGGACATCGCTCAGGGCCTCTCCTCCTGGAGTGCGGCGGGCAAGCGGTTCGCGGTGGCGACGGTCGTACGGACCTGGAAGTCGGCGCCCCGCCAGGCGGGCTCGTCGCTGGCGGTCGCCGAGGACGGCGAGGTGATCGGGAGCGTCTCCGGCGGCTGCGTCGAGGGCGCGGTGTACGAGCTGGCGCGCGAGGTCCTGGAGAGCGGCAGGGCCACCCTGGTGACCTACGGCGTCAGCGACGACGACGCGCTGGCGGTCGGTCTGACCTGCGGCGGGATCATCGAGATCCTGGTGCGGCCGGCGGGCGCGGGCCGCTTTCCGGGGCTGCCGGGCGTGCTGGCGGCGATGGGCGCGGGGCGGCCGGTCGCGGTGGTGTCGCCGCTGCCGGACGAGGGCGGCGGCGCGGAGCCGGAACCCGCGGTCGCGCCCGCCGGTCAGATGATCGTCACGCCGTCGGACGCGCGGGGCACGCTCGGTGACGCCCGCCTCGACGCCGCGGTGGCCGAGCGGGCGCAGGGGCTGCTGGCGCAGGGCAGCACCGCTGTGGTGCGGGTCGGGCGCGCGGGCGAGGAGCGGCGCGACGACGTCGCCGTGTTCGTGGAGTCGTTCGCGCCGCCGCCGCGGATGCTGGTGTTCGGCGCCATCGACTTCGCGTCCGCGGTGGCCCGGATCGGCAAGTTCCTCGGCTATCACGTCACCGTCTGCGACGCCCGCCCGGTGTTCGCCACCCGACGCCGCTTCCCGGACGCGGACGAGCTGGTGGTGGACTGGCCGCACCGGTATCTGGAGTCGGCCGAGGTGGACGAGAACACGGTGATCTGCGTCCTCACCCACGACCCCAAGTTCGACGTGCCGCTGCTCCAGCGGGCGCTGCGCACGCCCGCCCGCTACATCGGCGCGATGGGCAGCCGCCGCACCCACGAGGACCGGCTGCGGCGGCTGCGCGAGGAGGGCATGAGCGAGGCGGAGCTGTCCCGGCTGTCCTCACCCATCGGACTCGACCTGGGCGCCCGCACACCGGAGGAGACGGCGGTGGCCATCATGGCCGAGGTCATCGCCCTGCGGTGGGGCGGCACGGGGCGGCGGCTGGTGGAGATGACGCCACTGCCGATCCATCGCTGACGCGGGTTGCCGCTGGCGGCTTGCGGAATCCGCGAGGGGTACGCAGGCCGCCATCAGCCACGGGCCGCGAGACCGAGGTCGGTGTCGGTGTCGGTGTCGGCAAGTGACTGATCCCGGAGGCCGACATCGACCGAGGCCGCGTCTTGGAGCCCGGACATGGGAGGAGGCCGGGTCCAAGAGCGGCATCGGCCGGGGCTGAGGGTCCGAGGCTGGCATCGGCCGGGGCCGCGTCTCGGAGTCCGGCACCACCCGGAGCCGAACCCCAGGCCGGGCAACGGCCGGGTCCAGGAATCCGGACATCAGCCGGGCTGGGCCCGAGACATCAGCCATGGCCGCAGTCCCGAGACCGGCAGGGGCCGCGTCTCGGAGCCCGACACCAGCCGAAGCCGAACCCCAGACCGGGCAACAGCCAGATCCAGGAACCCGGACATCGACCAGGCTGGGCCCGAGACATCAACCGTGACTGCGGCCCCGAGACCGACATCGGCCAAGGCTGAGCCCGACACCAGCAGAGACCCAGCCCCGCAGGCCCACATCAGCCGGAGCGGGACCCAAAGCATCAGCCGTGGCTCGGGGTCCGAGGCCGGCACCGGCCGGGACCGCCCCCCGGGGCCGACAGCAGCCGGAGCCGAGGCCGGCATCAGCCGTGGCTGCGGGCCCGAGGCCGGCGGCGGCAGGGCCTCGGGGGTCGGGGTCGGCGTGGGCTCGACCAGGGGTTTCGCTCAGCCGGGGAAGACCAGCTCGTCGCGGCCGAGACCCGCGAAGACGCCCGAGACGCGGCGGGCGACATCCGCGGCCGTCAGCCCGACGCGGGCCAGGACCCGGCCGCGTTCGGCGTGGTCGAGGAACTCGGCGGGCACACCGAAGTCCCTGACGGGGACGTCCACTTCGGCGTCGCGCAGGGCCTGGGCGACGGCGGCGCCGACACCCCCGGCCCGCACCCCGTCCTCGACGGTGACGACGAGCCGGTGCCGGGCGGCGATACCGGGCAGGGCCGCGTTCACCGGCTTGATCCAGCGCGGGTCGAGGACGGTGGCGCCGATGCCCTGTTCGGCGAGGCGGTCGGCGACCTCCAGGCACATCGGGGCGAGCGCGCCGACGGAGACGACGAGCACATCGGCGCCCTCCTCGGCGGAGCCCCGGAGCACGTCCATGCCGGCGATCGTGCCGACGGCGGCCACCTCGGGGCCGACGGTGCCCTTGGAATAGCGCACCACCGTGGGCCCGTCCGCCACCTCGACGGCCTCGCGCGTCTGGGCCCGCAACTGGGTCGCGTCGCGCGGTGCGGCGATGCGCAGGCCCGGCACGACCTGGAGGACGGCCATGTCCCACATGCCGTTGTGCGAGGCGCCGTCGTCGCCGGTGATGCCCGCGCGGTCCAGCATGAAGGTCACCGGGCAGCGGTGCAGCGCCACGTCCATCAGGAGCTGGTCGAAACAGCGGTTGAGGAAGGTGGCGTAGACGGCGACGACCGGGTGCAGCCCGGCGGTGGCGAGGCCGGCCGCGGAGGTAGCGGCGTGCTGCTCGGCGATGCCGACGTCGAAGAAGCGGTCGGGGAAGCGCTCGGCGAAGGGGGCGAGGCCGGTGGAGCCGCGCATCGCCGCGGTGATCGCCACGATGTCCTCGCGCTCGGCGCCGAGCCGGACCAGTTCCTCGCCGAAGACGCTGGTCCAGTCCTCGCCGGCTACGGCGACCGGCTTGCCGGTGTCCGGGTCGATCACCTTGACCTGGTGGAAGCGCTCGTCGGACTCCTCGGCGAAGCTGTAGCCGCGGCCCTTCTCGGTGATGCAGTGCACGATGACCGGGCCACCGAAGCGCTTGGCGCGGGCCAGCGCCGACTCCAGCGCCTCGATGTCATGGCCGTCGATCGGGCCGACGTACTTCAGGCCCAGGTCCTCGAACATGCCCTGCGGGGCGATGAAGTCCTTCAGGCCCTTCTTCGCGCCGTGCAGCGCGTCATAGACCGAGCGGCCGACGATCGGGGTGCGGTCGAGGACGGCCTTGGTGCGCTCCAGGAACTGCTCGTAGCCGTCCGTCGTGCGCAGGGCGGCCAGGTGGCTGGCGAGGCCGCCGATGGTGGGGTTGTAAGAGTGGCCGTTGTCGTTGACCACGATGACCAGCGGGAGGGTCTTGTCGGCGGCGATGTTGTTCAGCGCCTCCCAGGTCATGCCGCCGGTGAGCGCGCCGTCCCCGACCACCGCGACGACGGAGCGGTCGCGCCTGCCGGTCAGGCGGTCGGCCTTGGCGATGCCGTCGGCCCAGCTCAGGGCGGCGGAGGCGTGCTGGTTCTCCACGATGTCGTGCGGCGACTCGGCGCGACTGGGATACCCAGACAGGCCGCCCTCCTTGCGGAGCCTGGAGAAGTCCTGGCGACCGGTCAGCAGCTTGTGCACATAGGTCTGGTGGCCGACGTCGAAGACGATGCGGTCCTTCGGGGACTCGAACACCCGGTGCAGCGCGATGGTCAGCTCGACGACGCCGAGGTTCGGGCCCAGGTGCCCGCCGGTGCGGGAGACGGCGCTGACGAGGAACTCGCGGATCTCCCCCGCCAGCGTCCCCAGTTCACCGGCGTCGAGCTTCTTCAGGTCCTGCGGGCCGTGGATCGTCTCCAGAACGCCCATACGTCATTCTCCTTCGGCGCTGCGGACGGGGAAGCGGACAGGGAATGCGAAGGTGACAGGCTATCAATTCCTCCCGATTCGCGAAGTCGCCCTCGGGTGAGTTGCCCCACGGGAAAGCGGTGAAGAGAAGGAAAGAAGTAGTGGAATATTGAACTACATGGTGCCGTTGTCCCGCCGAAGGAGGTCACCAGTGGAGACCACGTACTACGACCACGGCACCGCCGCCGAGCGCTGGGAGCGTGCCCAGGCGTTCTTCGCGGCCAAGGACTACGCGGGCGCGGCGCGCGTGCTGGCCGCTCTGGTGGAGGAGGTGCCGGAGCAGACCGGGCCCCGGCTGCTGCTGGCCCGCGCCTACTACCACTCCGCGCAACTGCGGCGGGCCGAGGCCGAGCTGCGGCTGATCGTGGAGCGCGACCCGGTGGAGCACTACGCCCGGCTGATGCTGGGCCGCACCCTCGAACGGCAGGCGCGGCACGAGGAGGCGGGGCGGCACCTGCGCATCGCCGCCGCGCTGGCGGGCGACTTCCCGCAGCACTGAGGCGCCGCCGCCATCACGTACCGAGGCGGCCTCCCACGGCACGACGAGTCGTCCTCCCGCGTCCCGCCACGGCGCGCCGAGGCACCCCGCCGCGGCCCGGGGGCGACTCGCCGCCCTGTCACGACCCCGAGGCGACTCGCCGCCCCGCTCGGGCGGCACGCCCCGGCACCGGCCCGCGCGCCTCGTCCCCGAGCGGGCCACCGTGGCATCCTGGCGCGATGGCACCCGACCGTGATCACGCGCCGCTCGCCGAACGGGTCGAGGAACTCCTCGCCGCCGGCGGCCCTCTGCCCATCGTCGCCGCCGGCCGGCCGGTGCTGCGCCGCCCCACCGAGGCGTACGACGGCCAGCTCGGCCCCGCCCTGCTGGCCCGCTTCGTCGAGGCGCTGCGCCTGACCATGCACGCCGCGCCGGGCGTGGGCCTCGCCGCGCCCCAGGTCGGCGTGGAGCTGCGGATCGCGGTCCTGGAGGACCCGGCGCCGGTCCCGGAGGAGATCGCCGCGGTCAGGGGGCGGCGCCCGCAGCCCTTCCGGGTGCTGGTCAACCCCGTGTACGAATCCGTCGGCACCGCGCGCGCCGCGTTCTTCGAGGGCTGCCTGAGCGTGCCCGGCTGGCAGGCGGTGGTGGCCCGGCACGCCGAGGTGCGGCTGCGCTGCGCGGACGAGCGGGGGCGCCCGGTGGACGAGGTGTTCACCGGCTGGCCCGCCCGTATCGTGCAGCACGAGACGGACCACCTCGACGGCACGCTCTACCTCGACCGCGCCGAGCCGCGCTCGCTGTCCACCAACGAGGCGGTCGCCGCCCTGTGGTCCCAGCCGACCCCGGCCGCGGCCGCGACCGCCCTCGGCTTCGAACTTCCGTAGAGCGCCGGTCAGTTGTCCCGGTACGCCTCCAGCAGTCGCAGCCACACCTCGCTGAGCGTCGGGTACGACGGGACCACGTGCCACAGGCGGCTGACCGGGACGTGGCCCGCGACGGCGATCGTGGCCGAGTGGATGAGTTCGCCGACGCCGGGGCCGACGAAGGTGACGCCCCGCAGGATCTCGTCCTCCAGGTCCACGACCATGCGGGCGCGCCCCTTGTAGCCGTCGCCGTACAGGGCCGCCCCGGCGACGGAGGAGAACTCGACGTCCACCGCGCGGACGCGGTGGCCGGCCTCCTCCGCCTCGGCGAGGGAGAGGCCGACCGCGGCGGCCTCCGGGTCGGTGAACACCACCTGGGGTACGGCCCCGTGGTCGGCGGTGGCCGCGTGCGGGCCCCAGGGGCCGTCGAGCAGCGGGGTGCCGGCCGCGCGGGCGCCGATGGCCGCGCCCGCGATCCGGGCCTGGTACTTGCCCTGGTGGGTGAGGAGCGCGCGGTGGTTGACGTCACCGGCGGCGTACAGCCAGTCGGTCCCGGTGACCCGCAGGGTGTCGTCGACCTCCAGCCAGGAGCCGGGTTCCAGGCCGATGGTGTCGAGGCCGATGTCGTCGGTCTGGGGGACGCGGCCGGTGGCGAAGAGGATCTCGTCGGCCTCGAACCGCTCACCCGTACGAGTGAGGGCCACGACGGTGCCGTCCTCCCGCGTGACGGACGTGACGGAGGCCCCGGTGCGCACGTCCACCCCGGCCTCGGTGAGCGCCTCGGCGACCAGTTCCCCGGCGAACGGCTCCATCCGGCTGAGCAGGCCCTTGCCGCGCACCAGCAGGGTGACCCGGCTGCCGAGCGCCGCCCATGCGGTGGCCATCTCGGTGGCGACGACACCGCCTCCGACGACGATCAGCCGGCCGGGTGCCGTGTCCGCGCTGGTGGCCTCGCGGCTGGTCCACGGCCGCACCTCGGCGAGACCGGGCAGGTCGGGCAGCTGGGCGCGGGTGCCGGTGCAGACGACGACGGCGTGCCGGGCGGTGAGGGTGGTGACGCTGCCGTCGGACACGGTGACGGTGACCCGGCGCGGGCCCGCGAGGCGGCCGTGGCCCCGGTAGAGGTCGGCGCCGATGCCCTCCACCCAGTCCACCTGCCCGTCGTCCTGCCAGTGGGAGGTGAAGTCGTCGCGGCGCTCCAGTACGGCCGGGGCGTCGAGGGGACCCTGGACCGCCGCGGCGAGGCCGGGCAGCCGGCGGGCGTCGGCGCGGGCGATGACCGGCCTGAGCAGCGCTTTGCTGGGCATGCACGCCCAGTAGGAGCACTCGCCGCCGACCAGTTCGCTCTCCACGATCGCGGTGGTGAGGCCGGCCGCGCGGGTGCGGTCGGCGACGTTCTCCCCCACGGGCCCGGCCCCGAGCACCACGACGTCGTACGCGATGGTTTCCGATTCCGTCGTTTCCGTCATGGGGTCAGTCTGGTGGGTGGTGTGCGCTGTGGCCACATGGGTACGAGCGCGCACACGGGCGCCCGGCCGCGCGTGAGGCCTCCGGGTGCGCGTGCGCCGTGCCCGCACCGGCGGGGACACTGCCCGGAATAGCCGGTCCGGCGGTCGTGTTTGTGCCGTCGGCACACCCCACACCAGGAAGAGGGAACCAGGCCATGAGCAGCACCGTGGAGCTGACCAAGGAAAACTTCGACCAGACGGTCACGGACAACGACTTCGTGCTCATCGATTTCTGGGCGTCCTGGTGCGGGCCGTGCCGGCAGTTCGCGCCGGTGTACGAGAAGGCCGCCGAGGACAACCCGGACCTCGTGTTCGGCAAGGTGGACACCGAGGCCCAGCCGGAGCTGGCGCAGGCCTTCGGCATCCAGTCGATCCCGACGCTGATGATCGTGCGGGACCGGGTGGCCGTGTTCGCCCAGCCGGGTGCGCTGCCCGAGGCGGCCCTGACGGACGTCATCGGCCAGGCGCGGAAGCTGGACATGGACGAGGTCCGCAAGAGCATCGCGGCCCAGGAGGGCCAGGCGGAGTAGCGGTGCCGGGGGTGGCGGGCCGGGCTCAGGTGGACTCGCGGGGTACGACCGAGGAGCCCAGGACCCGGTGCACCTCCGGTTCGCCGCCCGGATCGCGCACCGCGCGGTCGACCAGGGCGGCGAGGTCCCGGCCCGAGGGCAGTTCGATGCGCACGGTGCTCAGCCGGGGCCGCAGCAGCCGGCCGAGCATCAGGTCGTCGGCGCCGATCACGGCCACGTCCTCGGGGATGCGCCGCCCCGCGTCCTGGAGGGCGCGCATCAGCAGCATGGCGTACTCGTCGTTGTAGGCGAACACCGCGTCCACGTCGGGCCAGTGTTCCGCGAGTTCGGCGGCGGACCGCTCCGTGTAGGCGAGCGGTACGCCGGTGACGCTCGCCCCGGTGCCGCGCAGCGCCCGCCGGGCGCCGGCCAGCCGGGGCCCCGAATACGCCTCCAGGCCCGGTTCTTGGGGCACGACGACCCCGATCCGCCGCCTGCCGCGCTCGTACAGGTGGGCGGCCGCGCACCGGCCCACGGCCTCATGGTCCATCAGCAGGGCGTGCGCGCCCTCGACGCGCTCGGGACCGAGGGTGACGACCGCGCGGGCGCCGGAGCGTTTGAGGACGGCCACGCCTCGCGGGCCGAGCCCCGTGCCGGGCACCAGGACCGCCACGGGCCGCAACTCGGCCCAGGCGCGGGCGGCTTCGTCGCCCTGGAGGCCGACGGAGCCGTACTGGACGACGGTGTAGTCGAGCCGGCCCAGGGCGCTGTGGACCTCGTTGAGGAACGCGCTGTAGAGGGGGCCGACCGGTACCGCCGGGGCCGGCATGAGGACCGTACGGCTGCGGCCGGCGCGCAGACTGCGGGCGGCCGCGTGGGGGACGTACCCCAGTTCCCGCGCGGCCTCGTGGACCCGCCGCCGCGTGGGTTCACTGATCCGCACGGCGTCGGTGTTGTTCAGGACGTAGGACACGGTCGCGCGCGAGACGCCGGCCAGGCGGGCCACATCGGCACTCGTGGGAGTGTTCGGTATCTGCACCATGACAGACCGCATCTTGGCAGAGCGGTCGGGGGGTGCGGCGGGCGGGGGACCCTGGTTCGTCCTTTGACCAACTCCCGTACGGACGAGGTCCGTTCGGCGCGCCGGACAGGGCCACCCGACCCTTTGCGAGACGGGTCAGGCGGGCGGCTCGGTGCCCGTCACCCGCGCGACCAGGTCCACCCAGGCCGCCTCCAGGCGGGCCATGGGCAGCCCGCGCTGCCGGGTCAGATGGTGGATGAGGGCCGGGTCGAGCGAGGCCAGCAGGGTGTGGGCGAGCAGTTCGCAGTCCGCGTCCGGCACGATCTGCCGCAGCAGCATGACGACATGGGTGCGCAGCGCCTGCGTCGCGGGGTGGGAGAAGCGGCGGCAGGCCTCGGGCTGGGCGGCGAGCTGCAGTTCCAGCTGTTCGGCCGAGCGGTAGAGCACCGCGATGCCGAACGCCCGCAGCCGCTCCAGGGGCGGGGCGCCGGGGCCGAGCGGCGGGGGGCCGCCGAGGAAGTCGGCCTGGAGCTGCCGCCCCGAGTGGTCGAGCAGGGCCGTCAGCAGCCCGGTGCGGTCGCCGAAGCGCCGGAACACCGTGCCCTTGCCGACCTTGGCCGCCGAGGCGACGGCCTCCATGGTGACGCCGGCCACGCCGTGCTCCGCGATCAGGCGGGCGGCGGCCTCCAGCAGCCGGGCGCGGTTGCGGGCCGCGTCGGCGCGCAGACAGGGCTCCTCGGGAGCGGTGCCGAGCTCCAGCAGGGGTGGCGCGTCGGAGGGCTCCTGCGGCATCGGGAAGAACTGCGGCGCGCTGGACATGAAGACAGCGTAAAGCACCGGGAACAGAACTGGACCCCGGTCCGTTTAGGGTGATAGAAATTTAAACGGACCTTGGTCCGGATCGTAACGGCGATGTTTCAGCCCCTGGAGTCTTCCCATGTCTGTTCGTATCCTCGCGCTCGTCGGCAGCCTGCGTGCCGGTTCGCACAACCGTCAGCTGGCCGAGGCGGCCGCCAAGCTCGCCCCCGAGGGCGCCGAGGTCGTGATCTTCGAGGGCCTGGCCGACGTGCCCTTCTACAACGAGGACGTCGACGTCGAGGGCGGTGTCCCGGCCGCCGCCGCGGCGCTGCGTGAGGCCGCTCAGGGCGCCGACGCGTTCCTGCTGTTCTCGCCCGAGTACAACGGCACCATGCCGGCCGTCCTGAAGAACGCCATCGACTGGCTGTCCCGCCCCTACGGCGCCGGCGCCTTCGGCGGCAAGCCCGTCGCCGTGATCGGCACCGCCTTCGGCCAGTACGGCGGCGTGTGGGCGCAGGACGACACCCGCAAGGCGGCCGGTATCGCCGGCGGCAAGGTCGTCGAGGACATCAAGCTCTCGATCCCCGGCTCCCTGACCCGCTTCGCCGAGACCCACCCGGCCGACGACGCCGAGGTCGCCGCCCAGCTGGCCGAGGTCGTGGCGCGCCTGCACGGCACCGTGACGGAGACCGCGGCCGCCTGAGCCGCCCCTCGCACCACCCGTAGGGACCGGAACCGAGCGGCCTCCGGTCCCTACGGGTTTTCCCGACCCCTGAGGGCTCCTCGGCCGGCCCGCGTCGTCCTCGTACCGAGGAGCCGCGCCTTGCGGTCCAGGCTCCCGGCTGGTCGTTCGGCGCCGTACCGCTGGTGCGCGGCATCGCGGGTATGCGGACGATGGCCGTACGGCCGTGATCGCGTCAGCCCGTCCGAGGAGGAAGCCGTGTCCCTGGTCCCGCCGCCGTTCGACCCGGAGCTGGCCGCGTGTCTGGAGGCGCTCGGGGACGCGGCCGCGCCCGGCTTCCGGCTGGAGGATCTCGGCGCCGCCCGGCGCGGCACCTGTCTGGCGGCACCGGACCTGACGCTCGGCGGCGCCTTCGAGGTGAGCGAGCACGCCGTGCCGGGACCGCCGGGCGCCCCCGGCGTCCCGCTGCTGGTCTGCCGCCCGGCGGATACGACGGCCCCGCTGCCGGTGCTCTACCACGTGCACGGCGGCGGCATGATGGCCGGCACCGACCGGGCCGGGGTGGAAATCCCCCTGAGCTGGGCGCGGGAACTGGGCGCGGTGGTGGTGTCGGTCGACTACCGGCTCGCCCCCGAACACCCGTACCCGGCGCCGGTCGAGGACGTCTACGCGGGACTCGTCTGGACCGCCGCGCACACGGCGGAGATCGGCGGCGCCCCGCGGCGCATCGTCCTCGCGGGGGCCAGCGCGGGCGGTGGACTCGCGGCGGCCGCCGCGCTGCTCGCCCGCGACCGACAAGGGCCCTTCATCCTCGGCCAGTTGCTGATGAGCCCGATGCTGGACGACCGCAACGACACCGTCTCCAGCCACCAGATGGCGGGGCTCGGCCTGTGGGACCGCACCGCCAACGAGACCGCCTGGACGGCCCTGCTGGGCGCGCGCCGGGGCGGCCCGGACGTCTCCCCGTACGCGGCCCCCGCCCGCGCCGACGATCTGTCCGGACTGCCGCCCGCCTACCTCGACGTCGGCTCGGCGGAGACCTTCCGGGACGAGACGGTCGCCTACGCCTCCCGCCTCTGGCAGGCCGGCGCGGCGGCCGAACTCCACGTCTGGCCCGGCGCGTTCCACGGCTTCGAGGCGCTCGCCCCCGACACGGCCCTGTCCCGGACGGCACGCGCCGCCCGACTCGACTGGCTGCGGCGGCTGTTGGCGCGGTGAGCCGTGGACCGCGCGGGTGAACCCCTCCCCAGCCCGGCTTGTTGACGTTACCGTTCGGTAGTCCCCGTGTCCGGAGCCTCCCGGAGGTACGCGCCCATGACGCCCGACCGCTCCCCCGGTCTCGCCGAGTCCGCCCGCGCGCTCGCCGCCGGGGAGGTGACCTCACGGACGCTGGTCGAGCAGGCCCTGGCCCGGATCGAGGCGAGCCGGCCGGTGCTGAACGCCTTCCGGATCGTACGCGCCGAGGCCGCGCTCGCCGAAGCGGACGCCGCCGACCGTGAGTTGGCGGCCGGCGGACGGCGGCCGCTGCTCGGGGTGCCCCTCGCGGTGAAGGACGACACGGACGTGGCGGGCGAGCCGACGGCGTTCGGCTGCGCGGGCGACTTCCCGCCGGTGGCCACCGACGGGGAGGCGGTACGGCGGCTGCGCGCGGCCGGCGCGGTGATCGTCGGCAAGACGAACACCTGTGAGCTGGGACAGTGGCCGTTCACGGAGGGGCGGGCCTTCGGCGCCACCCGCAACCCCTGGCACCACGGGCACACCCCCGGCGGCTCCTCGGGCGGCTCGGCGGCGGCGGTCGCGGCGGGCCTCGTCCCGGCGGCGCTCGGCTCCGACGGCGCCGGCTCGGTGCGCATACCGGCCGCCTGGACGCGGTTGATCGGCATCAAGCCGCAGCGCGGCCGGATCTCCACCTGGCCGCGCCCCGATCCCTTCCAGGGCATCACGGTCAACGGGACGCTGGCCCGCACGGTCGCCGACGCCGCCCTGCTGCTGGACGCGGCGAGCGGCAGCCACGCCCTCGACGTGCACCGGCCGCCCGCGCTGACGGTGGCGGACGCGGTCGGCCGCGACCCCGGAGGGCTGCGCGTCGCGCTCTCCCTGAAGCCGCCGTTCACCGCCGTACCGGCCCGGCTGCACCCGCAGATCCGCGTCCGTGTCACCGAACTCGCCGGGCAGCTCGCGGGGTTGGGTCACGAGGTGACGGAGGACGACCCGCCCTACGGGCAGATCGGGCTGGCCTTCGTGCCCCGCGCCACCGCCGGGATCGCCGAACTCGCCGCGGAGGCCCCCGATCCCGCGCTGCTCGACGCGCGCACCCGCGGCGCGGCCCGGCTCGGCCGGCTGCTCGGCGGGGCCCCGCTGCGGGCGGCCCGGCGCGCCGAGGCGGCGCTGCACCGGCGGATCGGCGCCTTCTTCCGGTCGTACGACGTGATCCTCGCCCCGACCACGGCCGTGCCCCCGCCGCGGATCGGCGCGCTGTACCGGCTCGGCCCGATGGCCACGGACCGGGCGATGATCGCCGCGTGTCCGTACGCGTGGCCGTGGAACGTGCTGGGCTGGCCCGGGGTCAATGTGCCCGCCGGTTTCGCCGGGGACGGGCTGCCGGTGGGGGCGCAGCTGCTCGGGCCCGCGGGGAGCGAACCGCTGCTGGTGTCGCTCGCCGCCCAGTTGGAGGCGGAGTCGCGGTGGCACGAGCTGTGGCCTGCCGGGGCGACCGGGTGAGCGGTCAGACCGTGAGGAGGCCGATGCCCAGGGCGAGCAGGGCGGCGACCTTGAGGAGTTCCAGGGCCACGTACCACAGGTGACCGTGGGAGCGGGGCAGCTCCTCGCCCGCGAGGACCCGGTCGGAGCGGCGGTTCAAAAAGGGCCGCACGGCGACCAGTTGGAGCAGGAGGAGGACCACCGCGGCGGCGGTCAGGCCGGTGATCCGGGCGGGGGCGGCGCCCACCGCGACGGCGGCGATCACCACGGCCGCACACACCGCCTCGACGGTGTTCAGCGCCCGGAACACCAGCCGGCCGATGCCGAGCCCGACGGGGACGGACACGCCCGGCGCGCGGAACTTCAGTGGCGCCTCCAGGAAGGAGATCGCCAGCACCATGCCGAGCCAGACGAAGGTGACGGCGGTGGCGACGGCCGCGGACGCGGTGTTCACCGGTGTGCTGCCTTTCCGGTGTGCCGTGGTGCGGAGTCCGCCGTGCCCAAGTGGGCGCAGCAGGCGTCGGGTTCGGCGAACGGCTCCAGACGGGTCGCGGTCAGCGGCGCGCCGAGCCGGTCCAGGGCGCCCTGGATCAGGCCGAGATGCAGAGGGCAGACCAACGCGCCGTGTTCCTCGGCCAGTTCGAGGAAGGGGCAGTGGCCGAGCCGGATGCGCCGCCCGCCGGCCGCCCCTGAGTCCGCTCCTGCCCCCGGCTCCGGCTCCGCGGCAGCCCCCGCCCTCGGCTCCGGGTCCGGGGTCGGCTCGAAGCCCAGGTCGTCCAGCAGGGCGAGCAGCCGGGTCACGGACCCTTCGGCCGTCGGCCGCTCGAACGGGGGCGGCGGCTCCACCAGGAAGCGCCCCCATTCCCGGCCGGTCTCCATGGCCTGCTCGCGCGCCTCGGCCGGGTCGGCCGACGCCCAGCGGCTGAGCAGCATCCGCGCCAGCAGCAGGTACCGCCGGGCGCCGCCGCGGTCCATGCCGGGGCGGACGGTGTAGACGGTGCGCGGCCGGCCGGGGCCGGGAGACGGCTCGGCCCGGCGCTCGACCAGGCCGTCGGCCACCAGGGCGTCCAGGTGGAAGCGGACGGTGTTGGGGTGAATGCCGAGCCGCGCGGCGGTCTCCGTCACCCCGAGCGGCGCGGGCGCGGCGCGCAGCGCGTCCAGCACGGCACGCCGACGCGGGCTCTCGGCCATGTCCACCGCTCCTCACCTGCGAGTATTTTTCACGAATCCTACATGTGAAAATTGTACGGTGGCTTCCGAGAGCCGAGACAGCGAGGGGTGCACATGACGTCAGAGTCCGCGGCGGACGGCGCAGCGGCGCAGGCCGGGCGGGCGGAACCGGTTCCGCGAATCCTGTGCGAGGCGCGGGCGCTGGCCGAGGCGCCGCCGGTGCCGTCCGGTGTGCTGTGGAAACTCGCCGAGAGCGGGCGCCAGTTGGATGCCAATGTGGTGCGGATCGCGCCGGGCGGGCGGATCGCGGCGCACGCGGAGGCGCGGCTGGACGTGCTGCTGCTGGTGGTCGCCGGGGACGGTGTGCTCGGCGCGGGCGCCTCGGACGCGCCCCGGCCGCTCGGCGAGGGTGCGCTGGTGTGGCTGCCGCGCGGTTCCACCCGCAGCGTCAGCGCGGGGACGCGGGGGCTGACCTATCTCACCGTGCACAACCGCCGCCCCGGCCTGGGCATCACCGCCCGGCCCGCCGACGGACCGTCGTCCTGACCCATACCGGGACCGGGGCCAACGCGCAGGAGCCGGGCGCCCGTTGCCCCGGTCGGACGTGCCACTAGGGTGCCCCCGTGAGCACGTTTACCGACACTGATGAGAACGTTCCCGGCCGTAACGGCCCGCACGCGACCAACGAGGCCGACCCGCGCGCGGTCGGCCGGGTGCGCACCGAGTACTCCCCGGCCCACGACGGCGATCCGGACCCCGGCGAGATCGTGTGGACCTGGGTGCCGTTCGAGGAGGGCGACGGCCGGGGCAAGGACCGCCCGGTGCTGGTCGTCGCCCGCGAGGCGGCGGGCACCTTCCTGGCCGTGCAGCTCTCCAGCAAGCGGCACGACGGCGACCGCGAGTGGGTGGCCATCGGCAGCGGCCCCTGGGACCGCTCGGGCCGGGACTCCTGGGTGGACGTGGACCGGGTGCTGCGCCTGCACGAGGACGGCATGCGCCGCGAGGCGTGCGCCCTGGACCGGATGCGCTTCGACCTGGTCCGGCAGCGGCTGCACGAGCGGTACGGCTGGACCTGACGGCCGACGGCGGGGGCGGGGCACCGGGACAACAGGGGCCGACGTCCACCGGCCCGGACATCGGGGCGCGGCACCGGCTCCAGCAGCCTGCGCCCCGGACAGGCCGCCCCGCCTCGCTCACACCCCGGCCGGCACGAACGCTCGTACGAACGCCTCCCGCACCGTCGCGCCGGGTGTCCGGTCCAGCACGCCGAACACCACATGCTCGAACGTCCGCTCGAAGCGGCCACCGGCGCCGAGCAGGTTCCGGAACGCGGCCGCGACCTGCCCCGGATCGTTCTGGAAGACGCCGCAGCCCCAGGCGCCCAGCACCAGCCGCCGGTAGCCATGGGCCGCGGCGGCCTCCAGGACCCGTTCGGCGCGGGTCGCGAGGGCGGCCGGGACCTCGGCGGCGCGGTCGGGGGCCGTACGCCGCAGGACCCCCGCGTTCGGGGCGGCGGCGGTCAGGAAGCCCACGTGGTAGGGCTCGGTGAGCAGCCGTCCGCGGTCGTCGCGGAAGACGGGGACGCCGGGGCTGTGGATCACCCGGTCGGAGTAGAGCGGGTCCCGGTCGGCGCGGTGGTGGTCGTAGAACTCCCGGGCCCGCAGCAGGCAGGTGTAGAGCGCGGAGGCGCGGCACAGGGCCTCTTCCTGGGCCTGGGCGCCGTTCAGATAGCCGCCGCCGGGGTTTCTCGCCGAGGCGAAGTTCAGGACGGCGACCGGGGCGCCGGACAGCCGGTGGGCGGCCTCCATGCTGCTCTCGCCGGTCACCTCGACGGCCGTGTCCAGGCCGGCTGCCGGCGGCACCGGGACCGGTCCGGGGCCGTACATCCGGGTGCCGGTCCGGGCGGCCGCTATCGCGTCCGCGAGGGACACCTCCGGGCCGCCCGGAGCCCGGTAGCGGCCCGCGGCGACGATCTGTTCCGTCTCCGCGGCGATACCGCGCAGGCGCGCGCTCATGGCGCCACCCCCGTGGACGCCATGATCGCGGCCCGCGCGGTCTCCCCCGTTGTGCTCATGCGGTCATCCTGAGTGATGCTGGTGGGGCGGTGCAACGGAATTTCCCGGCCCCGGAACCGGCCCCCGAACCGGCCCCGGAACCGCCCGAACCCGCCCCGGAACCCGCCGCGAACGCGCGCGATCGCGGCGGTGACGTGTCGGAGACGTCCGGGAGGCACTCTTGTGCGACGCGGCACGAGGGTTTTGGCTGGGACGAGTGCCTGCCCGGCCCACCGGACGCCGGGCCGGAGACATGGTGGAATCTCAGGAGGATCCCGACATGTCCGATGCGACAGACGAGGGTGGCGACTGTACGGAGCGCCGTACGGCCGTCACCGAGGCCGAGGTGGACGCCCTGGTCCAGGGCGTCTGCTTCAAGACCGGGCCACCCCGCACCCTCGGTGTGGAGCTGGAGTGGCTCGTCCAGGACCGGGGCCTGCCACAGCGCCCCGTGTCACCCGAACGGCTTCGCGCGGCCTACGCCGCCGTGCGCGCCGTACCCCTCGGCTCCGCGCTCACCGTCGAACCCGGCGGTCAGCTGGAGCTGAGCTCGCCGCCCGCCGCCTGCCTGACGGAGTGCGTCGGCACCGTCTGCGCCGACCTCGCGGCCGTCCGCGCCGTCCTCGACGGGCACGGGCTCGTCCTCGTCGGTCTCGGCCACGATCCCTTCCGCCTCCCCGACAGGTTCCTGCGCGAGCCGCGCTACGACGCGATGGAGACCTGTCTGGACCGCACCGGACCGGCCGGCCGGCATATGATGCGCGCCTCCGCCTCCGTGCAGGTCTGCGTGGACGCGGGCCACGAGGAGCCGGGCCCGCTGGGGCACGGGCGGCGCTGGTGGCTGGCGCACCAGCTGGGCGCGGTCCTGGTCGCCGCGTTCGCCAACTCCCCTCTGATCGGACGGCTGCCCACGGGCTGGCTGTCCACCCGGCAGCTGATGTGGGCGCGGATCGGCGCGGACCGGGCGGGCGCGCCCCCGCTGGAGGAGGAGCCGCGCGCGGCGTGGGCCCGGCACGTGCTGGACTCCCCGGTGATGTGCGTGCGCCAGGACGGCGGGCCCTGGGAGGTGCCCGAGCGGCTGACCTTCCGGGAGTGGACGCGCGGCCATGGGCCCCGGCCGCCGACCCGGTCGGATCTCGACTACCACCTCACCACCCTCTTCCCGCCGGTGAGACCGCGCGGCCATCTGGAGCTTCGGATGATCGACGCGCAGCCGGGCGACGACGGCTGGATCGTGCCGCTCGCGGTGACGGCGGCGCTGTTCGACGATCCCCAGGCGGCCGAGACCGCCTACCGGTTGGTGAAACCCCTGGCCGAGCGGGCCCTGAACCGGCCGGCCCCGCACAATCCGCTGTGGTCCGACGCGGCGCGGCTCGGGCTCGCCGACCCGGAGCTGCGGGAGGTGGCCGCCGCCTGCTTCGCGGTGGCGCTGGACGCGCTGCCCCGGCTCGGGGCCGGCGCCGAGGTGACGGACGCCGTGGCGGGGTACCTGGAGCGCTATGTCGCCCGCGGCCGCTGCCCGGCCGACGATCTGCTGGACGCGCTCCCCGGCACCGGCATCGCCCGGCCCGGGAGCGGCCCCGCCGCCCATGGCAGGAAGGACATCCCCTCATGACCGCCGCCAAGGCCGACACCACGGCCGCGGAGCCGGACCCCGAGGCCCTGCGCGAGCGCGCGCTGGCCTCGCTCACCACCGCCCGCGACCGCACCACCTCGCTCACCACGTGCGTGGACGAGCCCGAACTGACCGCGCAGCACTCGCCGTTGATGTCCCCGCTGGTGTGGGACCTCGCGCACATCGGCAACCAGGAGGAGCTGTGGCTGCTGCGGGCGGTCGGCGGGCGGGAGGCGCTGCGCCCCGAGATCGACGGCCTCTACGACGCCTTCGAGCATCCGCGCGCGGAGCGGCCCTCGCTGCCGCTGCTGCCGCCCGCGGAGGCCCGGCATTACGTGGCCGAGGTGCGCGGGCGGGTGCTGGACGTGCTCGAGTCCGCCGATCTCCGGGGCACCGGGCTGACCGAGGCCGGCTTCGCCTTCGGGATGGTCGCGCAGCACGAACAGCAGCACGACGAGACGATGCTGATCACCCATCAGCTGCGCACCGGTCCGCCGGTCCTGACCGCGCCGGAGCCGGAGCCCGGCCCGCCGTTCACCGGCCCGGCCGAAGTCCTCGTGCCGGGCGGCCCGTTCACCATGGGCACCTCCGGTGAGCCGTGGGCGCTGGACAACGAACGCCCGGCGCACCCGCGTCAGGTGGCGCCGTTCTGGATCGACACCACCCCGGTGACGAACGCGGCGTACCAGGCGTTCATCGAGGACGGCGGTTACGACACCGAGCGCTGGTGGGCACCGGAGGGCTGGGCGCACATCCGGCGGCACGGCATCGGCGCGCCGCTGTTCTGGCGCCGGGAGGGCGACCGCTGGCTGCGCCGCCGCTTCGGCATCACCGAGCTGGTGCCGCCGGACGAGCCGGTGCTGCATGTGTGCTGGTACGAGGCGGACGCCTACGCCCGCTGGACCGGGCGCCGGCTGCCCACCGAGGCGGAGTGGGAGAAGGCCGCCCGGCACGACCCGGCCACCGGCCGCTCCCGGCGCTACCCCTGGGGCGACGCCGACCCGGCGCCGGAGCACGCCAACCTCGGCCAGCGGCATCTGGGCCCCGCACCGGCCGGAAGCTATCCGGCGGGCGAATCTCCGCTCGGAGTACGGCAGTTGATCGGTGACGTGTGGGAGTGGACGGCGAGCGACTTCCTGCCGTATCCGGGGTTCCGGGCGTTCCCGTACAAGGAGTACTCGGAGGTGTTCTTCGGCCCCGAGTACAAGGTGCTGCGCGGCGGTTCGTTCGCCGTGGACCCGGTGGCCTGCCGGGGCACCTTCCGCAACTGGGACTACCCGATCCGGCGGCAGATCTTCTCCGGGTTCCGCACCGCACGCTCGGAGGCCGACTGATGTGCCGTCACCTTGCCTACGTCGGCCACGAGTTGCCGCTCGGACAGTTGCTGGCGGAGCCCCCGCACAGCCTGTTCCGGCAGTCGTGGGCGCCGCGGCGGCAGCGGTACGGCACGGTCAACGCCGACGGCTTCGGCATGGGCTGGTACGCGCCCGGTGACCCCGAGCCCGCCCGGTACCGGCGGGCCGGGCCGATCTGGGCGGACCTGTCCTTCACCGACCTGATCCGGGTGGTGCGCTCCGGCGCGGTGCTCGCCGCCGTACGGGACGCCACCCTCGCGGGGGCGGACGCGGAGGCCGCGGCGGCGCCGTTCGCCGCGGGGCGCTGGCTGTTCAGCCACAACGGGGCGGTCGCGGGCTGGCCGGACGCGGCGGCACCCCTGGTGGCCACGCTGCCCCCGGTCGACCTGCTGTCGCTGCCCGCGCGCACCGACTCGGCGTTCGTCTGGGCCCTGGTGCTGCACCGGCTGCGCACCGGTGCCGCCCCGGACCGGGCCCTCGCGGAGACGGCGCGCGAGGTCGCGCGGGCGGCCCCCGCCTCCCGGCTGAACCTGCTGCTGACGGACGGCGCCACCATCGCCGCCACCGCCTGGGGCGACAGCCTCTGGTACCGCACGGAGCCCGGCCGCGGCACGGTCGTCGCCTCCGAGCCCTACGACGACGACCCGTTGTGGCGGGAGGTCCCCGACCGCACCGTGCTCACCGCGGACAGCACCGGCGTGCTGCTCGCCCCGGCGGCGCGACCGGCCGCCGTACCACCGAAGGAGCCCTGTACGTGAGCCCTCTGCATGTCACCCGCACCCTCCCCGAGGACGCGACGGAGGCCGCGCTGCGCGCCGATGTCGAGCGCGGCCTGACCGACGACCCCAAGTGGCTGCCGCCGAAGTGGTTCTACGACGCGCGGGGCAGCGAACTCTTCGACAAGATCACAGAGTTGCCCGAGTACTACCCGACCCGTGCCGAGCGGGAGATCCTGGTCGCCCGGTCCGGTGAGATCGCCGCCGCGAGCGGGGCCCGGACGCTGATCGAGCTGGGCTCGGGCTCCTCGGAGAAGACCCGCCACCTGCTCGACGCGCTCACCTCGCTGGCCGCGTACGTCCCGGTGGACGTCAGCGAGAGCGCCCTCACCCAGGCAGGCCGGGCGCTCGTCGCGGAGCGCCCGGCCCTCGACGTGCACGCGCTGATCGCCGACTTCACCGCGCCGCTCGACCTGCCCGCGACGCCCGGCCCCCGACTGGTGGCGTTCCTCGGCGGCACCATCGGCAATCTGCTGCCCGCCGAACGCGCCGCGTTCCTCGCCTCGGTGCACGCCCTGCTCGAACCCGGCGACGGGCTGCTGCTGGGCACCGATCTGGTCAAGGACGAGCAGGTGCTGGTTCGGGCGTACGACGACGCGGCAGGGGTGACGGCCGCGTTCGACAAGAACGTGCTGAACGTCGTCAACCGCGAACTGGGCGCCGACTTCGACCCGGACGCCTTCGAGCACGTGGCCCTGTGGGACGCCCGTCACGAGTGGATCGAGATGCGGCTGCGCGCGCGCACCGCGCAGACCGTGAAGGTGCCCGCGCTGGACCTCGCGGTGGAGTTCGCGGCGGGCGAGGAGCTGCGCACCGAGGTGTCGGCGAAGTTCCGGAAGGAAGGGGTGAGCCGGGAACTGGCCGCCGCCGGGCTCGACTTGACCCACTGGTGGACCGACGCGGAGGAACGGTTCGCGCTGTCGCTGAGCGTGGCACGGTGAGCGACGGGCCTGGCGCGGTGAACGGCTCAGAGTTTAGGGGTGAGTTCCTCGGTGATCCGCTGTGACGCCCGGCGGGCCTCCGTCGCCGGGTCGGCCCCGTTCAGCACCCTGGTCATGTACTGCTTGATCGGGTTGTCGGCCTCGACGTCCGCCCACTGAGGGGTGTTGGGGGTCGCCCTGCCGTGTGCCGCGCCCGCGGCCATGGCGGCGACCCCCTGCTCGCCGGAGACGGCGGCGGCCAGCGTGGTCTTGTTCGGCACGTAGTTCATGGTGCGGGCGAGTTCGGTGTCCCACTTGGCGCCGGTGAGCGCCCCGACGACGGCGGTCGCCGCGAACTGGTCCTTGGTGTTCTGCGGGATGACGAGGTCGGAGCCGCCGGTGAACACGGCGCCGGGTCGGGCGGCGGTCGGGCCGGGCACCGGGAAGTAGCCCAGTTCCCCCTTGAGTTGGGGGTTCCGCCGCACGATGTCCTGCGCGAGTCCCGGTACGGCGACGATCTGCGCCACCTTGCCGCCCGCGAACACCCCGGCCTGCGGCGGGTGTTCCTCGTCGGCGTCCTTGGGCCCGTCGCCCAGCGACTGGAGCCGCCGGTAGAAGTCCATGCCGCGCAGTGCCGCGGGGGAAGCCAGGGCGCCCTTCCAGTCGTAGTCGCCGGCCTTGCGGGCGAGGTCGCCGCCCTCGTCCCAGATGAAGCCGGAGAGCGTGTACCAGTCCTGTCCGGCGAGGTAAATCCCCTGGTTGGGGCCGGAGTCGAGCTTCTCGGTGTCGGCGAGCCATTCGGCGCGGGTGCGCGGCGGCCGGGCGATGCCGGCCTGGGCGAACAGGTCCTTGCGGTAGATGACGACGCGGTTGGCGGCGTACCAGGGAATGCCGTACTGCGAGCTGCCGTCCTTGCCGGGTTCGGCGAGACCGGGCAGCCACTTGTCCTTGCCCCAGTCGCGCATCGACTCCAGGGTCAGGTCGGCGAGCCGGCCGCCGTCGGCGTACAGCGGCACCTGGGTGTTGCCGACCTCGATCACGTCCGGGGCGTCGCCGGAGGTCTGCGCGAGCGCCTTGCGGACCTTCGCCACGATGCCGGTCCAGTCCTGGACGCGGATGTCCAGGCGCAGGTCAGGGTGGGTGTGTTCGAAGTCCTTGGTGAAGCGGTCGAGGAAGTTTGCCGAGGCGCTGTCCTTCATCAGCCACACGGTGACGGTCTCACGCTGATGGGTGCCGGGGAGCATCCCGCAGCCGCTGACGAGGCAGCCGGTGACACAGCTGAGGGCGAGCAGACGACGTCTCACGAGGGGTCCTGTTCTGTCTGGCATGGCGGATGCGCACAGGGGTGGGAGCCCGACGTGGGGGGACGAGCACGGCTGCTCGTACGGGTGTGGCTGGATTTTGGTATGGACCAATGCCGAGGTCAAGGGCCACTACGCGGAGTGACGACCCCTACGCCGTGCGGAGCGGGCCGGGATGCGGCACCGTGGAGTACGGCGTGTCCCCCGGCCCAAGGAGCCCCCCGATGACGAACCACACCTACCGGGTCACCGAGATTGTCGGCACCTCCCACGAGGGCCTCGACCAGGCCATCCGCAACGGCATCACGCGCGCCGGCCAGACGCTGCGCAATCTGGACTGGTTCGAGGTGACGCAGGTCCGCGGCCAGATCGAGGACGGCCGGATCGAGCACTACCAGGTGGGCCTGAAGGTGGGCTTCCGCATCGAGGACGGCGACTGACCGCGCCGCCTCAGGTACGGTCCCGCTTCACACCGTCTCAGGTACGGCCCTCCTTCTCCTGGGCCTCCCGCAGCGCCGCGGAATCCTCGGCCCAGCCGGCCCGCACCACGGTGAATCCGGCGCGCTCGGCGTCGTCGCAGACCACCGCGTCGTCGTCCACGAGGAAGCACACCTCGCGGCCCTGGGCGAGCCTGCGCAGGGTCGCGAGCTTGGTGAACCGGGCGGGCCTGCGGTCCGCGTCGCCCCGCATGTACAGGTCGCCCGCGGGCAGTTCGTGCGCGGCGAGCCAGTCCAGGGTGTCGCGGCGGCAGCGCTCCGGGCGGCCGGTCAGGTAGACGATCTCGCAGTCCCGCGCGCTCTCGCGGGCCAGCCTGACGCCCTCGGCGAGCGGCGGGTCCGCCGGCGCGGCGGCGAAGAACCCGTCCCAGTCCTTGGGCCGCCGCCGGAGGAAGTGCTGCCGGTGGGCGGTGTCCGCCAGGGTGTTGTCGAGGTCGAACACGGCGATCGGCCGGGCGCTGTCGTCGCTCACACGAGAACCCTAGCCACCCGCGGGAATCCGCGGGCCGCCAGGGCGTTGAACCCTGCGTGCGCAGTTCAGTGATCTCCCGGACCAGATTCTCCGTCCTCGACCGCTCCCGCGTCCGCCAGGGCCACCCGCCCGCCGAGGCGCTGCGGGACACCGTGGCGCTGGCCAGGGAGGCGGAGGCGCTCGGCTACCACCGGTTCTGGGTGTCCGAGCACCACGGGGTGCCCGGTGTCGCCGGTTCCGCGCCGACGGTGCTGGCCGCCGCGGTGGCCGCCGCCACCCGGACGATCCGGGTGGGCACCGGCGGGGTGATGCTGCCCAATCACCGGCCGTTCGTCGTCGCCGAACAGTTCGGGGTGCTGGAGTCGCTGTTTCCGGGGCGGATCGACATGGGTCTCGGGCGTTCGGTGGGCTTCACGGACGGGGTGCGCCGGGCGCTCGGCCGGGACAAGGAGGACGCGGCGGACTTCGGCGCCCAGCTCGGCGAGCTGCTCGACTGGTTCTCCGGGCCGTCCCCCGCGGGGGTGCGCGCCCGGCCCGCGGACGGCCTGCGGGTACCACCGTTCGTGCTGGCCCTGGGCGAGGGCGCGCGGATCGCGGCGCGGGCCGGGCTGCCCCTGGTCATCGGGGACCTGCGCGACCGGGACCGGCTGCTGCGCGGCGTCGAGCGCTACCGCGCCGCCTTCCGCCCCTCACCCTGGGCGTCCGACCCCTACGTGGTGATCTCCGGGGCGGTCGCGGTCGCCCGGACCGAGGAGGCGGCGCGGCGGCTGCTGGTCCCGGAGGCGTGGTCGATGGCGTACGCCCGCACGCACGGCACCTTCCCGCCGCTCGCCCCGGCCGGGGAGACCGAGGCCCGCGTGCTGAGCTCGCGGGAGCGGGAGGCGTACGACGCCCAGCTCGCCGGTCAGCTCGCGGGCACGCCGGACCAGGTCGCGAACGAGCTGGAAGCGGTGCTGAAGGAGACCGGCGCGGCCGAGGTCCTGGTCACGACCAGCGGCTACGACCGCCCGGCGCTGCTGGACTCCTACCGCCTGCTGGCCGCGCTGTTCGCCCCCTGAGCACCCGGACGACCCCCGAGATGCGAGCCGGGCCCGCGCCGGTGACCCTGAGAGGGCAAGGACGCAAGCGAGGAGGAGGACCGCCATGTCCTTCATGGACAAGATGACTAGCCGTCAAGTACCGGAAGGCCACTGAACAGGGCAGACACCCCATCCGATGCGCCGGATGGGAGACCAGTGGGAAAAGACGGCACCCACAGCCCGGTCGCAACGACCTGCTTCTCCCACACGCTCTGAAGGTATTCCGAGATCCGCTCCTCCATCGCGAGCGTCACCTCGCTGTACGCCCCCTCCATCCCCGGCAGCTCGTGACCCATGCGGGCCTCCTTCGCCACCTTCGCGATGTCCGCACCCGGCTCGTCCAGCAACGCCCGATGCCAGTGCCGCAGCCGGTAGATGTCCTGCCCCGCCATCTCAGGCACCGCCGGAATCTTCGGCCGGCCGAAGCGCCCTGTCCGCTCGTCCGCCCCGTCCCGCATCGGGCGCCAGTAGACCCGGTTGAAGTGCGTCCCCAGCAGAGGGAGACCGGCCATCGACAGGAACACGAACGGGCTCTCATGCGCCGCCAGGACCGCCTCGTGCATGCGGTGCAGGAACGGCGGGATCACCAGAGTGCGCTGCGACTCGTACTTCGGGCTGGCGAGCGTGGCCTGGCTGTTCACTCGGTACACCTGATACTGCACGCGGAGCGCGTGGAGGTCCTTGTACCGGGACAGCGCTTCCTCGCGGCGCTCTTTGTCCGGGTCTGACGCTGGCCAGTTCGGGGAGGCGAAGCCGCGCTGGAAGCCGAACATCTCACCTGGTGGCCGCATGCCGGTGAATGCGACAGTCCACACGTAGACCCATCCCTGGTATCCCCACAGGGTGTGCGCGTTGACGGCCAGTTGGTGAATGGGCTCGATGGGCAAGTGCTTCTTCTCGCGCCGTACTTTCCGCTTGACGTACCTGCCGCGCCGCTTTTGCGTGACGATGGGCGAATCGGTGCGAAGCCTGTACTTCGTCACTGCGTCGACCATCATCGTGCGGAACAAACTGCACAGCTGAGAGGCGTAGTTGTCGGAGTAGCGCTTGCTGACGCTCCGCTCCCACCTCTCATACTCGATGGGCGTGATGTCGCCTACCGGCCGGCCATTCCAGTCCGGCGCGATAACCCTTTTGATCATCGACTTGTACGTTTCCAGAGACCGCGGTCGCAGATCAGCGGCCTCGTACCAGGTCCACGCATATTCATCCATGGGCGTCTGTCGAGACGCCCTGGGGATGTGCTTGCCGTGACGTACCTCGTACTCGCGGTCGAGACCGTACTTGTACGCCTCGTCCTCGTCTTTGAACGGGATGCCAACTTCGGGCCCTGAGGCGGACTCATATCGCTTTTTCTTGGTGGGCTTTCCGTCCTGATCGAGGATGTATTCGCCGTTCCACCACTTCACCCGGATCGAGCGGCCCCGTGCCTCGACGTAGGGCATAGGTGATCCCCCTAATGAAAGGTAAGTTGGAAGCGTGGCGGGCACCCCTGCCGCCGACGCCTCCTCTGGACTGCTACCTACGATGCCTGTCCGATCGGGCAGGCGCGGCAGGTTTTGCAATCCCGGCCCTGGGCCTTCATGAACTGCCTCACGCGCCCCTGAATCGCGCGGTCTTCAGCAGTCCTGGAGGACAGGACACACACCATCTCGCCGTTCACTTGGGTCGGGTACCCGAAGGCTGTGGGCCCAAGATCCAGATAGATGACATTACTCACCGGTCCCCCTATGTGTCGCCTGGGACCTCCCTGGGTGGACGTCCAGGGTTACACGCCGAACAGGTGAGCGGGGAGTGGTTGTTGAGCTTTCATCAGGTCCCGGAGGTAACGATTCGGCTACGACAAAAAGGTTGTACGGACGATCTCCGCTAGTCAGGAGTCGTCCACCACAACGCCAGCCCTTCGCAATTTCTCCACAAGTTCCTCGCCGAAGGCATCGATGTCACCGAGCGGAGCGTTCGGCAACGTCGCCCGTGCCGCCTCCCACATCAGCTGCCGGGCCTCCGCAGTGCTCAGCTGCTTCTGCGCAGCGCCGGCCGCGGATGTCGGCGAGTCGCCGATGAAGGCGGGATCGCCACCCTCGGCGATGGCGATGCAACTGCCGACGGCCCAGCCGAGGGCCTTGTCGATGGCCACGTAGGTGGACTCACGCACGTCCAGCCCTTCCTCGACGCGCTTCCACGTGTTGCGTGTGACGCCTGCTACGGCAGCCGCTGCGTCGCGCGACGAGTACTGCTCCAGCCGGTGCGCCTTCACGTACTTCGCGAGGCGGTCGAGATCACGAGTAGCCATGTCGACATGGTCTCAGTTCCAGTCAGTTCCAGCTAGTTCCAACCAGGTATACGGCCGGTTTCAGCGCGTGACGGGTCATCTGCAACCAGCGAAGCTTTGCCCTGAAGGGTCAACATGGGTCATTAACATCCACAGAGGGGTAGACAGCCAGGGTCAACTAGGGTTAACTCGAAGCATGCACCAACCGCTGACCTACGAGGTCAACGGGGACGCGATCCGCGAGGAGCGCATGCAAGCGGGACTCACACAGACCGAGCTAGCCAGACAGGCGGGAATCAGCCCCCGCTACGTCAGCTACCTCGAAACCGGCACCCGCAGACGCATGGGCCCCAAGACGTACCGGCGCCTCCGCGAAGTCCTCAACGCGACCGATGCACGCCTCCGGCTCACGCCTCCTCGCCCCACCGAGGACCCACCCCCAGAAAGGGAATGACCCGTGGCCACGGACAAGAGCCAGTACCACCGGCCGCAGCCCCCGGCCGACCCGAACCAGGAGTACATGACCCTCCAGGAGACCGCGTTCGTGCTCGGCATGAGCACCTCGTGGCTGCGTCGGCTGCTCCGTGCCAACCCGGAGCTGTGCGGCCGGAATGGTGGCCCCGGCCGGAAGATCATGACCAGCCGCGAGCAGCGCGCCGCGATCCACGCCGTCCGCAGCGCCGGCGACCCGCGCAAGGGCCGCTCGATGCCGCGCCCGCGCCGACGCCCGGCCGCCCGCACTCGGGCCACGGCCGCCGCGTAACCCCTTGAACACGCCGAAGGGCCGCCCTCCTTGCCCGGCTGACGGCCCCCGATCGGCGAACCCCACTCAACTCAGAAAGTGAGGCCCTCGATGGGCACATCATCTCAGACGCAGTTGAGCGCGGCGATCGCGCTGTCGCAGCTGCTGGTGGAGCATCCCGACCTGGCTGCGGCTCGCTGGTCGGTGGAGCGTGACGGCCTGTTGTCCGGCACGGTCGAGGTGCACGCCGAGTACGACATGCGGGAGACGGTCCGGGCCTACGCCCTGGTCCTCGGCGGGAACGTGCAGGAGACGTACTTCACGTCGCCGGATGGGCGGCGGTCGGTGTCGGTGTCGCTGTCTGCGACGTGGCGGGACGTGCACGTGAACGTGTGGGGGACCTGCCTGGTCTCGGCGCTGTCTGCGGGTTCGGCGGTGGCAGCGTGAACACGCGAGCGGTGAACGCGGCGGCCGGCGTGGTGCAGGCGGCGTTGGAGCAGGGTCGGACGGCGGCTGGGGTCGCGTTGGCTCTGGAGTCAGCGCAGCTGCTCCAGTCCCCGGAGCACGCGGCCGAGTTGGAGCGGCTGCGTCTTGAGGCTGCGGGTCTCAGGTCCCAGCTGGCCCTGTTCAACGAGTGGCGGGCGGCCGACGGCGCTCGGATCGCCGAGTTGTTGGCGGAGCGACACAAGACGAACGAGGCGCTCGCGGATGTGACCGTGGCGCTGCGGGGGGCGCACGAGGAGACGGATCCGGGTGCGTGCCAGGGGTGTGGGTCGCTGCCGGAGCAGTGGTGTCCGGACTGTGCGGCCTGCGAGAAGGGCTGCTTCGGCGGGTTCGACGGTAACGAGTGCACGCACGGGAACGCGCCGTGGCGTCGGCCGTCGACCGCGGAGTCGGCGGACCGGTTGACGCGCTTGCTGGCGCCGACGCAGGCCCTGCTGGAGGACCCGCACGACAGCCCGCTGCATCACGGCTACCGGCTCGGCCGGGACCTGCCGCAGATGGGCGGCGCCTCATGACCGGCCAGCCGTCGCCCGTCGAGGTCGTGGCTGCCGCGACCGGCCTGTACGCGGCCACGGTTCTGCCGCTGATGCGGTTGGCCCGCGCCGATCACCTGACGCCGCGCGCAGTGCGCGAACTGCCGGTGACGGCCGCCGTCCTCCTCATGCTCCTCACCGCTCCGGAGAGTGCCCGATGAAGAACCCCGAACCCACGTCCAGCCACCCGCAGATGTCGTTCGAGCTCCGCTCGGATCACCTCGCCGGGTACCTCCGCGTCGACCAGATCCGCACCGACACCCTCACCCAGCTCGTCGCCGGGTGGGCCGACCCCGACACCCGTGACGACGTGATCGAGGCGTTGGACGGTCTCGCCGCTGTCGTGCAGGGCATCCGCCGCGAGGGCGAGCTGGACGCCGCGATCGAGGAGATCGAGGGCGTGGCGTCCATGGACACCGCGCGAGTCGAGATCAAGACTGGCACGGCCGGGCGCCTGTTGAGGGAGCTGGGCAAGGTGGCCCACACGCTGGGCCGATTCAATCTCGCCGCGCTCCTGCCCGCTCAGGGCCGCGAGGCAGGTGCGGCATGAGCGCCCTCATGGACCAGGTGGCCGCGCTCATCGCCCGGCAGCGTGCCCAGCAGACCGACGCTGACCGGCTGGCCCTCGCCGCCGCCTACCAGCACCAACCGGAGCCGTTCGAGGCCGAGTTCGCAAAGCTCGCCTGCGACCACCCCGAGGCCTGCGGTCGCACGCCCGTCTCCCACCACCAGCGGGTCGCTCTCCTCCTCGACGCCGTGATGGCCCAGGGCGGCGAGTGGACGACCCGCCGAGTCCAGCGCTTCTACCGCGCCACCGGAATCCCCGCCCCGCTGCGGGCGACCGCGCGGAAAGACCTCCACGCCCTCCACATGCAGGGCCACCTCGTCCTCCACGAAGAGGACGCAGGCCGCCGCTTCTACACGGTCAACACCCGAAAGGACACCACCGCGTGACCACCACTGTGCAGCCCGGCGCCACCACGGCGCCGGCCGCTACCCCGGTCGTCCTCGGCTGGTTCGAGCCCGGCTCGGACGCGTGGCATGCGGCCCGCGCGCAGGGCATCGGCGGCAGCGAGATCGCCGCGGTCCTCGGCCTTTCCCCGTACGAGTCCGCGTTCTCCTTGTGGCACCGCAAGCAGGGCTTGGTCGGGCCGGTCGAGGAGTCCGAGGAGATGTACTGGGGGAAGGTCCATGAGCCCGGCATCTGCGCCCGGTTCGCGGCCGAGCACCCCGACCTCGACGTGACGGTGGCGCCGACCTTCTGCCACCCGGACCGGCCGTGGCAGATCGCCAACCCCGACCGGCACGCGGGCCCGGATCTCCTCGAAGCGAAGACCGCCCGCGACGCGGAGGGTTGGGGCGAGGAGGGCACCGACCAGATTCCCGTCCACTACCGGGCGCAGTGTCTCTGGTACATGGACGTCCTCCAGGCCGCCCGCTGCCACGTCGCCGTCCTCATCGCCGGGTCGGAGTACCGCGAGTACCTGGTCGAGTACGACGCCGCCGAAGCCGCGTACATGCGGGAGAAGGCCGAGGAGTTCATGGCCTCCCTCGCTACCGGGGACCGGCCTGCGATCGACGGCCACACCGCGACCTACCAGACCATCCGCGAGCTCCCCGACGGCTTGGACGACGTCGACGTGGAGATCGACCCCCAGCTTCGCGACCGCTTCCACGCCGCGCAGGACGCCGCGTGGGCCGCCGAGGACGAACTCACCGCCTGCAAGGGCCTGCTCCTCGACGAGATCGGCACCGGCCGACGCGCGGTCTGCGAACGCGACCGAGTCGCGACCCGCACGGTCCGCGCCGGCAAGACCTACCAACTTCTCCCCGCCCGTACCCGAAGGAACGCCCGATGACCGAGAACACCGTCACCAGCGCCGTCGCCGTCCGCGACAACGGACCCGGCGCCATGGTTGAGCAGTACCGCGACGAATACGCCGCCCTCGTCCCGTCCCACATCAACGCCGACCAATGGGTCCGTCTCGCCGTCGGCGCCATCCGCGGGAACCGCGACCTGGAGCAGGCCGCCAAGACCGACATCGGCGTCTTCCTCCGCGAACTGAAGACCGCCGCCCGCCTCGGCCTGGAGCCCGGTACCGAGCAGTTCTACCTGACCCCGCGGAAGTCGAAGGCCCACCGCGGCCAGAAGATCATCAAGGGGATCGTCGGCTACCAGGGCATCATCGAGCTCATCTACCGGGCCGGCGCCGTGTCCTCCGTCGTGGTCGAGACGGTCCGGGCCAGCGACACGTTCCGCTACGTCATCGGCCGCGACGAGCGCCCCGTCCACGACGTCGACTGGTTCGGCGGTGACCGCGGCGACCTCGTCGGCGTGTATGCCTACGCCGTCATGAAGGACGGCGCGACCTCGAAGGTCGTCATCCTCAACCGGGCACAGGTCATGCAGGCCAAGGCGAAGTCCGACGGCCGCAACAGCGAGTTCTCCCCGTGGAACACCAACGAGGAAGCGATGTGGCTGAAGACCGCCGCCCGCCGCCTCGCGAAGTGGGTCCCGACGTCCGCCGAGTACATGCGCGAGCAGCTCCGGGCGCAGGCCGAGGTCGCCGCCGAGCACACTGCCGGGTTCGCCCCGTCGCTGCCGCAGCCGCATGCGGACATTCCCAACGACGGCGATGACGCCATGGACGACGAGGGCCCGATCGAGGGCGAGTTCGTGGACGACGAGCCGGGCCAGACCGCGTGGCCGGACGTCGCGCAGCCGCCCCAGCAGTAGCCCGTACATCTGCCGGCCGCCCGCACCCGTAATGCGGGCGGCCGGCACCCAGCAGACCACACCGAACGGAGCACCAGCAATGAGATGGCCTCTCGTCACCCGCCGCCGCTACGAGACCGACCTGGACGCCGTGAAGGCCGACCGCGACCGACTCCGCGGCGAACGGGACCAGTTCGCGCGGGACCGCGACACCCAGCGTGCTGTCGCCCGGAAGGCGACCGAGCAGTACGTCGCCCTGGACGAGCGGTACACCGACACCGCCATCGTCAACGAACACCTCACCGAGGAACTGACCGCCGTCCGCAAGCAGATCGCCTCCACGGACGACGGCTGGCAGGCCAAGTACGAGGCCGAAAAGAAGCGCGCCGACCACCTCCAGCAGCGCCTGGACGACGCCCTCGGCCTCAACACCACCGCGGTCGCAGCCGGCGAGCAGTGGCAGTCCCGCCGCGACCCGAAGATGAGGTACGACGCCTGATGCCCATCCCGATCACTACGGAGACCGTCGGCGGCGCCGTCCTCCTCGCCACCGTGCTCCTCACCGCCATGGCCACCGGCGCACTCATCGCCGCCGTCTGGGCCGCCGCCCGCGCCATCGTCCGCCGGGTTCGCGCCCGCCGCAGCGGACTCGAGGTCGCCGAACTCCGGCTGCTCGAGGAACTCGACGCACACCTCGAGGACTACCTGCTCGAGAACCCCGACCTCGAGGCCGGCCTCAACCGGCTCCGCAACGCCATCCACACCGAACCGTCCAAGGGGGACCAGTGACCAGCCGCAACAAGGCGAAGGGCTCCGCGTGGGAGCGCGCCATCGTTGAGCACCTCAAGGCCGCGGGCTGGCCGTTCGCCGAACGCCGCCTCGCCGGGGCAGCGAAGGACCGCGGGGACATCGCGGGCGTGGTCGGCGTCGTCATCGAGGCCAAGAACGAGGCCCGTCTCAAGCTCGCCGAATGGGTCGCCGAAGCCGAGACCGAACGCGGCCACGACGGCGCCTGGTTGGGCGTGGTCTGGCACAAGCGGATCGGCAAGACCGCCGCCGCGGACGGCTACGTCACCATGACCGGCCGCCAGTTCACCGAACTCCTCGCCCGCGCCCTCGACATCCAGACCACCCTGCCCGTCGACAACGAGGGCGAGGCCGCCTGATGGCCACCGCGTCCAAGAAGAAGAGCCGCACTGCCGCGCATCGACCGGCCGTCAGACGTCGCCGCTTCCGTCACGACGAATACGTCGCCGTCGACCTCTTCAGCGGCTTCGGCGGACTCACCAAGGGCATCGGGGATGCCGGGTTCACCACGATCATGGCCGCGAACCACAACGAGTACAAGGTGCAGGTCCACGAGCGGAACCACCCCGACGCTGAGCACTGGATCGCCGACCTCGTCGACCCCGACGCCTCCGACTATCACTCCGCCCGCGACCTCCCCGCCGCTGACCTCCTGGCCGCAGGAGTGAGCTGCGTCAACCACTCGCTCGCCAACACGGTCAAGGCGTACGAGCAGGGCCTGACACTGTTCGAGCTGGAGGACCCCGACTACGAAGCGCGCGTCACCAGGTCCGAACGGGACCGGGCCACCGCGAACTGCGTCCTCCAGTACGCCGCCAAGCACCACCCGCGTCTCATCCTCGTCGAGTGCACCACCCAGCTCACCTCATGGGGCCCCGCACTGCCGGGCCGCCCGAAAGTCGGTGACGGCTCGACCTACCGGTGGTGGCTCAACCAGTTCGACCTGCTCAACTACGACCACAAGGTCCTGTACCTCAACAGCCAGTTCTTCGGGGTCCCGCAGTCACGGGACCGCGGCTACTGGGTGTTCTGGGACAAGTCCCTGCCCGCGCCCGACCTGGAGCACCGGCCAGTGTCGCGCTGCCACCACTGCGACAAGGACGTCGAGGCGGTGTGGACGTGGAAGACCGGCATTCCAGCGACCGGCACGGTCATGTACGGCAAGCAGTACGAGTACCGGTGCCCGTCCTGCCGCCGCCCCGTCGTCCCGCCGATGACGCCGTCGCTGGCCGCACTCGACCTCACCGACCTCGGCACGCGCATCGGCGACAAGCCGGTCAAGACGTTCAAGGACGGCTTCGTCGGTCCGCTCGCGCGGTCGTCGATGGCGCGCGCCGAACGCTGCCGCCGCCGTTTCGCCGACTTCCCAGCGATCCTCATGCCGGCGAAGGGCGTCCACGGCTCGGAGCGGCTCCTGTTGCAGCCGATGGCGACGCAGACCAGCCAGCAGGAGACCGCGATCCTGTCCACCGGACCGGTCGTCCAGCCGCTGTGGGCCCAAGGCGCCGCTGACGGGCTGGCCGTACAGGCGATGGCACTCGCGGTGGACAACTTCCAGGGGGCCGCCCGCGGCGCCGGGGAGCCGCTGCCCACCCAGGTGGGATCGGAGACCCTCGCCGTGCTGTCCTCCGGTGTCATCCCGTACCGGAAGAACACGCTGCCCACGCTGCACAGCGAGGCGATGCCCACCTTCACCTCGGAGCAGATCCCGGCGGTGCTGACGGCCGCCGGCTGGTACAAGCAGAACGGGACCAGCCCCGACCACGGGACCGCACCGCACCCGCTCACGGACCCGCTGGGCACCCTCACCGCGACCGACACGACCGCGCTGCTCAGGGCCCAGTGGCAGGCGTCGCTCGCCGAACTGCCGCTTGAGGACTGCTTCTACCGAATGATGGCGGCGCACGAGATCGGCCGTGGCTGCGGCTTCGACGTCGACTTCAACGACTACCGCGGCACCTTCACCGTCTGGGGCTCCGCCCGCAACCAGGTCGACGGCTTCGGTAACGCCGTCAGCCCGCAGGTCGGGACCTGGATCGGCGCCCGGCTGCGCGCCGTTCTCCACCAGCCGGAGGTGGCTGCGTGACGCATCACAGCCCCAACGCCCAGGCCGCCGGCCGCACCATCCGCACCCAGTACACCGCGATACCCGGAGAAGCAGCATGACCCACTACACCGGCGCCGTCCCCGCGGCTCCCCGCCCCACCGACTGGCGTCTCCTGGGCGCGTGCGCCGGCCTGGACCCCGACCGCTGGTTCCCGAAGCCGGGCAACGTGGTCGCTGTCCGGGCTGCCAAGAGCCTCTGCTTCGGCTGCCCGTCGATGCTCAAGTGCGCCAGCCACGCCCTCACCCGCAACGAGGAAACCGGCGTGTGGGGAGGGCTCAGCGAGGGCCAGCGGACGACCATCCGCAAGAAGTACAAGCTCCACCAGCTGGAGAACCCCGCCGTGCTGGAGGCAGCCGTGTACGAGGCGCTGCACTTCGAGCTCAACCCGACCGAAACCCTCCGCGACGTGTGGGACACCAACACGTACGTCCTGCCCGGCGGGCATCTCGGCTGGAGCGGCGCATCCACCTCGTTCAGCTTCCACGGCATCCCGATCACCCCGAAGCAGCTCGCGTTCCTCCTCGATCGCGGGCGCAAGGCCGTCGGCATCGTCCGCCGCGCCCCGGAATGCCCGGTCGTGGAGTGCGTCCACCCGCAGCACCTGCTGGACGCCGACGAACGACGGCAGCGTGTGGCAGCCGCGAAGGCCGCCCGCGCGGCCACGGACCTCGCGGCCTGATGACCGGCCGGACCGACAGGGGCTGTGCGTGGAACACAGCCCCTGTCGGGCCCCCGGACTCCCTGACCCACCCAGCCCCAACACCCCGAAGAAGGAGGGCCGATGACCGGCCGACCCACCACCGGCGAAGCCCGCATACGGCTCCGCGAACAGGCTGCCCGCCTCTACGTCAACGGCGACAGCATCCCCACCGTCGCCCGCGAGATCGGCCGCTCCTACGGCTGCACCCGCACCCTCCTCATCGAGGCCGGCGTCCGACTCCGCAAGCCCGGCGGCACACGGATCGGGGGCGCCCAATGACCGCCCCGGTGCAACCGACTCTCGACGGCGCGATACCCGCGGTCAGCACCCTCGACTACCACGCCTGGTGCGACCTGGTTCGGCCCGCGTTCGTGGTGGCCGCGGCATCCGGCCGGCGGTTCACGACGTACGAGGTCGCCGCGGACAACGACCTGCCCGAGCCACCGAACAGGAAGTCCGACTGGGGGAACTTCGCGCAGTCGCTGGTCCGTGACGGCGTCATCGAGCACTGCGGGTTCGACCGCACACTCCGCCCGACCGGCGAGCACTCCGCGGTGTCCGTGTGGCGCGGCACCCGCGCGGCGCAGGCCGGGAGGGCGGCGTGACGGCCGCCCGCACCTGGCGGCCCAACGGCCCCGGCTCGTTCCAGGCCCCCGCGGACGTGCGCGCGGTCACCGACCGGGCCGGCCGCCGCTGGACCCGCCACACCACCCGCTGGACGTGCACCGGCAGCCACTACATCCGCTGGCGGGTCCTCGTCGCCGACCACGGCCCACTCACCGAGGAGACCCGCCCATGAACTGCCCGAAGTGCCACGCCCCGGTCCCGCCGAACGCCGGGTTCTGCAAGGGCTGCTCGGCACCCATCGGCCAGTAACAGCACAGCCCCGCCGGGGCGAATCCGGCGGGGCCTACCCCAAGGAGAACACAACCCATGAACGACAACGTCACCATGACCGCCATCGACGGCACCGACGCACTCGCCTTCGTCATCATCCGCCCCGGCTCGACAGAAGGCGGCCTGTCCATCGAAGCCGCCGCGAACGGCCTCAGCCAGCCCGGCGCCGCCTACGTCCTGCGTCACGTCGCCAACCAGTGGGACGGCGGAAACGGCGACCAGAGCGCCACCCTGACCGCCCTCAACCTGCTCGCCGAGCGCTGGCAGCAGATGGCCGACCACGGCGACGTCGCCATCGGCAGCTTCGACGGCCCGGCTGCCGCCAACCTCGACGCCGAGGTCGCCGAGCGCGGCCGGACGTACCGCAAGGCCGTCGCCGACCTGCGCGAGGTTCTGGTCACCGGCCGCATCCCGCGCGACCTGATGACCGACTCCGAACTTAGCGACTGACCCCGCAGCGCACGCAGCAAAGCCCCGCACCAGCACGGTGCGGGGCCCGGAGAGAGGAGGAGGGGCGGTGTCAGGAGGAATCGAGCGCGCGGCTCTTGGCAACGTCGAGTGCCTCACGGAGAACACGAGCCTGCTGCATGGCAGCGGGCGTGTCGAGGCCCTCCAAGTCTTCGAGATAACCGCGGAGTTCCCAAAGAGTCGCCGCGTCCTCATAGCTGACGATCACGGCTGCCTGCTTGCCCCGATTGATCAAAATCGTCGGTTCACCGGCGAAGCGTGCACGGGCGATCACCTCGCCGAGGACGTTGCGCGCCTCGGCGATCTGGTTCCGGTGGATGGTCGGCCGCTCGCTCATGGACACAGCGTAACTGGTGATGGCTGTGACGGTCACGGTAGCTCCCTTAGCTATCTCATTCGTAGCCTTCTTAGCTATGATAGCTACAGCGGGGATGGGTTGAACAGACCTCCCTAAGCGCCCTGGTTCCGCGCGCCTAAAACCCCTCCTCACCACGCACGAGAGAAGCACCCCATGGTCTGGTTCGCCCTCGATGACGGGTTCGACACGCACCCCAAGGTGCGCAAGGCGGGCAACGCCGCCGTCGGCCTCTTCGTCCGGCTCGGCGTGCACGCCACCAAGCACCTCACCGAGGGCCACCTCGACGGCGACATCGTCACCGCCTACGGCACCGCGGCCACGATCCGCAAACTCCTCACCGTCGGCATGCTCCACGAGCCCGGCCACGGCTGCCCGCGCTGCCCGCAGCCGGCCGACGGCGGCTTCTACATCCACGACTACCTCGACTACAACAAGTCCCGCGCGCAGATCGAAGCGGCCCGTGAGGCGGCTCGGAAGCGGCAGCAGAAGGGCCGGGACACGGCCCGCGCGAACCGGAACGGCCGTGATTCTGCGGCGAATCTGGGCTCAAAATCTCGTCAGAATGAGCGCAGTTCGGCGCCAAACTGCGACGAAAATGCACCCCTGTTTGAAGACGAACCCGCAGGTCAGGAAGGTTCGTCACGCCGTGACACCCATGAGGGTGCAACGGTTGTCCCCTCCCCTCCCCTCCCCTCCCAGAACTACGACGTGGCTGATGTAGATAGGGGACCTACCGGTAGTAGCGCGCCCGACCTCGACGCTTACGCGCCCTCCCCGATCGACACCGACGGCTGGACCCTCGCCGACGGACTCCGCCGCTGGGCCGTCAACACCTTCGGCGCGGGCATCGACCCCGACTACGAAGCCGCCCAGTTCGTCAGCCACTTCCGCTCCACCGGCCAAAGCCGCCGCAACTGGAACGACGAGTACCAAAAGTGGGTCCGCCGCTCCGCGAAGTTCGCGTCCGAACGCGCCAACCGGCCCTCGAACGTCATCGCCCTCCCCAACGGCCAGCAGCTCACCGGCACCGACGCGAAGGTCGCCGGCTGGATGGCCATCGCCGAACAACTCCGCCAGGAAGGAGACTCCGCATGACCAGCACGATGGAGTGGATCCGCCGCACCTACGACGTGCCCGCCCGGCACCGCATGCGCATCGAGTACGACGGCAAGCCCGCCACGATCGTGGGGACCCGCGGCCCATACCTCGCCTTCCGCGTCGACGGCGAGAAGCGCATCACCGCCGACCACCCGACGTACCGCATCGTCTACCCGGCCGTCCCCGAGCCTGTCCGCCCGCGCGGCTGGTGCAAGCACTGCATGCAGGACCGGGCCATGACCCGCGACGGCGTGATGGGCCCCCACCACTGGAGCGGCCGCAACTACCTGGGCAGCCGCACCTTCCGCTGGTCCAAGCCCTGCCCCGGCACCGGCAAGCCGCCGTGGAAGCCCGTCCGCAACCTCACCCACCCCGGCGAGCAGCGCGAGGAGGGCAGCCGGTGAACGCCAAGGAAGCCGCCGAACTCCTCGCCCACTGCTCTGGTTTCGACAACCGGCAACCCTCCGTCGCCGCCGCCATCGCATGGGCATCCGCCCTCCACGACCTCCCCCTCGACGCCGACACCAAAGCAGCCGTCGCCGCCTACTACACGACCCCGCCGAAAGACCCCGACGCGAAACTGTGGATCCTCCCGCACCACGTTCGCACCCTCCGCTCGAAGATCCGGTCGGCCCGGCTGGAGAACTTCCAGTACGAACCCATCCCCGGCGAAACCACCGGCGAATACCTCGCCCGCTACCGCGGCCAGGTCCAAGCCATCGCCTCCGGCCGCGTTGCCCCGCCCACCGGCCGGCTCGTCCTGGAGGGCGCGCCGTCCCGGCAGTTCATGGCCGAGCTGGAAGCCCGCGGCTGGGAAGGCACCCGGGTTGTCGGCGACTCCGACGAGGAGACCCTCGCCGACACCATCCGCCGATCCGGACCCCTTGGCATCGCGTGCCCCGCGTGCGGCGCGGCGATAGGCCGCCCCTGCAAGACCCCCGGCGCCTCGGAGAAGCAGCCGCTCGGCAAACCCCGCACCAAGCCGCACAGCGCTCGTCTCCGCGCCGCCAACGGCCAGCCGAACCAGACCAGGGACGAACGCGCCGCCGCAGAACAGCGGATCCGGGAGATGTCCGCCCGCCACCTCGCCCGCCAGCAGACGGACGACGACATCCCCGACGCCGAAATCATCACCGAGGAGACCGCATGAACGCCGCCGACACCCCCGCACCCACCGTCGGCCAGATCTGGCAGGACAACGACAAGCGCGGCTACGGCCGCAAGATCCGCATCATCGAGATCGACGCGACACACGCCACTGTCGAACTCGTCACCGGACGCCAGGTGCCCACACTCCACGGCAGCCGCGAAACCGCCAAGCCCGGCCGCCGCACCCGCATCCGCCTCAACCGGTTCCGGCCCACCAGCACCGGCTACCGGTACATCAGCGGAGGCGACGCATGACCGCCCGCCGGGCCGGCGCCCCCATGCCCGACAGCCTCCGCGCCACCCTCACCACGGTGGTCGGACACCCCGCACGCGCCATCCAATGCCCCCACTGCCACGCACTCCCCGGCAAACCCTGCGTACTCCGCACCAACGGCCGAACCCTCCCCGAACCACACCCCCGCCGCATCACCGCATGGGAGCAGAGCACGGCATGACCGAACCCCGCTGCGCAGGCTGCGGGCGCCGGCTCAAACACCCCACACCCACCGGCCTCGGCCCCATCTGCGCCCGCCGACTCAACGGACCACCCACCCGCATCCGCGTCACCACCGACCGCGAACAAATGCCCGGCCAAACCGAACTCGACCTCGTACCGCACCAGCCCACCCTCTGGTCCTTGTGACCCGCCCAGCCCGAAGGAGACCACCATGCAGGGCCTGCGAATGATGACCGACACCGAACTCGGCGAGCCGGTCGCCATCTACATCGACCAGGACGGCGACGGCCTGAAACTCACCCCCGACCACACGCTGTCCAACGGGCCCTCCGTCTTCTTCGTGACCAACGGAGACGGCTGCACCGTGAAGACCAGCGACATCCCGGCCCTCATCAACGCACTCCAGAAGATCGCCGCCGCAACCGACGCCGCCCACGAGAAGAAGCACGGCGCCCAGACGGGGGCCCAACGGTGAGCCCCCTCGAACGCCTCCTCGCCGAAGCCATACCCGTCCGCCCCCAACCCGCCACGCCGTGGGGCCACTGGACGCAGCAGCAGCAAGACGAGCACTGGGCCGCCCTCTGCAACACCGTCGGCACACCAGGCCACCCCAGGCCCACCCGAGGCGAGAACGCCCCGCAGACGGCCGCCTGACCCCACCGCACCGACACGACCACCACACCCAAGGAGCACCGTGAAAAGCCCCGTCCCGTACTTCGGCAGCAAGCAGACCATCGCCCCCTGGATCACGTCCCTGCTGCCTGATTGCGGGCACTACGTCGAGCCCTACTGCGGCAGCCTCTCCGTCCTCTTCGCCAAGCGCCCCTCGCCGATGGAAACCGTCAACGACCTCGACGGCGAGCTGATGCTGTTCTGGCGGATACTCCGCGACCGCCCCGACGACCTGATCCGAGCCTGCGCGCTCACCCCGCACGGCCGCGCCGAGATGCTCGCCGCCCACGAGCCGGCCACGGACGAACTGGAGCAGGCCCGCCGCGTATGGGTACGCCTCTCCCAGTCCCTTGGCGGACAGCTCCGCAAGAACGGCTGGCGGCACTACGTCAACCCCGGCGCCAAGGGCAACTTCGGGATGCCGTCCTACCTGGACGGCTATGTCGACCGCATGGCCGCGGTCGCCGAGCGCCTGCACGCGGTGTCCCTGGAGTGCATGCCCGCCCTGGACGTGATCGCCAAGTACGGGCGGCACGAGCAGGTGTTGCTGTACGTCGACCCCCCGTATCTGGGCACAACGCGTGAAGCGACGACCCGGTACCGGCACGAGATGAAGACCGAAGAACAGCACCGCGACCTCGCGGCCGCGCTCACCGACTGCCGCGCCGCGGTCGTCCTGTCCGGCTACCACAGCCCGCTGTACGACCAGCTGTACGACGGCTGGCACGTCTACGAGCACGCGACCAGCACCGGCAACGGCAAGGGCGACAAGGCCCGCACCGAGGTGCTGTGGGCGAACCGCCGGCTCGGCAGCCAGCTCGACTTCCTCAGCCTCGACACCGCCTCCGCCTGACCCGTCTACCCGAGGAGTACCCGTGACCGACCAGCAGCTCGACCTCGACGACCAGGCCGTCCAGATCCTCAGCAACGAAGGCGCCCAGTGCGGCGTCTGCGGCGACGAGCCCGGCGATCGCACGTGCCCCGACTGCGAGAAGTGCCGCGCCCGGTACGTGGCTGCCCTGCGTGCCGCCGGATGGGCGCCGCGTCCCGAGCGCGACGCCATGGCCGCCGAGATCCGCCGCCTCCGCGCCGAGAACAACCAGCTCGCCACCAGGCTGGCCGCCGAGGAGCGCGCGCACGGCGAGACCATCGACGACCGCGACCACTTCCACGACATGGCCGACAAGCTCGCCTACGCCGTCGCACCGGAGGAGGTCATCGGCGAGCACTCCTCGATGAACTGCCCGTGGGAGAACGCCCTCGACCTGATCACACCGATGGCCGAGGTCGAGAAGCTCCGCGAGGAGCTGGAGCGACAGACCGCCCTCGCAGAGCAGGGAGCCCGCGCCAACCGGGAGCTGAGCCGCCTCCGTGCCGTGGTCGCCGCCGTGATCGCCGAGCACGAGAAGGGCGAGCACAACGGCCTCGCGATCTGCCTGCACTGCGCCCAGCTCATGTTCCCGCCGCCCGAGACCGGCATCTGGTCCGAGAGTGCCTACCCCTGCGCCACCCTCCGCGCGCTCGGCATCACCGAGGACACCGCCGCCGTGGAGGCGCACGTCGTCGCCGACGACAGCGACGACCCCGAGCACGTCCGGCCGTGACCCGCACACCACCGAACGGAGACCCACACGTGACACCCGAAGCCGCGGACTGGATCCGCCTGAACGTCCTACCAACCCTGTGGCGCGACGAGACCGAAGACCTCCGCACCTGCCTCTGCCAGGCCCCGCCGTCCGACTGGCTCGCGGGAGTGACCGAGCCCGCAGCCCGCCTGTGGAACCGCGACGGCCTGCCGCTCGCCTGGGGCCCGGCTGGCGAGGAGACCAAGTTCCTCGGCGCCCGGCACCTCGTCCAGATCTGGCACACCGACCGCGTCTGCACGCGCCGTCGGCCAGCGCTGACCTCGTGACCCACCCTTCGCGCGCGGCCCGCCTGGGGCGAATCCAGGCGGGCCGGCGCCCCGACCATCTCACAGGAGCACCCATGACCCAGAACGACCCCGACCTCCGCGACCGCATCGCCGAGGCGCTGTGCCCGCCGGGACACCGGCAGGGGTACGTGTCCTCCAGCAGCAACGAGGTTCCGGCGACCCGGCCGTGCGTCTACCACGCTGCCGAGGCCGACGCGGTCCTGTCCGTGCAGCCCGCGCCCGACCAGCGGGCCGCCGTCACGCCGCCGCCAGCTCTCACCGAGGAAGGCCGCCTCCGCGCCCGCGTGGAAGTGCTCGAAGACGCACTCAAGCAGAGCGAGGGACTGGCCAAGCTGGGAGCGCGATGCTTCCGCGACCACCACGACGGCCAGCTCGCCGGAGGTCGTGCCGAGATCGAGGGCCACCGTTTCGCCCTGTCCGTGAAGCTCAGTCTCGGAACGGGCGCGCCGTGGGATGCGATCTACGAGCGGGCGGCCGAGCTGCGCCGTCTGGCTGGCGAGGCGCAGCAGGACGAGCACTCATGCGGCAACTGCGAGGGCATCGACCCGGACAGCTGCCTGGCGAATCCCGACCGGCCGCGCCCCAACCTGTTCGCCGAGTCCGGTGTCGACACTCCGAGGTGCGACTGCGGACACGAGGGCATGGGGTTGCGCTGGCACATGAAGGCATGCGCGTGGGTGAAGCAGCTCACCGACGAGGCCCGCGAACTGCTCGCCGAGGACGACGCCCGCGAGGCGCAGCAGGACCCGGCACCGGGCGGCCCCGTGCCCGTCGGCGGCGTGAAGGGCAACCCGTTCGACTACCACCCCGAGGACGAGGCGGCGCGGTCCGGGCAGCCCGAGACGGACTGAGCCAACCCGCGTGGGGCCGTGTGGTGCAGCGCGGCCCCACAGAGGGGCTGGACGGGCGTTTGAGACGCGAACAGACGCCCGTGCGACTCACGCGACACAGAGCGCAACTACAGGCCCGCAGACGGGCGTACACAGCTTTCGACCAAGGAGAACCGTGAAGCCCTACCGAATCCTCGTCACCGGCAGCAGAGACTGGCCACACCTCAGCGTCGTCATACGAGCCCTCGACGAGGCCCGTGCCACCGTCCCCCACGGCCAGCCCGTCATCGTCGTCCACGGCGACTGCCCCAACGGAGCCGACCGCTTCGCCAAAACCTGGGCCCGCCGCAACAGCGCCCATGGCATCACCGAGGAGGCCCACCCCGCCCAGTGGCGCGTCAACGGCACTCTCGACCGCTCAGCCGGCTTCCGCCGCAACGCCGACATGGTCGACCTCGGCGCCAACCTCTGCCTCGCCTTCATCCGCAACGGCAGCCGCGGCGCCTCCCACACCGCTGCCCTTGCCGAGCGCGCTGGCATCCCTGTCCGCCGCTACACCGCCCAGCCCGACGCCCGCTGACCCGCACCCGGAAGGACCACCCATGACCAACAGCCCCTACGGACGCGGCACCTGCCCCGTCTGCCACCGCGACATGAACCTCCTCAAGAACGGCACCCTCCGCCACCACGGCGGCCCCGAAGGCAGCGGCTACATGCGCCCCCGCACCTACCGCTGCAAAGGCGCCGGACAGAAGCCGACTCTGACCAGCAAGGACACCCGATGACACCCGCAGACGAGCAACTCCGCTCCCACGCCCGGTCAGCACTGATCCACGCCCACATCAGCCAGGCCGAAGCAGCCCGCCGTCTCGGCCTCAGCACCAAGCACCTCAACCAGATGATCACTGGGCGCGCGCCCCTCACCCTCGCCTGGGCCGAGCGCATCCTCGCCCTCACCGGCATGCACATCGTCATCGGGCTCGCCCACAACGCGCAGGAGAAGGCATGACACCCGCAGACGAGATCAAGCAGGCCGCCACCCGACTCCGCGAACTCGCCACCGCCGCAGCCGACAACAGCGGCAACCCCAACTGGACCGCCACCCGCCACTTCCCCGACCAGCCGGACAGCACCTACACCACCCTGTGGGCAACCGGAGCGCGCCCACTCCTCGGCGGAGGCGGCAGGGGCCGAGTGCCCTACGTCCACGCCCCCGTCGGCGACTACGCCGCCGCCATGGACCCCACCGTCGGCCTCGCGCTCGCCGGCTGGCTGGACAGCTGGACCGGCATCGACCTCCGCGACGACGGGCCGCTCCCCGAAGACGCCCAGCACGCCCTCACCGTGGCCCGCGCCATCCTCAGCCAGCCGTGACCGCCCCCACGCCGCGCAGCACCTGCCCCAGCGGCCGGCACCACGGACACCCCGGACTCAAATGCGACGAGTACGAGCAGTGGCGGCGAGATATGGACGCTGCGATCAACAGAACGGAGCCCGCGGTGATACGCAAAACCGCGTCCACGATCAACGACGCTGACCTCGACCAGCTGTACGACCAGCTCGGCCGACTTCAGATCGCCAACCGCGCACTCAACACCGCCGCCCTCGAAGCAGTACAGCGCGCCGAACACGCCGAAGCTGCCATCGCCCGCGTCCGCGCCATCCACAGCCACGGCCGACGCACCAACGCCTGCAACGACTGCGGACAGCCCTGGCCCTGCGAAGTCGCGCGCGCCCTCGACCAGGCCGCGCCGACAGCAGCGACCCAAGCGACGGAACCCCGAAACCCCAACGCCCGACAAGCAGTTGATCACTTGTAGGCATCAATCCAGGAGAACCCACCACACCACGAGCACGAGACCAGCACACTTCCCACACGCCACCCGAACACACGAGGAGCCCCATGGCGACGAACCCCTACTTCACCACCCCGATCACGCCCACCCGACCCCGCATGTACAACACCACCATCGCCAAGGTCATCTGGACCCTCGTCCCCATCATCACCGCCGGACTCGCCGGCGCTGTCCCCTTCGTCGTTGCCGCAGTCAAGGGCGTCGTGAAGCCCTGGTTGGCCGTCGTCTACGTGGTCGTGGAGATCGCCGTGTACTCCGTGGCCATCTCCATCAGCCCGTCCGCGAACGACGACAACCCGTGGCCCGGCTTCCTGATGATCCTGTGGATCATCACGGCGGCCACACACACGTCACTCCTCGACAACGAGAGAGTCAGCGTCGGGAAGTAACCGCACCAACGGCCGCGCCCCGCCCAACCGGCGGGGCGCTCGCGCGTCCGGCCAGCGTCCGTGCTCTTCTCTCCCATCAGGCGCGCAGCAGCACGCGCAGCACGGAGGGAGAAATGACCACGCCCGCAGCCCGCTGCTGGTGGAAGAGCACCGGGCGACGGTGTCCCTTCGCGTCCCCCTACCGCCGGCCCATGGCAGCGTCGAAGGCATCACTCATCTGCTGGAACCGGTCCGCATCCCGGCGTCGCTCTTCCTTGTGCCGCTGCTCCGCCTCCTGATGCCGCTGCTCTGCCTCCTGCAAGCGTGCGCGCAACGCCACGCACCCACTGCATGCGTCGCCGTCGGCTTGCGCCGGAACCGCCCGGCCCCCAGGCCACTTCCGTTCCACCATCAGCCGCGCGACATCCGAGCGGTACAGGCGGGCCGAGCCACGCGAACCGAGGCGGTCGGCGATGCGCAGCTCGCCACGGTCGATGCATCCACGCAACACCGCGCGCGTGACCCCGGCCATCGTGTACGCCTCGACCTGCTGAATGATGTCGCCGTCACCCTCAGACCGTGGCGTTTGGTTGTCAGTCATGACCAACCAACCATTCAGCCATCAATGCGGACACTTATTGATCGGCGAAACCGCCCAGTCGGCCTACGAGCTGCCATCAGCCCCACACGTCCGGCCCGCCCCCGCGCCACTCGATCCACTCGGCGCGCAGCACGTCCAGGTCGTCCACCCCGTCCAGGCCGGCACGCCGCAGGAACTCCACCACATCCGTCAGCCGGAACGCGCGCCCGCTGATCTCGCCGTCGACACGGACGCGGCGGCCACCGTCTTCATCAGGTGGGTAAACGATCACGACAGGCATACGTCCAGCCTCCCGTGGCCCGACCGCAGGCGCGCGCCAGGTGCGGCCGAACGGATTCGTTTGACAGCGGGGGGACGCTGGATCTGCGGTTCTGGTCTTCGCTGCTGCGCCACGAATCGCGTGCTACTCGGGACGGCTCCCCGAAACGACGAAGCCCCGGCCAATGGTCGGGGCTTCTCGTCTGGGCGGGTCGCGGCTACAGGCGCCACGCCTCGTTGTAGTCGGGGTGATCGGCGAACGGCAGCGCGAGCCGCTTCAGTGTCCGCTCGCAGGCGTCCGCGCCATCCTGGTAGTCCAGACTCGCACGTTCGGCCCAGCGGATCACCTCGGCGAGGTCGTCCACGATGCCGCGCCGGGCGTCGACCTCGGCGAGGACACGCGCCGGATCATGACGAACGATGTGCAGGGCCACGGGAGCGCTCGCATAGGACCGCGGGATGCCCGTCACCATCTCCGGCGACGTATTGGCGTCTCTCGCGATCTGCTCGTCCTCGTCCAGCCGGGCGCGCAGGAACTCCACCAGGTCATCCATCACCGGCGCCTCCCGCCTTCCCGCTCGATCTGCCCCGCCTGGTCGTACATTCGCCGGGCAGCCTGCCCCTCGACAGGGTTCAAAACCCCATGCAGGACGAGCGTGTTCGACAGGTAGAGGACCGTGTCCTCCAGTTCCTTCACGCGCTGACGCAGCGCTTCCAGCTCATCCATCCGACGGCTCCTCGACCTGCTCGGGGTCCTCGGCGAGGATCTGCCGGACCCTGCCGTAGCTGATCCCCATCTCCTTGGCGATCTCGCGGTACGTCATCCCGCCATCGCTCATCTCCTGCACGGCCTCCCGTCGGCGACGTCTCCACTCCACAAGAGCAGCGTCCTTAGCCGCGTCCAGCCGACGGGCCCGCTCTGCGGGCGGTACGTCTACCGCCACAGCGGCGATGGCTTCGCGCACGCGCCGCACCTCCTCCGACTGGTCTTCCACGTCCGTCCCTCTCCTGGTGGGGAGGCGGATCTCCGTGCCGTCTTGTGTAGTCAGCCTACACGCGTGTAGCTTGGCTACACAACGGCTCGGAGGTCGCCTCCAACCGTCAAACAACAAGCCCCCGGCCGGAGTTGCCGCTCCACATGGCCGGGGGCGGACCCACCCCGAAGCGATCAAAGGAGCAGGTCCGCCATGGAGCGTACCGAGACCCAACCCCAACCGCCCAGCCTCAACGCACGCGGCCCCTTCCAGGGCCAAAGCGGCACCCGCGTCAGCGACGCCCTCCACGCCCTGTGCAGCCCGACCACCGAACCCTGGCCCGACGGGGTCATCGCGCGGTACCTCACCGTCGTCGGGGCCACCGTCGACCTCACCCACACCGACAAGGGCGAGCCCATCTCGTACTGCACCGGCTGCGGGGACAGCCGCTTCCCGAACAGCGAGATCTACATCCGCAACGAAGCCCAACGCCACGCCTCGACCTGCCGCGCCCTGCCCCGCCCGGCGGTGAGCTGATGAGCTACCAAGGCCCCACCTGCACCAGCTGCGGCGGCCAAGGCGGCCACCCCGAAACCACCCCCAACCCCGACGGCGGCCACGTCACCGTATGGCGCACCTGCACCGGATGCGGCGGACGGGGAACCAGCTGATGAGCCTCCTCGACAAGCTGTTCGGCAACGACCACGAGCGCGCCGCCACCCAATACGCCGGCCGCGAGTCCGCCACCGAGCGGGCCACACGGCAACGCCGCGCCAGCCACCACCGCGGTGGCGCCCAGCGCGCCGCCCGCGCTGGCCAAGCGTGGGAAGACCGCGACCGCACCCAAGACCGCCGAGGCCGCTGGTACCGGGCCGCCCGATGAGGAGCACCGTCATGGAGAAGTTCGGCTTCGGCCTCGGAATCATCCTCTCCTTCGCCGCCGGGGTGTTCGCCGTCGTCTGGATGACCGCCCACTAACCCCCTGACCGCCGGCCCCCGCGTACGACCATCCCCCCGTCCGCGGGGGCCGGCTCCCCGGAGACAACCGTGCGCCGCCACTTCCGCCACCCGCTCGCACGCCGCGGGTTCACCGTCCTCGCCGTCCTCGCCGCCCTCAACGGCCTCTGGGCCCCCGCCGCCGTCTGCACCCTCATCGCCGCCTACGCCTGGCACCACCGCCGCTGAACCGGAGAAGCACCGTGACCACCCAAGCCGCCAACGGCCGCAGACTCTCCCGCTCCATCCGCGCCGCCTGGGCCCTCGTCCTCGGCATGCTCCTCGCCGCCGCGGCCTGGTCCCTCTCCGGACAGCTCATGCGCTGGGGCATGCGAGACCTCCTCGCCTGGCCCCTCTCCATCATGTTCGACGCCGCAGGGCTCATCTGCGCCACCTACGCCCGCCGCGCCGTCGAACGCGGGACACCTGCCGGCCTCGCCCGCCTCGCCCTAGCCGTCTTCGTCGGCGTCGCCGGACTCCTCAACTGGAACCACGGCAACGACATCGGCGGCCTCCCCGCCGCCGCCGGATTCGCCTCCCTCTCCGCCGGCGTCGAGCTCCTCTTCGAACTCCACCGCCGCGACGTCCGCGACGAACAGCGAGCCGCCCGCGGCCTGATCGCCGAACGACTCCCGCACATCCCCGCCCTCGGCTGGATCATGTACCCGAGCCGCTCCTGGCAGACGCTGCGCGCCGCCGTCGGTGTCCGCCTCGACCTCCTCGACCCCGTCCAGACCGGACACCAGCTGACCACCCCGGACACGGACAGCCGCCCGGACAAACGCGGTCAGGCAACCGTCCGCTCCGCTGTCCGCGCCGCCGCCCACACGTTCCCCGACGCGTCCGCCGAGGACATCGTCGCCCACCTGTCCGCCGCCGGAATCGACACGGACACGGACACCGTCCAAACCGTCCTGGACAAGGACACGGACACCCGTCCGGACAGGAAGGACAGCAGGTCACAGCGTCCGACCGTCCGCCGCGTCCAGCCGATCGCGCCGCCCGGACAAACCATCGCAGACACCGTCCGAACCGCTCTCGCGTCCGGCATCACGGACAGAACCGCCGTCCTGTCCTACGTCCGGGAGATCCACGGACAGCAGGTGTCCGCCGACACCGTCCGCCGGACACGCGACCGCATTGAGGGCAAGGCGTCGTGACCCAGCCCGGTGGCGACGAGCTGCGCGCCCGCCACTACCTCCGCCGTCTCGGCGCCCGCCCCCTCGGCCACCAGGAGCCCACCATGACCGTCCCCGAACCCCGCCGGCCCGTCACCCCGACCCGTGTCATCCCCGCCGGTGTCCCACTGCCCGCACGCGCCCCGGAGCCGGGCGAGGCACCACCGTGGCGGACCCCGCCCCCGCCACCACCACCGCCGCCGGTGATCCCGGACCCACCGCCGATACCGCAGCCCGACCCGATGCCGCAGGCCGTGATCGTCCGGCACGTCCACGAGCACGTCCTCGTCCCCGTCGAGGAGGAACGCCCACCGCGGTTGTGGGAGCGCCTGTGGGACCAGCTGGTGACGTGGCGGATGCTCGTCGCTATCCTCGCCGCGCTCACCCCGTGGGTAGACGGCCACAGCCCGGTCGGGATCTGGGGCCACACCGTCCACCAAGCCCGCACCGAAGCCGGCGTGGGCGCGGCCTACGTCATCGCGGGCGTCGCGATCGCCGCCGCCTGGGCCCTCGACCGGCGCACCGGCCGTGCTGTACCCCGCTTCCTCCTCGTCACCGCCCTCATCGGCGGCCTCGGCGTCCTCGACTGGTTCGACGCCCTCACCCTGTTCACTGGAGTTCACCGATGACCGGCACCACCACCCTGACCGTCGGCGGTCTCCTCGCCGCCGTTCTCGTCCTCGCCGCGAACCTCCGCCCCTGGTGGAAGGGCGGCCGAGAGATGAAGATGCTCTCCAGCTTCGGCAAGGGCCTCCTCGCCGCCATCTGCGCCGCGGCCTGCCCCGGCGGAATCCTCGGCTGGTCCCACCACCACGCCGCCACCATCGCCAACCGTGCAGGCCAGCGCACCAGTGACGCCGCGGCCGGCGCTTCCTCGGGCAGCGGGCTCACGACGGGACAGCTGGTCGGACTCAGCGCGACCGGCGCCGCGGTCGTCATCGTGACCGTGTTCCTGATCAGCCTCGCCTACAAGGACGCCGGGAAGAAAGACAAGCGGCGCATCGTCGGCGGTGCGTTCGTCGGGTCCACCTTCACCCTCACCGCAGGCGTGGCCGGCGCGCTCGTATGGCTACCTGACGCCCTCAATGGCGTCGGCGACAGCGTCGTGAGCGCGGTGCAGAGTTCGGGTCTCCTGTGAGCCGCCTCGCCCGCCCTGCGGCCCGTCTCGCTGACGGGTCTGCCGCCGTCGCGCGCGGTATCGGCCGACGCGTGACCGCCTGGGTCGCGCGCGGCCGACGCCCGGACCTCACCGGCTGGCGAGCCGCGCTCGGCTGCTGGCTCCGCCTCGCCATCCTCACCCTCGGCGTGTACCTGCTGTGGCGAATCGTCCGCGCCGTCCCCAACCTCATGTGGGCCCTCACCGGCGTGTGGGTCATCGCCGCATGGAGAGCCGGGCGACAGGCCCCCGCGGAGGTTGCGGAGCAGTCGGCGGCAGCCTCCCCGAATGATGTCCGAGCGGCCACCCTGGAGTGGATCTGGCAGCGCATGGGGGACGCCCAGGGAGTGCACCTCCGGGACCTCCTCGCGCACGCCCAGCAGCACGGCATGTTCGAGGGCATGGACGTGACCACTTTCCGGGCCCATCTGGAGCGCTGGGACATCCCCGTGCACCGCGGCGTGAAGGTGGCCGGCGTGCCCACCTGGGGGGTCCGCCGACGGGACCTCGAAGCCCCTTCCCCGGCCGCCGCCGAGGAGCCGTCTACCGACGTATCTACCGCCGCCTGACCTGCACGTCTACCGCGTCGTCTACCCGCATCTACCGTCGATCTCCCGGCCCATCTACCTGCCTCCCTGCGCTGTTTGACAGCCCTGCGACACTGAGACTGCACCCGATGACGAGCACCTCGGATGCTCCCCCTTGAGGCCCCTGCCGCGCCCCGTCAGCAGGGGCCTCGCCCATGCTCCGGCTCCGCGTCGGTGGCCAGCGGGACGGGGATCGCGCGGGCGAGCCAGCCGCGGCCGACGACGTCGGTGGGCAAGGTCGCTGGGCGTGCGCCGAGCTGAGTGCACAGCTCTTGGAGGGCGCGTTCGCATTCGTCGCGGGTGTCTGCCTGCACTGCGTACCTGATCGCCACGGATTCAGTGTGCCGCCACTAGGCGCCGTGTGCTGCCCGTTCCGGTGAGCGCGTGTCACGGATCGGAGACAACGCCTTCACAGCGTCTCCACGGGGGCGGATGATGCGGCCGTAGCCGCACCACCGAGGGGGAGCTCATGTCCAGTTACAGCGACGTCCAGAAGGCCGTGAGCGTCGAGCGGCGCCGCGTCTGGGCTGCCTGGTTCGCTGGGAACTTGCTCGCCCTGTTCGTGGCGTCCGCGATCAACGTGTTCACGGGCATCCCGTTGTTGGCGGTCGGCGTGTTCGTGGTCGTGTTCGTGCTGCTCACGGTGACCGCGTACCGGATGCACGCAGCGCTCGGCCAGCGCGCGGACCGGGAGCGGCGGCAGGTGCTCGGCGACGACTACCCGACCTGACGGTGCGCGGGTAGTGACAGACGAGCAGGCTGGGGCGTAGCGTCCCGGCAGCGGCAGTTGAGTGGGGGGCAAGCTGCGAAGCTAAACCGCTCGACTGCCGCACATACGCATAGCGGCCCCGCACCGGGAGTTGTCCGGGCGGGGCCGTCGTCATGCGGCAGGCCATGGGCGCCGCAGCCTGCGGCGGGGACGCCAGACGCGCGTACCCGGCCCGGCGATGGGCGTCCCGGTGGTCAGGTAGGCGATCGCGGCGCCGAGCAGACCGCCGGGCGCGAGGATCAGCAGGCCGTACAGGAAGTTGTTCCACAACTCGTTCATGTGGTGGGCTCCTCGTCTGGGCGCACCGGGCCCGCGTTGGCGGACCGGCACACGTGCCACGGGCCAGCGTGCCGGGTCATGTTCATGGTGACGTTCCCAACCGTGCCACACCGAGGGCACTCCCATTGGTGGTTACCAGGGGCCCAGTCCAGCTCGTAGACCATGACCCCACGCTGCTCAGCTTGGGTGTTCATGCGGTCTTCTCCTCGCTGCTCGCCGGGCGTTCGGGCAGGTTGGCGTCTGGGCGCCGCAGGTACCAGCGCACCAGGTCCTTGATGACGGCCGCGCGGTCGCCGCCCGGCGCGCGCGCGGCGAGGTCTGCCCAGTCCTGGTCCTCGATGCGGACGGATCGGTGCTTGGTCTTGGGGGCGTTCGGCATGGGCCCCACGGTATCGCGGGTGTACGGACACCGGTAGGTCCGAACCCCTTGCGGTGTACGTACACCCCACGCTACGGTGTACGTACACCAAGAACGAGGGGGACCCGATGAACGCCGCCACCCGCACCGCCCGCCGCACCCTCCGCGACCGCACCCGCACCCACCGCGCCGCCGCAAAGATCCGCCGCCAGGGCGTGGCCACGCTGACGACGCACGTGATCGCCGCCGGACTCGGCGTCCGCGAGGCCCGCAGCGTCGCCGGCTCCCTCCGCAAGAACGCGGCCAAGGCCAACGTCGCCGGCACCCCCTCCATCTCCTACACCCACGGCCGCGCCCGCCAGTGCACCCGCTACACGGTGGCCGAGGTCGCCCGCATCGCCGTCATCTACCGGCCCCGCAAGCCCGCCTACCGCACCGCCGCCACCCGCCTCGCCCTCGCCGCCTAACCCATTCGCCCGCGCACCACCCACGAGAACGGACTCCACAATGAACGCCACCGCCCGCCGCACCCGCATCGCTCAGCTCCGCACCCGCATCGCCCGCCGCGCACTCGACGCCATCCACGCCCCCGCCGACACCCGCATCCTCGACGCACGCCTCATCGGCACCGTGCTCGTCGTCGCCACCGAACACCCCAACCCCCGGTGGGCCAGCATCTTCGTGGAGACCTTCCGACTGCCCACCCCGGACGACACCGACCCCCGCTACGACGACGCCGACACCCCGCAGTGGATTCCCCTCGCCGGCTGGTCCGGGCACAGCGCGGACGAGGTGCCCGACATGGTCGCCGAGGCCACCGCCTACGCCCAGCCCATCTGAGCCGCCGCTCGTCTCGCGCTGCCGCTTGACCCCCGCCATACGCTCAACCCACCGCCACGAAAGGACCCCAGCCATGGGTTACAAGACGTCCGTCGACGGAGAGATCACCATCCAGCCGCCGCTCACCTGGCGCGAGTTCAAGGACAGCCCGTTCGCGGCCGACGACCTCGACGTGAAGCTCCGCGTCGAGGCCGAGACCGTCGACACCGACGAGGGCCCGCTGATGCGGAAGACCGCGCCCGCCCTGGTGCCCAGCTGGAGTGAGGCGTACAAGGCGTACAACCTCGTCGCTCACGTGCAGAAGGCCATCGACGCGTTCCCCGGCCACACGTTCACCGGCCGCCTGGACTGCGAGGGGGAGGAGAACGGTGACCTGTGGCGGGTGGTCGTCCGGGACGGCCGCGCGGAGAAGGTCACGCCGCGCATCGTCTGGCCCGACGAGGACTGACCACCGCCTGACCGCCCGACACGACAGGACGAACCCCATGACCACCAAGCCCCGTAAGCCGTGGCGCGTGATCCTGACCGGCCCCGACGTGCGCGCCGAGTCCGACCACACCAGCGAAGCCAAGGCGTACGCCCTGATCCGCGTCTCCCTCGGCGACGGGAACCCCGCCGACACCGCGAGGGTGAAACAGTGGGAGGGCGGCCGGTGGTGGCACTTCGAGACCGTCACCGCCGACGAGATCCGAGCCGCCCGCCCCGACGCCTGACCCTCTGCATGCCGAAGCCCCCGCCTCTGACGCCCAGACAGAGACGGGGGCTCCCCCATGCGCGCCCGCCTGAGCCGCCACCCCGGTTGCACGCATCGTTACCATCAAACCACGCCCAACCGGTAACACGCACTCCACGAAGGGGGACCCAGTGACCGCCGACACCCCCGACAACGGCATCCGAGGCCGCAACAGCAAAGGCAAGTTCGTCCGCAGCATCGAAGGCGCAGAACGAGACGCCGAAGTCGCCCGGCTCTACTCCCAAGGCGGCCTCAGCTTCCGCGAGGTCGGCGAACAACTCGGCATCAGCAAATGGGCCGCCATCAGCGCCTACAACCGCGCCGTCCGCGATGTCGTCCAGGAAGCCGGCGAGGAAGCGCTCAAGGTCCACGCCGCGCGCCTGGAGCACGTTGTGGCCCGCTGCATGGAGATCGCCGAGACCGAGCACGTCATGGTGTCCCACGGCCGGATCGTGTACGACGAGGACGGCCAGCCGCTCAAGGACACCGCCCCGGTGCTGGCCGCGTTCCGGGAGCTCCGTGGCGCCCTCGCTGATTTCCGGCGCATGACCGGCATGGACAAGCCAAGCAAGGTCGAGCACTCCGGCGGCGTCAAGTACGAGTTGGTCGGCGTGAACCCCGAGGATCTCGTGTGACCCCATCGGTCGTGCGGTACGAACCGCGCGGCGGCGCCAAGACGCTCCTGTCCGCGAAAGATCAGGAGATCTGCATAGCCGGACCGGCGGGCACCGGCAAGTCGCTGGCGATGCTCCAGAAGGCGTTCTACACCAGCCTGATGGTGCCGAACTGCCGCTCCCTGATCGTCCGCCAGACCCACGCGTCCCTCACCGGCAGCACGCTGGTGACGTTCGAGCAGCAGGTAGCCACCACCGCGCTTGCCGAGGGCGTCGTGAAGTGGTTCGGCGGGTCGCCGCGGAAGCCGGCCGCCTACCAGTTCGCCAACGGCGCGGAGATCCTCGTCGGCGGCCTCGACCGCCCCGAGAAGTTCCTGTCGACGGAGTTCTCCCGGATCTACGTGGACGAGGCCACCCAGATCAGCCTCACCGCGCTGGAGACCCTGATCACCCGCCTCCGCGGCAACGCGGCCACCTACCGGCAGATCGTGCTGGCGTGCAACCCGGACCACCCGAAGCACTGGATCAAGCAGCGGTGCGACGAGGGCACCATGCGGATGATCCACAGCCTGCACCGCGACAACCCCCTCTACGTCAACCTCGACGGCAGCCTCACCGAGCGCGGCGTCGACTACATGGCCAAGCTCGACGCCCTCACCGGCGTCCGCCGGCTCCGCTTCCGCGAGGGCATCTGGGCCGCCGCCGAGGGCCTGGTGTACGAGGGCTGGTCCGAACCCGTCCACGTGGTCGAGCCGTTCGACGTACCCGCGGCCTGGACCCGCTGGCTGACCATCGACTTCGGGTTCACCAACCCGTTCGTCGCCCAGCTGTGGGCCGAAGACCCCGACGGACGCCTGTACCTGATCCGCGAGTGGGTCCGCACCCGCATGCTGGTCGAAGACCACGCCGAGGTGATCCGCGACCGGCTCCTCGCCGGGCAGCCACGGCCGCGCGCCATCATCACCGACCACGACGCCGAAGACCGCGCGACCCTCGAACGGAAGCTGGGCATGGGCACGCAGGCCGCCCACAAGGGCGTCTCGGACGGGATCCAGGCCATGCAGTCCCGGCTCAAGGTCCAGCCCGACGGCCGCGCGCGGCTCCACGTCTTCAGCAACGCCCTCCTCGAACGCGACGCCGACATGGACGCCACCTCACTCCCGATCGGGCTCGCCGAGGAAGTCGCCGGCTACGTGTGGGCTGTGAAGCCCGGTAACGCGGGCGGGCTGAAAGAGGAGCCGGTGAAGGCTAACGACCACTCCATGGACGCCGCCCGGTACATGGTGGCGGCGCGGGACATTGGTGGTCGGCCGCGAGTCCGCTGGCTGTGAGACTGTCGTAACCCTACAAGCCGCCACGACGAGAGTGAGACCGCCATGACCAGCCGAAACGAGCGATTCCGCAGGTGGATGCAAGCATGGCGAAGGTTGGCGCCGATTCTGCTTGACACGGCTGGGATCATCTTGTTGTCGGGTTCCGCCATGCTGTGGTGGGGCTTGGCCGCAGGTGTCGCATCCCTCGGTGTCGGGTGCTTCGTCCTGAACTGGCGGGTCCACGGCTGAATAAGGGAGGGGTGTTGGCCAGAACCCTTCTCGGCGCGCTCCTCAACAAAGCCAGCACCGCAGCTCAAACGCCCGTCCCGTTCGCCTCCCGCGCCCAGTCCAACGGCCGCATGTTCGGCACCGGCCGCAGCGCCGAGGCGCAGATGCGCGCCATGACCGCGACCGGCACCCTCTTCGCTATCGTCGACCGCACCAGTAACGCAACCGCGCTCGTCGACTGGAAGCTCTACCGCAAGGCCAAATCCGGGCGCGCCGAAGACCGCACCGAAGTCACCTCGCACGCTGCCCTCGACCTGTGGAACAAGCCCAACGCCTTCATGCCGCGGCAAGAGTTCGTCGAGTCGCAGCAGCAGCACTTCGACCTCACCGGCGAAGCCTGGTGGGTCATCTCCCGCGCCAAGGGAGTGAGGCTGCCGCTGGAGATGTGGCCCGTCCGCCCCGACCGCATGCAGCCCATCCCCGACCGCGACAACTTCCTGAGCGGCTACGTCTACACGTCACCGGACGGCGAGCAGGTCCCCCTCGAACTCGATGAGGTCATCCAGCTGCGTCGGCCGAACCCGCTCGACCCGTATCGCGGCTTGTCGCCGGTGCTGTCGATCCTCCCGGACCTGGACACGTCTCGGTACGCGGCGGAGTGGTCGCGCGCGTTCTTCTTCAACTCGGCTGAGCCGGGCGGGCTGATCCAGGTCGACCAGCGGCTGTCCGACGACGAGTTCAACGAACTTCGCGACCGGTGGAACGAGCAGCACCGCGGCGTCGCCAACGCCCACCGCGTGGCCATCCTCGAACAGGGCCAGTGGGTCGACAGGACGATCTCGCAGCGGGACATGCAGTTCGTTGAGCTGCGCGGTGCCACCAGCGACGCGATCCGTGAGGGCTACGGCATATCGAAGACCGCGATCGGTGACTTCGAGGACATCAACCGCGCCTCCGCCCTCGCAGCCAAGAGCTGGTTCGCCGAGCAGCAGACCGTACCCCGCCTCGAACGCATCAAGGCAGCGCTGAACAACGAACTCCTCCCCATGTTCGGGCCGACCACGCAGGGTCTGGAATTCGACTACGAGCCGCCCACCCCTCCCGACCCGGAGATCGAGGCGCAGCAGCTCACCGCTCGCGCCAACGCCGCCGCTGCACTCGTCACTGCCGGGTTCGAAGCCGCGGGCACCCTGTCCGCTGTTGGCCTGCCGGACATCGCCTACGTCGGCAAACCGGCCGCGCCGGCGCCGGACACGTCGCTGTCGGACTGGCAGAACTCGGTGTCCGGGCTGCTGGGCGCCAACGTCAGGAACGCGCAGGACGAATGGGTGGTGGAGGCCCACCACGACGAGAACACCTGCGCGGCGTGCGCGGGCAACGACGGCCAGACCTACGCCGACCAGGACGCGGCCTACGCGGACTATCCGAACGGCCGGGGCTACGTGAACTGCATCGGGGCGAAGTACGGCAATCAGTGCCGCTGCAAGGTCGTTGCGCGCGGCCAGAAGGGAGAGGGCCAGTGAGTAAGCACGGAGTCCGCCCCGGCAGGCTGCGCATCAGCGGCGCTGGAGGCCCCAGCGCGCAGGTCGAGTTGGACGGGCAGGACATCGCCCGAACTCTGACCGGCCTCACGCTGCGCCTGGGCGTCGATGAGGTGCCGACGGCAACGCTGGACCTCCTGATCCATGACTTCGGCGCAGAAGCAGAGGTCCGTTTCGTGGTGCCGGATGAGTGCCGCGATTTGCTGGTCCGGCTCGGCTGGACCCCGCCCGCCGAGGAGGCGCAGTCATGAAAATCACGCTGCCCGGTAAGGCGGCCACCTTCCAGGCCAACCAGCGCGAGCGGGCCGAGAAGCAGCGCAAGCAGCTGGGCGTCGAGGCCCGGTCCTGGTACCGCATCACGAACGCGGCCAGCGACACCGAGGCCGAGGTGATGCTGTACGACGAGATCGGCGGCTGGTTCGGTGCGACGGCCGACGAGTTCATCGCGGACCTGCGCGGGATCACGGCACCGAACCTGCGGGTACGCGTCAACAGCCCTGGCGGCAGTGTCTTCGAGGGCATCGCCATCGCCAACGCCTTGCGCTCCCACCCGGCGAACGTCACCGTGCAGGTCGACGGGATCGCCGCGAGCATCGCCTCCGTCATCGCCATGTCCGGGGACCGGATCGAGATGGCCCCGAACACCATGCTCATGATCCACGACGCATCCGGCGTCTGCATGGGCAACGCCGCCGACATGGCCGAGATGGGCGAACTCCTCGACCTCATCAGCGACAACATCGCAGACGCCTACGCCGCGCGTGCCGGCGGCACCCGCGCCGAGTGGCGCGACCGGATGCGCGCCGAGACGTGGTACCTGCCCGAGGACGCAGTCGAGGCCGGTCTCGCTGACGAGGCTGTGCAGACGCGGAAGACCGCCGAGCCGGCCGAGCCCGACGAGGACGACCAGCCCGACATGGTCCGTCCGTTCGACCTCGCCGCCTACGGCTACACCGGCCCGCGCCGCGAGCAGCCGAAGGCCGAGGCCGGGCTCACCGAGGACATCCGCTCGCTGATCGGCGAGGAGGTCGCCACGCAGCTCCGCGCCGCGGTCACCCTTGCCGAGCCGGCCGCCGAACCGGCCCCGCAGGCGCCTGCCGCCGAGCCCGTAGACGAGTGGTCGGCCCTGGTCGCCGCCCTTATACCCGACGACACCGACGACTGGTCGGCGCTCGTCTCCCACCTGACCGATCCCGACACGTCGTCCAGCGCGGCGACGGACGCCTGAAGGAGGCACCTGTGGCAACCCCCACCAACACCGTCCCGCGCAACAGTGACGAGCTGGCGGAGATGCTGAGCGACCCGGCGAAGGTTCGCGAGATCGCGAACAGCCGGGAGTCCCTGACCGAGTTCATCGACGCCTACGCCCAGAAGCAGCAGGGCGACGGCACCGAGCTGAACCGGCTCGTCGCCGAGGAGACGCAGAAGCAGTTCGCGGACTTCCTCCGCGAGCACGGCGCCGACGTCAAGAACAAGGACGCCGCCGGGGCGATCAAGCGCCTCGACCTCGACCCGCAGGCGCGTCGCGGCGACGGCAACATGCTCACCTCGCACCGGCAGGCCACCGCCCACAACTCGGCGGCCTCCGGCGCGGTCCTCGACGGTGTCTTCGACAACGCGATGGACTACGCCAAGACCATCTGGCACATGAACAACCGGCCCGACGCGGAGAAGCTGTCCGCGCTGCGCAACGCCGCGTCCAGCGTCAGCCCGTCCGATGGCGGGTTCCTCGTCCCGGAGACCCTGCGGTCGAACCTGTCGCAGATCGCGTTGGAGGACTCCGTCGTCCGGCCGCGCGCCACCGTCGTGCCGATGGACAGCGCCAGGGTGCCGATGCCGATGATCGACTCGACCACCAACCAGGGCAGCGTCTTCGGTGGCATGGTCGCGTACTGGGGCGAAGAGTCGGCGATGCTCCAGGACTCCAACCCGAAGTTCGGCCGGATCGTCCTCGACGCGAAGAAGCTGACCGGTCTGAGCGCGGTGCCGAACGAGCTGCTCCAGGACTCCATCGTCTCGTTCTCGGCGCTCCTGGAGTCCCTGTGGCCCAAGGCCATCGCGTTCAGTGAGGACGCCGCGTTCCAGACCGGGTCGGGTGTCGGCGAGCCCAAGGGCTACCGCGGCGCCGCGAACAAGGCCGCCGTCACCATCACCCGCGGCACCGCCAACACCATCAAGTACACGGACATCGTCGCGATGTACGCGCAGATGCTGCCGTCCTCCCTGAACCGCGCCGTGTGGATCTGCTCCCCGGACGCGATCCCGCAGCTCCTCCAGATGTCCCTCACCGTCGGCACCGGCGGTAACAGCATGTTCGTCGTCAACGCCACCGACTCGATGCCCATGAGCATCTTCGGCCGGCCGCTGATCATCACCGAGAAGGCGAGCCCGCTCGGCACCCGCGGCGACCTCAGCTTCGTGGACCTCAGCTACTACCTGATCGGTGACCGGCAGCAGATGTCCATGGACTCCTCCACGGACTACCGCTTCGGCAACGACCAGACGACCTTCCGCATCATCCAGCGCGTCGACGGCCAGCCCTGGCTGAAGTCCGCGATCACCCCGCAGAACGGCAGCTCCAACAAGCTCAGCCCCTTCATCGAGCTGGCGTAACCCGCCCGACGAACGCCAACCCCACCATCAGACGAAAGGCAAGCTCATGGCTCAGAAGGCGCTCGGCAGGCTCGTGAACTTCACCCCTGCCGCAGACGGCAAGTGGATCTCCCTCCAGGACGCGGGAGGCGTCCTCTTCGAGTGCTACCTCGCGGGCGCCGTCGGGGACACGTACACGCTCCAGGAAGCCAAGGACTCCTCGGGGACCGGCGCGCAGAACCTGGCGATCATCACCGAGTACTACACGAACACCGGCGACGGCTCGGACGCGTGGGTGAAGCGCACCCAGGCTGCTGCCGCAACCGTGGTCACCGCGGCCTCCGCGACGCAGAACGCCATGGCGGTCGAGGTGCAGGGCACGTCGCTGGACGACGGCTACAAGTACGTGAAGCTCACCAGCACCGGCGCCGGCCTGGTCTTCGCGAACACCCGTGATCTGACGACGCAGCGCGCCCCCGAGCTGCTGTCCGCCATGGGGGCCTGACATGGCCCTGTGGGAGTGCGCGGAGTGCACCACCACGTATGCGGTGGGTCTGCCGAAGTGCCCGCAGTGCGGGTCGACCATCCGCGTCAACGAAGCGACCCAACCCCCGGAGGAGCAGGACATGCCGAAGGTGACCGTGCACGGCGGCCCGTCGATCGAGGGGCACGAAGTGGACCCGGAGACCAGCGAGGTCACGCCGATCGAGCCGGAAGAAGGTGAGGACGTATCAGCTGGTACGAGCTCCTCGACATCCTCCGAGACGCCGTCGCAGAACACCGAGCAGAGCGAGAAGCCGGACCGGTCTCGTGCCCGTGGGACGGCGAGCCGCTCCACCCGAAACCACGAGGAGGAGGGCTCTTCTGCCCGTCGGACGGCTACCGGTGGCCGGAAGACGGCTGGGGACCACTCGGCTGAGGATGGCGACGCGTGACGCCGAGCGTGGGCCGCACCGTCCACTACGTCAGCTACGGCACCCCCGGCCGTGAGTACACCTCGGAATGCCGGGTCGCGATCGTTACGGCCGTGCCCAAGTACCTCACGGCCGAGCCGATGGACGGCTGCCCGAATGGGACGGACGGTGAGTGGATCGCTTCTCTCGCTGTCCTTACCCCGACCGGCCTGTTCTTCAACGAGGACGTGCCGTTCAGCGAGGACGACCACGAGGGCGGCACCTGGCACTGGCCCGAGCGCGCCGACTGATCCACGCCGCTACGAGACGCACAGGAAGGAGGTGACATGGGCATCATCGACACCAACACGAGCCCGGACGGCATCCGGTACGCGACCCGCGAGGACATCATGCGGGCGCTCGACGTCCAGACCACCGCACGCAACCGCCGGCAGATCGACGACGCCATCGAAGCCGCATCACGCGGCGTCGAGGGCCTGTGCCACCGATCCTTCGCCCCCGTCCTCGCGACCCGGTACTTCGACTGGCCCGGCCGCCCATCCGGCTACACGCCGTGGGTGCTGCGCCTGGATGACTCCGAGCTGATCTCTGCGACGAGCATCACCAGCGGCGGCATCAGCATCGCCCTCGATGACGTCAACCTGGAACCCAACAGGTCCGGGCCGCCGTTCTCGCGGGTCGAGATCAAGCTCAGCACGAGCGCGGCCTACGGCGGCGGCCAGACGTACCAGCGGGACGTCACCATCACCGGCCTGTGGGGCTACCGCGACACCGAGACCACCCTCGGCGCGACCGCAGCAGTGGTCGGCGACGCGACGGGGACGACACTCACCGTGGACGGCGCCACCTCGGCGGCCGTCGGCGTCGGCAGCATCCTCCGGGTCGATGACGAGCGGATGCTCGTCACCGAGCGGGCACAGGCCAGCACCGGGCAGACCGGAACCCTCACCGCGAGCAAGGGCGACACCACGCTCACCGTGACGGACGCCGGCGCTTTCGCCGTGGACGAGGTGCTGCTCCTGGACGCGGAGCGCGTCCGAGTCGATGACATCGCCGGGAACACGCTGGTCGTGGAACGGGCCTACGACGGCACCGTCCTCGCCGCACACACCAACACCAGCATCTACGCGCCGCGCGCGCTCACCGTGACCCGCGGCGCCCTCGGCACCACCGCCACCACTCACACCAGCGGCGCCACGGTGTACGCGTGGCAGCCGCCCGGACTGATCCACCAGTTGGTCAAGGCCGAAGCGATATGGAACCTGCTCCAGGAGCGCGCCGGCTGGTTCCGGCTCGCCTCGTCGTCCGGGAAGAGCGCCCCAGAGGTGTCCCGGATCTCGATCGAGGCTCTGCGCGACCAGGCGTACACCGAGTACGGCCGCAAGGTCCGGACGAGGGGGGTCTGATGCCTGGGATGGACTTCGACACGCGCATGGTCGCGCGCGGCCCCATGTTCGATGGACGCACCGCGAAGGCCCTGCACGCCTACCGCGACGAGATCAGCCTCCGCATCGCGGAGGAAGGCGAGCGACTGGTCCGGCAGCGACTCCACGTCGTCCTGAAGAACCCGACCGGCTACTACGAGTCGCAGATCAGCGTCGACCGCGCCGGAGACGGCTACCGCGTCTCCGACAGCAACGTCATCTACGGGCCCTGGCTCGAAGGCGTCGGCTCCCGCAACTCGCCCGTCACGAAGTTCCCTGGGTACGCGACGTTCCGCCGTACCAAGCCGCTCGTGGACCAGCGGGCCCGGCAGATCGCCGTGCAACTCCTGGCCCGCTACAAGGCGATGGGGCTGATCTGATGGCCCTCGACATCACCACCATCCTCGACACCGTCCAGACTCACGTCCTCGCCAGCGGCTACTTCGAGACCGTGAACGGACACGAACCCAAGTCGTCGCCGGGCAACGGGCTCAGCGCCGCGGTGTGGGTGGAGCAGATCGGGCCAGCGCGCGGTGGCAGCGGCCTCGCAGCTACCAGTACGCGGCTGGCACTGAATGTGCGCTTGTACACGCCGATGGTCCAGGAGCCCGAGGACGCGATCGACCCGAACCTCATGACCGCCCTGGATGCGCTCATGGCCGCCTACAGCGGCGACTTCACTCTCGGCGGCATCGTCCGCGAGGTGGACCTTGAAGGCACCTACGGCGACCCGCTGTCCGCTCGCGCTGGCTACCTGACGACGGCCGGTGCCGAGTACCGGGTGATGACGATCACCCTTCCCCTCATCGTCAACGACCTCTGGGAGCAGGTGGCCTAAGTGACGGACACGCAGCTTGAGATCGACGGTGAGGACGTCACCGAGCATGTCCGATGGCAGCTCAAAGTCGACGGCACCGACTACAGCGGCGACTTCGACCGCCTCGACATCAGCACGCCCGCGCAGGTCCACGAGATCCCACGCAAGGACACCCGTTGGGCGCACCGCGTCCTGGGCGCGCGCGGTTTCACCATCCTCATCGACAACCCCAGTGAACGGCTCCTGGACCTGGTCGACGGAGGCAAACGGACTTACCACATCAAGCCCTTCGTGCGCGGGGTCGCGATGCCAGTCCCAGTGCACTTTCACCAGGAGTGGACCGACCCGGACGGCACGCGGCGCATGTTCGGAAGTCTCGCCATCGACCCCAGCAGCGGCCCGCTGTGGGTCACCGAACCCGTTGGCACCGATGCGTCAGGAAGGGAGTGAACCGTGGCCAAGACCAGCGGACTCGGCGACAACCTATACATAGCCGGGTTCGACGCGTCCGGCGACATCAGCGCCCTCGGCAACGTCGGCGGCGGCCCCGCCGCGTTGGATTTCACCGCGATCAACAAGAGCGCGATGGAGCGGCAGGGGGGCGTGAGGGACGGCAGGATCGAGTTCACCGCGTTCTTCAACCACGTCCCGATCACCGGCGGCACGCACGAGAAGCTCAGCGCGCTTCCGACCAGCGACGTCATCCTCACCTACTGCCGCGGCACCAACCTCGGCGATCCCGCCGCCTGCCTGGTCTCGAAACAGATCAACTACGACGGCACGAGGGGAACGGACGGGGCGTTCACGTTCGCGGTGAGCGCGCAGGCCAATGGGTTCGGCCTCGGCTGGGGCCGCCAGCTCACCGCCGGACTCCGCACCGACACGGCCGCAACCCAGGGCGCCAGCATCGACACCACGGCCGCGACCAGCTTCGGCGCACAGGCATACGTACAGGTGACCGCATTCACCGGCACCGACGTCACAGTGAAAATCCAGGACTCGGCCGACGGCACCACGTTCGCCGACGTGGCAGGGCTGACCTTCACCCAGATCACCGCCGCCCCCACTGCGGAGCGCATCGCCACCGCGCCCACCGCGACGATCCGCCAGTACCTCCGCGCCGTGACCGTGACGACCGGCGGCTTCACCAACCTCACGTTCAGCGTCGTCGTGGTCAAGAACGAGTCGGCGGTGACCTTCTGATGCACAGGATCGAACCGCAGATGCCGGCCGCCGCGTACAAGACGTACGCGATCGTCGCGCCGAAGAGCACCCACTGGGTGGGCGCGACGTGCGCGGAGGTGGACTGCGCGCACTACCTGAACGGCTGGCAGTCCGTCATCGACGAGGCCACCGAACTCGGCCAGCGACAGGCCCACTACATCCGCAAGCAGTCCGGCCGCGCCTACCGCGAGGAGCGCCGCCCGGACGGCCTGACCGCGTTCACGTTCGAGGCCGGGCAGCCCTGCTTCAACGCGGCCAAGCATCAGAAGCGGACCGGCCGGCCGGAGCTGTACATCGTCCGGGACGGCGACTACCGCGGTAACCCGCGCGGCACGCAAACGCGGCAGCACGTCCATGCGGCCGACTGGGTCGAGGACTTCGCCGAGCACCAGCAGGGGCTCGCTGACGAGATCAAGAAGGGATGAACCATGGCTAAGGCTTCCGGTCTCGGGTGGACCACTCTCTCGGTGGACGACAGCACCGGCACCCAGAAGGACATCAAGAACGACGTCACCAACCTCCAATTCGCAACGCCACGCGCGACGCAGGACATCACCGGCGTCAACAAGAGCGCGATCGAGCGGCTGCTCCTCCTCGCTGACTTCAGCATCACTCTGAACGGCGTCTTCAACGCCGCGACCGGCGCGAGCCACGACGTCTTCAAGACGGTCCCGTCCACGTCGGTCGCGCGGACCACGTCCCTGACCGTCAACGGCGTCAGCCTCAACAACGAGGTGCTGTACACGGACTACCCGCTCACCCGCTCCAACAGCGGCGAGCTCACCTGGGCCGTCCCCGGCGTCCTCGCCGACGGCACCGTCCCCGTCTGGTCCTGACCAGAACATCTACGAGAGGAGGCCCGTATGGGCTGCAAGCGAGTCCCCAAGCACTACCGGCTCAAGTTCGTCGACGGCGACTACGAGGGCCTCGAAGTGACGATGCGCTCGGTGTCCATCGGCGAGATGCGCACCGCACAGGGCGGCGGCGAGGGATCCGGGAAGGACGACTTCGACGGCATCTTCGACCTCGTCGCCAGCCACATGGTGTCCTGGAACCGCGAGGACGAGAACGGACAGGCGCTGCCGCCCACCGCGGAGTCCCTGGAGGACGAGTCGCCGGCCCTCATCCATCTGATCATCGACCAGTGGACCAGCGCGGTCGCGGGTGTGTCCGCCCCTTTGGAGCAGCCCTCGAACTCTGGCGGCAGTGCCCCGGTGGAGTCCATCCCGATGGAAGCGTTGTCACCGAGCCTCGCGAGCTGACCGACGCCCGCTTCATCCTCGGCCTGTGCGACCGCTGGCACAAACTCCCCAGCGAAATCCTCGCCGAACCCGCTGAAACCCTGCGCCTGCTGACGATCGAACGATTGGGGGTGAACCCGGATGACCAACGTGGTGGAGATCCTAGTTACGGCTAAGAACCTCACCGGCCCCGCCATGGCCAGCGTCAACGCGCAGGTCGAAAAGGCCGGCAAGGGCATGGCGATGTTCCACAAAACCGCCCTGATCGCTGGCGCCGGGCTCGCCGTGATCGGCGTCGAGTCCATCAAGATGGCCGCCAAGTTCGACGCGTCGATGGCGCAGCTTCACACGCAGGCCGGCGTCTCTCAGTCGAAGATCGCCGGACTGAAGCAAGGCGTGTTGGCCTTGGCCGGGAAGGTCGGGCAGGACCCCGACTCGCTGGCTGAGTCGCTGTACCACGTCGAGTCGAACTTCGAGTCCATGGGCATCTCGTCGTCCAAGGCCCTGAAGCTCACCGAGACCGCCGCGAAGGGCGCCACGGTCGGACACGCGGACCTGGTCGACGTCACCAACGCCCTCACCGCAGCAGTCGCCTCCGGCATCCCGGGTGTCCAGAACATGGACAAGGCGATGGGTGTCCTCAACGCCACCGTCGGCGTCGGCGACATGAAGATGCAAGACCTCGCCAACGCGTTCGGCAGCGGCATGGTCGCCACCGTCAAGGGCTTCGGCCTCTCCATCACCGACGTCGGCGCCGCGCTGGCGGTGTTCGGCGACAACAACATCCGCGGCTCGCTGGCCGGCAACCAGCTCCGCATGTCGGTGATGGCCCTCGCCCACCCGGTGGCCACCGCAGGCGACGCGCTCACGCGGTTGGGTCTCCAGCAGGACACCCTGTCGAAGGACATGCAGAAGGGCGGCCTGAAGCTCGCCTTGGAGGACCTGGTCGGCCACATGAAACAGGCCGGGATCTCCTCCAAGGAGCAGGGCGACATCATCACCCAGGCGTTCGGTCGGAAGGCCGGCGCAGGCCTGAACGTCCTCGTCAGCCAGATGGACCGCCTGGAGTCGAAGTACCCGGCGTTGGCCGAGGGCGCCAACAAGTTCGGGGATGCCTGGGCTGGGACGACGAAAACGTTCGCGTTTCAAATGAAAGCGTTGCAGGCGTCGTTCGACGCGCTGATGATCACGCTGGGGAGCAAGCTCATCCCGCCCCTTCAGAGCTTCGTCAGCCTCATGCTCGCGCACAAGACCGCCACCACTGCCGCGGTCGCAGCGCTCGGCGGGCTCCTGGCAGTGACGGTCGCTGTATCCGGCGCGATGAAGGTCGCAGCAGCAGCCCAGTTGGCGTGGGCAGCTGGCGGCAAGGCCATCGCAGGTCTGAAGGGCGTCTTTGCCTCAATACGCGCGGAAGCGGCTTTGCTGGAGGGGTCGTTCATCGCTGCCGGCGGCGGCGTCGCGGGGTTGAAGGCTGCGTTCGCCTCACTCGGCACGATCGGCAAAGCAACCGTGATCACTGCCGGTCTGGCGGCTGTCGTTGCGGGCGTGATGGCTCTCTCACAGATGGGGAAGAGGGTCCCGCCGGACGTGGATCGGATGACGACCGCGATCGGCAAGCTCGGGTCGACGGGGCAGGTGACCGGCGAGGCACTGCGGATCTTCGGCAAGGGCATGGGTGACCTCGCCTACGACGTCAACCGGGTGGCTGGCCAAGCGTCCGGCATGGACAAGTTCAACGACGTCATGAACAAGATCTTCACCTTGGGCATGGCGCACTCCAACAGCCTGAACATGGCCAAGGAGGACATCGACGCCCTCGACAAGAGCCTCGCCAGCATGGTCAGTGGCGGTAAGGCGGATCTCGCGGCGGCGGCCCTGTCGAAGATCGAGGACGCCTACGCGAAGAAGGGCGGCGACCCGAAGAAGCTGGTCGGCGAACTGGACGACTACAAGGCGGCCTTGGCGTCCTCGTCGCTTCAGCAGGAGCTGACCGCCAAGAGCATGGGGCTGTTCGGCAACGCGGCGGTGGCGACGCAGAAGGACTTGGACGCGGAGAACCAGAGCGCGCAGGGTCTTGAGCAGTCCATCATGGCGCTGAACACCGCGCACCGGTCAGCGTTCGACGCGGAGACGGCGTTCTACCAGGCCATATCTGACGCGAACAAGGCCATCAAGGAGAATGGGCGCACCCTCAGCCTCAGCTCCGATGCAGGTCGCAAGAACCGCGACGTCCTGTCGCAACTCGCGGCGAAGACCGAGGATCTGGCCGACAAGAAGATCAAGGAAAAGGCGTCCTGGGACCAGGTCGACAAGATTTACGAGAAGGGCCGCAAGTCCCTGATCTCCGTCGCCGAGCAGATGGGCGACACCAAGTCGCAGGCCGAGAAGCTCGCCGACACGCTGCTGAAGGCGCCGGAGGCGAAGAAGCTTGAGGTCAAGGTCGATGACAAGCAGGCGACTGCCGACCTGAACGCCTTCAACGCCGCGGTGAGGAAGTCGCCGGGAGCGAAGTCGGTGACGCTGACCACGCTGTCCAAGTCCGCTGAGCAGGTGCTGGAAGCGTTCGGGTACAAGGTCACCCACTTGCGGAACGGCTCTGTGAAGATCACGGCCGCGACCGGTGGTGCCCTGTCCGGGATCCGCAGCGTGGCCGGGGCGATCGCGTCCCTGCACGACAAGTCGGTGACGCTCACCACCAAACACGTCAGCATGTTCTACTCCAGCGGCTCCGCGGACTCTGGTGGCATACCGGTAGCGCACCGCAACTACGCACGCGGTGGCCGCGTGCGCGGCTATGCGGGCGGCGGCGACGTCCAATCATTCCCCGCAGGCGGCTACGTACAGGGGCCCGGAAGCGGGACGTCAGACAGCATTCTGGCGTTCATGGGTTCCGGCGCCGTGGCGGCGGTCAGCGCCACCGAGTACGTGGTGAAGGCGGATGCGGTCCGCAAGTACGGCGTGAAGATGCTCGACGCCATCAACGAAGGCAGGCTGCCGGTTGCGCACCTCGCGAAGGGCGGCACCACCAAGAAGCTGACCGAGGCCCAGAAGCAGGCGATCCAAGCACAGAAGGACGCCCAGAAAGAACTGGGCGGCGAACTCGGCATCTCGACGTTCGGCCGGATGGCGGGCTACCAGCGGACCCCGCTCGACCGCGGGCTCGCGACCCCGTCCGATCTCAACGCGCTGGTCGCCTCGTTGAACGACGCCGCAAGCAAGATCAAGGCCGCGTTCTCTGGGAAGACCGAGTCGAACCTGCTCAAGCACCTCAACAGCGTCGGCCGGGCCCTCATCAACCACGAGAGGGCACTGGCCAAGGTCACCGCGTCGCTGGGAACAGCGAAGGACAAGCTCAACAGCCTGAAGGACAGCGCTGCCCAGCTGTCCGACTCGGTCAAGTCCAGCCTGATCAGCTCCGCGAACGTCACCAAGAGCGCCTCGGGCGCCGACGGCGGCACCGTCACCCTCGGCACGATCCGCACCGCGATGTCCGTCTCCCGCGACAAGGTCGTCGCGTTCGCTGCCGCCCTCAAGCAGCTGAAAGCCAAGGGCTACTCGAAGACCATCATCCAGCAGGTCGCCGAAGCTGGCATCGACGGCGGCGGCCTGGAGACGGCGGGCGCGCTGCTGGAGGCGTCGGCGTCTGAGGTGTCCTCGATCAATTCGACGCAGTCGCAGATCGAGAACGCCGCTGGCTCGGCGGGGAAGACGACGGCGTCCAGCGTGTACGACGCGGCGATCAAGGCGCAGACGAAGGTCGTCCAGGTGCTCACTGCGGAGCAGTCGAAGCTCCAGAAGTCCATGGACAAGCTCGCAGCCAGCATGGAGAAGCTGATCTCCAAGGCGCTCAAGGGCAAGGCGACAGGCGGCATCGTCGGCGCCGCAGCGTCTGGCGGAGTTCGCTCCAACCTTACGTGGGTTGGCGAGCAGGGCCCCGAGCTTCTCGACCTGCCGGCCGGGTCTCGGGTGTGGTCGCAGCCGGACTCGCAGCGGATGGTGCAAACCCCGTGGGCGTCGATGCTCAACACCCCACGCCGCGGCAGCAGCGCGGCCCCCGCTATGGCGCCAGCTGCCGCCGGCAGCCAGCCGTTGGTGATCCAGGTCCGAATCGGGGACCGCGAGTTCGGCGAGCTGTGGGTGGACGCCGGCCGGAAGGCTGTGCGCGCTCGGGGCTCGATTCAGGCAACGCTCCAGCCGCCTCGCGGCCGGTAAGAGAGAGGAACGCGAGTGCACCGCTACAAGGTGTGGAACGGGCCGATGCCGACTACGGCGGCCCAGCAGAAGGTCACGACGGGTACGAGCATCAAGACGATGTTGCAGATCGCCACGCCCAGTACGCGTCAGATCCAGCTGATCAGCTGGGGTTTCACCCTGGACGCCACGCCCGCGTCGGCCGGGCAGGTCGAGCTGATCCAGACGGACGTAGCCGCCACCGTGACCGCGCACGTCGCCTCTGGGGTGCAGCCCCTCGACCCGAACGCCCCCGCGTCGCTGATGACGCTGGGCACGTCGGCCACCGGCTACACGGCGACCGCAGAGGGCACTGTGACCGCAACGCGGACGTTCGATGCCAACCTCGTCCCGGCCGTGGCCGGGTCGACGGACATCAACTACTACTACCAGTGGATGCCCGACGAGCGGCCAATCGTCGCGGTCAGCAGATTCCTTCGGGTCCGCGCCACGTTCGGCGCCGCCGTCAACATGAGCTGCTTCATCGTCTGGGACGAATAGATGCCCGGAGGTCTCGCAGCTCGGGTGATGGGCTGGCAGCGGCGCATGAGCGCCGCCGCCGGTCCCCTCGGCGCGTCCGGGGAATCGTCCACGGGCGACCCGGTCACCGTCGAACTGCTGGTGTCCGGCGCCTGGGTGGACATCACCGCGACCTCGTCTGTGATGGTCCGGGACGACAGCGGCACCATCAGCATCACCAGCGGCATCCGCGACGAGGGCTCGCAAACCGAAGCGGGCACCTGCACGCTGGAGCTGAAGAACAAGGACGGCAGGTTCTCGCCGCGGAACCCGATGGGGCCGTACTACGGCGCGATCGGCCGCAACACTCCCGTCCGGATCAGCGTCCCGGACGGCCTCGGCGGCAAGTCGTACCGCATCTGGGGCGAGGTCTCCTCGTGGGCGCCCGGCTGGGACACCAGCGGCAACGACGTCTACACCGATGTCTCCGCGAACGGCATCCTTCAGCGCCTCGCGCAGGGCCCGGCGCCGGCGCGGTCGGTCATCTACAGCGCGATCACGAACCCGCAGCCGGCCGGGCTGGTGGCGTACTGGCCGTGCGAGGATGCCACGGGTTCCACGTCGCTGGCGTCGGCGCTGACGACTGGCTCGCCGATGACCTGGACGGGCACGCCCAACCTCGCGTCGTACTCGGGGTTCGCGGCGTCCGACCCGCTGCCGGACCTGTCGGCAGCCACGCTGTCCGGCGGCGTCGCCGCCTACGCCGACCCGACGGCCACGCAGATCAGGTTCCTGGCCTACATTCCGGCGTCCGGCCTGTCGGACGGCAAAGTCGTGTGCTCCATCAGCCAGCAGGACTACGCGGCCGGTTCGGCGCAGTTCTGGGAGCTGTACTACTCCACCACCGACGCGTCGAACAGCCTGGTGCTGCGCTCGTGCGCCTCGGACGGCACGCTGCTCGGCGCGATCCTCCCGCACACTCTGGATGTCCGCGGGCGCCTGCTGTACGTGAGCGTCGAGATGCAGGAGACCGGTGCGGACATCACCCGCGCGATCCGGCTCGTGGACGTCAACACCGGGCGGACCTACTCGGTCACGGACACAGAGTTCGTGACCCAGCTGACCCGCGTCACCAAGCTGAGCTTCGGCACGGCATCCCGCAGCGTCGTCGGCCCGGCCGGTACCGCCACACTGCCCGGCGTCGCCGTCGGCCATGTCACGGTCGAGAGCCAGATCACCGCCATCGGTGCACTCGGGGTCCGCCTCAACCCCATCGGCGAGACCGCGGGCCGCCGAATACAGCGGCTGTGCGGTGAGGCCGGGCTCGCGTTCGACTGGGTCGGCGACCTGGACGACACCGTGCCGATGGGCGCCCAGGGCAAGAGCAACTTGCTGACCCTGGTGCAGGAGTGCGCGCTCGCCGATGGCGGCCTGCTGTACGAGACCCGCGGCGCCCTCGGCCTCGGCTACCGCACCCGCGCCAGCCTCTACAACCAGGACCCCACGCTGATCCTCGACTACCCGTCGAACCAGCTGGACGGCTCGAAGATCCCCGTCCCGGTCGAGGATGACCGCTACATCCAAAACAAGATCACCATCACGGTAGGCGGCGTCACCCAGGCATACGAGGCCACCGACGGCACCCTGTCCACCGCGCCCCCGCCGGCCGGTGTCGGCCAGTACGGGCAGGACACCACCCTCAACCTGGCTGCGACAGACGCGGGCACGCTCCTGGACCAGGCCGCGTGGCGGGTGCACCTCGGCACGGTGGATGAGGCCCGTTTCCCCTCGATCTCGGTGAATCTCGCGCATCCGTCGATCACGCCTGACATGCGGCGCGCGATCCTCGGCATGCGGATCGGTGACCGCATCCAGATCACCAACCCGCCCGCGTGGCTGCCGCCGGACACCATCGACCAACTCGTCATCGGCGCCTCGGAGACCCTCACCCACTTCGAGCACCGGCTCACCTTCAACTGCCAGCCCGCGTCCCCGTACTCCTACGTCGGTGTCCTCGACACCGCCGCGCGAGTCGACACGGACGGGTCACAGCTGGCTGCTTCCTTCGGCACGGCCACGACGACCTTTGGGGTCCAGGCCACGCCCCCACTTGAGGGGTTGTGGACGAAGGACCCGGGTGACCTCCCCTTCGACATTCAGGTCGGTGGCGAGGTCATGACCGTCACCAGCATCAGAGACGCTGCGGCGGACAGTTTTACCCGGACCGTGTCCAGCGGGTGGGGGACGATGGACACCGGGTTCACGTGGGCCACGAGCGGCGGAAACTCGACTGACTACTCCGTCGACGGCTCTACGGGTGGCCACCTGCTGGCCTCCATAGGTACCAGCCGACGCTGCTTGCTGACGACTAGCACGACCAGGCTGGACATGTATGTCAGCGTCACAGCTGATCAGTTGGCGACTGGCGATGCCCTAAATGGGGGCCTCGTAGCGCGCGCCGCCGACCTGAATAACCTGTATCACGCTCTGGTGAAATTCACGTCGGCCAATACCGTGCAGCTGCTACTGGTGAAGCGGCTGAATTCGGCGGAGACGACGCTCGGCTCGTACACGATGCCGGGTGTGGCTTTCGTGGCAAATACGTTCTACCGCCTGCGATTCAATCTGGTCGACAGTCTTTTGCGGGCCAAGGTTTGGCTTGCCACCGACACTGAGCCATCCCAGTGGCAGATCTCAGTCACCGACACCGATCTGTCGCTCCCGCAGTCGTTCGGAGTGCGGTCGATTAGCGGAACCGCATCCACCAACGTCAACCCATCGATTCGCTACGACAACTTCGTGGTCACATCGCCGCAGGCGTTCACCGTGATCCGCTCGGTAAACGGCGTCAGCAAATCCCATACAGCAGGCGAAGACGTGCGCCTCGCCCACCCCACGATCCTCGCCCTGTAAGGAGGCCGCAGTGCCCGAGGCATACCCGACTCTCGTAGCTGGTCAGCGGCTCACCGCGAGCCTGCTGCGGAGCATGCAGCCGCAGGTCGCCCGGAAGACGGCCGACACGTCGGTGCAGGCCACGACGACGCTGGCCTTGGACCCGCACATCCAGTTCACGGCCGAGGCCAACTCGGTGTACGTGTTCGAGGGTTGGCTCGCCTACGACTCCGACATCGCGGCTGACATCCTCATCGGCTTCACCACGCCGTCGGGGACGAAGGGGAAGTGGACCGGGTACGGCACCGGCACCACGGTGATCTCCGGAACCAGCGGTAACGCGACCCAACAGAACGCGGTCAGCACGTGGGGCTACACAGTCCGCGTCGAATACACGGACATCACCGCCACCCGCACCTTCGGCGGCCTGAACGTCGGCAACCCCGAGTCGATCCTGCTCCAGGGCACATGCCGCTTCGGGCCGACAGGCGGCACATGGGGCCTCGCCTGGGCACAGGCAGCCTCCACCGCCACCAACACCACCATCTTCACCGACAGCTGGCTCAAAGCCCAGCGCATCGCATAGGAGCACACATGGCTCAGTACGTAGTCACCGGACGAAACAGCAACGGCGAGGGCATCGTCAACGTGCAGATCAGCGCGATCAACCAGGACGCGCAGGTCGTCGCCGAGCTCGACGTGGTGGCCGCCGTCCGGACCCTGCTGGCCGGCGCGCCGGGGATCGTCTCCACGGGGGCGCAGAAGTTCGAGCAGGTCGTCACCAACGTCTAGGCCCTGGAGGGCACATGAGCACCACCCCCAAGTACGGCCGCCGCTCCCCGAAGCGCGCCCCGGCAATCCGTTTCTGCCGGATCTTCACCGGCCAGATACCCGCCCACCCCGTGTCCATCGACCACCTCGGCGCCGCTGGCTGGGAGATGCTCGGCAACGACCGCGCCGGGGACTGCGTCGCGGTGACGTGGGCGAACGTCCGGCGCCTGGTCACCTCGGTGGCCGGCGTCGAGAACTACCCGTCGCAGGACGAGGTGTGGGCCGTCTACCGCACTCAGAACCCGGACTTCGACCCCAACGGGGACGAGTCCAGCAATGGGCCCGGATCTTCGGCCGACGGCGGCATGGACATCCAGACGCTGCTGGAGTACCTCGTCAAGCACGGCGGCCCCGACGGCACCAAGGCCGTGGCGTTCGCCAAGGTCGACCCGGCCAACACCGAAGAGGTCAAGGCGGCCGTCGCGATCTTCGGATACGTGTGGACGGGCATCACCGTCCAGGACGCCAACATGACCCAGTTCAACGCCGGGCGCCCGTGGGACTACGTCGCCCGGTCGGCGGACGACGGCGGGCACTCCGTCATCACCGGCGGCTACGGCACGCCAGGCTCCGGCCCGCTGGGCGGTGACGAGCGGTTCATCACCTGGGCGCAGGAGACCTCGTTCACGGACAAGTACTGGAGCCACAAGGTCGAGGAGGCGTGGGTCGTCGTCTGGCCCGAGCACCTCAGCCACCCAGCATTCCTCCAGGGCGTCGACCTGAACGCGCTCGCCGCGGACTACCAGGCCATCACCGGCAAGCCGTTCCCCGCCGTCGTCCCGCAGCCGACGCCGACTCCGGTGCCGTCCCCTCCTCCGGCGCCCACTTCTACTCCGGATCCTCGCCTGGTTCAGGCGCTGGATCTGATGCAGGCGTGGGCGCACGACAACCACGTGAGCGGAAACTGACCATGACCATCAAGGGCATCGATGTCTCGTCGTACCAGGCCACCGACTACTCGACCGCCGGTCTGTCGTTCGTCGGGATCAAGGTCACCGAGGGCCTGTCGTACGTGAACCCGCACTGGGCCGGGCAGCGGGCCACGGCCCGCACTGCCGGGCTGGTGACGATCTTCTACCACTACCCGCACATCGCGAACTCGGCGACCGCCGAGGCCGACTACTTCCTGTCCCAGATCAAGCTCGCGCCGGGCGACGTCCTCGCGCTGGACTGGGAGTGGTACGGACAGAACGTCACCGACCAGCAGGCCCGCGCCTATAAGACGGCGTGGCTCGCCCACGTGAAGGCCAAGGCGCCCGGCCACCGCGTCATCATGTACTGCGACCGCAGCGTGTGGACGACCGTAGACACCGACTCCAACGCCGGAGACGGCCTGTGGATCGCCGACTATGTCGCCGCGGGCAAGCCCCGCATCAAGGCGAAGTGGCTGTTCCACCAGTACAGCTCCAACCCCGTCGACCAAGACGTAGCGTCCTTCGCCACTGTGGCGGATCTGAAGGCATGGGCGAACCCGACGGCGCCGAAGCCTCCGGCCAAGCCGAAGGTGTCGCTCGCGCATGTGGTCGCCGCGGCGAAGCGGGACCCGAGCGCGTCGCAGGGCCACACCACCTTCAAGGCTGAGGTGCTGGTTGTGGAGCGCGCCCTCCAGGCCGAGAAGCTCCTCGCGGCGCAGTACGTGGACGGCAGTTTCGGGTCGCTCACCGTCAACGCCTACGCGCGCTGGCAGCGCGCGCTCGGCTACTCGGGGTCGGCCGCCGACGGCATCCCCGGCAAGACCAGCCTGTCGAAGCTCGGCGACAAGCACGGCTTCACCGTCACCACCTGACCCTAAAAGGAAGCACATCATGCCTCTGTCGAACCCGGAACTCTGGGCCGCGGCCCTCGCCGTTCTCCTGCCGCCCGTCATCGCCATCGTGAACCAGCCTCGCTGGTCGGGCGCGGTCAAGGGCCTGTTCATGCTGCTCGTCGCCGCCTTGGACGGTCTCGGAACCGCCTACTTCAACGACTCCTTCCACGGCCGGACCATCGTGTCCTGCATCCTCCTCGCGGTCATCATCATCGGCGCGACCTACCACACCCTGTGGCGGCCGTCCGGGATCGCACCCGGCATCGAACGAGCCACGTCCACTGGGGGCGCACCCGCGCCCGCGTCCGGGCAGGCAGCCTGATGTGGGGCGCGGCGGCGCGACCGGCGTTCTCCCACCGCCGCGCCTTCCTCGTCGTCGTCGGTATCGGCTGGACGTTGTACGGCGGCCTCGGGATCGTGGGCCAGCCCCGCTACGGCACCGCGCGCGGACTGGCCGGCGTCACCAAGTATGTTCCGCTGGACGCTCTCGGCTGGATGTGGGTCGCTTTCGGTCTTGTGGCGGTTTTCGCTGGGCTGGTCGTTGGCTATCCGCGCATGCAGGCGTTGGGCTTCGCTTCACTTGGTGTTCCGGCCGGCGTGTGGGCGGGGGTGTTTGCGGCTGCGGCGGCGACGTCGTATCCGCAGGGGGTTGGGTCGGCTTGTGGGTGGGGGGCATTCACCGTCGGCGTTGTGCTTGTGAGCGGTATGGATGATCCGTTGCCGCCGCACCTGAGAAAGAGAGTCCGCTGATGGTCGATGTTGGGGCGCTGGTGGGCGGGGCGTCGGGTCTGGTTGTCGGCGTGTTGGCGTGGACGCAGACTCGGGCGACGAACAAGCGGTCGGATTTCACGGCGATCACGGAGCGGCTGGATCAGGAGTTGAAGGACGAGCGGGCGCAGAGGAAGTTGCTGACGTCGTTCGTGCTGGACCTGTTGCGGTGGGCGCAGCGTGTGGAGCCGGATACTCAGGCCGGGCCGCCTCCGGAGCCGCCGGCGGAGATGGATCTGACGCCCTGGCGCAGGTGACCACGGGTCCGCCCGCGTGCAGCGGGCGGAGCCGTGCCTCATGCAGCCGTCTGTTCGCGGCTCACCCGCGCGAGCTCATCACACAGCCGCTCGTACTCCGCCCGCTGCTCCCGCGACAGAGGCACAGCCGGGTGCGACCACAGGGCCCGGATCTGCTCGTTGATCTCAGCAGCAGACCGCAGGGCGCCTGAGGGAGCAGGGTTGGGGGACATGCCACCAGCGTATCCGCGACGCCGTAGCCTACTCCCATGATTCGCGCTGTGATCTTCGACGTCGGCGAGTGCCTCGTAGACGAGACCACCGAGTACGGCACCTGGGCAGACTGGCTCGGCGTACCCCGTCACACCTTCGCCGCGATGTTCGGCGCCGTCATCGCCCAAGGCCGCGACTACCGCGAGGTGTTCCAGGAGTTCCGGCCCGGCTTCGACCTGTACGGCGAACGCGAGAAGCGAGCCGCGGCCGGGAAGCCGGAGCACTTCGGCGAGACGGACCTGTACCCCGATGTCCGTGACACCCTCGCCGCGCTCCGCGCAGATGGCCTGTGGCTCGGCATCGCCGGGAACCAGACCGTCCGCGCCGGCGGCGTCTTGCGCGAGTTGTTCTCAGGCGACGTGGACCTGATCGGCACGTCGGACGACTGGGGAGCCAGCAAGCCCGACCGGGCGTTCTTTGACCGGGTCGCCGAGGTTGTCCCAGCTGAGGTGGACGAGATGCTGTACGTCGGTGACCGCATCGACAACGACATCCGTCCGGCTGCCGCCGCAGGCATGCACACCGCGCTCGTGCGCCGCGGGCCGTGGGCGACGATCCAGTGGAACAGCGAAGAAGCGGAGAAGCTCCCGACCTTCAGGGTCGAGAGCCTCCTCGAACTGTCTGGGCTGATCAGCCAGTTCAACGAGCAAGCGCGCTGACCGTCGTAGACCACCCGTACAGTCGGTCGTCCAGGTCACGGACGCAGCGCTCGTGCTGGTGCGGCGCCAACGCGCGCCGCACCTCCCGCACCCGGTCCATGCCCATCGCGTACCAGGTCCGCTCCAGCTGGTCGAGCGCGCGGACCGCGTACCCGCAGGCTGCCTCTGGGGCCCCGGCCGCGGCCTCGACGGCAGCGAGGTCGCCGAGGACGACGGTGGTCTGCTTCTCCTCCGACGGGCCGAGCGCGTCGAGGACCCCGAGGAGCGTGGTCCGGGCCTGCGGAAGATGCCCGGCCTTCAGCTGAGTGTTGCCCTTGAACGCCGCCAGGCGCACGGACGAGAACCAGTCCAGCCACTCGGGGCTGTCGTGTTCGCTGCCACGCGCGAGGACGTCCTCGGCGTGCCCGATCAGATGCAGCGCAGTCCTCGTGTTGCCGCAGCGGGTCTCGCACTCCGCTTCCACAGCGTCCAGCCACGCCAGCAGCTCCGCCGACGCCGCCCCGCGCCGGGCGTAGGTCCGCGCGGCCGTCATCCGCTCCACCGCCGCATCCCGCTCACCCACCCACGCCGGAATGAACGCGGTGTGCGCCAGCACCGCGGCGCCGAGGAGCGCGTCGTCGGCCTCGCTGGCGGCCTGGAGCGCGCGGAGCAGGGTGCTGCTGGCGCGGTCGGACTCGCGCATGTCGAAGAACTCGATCCGCCCGGCGAGGAGGAGGGTCTCGGCGAGCGCCGCGGCGATCCGCGCGCGCGTCTGTCCCGCGGCCTCGGGGAGCAGCGCGCAACCCAGGGTGGCGTGCGCGACCGCCGCGGGGTGGAGGGTGGCCGGGGCGACGGACCAGTACAGGCGCCGGTGGGAGCGGGTGACCGCCTCATAGTCGTCGGCCGCCGTCGCCGGCTGCACAGCGACAGCCTGGGTGGGGATGGTGGTGAGCCCTACCGCGACAGCTCCAGCAGCCAGTACCGTGCGGCGGCCACGGTCGATGTGCGTGCCAGCCTGCGGGGTGAACCCGAGGGCTTCCATGTCCTGCCCGAGAAGTCGAGTAAGGGCCTGCTCTTGGTCGGCGTGCGGCCACGGCGGGGTGGCAGACTCCCAGCGGCGCACCTGGCGGACGCCGACACCTAGCGCGTCGGCTAGCGCCTGCTGGGACTTGTAACCTGCGGCGATGCGGGCCGCCTTGAGCCTGGTGTTTCCTGTCGTGGCCACACTGCACCTCCACGGTCCGGGCCTCTCCCGCCTAAGTGTGCGTGCAGGCCCTGCCGTTGGGCAACGGTCGCCCAGTCGGCGTAAGGAAAGTCCTCTTCCCGTCCGCGAAGAGTCCGCTGCAAGCCCTCGGTTTGACGCGCCATCAGGTCCAGTGTGGTTCGCACCCCACCACGCATGGCCGCCGAGGAGAAACCCGATGTCGAGCCCCCGACTACCGTCCGCCGCAGGAGCAACTCTGCACGACGCCGGACACGACTGGGACGCCATCCGCGTACCCCGCAGCGTCGGCCTCGCCGCACTCGCCATCCTCGGCCCCCGCTGCGGCGCCGCCATCGAAGACCCCCTCAGGTCATCCGGCGTCGTCTACTACTTCGTCCCGACCGGAACCGCCGACAAGTGGGACGTCGAGAACACAACGGCACTCGGGCGCGGTGCGACGCTCGCCATCCCCCCGGCGCGCCGCACAGAGGGCCCCGGTCCGCACTGGCGGATCTGCCCCGGCGACGACGGCTGGATCACCGACCCGGACGCGCTCGCCGCAGCGATCACGGATGCCTTCGGCCCCCGGATCGGGGAGGAGCAGGAGGCGATGCGAGCACTCCTGGAACATAGCCAGTCATGCGAGCAGTGCGTAGACGACCACACCCAGTGCCCCACCGGCCACAGCCTCGTGCGCGCGGTACGGGAGGCACGCCGATGATCACCGCCCGCTGCACGCGCCGGGGTGCCTGGTGACGATGCCCTACGTGCTGCCCCGCACCGGCGAACTCGGGCCACCCATCCCCGTGACCGTCAGCCCGCACGGCGTCACCTACACCGACCCCGTTCTGGACACGGCCTGCCGCGACCTCGACGGCGTGCTCTGGGAGGTACGCGAGGGCACCCCGACCGGCCCACCCGCCTACACCGCTGAACTCCACCCGGCCCGGCAACGCGAGGCAATGGAGAGTCTGCTGTGCGCCGGCTGCCGCAGGGCCGCCGATCGGGACGAGCAAGGGGTGCTGTGGCTCATCCCTCGCCTCGGCGCACCGGCCGGTACCTGCTGGGAGGACGTCCGTTCAGCCATCCCGCCCATGTGCGCGGCCTGCGCCGAGCTGGCCCCGCGCGCCTGCCCGGTCCTGCGCGATGGCCACATCACTCTCCGCGTGCGAGAGGCGGAACTGATCGGGGTCCGCGGCACGCTCTACCCCCGGCCTGATGAGCCCGGCGCTCCGGACCCTGACGCCCTGGTCGCATACGACTCCCCGGACCTCGCGTACGTCGTCGCCCGCCAGGCCGTCCGCGAGCTGCGTCACGTCACCGTGGTCCGGTAGCACCCCACCGACGCCGGCGCTACCTGCGCCGGTAGCTATAACCCGAAAGGCATCACCGTGCAGAACGAGAACAACGAGACCCTTGCCTGGGTCAAGTCCAGCTACTCCGTGCAGAACGCGTGCGTCGAGGTCGCCGTCACCGCCAACGGCGGCCGAGCCGTCCGAGACTCCAAGAACCCGTCCGGCCCGATCCACCGCTACACCCCCGCCGAGTGGACCGCGTTCGTCCAGGGCGTCAAGGCTGGCGAGTTCGACATCTGATCCCGCCCCGCGCTGTGGCCCCGACCGGCGCCGGTTCGGTCGGGGCTGCTAAATGTCTGCCGCAGGTCAGGCCGGGCCTCGCCCCTCAGCGGACGAGGTCGGCGAGGGGGACGTCGAGAGCGTCGGCGATGAGCAGCAAATCGTTGAGGTCGGGGGGATGGTGACCGTTCTCCCACCGGCTGATGGTCTTGTGGTCGCAGCCGACGCGCTCCCCGAGCTGCATCTGCGAGAGGCGCGCGCGACGCCGGGCCTCGCGGATCTGGGCGCCGATCTGTTGCCGGCGGCGGGGCACCCAGTCGGGGAGGGGGTCTTGCACCCGCCCCACCCTTAGATGATCTTCGCTGAATGTCTTTACCACCCGGTGGTAAATCTCGATGAGTAACGGGTACGAGCAGGTTGGCGCAGCACAAGGTGTAGCGGGAACACACCTCTGTGTGCTGGGATAGGCATATGCCAGATCGCACATGCGTTCGAATGCGCGGCGACATCCTGCGCACTGAGGCCCGGCACGGTTTCGCCCGTGCCGCGGTCGGACCGTCCGCCTATCGCGAGCACCCCCTCGGCGACGGGCGGGCGGAAACCGACCGTTCCCGACCGAAGCGCAACGAAACTCGCTCGAATGAGTGACACCGCCGACCGTGACATGAGCACAACTGGCGCGTTACACAGGCTGAACCGGAGCGGGGGTCTTGCCCGCCTCCCTGGGTGGCCAACCCCCGCTCCGGTTCCACAGGGATGACCCTCGGTGCCCGACGCACCGAGGGTCATCCGCTTTTTGGCCCCCGTCTCCCATGGGAGACGGATGGGAGACGGATCTTGCCAGCCAGGGTCACCTAAGATCAGCTACAGCCAACTACAGTCAACTAGCCGAAAGGGGCCATCAGGGACACCAGCGGAACGGAAACCCCCTGGTACCCCCGAGATGCGAGCCGGGCCCGCGCCGGTGACCCTGAGAGGGCAAGGACGCAAGCGAGGAGGAGGACCGCCATGTCCTTCATGGACAAGCTCAAGGGCATGATCAAGGGCCACGAAAGCCAGGCCGACAAGGGCATCGGCAAGGGCGGCGACTACATCGACCAGCGCACCGGCAACAAGTACCAGAAGCAGGTCGACACCGCCCAGGACAAGGCGCGGGACGAGTTCGGCACCCGGCAGGACCCGGGCAACCCTCCGCGGTCCTAGTAGGCGGGGGCGGATAAGGTGTGTCTTCCATGCACCACAGCCCCCATGATCCCTATGTCCGCGTCCGCGGCGCCCGTGAACACAATCTCCAGGGCGTCGACGTGGACGTCCCGCGCGACGTACTGGCCGTGTTCACCGGGGTGTCCGGCTCGGGGAAGTCGTCGCTGGCGTTCGGCACGATCTACGCCGAGGCGCAGCGCCGATACTTCGAGTCGGTCGCGCCGTACGCGCGTCGGCTGATCCACCAGGTCGGCGCGCCCAAGGTCGGTGAGATCACCGGGCTGCCGCCCGCGGTCTCGCTCCAGCAGCGCCGGGCGGCCCCCACCTCGCGCTCCTCGGTGGGCACGGTCACCAACCTCTCCAACTCCCTGCGCATGCTGTTCTCACGTGCCGGGGAGTATCCGCCGGGCGCGGAGCGCCTGGATTCCGACGCGTTCTCGCCGAACACGGCGGCGGGCGCCTGCCCGCGGTGCCACGGGCTGGGCCAGGTGCACGACACCAGCGAGGAGTTACTGGTGCCCGATCCCTCGCTGTCGGTGCGCGAGGGCGCGATCGCCGCGTGGCCGGGCGCCTGGCAGGGCAAGAACCTGCGGGACATCCTGGACGCGCTCGGCTACGACGTGGACCGGCCCTGGCGCGAGCTGCCCGCCGAACAGCGGCAGTGGATCCTGTTCACGGACGAGCAGCCGGTCGTCACGGTCAATCCGGTGCGGGACGCGGACCGGATCCAACGCCCGTACCAGGGCACGTACATGAGTGCCCGCCGGTATGTGCTCAAGACGTTCTCGGACACCAAGTCGCCGACCCTGCGCGCCAAGGCGGAGCGCTTTCTGACCAGCGCGCCCTGCGCGGCGTGCGGGGGCAGCCGGCTGCGGCCCGAGGCGCTGGCGGTGACCTTCGGCGGGCGCACCATCGCCGAGCTGGCGTCGCTGCCCCTGACCGACCTGGCCGGGCTGCTGGACGGCGGCACCGGGGCGGCCCGCGTCCTCACGGAGGATCTGAAGTCCCGGATCGCGCCGGTGGTCGAACTCGGCCTCGGCTACTTGAGCCTGGACCGCGCCACACCCACCCTCTCGGCGGGCGAGCTGCAACGGCTGCGCCTGGCAACGCAGTTGCGGTCGGGACTGTTCGGCGTGGTGTACGTGCTGGACGAGCCGTCCGCAGGACTGCACCCGGCGGACACCGAGGCGCTGCTCGGGGTGCTGGCCCGGCTGAAGGCGGCGGGGAACTCGGTGTTCGTGGTGGAGCACCATCTGGAGGTGGTGCGCGGTGCCGACTGGCTGGTGGACGTGGGTCCGGGCGCGGGCGAGCACGGGGGGCGGGTGCTGTACAGCGGGCCGCCGGCCGAGCTGGCGTCGGTCGAGGAGTCGGCGACGGCCGCGTTCCTCTTCGACGAGGCGCCGGGACCGCCGCGTGAAGTCCGCGAGCCGCGCGGCTGGTTGAAGGTCGGTCCGGTGAGCCGCCACAACCTGCGGGAGGTGACGGCCGCGTTCCCGCTGGGCGCGTTCACCGCCGTCACCGGGGTCTCCGGGTCCGGTAAATCCACGCTGATCGGGGAGTTGACGCAGGAGCTGGCGGGCGTCGACCGGCTGGTGCGGGTCGACCAGAAGCCGATCGGCCGTACCCCGCGCTCCAACCTGGCCACGTACACCGGTTTGTTCGACGTGGTACGGAAGATCTTCGCGGCGACCGACGAGGCGCACCGGCGCGGGTACGGCGTCGGGCGGTTCTCCTTCAATGTCGCCGGGGGCCGCTGCGAGACCTGCCAGGGCGAGGGGTTCGTCAGCGTCGAGCTGCTGTTCCTGCCGAGCACGTACGCGCCCTGCCCGGACTGCGGCGGCGCCCGCTACAACCCCGAGACGCTCCACGTTGCCTACCGGGGGCGGAACATCGCCGAGGTGCTGGACCTGACGGTGGAGGCGGCGGCGGAGTTCTTCGCGGACGTCCCGGCCGCCGCCCGCAGCCTGGGCACGCTGCTCGACGTGGGCCTCGGCTATCTGCGCCTCGGCCAGCCCGCGACCGAGCTGTCCGGCGGTGAGGCCCAGCGGATCAAGCTGGCGAGCGAACTCCAGCGTGGGCGCCGCGGGCACACCCTGTACCTGCTGGACGAGCCGACCACCGGCCTGCACCCGGCCGATGTGGAGGTCCTGATGGACCGGCTGCACGGACTGGTCGACGCCGGGCACACGGTCGTCGTGGTCGAGCACGACATGACGGTGGTCGCGGGCGCCGACTGGGTCATCGACCTCGGACCGGGCGGCGGCGACCAGGGCGGCCGGATCGTCGCCGCGGGACCGCCGCAGCGGGTGGCCCGCACGGAGGGCAGCGCGACGGCGCCGTACCTGGCCCGGATGCTGCCCTAGGGCCGCTCCCCTGGGGCATCACCGCCCTGGCCACGCCCTGAGGGGCGCCCGCCCCCTCCGGGTGGTCCCTGCCTGGTCATGCCCTAGGGATCACCCCCTCCGGATCACCCCTTACTGGTCATCCCCACCGGATCAACCCGTCCGGGCCATCCCCCTCACGGACGGCCCCACGGATAAGCCCATCCGGGATATCCCCTCCGGGTCATCCCGGATCACCCCCTCCGGCGCATCCCCTCCCGACCAGTCCCTCGGGATCACCCCGCACAGGTCACCCCGCACGGGTCATCCGCTCGCGGGCCGCCGGGGTCTGTCCGAGGGGGCGGGTGGTGGTGCGGTGGTCGTTGACCAGGGCCGCGTGGGTCCAGGTGGGGGCGGGGGTGATCGGCTGGGCCGCGGTGGCGAGGGCGCGGCGGTCGGGGTGGGTGTGCGGGGGGATCAGCGGGCGCACCTCGGCCTCGGCGACCAGGCCGCGGGTGCGGGCCACCCGCCACAGGGAGGCGAGCAGGGTGTCCTCGCCGACGAAGGCCGCGGGGGTGCCGGTACCCCCGTCCTGGAGCCGGTACCGCAGGCAGACCGGCTGCACGGGCACGCCCGCGTCCAGCGCCGCCTGGAAGACGGCCCGGTGGAAGCGGCCGTGGGCGCGCCCGCACCAGGTGCTGCCCTCCGGGAAGGCGGCCACGGCGGAGCCGGCGCGCAGGACGCCGGCGACCACCTCCACCGTGCCGGGCAGGGCGCGCAGCCGGTCCCGTTCAATGAACAGCGTGCCGCCCCGCGCGGCCAGCGCGCCCGCCACCGGCCAGCGCCGTATCTCGGTCTTGCCGAGCATCCTGGCCGGCCGTACGGCGGTCAGCAGCGGGATGTCCAGCCAGGACACATGGTTGGCGACCAGCAGCAGCCCGCCGTCCGGCGCGGCAGGGCCGGTGATGCGGGCCCGCACCCCGATGGCCCGTACGACGGCCCGGCACCAGCGCCCGATCCACTCGGCCGGGATCCGCCGGCCGAACGGGGACAGCGCGGTCCCGGCGAGCACCAGGACGGCCACGGCGGCCAGCCGCAGCACGGCCCGCGGTACGGCGACGGTGGCGGGCGCCGGTTCCACACAGGCGTCCGGGGTGCAGGGAGCGGTGGGCAGCCAGACGCTCATCAGGCCGGCACGAGGGAGAGGAAGTGCCGCAGGTAGCGCGGGTTGACCCGGCGCATCGACAGCAGCACGTACAGGTCGGCGACCCCGAAGTCCGGGTCGTGCGCGGGCTCCCCGCACACCCAGGCGCCCAGGCGCAGGTAGCCGCGGAGCAGGGCGGGCAGTTCGGTGCGCCCGGCGGGGGTCCCGGGGTTCGGCGTCCAGGGCGTGAGCGGTCGTACCCGGAACTCCTCGGGCGCCAGGTGCTTGGCGCGCACCCGGTCCCAGGTGGCGGTGGCGAGGGTGCCGCCGTCGGCGAGCGGTATCGAGCAGCAGCCGGCCAGCCACTCGTGGCCGCGGTCGGTCATGTAGCGGGCTATGCCGGCCCAGATCAGGCCGATGACCGCGCCGTCGCGGTGGTCGGGGTGCACGCAGGAGCGGCCGACCTCGACCAGGCCGGACCGGATCGGGTCGAGCGCGTCGATCGTGAACTCGCCCTCGGAGTACAGCCGTCCGGCCGCCGCGGCCCGCTCGGGCGGCAGCAGCCGGTAGGTGCCGACGGCCTGTCCGCTCGCGGTGTCGCGGACCAGCAGGTGGTCGCAGTGGGCGTCGAGGGCGTCGATGTCGTGGCCCGGCCGCGGGGTGGCGAGTACGGCCCCCATCTCCCCGGCGAAGACGTCGTGCCGCAGCCGCTGCGCGGCCCGCACGTCGTCCTCGTCGCGGGCGAGCGCGACGGTGTAGCGGGCGGGTGCCAAGGGCCCCGGAGGACGGTCGAGGGTGGGAACGCCGGTCATGGCTCTCTCCTGGTCACGGGGCCGGTTCGGCGGCAGCGGCGGCGGACCGGTGGTCTGCGGCCCGCCGTTCCTGTTCTTCCGACGCCGGTTGGCCGGCGCGTGACGGGTGCCGGGAGAGCGGATGTGGGGATGCTGAACGGCCGGGAACGGAGACGGGGCCGGGTGAGCACCATCCCCCGGCCCCGCCCGCCCGCCTTTGCCGGCGAACGGTCTGTAAAGCGCCCCGCGGGCGCGCGGGGAACCGCGCGAGCGACCACCGCGGCGCGGCACTGCGGCGCGGCGCCGCGGCGCCCCCGTGCGGCGGCTACCTCTTGCCCGCCTTCCGGGTGGCCCGCAGCCACTCCCGGTTCATGCTGGTGATGGACATCAGCGGAATACCCTTGGGGCAGGCGGTGGCGCACTCCCCGGTCAGCGTGCAGCCGCCGAAGCCCTCGTCGTCCATCTGCGCCACCATGTCGAGGACCCGCGTCTCCCGCTCGGGCGCGCCCTGCGGCAGCACGTTCAGATGGTTGATCTTGGCCGAAGTGAACAGCATCGCCGCGCCGTTGGGGCACGCCGCCACGCAGGCTCCGCAGCCGATGCACTCGGCGTGCTCGAACGCGAAGTCGGCGTCGGCCTTCGGCACCGGCGTGGCATGCGCCTCGGGTGCGGACCCGGTCGGCGCGGTGACGTAGCCGCCGGCCTGGATGATCCGGTCGAACGCGGACCGGTCGACCACCAAGTCCTTGATCACCGGGAACGCGGCGGCCCGCCACGGCTCGATGTCGATGGTGTCGCCGTCCTCGAAGGACCGCATGTGCAGCTGGCAGGTGGTGGTGCGCTCGGGCCCGTGCGCGTCGCCGTTGATCACCAGGGAGCAGGCGCCGCAGATGCCCTCGCGGCAGTCGTGGTCGAAGGCGACCGGGTCCTCGCCGGAGAGGATGAGCTGCTCGTTGAGGACGTCCAGCATCTCCAGGAAGGACATGTCGGGCGAGATGCCGTCCACCTCGTACGTGGACATCGTGCCGTCGGCGTCGGCGTTCTTCTGCCGCCAGACGCGCAGGGTGAGCTTCATGCGTAGCTCCGCTGGGTGGGGTGGACGTACTCGAAGACGAGGTCTTCCTTGTGCAGGACGGGAGCGGAACCCGTACCGGCGAACTCCCAGGCGGCCGCGTAGGCGAACTCCTCGTCCCGGCGGGCGGCTTCGCCGTCCGGGGTCTGGGACTCCTCGCGGAAGTGGCCGCCGCAGGACTCGGCGCGGTGCAGGGCGTCGAGGCACATGAGTTCGGCGAGTTCCAGGTAGTCGACGATGCGGTTGGCCTTCTCCAGCGACTGGTTGAACTCCTCGCCGGTGCCGGGGACCTTGATGCGGCGCCAGAACTCCTCGCGGATCTGCGGGATGCGTTCCAGTGCCTTACGCAGGCCCTCGTCGGTGCGGGCCATGCCGCAGAACTCCCACATGACTTCGCCCAGTTCGCGGTGGAAGGAGTCCGGAGTGCGGTCGCCGCCGACGGCGAGCAGCAGGTTGAGCCGGTCCTCGGTCTCCGCCAGCACCTCTTGTACGACGGGGTGTTCGGAGGTGACCGGGTCCTGGTGGGGGTTGCGGGCCAGGTAGTCGTTGATGGTGGCCGGGAGCACGAAGTAGCCGTCGGCGAGGCCCTGCATCAGGGCGGAGGCGCCGAGGCGGTTCGCGCCGTGGTCGGAGAAGTTGGCCTCGCCGATGGCGAACAGGCCGGGGACGGTGGTCTGGAGGTCGTAGTCGACCCACAGTCCGCCCATCGTGTAGTGCACGGCCGGGTAGATGCGCATCGGCACCTCGTACGGATCCTCGTCGGTGATCCGCTGGTACATGTCGAAGAGGTTGCCGTACTTGGCTTCCACGGCCGCCCGGCCCATCCGCCGGATCGCGTCGGCGAAGTCCAGGTAGACGCCCTGGCCGCCGGGGCCGACGCCCCTGCCCTCGTCGCAGACGTTCTTCGCGGCGCGGGAGGCGATGTCGCGCGGGACCAGGTTGCCGAAGGAGGGGTAGATGCGCTCCAGGTAGTAGTCGCGCTCCTCCTCGGGGATGCGGTTCGGCGGGCGGTCGTCGCCCTTGGCCCTGGGCACCCAGATCCGGCCGTCATTGCGCAGCGACTCGCTCATCAGGGTGAGCTTGGACTGGTGCTCGCCGGTGCGCGGGATGCACGTCGGGTGGATCTGGGTGAAGCAGGGATTGGCGAAGTAGGCGCCGCGCCGGTGCGCCCGCCAGATCGCGGTCGCGTTGGAGTTCATGGCGTTGGTCGACAGGTAGAAGACGTTGCCGTAGCCGCCGGAGGCGAGTACGACCGCGTCCGCGAAGTACGTGTCGATACGCCCCGTGATCAGGTCGCGGGCCACGATGCCGCGCGCCCGCCCGTCCACGACGATCAGGTCCAGCATCTCGGTGCGCGAGTGCAACTCCACGTTGCCGGCGGCGATCTGCCGGCTGAGGGCCTGGTAGGCGCCGAGCAGCAGTTGCTGGCCCGTCTGGCCGCGGGCGTAGAAGGTGCGGGAGACCTGGACGCCGCCGAAGGAGCGGGTGTCGAGCAGACCGCCGTACTCGCGGGCGAAGGGCACGCCCTGCGCCACGCACTGGTCGATGATCTGCACCGAGATCTGTGCCAGGCGGGCGACGTTGGACTCGCGGGCGCGGAAGTCGCCGCCCTTGACGGTGTCGTAGAACAGCCGGTGGACCGAGTCGCCGTCGTTGCGGTAGTTCTTCGCGGCGTTGATGCCGCCCTGCGCGGCGATGGAGTGGGCGCGGCGCGGGGAGTCATGGTAGCAGAACTGGACGACGTGGTAGCCCTGTTCGGCCAGGGTCGCGCCCGCGGAGCCGCCGGCGAGGCCGGTGCCCACCACGATGACCGTGTGCTTGCGCCGGTTGGCGGGGTTGACCAGCTTGGCCTCGAAGCGGCGGGTGTCCCAGCGCTCGTGGATCGGGCCGGAGGGGGCCTTGGTGTCGGCGACGGGTTCGCCGGTCGTGTAGTTCAGGTAGTCGGTCATGTCAGCTCACCACTCCGGTCATGACGCCCACGGGTACGGCGATGAAGCCGGCCGTGAGCAGCAGCGCGAGGACGTTGGCGGCGGTCTTCAGGGCGCGGTCGCGGGCGCGGCTGCCGACGCCGAGGGTCTGGGCGGCGCTCCAGAAGCCGTGCCGGATGTGCAGGCCGAGCGCGAGCATCGCGACGATGTAGATCACGTCGCCGTACCAGGTGGAGAAGGTGTCCACGACGTTCTGGTACGGGTGGCCGGGCTGGAAGCCGCCGGAGTGCACGGTGCCGGTGGTCAGGTCCAGGATGTGCCAGACGATGAACAGCCCGAGGATGATCCCGCCCCAGCGCATGGTGCGCGTGGCGTAGCTCGCCCGGGGCCTGGAGTGGACGTACTTGCTGGGCCGCGCCCTGATGTCGCGGCGGCTGAGCTGGTACGCGGAGGTGGCGTGGGCGACCACGGCGACGACGAGTACGACCCGGATGAGCCAGAGCGTCCACTCGTAGTGCATGAAGGGTTCGCCGATGGTGCGCAGCCAGTGGGCGTAGTGGTTGAACTCGCCCGCCCCGAAGTAGATCTTCAGGTTTCCGATCATGTGCGCCACCAAGTAGAGCAGCATGATCAGACCGCTGACGGCCATCACCGTCTTCTTGCCGACGGAGGAGTCCCACATCGTGCGCGCCATGGACGGCCGTCGGTCCGTCCGCGTTGCCAGAGCCATGGAACAGCACGCTAGGGCCGGACGTCCCGATCGGTCCAAGACATGGTGCGGCTCGTTTCCATAGGCTCGCGCTATCGTTGCTGTATGCAGCTCCAGCAGCTCCAGTATTTCGTGGCCGTCGCCGAGACCCGGCACTTCACCCATGCCGCCGAGCTGGTGCATGTGGCACAGCCATCGCTGTCGCAGCAGATCAAGGCGCTGGAGCGGGAGCTGGGCGCGGATCTGTTCCTGCGCGCGCGGGGCAACATCACGCTCACCGACGCGGGCGAGGCGCTGCTGCCGCTGGCCCGACGGATCCTCGCGGACGCGGACACCGCGCGGCAGGAGGTGCAGGAGCTGGTGCAGCTACGACGCGGCCGGGTGCGGCTCGGTGCGACGCCGAGCCTGTGCACGGGCCTGCTGCCGGATGTGCTGCGCACCTTCCACGACCGCTACCCGGGCATCCGGCTGATGATCGAGGAGGGCGGCTCGCACGACCTGGTGCGGGAACTGGCCCGCGGCGCGCTGGACCTCGCGCTGATCGTGCTGCCGCTGCCGTCGCCGTCGCCCGCGCTGACCACACGGGAGGTGCTGCGCGAGGACCTGGTCGTCGTCTCCTCCCCGGACGCGCCGGCGCCCGGCCGGGGCGGGCGGGTCGTGCACATCGCGGACTTGGAGCGGGAGCGCCTGGTGATGTTCCGGCACGGGTACGACCTGCGGGAACTGACCGTCGCGGCGTGCCGCTCCGCCGGGTTCGAGCCGGAGTTCGCGGTCGAGGGGGGTGAGATGGACGCGGTGCTGGGGTTCGTGCGGGCGGGGCTGGGGGTGGCGGTCGTACCCCGGATGGTAGCGACCAGGGCGGGCTTGGGGTTGCGCGTCACTCCGCTCGCCCGGCCGGGGTTGGACCGGGTGATCGCGCTGGCGCACCGCAGTGATGTGGATCCGCCGAGGGCGGCGCGGGAGCTGCAGCGGATGCTGCTGGAGCGGTGAGGGCGTTCGGGGCGGGATTGCGCCTGCCCCGGTAGCGCCCTCGCCGGGTGCGGGTGGCGCTGTGGCTCGGCGCGTGGCTCCCCGCGCCCTGGTGGGGCTGCGCCCTCCCACCCCGCTGTGCCCCACCACACCCCGCGATCACCCCGTCGCGTCCGCCAACGCCAGTTCATGCAGCCGCTCCGGTGGGCCGGGGCGGGCGTAGTACCAGCCCTGGGCCGTGTCGCAGCCCAGGACGCGGAGTTGTTCGGCCTGGGCGCCGGTTTCCACGCCCTCGACGGTGACGGCGAGGTCGAGGCTGTGGGCGAGGGTGACGATGCCCTCGACGATCTTCAGGTCCACGGGGTCGGCGGGGAACTGCTGCATGCCCTGGGTGAAGGAGCGGTCCAGTTTGAGGACGCTCACCGGGAGGCGGCGCAGGTTGGCCAGGTTGGAGTAGCCGGTGCCGAAGTCGTCCAAGGCGATGTCCACGCCCATCTCGGCGAGCCTGCGCAGGGGTTTGAGCAGATCGTCGTCGGCGCCGATGAGCGCGGACTCGGTGACCTCCAGGCACAGGGCGTCGGGGGTGACGCCCGCGCGTTCGAGGATGTCCACCGTGTCCTGGACCAGACCGGGGTGGCTGAGCTGGCACGGCGACAGGTTGACGTTGATCCGCAGCGGCCCGGCGTCCTGGCCGCCGTGCCGCTCCCGCCAGGCGCGGGCCTGCCGGATCGACTCCTCCAGGACCCAGCGGCCGAGCGGCACGATCAGCCCGGTGTGCTCGGCGAGCGGGATGAAGCGGTCGGGGCCGAGCACGCCGTGCTGCGGGTGCAGCCAGCGCACCAGCGCCTCGGCGCCGCGCACACTGCCGTCGCCGAGGTGCACCAGCGGCTGGTACTCGATGAAGAACTCGCCGCGTTCCAGGGCCGCGGGCAGCGCCGTGGTCAGGCCGTGCCGGGTGATGGCGCGGGCGTCCGCCTCCGGGTCGGCCAGCTCGAAGCGGTTGCCGCCCGCCGACTTGGCCCGGTACATGGTGATGTCCGCGCTGCGCAGCACCTCGGCGGCCGTGCGTTCGCCCGCCGGGCCCTCCACGATGCCGAGGCTGCCGCGCACCAGCAGGTCCCGGCCGTCGATGCTGATCGGGGTGACCAGCGCGTTCATGATCCGTTCGGCCAGCTCGTCCACGGTGCGCTCGGTGCCGGGCCCGGTGGTCAGCGCCACGAACTCGTCGCCGCCGAGCCGGGCGACCATCTCGCCGGGCGCGGTCGCACAGGACTGGAGGCGGTCGGCGACCTCCACCAGGAGCCGGTCGCCGGCCGCGTGGCCGAGGCTGTCGTTGATCGTCTTGAAGCCGTCCAGGTCGAGGTAGCACAGCCCGAAGCGCTGGCCGTCCCCGGCGGCGAGGACCTTCTCCAGCCGCTCGAAGAACAGCGTGCGGTTGGGCAGGCCGGTGAGCGCGTCGTGCGTCGCCTCGTACCGCAGCCGCAGGTTGAGCAGCCGGCGCTCGGTGGTGTCCTCCATGAGCGCGAGCTGGTACTGCGGGCTGCCGTCGGCGTCGCGCAGCAGGGAGACCGTGAGATTGGTCCACAGCACCGTGCCGTCGGGCCGGTTGAAGGCCTTCTCCAGGTGGTAGTGCTCGCGCTCGCCGCGGACCAGCTCGTCGTAGAGCCGCCAGGTCTGCGGGGCGTCGTCGGGGTGCGTCCAGTCCTGCACCCGGCGCCCGCGCAGCGACTGCTGGGTGAGCCCGAACATGCGCAGCAGCGCCTCGTTGACCTGGAGGATGTGGCCGTCCAGGTCGGCGATGCCGATCCCTATGGCGGCGCCCTCGAAGACCGCGCGGAACCTGGCCTCGCTCGCGTGCAGCGCCTGCGCCACCACGCCCTGGGCACGCAACGCGGCCTGGGCGATGGCCTCTTGCTCGGCGAGGGTACGGCGGCGCAGCGCGTGCGCGTAGCCCGCGGCCATCGCGTGCTGCAACCGCGAGGAACGCATGCGCAGTTCGTCCTGCGGGCCGTCCCCGCCGCAGTAGAGCACCAGGTAGGCGTCCACGCAGTCCAGGGTGCGCGCGAGCGCCTCGGGATCGGTGCAGTGCGCCTCGACCAGGGCGGCGCCCACCGCCTTCGCCGCCTCCGCGTCGAAGCTGCGGGTCCGCAGCAGTTCGCTCAACCGGCGTGCGAGTGGCAGGAGTTGTTCCTCGAACTCGGCACGGGTGAGCGACGTCGAGGTCACCGGGTACAGCGCCCGGCTCCAGATCGTCGTCAGCCGGCGCAGTCTGTCCTCCGGGCCGTCCGGTTCCGCGTTCACGCCGTACGCCCCACGCCGGCGTATCCGGCGAAGGCGAACGGATCCTCGTCCTCCGGCGCGGATTCCGGGCGCCAGAGCGGCATCGGCACCAGTCCGGGTTCCACCATGTCGTACCCCTCGAAGAACCGCGCGACCTCGTCGCGCGAGCGCATGATCAGCGGGTTGCGAATGTCCTTGTATACGTCCACCGCACCCTCGGCCCGCTCCGCGGACACGGGAATTCCCTCGTACGAGGCGTGGGTGAGGATCAGCATGCTGCCGGGCGCGAGCGCCTCGCGCAGCTCGGCAACCGCGCCGTAGGGGTCGTCCGCGTCTTCCACGAAATGCAGTATGGCAACGAGGAGGAGGGCGACTGGCCGGTTCAGGTCGATCAGCCGCTCGACTTCGGGGCTGGCGAGGATCTCCTGCGGCTTGCGCAGATCCGCCGCGGCCACGTCCGCGTTCTCGTTGCCCGCGAGCACGGCCTGGCTGTGCGCGACGGCGACCGGATCGTGGTCGACGTAGACGACATGCGCGCCGGGGACGGCGGCCTGGGCCACCTCGTGGACATTGCCGTACGTCGGGATGCCGGAGCCGATGTCCAGGAACTGGGTAATGCCCTCCTGGCCGGCGAAGCGTACGGCCCGGCGCAGGAAGGCCCGGTTGGCCTGCATCGTCTTGGGCAGCCCCGGCATGAAGTCCATGGCCTTGCGGGCGGCCTGCCGGTCGACCTCGAAGTTGTGCGAACCGCCCAGGTAGTAGTCGTAGATGCGCGAGACGCTCGGCACCGAGATGTCGATGCTGCGTGGGGCCCAGGCGGGACGCTCCATTATCGCTCCAAGGCGGGGATGTGGACGTAGGCGATCCGGTGTTCGAGCTGAGGCTACTGATCGCCCGCCAAAGGAGCGACCTGAACCGGAAATTGACCATCCGTTCCCGGTCACTGCCTGCGGGAAGTGCCCAACCGACCCCGCTCGGTGACCTTTTGGGGCCGCGGATCGCGTCGACCGCGGTCCACCGCACACCGTCGGGACGAGTGACATCCCGAGGGGTCCCGCGTTTGACGGCCCGGTGGCGTCGTCGCGCGGTGCGGGGGTCGAACGGCAGTGCCTTTTCGGCCATGTCGGACTCATCCGATCGTCAAACCGCTGATCGGCTTTATCCCTCCTTCGGACCAATACCGCCGCAGTGGGGGTTCCGGCCGCTCCGCGGGACCCATGATCTTCGGGTGCATGGACTCCACGTGACCCGACGCGCGCCCGCTCCACGGGTGTTGGCCCTGCTGGCGCTGGCCTGCGCGCTGACGGGCTGCCCGGTCGGCCACGCGTCGGCCGACGCCTGCGCGTACGCCTCCACCGGGCCGGACGGCACGGTGGCGGTGGCCTCGGCGGGCGATGTCTCGGTGTCGGTCTCGGGGGGCGGTACGCCGGCCTTCGCAGGCGGCGCCTACGCCTTCCGGGGCGGTACGCGGGAGGCGTTCGCCGGTGCCGGCGTCGCCGACGGTCCCCGGGCCCCGGCAGACGGTGCCTCGGTCGCCGCGGGGGGCGTCTCGGTGACCCTCTCCGGCGGCCGTCACCACTGGCCCGCTCCGCCGCGCCACCACCGGCCGCCGCACCGGCACTGCCCACCACCACCGCCCCCGCCGACGTGCCCGCCCACCCCGCCGCCGACGCCGACCCCTACGCCCACCCCGACACCCACTCCTACGCCGACCCCGCCTCCGCCGCCCGCGCCCAGGCCGCGGCCCACGCCGAAGCCCGCGCCGCCCGTCCGCGCGCCCCGGCCGACGCCCACCCCCACTCCCCCGCCCGCGCCGAAGCCCGTACCGGCGCCGAAGCCCGTGGCGAAACCGAAACCGAAACCAACGCCGCGGCCGGCACTGGCGCCGGTGAGCTTCCCGGCGTACCACCCGCATCCGGCCGCCCGGCCCGCACCGGGCCACACCGCGCCCGTCACCTACGTCCTGCTCATCGCCGTACCCGCGATCGTCGCCGTCGTGGCCCTGCGCCCGCGCTGACCCGCCGGGGCGCTCACCTCTGGAGGTAAACCGTTGTCGGATTGGCTTGTTCTCGTCCTCGGGATGCTCGGGGCCTGTGTCGTGGTGGTCCTCGTGACCTTCGTACGGCACCGGCGGGCACCCGAGGACGAGGACCCCAGCGAGACCCCGGACGTCATCGAGTACATGACGATGTGGATCGGCGTCATCTACGCGATCGTCCTGGGTCTGGCCATCGCGGGCGTGTGGGAGGCGCGTGACTCGGCCCAGAACTACGCGCAGTCCGAGGCGCAGGCGCTGCACGAGATCTCGGAGCGGGTGCGGGTCTACCCGCCCCAGACACGGGACCTCATCCGCGCCGATGTCAACTCCTATGTCAGCTATGTCGTGCACACCGAGTGGCCCACGATGGCGCGCCAGGAGCGTGTCACCGACCACGGGACCGCGCTGCTCCAGAAGGTCCGCGCGGACGTCACCGACTACCAGCCGAAGAACGACTTCGAGGCACAGGCGTACCAGCCGCTGCTGGACCAGATGGCCGCCGCGGACCAGGCGCGCAACGCGCGCGCGGACTCCACGGGCGCCACCATGCCGTCGGTGGTGTGGTGGGGGCTGCTCACCGGTGCGGTGATCACCGTCGGCATGGTGTTCGCGCTCCAGATCCGGCGCACCATGCGGGAGTTGATCCTGGCCGGGCTGTTCTCCGCGACCATCGCCTTCATGCTGTTCCTGATCTGGGACCTGGACGCCCCCTACAGCCGGGGCATCGCCGTGACCGCGGAACCGTTCCTGAATCTGTTTCCGGGCATCACGAGCTGACCGGTCCGGACAGCCGACTGCCCGGAGGGTGAAGCCCCGGACCGGCGGCCCGCGCACAGTGGCCGCCGGTCCGGGCGTTCTCCGGGTTCTCCCGTCCGGGTCTTCCCCTACGGGTCCCGTCGGACTCAGGTTCAGGCGCGCCGCTCGCCCCTGCGGCGCAGCCAGTAGGCCCCGCAGCCGATCAGGGCCACGCCGACCAGACCGCCGCCGATGGCCATGTCCGCGGTCGTCGCGCCGCTGGTCCTGCTGCCGCCGAGCCCGCCGTTGACCCCGCCGATCACCGTGAAGGCACGGGGCCGGGTGATGGTGCGGGCGTCGCAGCGCACGGAGAGGTCGTACCGGCCCGCGCGAGCGTTGCGGTTGACGTAGACGACGCCGCGCGCGGTGTCGTCGCGGAGCGGCGTCAGCGGGGCGGTGCGGAAGGCGCGGGAGGCCATCTCGCCGCCGCGCCGGCAGCCCTGCACGGTGACCGTCAGCCGGCCCCCGGCCGCGACCACGCTCGGGGAGACGACGATGCCGCGCAGCCCGTTGTCGCCGCCGAGCCCGTGGTCGCCGGGTCCGAAGTCGTCGCCCCGGCCGAAGTCGTCGCCCCGGCCGAAGTCGTCCCCTCTGCCGAAGTCGTCGCCCCTGCCGTTGCCGCTGATCCGGCCGTTGCCGCTGATGGTGCCGTTGAAGTGGCCCTCGAAACGGCCGTTTCCGCTGAAGCCGCCGTTTCCGTTGAAATTCCCGTTGCCGTTCCCGAAGTTGCCGTTCCCGTTCCCGAAGTTCCCGCCTCTGTTCCCGCCTCCGTTTCCACCTCCGTTCCCGTTTCCGTTCCCGAAGTTTCCGCCTCCGCCGCCCCCGCCGCCATTGCCGGGGTTCCCGCCCCCGCCGCCCCCGCCACCGATTCCGGCATTCCCTCCGACGCCGCCGATTCCGGCATTGCCGTTCCCGAAGTTGCCGACGCCGGTGCCCGGTCCGACGATGGTGCCCGAGCCGGTGCCCGTGCCTCCCGTGGTGCCGGCCCCGTTGCCCATGCCGTCCGCGACGGCCACGGGAGCGGCGAGCCCGAGCACGGCCACCGCGGTGCACGCGGCCGCCAGGGCGCGTTGGTTTCGCATGTGATCCTCCGCGGAAGGCACCCCGGGGCCCGTCCCCGGTCGATCGGCGAGAAAGCACCTCCCAGCCAAGACCCTCGGGTGAACGGAACACGCCCGCATGTCGAGAATGCTCCGTCCTGGTGATCCGACACTCCGCACGACAACCTGACAATCCGATATAGCCGCAGGTCACGGACCGTCAGAAAATTCCTGGGAACGGCAACTCGGATGGCGCACCACGAGGGTGCGGGGCCACCCGTTCGCCACTCGGCCCGTCGCCGCTCGTGCGCGCGGGACTTAGCTTTTTCCCATGCGCAACGCAGCGGACGACCGACGGTTCGAGAGGGGACGGCGCATGTCCGCGCCCCGGCTGTACCAGCCACCCCGGCTCGCCGAGGAGGACGAGGACGACGCCGAACGACGGCGGCGGCGCGCCCCCTGGGGCGTGATGGCGCTGCTGCTGCTCTCCGGTCTGGCCCTCATCCGCAACGGCTCGGGCGAGTTCGACGTCGGGCCGCCGCAGCCCGCCTCGGCGGCGGCCCCGGACACCCGCGCCCCGCAGAGCCCGCTGCCCACCGCGCCCGTGCCGCTGGCGTTCTCCGCGGCCGACCGGGTGCGCATCCCGGCGATCCACGTGGACGCGCCGGTCACGCCCGTGGGCCTCGACCCGACCGGCGCGGTGAGCGCGCCGCCGCCCGAAGTCCCGGATCTGGCGGGCTGGTTCACCGGCGCGGTCTCCCCCGGCGAGAAGGGCACCTCCGTCATCGTCGGCCATGTCGACAACCAGCAGGGCCCCGCCGTGTTCTACGGCCTCGGGGCGCTGAAGAAGGGCAACCGCGTCGAGGTCCTGCGCAAGGACGGCAGGACCGCGGTGTTCGAGGTCTACGGCGTCGAGGTCTTCTCCAAGGCCCAGTTCCCCGGCGACCGGGTGTACGGCTCGAAGGGCGCCCCGGAGTTGCGGGTGATCACCTGCGGGGGCGGTTTCTCCAAGCAGAACGGCTACGACGGCAATGTCGTCGTCTTCGCCCGCCTGGTCGCGGTCGCCTGAACCACCGCGGCCCGGCGGGCGGTCGGGCGGGGATCAGACGCGCCGGTTCGGCACCGTGAGGCGGTATCCGCTGTCGAGCAGATAGGGCAGCCACACCTGGATGGCCTCCACGGTCTGCGAACGGTCGCCCCCGGCGTCGTGCGAGAGGATCACCACGCCCGGCGCGGCGCCGCTCTCCACCCGGTCGATGATGACGTCGGTGCCCGGCGTGTCCCAGTCGGTGGTGTCGATCGTCCAGGCCATCGGCTCCATGCCCATCTCGGCGCCGAGCTGGAAGGCGGCCTTGTTCCAGGCGCCGTAGGGGGCGCGGAACCACTGCGGCGGCTCGCCGTAGGTCTTCTCGATGATGTGGCTGGTGCGTTCCATCTCGGACTTGATCTCCGAGCGGTCGAGGGTGGTCAGCAGGGGATGCGTCCAGGTGTGATTGCCGACGACATGGCCCTCCTCCGCCATCCGGGCCACCAGGTGCGGATTGGCCTCGACGCACTCGCCGCACAGGAAGAACATCGCGCGTACGCCGTGCTTGGCGAGGGTGTCCAGGATGTGCGGGGTGTAATCGGGGTTGGGGCCGTCGTCGAAGGTCAGCATCATCTGCCGGCCACGTTCGGAGATCCGGAAAATCGGTTCGGTGCGCACTTTCAGCTTGCGCGGCGCGGAGCGCGGCGGGCCGCCCCCGGTGAGCGGCCGGAGCCGGAAGGCGGAGGACTTCAGGGGCGCCTGACGGGCCTGGGGCCCGGGGACGGGCGCGGGGGCGGGGGCGGCGGCCCGTACGGCCTCCTCGCCGTCCTGCGCCACGACGAGTCCCGCCGTGCCCGCTGCGCCGAGGGCGGCGGCACCGGCGAGGAGCAGACGACGGCGTGTGAACAACTGATCTTTCTGCATGACTCATCAGTCGCCCCACAAGGCGTCGGCGCACCGCAACGGCGCGGCATGCGGGCGGTATTTCCACCCGGTCGGACCAGCGGGGGCGCCTGCGCGGAACCTTCCGGAGGCGGCTCTGGCGGTCTTTCGGCCGGCACGGCAACGGGCAGGGACGCCAGCCGAGTTGGCGGGGCGGCCTCGCCCGCCCCGGTGCCGGCGGCCGGGGCGGGCGCCGGACGGTCGGTGGCTGCGGCTCAGCGGTGGCGCACCAGCGGGAACGGCAGGGTCTCCCGGATCGGGAGGCCGGTGAGGAACATGACCAGCCGGTCGACGCCGAGGCCGAGGCCGCCGGTCGGGGGCATCGCGTAGTCGAGGGCCTGGAGGAAGTCCTCGTCCAGCTCCATGGCCTCCGGGTCCCCGCCGGCCGCCCGCAGCGACTGCTCGGTGAGCCTGCGGCGTTGTTCGACCGGGTCGGTCAACTCGGAGTAGGCGGTACCCAGTTCCATGCCGAAGGCGACGAGGTCCCAGCGTTCGGCGAGCCGGGGGTCGGCGCGGTGCTGCCGGGTCAGCGGGGAGACGGCGGTCGGGAAGTCCTTGTAGAAGGTGGGGAGTCGGGTGCGCGCCTCGACCAGCCGCTCGTACATCTCCAGGACGACGTCGGCGGGTCCGTCGTCCGCCGTGTACGGCACCGAGGCGCGGTCGCACAGCCGGTGCAGGCGCAGCAGTTCGGTGCCGGGGCCGATCTCCTCGCCGAGGGCCCCGGACAGGGCGCCGTACACGGTCTGCACCGGCCAGCGCCCGGAGATGTCGTACTCCTCGCTGCCCCTGCGGGCCACCGGGGCGCCGTGGGCGGCGACGGCGGCGCCCTGGATCAGTTCGCGGGCGAGGTCGAGCATCACGTCGTAGTCGGCGTACGCCTGGTACGCCTCCAGCATGGTGAACTCGGGGTTGTGCTTGGGTGAGGCGCCCTCGTTGCGGAAGGTGCGGCCGAGTTCGAAGACCTTCTCCAGGCCGCCGACGCACAGGCGTTTGAGGTACAGCTCGGGGGCGATGCGCAGGTACAGGTCGAGGTCGTAGGCGTTGCTGTGGGTGGTGAAGGGGCGGGCGTTGGCGCCGCCGTGGATCTGCTGGAGCACCGGGGTCTCGACCTCGACGTAGCCGCGGCTCAGCAGCCCCTGGCGCAGGGCTCCCACGGCGGCGGAGCGGGCGCGCAGCACGGCGCGGGCGGCGGGCCGGGTGACCAGGTCGAGGTGGCGCAGCCGGACCCTGGCCTCGGGGTCGGTCAGGCCCCGGCGCTTGTCGGGCAGCGGGCGCAGGCACTTGCCGGTGAGCTGCCAGGCGGTGGCGAAGACGGTGGGCTCGCCCCGGTCGCTGAGACCGCTCTCGCCGGTGACGGTGATGTGGTCGCCGATGTCGGCGTCGGCGGTGAAGCGGCGCAGCGCGGGGCCGCAGCGGTCGCGGGTGAGGGCGATCTGGTGGTCGCCGGACCAGTCGCGCAGCACGGCGAAGACGATGCCGCCGAGGTCGCGGACCAGCATGATCCGCCCGGCGACGGTGACCTGCTCGTCGGGCGGGACGTCGGCGAGGGCGTGGGTCGGGGGGCGGACGCCGACGGGGTAGGGATCGGTGCCCTCGGCGCGCAGCCGCTCCAGCGTCCGGCGACGGACGCGGACCTGGTCGGGCAGACCGGCGTCCGGGGTGGCGGGCGCGGCGCCGGTGCCGGGGGCGGTCGCGGGCGCGAGCTGCGGGGCCGGGGGCGCGGGCCGCGGGCCACTCCCGCGGTGCCCCTTGCCCCACAGGGTGCGCAGGGACGGTACGGAGACGAAGCCCTCGGCGATGCCGGAGGCCAGGCCGATGCGGGCGAGGGAGGCGGTCTCGCCGTAGCAGATGAAGCGCGGGTACCACTCGGGGTGGTACTTGGCGTTGGAGCGGTAGAGGGCCTCCAGCTGCCACCAGCGGGAGAAGAACAGCAGCAGCCGGCGCCACAGCCGCAGGACGGGCCCGGCGCCGATGCGGGCGCCCTCCTCGAAGACCGAGCGGAAGACGGCGAAGTTCAGGGAGATCCTGCGGATGCCCAACTTGGGTGCGGCCTCGCACAGTTCGGCGACCATGAACTCCACCACGCCGTTGGGCGCGGCGCGGTCGCGGCGCATCAGGTCCAGGGAGACGCCGTCGGTGCCCCAGGGCACGAAGGAGAGCAGCGCGAGAAGCCTGCGGTCCTCGCCGCAGGCCTCGACGAGCAGGCAGTCGCCGTCGGCGGGGTCGCCGAGCCGGTCCAGGGCCATGGAGAAGCCGCGCTCGGTCTCGGTGTCGCGCCAGGCGTCCGCCTTGTCGACGATCTCCTCCATCTCCCGTTCGCCGAGCGCGGCGTGGCGGCGGATGCGGCAGGTGGCGCCGGTGCGGCGGACCCGGTGCACGGCCTGTCGGGTGACGCGCATGTCCCGGCCGTCCAGGTCGAACCCGGCGACGTGCAGGATCGCCTCGTCACCGAGCTGGAGGGCGCCGAGCCCCGCGCGGGCGTAGGCGCGGGCGCCGTCCTCGGAGGCGCCCATCACGGCGGGCGCCCATGCGTAGCGGCGGGCCAGGTCCAGCCAGGCGGCGATGGCGTGCGGCCAGGCCTCCGGGTCGCCGACCGGGTCGCCGCTGGCCAGGCACACCCCGGCCTCGACGCGGTAGGTGACGGCGGCCTTGCCGCTGGGCGAGAAGACGACGGCCTTGTCGCGGCGGGTGGCGAAGTAGCCGAGGGAGTCGCGGTCGCCGTACGCCTTGAGCAGGTCGCGGATGCGGGCCTCCTCGTCGCCGTGCAGGGCGGCCTCCAGGCGCTGTGAACGGAACAGCGCGGCGGCGGCGTTGAGCAGGGCGAGGGCGCCGAGCAGACCGAGCACGAAGGTGACCTCGCGGGGCGGGTGTCCGGAGAAGGAGCTGCTGGAGACCAGCCCGCCGCAGACCCGGTCGGCGGCCCAGGCCAGGTGCTCGTCGGCCGGCAGGGTGCCCGGGAACAGCAGGACCAGGCCCCAGCCGACCAGGATGGCGGCGGCGAGCCCGGCGAGCAGGACGGCGAGGGCCCGCCACACCGCGCCGCGGCGGGAGGCGGCGTAGAACTCGCGGCGGGCGACGAGCAGCAGGACCAGCAGCAGGCCGCAGGGGATCAAGGAGGGCAGCGACTGGGCGTACAGGCCGAGGGCGAGGCCGAGCGCGTCGGTGAGGACGAGCAGGCCGAGATAGACGACGACCAGCCACCAGGCGATCCTCTTGCGGGCGGCGGTGGCCCCGGCCAGCAGGAACAGGAAGACCGCGTAGGCGAGATTGGCGCTGATGGGGACCAGCAGCAGGTCGATGCCCCGGACGAGCGGACGCAGCAGCCGGCGCAACGGCTCGATCAGGGCGATCGCCGCGCACAGCAGCCCCAGCCCGGCGAACAGCCCTCCGAAGGCCTCGGGCACCCATCCAAGCCGCCCACCGCCGTCCGGGGGACGCGCCCCCGTACCGTCCCTGCGCGCGGCGGGCTCCGCGGTGGCGGTCATGGTTCCGACTGTAGGGAGGGGGGCGGGGGATGCGCGCGTCGAGGCGCGGTCCGGGCGCGTCCCGCCGGTCCACGGGAAGCGGCCGTTCCGATAGCCTCGGGGCGTGACGGAGCAGCACGAAGAACACGCCCAGCGGTTCGAGCGGGGCACGGACGGGCCGAAGGTGATCCTGGTCGGGGTGGACGGCTCCGACTCCTCGATGCGGGCCGCCGCGTACGCCGGCGGTCTGGCCCGGCGGCAGCACGCCCTGCTCGCGGTGGTGTACGTGCAGCCGGTGCTGGCGGCCGGGGCGGCGCTCGGGGCGCCGGTGATGGAGACCGCCGACGAGATCGCCGAGGATCTGGTGACGCAGATCCGGGAGGCGGCCGAGCGGGTCCGCGGGATATTCGAGGTGCGCTGGGAGTTCCACACCTTCCGCGGCGACCCCTACGCCGGACTGGTGACGGCCGCCGAGCAGCTGAAGGCGGACGCGGTGGTGGTGGGCGCCTCGGAGCAGGCCGGGCACCGGATCATCGGGTCGGTGGCGGTGCGGCTGGTGAAGGCGGGACGCTGGCCGGTGACGGTCGTTCCGTAGCCTCGCGGGGCTCGCGAGGCTCGCGCAGGAGCAGCAGCGGGGTGGCGAGCAGCAGGACACCGGCGGCGGCGATGGCGGCACGCGGACCGGTGAGGCTCGCCAGCAGCCCCCACAGGGCGGTCAGCGCGGCCGTGGTGGCCTTGCCGGAGACCGACCAGGCGGACAGGGTGCGGGCGACCCGGTCGTCGGGGGTGCGCTCCAGGCGGCGGGTGGCGTACACCGGGCTGTAGACGGCCGAGCAGGTGATCACCCCGAACTCCAGGACCATCACCAGCAGCAGACCGGGCGCTCCGGGCCGGACGAAGGCCAGCCCCACGGGCCAGACGACGCGCAGGGCGCTCGCGGCGCGCAGCACCGCCTGCTGTCCGTACCGGGCGACCAGCGGGCGCGCCAGCCGTGCCCCGAGGAGCCCGCCGAGGCAGGGCACGGCGAAGGCGAGGCCGTACTGCCAGGGGGTGAAGCCGAGCGGGCCGAGCATCAGGACGGCCAGCTGGGGTGCGGCGACCATGATCAGGGCGTTGGCGGCGAGGTTGTTGAGGAACAGGGGCCGCAGGGCCGGGCTGGTGAGGATGTGCCGCCAGCCCTCGACGAGGTCGGCGGCGCGCAGGCGTCCGGCGCCGGCGGGTGCGGGGCGCGGCTCGCCGTCACCGACGGCCCGCAGGCCGAGGGCGGACAACAGGAAGCTGACGGCGTTCGCCAGGACGGTCGTCACGGGTCCGAACAGGCCGATCGCGGCGCCGCCCAGGGGCGGTCCGAGGACGAGGGCGGTCCAGTTCGTGGACTCGAACCGGGCGTTCGCGGTGAGCAGCCGGCCGGCGGGCAGGAGCGTCTTCAGGAAGGCGCCCGAGGCCGCGTTGAAGGTGATGTCGGCGGCGGCGACGATCACGGAGACGGCGAGCAGCTGGCCGAGACCGAGACCGCCGAGGGCGTAGGCGGCGGGGAGGGTCAGCAGCGCGGCGCAGCGGACGAGGTCCATGGCGATCATCACCGGCCGCTTGCGCCGGAACTCCACCCAGGGGCCGAGCGGCACCGCCAGTACGGCGCCCACGGCGGGGCCGATGGCGGCGAGCAGGGCCACCTCGGCGGGCCCGGCGTGCAGCGCGATGACCGCGATCACCGAGAACGCGTCGAAGGCGAGATAGGTGCCGAGCGCGCTCACCGTGTACGCGGCCCACAGCCACCCGAACCGCCGACCCAGCTTCATGCACAACCTCCCGTTGACCGGGGACATGAAAACCACCAGGTGGGCCACGTATCAAACAACCGGGGCGATACCCGCCACAACCACGGGTTGTACGGCGTCGGGCGGTGGCTACGATGACGGGGTGGACCTCAAGGCCGTACGCACCTTCGTCGCCGTGGCCGACACCGGGCAGTTCCAGGAGGCGTCGGCCGTCCTCGGCATCACCCAGCAGGCCGTGTCCAAGCGGATCGCGGCGCTGGAGAAGGAGTTGGGGGTACAGCTGTTCACGCGGACGGCGCGCGGGGCGCGGCCGACCATCGACGGGCAGGCGTTCCTGCCGCACGCCCGCGAGCTGCTGCTGGCCGAGGAGCGGGCCGCGGCCTCGGTGCGGCCCGGCCGACGGGCGCTGCGCGTCGACGTGGTCGGGGCGCGGCTCGGTCCGGCGGGGCTGCTGCGCGACTTCCACCGGGCGCATCCGGAGACGGCCCTGGACGTGGTGACCCTGTTCGACGCCGACACGGCCGTGGCCGCCGTCCGCGCGGGCACCATCGACGCCACCTTCCGCGCGGTCGGCACCCGGCTGCCCGAGGGGTTGCGGGCGGCGCGGGTCTTCGACGAGCCGGTACAGCTGCTGACCGGCCCGCGGCATCCGCTCGCCGGGGCCCGGGCAGTGACCCCGGCGCGGCTGGCGGGGTACCGGATCTGGATGCCGGGCCTGGTGGCCGGCACCGAGTGGGCCGCCTATTACGCGGCGCTGGCCGCCGAGTTCGGGCTCAGCATCGACTCGGTGGGCCCCGACTTCGGCTCGGAGGCGCTGCTCGACACGATCGCGGACTCCGCGTCGCTGGCCACGCTGGTCGCCGAGGGCATCCGGCTGGTCTGGCCGCAGGGCCACGATCTGCGGCGGATCCCGCTCACCGACCCGACGCCGGTCTATCCGCACTCCCTGGTGTGGCAGGCGGCGAACGCGCATCCGGGGCTCGCCGCGCTGCGCGCCCATCTCGCCGAGCGGCCGCCCGCCCGCCCGTCCTCGCGTGCGTGGACCCCGGCCTGGGCCGTGCGTGGCGCCTTCCCAGCACGGCGCCCCTGAGCCATCATGATCCGCCGTCAGCCGTTTGCCGTCGGCGAAGAGGTGAGGCGTATGGCACGACTCCGCGCGGGTGAGGGCATTCTCCGCCGCAAACCCATCGAGCACATCGAGGACACGGAGGTCGGCGAGGGGCCCCGGCTGGAGCGGTCCCTCGGGCTGTGGCAGCTCACCGCGATCGGCGTCGGCGGCATCATCGGCGCCGGGATCTTCACCCTCGCCGGTACGGTCGCCAACGGCACGGCCGGCCCCGCGGTGCTGGTGTCCTTCCTGATCGCCGGGGCGGCGAGCGCGTGCGCGGCGCTGTCGTACGCCGAGTTCGCCGGGCTGATCCCGAAGGCGGGCTCGGCGTACACCTACGGCTACGCGGTGCTCGGCGAGTTCGCGGGCTGGTTCATCGGCTGGGACCTGCTCCTGGAGTACACGGCGATCGTGGCGGTGGTCGCGATCGGCATCTCCGGCTACTTCGGCTTCCTGGTCGAACAGATGGGCGCGAAGCTGCCGCACTGGATGATGGGCGCGCCCGGCACCGGCGCCGGGCACCGGGTGGATCTGTTCGCGGTGCTGCTCTGCCTGCTGATCGCCTGGCTGCTCAACCTCGGCATCCGCAGCGCGGCCCGCTTCGAGACGATCGTGGTCGCGGTGAAGGTGCTGGTGGTGCTGCTGGTGATCGGGGTCGGGGTGTTCCACATCGACAAGGCGAACTACCACCCGTTCTTCCCCTACGGGATCGGCGGCGCCTTCACGGGCGCGGCCACAGTGTTCTTCGCGGTGTTCGGCTACGACGCGATGTCGACGGCCGCCGAGGAGTCGAAGGACGCGCAGCGGCACATGCCGAGGGCGATCATCTACTCGCTGATCATCGCCATGGTGCTGTACGTGGCGGCCTGCCTGGTACTGACCGGTATGCAGAACTACAAGCACATCGACAAGGAGAGCGGGTTCAGCACGGCGTTCAAGTCGGTGGGCCTCGACGCCCTCGCGGACGTGATCGCGGTGGGCGCCATCATCGGCATCCTCACGGTGATGTTCACGTTCATGCTAGGCGTGACCCGTGTGTGGTTCTCGATGTCGCGGGACGGGCTGCTGCCCCGCTGGTTCGCCAGGACGCATCCGACGCGGCACGTGCCGACGCGGGTGACCTGGATCGTCGGGGCGGCCTCGGCGCTCATCGCCGGGTTCCTGCCGATCGGCGAGGCCGCCGAGCTGACCAACATCGGGATCCTGCTGGCGTTCGTGGTGGTGTGCGTGGCGGTGATCGTGCTGCGCAGGCGGCGCCCGGACCTGCCGCGCGCCTTCCGCACGCCGTGGGTGCCGTTCGTGCCCGCGCTGGGTGTCGTCTTCTCGGTCTGGCTGATCACCTTCCTCCAGTGGCAGACCTGGGTGCGGTTCGCGGTGTGGTTCGCGCTCGGCTGCCTGGTCTACTTCACCTACTCCTACAAGCGTTCGGCGCTGGCCGAGCGGCACACCGGCTGATCACTCCCCCATGACCAGGCCGTCGGCGGCGGCGCCCCGGCTGAGCACCACCTCCCGGATCCGCTCGCGGACCCCGGCGAGGTCGGCCCCGCCGGCGACGGCCCGGCCCACGTCGACGACGCGCCCGGCGTCGAGGTCGTACATCTGCGGCACGAACTCGGCCCGCGTCACCCGCCAGCGCTCGCCGGGGCGCGCGGGCGGGGCGAAGGTGAAGCGGGCGAGGGTGGACTCGTCGCCGCGCGGGTCGCGGGAGCCGTCGCCGCCGTCCAGTTCACCGGGGATCTGATCGCCGAGGCCGTAGACCACCCAAGTGCCGTTGACCTTCTCGTACGGCTGCGGGACATGGGTGTGGGAGCCGAGGATCAGGTCGATGTCCGGGCGCCGGCCGTCGGCGGAGGCGGTCAGCCTGTGGGCGAGGGCCGTCTGGTCCTCGGTGGGGGCGTCGTCGCCGCCCGAGCCCCAGTGCAGGGAGACGACGACCACGTCGGCGCCGGCCTTGCGGGCGGCGCGGGCGTCGGCGATGATCCGGTCGGCGTCGACCGGCGCGAGCGCCCAGGGCTGCCCGTCCGGCAGCGGCTGCTCGGTGCCGAAGGTGTACGACAGCTGCGCGACCTCGGCGGAACCGGCCCGGTACCGGGCCGGGCGCCGGGACTCCTCCGCGCTGCGGGCGGTGCCGGTGTGCGCGAGGCCCGCCGCGTCCAGGGTGTCCAAGGTGCCCCGGATGCCGTCGGCGCCGTTGTCCAGGGCGTGTTCGGAGGCGGTGGCACAGCCGTCGTAGCCGGTCAGGGCAAGGTCCTGGGCGAGCTGCGGCGGGAACAGCGGGGCCGCGCCGCCGGCGCCGTCCTCCAGGTGGCACAGCGCCAGATCGGCGCCGTGCACGAGGGGTTCGACGCCGAAGAGCATGGGCCGGAAGTCGTAGCCGCCGCCGGAGGCGTCCGAGGAGGCGCGTTCGAGAACGGCGGGGTGGGTGAGGATGTCGCCGGTGGCGACGAGGGTGAAGCCGCGCGCCGCGGGCGGCCCGGCGGCGCCGCCGCGGACGGGGTCCTGGCGGACCTGCTGGGCGCAGGCGGCCGCCGCCGTGAGGACGGCGGTCAGGGCCAGGGCCACCTGGTGTCTGCGTCCGATCATCGGCTCACCCCTCGGGATCTGCGTCGGTACGTCAGTACGGCTGTCGTATTTACCGACCTTGCCGTGACGGGCCTATGGGTATGAAGCCGACTCTCCGTCCAAACGGTGCGGGTCCTCTCATTGACCCATCCGGTGCCCCGACGCGTCGCCGGTACGGCCGGATCGCCCCTCCCGCGCGGGCGGCTGTGAAGACTCTCACGCCCCGCCACCGTGACGCGCCGGCCCTCGCGTACACCCGCGGGGCCGGTGGGGCGCGAGCGGCGCGCGCCCTCGCCATTCCGGCCGGTACCGTGAGGTCTCCGGGCGTACGACGCGCTCCGCGCCCCGACCGAGAGCCGCCGGATGACGCGGCCGACCTGGACCGAAACCGGGGGTCAGGTCAAACCTCGGCAAAGCGCCTTGCTGTGGGCCTCGTTGGGCAATGGGCTGTCCTCATCCGTGTTCCGGGCGAGGGCGGGTCACCGGGGATCGGGCGACCGTACGCACCGGAGGAAGGGCAGGAAGGAAATGCCGCACACAGGTCACGAGGGCACCGACGGCGCGGACGGCGCCGGCGGTGGTGAACTGGTCGTTCCCATGGCGTGGTTGTACGCCGAGTACATCGCCGACGAGCTGCTGCGCACCGGCGATCTGATGCCGCCGACGTCCTTCGAGTTCCGGGCGGGCCGGGACGCGCTGGCGCTGACCGTCTTCCTGTCCGACACCGAGGGGGAACTGTCCGGCATCCGGGTGATCTCCCAGCTGGACAACTGGCTGTCGCTGACCGCCTGCGACCATCCGTGGCAGGACTGGGTACGCGCCCGCATGGCCGACCTGACCGCCCGGGCCGCCGGCGTTCCGTCACCGGATCTGGCCCTCGCCCAGGATGCCTGGCGCTGGCTGGAGGAGACCGAACTGCTGGCCACCGACCTGGACGCGGTACCGGGCCGCGGCGCGCCGTCCGAGGAGGAGGACGGCCCGAAGGTGTGGACCCCGGCGTGGCAACTGGGTCTGCCGCTCGGCCACTTGGCGATCCATCTGTTCTGAGACCGGGGGCGCGGCCGCTGTTCTCGGGACCGGCCGCCCGGCCCCTCACTTCAGCAGGCGGGACAGTCTGCGGTCCGCGAGCGGCTTGCCGCCGGTCTGGCAGGTGGGGCAGTACTGGAGGGAGGAGTCGCTGAAGGAGACCTCGCGGATGGTGTCGCCGCAGACCGGGCAGGGTTCGCCGGTGCGGCCGTGGACCCGCAGGCCGCTCTTCTTCTCGGACTTCAGACGCCCCGCCGCCACGCCACGGGACCGCTCGACCGCCTCGGTCAGCGTGCCGCGCAGCGCCTCGTACAGGTGGTGGGTCTCCTCCGGGGTGAGGGAGGCGGCGAGCTTGAAGGGGGACATCTTCGCCGCGTGCAGGATCTCGTCGCTGTAGGCGTTGCCGACGCCCGCGATCAGGGCCTGGTCCCGCAGGGCGCCCTTGAGCTGCCGGCGCTCGCCCTTGAGGAGCGCGGCGAAGCGTGCCTCGTCGAAGTCGGCGGCGAGCGGGTCGGGGCCGAGGCGGGCGATGCCGGGCACCTGCGCCGGATCGCGGACCACGTACACCGCGAGCCGCTTTTGCGTGCCGGCCTCGGTGAGGTCGAAGCCCTCGCCGGTCTCCAGCGCCACCCGCAGCGCGAGCGGGCCCTTGCCCGGCTTGGGCGGTCCGTCCGGCAGCCGGTCCTTCCACTGGAGCCAGCCGCCGCGCGCCAGATGCGTCACCAGGTGCAGCCCGCCGTCCGCCGCGAGGTCCAGGAACTTGCCGTGCCTGCGCACCCCGGTGACGCGGGCGCCCTCAAGGGCGGTGACGGGAGGGTCGTACGTCTTCAGCACGCTGACGGCGACCGGCAGCACCCGCGCCACCCGCAGGCCCACCAGGTGCTCGGTGAGGAAATCCGTCAGCGCTTCCACCTCGGGCAGTTCCGGCATACGTCCAGAGTGCCACCCGGCACCGACAACGCCCCCCGGCTCACCCGCCCGGCCCGCACCCCGCCGGCCCTCGTCCCGCCGGTCCGTGCCCGCTCAGCCGCCGTCCAGGCGGAACTCGCACCACACCGCCTTGCCGCCGCCGCGCGCCTCCACGCCCCAGTCGTCGGCCAGCATGTCCACCAGTAGCAGGCCCCGCCCGGACACCCCCTCCTCGCCCGCGTCCCGGCGCCGGGGCAGCGCGCTGGAGGAGTCCTCCACCTCGATCCGCAGCCGGTGCCCGGCGCCGACGAGGGACCGCAGGGTGACGATCGCCGCGCTCTCGGTGTGCACCAGGACATTGGTCATCAGCTCGTCGGCGGCCAGCTCGATCTCGTCGGCGCGCTCGCCCGCGCCCCACGCCCGCACCGCCGCCCCGATCATGTGCCGGGCCTGGGTGAGGGCCTCCGGATCGCCGGGCGCCACATGCTGCTGGAGCCGGCCGCAGGCCCGCGCGGTCTCCGGCTCCCGGCGGCGCAGCAGGAGCAGGGCCACGTCGTCCTCACCGCCGCGTTCCTCGGCCATCCGGATCAGCCGGTCGGCGAGGTCGTCCACGTCCTCGGGGGCGCCGCAGACCTGGTCCGCGAGACCGCGCATGCCGTCGTCCAGGTCGGCGCCGGGCTGCTCGACCAGGCCGTCGGTGCACAGCAACAGGGTGTCGCCCGGATCGAGTTCGAGGGTGGAGACGGGATACTCCAGGTCGCCGAACTCGGCCGAGAGCCCGAGCGGCAGCCCGCCCTCCACCTGGACGCGCCGGCAGCCGCCGGGCTCGCGCAGCAGCGGGTCGATGTGTCCGGCGCGCACCATCTGCACCACGCCCGTGGACAGGTCGGCCTCGGCGTACAGGCACGTGGCGAAGCGGTCGGTGTCCAGTTCGTGCAGGAAGACCGAGGCGCGGGCCATCACGGCGGCCGGGGTGTGCCCCTCGGCGGCGTAGGCGCGCAGCACGATCCGCAGCTGGCCCATCACGGCCGCCGCGTGGGTGTCATGGCCCTGGACGTCGCCGATCACCGCGCCGACCCGGCCGCCGGGCAGCGGGATCACGTCGTACCAGTCGCCGCCGATGTCCCGGCCGAGCGCGGCCGAACGGTAGCGCACGGCGATGTCGGCGCCCGGCACGCTGGGGATGGTGCGCGGCAGCATGGCCTGCTGGAGGCCCTGGGCCAGGTCCTTCTGCTGCTCGTAGAACATGGCCCGCTGGAGGCTCTGGGCGATGCTGCCGCCGAGCGCGACGAGGACGCCGCGCTCCTCGTCGGAGAAGCCGCGCCGGTCGCTGTAGAGCAGACCCATCGCGCCGATCGGGCGGGCCTGGGCGATCAGCGGCAGATAGGCGGCCGAGGCGATGTCCAGATGGGTGATCTGCGCCCACAGGAGTGGATACTCCTCGGCGAACTCCTCCGGCGTCTCCACGAACCTGGGGCTCAGCGTCCGCACGACCTCGCTCATGGGGTACGGCTCGTCGATCCGGTTCACCTGGCTGGCGGGCACGAAGCTGCCGGGCGGCGCCTCCGCGACGAGCCGGATCCGGCCGGCCTCCACCAGGGCCATCACGAAGCTGGCCGCGCCCAGGCGGCGGATGCCGTGGGTGTCCTTGAGCACGTCGATGACGTCCTGCACGGTGCGGGCGTGGGCGAGGGCCGCGGAGACGACCTGGACGATGTTGGTCTGCTGCCTGAAGGCCAGCTCCTGCGCCGCGCGCATGCTGCGGGAGGTGCTGTCGGCGAGTTCCTCGGTGGCGTCGCGCACGATGCCGACGACCCGGCGGGGCCGGCCGGAGTCGTCGCGGCGGATGTAGCCCTGGGTGTGGGTCCAGCGGGGGGTGCCGTCGCGGCAGCGGATGCGGAAGTAGGCGCCGTAGTTCTCGCCGCCCTCCTTGATGACCTGGGCCACCAGCGCGTCGAGCCGGGCCGCCTCGTTCCGGGGCACCCGCAGAACCAGGGATTCGGGGCGTCCGTCGAACTCCTCGGGCAGCAGGTCGAACACCTTGTGCGCCTGGGCGTCCATGTGGAACAGGCCCTTGTCCAGGTCCCAGTCGAAGGTGCCCATGTGGTTGAGCGCCAGGATCGGGTCCGGGTGGGCGGGCCAGTCCTCCGGGAGTGACAGGGCACTCGCTCCCCGATCAGCCATGGAGCCACCTTGCCAGGATTCGCCGGATTCTTCGACCGGTCGGGGCCACGGCCCGCCCCCGGTCAGCCGCCGAGCACGTCGGCGGGGGCGGGCGCGGCTTGCTCGGCGGTACGGCGGGCCGCGGGGGTGGCGGGGGTGTCCGTGACGTCGGGCGCGCCGATCTCGTCGGGCGTCTGGGGAGCGGGCGGAGCGACGAGCAGGGGCGGGTCCCAGAGAGAGGCGTCGGGGAGCTGGGCGAGGGGGTCATGGAGAACGGGGGTGGGCGTGGGCGTGGCCGGTGGGGTGGAGACGTCCGGCGGGAGGGCGGTGGCGGGGAGCACGGCGGGGGTTGTGGGGGTGGCCGTGCCCCGGCCAGGGGCCGCGGATGTGACGCGCGCCTCGGCCGTCCGGGTGCTGTGGGCGGTCGTGGCCGGAGCGCTGGACACGGCGGCCGTCCGGGTGCCGCGAGTGGCCGCGCGGGGCATGCCGGACGCCTCGGCCGTCCGGGTCCCCACACCAGCCGCACGCGGAGAGGCGGACACCGGAGCCGTCCGGGAAACGTGGGCGGTCGTACCCGGAGTGCTGGATGCGGCGGCCACCCCGGTACGACCGCCGCCCGTGCCGGAAGGCGCGGACGCGGCGGGCGCCCGAGTGCCCTTCCCGGTCGTACCTGACGTCACGGACGCCCCAACTCTCCGGGGCCCGCCCCCGCCCGTGCCCGGAGTCGCGGACGCGGCGGGCACCCGGCTGCCCCCGCCGGAGGCGCCCGGAGTGGCAGACGCGGCGGACGCCCGACCGCCCTCGCCGGTCGTGCCCGGAATGGTGGGCCGATCGGCGGCCCGGTTCCCGCTCCCGGTCGCAGCGCCGGGCGCAGCGGTCCCCCGTCCGTCCGGCCCGTGTCCCCCGTCTCCAGCGGTCGCGGCAGGGCGCGGGCCGGTGTCCGGTCTGTCCCCGGTGTGGGTGGTCGTGGCCCGGTTCGCGGCCCTCGGGCTGCGCTCCCGCTGTCCCTTGCCGCTCCCGTCCGCACGGTCCCCGTGTCCCGCGTCGCGCCCGTCATCGCGCCCTCGCCGCGGTGCCACCCGCCCGGTGTCGATGAGCGCTCCCCCGATCTCGCCCGTCGCCGTACTCGACCGGCTTGCCCGTGGGCTGGGGCCCCCGGTGTCCGGCTGGGGCGAGGAGGGCAGGCCGGTGTGTCCCGGATCGGGGGGCGAGGTGGCGGAGACGGGCGGCGGGGCCACGAGACGGTCGCGGCGGACGTCGGGCCCGGTCCGGCGCTGGATCCAGGTGTTCGTCCCGGCGTCCAGCAGAGTGAGGCTGGACATCGCCCGCGGCGCCGGGGTCACCACGATGACCTGCGCCGGCCGGTAGCCCGACCAGCCGGTACCGCGCGCGCCGACCCCGCCGCGGGCCTCCTCGGGCGGTCGCAGCGGGTTGCCGCAGGCGCACCGCACCCGCGGCAGGCCCCGGTCGTCGACCAGCACCGCGGTGCCGGCCTGGAGCACGGCCTGGTACCCGTTCGTCCGCCCGTCGCGGTAGCCATAGGTGGTGACGCGGGTGTCGGCGCGCAGCAGGACCGGGGTCAGGGCGCGCAGATAGCCGGGCAGATCCGTACGAGGGGCACCGGCCGCATGGGCGAACGCGTCCGAGCGGGCGGGGTCCCCGGTCAGCCCGCCGATCTGCCGTTCGACATCGCACTCGGTGACGCGGACGCGACCGCTGTAGAGGCCGGGGGTGCCGCCGGACAGGACGCGGGCCGCCGACAGGGGGGCCACGGCGAGACCCGCGGGCGGCGCGCTGACGTCGGCGGTGCGCACGGTGGCGGACGGCCGGGGCGTGCCGAGGCCCGTACGGCCGGTCGCCGTGGAGGCGGTGAAGGGGCTGGGCCCCTGTTCGGCGGCGGGCTGGAGGAAGACCTCCTCGCCCAGTTGAGCCTCTTTGACGGCGGCGCCCGCACACCCGGTGAGGAGCAGCGCCACCGACAGCAGCACGCAGGCCATGACCATCGATCCGGTGGGTATGCGCACCGTGCACTCCGCATCACTGTGGGTGAGTTATCCCTATTATTTGCGTTGTCCCCGTTTCGATGGCAACTCGGGGATCGGCGCGAGGGAGACGAACGGTCGTGGACTGGTTCACCGCACCCGACTACTGGCTGAGCCGGCTGGTCCTCCAGCGGGCGCTGGCCGCCGTGTACCTCGTCGCGTTCCTCGCGGCCGCCCTCCAGTTCCGGGCGCTGCTGGGCGAGCGCGGCATGCTGCCGATCCCGCGTCACGTGGCACGGGTCCGCTTCCGACGGGCGCCGAGCCTGTTCCAGCTGCACTACTCCGACCGGTTCTTTTCGGCCATGGCGTGGACCGGGTGCGCGGTCTCGGTGGCGCTGCTCGCCGGGGCGGACGCGCTGCTGCCGCTGTGGGCGGCGATCGTGCTGTGGCTGGTGCCGTGGGCGCTGTACCTGTCGATCGTGAACGTGGGCCAGACCTGGTACGCGTTCGGCTGGGAGTCGCTGCTGCTGGAGACCGGTTTCCTCGCCGCCTTCCTCGGCAACGACGAGGTGGCGCCGCCGGTGCTGGTGCTGTTCCTGCTGCGCTGGATCCTGTTCCGGGTGGAGTTCGGCGCCGGGCTGATCAAGCTGCGCGGCGACGCGTGCTGGCGCAAGCTGACCTGCCTCTACTACCACCACGAGACCCAGCCGATGCCGGGACCGCTGAGCTGGTTCTTCCACCATCTGCCCAAGCCGCTGCACCGGGTGGAGGTCGCCGCCAACCATGTCACCCAACTCGTGGTGCCGTTCCTGCTGTTCACGCCGCAGCCGATCGCCTCGGCGGCCGCCGCGCTGATGATCGTGACCCAGCTGTGGCTGGTGCTCTCCGGCAACTTCTCCTGGCTGAACTGGATCACCATCGTGCTGGCGGTCTCCGCGCTGCGGCTCCCGGCGACGGCACCCGCCCTGCCGTCGGCGCCCCTGTGGTACGAGATCGTGGTGTCGGTGCTGGCCGCGCTGCTGCTGTTCCTCAGCTACCACCCGGTGGTGAACATGGTCTCCCGGCGCCAGGTGATGAACCGCTCCTTCGACCCGCTCCACCTGGTCAACACCTACGGCGCGTTCGGCAGTGTCAGCCGGGTGCGCTACGAGGTGGTCGTGGAGGGCACCCTGGACGAGGTGGCGCGGGAGGACTCGGACTGGCGGGAGTACGAATTCAAGGGCAAGCCCGGCCAACTGCGCCACTGGCCGCGCCAGTTCGCGCCGTACCATCTGCGCCTGGACTGGCTGATGTGGTTCGCCGCGCTGTCACCCGCGTACGCCGGGGAGTGGTTCGGCGGCCTGGTGGAACGCCTCCTGGAGAACGACCGCGCCACCCTGCGCCTGCTGCGCCGCTCCCCCTTCCCGCCGGACACCCCGCCCCGCTACGTCCGCGCCCGCCTCTTCCGCTACCGCTACACCAGCTGGCGGGAGTTGCGGGAGACGGGGGCGTGCTGGGAGCGGACGTTCGTGCGCGAGTACCTGCCGCCGACCCGGCTGGCCGCGACGGCGGACAGTTGAACCGCTCACCCGCCTACGTACGGTTCGGGGTTCAGGGCCTGCGCAGCCGCAGCGTCATCAGTTCGAACGGGCGCAGCCGTACGGTGATCCGCTCGTCCTCGCGGACCGGCTGCGGGGCGTCCGCGAGCGGGCGTTCCAGGAGGTCGGTCACCGTGAGGCCGCTGAACGGGAAGCCGGCCGTCAGGGTGGGCCGGGCCCGGCCGCCGTGGGCCTCGTGGAAGCGGATCACCACATCGCTGCTGCCGTCGTCGGCGAGCTTGACCGCCGTGACGACCACCGCCTCGTCGTCCACGGTGACCAGCGGGGCGATGTCGCGGGCACCGGTCGTCCGGCGTTCGGGCAGATTGATCCGCCAGCCCTCGCGGACGGCGTCGGCGATCTTCGCGCCGGGAACGAGGGCGTGCCGGAAGCGGTGGACGCCCTGGTCGGTCGCCGGGTCGGGGAAGCGCGGGGCGCGCAGCAGGGAGGCGCGGACCGTGGTGGTCGTACCCCGGTCGCCGTCGGTCCGTACGGTGCGGGTGACGTCGTGTCCGTACGTCGAGTCGTTGACGAGGGCCACGCCCCAGCCGGGCTCCTCCAGGTGGACGAAGCGGTGGTTGCAGGCCTCGAACTTGGCGGCCTCCCATGAGGTGTTGGTGTGCGTGGGGCGGTAAACGTGCCCGAACTGGGTCTCGGACGCGTACCGTTCGGCGTGCAGGTCGAGCGGGAAGGCCAGTTTCAGGATCTTCTCCGTCTCGTGCCAGTCCACCTCCGTGTCGATCACCAGCCGCCGCTCCCCCGGCGGCAGCGAGAACACCTGGGTGGCACGGGAGTCGCCGAAGACGCGGACGATCCGCACCGACGCGCCGTCCTCGCCGATCCCGATCTCCTCGGCGTCGGTGAGATCGGTGACGGTGTTGCGGTAGAAGGAGTCGACGTCCCACGCGTCCCACATGTTCGGCAGGTCCGGGTGGAGTTGGAGGAGGCCGGCCGCCGCGCCGGGGGCGACGGTCTCGCGGTCGGCGGCCAGGTCGCGGGCACAGACGACGAGGCCGCGGGTGTCGATCTCGATGTGCAGCAGCCCGTTGTCGATCAGGTACCCGCCCGCCGCGCGGGGTTCGGGCACCGTCCCCGCTCCCGTGGCGGGCCGGGTGCCGGCGCCGCCGGCCGGTACCCCGTCGTGCGTGTGCGGCGCCGAGTTGAACACCAGTTCCCGGTTCCCGTCTCCTGCCAGCGCCCGCTGCGCCCCGGCGATGATCGCCTCCAGTTCTCCCGCGATCCGCGCGTAGGTCGCCCGTGCCTCCCGGTGCACCCAGGCGATGGAGGAGCCGGGCAGGATGTCGTGGAACTGGTGCAGCAGGACGGTCTTCCAGATCCGGTCCAACTCCTCGTAGGGGTAGGGGTGCCCGGCGCGCACGGCCGCCGTCGCCGCCCACAGCTCGGCTTCGCGCAGCAGGTGTTCGCTGCGCCGGTTGCCCCGTTTGGTCGCGGCCTGGCTGGTGAGGGTGGCGCGGTGCAGTTCCAGGTACAACTCGCCCACCCAGACCGGTGGTTCGGGGTATTCGGCCGCCGCCTTCGCGAAGAAGGCGGCGGGGGTCTCCCAGACGACGGTGGGCGAGCCCTCCAGATCGCGCAGCCGGGCCGCCCTGCCGACCATCTCGCGGGTGGTGCCGCCGCCCCCGTCGCCGTAGCCGGTGGGCGCGAGGGAGCGCCGGGCGCGGCCCTTCTCCCGGAAAGTGCGGGCGGCGTGGGCAAGTTCGGCGCCGTGCAGGGCGCAGTTGTAGGTGTCGACGGGCGGGAAGTGGGTGAGGATCCGGGTGCCGTCGATGCCCTCCCAGTGGAAGGTGTGGTGCGGGAAGATGTTCGTCCTCGACCAGGAGATCTTCTGGGTCAGCAGCCACTCGGCGCCCGCCGCCTTGATGATCTGCGGCAGGCCGGCCGCGAAGCCGAAGGTGTCGGGCAGCCACACCTCCTCGTTCTCGATGCCGAACTCCTGGAGGAAGAACCGCTTTCCGTGCACGAACTGCCGGGCCATCGCCTCCGAGCCGGGCATGTTGGTGTCCGACTCCACCCACATCCCGCCGGCCGGCACGAACCGTCCCTTCGCCACCGCCTCGCGCACCCGGTCCCACACCTCGGGCCGGTGTTCCTTCAGCCAGGCCCACTGCTGGGCCTGGGACATGGCGAACACGAACTCCGGCTCGGTCTCGATCAGCGCGGTCATGCTGGCCGCCGTACGGGCCACCTTGCGCACCGTCTCGCGCAGCGGCCACAGCCACGCCGTGTCGATGTGCGCGTGCCCGACGGCGCTGACGCGGTGGGCGGACGGGGCGGCGGGCGCGGACAGGACGGCGGCCAGCCGGTCGCGGGCGCGGGCGGCGGTGCCGTTCACGTCCTGGAGGTCGAGGGCGTCCAGGGCCCGTTCGACGGCGCGCAGGATGTCGTACCGGCGCGCGGAGTCGGCCGGCAGCTCGGCCATCAGTTCGCCGAGCACCTCCAGGTCGAGGACCAGTTGCCAGACGGCCTCGTCGAAGACGGCGAGGTCCATGCGGGTGAGCGTGTACTGCGGCGCGCTGCCGGCGGTGTCCTTGTCGCCGAGGGGGGTGGGGCCCGGCCCGAAGACGAGCGGGTTGGCGGCGGCCTCGATGTGCAGCCGCACCTGCTCGCCGCCCGCGACGGGGGCCCCGATCCGCACCCACTGGTTGCGCGGGTTCAGGCCCTTCACCGGGGTGCCGTCGGGCCGGTAGACCAGGCCCTCGCACTGGAATCCGGGCAGGTCCTGCTCGAAGCCGAGGTCGAGCAGGGCCTCGACGGTCCGGCCCGCCCAGGCCTCGGGCACGGTCCCGGTCACCCGGAACCAGCTGGTCCCCCAGGGGGCGCCCCACCGGGTGCCCACCCCGACCGGCTCCGGCTCGGCGGCCAGCCCCTCGGCGACCGGGACCGGCTCGCCGGGCGCGTGCCACACCGCGACCTGAAGGGGAATGGACTCGGGATACACGGCGGGGCGGACGCGCTCGGCCAGGACGCGGCGCAGGCGGTCTTCCACCAGAGTGCGGTCGTCATGCATGCGGGATGCTCCCTGCTGGGTTCCGGCGTTCACGCTCACGGGGATGGTTCGTCGGGCTCGCTCTCGGACGCGCTGAGGAACGCATTCCCCTGTGCCGGCCTCCGGACCCTCGACGTACCGGACCCGACGGGGCACAGTTCTCCCTGCCCCTGTGTGTACCGGCGAGTAGCCGACGAGTGACCGAAGGAGTGCCGTGGGGAACTGGGCCGGGCGGAGCGCCGCCGAGATAGCCGCCGCCGTACGGGAGAAGCGGGTGACGCCGCGGGAGGTGGTGGCGGAGCACCTGGCGCGGATCGAGCGGTACGACGGGCGGATCGAGGCGTTCCGCACCGTACGGGCGCGGGCGGCGCTCGCCGAGGCGGACGAGGTGGGCGCGCGCGCCGAGCTGGCCGGGCTGCCGCTGGCGGGCGTGCCGGTGGCGGTGAAGGACAACCTGGCGGTGCGCGGCGAGTCTCACCGCGACGGCTCCGCCGCGACCCCGGACGCCCCGGCGGCCGAGGACCATGTCACGGTGGCGCGGCTGCGGGCGGCGGGCGCGGTGGTGGTGGGCCTGACGAACGTGCCCGAGCTGTGTGTCTTCGGCACCACCGAGGGTCCGTACGGCGCCTCGCGCAACCCCTGGGACACCATGCGCACGGCGGGCGGCTCCTCCGGCGGCAGCGCCGCCGCCGTGGCCGCGGGGTTCGTGCCGCTCGCGCTCGGCAACGACGGCATGGGCTCACTGCGCATCCCGGCGGCGAACTGCGGCCTCGTCACCCTGAAGCCGGGGTCCGGGACGGTGCCGGCGGGGATCGGCAACGGGGACTGGTTCGGCATGTCGGAGAACGGCCCGCTGGCCACCACCGTCGGGGACCTGCGGCTGATGCTGGGCGTGCTGGCCGGCCGGGGCTTTCCGGCCGCCGCGGAGTCCGCGCGGCGCACCATCGCCGTGGCCCTGCGCAATCCGCTGCCCGTGGCGGGCGTCGGCCGGCCGTACGCGGGCGCGGTCCGGCAGGCGGCGGGGGCGCTGGCGCGGGCGGGCCACCGGGTGCGCCGGGCGGAACCGCCGTACCCCCTGACGATGGGCGTGAGCGCGCTCAAGCACTGGACGGCGGGTACGGCGGTGGACGCCGAGGGCCTGGACGCGGCGCGGCTGGCCCGGCGCACCCGCGTGCACGCGGCGATCGGGCGGCGCTTCGTCGGCCCGGTGCGCACCGGCGCCGAACGGGAGCGGCTGCGCGCCCGGCTTGCCCCCTTCCTCACCGAGCACGACGTGCTGCTCACCCCGGCACTGGCCCGCCGCTCCCCCGCCGCCGGGCCCTGGCACGAACGCGGCTGGCTGCGCAACGTCCTCGCCAACGCGGCGTACTCGCCCTTCACCCCGCCCTGGAACCTGACCGGCTGGCCCGCGATGTCCGTCCCGGTCGGCACCCTCCCCTCGGGCGCCCCCGCCGCCGTACAACTGGTGGGCCGCCCCGGCACGGAGGCCGTGCTGCTGGAGCTGGCGGAGGAACTGGAGCGCGCGCTCCCCTGGCGCCGTACGGCTCCGCTGGGCTCCTGACGCACCACGGCGGTGCCCGCACCGGGCGCCGCCGTCCGACATGGCTCTCAGCCGGTGGCCGCGATGAGCCCCCGTGCCCGCGGGCGGACGCCACCTGCCCGGCGGTGGGCTCGAACGACCGGGAGTGAGGGGGTCAGTCCACGCTCGGCAGGATGTGGGGTTCGGCCAGGTCCTCCTCGTAGCCCGCGAGGCGGATGGGGGCGGACCGGGCCCACACGTCGAGGCTGCCGAGTTCTCCGGGCCGGCGGCCCGGACGGTCCAGGTTCTCTTCGGGACGTTGCTCGCGTTTCGTCTTCTCCGGTGTCACCGCGCACTCCTTATGTGTCGGGTCACCCTCGGGGCGTACCGGACAATCTGCGCTCCGGCGCTCGCCGCCCGCTCGGGTCTGGATGGAAGGCCAGTTCGGGCGCGGTGGCGCCGGTACTTCGAGTGGAGCGGGCCGATGATCGCCGGCACGCTCCCGAACGGGACGAAACGGGTGTGGGTAGGACCCCTTTTCGCTGTCCGTCCACCCCAGATTAACCAAATGAGCGGACTGCCGCTCGATAGGGAGTGCAAACAAGAAGTAACTATCGCGTTTCGATGAGCAACCCAACACCGTCCAATATGCAGCTATACATAACAAAGCGCCTCGCGGAGACGCCGGTCGACAGCTGGTCGATATCACCCGTTCGGCCTACGCCACCAGGTCACGGCACAGTTCAGACGGCCCGCCGCGCCGCGGCGGCCGGTCGCCGCCCGCCACTGCCGGCTCGACGCGGTCGAATGACCTCCGGGGCGGACCCCGCAGGTCAGTGCGCGGCGCCGGTCACCACTTGCCGGGCGCGTAGTCCTTGAGGAAGACGCCGTACACGTCGTCGCCCTCCTCGCCGCGCACGATCGGGTCGTAGACGCGGGCCGCGCCGTCGACCAGGTCGAGGGGAGCGTGGAAACCTGCCTCGGCCAGGCGCAGCTTGTCGTAGTGCGGGCGCTCGTCGGTGATCCAGCCGGTGTCCACGGAGGTCATCAGGATGCCGTCGGTGTCGAACATCTCCTGGGCGCTGGTCCGCGTCACCATGTTCATGGCCGCCTTCGCCGCGTTGGTGTTCGGGTGCCCGGCGCCCTTGTAGCCGCGGCTGAACACCCCTTCCATCGCCGAGACGTTGATGACGTACGACCGTCCGCGCGCCGCCTTGCGGGCCGCGTCGGCCATCGCCGGGCGGAGCTTGCTGATCAGGATGAACGGCGCCGTGTAGTTGCACAGCTGGGTCTCCAGCAGCTCCACCGGGGAGATCTGCTCGATGGACTGCACCCAGGTGTTGGTGTCCACGACGTCCGGGACGAGGCCGCCCGCGTCGATCGCGGTGCCGTCCAGGTGCCGGGCGACGCTGGCGTTGCCCGCGACCAGCGCGAGGTCGGCGACCTGCTGCGCGTCCAGGCCCGGCCGCGCCTCCAGAGCGCCGGCGCCGGTGGGCAGCGCGGCGATGCCGTCCACGGCACCGGAGTTGAAGGCGCCGATCACCTCGTGGACGGGCAGCTCACCGGCGGGTAGCGGGGCGCTCTCGCCCTCGACCAGCGCGGCGTACGCCGAGGGCAGCCGGCGGACCGTCTGCGTCGCGTTGTTGATCAGGATGTCCAGCGGGCCCGCCTCGGCGACCCGCTCGGCCAGGGTCACCGCCTGCGCCGGGTCGCGCAGGTCGATGCCGACGACCTCCAGGCGGTGCAGCCAGTCCGCGGAGTCCTCCATCGCCTTGAAGCGGCGGATGGCGTCCTTGGGGAACCGGGTGGTGATCGTCGTGTGCGCGCCGTCCCGCAGCAGCCGCAGCGCGATGTACATGCCGATCTTGGCGCGGCCGCCGGTGAGCAGGGCGCGCTTGCCGGTGAGGTCGGCGCGGGCGTCCCGCTTGGCGCGGTTCAGGGCGGCGCACTGGGGGCAGAGCTGGTGGTAGAAGTAGTCGACCTCGACGTAGCGGGTCTTGCAGGTGTAGCAGGAGCGCGGGCGCTGGAGTATGCCCGCGATGCGGCCGGGCTCGACCTTCGAGGAGGGCAGGATGCCCTCGGTCTCGTCGTCGATGCGCTCGGCGGAGCCGGTGGCCGTGGCCTCGGTGACCGCGCGGTCGTGCGCGGTCTTGGCGGCCCGGCGCTCCTGGCGGCGGCGCTGCTTGACCGTCCGGTAGATGTGCGAGGTGGCCCGGCGCACCCGGATCGCGTCGGGGTGGTCGACGTCGATGGTGTCGAGCTCCTCCAGCACGCTCAGGCAGACGGCCAGGCGCTCGGGGTCGATCCCCGGACCGTGGACGACCTCTTCCGCGGCCATGGGGTCGGTGGCCCTGGGGCCGTCTTCTGTCACCGTCATCGCGCTGCCGTTTCCCTGATCCCGCGCAGCGCTCCGATTCGCGCCACCTTTCGAACGCGGAATTTTACGGAGCGGCGGCCCCGGGAGCCAAACCCGAGTCGATCACGGACGGTCCGCCGCGACCCCGGACGCCCCACGGGCACCGCCAGTCCCAGGAAAACGGCTCCCGCCCGCCGCGGCGCCACCCTTCGCCGCCGTTCCCTTGGCCACCGCTCCCTTGTCCGCCGCCTCACCGGCCGCCGAGTCCCCGGCCGCGGCCTTCCTGGACGGCGTTTTCCCGGCCGCGGAGGACTCCGGGACCCGGAGCGGGTGGGCGAGGCGCGGGCCGCGCGAGGCGGCCCTGGGCACTTCCGGGCGGTCGCCGTGGTCTTCTCGGCCGCCGTAGCCTTCCCGGTCGCCGCCTTCTTCGCCGGCGTCTTGTCGGCGGCCGTCTTCCTCGCCACCGGGCGGGCGGCGGCCTCCTCGGCCCCGCCCGTCTGCTCCAGGACCGCCTGCACGGCGGCTGCCTTCCCGGCCGCGGCCTCGGGCGGCTCCCGCGCCGTGACGGTCAGCACACGCAGGCCGCCAGCAGAGCCGCCACCTCCGCCGACACCGCGTGCGCGAACCGGTCGAGGTCCGGGACCGCCGCCGCGTCCGCGACCAGGCCGTAGTGCACCCGCCCGCGGTACGTCGAGATGGCGACCGCCAGCGACTGGCCGGGCGCGAGCGGGGCCAGCGGGTAAACCTCGGCGAGCTGGTGGCCGCCGAGCCGCAGCCCCACGCCGGGCAGCGGCACGCTGGTGACCAGGATGTCGAACCACAGCCGCGCGGCCTGCCCGACGAGCGGTCCGCCGAGCCGGTGGCCGAGCGCGGGCACGTGGTCGGCGAGCAGCGCGACCGCGCCGGCGCCCCGGTCGGGGCCCGCGTCCTTGTTGCGGACCATCGCGGTGCGCACGGCGGCGAGCCGGCCGAGCGGGTCGGGCTCGTCCACGGGGAGCCGTATCAGATAACCGGAGAGCCGGTTGCCGGGTGGCTGGGCGGTGCGCGGGCGGCGCCGGGAGACGGGGATCAGGGCGCGCGGCGCCACCCCGGCGCTGCCGTCGCCGCGTTCGTCGAGCCAGCGGCGCAGCGCCCCGGCGACGACCGCGATGAGGACGTCGTTGACGGTGCCGCCGGCCGTCTTGCGCACCCGGTGCACATCGTCGATGTCCAGGACGACACCGGCGGTGCGGCGGGTGCCGCTGGGCGGGGAGGCGAGCGCGGTGCTGGGGCGCATCCGCAGGGTGGACAGGGCGAGCGAGGCGCCGATGTCCAGGGCCCGGCCCATCTCCGAGACAGCACCTTTGACCAGGCCGGGGAGCAGGCCGGGCAGCTCGCGCACGTCCGGCAGGGCGCGGCGGGGCGGCTCGGCGGGGCGCGGCGGCCGCTCGGGCATGTCCATCGGGTCGAGGACGCCCGCGGCGAGCTTGAGGGCGCGCAGCCCGTCGGCGAGGGCATGGTGGAACTTGAACAGCACGGCGAAGGAGACCCCGTCCTCGCCGGGCAGCACATGCGCCTCCCAGGGCGGCCGGCCGCGCTCCAGCGGGCGCTCCATCAGCCGTCCGGCGGCCGCGTGGAAGTCACCGGTCGGGGCGTGCAGCCGTACGTGGTTCAGGGGGTCGAAGTCCGGGTCCGCCTCGCGGGCGGCGCCGCCGAAGGCGAGCGGTCCCCAGACGTCGCGGATGCGCAGGCGGAGTCCGGGGACGGCGGCGGCGCGGGCGGCGAGCAGGTCGGCGGCGTGGGCGCCGGCGGTGGGCGAGTGCGCGGTGAAGACGCCGAGCGCGCCCAGGTGCATGGGGTGCCGGTCAGACTCGATGTTCCAGAAGGCCAGGTCGAGGGGAGCGAGCAGATCGGAGGTCACGGGCTTGCCTCGCGCGTCGGCGGAAGGGAACCTCAGTCAATCCCCGTCCGCCGATTACGGTCAAGTTCGATCGATATACGCTCAGTTAACAACGGATAAAGTCCCGCCCCGCCGAACGGGGCGGGACTCAGGAGACATCTGAGGTCACTTCAGTACCGGGGGCGCCGCCTGGGCCGACGTACCCCACCCTGACGGGCGCGGGCCGACCGTGAACGCCAGCGAGCGCAGGGAGCGCAGCGCACGCGTCGTCAGATACGTCCGCCCGTGGGCCCTGCCGTCGACGCGCACGCCCTGCACATAGCGGTCGGCGGCCGAGGTGCCCGGCGCGGTGACGGTCAGTGTGCCGCTCGGCCAGTAGCGGCGGTCCAGGGCGAGGTCGACGCGGTCGAAGACCGGCGTGGACAGGCCCCAGGTGTCGTAGCCGGGCTGGATCGGGAACAGCCCGATGGACGACAGCACGTTCCAGGCGGACATGGTGCCGAGGTCGTCGTTGCCGGTCATGCCGGTGGGGCCGTCGGTGAACAGGGTCAGGGCCGCGTGCACGACGTCGGTGGTCTTCCAGGGCTGGCCGGTGGCGAGGTAGGTGTAGGGCGCGATGAGGTCGGGCTCGTTCATCGGGTTGTAGACGGCCGCGTTGTAGTAGGCGTACGGGTCGCCGTGCACCCACACCTCGCGGGCCGTGCGGGCCGGGTCGGCGAGCAGCCGGTCGTAGGCGAAGAAGGAGTCGAGCCGGTCGTTGGCGGCGCGCTTGCCGCCGATCAGCCGGACCATGCCGGGCAGGTCCTGCGGGACCAGCCACTGGTACTGCCAGGCCGTGCCCTCGTGGAAGCCGGTGCCGAGCGCCGGGTCGGGGGAGCCGGTGAAGGCGCCGGAGAAGTCGCGCGCCCGGAAGAAGCCGGTCGAGGGGTCGAAGATGGTCCGGTAGTGGCGCGAGCGGGCCGCGTACCGGGCGGCGTCCGCGTCATGCCCGAGGCCACGGGCCATCTGGGCGAGCATCGCGTCGGCGAGGGCGTACTCCAGGGTGACCGAGGCGCCGTGGTGGTAGTCGGAGTCGCCCATCTTGGCCAGCGGCCGGTCCTTGTCGAAGGGGGCGAAGCCGTTCTTGATGTACTCGGCGTTGGCCTCCCGCCCGATGCCCGGATTGGCGGCGGGCGGCACCCCGTCCGCGTTCTTGCGCAGCGCCCGGTAGGCCCGCTCCTCGAACCCCTTCAGCAGGCCCATCTGGTAGGCGGTGGTCAGGAACGGGGTGACCGGGTCGCCGCTCATCACGTTCGTCTCGACCGGCCCGTAGCCCCACTTGGGCAGCCAGCCGCCGTCCTCGTCGATCGCCACCACCGAGCGGGCCATGTCCCGCGCCTCCCGCGGCGCGAGCAGGGCGAGCAGCTGGGCCTGGGTGCGGTAGGTGTCCCACAGCGACCAGTTCTGGTAGTACGTGAAGCCGCGCGCCCGGTGGACCCGCCGGTCCCAGCCGAAGTAGCGGCCGTCGGCGTCGCCGCCGATGTTGGGCGCGAGGTAGGACCGGTACAGCGAGGAGTAGAACGTACGGCGCAGGGTGTCGCCGCCGCCGCGCACCCGCACCGCCGCGAGGCGCGCCTCCCACCGCTCGCGGGCCGCCCGGCGCACGGCGTCGAAGGACCGGCCGCCCTCGGCCCGCAGATTGCCCGCCGCGCCGTCCGGGCCGACGTACGACAGCGCGGTGGTCGCCTCGACCGTACGGTCCCCGGTGGTGTCGAAGCGGACGTAGGCACCGCCGTGTCCGCTGCGCGAGCCCGCGGTGACGGTGGCGCCGTCCCAGGTGCCGTAGGCGGTGAAGGGCCGACTGAAACGGGTGATCGTGTAGACCGTGTACGGACCGGTGTCCCGGCAGAAGCCGTGCCCGGTGATCTCGGTGCGCACGGTGCGGTCGTCGAGGATCTCCACCTTGCTGCCGCTCGTCTTGTGCAGCGACTGGGCCGCGTTCAGCAGGACGTTGGCCCTGGTGGTGGCGGGGAAGGTGTAGCGCTGCACCCCGGTGCGGGCGGAGGCGGTCAGTTCGGCGCGGATGCCGGAGGCGAGGCCGACGCGGTAGTAGCCGGGGCTCGCCGCCTCGTCGGCGTGCGAGAACGCGGTCGCGTACGTGGCGTCGTCGGTCTGTGTGACGTCGCCGGTGGTGGGCAGCACGGGCAGGTCGCCGCCGATCCGGCAGCCCACGCCCGACAGGTGGACCAGCGAGAAGCCGCGGATCCGGCTCTGGGTGTAGTCGTAACCGGTGTTGTGCCCGGTGTCGGGCGAGAGCTGCACCATGCCGAAGGGCACGGCGGCGCCGGGGAAGGTGTTGCCGTCGTCCTGGCTCCCGATGAAGGGGTTCACCAGGTCGGTGAGGTGGCCGTCGGTCCGCTCGGTTGCTCCCGCGGCGGGGGTGGCGACCAGCGCGGACGCCGCCATCACCCAGGCCAGGCACAGCCGTGTGCGCCGGGTCCCTCTCATGTCGGATGACCTCCGGAGGTTCGACATCGTTGCCTGCATCGTGGCGGGCGGATGCCGGGAAACCGGGCATTGCGCGACGGGAGGGGGTAAGCGCGTCGCGGAGAGAGTCATTTGACGGGGCGTGAGACGGTCGGGCTCGGCGGGGCGGCATCCCGGCGCGGACGGGTCAGCAAGGGCGCCCTTCCCCCTTGCTTTGTACGGCGGTTGGGGAGCGGGGCGCGGCCGGGGGCCGGGGGAAGCAGCAGTCGCCGCACACACCGCCGCCGGGGACCCGGTAGTACAGGCAGCAACTGCGGCGGCGGAAGGCGGTGCCGGTGCGGGTGCCGGTGGCCCGCAGCAGGGGGTGGCCGAAGAGTTCACCGGTGAGCGCGCGGGTGCGGGCCACCACGTCGGTACGGCCGTGGGCGCGGGCCCAGCGCTCCAGTTCCCGTGCGGCTCCGGCGAGCGCGGAGCCCGCGTTGCCCCACAACAGCCCGGCCGCGATCCCGTAATGGTCTTGCAGGGTCTCCCCCAGGGGCTCCAGATGGCCGCCCAGCACGGCGCCGGCGAGCGCGCCCGCGTCGCCGGGCCCCGGCCGGACTTCGGTGAGCCACAGGTCGTCGGGCGCGGACGCCTCGATGTCCCAGCGCAGCAGGCTCGGGCGCAGGTCGGGCAGCCGGCCGTAGAGGACGGCGCAGCCGAGCGCGGCCGACCAGAGCCGGGCGGCCAGACCCTGCTGGGCGAGGGAGGCGGCGACGCGGGGTTCGGGGGTGCCAAGGCGGCGGGCGACGAGGGCCACGCGTGCGGTCAGGGGCCCGTCGGGGCCGTCCGGCGCGTAGGCCGCCGCGAGGGGCGGGAGCCCGGAGGGGTCCCCCTCCGGGGCCGTGCGCAGGGCGAAGAAGGGACCCGGCGGGCGCAGGGCGGCGAGTTCGGGGTCGAGGTCCACGAGGACACTCGTACCAGGCCCGTTCGCGGCCCGGACGGCCGGGGCTCCCCCTGGGGTAACCCACCTCAGGGATGATCACCGTACCGGTGTACTCCATCGGCAGTAGGACGCATTGCGTGCTCAGGGACGACGACGGAAACGGCGCGGGCGGGCAGAGTGTGGACCATGGAAGCCGACCGTAGACGGCACCGGGCCCGCGCCCTGTGCCGCACGCACAGGAGACGCCGATGAGCGTGAGAGGCCGATGAGCGGAAGACGCCGATGAGCGCCCTCGCGCTGTCCGTGCTGCTGTCGCTCGTCTCCGCGCTGGGCTACGCCGGCGGCGCGATCGTGCAGGAGCGGGTCGCCGTGTCCTCCCCCGGCAGCGCGTATCTGCCGCTGCGCAGGCCCGGTTGGTGGGGCGCACTCGCGCTCAACGGCCTCGGCGGACTGCTGCACGTCGTGGCGCTGGCCTACGGACCGCTGAGCATCGTCCAGCCGCTCGGCGCGCTGACCATCGTCTTCGCCCTGCCGCTGGCCGCGCTGTGCGTCGGCCGCCGGGCCGGGGCGACCGCCTGGCGGGGCGCCGTGATGGCCACCGTCGGGCTCGCGGGGCTGCTGTCCCTGGTCGGCTCCTCCCACGACCACGCGCTCGACGCCCCGCAGCGGCTGGCCGCCGCGGTGGTCACCGGCGGCGCGGTGGTGGCGCTGATGTGCGCGGGCCGGGCCGCCCACCGGCATCCCGCGGTGCGCAGCGTGCTGCTCGCCACGGCGTCCGGCATCGCGTTCGGCATGTCCTCGGTGTTCACCAAGTCCGCCACGGTCGGCTGGGACGGCGGCCCCGGCTCCTCCGGCGCCCTGTTCTCGCTGGCGCTGATCGCCGTCTTCTCGGTCGCCGGCGTCCTGCTCTCCCAGGCCTCCTACGGGGGCGGTGGCCTGGCCGCGCCGCTCGCCACCCTCACCGTCGTCAACCCGGTGCTGGCCGCCGCGGTCGGCATCCTCATGTTCGGCGAGACCTTCCGCCACGGCACGACGGGCACCCTGCTCGCCCTGGGCTCCGGGGTGCTGGCGGCGGGCGGGCTGATCATGCTGACGACGGAGCGGATGGAGGAGACGGGGACGGCGGCCCCGGAGCCCTCGGCCACCGGCACGGTGATCGCCTCGGTACCGCACCAGCGGGTCGACGGGGAGGACGTACGGGTCCCCGCGGACGCGGACGGACACGTTCCCGCGGAGCCGGACGAACCGCTCGGGGAACCGGACCTGCGGGAGACGATCCACCACCGGCGGCGGCCGCGGGTCAGATCCTGACGCCGTGGGCCCGCAGATAGGCGAGCGGGTCGATGTCCGTGCCGAAGCCGGGTCCCGTGCGCACCTCGAAGTGCAGATGGGGCCCGGTGACGTTGCCGGTGGCCCCGGAGCGGGCGATACGCGCGCCGGCGGGGACGTGCTGCCCGATCCGCACGGAGACGGCCGACAGGTGGCCGTACTGGGTGTAGTGCCCGTCGGCGTGCCGGAGCACCACCTGGTAGCCGTACGACCCGCCCCAGCCCGCCGCCACGACTTCCCCGGCCTCGGCCGCGTGCACGGCGGTACCGGTCGGCACGAGGAAGTCGACGCCGGTGTGGTAGCCCTTCGACCAGTAGGGGCCGGCCACGCGGTACCCGGTGCCGATGGCCGCGTGGACGGGGGCGACGAGGCCGTGAGCACTCGTTCCTGTCTTGGCGCTCTTGGCGCTCTTGGCGTTCTTGGCGTTCTTGGCGTTCTTCGTGCGCATGGTGCTCTTGGTCTGGTGGTGGACCTTCGGCTTCGCCGGGTGCGAAGTCGGCTTGTTCTTCGCGGAGTTGGCGGGTCCGGCGGGCGTCTTCGCGGAGTGCAGGGCGAGCCGCTCGCCCGGCAGGATCAGGTCGGGGTCGTCGCCGACGGTGGCACGGTTGCCCGCGTAGAGCGCGTGCCAGCCGCCCCGGACGTGGTGCTCGCCGGCGATGCCCGAGAGAGTGTCGCCGTGGACCACCGTGTACATCGTGGTACGGCCGGCCCGTGACTGGGGAGTGGCCCCCGGTCGCACGTCACGGGCGGCGGCGTCGAGCGCCTTTCCGGGAACGGCGTCGTGGGTGCCGTCCCGGGAACCCGCGTGGGAAGCGGTCTCGGCGCCGGTACCGGTGTGGGCGGCCGCCCCGGTGGCCGTCCCCGCGGCGATCAGCGGGAGCGCGAGGCCCGCGCCGCCGGCCGTGACCGTGAGCGAGGCGCGGTTGATCCTGTTCGGCTGATACCGGCGGTGCCGGCCGCTTAGGGCCATGCGCGAGGTCCCCTCATGCGTCAGGAGGGGCAAAACTATGCGCCGCGAACATGCCATGACAAGACGGCGTTTCGGCCGTCGGAGGACGTCAACTGGCCATGATCGTACGACTGTTGGACAGAAGCCCACCGGGGCTGCGCGGCCGGGTTCCGCGCCCCGGACCCGAGGATGGCGAGTCTGATGTGCGCCGGCCCAGGGGTCACGTCAGGATGGGCGGGGACCCGTACCCGACGGGGGACGTACTCACCAGGCGATCAGGGAGCAGGCGGTATGAGCACTTCAGCGCAGATCGGCGTCACCGGCCTCGCGGTCATGGGCCGCAATCTCGCCCGGAACTTCGCGCGCAACGGCTACACGGTCGCGTTGCACAACCGCACGGCGTCGCGGACCCGGGATCTGGTGAAGGAGTTCGGGCAGGAGGGCGACTTCATCGCGACCGAGAGCGCCGAGGAGTTCGTGGCCGCCCTGGAACGCCCGCGCCGCCTGATGATCATGGTCAAGGCCGGTGACCCCACGGACGCGGTGATCAAGGAGTTCGCGCCGCTCCTGGAACCCGGTGACATGATCATCGACGGCGGCAACGCACACTTCGCGGACACCCGGCGCCGGGAACGCGAGCTGCGCGAGCAGGGCATCCACTTCGTCGGCACCGGCATCTCCGGCGGCGAGGAGGGCGCGTTGCACGGGCCGAGCATCATGCCGGGCGGCTCGAAGGAGTCGTACGCCTCCCTCGGCCCGATGCTGGAGAAGATCTCCGCCAAGGCGAAGGACGGCGCGCCCTGTGTGACCCATGTGGGGGCGGACGGCGCCGGGCACTTCGTGAAGATGGTGCACAACGGCATCGAGTACGCCGACATGCAGCTCATCGGCGAGGCGTACCAGTTGCTGCGGGACGTGGCGGGCTACGCGCCGGCGGAGATCGCGGACATCTTCCGCACCTGGAACACCGGGCGGCTCGACTCGTACCTGATCGAGATCACCGCCGAGGTGCTGTCCCATGTGGACGCGGCGACCGGGAAGCCGTTCGTGGACGTGGTGGTGGACCAGGCCGAGCAGAAGGGCACCGGCCGCTGGACCGTCCAGATCGCGCTGGACCTCGGGGTACCGGTCTCCGGCATCGCGGAGGCCGTCTTCGCCCGCTCCCTGTCCGGCCACGCCGCGCTGCGGGCGGCCTCCCGCCACCTCGCCGGCCCGCGGCCGGCGCCGATGAGCTCGGCGGAGGCGGCGGCCTTCGCGGACCGGGTGGAACAGGCGCTGTACGCCTCCAAGATCGTGTCGTACACGCAGGGCTTCCACGAGATCGCGGCGGGCGGCGAGGATTACGGCTGGGACATCGACCAGGGCGCCGTCTCCGCCATCTGGCGCGCCGGCTGCATCATCCGGGCGGCGTTCCTCGACCGGATCCGCGCCGCGTACGACGCCCGCCCCGATCTGCCGAGCCTGCTGTCCGACGAGACCTTCGCCCGCGAGATCGCGGCGGCCCAGGACGACTGGCGCGAGGTGCTGGCCACGGCGGTCCGGCAAGGGGTCCCGACGCCGGGCTTCGCGGCGGCGCTGTCCTACTACGACGGGCTGCGCGCCCCGCGGCTGCCCGCGGCGCTCACGCAGGGGCAGCGGGACTTCTTCGGTGCGCACACGTATCGGAGGGCGGACCGGGAGGGGACGTTCCACACGCTGTGGGGCGGGGATCGGAGTGAGGTTTCGGCGTAGGGGGTTCGCGGGGAGGGCGGAGACCTGTGAGGCCGTAGGGACCTGTGAGGCCGTAGGGGGCGGGGCGGCTGGTCGCGCAGCCGTCCGCCCCCCTTTGGCATGCATTGTGGGCGCCGGGCCTTGTCAGGTGGTCAGGGGTGGGCCCGGCTCGGGGCTTGGTACGGGTTCGGGGCCCGGCGGGATCGGGGAGGGGGACGGTTCCGGGGGGCCGGGTGCGGGTGGGGTCGGGCCGGGTCCCGGCGGCTGGGGGGTCGGCTGCGGGCCAGGACCGGGGGGCTGCGGGGTCGGGGTCGGCTCAGGGCCGGGCCCGGGGGCGGGGCCCGGCTCCGGGGGCGGTACCGGGGTGGGGTACGGGTCCGGGGTGGGGCCGGGGGCCGGTGGGGCGGGATCGGGGTGCGGGTTGGTCATCGCGTACTCCGCGCGGTCGTCGGTGTCACTGGACGTCGCCTCTGGACTACTCCCCCGCCTACCCGACCACCGCGAGGCCACTCACCCGAGGACGGCGGCCGGGTGGGCCGACCAGGTGCAGCGGGTTCAGGCCGGCACGGACCGCGGGCTGCGCCGCTGCTCGGTACCGGGGACCGGCTCGGCCGGATCGGCACCGAGGGCCACGATCCGGTTGTCCGCGTCGACATGCACCACCCGCGGCGCCATCTCCCGCGCCTCGGCATCGCTGACCTGCGCATAGCTGATGATGATCACCAGGTCACCGGGGTGCACGAGATGAGCGGCCGCTCCGTTGATCCCGACGACGCCCGATCCCCGCTCCCCCTCGATGACGTACGTCTCCAGCCGGGCACCATTCGTGATGTCCACGATGTGCACCAGCTCGCCGGGCAGCAGATCCGCCGCCTCGAGCAACTCGGCATCGATCGTCACCGATCCCACGTAGTGCAGGTCGGCCTGGGTGACGGTGGCACGGTGGATCTTGGACTTGAACATGGTGCGCAGCATGTCGGACTCCCGTGAGACGGCTCCCTGCCTGCTTTGTGCAGGTCAAGGGCTGTTTCGATACCCTACAACGAGACGCACCGCCGGGGAGCTTCCCCCAGGTTTTTCAGGACACCAGGGTCCGGGGCAGCGGCCCGGACCATGACGTAGCACCCCGGAGGGGCAAGGCGGCGTCGGGGCCGTCAGGCGGTCACCGGCTGCTCCCGGTCGGCGGACCCAGCCCGCGCCGCCTGCTCGTGCTCGCCCTTCTCCCGCTCGCCGCCCGGAGTGCCCGGCGCGGAGCCGCGCAGGGTCTTGAGGGCGACCACCAGGGCCGTCGAGGCGCACACGCCGGCCGCGACGGCGATCAGGTAGAGGAACGGGTTGCCGATCAGCGGGACCACGAAGATGCCGCCGTGCGGGGCGCGCAGGGTGGCGCCGAAGGCCATCGACAGGGCTCCGGTGAGCGCGCCGCCCACCATCGCCGAGGGGATGACCCGCAGCGGGTCGGCCGCGGCGAACGGGATCGCGCCCTCGGAGATGAAGGAAGCGCCCAGGACCCAGGCGGCCTTGCCGTTCTCCCGCTCGGTCTCGGTGAACAGCCGGCCGCGCACGGTGGTGGCCAGGGCCATCGCCAGCGGCGGCACCATGCCCGCCGCCATGACCGCGGCCATGATCTTCATCGCCGAGTCGCTCGGGTCGGAGACCGCGATCCCGGCGGTGGCGAAGGTGTAGGCGACCTTGTTGACCGGGCCGCCGAGGTCGAAGCACATCATCAGGCCGAGCAGCGCGCCGAGCAGCACGGCGTTGGCGCCGCTGAGCCCGGACAGCCAGTCCGTCATGCCCTTCTGCGCGGTGGCGATGGGCTTGCCGATGACGACGAACATCAGGAACCCGACGACGGCCGAGGAGATCAGCGGGATCACCACCACCGGCATGATGCCGCGCAGCGCCTGCGGTATCCGCACTCGCTGGATCGCCGTCACCACCGCGCCGGAGATCAGTCCGGCCGCCAGGCCGCCGAGGAAGCCGGCGTTGATGGTCAGCGCGATCGAACCGCCGACGAAGCCGGGGACCAGGCCGGGGCGGTCGGCGATGCCGTAGGCGATGTAGCCGGCCAGGACCGGGACGAGGAAGGCGAAGGCCACCCCGCCGATCTGGAACATCAGCGCGGCCCAGCTGTCGGTCTGGGTCCAGACGAAGTGGTCCATGACCGAGGGGGCCTTGTTGACCTTGTAGCCGCCGAGCGCGAAGCCGATCGCGATCAGCAGACCGCCGGCCGCGACGAACGGGACCATGTAACTGACGCCCGACATGAGCCACTTGCGCAGCTTGGCGCCGTAGCCCTCGCCGGGTTCGCCGGTGCGTTCGACCGGGGTGCCGGCGGCGGCCGGGGCGGTCGTCTCACCCCGGACGGCCTTCTGCCGGACCTCGGTGATCAGTTCGCCGGGGCGGTTGATGCCGGCCTTCACGCCGACGTCCACGGTCGGTTTCCCGGCGAAGCGGTCCTTGCCCCGAACGGGGACGTCGTGGGCGAGGATCACGCCGTCCGCCGCGGCGATCAGCGCCGGGTCGAGGCGAGTGAAGCCGGCCGAGCCCTGGGTCTCGACGACGAGTTCGACGCCCGCCTCCCGGCCGGCGTTCTCCAGCGACTCGGCGGCCATGTAGGTGTGCGCGATGCCGGTGGGACAGGAGGTGACGGCGACGATCCTGAAGGAGTGCTCGGGAGTGGGATCGGCGGTGGCGGGATCCACGGTGTCCTTCGGGGCGGGTGCCTCCGAGGGGGCGGGGGCCGCGTCCGGCGTGCCCGCCCCCGCCGGGGCCGCGTCGCCGGCCGGGGCGGTCTGCGGGGAGCCCGAGGCCGCCTCACCCGAGGGCGGGGCCGCCTCCGTCCCCACCGCGGCGGCCTCCCGCGGAGTCGCGTCCCCCCGGATCAGCGCCGCGGCCGTCGCCGTGTCGCCGGCCGACCGCAGCGCGGCCGTGAACTCGGCGTTCATCAGCTGGCGGGCCAGGGCGGACAGGATCGTCAGGTGGGCGTCGTCCGCGCCCGCCGGTGCGGCGATCAGGAAGACCAGGTCGGCGGGGCCGTCCGCGGCGCCGAAGTCGATCCCGGCGGCGCTGCGCCCGAAGGCGAGCGTCGGCTCGGTGACGTGCGCGCTGCGGCAGTGCGGGATGCCGATGCCACCCTCCAGGCCGGTCGGCAGCTGCGCCTCGCGGGTGGCCACGTCGGCGAGGAAGCCCGCCAGGTCGGTCACCCGGCCCAGGGCCGCCATCCGCTCGGCGAGGGCGCGCGCCGCCGCTTCCTTGGTGTCGGCGGACAGGTCGAGGTCGACCAGGTCCGCGGTGATCATCTCGCTCATCGCGGGCTCCTTCGCACGCGTGTCGCCCGGACGGTGGGGGAAGCCGGGGCGGGGACGGGGGTGCCGTGGGGGGCGGCGGGGGCTGGGGGCGGGGGCCCGGCGTTGGAGCCGTGGGGTGCGGCGGGGGCCGTACGGGCCGCGTGGGGCGTGGGGTCCGTGTGGGCCGCGGGCGGAGAGCCCACGGTCGGGCTCCGGGTCCGAGTCCGGGTCCGGGTTCCCCGGAGAGCGGTGGGGGCCGTGGGGCGGGTCATGGCGCGGGGTCCGTCAGGGGGCGGTCGAGGGGGACGTCGGCCGTCACCGTGACCGCCGCCGGGGAGAGGTCGGCCGGGGTGGGCATCACACTGCCGGGCAGTTGGACGGCGGCCGCGCCGTGTGCGACGGCCGAGGCCAGGGCCTCGGGGCCCGCGCCACCCGCGATGAGGAAACCGGCCAGTGAGGCGTCGCCCGCGCCGACGTTGCTGCGGACGGCGGCCACCGGCGCGCCGCCGTACCAGGCGCCCGCGCCGGTCACGAGGAGTTGCCCGTCGGCGCCGAGGCTCGCCAGCACCGCGCCCGCACCGAGCGAGCGCAGGTCCTCGGCCGCCTTCAGCGCGTCGCCCACCGTCGCCAGGGGGCGCCCGACGGCCTCGGCGAGTTCCCCGGCGTTGGGCTTGACCACGTCCGGGCCCTCACGCAGCGCCGTCAAGAGGGCGGGCCCGGAGGTGTCCAGCGCGATGCGCACCCCGGCGGCGTGCGCCCGGCCGACGAGGTCGGCGTACCAGGAGGGGGCGAGGCCGCGCGGGAGGCTGCCGCAGCAGGCGATCCACTCGGCGCCGTGCGCCTTTCGCCGTACGGTCCGCAGGAGCAGTTCCCTCTCCTCGGGGCCGAGTTCCGGGCCGGGCGCGTTGATCTTCGTCAGGACGCCGTCCGCTTCGGCAAGGGCGATGTTGGAACGGGTGGTCCCGGCGACCGGGACCGGTGCGACCTCGATGCCCTGCGCGGCGAGGAGTTCGGCGACGAGGGCGCCCGGCGCGCCGCCCAGGGGCAGGACGGCGACGGTGCGGCGGCCGGCGGCGGCCACGGCGCGCGAGACGTTGACGCCCTTGCCGCCGGGGTCCATGCGTTCGCCGGTGGCGCGTACGACCTCGCCTCGGTCGAGGGAGGGGACTTCGTAGGTGCGGTCCAGGGACGGGTTGGGGGTGACGGTGACGATCATGCGCGGACCACCTCCGTGCCGGCGCGCTCGATGGCGGCGGCGTCCTCGGGGCTCAGGGCGCTGTCGGTGATCAGCAGGTCCACGTCGTCCAGGGCCCCGAAGCGGGCGAAGTGCTCCTGGCCGTGCTTTGCGGAGTCGGCGAGCAGCACCACCCGGCGGGCGGCGGCGACGGCGGCCCGCTTCACGGCGGCCTCGGCGAGGTCGGGGGTGGTCAGTCCGTGCGCGAGGGAGAAGCCGTTGGCGGCGACGAACAGCACGTCGGCGCGGATCTCGCCGTACGCGCGCAGCGCCCAGGCGTCCACGGCGGCCCGAGTACGGTGCCGCACGCGGCCGCCGACCAGGTGGAGCTGGAGGCCGGGGTGGTCGGCGAGGCGGGCGGCGATGGGCAGGGAGTGGGTGACGACGGTCAGCTCGCTCTCCAGCGGGAGCGCGGCCGCCAGGCGGGCCACGGTGGTGCCGGCGTCGAGGATCACGGTGCCGTCGACGGGCAGTTCGGCCAGGGCCGCCTTGGCGATGCGGTCCTTCTCGTCGGCCGCCGTGGACTCGCGTTCGGTGAGGTCCGGTTCGAAGTCGAGGCGACCGGCCGGGATGGCACCGCCGTGCACCCGGCGCAGCATCCCGGCCCGGTCGAGGGCCTTGAGATCGCGGCGGATCGTCTCCGCCGTCACCTGGAACTCCTCGGCGAGCGACACGACGTCCACCCGGCCGCCGTCACGGGCGAGCCGGAGGATCTCCTGCTGCCGCTCCGCTGCGTACATGTCCGTCCGCCTCCGACTGATGCCCGAACCTGTGGCTTACCGGGGAGGCTAGCCCTGGATTGCAGGAATGTAAACAGATTCGGGTGCCGTTCGGGCATGAACGGACATCGGCGGGGACAACCGGACACGCTCGGGCCCACGACCGGCCCCCGCCTACGGGCAAGCAACTCCGGGAGGCATGCCGAGCGGCACGGACCGGCGATCGCGGCCGACACGGGCAGGCTCCCCGGCGACGACCGCAAGCTCCTGGCGATCGGGTGGGAGGCGGACGACCCGGTGCAAATCAGGGCGGTCGGCGACACCCTCCCGCCAGAGCACTAACGGCCGCCGAAGAAGTCGGTGAGGGCGGCGGCGACGGCCTCGGGCTGTTCCTCGGGGATGTAGTGACCGGCGTCCGGCACGACGACGCCGGTCACGTTCTCGGCCCACGGGCCGATGGAGGCCGCCATGTCCGGGATCGAGCCATGGCTGCTGGAGATTCCGAGGACGGGCACGGTCAGTCGCCGTTGCTCGAGTGCCGCGCGGTTCTTGCGCGCGGACTCGGCGGCGTCGCGGTAGCAGGCGAGGCCGGCGCGCAGGCCGCCATCGACGGCGAGGGCCGCGCCGTAGTGGTCGAACTCCGCTTCCCCGAACGCGTCGGGCGCGAGGGACTTGGTCCTCAGGAACCAGCTGACGTACTCCCGCTCTCGGCCGGCTATCAGCGTCTCGGGAAGATCGGGCACCACGTGGAACGCGAAGTGCCAGGTCTTGAACGCCAGAGTCGGGTCGAGGGGGATCGCCTCCGGCATGGTGATACCGGGAATTCCGGCGTCGAGCAGCGCGACCCCGTGCAGTCGGCTCTCGTGGTGCAGGGCGAGGGAGAAGGCGACCCAGGCGCCGATGTCGTGCCCGGCGAGCCAGTAGTCCCGCACGCCGAGAGCGTCCACGGCGGCTTGGATGTGCGCGGCGACCGTGTGCGTGTCGTAGCCGAGCTCCGGATGCTCGGAATTGCCCTGGCCCGGCCGGTCGAACGCTATGACCCGGAACCGCTCGGCGAGAGCGGGCATGACCTTTCGCCAGGACCACCACGTCTGCGGGAAGCCGGTGAGCAGGACGACGGCCGGTCCGTCCGGCCGACCGCCTTCGACGGCGTGCAGGCGGACGCCGTCGGCGTCGACCCAGCGGTGCCTGAATCCGGCCAGGTCTTGCAGGGGCAGGGCGGGGACGGGGTTGGTCATGGGAATCCTCCATCGAGGCGGGTGGACCGTGATTCGACGCTAGCACATCTTGAACTGATCAGTTCAAGATGAGAGGATGGGGCGCATGGCAGGCAAGAAGCAGTTCGACATGGACACGGTGCTCGACGCCGCGATGATCCAGTTCTGGCGCTCCGGCTACGCCGACACCTCGCTCGACGACCTGTCTCGGGCTACCGGCCTGAACCGCAGCTCGATCTACTCCTCGCTCGGCGACAAGGACGCGCTCTTTCTTCGCTGCCTGAATCGCTACGCCACGCGCTACGGCGACAAGTTCGACGCCGCCCTCTCGTGCGCGGCCGAGGACCCCGTCGCCGCCGTCCGCGCGTTCTTCGACGTCACCCTGGGGCGCATCGCCGACCCTGCCGTGCCCGACGGATGCCTGATGGCCCAGTCGGTCATGGCGAGTCCGGCGCTGAGCCCGAGCGTCGCAGGGCAGGTCAAAGAGTTGTTCGGCCTCCAGCGCCCGCGTCTGCGCGCCGCCCTGAAGGCCGGCGGAATGTCCGACGAGGACGCCGAGGACTTCGCCGTACACGTAGCGGCCGTGAACCAGTCCCTCGCGGTGATGGGGAGGGCCGGGTCGAGCCCGGAGCAACTGCGGGCGATCGTCGGGGTGACCGTCGACGCGCTCGCGCGGGCGCTGAGACCGGCCGGATAGGACGACCTCCTGGCGGGGACGGACGAGCCGAGCGCCTACGCCCGGTCCGAGGCAGTCGGACACGACCTGCGTGGCAGCCACTACATCGTCGTGGTGCGGTGGTCGAACCGGACCGCCGACGATTCCTTCGCGCAGACCGTGAGTCGGGCGGCCGCTGGAGTGGGCATGCGCTCGCCGCTGACCCGACGCTCCGAACAGGTCGTCCTCATCACCGGCGACAGGCTGCACGCCCGCTCGTTGTACGAGGCGCTCGCCCGGGAAACCGGAACACGGTCCGGGACGACCGGGGTGAGCGCCCCTGGCGACTCCGTGGACGACATCCCCCACCACCGGGAACTGGAGACCTTCGTCCGCGAGTGGCTCGGGCAGCTCGTCGACTACGACTCCCGGCACCACGCGGCCTTGGTGGAGGCCCTGTCCCGGTACTGCGACTGCGGCGGCAACTAGCGAGGTCGCTTCGCGCCAGAGGGGGGCCTCGGTTCGGCACCGCCATCGTCATGATCGGCGGACCTTCGGCACCAGCCTCGCAGGGGCCGAGAGGGTGTCCGACGCCGCCTGTGGACCACGGTAGCGGGTGCGTCAGCGGATGCCGCGGCAGATGTCGCGGCCGGAGCGAGGCGGGCGTAGCAGCCGCACACCACCGACGGGTGATGTCGGGGCCGCGGCCCGGGCGTCACAGGGCGATGACGTGGAGGTCGACCAGTTCGAGCAGCGCCCGCAGAGCCGAGCTGGGCCGCCGGGTCGACGACGTGCCGAGATGCATGCTCCAGCGGAGCGTGGTGTCGTGGACGTCCAGGACGTGCAGGCCGGGGGTGCGGGCGACGGCGAACGGGGGCAGGAAGGCGATGCCCAGACCGTGCCGGACCAGTGCCGCCCCCATGTCGATGTCGGGCACTTCCAGTGCCACCCGGCGTACGACGCCCGCCGCCGCGAACGCCCGGTCGACCACCTCTCGGTTGCCGTAGCCCGGCGGGAAGTCCACGAAGGGCTCCCCCGCGAGGTCGGCGAGTGCCACCGTCTCCCGCCGCGCGAGCGGATGGGCGGCGCTCACCACCAGGACGAGCGGCACGGTGGCCAGCTCCCGTGCGTCGATTTCGGCGGGTTTGCGTTCCGGCAGCGACAGGAAGGCCACGTCAAGGTCCCCCCTGAGCAGCGCGTGCGCCAGTCCCGCCGAGCCGGCTGTCGCCAGCCGCAGCCGGACGTCGATCGCCGGATGCCGCGCGTGCAGCTGCCCGAGGAGCGCGGGCAGGTCCACCACCTCGACCGAGGCCATGGCTCCCACGTTCACCGTGCCGCGCAGCGTGTCCTGTGCGGCACGCACGGCGTCCTTGGCGATTTGGGCGGCGTTCAGGGTGGCCCGAGCCTCCGGCAGCAGCGCGGCGCCCGCCCCGGTGAGCCGGACCTGCTGCGACGTGCGCTCGAACAGCGCGCAGCCGAGTTCCCGCTCCAGTGAGCGGATCGCGGCGGACACCCCTGACTGCACCACGTGCAGCCGACGGGCGGCACGCGTGAAACTCAGCTCCTCGGCGACCGCGAGGAAGTGCTCCAGCTGACGTAGTTCCACCCGAGAAGTATCACTCGCAGTGCTGGAACCCAGCAAAAACATTCGTTGGCATTGATCGTGGCTGGTGAGGAGGATGGAAAGCGCCATCCGCTTCGCCCGAGGAGGGGTCCCCCTGCCTTCCGTTCCAACGCCGCTGAGCCGTGCCGTCGCCGACACTTCCGACGACCCGGCTCACCGGATCCCCGCACCCGCTCCCGCCGACCTGCCGCCCCGCGCCTCCGGGCGGCGCCACGCCTCACACACGACCGGCTTCTGGTTCGTGGCGGTGGCCTTCACCGTGCTGATGGCCTTCGGCACCGCGCCGACCCCGCTGTGGCCGCTGTACGAGGCCCGGGACCACTTCGGCGCGACCACGGTCACGGTGGCGTACGCGTCGATGGTCGTGGGCGCAGCGGCCGCCTTCCTAGGACTGGGACACCTGTCGGACCGGCTCGGCCGGCGGCGCATCATCGTCCCGGCGCTGCTCGTCGGTATCCTCGCGGCGGTCGTCCTGATGGTGTGGCGGGACCTTCCGGGGCTGATAGCGGGCAGGATACTGAACGGTGCCGCACTGGGCCTGATGGCCTCGACCGCGACGACGTATCTGCACGACCTCCACCACGAGGCGCGTCCGGACCGGGAGGGGTCGGTGCTGCCCGGCATCGTGGCGACCGCCGCCAACCTCGGCGGCCTGGCCTCCGGGCCCCTGGTCGCCGGAGCCGTCGCGGAGTGGCTTCCCTCGCCCCTGATCACCGCCCAGGCGATCTTCACTCTCGCCATGGCGGTGTGCCTGGCGCTGGTGCTGTCCACCCCGGAGACCGTGGACCGGGAGCTGCCCGCGGCCGAACCGCCGAGCAGGTTCGTCCTGCGGCCCGGCGGCGGGCGGACGTTCGGCGCGGCCGGCGCGCTGGGCGCCTTCGCCTTCGCGATCCTCGGCCTGATCTCCTCCCTCGGGGCGAGCGTGCTCCACGGCACCCTGCACACCGACTCGCACCTCGTGGTCGGCCTGGCGGCCTTCCTCATGTTCGGTTCCGCAGCGGGCGCCCAGCTGGTGCTGGGCCGTCTCCCGCTGCCCCGGCTCCTCACCGTGGGGGCAGTGGTCTTTCCGGTCGGGCTGGTCCTGTGCGCCGTCGCCCTCTACCACCCGGCGCTCTGGCTCTACCTGGTCGCCGTGTCCCTGTCGGGAGCCGGCTCCGGGCTGCTGTTCAAGGGAGGCGTCGAACGTGCCGTCTCGGTCGCCGAGCCCACCTCACGCGCGGGGGTCCTCGCCGTGTTCTTCGTCGTCGCGTACCTGGGAATGGGCCTGCCCTCCGTCCTGTTCAGCATCGCCCTGCGGCACTTTGCCGTGCAGACCGCCGTGATCGGCTTCGCCACGGTCCTCTCCTGCGGCGCCGTTGCGTCGGTGGTCGTCGCGTTGCGGGGTCGCGCACCCGGTCCCGGCGAGCTCTCGGCGCACTCCGGGAACCGCGCGACAGGCGCCGTCACCGGGCCCAGCTCCCAGGGCACCTCCAGGAGTGCTTCACCGCGGTAGCGCGGCCTGCGGTGCCGACCGGGGGCGCGGAGCTGGTGTACGTGGTGGCGCACGCAACCGTATGGCCCGGTGGTGGGCGAGTCCTGCACGGGGAAGCATGAGGAGGTCTGACCGTACCGCCTGCGCCTGCCGGCAGGGGCCAGCGTGTCACGCCGCGTCGGCGTCGCCTCGTGGGCATCCTGTGCTCCCATGCGAGCGCGGGGGCAGCCGACGAGATGGAGTCATGCGGGTGTCGTCACAGAAGGTTACGGTCGTGGCTCTTCTGGCGGATCCGGCTGCGCCGACGGAGATCGCGCAGCGCATGGCAGGGATGCTGCCTGATCGGCTCGCCGACAGGGCAGGCCAGGGACGCTCCACGACCCGACGCGTCAACGTGGACAGGTCCTCGGTCCCTGCGGTGAAGGGCTCACTGACCACCTCGACGTCGAACCGTCGTTACCTGAGGGTGCTCCTCGGTATGGTCCGCGCCAACCGGCCGTGGCGCTTGGTGCCGGGCTTGTCGAAAGCCCTGGCCGCCGCCCTCGCCACGGGAGCGGTCGCCACCGTGAACTCCACCATCTGGACCCTGGCCACCTACCTGAGCACTCCGCGCCTGGTGATCGCCATGGTCGGGTCTGTCGCGCTCATGATCGGCTGGCTGATCGTGGACGCGAGCCTCTGGCAAACGACGGATGAGGTTTCGCCGGAGGCGAGGAAGAGGGCCGCTCTCTACAACGCCTCGACGATCGTGACCGTGGGTCTCGGTGTGATCCTCTGCTACGTGGGTTTGATGGTCATCAACCTGGTGTGGGCGCTCTTCATCCTCAACGACCGGGTGTTCGCTTCCACGACACGAACCCCGCTGCACGCCACGGAGTACTGGACCTCGTCCTGGTTCGTCGCTTCGGTCGCCACGGTGGGCGGCGCGCTGGGGTCGGGCCTGGAGAGCGACGAGGCAATCCGGGCAGCCGCCTACTCCAAGCGCGCACAGGAGCGTCGCAGCGCGCTACAGGACGACCACGGCGACTAGCGGGTGTCTCGGTCGGAGATGTGCCGTCGGTCGGTGGTCGTACGGGTTCGGAGATCCCGCTGATCGGTCGGTGCGTGGTTGTTTCGCCTCGGAGGCTGACGAGGACCCGGACGCAGCGCCGCCGGAGCACCGAAGCTGCGGTTCGGACCTCCACATGTATGAGGGCCGCTGGTCGCCGCGATGGGGCCGCAGGCGCTGCGGGTCAGCGGTGAGCTGGCGGACGGGATCCTGCCGTATCTGGCGGGGGCCGCGCGCCCTGGCGGAGCACATCGTCCCCGCCGTGATCGCCGCGGCCGAGGCCGCCGGCCGGCCGGCGCCCAGGATCGTGGCCCTGGTGCCCGGCGTGGTCACCGACGACGTGGCCTCGGCGCGGGCGAAGCTGACCGACAGCCTCGCCTTCTACGAGCAGGTCCCGTCCTACGCGCGGAACATCGAACTCTCCGGCGGCCGACGGGCCGCCGCCGCACCTGGGCGCTCCTCGGCGAACTGGCCGGCTGAGCCGGTCCTCTCGACCAATCCTCCTCGGTTCGTGCACATCACCGGCGCGGACCGTGCGAAACGCGCTTCGGCGGGTATCCGCAGCCGCGACCGGAACAAGGCGCCGTCGGCGTCCCCCGGTGGCGAGAGGAGACATGGCGCATGGCCACCGATGCGAACTCCGTGAGGATCACGGGGAAGGTCCAGGGCCGGGACATCACCCTGGAGGGAGGGCTGTCGAAGGAGGAGATCCGCGGCCGGCTGTGGTGGTGGCGGACGTCCGGGTCCGAGAGCGCCGGGGCGCGGGGGGACCGCGGTCACGAGTACGACGATTCCCAGCGGGACGTGATCGCCACGCTGGGCGGGTACTACCGGGTCCCCGGCGATCCCCACCGGCAAGAAGCCCAGGAGCTGCTGGAGTTGGTGTACGCGGAGCTCAACCCGGCCGACTGACCTGCCCTGTTGCACCTGCCCCGCTGCACCGGACCGTCGTATCTGCCCCGCGCCGCCGTACGGCCCCGGATGCATGGGCCGCGGCGGCGCGGGCAACCGGTGATCACGTCTCGACGGAGCGAGAAGGAGATCACCGTGCGCAAGGGACAGTGGATCACAGGCGGCGCGCGCGAGAAGCTGGCCGAGGCCTTCGCCGGGGAGTACCGGCAGGGGCGGTCGATCCGTGCCATAGCCGAGGAGCACGGCCGGTCGTACGGCTTCGTGCACCGCCTGCTCGGCGAGGCGGGCGTGCCGCTGCGGACCCGTGGCGGCGACGTGCGCACCGCCGCCGGCCGGTCGGCGCGGTGACGTGCGGGCCGGTTGCGTACGGACAACCGCGGGGCGTGAGGCATGCGGTGGCGCGGCGGGGGCAGACGGGATGCCGGGGGGGAGTCGAGCCCCCTTCCGATCGTCATGTCAGGGAGGACGTCGCTGTGTTGCTGCCCGCGGAGAAGGAAGTGCGTGCGCTGCTGGCCCGGTACGCCGAGGCCCGCTTCCGCCATGACCTCCAGCCCAACGGACATTCGAGCCGGGAGCTGGAGGACACCTCCTACACGCTGTGTGTGATGACCGGCACCCGGACGGTGGAGGAGGCACTCGCGGCGGCCGACGCGCTCCTGGAGCAGTTCCGGGCGAACCGCGGCGCGGGCGCCGAGGTGTCCCGGGCCCTGGCCGCCTGACCTACCGCGGAGAACCACCGGCGATCTCGGGCACACGTACGTTTCCGATCTTCGTTCCCTGCCCGAAAGAGGCCAGATGACCATTCCGGTGCGCCCTGGAGGGCGAATACGCGGAGAGCGGCGGTTCGATCTGCGGACGACCACATGGTTCTTCGTCCTGCTCGCGGTCGTCCTCTGCCTCCTGGCGCTCGTGGTGCGCCTCCTGGCCCATGTCGTGGAGCGCCGCCCGCTGTGGGCCGCCGCCCTAGCCGTGCTCGGCATCGCCGGGGTCCTGCTGTACCGGCCGGGACGCGGGAGGCTGTCCGCCAGGCGGTGTGCCCGGCGGGCCGCCCGCGCCCTGGAGGTGGGAGCCGAGGCGGCGTCCGACAGCCTCGACTCCACGGCGGCGGGCGGGACCGTCGTACCGGAGGCCGGGGGCGACGCGGAATTCCTCCGCCCGGAGGTGCCGGCGACCACGATCGCCGTGCCGGGCGGGGTCGGCGAGGAACCCACGGTCGTCCTCGACCTGCCCGACATCTACGCGGAGTTGGACCCGGACGGTTTCGAGCAGGCCATCGCCGAGCTGTGCGTCCGGGAGGGCTGCCGCGAGGTGGAGGTGGTGGGCGGCGCCGGCGATCTGGGGGCGGACGTGCTCGCGGTCACGCCGGAGGGGCGGCGCGTGGTCATCCAGTGCAAGCAGTACGGCGACACGCACAAGGTGGGCTCGCAGGACATGCAGCGCTTCGGCGGCACCTGCTTCACCATCCACGAGGCCGACATCGCGGTGCTCGTCACCACCAGCGAGTTCACCACACCCGCCCTCGAATACGCGGCGCAGTGCGGGATCGTGTGCGTGGACGGTCACGACCTCGACGCATGGCGCGCGGGTACCGGCCCGAGCCCCTGGGATCTGTGCTAGTGCTGCGACCGCGTAGGCCCACCGGGCAGTACGAGTCCGGTGCGCGCTGATGCTGCTCGCCTCGGTGGGCGGGGACCGGGGGCCGGCGATCTGCCACCGCACTCGCGGCGGACAGGCGAAGGACAGCGCCTGGAGGACGACTCCGAAGGATGACTCAGGAGGCGGACGGTTCGATCTCCCCCGCGAAGACGATGATCTGGTCGATGAGGCTCCGCCGCAGGTGGACGACGTCCGTTCCCGCCAGGTGGGGGCCTCCGTCCGGCGTGGTGAAGACCCACTGGTACCGGGCCCACTCGTCAGGCATGTCCACCGCCGAGCAGCGCACCATCGTGCCGGCCCCCGCCGGGTGGCGCCGGATGTCGAGCACGAACCGCTCGACCGCCGCGATTCCTTCGCTGCGGCCCAACGGCCCCCAGAAGACCACGTCCGAGGTCAGGGCCTGGGACAGCAAGGCCGTCACATAGCTGTCCTCCGAGGCGTTGAACGCGGAGATGAACGTGTCGATCGCGGAGCGTGCAATCTCTTCCTGCATGCCCCAGTAATACCAGCCGTTCCGCGCGCGGTGGCGGACGCGGTCGGGGCCAACGGTCAGCCGCACAGGTGCCGTTGCAGCCAGTCCGCGGCGGCGCGGCGGAAGAGCCGGCGGTTGTCGGCGCGCAGGAACTCGTGTCCTTCCTCGCGCAGCATGAGGAGTTCGGCTGCCACACCCCGCTCGCGGGCCGCCCGTACGAACTGCTCCGACTCCGCGGGCGGCACATTGGTGTCGTGCTCCCCGTGCACCGCGAACACCGGTGCCCGCAGCGCGTCGACACGGGTCATCGGGGACAGTTCCCGCAGCAGTTCACGGTCGCGTTCGGGGTGGCCGTACTTGTGGGCCGCGGACTGGGCGAGCCAGGGTTCGGTGCCCTCGAAGAACGTCCCGAGGTCCGACATGCCGCACACCGCCACGCCGGTGCGGAAGAGGTCCGGATGCCAGACCAGCGAGGCGAACGTGAGGTAGCCGCCGTACGAGCGGCCCATCACCGCCAGCCGGGCCGGATCGGCCGGGCCGGCCAGCACCGCGTGGGCGGTGCAGTCCGCCACGTCGTCGAAGGCGGCGAACCGGCCCCTGCCCAGGTCCGCGTCGACGAACGACCTGCCGTATCCGGAGGAGCCGCGCACATCGGGGGCGAAGATGTCCAGCCCTCGCCCGAGAATCTCGTGGTAGAGCGGGTCGAGGACGGGGCGTTCCTGGTCCTCGGGACCACCGTGCAGGTAGATGACGCAGGGCGCGGGTTCGCCGGGCGCACGCCCCGGCGCCCTGTAGTACCAGCCGTTCAGCGGCAGCCCGTCGCGAGCGGTGGGACGCAGCGGTACGGGCCGTACGGGCGGGCGGCCCGGTGGTACGGCGTCCTCGTCACGGGAGGACCACGGGGTGCGGACCGGTGTCGCGCCGTCGGGCAGCCACCAGATGCCGGGGCGGCGGCGGGACCCCGACAACGCCAGCGCGAGGCGGGGGCCCGCGTCCGCGATGCGGGTGACCACCTCGTGGGGCAGCGGGACGTGCCGGGACGGCGGGCCGCTCCTCGTGGCCGGCCGGGTGGACGCGCCCGTGCCCCCCTCTGTCCCTGCGGCTGTCTCCGACTCCGTCTCCGTGTCCAGGACCTCGACGTCGCTCATGCCCCGGACGTTCCAGGCGAGCACGGCGGCGGCGCCGTCGCGGGTGTGGCGCAGCAGTTCCAGGTCGCTGCCCGCGCGCGAGGCGACGGTCGACCAGCGCAGCGGCCGCCCGTCCGGGTCGAGGTCGGCCACCAGCAGGACCGCGAACTCCCGGTGGGCGTTGCTGCGCAGCCGCAGCACGTCCGCCCGGGGGGAGAAGCTGCCGATCCACGGGTCCCCGTCGGCCACCGGCGTCACGCAGGTCGTCACATGGTCGGCGGTGCGCAGCACGACCGCCTCGCGCCGGCCGCGGGGTCCCCGGCGCAGCAGCGCGAGCCTGCCGTCCCGGCTGAGGTCGCACACACGCAGCGTCGCCGCGTCCTTCACGGCGGCGATCAGCACGGGGGCGGTGACCGCGTCGGGGTCCACGAGGTAGGCCGAGAGGCCGTCGCCGAAGCCGGTGGCGGGGTGGCCGCCCCTGCCGCCCGGAGCGCCGATCAGCGTCGTCTCCACCGTGACCGCGGGTGAGGGCAGTGCCGGGCCATGGTCGGTGTGGGGGGCCGGTCCGAGCAGTTCCGTCTCCCCCGCCCGGCCCTGCCAGTGGTCCGGCAGCCGCCCGTCGGCAAGGCCGAGGACGGAGCCGGACGGATCGGCGCCGCCCGCGGTGTCCTGGGCGGCCGGGAAAGGCGGGGCGGCGGTGGGGACCGCGACGGTGACCGTGACCGCCGAGCCGTCGTGGGCCCAGCAGCCCAGGTGGGCGGAGCTGCCGGGCTCGGCGCCGGCCAGGATCTGCCGGTCGCTGCCGTCGGGGCGGACGCACAGCACGCGGGTGTGCTCGCCGCCGCCGGGCGCGGTGGTGTAGGCGATCCAGCGGCCGTCGGGCGACCAGGACACCTCCCGCACGGGGTCGGGGCCGTCGTCGAGCAGTCGTACGGGCTCGCCGTCGACGGGACCCGTCCACAGCTGCGGTACGCCGCCCCGGTCGCAGATGAAGGCGAGCCGAGTGCCGGCCGGGTCGGCCGAGGGGTACCAGCAGCCGTGCGCGATGAGCCGGGTCGTCGCGTCGCGGGGCCCGGAGGCGTCCGGCAGCGCGATGCGGGCGGGCGCGGCGAAGGTGTCGGTCCGGCCGTCGGACTCCGGCGGGGCCGGGGGCGCGTTCCCGTCCGGGCGCGCGTGCCCGTCCGGGCGCGCAGTCGGACGCGTCGCGGTGAGCCGTCCGGCGCCGGACGGGTCTTCCGCGACGCGCTCGGCGGCCGGATTCCCCGCAGCCGCGCTCTCCGCGGCCGGGTTCCGTGCGGTCCGGTGTCCTGCGGTCAGATTCCGTGCGTCTGAAGCCATATCTCCAGCAAAGCCACTTGCCACAGCGCGTTCGCCCCGCGCTTGGTGCGGTGTCGGTCGGGGGCCGCCAGGAGCGCGGCGATGTACGAGTCCTGGAAGACGCCGCGCCGTTTCGCCTCGGGGGCGTTCAGCGCGTCGCGCACCTTTTCCAGCACGGGTCCGGCCATGTGGGTGATCGCCGGGACGGGGAAGTAGCCCTTGGGACGGTCCACCACCTCGGGCGGCAGGAGTTTGCGGCCGGCCTCCTTCAGGACGCCCTTGCCGCCGTCGGCCAGCTTCAGCTCCGGCGGGCACGCGGCTGCCAGTTCCACCAGTTCGTGGTCGAGGAACGGCACGCGGGCCTCCAGGCCCCAGTCCATGGTCATGTTGTCGACCCGTTTGACCGGGTCGTCCGGCAGCATGACATGTGTGTCGAGGCGCAGGGCGGCGTCGAGCGCCGTCTCGGCCCCCGGCGCCGCCATGTGCTCCCGGACGAACCGGCCGGAGACGTCGTCCTCCGGCAGCAGGTCCGGGCGCAGTATCGCGGCGAGGTCCTGGTGCGGGCGGTCGAAGTAGGTCTCGGCGTAGCGCTGCGGCTCCTGCTCGCGGGGCGCGGAGGCCAGGCGCGGGTACCAGTGATAGCCGGCGAAGACCTCGTCGGCGCCCTGCCCGCTCTGGACGACCTTGACGTGCCGGGAGACCTGCTCGGACAGCAGGTGGAAGGCGACCACGTCATGGCTCATCATGGGCTCGCTCATCGCCGCGACCGCCGCGTCCAGGGCGGACGGGACGTCCCGGGTGGGCACCACCAGCTGGTGGTGGTCGGTGGCGAACTCCCGCGCGACCAGGTCGGAGTAACGGAACTCGTCCCCCTCGTCGCCGGCCTCCGCCTCGAACCCCACGCTGAACGTCGCCAGGTCCCGCTGCCCCTCGTCGGCCAGCAGGGCCACGATCAGGCTGGAGTCCAGTCCCCCGGACAGCAGGACCCCGACCGGCACATCGGCGACCATGCGCCGCTGTACGGCGGTGCGCAGCGCGTCCAGCACCGCGTCCCGCCACTCGGCGGCGCCCATGCCGGTGTGCTCGGGGCGGCGCGTGTACGACGGCTGCCAGTAGCGGTGGTCCCGGTGGGTGCCGTCCGGCTCGACGACCCGCACGGTCGCCGGGGGGAGCTTGCGCACCCCGTTCAGCACGGTGCGGGGCGCGGCGACGGTGGCGTGCCAGCTGAGGTACTGGTGCAGGGCGGCCGGGTCCAGCGAGGTGTCGACGTCGCCGGCCGCCAGCAGGGCGGGCAGCGAGGAGGCGAAGCGCAGCCGGCCGGGGGTCCGCGCCAGGTACAGGGGTTTGATGCCGAGCCGGTCGCGGATCAGGATCAGCCGGCCGGTCCGGTGTTCGACGAGGGCGATCGCGAACATGCCGTGGAAGCGGTCGACGCAGGCGGTGCCCCACTGCCGGTAGGCGGCGAGCACGACCTCGGTGTCGGAGGTGGACCGGAACCGGTGGCCGAGGGCGACCAGTTCCGCCCGCAGCTCCCGGTAGTTGTAGATGCAGCCGTTGAAGACGCCGGTCAACTCGTCCTCGGTGTCGGTCAGGGGCTGGGCCCCGCGCTCCGAGAGGTCGATGATCTTCAGCCGGCGGTGCCCGAGGGCCACGGCGTCCCGTGTCCAGATCCCCCGCCCGTCGGGGCCGCGGGGGGCGAGCCGGTCACCCATCCGCTCGACGGCCGCGAGATCGGGCCGCGTGCCGTCGAACCGCATCTCCCCGCTCAGGCCGCACATCGGGAACCACCTCCCCACTGCGCGTGCGGGTCGCGCGGGCAGCGCGGCGAGCATGGCGAGTGCGAGTACGGCGAGGTGTGCGGGAGGCCGCCCACCGGCATGGGGCCGGGACTGGTCGACACGGGAATGTTTCTCCTTCGCGACAAAAAGGTGTCCGGGTGTCTCGGGGTCCTGCGTCTGCCGTTCCTGTGTCCTCCTGCTGTCCTGTTTCTCCTGCTGTGCACCTCTTCGCTGCGCCCGCGCACCTCTTCGTTACGCGGCGGCCTGCGGCGGGGAGGCGACGCGGGGGTCGGGGGCGGCGCGCCGTGGGCGCGGGCGCTCCTCGCCGCGGGTCTCCGCGATCGCCAGATCCGTGCAGGCCAGCAGGTCGTCCTGGTGTGCGGTACGGCGCAGGCGGCGGGCGGCGCTGCCGTTCGCGAGCGCCCGTTCGGCGAGGCCCCGGACCGTGGCCCAGTCGCCGGCGGCCTCCAGTGCCGGGCGCACCCGGCCCAGCAGGGCCCGGACGACCTGGTCCGCGGGCGCCTCGCGGCGTGTGGCGGGGTCGATCAGGGCGCCTTCCAGTCCCGAGCGCGCGGCCCGCCAGGAGGCGGCGCGCAGCCACTCGTGCCGGCCCTGGCAGCTCGGAGTGCCGGTCGCCGCCAGCCGCGCGCGGGCGTCGGTCACCAGGGCACGGAAGAGGCCGGCGATCAGCACGACCGTCTCCGCGCGGGGACAGGCGTCGCAGATGCGCAGTTCGAGGGTCTGCTGGTGGGCTGAGGGCCGGATGTCGTAGTAGATCATTCCGGCGTCGCTGATGACGCCGGAGCCGACCAGGGCGCGCACGACCGCGTCGTACTCGGCGGCGTCGGCGAAGCAGCCCGGCGGGCCGGCGGTGGGCCAGCGCTGCCACACCATGGTCCGCCAGCTGGCGTATCCGGTGTCGGTGCCCGCCCAGAAGGGGGAACTGGCGGACAGGGCCAGCAGCGTGTGCAGCCAGGGCGACACCTCGCACATGACGCGGACGGCCAGGTCCCGGTCGGGGATGTCGACGTGGACATGGGTCCCGCAGATCAGCTGCTCGTCGGCGACCAGGCGGTACTCGTCGACCATGTGGCGGTAGCGGCGCCCGGCGGTGGGGCGGGTGTCCGCGGCGCGGGCCAGCGGCACCGTACCGGCGGCCACGACGGCCAGCCCGTGTGTGCTCGCCGCGGCATCGAGTCGGCGTCTGGCGCTGGTCACATCGTCGTACAGGTCGGCAAGGGACTCATGCACACCACTGTTCGTCTCGACGGCCGCCTGCTGCAACTCGGTCGTGAAGGTGTACTCCGGGAGGCCCTCCAGCACGGCGGCGGCTCGGGGCGCGAGCCGACCCGTCTCCACTTCGACGATGTGGAACTCTTCTTCCACTCCGATACGAACGGTCACACGCACTCCTTGGTGACGGGCGAACGCCGGCTGCCGCGCCCGGAAACCGTCCCGCCCCGTCCGGCCCCTGGAGGCGAGCTGTGCTCCCCGACTTCCCACCAGGCCCAGTGCTAAGCGTCCGCCACGCCTCGCCCGGCGTCCGGCCACCGCCCGCCGGGCGTCCCCCCACCGCTCGGCGCGTGTGCCACCGCCGCTCGGCGAATGTGCCGCCGCGGTACCGCCGCGTTGCCCGTCCGGGCCGCCGACACTGCCCCTGCGTACCTGGCGCCGACGCCGCGCCGCCGCGTATCCAGAAGAAGTTGATCATTTCCACTGTTGATCATTTCCACTCCGGAGGAGACCCCTTGCACGATCACCAGGACGCCAAAGCCACCGGGATCGGCAAGGACCGTGTCTCTTCCCGCAGAACCGACTCCGCCCCCGCCGCCCCGCCGGGCGGACTGCTCGGGCTCCAGGCCACGGTCGGCAACGCGGCGGTCGTACAAATGCTCCGCCGGGCCGATCGATCGCCGGTGCAGCGGTCCGCCGTCCACGAGGTCCTGCGCTCCGGGGGCCGGCCGCTCGCCGACGGTGTGCGGGCCGACATGGAGGCGCGACTGGGCGCGGACTTCTCCGACGTACGCGTCCACAGTGATGCCAGGGCCAGGGCGTCCGCGACCGCCATGGGGGCGCGCGCCTACACCTCGGGCAACCACATCGTCATCGGCGCGGGCGGCGGGGACGACCACACCCTCGCGCACGAGCTCACCCATGTCATCCAGCAGCGCCGGGGGCCGGTCGCGGGCACGGAGACGGGCGACGGCATCAAGGTGTCCGATCCGTCGGACCGCTTCGAACGGGAGGCGGAGGCGACCGCACGCCGCGTCATGCGCGGATCACCGGCCGGCCCGGGGGCGCGCATACCGGCGGATGCCTCCGGGGCGGCACCGTCCGGAGCGGCACCGTCCGGGCGGCCCGCGGTGCAGCGTGTGCTGGTCCTCGGGAGCAAGGGCGAGGCGAAGGAGGCGGAGCCCGCGTTCATGGAGATCCGGGAGGGCCTGACGGACCCGGACCTGATCGGCGCCTGGGAGGACACGAAGCTCAAGCCGGCGATCATGAAGGTGCTCGACGAGTGGATCAAGGCCCCGAAGCAGTCCACACCCCAGGCGACCGCGAAGAGCAAGCGCGGGGCACGGGACGCTCTCGGGCGCTCGTACGCGACGATGGACGAGGCCGCCTCCGCCGTCCTGGACCGGGTCAACGCCCTGCCCGTCGCCGAGGTGGAGAAGGCGATCTCCGACGACGTGGCCGTCGACGCGAAGATCAAGGAGGTACTGGCCGGATACGTCGCGGACAACCTCCGGCCGTGGCTCGCCGAGCGGCGCACGCAGGTGACGGCACTGGGCGACGCGCTCTCGAAGACCATCGCGGAGCTGGCGTCGGTACGGCGGCTCTACCTGCCGTACATCGACTTCGGCGAGAAGACCCTGGATGCCATTCTCGGCAACCCCGAGGCGCAGGGGTTCGCCACGCTCATCAGCGCCGTCCATGACATCGCCGAGATCCTCTACGGCATCAAGGAGCTCGAACAGTACGTCACGGTCTCCGCGGAGCAGTTCAAGGGCTACGTGTTCAAGGACGAGGCGAAACTCGCGGGCCCGCGGAACTCGCCCTCCTGGGCACTGGGCGAAGGGGCGGGCCAGGCGGGCGGGAGCGTCGACGATCTGGAGCGGACCCCCGTCGCCCCCACGTTCCGGGGGCCCATGGCGACGCCGAACCAGCTCAACGACCAGGTGCGGACCGCCGGCCGGCTCGGTTACCCGGTCTCCCTCGGGCCGTCGCGGACCACGGGGAAGCTGATGAAGCTGGCCGACGCGACCGGTGCCGACCCGGCGGTCAAGGAGGCCATCGCGTACTCGCTGCTGGCCCTGTGGTACACGGACTACCGGCGCGACCTCACGGACATCCACCGCTACCACTTCGTGATGGACATGGCTGCCAACTTCGGTGTCGCCTACGACCCGCACAAGGCGCCGCGCAACCCGGCGACGGGCCAGGACTACTCCCAGCTGATCGCCGACACGCTCGACAGGTTCCGCAAGAACCACGAGGAGGAGTCGGCGCGGTACTGGAAGAAGACCGAGGAGCTGAAGCTCGCGCCGCCCGCGGTCCCCGGTCCGGTCAACGGGCCCGCGAGCGCCGCGGGTGAGCCGTCCGACCGGGCGGTGGCGGACGCGGGCCCGGTATGGAAGGCCGATCCGGTCGCACGGGCGGTCATGGCGGCCCTCAAGTTTGCGCCGAAGGAGTCCAAGTTCAGGATTCCGGGCGAGAAGCAGGACGTGATCGAGGCGCTGCGGGACATGGCGGCGTTCAGGGAGCTGGGGCTGACGGAAGAACGGTTCGACGCGGCGTTCGGCCTCCTGACGCTGAAGGAGCACGTGGGGAACAAGCCGTTGGTGCAGATCGACCGGATGGGGCTGGGGCTCACGAACCCCGGCAGGACCGCGGTCAAGAAGGCGACGGACCTGTGAGGCCCCTCCCGTGACCGACGTGCCCGTTGGGCCCCCGCAACTCCTTTATCCTGTGCGCCGGTTGGAGCAGCCGCGCATCGGTGAAGCCGTCCACCTCCTCGGCGGGCTGGTTCTTGTAGAGGACGGCGTGGTACTCGGCGGACTTCCCCTGCTCCAGCGCCGCGCGCAGAGGTGCACGGTCGCCTGTGCCCGGGGGTCGCCCACCAGAATGTCCGCACCGTCCGCTTCCACCTTCTCGGGCACGTCGGCCAGCCCGGAGTACTCCGCCTCGGCCTGGCCCGGCCCTCCGCCCTCGGCGCCCTCCCCGTCTGCAGGCTTCAACGCGCATGCCTGGCCCGGGCTTTGGGGGGCATCCGGACAGCAGGAAGGAGGACTGCCGGATGACGACTCCCCTCGCGCCCCCACCCAGACGCGTCCCCGGCTGGGTGAAGGCCGTGACCGCCTTCGTGCTGGTGCTCGCGCTGCTGTTCGCCGGCATCCGACTGGCCGTACTGCCGGGCGTCAAGGACCTGTTGGGCACGCGGACACACGACCGCTCCGGTCCCGCGCTCCTCAAGTCCCTCAACGACATGAGCCGTTATGACGCCGCCTCGGGCGACTTCCAGGTCGTCGTCGACCTGGAGAAGGACGCCAAGTACCTGCCGTCCGCCCTGCGCGGCACCCGCACCCTGTACGTCGGCGCCGGCACCGTGGACGCCTACGTGGACCTCGGCAAGGTCGGCGACAAGGACGTGACGGTGAACGCGGACCGTACGGCGGCCTCGCTGCGGCTCCCGCACGCGCGACTGGGCGAGCCGGCCCTGGACGCCGACCACTCCTACGCCGTCTCCAAGCAGCGCGGACTCCTCGACCGGCTGGGCGACCTGTTCTCGGACAACCCGGACAGCGAGCACGCCGTGCAGAAACTCGCCGTGTCCCACATCGCCGAGGCCGCCAAGGACAGCGGGCTGACCGCACGGGCCGAGAGCAACACCACGGACATGCTGGAGGGCCTGCTGCACTCCCTCGGCTTCAAGGAGGTGCACGTCTCCTACGGCTCCTGACCCGCCCCCGGCAGACCGCCGGCCGCACCGCCAACCCCTCTCCCCCTCGGGGACGTTGACGACTGGAGGACCGAATGGCCCGCACCGCCCTGTTCTCACGCGCCGCCTCTTCCAGCCGCGCGCCCCGGACGAGCCACCTCGACTGGTTCACTCGCCGGGGCCGGGGCCGGGGCGGAGCGGCAGCGAAGGCCGGCGAGGGCGACCCCTGTGAGGCCGACGCCCGTGAGGCCGCCGTGGCGGAGCGTGCCGGTGAGGCGACGCGAGCCCCCGTACGCCGCCGGCACGTGCTTCCGCTGCCGGTGCGGATCCTGGCGATGCTGTGCGCCTTCGTCCTCATGGTGGCCTTCGCCGTCGTCCTGGCCAAGCTCACCCTGGCGCCGTCCCCGGCTTCGGTCTCCCTCGCGCACAGCAACCTGCATCCCGGCCGCTCCATCAGGGCCTATCTGGACGCCCCAGGACTGCGGGACGCCGTCAAGCAGATCGGCGGCAACATCGCGCTCGGCGTTCCGTTCGGCGTCCTGGTGCCGGTGCTCGCGCCGGGGGCCCGGGGCATCTGGCGGGTGCTGCTGCTGACCGCGTGCGTGATGCTGCTGGTGGAGCTGGCCCAGGGCGCCCTGATCACCGGGCGGGCCTTCGACGTGGACGACGTCATCCTCAACACCTCCGGCGCGCTGATCGGTTACCTGCTGGTGGGCCGGAGGCTGGGGCGGGTGCACGCCCGCCGTGAGGGCGCCTGAGCGGAAGCCGTACCGCCCCTCCCCCGGCCGGGACGTGCCGCCCTCAGGGCGTCAGAGCCGGGGCCGGAGCACGTCGTAGGCCCAGGACGCCAGGGTGGTGGGGGTGGTGCTGCGCACCGTGCGGGGCTGTTCCGGTACGAAGCCGTCGCGCAGCCCGGTCGACATGCCGATGACCGCTTCGACCAGGCCGTCGGGCATGCCGGAGGCGCGCAGCAGGTGCCGCATCGCGTCGTCGTCGACGCGTTCGACGCGCAGCGGGCGGCCGACGGCGGCGGACACGATCCCGGCGGCCTGCGGCCAGGTGAGATCGGCCGGGCCGTGGACCGCCTGGACATGGCGGCCGGACCAGTGGGTCGTCAGCAGGCGCGCGACCGCGACCTCGGCGATGTCGCGCGGCGCGACCCAGGCGAGGGGCTGGTCCAGCGGCAGGATCACCGGGATCGTGCCGGCCCGGATGGCGTCGAGAAATGCCTCCAGATTGCTGAAAAAGTAGCCGCAGCGCAGGTGCGTGACCGTGGCGCCGAGCGCGTCGAGGGCGGTCTCGGTGCCGGCGAGGCCGTCGATCTCACCGGCTCCGTGGCGCAGTTCGGCGCCGACGCTGCTCTGGAAGACGGTCCGTTCGATGCCGTTGGCCCGTACGGCGCTCACCACGCTCTGCGTGGCCGCCGCGTAGTCGGCGAGCGGGTCCGGGCCCGTCGTCGGGGGGTCGACCCAGAAGAGGGCGTCGGCCCCGGCGGTGGCCGCGACGACCGCGTCCGGGTCCCGCTGGTCGACCGCGACGGCGTCGACCTCGCGGCGCACCGCGGGATCGAGCCGGCCGGGGTCGCGGGCGAGGACCAGGGGCCGGAGTCCGGCCCGGATCAGCTGGGCGACGACGTGACGTCCGACGTTCCCGGTGGGCGTGGTGACCGCGATACGCATGGCCTGGCGTCCTTTCGTTGACTCGCGACGCGACACTAGGCACCAAACCGGACATCCCCTGTCACCTTTCCCGTCGCATGGTGACGGGTCGCTCCGACTGGCCGGCGGCGCTGGCCGGTAGTCGCCGTCACGTCCTGATCCGCGCGGCAGTCCTTGCTAACGTGATCACGCCCGTGGGTGTGCGTCACCGTCGGGCGGATCCACACGACGTCAGAGAGGGCGGAACGATGCGGCAGGCGACCAGGAACCCGGCAGGAAAGGTCCGCATCACGACGCACAGGAATCCGCACTCTCTTTATGAACAAGTTGAATCTGGGCATCCTGGCCCATGTTGACGCCGGCAAGACCAGCCTCACCGAGCGCCTGCTGTACCGCGCCGGAGTGATCGACGAGCCCGGCAGTGTGGACGCCGGCACCACGCAGACCGACTCGCTGGAGCTGGAGCGGCGGCGCGGCATCACCATCCGGTCCGCCGTGGCCACGTTCGTCCTGGACGATCTCAAGGTCAACCTCATCGACACACCGGGGCACTCCGACTTCGTCTCCGAGGTCGAGCGGGCGCTCGGGGTGCTCGACGGTGCCGTCCTGGTGGTGTCCGCCGTCGAGGGGGTCCAGCCGCAGACCCGCGTCCTGATGCGGACCCTGCGCAGGCTGAACATCCCCACGCTCGTCTTCGTCAACAAGATCGACCGGGGCGGCGCGCGTCCCGACGGGGTGCTGCGGGAGATCCGCGACCGGCTGACCCCCGCCGCGGTGGCGCTGTCCGCCGTGACGGACCCCGGCACGCGGCAGGCCCGCGCGGTCCCGCTCGGTCCGGATACCGACCCGGAGTTCACGGCCCGCGTCGGTGAACTGCTGGCCGACCACGACGATGCGTTCCTCGCCGCCTACCTGGACGAGGAACGCGTGCTGACCGAGAAGGACTACGCGGCGGAACTGGCCGCGCAGACCGCGCGCTGCATGGTCCACCCGGTGTTCTTCGGCTCCGCGCTGACCGGCGAGGGCCTGAACCAACTGGTTTCGGGCATCCGGGAGTTGCTGCCCCCCGTCGTGGACTCGGCGGACGGGCCGCCGCACGCCACCGTGTTCAAGGTGGACCGCGGCGCGCGCGGGGAGGCCGTCGCGTATCTGCGGCTGGTCTCCGGCACGCTGGGCACCCGCGACTCGGTGACGCTGCGCCGCGTCGACCACACCGGCCGGGTCACCGAGCACCCCGGGCGGATCACCGCGCTGCGGGTCTTCGAGCACGGCGCGGACACCCGCGAGACCCGCGCCGGCGCCGGGGACATCGCGCGGGTGTGGGGGCTGAAGGACGTACGGGTCGGGGACCGGGCCGGGCACCTCGACGCTCCCCCGCCGCGGGCCTTCTTCGCGCCGCCCAGCCTGGAGACCGTGGTCAGGCCGGAGCGCCCGGCGGACGCCGGGCGGCTGCACGCCGCGCTGCGCATGCTGGACGAGCAGGACCCCTCGATCGACCTGCGGCAGGACGAGGAGAACGCGGCCGGCGCGGTGGTGCGCCTGTACGGGGAGGTGCAGAAGGAGATCCTCGGCAGCACGCTCGCCGAGTCCTTCGGCGTACGGGTCCGCTTCGACCCCACCCGTACGGTCTGCGTCGAGAAGCCCGTGGGACGGGGCGAGGCGCTGATCGAGCTGGACCCGCGCACGCGCGTCTACTTCTGGGCGACCGTGGGTCTGCGCGTCGGCCCCGCCGAGCCGGGCACGGGCATCACCTTCCGCCTGGCGGTGGAACTGGGCTCGCTCCCGCTGGCCTTCCACAAGGCCATCGAGGAGGCGGTGCACACCACACTGCGGCACGGGCTGTACGGCTGGCAGGTCACCGACTGCGCCGTCACCCTGACCCGCACCGGTTTCGCCAGCCCGGTCAGCGCGGCCGACGACTTCCGCAGGGCCACGCCGCTGGTCCTGATGGACGCCCTCCGGCAGGCCGGGACGCGGGTGTACGAGCCGGTCAGCTCCTTCGAGCTGGAGGTTCCCGCCACCCGGCTCAGCCCGGTGCTGGCGAAACTCGCGGAGCTGGGCGCGGCTCCCGGCGTACCCACGGCCGAGGGTGACGTCTTCCGGCTGGAGGGCACGATGCCGACCAGTCTCGTGCACGGCTTCCGGCAACGGGTTCCCGCGCTGACGCGGGGAGAGGGGGTGTTCCTCGCCGAGCACCGGGGCTACCGGCCCGCTGCCGGACGACCGCCCGTGCGGCCGCGGCCCGACGGGCCCGACCCGCTGAACCGGGACGAGTACATCCTGCACGTGCTCAAACGGCTCTGAGACCACCGGTGCCGCTCGGCGGCACCAACCGAAACTGCACGAAAGGGAGTTGTCAGGACGCCGGGCCCCGCCGGTCCCGCAGTTGGCCGGCGAACGCCCGCGCGGCGGCCAGGTCCCCGGCGTCCGGCCGCCGCTTGTTGATGCCGCCGAGGAGCTTGAAGGGCGCCCACGTGTCGAACGCCCGGCAGGAGAAGCATCCGTCCACCTCGAAGCCCTTGTCTTCGAGGAGCCGGACCAGGGGGCGGGTGAACGGCAGCAGCGGGAACTCGGGGAGCCCGCTGGTGGCGAAGACGAACGCCCGGCCCCGCCCGGCGGGAAGCGCCCTGGCGAAGTCGGTCAGACGGGGGTGGAGCCTGCTGTGGAAGACGCCCGACCCGAACCCCACGAGGTCGGCGCAGGCCAGCTCCGCGGGGTCGGCCTGCTCGGGGGTGACGACCCTGGCGCCCAGCACCTGGGCCATGCTGTCGGCGACGCGCCGCGTATTGCCGTGCGACACGGAGGCGCACACGATGACGGTCTTCATCTTCTCGGTCCCTTCTCTCGCTTCCGTCACCAGGACAGCGCGGCGGGGCCCGGATGTGACATCCCTCAGGCGTGACGGCGGCCACACAGCGGCGGGCGCTGGGTGTGCGGCCACCGGTGATCACCGCAAGTCGCCCGGGAGCACCGGGACTTAGTCCCACTCCCAGGTGATGCCGAGGATGCCCGGCCGTAGCTGCTGTTCCACCAGGTGGACCGAGCCGTGGGCGTTGAGGGTCAGGCTGGTGACCGCCTTGCGGGGAGCGGTTGCGGAGGGGCGGGTGAAGCGGCGGCAGTGGACGGGGAAGGCGGCGCGGTCGAAGCCGACCTGGAGCGTGTACTGGCCGCCGCCGTAGGTGAAGCCGCGCACGTACTCCTCGCTGGGCGCGCCGGTCCCGTCCTCGAAGCGGTACCCGAGGACAGCCGTTTCCCCCGCCCGCAGCCGTCCGTCGAAGAGGAGTTCGACGACCACCATCCCCGAGGCGCTGTCGCGCCGGGTCCGCCCGACCCGGCAGTTGACGAGACCGCGCACCCGGACCCGCTCCGTGTCGCAGCCCGCGTCGCCGAGGTGGATGGCGAGATAGCGGTCGACGCCGTCGCGGTGGGCCCGTACGACATGGTGCGAGTCCCGCGCGACCAGCTCCCGGCGGGCGCCGATGTGCACGTGCTCGTAGTGGATCACGGTGTGCAGGCCGCCGTCCTCCGGTGCCGCGAGGCTCGCCAGTATCCTTTCGAGCGCGGCGGCGGGTCCGAGGAGGGCGCGGTAGGGGCGGGCCGGGGGGCGGTCGCCGTTGGCACGCGGTCCTATCAGGCGGGTGAGCGCGTGCGGGGGAAGCTCCAGGACCTCCTCCAGCACGGTGACCGCGCGCAGCGACTCGGGCCGGTCGGGCCGCCGTAGACCGCGCTGCCAGTAGCTGAGGCTGCTCACGCCGACCCGTATGCCCCGCTGGGCGAGCCGGTGCTGCACACGGTGCAGGGCGAGCCCGCGCGCGGCGAGGGCGGCGCGGAGGGCGTCGGCGAACGGGCCGGTGCGCAGGGCTTCGGCGAGTTCGGCCTCGGGGACGGAGCGAGCGGCGGGGTGGCGGGACGGGCCGAGGGCCGGGCCACTTGAGCGGGGGGTGACGTGGGGGTCGGTGCCTCGTGCTGCCATCGGGGTCTTCCCTCTCCCGCCCCCGTGCTCGCCTTCCAGTGAACGTTCACTTCCCCGTCCCGGCACGGGGTGCTGCCCGTGGGCCGCCACCTGCCCGGTACCGCGGGGGCGTTCACAACCGTACGCGCGAAGTTTACTTCACCACCATCCGCCGGAGGAGGCCGTTGACCGGGACCTGACGGGTGATCAAAGCTGCTGTCGCAGCGTCCGGACGCGCACCGCCACCCCCACTCCGACTGGGAGCACTGCCATGTCCAACTCCGACCGGGCCCGTATACGGCCGTCCGTCCGGGGCCGTATACGGCTGGCTTCGCTGGCCCTTGCGGCCGTCGCCGTCCTGACGCCCGCGCTCCTGCCGGCGGCCACCGCGCACGCCGTACCCGACTCCGTGCGACAGGCGGCGCCTCGGGCCGCCGCGCACCCCGCGCTCGCCACCGCCAAGCGCCTGAACATCACCATGCAGGCGCAGCAGAACAGCAATTGGTGCTGGGCGGCGAGCGGCAACACCATCGCCTCGTGGTTCGGGCGCGACTACAACCAGAACCAGTTCTGCGACGCCGCGTTCGGCCGCCCCCAGGGCAGCCCCTGCGGCAACTGGCAGGCGTCGCTGGGCAATGTGCAGGACGCCCTCGACTGGATGGGCATCAACCCCGGTACGTACGTGCGGGGCTACCTGCGCTACGCCACCGTACAGAAGGAGATCGACGCCGGCCGCCCGGTCGAGACACGCATCGAGTGGAGCTCCGGGGGCGGGCACATGCATGTGCTCTACGGCTACGACCCCGCCGCCGGCCAGGTCTACTGGGGCGACCCCTGGCCCTCCAACTCCCGCTACAACTGGGCCGATTACGACTACTACGTGGACAACGACTCGTTCACGTGGACGCATTCGCTCTACGGGATCGGAGCGTGACCGAGATGACCTGGACCCGCACGCGCACGGCCGTCGTACTGTTCGCCGCCGCGGCCCTCGGCGCACTCGTCCCCGCCTCCGCCCACGCGGCCTCCGGGCCCGCCGCCTTCCCCGCGCCCTTCACCGCCACGGCCACCGCCCAGGCGCGCGCGGCGGCGACCACCCCCACGACCCTCCAGACGCTCTCGCGCTTCTTCGCCCGCGGCGGCGCCATCAGGCCGGCCGCGGGCCGGCCGCACCTGGCCGGCCCCTCGGTGACCGTCTACTCCCTCACCCCCGGATTCGTCGCCGGGGACCCCGGCGCTCCCGTCGCCGCCCCGCGGTTCGTCGCGAGCAAGGCGGTCTCCGCCGACGGCCAGGTCGCCTCCCTGTGGACGGTACGGACGGCGAAGGGGTGGAAGGTCGTCAACATCGCGACCGGCGGCGACGAGACCGACTACGTCGGCATGGCGCACGGCCGCGGAACCGTCTTCCAGGAACCGCAGATCGACGCCTGGTACGTGGTGCGCGACGGCCGCGTCCTCCCTCTCGACCCCGACGCGCGTCACGCCGTGGGCAAGGCGGGGGTGTCCCTCACCGCCTACCAGCGCCTGGTCCACCGGAAATACGGCGACAAACTCCCCGGCTCCGCCTACGACCGCGCGGGCAAGGGCGGCGGTTACGACGGCACGCCCGCGACCGCGCCCCGCGCTCATGCGGCCTCCGCCACCGCCACCGGCTCAACGGCGTTCAGCGCGGCCGCAGTTACCGCCGCCACAGCCGCTGCGGCCGTACTCGCGCTCCTCCGCCTCCGCCACACCCGGCGTGCGCGACGCGTCGTGGGGTGACCGCGCACGAGTAAGGGCGGGGACCGGCACGGTGACGCTCACGCGCCCCGTTTCCGGTCCCCGCTCCAGGCGAACGGGCGAACCGGTCGCCTGGCTCGGCGTTTTGGCCACCGGCGCCTCGGGCCCCGGCCCAAGGGCCGCAAGGGTCGATGCAACCCGCACACTTCGGCGCGCCCTCAATCTCGGCGCTGCCGACACGACCGAAATACATGTGTTCGAAATCCCGGCCGGTTCGTTGACCCCCAGGAGCAGCCACATACGCGCCGAGGGGGACCACGTTGACTTTGATCAAGGCACCAGCACATCTGGATGATCTCGGTCGCCCCGGCTCGGTGGCCGGTCACGCCGGCTCTCCGGGAGGCGCGCTGTGAGGAGGTTCTTCGGACGCGTGCGGATGGCGGAGCCGGAGGTCTCCGACGCCGAGCGGGAGCTCTTCGGCGGTCCTTTGCGCTATGACTTCGGCTGGTCGGAACATGAGCGCGCCCGGCTCGACCTGACGATGATGTCGGCGCTGCGCTCCATGCCGAGGCTGGTCGGAGCGACCTTGCGGATGGCCTGGCAGGCGGACCGCCGCGCGCTGCTCACCGTGGCCGTCAGCGAGATCGGTCAGGGCCTCGCCGCAGCCGTCGGGTTGCTCGCGGTCAACGCCGTCATGCACGCGCTGCTCGGCTCCGGCACCCCCGGACAGCGGCTGCACGCCGTCCTGCCCGGACTGCTCGCCGCCGCCGGAGCCGCCGTCGTCAACTCGGGTCTGGCCGGCTGGTCGACCTCGCGGGCGGGCCGGCTGGAACCGCTGGTGGAGCGGATCGCCACGACCCGGTACCTGGCCGCCGCCGCGTCGGTCGAGCTGGAGGCCATCGAGGACCCGGAGTTCCGGCGGCTGATCGACGTCGCACAGTACGGCGCCGGATCCGCCCGCCGCATGATCAGCGCCTGTGTGGCCGCGCTGAACGGGGTCATCTCCCTGATCTCCACGGCCGGCGTGCTCACCGTCCTCCACCCGGTCCTGCTGCCGCTGCTGATCCTGATCGCGGCGCCGCGCGGCTGGGGCGCGATGCGGGTGGCGCAGGAGCGGTACGTGTCGGTGATGAGCTGGGTCGAGCACGTACGCGCCAGCCGCCTCATCGGCAACCTGCTCACCGAGCGCAGCGCCGCGCAGGAGGTGCGCATCCACGCGGTCGGGCCGTTCCTGCTCAGCCGCTACGAGCGGATGGCCGAGAGCGCCGAGGCCGAGCAGGAGCGACTGGCCACCGGCAAGGCCGTCACCGAGTGGGTGGCCGCCGCGCTGTCCGGCCTCGCCATGGCGGCGACGTACGCGGCCATGTTCTGGCTGATCATGAGCGGGCACATGAGTCTGGCCGTGGCCGGGACCGCCGTCATCGCCGTCCGGTCCGGCTCGGCGAGCCTGGGCGCGCTGGTGATGAACGTCAACCAGCTGCACGAGGAATCCCTTTACGTCCGCGACCACTCCCGGTTCCTGGACGAGGCGGCCCGGCGCACCATCCCCAGCGGGGGCGATCCCGTTCCGGCACGGGTGCGGCAGGTCGTCCTGGAGAAAGTGACCTACCGCTACCCGGACCGTGAGGCTCCTGCCCTGGACGGGGTGTCCCTCACGCTGCCCATGGGCTCGGTCACCGCCGTGGTCGGTGAGAACGGCTCCGGCAAGAGCACGCTGATGAAGGTGCTGTCGGGCCTGTTGCTGCCGCAGAGCGGGACCGTGCTGTGGGGCGAGGCCGACATCGCCGCCCTGGACCGCTCCGAGGTCTTCGAGCGCGTCGCGCTGCTCACCCAGGACTTCCAACGCTGGCCCGTGACAGCGGCGTTGAACATCCGGATCGGCCGGCCGGGCCGGGCGGCCGATCCTGAGGACCTTCAGCCGTCCGTCGACTACGCGGGCGCGGGACCGGTCGTCGCGAAACTTCCCGACGGCCTGCGCAGCCTGCTGGCCCGGATGTTCCGCGGCGCGAGTGAACTGTCCGGCGGCGAATGGCAGAAGATCGGCCTCGCCCGGACCCACTGGCGCAGTTCCACCTCGGACGCCGACGGCGTGCTCATCGTGGACGAGCCCACCTCCGCCCTCGACCCGGAAGCCGAGATCGCCGCCTTCGACCGCATCCGCCGGCTCGCCGCGCCGAACCGGGCCGTCGTCCTGGTCACCCACCGCATGTCCGGCGTCCGCCACGCCGACCGTATCCACGTCCTGCACCACGGACGGCTCGTCGAACACGGCAGCCACCACGAACTCATGGCGGCTCAGGGCCGCTACGCCTCGATGTTCGACGCGCAGGCCGCCCAGTACGCCCCCGCCGCCACCATCCCCCGCCCCGGCTCCCCCACCGTCACCGACACCGCATGACCCACTTCCGCCGACGTCAAGGAGCCGTATGACGATCACTCCGGCCGCCGCCGACCACGGGGAGCCGCTCCGGGCCGGCGGACGCCGGTACCGGGAGGCCGCCGGCGCCGAGGCGGCGCTGCTCGCCGGCCGTCTCGGACCGGGCCGCGGACGCCCGGCTCCCGACCCCGGCACCGGCGAGGGCGCCTCGCCCGCCACCTCCACCGGCCCGGTTACCACACCACCGGCATCGACTTCGCCACCAGTGCCATCACCGCGGCCTGGAACAGCCGGCAGGACGAGCCGCTACGCACTCCGTCCCTGAGCCCGCCCCGTGTGCCGGAAACCTGGTCCGTGCCTACGGTGCGTCGACCGAGGGACCGACGGCGGAACCTCACCGGCCACGGAGCCACCGTGCCCCGGTCGGAGCGAGGGGGTCGTCTGGTGGGCGGGTGAGGGAGCATGCATACAGTGTGGGCGGGTGCTTCGGAAGGCAGGCATCGCGTGCGTCATGCGTTCGGGACGCGACCGCCTCGGACAGGTGGGGTCGGACAAGGAGGCCAGTCGGTGACCGCGTTTCAGGAGATGCCCGCCCGACGTGACGCAGCCGCGTCGGGCGGGGAAGCGGAGAGCCGCCCCTGCGCTCCCGGAGCCTCGCTCGCCCTCGAAGACCCGTCCGCCCTCGATGAGCGGAACCGGCAGCTCGCGCACGCCGGGATCGCCCGCGCCGAGGACCTCCTGGTCTCCCGCTACCGGCTCTCGTCCCGCCAGGAGGCGTTCGATCTGCTGCGCCGCACCTCCCAGCGGTTCAACATCAAGCTGCACATCCTCGCCGACGTCGCCGTCCACGCGGCCGCCCCGTCGCCGAACGCCCGGAGCTGGCTGCCGGGCCGGCCGCTCGGCGACGCGCCGGCCCTGCCAGCCCTCCAGGGCGGCGTGAAACAGCCGGCCGGCCACGGTGCGGTCCTCACGGCCGCCCTGCACCGCGCCCTGCACATCACCGGCGCCGAGATGGGCAATGTGCAACTGGTGGAGAACGGGATGCTGCGCATGGAGAAGCACACCGGACTCAACAGGCGCTTCACCGACTATTTCACCTTCGTCGAGGGCTCCACGACGTCCTGCGCGCAGGCCGCCGCGGAGGGCCGTCAGGTCACCGTGCAGGACGTCGCCGCCTGCGCCACCTTCGACGAGGGGTCCCGGCAGACCATCCTCCAGGCCGGCAGCCGCGCCTGCCACAGCGTTCCCCTGGTCAGCCCGAGCGGCGCCGTGCTCGGCATGATCTCCTCCCACCACGAGCGGCCCCTCGGGGGCCTCACCGGCACCCAGCTGAACACCCTGCACGACCTCGGCGGCCAGGTCGCCCGCTGGCTGATCTGGCACCGGGGCACCGTCGCCCGCGCCCTCAATCACCTCCACGCCATGGCCACCACCCGCCCTTGACCGGTCGCCGAGGTGTCAGCCGGAGTCCTCGGGGCACCGGCGGAATATGGATGCACGGTCATGGGCCCGGTCATGGGCACCCCGCGGTCGCGGCGAGGTGCGCCGAGCCGCGGACGGCAAGGCGATGGCGGTGGCGGCCCGCTCCGGCTTCGCCGCCCGTGGGCTGATCCACGTCCTGGTGGGCGTCATCGCGCTGCGGATCGCCTTCGGCGGCGACGGCGGGCGGCAGCAGGCCGACCGGGGCGGCGCCCTGGAGGAACTGGCCCATCGGCCCTTCGGGGTGGCGCTGCTCTGGATCGTCGGCGCGGCGCTCGCCGGCATGGCGCTGTGGCGGCTGTCGGAGGCGGTGTTCGGCGGGGCCGGGCCAGGGGCGGGCAAGCCGTCGAAGCGCCTGGCGTCGCTGGGCCGGTGCGTCTTCTACGCCTTCCTGTCCTTCTCGGTGCTGGCCTACGCGGTCGGCAGCCGGAGCAGCGGCAGCGGGTCCTCGGACCGCAGCACACGGGATGTCACGGCCATGGCCCTGCGGTGGCCGGCCGGGCAGTGGCTCGTCGGCCTCGGAGGCGCGACCGTGGTGATCATCGGACTGTGGATGTCGGTACGGGCGCTGCGCAGGAAGTTCCGCCGGCAGCTGCGGACCGACGCCATGTCCCCGCGGGCCAGGCGGTTCACGGACTTCTTCGGCGTGGTCGGCGGTACGGCGCAGGGTCTCGTCTTCGCCGTGGCGGGCGGGTTCGCCGTCGTCGCGGCCGCCCGGCACCGCCCCGGCGAGGCGAAGGGCGTGGACGACACGCTGCGCTCCTTCCGCGATCTGCCGGCCGGCCCCTGGCTGCTGGCCCTCATCGCGCTGGGCTTGATGGCGTTCGGTGTCTTCTCGTGGTGCGGCGCGCGGTGGCAGCGCCTGTGAGCGCGGGCGCCCCGCAGGTTCCGGCGCCCCCGGTGTCCGCGAGGGCGATCCGGACGGTGATCCGCTTGCCCGGCGGATCGGGCCGAATCTCGTACGACTCGGCGACGGCCAGGACGATCTCCAGCCCGTGCTGACCCACCCGGCGGGGTTCGGCGCTCCGGACTACCGGAGCGACGGGAAGGGAGTCCCGCCCCGTACCGCCTCCCGCCGTGCCGCGGCGATGCAACCGTAATTCCCGTCGAACTCGGCGGTGACGGACCACGGTTGGACGGGGACGGGCCGGCCGCCACAGGTACGGGAGCCGGGCGCCGTGCGGATCGTGGGCGCTGCGTTCACCTGGGCGCCCATACCCCGCTCGCCGGACTCCATGCCCCGTGTTTCCGCGGCGCTTCTCACATGGCGGCCGCGAGCCGCGCTCAGGTCCGCTGCCGGGCCAGCGCGATGCCCCCGGCGCCGAGCGCGCAGGCGATGCCCGCCACCAGGTAGGCCAGGTGATAGCCGCCGAGCCGACTGCTGGTGGTCGCCGCGAGGAGGACCAGGGCGGCGACGCCCGCGCTGGAGCCGATCTGCTGGGCGACGACATTGACCGCGCCGGCGACGGCGTGCTGGTCCGGGGGGACCTCGGTGAGGCCGGAGGTGGTCATGGCGGGGAAGTTCAGGCCCTGGCCGAAGCCGCTGATCACCAGGCCGGGCAGCACGTGCAGCAGGTAGTTCCCGTGCGCCGGGGTGGTGATCCACAGGGCCGTTCCCGCGCCGATCAGCAGGAGTCCTGTGACCATCAGGGCGCGCGGGCCGTACCTGGCCAGCAGGCGTCCGGTGGCGAAGTTGGCGGTGAGGAAGACCGTCAGGGACATCGGGACCAGGGAGAGGCCGGATTCGACCGGGGAGTACCCGAGCATGCCCTGGAGATAGAGCGGCGCGAAGAACACGATCGCGACCGACGCCGTGTACTGGAGGAACGCCGCCGCCGTGGCGAGCCGTACCGAGGGGACACGGAAGAGGGAGAGCGGCAACAGCGGGTCGGGCGTGCGGTGTTCGTGGACGGCGAAGACCACCAGGAAAACGGCGGCCGCTGCGATGAGCGCCCAGGCCCACACCCCGCCCAGGCTCACGCCGACGACGAGCAGCGCGAGCCCGAGGGTGCCGGATATGGCGCCCGCCATGTCCAGCGGGACCCGGGTGCCCGCCCCGTCGGGCAGTCCGGACCGGGTGACCGCGAGCACGACCGCGCCGAGCAGCACCGAGAACCACAGCACCGAGCGCCAGCCGAGGAATTCGGTCAGTACGCCGCCCAGCAGCATCCCGCCGCTGAAGCTCGCCGCACCGACCGCCGCGTACACGCCCAGTGCCCGGCCCCGGCTCGGCCCCTCCGGGAACACCTCGGTCAGCAGGGCGAGCGCCGCCGGGCCCGACAGCGCCGCGCCGATGCCCTGGACCGCCCGCGCGGCGAGCAGCACTGCGCCGTCCGGCGCCAGCGCCCCGGCCAGCGCGGCCACCGTGAACAGCGCGACCCCGGCCTCGAAGACCCGGCGCCGGCCGAACACATCGGCCAGCCGGCCGCCCACCAGCAGGAATCCGGCGAAGGTGACGGAGTAGGCCGTCATGACCCACTGGAGCGTGGTGTCGCGCAGGTCGAAGCGTGCCCCGACGGACGGCAGGGCCGCGTTCAGTACGGCCATGCCGCTGAGGTCCAGGGCGAGCGCCCCGGCCAGCACCCCGAGGGCGAGGCCCGGCCGGTACGACAAGGCCCGGCCCTGTGCCGATGTGTTGAGCATGGCGGTGCTGCTCCCTCTCCCGCGCGGGACACGAACTCCCTAAGACGATCACCACGTCCCACCCAGGTCAATCGCCCGCATTCCAAGTGGCTTGAAACACGGCGCAGTTCATACGGTCCGCCACCGCGCAAGCCGGCGAACCAGCCACACGGGAGTCAATTCTTGCCAGTGCGGATTCCGGCCAGCAGGCACTCTTGCCCCACCCGTCACCGGATGGCAGGCTGACGTTCGCCGATCGGGTGAGCACCTCGTCAGGCGGTCCGTCCGGGTGAAGCGGACCGTGACTCCCGTCGGCGGTGGCCGTGCGGGCGGGGGGTTCCGCGTGCATGTCGCCATAGTCAACGCAACTGACCGTGAGCTGATTCTGTCGGGATGACTCAACGAGGGCGGTTCAGTGCAGTCATTGGGTTCTCGTCGGTTCCGCCGGTGTGTACGGGGCCGCACGATCCGTCGAGCGTGAGCCGTTAGCCGTCCGCCGGCCACGGACGCACGATCGCTCGGGCCTTCCTCCAACCCCTTTCCTTTCAGAGCCTGTTGGCTGATTTCGCGTGTGTGGTGACGCGTCGGGCGCGCGGCGCGGCTGAACGAACCTCTGTGTCCGTGATCCATCTCCCGCTTCCGGGCCGGCCGTCCGGTCCCTTCCATCCGCCTTGCCGAGGAGGCGACATGCCCCAAGAGCGCGGGGCGCGCGATGTGCGCGCCGTCACCGATTTCCTGCTTTCCCGCTTCGTGGAGCTGCTGGACGTTTCCAGGGACGCGGTGGATCGCTGGGCGCCGATGCACCAGTACGGCCTGGATTCGGCCAAGGCGGCGACGCTCGCCGCCTCCTTGTCGACGTTCCTCGGCCGGCCGGTTCCGGTCACCTGGATGTGGCAGTATCCGACCGTCGACGAGCTGAGCCGGGCACTGGTCGAGGGTCCGCCCGCCGCGCCGGAGGCCACCGCCCCCGGCCGGGACCGCCGTGGCCCCTCGTACGAGCCGGTCGCGATCGTGGGCATCGGCTGCCGCTTCCCCGGCGGCCCCGATCCCACCTCGTTCTGGCGGCTGCTGACCGAGGGGCGCGACGCGGTGGGGCCGGTGCCGGCCGCGCGGCGCGGGCTGCTGGGCGACTCGGTGCGCTACGGCGGGTTCATCGACGGCATCGACCGGTTCGACCCGCTGTTCTTCGGCATCTCGCCCACGGAAGCCGTGCAGATGGACCCGCAGCAGCGGCTGATCCTGGAGCTGGCCTGGGAGGCGCTGGAGGACGCGGGTGTGCCGCCGCTCGGCCTGGTCGGCAGCGACACCGGCGTGTTCATGGCCTCCTGCTGGGGTGACTACGCGGCGCTGGCGCACTACCGGGGCCCCGGCAGCCAGATCACCCCGCACACCGCGACCGGCATGCACGACGGCATCATCGCCAACCGGGTCTCCTACGTCCTCGGGCTCCAGGGCCCGAGCATGGCCATCGACGCCGCCTGCGCCGGATCGCTGGTCTCGGTCCACCTCGGCTGCCAGTCCATCTGGATGGGCGAGAGCGAGCTGGTGCTGGCCGGTGGCGTGAACCTGAGCTTCGTCTCCGACTACTACACCGCCATGGACGCGATGGGCGCGCTCGCCCCGGACGGCCGCTGCAAGCCGTTCGACGCGCGCGCCGACGGCTACGTCCGCGGGGAGGGCGCCGGGGTCGTCGTACTCGCCCCGCTCAGCGTGGCCCTCGAACGCGAACTGCCCGTCTACTGCGTGATCAAGGGGAGTTCGGCCAACAACGACGGGCTGAGCAACGGCATGACCGCGCCGAGTCCCCAGGCGCAGGAGCTGATGCTGCGCACCGCGTACCGGCGGGCCGGGATCGCGCCGGCCCTCGTGGACTACATCGAGTGCCACGGTTCCGCGACGCCGCTGGGCGACCCGATCGAGGCCAACGCCATCGGCGCGGTCCTGGGCGGCGACCGGCCGGTGCCGCTGCGGCTGGGCTCCGTCAAGTCGAACGTCGGGCATCTGGAGGCGGCGGCCGGCATCGTCGGGCTGGTCAAACTGGCGCTGTCGATCCGCAACGGGGTGCTCCCGGCGAGCCTGCACTACGCCGCCCCGAACCCGCAGATCCTCTTCGACGAGTACGGGCTCGCCGTGCAGGACCGGCTGACCGCGTGGCCGCGCCGGTCCGACGCGCGGCGCGGGGGCGTCAGCTCGTTCGGGTTCGGCGGCGCGATCTGTCATGTCGCCGTCGAGGAGCTGCCGCGCCCCGAGGGCAGGCTCCTGCTGCTGGCCGGGGACTCCACCGAGGCGCTGGCCGAACGGGCCCGTGCGCTGCGGGACGAGCACGATCTGCGGGCGGTCTGCGCCCGGGTGCCCGGCGAGGGCAGGTTCCGGCTCGCCGCCGCCGCCCGCGACATGGGTGAACTCCGTTCGCAGCTCGACGCGTTCGCCGCCGGTACGACGGCCGCCGGGCTCAGTGCCGGGCAGGCGGACGGGCGCCGGCCGCGGGTGGCCTTCCTGTTCTCCGGCAACGGTTCCCAATGGGTGGGCATGGGGAGGCAGTTGCTCGCCTCGATGCCCGTGTTCCGGCGGTCCATGATGCGCTCCGACCGTCGGATGCGGGAACTCCTGGGCTTCTCCGTGGTCGACCACCTCCTGTCATCGGACGGGCGCTTGGACGACATGGACGTCTTCCAGCCGCTGCTGTTCTGCATGCAGGTGGCGCTGGCCGACACCTGGCGCTCCCTGGGTGTGGAACCGGATGTCGTCGTGGGCCAGAGCGTCGGCGAGTTCGCCGCCTCGCACATCGCCGGGGCGCTCGACTTCGAGGATGCCTCGCGTCTCGCCGCCTGCCACGGCCGGCTGCTCCAGCAACTGGCGGTCGGCCGCGGCGAGGGCATCGTCGTCACGACCGACGCGGCGTCCGTCCAGCCCTACCTGACCGGACGGCTCGCCGTCTCCGGGCACAACGGGCCGGACGCCACGCTGGTCACCGGCACCCCGCAGGAGATCGACGCGCTCGTCCAGCGGCTGACCGGCCAGGGCGTCACGACCCATCGGGTGCGGATGGGCCACGCACCCCACTCGCCCCTGGTCGACCACGTCCTCGCCCCGCTGCGCGCCGAACTCGACGGTCTGCGGCCGCGGACCACCCGCGTCCCGATGATCTCGACGGTCACCGGTGAACGCGTCGACGGCGCCGAACTCGGGCCCGACTACTGGGCGGACAACCTGCGCCGCGAGATCCAGGTGGTGCGCGCCCTGACGGCGCTGCGCGGGTACGACATCGACGCGGTGGTCGAACTCTCCCCGCACCCGCTCCTGCTCAAGGCCGCCTCGCAGCTCCTCGACGCGGCCACCCTGCCCTCGCTGCGGCGCGGCGCCGACGAGGCCCAGACGCTGCTGGGTTCGCTCGGCGCGCTGTACGCCGCCGGGCATCCTGTCACGCCGAGTCCGTTCCTCGCGGGTGACCGGGGACGGCACGCCACACCGGTCCAGGGCGCTCCCGCCCGGACCTTGGCCCCGGTCCAGGGCGCCCCCGCCGGTGACGGGGCCCTGTGTCTCGTACCGGTCTCGGCGCACTCGGCGGCCGCGCTCGCCGACACCTGCCGGGCGCTGTCCAACCACGTCGAAGGCGACGCGGGCCTGCGGGTGGCCGACCTCGCCTACACGCTCGCGACCCGGCGCACCCACCTCAACCACCGGGTGGCGCTGCTCGCCGCCGGCCGTCAGGACGTGCTGGACGGGCTCGCGCACATAGCCGCCGGCCGCCCGCACCCCGGTGTCCTCGCCGGCACGGTGTCCGGCAACGCCGACCGGCGGGTGGCGCTGGTGTTCTCCGGCGGCGGGACCCAATGGGTCGGCATGGGGCGGGAGTTGCTGCGCACGCACGCCGGGTTCCGCACCTGGATGCACGCCTGCGACACCGCCGTGCGCGTGGCCGGCGGCTGCTCGGTGCTCGAACAGCTCGACGCGTCGGAGGACGAGGCCCGGTTCGCGGAGATGGACTTCCAGCAGCCGGTCCTGTTCGCCCTCCAGGTGTCGCTGGCGCGGGTCTGGCTGGGGCTCGGCATCCGGCCGGCCGCCGTCGTCGGGCACAGTCTGGGCGAGGTCGCGGCCGCGTGTGTCGCGGGAGCGCTGTCGCTGGACGACGCCGCACGGGTCGTCGTGGCGCGGTCGCGTCTGCTCGAACACAAGGCGGCCCCCGGTGCCATGATCTCGGTCGACCTGCCGGAGCGGGAGCTGCTGCCGTGGCTCGCGCCGTACGCCGGGCACGCGGCCGTCGCCGTGGTCAACAGCCCTACCAGCGCGGCGGTTTCGGGATCGCCGGAGGCGGTCCGCGCCCTGGAGGCGGACCTGCGGGCGGCCGGGATCTCGACCAGGAACATCCGGGTCGAACGCCCGGTGCACAGCCCCGGAATGGACCCGCTGACCGGGCCGCTGCGTGAACTTCTCGACGGCATCGACCCGTCGACCGGCAGCATCGACTTCCACTCCACGGCACTCGCCGGGGCCGTCAACCCGGTCCTGGACGCCGACTACTGGGCGCACAACCTGCGCGACCAGGTCCGGTTCGCCGAGACGATCGGCGCGCTGGTCGAGGACGGCGTCGGCGTCTTCGTGGAGATCGGCCCGCACGAGACGCTGCGCGGCGCGGTCGAGGAGATCGCGCTGACCCGCGGCGCACGAGTGCACGCGGTCAACTCCCTGCGGCGCGGCGAGAGCGACACGCGCTGTCTGCTGGAGGCGGTCGCGTCGCTGCACGTCCGGGGCGTCCCGCTGACCTTCGACGCGCTGTTCGCCGACGATGCCGAGGTCGTGGAGACCCCACTGGTGCAGTGGCAGAAGGAGAGCTACTGGCTGGACACCGCGCCGCGCGTCGACGCCGCCGTACCCGCACCGGCCACGTCAGCCGCATCTGCCGTACCGGCTGCGGCGGGTGCGCCGGCTCGCCCCGCTGCCGCCATAGCGGCTGTGGCGGCCGAGCCGGTGGGTGCGAGCGGGCCGAGCAGGTCGGTGGAGGAGCTGATCCTCGCCGAGATCGCCGAGGTGCTGGGCGTGCCGGAGGACCGGTTCGATGCGGGGTCGAGCCTGCGCGACTTCGGCCTCGACTCGATGCTGGCCATCCGGCTGGTCAACCGGGTGCAGTCGCTGTTCGGACAGCGGGTGTCGCCGGTGGTGTTCCTGGACGGGCGGACGATCTCCGAGATCGTGGGCCATCTCGGTGAGGTGGTCGGCGGGGCGGGCGAGGGCGTGGAGGCGAGCGCGGGGGCGGCGGCGGCCGGGACTTCCGCGGTCGCACCGGGTGCGCCCGCACAGGTCCCGCAGGCGACGGCACCCCCCGTACAGGCCCCGCCCACTCCGGCCCAGCCCGCCCCCGCCCCACCCCGCACCCCGCTGGACACCCTCTCCGAACTGGACGCCGAGGAACTCCTGGACGAACTCGCCGGGCGCGGTCTCCTCGACCCCACCGACGCCCCCGCCCTCGATCAACTCCGCGCCGACGGACTGCGGTTCCAGCTGGCTCCGGCGTCGCACGGGCAAGCCTCGCTGTGGTTCATGCAGCAGATCGCGCCGGACGCCGTGCCGTACAACTTCATGGTGGCAGCCCGCGTCCGCACCGAGGTCGACGCGCCCGCGTTGGAGCGCGCCGTACGGACCGTGATGCGGCGGCATCCCGCGCTGCGCACGATCTTCGCGGAGGCGGGCGGCAGCCCGTACCAGGTGATCCTCGACGAGCCGGAGTACGAGTTCCTCGTCGCGGACAGCACCCACCTCGACGACGAGCAGGCCCGCGAGGAACTCGCCGTCTACGGCCATATGCCGCTGGACCTGGACAACGGGCCGCTGGTGCGCGTCGTCCTGATGAGGCGGGGTCCGGCCGACCACTATCTGCTGGTCCTCGTCCACCACATCGCCTCGGACGCGGCCTCGGCCGATGTGATGATCCGCGAACTCCAACGGTTCTACGAGGGCGTTGACCCCGACGCCTGCGAACCGGTCGCGCCGTACACCGAGTTCGTGGAGTGGGAGCGGCAGTGGCTGGCCGGCCCGGCGGCCGAGGCGGCGCTGGAGTGGTGGTCGCGGCAGCTCGCCGACCCGCCGGCCCATCTCGACCTGTCCCCCGTGGAGCGCCCGCCCGGCGTCACCTACGAGGGCCGCGACCTCACCTTCCGCTGGAGCGCCGAAGAGAGCCGGAGACTGCGGGAGTTCGCGGTCCGCGAGGGGGTGTCGGTGAGCACCGTGGTGCTGGCCGGATTCTTCGCGACGCTCAACCGCGCGGCCGGCGTCGAGGACTCCGTACTCGCCACCGCCATCGCCCAACGCGGCGAGCCCGGCTGGGAGTCCGCGATCGGCTACTACCTGAACACGGTGCTAGTGCGGGCGAAACCGGTCGGTGACCGCGCCTTCAGGGAGCTGCTGCGCGAGGTGCACGCGTTCTCGCTCGGACTGCTGGAGCACATGAACTACCCGCTCGACCTGCTGGCGGCCGAACTGAAGCCTCCGCGCGCCGAGGGCCGCTCGCCGTGGTTCGACGTGGTCCTCAACTGGCTCTCCGCGGACGCCTTTCCGCGCTCCGTGAAGCTCTTTCACGGCATCGGCGACACCATCGCGCCGCAGGGCGCGCTGCCCCTGGAGCCGCTGCCGGTTCGCAGGCACCTCGCCAAGTTCGACCTGGAGATCTCGATGGCCGAGATCGGCGGCGAGGTGGTCGGACACGTCCAGTACAAACCGAGCTACCTGGAGAAGCGGACCGTGACGGCACTGCTCGCGCTCTACCGCACCGTGCTTTTCGACTCGATCGCCCATCCCGGACTGCCACTCGACGCCATCGCGCCGGGCGAGCGCCTCAAGGAGACGGACCAGTGACCCAGACCCTGCACACCAGGTTCGTCGCCCAGGCCGAGCGGACCCCGGACGCCACCGCGGTCTACTCCGACGCCGGCGTGCTGACCTATCGCGAACTGGACGAGCGATCAAGGGCGTTGGCGGAACGGCTGGGCGCCGAGGGCGCGGGGCCCGGAGTCCCGGTCGGCGTCTGTGTCGAGCGCACACCCGACCTGGTGGTCGGCATCCTGGCCGTCCTGCGCGCCGGGTCCTGCTACGTGCCGCTGGACCCGAGGTACCCGGCCGAGCGGCTGGACCTCATGGTCCGCGACAGCGGCACGAACCTGCTGCTGACCACGCCCGCGTCCCGCGCGTCCTGCCCGGCGGGCCCGACCCTGGTCGTGCTGGACGCGGCCGTGACGACCGAGCCCGGCGAGAAGCCCGTACCGGTCGTGCCCGAGGACACCGCCTACGTGATCTACACCTCGGGCTCCACCGGCCGGCCCAAGGGCGTGGCGATCCGGCACGGCGGCTGCGCGGCCATGCTGTCCGCCTGGGACCGGGTCCTCGGCGACCGGGACCTCGGCGGTGTCTCCGCGGCCAGCTCGATCTGCTTCGACATGTCCATGATGGAGATCTTCCCGGCGCTGAGCCGGGGCGCCGCCCTCGTGCTGGTGGAGAGCACCGTCCACCTGCCGGAGAGCCCGTACGCGGACAAGGTCACCCTGCTGCACGCCATCCCGTCGGTGACGAACGCCCTGCTGGACGCGGGCGGCCTGCCGCCGAACCTGCGCACGGTCGTGTTCGGCGGCGAGCCGCTGCGCCGCAAGCTGGTGGACCGGGTGTACGCGGAGACCGGCGCCGAGGTCTTCAACGCCTACGGCCCCACCGAGGGGACCGTGTTCTGCACGCTGGGTCCGGTGCCGAGGGACGGGACCGGCGAGCCCACGATCGGCGCGCCGGCGGCCGGTGCCCGGCTCTACGTACTGGACGAGAACCGCGAGCCGGTGCCGGCCGGTGTCCCCGGTGAGCTGTACCTCGGCGGCGCGGGCGTCGCGCACGGCTATCTCAACCGGCCCGAGGCCACCGACGAACGGTTTCTGCCGGACCCGTTCGCGGGCGACGGGCGCATGTACCGTACCGGCGATGTCGTCGTGGCGACCGACGGCGGCGAACTGGAGTTCGTCGGCCGAACCGACAACCAGGTCAAGGTGCGCGGCCACCGCATCGAGCTGGAGGAGGTCGAGGCCCGGCTGACCGGCTGCCCCGAGGTCCGGGAGGCCGCGGCCGTCGTACGGGGCCGCAGGCTCGTCGGCTACGTCGTGACCGAGGGCCCGGCCGGGGGCGGCGCCCGGCTGGACGCGGGGCTCCAGGCCGCCGTCACCGGCAAGCTCGCGGCCGAGCTGCCCGAGTACATGGTGCCGCAGGCGATCGTGGTCCTGGACGAGCTGCCGCTGACGCCGGGCGGGAAGCTCGACCGCGCCGCGCTGCCCGAACCGCCGGCCGCCGACGCCGGGCCCGTGACGGCCGCGGGCACGCCGACGGAGGTGGCGCTGGCGGAGATCTGGGGCCAGTTGCTCGGGCTGGACCCGGCGGGCATCGACGTCCGGGCCGCCTTCTACGACCTCGGCGGCGACTCACTGCTGCTGGTGCGGCTGGCCCGGCTGATGACCCGGCGCTTCGACCGGCGCGTCCGGGTGCCCGATCTCTTCCGCTTCCGCGACATCCACTCCCTGGGCCGCTGGCTCGACGAGGACGGCGACGCCGTCCCCGAGGCGGTCGAGTCGGCCCGCCGCCGCGCCGCCGTCCGCCGCGCCGCACTGCGCGGCCGCGCCTCCGCCACCGGCAACTGAGCGAGCCGCTGCACCGGTAACTCAGCTTTTCTTCAACCCCACTTGAGCAGGAGCCCCTCATGTCCGAACGTCCCGAGCAGGACTACGATCCGGGCGACGTGGCCGTCATCGGCATCGCGTGCAAGGCGCCCGGTGCCCGCACCAAGGAGCAGTTCTGGGACAACCTCCTGCACGGCAGGGAGTCCGTGCGGTTCCTGGAGAAGGACGAGATCAAGGTCGACGAGACCCTGATCAACAACCCGTACTACGTGCGGGCCTGCGGCACGCTCGACGGGTACGACGCCTTCGATCCCTCGGTGTTCGGCATCAGCGACCGGATGGCGGCCGCGATGACCCCGGAGAACCGGCTGTTCGTGGAGAGCGCCTGGGAGGCGCTGGAGGACGGCGGGTACGACCCGGACCGGATACCGGGCGAGGTGGGGATCTACGGCGCCAACAACCCGCAGACGGCGGCGCTTTACGGCACTCCGCCGGACCGGGTGTCGGTCGGTCCCGAGGCCATCGAGCACGGCCTGGCGTGGTCGCCGGACACCATGACGTCCAACGCGCTGTACTACATCGGGCTGACCGGTGAGGCCGTCACCGTCACCACCGCCTGCGCCGGCTTCCACTACGCGGTGCATCTGGCCTGCCAGTCGCTGCTGCTGGGCCAGACCGACATGGCGATCGCCGGCGGTGCGATGGTACGGCTGCCGCACCCGCGCGGGCATCTGTGGGAGGAGGGCCGCATCCTGTCGCGGGACGGCCACTGCCGCCCGTTCGACGCGAACGGCACCGGCGCGGCGCTGTCCAGCGGGGTCGTCACCATGCTGCTCAAGCCGCTCGGCCAGGCCGTCGCCGACCGGGACCACGTCTACGCGGTGGTCAAGGGCTCGGCCATCAACAACAACGGCGTCAGCGCGATGGCCTACGGTCTGGCGCAGCCCGAGCGGCTCAGCGCGTGCATCGCGGCCGCCATGCAGGTCGGCGGCGTCACCCCGGACACCGTGTCGATGTACGAGGCGAACGGGCTCGGGCTGCCGATCACCGACCAGCTCGAAGTGCACGCCGTGAGCATGGCGTTCGGCAAGCAGACCGGCACCTGCTCGATCGGCGGGGTCAAGGGCAACGTCGGGCACGGCGGGGTGGTGGCGGGCGGCTTCGGCGCCCTGAAGGCCACGATGGCGCTGTACCACCGGACACTGGTGCCGACGATCAACCTGACGGACGCCGACCCGGAGATCGACTTCCCCAGCACCCCGTTCGTGCCGCAACTGGAGTCCGCGGACTGGGAGCCCGAAGCGGGCATCCGGCGCGCGGGCATCACCGCGATCGGTGGCGGCGGTTACAACGGACACCTGGTGCTCGAAGAGGCCCCGGCCCCCGCCGGGCGCGCCCCCGAGGCCGTCGGCAGGCCGCGCCTCGCCACCCTGTCCGCGCTGGACGACGAGGCGCTGGCCCGGCAGCGCGCCCGGCTGCGGGACCGGCTGCTGGCCGACCCCGCTCTGCGCCTCGACGACGTGTGCTTCAGCCTCAACCTGGGCCGCAGGGCGATGGACCGCCGGTGGGCGGCCGTGGTGCGCAGCCGCGAGGAGCTGATCGAGGCGCTGTCCGCCGGCTCCGCGGGTGGTCCGGCCGTCGCGACCGGTGCCGCGCCGCGGGTGGACGCGGACTCCCTGCCGCGGGGCGAGGACGGGATCGTACCGGGCGCCCCGGACGACGACCGGGCGCTGGCCGCACTCGCCGCCGCCTGGGTGAACGGCCACCGGGTGGACTTCGGCGCCCTCCACCAGGGGGAGGCGAGCCACCGCGTGCCGCTGCCCACCTACCCGTTCCAGCCGCGCCGGTTCTGGCGCACGGAGTGGTGACCGTGGGCAGCCCCGCACCGGACACCGTGGGCACTTCGGCACCCGGCACCGTGGGCACCCCGGCGCCGGACACCGTGGTCACCCCGGCGCCGGACACCGTGGACCCGGGCGATCCGGACAGCGTGGACCTGGGCGACCCGGACACCTTCGCGGAGCACGACCTCGACGGGTTCTGGCGCACCCTGCGGGACACCGCCCCGGTGCACTGGAACCCCCCGAGGGGCGGCCGTCGCGGGTTCTGGGTGCTCTCCCGCCACGACGACATCATGGCCGCCTACCGGGACGACCTGCATCTCACCTCCGAGCGCGGCAATGTGCTGGTCACGCTGCTGGGCGGCGGTGACGCGGGGGCCGGGCGGATGCTGGCCGTCACCGACGGCCGCCGCCACCACGAACTGCGCAAGATCCTCCAGCGGGTGCTCTCGCCGCGGGTGCTCGGCGAGGTCGCGGCGGCGGTGCGGGCCAACACCCGGCGGCTGATCAGCGAGGCGGTCGAGCGGGGCGGCTGCGACTTCGCCGAGGAGATCGCCGGCCGGATCCCGATGACCACCATCTCCAGCCTGCTCGGCGTGCCCGAGCAGGACCGGGACTATCTGCTCACCCTGACCAAGGCGGCGCTGTCGGCCGACAGCGCGGACGCCGACGAGGTCGACTCGGAGATGGCCCGCAACGAGATCCTGCTGTACTTCATGGACATGGTCGAGGAGCGGCGTGCGGCGCCGGGCGACGACGTGATCAGCATGCTGGTGGCGAGCTCGATCGACGGGGTGCCGCTGTCCGACGAGGACATCGTGCTCAACTGCTACAGCCTGATCATCGGCGGCGACGAGACCAGCCGGCTGACGATGATCGACGGTGTGCACACCCTCGCGCGGCATCCCGGACAGTGGCGGCGGCTCAAGGACGGCGAGGTCGCCATCGACACCGCCGTGGACGAGGTGCTGCGCTGGGCGTCCCCCACCCTGCACTTCGGGCGCACCGTGGTCCGCGAGACCGAGGTGCACGGGGTCCGGCTGCGCCCCGGCGAGATCGTCACGCTCTGGCACGCCTCCGGCAACCGGGACGAGCGGGTCTTCGACCACCCCGGCGAGTTCGACCTCGGCCGGGCCCCCAACAAGCACCTGGCCTTCGGCTACGGCCCGCACTTCTGCCTCGGCTCCTACCTGGCCAGGGTGGAGATCGCCGAACTGCTCCTGGCGCTACGGGACTTCACCACCGGCTTCGAGCAGACCGGCGAGGCGCTGCGCATCCGGTCGAACTTCCTGACCGGGTTCTCCACACTGCCGGTGCGGTTTCGGCCCGACCCCCGCTCGATGAAAGAGGCGGCAACGACGTGAACATCTACCTTTCGGGACAGGGGGCGTTCGCGGTGCAGGTCGCGGACGCCCTGGAGGAGGAAGGGCACCGGATCGCGGGCGTGGCCGCCCCCCGGCTGCGCAAGGGGCACAGCGACGAGGCGAGCGCGCTGTCCTGGGACCGGCTGCGGGCGTGGGCGTATCCGAGGAGCGTCCCCTGGACGGATTCGGCCGAGCTGCGCGCGCGGCATGTCCCGGACGGGGTGGACCTGATCGTCGCCGCGCACTCGCACGCCTTCATCGGCCGCCAGACGCGCGCCCGCGCCGCCGTCGCGGCCATCGGCTACCACCCCAGTCTGCTGCCGCTGCACCGCGGGCGGGACGCGATCCGGTGGACGATCCGCGACGGCGACAAGGTGACCGGCGGCAGCGTCTACCACCTCACCGAGCGCACCGACGGGGGCCCGATCGCCGCGCAGGAGCACCTGTTCGTGCCGCCGGGTTCGACCGCGGAGTCCCTGTGGCGCGAGCATCTCGCCCCGCTCGGTGTGCGGTTGCTCGTGCGGGTCGTCACCGATCTCGCCAAGGGCCGCCGCATCGAGGTCCCCCAGGACGAGAAGCTGGCGACCTGGGAGCCCGCGATGGGCGCGCCGCCGCTGTTCAAACCCGAACTCATCGCGCTGCCGGGGTCGGAGACCGTCGACGGCAGCAGGTGGGCGCTGCACGCACAGTGACCGGCGGGGGCCGCGCCCGCGTCGTCGGCCGGTGACGATATCCGCCCGGCGACGCTCGCCTGTGCGTCAGAGGCGGGCGGACTCGCCCGGTCCTTCGTCCGCGACGTCCAGCTCCTCGCCGACACCGCGCGGCAGGTGGCGCTCGCCCTGCGGGACGAGGTGCCCGCGCTGCGGGAGACGCTGCCGCTGCGCGCCGCCGACCGGCCCGGATATCCGGCCTGGGCGACCGAGGCGTTCCGGCTGAGCACCTGCGGGGGTGCGCCCGGACACCCAGATCCACACCCGCATGTGCTACGCGGAGTTCGGCGACGTCGTGGGGGCCATCGACGATCTCGACGCCGATGTCATCAGCCTGGAGGCGGCCCGCTCCCCTATGCAGGTGACCCGCGAGCCGGCCGCCCTGCTGCGCACGGGGCTCGGGGCCATCACGGCGGAGCGGCTGTGGGCCAACCCCGACTGCGGTCTGAAGACCACCCGCGCCTCCCTGGAGGGCCTGGTCGCCGTCGCGCGCCCGGTCCGCGCGGAGCTGACCGGTTCCTGACCGTCCGGAGCCCGCACCGCGCCGGCGCGGGCGCCCGCGTAGGTGATCTGTGGGCGGCGAGGGTGATCTGTCGGCGGTATGTCGGCGGGGGCTGCGAGCTTGGACGCGTCGGAGTGCTCCCCATGAGCACGCCACCTCGGAACGCAAGGAGCCTGCCATCATGTCGTCCACAACTCAGGGCCGGACGTGGGACGTTCGCCGACCGCCGGCCGCCGAGGGCAGGAACTTCCTGGTCACCGGGGGAAACGCCGGGATCGGCTACTTCACCGCGGAGCAGCTCGCCGGCACCGGCGCCGTCGTCGTCATCGGCAGCCGGGACCGCGCGAAAGGGGAGGCCGCCATGGCCTCGATCCGTTCGCGCGTTCCCCGCGCGCGGGTTCGGCACCTCCGGCTGGATCTCGCCGATCTGTCGTCCCTGAAGACGGTCGTGGACCGGCTGGACCTCGGTCATCTCGACGCGGTGGTCCACAACGCGGGGGTCGCGCTCGACGACCCGCCGCGCCAGGAGACCGGGGACGGCCACGAGCTGATGTTCGGCACCAACCACCTCGGCCACTTCGCGCTGACCCGGTGGCTCGCCCCGCTGCTGTCCGCGGCGCCGGCGGGCCGTGTCGTGACGGTGGGCAGCTTCGCGGCGCGGTCCGAGCGACTCGACCTCGGCGACCTCCAGTCGGTCCAGGACTACCGGCCCAAGCGCGCCTACGGCCGGTCGAAGCTGGCGCAGATGTCCTTCGGCTTCGAGCTCGACCGCCGGCTGCGTGCCGCCGGCAGCACGGTGCTCAGCGTGGTGGCCCACCCCGGCGGCGCGCTGGACTCCCTCACCCCGCCCCGCCCGCCGGCCCATGGGGCGACCCCCGGCCGGCGGCTTCGCGCTCTGCCGTGCGCTCTCCTGGTGCAGGGGAAGGACGCGGGGGCATGGCCCATCGTCCGTGCCGTCCTCGACCCGGAGGTGGCGGGCGGGCAGCTGTGGGGGCCACGGGTCTTCGGGCTGCGGGGGCTACCGCGGTGTGAGCCCGTCCCGCCCCACATGGCCGACCCGGCCGTCGCCGCTCGGCTGTGGGCCGCCAGCGAGGAGCTGACCGGCGCCACCGGCTGGTCCGGTCCGCCGCTCGGCGGGGGGAGGTGACGACTCACGTCACGGGCGCCGCCAGCTGGAGTTCGCGGTCGCCGAGCGGGGCGAAGAAGCGTTCCACGTCGGGGTCGGTGACCTCGGCCAGGGTCGCCGGTGACCAGTGCGGGTCGCGGTCCTTGTCGATGATCTGAGCACGGACGCCCTCCACCAGGTCGGGGCTCCTCAGCCCGGCGCAGGAGACGCGGTACTCCTGGTCGAGGACCTCCGCCAGAGAGCCGAGCCGCCCGGCGCGGCGGACGGCGGCCAGGGTGACCTTGAGGGCGGTGGGCGACCTGGCGAGCAGGGTCTCGGCCGCCTCCTTCGCCGCCGTGCCGCCGTGCGCGAACAGCCGCTCGACGATCTCCTCGACGGTGCCGGCACCGTAACAGGCGTCGATCCACTCCCGCCGCTCGGACAACTCACCGCGAGGGAACGGCCGTTCGTGCCGGGTGAGAGCGTCGGGCACCGGCATCCGGGCGAGATCGTCCAGCAGGTCGTCCAGCGCGGCGCAGGGCACGTAGTGGTCCGCCAGTCCGCACAACAGGGCGTCACCGGAACCGACCTGATCCCCCGTCAGGGCGAGGTGGGTGCCCAGCTCGCCGGGGGCACGGGAGAGCAGGTAGGTGCCTCCGACGTCCGGGATGAAGCCGATCCCGGTCTCCGGCATGGCGACCCGTGAGCGCTCGGTGACGACGCGGACGCCGCCGTGCGCGGAGACGCCGACCCCGCCGCCCATCACGATGCCGTCCATCAGGGCGACGTACGGCTTGGGGTAGCGGGCGATACGGGCGTTGAGGTGGTACTCGTCGCGCCAGAACGCCTCCGAGGCGGTGCCGTCACCGTACCGGGCGTCGTCGTGGATGGCGCGGATGTCGCCGCCCGCGCACAGTCCGCGCTCCCCGGCGCCGGTGATGACGACGGTTTGCACGGCGGGGTCGTGCTCCCAGTTGGTCAGCGCGGCGTCGATGCGGGTGACCATCTCGTGGGTGAGGGCGTTGAGGGCCCTGGGCCGGTTGAGGGTGATACGGGCGGCCCGGCCGGTGACGCCGAGGAGGACGGGTTCCTCCGTGCCGTTGCTCATCCGGGGGCCTCCGTCAGGCCGCGGGCCACGATGACGCGCATGATCTCGTTCGTTCCTTCCAGGATCCGGTGGACGCGAGGGTCACCGACGATCCTCTCAAGGCCGTACCCGGCGGGCCGGTGCGCCTGCCCGCCGTACCACCCCCCGCACCCCGGTCCGCCGCGCCGCCACCCGTCCTCAGGGGTTGGCCGCCCGCCCCGGCGGCGTGAACGCGTACAGTCCGAGGATCTCCGGCAGCGCTGCCACGCCCGGTCCCCCGGCCCGTACCCAGTCGATGATGTCCTCGGTCGCGTCCGGGTCGTTGACGAGGCCCAGCCACACCGGCCGGGCGCCGGCGGCGCGGCCGGTGGTGGAGGGCTGGACGACGATGACGTTGGCCTGGTCGCACACGTCGAGGCAGTCGGAGATGCGCACGGGCACCTCCGCCTCCAGCCGGGCGGTCTGCACCGCGTGGTCGACGCCGGTCACCTTCGGGCTGCCGCAGCAGCAGTCACGGCACACCACGACACGGCACGGGACCGTTGCGCCCACCTCTACCCCCCGGATCCTGGACTCGACTTGACGATGATCATCTCATCGACTGGCGCGGTGACCAGCCCGGCGGCCCGAACACATACCCCACCCGGTCCCGCCACCGCACCGCCGCGCGGACATCGCGCCAGGCGGCCACGTACTCGTGGAAGGCCACCCGCACCAGGTTGTGCGTGCCGATGTTCTTCGTCAGCCCGTACACCACCCGCTCCCCCTCCGGCTCGAACGTGCGGAAGACCCGGTCCCAGACGATGAGGATGCCGCCGTAATTGCGGTCCAGGTACACCTGGTTGGAGCCGTGGTGGACGCGGTGGTGCGAGGGCGTGTTGAAGAACCACTCCACCGGGCGCCACAGCCTGTCCACCCGCTCGGTGTGCAGGAAGAACTGGTAGGCGAGGCTGACCGCCTGCTCGACCAGGATCATCCACGGCGGCACGCCGAGCAGCGCCAGCGGCAGCCAGAACGGCAGCCCGGTCATCGGCGTCCAGGTCTGGCGCAGCGCGGTGGACAGGTTGTAGTGGAGGCTGGAGTGGTGCACCACATGGCTCGCCCACAGCACCCGTATCCGGTGGTGGGCCCGGTGGTAGGCGTAGTAGGCCAGGTCGTCGCCGAAGAACAGCAGCAGCCAGGTCCAGCCGGACGACGGCGACAGGTGCCAGGGGGCGGCGGTGTACGCGGCGGCGTAGACCACGATCGTCGCGACCTTCCAGGGCACCGCGATGACCTGGCTGCCCGCGCCCATGGACATGCTGGTGACGGTGTCACGCAGCTCGTACCCGCGCTCGTCGTCGTCCGGCAGGAAGCGGTACGACAGCGCCTCCACGACCACCAGCAGCACGAACGCCGGGATCGCGTAGACCACGGTAGGGATCACCTGCGGGCCCCCTTCCGGGCGCTCGGCGCGGCGGGCACGCTGCGCGACAGCAGCTCACGGGCCAGCCGCTCGGCCGCGCCGGCCTCGCGCGCCGTGATGTGCCCGGCGAGGCGCCGGTGGGCCTCGACGTCGAGGATCTCGCCGGCCTCCAGGTCGGCGGGCACGCCGGCGACCGGGATCATGCCGCCGACCAGGCTGTTGAAGGCCAGCAGGTAGGCGATGTTCCCGGAGCCCTCCACGATCAGCCGCCACCAGGCGATGTACGTCTCGTCCAGCTCGGTCAGATCGGGCCCGGCCTGCGCGTGCGCCTCGACGGCCGCGGCGATCTCTGCGGCGGCCCGCGCGGAGCAGCGCAGCGCGCACAGCCGGGCGGCGTCGGCGCCGATGCACGCCCGCATCTCCAGGGCGTCACGGGCGATGTCCTGCACGCTGGGCCCGCTGTCGGCCGCCGCGATGCCCACCGCGAGTTCCAGCCCGGCGGTGCGCCGCCAGTCCAACACCTGGGTACGGCCGCCATGGCTGACCTCGACCAGCCGGGCCTGCTGGAGGCGTTTGACCGCCTCCCGTACGGCATGCCGGTTCACCCCGAACTCGGCCGCCAGTTCCCGCTCGGCGGTGAGCGGGCCGCCGGCCGGCAGCATCCCGCCGAGAATCCTGTCGCGCAGCAGGGCGAAAAGCTGGTCGGAGACCGCCTCGCGCCGTATGTGTCCCTCGGTCATGGCGATCAGGGTGGACGCGGTTCGTAGAGTGGTCAACTGGTTGGACCACTCTTTCCGCGCGGATTCCCCGCGGGCCAGCGGACATGTCGGCGTTCGTCCGGATTCGTCAAGCATCGCTGCTCGCACGGGCGTTGACGTGCCCGCCCACCGGCCGCCGTGCGGGCGCCCCCCTCTCGCCCCATGCTGGACACGAGGGGGTGGTACGGCGGAGGAGGAAGTGGTTGCGATGCAGACCGTTGTCGACCTCACGCGCTGCCAGGGCTACGCACAGTGCGTGTTCCTCGCGCCGGACGTGTTCCGGCTGCACGGCGAGGAAGGGCTGCTGTACGCCCCGGCCGTCCCCGACGATCAGGTCGAACGGGTGCGCCAGGCCGCCGCGGCCTGTCCGGTACAGGCCATTCTCCTCGGCGAGGAGGTGAGCGGCGGTGCCCGATGACCTCACGGACGGCCGGATCGTCGTCGTGGGCGCCTCGCTGGCCGGGCTGCGGGCCGCGGAAGCGCTGCGCGACCAGGGTTTCACCGGCTCCCTGACGGTGGTCGGGGACGAACCCCACCCGCCGTACGACCGCCCGCCGCTGTCCAAGCAGGTGCTGCTCGGCGTCGCGCCCGCCGAGTCCACCGGGCTGCCGATGCGCCACGACCCCGAGGCGGAGTGGCTGCTCGGGGTAAGGGCCACGGGACTGGACCCGCTGGGCAAGCGGGTCCTGCTGGAGGGCGGCGAGTCACTGCCGTACGACCGGGTGCTGATCGCCACCGGGACCCGCGCCCGGCCCTGGCCGAACCCGGAGGAAGCCGCACTGGACGGTGTGTTCACCGTGCGCACCCGCGAGGACGCCGCCGGGCTCGCCGCCCGGCTGGACGCGGGGCCCCGGCGGGTGCTGGTCATCGGCGGCGGGTTCACCGGCTCCGAGATCGCCTCGGCCTGCCGGGAACGCGGCCTGGAGGTCACGGTCACCGAACGCGGCCCCGCCCCCCTGGTCGGCGCGCTCGGCGGCACCCTGTCCAAGCTGGCGGCCGTGATGCAGCGCAACCACGGCGTGGACCTGCGCACAGGGGTGACGGTGACCAGGCTGCTCGGCGACAAGACCTTCACCGGCGTGGAGCTGTCCGACGGCAGCCGGGTGGACGCGGATGTGTGCGTGGTGGCGCTCGGCGCGGTGCGCAATGTGGAGTGGCTGGCGGAGTCCGGGCTGGCGGCGGGCCCGCGCGGGCTGGCCTGCGACGCCGGGTGCCGGGCCTTCACCATGTACGGCATCGTCACCGACGACGTCTTCGTGGCCGGCGACGTCTCCCGCTTCCCGCACCCCCTGTTCGGCTACCAGCTGCTGTCCCTGGAGCACTGGGGCAACGCGGTCGTCCAGGCCGAGGTCGCCGCCCACAACATGGTCAGCCCCGGTCCGCTGCGCCGTCCGCACCTGGCGCTGCCGACGTTCTGGTCGACGCAGTTCGGGCTCAACATCAAGTCGGTGGGGGTGCCCACCTACTCCGACCACGTGGTCATCGCGCAGGGCTCGCTGGAGGCACGCCGGCTCGCCATGGTCTACGGCTACCGGGGCCGGGTCACCGCCGCGGTCACCGTCGACATGGCCAAGTCGCTCGACTACTACCAGCACCTGATCGAGACCGGTGCGCCGTTCCCGCCCCCGGCGGGCGCCGCCGACCGGGCCATCGCGGCCGAGGTCCCGGTCCCGTCCGACGTACCGGACCCGTCGGTGCTGTCCCACGGCCCGACGGTCGCGCTGACCGGCTATCTCCCAGACCGCCGGCTGACGGTCGTATGACCCCGGCGGTCCGCCGCCCACGCCCACTTCGAGGAGCCGCCATGGACTCCGGCACCCTGCTGGCCAGGATCACCGACTACGCCAGCCGCCCCGACCCCTACCCCCTGTACGCCCAGCTGCGCGAGGCCGGCGCCGTGGTGCCGCAGTCCGACGGCAGCCTGCTGGTCGGCGGCTACCACGAGGTCGCCGCGCTGCTGCACGATCCCCGGATGAGCGCGGACCCCCGCACCCGCGGCCTGGAGACCCCCAAGCCGCCGTTCCTGCGCCTGGACGACCCGGAGCACCACCGGCTGCGCACGCTGGCCATGCGGCCGTTCGGTCCGCCGCACACGCCGCACCGCGTGGACGGGATGCGCACCGAGATCGACAACATCACCAAGGAGCTGCTGGCGCCGTTCGAGTCCGGCGGCCAGGTCGATGTGGTGGACGAGTTCGCCTATCCGCTGCCGGTCACGGTGATCTGCCGGCTGCTCGGCGTGCCGCACGAGGACGAACCGCTGTTCCGCGCCTGGTCGGACACGCTGGTGGCGTCCGCCGACGTACGGCCGGACGCGAGCTCGGCACCGCGCGACGAGGCGGAGCGGGCCCGCCAGGAGATGGGCGGCTATCTGGTGGGCCTGGCCGAGCAGCGGCGCGACCGTCCGGGCGACGACCTCCTGTCCGCGTTCGTCAGCGAGCCCGGTCCCGAGCTGCGGCTCACCCGCGAGGAACTCGCCGAGACGGCGGTGCTGTTGCTGATCGCCGGGCACGAGACCACGGTCAACCTCATCGCCAACGGGGTGCTGACCCTGCTGCGCAACCCCGAGGAACTGGACCGGCTGCGCCGGGAACCCGAGCTGCTGCCGCGGGCGGTGGAGGAACTGCTGCGCTTCGAACCCCCGGTACACATGCGCGAGCGCATCCCCCTCGCCGACTTCGACATCGCCGGCACCACCCTCCCGCGCGGCTCCTCCGTCATCCTGGCCCTGGCCTCGGGCAACCGCGACCCGCGCCGCTTCACCGACCCCGACCGCTTCGACCCGGCCCGCCCCGACAACCAGCACCTCGGCTTCGGCTCGGGCATCCACCTCTGCTACGGCGCCCCGCTCGCCCGTCTGGAGGCCCGGTCCGCGCTCGCCGCGCTGCTGCCCCGGCTGGCCACGGCGGAACTGGTCGAGGACCCGCCGCCGTACCGGCAGAACGCGATGCTGCGGGGGCCGCGGCACCTGATGCTGAGACTCTGATCGGCAAGGCCTTGCTTTTCTGGCCCCGGTCAGCGGGGGTCCGGGGCCGTCAGCCGGGTGCGCAGGAGCGCCGCGATCTCGGTGACCCGGTCGGAGAGGTAGAAGTGGCCGCCCGGAAAGACCTCCAGGTCGAAGGGGCCGGTGGTGTGGCCGCGCCAGGCGTGCGCCTCCTGGGGGCTGACGCGGGGGTCCGCGTCGCCGGTGAGGGCGGTGATGGGGGCGGTGACGACGGTGGAGGGCGTGGCGCGGTAGGTCTCGATCGCGGTGTAGTCGCTGCGCAGGGCCGGGAGGACCATGCGCAGGATCTCCTCGTCGCCCAGCAGCCGGTCGTCCGTGCCGCTGAGCCGACGCAGCTCGGCGATGAGGCCCTCATCGTCCCGCCGGTGCACGTTCTCGCCCGCTGAGGCGGACGGGGCGCGGCGCCCCGAGGCGAAGAGGTGGACGGGGCCCTCCCCGTCGCGTTCGAAGCGGCGGGCGACCTCGAAGGCGACAATCGCGCCCATGCTGTGCCCGAAGAAGGTCAACGGCCGGTCGGCGTACGGCTGGAGCGCCTCGTGGGCGCGGTCCGCGAGCTCCGCGATGGTCTCGATGCCCTTCTCCGCGTGCCGGTCCTGCCGCCCCGGATACTGCACCGCGAGCACGTCGGCCGCGTCGCGCAGGGCGGCGGAGAACGGGAAGTAGAAGCTCGCCGAGCCGCCGGCGTGCGGGAAGCACACCAACCGGCCGGAGTCCTGGCGTGCGGGGTGGAAGCGGCGCACCCACGGGTCGCCGGTCGGGCAGGCTGTCGTCACGGTGTGCTCCAGGGGCCGGGGGTGGGGAGTCGGGCAGGCGGGTGCCCCGCCGGTCCGGCCGAGGCACCCCGCCGCACCCGGTCGGGCGGTCGCGCGGTCAGGCGGTCAGGCGGTCAACCAGCCCTTTTCCCGGACCAGTTCGACGACACGCTCCCTGACCTGGCGGATCTGCGCGGCCGTGAGGGAGTCGACCGAGGTGACCAGGACCTCGGTCAGTTCGGTGCGGAAGCGGCCCGCGCCGGTGCTCTCACCGGACGACGCGGCGGCGGGGCGCGCGGCGGCCGAATCGTCGGAGAAGACCGGGCGGTTGGGCAGGCGGTGCGAGGAGGGCTGGTAGACCAGCCGGATCTGGGAGGCCTTCGGGCCCTTCTCGCCCATCTCCATGTGGAACTCGACCTCGCTGCCCTCGTGGTAGAGGTATTTCTCGTCCAGCAGGTCGTTCGCGTGCATGAAGACGTCCTCGCCCGGTTCGGACGGGGCGATGAAACCGTATCCGCGGACCTCGTCGAAACGCAGCACCTTGCCGGTCATCAGCACAGCCCACACACCTCCAGCAACACCAGCACAACGACAACGCAGGTGAACTTACACAGCTTCGGCCGAGGATTCGACCCCTGGCCGGCTCGTCATCCCACGGTCGGCAGGCCGGCGAGGATACGGTCGGGGGTGAGGGGCAGTTCGCGGCAACGGACGCCGGTGGCGTGGTGGACGGCGTTGCCGATGGCGGCGGCGGTGCCGACGATGCCGATCTCGCCGATGCCCTTGCTGCCCATGGGGTTGAGGTGGGTGTCGTCCTCGTCGATCCAGTGTGCCTCGATGTCGGGCACGTCGGCGTTCGCGGGCACGTGGTAGGAGGCGAGGTCGCACTCGGGGAAGTCGCCGAACGCGGGGTCCAGGGTGCTGTTCTCGGTGAGGGCCATGCCCAGGCCCATGACCATGGCGCCGGTGAACTGGGAGTGCGCGGTACGGGAGTTGAGGATGTGCCCGGCGGCGAAGACGCCGAGCAGCCGACGCACCCGCGTCTCGCCGGTGACGCTGTCGACGGCGACCTCGGCGAAGTGGGCGCCGAACGCGTGCCGGGCGTAGGGGACTTCGGCGTCGGCGCGGCCCGCGGTGTCCGCGTGGGCTTCGAGACCGTCGGCGGGCAGCGGCCCCTCGCGGACGGCGAGCCGGTCGGCGAGGTCGGCGCATGCGTCGTGTACGGCCCAGCCCCAGGAGGCGGTGCCGGTGGAGCCGCCGGCCAGCCAGGCCGGGGGCAGGTCGCTGTGCCCGATCTCGATGTGTACCCGCTCCAGGGTGGTGGTGAGGGTGTCGGCGGCGATCTGAGCGAGGACGGTACGCGCCCCGGTGCCGATGTCGGTCGCGTTGATCCGCACGATGAAGGTGCCGTCGGGCAGGGCGCGGGCGGTGGCGGTGGCCGGGACGGCGGAGGCCGGATAGGTGGCGGCGGCCACGCCGGTGCCGAGCAGCCAGGGCCCCTCGCGGCGGGCGCCGGGGCGCGGATCGCGGTCCGCCCAGCCGAACCGGCGGGACCCCTCGCGCAGGCACTGCACCAGGTGCCGGCTGCTGAACGGCTTGCCGCTGCCGGGTTCGCGCTCCGGCTCGTTGCGGATGCGCAGCTGGATCGGGTCCATGCCGAGCGCCTCGGCGAGTTCGTCCACGGCGGACTCCAGGGCGTACATACCGGGCGACTCGCCCGGGGCCCGCATCCAGGAGGGGGTCGGCACGTCCAGGGCGACGACGCGGTGGGCGGTGCGCAGGTTCGGCGTGGCGTACATGACGCGGGCGGGCACGGCGGCCTGTTCCACGAACTCCTTCACCCGTGAGGTGTGAGTGGTGACCTCGTGCACCAGCGCGGTCAGCCGGCCGTCCGGGTCGGCGGCGAGGCGCAGCCGGTGCAGGGTGGGGGCGCGGTGGCCGACGACGGTGGGCAGATAGCGACGGGGGTAGACGAGGGTGACGGGGCGGGCGGTACGCAGGGCGGCCATCGCGGCGAGGATCAAGTCGGGGCGCGGGGTGCCCTTGGAGCCGAAGCCGCCGCCGACGTGTTCGCTGACTACGGTGACGTGATCCCCGGGCAGCTCGAACATCTGGGCGAGCACACCGCGTGCGGTCGTACCGCCCTGGCTTGAGGTGTACACCGTGAGCCGGTCGTCGTCCCAGTGGGCCGTGGTCGCGTGCGGCTCCATGGGGTGGTTGTGCAGCGGCGGCACCCGGTAGGAGACGTCGACGGCGGTCCCCGACGCGGCGAGGGCGGCCTCGGGGTCGCCGTACTCGACACGGCCCGGCAGTCCGGCGTTGGCCTCGTCCGGTTCGTAGGCCCGCGGGTGGTCCTCGGACAGTGCGATGTCGTACGGCTCGCTGTCGTAGCGCACGCGCACCAGCCGGGCGGCGGCCCGCGCCGTCTCCAGGGTCTCGGCCACGACGAGGGCGACGCACCAGCCCCGGTGCGGGACGTGCGGGTCCTGGAGGACGGCGAGGGTGGCGTCCTCGGGTGCGGCGACCCTGGGCGCGTCGCCCGGGGTGAGGACGGCGAGGACGCCGGGCAGGGCGCGGGCGGCCGAGCTGTCCACCTCGGCGACCCGGCCGCGCACCACGGCGGCGGGCACCGGCCAGGCGTGGGCGCGGCCGGGCAGCGGGTACTCGGCGGCGTAGCGGGCGGCGCCGGTGACCTTCTGCCGCCCCTCCAGGCGCTCGGCGGGCGCGCCGAGGACGGTCTCGGTGGGGGGCACGGGTGCTCCTGTCACCTGGTGTGTCACCTGGTGGGGTGCCATGGATCCTCCTGTCACCGGTGGGGGCGGTCAGGCCGCGGCGGGGGCCGGGGTGAGGCGGCCGAGGACGTCGAGGGCGAGGTTGCGGGCGAGGGGCACTTTGTAGGCGTTCTCGCCCAGGGGCCGGGCGGCGGCCAGTTCGAGGTCGACGGCGCGTTCCAGGGCGGCCGGGGTGGGGGCGGCGCCGCGCAGGGCCTCCTCGGCGCGGCGGGCCCGCCAGGGCTTGTGCGCGAGCCCGCCGAAGGCGAGACCCACCTGTTCGATCACGCCGTCCGCGAGCCGCAGTACGGCGGCCACGGAGGCGAGCGCGAAGGCGTACGACGCGCGGTCCCTGGCCTTGCGGTAGGCGGAGGGGAGCCCGGCGGTGGCGGCCGGCAGGAGCACGCCGGTGATGATCTCGCCGGGGCGCATCTCCGTGTCCCGCTCGGGGTGTTCGCCGGGCAGCCGGTGGAAGTCGGCCACCGGCACGCTGCGGGTGCCGTCGGTGCCGTACAACTCGACCTGTGCGTCCAGGGCGGCGAGGGCGACGGCCATGTCGGAGGGGTGGGTGGCGACGCACTGCTCGGACCAGCCGAGGACCGCGTGGTCGCGGTGGACGCCCTCCAGGGCTCCGCAGCCGCTGCCCGGCTCGCGCTTGTTGCAGGGTTTGTCCAGGTCCTGGAAGTAGGGGCAGCGGGTGCGCTGGAGGAGGTTGCCGCCGGTGGTGGCGGCGTTGCGGAGCTGGCCGGAGGCGCCGGCGAGGAGGGCCTGGGAGAGCGCCGGGTAGCGGTCGCGGACGCGCGGGTCGGCGGCGAGGTCGCTGTTGCGGACGGTGGCACCGGCCCGCAGGGAGCCGTCGGGCAGTTCCTCGATGCCGTCCAGGGGCAGGGCGCCGACGTCGACGAGGAAGGCGGGGTGTTCGACGCCGAGCTTCATCAGGTCGACCAGGTTGGTGCCGCCGGCCAGATAGCGGGCGCCGGGGTGGGCGGCGTACGCCTCGGCGGCTTCCTGGAGCGTGGTGGGCCTGAGGTATCCGAAGCCGTTCACCGGATCACGTCCTCCACTGCCGCGACGATGCCCGGATACGCGCCGCAGCGGCACAGGTTGCCGCTCATCCGCTCGCGGATCTCGGTCCGGTCCAGCGTGACGGGGTGGCCGGAGGGGGCGGCGGGGTCGGTGACGTGGGAGGGGTGGCCGGCCGCGGCCTCGGCGAGCATGCCGGCGGCGGAGCAGAGCTGGCCCGGCGTGCAGTAGCCGCACTGGAAGGCGTCGCGGTCGAGGAAGGCGCGCTGGAGCGGGTGCGGTTCCTCGCCGTCGCCGCCCAGGCCCTCGACGGTGGTGACCTCGGCGCCGTCGAGGGTCACCGCCAGCAGCAGGCAGCTGTTGAGCCGGCGCCCTCCGGCCAGTACGGTGCAGGCCCCGCACTGGCCGTGGTCGCAGCCCTTCTTGGCGCCGGTGAGTCCCAGGTCCTCGCGGAGCAGGTCCAGGAGGACGCGGCGGTGGTCGACGTACAGGGTGTGCGGCTTGCCGTTCACCCTCAGGGTGATCTCCGAGCCCGGAGCGGGCTCGTTTTCGCTGGTCATGGCAGAGAGGCCTTCCGGACGGACCGTGGTGCCGTGCGCTCCGCGTATCCAGCGTCGCGGGGCTCACACGTGGGGCGGGGGGAGCCTCACCGGCACCGGGGGCACATCGGCCGCCGCGTCAGGGCACGCTCTGTCAGCGCGTCCCGCGGGGCCCCGGTGCCGGTACCGGTATCGGTGTGCCTATGGATCGGTACGGCATCCGTGTCCCCCTTCCCGCCTCTCGGTCCGCTCTCTGTCCGCTCTCTGTCTGCACAGAACTCTAGCCACGGGCCGCGGCCGCCGTCGCTGGGGAAAACCCCCTTCCCTCTCCCCGGCCAGCCGGGGGTTCTCACCTTCGGGCCCGGAGCGGACGCCGGGTCAGACCGCCTCCACCTGAGTCTGCGCGGCCACCGCCGCCCCGGCCCCGGCCCCCTGCGCGAACTGGGTGCGGTGCAGCTCGGCGTACCGCCCGCCTGCCGCCAGCAGTTCCTCGTGCGTGCCCCGTTCCGCGATCCGGCCGGACTCGATCACGAGGATCTGGTCGGCGGCGCGGACGGTCGACAGGCGGTGGGCGATGACCAGGGCGGTGCGGCCCTCCAGTGCCTCGGTGAGGGCCTCCTGGACGGCGGCCTCGGAGGTGTTGTCCAGGTGGGCGGTGGCCTCGTCGAGGATGACGACGCGCTGGCGGGCCAGCAGCAGCCGGGCGATCGTCATCCGCTGGCGCTCGCCGCCGGACAGCCGGTAGCCGCGCTCGCCGACGACGGTGTCGAGGCCGTCGGGCAGGGACCGTACGACCTCGGCGAGGCGGGCGCGGCCGAGGGCGTCCCACAGTTCCTCGTCGGTGGCGTCGGGCCGGGCGAGCAGCAGGTTGGCGCGGACCGTGTCGTGGAAGAGGTGGCCGTCCTGGGTGACCAGGCCGAGCGTGGCCCGCAGCGAGGCCGCCGTCACGTCGCGCACGTCCACCCCGCCCACCCGGACGGCGCCCGCGTCGACGTCGTACAGCCGGGGCAGCAGCTGCGCGATGGTGGACTTCCCGGCGCCGGAGGAGCCGACCAGGGCGATGGTCTGGCCGGGTTCGGCGCGGAAGGAGATGCCGTGCAGGACCTCGGTGCCGCCGCGGGTGTCGAGGGCGGCGACCTCCTCCAGGGAGGCGAGGGAGACCTGGTCGGCGGCCGGGTAGGCGAAGCGGACGGCGTCGAACTCGACGGCCACCGGGCCCTCGGGCACCTCGGTCGCGTCCGGCTTCTCCTCGATCAGCGGCTTCAGATCGAGCACTTCGAAGACCCGTTCGAAGCTGACCAGCGCGCTCATCACCTCCACCCGCGCCCCGGCGAGCGAGGTGAGCGGGGCGTACAGGCGGGTCAGCAGCAGGGCCAGCGAGACGACCGCGCCGGCCTCCAGGGTGCCGCGCAGCGCGAACCAGCCGCCGAGGCCGTAGACGAGGGCGAGGGCGAGCGCGGAGACCAGGGTGAGTGAGGTGATGAACACCGACTGGGCGGTGGCCGTGCGCACCCCGATGTCCCGGACGCGGGCCGCGCGGGCGGCGAACTCCGCCGACTCCTCCTCGGGGCGGCCGAACAGCTTGACCAGGGTGGCGCCGGGCGCCGAGAACCGCTCGGTCATCCGGGTGCCCATGGCCGCGTTCAGCGCCGCCGCCTCCCGCTGCATCCGCGCCATCCGGCTGCCCATCCGGCGCGCGGGCAGCACGAAGACGGGCAGCAGTACGAGGGCGAGCAGGGTGATCTGCCAGGACAGGGTGAGCATCACGGCGAGCGTGAGCAGCAGGGTGACCAGGTTGGTCACCACGCCGGACAGGGTGTTGGCGAAGGCCCGCTGGGCGCCGATCACATCGTTGTTGAGCCGGCTGACCAGCGCTCCCGTGCGGGTCCGGGTGAAGAAGGCGACGGGCATGCGCTGCACGTGGTCGAACACGGCCGTTCTGAGGTCGAGGATGAGTCCCTCGCCGAGCGTGGACGACAGGCGTCGGCCGAGGATGCCGAGCCCGGCCTCCGCGAGCGCGACCAGGGCGATCAGCAGGGACAGGCGGACCACGGTACCGGAGTCGTGCCCGGACACGATGGCGTCGACGACCCGTCCGGCGAGCACGGGAGTCGCCACGGCGAGCAGGGCGGTCACCACCCCGAGCAGGACGAAGCGGACGATGCCGGCGCGGTGCGGGCGGGCGAAGGCGGCGATGCGGCGCAGTGTGGCGCGGGCGAGCGGACGGCGGTCGGCCTGCGCGTTCATCACGCTGTGCAGCTGCGTCCATGCGGTGGTCTCCATGCTCATGAGGAGAACGTAGAACCTCAAGCATCGTTGAGGTCAAGGTCCGACACTTTTCACCCGCACCGGCGTCCGGGAACCGGGGGCCCGAATCTCCCGGGTCCGGGTTCCGGGGCGCTCCCGATGAACGGGACGGCCCCATGGCCCCGCCGACCACTGCCTGTAAGCCGCCGTCCCCGGCGATGCCATCCGCCGTTGGGGCGGCGCCGCGACCCTCTGCGGATGTGACTGCCGTCCCCACTCCCCCGCTCTCTCGGGTCCGATTCTCCCGTGCCCCCCGTGGCTTTCCCCGTCGCGTGCCCGTCCGCCAGGTGCTGTGCCTGCTGCCGCTCGCGCTGGTCGCCGTGGCCGCCGTACGCAATCGCTCGCTGCTCGTCGCGGGCGTCGGGCAGTTGCGCACCGCGTCCTGGCCCTGGCTGCTCGCGGCGGCCGGTGCCACCTGTCTGACCTGGGTGGCGGCGGCTGTCACCCGGCAGGGCGCGGTGGTGCAGACGCTGCCCAAGCGGCGGTTGCTGGCCACCCAGTTCGCGGCGGCCTCGGCCAACCATCTGCTGCCCACCGGGCTCGGCGCGGGCACGGTGAATCTGCGCTTCATGACCGTGTGCGGGGTGCCGCCGGCCCGCTCCACGGCCGCGCTCGCCCTGTATCTGCTCGCGGAGAGCGCGGGCCGGCTCGGTCTGCTGGCCGCTCTGCTGCTCGCCTTCCCCGACGCGCTGCGGCTCGGCCCGCTGCTGCCGGACGGTTCGACGCTGCCGCTGCTGCTGGGCGCGGCCGGGCTGCTGGTGGCGGTGGTGGTGGCCGCCGGGGCGCTGGTACGACCGCTGCGCGTCCGGGTCGCCGCGTTCGTACGGGAGGCCGTGGGTGAGGCGCGCTGCGTGCACACCCGGCGGGTGCGCGCGCTGGCCCTGTGGGGCGGTTCGCTGGCCTTCCCGGCGCTCCAGGCGGCCGGGCTCGCCGCGGTCGGCCAGGCGTTGCGGCTGCCGGTGCCGCCCGCCCATATGGCGCTCGCCTATCTCGCGGCGACGGTCGCGGTGGCCCTGGTGCCCACGCCGGGCGGTCTCGGTTCGGTCGAGGCCGCGCTGATCGTGGCCCTGATCGCGGTGGGCAGTCCGGCGGCACCGGCCACGGCGGTGGTGCTGGCCTACCGGATCATCACGGTGTGGGTGCCGCTGCTGCCGGAGGCGCTGATGCTGGGGGCGCTGGTGCGGCTGAAGGTCATCTGAGGCAGAGTGGCCCTCCCAGCCGTCTGGAGAGGGAGTGCCCGCCGTGCCGGTCCGTGTGGAGCGCGAGGAGTACGTCACCACCGTCGTCCTGTCCCGGCCCGCGGCGCGCAACGCCGTGGACGGGCCGACGGCCGCCGGACTCGTCGCCGCGTTCAGGGAGTTCGAGGCGGACGAGAACGCGCGGGTGGCGGTGTTGTGGGGTGAGGGCGGCACGTTCTGCGCGGGGGCCGATCTGAAGGCGATCGGCACCGAGCGGGGCAACCGGGTGGCCGAGGACGGCGACGGGCCGATGGGTCCGACCCGGCTGCGGCTGTCCAAACCGGTGATCGCGGCGGTCGCCGGGCACGCGGTGGCGGGCGGCCTGGAACTCGCGCTGTGGTGCGATCTGCGGGTGGCCGAGGAGGACGCGGTGTTCGGCGTGTTCTGCCGCCGCTGGGGGGTGCCGCTGATCGACGGCGGGACCGTACGGCTGCCCCGGCTGATCGGGACGAGCCGGGCCATGGACCTGATCCTGACCGGCCGTCCGGTGCCGGCGCGGGAGGCGTACGCGATGGGGCTCGCCAATCGGGTGGTGCCGAACGGCACCGCCCGCGCCGAGGCGGAGGCGCTGGCCGCGAAGATCGCCCGGTTCCCGCAGGCGTGTCTGCGCAGCGACCGCGCCTCGGTCCTCGACCAGGAGGGCCTGCCGGAGGAGGCGGCGCTGCTCGGTGAACTCCGCCACGGGACAGGCGTGTTGGCCGAGAGCGCGGAGGGCGCCGCCCGGTTCGCCTCGGGGGCGGGGCGGCACGGCTCGTTCAGCTGAGCAGGCCGGATACGGGCACAGCGCCCATCCGGACCAGGAACGGCACCGCTGCGGCGGTGGCCGGGTACCGGCTGCCCTGGTGGAAGGTGTTGCCGTACAGCGCGTCCAGGGCCTTGTGGCGCTGTTCCGCCTCTGGGGAGCACAGGGCACGCAGCAGTCCGGGCACGTCGTCGGCGGGGCCGCAGGCGTGCGTCAGCGCGGACCAGTCGACGGCGTCGAGACCGGAGAGCGCCGGCACCGGAGTGTTGATCTCCGTCACGACGCACTGTCGCACACGGCACTGACAACGCCTCCGGCTCAGCCCGCGCTCACCCGCACCTCACCGCCCTCGGGGTCCACCCGCCCGTGCCATGACACGCCGAGTCTCAGAGCGCGGTGCGGCTGGGCGGTGCCGGGGCCGAGGCGGGCACGGTGCAGCAGGCGGCCGTTCTGATGGACGTACAGGACGGGGCAAGGCAAGGGCGCGTCGGTGCGCAGGAGGTGGGGCGGGGGCGGCGCGGCCGGGCGGGCGCGTTGCGGGTCGGCGCGTTCTGGGTTGACGCGGTCGGGGTCGATGCGGTTGGGGGTGATCCAGCGCAGTGGCGGTGCGACGGTGACCGGGATGCCGGGGCGCGGCCAGGGGGCGCCCGCCAGGTGGTCCAGGACGGCACCGGCCGCTCTGGAGCCCTCGCGGGCCGCGGTGCCGGCGGGTTCCACGGCGTGCAGGAGGCTTCCGGCGGCGAAGACGCCGGGGCGCGAGGTGTGCAGGGCGGTGTGCACGGCGGGCCCTCGGGTGCCCGGATCGAGGTCGAGGGCGCCGCGCCGGGCGAGCTCGTGGTCCGGGACGAAGTCGCCGGTGAAGACGACGGTGTCGCAGGGCAGTACGGTCGTACGGCCGTCCCGGTGGCGCACGCGGACGCCGGACAGCCGTCCGTGGCCCAGGAGTTCGGTGACGGTCGTGCCGGTCAGCAGCGGAATGCCCTGCACCAGCCGGGCCGACCGCGCGCGGACGCGGCTCGTGCGGGCGCGGGGGTCTTCGGTGACGAGGGCGACGACCTCGGCACCGGCCGTGCGGACCGTACGGGCCGCCGCGTAGGACACGTCCTGCGCGCCGACCACCACCGCGCGGGTGCCGATGTGCTGCCCGAACAGGTGGACCGCCTGCTGGAGTTCGCCGGTGGTGTAAACGCCGGCGGGTCGGGTGCCGGGCACCAGGCGGGCCGCGCGGGGGCGTTCGCGGGCCCCGGTGGCGAGGACGACGGCCCGCGCCGCGAGCGTCTCGGGGCCGTCGGGCCCGACGGTCAGCAGCACGTTCGCGCCGGGCGCGCTTCCGATGTGCCCGCCGGACACGGTGGTTCCGGGCCCGCTCCCAACTTGCCAGCCCAGCACGGTGGTTCTGGTCCGGATCAGTGCGCCGGACCGCTCGGTGGCCGCCGTGAGCAGGCGGGCGTACTGCGGGCCGGTCAGCGGGCGGGTCCAGGTGCCGAAGCCGCCGTGGGCGCAGTGCCGGGGCACTCCGCCGGGCCGTTCCTCCCGCTCCAGGACCTCCACCCGTCCGGCTCCGGCGGCGGCGAGCCGGGCCGCCGCGGCGAGCCCCGCGGGCCCGGCACCGACCACCAGGACGTCGGTGTGCCGTGCCGCCGTCATGCGCGCTCGCCCCTTCCCTGCCGCTCGAACAACTCCCGTACCGCCGCCCCGCAGTAGGACCCCTGGCAGCGGCCCGCCCGCGCCCGTGTGCGGCGGCGCAGGCCGTCCAGACCGCGGGGCGGGATCGGGCCGGCGAGGGCGTCGCGGATCTCGCCGAGGGAGACCCGCTCGCAGTGGCAGACGAGGGTGCCGTAGGCCGGGTCGGCGGCGATCAGTTCCGGGTCCTGGTGGGGGCGCGGGAACGCCTCGCCGAGGTTGGGCATGCGCACCGGTTCGAGGTCGCGTTCCGGGCCGGGGTCGAGGCCCGTGCCGGTGAGCAGTCCGGTGACGTGCCCGGCGATGGCGAGCGAAGCGGTCAGGCCGGTGGAGCGGATGCCGCCGACGGTGACGTACGACCGCTCGGGGTGCGCGGCGATTCGGTAGTCCTCCTGCCCGGTGGCCGCGCGCAACCCGGCGTAGGCGGCGGTGACTTCCTCCTCGACCAGCGCGGGCAGGATCCGGCGGCCCCGTTCCCGCAGCAGGGCGATGCCCTCGGCGGTGGTGCCGGTGGCCCGTTTGTCGTCCAGGTCCTCGGCAGTGGGGCCGAGCAGTACGTTGCCGTACACGGTGGGCGCGACCAGAACTCCCTTGCCGAGCGCGGTCGGTACGGGCAGCAGGATGTGCCGGACCAGCGGACGGGCTAGCTTGTCGAACACCAGGAGCTGGCCGCGGCGCGGGGTGACATCGAAGTCGTCGTATCCGAGGCGGTGGTCGAGGGTGTCGGCGCCCAGTCCGGCCGCGTTGACGAGGTAGCGGGCGCGCAGGGGGCCGCGGGAGGTGTGCAGGCGGTGGCCGTCGTCCCAAGACGCCCGCTCGACGGTGGTGTTCAGGTGCAGGTCGACTCCGGCGCGGACGGCCTGGGTGGCGTAGGCGAGGGTGGTGGACCAGGGGCAGATGATGCTCTCGCCGGGGATGTGCAGGGCGCCGAGCGCGCCGGGACCGAGGTGCGGCTCGCGGGAGTACAGCTCCGCTCGGCTCAACTGACGTGCGTCGGCGCAGGAGTTGGCCGCCGCCTTCTCGGCGAGCCGGGGCAGGGCGGCGAGTTGCTCCTCGTCCCAGGCGACGAGCAGCGCGCCGACGGGTTCGACGGGGATGCCGGACTCGGCCGCGTACCGCACGAGCCGGGCGTATCCCTCGCGCACGAGCCGGGCCTCCAGGGTGCCGGGATTGGCATCGAACCCCGTGTGCAGGATCGCGGTGTTGGCCTTGGAGGTGCCCTGGCCCACGTCGTCCTGCGCCTCGATCAGGGCGACACTCAGGCGCGGGTGACGGGCGAGCCGGCGAGCGATGGCACAACCCACGACTCCGGCGCCGACGATCGCGACATCGTACGACCGGTCGGGGAGCGGGCCTTCGCCGGTGACGGCCGGGCACGGGGCCTCGGCGGTGACGGCCGGGGGCACGGACTCGACGGTGACGGCCGGGCGCGCGGCCTCGGCCGTAACGGCCGGGGGCACGGGCTCGGCGGTGATGGCCAGGCGCGCGGGCTCGGCTGTGACGGCCAAGGGTGCCGGGCTCGGGGTCCCGGCCCGGCCCATTCGGCGTGCGGTCGGCGGGACCTGACCGGTGTCCCGTGGCCCCGGCGGCCGCCGTCCCTCGCCGGGGCCCCTCATGAGCCGGGCAGCGCGGCGACGGCCGCGCGGAAGCGGGCGCGGCGTTCGGCCGCCTGGTCGGCGGGGATGCGGGGCTCGTACACGGCGGCGGGGCGCCGCTCGGGCAGGGCCTCGGCGGCGTCGAGAGCGGGGTCCGCGCCGAGGCGGGCGAGGGTGGCGGCACCGAGCGCGGTGGCGTCGGGCAGCGCGGACACCTCGACGGGCTGTTGCAGCAGGTCGGCCTGGGTCTGCATGAGCAGCGCGGAGCGGGTGAGGCCGCCGTCGACGCGCAGCGTGCCGAGCGGGGTGCCGAGGTCGCCCGCGGCCGCTTCGGCGAGTTCGGCGACCTGGGCGGCGAGGCCCTCGCACAGGGCGCGCACCAGATGTCCGGCGGTGGTGTCGAGGCCGAGCCCGGTCAGGGACCCGCGCAGCTCACCGCGCCACCAGGGGGCGGCGAGTCCGGCGAGCGCGGGTACGAAGGTGACGCCGCCGCTGTCGGGGACGGCGCCGCCGACCGGGTCGAGATCGGCGGCGGAGCCGATCACCCCGAGGTCGGCGAGCCAGCGCACCGCGGAGGCGGCGGTGTAGACCTGGCCGTCCAGGCAGTAACTGGTCGTCCCGCCCAGCCGCCAGGCCACGCAGCTGACCAGTCCCGAGCCGCCGCGCCGGGGGCGTTCGCCGGTGTGGGCGAGCAGGAAGGCGCCGGTGCCGTAGGTGCACTTGGCGGCGCCGGGGGCGGTGACGCGCTGGGCGAGCAGCGCGCCCTGCTGGTCCACGATCAGACCGGTGAGCGGGATGTCGTAGCCGAACTCTCGTGTGCTCCCGACCGGTTGGGCGACATCGGTGACTTCCGGGAGGCGTTCGCCGGTGAGGCCGTAGAGGCCGAGGGCGCGGGACGACCACCGGACCTGGTCGAGGTCGAGGAGCTGGGTGCGGCCCGCGGTGGCGGCGTCGGTGACGAAGGCGCCGGTGAGACGGTGCACCAGCCAGGCGTCCGAGGTGGTGACGACGCCCTCGCGGGTCAGATGGCGGCGGATCCAGGCCATCTTGGGCGCGGCGAAGTACGGGTCCAGCGGGAGACCGGTGAGCTGCCGCAACTCTTCGGCGCGATCGGCGAGTTCGGCGCAGACGGACTCGGCGCGGCGGTCCTGCCAGACCAGGGCGTCGGTGAGCGGGCGGCCGGTCGCCAGGTCCCAGGCGAGGACCGTCTCGCCCTGGTTGGCGAGGCCCAGCGCCACGACACGCTCCCCGGCCTCGGCGAGAGCGCCGCGGCCGGCGGTGAGCACCGAGTCGTACAGCGCGTCCGGGTCCACCTCGACCAGCCCGCCGGGCCGGTGCCGGGGGCGGACCTCGGCGTACCCGGTGCCGAGGACGCCCCGCTCCGGGCAGACCACGAGGGCCTTGGTGCCGGAGGTGCCCTGATCGACGGCGAGCACCGGCCCCGTCACCACGCCGACCCCGCCACCGCATCGGGCCCTGTCGCCACGGGCGCTCCTGTCACCACGGACGCCCCTGTCACCACGGACGCCCCTGTCGCCGCACCGGGCCCGGTCACCACACGGGGCCTTGTCGCCATACCGGCCCCGTCATCCGCGCCTCCCGCATCCTCCCGCGCCCGCACCAGAGATCATCGCGTCAGCCTGCCGCCGCCCGCGTCCGGCGTCAAGCCGACCCGAGGCGGACCGGTGATCTTCCAACCCCGCGGAGCGATGCTCCTCCAACCCCGCGGAGCGATGCTCCTCCAACCCCGCGGAACGTCGATCTTGCGACTCTCCGGAATGGCTAATTGAGTTGGCAATAATGGTGGGGCGCAACCACCACCCCTATAGTGTCCGCCGACCACCACGCACCGCCCAGGGGAGGGCTGTTGCCACCTCACTCCGCCGCCTCGTCCGCGTGTCACCGACTCCGGGGCTCCGGCTGATGGCACGCGACGGAGCGAGACTCCCCTACGACCCCGCGGGACCCGACCACGCCCTGCGCGCGGTGCTCCAGGAGCTGCGCACGGGGCGCTGGGTGGCCATGCGCACCCTGCTCGCGGAGACCACCGAGTGGTGGCGGTGGACCCAGCGCACCCAGATCCTCGCGGCGGCGGCCGCCGGCAGCGACGTGGTGCGCGCCTGGCTCGCGGAGGAACCGGACAGCACCCACGCGGCGGTGATGCGGGCACGGGTCGGCGTGGAGCGGGCGTTACGGGCGCGCCGCGAACGGCACCTGCGCGCGCACGAGTTGTGGATCGAGGCGTGGGACGCCGCCGACACCGCCACCCGGCTCGCCCCGCACGACCCGGTGCCCTGGATCTGCCTGCTCGCCCTGGCCCAGCTGGATCCCGGACAGCGCTGGGCGGAGCACCGGGCCGACGCGCCCGAGCCGCACCTCGTGCCGGGCCCCTGGGGGCTGCTGGCCGAGGCCGCCGAGCGCGACCCGTTCAACCGCGAGGCGCATCACCGGATGCTCCAGTTCCTCTACGCGCGGGGTGGGGTGGACGATCGTACGCGGGCCGACGACGACTGCGACCGGTGGGCGCACGCGGCCGGTTACGCCCGCTGGGCCGCGGCGCGGGCCCCGCTCGGCTCGGCCCTGCACCTCCTCCCCCTCTACGTGCGCGTCGAGCGCCACCGCCGCGCGCGCCGCCCCGACACGCACTGGGCCACGGACACCGCCGTCGGCGAGGCGCGCTCCGCGCTGCACTCCTGGTTCGAGCACGCGCCACCGGTCCGGCGCGCGCAGCCGGACCTCAACCACCTGGCGCACGCCCTGTGGGCAGCCCGCCAATTCACGTGCGCGGGCCGGGTGTTCGAGGCGATCGGCCCGTACTTCAGTCCGCTGCCCTGGGTGTACCGCGTCCAAGGCGGCGGTCGTGCGGTGGACGTGTTCACACGGGCCCGCGACCACTGCCGCGCCCTGGCCGAGGGCGCCGGCCCCCGGGCCGGGACCTGCGCCGACGTCTGCGCCGTACCCCGCACCGGAACCCACCCCTGCCCCTGACGCCGCGCCCCTGGCCCCCCACCACCGGAGGTCCCCCATGTCCCCCTCCCCGGAGCTGCCCCAGCAGGACGAGGAACGGCGCCTGCGCGAGCTCGGCTACCGTCCCGTACTCGCCCGCCGTATGGGCGGGTTCGGCAACTTCGCGATCAGCTTCTCGGTGATCTCGATCCTGTCCGGCTGTATGACCCTGTACGGGTTCGGCCTGAACACCGGCGGGCCCGCCGTGATGCTGTGGGGCTGGGCGGGCGTCGGCCTGTTCGTGCTGTGCGTCGGGCTCGCGCTCGCCGAGGTCACCAGCGCCTATCCGACCTCGGGGGCCCTGTACTACATGGCCGACCGGCTCGGCGGCCGCCGCTGGGGCTGGTACACGGGCTGGCTGAACCTGCTGGGTCTGCTCGGCGCGATCGCCGGAATCGACTACGGCGCCGCCCTGTTCACCGGCGCGTTCGCCAATCTCCAGTGGGGCTTCGCACCGACGCCGGGCAAGACGATGCTGATCTTCTGCGCCATCCTGCTGCTGCACGCGGTGCTGAACCTGTTCGGTGTCCGCGTCGTGAGCCTGCTCAACTCGGTCAGCGTCTGGTGGCACCTGGCGGGGGTCGCGCTGATCGTCGGCGCGCTCGCGATCGTGCCCGACCACCACCGGTCGCCGTCCTTCGTGTTCACCACGTTCGTCAACGACACCGGCTGGTCGAACCCGCTCTACGTGGCCGCGATCGGCCTGCTGCTCGCCCAGTACACCTTCTCCGGCTACGACGCCTCCGCCCATCTCTCGGAGGAGACCTCGCGCGCCTCGGTGTCCGCGGCCAAGGGCATCGTGCGGGCCATCTGGGTGTCCTGGCTGGCCGGTTTCGCACTGCTCGCCGGGCTCACCTTCGCGATCCAGGACTACGACGCCACGCGCACCACGGCCACCGGGGTGCCGCCCGCGCAGATCCTGCTCGACGGTCTCGGCACCGGCGGCGCGAAGGCGCTGCTGCTGGTGGTGATCGTGGCCCAGCTGTTCTGCGGGAACGCCGAGGTCGCCGCGGCCAGCCGGATGGTGTTCGCGTTCAGCCGGGACGGCGCGCTGCCCGGTTCCCGGCTGTGGCGCACGGTCAGCGCCCGCACGCAGACCCCGGTGGCCGCCGTATGGCTGTCGGTGGGGGTGGCCGGGGTGCTCGCGCTGCCGTCGCTGTACTCGGCGACGGCGTACAACGCGGTGACCGCCATCAACGTCATCGGCATCACCCCCGCGTACGCCATCCCGGTGCTGCTGCGGCTGCGGGCGGGCGACCGGTTCCGCCGCGGGCCCTGGCACCTGGGCCGGTGGAGCAGGCCGGTCGGCTGGGTCGCGGTGGTCTGGGTGGCGTGCGTCACGGTCCTGTTCTGCCTGCCGCAGTCCTCGCCGGTCACCGTCGGCACGATGAACTACGCGGCCGTGGCCCTGGCCGTCGTCCTGCTCCTCGCCAGCGTCTGGTGGTACGTGGCCCGCCGCTCGTACGGCACCCCGACGGCGGCCTACGGCAGCGACCGCGACCAGGCCGAACTCGCCGAGGGCATCATCTGATCGGGGCCGCGCGGGCTCCAGCGGGCCCGGTGGTAGGGCGCGTTCCGGATGCGGCAGGATGAACGTTCGTGCCGGTCACCGGAGTTCCGGGACCGGCACGTTCGCACATCCCGCACATCGAGCAGGTGACAACGTGACGAGACCTCTCATACGGCCCGCCGTACGACCCCCCGCTACCGGAGGTGACCGGTGAACCGCGCGCTGACCCTCGACGACGCCGTGATCGCCGGCATCGCGGTCGCGGCGGGCCTGGTGGCCGCGTTCCTCTCCCGTTCGCTGCTGCGCTGGCTGGCCAAGCACGCCAAGCGGACCCGCTGGAGCGGCGACGACGTCATCGTGGACGCGCTGCGCTCGATCGTGCCGTGGGCGCTGATCGCGAGCGGTGTGGCCGCCGCGGCGCTCGTGCTGCCCCTCACCAAGGCCGTGCGGCACCACACCGATCAGGTGCTGGAGGTGTGGCTGATCCTCGTGGCCACGCTCTCCGCGGCGCGGGTGATCGCCGGGCTGGTGCGCACGGTCACGCAGTCGCGCTCGGGCGTGGCGGGCTCGGCGACGATCTTCGTCAACATCACACGGGTGCTGGTGCTGGCCATCGGCTTCCTGGTGGTGCTCCAGACCCTCGGGATCTCCATAGCGCCGCTGCTCACCGCGCTGGGCGTCGGCGGTCTCGCGGTGGCCCTCGCGCTCCAGGACACCCTCGCCAACCTCTTCGCCGGCATCCACATCCTGGCCTCCAAGACCGTCCAGCCGGGCGACTACATCCAGCTGAGCAGCGGTGAGGAGGGGTACGTCGTCGACATCAACTGGCGCCAGACGACGGTCCGCCAGCTGTCCAACAACCTGGTGGTGATCCCCAACGGCCAGCTCGCCAAGGCCAACATGACCAACTACACGCGGCCCGAGCAGCGGCTCACGGTGCCGGTGCAGGTGGGGGTGAGCTACGACGCCGACCTGGAGAGGGTGGAGCGGGTGACCGCCGAGGTCGTCACGGAGGTGATGCGTGAGGTGCCGGGCGCGCTGCCGGACCACGAGCCCGCGATCCGCTTCCACACCTTCGGCGACTCCCGCATCGGCTTCACGGTGATCCTCGGCATCGGCGAGTTCAGCGACCAGTACCGGATCAAGCACGAGTTCATCAAACGCCTGCACCGCCGCTACCAGCAGGAGGACATCCACATCCCCTCCCCGGTCCGCACCGTCGCCCTCCAGCAGGGCACCTTCACGATCCCCCAGCAGCGGAACGCGGGGGACGCGGCGCGGCGGGCGTCCGGGCAGGGGGCGGAGTGATGGCGGTCACCGGAACCGGATGCCGGACTCGGTGCGGCGTCCGACCGGGCCGGCCGCTGGACCGGACCTCCGCGAGGACGGCCGCCGCCCTGGCTCCCGCGCGCCGCTGACCTGCCGGTGTGCCGCGGGACGGCGGACGGCGCCGCCCCGGTGACGCGGTAGGCCGGGGTGACTGGGGCAGTCGTATCCTCGTACCGAGATGACCGTTTCGCCCGACCCCCGTGCCCTTGATCAGCGTCTCGACGCCCTCGCCCGGCAGCCGTTCCGGGCGCGGTTCCGGCTGCGGGGGCGGGAGCGGGTCATTGCCGGGGAGAAGGGGCCGGCCACCCTGAGGTGGCACGCGTACGACCTGATCGGGAAGCGGCTCGCGCCGGCCGCGCCGTACAAGGACGGGAAGCAGACGCCGTACCGGGGGCATCCCGTCTTCGTGGCGCAGCACGCGACCGCCACCTGCTGCCGGAGCTGTCTGCTGCGCTGGCACGGCATCCCCAAGGGACGGCGGCTCAGCAGGGCCGAGCACGTGTACGTGGTGGACGTGATCTGCCGCTGGATCGAGCGCGAGCTGGCCCGCGGGCCCGGGGAGGTGAGCGGGAGCGACTGACCGGGCGGGCGGCCGGGCGGCGGAAAACAGCGGTCCCGGAACACCACCCCTGTCGAGCCCGCCTCCGGCACGAGATATCTTGATGTCGAGCAATGTTGCAGACGTGGAGCGGAGCACCCGGTGACTGACTCGACCATCATCTACACGTACACAGACGAGGCCCCCGCCCTGGCGACGCATTCGTTCCTGCCAGTGGTCCAGGCGTATGCCTCGCAGGCCGGTGTGCCCGTGCAGACCCGCGACATCTCGCTGGCCGGGCGCATCATCGCCGTTTTCCCCGAGTACCTGAACGAGGACCAGCGCATCGCGGACGCGCTGACCGAGCTGGGCGAGCTCGCCAAGACCCCCGCGGCCAACATCATCAAGCTGCCGAACATCTCGGCGTCCATCCCGCAGCTCAAGGCCGCCATCGCCGAGTTGCAGGGCAAGGGCTACGCGCTGCCGGACTACCCGGACGACCCGAAGTCGGACGAGGAGCGCGAGATCCGCGCCCGCTACGACAAGATCAAGGGCTCCGCGGTCAACCCGGTCCTGCGCGAGGGCAACTCCGACCGCCGTGCCCCGGCCTCGGTGAAGAACTACGCCAAGACCCACCCGCACCGCATGGGCGCCTGGACCCCCGAGTCCAAGACCAACGTGGCGACCATGAGCGAGAACGACTTCGCCGGCACCGAGAAGTCCACGGTGGTCGCCGAGGACACCACCCTGCGCTTCGAGCTGGTCGGCGCCGACGGCACCACCACCGAGCTGCGCGCGCCGCTGAAGGTCGTCGCCGGTGAGGTCGTGGACGCCGCCGTGCTGCGCGCCGCCGCCCTGAACGAGTTCCTCGCCGCGCAGGTCGCCCGCGCCAAGCAGGAGGGCGTGCTGTTCTCCGTGCACCTGAAGGCCACGATGATGAAGGTCTCCGACCCGATCATCTTCGGTCACGTGGTGCGCGCCTTCTTCCCGAAGACGTTCGCGAAGTACGGCGAGACGCTGAAGGCAGCCGGTCTCTCCCCGAACGACGGCCTGGGCGGCATCTACAGGGGCCTGGAGAACCTGCCCGAGGGCGCCGAGATCAAGGCGTCCTTCGACGCCGAGCTGGCCGAGGGCCCGGCGCTGGCCATGGTCGACTCCGACAAGGGCATCACCAACCTGCACGTCCCCTCGGACGTCATCGTGGACGCCTCCATGCCGGCGATGATCCGCACCTCCGGCCACATGTGGGGCCCGGACGGCCAGGAGCACGACACCCTCGCGGTGCTGCCGGACCACAGCTACTCCGGCGTCTACCAGGCCGTGATCGAGGACTGCCGCGCGAACGGCGCCTTCGACCCCGCCACCATGGGCTCGGTGCCGAACGTCGGCCTCATGGCGCAGAAGGCCGAGGAGTACGGCTCCCACGACAAGACCTTCGAGATCCCGGCCGACGGCACGGTCCGCCTGGTCGACCCGGCCGGCAACGTGGTCCTGGAGCAGGCCGTGGCGCGGGGCGACATCTTCCGCGCCTGCCAGACCAAGGACGCCCCGATCCGCGACTGGGTCAAGCTGGCCGTCACCCGCGCCCGCGCCACCGGCGACCCGGCCGTGTTCTGGCTGGACGAGAACCGCGCCCACGACGCGCAGCTGATCGCCAAGGTCAAGCAGTACCTGCCGGAGCACGACACCGAGGGCCTGGACATCCGCATCCTGCCCCCGGTCGAGGCCACCAAGCTGTCGGTGGAGCGCATCCGCCGCGGCGAGAACACCATCTCGGTCACCGGCAACGTGCTGCGCGACTACCTGACCGACCTGTTCCCGATCCTGGAGCTGGGCACCAGCGCCAAGATGCTGTCGGTCGTCCCGCTGATGGCGGGCGGCGGCCTGTTCGAGACCGGCGCCGGCGGCTCGGCGCCCAAGCACGTCCAGCAGCTGGTCAAGGAGAACTACCTGCGCTGGGACTCGCTCGGCGAGTTCTTCGCGCTCGTGCCCTCGCTCGAGCAGTACGCGGCGGCCACCGGCAACACCCGCGCCAAGGTCCTGGCCGACGCCCTGGACCGCGCCACGGCGACCTTCCTCAACGAGGACAAGTCCCCGACCCGTCGCCTCGGCGGCATCGACAACCGCGGCAGTCACTTCTACCTGTCCCTGTACTGGGCGCAGGAGCTGGCCAAGCAGACCGACGACGCCGACCTGGCCAAGGCGTTCGCGCCGCTCGCCGAGTCCCTCGCGGCCGACGAGGAGAAGATCGTGGCCGAGCTGAACGGCGTCCAGGGCAAGCCGGTCGACCTGGGCGGCTACTACCGCGTCGACCAGGAGAAGGCGGACGCGGTGATGCGCCCGTCGGCGACCTGGAACGCGGCGCTGGCCTCGCTCAGCTGATCCGGGCCCACGTCGCACCGCGCCCCACCGCCCTCGCCGGGCGGTGGGGCGCGGTGCTGTTCTCCGTCAGAGGCGGCGGATCACGGGTGGTAGATCTCCGACAGGGCGGTGATCTGGCCCTTGGCGTTGACGTGGTAGGTGAAGTAGGGGCTGTTGGCGAGCTTGTGGTTCGCCAGCCACGTCGGGGCGACCTTCACGGTCGTGGTGTCGCGCAGGACCTCGACCACGGCGCCCGGCGCGAAGCCGAGGGAGCGGGCGGCGCCGCTCGGGGTGTAGACGACGTCCTCGTCGTTCTTCGTGTTCACCTTGCACGTCTGCGGGGTGACGCGCACGACCGCCTTGCCCTTGACGTTCTTGGCGGAGTCCAGCTTCAGGAAGTGCCGGCCCGCGGGCACGTGACACGGCTTCCAGGCCGTGGCCGAGGCGGCGGGGGCGGCGCTCCGCATCGGGCTGGCCCCGGCGGTCCCGCAGGTGGTGGCGAGGAGGGCCGCCGCCGAGGCGGCGACGAGGGCGGCGGAGACGTGACGGTGGTTCATTGAGCGTCCTCTGCTGTGAAGATCGGCTGACACCCAGGGAGAGAGCCGAGCGGGGTCACGGGTTTCACCGGCCCCCGCGGCTGTGACGGGACGGTGACAATGGGAACCGAGCCGGGACGAACGACCCGGGCCGCCGCCCCGCATGTCCGGAACATTGCGGCCGCATGTCGTCCATGACGTCCTCATGTCGCCTGGCGCGTAAGCCTGTTGGCCGGAGAAGACGCGTGGTTGCCTCGTGCCACGTCACCGCCTCCCGCGCACGAGGAGCACGCACCATGAGCACGCAGCCCGAGACCGCCGCCTGGTCCTTCGAGACGAAGCAGATCCACGCGGGCGCCGCCCCCGACCCCGCGACCGGCGCACGGGCCACCCCCGTCTACCAGACCACCTCGTTCGTGTTCCGGGACACCCGGCACGCGGCCGACCTGTTCTCGCTGGCCGAGCCCGGCAACATCTACACCCGGATCCACAACCCCACCACGGACGTGTTCGAGCAGCGGATCGCCGCGCTGGAGGGCGGCGTCGGGGCGGTGGCGCTGTCCTCGGGGCAGGCCGCGGAGACCCTGGCGATCCTGACCCTGGCGGGCGCCGGCGACCACATCGTCTCCAGCACGGCGCTGTACGGCGGCACGTACAACCTCTTCCGGCACACGCTGGCGCGGCTCGGCATCGAGGTGTCGTTCGTGGACGACCCGGACGACCCCGAGGCCTGGCGGGCGGCGATCCGGCCGAACACCAAGGCGCTGTTCGCGGAGTCGCTGGGCAACCCGCGCGGCAATGTGCTGGACATCCGGGCGGTCGCGGACGTGGCGCACGCGGGCGGGGTGCCGCTGATCGTGGACAACACCGTGCCGACCCCGTACCTGCTGCGGCCCGTCGAGCACGGCGCGGACATCGTGGTGCACTCGGCGACCAAGTTCCTCGGCGGGCACGGCACCGCGATCGCCGGTGTGGTGGTGGACGGCGGCACCTTCGACTTCGGCGCCCACCCGGACCGGTTCCCCGACTTCAGCGAGCCGGACCCGAGCTACCACGGGCTGCGCTACTGGCCGGCGCTCGGTCCGGGCGCGTTCGCGGTGAAGCTGCGGGTGCAGCTGCTGCGCGACCTCGGCCCGGCGCTCGCCCCGCACTCGGCGTTCCTGCTGCTCCAGGGCGTGGAGACGCTGAGCCTGCGGCTGGAGCGGCACACCGCCAACGCGCAGGCGCTCGCCGAGTGGCTGGAGGGGCGCGACGAGGTGGCGGCCGTCCACTACGCGGGCCTCGCGTCCAGCCCGTGGTACGAGGCCGGGCGGACGTACCTGCCGCGCGGGGCCGGTGCCATCGTCTCCTTCGAGCTGCGCGGCGGGATCGAGGCGGGCAAGCGGTTCGTGGACGCGGTCGAGCTGTTCAGCCATCTCGCGAATATCGGCGACGTACGCAGTCTGATCATCCATCCGGCGTCCACCACGCACAGTCAGCTCACCGAGGAGGAGGCGGCGGCCACCGGCACCACGCCGGGTCTCGTGCGGTTGTCGGTCGGCATCGAGAACCTGGCCGATCTCAAGGCGGATCTGGAGGCCGGGTTCCGCGCGGCGAAGGGCGCGTAGGTGAGCGCGGTCACGGCGACCGGGCAGCTGCCTGCCACCGGTGCCTGGCGGGAGGGCGATCCGCCGGGCCGTCGGCAGTGGTGGCCGGCCGGGCGGCCGCTGCGGCTGGAGGCGGGCGGTGAACTGCCCGGCGTACGGCTGGCGTTCGAGACCTGGGGGCGGCTCGCACCGGACGCGTCCAACGCGGTGCTGGTGCTACACGCGCTGACCGGCGACAGCCATGTGGCGGGTCCGGCCGGCCCCGGCCATCCCACGCCCGGCTGGTGGGAGCCGCTGGTCGGGCCGGGGCGGCCGCTGGACACCGACCGGTGGTTCGTGGTGGCCCCCAATGTGCTGGGCGGCTGCCAGGGCAGCACCGGGCCGTCCTCGCCGCGCCCGGACGGCCGCCGGGCCTGGGGCGGCGCCTTCCCGTTCCTCACCCAGCGGGACCAGGTCGCGGCGGAGGCGTATCTCGCGGACGCGCTCGGGATCGACCGCTGGGCCCTGGTGGCGGGCGGCTCGATGGGCGGGATGCGGGCGGTGGAGTGGGCGGTGTCGTACCCGGAGCGCACCGGGGCGCTGCTGCTGCTCGCCACGACGGCGGCGGCGAGCGCGGAGCAGATCGCCTGGGCGGGGATCCAGTTGCGCGCCATCCGTGCGGACCCCGACTGGCAAGGCGGCGATTACCACGATGCCGCGCGTGGCCCCCACACCGGCCTCGGTCTCGCCCGCCGCCTCGCGCATGTCACCTACCGCAGCGAACCGGAGCTGACCGCCCGCTTCGGCCGGTCCCCGCAGGACGCCGAGCACCCCTGGCGGGGCGGCCGTTACCGGGTGGAGTCCTACCTGGACCACCATGCCGAGAAGCTGGTACGGCGCTTCGACGCGGCGAGCTACGTCGTCCTCACGGAGGCGATGAACGCCCATGACGCCGGCCGCTCGCGGGGCGGCCTGCGCTCCGCCCTCGCCCGTGTCACGGCCCCCACTCTGGTCGCCGGGGTCGACTCCGATCGGCTCTATCCGCTGGCCCAGCAGGAGGAGTTGGCCGCGCTGATTCCGGGTGCGGACCGGACGCGGGTGGTCCGATCGCCGTACGGGCACGACGGTTTCCTGATCGAGACGGAGCAAGTGGGAGCGCTCGTACGGGAGGTGCTGGGCTGAGTCCGTGGCATGGTGGTGTGGCCCGTACCGCCCGTCCCCGGAGCAGCCGTGACCTCCTTCCGCCTGTATTCCGGCGCCCCCGACTCCCCCGTCCTGCTGCACGTACCCCACTCCGCCCGCGCGGTCCCCGGTGACGTCCGGGACGGGATCCTGCTGGACGACGCCGCGCTGGAGCGGGAGCTGGACCACATCACGGACGCGCACACCGCGGAGCTGGCCGGGCGGGCGGCACAGCTCGCGGGCCGCGCGCCGTGGCGGTTCGTGAACCGGCTGTCGCGGCTGGTGGTGGACCCGGAGCGGTTCCCGGACGAGCGGGAGGAGATGCTCGCCGCCGGCATGGGTGCGGTGTACACCCGGACCACGCACCGCGAGGCGCTGCGGCCCGCGGACACCGACCCCGGGCCGCTGCTCGAGCGGTACTTCCGGCCGTACGCCGCGGCCATGACACGGGCGGTGGCGGACCGGCTCGCGGCGACCGGGCGGGCCGTGGTCGTGGACGTGCACTCCTACCCGGCACGGGCGCTCCCCTACGAGCTGCACGGAGACGGCCCGCGTCCGCCGGTGTGTCTGGGCACCGACCTCTTCCACACCCCGCCGAAGCTGCTCGCCGCCGCCCGCGAGGCGTTCGCGCAGTGCGGTGGGACCGGGCTGGACAGCCCGTTCGCCGGGACGTACGTGCCGCTGGAGTACTACGGCACCGAGCCCCGCGTCGAGGCGCTGATGATCGAGATCCGGCGGGACACCTACATGGACGAACCCGGCGGACCGGCCGGAGCGGGGCTCGACCGGCTCGCGGCGGCGCTGGCCGCGCTGGTCGACGCGCTGTAGCCGGGCCCCGCCGCCGTCCCCGCGGACCCGCAGGCCGGCGCACCGCACACCCTCCGCCTGGAGCAGTCCCGCACGACACCCGCCGCGCCCCGTCCCATCGTGGAGGGCATGACGACCATGGAGACCAGCGCGCCCACCGGCCAGGAACCGCCGCCTCCCGTACGGGACTGGCCCGCGCTCGACCTGGAGGGCACCGAGTTCGACCCGGTGCTCACGGCGCTGGTGCGCGAGGGACCGCTGACCCGAATACGGCTGCCCTTCGGCGAGGGCTGGGCCTGGCTGGCCACCCGCTATGAACACGTGAAGCTGATCACCAACGATCCCCGGTTCAGCCGCGCGGAGGTCGCGCGCGGCCAGGTCACCCGGCTGGCCCCGAACTTCGCGCCCCGCCCCGGCTCGCTCGCCTGGGCCGACCAGCCTGACCACAACCGGCTGCGCAAGCCCATCGCCGGCGCCTTCACGGTCGGCGCGATGAAGCGGCTGCGGCCCCGCGCCCAGGAGATCCTGGACGAGCTGGTGGACGCGATGCTCCGCGAGGGTCCGCCCGCCGACTTGGTCGAGCGGGTGCTGGAGCCGTTCCCGCTGTTCGTCGTCAGCGAGGTGATGGGCGTCCCCGACACCGACCGGGAGCAGGTGCACGCCTGGACCCGGCAGATCATCTCCCTGTCCGGGGGCGCGGCGGCCGCCGACCGGGCCAAGAACGGGCTGTACGGCTGGATCACGGACATCGTCCGGGCCCGCGCACGCAGCGCAGGCGAGGACGTCTACTCGATGCTCGGCGGTGCCGTGGCGCGCGGTGAGATCGCCGAGCGGGAGGCCGTCGGGCTCGCCGGTCCCTTGCAGATCGGCGGCGAGGCGGTCACCCACAACTGCGGGCAGATGCTCTATCTGCTGCTGACCCGGCCGGAGTTGATGGCGCGCATGCGGGCGCGGCCCGGTGAACGCGGCCCGCTGCTCGACGAGTTGCTGCGCTGGATTCCGCACCGCAGCACGGTCGGGCTCGCCCGGATCGCCCTGGAGGACGTGGAGATCGCCGGGCACCGGATCGCCGCGGGCGAGGCGGTGTACGTCTCGTACCTGGCCGCCAACCGCGATCCCGAGGTGTTCCCGGACCCGGACGTCATCGACCCGGACCGGGACTCCAACCCGCACCTCGCCTTCGGCAACGGGCACCACTACTGCACCGGCGCGGTCCTGGCCCGCCTCCAGCTCGAACTGCTGGTGGACACGCTCCTGGACCGGCTGCCGGGGCTGCGGCTCGCCGTGCCGCCGCAGGAGGTCGAGTGGCGGCGGCAGACGATGATCCGGGGGCCGCGCACCCTGCCGGTGACCTGGTGAGGCGAACCCCCTCCGACCTGGCGGGCCCGTCCCCCGTCAGGCCCGCAGCCACTCCGTGACGATCACCTCCGAGCCGGTGCGCAGCCGCAGGGCGAAGGGTCCGGAGGGCGGATCGTCGCTGGTGAAGCGGCCGAGGGTGTCGACGGCGACCGGGCGGGCGGTGCCCGGAGAGCCGAGCACCTCGATCCGCGCCGCATTCGGGGGCAGCACCTGCCCGATCAGCCCGTCCCCCGTGACCTCGACGTCGACGGTGAGCGCGCCCGCGCGGAACGTCAGCATGCGCGGGGCGTCCGTGACCCCGCGCACCGGCAGCGCGTCCACCAGCGAGTCGAAGGTCAGCTCTGCGATCCGCGCGTCCAGATCACGCAAGGCGTAGGCGTCCACGGCGAGTTGGCGCAGGAAGCCGGGCACGGGATCGAGGACGGCCGCCGCCTGGCGAAGTTCCTCCTCCAGCAGTGCGTCCGCCATGCGGGCGTCCTCGGTGAGGGCGTCCGCCGTGCCGGCGTCTTCCGTGAGGGCGTCCGCCGACTCGTCACCGTCTCCGTCCGCTCCGTCGTACGGGAACCCGTCGTCCTCGTTCATGCCGCACCCCGCTGGTCCATCCGGGCCCGCAGCCGGCGCAGACAGCGCTGGCGCAGGGGGCCGATGCTGCCGACCGCGATGCCGAGCGCGGCCGAGATCTCCCCATAGCTGGGCGGCGGCGAGGCGACCAGCACCCGCAGCAACTGCCGGCAGCGCTCGCCCAGTTCGTCCAGCTCCTGCCACAGGCGGCGGACCCGCTCGGCCCGGTCCGCCGCCTCCTCGGAGTCGATCAGCGTCTGCTCCGGCGTACGGTCGTCGCTGGCCCGGTCCAGCACCTGCGGATCATCCGTAAGAGTGAGCCGCGTCATGCCCTTGATGACCTTCAGACATTCGTGGCGGGCGGTGCTGGCCAGCCAGGCGCCGGTCTTGTCGGGCTCCCGGATCCGCCCGAGGTGCTGGGCGAAGCGGAACCACACGGTCTGGAAGACCTCGTGCCCGTCGGCATCGGACAGCCGATGGGCGCGCACCACCGACCACACCAGCGGACTCATCCCTTCCACCAGCGCCTTCCAGGCCGCGGCGTCCCCGTCGACGGCGGACCGGACGAGCGCGCCGACCTCTGTTCGGTCCACGGCCCCACCCCTCGTATAGGGCTCGCCATGGTACGCCGTGGAGCGGAGGGTTCCGGCGCTCACGCGGGCAGCGCCGGGGCCGGAACCGGAACCGGGCGCCAGGTGGGCGGCCGCAGCGCAAGCACCGTCGCCCCGCGCACATCGGTGCGGTAGGTCGCCTCCGCCAGCAGCCGGGCCCCGGCCGTGCGCGGGTCGCGCTCGCGCTCCGCCGTCATCAGGGCGGCGACGAGCCCGGCGGCTACCGGGGTGGCGAAGGAGGTGCCGCTCCACTGCGCGAACCCGTCGAACATCACCTGCTCCGGCTTGCCCCCGGTGCTCTGCCGGGCCTCGCTCAACTCGCCGGTGTGGCGCGGGTACTGGCAGGTGCAGGAGTAGTCGAAGCCGTACCGGCAGTCGTCGAAGGTGGAGTGCTGGTAGAGGTACGGAACCGGGGCGCCGAAGCCGGTGAGGGCGCTGGTGAGGCGCTCGCCCGGGGCGAAGACGCGCACCCAGCGGCCGTGGTTGCTGAAGCAGGCGGGGCCTTCGCCGTCCGAGCGCAGCGCGCCGACCGACACGACACTGTCCGCGTACTCGGGCAGGGCCGCGTACGCGGCGGGCCAGAACGGGACGTCGCTGCCGTTGTTCCCGGCGGCGGCGACCAACAGGGTGCGGTGGGCGCGCAGTTCGCGCATGAACGCGTCCAGGCCGAGCAGTCCGTGCAGGCCCGCGGCCGGGCTGCCCGCGGAGAGGCTGAGCACATCGGGCCAGCCGCCCTCGTCGACGGCCTCGAACAGCCTGGCGCCGAACTCCGACTCCAGTACCGCGCCCGCGTCGTTCAGGGTGCCGCGGACGGTGATGTCGGTGTTCGGCGCGACGGCCGCGAGGATGCCCGCGATGAACGTGCCGTGGCCCACGTACTGGCGCAGCACCCCGCCGCGGTCGGTCTCGGCCGCCTGGGTGTCGCCGGTGGTGTGGGCGAGCAGCGGGTAGGCGTGGTGGTCGTGCACCAGACCGGTGTCGACCACGAGGACGCGGACGGCGGTGCCGGGGTCGTGGCCGGTTCCGGCGGCGGCCGGGTTGGGGGACGCGGTGCGCGCGATGGGCACCGGTTCGTCGCCGGGGCAGGCGTTGACCGCGATGTGCATGACGTGGTTGCGGCCGACCAGCCGGCGCCCGAGCCGCTCCTCGGCCGGCCGCAGGGCGTCCAGGGCGTGCGGCACGGCGTCGTCACCAAGGTCCGGGGCGCCGACCCGGATACGGGCGACACCGCCGCGGCCGCCGTCCGGCCCTTCACGGCGCACGTGTTCGGGCAGCAGCCCGCGGGTCTCGGTGAAGTGGGCGCGCACCGCGTCCTCGACGGCGCGGGCCTCCCGCCCGGACCGGGCGAGGACGACCCCCTTCTCGTACAGCGGATGGGCTTCGTCGTCCGGGCCCATCGCCAATGGGACGCCGGGCATCGAGCGCTGGATGTGATCGAACTGCTCGCGATATCGCTGCGGTGCCATGCCGAGTCCTCCCCCTGTGCGGCGGTGTACGTGAGTGAGAGCCGCCGGTCCGCCGTCTGATACAGGCCACTACCATGCGAGGCGTGACAGCGGGAAGCGAGCCTGCCCTGGAACTGCTGCCCCTGGTGTTCGCCGACCCCGGCGAGGCGCGGGCACGCGCCGAGCTGCTGCTCGCCGCCGCCCCGGCACCGTTGCCCGCCAGCATCGCGCACCAGGTCCTCGGCATCTGGCAGCGGGACTTCGGTGACCTGCGGATCGCGCTCACCCATCTGCGCCGGGCCCGTGATCTGGCCGCGCGCGCCGAGTCCGCCGACCGGGAGGCGGATGTGCTGGCGACGCTGGGGGTCGCACTGGTGCACGCGGGGCGCACACGGCAGGGGCTCGCCTCCTTCGAGCGCGGGATCGCGCGCGGCACGGGGCACACGCGGGCCCGCGTGCTGTACCGGCGGGCGTACGTCTGGTGGGTGCTGGGGCATCACCGGGAGGCGCTGGAGGACGTACGGCGGGCTCTGCCGGTGCTCAGGCAACTGCGCGACGACATCTGGACCGCGCGGGCGCTGACCCTGCGGGCCACGGTGCATCTGGCGCTCGGCGCGGTGGAGCGGGCCGACGCGGACTTCACGGCGGCGGAGCGGCTGTGGGACACCACCGGCCAGGAGCACGACAAGGCGGACGCGGTGGAGAGCCGGGGCCTGGCCGCGTTCCGCTCCGGGGACATCCCGCTCGCGCTGCGGCTCCTGGACGAGGCGGAGGAGCGGTACGCGAAGCTCGACACGCCCACCTACATGCTGTCGGTACGGCGCTGCGAGGTGCTGATGGCCGCGGGGCTCGCCCCGGAGGCGCTGGCCGAGGCCGACGCGGCGATCGCCTTGCTGGACCGGATCGGCGGGCAGTCGACCCGCAAGGCCGAGCTGCTGCTGGCCGCCGCGCGGGCGGCCCGCTCGGCCGGGGACGCGCCCACCGCGATCGCCCGCGCGGCCGTCGCCGTACGGCTGTTCGCGGCGCAGCGGCGGCTGTGGTGGGAGACGCACGCCCGGCTGGTGCTGATCGAGGCGCGGACGGCGGCCGGGCGCCGCTCGGGGCGGCTGGTCGCGGACGCGGCGGCGGTGGCCGAGCGGCTGGCCGCGTTCGGCTCGCCCGCCGCGCCCGAGGCGTCACTGCTCGCGGGCCGGATCGCGCTGGCCCTGGGCCGGACGGCGGAGGCGGAACGGCACCTCGCGGTCGCGGCCCGCAGCCGCCGCAGCGGCCCGCCGCCGGCCCGGATGACCGGCTGGGCGGCGCAGGCGCTGCGGGCGCGGGCGGCAGGGTCCGGGCGGGGGGTGCTGGAGGCGTGCCGGCGCGGTCTGGACGTCCTGGACGATCACCGCATGACGCTGGGCGCCTCGGAGCTGCGCGCCCATGTGACCGCGCAGGGCGCCGAACTGGCCGCGCTGGCACAGGAGGTGAGCCTGACCCACGGCGGCCCGCGGCGGCTCCTCGAGTGGAGCGAGCGGTGGCGGGCGACGGTGCTGTCCACCCCGCCGACCCGGCCGCCCGCCGACGCGACGCTGCTCAGCGGTCTCACCGCGTACCGGGAGATCGCGGCCCGCGCGGAGCAGGCCCGGATGGAGGGCCGCCCGGTGCCGGCCCTGGAGCGCGAACAGCGGCGCCTGGAGCGGGAGATCCGCTCCCGTACCCGCCATATCCGCGGCTCCGCCCCGCACGAGGGGGCCCGCTTCGACGTGCCCCGGCTGCTGGACCGGCTCGGCGAGGGCCGGCTGGTCGAACTCGCCGTCGTCCAAGGGCGGGTGCATGTGCTGCTGTGCGGCCAGGGCAGGGTGCGGCGGTTCGTGGGCGGCCCGCTCGCGGACGCGGTGGCCGAGGCGGAGTACGTCCAGGCCGGGTTGCGGCGGCTCGCGCATCCGGGTGCGGAGGCGCGGCTGCCGCTGGTGGAGGCGGCGGGCGCCCGGCTCCAGGAGCTGCTGCTCGCCGGGGCCGTGCCGCTGTTGGGCGCCGGTCCGGTGGTGATCGTGCCGCCGGGCGCGCTGCACCGGGTGCCGTGGGCGCTGCTGCCCGCGCTGCGCGAGCGGGTGCTCAGCGTGTCGCCGTCGGCGGGCAGTTGGCTGCGCGCCCGCGAGACGGAACCGCCGCGCGAGGGCCGTACCGTCCTGGTGCGCGGCCCCGGACTCGCCACCGGTGGCGCGGAGGTCCCGGAGCTGGCGGACCGCTACGGCACGGCGACGGTACTGGAGGGCGACGACGCCCATGTCCCGCGCGTACTGGCGGAGTTGGACGGGGCGGGGCTCGCCCATCTCGCCGCCCACGGCACGTTCCGCGCCGACAGTCCCCTCTTCTCGGCGCTGCGGATGGCGGACGGCCCGTTGATCGTGCACGACTTCGAGCGGCTGGCCCGCAGTCCCTACCGGATCATCCTCTCCAGCTGCGACACCGCGCGGCTCGCCTCGGTCGGCGCGGACGAACTCCTCGGCCTGGTCACGGCGTTGCTGCCGCTGGGCACGGCCGGGGTGGTGGCCAGCAGCGCCCCGGTCAACGACGCGGCGGTGATCCCGCTGATGCTCGCCCTGCACAAGGGCCTCACCGCGGGCCTCTCGCTGGCCGAATCCCTCCGCGACGCCCGGACCACCCTGCCGTCCGACCCGGTGCACCAGGCGACGGGGTGGGCCTTCGCGGCGTTCGGAGCGGCGTGAGCCCGGATGCGCCTGCCATAATCGCAGGCATGTTCGAGGAGAAGGTGAATGCGCTCTCATGGATGACGGCCGAGCACGCCTCCCGGCCGTTCCCGCCCGGCTTCCGCGGCCTGGAGATCGAGGGCGAGGACATGGTGATGCTCGATGCGGACGCCTACGGCTACGCCACGAGCGTCCTCAAAGGGCCTCTCGCCGAGCAGCAGCGGTCTGGCCTCGCGCAGCTGACGACGGTGTTCGACGCGGTCCTCCCGGCGATCGAGGACGAGTACGCGGCCGGGTACTACACGCACGTGCGCGACATGGCCGTGCTGGCGGCCGACATCGAGACCCTGCGCGAGCAGCAGCCCGCCGATCAGGCACGCCGTAGGTCACCAACCCGGTGAGCGCATGTATGCGGCCACGGCGCTAGGCGGACCTGTCCAGCAGGCAGGGCAGTGCCTCCCGGTCACCCGTGCCCAGCCGCGTGTACGCGCCGTACAGATGGTTGCCGACCGTCCGCACGGACAGCGTCAGCCGTTCGGCGATCTCCCGGTTGCTCAGGCCCGCCGCCGCCAGGGCCACGATCTGCCGTTGCCGCGCGGTGAGTTCGCCGAACACCAGCCCGGCCAGCGCCGGGGTGCGCGCGCCCTGGCAGCGGCGGGCCAGGGCGAGCGCGCGGGTGCGGGAGCGGCGCCCGGACCGGGGGTCGCGGTGGGCGCGTACGGCCTGGGCGTGGGCCTCCGCCGCGAACAGCAGGAAGCCGCGCTCCTCCAGGGCGGCCGCGGCACGGTCCAGCGCGTCCCCCTCCCCCCGCGCCAGCGCCTCCGCGTGCCGGGCGAGCACACTGCCCGGGGGCAGCGCGCTGGCGGCCTCCCCCACGCGTACGGCACGGTAGCGCGCGTACACATCCCCCTCGGTGCGGCCGCGCGGCCCCGATCCGTCCAACTCCGCTTCAGCCAGGGTGAGTTCCGTATCGCACTCGCTGTCCCCCGGCGTCCACCGCAGCCCCTCCCGCGCCCACGCGGCGGCGTCCCGCACCGCGCCTTGCAGCCGGGCGAACCGAGCCCGTACGGCCGCGTACCCGGCCGGCACCGGCTCCCCCTCGGCCACCAGCCAGTCCCCCACCGGCGTGACCACCGGCCGCACGTCCATCCGCGCCAACCGCCCAGTCAGGCGCCGCTGTTCGGCATCGAGCGCGGCATCCAGGCCCGCCGGGTCCCGGCTCAGCCGGCGCGCCCGCAGCCGCCCGGTCGCCGCGCGCAGCGCCGGACCGTGCAGCGGGTCGGCGAGCCCGGCCCGGCCGGCGTCGTCCACGGCGATCAGGCCGGCCGCCTCCAGCCCTTCGAGGACGTCGAGGTCGAGGCCGTACAGCGGCAGCCGGACCGGCTCGGCGAAGGCGAGGCGTTCGAGGGTCTCGCGTTCGCCGGGCACGGAGCGCGCCAGCAGGGGCGCGAGCCGGTCGCGGACGGCCGGGGTGAGGGGCAGCGGGCCGCGCCAGGCGCGTTCGCCGGTGCCGGGTACGGCGACCAGGGCGTCCCCGGCCGCGAGCGCGGCCGCCAGGGAGCGCAGCAGCCGCAGATCGCCCCGGCACAGCCGGTGCAGCCGCCGTACGGTGAGCGCCTCGAACCCGGCCGCGCCGAGAAGGGCCGCGGTGTCCTCCTCGGGCAGCGGGGCGAGGGCCAGCCGGGGCAGCAGCTCCCCGGTCCACAGCCGGGAGACCGCGCCGGGCACCGGCGCCTCGTCGGCCGCGGCGACGATCAGCCGGGTACGCCCGTGCGCGGCCAACTGGTGGACCAGCGCGGCGGAGTCCTCGTCCAGCAGCTGGGCGTCGTCCACGACGAGGAGCCGGACACCGGACAGGGCCCGCACCGCGCCGTGCAGCGAGCCGGGTCCGGGCAGCAGGTGGGCGAAGGCGGCGAGGGGCAGATGGCGGGCCTCGGGCGTTCCGTTCACCCGTGCGTGGTCCGTGCCCCGGACCGCCTCCGTGATCAGCCGCGTCTTGCCGCGTCCGGCCGGACCGGTCACCACGATGCCGCGCCGGGACGCGGTCAACGCGCCCCGCAGCAGTTCCAGTTCGTCTACCCGGCCGGTGAACGGCCAGCGCGGTCCGAGCGTCTTCGCATCCTGTTCGTAAGTCCTCACACTTACCAGAGCACGCGTACTCACCTTTGATACAGGGCGATTTGAGTAGCCCCCGACTCAGGCGCCCGCGATCGCGGGACGGCACGCTGGCCGCATGACCCGGCGCCCGTGCCCATCGCCGCGTCACCGGGGGAAGCGGGCGCGTACGTCACTCACGGGGGAGGTGACGTGCGCGCCCACGCCGGTGTCCTATCTCCGCCTACGAGGCGGCCCGCTCGGCCGGGGCGGCGGCGTCGGGGTGGGCCAGGCCCAGGTGCTCGCGCAGGGTGCTGCCCTCGTAGTCGGCGCGGAAGACGCCCTGCTCCTGGAGGAGCGGGACCACCTTGTCGGCGAACGGATCGAGGCCGCCCGGTGTGATGTGCGGGACGAGGATGAACCCGTCGGAGGCGTCCGCCTGCACGAACTCGTTGATGGTCCGGGCCACGGTGGCGGGCGAGCCCACGAAGGTCTGCCGGTTGCCGTTGTTGATCACCAGATCGCGGATGGACCACTTGTTGGCCTCGGCCTGCTCGCGCCACTGCCGCGCGATGGCGACGGGGTCCCGGTACATCCGCACCTGGGCGCGGCCCCGTGAGATGTGCTCCTCGCTCACCAGCGGATCGACGTCGGGCAGCGGGCCCTCCGGGTCGTACCCGGACAGGTCCCGGTTCCAGACGAACTCCAGGTGCTTGATGGCGGTGGCGCCGCTGACCTGCTGCCGGCGCACCTCGTGGGCGAGTTCGGCGGCCTCGGCGTCCGTGTCGCCGAGCACGAAGGTCGCGGCGGGCAGGATGAGCAACTGGTCGAGGCGGCGGCCGTACTTGGCGAGGCGGCCCTTGACGTCGGCGTAGAAGGCCTGCCCCTCCGCCAGGTGGGAGTACCTGCTGAAGATCGCGTCGGCGCCGGCGGCGGCGAACTCGCGGCCCTCGTCGGAGTCGCCCGCCTGGAAGATCACCGGGCGGCCCTGCGGGGAGCGCGGCACGTTGAACCGGCCGTGGATGTCGAAGTGCTGCCCCTGGTGCACGAAGGCGCCGGCCTTGGCGTCCCGCAGGAAGGCCCCGGTGGCCTGGTCGGCGAGGATCGCGTCGGCGCTCCAGGAGTCGAACAGCTCGTGCGCGGTGGCCAGGAACTCCTTCGCGCGCGAATAGCGTTCCTCCTGGGGCAGGAAGCCGCCGCGGCGGAAGTTCTCGCCGGTGAAGGCGTCCCAGGAGGTGACCACGTTCCACGCGGAGCGTCCGCCGGAGAGGTGGTCCAGGCTGGCGAACTGGCGGGCCACCTCGTAGGGCTCGTTGAACGTGGAGTTGATGGTGCCGGTCAGGCCGAGCCGGTCGGTGACGGCGGCGAGCGCGGCCAGCACGGTGAAGGTGTCGGGGCGGCCCACCACGTCCAAGTCGTATATCTGCCCGCCCTGTTCGCGCAGGCGCAGGCCCTCGGCGAGGAACAGGAAGTCGAACTTGGCGCGTTCGGCGGTGCGCGCGAAGTGCGCGAAGGAGCTGAACTCGATGTGGCTGCCGGCGGCCGGGTCGCTCCACACCGTGGTGTTGTTGACGCCGGGGAAGTGGGCGGCCAGATGGATCTGCTTCAGCGGCTTGCTCATGGTCGTAGGTCCTCCGGCTCAGACGGCGGTGGCAGCGGCGTAGCGGTTGGCGGGGCGGCCGAGACCGAGCAGGCCGCGCAGGGTGTCCGCCTCGTAGGCGGTGCGGAACCGGTTCCGGCGCTGGAGTTCGGGCACCAGATCGCGGCTGATCCGAGGGAGGTCGTGCCCGGCGACGGCGGGCCGCAGCCGGAACCCGGTCAGACCGGTAAGCGTCAACTCCTCCAGAAGGTCGGCGAGTTGTGCCGCCGTACCGGTGAAGATCCGGGCGTCCGACGTGTACGGCTCGCCCGCGAGCGCGTCCAGCCGCTCCCGGCGCGCCCGCGCCTCGCCCTGGCCCTCGTCCAGGAAGACCAGCAGGTCCCCGAAGAGATGCAGGGTCTGCCCCGCCCGCCCGGCCCTCTCCTGCTCGGCGCGGATCTCGGCCACGATCGCGCGGGCGTGCTCGGTGTCGCGCGGGGTGACATATCCGACGTCGGCCTGCCGGACCAGCAGCCGGTACGGCACCGTGTCGTGCCCGAGCGCGGTGACCAGCGGCTGCCCCTGCGGTGGGCGGGGGGTGATCGAGGGGCCCTTGACGCTGAAGAAGCGGCCCTCGAAGTCGATGTAGTGCAGCTTGTCCCGGTCGATGAAGCGGCCGCTGGCCCGGTCGCGGATCTCGGCGTCGTCCTCCCAGCTGTCCCAGAGCCTGCGCACCACCTCCACGTGGTCGGCGGCCTCGTCGAACAGGTCGGTGAGCAGCCCCCGTGCCTCGGGGCTGTCGTACGCCTCGATCCGCTCGACGGTACGGCGGCCGAAGTGGTCGGCCTCGTCGGGACGGGCGGTGATCCGCACCCGCAGACCGGCGCGGCCGGTGCTGACGTAGTCGAGGGTGGCGATCGCCTTGGAGATGTGGAACGGCTCGGTGTGGGTGGCCACCACGGTCGGGACCAGGCCGATGTGCCGGGTGAGCGGGGCGACGCGGGCGGCGACCAGGACCGCGTCGAGCCGGCCGCGGACCTGGTCGGTGCGGTCGTCGGGCTCCAGCGGGCGCGAGGACTGGGGGCCGAGGCCGTCCTCGAAGGTCACGAAGTCGAGCAGGCCCCGCTCGGCCTCGGCGACCAGGTCGGCCCAGTATCCGGCGGTGAACAGCTCGCCGGGGCGGGCGACGGGCTCGCGCCAGGAGGCGGGGTGCCAGCCGGTGCCGTCCAGGGCGACGGCGAGGTGGAGGCGGGAGTCGGGGGCGTGGTCGGGGCGGTGGGAAAAACTGGCGTGGGAGGGGCTGGCAGAGGACACGAGTGGGCGCCTTCCTGGGTGTCCGTACGGGGGCGCGCCGGGCCGCGCCGGTGGCGGGGCACGGCGGCGGGCGGGCGCGGCGGGGTGTCCGCGCGGCCGCGCGGGGGCCGGGCAGGGGGAAGCGTCAGGGGGAAGCGTCAGGGGCGACAGAGCGCGCCGGCCACCCGCTGGAGGTCGATGTGGGGCCGGGAGTGCAGCACGGCGGAACGGGCGGTTCGCAGGACGCGCGCACACGGGAGGTGCCTCGGGTCCCCGGTCATGACCGCCACCTCCGTCCGCCGTGCTCGGGGACGCCTGAGCGGCGCCCGCGCCTGCTTCGTCATGAGTCACAACGCCCCGGCCCCACGGGGTGTTCCCGGCGGCGGGAGGTGTTGCCCGCGGGTGCTCAGGAATCGCTGAGCGGCAGTCCGGGCGGGTTGACCTGCGACTTCGCCACGGCCTCGTCGGAGAGGTGGTAGGCGGCCAGCCATTTCGCGTACTGCCCGTTCTCGATCAGGTGGTTGACGGCGTCCGCGATGGGCTTGGCCAGGCCGCTGTTCTTCTTCGTGGTGGCCGCGATCAGCCCCTGGAGGCTCGCGCCCGCCCCGGAGTAGGTGCCCGCGCTGCGGGTGGGGTTCGGGGACTTCGCGGTCTGGGTGACGTGGTAGGCGACACCGGGGTTCGCCGCGAAGTAGGCGTCGATCCGGCCGCCGGTCAGCGCCAGATAGGTGGCGTTCTTGCTTGCGTAGTGCTTGACGGTGAGGGTCTTGCCCTCGGCCTTGAGCTTGCTCTGCCACTCCAGGAGGATCTTCTCCTGGTTGGTGCCGTTGTCGACGGCGACGGTCTTCCCGGCGAGGTTCTCGTAGTTCCCGCCGAAGTTCCAGGTGCTCTTCTTCAGCACCTCGAAGCCCACGTTGTCCTTGCGGTACGAGGCGAAGTCGTACTTCTTCTTGCGTTCCTCGGTGTCGGTGATGTTCGCGAAGCCGACGTCGGCCTTGCCGCTGTCGATGGCGACGAACATGTTCTCCCAGGTGGCGTTGGACAGTCGGGGCTTGAGGCCGAGGACCGCGGCGACCAGGCGGCCGAAGTCGGGTTCGGCGCCGGTGAGGGTCTTCTGGTCGCCGCCGATGTAGGCGAGCGGCGGGAAGCCGTCGGGCAGCGCGCCCACGACGATGTCCAGAGTGCCGCTCTTGCGGACGGCGGCGGGCAGTTCGGCGTTGAGCGACTTGACCTCGGGGACCTTCAACTCGATCTGTCTCGCGGCGCCGTTGGACACCCGGCCCACGGTCACCGTGCCTGCGGCGTCGGTCGTGGTGGCCGCGTCGCTGTTCCCGCCGCAGGCGGCGAGGGCGCCCGAGAGGGAGGCGACCGCGGTGGCCGCGGCCAGCGCGCGTATCAGGCTGCGTCGGGTGGGGTGGCTGGGCATGGCTGTCCTTGTCGTTCGATGGTGCGTCTGCCGGGAGATGAAGGATGCGGGTTCAGAGGACCTTGGCGAGGAAGTCACGGGTGCGGGGGTGCCGCGGGTGGTCCAGCACCTCGGCGGGCGGGCCCTGTTCGACGATCCGGCCGCCGTCGATGAAGACGATCCGGTCCGCGACCTCGCGGGCGAAGCCGATCTCGTGGGTGACGATGACCAGGGTGGTGCCGCTGGTGGCGAGGTCCTTGATGACGGAGAGGACCTCGCCGACGAGTTCCGGATCGAGCGCGGAGGTCGGCTCGTCGAAGAGGATGATGCCGGGGCGCAGCGCGAGGGCGCGGGCGATGGCGACGCGCTGCTGCTGGCCGCCGGAGAGCTGGCGCGGATAGGCACCGGTGCGCTCGCCGAGGCCGACCCGTGTGAGCAACTCCCGTGCGAACGCCCGTGCTTCGGCCTTGCCGAGGCGGCCGGTGGCGACGGGCGCGGCGGCCACGTTGTCGAGGACGGTCAGGTGCGGGAAGAGGTTGAAGTTCTGGAAGACGAAGCCGATCCGGCCGCGCTGGGCCAGGATCGCGCGCTCGCCGAGTTCCTTGAGCCGGCCGCCCGCGCGCCGGACGCCGATGAGTTCGCCGCCGACGCTGACATGGCCGATCTCGGGCTTCTCCAGGTGGTTGATGACCCGCAGCAGCGTGGACTTGCCGGAGCCGGAGGGTCCGATGACGACGGTGACCTCGCCGGGGCGCACGGTCAGGTCGATGCCGTCCAGGACGCGGTGGGTGCCGTACCACTTGTGCACGTCGTGCACCTCCAGCGCGGCCGGGGCCGTCTCCGGGGCGATGGGGGCGGTGGGGGCGGTGGGGGCGGTGGCGGTCATGCGGCGGCCTCCCTGCGCAGCCGGGTCCGCAGGCCGGTGAGGCCGGCGCGTGCCTTCTGGAGCGGGGTCGGCGGCAGGGTGCGGGTGGCTCCCCGCGCGAAGTACCGCTCGACGTAGAACTGGACGACGGAGACGGCGCTGGTCAGGATCAGGTACCAGACGGTGGCGACCAGCAGCAGCGGCACGATGTCGCCGGGGTAGGTGCTGCCCATGGTCTGCACGGAGCCGAACAGGTCGAGCAGCGACACGTAGAACACCAGGGACGTGCTCTTGACCAGGCCGATCAGCTGGTTGACGTAGTTGGGCGTGATGGAGCGCAGCGCCTGCGGCAGCACGATCCGGGTGAACTGGTAGCCCTTGGGCAGCCCGAGCGCGGCGGCCGCCTCGTGCTGGCCCTGGTCGACGGAGAGCAGCCCGCCGCGCACCACTTCGGCCGCGTACGCCGCCTCGTTGAGGCCGAGTCCGATGACGGCGACCGTCATGTCGGTGGCGAGCTTCGACTCGTCGAAGGTGACGAAGGCGGGTCCGAAGGGGATGCCGAGGCTCAACGTCTTGTACAGAGCGGAGAAGTTGTAGAGGAAGATCAGTACGACGATCAGCGGCACCGAGCGGAACAGCCAGGTGTAGGTCCAGCTGACGGCGCGCAGCACCGGGCTGCCGGACTGCCGCGCGAGGGCCAGCAGGACACCGCCGAGCAGTCCCAGCAGGGCGCTCAGGGCGGCGACTTCGAGGGTGACGAGGAGGCCGTCGAGGACGGTGGGCCGCAGGAACCAGTAGCGGAAGCGGCCCCACTGGTAGAAGGGGTTGGTGGCCAGGCCGTGCGCGATCTGCGCGACGACCACCAGGACGACGGCGGTGGCGATCCACCGACCGGGTCGGCGCAGCGGCTGGACGCGTTGCGCGGTCAGGGGCTTCGGCGGCTCTGCGGCGGGCGGCGCCTCGGCGAACGAGACGGCGGCGCCTGGGGATTGGCTCATGGCGGGCTCCGGCGGAGGGCGGGGCGTGACGGGAGGAGCGGTGGGAGAGCGGGGGTACGGCGGACCGGGCGTGGGCCCGCCGCGCGGCTCGGGGCCCACGGGGCGGGACGCCTCACAACGCGCGGGAACCGGACCGGAGTTGGGTTCGGGGAGGGGAAAGCGGGCGGACGCAACGGAGCCGCGCAGGGGCGGACCCGGTGTGCGGGGCTACGGCCGCCGGGGCGGGAAGGCGGAGGTCAGCTCCGGCAGCCGCGGGCCGCGCCCGGCGCGGTACACAGCGCGCTGCTGACGCGCAGCAGGTCGACGGCGCGGTCCGCGACCAGGACGGCGCGCGGCGGTACGCAGCCCTGGGGGCGGCTCAGGGCCGTCCGGGGGGCTGCGTACATGGCGTCACCTGTCACTGTTGCGGCCCCGTGGGGCCTCGCGCTTACCGAAGTCGTGGTCCGGTCCGGTCGTCACCTGGGGCACCCCACCGCGTCGCGAGGGTTACCGGTCAGCGAGCCAGGGCTTGGCGCTGACGCTCTTGACCGCATCTGAGCCGCAAGTAATCCATCCGGAGCCGCGAATGTCAACGCCCGTCCGTCAGCTGGACATCCGCGGCACCGAACTCACCTGCGGGAAGCGCCCGGTGAGCCGGCGATGTGGGCCGCCCAGTCCAGGATCTGGACGGCGGCTCCGGCGGCCTCCAGGCCCCGGCAGCGGCCCTGGTGGCGGCGCGCGATGCCCTCGGGATCGAGGGGGCGGCCGAAGGCGGGGTGGGCGGCGAGCCGGCGGGCATAGGCCCACAGCGCCCGGTGTTCGGCGATGCGCTGCACGGCGGAGGCGTCGAGATGGCAGCGGTGCACCAGGTCCAACTGCACCAGGGACACCCACAGTTCGACGTCGGCGGCGGTGACCCTGTCGCCGGCCAGGTACTCCTCCCCGGCCAGCCGCCGCTCCAGGCGGCCCAGGGTGTCCAGCAGCACGTCGAGCGCGGCGGCCCGCTCCGCCGGACCGGCACCGGCGCGGCCCGCGCGCTGGGCGGCCTCCTCGATGCCCTCGGCGCACATCCGCTCGACGGCCTCGATCACGGATTCCAGGCCGGGCGGGAACAGGGGGCTCCGCTCGGCGCGCGGGAAGCGGTCCAGGTCGCGCAGGATGTCGCGGGCGTGAGTGCTGACGATGCGTCCGGACCAGTCGTCGCTGAGCACCGGCGCGAGCGCCGGGCCCCGGTAGTGGTGCGCGCTGGCCTCGTACAGCGGGCGCAGCTCGGCGTGGCCGCCGTCGTGGCCGTCCGGGAGGGCGGGCAGGAAGGTGACCGGACAGCTGTCGTCCAGGCCGAGGAGTCCGTGGCCGACGGCGAGGCGCAGTCCGTCGGGACAGGCGGTGGACAGATGGAGGCGGTAGCGGTGGGGCACGGCGTAGTGGCCGCTGCGCGCGTCCCGGCCGAGCCGGCCGCGGAAGGCGGGCGCTGCGGCGCGGTGGGCGGGCGGGACGGCGGCGAGCGGAGTGATGGACATGCGTCTCCCCGGGTCGGTGGGCGTGCGAGGGCGCGTCGGCGGGAGCCGTCGGAGGGTGGCCGCGAGGGCCCGGTCGGCGAGCGCGCGGAGCATGGGACGGCGGGTCGGCGCCGGTCGGCCGGGGCGTGCGGCGGGTCGGCGCGGGTCGGCCACGGCCCGCGGCGGGTCAGCGCGGGGCGGCCATGGCGCTGGCGACGCGCAGCAGGTCGATGTGCCGGCGGGAGGTGAGCAGCGGGCCGCGCGTCGGCGTCCGGCCCGCTCGGCCGGTGACCGCTTCGAGGCGCGCCATGATTCCCTACCTGTTCACTAGGATTCCCTGTCAGGAAGTCTCGATCCCCCTCGGCCCGACGTCAAGGGGGTGTCCACCGCTGGGGACGCGGACCGGCGGGAACGCGCCCCGGCCCCGTCCTCAGGGCTCCCGGTGCTCCTGGGCGGCCCGTTCCAGCTCCTCCGCCTCCGCCCGTGCCAGCCGGGCCTCCGCCTCGACGTCGAGGGAGCGGGTCAGCCACCAGTACAGGAGGGCGGAGACGGGCAGCCCGATGAACAGGGAGATGTCCGCGCCGCCGAGCGCCTTCGCGGCGGGGCCCACGTACAGGGTGCCGACGGAGAAGAACGGGACCATGACCGCGAAGCCGGCCAGGTAGGAGATGATGCCCCGCCAGCCCCAACGGCCGTAGATGCCGTGGGGGTTGAAGATCTCGGCGACCGCGTAGTGGCCGCGGCGCACCACGTAGTAGTCCATGAGGTTGACCGCGGTCCACGGGATGAACAGGTAGAGGACCAGCAGCAGGAAGTCGTTGAAGTCGGCGAGGAAGTGCGCGGTGGCGGCGAGCGCGCCGATCACGGAGAGCGCGGCGGTGAGGGCGAGGGTGAGCAGCCGCACGGAGAGCGTCGGCCGTACCCGTCGTACGGAGTCGATGGCGCTGATGAGGGTCAGCGAGCCGCCGTACATGTTGAGCGCGGTGACGGAGACGAGGCCGAGGGCGGCGAAGAGCAGCACGATCGCGCCGAAGCCGTCGAAGATCTTGTCGCCGGCGGCGTTGATCGCGGTGATCGTCTCGAAGTGCGCGCCCGCCCAGGCCGCGAGCAGGGTGCCGAGGACCATCATCCAGATGCCGCCGAGCGCGGAGCCGAAGTAGGTCCAGTAGAAGGTCTTGCGGACGGTGACGTCCGGCGGCAGGTAGCGGGAGTAGTCCGAGACGTAGATGGCCCAGCTGATCTGGTAGCCGGCGACCACGCCGAACTGGGCGAGGAACGGCGTCCACTTGAAGGCGCCGAGGTCGAAGGAGCCGGCCGGGTAGTGCAGGGTGAGCAGGATGCCGACGGTGAAGACCCCGAAGACGGCCAGGAAGACGTACGTCAGCACCCGCTCGGCCTTGTGGATGATGTCGTAGCCCACCAGGGCGATGACCAGCGCGACCACGGTGACCGCGAGGACCCAGGGCTTCACCCCGCCGTGCAGCGTGCTGTGCAGGGCGTCGGCGGCGAGGATGCTGTTGAAGACGTTGAACCCGGCGTACTGCACATAGGCGAACAGCCACACCAGGAGGGCGCCGACATAGCCGAACTGCGGCCGTGACTGGATCATCTGCGGCAGGCCCAGCTGGGGGCCCTGGGCGGAGTGGAAGGCCATGAAGAAGGTGCCGAGGACGGTTCCGGCGACGATGGCCAGCAGCGACCAGACGAGGTTTCCGCCGCGGGTGATGCTGATCAGTCCGACGGCCAGGGTGGCGAGCTGGGCGTTGGACATGAACCACAGCGGCCCCAGGTGCCACAGCTTGCCGTGCCGCTCGTTCAGCGGGACGTAGTCGATGGACCGGACCTCGATCCCGGACACCCTGCCCTGCGCCGACCCGCTCATGCCGCCTCCCGAGCCCGTTCCGTCACTCGGATCACATGGTGCACCGGCGCGGGCAGGGTGACGAGACCACGGACGCCGACACACCCCGGAAGATCGCGGCGGGGACGACGGATGATCGCGGCGGAGAGCGACCGATGATCACAGCGGGGGCGAGGGCGCCGGAGATATCACGGTCCGAGCGGCCCTCCAGCTCACTATTTACGTGCGCGGAATGCCCGGACGAGACAAGAAACGGCGATTTTGCGACAGGTAGGGGCATCGCCGACCATGGCTGAGTTCCGGCGATCCCGGGACGTCGGCTTGATGAGAGGCGCACCACCCATGCACGTCACCGGAACCGCTCCCCTGCCGGCTCCGGCCCCCTCGGAGGCCCCCGCGGCCCCCGTCGGGGACGCTCAGGGGCCGTCCAGCCGGCACGCGCGCCGGTTCGGCCTGCCCGTGGCCACCGCGCTGGTCATGGGCAACATCATCGGCGGCGGCATCTTCCTGCTGCCCGCCTCCATCGCCCCCTACGGCACGGTCAGCCTGGTCGCCTTCGGCGTGCTGACCGTCGGCGCGATCGCCCTCGCGCTGACCTTCGGCAAGCTCGCCGCGCGCGATCCGCGCACCGGCGGCCCGTACGTCTACGCCCGCGGGGCGTTCGGCGACTTCGCGGGCTTCCTCGCGGCCTGGTCGTACTGGATCACCACCTGGGTGTCGAACGCAGCGCTCGCCGTGGCCGCCGTCGGCTATCTGGACGTGCTGATCCCGGTGAGCGGACACCGCTGGACCGCGTGCCTGGCCGCGCTGGTGATCCAGTGGCTGCCCGCGCTCGCCAACTTCGCCGGCACCCGCTACGTGGGCGCCGTACAGCTGGTCTCCACGGTGCTGAAGTTCGTGCCGCTGCTGCTGGTGGCGGTCGGCGGGCTGTTCTTCTTCGACCCCTCCCGGCTCGGCCCCTTCAACTCCAGCGGCCACGGCGCGATCGGCGCGGTGTCCGCCTCCGCCGCGCTGCTCCTCTTCTCCTACCTCGGGGTGGAGTCCGCCGCGGTCAGCGCCGGCGAGGTCAGGAACGCCCGGCGCAATGTGGGCCGGGCCACCGTGATCGGCACCGCGGGCGCCGCGCTGGTGTACCTGCTGGGCACGCTGTCCGTGTTCGGCACGGTCACGCACCAGCGCCTGATCCACTCCACCGCGCCCTTCTCGGACGCCGTGAACGCGATGTTCGGCGGCAGCTGGGGCGGCTGGGCGGTGGCGCTCGCCGCGCTGGTGTCGATGGTCGGCTGCCTGAACGGCTGGACACTGCTCAGCGCCCAGACCCCGTACGCCGCCGCGCGCGACGGACTCTTCCCTGCCGCCTTCACCCGGCGCCGCCGGGGCGTGCCGACGACCGGCGTCGCCGTCACCGTGGTCCTGGCGTCCCTGCTGACCGCCTACAACTACCTCTCCGGCTCCGGCAAGGTCTTCGAGGTCCTGGTCCTCGTCACGACCTTCACCGCGACCGTCCCCTATCTGCTGGCCACCGCCGCGCAGATCTTCCACCTCGTCTCCGGCCGTGCCGACTCGGTGGACCGGGGCCGGCTGGTGCGGGACGCGGTGGTCACCTCGGTGGCGGCCGCCTTCTCGATCTGGCTGATGGCGGGCGCGGGCTACGCGGCGGTGTACCAGGGCGCGCTGTTCCTCTTCGCGGGCGTCCTCGTCTACGCGGTGATGACCGCCCGGCGGGCCCGGCCGGGGGCGGCCGAGCCGGCCGAGCAGCCCACCGCGTAACGCGCCCGGCCGGGGGCGCGGTCAGCGCCCCCGGTCGCGGGCCGCGCGGAACCGGTCCAGGCCCGCGGAGAGGTCGATCACCGGGTCGGGGTAGTCCAGCGCGGCCCGGTCCGCGCCGGGCAGCTTCCACGGCTCGTGCACGAACCGGGCGGCGACGCCCCCGAGCTCGGGCACCCAGCGGCGCACGTAGCCGCCGTCGGGGTCGTAGCGCCTGCCCTGCGCGATGGGGTTGAGGACCCGGTTGGGGCGGGTGTCCGTGCCGGTGCCGGCCACCCACTGCCAGTTGAGCTGGTTGTTGGCGATGTCGCCGTCGACCAGCCAGTGCAGGAAGTGCGCGGCGCCGATCCGCCAGTCCACGTAGAGCGTCTTGGCCAGGAACGACGCGGTCAGCAGCCGGGCCCGGTTGTGCATCCAGCCCTCGTGCCGCAGCTGCCGCATCGCCGCGTCGATCACCGGGTAGCCGGTACGGCCCTCCCGCCACGCCTCGATGTCGGCGCGCGCGGTGCGCTCCGTGCGCCAGCGGTCGCCCTTGGTGCGGTAGTCGGCGCGGGCGGCCTGCGGGCGGGCGGCGAGGACCTGGCGGTGGAAGTCGCGCCACGCGAGCTGCCGTACCAGCGCCTCGGCACCCGGACCGCCGTGGCGGCGGGCCCGCTGGAGAAGTTCCACCGGGGACAGGGTGCCGAAGTGCAGATGCGCGGAGAGCCGGGAGGTGGCGTCGGCGGCCAGGTCGTCGCGGGTGTCGTCGTAGGCGTCCAGGCCGGTGCGCCAGTAGGCGCTCACCCGCTTGCGGCCCTCGCGTTCGCCGCCGGCCGGGAGGGCGGGCGAGACGCCGGTGACGTCCTCGCGGGCGGGCAGCGGCTCGCTCCGCACCGCGTCCGGCACGGGCACCCGGCGCGGTACGGCCAGCGGCGCACGCAGCGTGGCCTGCGCCCAGCGGCGGTGGTACGGCGTGAAGACCGCGAAGTGATCGGAGCCGGCCGGGGTCACCTCGCCGGGCGGCACGGCCACGGTCACCGCGTCGTGCACGAGCAGCCGCCGACCCGCGGCCTCCAGCGCCCGCCGCAGCCGGTCCTCCCGCCGCGTGGCGAAGGCGCTGTGCGCGGCGGCCAGGTGCACCTCGCCGGCGTCCGCCTCCGCCGCGACGGCGCACACCTGCGCCACCAGGTCCCCGGAGCGCACCACGAGCCGTCCGCCGCGCTCGCGCAGGGACGCGTCCAAGTCGGCCAGGCAGTCGGCGAGGAAGGCGCTGCGGTTCGGGGCGGCGAACCCGGCCGCCGCCACGGCGGGGTCGCGGACGAACAGCGGGACGACCTCGCCGCCGCCCGCCAGCGCCGCGCGCAGCGGCGGATGGTCGTGCAGGCGCAGGTCGGAAGTGAACAGGACGACCGAAACGGACATGACGGCCATCCTATTTCCGGTGATCGGGAGTGGTGGGACGGCCGGGCGGCGCGGCGGGGTGGACGCGGGCTCGGGGTGGTGTGGCGTGCGGTGGTGTGGCGTGCGCCCCTGTCACTCGCTGGGTTGCAGCGGGCTCTCCTCAGGCACCGCCACGCCCAGCCGTGCCTGTTCCTCCTCGACGATCCGGCGGGCCAGCTCGGTGTCGGACACGTCGACCGCGTCCGGCGTGGACTCGGCCACGGCGCTGCGGCGCGCGTAGGCGTCGAACAGGCGGGTCTTGGCCGCCAGCATCCTCACCAGGCGTTCGTCCACGCCCCCGGTGGCGAGCAGCCGGTACACCCGTACCGGCCTGACCTGCCCCATCCGGTGCGCCCGGCCCACCGCCTGGTGCTCGATGGTCGGCTTGAGCTGGGGTTCGCAGAGGACGACGACGGACGCGGCCTGCATGTTGAGGCCGACCCCGGCCGCCTGGATCTGCGCGAGGAGCACCGCGGGGCCCGCGGCGGCGGCGAAGTCGTCCACGAGCTGCTGGCGCCGCGCGGCCGGGACGCTTCCGGTGAGCGGCCCGAACAGGGCGGTGTGGTCGGCGAGTTCGTCCCGAACTACGCCCAGCACGTCCTTGAAGTAGGAGAAGACGACGGTCTTCTGCCCGTTCTCGCCGGCCTCCCGGACGATCTCCCGGAGCCGGTCCAGCTTGGCCGACTTCTCGGGGCGCGTGTAGGCGGCCCGGCGCATCGCCATAAAGTTGCCCTCGCGTACGGCCTCCCGGTACGCCTCCTCGTCCGAGGCGCTGAGTTCCTCCCACTCGTCGGTCTGCTGGAGGCTGGGCAGTTCGGTGAGGACGTCCGCCTGGTTGCGCCGCAGATAGACCGGGGCGACGGCCTTGCGGAAGGCCACGGAGCCGGCTGGCGCGTCCCCCTCGCCCAGGGAGTCCGCTATCCCGCGGTGCAGCATGCCGACGAGGTTGCGGAACTCGACGACCCTGTTCTCCATGGGAGTTCCGGTCATGAACAGGGCGCGCTCGCAGCGCTCCGCCCATCCGGCCACGGCCTGGGACCGCTTGGCCTTCGGGTTCTTCACGCAGTGCGCCTCGTCCACGACGAGGAGTCCGACCTCGCCGCCGCCCGGCAGCGGGAATCCGCGCAGGGCGTCGAACGTGGTCACCGCGACCCCGCCGCGGCCCCGCCAGTCGGCGAACGCCTCGTGCCGGTCGGGTCCGTGCAGCACGGTGACGCGCAGCACGCTGCGGGCCTCGATCTCGCGGGTCCAGTTGACGAGGACGCTCGCCGGGCAGACGACCATGAAGTGGCTCCGGCCCTCGGCCGCGAGGTGTGCCAGTACGGCGATGGCCTGGATGGTCTTCCCGAGGCCCATCTCGTCGCCGAGGATCACCTTGCGCTGGGCGAGCACGAAGCGCGCGCCGAACGCCTGGTAGCCGCGCAGGGAGACCCGCCGGTGCGTCTCGGCGAGGTGCTGGGTGCGCACCCGTTCGGCGACCTCGTCCGGCAGGAAGCCCTCGGCGGCGGCCGCGTCGGGTTGCCGGCCGGAGATCTCGGCGAGCAGGCCGTAGTACTCGGCGGAGCGGAGTTCGAAGTCCACCCAGGCGGCGACGTCGGACGAGGCTCCGCGCAGCAGGTCCACCGAGGTCTGGGCCAGCGCTTCGGGCAGGCCCGCCTGCTGTGCCTCGGCCACCAGCGCGCGGATCCCGGCGAGCGCGGTCAGGGCGCGGGCCCGCTTGTCCCGCCCGGCGAACAGCATCCTGAACCGTCCGGTGGCGGGCTTCGCGTCGGTCAGCAGCGGGCCGAGGCGCTTTGCGAGGGCCGCGGCCTCGTCCACCGTGCGCCGGGCCGCCGGGCCCGCTTCCACCAGGACGTGCAGGGCCTGGACCAGGGCGGTGGTCGCGGGTTCCGGGTGGTCGACGTCGATATGGACGGCCACGGTCTCGTGCACGGCCTCGGACAGCCGCCGGGCCGCGGCGAGCATCTGGTCGACGGTGCGCTGTCCGACGCCGGGGATCTGGCGCAGCCGGTAGGGGCCGGCCTCAAGGACCTGGCCGACCGTGCGCAGCCCGCTCTTGTCGACGTTGCCGAGCCGCAGCCGTCCCTCGGTGACGTCCTGGAGCCGGGCGACGGGTATGCCGTCCAACTCCCTTTTGGCCAGCGCGTCATGGATCGGCTTCAGCGCGGCGCGCACCGCGTCGACGGCCCTGCCGTGATCACCGGCCACGGCCTGCGCCGCCTCGAACAACCGCACCCCACCGGCAACCGCCTCCCGCCCCTCGTACCCCACCCGTCCCGCCCCCACTCCTCGTCACCAAACTCACGCGCCCCCAGGAACATAAAAGATTCCCATACGACGGGGGGTGTGGAGGTCGGGACCAGGTGGGGAGGCCGGGCCGAGGACGCCGTCCCGTTACCGGACGCGGCCGTCGAGCACCTGCCGCTCGACGGCCGGGTACGGATCGTCACCCCGGCGCGCTCCCGTACACGGCAGATCCAGGCTCACGAACACCGGCGCGGGGACTCATCGGCCGGCGGTCGTCCGCCACTCGGCGGCGGAGCTGGGCGGCAGCAGGTCCGCCGAGGCCGGACGGTCGGCGTCGAGCACCTCGGTGGCGATGCGGACGAAGTCCCAGACCTCGACCGCCGGGTCGGCCGGATCGAGGAGCGTGCACAGCTCGTCCCAGCTCAGCCGCGTGCCGCCGGAGACGGCGAAGCGGAGACGGGCGAGGGCGTCCGGCCCGGCGGCCGGCTCGACCCGCTTGAGCGCGGCCTCCAGGTCGAAGTCGCTCGCCGGGATGCGGGCCTCCAGCCGGGCCACTTCCGCGTGCGCCCGCCGGGTGGCCGCCTCCGCGTCGGCCGCCCGCACCTCGGCGAGCAGGGCCCGGCGTTCGGGCCGGTCGAGGAAGATACCGATCTCCCGGACGATGTCGGCCGGCTCGTCGGCGACGTGCACAAAGTTGATGATCTTGTTGGGCGGGTCGAGAACGGTCCGCAGATGCTCGGGGCCGCGGGCCTCGGGGTCGGCCGAGCCCTTGAGGTCGGCCAGCCGGACCGAGCCGGGCACCGCGGCGTCGCGGCGGTCGTCGCGCACGATCAGCAGCACCGAGTCGGTGACGCTGTGCATGAGCGTCATGAGCGCGAGCCGGTCGGTGGTGTAGACGTGCCAGTTGTAGCGCCACAACTCGCGCATCGAGTGCCGGTTGTGCCGGATGGGCGCGCTGGCGAGGATGCTGAACCCCTGGTCGGCGAGGTAGCGCAGGGTCCGCTCGGCCCGGCGCCCGGCCATGCCGTCGCACTTGAAGCTCAGCAGGCCGAGCGGGGCCAGCGCGTCGGCCGCGGCCCGGTCCCGGCCGGTCCCGGCCGCCGGGGCGGCGCCGGTGGCACCCGCCGGAGCGCCGAGGACATCGAGGGCGTCGGACCAGCACTCGCGGAAGTAGAGGTCCTCCGCGAACAGTTCGGTCTTGGTGGACGACACGGTCAGTGCAGGCCACACCTCCGCGTCCGGCATCCGGCTGTCGCGGGCGACGGGTGCGCTGGTCATACGTTCTCCCTCTGCCGGCTCTGGCCGCCGGCGCTCACGTGCGGCTGCGGGGCGGATACCCATGACTGGGGATCAGGGTTGGTCAGCATCTTCGGGTGACCGGGCTCGTCGTACTCGATGACATAGGTGCCCAGCGCGGCCAGGTCCCAGCGGTCGGGGTGCGCGCCGGCCGCCGCGAGGTCCGCGAGGAAGGGCCGCCACTCGACGCGCTCGCCCCGCGCCATGCGCGCCAGCCGGTGCCGCGCCGCGTCCGCCGCGCGGCCGGGTCCCGCGGCCTCGACCGCACGGGTGACCCGGTCCAGTACGTCGGCGAGCGCCAGGGACCGGCTGGGGGCGGCGAAGCGCTCGCGCGCGCGGTCCAGGGTGGCCTGGTCCTCCGCGGTTGGGGCGCCGCCGGCCAGGCTGTCCAGCAGTGCGCGGCGGTCGGCGGCGTCGACGAGCAGACCGAGCTCGCGCAGGAGGTCCGCGGGCTCGTCGGCGACGTGGACGTAGCTGAGGACGCGGTTGGGCTGGCCGAGCAGCGCGCGCAGGGTGCCGGGCCGCTGCGCCTCCAGGGTGGCGGAGCCCTTGAGCGTGGACAGCCGCACGGTGCCGGGGAGCGGATGTCCGGACTCGCTGCGCAGCAGCAGGAGGAGGGCCGGGCCCGCGCCGAGGAGCAACTCGTTGACGGCCAGCCGGTCCAGCGTGGCCGAGGTGAGCTGGTAGCGCCACAACTCCCGCCAGTGGAAGGGCTGGAAGCGGAACTCGCGGGCGGCGGTCACGGTGAATCCGTGCTCGCCCAGGTAGTCCAGGACGGGGATCAGCCGGCCCGCGGCCAGGCCGTCCGGCTTGAGCATCAGCAGGGCGCCGTCGCGCAGGGCGGCGGGCAGCCGTTCGGCGAGGACCTCCTCGGCGTCGCTCAGCCCCTCGCGGAAGTACGTCTCCCGGGCGTACAGCTTCCTCTTCGTCTGGCTGCGGGTCAGCGCCGACCAGTCGAGCGTTGCCATGAGGCCTTCCCCCGTGACGGTTCCGTTTGCTGGCACGGGGGGATGCTAGCAGCTCCGCATTCCGAGACCGGATCACGTGAGACGCTCTTTTTTAATTCCTCCGGCCCGGCAGCCCACCTGAGACAAATATCGTGCCGCATGCGCCGCACACTCCCCGACAGAAGAGATGTTTACGGGTCAATACGGACAGGTTTAGGACGCGTCCGGAGCGGTTCGGTAAAGAAGTACCGGGGGTGATCGGAATATCGGGCTCCCTGGTCGTCCTTGACGGTCGCGGTCGGCATCCGGCTAATCTCCGGGCTGTGGGAAGCCCTTCCCGCACTCAACCGACAAAGGAGGGTGGTCGACATGCGCGAAGCTGTTTCCACCGCTGTGCAGAGCAGCAACTTCAACCTGAAGAATGAGGTTGTCGAGCTCATTCCTTCCGGTGTTGCCGCCGGGCGCGCCGTCCTGGGCATCCGTGAGCTGGAGGCCTTCCGTGCCGCCGGTTCCTTCGTGCCCGCCTCGAAGCACGGCCTCGAGGTCATCACCGGCGCGAGCTGCGAGACCGGCGCCCAGTAACACCCAGCCGGGTGGGCCCGTCCTTTTCGGTCGGCGCCCGCCCGGCGTTTTTCCGGGGCCACTCGCCCTCCTCCTTTCAACCATCACATTCGACGTCGGAGGAAAAGGTCATGACCGACACCTCGTCCCGCGCACTCCCCACGGTTTCCGTTGTGACCTCGCATGGTCGGCAGCAGCTGAGCGGCTCGGCCGACGAGCGCCTCATCGACATCCTCAACCGGAACCGGGTCCCGTGGTCCGCGGTCGCGGCCTATGTGCTGCCGGAATCCGGCGGCGACCCGCGCCTTTCGCCCTCGCTCGACCGCACCCTGGCCGAATTCGAGGACGCCTCCGAAATTCTGCTGTACTTCAACCGGAACGTCAATCCGTTCAATTTCTCGATCGAGGACTTCAAGACCATCGAGAGCGACAATCCGGGAGCGGAGGCCACCGAATACGTCTACCAGCGGCTCGACAACGAATCGGGGACGGCGGAATCCTTCCTGAAGAAGCTGAGCCCCGAGGAGTGCCGGCAGATCATCGCCGACCGGGTCGGCGACACCATCCGCGAGCACCTTCCGCAGGGCGCGGACCTGGTCGTCGGCGTCAGCGGCGGCGGTGACAGCAACGCCCTGCTGTACGGCCTGAGCCAGCTCTCCGACCACGGCATCACCGTCCATCCGGTCATCCTCAAGGGAATTCCGGACTGGGACGCGGGTGTGCCGCGGGCGCAGGCCCTGTGCGAGAAGTACGGTCTGGAGCTCACCGTCGTCGAGGCGGACGAGGTCAAGCAACTCCTGGGTATTCCGGCGGACTCCGTCGACCTGATCGACCGGTTCGAGCGCGAATTCCAGGGCGACGACTTCGAGTTCCTCGGCACGCTGCTGATCCGGCTCGCGCTCTCCAAGGCCGCCCGCGACATCGGTACGCCGTACATCGCCACCGGTGTGAACCTGGAGGACATCGTCTGCGAGAACCTCTACCGGGTCACCACCGGTCTCAAGCCGGCCGCGTTCCCCGCCCGGCAGATCGGCGAGACGACACTCGTACTGCCGCTGTGGCTGTGCCCCAAGCGCATCATCGACGGCTGCTTCCCGAAGTTCTCGCTGGAGAACTACGACGCCCGCTACCCCTGCTTCTCCCTCGGCCGGAACCTGTACTACAGCGTCGTCTACGCGATGCAGTCCCAGTTCCCCGGCTACCTGGAGCAGGTGGCCCGCGGTCTGTCCCAGCTGAGCATGAAGGACCCGGTCGAGTACACGTACAACGAGCAGCTCGGCTTCCACGTCGAGCGCACGGTGCCCTTCCCGCTGCTGCGCAGGTTCCAGAAGATGCTCAGCGGCGCGCAGCCCACCGCCGGCTGACGGGCGGGGAGGCGGGCATGACCGCGCACTGTGTGGTCGTGGTCGGCGGCGGCCCCATGTGCACGTACGCCATGGCGCATCTGGCGGCCGTGCTGCCGGACGCGCCGCCGGCCGGACCGGTGCGGATCGTGGTCTTCGAGCGGGGCGGCCGGCCGGGCGCGGGCGAGGTCCACAGCGACGTACAGCCCCCGACCGGCTATCTCAACCGGGTGGCCGGACAGATCGCCTTCGCCCCGGACGAGTCGAGCAACCCGCCGCGCAAGCTGCTGCCCGGCACGCTGCGGCCCACGTTCCAGGAGTGGTGTGCCGAACGGTACGCCGCCACCGGCCACGCCGACTTCGACCTGCGCCCGCACGAGGTGCCCAAGCGGTACGTCCACGGGCTGGCCCTGCGCGAGATGTTCCAGTCCTACGCGGACCGGCTGCGCGAGGTGGCCGGTGTCACCGTTCAGGTGCGGGAGACCGAGGTCACCGGCGTCCGCCGCACCGGCGCCGGGCAGCGCCCCGGTGCCGGGAGGTTCCTGGTCCGGGCCGCCGACGGCGGTGACGTCGTCGCCGACGAGATCCTGTTCGTCACCGGGCACTCCTGGAACACGCCGGCGCCGGGCAGCGAGGAGGAACTGCTCGCCGCCCACCGGGGCTATGTGCCCACCCCCTACCCCCTGGCCGAGCGGCTGACCGAGCCCGCGGTGCCGCCCGGCCGGCCCGTGGCGGTACGCGGACTCGGGCTCACCGCCATCGACGTCTTCCTCCAGCTGACCGAGGGCCGCGGCGGCACCTTCGCCACCGACCCGGACGCGGCCCCGCACGGACTGCGGTACCGGCCGGCCGGCCGTGAACCGTCGGTGATCGTCGCCGTCAGCCCGAGCGGGGTGCCCGTCTCGGGCCGGCCGCTCAACGGCAAGGTGGCCGATCCGGCCCGGCTGGAGCACACCGGGGAGTTCTTCACCGTCGAGGCGGTGCGCACCCTGCGCTCACGCGTCGGCACACCCGTGCCGGACGGGCGCCGGCAGCTCGACTTCGACCGGCACCTGTTCCCGCTCGTCGCGCTGGAGATGGCCTGGGTGCATCACCGGACCCTGCGGGACGGGACGGCCGTACGGCGGCTGCGCGCGGCGGTGGAGCCCGCGCACCGGGACTTCCTGGCCGGTCGGGGGCCGTGGGGTGAGGCGGGTGCGGACGCGCTGATCGCGGCGCTGGAGGCCCCGCTCGGCGCGGCGGAGCCCGGCCGGTTCGACTGGCGGGCGCTGCTCGACCCGCTGCCCGCGTCCTCGGCCCGGCGCGGTGACGACGGTGCGGACTGGGCCCGGCGCAGCGCCGACCACCTGCGCCGCGATCACCTCGACGCGCTGGAGGGGAATCTGCGCAACGCCGCGAAGGCGGCCTGCGACGGGGTCTGGCGCGACCTGCGGGCGGTCTTCGGCGAGGCGGTGGACTTCGGCGGGCTGACCCCCGATGCGCACCGCCGCTTCGTCCGCGTCCACCTGCGCCACTACAACCGCCTCTCCAACGGTGCGGGTCTGGAGCCCATGCGCAAGGTGCTGGCCCTCCTCGACGCCGGACTGCTCGACCTGTCCGTGGGGCCGCAGCCGGCGGTGCGCCCGGCCGGGGACGGAGCCACCGGCGGGTTCACCGTGACGGGCGGCCGGACGGGGGTCGTGCGGGCGGTGGACACGGTGGTCGAGGGCCGGGTCCATCCGTTCGACCCCCGCCGTGACGTGCTGCCGCTGTACCGGTCCCTGCTGGACGCCGGTCTGGTGCGGCTGTGGCACAACCGGGGGCCGTTGGGGTCCGACGACTTCGTGCCGGGCGCGCTGGACCTCACCGAGCGCTTCCACCCGGTGCTGCCGGACGGCTCCAGCGAGGACCGGCTCACGTTCCTCGGTGCGCCCGCCGAGGGGCTCCGGGTCTTCCAGCAGAGCGCCGCCCGGCCCCGTTCCAACAGCTCGGTCCTCTCGGTGGCCGCGGACTGGGCGGAGGAGGCGGCGCAGCGCATGCCCCGCCCGAAGGATCCCCGTTCCCGTATGCAGAGAGATGGTTGACGCGTTGACTCGGCACTCCCACATGAGGCTCGGCGCCTTCCTGTACCCGACCGGCTATCACGTGGCGGCCTGGCGCCACCCCGAGGTGCCCGCCGACGCGGGTGTGAACTTCGCGCACTACGCCGAGCTGGCCCGGACGGCGGAACGCGGTGCGCTGGACTTCCTCTTCCTGCCGGACAGTTCCGCGATGCGCGGGGCGGACCTGTCGGAGCTGAGCCGTACCGCCATCCGGTACGTGGCCCAGTTCGAGCCGCTCACCCTGCTGGGGGCCCTGGCCGCGGTCACCGAGCGGATCGGGCTGACCGCCACGGTATCCTCCACCTACAACGAGCCCTATCACACGGCCCGGATGATCGCCTCCTTGGACCACATCAGCGGGGGCCGGGCCGGCTGGAACCTGGTGACGTCCCAGAACCCGTTCGAGGCCTACAACTTCGGCCTGCCCCAGCACCCCGAGCATGACGCGCGCTACCGGCGGGCGCAGGAGTTCGCCGAGGTGGTCAAGGGGCTGTGGGACACCTGGGACGACGACGCCTGGGTCCGTGACAAGGAGTCCGGTCTGTTCTTCGAGCCGGAGGGCGTCCGGCCCCTGGACCACCGAGGGGAGCACTTCTCGGTGCGCGGGCCGCTGAACATGCCGCGCACTCCGCAGGGGCACCCGGTGACGATACAGGCGGGCTCCTCCGGGCCCGGCCGTGACCTGGCCGCCGCCACCGCCGACGTGGTGTTCACCGCGCAGCACGACAAGAACGACGTGAAGGCCTTCACCGAGGACGTCCGGGCACGCGCCGGGAAGCACGGCCGTGACCCCGACTCCTTGCAGGTCCTGGCCGGAGTGTTTCCCTTCGTGGGCCGTACGCGGGCCGAGGCCGAGGAGAAGGCGCAGCGGCTGCGGGAGCTGATCCAGCCCGAGGTGGGGCTGGACCTGCTGGCCAGCGAACTGGGGCACGTCGACCTCTCCGGCTGCGACCTGGACGGGCCGTTGCCGCGGCTTCCGCCCTCCAACTCCGGGCAGAGCAGGCGGGATCTGCTGGTACGGATGGCGGCCGACGAGGGCTTGAGCGTCCGGCAGCTGTACCAGCGGGTGGCCGGCTCTCGGGGTCACCGGCAGGTCGTGGGCACGGCGGAGTCGATCGCGGACGACCTGGCGGACTGGTTCGAGAGCGGTGCCGTCGACGGCTTCATCGTGATGCCCCCGTCCCTGCCCGACGGACTGGACGACTTCGTCGACCTGGTGGTGCCCGAGTTGCGCCGGCGCGGGCTGTTCCGCAGCGCGTACGAGGGCAGCACGCTCCGCGACCACCTCGGACTGCGGAGGCCGGGACGGTGACCGGGGCCGAGGACCAGGCGAGCGTGACGGAATTCCTTCAGGTGGCACGGCGGGCCGGGCTGACGGTGCCGGCCGAGTGGCTGGCCGGGGCCGCCGCGTCGTACGCGGAACTCATGGTGTTCGCCGACCTGTTGCGTGATCCCGGTCGTCCGGCCGGCCACGAGCCGTCGGCCGTGTACCGCCTCACCGTGGAGGACGACGATGCCTGAACCGCGCGAACCGCACGAACTCTCCGTCGCCGAGGCCGGTGCGCGGCTGCGTTCGGGCACGCTGACCTCGGCCGAACTGACCCGGCACACGCTGGCGCGGATCGCCGAGGCCAATCCGGTGCTGCACGCCTTCGTCACCGTGACCGAGGAACGGGCGCTCAAGGACGCCGACCGTGCCGACCACGAGCTGGCGGCGGGGCTCGACCGGGGCCCGCTGCACGGTATCCCCTACGCCCTGAAGGACATCTTCGACACCCGGGGCATCCGCACCACCAGCCACTCCTGGCTCATGGCGGAGCACATACCGGACGAGGACGCCGAGGCCGAGGCGCGGCTGCGGGCCGGCGGGGCGGTCCTGGTCGGCAAGCTGGCCACGCACGAGTTCGCGCTCGGCGGGCCCAGCCCGGAACTGCCCTTCCCGCCCGCGCGCAATCCCTGGCACACCGATCACTTCACCGGTGCCTCCTCCTCGGGCGCCGGTGCGGCCGTGGCGGCGGGGCTGGTGCGGATCGCCATCGGCTCCGACACCAGCGGGTCGGTGCGCGGCCCGGCCTGCCACTGCGGCACCGTGGGCCTGAAACCCACCTACGGACTGGTGTCCCGGCGGGGCGCGTTCCCGCTGTCGTACGCGCTGGACCACATCGGTCCGCTCGGCTGGACCGTGCGGGACACCGCGCTCGCCACCCAGGTCATCGCCGGGTACGACCCGCGTGATCCGGGCAGCGTCCGGCGGCCGGTGCCGGACCTGACGGCGGGTCTCGGACAGGGGGTGCGGGGGCTGCGCATCGCCTATTCGCCGTGCTGGTTCCGTAACGACCCGGCGACCTCGCCGGAGGTCACGGCGGCCATCGAGCGGGTGCTGGCGGAGCTGGCCCGGCGCGGCGCCACCGTCCACGAGGTGGAGCCTCCGCCGTACCGGCTGTTCAACGCGTGCGGGCGGGTCATCATGGCCGCCGAGGCGTACGCCGTCCACGAGGCCGACCTGCGGGAGCGGCCCGGCTCCTACGGCCGGTACACCTATCAGCGGGTCGCGCCGGCGGCGGGCCTGAGCGCGGCCGACCTGGTGCAGGCGCACCGGCTCCGCCAGGAGTTGGCCGACGCCGTGCGGCGCACGGTCTTCGACCGGTACGACGTGTGGGTGACCGCGACCGGGCTCGCGCCGGCGCCCCGGCTGGACGCCTTCCCGGTCGACTGGCCGCCGCCGCGGGAACTGACCGCCATGCAGACCATCCCCTTCAACGTCACCGGCCACCCGGCCCTGGCGCTGCCCGCCGGCCGGTCCGCGAGCGGACTGCCGCTGGGCATGCAGATCGCGGGCCGGCCCTTCGACGAGGTGACGGTGCTGCGGGTGGGCTCGGCGGTGGAGGAGATCACCCGGCACCCGGACGAGCGGCCGGCCGGGTTCACGGTACGGGCGGCGGCGGGCGGAGCGGGGGTCTGATCCGCGGCTGCCCGCGCCCCGGCCGGCGGCGAGGGGTCAGCCCTCCGTCAGCCAGCCCGACTCCAGGAGCGCGTCGAAGAGGCGGTCCGTGGTGGCGGGGTCCAGGGGGCGGCGCAGACCGTACGACGTCTCGGTGACGATCCGCTCGCGGTCGCGCGCGCCGTCGGCCCGGATCGCGAGGTTGAACAGTACCGACAGGTGGTGCTTGTCATCGGCGATCATCCCGCCGAGCACCGTCCGTGTGGTGACGGGGAGTTGGCCCAGCATGGCCCGCAGATTGAGCGGCCCCGGCCAGTTCCGGCGCACCGGGGGGCCGGCCGCGGCGGGGCCCGGCCCGGCGAGCAGGCGCGCCTCGGCCGCCGGCGCTCCGGCGGCCAGCGCCCGAAGAGCCGCGGCGCGGCGCGCCACATGGTCCATCAGACCGCGGGACCAGCCGTCGTCCGCGCCCCCACTGTCCCGCGCCAGGCGGGCCACCGCCTCCTGCTCGGTGCGGCACCAGCGCTCCACCACCGCGCTCCGCGCCGCCGGGTCGGGCCCGTCCGAGGCGAGCAGGTGGGCCAGGGCGGCGCCGGCCACGCAGGAACGCGTCATCTCCACCGCGGAGACCTTGTCCGGGGAGTCGCCGGCCGAGTGGTTGAACCGGTCGGCCGGGTGGCAGAACTGGACGGCGGGCCGGTCGACGGAGGGGTCGGCGTACAGCGCGTGGTCGGAGAAGCCGAGGAACGGCGACGGCTGCCAGGTGCCGGGGCTGTCGGCCGTGGCCGTGAACACCTGCTCCACCACGTGCTCGGCAAGGGGCGCGAGCAGGGTCGGCGTGGTCTCCGGCGGCCGTTCGACGACGAACGGCGAGCGGCACAGCGCCTGGTCCTCCCCGACCATGTCGAGGTTGATCAGCGCCTGCGGCAGACCGCCGCCGCCCGGCTGTGAACGCCCGTGCAGGACGGCCGCGTTGCCGAGGAACTCGGCGCCCCAGAAGAACCTGATCGGGCGCCGGACGCCGTACCGGGCGTCCGCGCGCCGCAGCCGGGCCAGGGTGTCGGCGATGCCGAGCAGCGCGGCGACCCCGGACGCGTTGTCGTTGGAGCCGGGGCGTGGATGGCACAGGTGGGCGGTGAGCCAGATCTCCCCCGCGTCGTCGTCGCCCGGCAGTACGCCACTCACCAGGGGCATGGCGGCGGTCCTGTCCACCGTGACCTCGGCGTGGGCGACCGCGCCCCGCTGCGCGGCCGCACTGGCCTGCCGGAACCTCTCAGGGGTGAGGCTGAAGCCGAACAGGGCGCTGTCCGGGGGGAGTTCGATACGGCCGACGTACGGTGCCGCCGCGCTGCCCTTCCACGGTGCGTCCGTGAGGAGACCGAGCGCTCCGGCGGCGGTCAGCTCGGCCGGCAGGGAGCCCCGTACGAAGGCCGCCCGGTCCACCACCGCGATCGCCCCGGCCACGGCGGCACCGACCGGGTCGTTCCCGCGGACCGGTACCAGCCGGGCGACGGCGCCGCCCTCGGGGGTGGCGGCGGAGTAGGTCGCCACGGCGAAGGGCTGCTCGGCGTGGTCCGTCCGGAACACCACGGCGGTGTCCGGGCCCGGTCCGGCGAACACGGTCAGGCGGGCGTCGAGCGGTGTCCAGGAGACGGGGGCGCGGAAGGTCCACCACTGCGGCTCGCCGTCGGCGGGATAGCGCCGCACGCCCACGTCGGCCAGCCCGGCCGCCGCGGCTGACTCGGCCACCAGCTGGGCGGCGCGCTCCAGGCCGAGCGACGCCTGGTAGCGGTCATGGGCGCTCACCTGCTCGACGTGGTCCATGACGGCGTCGATGGGCACCGAGCGCAGGAGCCGTCGGACCAGAGAATCGTCCGAAATCTGTGAATAGCCCATGGAAGGTACTCCGGAGCAAATCGGATCGGATACCGGCGCCCCCATCTTTACAGAGCCCGAAGGCGCCTCGGCAATCGCGGACTTGTCTCACGTCGTGCTCGTTCTTCCCGCGGGCGGCAGAGCCGGAACGCCCCGTCGGCAACCCCGCTCACCTGCGGCAACGTCAACTACCCTGCTGTAGTTCAACTGTTGACTGTCTCATGTGGACCTTGACGGGCCCACCGCGCGGCTTGTTGCATTCCGTTGTCGGAATTCGGGAATGCCGAGGGCGACTTTCCCGCCCGAGGCATTCCAGAGATTTCGCAGGGGAGGTGAATGATATGCGCAAGTACGCCAAGCCGGCTGCCAAGGAGGTCACCTCCGGCACCGTCCTGAAGATGGTCGTCTGAGTGTGCTCGGACGATCCCTTGCCGCGCCCGGTCCCGGCCGGGCGCGGCAAGCCCGGTGCCGCACCGGCACCGGACCCGGCGCCCATCCAGTCTCCGCAGCGAGCGAGGTAGAAGTATGTGTGGCCTGTCCGGCATCGCCCGAGTCGACGGCCGTCCCGTTGGTGAGGAAGCGGACGCCCTGCTCCGCCGGATGGCACGCGCGGTGGCTCACCGGGGCCCCGACGACGAGACGTACTTCCGCTCCGGCCCGCTGGGCCTGGGCTTCGTCCGGCTGTCCCTGGTCGACCCGGAGGGCGGTGCGCAGCCCCTCGCCACGGACGACGGCGGCCTGGTGCTCATCGCCAACGGCGAGATCTACAACCACCGCGAGCTGGCGGCCGGTCTGCCCGCCGGCACCCGGCTGCGCACCCGCTCCGACTGCGAGGTGCTGCTCCATCTCTACCGCCGCGACGGTCTGCGCTTCCTCGACCGGGTGCGCGGCATGTTCTCGCTGGTGCTGTGGGACCGCGACCGCGGCCGTCTGGTGTTCGCCCGCGACCGGTTCGGCATCAAGCCGCTCTTCTACCACCTCAACCGCGAGCGGGTCGTCTTCGCGTCCGAGATCAAGGCGCTCTTCGAGGACCCCGACTGCCCGCGCGACCTCGACTGGGACAGGGCGCTGGGCGACCAGCTGCTCAGCATGGCGCCGGTGACCGACGACAGCCCGGCCCACTCCTGGTTCAAGGACATCGAGCTGGTGCCCGCCGCGTCGATCGTCACGCTCGACCTCAACGACGGCTCCCGCTCCACCCACCGCTACTGGGACTTCCCCTCCTACGAGGGCGACGCGGCCGCCTCCGAGTCGCAGCTCGTCGCGGACTACGGCAGGATCCTGGCCGAGAGCATCGACGACTGCCAGATGGCCGACGTCGAGATCGGCCTCTTCCTCAGCGGCGGCATCGACTCGGCGGCCGTGGCGGCGCTCGCCTCCCTCAAGCCGCGCACGTTCACCGCGCTCAACGGCAGCACCCTCGCCAACGGCGACGCCGAGTCCGCGCACCACATCGCCGGCGTCCTCGGCCTGGCCAACCACCAGGTGCTGCTGGACTCCTCGCACACCCCCTCCGCCGAGGAGTGGAAGCGGCACCTGTGGCTGCTGGAGACGCCGCTCGCGGGCCCCGAGACGTTCTACAAGTACGAGATGTACCGCTACGTCGGCGCCCACGCACCCGAGATCAAGGCCATGCTGCTGGGTGGTGGCGCCGACGAATTCAACGGCGGCTACTCGAAGACCATGGCGGGCGGCGGCGAATGGCCCGACTTCGTGCGCAACGTCGACGCCCTCGGCACCGCCCGTGACCGCGCCCTGCGCCCGGACGTCGGCGCGTGGTGGGACGGGGCGGGCCGCTCCATGGTCAGCGCCCGCTATCTGCGCGACGTGGCGGGCCGGCCGGCGAGCGACCCGTACGCGGAGCTGTTCCGCTGGAAGTACCGCGATGTCCAGCTCTACAACTGCTGGCACGAGGACCGCACCGCGGCCGGCAACGGCATCGAGGCGCGGGTGCCCTTCCTCGACCACCGGCTGATCGAGCTGGTGGCGGCCGTACCCGAACCGCTGCGGGCGAACCTGGTGTGGGACAAGCAGATCCTGCGCCGGGCCATGGTGGGCATCCTGCCGCCCGAGATGGTCAACCGCCCCAAGGGCCCCTTCTTCTACGGCAGCGGCGAACACCTCACCTACCGCACGTTCCTGCGGATGCTCGCCCAGAACGGCGATCAGCTGCTCGACGAGGCGCTCGCCAGCGACGCGGCCCGCGAGCGCCTGGACGCCGACCAGGTCCGCGCCCAGTTGCGCAGGCTGGAGCAGGACCCGTCGGCCGGCCATGTGGAGCTGCTGCTGCGCGTGGTCAACCTCGGGCTGCTGGAGCGGATGACCCGCGATCTGCCCACCCCGCACGTCGAGTCCCGCAAGGCGCCGGTGCCGCAGAGCGTCCCGGTGACCGACTGGGCGGCCGAGCGGGAGGCCGTCGAGGCCCGCGTGGTGCGCCGCCCGGAGGTCACGCAGGAGCAGGTGCTGGAGCTGCCCGAGCACGTCCTGCTGCTGCACTCCGCCGACGAGCCCGCCGTGTGGTACCTCGTGGTCGACGGCAGCATCGAGTACGTGCTGGACGAGGTGGAGAACCCCGACTGGCTGCGGTTCCTGCACGCCCTGGACGGCAAGCGGCCCTACGGCGAGCTGGTCGCCGCGCTCGGCGCCGATCCCGCCGCCGTGACCCCGCTGGCGGCCGAGGCCCTGGAGCTGGGACTGCTGACGTCGGTGGTCCGCGCGGAATGACCAGGCGTGGCCAGGTGCGCAACCCCGACACCGCCCTGGTGCAGGGCCCCTGGGAAGCGCTGGCGGCGAAGTCGGCCCTGCTCGGCTGCCTGGAGGGACTGGAGGAGCTCGGGCTGCTGCCCGTCGTCCACCTCGCCGTGACGTGTGCGGGGTCCGTCGCCCGCGGCTGGGCCAACGAGGGCAGCGACTACGACTTCAACGTGATCGCCACCGGACCCTGGCACGGGCCCGCCCTGCACGCCATCCCGGTGCCGCTGCGGCCGGCCTCGGTGCCCGTGGCGGTGGCGGACGTCGACGGACGCCGCTGGGAAGTCACGTACTGGCTCGACACCCAGGTGGACCAGATGCTGGCGAAGGTGACCTGGGAGCGGTTCGAGGAGCGCACCGTCGCCTCCGACGTGCTGACCGGGGCGGAGGAGCGGTTCCTGGAGCAGCTGGCCACCTGTCTCACGCTCAGCGGCACCTCATGGGTGCGCGGCCGGCGGCTGGAACTCGGGGCGACCGCCTTCCGCGCCTTCGTGACGGCACGTTCGCTCGCCGAGGCGGACGCCTCGATCGAGGACGCGCTCGGCCAGCTCGCCGCCGACGACGCCGACAGCGCCGTGCTGTCCGCCCGCAAGGCGTTCGGCCACGTGGTCGACGCACTCCTGGAGAGCCACGGGGCGTTCGGCTCCCGCACGCCCAAGTGGCGGGCCCGGCGGTTCCACGAGGTACGGCCCCGGCAGCTGTCGTACGAGGACTACTGGGCGGTGGAGACCATGCGCGACCTCCCCCACGACCGGCCCGGAGGCTGGGTCACCCGAGTCGTGCAGCTATGCAGAGATCTGTCGATCGATGTGGAGATTCACTGATGAGAGACCCGGAGTTGCAGCCGGACAGCGTGGTGCGCCGCCGGATGGAAGCCCGTACCCGCAAGTACCGCGGGAAGCTGTACATCGCCGTGCAGGACCAGGCCCTGGAACTGGACGACGTCGCCCAGGCCATCTTCCGCCGCATCGACGGCACGTCGACGCTGCGGCAGGTCGCGGCCGGGCTCGCGGAGGAGTACGGCGTCGGGGTCGACGAGGCCACCGCGGACACCGTGGACTTCGCCGTCCAGCTGCTCGGTCACGGAGTCGTGGAGGTCGTGGCGTGACCGCGGCCGCACGCGGGGGCTTCTCCGGGAAGGGCCCGGCATGTGCGGGACGGTAGGGATGTTCGTCGGCTGCTCGGCCCTGTCGTACTGTCCCCGGCGCCTGCTGCGCGCGCCGTCGCCCGATCCGGGGACGGCGCAGGGGACGGAGGGCGGCGAGACCTCCGCGGAGGCCGACGGCGCCGATCCGGCCGTCGCGAGCGGCGAGCCGGCCCCCTACCGCAGTCCCTTCCGCAGCTGGTACGAGCGCTCCAGCGTGCGCAGCGCCCCCCGGCGGCTGCTCGACGCCGATCCCCGCGACGGCGGTCCGGCACCCTGGCTGTTCCCGCCCGACCTGGTACCGGTCACCCGGCACCCGCTCGTCCGCGACCTGCCCGCGCCGCAGTTCCAGGAGGTGCTGGTCCAGCACCTGTACCGGTACCTGGACTTCACCGCCAAGCTCGAGTACCTGGTCGTCAACCGCACCGTGCTGGGCATCGCGCGCGGCACGGTGGGCGTCCCGGTGCCCGGCGAAATGCGCCTCGACGCCTACAAGATGTACTGCGACGAGGCGTACCACGCGCTGTTCTCCGCGGATCTCGCGGACCAGGTGCAGGCGGTGACCGGCACGACCCCCCGACTGCCCGGGGAACCCTTCTTTCTGCGGCGGCTGAGCCATCTGCTGGCCGAGCTGCCGGCCGGTGAACGGCCCCTGGCCGAACTGCTGTTCGTGATCGTCTCGGAGACCCTGATCTCGGCGAGTCTCGCCGAGATCCCGCAACGCGAGGCGGTGGCCCCCGCCGTCACCGGCACGATCCGGGACCACGCCCTCGACGAGGGCCGCCACCACGCCTACTTCGCACACTTCCTGCACCGCCTGTGGGCGCACCTCGAACCGGCGGAGCGCGAAACGGCCGGCCGGCTGGTGCCGGCGCTGATGGACGCCTTCCTGCGGCCCGATCTCGACGCGCTGCGCGAGGAACTCACCGCTTACGAGCTGACCGGCGACGATGCCGAGCAGGTCCTCGCCGAGGTGTACACGCCCGAGGTGCTGAGCAGCCACGCCCGTGCCACCTCCCAGCAGACCCGGCGCTACTTCCGGGAACTCGGCGCCTTCGAGAGCGCCGCCGCCCGGGACGCGCTGGCGGCGTACGGCCTGCTCGACTGAGGCGGGCCGGACCGGACGCCGGCCGGCTGCGCCCCGCCCACGGGCCGGCGGGCGGTGCCGGGTGTCCAGCTCCCCGGCACCGCCCGCCACACATCAGCCGCGGCGGGCCGCCGTCACCCGTTCGCCCCGTGCTCGACCACCGAGCCGTCCTCGCGCGTCAGCAACGGCATCTCGCCCTTCAGTACGGTCCGCTCGGTGACCGTCACCCGTGCCACGTCCTCCAGCGACGGCACGTCGTACATCACCGGCAGCAGCGCCTCGTCGAGGATGGCCCGCAGACCGCGGGCCCCGGTGCCCCGGCTGAGTGCCTGGTCGGCCACCGCCTCCAGCGCTCCGGGCTCGAAGGCCAGTTCCACGCCGTCCAGTTGGAACAGCCTGCGGTACTGGCGCACCAGGGCGTTCTTCGGCTCGGTGAGGATGCGCAGCAGCGCCTCCCGGTCCAGCTGGGCCACCGAGGTGACCATCGGCAGGCGGCCGATCAGCTCCGGGATCATCCCGAACTTCACCAGGTCCTCGGGGGTCACCTGGGCGAAGAGGTCGTCCGCCGCGGTCTGGTGCCGGGACCGGACGCTGCCGCCGAAGCCGATGCCCTTGGCCCCGACACGCGCCTCGATGATCTTCTCCAGACCCGCGAAGGCGCCGCCGACGATGAAGAGGATGTGCGAGGTGTCGATCTGGATGCCCTCCTGGGCGGTACGGCTGCGGCTGCCGGCGACCGCACCGGTCCCCCGCCCCGGCGGGGCGACGGTCACCACCGAGCCTTCGAGCACCTTCAGCAGAGCCTGCTGCACTCCCTCGCCGGAGACATCACGCGAGACAGCCGGACCGTCGCCCCGGCGGCCGATCTTGTCGATCTCGTCGATGTAGACGATGCCGGTCTCCGCCCGGCGCGGGTCGTGGTCGGCGGCCTGGAGGAGTTTCATCAGGATCGCGTCCACGTCCTCGCCCACGTAGCCCGCCTCGGTGAGGCCGGTGGCGTCGGCGATGGCGAAGGGGACGTCGAGAATCCGGGCCAGGGTCTGGGTGAGCAGGGTCTTGCCCGAGCCGGTGGGCCCGAGGAGCAGAATGTTGGACTTGGCCAGTTCGACGTCGTCGTCGTCCACGGCCGCGCCGCGCACCCGCTTGTAGTGGTTGTAGACGGCGACGGAAAGCGACTTCTTGGCGCGCTCCTGGCCCACCACATAGGTGTCCAGGAATGCCCGTATCTCACGTGGCTTCGGAAGGCCGCCGGCGAGACCTGCCTTTCGTCCCCCGTTTCTCGTTTCCGCGACCACTTCCGCGCACAGGTCGACGCAGCCGTCGCAGATGTGCACGCCCGGCCCGGACACGATCTTCAAGACTTCGTCTTGTCTCTTCTCGCAGAACGAGCAGGTGAGCTGAGTGTCACGCATGCCGACAACCGTCATTGGGTGAACTCCTTCGTGCGGTCGCGAAACATCGGGTGCGCGGAACACGCCCAACCCGCCCGTGGTATCGATCAATTGAGGATAGGCCAGCTCAATCGGGGGGCCTGGGTTGCGAATAGTGAGACGTCCGTCGCACGGCCCGCACAACTCTGGCAGGATGGAGGCGAGTTAATCAATGCGTCCGAGGAGTCACATGACCGCGGTATCCCGAGTCGTAGCCCGTGAAATCGTCGACAGCCGTGGCAATCCCACCGTCGAGGTCGATGTCACCCTTGAGGACGGCTCGTTCGGCCGCGCCGCGGTCCCGTCCGGAGCCTCCACCGGTGCCAACGAGGCCGTCGAACTGCGCGACGGGGACCGGTCCCGGTTCCACGGCAAGGGCGTGCGCAAGGCCGTCGACGCGGTCAACGGGCCCATCGCGGAGGCGCTGCGCGGCCTGAACGCCGTGGACCAGTACCTCGTCGACGAGACGATGATCAGGCTCGACGCCACGCCCAACAAGGGCGCCCTCGGTGCCAACGCGATCCTCGGTGTCTCGCTCGCCACGGTGAAGGCCGCCGCCGCGGCCCACCGGCTCCCGCTGTACCGCTACGTCGGCGGTGTCGGCGCGCGCACCCTGCCGGTGCCGATGATGAACATCATCAACGGCGGTGCCCACGCCGACAATCCGATCGACTTCCAGGAGTTCATGATCGCGCCGGTGGGCGCGGCGAACTTCGCCGAGGCCGTGCGGATGGGTTCCGAGGTGTTCCACACCCTGCGCAAGGCCCTGGCGGAGGCCGGCCACAACACCAACGTCGGGGACGAGGGCGGCTTCGCGCCCAACCTGCGCTCCGCCGACGAGGCCCTGAGCTTCGTGGTCCGCGCGATCGAGCAGACGGGGTACGCCCCCGGCGAGGACATCGTCCTCGTGCTCGACCCGGCCACCTCGGAGTTCTTCCACGACGGGGTGTACGACTACGCGGGCGAGGGCGTCAAGCGCTCGGTCGAGGAGCACATCGCCTACCTCACCACGCTCGTCTCCCGCTACCCGATCGCCTCCATCGAGGACGCGATGGCCGAGGACGACATCGAGGGCTGGAAGCAGGTCACCCGCGAGCTGGGCGGCAAGATCCAGCTCACCGGTGACGACGTCTTCTGCACCAACGTCGAGCGGCTGAAGGACGGCATCCGCGACGGCTACGCCAACTCCATCCTGGTCAAGGTCAACCAGATCGGTTCGCTCAGCGAGACCCTCACCACCGTGGAGACCGCGCACAAGGCCGGGTACACCGCGGTGATGTCGCACCGGTCCGGTGAGACCGAGGACACCACGATCGCGGACCTCGCGGTCGCCACCAACTGCGGTCAGATCAAGACGGGTTCGCTGTCCCGTTCCGACCGCACCTCCAAGTACAACCAGCTCATCCGGATCGAGGAGGAGCTGGGCTCGCAGGCCCTCTATCCGGGCAGCAGCGTGCTCCGGGTGCGCTGACACCGGCACTCCCCCTCACGACCGGCCTGCGGGCAGGCCCCGCGCCCGCCCGCAGGCCGTCACCGATCCGGAAGGCGGTCCCCCTCCATGCCCCTGGCCATCGGCTCGTACGAGAAGCTGGGCGTCCTGACCGACGGGGCGGACCTGCTCAACCTCGCCTGGACGCAGGACGAACGGGACCTGCTGGGCGCGGACGTCATGACGGTGGTGGCGCAGGAGCTGACCGCCGAGGTGGCCGAGGCCCTGCCGTACACCGGTGACTACATGGTCAAGGACCCGTACGGTGAGGGGGTACTCGGTCCGGTGGTCGCCGACTTCTTCGGGCGGCCCGGCTGGTCCGCGTCGGTGACCTGCGGCGCCGGGGTCGGTCCGCTGCTGCACGACCTGAGCCTGCTGGCCGCCGGGGCTACGGTGGAGGTTTTGACCGACGTCTACCCCGACCACCCGCACTGGGTGGCCAGGGCGGGCGGCCGCTGTGTGCCCTTCGGCGCCGGGCCGCCCGGTGACATCGTGCTCCTGGAGCGTCCCGCGCTCGCCGACGACCGCTTCGCCGGTCTCGACGCGGTGCGCGAGTTGTGCACGGACACCGCGGAGCGGGGTGCGGTGGTACTGATCGACGAGTCCAACGCCAACTACTGCCCCGCCGGGTTCAGCGCGGCGAACCTCGCCGCGGAGGTGTCCAACCTGATCGTCGTGCGCGGACTGTCCAAGGCGTACGGCCTCGGCGGGGTGCGTCTCGGCTACTGCGTCTCGTCCGCCGCCCTGACCGGGGCGGTACGCGGCGTGGTGGCGCCGCTCGGCGCCTCGTCGCTGTCGCTGCGCATCGGACGGCGCGTCCTCGGACTCGGCGACGTGACCTCCGGTCTGCGGGCCCGCATCGCGGCGAACAAGCCTTACGTACGTGACCTGTTGACGGCCGCCGGGCTGCCCGAGCCGGTCGCGGCGGCGGACGGCCTGCCCTATGTGATCTTCCCTGAGAAGCCGCAGGTGGTGGTGGAGTCACTGCTGTCCCGCGGTATCCAGGGCAAGGTGCAGCCGGTGTGGTCGGCCCGGACCGGCGCTCTCGTCGCGGTCGGCCGGCTCAGTGTCCCGCTCGCCGCACACCGGCTGGCCGAACTGGAATCCCGCCTGGACCGCACGGCCACTCCCTGAAGGGCTCACGGCACGCATGCGGCCCTCCTCGGGCTACTCGGCGGTGACGATGCGCCCGGCGGGGCGGGCTTGGAGGTCGGCGGGGAGCACGACGGACCTCCGGCTGCTTCCGGACACCTCCGTCGGATGCGCGGACCCGGAACTCGCGGGCTCAGAACTTGCTGACATGACGTGACTCCTCCGCGCTCTTGACGACGGTGGCGAGATCGGCGCCGCCCGCCGAGGCCACCGCGGCCGCGACGGCGCCCTCCACGAAGGGCACGTCGGCGATGACGACATCCGGGCGGCGATGGTCTTCGAGGACCGCACGCGCCGTCAGCACCGCGCTGCCCAGATCCGGCACCACCACGACTCCGGCCCCCCGGTCCGCCGCGCCGAGCGCCTCGCGGACACGGCGGTAACTGGTGCCCAGCCCGCCGTGGTCGTCACCTCCCGCGGCGACGACCGGCACGCGATCCGGCCCGATCTGCGCGACCAGCTCTGCCACGCCGTCAGCAAGCTTTACGCTGTGTGACACCAGGACGATGCCGACGGACGGGTTCATGAACGCGTAGCCTAAATATCAGAACATGATTCATCAATACAGAACCCACACCGGAGCATGAGGAAAAGAGCGTGGTGGTTGAGTCGGTCAGGCGTGCCGTCCACATCCTGCGGGAACTGACGGCCGCACCACGGCTGGGCGTCACCGAACTCGCCGAGCGCGTCGGCGTCTCGAAGTCCGCCGTCCACGGGCTGCTGCGCACCCTTGAGTGCGAGGGTCTGGTGGGGCAGGACCCCGAGTCCGGCAAGTACCGCCTGGGCCCGGCCCTGGTCACGTTCGGCAACGCCTACCTGGACACGCACGAGTTGCGCACCCGTGCGGTGACCTGGTCCGACCTGCTGGCCGCCCGGACCGACGAAGCCGTCTGGGTGGGCGTGCTGGTCCGGGACGAGGTGCTGGTGATCCATCACGCGCTGCGCCCGCAGGGAGGCGTGCAGGCGCTGGAGACCGGAGCCAGGCTGCCCTGGAACGCGTGCGCCCTCGGCAAGGCCATCATCGCCTTCTCCGCCCCCGAGGCGCGCAAGCGCGCCCTGGACGGGCCCCTGGACTCGCTCACCGGCCGGACCGTGACCGAACCGGCGGAGCTGACCGCCCAGTTGGAGCGTGCCCAGGACGTCGGCTACGCCCTGGAGAGCCAGGAGTCGACGCTGGGGGACGCCGGCATCGCGGCGCCCGTCTTCGACCGCACCGGGGCGGTCGCGGGCGCCATCGGGGTGGTCGGTCCGGTCGAGCGGCTGCTCGCCGAGCCGAACCGCGAGGCGCACGCGATCGCGACCCGCGAGACGGCACGGAACCTTTCGCGCGAACTGGGAGCGTCCCGCGCCACCGGACGCCAGACCATCGGCTGAACAGGACATCTCTCCCCTGAAACCCCTGCCGACCAGCGAAAACCGTCGATTGTCGGGCGTGGCCGTCCCTTGACAGCAGGGGTACGGAAATCTAACTTTCAGGTAATCGTTCAGCGATGGAGAACGGTGTTCTGATCGCGAGGATGAGTTGGCTCAGGTACCGCGTTCGTCATGACCGGGCGTGCACGGGTCTGACGACCGCTCGGTGCGAGCGGCCGCTCATGGTAGGGGGCGTCCTGAAGAGGCTGATCAACACGGCCGCGGCGTTAGCGTCCGACACGCTCACCGCGAGAGCGTCCGCCCACCCCGGCCCACGCCGTCCCGCCGGGACCCGGGTGGCCGGGCGCGCGGGCGGTCCGGCGTCCGTCTCGAGCGGGACGGCGCGCTCCACCTCGTCCATCTCCCGCCGGATCCGGCCTGGTTGCCCGCGGCCGCCGTACCGGGCACGGCCGGGCCGTCCCCCGTACAGACCCTCCCGCAGACGCCGGCCGGCCATGGCGTCAGCGAGTCGGGCGCGGCAGACGTGCCCTTCACCGTCCGCCGCGCCGGCTCCCACCTCCTCGACCTCTGCACGACACCCGTGAGCACCCCGGCACCGCACTGCGGCTGCCGCGGGTGGCACAAGCTGACGACCACACATGCACGGGAGGACGACCGTTGGACCCCGCACGGATACACGAGTGGCTGTGCACGACGGCAGTGCTGATCGACCAGGAGAAGGACCGGCTGACCGACCTGGACGCAGCCATCGGCGACGGTGACCACGGCGTCAACATGCAACGCGGATACGCCGCGGTCGTGCGGTCCCTGGAGGCGGGCGGAACGGACGGCGCGACGGCGGGCCGGCTTCTGGTCGCCGCGGGCGACACCCTCGTCTCGACCATCGGAGGGGCCTCCGGACCGCTGTTCGGCAACTCCTTCAAAGCCCTGGGCAAGGCCCTCGACGCACCCGGAGCGGAGACCGACACGCGCCGGCTCGCGGCGGCGCTCGCCGCGGCCCGTGACAGCATCCAGCGCCTGGGCGCCGCCCGGCCGGGCGACAAGACCATGTACGACGCGTACGGGCCGGCCGCCGACGCGTTCGCCCGCGAGGCCGCGGGCGGAGCCGGACTCGCGGCCTGCGCGCAAGCCGCGGCCACGGCCGCCGCCGAGGGGGCGCGCGCCACCGTGCCGATGCAGGCCCGCCGCGGCCGCGCCTCCTATCTCGGCCTGCGCAGTGTGGGCCATCAGGATCCGGGCGCGGCCTCGACCGCGCTGATCTTCCGTGCCCTTGCGACCGCCTTGGAGGCCAAGTGACCCGGTACCCGCAGACGGTCTCCCCGTTGCGACAGACACCCGCTCCCGGCGCCGCACGTCTGCCCGAGTCGCCGGGGCCCCACCCGCAGTCCCAGGCGACGACGCCGGGCGCGGGCCGTTTCGCGTGGCTCGCCCCCATGGTGCTGTGGCCGCTGGCCCGCCCGTACCTCCCGCGCCCCGCGGCGCGGCCACAGGGTGGCGGCACCCAACGCGCCGACGACGAGGCGATGTTCGCCGCGATCGTGTACGTCCTGGTGAGCGGGGTGCCCTGGCGGGCGTTGCCGAAGGCGTTCACCGTGTCCTGGCAGAACACGCACCGCCGTTTCACGCAGTGGAGCGAGGCCGGTCTGTGGAACCGCATCCGCGAGTCCTCCCGCAGGCCGCAGATGCCCGGTCACACCCGCCAGTGGGCCGACATCATCGGCGCCCTGGCCGAGGAGCGGCTGAACCGCACCGCGCCCGCCCCCGCCCGGAGCCCTCAGGCGCAGCCACGGCGCGGCGAGGGCCTCAACCCCCGCATCCGGCTGCATCAGCCGGGTGATCTCACGGTCCGTCTGTTCGGCCCGACCCGCGCCCCGGCGGAGGCCGCGGGCCAGGCATTGCGCCGGGTCCAGTGAGGGCCGCCGGGTGGAGGATGCCGCGGACAGCGCCGGCGATGTCCCAGGCGCCGCCGGGCCGACGCCCCGTCAGATCCGGTCCCCGCCGGGTACGTCCGACAGAGAGTGTGGTCCCTCAGCGGTGAACGCCCCTGCACCGATGTCCCTCACCGACTTCCGCGGCCGGCTCGACCGGGTGATGGCCGAGAATCCGCGGCGGCACGTCGTCGTGCTCGCGCTGGACGGCGTCAACCTCGCTGCGGCGCGCCCCTGTTGGCCGTCCGCCGACGTCCGGCTGATGCGTGCGGTCTCCCCGACGACGTCCTCGGCCTGCTGGCTCAGCTCCCTGACCGGTCTCGGCGTCGACGACCACGCGGTGCCCGGAGTGGTCTTCTCGGCGCCCTCGGGCGGCCCCGCGCTGGTCAACTTCCTCGACTACCACGGCGCCGGCCTGACCCCGGCCGCCGGCAACGTCTTCTCCGACGCGGCCCGGCACGGCCGTACGCCGCTCGCGGTGCTCGGCGACATGGAGCACTACGGTTCGGCCTGGCGCGACGCCCTGCTGGCACACGCCCGCCCGCTCGCGGGCCACTCCTTCTACACGGAGCACGGTGCCTACCGCAGGCGGACGTCCGCCGAGGTGGCCGCCCGCGTCCGCACGGCGGTCGAGGAGACACTCGCCCGGCACGGCGGCGGGCAGCCCTGTCTCCTGTGGTGCTACGTGGAGGTCGATCAGCACGTGCACCGGCACGGGTACGACAGCCACACCACCGACGTCCTCACGGCTCTCGGCGCGTTCGCCGACGCGCTGGTCGCGCGGGGTGTCGTGGTGGTGGCCCACGCCGATCACGGTCTGGTGCCCACGGTGCACGACCCCGCGCTCGCGGACCTTCTCGACCACATGGGACAGCGGCACGGCTTCACGATGGGCGGCGCCGGACGCATGCGCTGGCTGTATCCCGAGGACCGCGACGGCGGCGCCGGTCTGTCCGCCCGACTGCGCGCGGCGCTCCCCCGCGATGTGCGGGTCATGCCGGCGGACCGGGTCTTCGCGCCGGGCTCGGCCGCACGGGGCCGGGTCGGCGACGTCCTGCTGGTGGCGGAGGGGGAGAAGTTCCTCACCGATGCCGCCTACCGCTACGACCACGGCTCCTTCGCGCCCGAGGAGACCGACACACCCTTCGCCGTATGGCGCTGAGCACGGCCCGCGGTCACCCGTTTTTCAACCCAACTCCCCTGTCTCATGTGGCGGTTGACGGCACGAGCGGCTGTGCTGAACGCTGAGGCGAGTAATTTCCCAGGAGGTAGAGCGATGAGTACAAGTCTGACCGGTTGCCTGGAGGAGATGGATCGCCGCGGGCTCATACCGGCGGACTGCCTCGCGGTGTGCTGTGTGGGTTCGGTCGCCCGCGGCTGGTCCAACGAGTCCAGCGACTACGACTTCAACGTCGTCTCCTCCACCCCGTGGACCGGCGACAGCGCCCGTACCATCCCGGTACCGCTCCAGCCCGGTGTCGTCCCCGCGGTCGTGCTGCACGTGGACGGCCGGCGCTGGGAGATCAAGTACTGGCTCGACAGCCAGGTCCAGCAGATGATCGACAAGGTCAGCTGGGAACAGTTCGAGGCCGGCAACTCCACGGCCAAGGCGCTGATCGACGCCGAGGAGCTGTTCCTGGAGCGGATGAGCACCTGCCTCACCCTCAGCGGTGCCGCCTGGGCCGACGAGTGCCGGCGCAAGGTCGAGAAGTCCGCCTTCCGGGCCTTCGTGACCACCCGTTCGCTCGCCGAGGCGGACTCCTCCATCGAGGACGCCGGCGGCCAGCTGGCCGCCGGAGACTTCGACAGCGCGGTGCTGTCCGCCCGCAAGGCGCTCGGGCACACCGTGGACGCCCTGCTGGAGAGCAAGGGCAACTTCGGCTCCCGTACGCCGAAGTGGCGGGCACGCCGGTTCCGCGAGGTCCGGCCGGACGCGCTGTCGTTCGAGGAGTACTGGGCCCTGGAGACCATGCGGTCCTTCGACCCCGACCAGCCCCAGACCTGGGTCAACCTCGTCATTCAGCGATGCCGGGACCTGACCATGGAGGTCGAGATCTCATGACCGCCCATGAGGACGTCAGACCACTCGATCCGGCGACGGACCGGCGCTCCGCCTCCGCGTTCTGGCGGTACTGGACCGCGTCCACGATCAGCGGCACCGGTGACGCGATCACCACCGTCGCCCTGCCCCTGGTGGCGGTCGGTGTGCTGCACGCCTCCAGCCTCCAGGTCAGTTTCCTGACCGCGGCCCAGTACGCCGCCTGGATCGCCATCGGGCTGCCCGCCGGGGTGATCGTGCAGCGGCTGCCGTTGCGCGGTACGCAGGTCGCGATGGACCTCGTCCGGGCGGCGGCCCTGGTGTCGGTACCGGTGGCGGCCGCGTTCGGCGTCCTGCATCTGGCCCAGCTGGTCCTGGTGGCGCTGGTGATCGGCCTGGCGACGGTCCTGTTCGACGTGGGCAACTCCACGTTTCTGCCGTCGATCGTCAGCAAGGAGGAACTGACCGCCCGCAACAGCCTGACGTCCGCCTCGGTGTCGGCCACCCAACTGGGCGGGCCCTCCCTCGGCGGTCTGCTGGTACAGATCTTCGGCGGCGCGCTCACCCTCGTCTTCGACGTCGTCAGCTACGTCGTCTCCGCGGTGCTGCTGCGCACCCTGCCACGGCCCGCCCCCGTCCGGTCCGGGGGGCCGGCGGAGTCGATGGCGGGGCAGATCAAGGAGGGCTGGCGGTTCGTCACCCACCACAAGGTCATCCGCCCCTGCGTCGCCGCGGCCACGCTGGCCAACTTCACCTGCGGCGCCTTCATGGCGCTGCTCCCGGTCTTCCTGGTGCGCACGCTCGGCACACCGGCTGGGCTCGTCGGCGTGCTGATCGCCATGGAGGGGCTCGGCAGTCTCCTCGGCGCCACGCTCACCCCGCGGCTCGCCGGCCGCATCGGCAGCGCCCGCACCATCCTGGCCTCCACCCTGTTCGGCGCGTCCCTCGCGCTGCTGATGCCGCTCGCGGGAAGCGGCTGGGGGCTGCTGCTGTTCGCGCTCGGCAACCTGTGTTTCGGCGCGAGCATCGTCGTACTCAGCATCCTCACCCGCACCCACCGGCAGACGGTCACCCCGCCCGAGCTGCTGCCCCGCGTGATGGCCACGGTCCGGTTCATCTCCTGGGGGGCGGTGCCGTTCGGCGCGCTCACCGCCGGCGCCACGGCCAGTGCCCTCGGCAACCGGGGGGCGCTGTGGCTGATCTGCGCCCTCGCCTTCCTGACCCCACTGGCCGTGTGGACCAGCGGCATCCGCCGCATGCGCGACCTGACGTAAGCCGGTACGGCACCGGGCTCGTGTCCCGGTACGCGCACCGCGCCCACGTCAGCGCCGGATCAGCCCCAGGTCCGTGGCCGTCGCCACCGCGGCGGTGCGGGAGTCGACGCCCAGCTTCGTGTAGACGCGGGCCAGGTGGGACTTGACGGTTCCCTCGGTGAGGTGGAGGCGGTGGGCGACGGCCTGGTTGGAGAGGCCGCCGGCGACCAGGGTGAGCACCTCGGTCTCGCGCCGGGTCAGGGCGGCGCCCGGCGTGCGCAGCCGGTTCATGAGGCGCTCGGCGACCGTGGGGGCGAGGGTGGTGCGGCCGGCCGCGGCGGTGCGTACGGCGGCGGCCAGGTCCTCGGGCGGCGCGTCCTTGAGGAGGTAACCGGTGGCGCCGGCCTCGATGGCGGGCAGCGTGTCGGCGTCGGAGTCGTACGTCGTGACGACCAGGACGCGCGGCGCCCCCGGCCTGGCGGTGATCCGCGCGGTGGCCTCGGCGCCGCCCATGCCCTTGCCGAACTGGAGGTCCATGAGGACGACGTCGACATCGCCCCCGGCGGCGCGGGCGACGGCCTCCTCCGCGGTGGCGGCCTCGGCCACGATCACGAGGCCGGGCTCGGTCTCCAGCACCGCCCGCAGCCCGGCCCGGACCACCGGGTGGTCGTCGGCCAGGAGCAGGCGGATGGGGGTGCGCGGGGAGCTGTCGTCGGTCACGGGCGGGCCTCGAATACGGGTGTGGGCGTGCGGTCGGCGGGGGCGCCGAGCGGGAGCCGCGCGGCCAGGGAGGTCCCGTGGCCGGGCGCGGAGGCGACGGTCAGGGTGCCCCCGAGGTCGTGCATCCGGGCGCGCATGGCCGCCAGGCCGAAGCCGCCGCTCTCCGGGTCGGGCGCGGGCGGCAGCGCGGGGTCGAAGCCGGTGCCGTCGTCGGTGATGTCGAGGGCGATGTGGTCGCCGCGGTAGCCGAGGGTGATGTCGGCGCCGGTGGCGCGGGCGTGGCGCACGGTGTTGGCGAGGGCGGACTGGGCGATGCGCAGCAGGGCGACCTCGTGCGCCGTGGCCAGCGGGACCGGGGCGCCGGTGAGGTGGAACCGCACCGGAATCCGGTGATGGGTGCCGGTGGTGGCGCACAGCCGTGCCAGCGCGTCGGCCAGCGTGCTGCCGTCCAGGGCGGGCGGGCTGAGGGCGGCGACGAAGCGGCGGGCCTCGGCGAGATTGTCCACCGCGGCCTGCCGGGCCGCCGCCACATGGCCGGCGGCGGCATCGGGCCGGCCGGGCAGGGCGCGTTCGGCGGCGCGCAGCAGCAACTGGATGCTGGACAAGCCCTGGGCGAGGGTGTCGTGGATCTCGCGGGCCAGGCGTTCGCGCTCGGCCAGCACCCCCGCGGTGTGCTGGACCCGGTCCAGGTCGGCGCGGGTGGCGGTCAGCTCCTCGATCAGCCGCCTGCGCCGCTCGCTCTCCCGGTACAGGGCCTCGTACCCCCGTACCACCGCGACCGCGACCGCGGCGCCGAGCCCGGGCCCGATCACCATGGCCGCGCCGAAGGAGCCCTGGTGGGCGGCGAAGCCGCAGACGGCCGCCGCCGCGGTGGCGGCCACGGCCGTGATCTGGGCCCGGCGCGGCAGCAGATGGAGCTGGAGGAAGTACAGCGGGAACGCCACCCACACCGCGTCGGGGGACAGGACCAGCAGCACCAGCCATACGGCGCCCACCGCGGCGAGCCACAGCGCCGCTGCCCGCCGGGAGCGGCGGACGGCGGGCAGCGGGGGGCCGGCCGCGTAGGCCCCGGCGCAGGCCACGGCGGCGGTGACGACGGGCCAGGCGGCGGTCCGGCCGTCGGCCACCGCCCGCCAGGCGACCAGCGTGAGCAGGCCCACGACCAGCAGGTGCAGGCACCAGGACAGGGCCCGAGTGGTCGGGCTCGGAGCGGGGGAAGCGGTGTTCACAGTGCCTTACAGGCTACGAGAGGCTCCGGGCCAGCGGCCTCTGTCGAAAGGTGGAACCCGCGCACCGCCGTCCGGCCCGCGAAGTGCCGTCCGGCGCCGGACGCGCGCACGGCGGGCCGGCGGCGACGGTGGGGGCATACCGTTTCCACCGCCGGAGAGGACAGCGAGGCCGTGTTCGTCGCCTGGAGAGACCTGGGGTTCGCCAAGGGGCGCTTCGCCCTGATGGGAACCGTCGTCGTACTGATCACCCTGCTGGTCGGGCTGCTGTCCGGGCTGACGGCCGGACTGGGCCGGCAGAACGTGTCGGCGATCACCGGCCTGCCCGCCACCGAGATCGCCTTCCAGGCGCCCGCCCGCGGCCAGGGTCTGTCGTACGCCGACTCCACCGTCACCGCGGCGCAGTGGCGGCAGTGGGCCGCGGCCCCCGGCGTCGAGCGCGCCGAACCGCTGGGGATCGGCACCACCAAGGCCGGCGCCGGGCAGCGGACCGCCGGTGTCTCCGTCTTCGGCGTCCGCCCCGGCTCCTGCCTCGCCCCGGACGGCGGCAGGCTCGACGACCGTACGGCGGTGCTGTCCACCGGCGCCGCCGACGCCCTCGGCGTGACCGAGGGCGGCACCCTCACCCTCGCCGGGCGGCGGCTGACGGTCGCAGCGGTGCGGGGCGACGCCTTCTTCAGCCACACCCCGGTCGTCTGGACCAGCCTCGACGTGTGGCGCGGGACCGCCCCGCCCACCGGCGACGGGGAACGACCGGCCGCCACCGTCATCGCCCTGACCACCGGCTCCGGGGCCGACCTCGCGGCGATCGACCGGCGGGCCGGCACCAGGACCGTAGCCAGGGCCGACTCGCTGTCCGCGATCGGCTCCTACGCCTCCGAGAACGGCTCCCTCCAGCTGATGCGTGGCTTCCTGTTCGCCATCTCCGCGCTGGTCATCGGCGCCTTCTTCACCGTGTGGACCATTCAGCGGGGCGCCGACGTCGCCGTGCTGAAGGCCCTGGGCGCCTCCACCGCCTATCTGCTCAGGGACGCGCTCGGCCAGGCCGTCGTGCTGCTCGTCGGCGGCACACTGCTCGGCACCGGCGTCGCCGCCGCGCTGGGGGCGCTCGTCGTGGGCGGCGCCGTGCCGTTCGTCCTCTCCCCCGGAACCGTCCTGGTGCCGGCCGCGGTGACGGTCGTACTCGGTGCCCTCGGGGCCGCGCTGTCCGTCCGCCGCATCACCTCCGTCGACCCGCTGACCGCCCTGGGGAGCGCCCGATGAGCCTGTGCCTGAGCGACATCACCCTCACCTATCCCGACGGCGACACCCGGCTGACCGCCCTCGACCGGGTCGCTCTGGAGGTCCCTCGAGGCAGCCTGACCGCCGTGGTCGGCCCCTCCGGCTCGGGCAAGTCCAGCCTGCTGGCCGTCGCCGCCACGCTGATCACACCGGACAGCGGCACGGTGACCATCGACGGCGTCCGCACCGCGGGGCTGAGCCGGGCCGAGCTGACCGGGCTGCGCCGGGGACGGATCGGCATCGTCTTCCAGCAGCCCAATCTGCTGCCCTCGCTCACCGCCGCCGAACAGCTCCAGGTGATGGCCCACATCGACGGCCGCTCCCCGGCCAGGGCGCGCGGGCGGGCCATGGCGCTGCTCGACGCGGTCGGCCTCGCCGGGCAGGCCGGGCGCCGCCCCCACCAGCTCTCCGGCGGCCAGCGGCAGCGGGTCAACATCGCCCGCGCCCTGATGAACGACCCCACGGTGCTGCTCGTCGACGAACCCACCAGCGCCCTGGACCACGAGCGCGGCACCGCCGTCCTCGACCTGCTCACCCGGCTGACCCACGACCGGAACACCGCCACGGTCCTGGTCACCCACGACCACACCCACCTGGCGGTCGCCGACCGGATCGCCGAGGTACGGGACGGGCGGCTCGCGGCGCTGGAGTGCCGCAGCGAGGGGTGATGAGGCCGTGCTCGTCGGCGCCGGGGCGGCATACCGGCGGATCGAGCGTCGGTTCAGGTCGCCGGGGTGCCGGCCCGCTCCGTCAGATGGGCGGGGGGCTCGATGCCCTCGGGCAGCGCCGGGTCCGGCTCCAGGGCGCCCTAGGTGGCGCGCAGCGGGAGCACGCCGGCCCACAGGCCGAGTCGGGCGTCGTCGCCGTCGCCGTCGTCCGGGGCGCCGGTACGGATCTTGACGGACGCCTCGTCCAGGGAGAGGGCGAGCAGCGCGGTCGCCGCGAGTTCCTTGCGGCTCGGGCCGCGGGCGTAGTCCCACTGGCCCGGCGCGGCGTGCTCGGTGAGGCAGCGCAGGCCGGCGAGCTTCTCGCCGGGGTCGGCGACCAGGCGGGGAGTGCCGTAGACCATGGCGCTGCGGTAGTTGACGCCGTGCTCGAACACCGAGCGGGCCAGGACGAGTCCGTCGACGTGGGTGACGGTGACGCAGACCGTGGCACCGGGCGAGGCGACCAGGCTGCGGCCGGCGACCGAGCCGTGGAAGTACAGGGTTACGCCGTCGCGGCCGTAGACGGTCGGTACGACCATGAGCGTGCCCTCGACCGTGACGCCGAGGTGGCAGACGAAACCCGCGTCGAGTATCGCATCGAGCTGCCCCCGGTCCAGGCTGCCCTGCTCGCGCAAGCGGCGGTGACGGGTGCGCTCGGTGACCGGCAACTGGCGTTCCGGAGCGGGGGAGTTCATCGGCGCTTCCTCTGTGTACGGGCCGGGTCGTGGTCCTGCGGCGTGCGTGGACCATGAGGGATGGTACTGATTCCATCGCATGGCCGCCATAAAGCTTCTTAATTCGTTGTTTCAAGCGCGACTGACCGCGAAATCCCTTGCCCTCTGCGGAAATGTGCGACGCACCAGGTCGTCGGCCCGAATGGTGCAGGAACACCAGCCACACGCGGTGGCCCTGACCGGCCCGTTCACCGGACTCGTCTTCTGCCGCTCCGACGGCCGACCGCTCGGACCGCACCATCTTCCCGACCGGCTACACCAGCTGTCCGGGGAAGGCGATATTCCAGGATCACCGTCCACGACCTGCGCCACCTGGCCGCCACGATCGTCACCGCCGGTGTGCCGCCGGCCGGCTCCGCTTTCCCGCGCCGCCGGCCTTCAGCGTCATGGTCGACCGGCCACGGACTGGACGTGCGACCACCTTGCGACCACCAGGGCCCCGGACGCACGGAAGGCCGTCCTCCCATCAGCGAGAGAACGGCCTCCGACCTGCTCGAAGCATGGTCGGGACGACAGGATTTGAACCTGCGACCCCTTGACCCCCAGTCAAGTGCGCTACCAAGCTGCGCCACGTCCCGTCACGGTCTCACGCGGTGTGTCGCGTGATCACGCAGGTCAACCTTACCGTATGCGCTCGGGTGCCTGGTGACATCGGGGCCGGGGTCACTTGATGAGGGTGTTGGCGACGACCACGATCAGGCCGAGGAGGGCGTCGCCCAGGCCCATGAGGACGGCGGCGGGCCAGGGGCGGGCCGCCTTGCGGGCCGTGGTCAGGCCGAGGGTGAACAGGATCAGGATGTTCAGGGTGAAGGCGGGGTATTCGACGCCCTTGGCCGGCCACCATCCCCAGCCCGCGCCCGCGAGCAGGAAGACCGTCGGCAGGACGGCCGCGACCAGCGGCCACTCGTTGCGCAGGGCACGCAGGCCGTCCCAGCGGCGGTGCGGGGCGCGCTCGGCGATGTAGTGGGCGTAGCCGTGGGCCAGGGCGGAGGCCAGGGCGGTGACCAGCAGCCACAGGGCGTCGTAGCGGCGGGTCGCGGGGGTGCTGGCGCCGTAGCGGGTGAGGGCGGCGACCATCGAGCTGGCGAGGACGGCGCCGTAGACCCCGCCGAAGAGGAGCGCCTCGCGGGTGCTGTGCCCGCCGGGGCGCGGCCCGCCCCCCGCGTGTCCCTGGGCGTCCGCCGCGGTCGAGTCGGCCATGTCTTCCACGATCACCCCCGCCCCGCGCCGCCGCCAGTCCGCGCGGCCCGACGAAGTGTCCTGTGACCAGGCCCGATGCCGCACACTCTGTCGACGGCGGCCGGGGCGCGGGCGCCGTTAGGGTCGGGCCCATGACGCACAGCTTCGCGCTCCACATCCCCGACGCCGACCTCGAACCCGAGCCCCTCGACCCCGGACAGATCGTCTCCGGGAACCCCGAGGTCACCGGGAAGGTGGTCTGGGAGTCGCCGGACGGCCGGCAGCTCCGCGGGATCTGGCAGATCACGCCGGGCGTGGTCACCGACACCGAGGCCGACGAGCTGTTCGTGGTGATCAGCGGCTCGGCCACGATCGAGGTCGAGGACGGCCCGACACTGCGGGTCGGACCGGGTGACATGGCGGTGCTGCGCGCGGGCGACCGTACGACGTGGACCGTGCACGAGACGCTCCGCAAGGCGTACGCCATCAATCTGTAAGCGCCCCACCTGTGGGCCCGATCGGTAGGCGCCCTCCGAAACGGTAGGCGCCTCCCGAAACCGGCGAATTCGACGCCACGGCCCGTTCGGGGCGTTGACAGCACCGCCATGTCCGGACAAAGGTGGCCGGGTGCGGGGCGGCGGTCCCGTCCCGTGGTACCGGACGCGGAGAGGCGGACAGGGTGGAGGAGCTGGGTGTCGCCGTCGTCGGGTTCGGCTGGATGGGCCGGGTGCACGCGCGGGCGTACGCCCGTCTCCCCCACCACTACCCCCGGCTCCCGCTGCGGCCACGGCTGATCGCGGTCGCCGAGGAGGTGCCGGGCCGGGCCGAGGAGGCCGCCGAGCAGTTCGGGTTCGTCACCGCGACCCGCGACTGGCGGGAGGTGGCCGCCGATCCCCGCGTCGCGGCGGTGAGCGTCACCGCGCCGGACTTCCTGCACCGCCGGATCGGGGTGGCGATGGCGGAGGCGGGCAAGCACCTGTGGATCGAGAAGCCGGTGGGCCTGTCCGCCGGGGACGCCCGCGCCGTCGCGGAGGCGGTCGCGCGCGCCGGGGTGCGGGGCACGGTCGGCTTCAACTACCGCAACGCGCCCGCCGTGGAGGCCGCCCGCGAGCTGATCGCGGCGGGCGGGATCGGCGCCGTCACCCATGTCCGCATCCGGTTGTTCAGCGACTACGCCGCCCACCCCGACGCCGCCCTGACCTGGCGCTACGAGCGTGAGCGCGGCGGTCGCGGGGTGCTCGGCGATCTGGCCTCGCACGGCGCCGACCTGGCCCGCTTCCTGCTCGGCGACATCACCGCGCTCACCGCCGACACCGCGGTCTTCGTCCCGGAGCGCGCCCGCCCGAGCGGCGCCACCACCGGTCACACCCGCGCCCGCGGCGGCGAACGCGGCCCCGTGGAGAACGAGGACTACGTCGGCTGTCTGCTGCGCTTCGCCCGCGGCGCCCGCGGCGTCCTGGAGGCCTGCCGGGCCTCGGTCGGCGAGCAGAACGCCTACGGCTTCGAGGTGCACGGCACCAGCGGGGCGGTGTTCTGGGACTTCCGGCGGATGAACGAGCTCGCGGTCAGCCGGGGCGCCTCCTTCCAGGACCAGCCGGTGAGCACCGTGTATGTGGGGCCCGGTGACGGCGAGTTCGCCGCGTTCCAGCCGGGCGCGGCCAACGCGATGGGCTACGACGATCTGAAGGTCATCGAGGCCCACCGGTTCCTGCGCTCCATCGCCGAGGGCAGACCGTACGGCGCGACGCTCGCGGACGCGGTGCGCGGCGCGGTCCTCCTGGACGCGATGGCCGAGTCCGCGGCGAGCGGCAACTGGGTCGAGTTATAGGCAGGTAGTGCATCGCCCTTCGCGCTTACGCCCTTTCGTCCGAAACCTGAGGAGCGGCAAACACCCATGCGTATCGGAATCCTCGGCCTCGGCCGCATCGGTGCCTTCCACGCCGGGACCCTCTGCGGGCTCGGCGCCGTCGAATCGCTCGTGGTCGCCGATCCGTTCGCACAGGCCGCGGCGGCCGCCGCCGAGCGGTTCGGGGCCGAGGTCGCGGATTCGCCGGAGGCGCTGCTGGCCGCCGGCGTGGACGCCCTGGTGGTGGCGGCGGCCACGGACGCCCATCCCGCGCTGATCCGGGCCGGTGTGGCCGCCGGTGTCCCGGTCTTCTGCGAGAAGCCGGTGGCCCGCACGATGGCGGAGGGCGTGGCCGTGCTCGACAGTGTGCGCGGCAGCGGGGTGCCGGTCCAGATCGGCTACCAGCGCCGCTTCGACGCGGGCTTCGCCGCCGCGCGCGCCGCCGTGCGCGCGGGCGAGCTGGGGACGCTGCACCTCCTGCGCTGTACGACACTGGACCCGGCGCCGCCGCCGGCCGCGTACATCACCGCCTCCGGTGGCGTCTTCCGGGACTGCTCGGTGCACGACTTCGACGCCATCCGGTGGGTGACGGGCCGCGAGGTCACCGAGGTGTACGCGGTCGGCGGCAACCGGGGCGCCGACCACATCGCGCGGGCCGGTGACGCCGACACCGTGGGCGCGGTCCTCACCCTGGACGACGGCACGATCGCGCTTGTCTCCAACTCCCGCCACAACGGCCGGGGTTACGACGTCCGCATGGAGCTGCACGGCAGCGCCGACGCCATCGCGGTGGGTCTGGACGACCGGCTGCCGCTGCGCCCGGTCGAGTCCGGGGCCGCCTTCCCCTCCGGCGTCCCCCACGCCTTCTTCATGGACCGCTTCGCCGACGCCTACCGCGCCGAACTGGCCGCTTTCACCGAGGTGGTGGCCGGTACCAGGCCGTCTCCGTGCACCGTCGAGGACGCCCTGGAGGCCGGCTGGATCGCGGAGGCCTGCGCGCTCTCCCGCGCCGAGCACCGCCCGGTGCCGGTCGCGGAGGTGCGGCAGGCCTGACGCGCGCGGTACGGGGGCTTCGTCAGCCGCAGTACCGCACCAGCCACTCGTCCGCGTGATACCGGTCGCGGGCCGGGTCCGGCAGCGTGGCCGGGCTGGTCTCGACCGTGTCCTCGGGATGTATCCGCTCGGGCAGGGTGCCGAAGCGGTCCCGGCGCCGGGCCACCGCCTCGGCGGGTTCCGGTGCCGTCTTACGGGGTTCCGTACGGTGTGTCATCCTCGTCCTCCCGTCTGCGCGGGCGCCCCCCGTTCACCTGAACAACGCCCGCGTGCCCCCGGTTCGTTCCCGGCCGCGCCTGGCGCGAATCCGTCAGGGTTGCGCAGGAACAGCGTCCGTCAGGGGTGCGCGGGAACGGCGCCCGGCCCCGGCGTCACGGCCGGCAGTGCCGGACCAACTCGGCGAGGACGCGCGAGGGGTCGTACAGCGGGAGCGCGCCGTCGGCGACGACGCGTCGGGTGCCGGGGTCGACGGGGTCGGTCCGCGCCCACCGCGGGGTACCGATGCCGAACTCCACCTCCAGACCGGGGGCCAGGGTGTGACGCCGTTCGGTGATCGGCCCCCAGGCGCGGGTGCGGACGGGTGCGCCGAGGGTGAGTTCGGCGGTCCAGTCGGTCCGCTTTCCGCTGGGATCGGCGGCGCCGGTGAGATACGGCGCCGGATCGGTGGTCAGCAGGACGATGTCCACGTCGGAGCCGCAGCGGGCGGTCCCGCGTGCGTAGGAGCCGACGAGGAGGAGGCCGGTGATGTCCTCGCGGGTCGGCGCCCAGCGGACGAGGCGGGCGATGAAGTCCCTTACGTCCGCGAGGCGTCGGGGCGGGACGCCGGTCTGGTCCGGCGGACGCTCAGCCCCTTCCATACGCGTCGCCCCCACTTCTCACGCCCCGCAGGACCGCAGGAACCGCCGCGTCCGCACCGCGATCGGCAGCGGCTTGTCCGGCTCGCAGGGATACATGTCCTGCTCCACGATGGCGAAGAGATCCACCCCCAGCTTCTGCGCGGCCTCCAGCACAGGACCCAATTCCGGCAGTCCGTGCGGAGGTTCACGAAAGACGCCCCGCGCCACGGCCGGCCCGAAGGGCAGCCCCCGCGCGACGACGTCGGCGAGGACGGCCGGGTCGACCTGCTTGAGATGGAGATAGCCGATGCGCTCCCCGTACGTCTCGATCAGCCGCACGCTGTCGCCGCCACAGTAGGCGTAGTGGCCGGTGTCCAGGCAGAGGCCGACCGCGCCGGGGTCGGTCGCGTCGAGGAAGCGCGTGACATGAGCCTCGGTGTCGATATGGGTGTCGGCGTGCGGGTGGACGACGATGTCGAGGCCGTACGTCTCCTTCACCCGGCGGCCGAGCCACTCCATGCCCTTGGCGAGGTGGCCCCACTGCTCGGCGGTCAGCTCCGGCGGTTCCAGGATCTCGGCGGTCTTGTCGTCGCGCCAGAAGGACGGGATCACCACGAGGTGCCGGGCGTCCATCGCCTGGGTGAGCGCGGCGACTCGGGAGACGTGGGCCCAGGTGTCCGCCCGGACGGCGGGGCCGCGGTGCAGGCCGGTGAAGACCGTGCCCGCGGAGACCTTGAGGCCGCGGCGGTCCACCTCCTCGGCGAGCCGCGCGGGGTCGGTGGGGAGGTAGCCGTAGGGGCCCAGTTCGATCCAGGTGTAGCCGGCCTCGGCGACCTCGTCCAGGAAGCGGTCCCAGGGCACCTGCCGGGGGTCGTCCGGAAACCAGACGCCCCAGGAGTCGGGTGCGGAGCCGATCCGGATGCGGTCGAGGTCGTACGGCATGGTCAGGTGATCCCTTCGGGGGTGATGCCGGCGCGGACGTGAAGGGCGCTGCTGCGTCGGGTACGCGATACAAGTGCCCGCCAGGGCCACTGTCAAGTGTTTGTCCGGACATGGCCGTGTTCCAGAGTTTCACTGCGGGATCGCGGTAAAGCCATGATGCACCGTCCCGGCCGCCGCGTTAACCTCGCGCTTTCACGAGGTGGGCTGTCCGACAGGCGGTCAGGAAAGCAGAAAGTGCCTCTGACCAGCAAGAATGAGGATTGTCGAGGTCCTTGTTCCTGCCGCCGCCGGAGGCACTTCCCAGGTGAAGCACTCTATCGGGTCCTACCCGCGTGTCCGTGTCCAGGACGACGGCCGCCAGGTCGTCTCCCAGGCCGGTTCGGTCCTGCTCGTCGAAACGGTCCGCAAGACCGGTCTTGACCAGGCCATATCCCAGGCTCTGGCTCCCTGGCGGAAGCCGCGGGCCGTCCACGATCCAGGCAAGGCCCTCCTGGACGTCGCTCTGACGGTCGCACTGGGCGGGGACTGCCTCGCGGATGTCGCGATGCTGCGGTGTGAGCCGGCCGTCTTCGGCCCGGTCGCCTCCGACCCGACCATCTCCCGCCTGATCGACACCCTCGCCACCTCCGGCGAGAAAGCCCTGCAGGCCATCCGCTCCGCACGGTCCGAAGTCCGTAGTCGTGCCTGGTCGTTGGCTGGCAAGAACGCCCCGGACGCCCACGGCCAGGTCGTCATCGATCTCGACGGCGTCCTCGTGATCGCCCACTCCGACAAGGAGGACGCGGCCGCGACCTGGAAGAAGACCTACGGCCATCACCCGCTGACGGCTTTCCTCGACCACGGACCGGGCGGAACCGGTGAGCCCGTCGCCGCCCTCCTCAGGCCGGGAAACGCGGGTTCCAACACGGCAGCCGACCACATCACCACCGCCCAACTTGCCCTGGCCCAGCTGCCGAAGCACTACCGGCGAGGGAGGCAGACCCTGATCCGCACCGACTCCGCGGGCGGCACCCACGACTTCGTTTCCTGGCTCGCCCAGCGCGGACGATGGCTGTCCTACTCGGTCGGCATGGTGATCACCGAAGCGATCCACGAACACGTACTGAAGGTCCCCGCCTCAGCCTGGACCCCGGCCGTCGAGACCGACGGTGAGGCCCGTGACGGGGCCTGGGTCGCCGAACTCGCCGGCAAGGTCCTGGACGGCTGGCCGAAGGGCATGCGACTGATCGTCCGAAAGGAACGTCCCCATCCTGGCGCCCAATTGAGGATCACGGACGCGGACGGCATGCGGATCACGTGCTTCGCGACCAACACCCCTGACCGGCCGATCGCCGAGCTCGAACTCCGCCACCGCCTGCGGGCCCGGGCCGAGGACCGGATCCGGGCCGCCCGGGCCACCGGCCTGCGCAACCTGCCCCTCCACACGACAGCCCAGAACAAGGTCTGGCTCGAGATCGTCCAGATCGCCCTCGACCTGCTCGCCTGGATGCCCATGCTCGCACTCACCGGCAAGGCCCGACTCTGGGAACCCCGCCGCCTGCGGTTCCGCCTGATCTCCGCGGCCGCTCAGCTCGTCACCACCGGCCGACGCAGGATTCTCCGCCTCGCCCAACACTGGCCCTGGGCAGGCGAGATCACCGCCGCCCTCGAACGGCTCGCGCTCCTCCCCAGCCCCGGCTGACCAGCAACCTTCCACCGTCCCAACGACGACATCACCCGCCCCGGGCAGTGGAACCCGGCGCTCACCCGACGCGACAGCCGGGCCGCCGGCCTGCCCACCATCAGCTCCGGAAAGCGAAAGGGTCCACCGACTCCGCCGGCGGACCCTCATGCAAGATCGAGGTTAACCACACGCAAAGCCCGCTTATATGACTTACAAATTCACCCTCTTTCATCACCCGGTCGCACCCCGGGGTAGTGAAGAGGGCGCGCATTTCACGCCCCTTATCGGATCCGGCCAGAGGTGGGTCATAATTGGCCGGAGAATTCACCGGCATGGAAGTCGCACCAGCCGGGGGACATACTGGCGTCGTGCCACTCCGCTCCCGGACCGGATGGCCGGAAAGGCCACAACGGTGGATTCGGAAACGCTGCTTTCTTCGATGTTCACGGCCGAGGGTAAGGAAGACCCCTATCCGGCCCTGGCCGAACTGCGCCGTATCGCCCCCGTCTATTACCACGAGAAGCTCGACACCTACTTCCTGACCCGGTTCGCCGACTGCCAGCAGGTGCTGAGCGACCCCTCCTGCCTTACTCCCGATCTCACCTGGTGCGAAACGGAGTTGCCCGACTGGCGCGAGCATCCGGCCGCCGTGTTCTTCTACTCCTCGCTGCTGCGCGCCAACGGCACCGACCACATACGGCTGCGGCGGCTGGTGGCCGACCGGTTCAGCGCCCGCCGGGTCGCCGCCCTCACGGAGCGCATCGAGACCACCACCGCCACCCTCCTCGACCGGTTCGCCGACGCCACCCGCGACGGCGCCGCGGCCGATTTCCAGGAGCTGGTGGGATACCCGCTGCCGGTGGCCGTCGTGGGCGACCTGATCGGCGTGCCGCACGCGGACCAGGACCGCTTCCACCACTACGGGCAGGACGCCAGCCGGCTGCTGGAGCCGGTGCGCACCGACGAGGACTGGAAACGCGCCGACGAGGCGGTGACCGCCCTGCGCGGATACTTCGCCCGGCTGGTCGCCCTGCGCCGCCGCGAACCCGCCGACGACCTGGTCTCCGCGCTGCTCGCGGTGCGCGAGACCGGTGACGGCAGGCTAGGCGAGGGCGAACTGCTCGACCTGCTGCTGCTGGTGTTCGTGGCCGGCTTCGAGACGACCACCAGCCTCCTCGGGCTGACCGTGCACGCCCTGCTCAGCCACCCCGGCCAGCTGGCCCTGCTGCGCGAGGACCCCGCGCTGGTGCCCAACGCCGTGGAGGAGTCACTGCGCTGGGACACCCCGGTGCGGATGACGGAGCGGATCGCCACCCGGCCGCTGACCGTGGGCGGCGTCGCGATCCCGCAGGGCGGCAACATCACCACCGTACTCGCCGCCGCGGGCCGCGACCCCGCCCGGCATCCGGACCCCGACACCTTCGACGTCCTGCGGCCCGACATCCGGGTGCTCAGCTTCAGCGCGGGCGCCCACTACTGCCTGGGCGCGGCCCTCGCCCGTCTCGAAGGCGCCGCCGTCGTACGGCAGTTGCTGGCGCGCTTCCCCGGACTGGCCCACGCCCGGCGCCCGGTGCGCCGGGACAGCATCAGCATGCGGGCCTTCACCCGGCTGCCCCTGGTCACCTCGGGCTGAGCGGCCCCGTCCGGCCCCGGCCCACAGAAGGGACGTCCGTGAACTTCCTGCACACCGAACGCGCCGTGCTCGACCGGCTGCTCCCCGGACTGGACACCGCGCTCGCCGCGCATCCGCTGACCGATCTGGAGCGCGCGCCGAGCCCCGCGATCGAGGCGTTCCGCGCGGCGGGCGGGCCGGGACTGCTGGTGCCCGCCGAGCACTCCGGCGCCGGGGCCACGGTGCTCCAGGCGGTCCGGGCGCAGCGGGCCGTCGGCGCCCGCTGCCCGTCCCTCGCGGTCGCCACCACCATGCATCACTTCTCCGTCGCCGGGCTGGTGGAGACCGCGAAGCACGGCACCGGAATGGAGGGCCTGCTGCTGACCGCCGTCGCCAGGGAACGGCTGCTGCTGGCCTCCGGGTTCGCGGAGGGCAACACCGGCCAGAACATCCTGCGCCCGCACATCCGGGCCGAACTGCGGGGCGCACGCGTGGTGTTGAACGGCAGCAAGAAGCCGTGCAGCCTGTCCCGGTCGATGGACCTGCTCACCGCCTCCGTCACGCTCACCGGCGAGGACGGGGTGGCACGCCTCGCGGTGGCCCTGGTGCCGGCGAAGACCCCCGGACTGAGCGTGCGGCCGTTCTGGGGCAGTCCGGTGCTGGCGGGGGCCGAGAGCGACGAGGTGGTGCTCACCGAGGTGGAGCTCGATCCGCAGATGGTCGTCGCCACCGAGGTCACGGCCGACGCGGTGCCCGACGCGCTCAATGTCGCGGGCTTCCTCTGGTTCGAACTCCTGCTGGCCGCCGGGTACTTGGGGGTGATCAGCGGCCTGGTCGAACGGGTGCTGAGCAGACCCGGCGGCTACGGCGGCGACCCGACGCCGTTCCTGGTCGACGTCGAGGCCGCGATGCTCGCCGTGGAGGCCGTGGCGACGGCCATGGAGACCGAGGCATGGGACGACACACTCCTGGTGCGGGCGCTGCACGCCCGGTACGCGGCGCAGGACGCCATCGCCCGCACGACGCCCCGGTGCCTGTCCGCGCTCGGCGGGATGGCGTTCATCGGCTCGCCCGACGGCACGTACCTCGCCTCGGCCGCGACCGGGCTCGCCTTCCATCCGCCGTCGCGCGCCCGCATGGCCGAGCCGCTGCGGGAGCACCTCGACGGCGCCCGGCTGCGCATCGGCTGAGCGGCGCCGTGCGCAGGGGCTCTGGCCGCCGATCCCAGCCCCCTCGATCCAGCCCCCTCAACACCAGTCGCCGATCCACCCGCCGATCCCAGCCGCCGAGGAGGCATCCATGAGCCGAGAGCGCGGTGCGGTGCCGCGACCGGGCGGACCGTCGCCCGTGGCGGCGCGGGCGCCCTACCGGGTCGAGGTCGCGGGCACGGTCGGCGCCGTGCCGCCGCAGGTCTGGCGGAAGCTGGCCCCGGCCGACGACCCGCTGTGGTCCCAGGGCGTGTTCGCGGCGATGGAACGCGGTCGCCTCGGCCCCGCGGGCTACCGCTATCTGCTGCTGCGCCGGGACGGAGAGGTGGTGGCCGTACTGCCGCTGTGCCTCTTTCCGGCCCTGCGCCTGGACGACGTGGTGGGCCCACGCGAACGCCGGCTGCTGCGCCCGCTGCGCGCCGTGTGCCCCGGCCTGCTGGGGGTGCCCATGCTGTTCTGCGGCCACCTGCTGGGCCAGGGACACGTCCTGGGGGCCGGTCCGCTGCCACCGGAGGCCGTACGACTGCTCGTGTCGGCGGTCGGGGACGCGGCCGACCTGGCGGGGCTCGGGACCGTGGTGTTCAAGGACTTCGCCGACGCGGAACTCGCGCTGTTCCGCCCGGAATTGGAGCGCGCGGGGTATTTCTTCACGCGCAGCATGCCGGACACCGAACTGCGGCTCGGGTACGGCTCGTTCGAGGACTACGTCCGTGCGTTGCCGGCGAAACCCCGGCGCAACGCCCGCAGCAAGCTGCGCAAGTTCGCGGCCTGGCCGGGCGCGCGCATCGAGATCGTCGAGGACTTCACTCCCCTGCTGCCCGAGATGCTCGCCCTGTACGAGCAGGTGATGGAGCGCGCGGACCAGACGCTGGACCGGCTGGACGCGTCGTTCCTCGCCGCCCTCGCGGGCGCCGCCGAGCCCCGGCGGGCGCTGGTCGCCGCGTTCGAGGGCGAGCGGCTGGTGGCGTACCTGCTGTGCCTGTTCCGGGGCACCGGCGCGACCGGGGCGCGGATCGGCCTCGACTACCGGATCGCCCACGAGGCGCGGCTGTACCACGCGGTGCACTACGCGGCGATCCGGCTGGCCATCGAGTCGGGCTGCACGCATATCCGCTTCGCGCAGACCGCGTACACGCCGAAGGTGGAACTGGGCTGTCGCCTGGTCGCCCAGTCCTACGCCCTCACCCACCGGGGCCCGCTGCGCCGCGCCCTGCTGCGCGCCCTGCTGCCGCGCGCCCTGGACACCGCCCTGACGGAGGCCCTCGGTCCGCACGCCGAGCTGCTTCCCGCGCCCGAGAAGAGGACCTCATATGCCCCGAGTTGACGTGGAACTGCGCATCGCCGCCCCGCCCGACGAGGCCTGGGCCGCCGTGGCCGACGTCGAGTCCTATCCGGGCTGCATGGACAACGTGGAGTCGGTGACGGTGGTCGAGCGCGGCGACGCCCGGCATCGTACGACGGCATGGTCCGTCCATCTCAAGGGCTCCGTCCTGTGCTGGACGGAGGCGGAGGTGCTCGATCACGCGGCGCGGCGCTTCGACTTCCGCCAAGTCGCCGGTGACCTGGGCGACTTCTCGGGCTACTGGGCCGTGACACCGGCCGGCGCGGACCACAGCACGGTCTCTCTGCACGTCGACTTCGACATCGGCATCCCGCTGCTGTCCGACATGCTCAACCCGGTCGCCTCGGAGGCCCTGCGGGAGAACGCGGCACAGATGCTGCGGGCGCTGGAGCGGCGGCTGGAGGGGCGGCGACGGGTGGATTCGCCTGGGGGCGGAGCGGACGTGGACGCGGGGGTGGGGCGGTGACGGAGAGCGCCGAGGCGGCGACTGAGCCCGGTGGGCGTGGGGGCGGGACGGTGACGGGGGCTGAGGGGACCACCGAGGCGGCGGGCAGACCCGGCGGATGCGGGACGGCGGCCGCAGGTGGCGAGAGTCCCGAGGCGGCGGCTGAGCCCGGTGGGCGTGGGGACGGGGCGGTGAGGGGCGGCGGCGAAGGCGCCGTGGCGGCGGGCCGGCCCGGTGGGCGTGAGGGCGCGACGGTCACGGGCGGCGACGGAAGCACCGGAGCGGCGGCCGAGGCCGGTCGGCGTGGAAATGCGGCCGTGTCCGGAGGCGGCGCGGGTACCGCAGCGGCGGGAGAGACCGGCAGGCGCAAAGGCGCGACGCAGACGGCAGGCGGCGAGAGTCCCGAAGCGGCAGGCGAGCGCAACGGCACCGCCGGGAACGACGACGGCACAAGGGACCCAGCCGCGACCGAGCCCCATCGACGGGGGGATGCGGCCGTGTCCGGAGGTGGTGCAAATGCCGCAGCGGCGGCCGAGGTCGGCGGCGGCGGGGGGAAAGAGGGCAGGGCGGGTGGTGAACTCCGTAATGCGCAGCGGACGTTCGATCTCATCCGGCGCCACTTCTCGCCCCGGCTCGCGCTGACCGGGAGCTTCGCGGGGCGGGGTGCCGTGGAGGTGGGGGCCGAGGGGTGCCGGGTGACCCTCTCCGACGGTCGCAGCGTGCTCGACTTCGGCTCCTACGCCGTGCCGTTGCTCGGCCACCGGCACCCGGCGGTCGTGGCGGGCGTGCGCCGGGCGCTGGACACCCTGCCGACCGCCACCCGCAGCCTGGCCAACCCGGTGACGGCGCGGGCGGCCGCCACCTTGGTGGAGTACTTCGAAAGCGCCCTGCCCAAGGTGTACTTCGGGCTGAACGGCGCCGACGCGGTGGAGGTGGCGGTCAAGCTGGCCCGGCTGGCATCGGGGCGGGGCCGGATCCTCGCGGTGCGCGGCGGGTTCCACGGCAAGTCCACCGGCGCGCTGGCGCTCACCCACAGCCCGCTGTTCCGCGCCGGGCTGCGCGGCAGCGTGATCGACGTGGCACACGCGGACCCGGAGGACACCGGGGCCGTCGAACGCGCCGCCGTGTCGGGCGAGTTGGCAGCCGTCGTCTTCGAACCGGTGCAGGGCGAGAACGGCGTCGTACCGCTGCCCGTGGCCGTGCTGCGGCGCTGGTGCGCGGACGCGCGGCGGTACGGCGCGTTCGTCATCGCCGACGAGATCCAGTGCGGGCTGCGGCGCTGCGGCGAGCGGTCCCTCGCCCTCGCCGAGGGGCTGCCCGTGGATGCGGTGCTGGTGGGCAAACCGCTGGGCGGCGGCGTCGTACCGCTGTCGGCGGTGGTGTGCTCCGAGGAGTTGTACGCGCCGCTGGAGGCGGACCCGTTCCTGCACTCGGCGACGTTCGGCGGTCATCCGCTGGCGTGCGCCGCGCTGCCCCCGGCCCTGGCGGCGATCGAGCAACTCGCCGCGCACGGCGAGGTGTTGTCCGGCGCCCTGTCCGAGGGGCTGACCCGGCTGCGCGGGCGGCACGCCGACGCGGTGCGTGAGGTGCGCGGGCGTGGGCTGCTGTGGGGCCTCGACTACGCCACCCCGCATCTGGCCGGCGAGGTCGTCCTCGGCCTGGCCGACGCCGGCCTCCTGGTCTCCCCCTGTCTGAGCCGCCCCACCACCGTGCGGCTGCTGCCCTCGCTCGCCTGCGGGCCGCCGGAGGTGGCGGAGGCGCTGGCCGCCCTGGAGCACGCCACGGCCACGGCCGCGGCCCGGTGCGCCGAGAGATGACCACGCCGCCCGTCCGCGCCGTGCCGACGCCGAAGGAGAACGGAACGCCCATGCCCACCCGGACCCGTGAACAGCTCGGCCTCCTGCTGCGTACCGTCGTCTGCGATGTGGTCGGTACCGAGCCGGAGGACCTCCACGACACCACCCGCCTGGCGGACGACTTCGGGATCGACAGTCTCGAACTCATGGAGATCGGCTCCCGGTTGGAGACGGCCCTCGGACTGCCCATCGCGGTAAGGGACTTGACGGCCGCCGAGACCCTGGGCCAGGCCGTGGACCTGCTGGAAGCCCGGCTCGCGGAGCCACGGTGAGCGGCCGTGACGCACACGGCCGCTTCCGGGTGGCCGTCACCGGCATCGGGGTGAAGTCGCCCGCGGGCAACACGCCCGAGGAGGCGTTCCGGACGTTCCTGGCGGCCAAGTCCACCGCGGCGACGGTCGACCGGCTGGTGGCGGAGGCCGTGCCCGTGGCCTTCGCCTGCCTGGTACCGCCGTTCGAGCCCGAGGCGTATCTGACCCGGCGCGAGGCCCGGCAGATCGACCGGGTCACCATGCTGGCGCTGTGCGCGGCGGCCGACGCGGTGACCGACGCCGCGCTGCCCGGCGAACTGGCCCCGGAGCGCACAGGGGTGCAGCTCGGCACCGGCATCGGCGGGCTGCCCAGCATGGAGGCGACCGCGCTGGACCACGGCGGCTTCCCGATGGGCATGCCGGTGCACACCGTGCCGCGGACCATGACCAACTCCCCGGCGTGCCGGATCGCCATGCGGTTCGGGTTCCGCGGCTCGTGCACCACGTACGCCACCGCGTGCGCCAGCGGCACCACCGCGCTCGGCGAGGCGGCCCGCAAGATCCGGCACGGCGAGCTGGACGTGGCGCTCGCGGGTGGCGCCGACGCGCCGGTCACGACCGTCATCATGAGCGGCTTCGCCCGGATGCGGGCGGTGTCGCTGCGCAACGAGGAGCCCTGGCTGGCCAGTCGGCCCTTCGCCGCCGACCGGGACGGATTCGTGGTCGGCGAGGGCGCGGCGCTGCTGGTGCTGGAGCGGTGGGACCTCGCGGTGGCGCGCGGGGCGCGCATCCACGGGGAGATCACGGGCTACGCGGACAACTGCGACGCCTTCCACATCGTGGCCCCGCACCAGGACGGCTCGGTCGCCGCGGCCTGTATGCGCTCGGCGCTCGCCGACGCGGGGCTGTCGCCCGCGGACATCGGTCATGTCAACGCGCACGGCACCTCCACGCTGCTCAACGACCGGGCCGAGGCCGCCGCGATCGACCGCTGCTTCGCCGGGCAGTCCCCGCCGGTCACGGCGCTGAAGGGCGTCACCGGTCATCTCATCGGCGGTTCCGGGGCGTTGGAGGCGGCGCTGGCGCTGCGCTGCGCGTCGGCGGGCCTTGTCCCGGCGATCGCCAACACCCGTACCAGCCCGGAGGCGGACCTCGTGGACCTGGTCACCGGCGCGTCCCGGACCGTGGGTCCGGCGCCGGTGCTGTCCAATTCCTTCGGTTTCGGCGGGCAGAACGCCTGCCTCGCCCTCTCCCCCGCCCCCTGATCCTCACGCCCGCTCGGAGACGGAACCATGCGCATCCTCGTCACCGGTGCCACCGGTGTGATCGGCACCGAGACCGTCGACACCCTGCGCGCGGCCGACGCGCCGCCGCATGTGCTGGTGCGTACGGCACGGCGCGCGACGGACGCGGACATCGTGCCCTGGCCGCTCGGGCGGGGGCCGGCACCGGCGCGGCTCGGCGGCCCCTGGGACGTCATCGTGCACACCGCGGCCTCCACCCGCTGGACGATGACCCGTGCCGAGGCGCTCGCCGCCAACGTGGACCCGCTGCGCGCGGTCCTCGCCCTCGCCGGCCCGAACACGCATCTGGTGCATGTGTCCACGGCGTACGTCGCCGGTGAACGGACTGGCGCCGTAACGGAGTTCGACGGCTATCGCAACGGCTACGAGTGGTCCAAGGCGGTGTGCGAGGAGGTGGTGCGCACCGAGCACTCCGGGCCGCTGACGATCGTGCGCCCCCCGCTGGTCGTGGGCAGGCGGCGCGACGGCGGGATCGCCCGCTTCTCCGGGCCGTACACGCTGCTGCACGCCTTGGTGTCCGGGCTCGCCGCGGTCGTCGTCGGCGACCCGGAGGGGTTCGCGGAGATCAGCCCGGTGGACGAGGTGGCACGGGCGGTCGCGGGCGCGGCCCTCGGTGCTCCGCCTCCCGCTTCCCGCACCGAGACCGTGGCGGCCGGCCCCGCGAGCCTGCGGCTGGCCGCCCTGATCGACGTGACCTGTACGGCGCTCAACGCCTTCCGCGCCGCCCACGGCGCCCCGCCGATCGCCCGCCCCCCCGATCGTCCCCCCGGACACCTGGACCCGCTTCTTCCTCCCCCTCGCGGACCGCTACCTCTCCCCCTTCCAGGCCGAGGCCGTCAAGCTGCTGGCCATGTTCCAGAGCTACACCAGCATGGCCGCCCCCTTCACCCCGACGCATCCCGTCCGGGACCCGGCCGCCGCGATGGCGACGGCGGTCCACCACTGGGCCGCCCGGAAGCCTCGTCTGGCCCTGGCGGAGCCACGACCGTGGACGCTGCACGTGTGAGGTGTGTGAGAGGGCGCTCACGCCGAAGGGGATCCGCGGCCGTGGCCATCCGCGGCCGTACGGTCCTGCCGCCTCCGCCCTGGCAGCGGACCGCTCGCCGGTGGTGCACTCTCCCGCCGGGGCGCGGGGATGCTCGGGCCGGTCCCGGCCCCGGTCCCGTCGCGGCCGGCCGGCCGGAAGGGGCGCAGCCAGGCGCAGGCCGTCGCCATGCCCAGGGCGCCGACGACGAGTGCGGCCCGCGGGCCGGCGGTGGCGCTCAGCCACCCGCCGAGCAGGCCGCCGACGGGCGCCGCGCCCATGACGATCATACGGATCGAGGCGTTCATCCGGCCGTACAGGTCCGCCGGGGTCAGTGAGGTGCGCAAGCTGCGCTGTGTGACGTTGAAGACGATGACCGTGGCGCTCATCACGAAGTGCGCGACGGCGATGAGGGCCGGGGCCAGGCCCTGCGGTGCCATGGCCGCGGCCGGGACGATCGCCGACGCGGCCCCGGCAGTCGCGAGCGACCCGGTCAGCGCCAGCGGGACCCCGAGCCGGTCGGCGGCGCGGGTGGCGGCCAGGGCCCCGGCGAAGGCTCCCGCCCCGGAGGCGGAGAAGACCAGCCCGACCTGGAACGGCGTGAGCCCCACCGTGCGGGTGACGAAGACGAGGAAGGCGGGTTCGCTGAGGAACAGGGCGCCGGGGCGGTCGATGACGACCCGGATGGACTCCCGCCGGGCGTGCTGCACGGCGTTGGCCACCAGTTCGGAGACGATCAGCGCCCCGTCCTCGGCCAATGCGTCCAGCCCCCAGACGGCACAGGCGGTACGAAGCAGGCGCCGCGCGGTGGCTGCGCTCTCGGGCTGCCTCGGCAGGGTCTCGCTGTACCTGGGGTGCCCGGTCCGGCGGCCCTGGGTTGTAGGTTGCGGCATGTCGGTCTGCTTCCTTCAGATCGGCCAGCCCCGGGGCCGTTCGCGCGGTCGCCGGGGCGCTCGCATTCAGGTAACCGGGGTGCGTGATCACGCGGAGGAGCCAACCAGGGGGCCGGAGAGGGGCCACACTAGAGACGGAAGGGGGCCACCATGAGCGACACCCCCGAGCGACGCCGCGCGTTCGGCGCCTACCTCGCCGGTCTGCGGCGGCGCTCCGGCCGCTCGCAGCGGCAGTTCGCCGCCGTGCTGTGCGCCGTGTCCGGCGCACAGTCGATCACGCGGAACGAGGTCTCCCGGTGGGAGCGTGGGGAGCGCATCCCGGACGTGTGGCTGCCCACCTTCGCCCAGGTGTCCGGCGTGCCGCTGCGCGATCTGGAGCAGGACGCCGCGTACGCCCGGGGGGATGCTCAGGCTCCCCTTCCCGGGGTCACAGCCACCCTCGCGGACCTGCTGCCCGACGGAGACGCGCTGGAGCCCCTGGCGACCCCCTGTGGCCGTCGAGTCGGCGCCACCACGGTGCACAGTCTGGCGGCTCGCGTCCACGGTCTCCGGCTCGCGGACGATGTGCTGTCCGGCGGTGACCTGATCGCCCCCGCCTTCCGTGAGCTGCGCGCCGCCGTCCGCCTGTACCGCGAGTCCGAGCACTCCGAGGAGACAGGGCGCGGCCTGCTCGTGCAGATCGGGGAGTTGGGCCAGATCGCCGGATGGATCGCCTCGGACGCCGGTCGGGGTGAGGACGCGGAGCACGCCTACCGACTCGGGCTCTCGGCCGCCCGCCAGGCCGGGGATGCGCCGCTGGTGGCACAGCTCGCGGGCAGCCTCGCCTACCACCTGACGAACAGCGGCCGGGAACGGGAGGGCCTGGAACTGGCGAAGGCAGCCGTCGCCGAGGGCGGGCCGGACGCTCCGGCCACAACCCGCGCCCTGTTCCTGGACCGCGTGGCGTGGGCGCATACACGTGCCGGGGAGGCACAACCGGCCCTGCGGGCGCTCGGGGAGGCCCACGCCGCCCTGGACGCCACGGACGGCCCTCCCACACCGACCTGGGCCTACTGGGTAAACCGCGAGGAGCTGGAGGTTATGGACGCCCGGGTGTTCACCGAGCTGCGCCGCCCGCTGCGCGCCATGCCGCTGCTCCAGGACGTGCTGGGACGCTACGACGCACGCGAAGTGCTGGCCGACTATGGGCACTTGTTGCTCGCCTAGGGGTACGCCACTCGTTTCCGGTCGGTAAAGCCAGCAAAGCGCCCTCAGCGAAGGAGCCGAGAAAAGATGAGCGTCTTGGGCATGTCCCGATCGGCGCTCAGCGCCTCCCACGTGGCCTCACCCGGCTTCGGCGCTGCCGTGGCCCATCAGCGCGCCGCCCCCTCGCCTTCCACTTCCGGGGGTGCTTCCCCGGCGACCTGGACGAGTACGGGTCCTCGCACGCGCACGACCCCTCTTCGGTGACCCGGTGGCAGGGGAAGAACTTGACGCCCTCGCCCGCGAGCAGCCGGGTCGCCGCCAGCAGGCCGTCAGGGTCCACCAGAGCGCCGTTCCCCGCCTGCTGCTCGAACTGCTCGGCTGCCCTTGATCAACAGCATTTGTGCGGAATGGTGAGACGGCACCTCTGGAAACGATCGAGAGGGGCCCCGAAGGACCCCTCTGACCTTGTACTTCACTGTCGGGACGACAGGATTTGAACCTGCGACCCCTTGACCCCCAGTCAAGTGCGCTACCAAGCTGCGCCACGTCCCGATGCGCTGACTCGCGGTGGACCGCGTGATCACGCGAACAGAACTTTACCGCACGTGCGGGGGTGCGCGGAAAGAGGGCCGGGGCGGGGGGAGAATCGGCGGTATGACGCATGCGGGTGGAGCCGGGGAGCGGGACCGGGACGCGGAGGGGCGGGCCCGCAGTGCGCGGCCGCGGGACGGGCTCGGGCGGCCGTTGGCGTACGGCGCGCAGGGGGTGCCGCGGCAGCCGGAGGGCGTCGTCCGGGCGCCGCGGGAGACGGTCGCCGAGGCGCAGGCGCTGCTCGACGCGGGCAGGCCGTTCCACGCGCACGAGGTGTTCGAGGACGCCTGGAAGTCGGGTCCCGCGGACGAGCGTCCGCTGTGGCGGGGGCTGGCCCAGCTCGCGGTGGGGCTCACGCACGCGGCCCGCGGCAACGCGGTCGGCGGGGCGCGGCTGCTGCGGCGCGGGGCCGGCGCGGTCGAGGAGTGGGAGCGGGGCCGGGGCGAGGACCGGCCGTACGGGATGGACCTCGCCGGGGTCGTCCGCTGGGCGCGGGAGCTGGCCGGGCGGGTGGAGGAGGGGGGCGGCCCCGTGGACGCCGTGGTGGAGGCGCCCCGGCTCGGGCCCTGACGGCCGCGCGCCGGTGCCATGCCCATACCTTCCGTGCGGAGGCGGTGGACGCGTTGTCAGTGGCGTACGGCAGACTCGGTGGCGTGCGAGAGATTCATGTCATCGGTATCGGCGCGGGCGACCCCGAGCAGCTGACCCTCCAGGCGGTAAGGGCGCTGCGCGGCACGGATGTGTTCTTCCTGCTCGACAAGGGCGAGGAGAAAAGCGATCTCACCCAGTTGCGCCGGGACATACTCGACGCGCATCTGCCCGAGGGGTCGTACCGGGTGGTCGAGGCCCGCGATCCCGAGCGGGACCGCACGGCGGGCGGGTCGGCGTACTCACCGGCCGTCGGGGACTGGCGCAGCGCCCGCGCCGGTATCTACGAGCGGCTGATCGCCGAGGAGTTGGGCCCCGAGGAGACCGGCGCGTTCCTGGTGTGGGGCGATCCCGCGCTGTACGACAGCACGCTCGGGATCCTTCAGGAGGTGCTGGCGCGGGGCGCGGTCGCGTTCACGTACGACGTGGTGCCCGGTGTCAGCAGTGTCTCCGCGCTGGTCGCCCGCCATCGCACCGGTCTGAACCGGGTCGCCCGGCCGGTGCAGATCACCACCGGGCGGCGGCTCGCCGAGGGCTTCCCGGAGGGGGTGGACGACGTGGTCGTGATGCTCGACGCCCACCAGGCCTTCCGGCGGTACGCGGACGAGGACATCGACATCTACTGGGGCGCCTACATAGGCACCCCGGACGAGATCCTCGTCTCCGGCCCGCTCGCCGAGGCAGGCCCGGAGATCGAGCGGGTGCGGGCCCAGGCGCGGGAGCGCAAGGGGTGGATCATGGACACGTATCTGCTGCGCCGCAACCCTGACCGGCGGTAACCGGGTCCAGCCAGCGCAGCACGGCCGTCACATCGGGTACGGCGGTCACCCCCGCGGGCAGCGCCGGGCGGCGTACGACCACCACGGGCAGCCCGAGTTCCCTGGCGGCCGTGAGTTTCGCCGCCGTGGCCTCGCCCCCGCTGTCCTTGGTGACCAGCACGTCGATGCGGTGCGCGCGCAGCAGTTCCCGCTCGCCGTCGACGGTGAACGGGCCGCGGGCGAGCAGGACTTCGGTGTGCGGCGGCAGCGGCGGGTCCGGGCGTTCCACCGAGCGCACCAGGAAGTGCCGGTCGGTCAGGTGGGCGAAGGCGGCCAGGCCCAGGCGCCCGGTGGTGAGGAACACCCGGCCGCCCGGGCCGGCCAGCGCCTCGGCGGCCGCCGCCAGGGACGGGACGTCGTACCAGCGGTCGCCCGGTACGGGCCGCCAGCCGGGGCGGCGCAGCACCACCGCCGGGACCCCGGCGGCCGCCGCCGCGCGGGCCGCGTGCGCGGTGATCGAGGCGGCGAACGGATGGGTGGCGTCGACCAACGCGTCCACCCGGTGCGCCCGCAGCCACCGGGCCAGCCCCTCGGCTCCCCCGAAGCCCCCGGTCCGCACCTCCCCCGGCACCGCTTCCGGCCGGGCCGTGCGCCCGGCCAGGGAGGTGGTCACCCGGAACCCGGCGGCGTGCGCGGGGTGCGCGACCAGCGCGGCGGCGAGACGGCGGGCCTCGGCGGTACCGCCGAGGACGAGGACGTGCCGGGGCACCGGCGGGCGCGGGGCCGGGCCGGACGCCGAGGACGGCGAGGACTGCGGGGCCTGGGCGGGCTGCGGGGACATGCGGCGAGCCTACGAGGTGGCCCTAGCCCACGAGGAGTTGGATGCCGCCCAGCACCGTCGCCGCGATCACCAGCCGATCGAAGAGGCGCTGGTTGATCCGGTGTACGGCCCAGCGGCCGAGCAGCGCGCCGGGGACGACGAACAGGACGAGCGCGGCGTCGAGGAGCAGGGAGCGGGTGTCGATCAGGCCGAGGGCGGCGCTGAAGGGGACCTTGGAGACGTTGACGATGAGGAAGAAGAAGGCCGAGGTGCCGAGGAAGCCCAGTTTCCGGAAGCCGGCGGAGAGCAGGTACATGGACATCACGGGGCCGCCCGCGTTGGCGACCATCGTGGTGAACCCGCCGAGCACGCCGTACGAGCGGGCCTTCAGGCGGCCCGCGCGGGTCGTGACCGCGTCCGGCGCGTCGTCGTCCGCGCCCGTGTTCTCGCGGCGCCGGCGCCACAGGGTGACGCCGGTCATCAGCAGCAGGATCGCGCCGATCGAGGTCCGTACGACCCCGTCGTCGGCCCCCATCAGGAACAGCGTGCCGATCACCACGCCGACCGCGACGGCCGGGAACAGCCGCCACAGGGTGGGCCAGTGGGCGTGCCGCCGGTAGGTGAGGACGGCCAGCACATCACCGGCGATCAGAAGGGGCAGCAGGATGCCGGTGGAGGCGCGGGCGGGCAGGATCGCCGCGAACACGGCGAGGCTGATGGTGTTGGCGCCGCTCACCGCGGTCTTGGAGAAGCCCACCAGGAGGGCGGCGAGGGCGAGGGCGGCGAACTCCCAGCCGGATATGTGCCAGTGCGTCAACATGTTCATGCGGGGCCCGATGCTATGCATGAGCACCGGCCCCGCACAAAGGCGCCGGGGCCGTCAGCTCGCGAACCGCGTCCGCAGTTCCCGCTTGAGCACCTTCATGCTCGGGCCGAGCGGCAGCTCCTCGGTGAACTCCACGCGCCGCGGGTACTTGTGGCGGCCCAGGTGCTCCTTGGACCACTCGATGACGGCGGCCGGGTCAGGGGCGCCGCCGGGTGCCGGGACGGCGATCGCGCAGATCTCCTCGCCGTGCAGTTCGTCGGGCAGGCCGATGACGGCGACCTGGGCGATGCCGGGGTGCCGCACCAGGACCTCTTCGACCTCGCGCGGATAGACGTTGTAGCCGCCGCGGATGATGACGTCCTTCTTGCGGTCGACGATCGTGAGGAAGCCCTGTTCGTCCTTGGTGCCGAGGTCGCCGGTGCGGAACCAGCCGTCGATCAGGACCTCGGCGGTGGCCTCCGGGCGGCCGAGGTAGCCGGAGAAGACGTTGTGGCCGCGGATGACGACCTCGCCCAGCTCGCCGGGCGGCAGCAGTTCGATCCGGCCCTCCACCTCGGCGCGCGCGATCTCCGCGTCGACGCCCCACAGCGGGTGGCCGATGGTGCCGGCCTTGGTGCCGAAGACCGGCTGGTTGACGGTGGCGGTCGGCGAGGTCTCCGACAGGCCGTACCCCTCGTAGATCCGCGCGCCGAACGCGGCCTCGAACCGTTCCAGGACGGCGACGGGCAGCGAGGCGCCGCCGGAGATGCACACCCGCAGCTCGGGCAGCGCCTCGGCGTCCGCGGCGGCCGCCGCGAGCGCGACGAACATGGTGGGCACGCCGTGGAAGGTGTTGACCTTCTCCTTCGCCATCAGCGCGATCGCGCGGGCCGCGTCGAAGCGTGGCAGCAGTACGAGGGTGGCGCCCGCCCGCCAGGTGGCGTTGAGCGAGACGGTCTGCCCGAAGGCGTGGAAGAGGGGCAGCGCGCCCAGCGCGATGTCGTCGGGGCGGACGTCGTTGGCGTCGAAGGCGCTGACGGTCGCGTTCATCACCAGGTTGAAGTGGCTGAGCACGGCGCCCTTGGGGATGCCGGTGGTGCCGCTGGTGTAGAGGATCACGGCCGGGTCGTCGGCGGCCCGTGTGACGTACGCCGGCAGCGGCTCGGCCGCGGCGGCGAGGGCGTCGAACTCCGCGCCCAGGGTGACCGCCCGGACGCCGAGGGCGTCGGCGGCGGCCCGGCCGGCCGGGGCCTGCGCCGGGTGGACGAGGAGCAGCGTGGCGCCGCTGTCCTTGAGCACGTGCTCGATCTCGCCCGGCGAGAGCAGCAGGTGTACGGGTACGACGACACCGCCGGCCGCGGCGATGGCGTAGTAGGCGAGCGGGAACTCCGTGGTGTTCGGGGCCATGAGGGCGACCCGGTCGCCGGGGCGTACGCCGAGGCCGGTGAGCGCGCCCGCGCCGGCCAGCGCCGCCTGCCATGCCTCGCCGAAGCTCAGCCGCCGCTCCCCTTCCACGAGTGCGGTGTGGGCCGGACGGCGCCTGGCGTTCTCGGCCAGGATGGCGGCGACGGACAGAGTTGCCATGGAGTGCGGCTCCGTTTCCTTGCTGCGGCCCGGCGCGCCGGGCCGCTCGTACGATCGTCCCTCGGCGGGAACCCCCCGTGGCAAGAGGGGCTCCCGCGTCGGATGGTTGTCAGGGCCGTCAGAAGGGCGTCAGTCCCTTTCGACCAGCACCGCGCTGCCCTGGCCCACGCCCACGCACATGGTGGCGAGCCCGCGTTCGGCGCCGGTGCGGCGCATGCGGTGCAGCAGGGTGGTCAGGATGCGGGCGCCCGAGGAGCCGAGGGGGTGGCCGAGGGCGAGGGCACCGCCGGTCGGGTTGATCAGCTCGGGGTCGATGCCGAGCTGGTCGACGCAGGCGAGGACCTGGGCGGCGAACGCCTCGTTCAGCTCGGTCTCCTGGAGGTCGCCGATGAGCCAGCCGGCCCGCGCGAGCACCTTGCGGGTGGCGGGCACCGGCCCGATGCCCATGACGTCGGGGTGGACGCCCGCGGAGGCACCGGCGACATACCGGCCGAGGGACTCCAGCCCCAGTTCGCCGAGTGCTTCCTCGCTGACCAGGAGCAGGCCGGCGGCGCCGTCGTTCATCGGTGAGGTGTTGCCCGCGGTGACCGTGCCGCCCGCGCGGTAGACCGGCTTGAGGCGGGCCAGCTTCTCCAGGGAGGTGTCCTCGCGGATGCACTCGTCCTGCTCGACCACGATGCCGTCGGGGCGTTCGACGGGCAGGATCTCGTCGGCGAAGAGGCCGTTCTTGCGGGCGGCGGCGGCGAGTTGGTGGCTGCGCAGGGCGAAGGCGTCCTGCCGCTCACGGGAGATGCCGTGCCGGGTGGCGACCTCCTCGGCGGTCTCGCCCATCGCGAGCACCCCGTGCAGGTCCTTCATGGCGGGGTTGGTCAGGCGCCAGCCGAGCCGGGTGTCGGCGGTCTCCATGCGGTGCGGCAGGGCCTCGTCGGGGCGGGGCAGCACGAAGGGGGCGCGGCTCATGGACTCGGAGCCGCCGGCGATCACGATGTCGGCCTCGCCCGCGGCGATGGTGCGGGCGGCCGTGGTGACGGCTTCGAGGCCGGAGGCGCACAGCCGGTTGACGGTGGCGCCGGGAACCGACTCGGGCAGGCCCGCGAGCAGGACGGCCATCCGGGCGACGTTGCGGTTGTCCTCGCCGGCCTGGTTGGCGGCGCCCCAGTAGACGTCGTCGATCCGGGCGGGGTCGAGCGTGGGCACGTCGGCGACCAGCCGGCGGATCACGGCCGCCGCCAGGTCGTCGGGCCGGACGGGCGAGAGGGCGCCGCGCAGCTTGCCGATGGGGGTACGGCGGGCTGCCGCGAAGTGGACGGGACGCACGGCTTCGACTCCTGACCTACGACGGTGTGGATCAGCGGACCGGAACAGCGCTTAATTAGCACTGCTAGTTTTGGACTATAGACCCGGAGACGGGCCGCTGGGAAGATCCTCCCGGACCGTACCGAGGCAGTTGGAGGAGAGATGCCCCACGTTCGCGCGCACGTCGTCGACGGCACCCGCGGTGAACTCGCCGTCCGCGCCTGGCCGCATCCCGCTCCCCGCTTCCTCGCCCTGCTGGTGCACGGGTACGGCGAGCACGCGGGCCGGTACGACGGACTCGCCGCCGTCCTCACCGCCCAGGGCGCCGCCGTGTACGCGCCCGACCATATGGGGCACGGCCGGTCGGCCGGGGAGCGGGTGCTGATCGAGGACTTCGCGGACGTGGTCGCCGATGTGCACCGCGTGGCGCGGCTCGCCCGCGCGGCGCATCCGGGGCTGCCGCTGGTCCTGGTCGGCCACTCGATGGGCGGGCTGATCGCGGCCCGCTACGCGCAGCTGCACCGCGCCGAGCCGGCCGCGCTGATCCTGTCCGGGCCGGTGATCGGCGACTGGGAGCTGCCGGGGCGGCTGCTGGCGCTGCCGGAGATCCCGGACACCCCGATCAGTCCGGGCGCGCTCTCCCGCGATCCGGCGGTGGGCGCCGCGTACGCCGCCGATCCGCTGGTCTGGCACGGGCCGATGAAGCGGCCGACCCTCCTGGCCTTCGTCCGGGCCCTGGACGCCGTGGCCGAGGGCGGTGACGCGGGCGGGCTGCCGGTGCTGTGGCTGCACGGCGACGACGACCGGCTGGTGCCGCTGTCCGGGAGCCGGCCCGGCGTCGAACGGCTCGCCGGCGGCGCGCTCACCGAGCGGATCTTCCCCGGCGCGCGGCACGAGGTGTTCCACGAGACGGTGAAGGACGAGGCGTTCGCGGAGGTGACGCGGTTCCTGGACCGGGTGCTGGAGCGCTGAGGCAAGGCACTCGTCAAGAACCGGCGCCGAGGCGCTGAGCAGGGCTGTTTGCGTCCTCCGACGCGGGGCACCCGCCTTTTCGGACGAGATCAAGCTCCATGGAAGGGGACGCACGCACCATGACCGTGGTGAAGAGCACGCTGCCCGAGAAGGCACTCAGGGTCACGGCGACCGCGCTCCAGGACACCCTGGTGGACCTGCTGGGCCTGTCGCTGATCGGCAAGCAGGCGCACTGGAACATCGTCGGCCCCCGGTTCCGCTCGATCCACCTCCAGCTGGACGAGGTGGTGGCGACGGCCCGTGCCCACTCCGACACGGTCGCCGAGCGTGCCGCCGCGCTGGGCGTGTCGCCGGACGGCCGGCCCGAGACGATCGCCGCGACCCTCGCGCTGCCCGGCGCCAAGGACGGCTGGCTGAAGGACACCGACGTGGTCGAGCTGATGGTCTCCGCGCTGGAGACGGCCATCGGGCGGCTGCGCGAGCGGATCGCGGCCACGGACGAGCCCGACCCGGTGACGCAGGACCTGCTGATCGCGATCACCGCCGATCTGGAGAAGGAGCGGTGGATGTTCGCGGCGGAGAACCAGCCGCACTGACACCCGCAGCAGATGGATCCGAGGAAAACTCCGAGGGAAAGGGGAGCCCTATGGCCGACGCCCTGGAGACCGAGGCGCTGTGGGAGGACTTCCACCGCGTGGTGAACATGACCTCGGCGGAGCTCGCGGCCTGGCTCAGGGTCCGCGACGCCGAGGAGAGCACGGAGCCGCTGCCCGACGAGGCGGGCACCGCCACCGGGCGGCATGTACTCGCCATCCTCCAGAAGCGCCGCACCGACCTCACCGACGACGACGTCCGCGTGATGTACGAGGTCGTCGACACCGTCGGTGACCTGGTGGACATGGAGAACGAGCCGGAGCCCGAGTTGGCGCCGGAGGACACCCGGCGGCGGCACCGGCTGATGACGCTGGGCCACGATCCGCTCAAGCCCTGACGGCGACCGCGGCAAGGAGTGGCGGCCATGAACCGGGACGAACGCGTCGTACGGGAGCTGGTGTCCGCGCACGGGCGGACGTACGCCGAGGAGGCGGGCATCAAGCTGGCGGACACGCCGCAGCCGCTGTACCGGCTGCTGGTGCTGTCCTTGCTGCTCAGCGCCCGGATCCGGGCCTCGGTGGCGGTGGCCGCCGCCCGCGCCCTGCACGAGGACCGGCTGGACAGTCCGCGTCGGATGGCCGACGCGGACTGGCAGCGGCGGGTCGACGCGCTGGGCCGGGGCGGCTACCGGCGCTACGACGAGCGGACCGCCACCCAACTCGGCGACGGCGCCGAGCTGTTGACCGAGCGCTGGGGCGGTGATCTGCGCCGGTTGCGCGAAGAGGCGCACGGCGACACGGGGAAGCTGAAGCGGCTGCTCCAGGAGGAGCCGGGGATCGGGCCGGCCGGCGCCGACATCTTCCTGCGCGAGGCGCAGCGCGTGTGGCCGGAGGTCGGCCCCTATCTGGGCGGCAAGGCGCTGGACGGCGCGCAGCGGCTCGGTCTGCCGAAGGACCCGGAGAAGCTGACGAAACTGGCCGGCGAGACCGAACCGGCCGTGCTGGCCGCCGCGTTGGTGCGGGCGGCGCTCGACAAGGACGTGGCCGAGGACTGCCTCCAGCGCGTGGCGTGACCGTGCCATCCGCTGTCCGGTTCCTCACGGCGGGGTGGGCCGGAAGCCAGGCGAACTGACCCCGCTCGTCCGGGACTTACAGACCGAGCACCCGGCTGATCGTCCGCAGGACGCCGTTCTCGTTGTTGGACGGGGCCAGATGGCGGGCGCGCGCCACCACGGCCGGGTGGGCGTTGGCCATGGCGAAGGACCAGTCGGCGGCGTCCAGCATCTCCAGGTCGTTGAGGTAGTCGCCGAAGACCATGGTCTGGGCGGGGGTGATGCCCAGGGTCCGCTGGAGGGCGCGCAGGGCGGTGCCCTTGTTGGCGGTCGGGGCCATGACGTCGACCCAGTGCTCGCCGGAGACCACGACCTGATGGGTGGCGGCGAAGGAGGCGAGCGCGGGGGCGGCGGACCGTTCGGCGGAGTGGAAGTCGTAGACGGCGACCTTGATGAAGTCGTCGTCCACCGCGGTGACGTCGTCGACGACGCGGTGCTCGACGTAGTAGCGGCGCACCTCGGCGAGGAACGCCTCGTCGCTCCGCTCCACGTAGGCCGCGCGCTTGCCGCAGACCACCGCGCCCGCGTCGCCGCCGGCCGCGTTGAGCCGTCGCACCGCCTCCGCGACCGCCGTCGCGGCCGAGCGTTCCAGCGGGACGGAGCCGAGTTCGGCGCCGTCGCGGACCACATAGGTGCCGTTCTCGGCGATGAAGACCATGCCCTCGGCGACGCCCGCGAACTGCCGGGCCAGCGTGGCGTACTGGCGGCCGCTCGCGGGGCTGAACAGCACGCCGCGCCCGCGCAGTTCGGCGAGCATCGGCCACAGTCCCGGCGGGATCCGCTTGTCGTCGTCCAGCAGGGTGCCGTCCATGTCGGTGACGATCAGCCGGATGTCCGCGGGGCCGGCCGGGAGGCCGGGTACGTCGAGGAGGGGCGTGGGTATGGCGGACATGTCCTGCTTCCGGCCGGGGTCAGGGTACCCGCCCAGTGTCCCTCATGGGGCGGAACGTCCCCGAACCGCCCCGAACCGCCGACCGCGCGCGGTTCGCGGGACAGCGCGATCGGCCGACGGCACAATGTCGGCGGGCACCCGCACGGGAGAGGGGCAGACGACGTGACCGACGGTGACGCTGTGACCACCGGAGAGCGGCTGGACACGTCCGTGGCGCACAACGCGCGGGTGTGGAACTACTGGATCGGCGGCCGCGACAACTACGAGGTCGACCAGCGGGTCGGCGAGCGGGTCGCCGGGATGTTCCCGGTGATCCGGCAGGTGGCCCGCGCGGACCGGGAGTTCCTCGCCCGCGCGGTGCGCCACCTCGTGGCCGGGCAGGGCGTCAGGCAGTTCCTGGACGTGGGCACCGGCCTGCCGACCGTGGAGAACACCCACGAGATCGCCCAGCGCATCGCCCCCGAGTCACGGGTCGTGTACGTGGACAACGACCCGATCGTGCTGGTGCACGCCCGCGCGCTGCTGACCAGTTCCCCCGAGGGCGTCACGGACTACGTGGACGCCGATGTGCACGACCCGGACGCCATCCTGCGGCGCGCCGCCGACACGCTCGACCTGGAGCGGCCGGTCGCCCTGATGATGCTGGGCATCCTCAACTTCGTGCTGGACACCGGGGAGGCCCTGGGCATCGTGCGGCGGCTGATGGACGCGCTGCCCGCCGGCAGCCATCTGGTGCTGACCCACCCCACCACCGACCCCGAGGTGGGCGGGGCGGGCAACGCCGCCGCGATGGAGTTCTGGAACGCCCACGCCACCCCGCCGATCACCGCCCGCAGCCGCGCCGAGATCGCCGCCTTCCTCGACGGCGTCGACGGCCTGGAGGTGGTGGAGCCGGGCCTGGTGCCCTGCTCCCAGTGGCGCGCCGGGCCGGGCGCCGCCCCGGTGCCGCAGCTCGGCGCGGTCGCGGTGAAGCGCTGACCCCGCCGAAGGCGTCTCCCCACCTGAACCACCGGACCACCGGCCCCGCCCCGCCTGAACCACCCGCCCCCACCGGGCCCCGCCCGCAAAGGACACGCATGACCACTCTCGCCGACCCCGTGCCCGGCGGCCGTCCGGCCGATCTGCGCCGGGTCGCCGCTCTGACCACCATGCTGGCCGCGCAGGACGTGCGGGGCATCGTGCTGGCGTATGTGGACACCGCGGGCGTCACCCGGGTGAAGACCGTCCCCACGGCCCGGCTGGAGGCCGCCGTCTCGTGGGGTGTGGGGATGTCCCCGGTGTTCGACACCTTCCTGGCCGACGACTCGATCGTCAGCACGGACGTCCTCGGCTCCCCCGACGGGGACCTGAGGCTCTACCCCGATCTGGACCAGCTGGTGGCGCTGGCCGGGCAGCCCGGCTGGGCGTGGGCGCCGGTGGACCGGATCACGCAGGAGGGCGAGCGGCACCCCGGCTGCGCCCGCACCTTCCTGCGCCGCATGGTCACCGAGGCGGCCGAGCGGCACGGGCTGGCCTTCAGGGCGGCGTTCGAGATCGAGTGGGCACTCGGCCTCGGCTCGGCGCCCGCCGGGGAGTTCGTACCGGCGGTGTCCGGACCGGCGTACGGCGCGATCCGCCAGGTGGAGCTGGGCGACTACCTCGCCGATCTGCTGGCCGCGCTGGACGCCCAGGACGTGGACGTCGACCAGGTCCATCCCGAGTACGCGGCCGGGCAGTTCGAGCTGTCGGCGGGTGCCCTGGACCCGGTGGCGGCGGCGGACCGCAGCGTGCTGGTGCGCCAGACGATCCGGGCGGTGGCCCAGCGGCACGGGCTGCGGGTGTCGTTCTCCCCCGCGGTCCTCGCCGGGAGCGTCGGCAACGGCGGCCATGTGCACCTGTCCTGCTGGCGCGACGGCGTCAACCTGCACGCGGGCGGCGCGGGCCGGTACGGCCTGACGCCCGGCGCGGAGTCCTTCGCGGCCGGGATCCTGGCCCGGCTGCCCGCGCTGACCGCGATCAACGCGCCCAGCCCGGCCAGCTATCTGCGGCTGCGGCCCTCCCAGTGGGCGGGCGTCTTCACCGCGTGGGGCCGTGAGACCCGTGAGGCGGCGCTGCGGCTGGTCACCGGCAGCGCGGGCCGGCAGCGGCAGGAGGCCAACCTGGAGGTGAAACCCGTCGACCTGGCCGCCAACCCGTACCTGGTGCTCGGCTGTCTGATCGCCGCGGGACTCGACGGGTTCGCGGCCGCGCGCCCGCTGCCCGCGGAGATCACCGGCGACCCGGCACGCTTCGGCGCGGACGAGGCGGCGAGGCTCGGCGTACGACGGCTGCCGGCCACGCTGCCGGAGGCGGTGGCGGAGTTCCGCGCGGACGAGGTGCTGCGGGCCTCGCTCGGCCCGGTCCTCGCGGACGCGGTGAGCGCCGTACGGCTCGGGGAGGCGGCCGCCGTCGAGGGGCTGGACGACGAGCGGGTGGCGGCGGCCTACCGCTGGGCGTACTGACCATGGCGTCCACCGGTCCCCTCCACGAGGCGCTGGACGCGCTGGAGCTGGTGGACCACCACTGCCATGGCGCGGTGACGGCCGACCTGTCCTTCGAGGGGTTCGAGTCGCTGCTCACCGAGGGCGAGGCGTGGCCCGGCGTCTCGCCCTTCGACAGCCCGGTGGGCATCGCCGTACGTCGGCACTGCGCGCCCCTGCTGGACCTGCCCCGGCACGCGCCGCCGGACGCGTACGTGGCCCGGCGCGCGGAGCTGGGGTGGCGGGAGGTGAACCGGCGGTTCCTGACGGCGGCCGGTGCCGGGGTGTTCTGCGTGGACACCGGATACTCCCCCCAACCGCTCACCTCTCCCGCCGAGTTGGCCGCGGCGTCCGGTGCCGCCGCCTGCGAGGTCGTACGCCTGGAGCGGATCGCCGAGGAGGTGGCCGCGCGCGGTGTGGAGGCGGGCGAGTACGCGGGCGTCCTGCGCGCGGCCGCCGAGGAGGCGGTGCGGCGGCCGGGGGTGGTGGCGGTGAAGTCGGTGGCCGCCTACCGCACCGGGTTCGCCCTCGACCCGCGACGGCCCCCGGACGCCGAGGTGACCGTGGCGGCACAGCGCTGGCTCACCGCCGGCGGCCGGCTGGCGGACCCGGTCCTGGTACGGCAACTGCTGTGGCTGGCCGTCGACCTGGGGCTGCCGCTCCAGTTGCACACCGGTTTCGGGGACGCGGACGTACGGCTGCACCGGGCCGACCCCGCGCTGCTCACCGACTGGCTGCACCGCGTCGCCGGCACCATCCCCGTGCTGCTGCTGCACTGCTGGCCCTATCACCGCCAGGCCGCCTATCTGGCCGCGGTGTTCGAGCGGGTGTACCTGGACGTGGGGCTCGCGCTGCACCACACCGGTCCCACGCGGGCGCGGGCGGTGCTGGCGGAGGCCCTGGAGATCACCCCGTTCCGCAAACTGCTGTACAGCTCCGACGCCTACGGTGTGGCGGAGTTCCACCACCTGGGCGCCCTGTGCTTCCGCCGGGGCCTCGCCGAGCTGCTGCACGAGCGCGTGGAGGCCGATGAGCTGTCCCTGTCCGACGCCCTGCGGATCGCGTCCTGGACGGGCCGCGACAACGCCCGCCGGCTCTATGGGCCGCCCGTATCCGAACCGGCCCGCGATCCCCGCGGCCGCCCCACCCGGAAAGTATGATCAAGCAATGTCTGACATGACCGAGACCACGCCCGGCTGGCTGACCACGGACGAGCTGGAGATGGCCAGGGCCCGGATGCCGATCCTATACGTCGAGGCCGTGCCCGTGCGGGTCGACGACAGCGGCGAAGTCACCAGCATCGGACTGCTGTTGCGCATCGGCCCGGACGGCACGGTCAGCCGGACCCTGGTCTCCGGGCGGGTGCTGCACCACGAGCGGGTCCGCGACGCGCTGCTGCGCCATCTGGAGAAGGACCTCGGCCCGGTGGCGCTGCCCCGGATCCCGGCCTCGCTCCAGCCCTTCACCGTGGCCGAGTACTTCCCGACGGCGGGCATCACCCCGTACCACGACCCGCGCCAGCACGCGGTGTCCCTCGCCTACGTCGTCCCGGTCACCGGCGACTGCCGGCCCCGCCAGGACGCCCTGGACCTGGTGTGGTTCAGCCCCCAGGAGGCGGCGTCGGAGGTGCTCCAGAGCGAGATGCCGGGCGGCCACGGCGCGCTGCTGAAGCAGGCGCTGGCCCATGTGGGCCTGGTGTACTGAGCCCGGGCCCGGTAAGACACGGACAACAACCGCACAAGAAGCCGCAAAAACAATGGCAAAGGAGGCTGGGGGCGGGTCCGTCGCGCATGCGAGGGTGCGGGGCATGAGCACAGAGCACGTCCTCGATCACCGGCCCGACGGCCGCATACACGCGCGCCTGTGGGAGAGCGCGAGCAAGGTGCCGGAGGTCACCGTCTACTTCTGGATCGTCAAGGTCCTCACCACCGGCATGGGCGAGACCGCCTCCGACCTGCTGGCCAAGGTGCTGGGCCCGATCCCCGCGGTCGGCCTCGGCGGCCTCGCGTTCGCCGCCGCGCTCGCGCTCCAGTTCGCCGTCCGCCGGTACGTGGCGTGGATCTACTGGACGGCCATCGTCATGGTCAGCGTGTTCGGCACCATGGCCGCGGACGTGCTCCACGTGGGCCTCGGTGTGCCCTACACCCTGTCCACCCCGCTTTTCCTCGTCGCCCTCGCGGCCGTGTTCGCGCTCTGGTACGCCAGTGAGCGCACCCTGTCGATCCACACCGTGCGCACCCGCCGCCGCGAGGTGTTCTACTGGGCGGCCGTGCTCGCCACCTTCGCCCTGGGCACCGCGGCGGGTGACCTCAGCGCGAGCATCGGCCTCGGATACCTGGGCTCGGTCGTCCTGTTCGCGGTGGCCATCGCGGTCCCGGCCCTCGCCCACCGCGGCGGCGTCCTCGGCGCGGTGACCGCCTTCTGGGCGGCGTACGTCATCACGCGCCCGCTCGGCGCCTCCCTCGCGGACTGGATGGCCGACCCGACCGGGCGCGGGGGCCTCGGCTGGGGACTGGGCCCGGTCACGCTGTCGTGGACCGTGGCGATCGTCGCGTTCGTGGCGTTCCTGGCGGTGTCGCGCCGGGACAGCCGGGCCACCGCCTGACGGTCACCGCCTGACGCCGCCGGGAAGGCCGTCGGCGGCAGGGCCACTGAGGGTGGGCCACTCATGAGGAGGGCCCCGCGGAACACGTTCCGCGGGGCCCTCCGGTCGTCTCATCCGGTCCAGGTCAGCTCATCGCTCCCGGACGGAAGCGCCGGTACAGGGCCACGCCGCCGACCAGCGAGGCGGCGCCCGCGAAGGCGGCCGTGAGGGTGCCGTCGGCACCGGTGTGGGCGAGGGTGCCAGCCGGCTGGTGCACCGCCGCGGACGGCTCCGGGGCCGTGTGCGCGGGCGGTACGTGCGGGTGGGACGGCGGCACGGTGTGCGCCGGCGGGGTGAGCCGCGGGGGCGTCACCGGCCGCGTGGCGTGGGTGCTCGACGTGTTCTCGGCGTGGTTGCCGAAGACGGGGTTGAGGAGCCCCACCACGTTGACGCTGTCGCCGCTGATGTTCACCGGCAGGTCGACCGGCAACTGGATGCCGTTGCCGGACACGGCGCCCGGCGAACCCTTCTCCGCCGAGGCGGCCGTGGCCCCGCCCCCGTTGGCGGCGCCGCCCTTGGTGGTGCCGCCGCCGCCCGTGTTGGCGCAGCTGTTGCCCATCGCGGGGTTGAGGAGCCCCACCACGTTCACCGTGTCCCCGCACACGTTCACCGGGACGTGCACCGGCAGCTGGATCCCGTTGCCGGAGATCAGCCCCGGTGAGCCGACCGCGGCGCCGTCCGCCGAGGAGTCGGCGTACACCGGCCCCGCCACAGCGATCGCGCCCGAGGCGGCCGCGAGGGCGATCACACCGTTTCGGGTAACCCGTTTCATAGGTTCCCTGCCTTCCAGACTTGATCGCGGGCACTCGCCCGCGCGGAGGTAAACGCGGGGAAAAACAGGTGAGTTATGGGTTGTCAATCATTCGGCCGGTATATGCCACCATCGCCGCCCTCCGGGGTGTTCGGCTGTTGATATCACCAAGACGCCGATAGGATCGCCACGTGATCGAACTGGCGGAAATCATCAGGGAGTTGGGACAGGAGCTGAACACCGCCCTGACCGACGGACCGACCGGGGCCGTGCGGTTGGAGCTCGGGACCGTCGAGATCGAGGCGGACGTCGTGGTGAGCCGCAGGGGCGGGGCGGGCGGCAAGGTGCGGTTCTGGGTGGCGGAGGCCGGTGCCGAAGGGCAATTGGAGTCCTCGCGCACCCAGCGGATCCGCCTCACGCTGCACCCGAAACTCGTCGCCCCGGACGGCACGCACGTGAAGGTGCTGATCTCGGGGGAGGAAGAAGAGGGAGAGCGCTGACGCGAAGCGCCGATGCGGGGCGGCCCCCGCGCGGTCCCGACACCCTGACGGGGCGGGACGGGTGGCCGTACGCTGGTCGGCACCGCCGGTGGGAAACAACCGGCGGCAGGTGACGATCGGAGGTCACGGGGGTGGAAGGGCGGAACCCCGCGCGGGTTCGCAACGAATTGGTGGCCGGCGTCGTCGACGTGCTCCAGGCATCGGCCACCCTGCGGCACCCGGCCAGTGCCGACCTGCTGGTGACCATGCTGAGCCAGGAACTGGGCACACCCGTCGAGCCGTTGCAGAACAGGACGCTGCGCCCGTATCTGCTCCAGCTCGTGGAGGTGTGCGCGCGGGTCCCCGACGGGCTGCCCTGCCTGGTGCGCTGCCTCGGCTATGTGGAGGAGCAGTCCGTCACCGTGCTGGCGCTGCGCCGCCTGGTGGACGAGTGGGAGGCGGTCGACTTCTTCGACGGCGCCGATCTGCACCCGCTCCGCCCGGACCTGACGGAGCTGCGCTCCGCGGCCACGCTCGCGGCGATGGCGCGCCGCGCGAGCCGCTCCCGCACCCAGGAGCTGCCGCCCTGGTGCGACACGGGCTGGGCGGTGTTCTTACGCCTGGCCGGCGGCAACTCGGCGGCGCGTGAGCTGCCCGTCAGCATGGCGTTCCTGTCGCTGGCCGCGGACCAACTGGCCGAGGACGGCCTGCGGGAGGCCGCCGAGCGGCTGCGCCGCTGGAACCGCCGGCAGGCCCGCGTCTGGGGCTTCGAGGACCAGATGGCCGAGTGGCAGCGCGACAGCATCACCGATCAGCCGGCCTCGCTCATGCCCGCTTATCTGATGATCCAGTTCGAGCCGGACGGGGTCGATCCCGACCGGTACTACCTTTCGCACTGGCGCCAGTCGGACGCGGAGAGCTGGCACCCGGTGCCGGGCGAGACGCTGCATCTGCACCGCGACGACCTGCCGGCCGAGGTGGACTCGCTCATCGAGCAGACCGAAGAACGCTGGTCGGATCTGCGGCAACCCGTCGTACTCGAATTCATCCTTCCGTGGGAACTGCTGGGGGAACCTGTCGAGTGGTGGCACAAGGAGGCGGCCTCCGGCTCGCCCACTCCCCTGGTGATGGACTACACGGTCCTCATCCGCAGTTTCGAACGGCTGCGCAAGGCGGCCTGGCACCGGACCTGGCACAACAAGTGGCGCCAGTTCAAGGAGCGTCCGGCGGAGACGCACTCGTACTGGAACCGCCCCGGCCACTCGCACTTCCACCTGGAGCGGGAGCTCAAGGAGGACGAGCAGGCCGTCTGCCTGGTGCTCAGCGAGCCGCCCGGCACGGGCTCCGCCGCCAGCCGCCAGGAGTACCTGGCGGGGCTGAGGGCGGGTGTTCCGGCCATGATCTGGCACCGCGGCGACTGCTCGGACCCCGCCTTCAAGGAGGCGGTGGCCGAGATCGTGCAGGACCGGGGGCTGGCCGGACTGCTGGAGCGGACCGGACGTTGGCGCAAGGAGGCACTGGCCATGGGGCCGGAGGGGTGGGACAACCATGTGGGGCGCCATCTGGCGATCCTGCTCGACGATCCGGAGCGCAAGCCCGAGCCGCCGGGGCCGGCGCACGTGCCGGTGAAGCCGTGAGGCGGCCGGCCGGGTCCCCGTGTCCACCGACCGTCCGCGCGTTGTGAGTGGGGTGCCCGACATGCACCAGCGTGATTCCACCGGCCCGCGTCCGTTCCGGGTCCGCCGCCCTGCCTCCGGCGTGCTGCGGCGTACACCGTCCGCGTGCTTCCGTGCGTCCTTGCTTCGGGGGTGCCCACGCTGCGAGGCTTGGTGCGTGGATGTCACGCATGCCTGGAGTCTGCGGGACTCCACCGCACTCTCACCGTCACTACGGCGCCTTGAGAGCACCCATGCACGATGACGACGAACAGCGAGGGGCCAGGGCCGCGCGGGCCCGCCGGGAGGCCGCCGGTGTGCTGAGCCGGCTCGGCGGCGAGGACGGGACCCGCCCGGTGGAGGCCGTGCTCGTCGTCGACGCGCATCCCACGATGCGGGTGTGGGACGAGGCCGTCGAGGGCGATCTGGCCGGGGAGCTGGAGCGGTCCGGGCGGTTCGTGCGGGTGCGGCTGGTACGGCTGCTGGGAACCGACGAGACGGACCCCGCGCAGGCGCGCACCCAGGAGCCGCTGGGCGCGCCGGACGCGGGCGTGCGCCGGGTGGTGCTGGTGCTGACCGACGGCATCGCCACCGGCTGGCGCCTGGGCACCGTGCATCCGCTGCTGCGGGCGTGGGGGCGCGCGCAGCCGGTCGCCGTGGTGCAGCTGCTCCCCCCGCACCTGTGGTTCCGCACCGGGCTCGACGTGTACCGGGTGCGCGTGCGCGCCCCGCGCCCGTGGGCCGCCAACAGCACCTGGAGCTGGGCCGAGCGCGAGGCTCCGGCCGGTGCGCGGGCGGACGGCGGGCCGGACGGGGAGGCGGCGGCCGTTCCCGTCGTCGTACCCGTGCTGGCGCTGTCCGGGCGATGGGCGGCCGTGCTGCTCCGGCTGGTGTCCGGTGCCGAGTCCGAGTGGCTGGATCTCGCCGCCGTGCAGGCGCGGGAGTGGAAAAGCAGGCCCGACGCGGCGCGTGCCCTGCCGTGGGCGCAGGACGTGCCCGATCCGCACAGCCCGGTGCCGGCCGCCGAACGGGTCTCCGACTTCCGGGCCGCGGCCAGCCCCACTGCGTTCACGCTGGCCACCCGGCTGGCGGCCGCGCCGCTGAGCCTGCCCGTCATCCGGGCGCTGGTCGCCGCCACTCCGCAGGCGGGCCCGGTGCACGTCTCCGAGCTGCTGATGAGCGGTCTGGTACGGCCCGTACCGGCGCACGGCGACGGCCCGACGGACGTGGTGTTCGACTTCGCGCCCGACGTCCGCGAGGAACTGCTGGCGCTGGGCCGCCGCAGCGCGACCGCGCGGGTGCTGTACGACGTCCGGGGGTTATTGGCCGGGGACGAGTCGACCCGTTCCCCGCTGCCCGCTCCCGACGAACCGCTGGACACGCTGGCGATGCCCAGCGTCAACAGCCGCAACATCACCTTCTTCCGGGTGGAGCTGACCGCGCTGCGCGCCCTGTCGGGGCGTTACGACCAGCGTGCCGCGATGCTGGCCAAGGTGCTGAGCTGGCACGATCGGCGCTACGCGGTCAGCCTGGAGAAGTTCACCCTGGAAAAGACGCGCCGCACATCCACGGGATCCGCGCCGACCGCCCCGGCCTCCGGTGCGGACGCATCCGCCGCCGGACCGGAATCCCGGACCGTTTCCGAAGGAGCCTCATCGATGCCGACACCGCCTCAGGAAGCCGTGGAGGGCGAGCGCACCGCACAGCCGCGCGTCTGGGGGAACCTGCCGCCGCGCAACCCCAACTTCACCGGGCGCGACGAGTTGCTCGAGCTGCTCGACCAGCGGCTGCGGGAGGGCACCACCACGGTGCTGCCGGAGGCGATCCACGGGATGGGCGGCGTCGGCAAGACCCAGCTCGCGATCGAGTACGCCTACCGGCACCAGTCCGAGTACGACATCGTGTGGTGGATCCCCTCCGAGCGGCCCGGACAGATCGGCCAGGCCCTGGTGGAACTGGCCCAGCGGCTGGGCCTGGTGACCACCACCGAGGCCAACATCGCGGGCCCGGCCGTGCGGGAGGCGCTGCGCGAGGGCCGGCCGTACTCGCGCTGGCTGCTCATCTTCGACAACGCCGACAACCCCGAACAGGTGCGCCACTACTTCCCGCAGGGCGGCCACGGCACCATTCTCGTCACCTCCCGCAACCGGCGCTGGGGGCAGGTGGGCGGCGCCCTCGAAGTGGACGTGTTCACCCGTGAGGAGAGCAAGGAGCTGCTGCGCCGTTCGGGGCCGCCGCTGCGGGACGAGGAGGCCGACGCGCTGGCCGAGGCGCTCGGCGACCTGCCGCTGGCCCTGGAACAGGCCGCGGCCTGGCGGGCCGAGACCGGGATGCCGGCGTCGGAGTACCTGCGGCTGTTCGAGAACAAGCGCATGGAGCTGCTGGAGGTGGCCCCGCCGCCGGACTACCAGCTCCCTGTCGCCGCCGCCTGGAACGTGTCCCTGGACCACCTGGAGACCCGCAGCCCCGCGGCCCTGCGCCTGCTCCAGCTGTGCTCCTACTTCGCGCCCGACCCGATCTCCCGCTCGATCTTCTCCGGCCTCGGCAACAGCAGCATCTTCCCGGAGCTGGACGCCGCGCTGAACGACCCGATGCGGCTGGCCCGCGCCATAAGGGAGGTCAACCGGTACTCGCTGGCGCGGATCGACCACCGGACGAACTCCATCGAGATGCACCGCCTGGTGCAGCTGGTCCTCAACAACCGCATGTCGCCCGAGGAACAGGTCCGGATGCGGCACGGCGCGCACACGCTGCTGGCCGCCGCCGACCCCAAGGCGCCGATGGAAGCGGCGAGTTGGCCCCGGTACGCGGAGCTGTACAGCCATGTCATCGCCGCCGGCGCGATCAAGTCCGACCAGCCCTGGGTCCGTCAGCTGGTGCGCAACATCGCCGAGTACCTGTACTGGTGGGGCGACCATGAGGTGTCGCTGGACTTCTCCGAGCAGGCGTGGACGTCCTGGCTGGAGATCTTCGGCGAGGAGGACCAGCAGACCCTGCTGATGGGGCAGTGGCTCTGCTTCATGTACTGGGTGGTGGGCCGGTTCGACGACTCGGCCCGGCTGGTGAGCCACCTTCGGGAGGTGTACGAGCGCACCGCACCGGCGGACGGCGAGGACAACCGGGAGGACGCGCTCGACGCGCTCCAGCTGGAGGCGGCGGTACGGCGCGTGGAGGGCAGGTTCGCCACCGGCGCCGAGCTGGACCGGATCGCGTACGACCGGGCGCACCGGGCCTTCGGCGAGGACGACCCGACCACCCTGAACATCGCGCACAACCTCTGTGTGAGTCTGCGTCTGGTCGGTGACTTCCAGGGGGCGATGGAACTCGACCGGCGCACCCTGAGCCTGAAGATGCGCCTGTACGGCCGTGAGGACCGGCGGACCCTGCACTCCGAGAACCACGTCGCCATCGACACCCGCGAGACGGGGGACTACATCGGGGCGCGCGCCCTTCAGGAGTCCGTGCTCAGCGCCTGCGAGGACGTGTTCGGCCGCGGCAACCCGACCACGGTCGAGGCCAAGCGCCAGCTCAGCGAGGCGTACCGCAAGGCGGGCGACCACGCGCGGTCGCTGGAGCTGGCCACCGAGGCGCACGCCCAGTTCACCCGCCGCTACGGCGAGACGCACCCGCAGTCGCTGGCCTCCGCGCTGGCCCTGTCGATCGCGCTGCGGCAGAACGGCGACCTCCAGGCGGCCCGGACACGGGGCGTGAAGGCCTGCGAGGGGTACCGGCAGATCTACGACCCGCACCACCCGCACGTCCTGTCCGCGGACATCGACCTCGCCGTCACCCTGCGGCTGCTGGGCCGACCCGAGGAGGCGCGGCGGCTGGACGAGGCGGCGCTCGCCTCGCTCACCGACCGGCTCGGCGCGGGCCACCCGCTGGCCCTCGTCTGCGCCATCAACCTGGCCAGCGACCTGGCCGCCGTGGGTCGGCACGAGGACGCGCGGCGGCGCGGCGAGGACACGCTGGCGTTGTGCCGGGAGTCGTTCGGCGAGGACCACCCGACCACGCTGGCCTGCGCGGCCAACCTGTCCCTGGACCTGCTCGCGACCGGTGCCGACGCCGAGTGCAGGGTGCTGCGCGAGGACACCCTGGCCCGCATGGAACGGGTCCTGGACGCCCCGCGCCTCCAGTCGGACTCGGGGACGCGGCACCCGGCGACCGTGCAGTTCAGGGAGCGCGGGCGGGCCAACTGCGACATCGATCCGCTGCCGTTGTGACGCGGGGCGGGGGCCCGCCGGTCGGCCCGGTCCCCGCATTGCCGTCCACCGGGCCGTGCCGGGTCACGCCCCCAGCCAGGCCGCCAGGCGTACCGGGTCCGCGCGGCGGCCGGTCCTGGCCTCCAGCGCGTCTTGGACGGCGCGGGCGCGCTCGGGGTGGTGGCCGAGGAGAGCGGCGGCGGCCCGGTGACCGGGGTCGGCCGCGAGGGCGCGGCCGAGTCCGGGCCAGGCGGACGCCGGTGCCCCCTTGGCCGACAGCCGGCCGGTGAACGCGGCGCGGGCCGCGGCGTGTTCACCGTGGAGCAGCAGAAGTTCGGCCGGGTCGGCGCCGTCGACGCCGCCGGGGCGCCGCCAGGTTCCGCCGGGGTCGCCGAGGTGGTGCCGGGCCAGGACCGCCGTGCTGTCCAGGAAGCGGACCTCGGGGTCGGGAACCAGGAGGGGCTGGGCGGCCAGCGCCGGCGGCGGTTCCGGGGCGCCCCGCTGCCAGGCGCGGACGGCTTCCTCGACGGCCCCCGCCGGCGGGCGCAGGTGGTGGGCGCGCCAGCGGGCGCGGTGGTCGGCGGCGGCCTCCCCGGCCAGGCGCAGCGGTGCCTCGGGAACCTCGTCGGCCATCCAGGCGGCGCAGCGCTCGGTGAGGCGCTCGACCACGTACCGGCCGAGCGGGGTGAGCCGTTCGTGTCCGCCCACCGTGTTCAGCGCGGCCCACACCTGGGTGCGCCACAGCGCGAACTCGAAGTGCGCGAGGGGGGCGTAGGCCGGGTCGGCGGTGTGCCGGTGGGCGCGCCAGAAGCGGGTCACGCCGAAGAAGGCGTAGATGCCCTGGAGCAGTCCGCCGAGCGGGCGCGGGTCGTCGCGCCAGGGGGCGTAGAGCAGGGCTTCGGGCGGCTCGGGGTCCGCCGGTGCCTCGGTCAGCGGCTCCAGGTGCATCAGCCCGCCGAGCTTGGTGTGCTGGAACTCGTGCACGAGGGTCGCGGCGAGCTGGGGGACGTCGTCCGGGCGGGACGCGGTGACGCCGCCGAAGGCGTCCCCGGCCGTGCTGCTATGCGGCCGAAACCTTTCTCTCCGGGGGGTCGGCGCCACCGACAGCAGGCCCTGCCGCATGGCGTCGGCGCTCCCCGGATCGTCGCGCAGCAGCACGTCCCAGGCCGCGGCGAGCGAGGACTTCCAGTACGCCGCCTCCGCCGGGGGCAGCAGGCTGGGCTCGCTCGGGTGCGGGAAGGTGCGGTACGGGTCCAGTTCCTCCAGCACCAGGTGCTTCGCCCGTCCCCCGGTCCCCAGCGTCGTCCGGCGCACCGGTATCCAGTCCCGTGTGCGCCGGTCCGGGTCGGCGGGGACCTCCACGGCAGCTTCCGCGCCGGTGACGCGCACCCGGCCGGCGCGCCCCGTGACCTGTGCGGTGCCCCACGGTCCGGGGGTGGCGAGGACCGCGCAGCCCAGCGTGGGCAGCGGGACCAGGCCGCGGCGCACGGGCACGGTGATGTCGAAGTCCAGCCCGGCCCGTGCCGCGGCGGCGGCCGCGAGGGCGGCGAGATGGCCCATGACCACCCAGTGCGGCGCGTCCTCGTAGACCCGGCCCCTGATCCGGCGCACGGCGAGCGAGACCCACATGCCGGTGTTCGGGGACATCAGCAGGTCCTCGCACACCTCAGGGGCGTGTCGCTGGGCGCGTTCCAGCAGGTCCCAGCCCTGCGCGAAGGCGTCCGTGCCGTCCGGGCCGGTGTCGCCGGGGCGGGCCGCGTTGCGCAGCGCGCGCAGCAGCAGGAGCCGGCGGCTGCGTTCCGCGCGCAGCAGTTCCGCGATGACGGCGCCGTCGCCCTCGCCGGCCGCGAGCGCCCGCAGACCGGTTGCCGAGAGCCGGTGGTACGGCAGTTGTTCCCCCGTCGGCGTGGCGTCAGCGGCCACGTGTCCCCCACAGCACCCTGCTGATCACCTCGCCGGTCAGTCGAAGCGGGACGGGCTGTACGACAGCGTGATGGCCTGCGGCCCGTCGATGTGGTGCAGCAGCTGCTCCAGGGACTCGGTGAACGTCCCGCCGTCCATGGAGCGCAGTGCTTCGAGGGAGATGCCCGAGAGATCGACGAGACCGGACTCGACGGCAGGCATCGGATGCTCCACGGCTGCCAAGTCCCCTCCCGTACCTACCAGTTGTGCACTATCAGTGCCTTGACCAGCATGACCCAGCACCGCACCGCCCGCAACCCTGCGGCCTTTCGGCGCCGCGAGATCGAGTCAGCCGCGAAACCGGGCGAGCCGGGCCGCCGCGCCGTCCACCCGGTCCACTTCGGGCGAGGGGCCCTCCAGTAGCCGTACCGCTTCGAGGAGTTGATCGAGGGTGCCCGGATAGCGCAGACAGGTGCGCACGATGCCGTAGACATCCATGCGCAGCCGGGGGTCGCGGGGGCTGTTAGCCGCCACCCGGTCGCTGATGCTGTCCAGCACGAGCCCCATGCCGTTGCCGCCGCGCAGCGCCGGTACGGCGGTCAACGCGTCGACGAGTTCCGCGAGTTCGCGCAGCGGTAGGTCGGCGGGGAGTCCGGCGAGACCGACGGCCGGGCGGCGCCCCTCGACGCCGTCGGCAAGGCCGAGCGCGGGGCGCGGGGGGAGGCCGGCGTACCGCTGGAGGCGGTCCGACTCGGCGGCGGTGAGCGACTCGTACCACCGCTCCACCCGCCTTGCCGCGAGCCTGCCGATTCCGTCGGCCCGGTGGTGGGCGCTCACCACGCCGATCACCGCGCCGCCGCACCATACGGGCGCGCCGGACATGCCCTCCCAGGGGGAGCGGTGCGGCTCGGGGTCGGCGGGCGGGGCGGCGACGGCCAGTTCCAGGGTGCCCTCGCGGAGGTTGGACAGGACCGAGACGGTGCCGGTGACATGGCAGGAGTCCCGGTACCGGCTGGCCGCGCCCGCGCCTTCCCGGAGTTTGAACCGGGGGAAGCCCATGGCGCTGAAGGGCAGCACCACGTCCGCGTCGGGTACGGCGGCGTAGCGGGGCGGTGCGGCACCGGCGCGGTCCGCCGGTACGTCCTCGATCTCCAGCAACGCGACATCGGCGGCCCCGGCCGAGAGCACGACGCGGGCGGGGGCGCTCCACTCCCCGGGCCGGTCGGCGTCGAACCGTACCCGTACGGCTGCAGCGCCCGCGACGACATGGGCGGCCGTCAGCACATGCCCGTCCCCGACCCGGTAGCCGGACCCCCGCCGCCCCGGCGTCCCCGCCACCAGCACCTCGGCGACCCGCGCCGCGTCCAGCCCCTCTTCCCCCGGTCCCCTCACGTCCGTCCTCTACCCCTCGGGCACCGGGGGTACGCGAGGCCCGGCGTCCGGGGAACCGGCCGACGACGGGGTGGTGGACGGTGGGGGGCGCGCGGGACGGTGACGGAGTCGGCGGTGGCCTTCGGCCATGGGGCCGGGGGCCGGCACGTCGAAGGCGCGGCGCCCTGGGGCAGGCCGCCGCGAGGCCGAGCGGCTACGTCCGCTCGACGACGTCCAGCCGCCGGACGCGGGCGAGCGAGGCGAGGACCTGTGATGAGAGGTTCTCGTCCCGGCCACGCAACAGGCGCAGCGCCGGCGGTGCGGCGGCGGTACTCGCCGTAGCGGATGCCGAGAAGTCATCCCGGCGTATCTTGCCCGGTCGCGGTCCCACGACCGGGCGCGCGGGCTCTACGCTGCTCGCACGGCCGGCTGCCGGGGGGAAGCCGGACTCCGCCTCCCCTGCGGCACGCGGCTCGTGACCCGCACGACGAACTCGCCCGCCCACTCAAGGCGTTGAAGGCCCGTTCGGGGTGCCGCCTCGTGCCGGCCCCCTCTCCCCGCCGCCCGGCCCGTCGTCTTTCCCGCCGCCCGCCGAAGGAGCCCCGGCCGTGTCCGAAGACCCGCCGCTCGTCCTCGACCCCACCACCACGCCGAGCACCGGACGCTGCACGCCCGCGGGGCGGCCACCCCCGTGGACATCCTCGGGGTGACCGCGTGGTCCGTCTGCGAACCTGGCCTCCTCAAGCAGCTCCTGACCAGCCCGGCCGTCTCCAAGGACGGGCGAGCGCACTGGCCGGCCTTCGCCGCCGCCGTCCCCACCTGGCCGCTCGCTCTCTGGGTGGCGGTCGAGAACATGTTCACCGCCTACGGCAGCGACCACCGCCGGCTGCGCCGACTGGTCGCCCCGGCGTTCTCGGCCCGCCGCATCGCCGCCCTGACGCCCGTCGTCGAGGACCTCGTCACCGGCATCCTCGACGACCTGGAAGCCCTCCCTCCCGGCGAAGTGGTCGACCTGCGCGAGCGGTTGGCGTACCCCCTGCCGATCGCGGTCATCGGCCGCATGCTCGGCCTTTCCCCCGCCCGGTCGAGCGGGCTGCGTACGGTGGTGGACCGGGTGTTCGCCACCACCCTGTCCGCCGAGGAGGCCACGGCGAACACGGCCGTCCTCTACCGGCAGCTCGACGAACTGATCGCGGCGAAGCGTGCCGCGCCCGGCGACGACATGACCTCACTGCTGATCGCCGCGCGCGACGAAGAGGGCGACGGCGGCTCCCTCACGGCCGCCGAACTGCGGGGCACCCTGGTGCTGATGATCAGTGCCGGATACGAGACGACCGCCAACGTCATCGACCACGCCGTCACCTCCCTGCTGACCGACCCCGCGCAGCTGGAACACGTCCGGGCAGGGCGGTGCGGCTGGGACGACGTCGTGGAGGAGACCCTGCGCCACGAGTCGGCCGTCAAGCACTTGCCGCTGCGCTTCGCGGTCGAGGACATCCCGCTGCCCGACGGGAGGACGATCCGGGCCGGGGAGGCCATCCTCGCCTCCTACGCCGCCGCCAACCGCCACCCGGACTGGCACGGCGAGGACGCCGACCGCTTCGACGCCACCCGGACCAGCAAGGACCACCTGGCGTTCGGGCACGGCGTCCACTTCTGCCTCGGCGCCCCGCTCGCCCGCCTCGAAGTCGCCACCGCCCTGCGACAGTTGTTCGCGCGCTTCCCCGAGGTGCGGCTCGCGGTGCCCGCGGGGGAACTGCGGCCCCTGCCGACCTTGATCAGCAACGGGCACGTGGCCCTGCCCGTCCGCCTGCGCCCGGCCGGGGGGCCGGTCCCGGTCCGAGGGGGTCAGCGGGTGGTGTAGCCGCCGTTGAGGAAGATCGTCTGGCCGTTGGCCCACCATCCCTCGGTCAGCAGGTGACGGATCCACGGCACGATGTCGTCGATCTTGGTCAGCTCGCCGTTCATCGCGGACGACTTGTGATAGGCGACGGAATCGTCGTCCTCGGCGGGGTAGAAGAACGACGTGTCCATCGGGCCCGGAGCGACGTTGTTGACCGAGATGTTCCGGCCGAACAGCTCCTTCGACAGCGCGCGGGTGAAGTGCTCGACCGGCGCCTTGCTGCCCGCGTACACGGAGTACAGGCCGGTGTACGCGGCGAGCAGCGAGGTGACGATCGTGATGATCTTCCCGCCGTCCTCGATCCGGCGCGCCGCCTCGCGCATCACGAAGAACGCGGCCTTGGAGTTGACCGCGAACATACGGTCGTACTCTTCCTCGGTGATCTCGGTGAGCGGCTTCTTCAGCACCATGCCGGCGGTGTTGATGCTGTAGTCGAGCTTGCCGAACCGGTTCAGCACCTCGTCGAAGACCCGCTCCACCTCGGCGACCTCCGTCAGGTCGGCCTGGATGGCGAACGCCTCGCCCGGACCCTTGTTGATCTGCGCGACGACGTCCTCGGCCTTGGCACGGGAGGATTCGCTGTTGTAGTGCACCGCGACCAGGGCGCCTTCGGCACCGAGGGTCGTGCTGATCAGCCCGCCCAGATTGCGGGACGCGCCGCCGACGAAGGCGACCTTGCCGTTGAGAGTCGTGTCCGGGGTGCCGGCCATGACAGCCCTCCTGCGGTCTTCCGAACGGGCACGGCGTAGCTCCGGCGAACGCCTGGACCCACGTCATGACCATGAACTCACCTGGAGCAGGGACCCGCATCTCGAACGATCCGAGAGCGGCGCCCGCCTCTTGGACGCCGCCCGCTCCCAGATGCTGCGCGCCAGGGTCGGGATGCCGTGCGGGCCGACCGGGACATCGCCGCACACACGCCTGGCCATCAACCCCCCGGAGATCATTCACCGTCGGCGCTGTCAGCGCACGGGGCTACGCCCCGGCCGGATCACGGGACTGATCGCCTCAGCCCCCGCTCTTGCGCCTGAACGACCGCTGGCTCGCAGCCGGGCCGCGCGTCGCACGCACCTTCGGCCCATCGGGGCTGGCGGCAACGTCAGCGGCGTCCGCCTGCGCACCGCGCTTGCGCGCCAGCGCTTCGCGGAACTTGCGCTTGAGGTCGTAGTTGCCCTCGCTGTCCGGCGCCAGAGGATGCGTCTCGAGGTCAGCCGGCTCCGAGCCTTCCGTGGACACGGGCTCTGCGGTCATGGTCACTCCCTGGGTTCGGGGTGGGGCGGGTAAGCACACCTTGCCACGCCGGGCCCGGTCCGGGGCACCGGCAACATCATCCTGCTCCGTTTCGGCTGGTATACCTCTCCCTGCCGAGACCGCCCGCTTGGCGCCGGCGGAGCGCGCGGCCGGCGGGGCGATGCGTGCCAAGGCAGGTGTCCGCGGCGGCGTCTTGCGCCACCTCCCAAAGAGCCCTTCGCCCCAGGGGGCCGTGCCCGTGAACACCGGTCCGGACCGCACGAGGCGACGGGATACAGTGCGCGAGACGGCCACCCGGTCAGGAGGGGAAGCGTGACCGACACCAGTGACACCCGGCCCGCCGAGGGTGAAGCGCAAGCGCCGCGGCAGAGCCGACTGCATCGCCTGATGCGCTACCTCCCCCTGGTCGGCCCTGTCCTGCTGTGGGCCGTGCCCTGCTGGGTGCTCCTGTACACCGGCCAGCACTGGCCGCTGCCCGGCACGCTGGCCGGCACCGTCCTGTGCGCCCTCGGCCTCGTAGGTATGCCGCTCGCCATGGTGCGCGGCCACGGCCGGCGCCAGCGGGACCGGGCGGCGATCATCGGTGACACCCTGCTGGGCATCAGCTGGGTCCTGTTCACCTGGTCCGTCCTGCTCGGCGTCCTCTTGCGGCTCGCCCTGACCGTGGCCGGCGTCGGCGAGAGTCAGGACCGGGCCAGGTTCGTCACCTGGGCCGTCCTCGCCGTCAGCGCCGTACTGCTCGGCTGGGGGTACGCCGAGGCTCGCCGCGTGCCACGCGTCCGCCGGCTCGACGTGCGACTCCCACGGCTGGGTGCGGGGTTGGACGGCTTCCGGGTCGTCCTCATCACCGACACCCACTACGGCCCGCTCGATCGCGCTCGCTGGTCGGCGCGGGTGTGCGAGACGGTGAACACCCTGGAAGCCGACCTGGTCTGCCACACCGGCGACATCGCGGACGGCACGGCGGAACGCCGCCGCGCCCAGGCCACCCCGCTCGGAACCGTGCGGGCGACCCGAGCCCGTGTATACGTCACCGGCAACCACGAGTACTACAGCGAGGCCCAGGGCTGGGTCGACCTGATGGACGAACTGGGCTGGGAGCCGCTGCGCAACCGTCATCTGCTCCTCGAACGCGGCGGCGACACCCTCGTGGTCGCCGGCGTGGACGACGTCACCGCCGAGTCCTCCGGCCTGGCGGGCCACCGCGCCCACCTCGCGGGAGCCCTGAGCGGCGCCGACCCCGACCTGCCCGTCCTGCTCCTGGCACACCAGCCCAAGTTCATCGAGCGGGCGGCAGCCGACGGCGTCGACCTCCAGCTCTCGGGCCACACCCACGGCGGCCAGATCTGGCCCTTCCACCACCTGGTCCGCATCGACCAGCCCGCCGTCGCAGGCCTCAGCCGCCACGGCCGCCGCACGCTCCTCTACACCAGCCGCGGCACCGGCTTCTGGGGCCCGCCGTTCCGCGTCTTCGCCCCAAGCGAGATCACCCTGCTCGTGCTCCGCTCCCCACACCCGCCCACCTCGCCGTAGCGCTCGGCGGGCCCGGACGATCGCGCCTACCAGGGAACGCTGATCCCCTCCTGTTCGGTCCCGAGAAATGATCAGGGGCGGGTTTCGGATCGCTCCGAAACCCGCCCCTGATCTGCGACTCTCTCGAGTCGGGACGACAGGATTTGAACCTGCGACCCCTTGACCCCCAGTCAAGTGCGCTACCAAGCTGCGCCACGTCCCGTTGCCGTTTGACCTGCGGTTTCGCCGGTCGCAACGTGCAGAGAAACAATACCGCACTCGGCTCGGTGATCGCGCACGACGTCGGGGGTTGACCTCGAGTTTGGTCGAGGTTGCACGCTGTCGTACATGACGATCACAACGGACGACCACCGCACCCACGGGTACGCCGACCTCCCCCGGCTGATGAGCCTGATGACCGGGGACGAGAAGCACGGCCCGGCGGCCACCTCCACGCTCGATGTGCTGTGGGTGCTCTACGACCGGGTCCTGCGCGTCACGCCGGAGCGGGCGCACGATCCGGGCCGGGACCGGTTCCTGCTGAGCAAGGGGCACGGTCCGATGGCGTACTACGCGGTGCTGGCCGCCAAGGGGTTCCTGCCGGTCGACTGGCTGCCCGGCTTCGGCGGGTACGACTCCCCGCTCGGGCACCACCCGGACCGGGTGCTGGTGCCGGGGGCCGAGATCGGCAGCGGTTCGCTCGGGCACGGGCTGCCCATCGGCGTGGGCACCGCGCTCGGGCTGCGGGCCCAGGGCCTCGGCGATCCCGCGGTCTGGGTGCTGATCGGGGACGCCGAGCTGGACGAGGGCAGCAACCACGAGGCGATCGCCTTCGCGGGGCCCGCCGGTCTGGACCGGCTGCACACCGTCGTGGTGGACAACTCCTCCGCCAGCCACGCCCGGCCCGGCGGGATCGCCGCCCGGTTCGAGGCCGCGGGCTGGTCGGCGGTGACCGTCGACGGGCGGGACCACGCGGCCCTGTACGAGGCGTTCACCGCGCCGCATCCGGGGCGGCCGCACGTCGTCGTGGCCCGCGTCGAGCCGAAGAACGCCTGAGCACGCCCCAACTTCCCGAAAGACTTCCCTCACGCTCCGAAAGGGCGACATCTCCATGGACACCATGCGCGACCGTTTCGCTCCCGTCGTCTCCCGGCTCCTGGACGAGGACCCGCGCGTCGCGGTCGTCCTCGCCGAGATCGGCAAAGACGCCTTCACCGAGGCCATCGCCCGGCATCCCGACCGGGTGGTCAACGTCGGCATCCGCGAACAGCTGCTGGTGGGGGCGGCGGCCGGGATGGCGCTGACCGGGCTGCGGCCCGTCGTCCACACCTTCGCCAGTTTCCTGGTGGAGCGGCCGTTCGAGCAGGTCAAGCTGGACTTCGGGCATCAGGGCACGGGGGCGGTGCTGGTGAGCGCCGCCGCCTCCTTCGACTGGCCGGCCGGCGGGTTCACCCATATGGCGCCGGGTGATGTGGCCCTGCTGGACACCCTGGACGGCTGGACCGTGCATGTGCCGGGCCACCCCGACGAGGCCGAGACCCTGCTGCGGCACGCGGTCGCCGCCGGTGACGAACGGGTGTACGTACGGCTGTCCGTACAGTCCAACCGGCGGGCGCACCCGGTGGACGGCGAGCGGTTCGTGACCCTGCGGGAGGGGCGGGCCGGTGTGGTGGTCGCGGTGGGCCCGCTGCTGGACGCGGTGCTCGACGCGACGGAGGGCATGGATGTGACCGTGCTGTACGCGACGACCGTACGGCCGTTCGACTCGGCAGGGCTGCACCGGGCGGCCGGTGCGGCGGGGACGGACGTGGTGGTGGTCGAGCCGTATCTCGCGGGCACGTCGACCGCCTCGGTGAACGACGCCCTCGCGGACCTCCCGCACCGGGTCCTCGGCCTCGGGGTCGGCCGCACGGAGCTGCGCCGGTACGGCACGGTCGAGGAGCACACCGCCGCGCACGGCCTGGACGCGCGGAGTCTGCGGGAGCGGATCGGGGGGTTCCTGGGGGCGCGCGCCGGGGTGTGAGAGGGGGACGGCCGGGGGCGCTGCCCGTCCCACCCATCCCCGCCCCGCCCATCCCAACTCCCTCCCTTGCGACCGGCCGGGATCAGGCCACTGCCCTCGCCGGGCCGCGGGGAATTTCACCGGGTCGGCGGGGCGCCCAACTCCGGGTGGGACTCCTGGAGTCGGGGCGGGGCTGCCTGGCGCCAGGAGTCGGCGAGGATGTCCCGGAGTTCGGCCTCGTCCTCCAGGGCCGCGAGCCGCGCCCTGATCCAGGCGAACTGCGCCTCGTGGCCGGCGATCCAGAACTTCTCCGGCTCGGCCAGCACCAGTTCGTCCCGCTCCTCCTTCGGACAGCGCACGGCGACGGACGTCTCGCCCTCGGGCAGCGTCGCGAACATCGTCCCGGCCACCCGGAAGGTGGGCATGTTCCAGGCGGTCTTCTCCGCGGTGTCGGGGAAGGACAGCGCGATACGTCGTACAGCTTCGGCATCCGGCATGCCACGCACCGTAGCGCCGGCCACTGACAATGCCCGGTGGTCAGCCCTGCGCCGCCCCGCCCAGCGCCGTCAGCACCGGTCTGATCAGCGGATGCCCCTCCGCGCCCCGGCGCACCGCGGCGAAGACACGGCGGGTGGGGGCCACCCCGTCGACCGGTCGTACGACCACATCGCTGAGGTCCATGCCGCGCAGCGCGGAGCGGGGCACGAGCGCGACGCCCGCGTCGGCGGAGGCGAGGGCGACCACGGCGCGGAAGTCGTCGGAGGAGTGTTCGAGGCGGGGCTGGAAGCCGGCGCTCTCGCAGGCCAGTACGACGACGTCGTGGCAGGGGTTGCCGGGGTACGGCCCGATCCAGGGGTCCTTGGCCAGCTCGGCGAGCGGGACCTCCGCCGAGTCGGCGAGGCGGTGGCCGACGGGGACCACGGCGTCGAACGGCTCGGCGTAGAGCGGGACATGGGTGAGCCGGGGGTCGTCCGCGGACGGCGCGCCCCGGTACTCGACGGCCACCGCCACGTCCACCTGCCGGTCGAGGACCATCGGCAGGCTGGCGTCGCCCTCCGCGTCCCGCACCCGGATGCGGATGCCGGGCGCGGTGCCGGCGAGGCGGGCCACCGCGGGGGCCACGACCTGGGCGATGCCGGTCGCGAAGGCCGCCACGGTGACCGTGCCGGCCTCGCCGGAGCCGTATGCCGCGAGTTCCGCCTCGGCGCGCTCCAGCTGGGCGAGGACCACGTTGGTGTGCCCGAGCAGGATCTCGCCGGCGGGGGTGAGCCGTACGCCCTTGGCGCCCCGCTCGACCAGCCGGTGGCCGGTCTCCTGCTCCAGGGCGGTCAGCTGCTGGGAGACGGCGGAGGGGGTGAGATAGAGGGCGGCGGCCGCCGCGGTGACCGTGCGGTGGTCGGCCACCGCACGGAGGATGTGGAGCCGCCGTGCCTCGATCATGCCCCCGATTATCCCAGGTGGAATCCCCTGGTCAGGCCCCCAGCTCCGCGCGCGCCGCGATGAAGGCGTCCACCGCGCGGTCGACGTCCGCGGTGGAGTGCGCGGCGGAGAGCTGGACGCGGATGCGGGCCTGGCCCTGCGGGACGACCGGGTAGGAGAAGCCGATCACGTACACGCCGCGCTCCAGGAGCAGCTCGGCCATCCGGCCCGCCCGCGCCGCGTCGCCGATCATCACCGGGGCGATGGCGTGGTCGCCGGGGAGGACGTCGAAGCCCTCCGCGGTCATCCGGGTGCGGAACAGCTTGGTGTTCTCGGCCAGCCGCACCCGCAGGTCGTCGGCGGACTCCAGCAGGTCGAGGACCTTGAGGGAGGCGGCGGCGATCACCGGGGCGAGGGTGTTGGAGAACAGGTACGGGCGCGAGCGCTGGCGCAGCAGGGCGACGATCTCGGCGCGGGCGGCGACATAGCCGCCGGACGCGCCGCCGAGGGCCTTGCCGAGGGTGCCGGTGATGATGTCCACGCGGTCCATCACGCCGTGCAGCTCGGGGGTGCCGCGGCCGGAGGGGCCGACGAAGCCGACGGCGTGCGAGTCGTCGACCATGACCATCGCGTCGTAGCGGTCGGCGAGGTCGCAGATCTCGCGCAGCGGGGCGACGTAACCGTCCATGGAGAACACGCCGTCGGTGACGATCAGCCGCCGCCGGGCGCCGGACGCCTCCTTGAGCTTCGCCTCCAGGTCGGCGAGGTCGCGGTTGGCGTAGCGGTAGCGGCGGGCCTTGGAGAGCCGGATGCCGTCGATGATGGAGGCGTGGTTGAGGGCGTCGGAGATGACGGCGTCCTCCTCGCCGAGCAGGGTCTCGAAGACACCGCCGTTGGCGTCGAAGCAGGAGGAGTAGAGGATCGTGTCCTCCTGGCCGAGGAAGGAGGAGAGCCGTGCCTCCAGTTCCTTGTGCACTTCCTGGGTGCCGCAGATGAAGCGGACGGAGGCCATGCCGTAGCCCCAGCGGTCCAGGGCCTCGTGGGCGGCGGCGATGACCTCGGGGTGGTCGGCGAGGCCGAGGTAGTTGTTGGCGCAGAAGTTGAGGACCTCGCCGGGGCGGCCGCCGGCGGTGACGCTGACGGTGGCGGACTGCGGGGTGCCGATGACCCGTTCGGGCTTGTGCAGGCCGGCGGCGCGGATCTCGTCGAGGGTGGCGCGCAGGTCGTCGCGGACGGTGTCGAACATGCCAGAAGCTCCTAAGCAATGCGGGTGGCTTGCGCCAGGCGGGTGACTTACGCGGTCCAGTCGAGGATGACCTTGCCGCCCTTGCCGCTCGCGGCGTCCGCGAAGGCCGCCTCGAAGTCGCGGTAGCCGTACCGGCCGGTGATCACGGGGGCGAGGTCGAGGCCGCCCTCCAGCAGCACCGACATCGCGTACCAGGTCTCGAACATCTCCCGGCCGTAGATGCCCTTGATGGTGATCATCGAGGTGACGATCCGGGCCCAGTCGACGGGGAACTCCTCGGCGGGCAGGCCGAGCATGGCGATCCGGCCGCCGTGGGTCATGTTGGCGATCATGTCGCGCATGGCCTCGGCCCGGCCGGACATCTCCAGGCCGATGTCGAAGCCCTCCCGCAGCCCGAGCTGCCGCTGTCCGTCGGCGATGGTGGTCTCGGCGACGTTCAGCGCGAGGGTCGCGCCGATCTTGCGGGCCAGCTCCAGGCGCTCCTCGCTGACATCGGTGACGACGACATTGCGGGCGCCCGCGTGCCGGGCGACGGCGGCGGCCATCAGGCCGATCGGGCCGGCACCGGTGATCAGGACGTCCTCGCCGACCAGCGGGAAGGACAGCGCGGTGTGCACGGCGTTGCCGAACGGGTCGAAGATCGCGGCGACGTCCAGGTCGACCGGGACGCGGTGCACCCAGACGTTGCTCGCGGGCAGGGACACGTACTCGGCGAACGCGCCGTCGCGGCCGACGCCGAGGCCGACGGTGGCCCGGCACAGATGGCGGCGCCCGGCCAGGCAGTTGCGGCACTTGCCGCACACCAGGTGGCCCTCGCCGCTGACCCGGTCGCCGATCTGGACGTCGGTGACGTCCCGGCCGATCGAGACGACCTCGCCGACGAACTCGTGCCCGAGCACCAGCGGGGTGCTGATCGCCTGCTGCGCCCAGCCGTCCCAGGCCCGGATGTGCAGGTCGGTGCCGCAGATACCGGTCCGCAGGACCTTGATCAGTACGTCGCCGGCCCCCATCGCGGGTTCCGGGACGTCCGTCAGCCAGAGTCCGGGCTCCGCCTTGTCCTTGACCAGCGCCTTCACGCGTGCGGCTCCTGTGAGTGAGGTCCCGTGCGCGGGCATGCCGAAGGGTCGCGCCGCACAGGGTCAGAGAAGTGGAATCACCGTGCAATCTGCCGTATCGACGCGCCGTAATCCATCGAGCTTTTCTTAACCGCCGCCACAGCTTTCCTTCACGCCTCCCCTGTCACCCCCTTGTCACCCCTTGGTGCTCTCTTGTCATATGAGCCGGTGGTCAGATGGGCAGCCCGTCGCGTGCGCTGCGTTCGATCCGGGCGACGAGATCGGCGGCGAGCGCCTTGATGGTCTCCAGCCCCTCCCTGCCCCAGGCGCGCGGCCCGGTGTCGGCGGCGCACACGGTGCCGAGCGCCATTCCGGTGCCGTCGAGGAGCGGGGCGCCGAGGTAGGAGCGGATGCCGTACTCGTCCACGACCGGGTTGCCCGCGAACCGGGGGTAGTCGCGGACGTCCTCCAGGACCAGGGCCTTGCGGCGGACCACCACATGGGGGCAGAACCCGTGGTCGCGGGGGAGCGTGCGGCCCCACCACGCCGGGCTGCCGTCCTCCCGCAGGACGGGGGCGACGGCCGGGACGCGCAGCCCGGCGAAGAACTGCCGTTCCTCGCCGATGAAGTTGACCATGGCGTAGGGCGCGCCGGTGAGGTGGGCGAGATGGTCCGCGAAGGCGTCGAGCGCGGGGTCGGTCCGTTCCCCGAGGCCGAGCGCCCGCAGCCGCCGGACGCGGGCGGGAGCCTCCTTGTCCTCGGGGGTGAGCAGCAGACCGCGGACCGGCCGGGGCGGCTCGTAACTCATGGCCGGGCTCCGTCGCTGTGCGGGTGCCTCATCTGGGGAACTCCGTGGGCGGTGGTCGGGTTCACCGGTGCGCGGCGCCTTGGCTCGGCGCGGGCTCCGGGGTGTGGGCGAGCAGGTGGCGGACGAGGACCAGCAGGGTCGCCACGCCGGAGCTGGAGATCCGGGCGTCGCAGCGCACCACCGGCACCTCGGGGTCGAGGTCGATGGCGGCGCGCACCTCCTCGGTGTCGTAGCGGTGGCCGCCGTCGAACTCGTTGACGGCGACGATGAACCCGAGTCCGCGTTCCTCGAAGAAGTCCACGGCGGCGAAGCAGTCCTGGAGCCGGCGGGTGTCGGCGAGGATCACCGCGCCGAGCGCGCCCTCGGACAGCTCGTCCCACATGAACCAGAACCGCTCCTGGCCGGGGGTGCCGAACAGGTAGAGCACATGGTCCGGATCGAGGGAGATCCGGCCGAAGTCCATGGCGACCGTGGTCTCCATCTTGTTCTCGATGCCTTCGAGGCTGTCGGTCGCGGCGCTGACCGTGGTGAGCAGCTCCTCCGTGCTCAGCGGGGCGATCTCGCTGACCGCGCCCACGAAGGTGGTCTTGCCGACCCCGAACCCGCCCGCCACGAGGATCTTGAGCGCGGTGGGGAACGGGTCAGAGCTGTCGTCGTAGTCCATCGAGCACTGCCTCCAGCAGGGACCGGTCGGTGGGAGTGTGGCGGAACGCGGGGGGTTTGGTGGTCAGCAGCCCGCAGTCGACCAGGTCCGCGAGCAGGATCTTGGTGACCGCGGCGGGCAGTTTCAGGTGGGCCGCGACCTCGGCGACCGAGACGGGCGCCCGGCACAGGTCGAGCGCCTGGGCGTGCTCGGGGCCGAGGTAGCCGAGCGGGGTGACGCCGGTGGCCATCACCTGCGAGATCAGGTCGAGTGCGACACTGGGTTCGGTGCGGCCGTTGCTGACCGTGAACGGGCGTACCAGCCGTCCGGCCGCGTCGTCCAGCCAGGGCCCGTCGCCGGCCGCGGCCACGCTCAATGCCTCGGCGCCGTGGATTCGACGGCCTGTTGCCGGGGGGCGGTGACCAGATAGGGGCGCACGCTCTTGACCAGCATCGCCATCTCATAGCCGAGCACGGCGGCGTCGGCCTCGCGGCCCGCCAGCACGGCGAGACAGGTGCCGGAGCCGGCGGTGGTGACGAACAGCAGGGTGGCGGCGAGTTCCACCACGACCTGCCGTACGTCGCCGCCGTCCCCGAACCGGACGCCCGCGCTGCGGCCGAGGGAGTACAGGCCGGAGGCGAGGGCGGCCATGTGGTCGGCGCTGTCCGGGTCGAGGCCGTGCACGGACTTCACCAGTCCGTCGCAGGACAGGAGCACCGCGCTGCTGGTGTGCGGTACGCGCTGCACAAGGCCGCTGAGCAGCCAGTCGAGATCGGATGCGTGAGCGGTCGGCGCATCGCTCGCCATGGTGGATCGACTCCTTGGGGTACGAAGGTCTGGGGGGCGCTGGGGAGTTGGGGGTTGCGGGTGGCGGCTGGTGATCGGGGGTCGTGGCTCGGGGACTGGGGGGTGTTACACGACGGTGGTACGGGGGTCGACGGTGGTACGGGGGTCAGCCGGTCGGTGCGCCGCCCTCCGCCGGGCCGGCGGGCAGGGATGCCGCGTCGGCGTGGCCGTGCTCCAAGTGGTCCTGTATCAGCGTGGCTTGGGAGTGCCCCTGCTCCCGGTGCGGGACCCGCGGGCGCGTCGGCTCGGCGGGGGTGAGCGCGGAGGATGGTACGGGCCCGGTGTGTCCGGCGTTCCCGTGCTCGGCGTCCGTGGCGGGGTGGGCCGCCTCGGCGAGGCCGATGCCACGCTGGAAGGCCGCCATCAGTCCGGGGTCGTGCCCCCCGAGGGTGTCGCCCTCCTGGCGGGGCGCGGGGCCGCCGCGGAGCTGGGGGACGAGGTTCTCCTGGGCCCTGCGGCGCGGCAGTTGAGGCTTGGCCATGGTGCCGCGCACGGTGTCGACGCGCGGGGTGGGCATGACGCCCTGGTGCTCCTCGACCACCGCCCGGTGCCGGGCCCGGATGCCGGGTGCCGCCTCGGCGGGGGTGGGACGCTCGCGGTGGGCGCCGCGGACGGGGAGCGGGGGCGGGTCGTCGTGGGCGTGAACTTCCTTATTCGAAACGGGCGTTGGGCTCGCGGGCGCGACTGGGGGCGCGGGCGCGGGCCGTACCGGCTGGGGCTGGGTGGGCGGCAGGGTGACGGCCGGTGCCGGAAGCTCCGCCTGCGGGGCCCCCAACAGGGCCTCGGGTACGACGAGTACGGCCTGGACCCCGCCGTAGATGTTGCCCTGGAGCCGTACGCCGATGCCGTGCCGGCGGGCGAGCTGGGAGACGACGTAGAGGCCGATGCGGCCGTCGGCCAGCAGGCTGGCGACGTTGACCTGGTCGGGGTCGGCGAGCAGGGCGTTCATCCGGTTCTGTTCGCCGACGGGCATGCCGAGCCCGCGGTCCTCGACCTCGACGGCGAGCCCGGAGGTGACGAGGCCCGCGCGCAGCAGCACTTGGGTGCCGGGAGCGGAGAATACCGTTGCGTTTTCGATGAGTTCGGCGAGCAAGTGGATGACGTCGGCGACGGCGTGGCCGCGCAGTTCGCCGTCGATCGGGGGGACCAGCTTGACGCGGGAGTACTGCTCGACCTCGGCGATGGCGGAGCGCAGCACCTCGGTCATGCTCACCGGGTTGCTCCACTGGCGCCGGGAGACGGCGCCGCCCAGCACGGCGAGGTTCTCGGCGTGCCGCCGGATGCGGGTGGCCAGGTGGTCCACGTGGAAGAGGCCCTTGAGCAGGTCGGGGTCCTCGATCTCGTGTTCCAGGTCGTCCAGGATGGAGATCTCGCGGTGCACGAGGGACTGGAGCCGGCGCGCGAGGTTGACGAAGACTTCGAGCTTCTGCTCGTTGCCCGCGTGGCTGGAGAGCTGTGCGGCCCGCAGGACGGCGGTGACGGCGCCGTCCTGCGCGCGGGTCAGGTCGGCGGCGAGCAGTTCGAAGTCGTCGGCGTCGGCGGGCGGCCGGCGGCGGGACACGCGCTGCACCGGGGCCTCCCCCCGGCGCAGGGTGTCCACGAGTTCGCGCAGCTCGGCCTCGCCGCGGGCGGCGGTGCGGCGCAGGTCGTCGACGCGCTCGGCGACGGTGCGGGCGGCGCGGTCGGCGGCCACGGCGGCGATCAGGATGCCGGCGACGGCCACGGCGACCGCGCCGCCGAGCACGGCCCACAGGACGGGGCCGGTGCGGGCGCCGGTGGAGCGGATGGTGAACAGGACGGCGGCGGTACAGCCGAGGGCGACCGCGAGCGGGGGCAGCACGGCGAGCCGCATCAGCTGGGGCCGTATGTGCGTCTCGGGCAGTGCGGGAGCGGGTCGGGCGACCGGCCGCCCGTGCCGCCCGCCCTCCCGGCGGTCGGCACGGGTGCCCGGTGCGCGAAGGTGAGACATCTGCGTGTCCTCGTACTGGTCCGTCGGGCCTGGGGTCGGACACTCACGGTAGTCGCCTCCGCCTCATGTGCGAGGGGCAGTTGCCAAACTCCCCCGCCCAGCGTCCCGCTCTGGTATGAGGCCCCGTACGAAAGACCGATAACCGGGCCGGGCTCCCCCGATCGGCCCGAAAAGGAACGATAAGATCCGATCAAAAGTGGTCAGAAAGAGCGACCATGCCAGGAAGGCCGACCGCTCGTCCCGGGCCCCGACTCACCCCCCGCCAGCACCCCTGCGCTCCGTCCGAGCCACCCGGAAGCCCACCCCAGAGCACCGCCGAATATCACTGAGCGTGTTCCCCTTGGCCTTCAATACGCGCGCGTCGGGTGCCCTGGCGAAGGGTGAGGGCACGATGTGCGTTCCGACCGCTGGGAGAGGCACCCGGAGGCCGGCGAGTCGGTGTGCCGGTCGTCCGTGTCGGCGAGGCGGCCCGCCGGATCGTGGCGCGTCCTGCCGCCGGACGAGCGCGCCGCGCGGTCGCCGCGCCGGAGCGAGCTGCCCGCCGAGCCGCGCGAGCGGATCGTCGCAGGGATACCGGGAGATCTCGTACTACACCCTCGGGGAGAGCGCGGTCTCGTACGACGGCGAACCGCGGGCGCGCGGACGGCGACCGCCCCACCAACCGGGAGCGGGTCTTCACCGATCCCGGCCCGGACGAACTGCCCCGCCTGGCTCAACCCACCGGCCAGTGGGACCCGTTGGCCGCCGAGGACACCTATCTCGAAGGTCTGCGGGCCCTGGCGGCGGGCCTTGCCGGGAGCGGCTGAGGTTTCTCAGCCGCGCTTGGGCGGCTCCGCGACCAGTGCGCCGACCGAGCGCCAGGTCCGGCGCACCTCGCCGGACACGCCGCGCCACCAGGCCTCCGCCGGGAGCTTGCCTGCGGGCTCGAAGGGCTCGCCGGGGCGGGGCAGGGCGACCGCCTGCCCGGCCTCCTCGGCGGCTTCCTTGGTCCACTCCCCCGGCTCGGCCCACGGGTGCGGGGCGAGGTTGAAGGTGCCCCAGTGGATCGGGAGCAGCACGCCGTGCGGGGCGCCGCCCTGGAGGTCCAGGTGGGCGCGCAGACCCTCGTCGGGCCGCATGTGGATGTCCGGCCAGAACTCGCTGTACGCCCCGATCTGGATCATCGTGGCGTCGAACGGGCCGTGGGCGGCGCCGATGTCCGTGAAGCCGTCGAAGTAGCCGGTGTCGCCGCTGTGGTAGATCCGGTGCTCCTCCCCCGCGACGGCCCAGGAGGCCCACAGGGTGTGCTGGGTGTTGCGCAGGCCGCGGCCGCAGAAGTGGCGGGCCGGGGTGGCGGTGAGGGTGATCCCGCCGATACGGGTCGACTCGTGCCAGTCCAGTTCGCGCAGCCGGTCCGGGGAGACACCCCAGTGTTCGAGGTGAGCGCCGACGCCGAGCGGTACGGCGAAGACGGTGTCGGTGCCGGCCAGCGCCTTGATGGTGGGCAGGTCGAGGTGATCGTAATGGTCGTGGGAGATCACCACCACGTCGACGTCCCCGAGCGCGGCGAGCGGCAGCGGCACCGGGTGCAGCCGCTTGGGTCCGGCGAAGGGGAACGGGGAGCAGCGCTCACCCCACACCGGGTCGAACAGCACCCGGTGGCCGTCGATCTCCGCGAGCACGCTGGAGTGGCCCATCCAGGTCAGCCGCAGCCCCGTGGCGGGCGGCCGGGCGAGGTCGGCGAAGGTCGTGGGGTGCACCGGGACGGTGCCCCTGGGGGCGCGCAGCGGCCGGGTCTCCTTGTCGAAGAAGACCTTCGCGAAGTCCACCGCGGAGCCGGAGGGCCGGGTGCGCGCGGCGCCGCCGGGGTTCTGGAAGACACCGTCCTTGAAGTGCGGGGAGCGGCGGATGCGTGCCAGGCGCTCACCGCCCGGGTCCACTCCGAAGGCCGCCGGGCGCGGCACACGGGGCCCTGAGGTCGAGGAACGCGGACCGGTCACGGTACCTCCCGGTTGAGTGGTGGACCCCCCATTATGGTCGGCCCATCCGACAACTCGGGCACGGGTCCTCGACCGGGCCCGTGCCGACGGTAGGACGCCGCGTGCCGCGGCCCACGCCGTGGTGGCCGACCCGCTGCCGGTGCTCGCCGAGCGCCTCTGGGCGTACCGGCCCGGCGCACTAGGGTGACCGGATGGCAAGAGTGCGGTTGAGCGTGGCCGAGCGGCAGGAGGAGCTGCTGCGGGCCGCCGTCGAACAGATCGAGGCGCGGGGCGTCGCGGCGGTCAGGATCGCCGATGTGGCGGCCGCGCTGGGGGTGAGCAACGCGCTGGTGCTGTACCACTTCTCGACCAAGGAGAAGCTGGTCGCCGCCGCGTTCGCGTACGCCGCCGAGGACGATCTCGCGCAACTGCGCAAGCTGCTCGGGCGCCGGACCACCGCGCTGCGCCGGCTGCGGGCCGCGGTGCGCTGGTACGCGCCGACCGGGCAGGCCGAGGGCTGGCGGCTGTGGATCGAGGGCTGGGCCGTCGCGCTGCGCGAGCCCGCGCTGCGGGAGGTCACCCGCGAGCTGGACCGGTGGTGGAAGGCGGCCCTCGCCGAGGTCATCGCCGAGGGCGTCGCCGCCGGCGAGTTCACCTGCCCCGACCCCCCGGCCACGGCCCTGCGCCTGACCGCCCTCCTCGACGGCCTCGCCGTCCAGCTGACCTCCTACCCCGGCTCGATCCCCCGCGCACGGGCCCGCGCATGGGCGGACGAGGCGCTGGCGCGGGAACTGGGGGTGGAGCGGGAGAAGTTGGCGGGGCGTGACGGAGAGCGCTGAGCGGGACGGAGGGCATGGGTTCGGCGGGGGTGGGGGGAGACGGGGCTGGGTTGCCGCCTCGTCACCCCCGTCCCAGCCGCGCCAGCGCCGCGGTCACCAGGGCCGTGATGCCTGTCTGCAAGGTCAAGCGGACGCTCGGCAGGTAGCGGGGTGAGTGGTTCGGTGGCAGGTGGCGGAGTTTGGTGGTGGGGTCGGGGCCGGGGGCGGTGGACCATTGGGTGGGGCCGGTGGCGCCGAGCATCCAGTAGCAGCCGCGGATTCCGGTGTGGCCGTGCAGATGCGCGCCCGAGCCGGTCAGGAGCGGGAAGTCCTCGGTGGCCAGGGCGGGGGGCCAGGCCGTGACGCGGGCGGTGCCGAACGCGGACCGGTGGGCGGTGCGGACGTGGGCGGTGACCTCCGGATCGCTCGTCGTGACGCCGGAACGGGAGACGGTGGTGACGGTGACGCGGGGCGGCAGCGCGGCCGTCGCGGCCTCGGCGCGGGCCAGCCGTGCGACCTCGGCGGTGGCGCGGTCGAGGGCCGGTCCGGAGAAGCCGCGCAGGGAGACGAGCAGGTCGGCGCGGTCGGAGATGACGTTGCCGGGGTGCCCGACGTCGCCGGCGCGCAGCGCGGTGGCGGTGACGGTGGGGCGATCGCTCTCACCGGCCGCGATCTCCGGCAGCCGCGTCACCAGCCCGGCGGCGGCCCGCAGCGGGTCGGCGGCGAGGTGCGCGGTGGCGGCGTGGCCGCCGTCGCCCTCGAACGCCACCGACAGGGTGCGGCTGCCGGCCAGTACCGGGCCCTCGGCGTGTGCCACCATCCCGGCGGGGAAGGGCGCGGTGTGCTGGGCGAGTACCTCGTCGGGCGGGGTGACGCGCTCGTAGAGGCCGTCCTCCAGCATGGCGCGGGCGCCGGAGAGGGTCTCTTCCGCGGGCTGGCCGAGCAGGAGCAGGGTGCCCCGCCACAGGTTCCGGCGGGCCGCGAGCCAGCGGCCGGCGGCCGCCACGCAGGCGAGGTGGGCGTCGTGGCCGCAGGCGTGCGTCACGGGGACCGGGCGGCCGTCGGGTCCGGCGGCGGTGACGGTGCTGGCGTAGGGCGCGCCGGTGGCCTCCGCGACGGGCAGGGCGTCGAGTTCGGCGCGCAGCAGTACGGCGGGGCCGTCGCCGTTGCGCAGTTCGGCCGCGACGCCGTGGCCGCCGATGCCGTGCAGCACCCGGTAGCCGTCGGCGGCGGCCCATGCGGCGAACCGGGCGGCGGTGCGCCCTTCGGCGCCGGAGAGTTCGGGGTTGCGGTGCAGGTCGAGGTAGAACTCGGCAGCCGGTGCCAACAGACCCGAAACGCCGGGGAGTTCGCGGGTGGTCCGGGTGTGCTCGGTGCTCATGTCAGTGGCTCCTCGGGCGGGTGTCAGCGAGGTGACAGCGAACGGCAAGGGGGGTGCACGCGGACGCGCGTAGAACTGTGGGGTGCCGGCAGGCCGCGACTCCCCCGCTGCGGCAGGGGTGTTGTGGGCCGAACCGCCCGACCGGCCGTACCGCTCGTCCCCGCAACGGAAGGAGTCGTCATGTCCGACAACGCCCTCGCCTCCCTCGCCCAGGAGATCCTGGACCTCGAGTCGGAGACCTTCGAGATCACCGACTACTCGGACGCCAGCGAGGTCATGCTCGGTTCGTCCACGAGCTGCTCCTCCACGAGCACCTGCTCCAGCACCACCAGCACCACCTCCTGCACCGCCTGACGTCCGGCGTCGGTGGAAGGGTCCCCGGCCCCGCCGGGGACCCTTCGCGTTCCGGGGGCTCGCTCGGGTTCCGGGGACACGTCAGGGGAAGGGGTGCGGCACCAGCCGCAGCTCCGTGTCCCGCAGCGGGGCGTCCACCAGTCCCGCGCGGTACGGCGCGGTCCGCAGCCTCGGCAGGTGCGGTGCCCGCTGGCGCAGCCAGCCGAAGTCGATCGGCAGCAGTCCGGGGGCGAGCGTGGCGACCGTGCGCAGCCCCATCCGCCGCTGCTCCGGCGTCGTCTGGTCGACGGCGACGACATCGCAGTCCGCGCCGGCCAGCAGATCGCGCAGCAGGGTGATGTCGTCCAGCAGATCGGCGGTGCGGGGCCGATGCCGCTCCCAGTTGGTGAACAGCTCGGCGAACGTGGCCACTCGGGGCGGGGCCAGGTAGCTGCGGGCGTGCTCGCGCATGGCGGGCAGCCCGAACAGGGCGGCGTGGTCGGGTAGTCGTACGACCTTGTCGAAGTCCTCGGCCATGGCGGCGAGTTCGGCGGGCCGTTCGGCGACCTGGCGGGGCAGGTGCGGGATGTAGGTGAGGATCTCGGAGAGCGCCGACTCCACGGCCGTCTCCGCGTCGAAGGAGGCGCCGGCCGCGAACGCCAGGGTGCCGGGTCCGTCGTCGCGGCGTACGGCGAGGCCGGTGACGACCGGTACCGGCAGGTCTACCCGGTTGTCGAAGACATGGACGTCGTAGCCCTGGAGTTCGGCGCGGGCCGCCATCGCCCGCACCCGTCTACCGCCGACCGAGTCCAGGTCGATCTCGGGCAGCGGCAGGTTGCCGTACCAGCCGAGCAGGAAGGCGTCCCGTTCCAGGAGTTCGAGCAGGCCGAAGAAGACCGCTTCCTCCAGGCTGGCACCGGTGGCGCAGCCGTTGGAGCACTCGAAGACGAAGTTGTCCTCGCGGGTGCCCGCGCTGTAGTAGACGAGCCGGGCGGGCACCAGCACGGGCCGCTCCTCGCGCAGCGACCAGCCGGTGACCCAGGGCATCGGCCGGGCCGGGTCGAAGGGTTCGACCATCGGGTCCTCGGTGTAGGTGCGCGGCGCGTACAGTCCGCAGGCGCGGGGGTCCAGGGCGCGGTCGCCGACGTCGTCGTAGGCGGCGGTGACGACGGGGGCGCGGTGGCGGCGGTGGGTGCCCGCGTACCGCTCCAGCCCTTCCAGGAAGGCCAATTCACGGCTACGGGCGAAGGAGTTCGCCTGGCCGCTCCAGGTGACGTCGGTGAGGCCGGCGTAGCCCCGCATGAAGACGCTGCCCGCGACCGGCGCGGTGGTGGGCGAGGTCACGTCGATCCAGGTGCCGCCGCCCAGCACCCCGCACACCGGGTTGGCGAGCCCTTTGACCGGCAACGGAAAGTCGCCGGGGTGGCCCGAACGGTACGTGTCCGGACCGGACTTGGGCCGGGAGGTCATGGGCCCGGCGGCGTGCTCGGCCTCCGCGTCGGCCACGGCCCCGGCGGTCGCGGGGCGGCAGTGCGGGCACATGGGGTCGGGCAGCAGCGGGAAGGTGCGGACCTGGAGGGTCACCAGGTCGAGTTCGGTGACGCGGGGCAACTCGACGTCCGGGCCGGGGGGTTCGTGCCGGGCCGTGCCGGTGGCGATGAGCCGGTGCAGGTACCAGACGGCGTCCACCAGGTGGTCGGGCAGGGCGGGCCAGCGGCCGGCGGCCGTGGTCTCGGTGCCGGTCTCCAGCGCGTCGCGCTCGGTGCGGGTGCGCAGCCGCTGGCGGCGCATCGCGAGGCAGGTTCCGCAGGCCCGGCCCGCCTCGGTCATGCCGCCCCAGGGGCCCAACAGGACTGCTTGTGCGGTGAGATGGATGGCCGCCGTGTGCGGGGGCACCGGCCCGGTCGGGACCGGCCGGTCGCCGAGGACGTTGGTGTCGCCGATGCGGGAGACGGCCGGGGCGGGCAGTCCCGCCGCGGCGGCGCGGGCCGCCAGGAGGTCCTGGAGGGTCGCGCGTGCGGCTTCCAGGGGCGCCGTCGCCGGGGCGGGAGCGGGGGCGGTGACGGTGCTCATGTCCGGTTGCTCCAGCGGAAGATCCGGGTGGCGATCAGGCCGAATACCAGGGCGAAGACGACGAGTCCGACGCAGTCCAGGCCGATGTCCCCGAGGTCGCCGCGGCCGCCCATGGCGTCGGTGAGACCGTCGTTGAGGTAGTGCAGCGGCAGCACCTTGGCGACCGTGCGCAGCCAGCCGGGCATCAGGTCGTCGGGGAAGAACGAGCCGGACAGGAAGGCCATCGGCACCATCACCAGGTTGGCGATGGCCGCCACCGACTCCGGGGTGTTCGCGAGGCTGCCGACGACCAGGCCCATGGCGAGGAACGCGGTGACGCCGAGCACCAGCAGCGGAATGCCCGCCCACCAGGAGCCGTTCAGCTTCAGTCCGAAGGACGGCAGCAGCGCCACGGCGGTGAACAGCACCGTCTGCGTGGCGGCGACGCCGAGCGCCAGGGTCCAGCGGGAGGCGATCAGCGAGCGCAGCGGGGTCGGGGTGCGCCAGATGAGGCGCAGCAGGTCGTCGCGGCGCCACTGCATCAGGGCGAACCCGACGGAGAACACGCACGCGTTGCCGACGCCCCAGGAAAGGACGCCGGGGGCCGTGTAGTTGATGGAGGCCATCCCGCCGTTGACGCGCTGGCCCCGGAAGATGAGGCCGAACAGGACGAGGAAGGCGAGCGGGAAGGCGAAGGTGAAGAAGAGGGTCGTACGGTCGCGCACGCTCGCGGCGTAACCGGCCCTGGTCAGTGCGGCGTAGGCGGTCAACTGCGGTGCTCCGTTCCATGGCCGGTGAGGCTGAGGTAGGCGTCTTCGAGGGTGGCGGTGCGCACGGTGACCGACTCGATGTCGACCAGGTCACCGAGGGCGGTGAGGACGTGGTTGACGGCCGAGGTCTCCAGGACGAGTTCGTCTCCTTCGACGCCGGCCCGGTCCACGCCGGGCAGCGCGAGCGCCGCCTCGGGCGTCAACTCGCTCGCCGGGAGCAGGAGTCGGGCGGGCGCGGCGAGCGCGCGGATCAGGCCCCGCGGTGTGTCGAGGGCGACGATCCGGCCGCCGGCCACGATCGCCACCCGGTCGCACAGCGCCTCGGCCTCGTCCAGGTGGTGGGTGGTGCACACGATGGTGCGGCCCTCGGAGCGCAACGAGCGCAGCAGCGCCCACAGTTCGCGGCGCGCCTCGGGGTCGAGGGCGGCGGTGGGCTCGTCCAGGAAGATCAGCTCCGGCTCGTGCAGCAGCGCGGCGGCGATGGCGAGGCGCTGCCGCTGTCCGCCGGAGAGGTGGTCGACGCGCGCGTTCTCCTTCTCGGTGAGCCCGACCCGCTCCAGGGCGGTGCGCACCGTGTCCGGGGGCATGCCGTAGAGCGCGGCGACGGTGCGCAGGTGTTCGCCCGCGGTGAGCCGGGCGAAGAACGCGGAGGCCTGGGTCTGGACGCCGATCCGGGCGAGCAGCACGGTGTCCCGTGGCCAGGGGCTCTGCCCGAGCAGGCTGACGGTGCCGCCGTCCGCCTCGCGCATGCCCTCGACGATCTCCACCAGGGTGGTCTTGCCCGCACCGTTGGGCCCGAGGATGCCGAAGAACTCACCGCGCCGGACGGTGAGGGAGACGCCGTCGAGCGCGGTGACGTCTCCGTACCGCTTGATCACGCCGTCGAGGACGACGACCGGCTCGGTGGTGGCGGCGGGTCCGGGCGCGGTCCCGGCCTGTGCGTGGGGTTCGTTCATTTCGCCTTTCCTTGCGGGACCCAACGGGGTACGGGCAGCGGCTACTTGGCCGGGGTCCGTGTGCGGGGAGGTGGGTGCGGCGGACCGCGCGGGGCCCTGCGTCCGGCCTTCGACAGGGTCCTGTGTGCGGCCCCTGGCAGCGCTCTGGGAGCGGTCCCCGGCAGGGTTCTGGGCGCGGCCCCCGGCAGGGTGCTGCGTGCTGCCCTGGGCCGGGTGCTGGGCGCGGTCCTCGGTACGGCCTTCCGTACGGCGCCCGCGCAGCCGCCGCCCCGCCGCGCCGAGCGCCCACACCAGCAGGACGGCGGCGAGCAGTGCGGTCGGCGCTGACCAGGCGAGGGCCGCCATGCGCTCCGGCAGCAGATGGCGCAGGACCGCTCCGGCGAGCGCGAGCAGCGCGGCGGTCTGTACGGCCGTGAGCAGGGCGAATCCGCCGTACAGCAGGCGCAGCCGGGGCGGGTAGGCGCCGAGGCCGGGGCCGCGGCGCAGCAGGGCGCGGGCGGCGAGGGCGGTGAAGGCGCGGCTGCCCTCGGCGAGACCGGAGACCCCGAGGGCGTGTCCGAGGGCGCGGTAGCCGTCGAGCGGCGCGAGCGGCAGCAGGTTGGCGAGGCCGGTGACGACGCCGAGCAGCAGCAGCGCGCCGAGGGCGGGCCGGGCCTGGGCGCCGGCCGGGAGCAGCAGCCAGACGACGTAGAACGGCACCAGGAACAGGAGGTTGGCGAGCACGCCGGCGCAGGCGGTGGCGACCTTGCGAGCCCGGCTGCCGAGGAACTGGACGTCGTCCACCTGGCAGTAGAGGTAGGTGGCGCCGAGGATCCAGCGCAGCCCGATCTCGCTGACCCGGCCGCCCCAGGTGCGCGCGAACAGGCCGTGGGCCAGCTCGTGCAGGGCGAGGCTGCACCACAGGACGCAGCCGACGGCGATCAGCAGCACGGGCTGTTCGGCGGTGTGCACGGTCTGCCGCCACAGGGTCCCGGCGTCGGCGGCTACGGCGGCGAGCACGCCGGCGGCCAGCGCGCTGAGCACGGCCAGCAGGGCGGCCCTGCGGTCCAGGGCGGTGAGCCGGTGCAGGCGGTCCATGAGGGCGGGCGCGTCGGCGACCATCCGGGTGTGTCCCGCGAGGAGGCCGCTCGGCCGCGCGGCGGGGGTCGGCACCGGCGCGGGCGGGGTGGGCGCGGGGCCGCCGTCGAGCAGGCCGCGGGTGCCCAGCAGCCGGAGCATCTGCCCCCATTGGGCCTCGCCGAGCCGGGTGCCGAACTCGGCCGCGTAGGCGTGCCCGATCTCCGCCAGGGACCGGGTGCCGTCGAGGCGGGCGATGATGAAGTGCTCCTTGGGGCCGACCTCCAGACGCCGTCCGGTGCGCGGGTCCTTCAGCAGGTGGATGCGGTTCGGGCCGCGCAGCAGGCTGGGGCCGAGGACGATGTCGGGGTGCAGCCGCGGACGGGCGGCCAGGAAGGTGTCGGTGGTCATCTGGTGTCCTCGGGGGCGCCGTCGCGCAGGGCGCGGGCGAGGACGTAGGAGAGGAACGCCTCGTCGCGGACGGTGATGCCCAGCCGGTTGTTGGTCATGTGCGCGTAGGGCGACAGGAGCATGGACAGGGCGTGGGCCGGCTCGGTGGCGTGGATGTCGCGGGTGCCGTCGAAGGAGCGGAAGACCAGCTCACCCCGTTTCGCCAAGTGGGCTGCGCGGTCGCGCAGTTCGGCGCAGTGGACGGCCCAGCCGCGCAGGAAGGCCGGCAGCCGCTCCAGCTCTGCGCGGGCCACCGCCTCGCGGATGTGCCGGAAGCGTTCGGGCAGCCGGTCGCCCATGGCGTCGTACGCCCGCTCATAGCCCTTGTCGGTGGTGTAGTTGGTGGTGCTGAACGCGTTGTTCCAGAAGCCGTGGTAGCGGTCGAGGAAGGTCAGCAGGGCCTCGTCGTCGGCGAGGAAGGTGCCGGAGACGACCATCATCAGCTGGGCGGACAGGCCGAGGAGCACCGTGCGCAGATGGAGGTTCATGGTGCGGGTGGCCTCGACGACGAGGCCGCTGGAGTGCTGGAAGTGCCACTCGGCGAGCGCGATGCCGGCCGGGCCGCCGTACTTGCCGTACTCCGGCTCGTAAGACCGTTCCTCGTAGGTGTTGTTGGGGCGCAGCCTCATCCGTCCGTCGGGGCCGACGAATCGCGCGCGTTCCTCCTCGCTGTACTCCAGCGTGAACAGGGTCTCGTACAGCTCGGCGAAGAAGCCGGCCTTGACCTCGTACAGGGCGGGGCGTTCGCGCAGGAACGCGTCGAGGGCGGCGTGAGTGCGTTCCCGGACGGTTTCGGTGTCGGCGGCGCTGCCCGGCTTCAGGCGCAGCCGCAGATGGGGGCCCTCCAGCCAGTAGTTGATGAAGAACCAGCCGTCGAGCAGCCCTTCCTGGGTGAGCTGGTCCACCAGGGGTTTGACGCACTGGAGGAGCAGTGGGCGGGGGCTGGCGGCGTAGAAGACGTGCACCGCGAGCCAGTCGCCGGGCGCGCCCTCGGTGGTGGTGTCCACGGCGGAGGCGGTGTCCGCGGCGGGGGTGGGTGCGGTCATCGGGCTTCGTCCTTCCTCGGTGGGCCGGCCGGAGCGGGCAGCATCTCTACGGCGAGTTCGGCGACATGCCGGCCGCGGGGCGAGGTGACGTGCAGCTCGTCCTCGCCGGGCAGCATCTCCTCGAAGACGGTCCGGGCGCGCCTGCCGGCCAGGAGACCTTCGAGTCCGGTGAGCGAGAGCGGGCTGGCGAAGTCGACGTACTGGGGTTTGGCGGAGCCGGACCAGCCGGCCGCGTCACCGTCGCGTTCCTCGTGGGCGGTGGCGAACACCTGCTCGGGCAGGCCGTGTTCGGTGCGCCAGCGGTGCCAGCCGAGGTACCAGTCGGCGTCCGTGACGCCCGGCGTACGCAGCGGGAGGCGTCCGGCGGCGACCGTCCAGGAGCGGCGCTGGAGGACGAGGCCGTGGTGGCGGACGCGGGGGCGCCGGGTGACTCCGGCGCGCTCGGGTCCCGCGGGCACGCCGCGCCACACGTCGGGCTTGGGGCGGGCGGTCGGGGAGAACAGCAACAGGGTGCGCGGGATCTCGGGCAGCACCATGGGCACCAGGTAGCCGAGGTAGAGGGGGACGACCTCGCGGCCCAGGCGGCGGGAGCGCAGCAGCAGCCGGTCGGTGGCCTCGTCGTGCTCGGCGTACAGGTCGTCCAGGTGCAGACGGGCCTCCTCGGGCGCCGTGCTGGTCTCGCCGGGGCAGACGATCTCGTGGTCGGTCAGTCGGCCGTGCAGATTCAGGTTGGTGGTCGCGGAGCCCGCGGTGACCTCGGCGAATACGGCGCCCGGCGGCAGGAGTTCACGCAGCTCGGCGCGGATGGCGGCGGTCAGTCCGAGGCCTTCGGGGCCGTCGAAGCAGTGGGTGAAGCGGGTGAAGGGGAAGCAGAGACCGCCGAAGGAGTCGTTGAGGACGACCAGGGGGTCGCCGTCGCGGCGGGCCAGTTGGAGGAAGTGGCTGTACGGCTGGAACGCCGGGGCGGCGGCGCCGAGGGCGCCGGCGACTTCGTCGGCGAGGGCGTCGTCCAGTACGAACTCCTCTGCGTCCGACGGAAGTTCGGCCCAGCGTTCGCGCATGCGGGCGGTGAAGGTGGCCCGCGCCCGGTCCAGAGCGGTGATCTCGGGCAGCCCGAGCCAGTTCTCCTCCGGGGCGTGGCCGCCGTCCGGCAGGAAGTCGTCCTTGGCGGAGGTGAACTGGAGGTACTGGCGGAAGATGTCCTCGTGGAAGTCGTGCACCAGGCGCAGCAGATCCTCGCAGCGCCCGCCGCGGCCGAAGCGGGCGAGGAAGAAGCCCTTGAGGGTGAGGCGCTGGGGCAGCGCCACGTCGAAGGCGGGCAGCAGCCGCCCGAGCGAACGCAGCGGGCCCTCGGCGAGCCGTGTCCACTCGGCGAGGCCGGCGCTGGTGGTGCCGGCGGAGACGTCCTCGTAGACGAGGGTCTGCGGGAGGGACGGATGCTCGGCGCCCAATTCGGTTTGGAGCGAGAGGAGTTCGCTTCTGAGCGTGCGGAGCAGGGTGCGGCGGGTGGGGACGTCGGCCTCCGGGAAGCGGGCCAGGGTGCGGGCGGGTCCGTCCAGGCGGGCGGCGAGTTCCCCGGCCCACGGCCGGTCGAGGGCGCGCAGTGAGTCCTGGAAGGCGCGCACCGGATCGCCGCTGTGCACGCCGGTGGCGAGGCTGGGGAGCTGGAGCATGCCGAGGTCGCGCAGGGTGGTGAGATAGTGCTCGGCCTCGTCCTCGCCGGCCCCGGTGGTGGCCAGCCAAAGCGCCAACTCGCCGTACCGGAGCGGCCCTTCCTGGTCGCGCAGCAGGGCCAGCATGCCGTCGAGGGTGCCCTGGCGGCGCAGGAAGAACAGCCGGTCCTGGGCGGCGTCGAAGCTGACGGCCGCGCTGTCGTCGCCCGCCGTGACGGCCCGCTGGACGTAGCGGACGCGGTCCTCGTCCAGCTTCCAGCCGGTGGCCAGGGCGACCGGGAGGTCGGCACGGCGTCCGGGCTCGGCGGCGACGAGTTCGGCGAGGCGGGCGAGGGCGACCACGTTCAGCCGGGGGTGGCCCGTCCAGTCGTCGCCGACCCGCGTGACCGCCGTACCGTCCACCTCGTCCCCGAACCGGCCGACGGCGACGCCCGTGAGCGTGCTGAAGGGGCTGGTCTTGCAGGCGGTGCGGTAGACGTACGACAGCAGGGAGCGCTCCATCTTGCGGGCGCGCTTGCCAGGTACCGGGGCCGGGTCGGCGGCGAACGCGTCCAGCCGCTCCTCCAGCGTGGGCGAGGCCAGCAGCAGGCCCCGGCGCAGCCGGTCGTCCAGGGCCAGCTCGCGCAGCGCGGCACGGGTGCGGCCGAACCCGGCGGCGAGCACGGACTCGCCCTCGGCCCGCAGCTCCTCCCAGCGGACGCGGGCCGCCAGCCACTCGGCGAGATCGGCTCCGGTGCCCCCGCCGAGCCCCTCGGCGAGGGCACGGGCGGCCGGAAGGTCGCCGGGCAGACGGTTGTTGAACACCTGGCGGCGCAGGGCGAGCAGCCGGCGGCGCAGCGCCGCGTCGTCGGTGGCGCCGACCGCGGCGGAGAGCGAATCGCTGAGCCGGGCGCCGAGCGCGGCGAGCCGGTCCTGCTCGGCGGCGGTCCTGGCGGCCCAGTCGGCGGCCTCGGGGGCGCGCAGGGCGAGGACGGTGTCCACGGGGAGGCCGGCGACGCGCAGCATGAAACGGTGGTGCAGGGTCCTGGCGGGGCCGTCCCCCCAGGGCTCGGCCGACGCACCGGCGGCCGGGGCGCCGGAAGCCGGGGGCGGGGCGGCCGCGGTCGGAGCGCCGGAAACCGAGGGCGGGGCGTCCGCGGCCGGAGCGCCGGAAACCGGGACCGACGCACCCTCGGCCGGGGCGCCGGAAACCGGGGCCGACGCACCCACGGCCGGGGCGCCGGAAGCCGGGGGCGGGGCGGCCGCGGCCGGGATGGCGGAAGGTGAGACCGAGGTGTCCGGCCCCGGACCGTTCTCCGCGGGGACGTCCGCGGTCGGGGTGGTGGCGGTCGGGCTCACGCCCTCCCCCTTTCCTGTGGGATGTGCGGCCGCCCCGGTGGCGGGGCGGGGTCCTCGGGTCACGGGGCCACGATGTCGTAGCGGTATCCGGCCGGGCGGGGGGCCTCGTTGCCGATCATCATCACGAGCAGCGGGATCTCACCGCGTGCGGCGAGCCCGAGCTCCTCCGCGAAGGAGACGCAGTCGAAGCCGAGCGCGACACCGCAGCCCATGCCCGCCGCGGCGGAGGCGGTGTACACGGCCTGCGCGGTGGCACCGATGACGGCGTTGACGAGCCGGAGGCCCCGGTCGCCGACCGCGTCCAGCACGGCGTGGGTACGGGCCGCGGGCACCAGGACGGCGGCGGCCTGCTCCAGGTTGTAGTTGGCGAGGAAGTAGTTCTCCTGGAGGAAGCCGCCGAAGTCGCCGGCCTTCAGCAGCACCAACTCGTCGGTCCGCCAGTCGTGTTCGTAGATGCCGGGCGCGATGTCCCGGACGTGGTTGACGAAGACGTACTGCCGGGTGAGGGGTGCGGCCCCGGGCGTCTCCGCATCGGTGTCCAGGGTGCCGGCGGCGACCGCCGCGGCCAGCGCTGCGGACAGCCGGGCCGGATCCAGCGGGGTCGCGGCGCTGAACCGGCCGAAGCTGCTGCGGCGTTCGCGCAGCGCCCGGCGTACGGTCGCGTCCAGCGCGAGCGGTGCGGGCAGCGCGACGCGCTCACCGGGTCCGGGCGGTGTGACCCGCGCGGAGTCCAGGGTGCCGGGCGCCGGACGGTCGGCGGCGCCCTCCAGCGTGGCCGCGTGGACCGCGTGCACGGTCGGGAAGGTCAGCACGCGCCGGGACCGCTCGTCGGGAACGCGGCGGACCCGCGCGCCGGGAGTCTCCGGAGCGGCATTCCGCTCGTCCGTCTTCGCCCACCGCAGCGGCACCACCGCGAACACCCCGTCCTGCTCGGGGTCCAGTCCGAGCACCCGGCCGAGGCGGGGCTCGTCGAACCAGAGCGCGGCACCGATGTGCAGCCCGTGCGCACGGGCCCACATCCGCCAGGTCTGGAGCAGGGCGCCGATGTCCATCATGACGACGTGGTAGGAGAAGCTGTTGTACTTGAAGGCGTTCTGCCAGAACGTCACGCCCAGCACCAGGAACTGGTCGGTCCCGGCGGCCTCTTCGAGATCGCCGAGGGCGGCCCGGACCTCGCCGGTGACATCACCGGACAGGATCCGTGCGAGGGCGTCGCGCGGGGTGTCGTAGTAGTAGACGCCGGGGGCGAGGGGGCCGCTCGCGCCGCTGATCCAGTGGATGCCGACGGGGTAGAGGCCACCGCCGGAGGAGGTGCCGCGCGACCAGTTGGCGTGGGTGTGGTACGGCAGTGAGCCGAGGTCGCTGTTGGCCTGGACGGCGAGCCGGCGGCCGGTCAGCCCGTAGGAGTCGCGGAGCATCGCGCCGAGCAGCGGCAGGGTGAACGCCCCGGTGCCGCGCGGCCCGGACAGGCCCCGGTCGAGCGTGGCATCGTCCGCGCAGCCGCCGCCGTCGGGCAGCGGCAGGACGGGGGCGCCGGGGAAGAACTTGCCCTTGCGGGGGCGGTCGGCCCAGTCGGGCACGAAGTCGGCGGGTTCCATGGGGATCCGGCCCCGCCGCATCACCGCGGTCGCGTACTCATGGGCGTATCCCATGGTCACTTCCCTTTCTGCTGTCTGTGGTCGAGGCCGGCCGAGCCGTGCACGGGACACGGGGCGTCTGGGCGAGGGTGCGTCGGGTCAGGGGAAGGGGTGCGGCGCCGGGTTGAGGTCGGCGGGCGTCAACGCGTCGTCCCGCAGGACGGCTTCGCGCAGGGCGGTGCGCATCCGGGGCATCAGCGGGGCGCGTTGCCGGCTGGTGCCGAAGTCGATCGGGAGCAGGCCGGGCACCAAGACCTTGACGGTGTGCAGGCCCAACTCCCGTTGTTCCGGAGAGGTCTGCTCGACCACGACGACATCGAAGCCGTGCGCGGCGACGGCGGCGACGCAAGCCGCCACGTCGGTGCGCAGGTCGGCGGCGGCCGTCAGGGCGCCCTCCCCCGCGGCGAGGGAGGCGAGCGACACCCGTTCGGCGTCGTCGCGGTCGCGCAGCAGGAAGTCGGTGTACCGGCCCATCTCGGGCAGCCCGTACAGCAGCGGGTGGTCGTGCAGCACCCGGACCTCGTCGAAGTCCCGTGCCATGCGCCGCAGTCGGGGTGCCTCGCGGGCGGTGCGGCGGCGCAGGTTGACCGCGTCGGTGGCGATCTCACAGAGCCCGCCGGCGAGTGCCGCCTCGGGGTCGAGGGAGGCGCCCGCGCCGAAGCAGAGCAGTCCGGGGCCGCCGTCGACGCGTTCGGCGACGGCGGTCACCACCGGGACCGGGAAGGTGATCCGGGTGTCGAAGAACCGGGCGCGGTAGCCGTACATCGCCAGCCGGTCGACCATGGCGCGGGTCGCGGCCCGTGTGCTGCTCGCCGGGTCGATCTCGGGCAGCCGGAGCCGGCCGAACCAGGCCAGCAGGAAGGCGTCGCGTTCGACGGTCTCCATCAGCCCGTGGTAGACGGCCTCGGCCAGACTGCCGCCGGAGGCACAGCCGTTGGAGCTCTCCTGGACGAAGCGCCGCCGGATGCCGCCGGGCGCGTGGTAGTAGGCGACCACCTCGGGCACGAGGACCGGCCGGTCGTCGCGCAGCGACCAGCCCCACACCCAGTCCACCGGGCGGTCCGGCGCGAACCGCGGCACCTCGGGGGCGGCGGCGTGGAAGGCATCGGAGTACAGGCCGGTGACGCGCGGGTCGACGGCGAGGTCCCCGAGGTCGTCGAGGGCCGCGGCGACCACGGTCCGCTTGGCGCGGGCCCGCATCCCGGCGAACCGCTCCAGGCCTTCCAGCACCCCCACGCGGACGCTCGTGCCATAGGAGCCGGTGTGGCCGCCCCAGTAGCATTCCCGCAGGTAGTCGCCCGAACGGGTGGTGAAGGCGCCGATCACCGAGGAGGTCGACGCGGAGGCCAGGTCGGGCGCGAAGGAGGGGCCGAGCGCGCCGGTGACGGGGTTGACGAACGCCTCCGGCACCAGGTCGTACGCGGCGAGCGGGCGCGAGCGGAAGTCGGCCGGGTCGTGTTTGGTGCCGGGGTCCAGGGTGATCCGGGCGCCCTCGGCGGTGTCGCCCAGGCGGGTTCCGCAGGACGGACACTCGCCGTCGGGCACCAGCGCGAGCCGGGAGACGCGCAGGGTCTCCAGGTCCAGCAGCCACACCCAGGGGTGCCGGCCGCCCCGGTCCCCGCGGGCCGCCGCCGCGACCAGGGCGGCGAGGGCGTCCACCGTGAAGCCGGCCAGCCAGGGCGGGGTCCCGGTGGCCCGCGGCGCGTCACCGCGTTCCAGCGCGTCGCGCAGGTATCCGGCCCGTACCGCCTGCCAGCGGCGCGCGAGGCACCGGGGACAGCCGGGCGCGCCCTCGGCGGGTACGGGACCGACCACGGCATGGTGTCCGTACAGGCCAATCGGCATCGCATCATGCATGAACTCCCCTGTTTCGTGGGCGAGTTCGTCGCGGACGCCGAGCGGGGTCACCGCCGCGCGCGGGGTGCCCGGCCGGCCGGCGAGGGCCGTGGTGAGCGCGGCACACACCGCGTCCCACGGCCCGGCGGCCGGGGGTGGTGCGGGGTGCGGCGCGGTCACGGTGTCAGTGGGCACGGCGCGTCCCGCGGGCCAGCACGACACGCGACGCGAACACGGAGCCCGCGGCGAGGTCGGGGGCGGTGACCCGCACCGCGAAGGCGTCCCGCCCGGCCTCGGCGAGACCGTCGAGGACGGCGGCCCAGGTGGTCGCCGTGCCGGGGGCCGGTACGACGCCGCCGGGGACGAGGGTCGCCGCGTCCAGGTCCACCCACAGCGGGTCGCCGCCGTCGGACTCACCCGCCGCGCGGCGCAGTTGCTCGGCGCCGAGCAGATCGCGCAGCGCCTCCAGGACGGCCTCCCGGTGGCGCAGCCCGCTGCCGGTGGCCCAGCGCACCTCGCCGCCGTCCGGGTCGGTGAACCGGGCGAGCACCACCGGCAGCAACGGGCAGCCGAGATCGAGGACTTCGGCCGTGACGCCGAGGTTGTCCGCCGACCGCAGCAGAAACAGAAGTTCCGGGTCGCCGGTGAGGGTCTCGGGGTCCACGGTGCGCACGGGGTTCGTGCGGCGGACGGCGGCGTCCAGCGCGTCCCGCGCCAGCGCGGTGCGCAGGGCGCGGACGAGCGCGGCACGGGGACTGCCCGCGGCGCCGGTGCCGGCGGAGGTCCGCTCGAACAGGCCCTCACCGTTCCAGCCGCCGATGGTGCGCACAGCGCCCGCGGGCACCAGGACGGTCCGCCCGTCGAGCAGCGAGGTGGCCTCGCTGAAGTGGGCGAGGCGTTCGGCGGGCATCTCCAGGCCGCTGGAGACGGAGAGTTCGGCGGGGGCGAGGCGGGTCCACTTCCCGGCGGCGGCCTCCAGCGCGGCGGCCGTCAGCACCGGGGGCGGGACGACGTGTTCGACGTACACCTCGGCGGCGCGGAAGACCGCGCTCAGCCGGGCCCCGGCGACATGGTGGACGTCGGTGGCGGACACCGTGCGCGTCCGTCCGGGCGCGAGGCCCAGCCGTACGGTGCCGATCTTGAGCGGGGTCTGCTCCCACTCGTCGTCGGCGTACGCGGTGAAGACGCCCGTCGCCTCGCCCACCAGGACCTCGCGCTGCTCCAGCGCAGCGAGCGCGGCACGGGCGGCGTCCTCGTCGGCGGCGCCGTCGGCGGGCGCGGCGGCGGACCGGTCTTCGGGGTGGGCGGCGCGCAGGGCGTCGGGGCTCTCCGCGGGCTCGCCGGCGGGGACGGCGGAGCAGTGGGGACATCGCGGGTGCGGCAGCAGCGGCTGCGCGAGCACGTCGAGGGAGTCGAGGTCCTGGACGACGATCCGCCCGCGGGTCTCGGCGGGCAGTGCCCCGGTGACCAGGCGGAACACCTCGAAGGCGAGCAGGTTGCCGAGCATCCCGGCGAGGGGGCCGCCGATGAGGGGTGCGGGCGCGCCGAGCGGTGCGGCGGGTCCGACGGACGCCCACAGGTCGGCGCTGCCGGCCGCGTCGGTGCCCGCGCCGAGCCGCAGCGCGGCGCAGCACCAGCAGCCGGTGCTCCCGGCGGTCATCTCGGGGCCGATGACGGCACGGCCGCCGAAGGTCCACGCGCCGAGCAGCCGGCGCCCGGCCGGCACGCCCTCGGTGAGCAGCCGCAGCAGTTGCCGGGGCCCGGCGGCGGGGCTTACCAGGACGGTGTCCCAGCCCTCCAGTTCGGCCCAGCCGTACGTGCCGTCGGCGGCCTCCCCGAGGCGGACGAGCCGGGGGGCGCAGCCCGCCCCGGCGAGCGCTGCGGCCTCGGCGTCGATGTCCGCGCTGCCCTCGACCCCGTGCCGCTCCGCACACAACTCGCCGTAGAGCGAGGCGGGTTCGGTGATGGCGACGGCGCCGCAGCCGTTGCGCAGCAGGCCGAGCGCAGCCCAGCGGGCGAGGGCGTCGTCACCGAGGACGGCGACCGGGGTGGCGCGGAAGCGGGCGAACCGCCCGGTCGCGTCGTCGGCGTAGTGGTCGAGGTAGTCGAGCTGGTGCGCGAAACGCTCACCGACCTGTGGCGGGAGGGCGTCGGCCGGGGGTTTGGGGCCGGCGTCCCGCGCGAAGCCACGCGCGTAGAGGGCGCGCACGAGTTGGACCACCATGTCGCGCTGCCTGTCCCCCAGCCCCGCGCACAGTTCCTCGACCCGCCGCTCGCCGTCGAAGTGCGGCACGATCAGCGTGGCGAAGCGGTACGCGTTGCGGGTGCGGAGGTTGAACCCGCCGTGCGCGTTGTGGAAAAGCACTCCGTCCGGGGTCCGGGTGTAGAGGACGTCCCGGCGGATGCGGGGCCGCGACTGCGCGATCTCCTCGTAGGAGGCGGGTGCGTGGGGCATGGGCGGGGAGACCTTTCGAGGCTACGGGGAGGTTCGGCTCGATGCTCACGGAGAGGTCCGGCCGGCGGCCGAGTCGGGGAGGTCCACCGGATCGTGCAGAACGGCGGGGGCGCCGGGGAGGCTGGCCCCGGCCGCCTGGACGAAGAGGCGCAGCAGGTCGTGGACGCGGTAGCGGCCGGAGGGGTCCTCCTGGAGCAGCCCGGCGTCCACGAGCGAGCTGAGCACCAGGGCGCCGGGGGCACCGGGGGCGTCGGGCGAGCCCCGCCCGAGCGCCGACGACGGCTCGCCGGACCCATCGGAGAGGGCGGGCTCGCCCAACCCGCCGGAGCCACTGGCCCTGCCAGGCCGGCCCAACCCGTCGAACCCACCAAGGCCGCCCGACCCGCCGAACCCGCCGTACCCGTCCGCCTCGCCGGACCCGCCGAACCCGCCGGACCCGACCGGCAGCGGCAGGGGCAGGGGCCGCGCACCGGACGGCAGCGACGCGGCCGGCGCGCCTTGGGCGAGCGACCCGCTCCGCCCCTCGGGCAACTCGCCACGTAGGACGGCTAGTTGGAGTGCGCGCAGCACCGGACCCGGCTCCACGCCGAGTTCCTCGGTGAGGTGGGCGTGGATCCTGCGGTACTCGGCGAGCGCCTCGGCGCGCCGGCCGGAGCGGTACAGCGCCTCGACGAGCAGGGCGGACAGCCCCTCGTGTCCGGGATGCGCGCGCACGGCCTCGCGGGCCTCGGGGATCAGCTCGCGGTGCCGGCCGAGGCGCAACTCGCCGTCGAAGACCCGCTCCACCGCGAGGAGGCGCTCCTCGGCCAGGCGGGGCACGAGGTCGCGGTGGATCTCGTCGGAGTGCACGTTGGTCAGCAGGGGTTCGCCCCACAGCGCGAGCGCCGCGCGGGCGAGCCGCAGCGCGGACTCCGGGTCGTCGGCGGCGTACGAGCGGGCGAGCAGCTCGCGGAAGTGCAGCAGATCGAGGGTGCCGGCGTCGGCGTGCAGCCGGTAGCCGCCGGGCACGGCCTCGATGGCGTGATCGGCGACGCCGTACTTGGCGAAGAGCCGGCGCAGCCGCAGCACGCAGGTGTGCAGCGCCGATCTGCCGCCCGCCGGCGGCCGGTTGCCCCAGACCACACGCTGGAGCAGCTCGGAGCCGACGACCGCGCCGGGGTGGAGCAGCAGGGCGGCGAGCAGCGAGGCGGGGCGGGAGGGCTGGAGTACGACGGTGTCCTGGCCGTCGGTGATGGCGAGCAGGCCGAGCACGAGGAACCGGGGTCTGCCGGTGCCGGGTGCCGGGGAAGCGCTGTCGGGCGCTGAGGTGCCTGTCTTCACCGTGGCCTTTCAGCATCGGGGTCGCGTGCACAACGGCCTTGCGCAATGGAGGCGTTGGGCATGCCAGAGAGTCGGTGGCGTGCCCACATCCACTTCTGAGACGGGAACTTAGATTCGAAGATGCGGTGGCGTCCAGAGCCCGGAGGAAAACGTCCGGTGACGCCGGGGCGTCCCAAAGGCCGCCGGGCGGTGGGGCGTTGGCGATCCGATCGCAAGGGCATACGCTGCGACCAGGTGGGCCGGGCCGGTTGCCGGGGCACCACGCACCCAGGGGAGGATCCATGCCGTGGTGGCCGCTGATCCCGGTCGTCTCGATGATCACCGGGCCGCTCGCGCTGTACGTCATGACCCGGCGCAAGCGCGCCGGGCAGGGGGCGGACGAGCGGTACGAGGAGCTCTCCCGGAAGTACACCGCCCTTCTGGAGGAGACCACTTCGGGCGAGCTCCCGAACGGCCGCGACCGCCGTCCCGAGTAGCCGGCGGCGGCGTCACCGATTTCCAGGCGGGAACGGGCTAACGCGAACCGGCATTCCGAAATCGGGTTGTGTAATTCCCGGGCCGGGGCGCGCCGGGGCACGCGCGCGGCGCGCGGACGTGTACGGCGACACGCGCACCGCCCCGCGCCGCACCGGGTGAGGTGCGGGGCGGGGCGGGGCGGGGCGGTGTGCGTTCCGGACCGGTCAGGCCACGGAGGCGATGCGGGTCCGGATGTCCTCGGGGGACAGGGTGCCCTTCGCGGTGACGTGGTCACCGGAGGACTCCCCGCGCAGCCGGCGGCCGATCCACGGGACGAGGTGCTCGCGGGCCCAGTGGACGTCGTCGCGGCGGACCTCCAGGGTGCCGCGGGGTGGCAGCGGCGGCCACGACTGCTCCGGGTCGGCCGGGATCTCCAGGCCGAGCGCCTGCCCGGCGCGCAGCGCGACACGCGTGTGCCCCTCGGGCGAGAGGTGCAGCCGGTCGCTGTCCCAGGCCCGGCGGTCCTGCACGGACCGCAGCGACCACAGGTCGAGCACGGGGCAGCCGTACCGGTCGGCGATGGCCCGCACATGCCCGTTGTACGTGGCGATCTTGCCGCGCAGGTGCTTGAGCAGGGGGACGCCGCGGGTGTCGAACCCGGTGGTCACCATGACGGTGCCGGCCGCCCCGGCGAGCCGGGCCACGGCCGCCTCGAACCGCTCGGCCACCTCGTCCGGGTCGGTGCCGGGACGGATGATGTCGTTGCCGCCCGCGCAGAAGGAGACCAGATCCGGGGCGAGTTCCACGGCCTGCGGGACCTGGTCTGCCACGATCTGGTCCAGCAGCTTCCCGCGCACCGCGAGGTTGGTGTACTGGAAGTCGCCCTCGGGCCGCCGGTCGGCGAGCAGGACCGCCAACCGGTCGGCCCAGCCCACGAATGCCCCGTCGGGGCCGGGATCGCCGACGCCCTCGGTGAAGCTGTCCCCCACCGCCACGTACGACCCGATCACTGATCTGCTGTCATTCTTCGAATCGTCTGCCACGTCGGGCCATGATTCACCTCGGGGTGTGACCTACGCGACCGTAGGAAGGGGTTGACGAACGGTGAGATGAGCCACTTGGAGAGTTTCCCAATTCCAGGAATACGGCCGCCACCAGCGCTGTTGGGGCCCGGACACGCTTCTCGGGCGAGGGCGCCGACCGCACGTGTACCCCGGCGCGCGGGCGACCCGCGGGCGGAGGCGACCGGCGGTCGGGGCGCCCCCTGCTCCGCGGCGACGGGCGGCCCCGGGCAGCCCGTGTACCCGGGTCCTTCCCTCCCCGCCGACCAGGCCTGTGGACAACTCATTGCCCCACGAAACCAATGCCGTATGGTCGACGCAGCGCCCGCCGCGAGCCGTGACGGCGGGGACCGACCGGGAGGAGCCCCCGTGACGCAGCAGGTCCCGTCGACCGAGCCGGAGCTGGCCGGTGTGCGCAATTTCCGTGACGTCGGCGGACTGCCGACCGTGGACGGCCGCCGGCTGCGCCATGGCGTGCTGTTCCGCAGCGGGCACCTGGCGCACGCGACCGCGCAGGACGCGGCCTTCCTCTCGTCCCTGGGCCTGCACACCATCTTCGACTTCCGCAACGCGGCCGACCAGAAGCTGGAAGGCCCGGACATCGCGCTGCCCGGCGTGCGCAATGTGAACCTGCCGCTGAGCGATCCGGCGGACGGCGCCGAGTTCTGGAAGATGGTCCGCGACGGCAATCTCGACGAGCTGCGCGCGATCCTGGACGACGGCAAGGGCGCGGCCCGGATGGTCGCCTCGTACCGGTCCATCGTGCGCGACCGCACCGCCGAGCACTCACGGGTGCTGCACGCGATCGCCGGGGACAGCGTTCCGGCGCTGCTGCACTGCGCGGCCGGCAAGGACCGCGCGGGCATCTCGATAGCCGTCACCCTGCTCGCCGTGGGGGTGGAGCGGGACGCGATCGTCGCCGACTACCTGGAGTCCAACGCCAAGCACCGCCGCTACAAGGTGCGGCGCAGCGGCAGCGCCCAGAGCGCGTACACGCCCGAGGTGATGGAGCTGCTCAGCCCGCTGTTCGACGCGCGCGCCGAGTATCTGACGGCCGCCTTCGAGACCATCGAGGAGACCTGGGGCGGCGTGGACGGCTATCTGGAGCAGGGCCTGCGGCTCACTCCCGGGACCCGTGAGCGGCTGCGCGCGCGGCTGGTGGACTGACTCGTCCGTGCGGCCCGCGCCCGCCTCGCGCGCGGCGCGGACTCAGCCCTTGCCGCCGATCCTGAACAGCAGGAAGAGGAACGCGGCCAGGACGTGCCCGACGGCGATGTAGATGATCAGCCGGATCCACAGGGAACGGGGGAACTTGGTCTCCAGGTCGCTCATGACGGCTCTCCGTTCAGGTGCCCCAGGCACAGCGCGGCCGTGGGGCTCTGTAGCAGGGTGTGAACGAACAGAAGCTCCACGCCGTCCGGGTCCTCGGCGGCGAGGCGGTGCGGGGTGAGCGAGTCGAAGTGGGCGCTGTCGCCGGGGGCGAGCAGATGCGTGGCGTCGCCGAGACGCAGCCGCAGCCGCCCCTTGAGGACATAGAGCCACTCCTCGCCGGGGTGGACGCGCACGATGTCACCCTGCGCGCCGTACGGTGCGTGCACCCGCAGGGCCTGCATGCCACGGCCGGGGGCCCCGGCCTGGAAGTAGGTCCAGCCGGCGGCCCGTGTCGGGTCCATGTCGGCGGCCCGGACGATCGCGTTCTGGTCGGCGACCCGTTCGCCGAGGAGTTCGGAGACCGTCGTACCGTAGATACGCGCGAGTGCGAGCAGCATCGGCAGCGAGGGCCCGCGCCGGCCGGTCTCCAGCCGGGACAGATGGGCCGGTGAGAGTCCGGCGTTGCGGGCCGCCGCCTCCAGGGTGAGACCGGCCCGTCGGCGCAGTGCGCGCAGCTGCGGCGCGACGGCGGGCAGATCGTCACCCTGGCCCGCCGCCGGCGATGCGGCATCTGAGGCGTTCATGCCTCTATTCAGCGCCTCTTTTGCCCGTCGGGCAAATTTCTTGCCTCTCAGGCAAAAGCCGTGCGCTGCTACAATCACTCCCAGCTTTTGAACACGTTCAAAGCATGGGGGTTCACATGTCCGACCACCGCACACCCGGCCGCGCCGACGACTCGCCCGCCACCCTTCTCGGCCCCACCGCGCTCGTCCTCGGTGCCGTGGCCGCTCTGGGGATCTGCCCGCTGCTCATGCTGTTCCCGCTGACCGTGCTCGCGGGCGCGCTCGCCGTCACCTTCGGCCTCGCGGGCATCCACTACGCCCGACGGGGACTGGGCAGGATGTGGCCGGCCGCCACCGGGACCGTGCTCGGCGCGGCCGGCTTCCTCTGTCCGTGGGTCCTCCTGGTGGCGCTCGCCTGACCGGTCAACGGTTGGCGACCGCCTGTTTGATCAGCGTCCTGCCGAAGTCCCACATCAGGCCGCCGCCGCTGTGCGCGTCGTCCATGACCGCGGTGAAGCCCTCGATGAACCGGTCCACGTCGGCCTCGCCGAAGACCAGCGGCGGGATCAGCTTGATCACTTCGAGGTGGTCGCCGGAGACCTGGGTGAGGATCCGGTGCCGCTGGAGCAGCGGTACGACGACCATCTGGGCGAACAGCCCCTTGCGGGCGGCCTGGAGCATGGCCCAGCGGCTGCGCAGCTTCAGCGAGGACGGCTTGCCGAACTCGATGCCGATCATCAGGCCCCGGCCCCGGACATCGGCCAGCAGCTCGTATTTCCCGACGAGTTCGGTGAGCCGGGACTTCAGCAGGTCGCCGGTGGTGCGCACGCCCGCGACGATCTGCTCGTTCTCCATGACCGACAGCACGGCGAGCCCGCACGCCATCGCCTGCGCGTTGGCTCCGAAGCTCGCCGAGTGGACCAGCACGCGGTCCATGGACGAGTAGACCTTCCGGAAGATCCAGTCCTTGCCGAGGGTCGCGCCGACCGGGACGTAGCCGCCGGACAGGGCCTTGGCGACACACACCAGGTCGGGTTCCACACCGTCCTCGTGCTGGTAGGCGTAGAAATCGCCGGTGCGGCCGAGGCCGGTCTGCACCTCGTCGGCGATCAGCAGGGCCTTGTGCTTGTGCAACAGCTCCTGCGCGGCCCGCAGATAGCCGGGCGGCGCCTCGTGCACGCCCTTGCCCTGGATCGGCTCCACGATCAGCGCGGCGACATCGCCCCTCTTCAACTCCCTTGTCAAGGCGTCGAGATCGCCGAGGGGGACGGCGGTGTCGGGCAGCAGCGGGGCGAAGCCGTCGCGGAAGCCGCTCTCCCCGTTGACGGACAGCGAGCCGGTGGTCAGCCCGTGGAAGGCGTGCTCGCAGTACAGGACGCGCGGTCGGCCGGTGGCGTAGCGGGCGAACTTCAGGGCCGTCTCGACCGCCTCGGTGCCGCTGTTGCCGAAGAACACCCGGTCCAGGTGCGGGCTGTGGACGAGCAGCCGCTCGGCGAGCAGTCCGGGCAGCGGCTGGCAGTCGAACCGGGTGAGGTCGGCGAGGTCCAGGTCCAGGACGTCGTGCAGCGCCTTGCGGACGACCGGGTGGTGCCGGCCGAGGCCCATCACCCCGAACCCGGCGAGCATGTCCAGGTAGTCGTTGCCTTCGGCGTCGAAGAAGTGGGCGCCCTCGGCGCGCTCGTAGACCTTGTCGAAGCCGATGGTGTGCAGCATGCGCGGGAGTTGCGGGTTGAGGTACTTCGCGTGCAGCTCGTAGCGCTCGGCTCCGCGCTCGGCGAGCAGGGCGCCGAGGTCGAACTCGGTGGTCATTCCTTCTCCTTGTCAGCGCCCCGGAAGGGCACGGAACCATGTCGGTGTGCGGCTACCGCCGCTCGGGCGCGACCAGCCCCGGCGGCGCCGCGGGCGCGGGGCGGCCGGACCTGGCACCGTCCGGCGCGTCCTCGTCGTCCCGCGCCGCCAGGCTCCCGCCGATCCGCCCGGCGATCTCCACGGGCGTGAGGCCGATGTCGGCCAGCACCTCGCTGCGCTTGGCGTGCGGCAGGAACTGGTCCGGGATGCCGAACAGCCGTACCGGCACGTCCACCCCGGCGTCCGCGAGGGCCTGCGCCACGGCCGAACCCACCCCGGAAGCGCGGCTGTTGTCCTCGACCACGGCCACCAGCCGGTGCTCGGCGGCCAGCCGCGGCAGGTCCGGGTCGACGGGCTTGACCCAGCGCGGGTCGACCACCGTGCACCCGGTGCCGCCCGACTCCAGCAGCTCGGCGGTCTTCAGGCAGACCGGCGCCATCACCCCGACGGCGACCAGCAGCACCTTCGGCCGCTCCGCGCGGTGCAGCACGTCCATGCCGCCCACCCGGTCCAGCGCCGGGATGTCCGGACCGACGTTCTCCTTCGGGAAGCGCAGCACGGTCGGCGCGTCGTCCACGGCGACCGCCTCGCGCAACTGGCTGCGCAACTGCGCCGCGTCGCGCGGGGCGGCGATCCGCAGGCCCGGCACCACCTGAAGGAGCGACATGTCCCACATGCCGTTGTGAGAGGGGCCGTCGGGCCCGGTGACACCGGCCCGGTCGAGGACGAAGGTGACCCCGCAGCGGTGCAGGGCGACATCCATCAGCACCTGGTCGAAGGCGCGGTTGAGGAAGGTGGCGTACAGGGCGACGACCGGATGCAGTCCGGCGGTGGCGAGCCCGGCGGCCGAGGCGACCGCGTGCTGTTCGGCGATGCCCACGTCCCACACCCGGTCCGGGAAGCGTTCGGCGAAGGCACCGAGGCCCACTGGGTGCAGCATCGCGGCGGTGATCGCGACGACGTCCTCGCGTTCCCCGCCGATCCGGGCGATCTCCTCGCCGAACACCGAGGTCCAGGACCGCCCGCCGATGGCGGCGAGCGGGGCGCAGGTCGCCGGGTCCATCACGCCGATGGCGTGGAAGCGGTCCAACTCGTCGGCGAGCGCGGGCTCGTAGCCGCGGCCCTTCTCGGTCAGGCAGTGCACCAGGACCGGGCCGTGGAAACGCTTGGCGCGGCGCAGCGCGGACTCGACGGCCCCGATGTCGTGCCCGTCGACCGGGCCGACGTACTTCAGGCCCAGGTCCTCGAAGAGGCCCTGGGGGGCGAAGGCGTCCTTGAAGCCCTTCTTCGCGCCGTGCAGGGACTCGTAGAGGGGCGCACCGACGACGGGGGTGCGCTGGAGGATCTCCTTCCCCCAGGCGAGCACCTTCTCGTAGCCGTCGGTGGTGCGCAGGGTGGCCAGATGGTCGGCGAGCCCGCCGATCGTGGGGGCGTAGGAACGCGCGTTGTCGTTGACGACGATGATCAGCGGCCGGTCCGGGGCGTCCGCGATGTTGTTCAGCGCCTCCCAGGCCATGCCGCCGGTCAGCGCGCCGTCCCCGACCACGGCGACCACATGGCCCCGCTCCCCCTTCACCTCGCGCGCCTTGGCGAGGCCGTCGGCCCAGCCGAGCGCGGCGGAGGCGTGGCTGTTCTCGATGACGTCGTGCTCGGACTCCTCGCGCGCCGGGTAGCCGGACAGACCGCCCTTGCCGCGCAGCTTGGAGAAGTCCTGACGCCCCGTCAAGAGCTTGTGTACGTAGGTCTGGTGGCCGGTGTCCCAGAGGATCCGGTCGACGGGTGACTCGAAGACCCGGTGCAGGGCGATGGTCAGCTCCACCACGCCCAGGTTGGGCCCGAGATGACCGCCGGTCCGCGACACCGCTTGCACCAGGAACTCGCGTATCTCCTCGGCCAGCACCCCGAGTTCCGCCCCGGACAGCCCCTTCAGGTCCCGCGGTTGCCGGATCGTCTCCAGAATCGTCACGTTCGTGGCCCCCTCTCGCTTCGTGCAGTTACGTGGACTCACTTCATCCGTTCGGCGAGCCGCTGGGCCTCCTCGATCAGGGTGTCGACGATCCTGGACTCGGGGACGGTCCGCACGACCTCCCCCTTCACGAAGATCTGCCCCTTTCCGTTGCCTGAGGCAACTCCCAGATCGGCCTCACGGGCCTCTCCGGGACCGTTGACCACACAGCCCATCACCGCCACCCGCAGCGGCACTTCGAGGCCGTCGAGCCCCGCGGTGACCTCGTCGGCGAGCCGGTAGACGTCCACCTGGGCGCGGCCGCAGGAGGGGCAGGAGACGATCTCCAGACGCCGTTCGCGCAGTCCCAGCGACTGGAGGATCTGGAGGCCGACCTTGACCTCCTCGGCCGGTGGCGCGGACAGCGACACCCGGATGGTGTCGCCGATGCCCCTCGACAGCAACGCACCGAACGCGACGGCCGACTTGATGGTGCCCTGGAACGGGGGGCCGGCCTCCGTGACGCCCAGGTGCAGCGGGTAGTCGCACTGTTCGGCCAGCTGCCGGTACGCCTCGATCATCACGACCGGGTCGTTGTGCTTGACCGAGATCTTGAGGTCCCTGAAGCCGTGCTCCTCGAAGAGGGACGCCTCCCACAGCGCCGACTCGACCAGCGCCTCCGGGGTGGCCCTGCCGTACTTCTGGAGCAACCGCCGGTCCAGCGAACCGGCGTTGACCCCGATCCGGACCGGCGTGCCGTGGTCCTTCGCGGCGCGCGCGATCTGCGCGATCTGGTCGTCGAACTTCTTGATGTTGCCCGGATTCACCCGGACCGCCGCGCAGCCGGCCTCGATGGCCGCGAAGACGTACTTGGGCTGGAAATGGATGTCCGCGATCACCGGGATCTGCGACTTGCGCGCGATGACGGCGAGGGCGTCCGCGTCGTCCTGCGTGGGGCAGGCGACGCGGACGATCTGGCAGCCGGACGCGGTGAGTTCGGCGATCTGCTGGAGGGTGGCGCCGACGTCCGACGTACGGGTCGTCGTCATCGACTGCACCGAGACCGGGGCCCCGCCCCCGACCGGTACCGGCCCGACATGGATCTGCCGCGACGTGCGCCGCGGGGCCACCCGCCGGGCCGGAACCCCGGGGACGCCCAGGGGTACGGCGGTCACCGCCCTACTCCCGGTTCCCCGAGACCGTCTCGCGCAGGGCCCGCAGCGACTCCGTCAGGGAGCCCATGGTGGCGAGTACCGCGGTGGGCTCGTAGCCGCAGTGCGCCATGCAGTTGGCACAGCGCGGGTCCTTGCCGCGGCCGTACTTGTCCCAGTCGGTGTCCTCCACCAGCTCCCGGTAGGTCGGCACGTACCCGTCGCTCATCAGGTAGCAGGGGCGCTGCCAGCCGAAGAGGGAGTAGTTCGGGATCGCCCAGGCGGTGCAGGGGAAGTCGACCTTGCCCTCCAGGAAGTCCAGGAAGAGCGGGGAGTGGTTGAGCCGCCACTTCCTTCGGTTGCCGCCCGCGAACGCCTTCTTGAACAGCTCGCGGGTCTGCTCCACGCCGAGGAAGTGCTCCTGGTCGGGAGCTTTCTCGTAGGCGTAGGCGGGCGAGATCATCATCTCGTCCACCTTCAGGTCGTCGTTGAGGAAGTTGAGCACCTCGACGACGGTCTGCGGGGTGTCGGTGTTGAAGAAGGTGGAGTTGGTGGTCACCCGGAAGCCGCGCCGCTTGGCCTCCTTGATGGCCGCCACCGCCTCGTCGAACACGCCTTCCTTGGCAACCGACTCGTCGTGCCGCTCACGCAGCCCGTCGATGTGCACCGCGAAGGCGAAGTAGGGCGAGGGCGTGAACTTGTCCATCTTCTTGCGCAGCAGCATCGCGTTGGTGCACAGGAAGACGTACTTCCTCTTGGCCACCAACTGCCGGACGATCTCGTCGATCTGAGGATGCATCAGGGGCTCGCCGCCCGCGATGGAGACCATCGGCGCGCCCGATTCCAGCACCGCTCCCACCGCCTGGGCGACCGGCATGCGCTGCTTGAGCACCCCGGCCGGGTGCTGGATCTTGCCGCAGCCCTCACATTTGAGGTTGCACGCGAAGAGCGGTTCCAGCTCCACGATCAGCGGGAACTTGTCCCGCTTGCGGAGCTTCTGTTCGGCCAGGTATGTAGCGACCTTGATGGACTGGCGCAACGGCATGGCCATCTGGGCTCACCTCCGGGGGAGCGGCAAAGAACGGTGCCATTCGAAATATGCGGGAAGTACGGAACGAAGAACGCGGAAGGCTGATATTCCACCGCGCACCGTGCCGATCCGGACGAGTTCGTGTTCGGGAGTGTCCACGACCACCCGGACGGCGGCGACCGGGCGTTCGCCCGCGGTCACGGCGCTGAGCAGGGTGGCCGCGGACTCCATGTCGACGGCGATCGCGCCGGTCGCGCGCAGGGCGGACCGTTCGGGGCCGCGGACGACATGATCGGAGCCGGTGAGCGGGCCGGTGTGGACCGTGCGGCCGGGCAGCAGCCGCGCGAGTTCCTTCACCAGCAGTTCGGTGCCCGCGCACGGGACGGTCCCGTGCGGGTCGCGGGTCTCCTCGGCGACCACCAGGTCACCGGGGTGCATACCGGGGGCGAGGCCCGCGCAGAAACCGGTGGCCACTACGGCGGCCCCGGCGAGCGCGGGCCGGGCCAGGTGCCGGGTGAGGGAGCGCCGCGCCGCCCGCGGCCCCATCCCGGTACGGACGAACGTGACCGGCCCGCCGGCCCCGCCACGGTCGCCCGAGCGCAGGGCGAGGTGCTCGATGCCGAGCGCGCAGGCGATCAGCAGCGGGGCCGGAGCGGGCTGGACGTTCACATCAGCTCCCCTTGGCCTCGGACAGGGGTGACCCGGCGGGCCCGGCCGCCGCGGCCCGCGGCCGGGGGGCCTTGGCGAGCAGCTGCCGCTCGAAGGGGTCGCCGTGCAGGTACCGGCCGAGCGCGGTGAGCGGGAACACCTGCCGGTACAGGTGGTAGTTGATGGAGAAGTCCCAGGGGAAGCCGGTGCCGGTGAAGTACGGCTCGTCCCAGGTGCCGTCCTCCCGCTGGGTGGCCGCTAGCCACTGGACGCCCCGCTCGACGGCCTTGGAGTCCTTCTCCCCCGCCGCGAGCAGCGCCATCAGCGCCCACGCGGTCTGCGAGGGCGTGGAGGCGCCCCGGCCGGCCCACTGCCTGGCGTGCTTGTAGGAGCGCAGGTCCTCGCCCCAGCCGCCGTCGTCGTTCTGGACCGACTCCAGCCAGGCCACCGCCCGCCGGATCGCCGGGTGCGAGACGGGCAGTCCGGCCGCGGTCAGCGCGGGGACCACCGACCCGGTGCCGTAGATGTAGTTGACGCCCCAGCGGCCGAACCACGCCCCGCTGGGCTCCTGTTCGGCGAGCAGCCAGGCGATGGCGCGCCGGGTGCGCGGGTCGTGGGCGAGGCCCTCGGCGGCGAGCATCTCCACCACGTGCGCGGTGACGTCGGCGGACGGCGGGTCGATGACCTCGCCGAAGTCGCAGAACGGCAGCCGGTTGGGGAACGGGCTGGTGTTGTCGACGTCGAAGGCGCCCCACGCGCCGTTCTTCGACTGCATGCCGAGGTTCCAGCGCACCGCGCGCCCGATCGCCCGGTCCGTCCGCTCGGGGTCGTGGTGCCGGATCCGGCGCAGCGCGAGGGAGACCTCGGCGGTGTCGTCGATGTCCGGGTAGTTGTCGTTGTGGAACTCGAACGCCCAGCCGCCCGGGGGCAGTTGCGGACGCTTGACGGCCCAGTCGCCGGGCCGGACGATCTCCTCGCCGAGCAACCAGTCGGCCGCCTTGACCAGTTGCGGGTGGTCGGCGGGCAGTCCGGCGTCGACCAGCGCGATGGCGGCGAGACAGGTGTCCCACACCGGGGACTGGCAGGCCTCGATCATCCGGGCGCCGTCCTCGCGCCACACCGCGAACCGGTCCAGCGAGGCCAGCCCCTCGCGCAGCACCGGGTGTTCGAGGTCGTAGCCGAGCAGGTGCAGGGCGATGACCGAGTACACGGCCGGGGGCTGGATGCCGCCCCAGCAGCCGTCGTTCTCCTGCCGCTCGATGATCCAGCGGGCGGCGGCGTTCATCGCGGCCTTGCGCACCCGGCGCGGGACCACCTTGCGCAGCCGCTGGAGCCCCTTGTCCAGCCGCTGGAAGGCGCCGTCCCAGGTGTTCGCCGGGGCGAGGGGCTTGGGCGGGTTGGGGTTGGCCGGGTCGGTGTGCAGCTCGTCCAGCGCGAAGGGTGCGGGGCGCACCGGGCGCTTGGCCGAGACGATGGTGAGAGGCACGATCGTCTGCCGGGCCCAGCACCCGAAGTCGTAGATGTTCAGCGGCATCCAGCCGGGGAACCAGATCAGCTCCGGCGGCATCTCCGGCAGGTCCTCCCACTTCCACCAGCCGAACAGGGCCAGCCAGATGCGGGTGAAGACACGGGCGGCGGCGATGCCGCCCCGCTCGCGGATCCAGGCGGAGGCGCGCGCCATGTGCGGGGCGTCGGGCGCGTCGCCGGCCAGGCGCAGGGCGACGTACGCCTCGATGGTGGTGGACAGTTCGCCGGGCCCGCCCCAGAAGGTGGCCCAGGTGCCGTCCTCGCGCTGCGCGCCGCGGATGAACTTCGCGGCGGCCTGCGTGGTCTTGTCGTCCTGGATGCCCAGGAACTGGCGGAGCAGCAGGTCCTCGGCGTCCATGGTGACGTTGGTCTCCAGGTCGCCCTTCCACCAGCCCTCGGCGTCCTGCTTCGCGAGCAGGAAGTCGGTGGCGCGGCGGGCGGCTCGTGCGGCGGCTTCCGGTACCCCGGCCGCCTCGGGGGTGGTGAGGGTGGTGTCGCTGGCCGCGGCAGCGCGGGACGGCAAGGTGGCCCCGGTGCTTCCGTCGGTCGTCGCTGTCATGGCTTCCCCTTCGTGCAGTCGTGCGAGTCGTGCTGCTGCGGGTCCGCCGTCGGCCGGTGTGCTTCCTGTCGCGACACCGGCCGGCGACTACGCGAGGCTTGTTCGGCCGATAGTGATCATCTCTTCCGTACGACGACGAAGTCGGCGAGGGCCGTGAAGGCGGCCCGCACCCGGTCCGGCATGGCGACCGCGTCGAGGGCGCCGATCGCGATGGCGTGCTGGCGGCGCGCCTCCTCGGCGGTCCATTCGCGGCCGCCGGCCTCCTCGATGAGGGCGGCGCGGGCCGCGAACTCCTCCTCGGAGAAGTTCTCGAAGTCGCTGCTCTTGGCGTCGGCGGCGAGGATCTCGCCGAGCCGCTCGGAGGCGGGGCCGCCGGCCGCGAGCGCCGCGACCACGGGCAGCGACTTCTTGCGCTGGCGCAGGTCGCTCCAGGTCTGCTTGCCGGTGGCCTCCGGGTCGCCCCAGATGCCGAGCAGGTCGTCCACGGCCTGGAAGGCGAGGCCGAGGTGGTAGCCGTAGCGCTCCAGCGCGTCGGCGGTGGCGTCGTCCGCGCCGCCGAGGACCGCGCCGATGGAGGAGGCGCAGGCGAGCAGCGCGCCGGTCTTGTTGCCCTCCATCTCCAGGCACTCCTCGACGCTGACCCGGTCGCGGTGCTCGTAGGAGATGTCCTGGGCCTGACCGTCGATCAGGGCGCGGGTCGCGGAGGTCAGCCGGCGGGTGGCGCGGCCGGCCTCGACCGAGCCGAGTTCCAGCAGCACCTCGTTGGCCAGCGCGAACAGGGCGTCGCCGACCAGGATGGCCTGGGCGGGGCCGTGCACCTTCCACACGGTGTCGCGGTGGCGGCGCTGCTCGTCGCCGTCCATGAGGTCGTCGTGCAGCAGCGAGAAGTTGTGGACCAGTTCGACGGCGACGGCGCCCGGCACGCCGGTCTCGGGCGTACTGCCGGTGACCTCGGCGGAGAGCACGGCGAGCGCGGGCCGCACGGCCTTGCCGCCGTCGCCGTCGGCCGGGTTGCCGGCGGCGTCGATCCAGCCGAAGTGGTAGGCGGCGACGGTGTCCATGGGAGGAGCGAGGCGGTCGACGGCCGCACGCAGGACCGGTGTGGCCAGGGTCCGGCCGCGCTCCAGCAGCGCGGTGACGTCCACCGCGGTCTCCGTCGAGGCCGGGGGCACAGTGGGCACAGTCTCTCCTCTTGTTGCGGTACCGAAGGTGCGGGGGCCTGCCGCCGGCTGCCGATGGGGCATCAGGCCGCCTCCTCGAAGGCGAAGAGACGGCTCGGACGGGGCCGGCCCAGGGCGCGCAGCGCGGCGTCGGCCGCGCTCACTCCGCTGCGGACCGCACTCTCCATGGTCGCGGGCCACCCGGTGGCGGTCCACGCTCCGGCCAGGTACAGGCCGGCTGCCTTGGTGCGGGCGCCCGGGCGCAGCCGCCCGACGCCGGGGGCGGGCGCGAACGTCGCCGTGCGTTCGCGGGTCACGAAGAAGTCCTCGATCACGGCGCCGCGCGTGCCCGGAACGAGCTTCTCCAGCTCCGGGACGTAGCGCTCGCGCAGCCGCGCGACCGGGAGGTCGATGTCGTCCTGCGCGGCCGACTGGGACAGCGCGAGGTACTGGCCCGAGCGCAGCCCGGAGGCGTGGGTGCGGTCGAAGACCCACTGCACGGGGGTGCCGAGGGCGGCGAAGAAGGGCCGCGCGAGGACCTTGCGGTCGTACACCACATGGACGTTGAGGATGGGGGCGGTGCCGATCTCCAGCAGCCGCTCGGGGGCGTCGAGGGCGCCGGGCGGCAGCAGGTCGTACGCCTCGCACTGGGGTACGGCGAGGACGACCGCGTCGGTTTCGATGCGCTCGCCGGGAACCTCGACGCGCCAGCCGCCGTTCTCCATGGCAGAGACGGAGGTGACGCGTGAACGGACCTCGGTACGCACGCCCGCGGAGTCGAGCGCCCTGCGGGCCAGCCGGTCGTGCAGTTCGCCCAGCGGGACATGGGCCCAGCCGATGTCGGCCGCGCCCGGTTCGGACAGCAGACCGGTCTTGAACACCATCGCGGCGAGCCCCAGCGAGGCGTCGCCCGCGACCGCGTTGAGGGTGGCGACCCCGACCAGGTCCCACAGGGCCTCGACGGCACGCGCGGACTGGCCGTGGGCGGCCAGCCAGCTGCCGAAGTCCTGGGTGTCCAGGGTCGGATCGGCGAGGTCGAGACCCTTGAGCGCGAGCGCGGCCCGCCCGGCCAGGGCGCGCTCGGCGAGCGAGAGGTGCGGATAGGCGGCCAGGCTGCGCCCCAGGTGCAGGGGGACGGGCAGCGGGTCGCGCCGCAGCCGGCCGAGCCGCCTGCCCTCGGGCTTGGCGAGGTCCACGACGGGCACGTCCAGGCGGTCCTGAAGCGGTGCCAGCGCCGCGCCCTCGATCCGGTCGAGGAACCAGCGGTAGGCGGTGCAGCAGCGCAGGTACACGTGCTGGCCGTTGTCGACGGTCAGTTCGCCGCGCTGGAAGGAGAAGGCGAGGCCGCCCAGCCTGGGCCTGCCTTCGAGCAGGGTGACGCGGACACCCGCGTCGGCCAGGGCGAGTGCCGCGGTGATGCCGGCGAGGCCGCCGCCGATCACGACGGCGCCCCGGGGTGCGCTGTCGGGGGTGCGGCGGCCCGGTGCGGGGCGTGCGCCGTCGCTCATGGTGCGTCCTTCCGTGCGTGCCGGCCGTGCTGGTTGAACGGTGCACGTACGGTCGTCGCAGTCAGGGACGCCACGCCGGGGCGCGGGGTTGCCCGGTGGAAGTCCCCTGGTTCGGTGAGGTCCATCAGGCGCGCCTCCCGACGGGCCGCCCGGCGCCGTGACGGGTGACCTGCCGGGTGTCGAGGCCGGACAGGCCGCGCACCGCGACGTACGCCTTCTCGTGTCCGGGCAGCGAGACCCGGCCGCGCAGGACGGCCTCGGGGTCCCGCGCGATGCGGTCGAGGAGGCGGCGGTAGATGCCGGCCATGGCGGCCACGCAGGCGCCGCTGCGCCGGTCGAGCATGGGCAGTAGCTGGTAGCCCTCGGCGAAAAGGGCGCGGGCGCGGCGGACCTCGAAGTGCACGAGGCCCGCGAAGTCGGAGCCCTCCGGAGGCGTCGGCCGCTCGAACCCGGCCGAGCAGCCGAACTTGGCCAGGTCGTCGGCGGGCAGATAGGTACGGCCGTCCTGGGCGTCCTCGCGGACGTCCCGGAGGATGTTGGTGAGCTGGAGCGCGAGGCCGAGCGTGTCGGCGTACTCGGCGGCGCGCTCGGCGCCGCGGGCGCCCGGTTCGGTGCCGAACACGCCGAGCGAGAGGCGGCCGATGGCACCGGCGACACACCGGCAGTAGACCTTCAGGTCGTCCCAGGTCTCGTAGGTCTCCCCGCGCGTGTCCATCTCGACGCCGTCGATCAGCTCGTCCAGGCCGCCGAGCGGGATCGGGAAGGCGTCGGCGGCGTGCGCGAGGGCGACGGCCACCGGGTCGGTGTGGTCCTCCTCGATGCGGCCCTCGCGGATCCGGGCGAGCAGGGCGCGGGTCTCCTGGAGCCGTGCCACCTTCACGTCGTCGGCCAGGTCGCCGTCGCCGATGTCGTCGACACGCCGTGAGAACGCGTACAGCGCCGACATGGCGCGCCGCTTCGGTGTGGGCAGCAGCCGGATGCCGTACGCGAAGTTACGGGCCTGCTGGCCGGTCACCGTCTCGCAGTAGCGGTAGGCGGCGAGCACCGGTGCGGACACGTGCGACGCAGACTCCACGGTCCGGATCACCCCTCTCCTCGCAGAATCACGCCCGCCTCACGCAGCAACTGGACCTTGCCTGGCTTGGGCGGGCCGGGAAGTACGTCGTATTCGGCGGCGGCGATCGCGCGGACCGCCGCCCTTCCCCCCGCCACGAACCCTGCGAGCAGCAGCTTCAACCTGCCGTGGACGCTACCCACCAGGGGGGCGCCTTCATTCAGCAGATCGCGGGCGCGTTGTGCTTCGTATGCAACCAGGGCGCGCGCCGATGCGCCCGCGGTTTTCGCGGAAAGATCGGTTTCCGTGACATGGAAGCGTTTCATGTCCTCGGCCGGAAGGTAGATCCGGTCGCGGCGGAGGTCCTCGGCGACGTCCTGGAGGTGCTCCACGATCTGGAGCGCGGTGCAGATCGCGTCGGAGAGCCGGATCCGCTCGGGGGTCGAGGTGCCGGTGACGGCGAGGACGAGGCGGCCGACGGGGTTGGCGGACAGTTCGCAGTAGGCGAGGAGGTCGTCGTACGTCTCGTACCGGGAGACGAGCTGGTCCTGGCGGTTGGCGGCGATCAGGCCGAGGAACGGCTCGGGGGTGAGCCCCCGGCGGCGTACGACGGGCTGGAGGCGGCGCAGCAGGGGATGGCGCGGGGTGGCGTCGAAGACCCGGCGCAGATCGGCCTCGAAGGCGTCGAGCAGGAGCAGCCGGTCACCGGCCTCGGTGGCCGACACGCCGAGCAGTTCCGCGTCGGCCCCGCCGGGGGCGAGGTCGCCGTCGCCGATGTCGTCGACCAGACGGGCGAAGCCGTAGACCGCCATGAGGTCGTCGCGCCAGTCGCGGGGCAGGAAGAAGGGGGCCACGGGAAAGTTCTCGCTCGCGGCCTTGTCGAGGGTGGCGCGTTCCAGGTCCGGCGCCGCTTGAGTGGCCGTCATCGGGCGGCGCCCGGAGCGGCGACGGCACATGCTGCGTTGAGCTGGGGAGTTTCCGTAGCCATTGCCGTCACATCTCCCGTTCTACACTGCCGATCCAATACACACTATTTCGGACACGCCGCCCGGCAATTCACGGGGCGTGGCCTGGCGCAGGGTGTCGCGCATTATCGCCCCACTTGCCGCTTTCCGGCACCGGTACAGCTTACGTTGTACAACGCATCTAGCTTCCGGGGGGTGTCCCGCAGATCACAACAACACACCGATCGGCGTCAAGATTCCTGGCAGCCTTCGGAGTTGACGCTTCCTTTGCAGACGCGGAGCCCCGCCGGAAGGTTGCCGGCGGGGCTCTGGCCGAAACAGTTCACTTGCCGGTGAACTTCTCGTACTCCTTGAGCACCTCTTCGGTCGGCCCGTCCATGCGCAGCTCACCGCGTTCCAGCCACAGCACGCGGTTGCAGGTGTCGCGGATGGACTTGTTGTTGTGACTGACCAGAAAGACCGTGCCCGCCTCCTTGCGCAGTTCCCGGATGCGTTCCTCGGAGCGCTTCTGGAACTTGCGGTCACCGGTGGCGAGGGCCTCGTCAATCATGAGGACATCGTGGTCCTTCGCGGCGGCGATGGAGAAACGCAGCCGCGCGGCCATACCGGAGGAGTAGGTGCGCATCGGCAGCGTGATGAAGTCGCCCTTCTCGTTGATTCCCGAGAAGTCGACGATGTCCTGATAGCGCTCCTTGATCTGCTCGCGCGACATGCCCATGGCGAGGCCGCCCAGGATGACGTTGCGCTCGCCGGTCAGGTCGTTCATCAGGGCCGCGTTCACGCCCAGCAGGGAGGGCTGGCCGTCGGTGTAGACCTTGCCCCGCTCCGCGGGCAGCAGCCCGGCGATGGCACGCAGCAGGGTGGACTTGCCGGAGCCGTTGGAGCCGATCAGACCGATGGCCTCACCGCGGTAGGCGACGAAGGAGACCCCGCGCACGGCGTGCACCTTGCGCACGCCCCGCTCCTCGCCGCGCCGCAGGATCCGGCTGAGGGCGGCCGTCGCGCTGCCCTTGCCGGTCTTGGCGCCGTTGACCCGGTAGACGATGTGCAGGTCGTCCGCGATGACCGTCGGGCGGCGCTCGCCGGTGCCCGTGGCGCCCTGCTGGGGGTTCCGCTCGGCGTTCTGCTCAGCCACGGCCGTACCGCTCCTCCGCCTTCCAGAAGTACACGAAGCCGCCCGCGAAGACCGCCACGGCCCAGAACGCCGCGATCGCCCACACGTGCGGGGGCAGGTTCGAGGCGCCGTAGCCGTCGATCAGCGCGAAGCGCATCAGGTCCATGTAGATCGCGGCCGGGTTGACCTGGAGCAGCCGCACCGCCCACTCCGGGCGGTCCGCCATCATCGTGCTGATGGAGAACATCACGCCGGAGGTGTACATCCAGGTGCGCAGCACGAACGGCATCAGCTGCGCCATGTCCGGCGTCTTGGCGCCCATCCGGGCCACGATCAGCGCGAGGCCGGTGTTGAACAGGAACTGGAGCGCCAGCACCGGCACGATCAGCAGCCAGGACATGCCCGGATAGCTGCCGAAGCCGATCGCCACGATGAACAGCACGATCATCGAGAACAGCAGCTGCTGGAGCTGCTGGAGCGAGAAGGAGACGGGCAGCGAGGCGCGCGGGAAGTGCAGGGCGCGCACCAGCCCGAGGTTGCCGGAGATGGCACGCACGCCCGACATGACCGAGCTCTGCGTGAAGGTGAACACGAAGACGCCGGTGACCAGGAACGGGATGTACACGTCATGCGACATGCCGCGGCTGGCGTGCAGGATGACGCCGAAGATGAAGTAGTACACGGCCGCGTTCAGCAGCGGGGTGGCGACCTGCCACAGCTGGCCCAGCTTGGCCTGGCTGTACTGCGCCGTCAGCTTCGCCTGCGAGAAGGCGAGGATGAAGTGGCGCCGGCTCCACAGCTGACGGACGTACTCCACCAGCGAGGGACGGGCGCCGCTGACGGCGAGCCCGTACCGGGCGGCCAGCTCGGCCGGCGTCAGCCCCTCGTCGGGCACCGGTATCGCGCCCACCGCGACACCGGCGTCATGCGTTGTGTGACTCACGAGTAAGAACCCGGACTCTCTCGGTAAGAAGCTTGCTGTTCAAGTAAGAAGCTTCTCAGATGACCGGAGGACGGCCCAGCCGGGTGAGCCGCCAGACCGTGCGCCAGCGCATCGGACGGCGCGGACCGCAGGACGTGGTCCAGCCCTCCTTGAACCCGCCGAACCAGGCCTTCAGGGCCGGCCGCGAGGGGCGGCGGGCCAGCGTCAGCAGCAGCCAGACCCCCAGGTAAACGGGGATCAGCGGGGCGGGGAGGTTGCGCCGGGCGAGCCAGACGCGGTTGCGGGCCACCATGCGGTGGTAGACGGCGTGCCGGGAGGGCGCGGTCGTCGGGTGGTACAGCACCATGTCGGAGCGGTAGTCGATCAGCCAGCCGGCGTCCAGCGCCCGCCAGGCCAGATCGGTCTCCTCGTGGGCGTAGAAGAACTCGTCGGGCAGCCCGCCGACCTCGGCGAACACCTTGGTGCGCACAGCGTTGGCGCCGCCCAGGAAGGTGGTCACGCGCGAGGAGCGCATCGGGTCCGAGGCGCGCAGCCGGGGCACATGGCGGCGCTGCGTCTCGCCGGTCTCGGGGTCGGCGATGCGGAAGCTGATGATGCCCAGCTCCGGGTCGGCGGCGAAGGCCTCGCGGCACAGCTCGGCGGTGTCGTGCCGGGCGAGCAGGCCGTCGTCGTCCAGGAAAAGCAGGATGTCGACGTCCTGGCCGCCGGGGCCGAACGCCTCTATGCCGACATTGCGGCCACCCGGAATGCCGAGGTTCTCCGGCAGTTCGACGGTGCGCACGCCCTCGGGCACCTCGGGCACCGGGGAGCCGTTGCCGACGACGACCACCTCGACCCGGTCCCCGTCCTGCCCGGCGACCGAGTCGAGCAGGGCGCGCAGTTCCCCGGGCCGGTTGCCCATGGTGATGATGACGGCGCCGACCCGCATGGCCGCGCTCACTTCAGCCTGCTGGAGGCGAGGATGGACACCAGGTGCAGCAGCGTCTGGAGCAGGGCGATGCCGGCGAGGACGGCGGTGCCGAGCCGGGTGAAGAACAGGTCGCCGTGGATGTGGTCCGCGATGGCGAGGAGCACGATCAGCAGCGAGGCCTCGATGCCGAGGATGAGCCGGTGGAACTTCAGCGCCGAGGCGGCCCGGCGGGCCAGCGCCATCCCGGAGGAACGCGGCTCGGCGGCGGCCTCCTGCACCGGCGGCCTGCCGGTCTGGTGCCGGGCCACGCCGACCAGGTCGGTCTCCGCCTTGATCAGGATCGCGCCGAGCGCGGCCAGGGTGCCGAGGAAGGCCCACAGCCAGTCGATACGGCCGCCGCCCCACAGGTCGGCGGCGCGCAGCCCGAGGCCGACCAGCACGGCCGCGTCGGTGAGGTAGGCGCCGACGCGGTCCAGGTAGACACCGGCGAGCGAGTACTGCTTGCGCCAGCGGGCGATCTCGCCGTCGACGCAGTCCAGCAGCAGGTAGAGCTGGGTGGCGACGACGCCGAGGATCGCGCCCCAGATCCCCGGCACCAGCAGGGCCGGAGCCGCGAGCACACCGCACAGGGTCATCAGGTACGTGAGCTGATTGGGCGTGACCCTGGTGTTCACCAGGTAGCGGTCGATGCGCAGGGAGACCTCGCGCATGTAGAGGCGTCCCGCCCAGTGCTCACCGCTGCGCCGGTCCTTCACCCCTGCGGGGTGGACGACCGGACGGAGTTCAGCTACCGATGGCCTTGACATAGTCGGCGTAGATGTCCTTGATCTGGGTCGGCTTGAGGTCGAGGTGTTCGAGGATGGTGTAGCGGCCCGGCCGGGTCTCCGGCGCGAACTCCACGGCGCGGACGAACTCGTCCACGGTGAAGCCGATCTCCTCCGGCAGCACCGGAAGTCCGTGCCGGCGCAGCACCCCGGCGGTGTGCGCGGCCTCCTCGTGGGCCCCGCGCAGATACATGGCGAAGGCCGCGCCGAGCCCGCACTGCTCGCCATGGGCGGCGGCGCGCTTCGGGAACAGCAGGTCGAAGGCGTGGTTGATCTCGTGGCAGGAGCCGGAGGAGGGCCGGGAGTCACCGGAGATCGACATCGAGATGCCGCTGAGCACCAGCGCCTCGGCGAGCACCTGGAGGAAGCCGTTGTCGCCGATGCCGCCGGGGTGCCGCAGCACCGCCTCGCCGGCCTGACGGGCCATGGCCGCGGCGAGACCGTCGATCTTCTCGCCGTTGACCCGGTGGGACAGCTCCCAGTCCGCGATCGCGTTGATGTTGGAGATGGCGTCGCCGATGCCGGCCCGGACGAAGCGGGCCGGGGCCGCGCGGATCACGTCCAGGTCGATGACGACCGCGATCGGGTTGGGCACGCCGTAGGAGCCGCGTCCCGCGTCGTTGTCCAGGGTGGCGACCGGCGAGCACAGGCCGTCGTGCGCGAGGTTGGTGGGCACGGCGACCAGGGGCAGGCCGATGCGGGCCGCGGCGAACTTGGCGCAGTCGATGATCTTCCCGCCGCCGAGCCCGACCACCGCGTCGTAGTGGCCGGACTTCATCTCGCCGGCCAGCCGGATCGCGTCGTCCAGGGTGCCGCCGCCCACCTCGTACCAGGACGCGCCGGGCAGCGAGGGGGCGAGGCGTTCGCGCAGCTGGGCGCCGGAGCCGCCGCTGACGGCGACGGCGAGGCGTCCCGACTGGGAGATGCGCTCGTCGGCGAGGACACCGGCCAGGTCGTCCAGGGCACCCGGACGGATGTCCACGACGACCGGCGAGGGGATCAGCCGGGTCAGTAGCGGCACGCGATCTCCCGCCCCTTGGCCAGGTCGTCGTGGTTGTCGATCTCGACCCAGTCGACGTCGCCGATGGGCGCCACGTCGATCCGGAAGCCGCGGTCGACCAGTTCCTGGTAGCCGTGCTCGTAGAACTGCTGCGGGTCGGTCTCCCAGACCGTCTTCAGCGCGTCGCCCAGCGCCTCGGCCGCGTCGCCCTCGATCAGCGTCACACCGATGTACTCGCCGGTCGCCTCGGCCGGGTCCATCAGCTTGGTGATCCTCGTCATCCCCTTCTCGGGGTCGACGACGACCTTCATCTCCTCGTCCGCCAGCGACTTCACGGTGTCGAGCGCGAGGATGATCTTCTTGCCGTCACCGCGCGCGGCCAGCAGCGTCTCCTCGACGGAGACCGGGTGCACGGTGTCGCCGTTGGCGAGGATCACGCCGTCCTTGAGCGCGTCCCGGCCGCACCACAGGGAGTAGGCGTTGTTCCACTCCTCGGCCTTGTCGTTGTCGATCAGCGTCAGCTTCAGGCCGTACTTCTCCTCCAGGGCGGCCTGGCGGGCGTAGACGGCCTCCTTGCGGTAGCCGACGATGATCGCGACCTCGGTGAGGCCGATCCGGGCGAAATTGCCGAGGGTGAGGTCGAGAACCGTGGGCTCGCCCTCTATGCCCGCGGGCCCCACCGGCACCAGCGCCTTGGGCAGGGTGTCCGTGTAGGGGCGCAGACGCCGTCCGGCGCCGGCCGCCAGCACGAGGCCGATCATGCGGTTTCTCCTTCATCGTGTACGGCGGGCGCCCCTGCGGACACCCAGAACCGGATGCTCTCCGCGAGCACCACCAGGGCGACGACCACGGCGAGTACCGTGAGCGCGGCCGTGAACTGCGCGGCGGTGAGCGCCGCGGCCAGGACGGTGACGAGCAGGGTGCGCCCGTCGTGCCCCCCTATGGAGCGCACCAGCCAGGCCGGCGGCGCTCCGGCGTTGCCGCGGATGCGGTACACCGTGTCGTAGTGATGGTAGGCGACCGCCGCCACCAGCCCGAAAGCCGCGGGAAGCGCTCCGTTCACGTCCGCTTTGCACGCGAGCGCGAGGACGGTGCCGTACTCGGCGGCGCGGAAGAACGGCGGGACCAGCCAGTCGAGGGCGCCCTTGAGCGGGCGGGCGACGGCGAGGGCCGAGGTGAGGACGTAGACCAGGGCGCCGATCACCGGCAGCGCCGAACCGTGGCCGCAGAAGGCCGAGCAGGCGACGACCGCGGCGCCGCCGAGCAGGGCGACGACGGGCACCGCGAGACCGGGCAGTCCGCGCCGGGCGAGGCGCCGGACCGCCTCGGTGAGCGGGCCGCAGTCGGCGAGGTCGGCCAGCGCCTGTGCGGCGCGGTCGGTGCGGTGCGCCCTGCGGGTCAGCGAGCGCAGCACCCGGCCGGCGGTGGTGTACGCGGCGGCGAAGGCGCAGCCGACGAGCAGCGCGTAGAAGGTGATCCGGGGGGTGGTGAACGCGGTCAGGACCGCGATCATCGCCCAGCGCTCGCCGATCGGCAGCACGATCATCCGGCGCACCCACACCGTCCAGCCGACGCTGTCCAGCTTGTCGGAGAGGGCGGCGGTGGGGCTGGTGTTGGCGGTGGCGTCGTGGTTGGCCTCGTTGAAGGAGAAGTCGACCACGTGCCGGCAGGTCTGGAGGACCATGGCGCCGAGCGCGAGCGCCCAGACGTCGTCATGGCCGCCGCGGGCTGCGCCGAGGGCGAGTCCGGCGTAGTAGGCGTACTCCTTGGCCCGGTCGAAGGTGGCGTCGAGCCAGGCGCCGAGCGTGGAGTACTTCAGGGCGTAGCGGGCGAGCTGGCCGTCGGTGCAGTCCAGGGCGAAGGAGGCGATCAGCAGCACGCCGGCGGCTATGAAACCGCCGCGGCTGCCGGTGGCCGCGCAGCCGGCCGCGATCAGCGCGGTGAGCAGCGAGGCGGTGGTGACCTGGTTCGGGGTCAGGCCGCGGCGCGCGCACCAGCGGGCGATGTAGCGCGAGTACGGGCTGACGCAGTACGTGGTGAAGAAGCCGTCGCGGGACTTCACGGCCGACTTCAGACGTACGGCCTCGTCGTCCACGGCGGCGACGGCCTGCCGCGCCTCGTTGCGGGCCTGCGGGTCGGCGGGTACGACGGCGACGAGGCTGCCCAGCTCGGGGCGGTGGACCTCGCTGCCGTCGGCGTCCAGCTCGGTGACGATCCGGTCGGCGAGGCTGCCGACGGTGACCGCGGTGCCGCCGCCCGAGGAGGTCTCGCGGGCCACGGCGCGGGTCAGCGCCTGCCGGGCGGCGGGCTGGGCGGTGACGGCGCCGGGTACGGCGGCGAGCGGGAAACGGGGGTCGGTCAGGCCGAGCCGCAGGGCGTGCACATGACCGACGAAGCCGGCGTCGACCACGGCCACGCGGTCACCGGCGGGGGCGGCGGCCAGCAGGGCCTCGGTCTCGGCGGTGCTCTCCGCCATCCGGACGTCGAAGCCGAGGAACCGCAGATCGCTTTCGAGCGACGATCCGGGGACCGGCTGACCGGTGACGATGGCGGTCGGCAACCGTACTCACTCCCTGGGTGCCGGCGCGTCGGCGCCGGTCTTCTGCATGGTGGGGCGCCCCTTGCCTGCGGCAGCCGGGCGGCATGTCGGCAGAGGGTATCGGATGAACCGAAGCCCGTGTTCACCGGCCGTTCACGGCCTGTCCCGCGTCCGGGGACCGGCCCTTTGCCGCGATCATCATGGGCGATCCGGCCCCGCCGCCACAAACCGCGGCCGCAGATTCGGGCATCCGGGACAGGGGCGTCGACGTGGGGTACGCGAACGGTCGCCGAGGGCTACCGGGCCGGCCGCCGATCACCCGCACGGCCACGAGCGGCCGACCCCGCGGAGCATAAGGTGGGGAAGCATGACCTGGCTGATCACCGGCGGTGCCGGATATATCGGGGCGCACGTGGCACGCGCCATGGCCGGCGCCGGCGAGAAGGTCGTCGTACTGGACGACCTCTCCACCGCCGTCCCCTCCCGGCTCCCCTCCGGCATCCCGCTCGTCACCGGCTCCACCCTCGACGCGCCCCGCCTGCGCGAGGTCTTCGCGGCGCACGGGGTCACCGGCGTCGTCCACCTCGCCGCCCGCAAGCAGGTCGCCGAGTCCGTCGCCGAGCCCACCCGCTACTACCGGGAGAACGTCGGCGGCCTCGCCACCCTCCTGGACGCCATGGCCGCCTCGGACGTGCGCCGGCTGCTGTTCTCCTCATCCGCCGCGGTGTACGGCAACCCGGACGTGGACCTGATCACCGAGGACACCCCCTGCGCCCCGGTCAACCCCTACGGGGAGACCAAGCTGGCCGGCGAGTGGCTGGTCCGGGCGGCCGGGCGGGCGTACGGCATCTCGACCGTGTGCCTGCGCTACTTCAACGTGGCGGGCGCGGCGGCGCCGGAACTCGCGGACACCGGGGTGTTCAACATCGTGCCGATGGTCTTCGACCGGCTCACCCGCGGCGAGGCCCCCCGGATCTTCGGCGACGACTACCCGACGCCGGACGGCACCTGCGTACGGGACTACATCCATGTGGCCGATCTCGCCGAGGCCCACCTCGCCGCGGCGCGCCGCCTCGCCGGTGCCGGTCCGGCCGGTGATCTGACGCTGAACATCGGCCGCGGCGAGGGCGTTTCGGTGCGGGAGCTGATCACGGTCATCGGCGAGGTCTCCGGCGACCGCCGGGAACCGGTCGTGGAGCCCCGCAGGCCCGGCGACGCGCCCCGCGCGGTCGCCTCGGCCGAACGCGCCGCCCGGGAACTGGGCTGGCGCGCCCGCCGGGACGTCCACGAGATGGTGCGCTCGGCCTGGGAGGGCTGGCGACTGCACCACGCGAAGTAGCCCGCGAGGAGTCTCCCAGGCGACCCGCACCGCCCTGACCAGGCCCTGACCAGCGGATCGTTTCCGCAGGTCAGAGCACATGACAACGGTGTTCAGTGCCGCGTTGCCCCATACCCCCCGCCCGTAGTTGACTGGGCTCCCGGACGACCACGGAAGGACGGTTCCGCCATGGGGGCTGGGCACGATCACGGGCACGCACACACCCACGCACCGCCCACGGGCACGGCCGCGGCCGCCTACCGCGGCAGGCTGCGGATCGCCCTCGGCATCACGCTGACGATCATGGTGGTGGAGATCGCCGGCGGTCTCCTCTCGGACTCCCTCGCGCTGATCGCGGACGCCGCGCACATGGCGACCGACGCGGTGGGCCTCGGCATGGCGCTGCTGGCGATCCACTTCGCCAACCGCCCGGCGAGCGCCAACCGCACCTTCGGCTACGCCCGCGCCGAGATCCTCGCCGCCCTGGCCAACTGCCTGCTGCTGCTCGGCGTCGGCGGCTATGTGCTGTACGAGGCGGTCCAGCGGTTCGTCACCCCCGCGGACACCCACGGCGGTCTGATGATCCTGTTCGGCGCGATCGGCCTGGTGGCGAACTCCGTCTCGCTCGTCCTGCTGATGCGCGGACAGCAGGAGAGCCTGAATGTGCGCGGCGCCTTCCTGGAGGTCGCCGCCGACGCGCTGGGCTCGGTCGCGGTGATGATCTCGGCCGCGGTGATCCTGCTCACCGGCTTCAGGGCCGCCGACCCGATCGCCTCGCTGGTCATCGGTCTGATGATCGTGCCGCGCACGCTGAAGCTGCTGCGGGAGACGCTGGACGTGCTGCTGGAGGCGGCGCCGAAGGACGTCGACATGGCGGAGGTCCGGGCGCACATCCTGGCGCTGGACGGCGTGGAGGACGTACACGACCTGCACGCCTGGACGATCACCTCCGGGATGCCGGTGCTCTCCGCGCACGTGGTGGTCAGCTCGGAGGCGCTCAGCGCCATCGGGCACGAGAAGATGCTGCACGAGCTCCAGGGCTGCATCGGCACGCACTTCGACGTCGAGCACTGCACCTTCCAGCTGGAGCCGGGCGGACACGCGGAGCACGAGGCGCGGCTCTGCCACTGAGCCGGAGCCGCGGGCGCCGGGCGGCGGGCGGGATCGGCAGGGCCGTGCGACCCGGAAGCCGTTCATCCGTTCGACGGCACCCGGACGGTTCCCTTCCGCGAGGTGGGGGCACGATGATCTACCGGGTCCCCCTTCCGGCGCCGTCGCACGCTCTGACATGCGGGTGTGCCGGGAAGTGCCGGGAGTGCCGGATTCGTACGGCAGACTTGGGGGGCGAAGACCGAGGCGAAGGATGGGTATGCCGATCACACCTGCCACCGAGACGCACAGCTCGACGAACGGCGCCGCTCAGGCGATCCTGCTGGAACTCGTCGACGAAAAGGGCGTGACCATCGGCACCGCGGAGAAGCTCGCCGCCCATCAGGCTCCGGGGCAGTTGCACCGCGCGTTCTCGGTGTTCCTCTTCGACGAGCAGGGCCGGCTGCTGCTCCAGCAGCGGGCGCTCGGCAAGTACCACTCCCCCGGCGTGTGGTCCAACACCTGCTGCGGCCACCCCTACCCCGGTGAGGCGCCGTTCGCCGCCGCCGCCCGGCGGACGTACGAGGAGCTGGGCGTGTCGCCCTCGCTGCTGGCCGAGGCGGGCACCGTGCGCTACAACCACCCGGACCCGGCCTCGGGCCTGGTGGAGCAGGAGTTCAACCACCTGTTCGTCGGCCTGGTGCAGACGCCGCTCGCGCCGGACGCGGAGGAGGTCGCCGCGACCGCCTTCGTGACCGCGCAGGAGCTGGCCGAGCGGCATGCCCGCGACACGTTCTCGGCCTGGTTCATGACGGTGCTGGACGCGGCCCGCCCCGCGGTCCGGGAGCTGACGGGCCCGGCCGCGGGCTGGTGACGCCTTCCCGGCGCCCGCGGCCTCGGCGGTGTCCGCGGCGTCGGTCTAAGGGGACGCGGGCTTGAGCGGCAGGGCGGCCCAGATCACCTTGCCGCCGCTCGCCGTGTGCTCCACCTCGACCACCCCGCCCGCCTCTCGGGCCACCTCGCGCACCAGGAGCAGCCCCCGCCCGCCGGTCCGGCCGTGGTCGGCCTCCAGGGCCGTCGGACGGTAGGGGTGGTTGTCCTCCACGGCCACCCGCACCCACTCGGCGCCGACCGCGACCTCCACCGCCAGCACGGGCGACAGCAGGGCCGCGTGCTTGACCGCGTTCGTCACCAGCTCCGAGACGATCAGCAGCAGGCCCTGCACCAGGTCCTCGGAGACCGGCACGCCCTGGCGCAGCAGCAGGTCCCGCACCGCGTGCCGGGCCTGCGGAACCGAGGCGTCCACCGCGGCCGCGGTGAACCGCCAGACGCCCTCGTACGGCAGTGGGCGGGGCGCCCGCTCGGCGCCTCCCGCTGGGCGCGGACCGTCCTCGCGCCCGTGGTTGTCCATCGTCTGGTCGCCACCCTCGCGCTCGATTGTCACCACGCACCGAGTGTTGGCAACGACCGGCTCCGCCCCGGACACCTGAACAGAAGTCGCCGGGTATCGAGCGCTTTCCGACCGACTGCTACCGACTGTTTATGACAACGTCACGTGTCGGACTGCTTTTCACGCCTGCTTCTCACGGCTGCCGCTGCTCGCTGACGAGGCCGACGATCCGGCGGCCGCCGTAGCCGGTGGCGACCAGGCCGAGGCCGTCGAACAGCAGGGCGAGCGAGAAGAAGGCACCGATGACGTACTGGCTGCTGCCGGGCCAGTGGGCGAGGACCAGGATGCCGAGCAGCAGGTCGAAGACGCCGAGCAGGAGGGTCCAGCCGAACTGGGGGCCGCGCACGACCATGCTGCCGACCATCCGGAAGAGGCCGGCGGACAGGAACAGCAGCGCGGCGAACATGGTGAGCGCGGCGGCGGCCGCGTGCGGCAGCCGGATGACGACGACGCCGGCCGCGATGTTCAGGGCGGCCACGATCACGCCGAGCCAGAAGTAGCTGGTGCCACGGGCCTGGATCGCGTGCAGCAGGCCGACGATCCCGCCGATCAGCAGCAGCCAGCCGAACAGCAGCATCGAGGTGAGCGTGGCGACCCCGGTGTAGACGAGCCCGACGATTCCGGCGAGGACGAGGATCACGCCGAGCACCGCGAGCAGGCCGAACCCCTGGCGCATCGATGCCGCCCTGTCCTTGGGCTTTCGCGCCCTGGCCATCGCCACCTCCTCGGCAATCCCCCAGGCCCCCGCTACGGGCATTCTCCCCCTTTGTCCCCCTCCCCGGCGGGGTCGTAACTCCGGGAGGCGGGCGGATAGCATCCCGCGCATGGAGCCCCAGCTGTCCCACCAGGTCACCGACTCCGTCGCCACGGTCGTGATCGCCCATCCGGCCAAGCGCAACGCCATGACGGCCGGCATGTGGCGGGCGCTGCCGCCGCTGCTGGCCCGGCTCGCCCGCGATCCCGCGGTACGGGCGCTGGTGCTGACCGGCGAGGGCGGCACCTTCTGCGCGGGCGCGGACATCTCCACGCTGCGGGGGTCGGCCGGACCGGCGCAGGGGCTCGCGGTGGCGGCGGAGGAGGCGCTGGCCGCGTTCCCGAAGCCGACCGTGGCCGCGGTGCGCGGGTACTGCGTGGGTGGCGGGGTGCAGCTCGCGGCGGCCTGCGATCTCCGGCTGGCCGAGGAGGGCGCCCTGTTCGGGGTGACCCCGGCGCGGCTCGGCATCGTCTACCCCTCCTCCTCGACCCGCCGTCTGGTGTCCCTGGTGGGCCCAGCGACCGCCAAGTACCTGTTGTTCACGGCCGAGTTGATCGACACGGAGCGCGCGCTGCGCACGGGTCTGGTGGACGAGGTGCTGCCCGAGGGCGAACTGGACAAGCGGGTCGCCGAGTTGACGCGGACGCTGGTCGCCCGTTCGGGGCTCACCCAGGCCGCCGCCAAGGAGTTCGCGGACGGCCGCGAGGACCGGGACGCCCACTGGACGGAGCAGGCCCGCACCGCGGGTGACACCGCGGAGGGCGTGAGCGCCTTCCTGGAACGCCGCTCCCCGCACTTCACCTGGACCCCGCCCGCGTGAGGCGGCCGCGCCGCTCATCTGGCCGGCGTGCGGGTGGGGAACGAGCGGACACGGCTGATCGTGCTGCGCGGCAACAGCGCCTCGGGCAAGTCGTCGGTGGCGGCGGGCGTGCGCCGGACCGTGCTGCGGGAACGGGACCCGGCCGGGGGCGGCGAACATCGGGCTGATCGAGCTGACCGCCCGGTACGCCCTGGACGCCGGGCACCACGTCGTCGTGGAGGGCATCCTGGACGCCGGCCGGTACGGCGCGATGCTCGCCCGGCTGCGCGCCGACCACCGCGGGCCGACGTACGGCTACTACCTGGACCTGTCCTTCGCCGAGACCCTGGCGCGCCACGCGACCAGGCCGATCGCCGGGGAGTTCGGCGAGGAGCAGTGGCGCACGGCCGTTACTCACTTTCGGGTGAGCGCGGGGGCGCGCAGGGGCGCGAAACCGCAGGAAGAGGGCGCATTCAGGGCATAAATGGTTGCTACAGGCGACTGTTACGGAAGTCCCTTATATACGTAATGCCACCCGCGTGTCCCCCGTGTCGGCAGGGCGCGGGTCGCAGGGTGTGGTCGTGCGGCCGACCGGTCGCACGACCACACCCTTGTGAAGGGGGACCTCGTGTCCGTTCTCGCCTCTGTCCGCAGACTGACCGCCGCCGGTGTCCTGGCCGCCGCCGTCGTGGGCACGGCCGCCCTGCCGGCCGCCGCCGCACAGCCGGTGGCCCGCCCGCACCAGGCCGCCGCCACCGACGCGCGGCACTTCCCGTACCCCGGCGACCGCTGGGGCCGCGACCACCGGCGCGGCGGGGACCACCGCGGCGACGGCCGGCGGTTCGGCCACCGGCACGGCGGCGACGGCCGCTTCGGCGACCACGACCACCGAGGGCATCGCGAGCACCGCGGGTACTGATCCTCCGCGTGTGCGGAGCCCCTTGGCGGCTATGAAAGGTTGAAACGCCCGCCCGCCCGCAGTTCCTCGACGAGATGGGCGGGCGCCTTCTCGGGAGACCCGGCGTCGTAGGGCGGCTGCGGGTCGTACTCGGTCCACAGCTGGACGGCCTGGGCGTGTTCGTCGCCCGCGATCCGGCCGACCAGGGTGAGCGCCATGTCGATGCCGGAGGAGACCCCGGCCGCGGTGACGTACTTGCCCTCGGTCACCACCCGCTCGCCGGTGGGCCGGGCGCCGTACTTCTCCAGCATCGGCAGCACGGTCCAGTGGCTGGTGGCGCGGCGGCCCGCCAGCAGCCCGGCGGCGGCGAGCAGCAGCGAGCCCGAGCACACCGAGGTCGTCCACGTGCTCGTGGTGTCGGCGGTGCGCAGCCAGCCCAGCAGGACCGGGTTCTCCAGCTGGGCCAGGGTGCCGAGGCCGCCGGAGACGACGACGATGTCCGGGTCCGGCAGCTCGTGCAGGGCCCGGTCCGCGGTGAGGGCGAGGAAACCGGTCTCGGTGCGGACGGGCCCGGCCTGCTCGGCGACGAAGGTGAGGCGCACGTCCGGAAGGCGGCTGAGGATCTCGTAGGGCCCCACGACATCGAGGGCGGTGAAGCGGTCGTAGACGACGACGGCGATCTGCACGGTGAGTCCTTTCGTGGTCCGGCCGACAAGAGTGGCGGTCGGCCGACGGTGATCGGCGGTGACGGTCGGCCGACGGTGATCGGCGGTGACGGTCGGCCGACGGTGATCGGCGGTGACGGTCGGCCGACGGTGATCGGCGGTGGGTGGTGGCGCTCGGCCTGCGGTGGTCCGCGGTCGACGGCGATGATCTCCGGCCGTCGGTGGCGGTCCCCGGCCGATTGGTGGCCCCCGGTCGGTGGTGGTCTCTGGGCGTCGTTGGTGGCCCCGGGACGGTGGTGGTGATCCCCAGTTGTCGGCGGTGGTCTCTGCGCGTCGTTGGTGGCCCCCGGTCGGTGGTGGGGATCTGCGGCCGGTGGTGGCGATCCCCAGCCGGTGGTCTCTGGCCGTCGGTGGCGGTCCCCAGCCGGTGGTGGCGATCCCCAGTTGCCGGCGGTGGTCTCTGGCCGTCGGTGGTGGCCCCCGGCCGGTTGGTGATCCCCAGTTGTCGGTGGCGGTCCCCGGCCGATTGGCGGTCCGCGGTCGGTGGTGGTCCCCGTCGACGTCGGTGTTCAGTCGACGGCGGCCGGGCGGAAGCGGCGGCGGTATTCGGCCGGGGCGGTGCCGAAGGCCTTGAGGAAGGCGCGGCGCATGGCCTCGGGGGTGCCGTAGCCGCTGGACCGGGAGATCTCCTCGATGCCGTCGGGGGTGTCCTCCAGCAGCCGGCGGGCGTGTTCCAGGCGGACCCGGTCGACGTAGCGGCCCGGTGTCACGCCGGTCTCGTCGCGGAAGGCGCGGGCGAAGTGGCGCGGGGAGAGCGCGGCGCGGGCGGCCAGGGCGTCGACGCTCAGATCGCCGTCCGGGTGCTCGGCGATCCACCGCTGCACGTCCCGCAGCGGCGCGCGCAGCGCGGTCTGGGCGGCCAGCTGGACGCTGAACTGGGCCTGGTTGCCGGGGCGGCGCAGGAAGACCACGAGATGCCGGGCGAGGCAGAGCGCGACGTCCCGGTCCAGGTCCTCCTCCACCAGCGCGAGCGCCAGGTCGATGCCCGCGGTCACCCCCGCCGAGGTGGCGACGCGGCCGTCGCGGACGTAGATGGGCTCGGGCTCCACGCGCACGGCCGGATGCTCGCGCGCGAGCCGCTCGCAGTAGGCCCAGTGGGTCGTGGCCCGGCGGCCGTCGAGCAGGGACGCGGCGGCGAGCAGGAACGCGCCGGTGCACACCGAGACCAGCCGTGCGGGGCGCGGGCCGTGGACGCGCAGCCAGTCGACCAGCCTCGGGTCGGGAGCGCGGGTGCCCTCGCCGCCGGGGACCAGCAGGGTGTGCGGGTCCGCCGCCGCGGTGAGCGCCTCGTCCGGTACGAGCGTCAGCCCGCTGGACGTGCGCACCGGGCCGCCGTCCAGCGAGGCCGTGCGGATCCGGTAGGTGCCGGGGGTGTGCGCCTCGGCACCGGCGAACACTTCGAGCGGCCCGGTGACGTCCAGGCTCTGGACCCCGTCGAAGACGGCGAAGAGAAGGGTGCGCTGCGGCATGCCCCCGATTCTTCGGGCGCGGCCGGATGGCCGCAATGACGAATTTCCCACCTTTTCCGCCATGGCCCGCGCGTGCGGCGCGTCGGGCCCGGCGCCGCGGCCCGCGCCCCGCCGGAAGCCGCCCTGATCCACGGTTGTCGGTGTCACCTGCCACAATTGCCGCGCAACCTCAGTGGAGAAGGCGGTACGGGATCGTGACGACACCCGGGTCCATCGAAGCAGGATCCATCGAAGGCAGGATCGCCGAGGAACTCGGCGTACGGGAGCGGCAGGTGAAGGCCGCGGTGGAACTGCTGGACGGCGGTTCGACCGTGCCCTTCATCGCCCGCTACCGCAAGGAAGCGACCGAGATGCTCGACGACGCGCAGCTGCGCACGATCGAGGAGCGGCTGCGCTATCTGCGGGAGCTGGAGGAGCGGCGGACCGCGATCCTGGAGTCGGTGCGCGAGCAGGGCAAGCTGACCGAGGAGTTGGCGGTCCGGATCCGCGGCGCCGAGACCAAGGCGCGCCTGGAGGACATCTACCTCCCGTACAAGCCGAAGCGGCGCACCAAGGCGCAGATCGCCCGCGAGGCGGGCCTGGAGCCGCTGGCCGAGGGCCTGCTCGGCGACCCGTCGGTGGAACCGCTGTCGGCGGCCGCCGCGTTCGTGGACGCGGACAAGGGCGTCGCCGATCCGGCGGCCGCCCTGGAGGGGGCGCGGGCGATCCTCACCGAGCGCTTCTCCGAGGACGCCGACCTGATCGGCGAGTTGCGCGAGCGCATGTGGGTGCGCGGGCGGCTCGCCGCGAAGGTGCGGGAGGGCAAGGAGGAGGCGGGCGCCAAGTTCGCCGACTACTTCGACTTCGCCGAGCCGTTCACCGAACTCCCCTCGCACCGCGTCCTGGCGATGCTGCGCGGCGAGAAGGAGGAGGTGCTGGACCTCGTCCTGGAGCCCGAGGAGGCCACCGAGGGCCCGTCCTCGTACGAGGGGATCATCGCCCACCGCTTCGGCATCGCCGACCGCGGCCGCCCGGCCGATAAGTGGCTGACGGACACCGTCCGCTGGGCCTGGCGCACCCGCATCCTGGTGCACCTCGGCATCGATCTGCGGCTGCGGCTGCGCACGGCCGCCGAGGACGAGGCGGTGAACGTGTTCGCGGCCAACCTGCGCGACCTGCTGCTCGCCGCCCCGGCCGGCACCCGCGCCACGCTGGGCCTGGACCCCGGTTTCCGCACCGGGGTGAAGGTTGCCGTGGTCGACGGCACGGGCAAGGTCGTCGCCACGGACGTGATCTACCCGCACGTCCCGGCCAACAAGTGGGACGAGGCGCTCGCCAAGCTGGCCCGGCTCGCCAAGGAGCACGCGGTCGAACTGGTCGCGATCGGCAATGGCACCGCCTCCCGCGAGACCGACAAGCTCGCCGCCGAACTCATCGCGAAACACCCGGAGTTGAACCTCACCAAGGTGATGGTCTCGGAGGCCGGCGCCTCGGTGTACTCGGCGTCCGCGTACGCCTCCCAGGAGCTGCCCGGCATGGACGTGTCGCTGCGCGGCGCCGTGTCCATTGCCCGGCGCCTCCAGGACCCGCTGGCCGAGCTGGTGAAGATCGACCCGAAGTCCATCGGCGTCGGGCAGTACCAGCACGACCTGTCCGAGACGAAGCTCTCCCGCTCGCTGGACGCGGTGGTCGAGGACTGTGTGAACGGCGTCGGCGTGGACGTCAACACCGCGTCCGTGCCGCTGCTGGCCCGCGTGTCGGGCGTCTCGGCCGGGCTGGCGGAGAACATCGTGGCGCACCGGGACGCGAACGGCCCCTTCACTTCGCGCTCGGAACTGAAGAAGGTGCCGCGGCTCGGCCCGAAGGCGTTCGAGCAGTGCGCGGGCTTCCTGCGCATCCGCGGCGGCGCTGACCCGCTGGACGCCTCCAGCGTGCACCCGGAGTCGTACCCCGTGGTGCGGCGCATGGTGAAGACCTCCGGCCAGGAGGTGGCCTCCCTCGTCGGCAACACGGGCGTGCTGCGCTCGCTGCGTCCCGCCGACTTCGTGGACGACACCTTCGGTCTGCCGACCGTCACGGACATCCTCAAGGAGCTGGAGAAGCCGGGCCGCGACCCGCGTCCGGCCTTCAAGACGGCCACCTTCAAGGAGGGCGTGGAGAAGATCTCCGACCTCTCCGCCGGGATGGTCCTGGAGGGCGTGGTGACGAACGTGGCGGCCTTCGGCGCGTTCGTGGACATCGGCGTCCACCAGGACGGCCTGGTCCATGTGTCGGCGATGTCCAAGACGTTCGTCAAGGACCCGCGGGACGTGGTGAAGCCGGGTGACATCGTCAAGGTGAAGGTCCTGGACGTGGACATTCCGCGCAAGCGGATCGGACTGACCCTGCGCCTGGACGACGAGGCGGCGCCGGCGGACCGGTCCGGCGGCGGCAAGCGCCAGCGCGGCGGCGCGCGCCCGCCCCAGCAGCGGCAGGGCGGTCAGGCCGGCCAAGGACAGAGCCAGGGGCAGGGCCAGCGGCAGGGCGGCCAAGGCCAGCGGCAGGGCGGTCAGGGGCAGCGGCAGGGCCGCGGCGGCGACCGGGGCGGGCGGCAGGCGCCGGCCCCCGCGAACAGCGCCATGGCCGACGCGCTGCGCCGCGCGGGCCTGCTGGACCCCGGAAAGCGCTGACCCGCGCGGAGCCAATCCGCTGTCGGAGAAGGGCCGGAGCCCCCGTGGCTCCGGCCCTTCGGCGTCTTGCGTACCAGTGGGCACCGGCGGAAACAGACTTTTCCCCGTATCGGGGGGTTTGGATCAACGAAAGACACGAAGCGGGCACAGCGCCCACCTACCCCCTCCACACTCGCTTCTGTGCACGTGTCCCTGCGTGCGAAGCAATGGGGAGGACTCTGTGTTCCGCACCACCAAGCAGCGCCTGGCGGCTTGCACGGCCGCCGCCGCCGTCGCCGCCGCGGCGGCCTCGTTCGCCGCTCCGACGGCCGCCACCGGCGCCGCGGCCCGAGGCGAGCTGACCTACGGCAGCATCATCCTGCTCCAGAACCAGTACGGCGGTGACGGCGGCTACCTCGATACCAACGGCCTCTCCCGCCAGTCCGGTGCCACCTACGACGTGAGCACCAACCACCGGCCCGACAGCCGCGGTCCGGCCACCTCCCGGTGGCGGGTCGTCTCCGCCACCGGCAAGGCCACCGGCGCGCGGGTGCTCAGCGGTGACGTCGTGTACCTGATCAACCAGTACGGCAGCCACCACGCCTACCTCGACACCAACGGTGTCTCCTCCCAGGCGGGCGCCAAGTACAAGGTCTCCGCCACCACGACCAAGGACCGGGGTCCGGGCACCGGCAAGTGGCACATCTTCGGCGTACGGTCCTCGCCGAACGACGGCCACATCCGCAGCGGCGACATCGTGCATCTGCTCAACGACTACGGCTCCGCCAACGGCGGCTTCCTCGACACCAACGGTGTCTCCTCGCAGGGCGGCGGCGCCAAGTACGGCGTCTCCACCAGCCCCTACGCCGACCGCGGCACCGGCACCGGTTCCTGGAAGGTGCTGCCTTCCTGACCTGACGCCTCGACCGCCGGGCCCCCGAGGATGCCGTTCCCCGGGGCCCGGCGCCGTCAGTGTTCGGTCACCTTGCCCGCCACGACCTCCCAGCGCCTGCTCACCCGCACCGCGTCGAGCATCCGGCGGTCGTGGGTGACCAGCAGCAGGGTGCCCGTGTAGGCGTCCAGGGCGGACTCCAGCTGCTCGATGGCGGGCAGGTCGAGGTGGTTGGTCGGCTCGTCCAGGACGAGGAGGTTGACGCCCCGGCCCTGGAGCAGGGCGAGGGCGGCGCGGGTGCGCTCGCCCGGCGAGAGGGTCGCGGCCGGGCGCAGCACATGGTCCGACTTGAGGCCGAACTTGGCGAGCAGGGTGCGGACCTCCGCCGGTTCGGTGTCGGGGACGGCCGCGCAGAAGGCGTCCAGCAGCGCCTCCGGACCGTGGAAGAGGCCACGGGCCTGGTCGACCTCGCCGACGAGCACGCCCGAGCCGAGGGCCGCGTGTCCCCGGTCCAGCGGGAGGCGGCCGAGCAGGGCGGCCAGCAGGGTCGACTTGCCGGCGCCGTTGGCCCCGGTGACCGCGATCCGGTCGGCCCAGTCGATCTGGAGGCTGACCGGCCCGAAGCCGAACTCGCCACGCCGCACCTCGGCGTCCCGCAGCGTGGCCACCACGGCGCCCGAGCGCGGGGCGGACGCGATCTCCATCCGCAGCTCCCACTCCTTGCGCGGCTCCTCGACCACCTCCAGGCGCTCGATCATGCGCTGGGTCTGCCGGGCCTTGGCGGCCTGCTTCTCGCTGGCCTCGGTACGGAACTTGCGGCCGATCTTGTCGTTGTCGTTGCCCACCTTGCGCCGGGCGTTCCTGACGCCCTTGTCCATCCAGGCGCGCTGCGTCTGCGCCCGCTCCTGGAGCGCGGCCTTCTTGTCGGCGAACTCCTCGTACTCCTCGCGGGCGTGCCGACGGCCCGTCTCGCGCTCCTCCAGGTAGGCCTCGTAGCCGCCGCCGTAGAGGTTCACCCGCCCCTGGGCCAGGTCGAGTTCGAGGACCTTGGTGACCGTGCGGGTGAGGAACTCGCGGTCGTGGCTGACGAGGACGGTGCCCGCGCGCAGCCCGGTGACGAACCGCTCCAGGCGCTCCAGGCCGTCGAGGTCGAGGTCGTTGGTGGGCTCGTCCAGGAGGAAGACGTCGTAGCGGGACAGCAGCAGGGAGGCGAGCCCGGCGCGGGCCGCCTGGCCGCCGGAGAGGGAGGTCATCGGCTGGTCCAGGCCGACGGCGAGGCCGAGCGAGTCGGCGACCTCCGCCGCGCGCTCGTCCAGGTCGGCGCCGCCGAGGTCGAGCCAGCGCTCCAGGCTTACCGCGTAGGCGTCGTCCGCGCCCGGCGCGCCGTCGACCAGTGCCTGGGTGGCCTCGTCCATGAGCCGCTGCGCCTCGGCGACACCGGTGCGGCGGGCCAGGAACTCCCGCACGCTCTCCCCGGCCCTGCGCTCGGGCTCCTGCGGCAGATGGCCGACGGTCGCGGTGGGCGGGGACAGGCGCAGTTCGCCCTCCTCGGGCGCGAGGAGTCCGGCGAGCATCCGCAGCAGGGTGGACTTCCCAGCGCCGTTGGCGCCGACCAGCCCGATCACATCGCCGGGCGCCACGACGAGGTCGAGCCCGGAAAAGAGCGAGCGGTCGCCGTGCCCGGCGGCGAGGTTCTTGGCGACGAGGGTGGCAGTCATCAGGAGGCCGATCCTAGTGCGCCCCGCCGCCCGGACCGGTCCCACCGGGGGCTTGCCGGTCCCGGCGGCTGTGAGCATCCCCACGTCAGCCGATCCGCGCCGGGCCCTGACGGGGGCGGCGGGGCAGGGCCTATGGTCCACCCGTGAGCAGCGTGAGCGGCGTGGACCGTGAGACGGATGACGAAGTGATCGTGGTCGGCGGCGGGGTCGTCGGCCTCACCACGGCCGTCGTGCTGGCCGAGGCCGGGCGCCGGGTGAGCGTATGGACGCGGGAGCCCGCCGAGGAGACCACGTCGGCGGTCGCGGGTGGCCTGTGGTGGCCGTACCGCATCGAACCGGAGCGGCTCGTCGGCGCCTGGGCGCTGGAGACCCTCGAGGTCTACGAGGAGCTGGCCACCGCCCCCGGGGAGACGGGCGTACGGCTGGTCGACGGCGTCCATGAGGGGGCGCGCCTGGATCAACTGGGCGACTGGGCGGGCCGGGTGCCGGGGCTGCGGGCGGTGCCGGACGGGCTGGCGGCTCGGCTGCCGGTGATCGACATGCCGGCGCATCTGGCGTGGCTGCGGCGGCGGCTGGTGCGGGCCGGGGGCACGGTGGCGCGGCGCGAGGTGACCGACCTCGCCGGGGTGCCCGCCGAGGTGGTGGTCAACTGCTCGGGGCTCGGGGCGCGTTCGCTCGCCGGGGACGACGGGGTGCGGCCGGTGCGCGGACAGCTGGTGCTGGTGGAGAACCCCGGAATCGACACGTACTACACGTCCGTCGACCATTCCTCGCCGGTCGCCGCGTACTTCATCCCGCAGCCGTACGGGCTGATCCTCGGCGGCACCGCGCAGGAGGACGACTGGTCGCTGGAGCCGGACCCGGCCACGGCCGAGGAGATCATCGCCGGGTGCGCGCGGGTGCGGCCGGAGATCGCGGGGGCGCGGGTGCTGGCCCACAGGGTGGGGCTGCGGCCGTACCGGGACGCGGTACGGCTGGAGCGGGAGCCGCTGCCCGGCGGCCGGACCGTGGTGCACTCCTACGGCCATGGCGGTGCCGGGGTGACGGTGGCGTGGGGCTGTGCGCGCGAGGCGGCCGGGTTGGTGCTGGACCCGGCCGCGTAGGCGCGGCTGAGGGAACTCCCGTCAGTCGTCAGTCACCGGGCACGCGGCCCGGCCTGCGCGGGGTGCTCAGGCCCCGCAGCCGCTGGGCTGCCGGGGCCTTCGCCGTCGTACCGGAGGTCGCGCGGGTGAACGCCTGGGCGCCGCCCACCAATGGCAACTGGGCCGAGGTGGCGCCCAGTCGCACCGTCACGGTCGGCTTCGTGGACGGCGGGTCGATGAGGTCGCGGTCGGTGCCCGCGATGATCAGGGCGAGGCGGTGGCCCTTGGGGACGACGTGGTCGGTGGCGGCCAGGGTGAGGGTCATCGTGTAGGACCTGCCCGGCGTGAGCGGGACGCCCTTGGCGAGGGAGGCGTAGTGGCCGAGGTCGGCCCAGCCTCGGCTGAAGACGGTGTAGTCGACCTTGGTGGTCTTCGCGGCGGTCTCCAGGTAGCAGGCGCTGTCGCCGGCCGTGCTCGCGCCCCAGCAGGTGCGGTTCTTCAGGGTGGTGATGCCCTCGGCCTCGTCGGAGTAGTCGCGGATGGTGTCCGGGCCGACGTCCACGAGCACGGCGGACAGATGGGCCGAACTGGTGGTCGGGGTCGCGGTGATCGTCACCCGGGACATGCCGGACAGGCGCAGGTCGTGGGTGAGGGGCCCGGTGAGGAAGCCGGTCTTCTCGGGTGTGGACGTGGTCAGGCTGGCCGCCCAGTCGCTCTCGCCGAGCTTGGGGTCGTCGGTGAAGGTCTCGGTGCCGGTGGCGCGGCGCAGGCCGAGCACCCCGACGCCGGGCGCGGTGCCGGGGGCCGGGCGCAGGGTGGTGGCGCGGGTGCCGGCGGGCGGCCAGGTGGCGGAGGTGACCCACTGGTCGGGGTGGCGTTCGATGTCGGCCACCGGCTCGCGGTCGATGCCGTTGTCGTAGTCGAGGAGTTGATGGTCGAACCAGCGGTGCAGGGTGTCGACCCAGGCGCCGCGCCGGTAGTCGAAGGGGTCGACATGCCCGGTCTGGGACAGCCAGAGCTTGCGCTCGACGCCGTTCCGGGCGAGGGCGTCCCACCACTGGCCGAAGTGCTTGGTGCGGACGTTGAGGTCCTGCATGCCCTGCGCCACGAACACGCTGGCGCGCACCTTCGCCGCGTCCTTGACGTAGTCCCGTTCGGTCCACAGCGGGGTCCAGTCGCCGCTGCGGGGGCTGCCGTCGGCGAGTTTCTTCTGCTCGGCCGCGCAGTGCGCCTGGGCCGCGTCGCTCTCGACGTATCCGGCGAGGTCATCGGGACCGCCGTCGTAGAGCGGGGCGCCCTGGGCGAAGTAGTAGTCGTACCAGGAGGAGATGGCGCTGATCGGGACGATGGTCTTCAGGCCCTTGACGCCGGTGGCGGCGACGCCGTTGGCGATGGTGCCGTCCCAGCTCTTGCCGATCATGCCGGTTCTGCCGTTGGTCCACGTGGCCTTGACGGTCTGTGTGCCGGTGCGGCTCGTGTAGGCGGTGGCGCGGCCGTTGAGCCAGTCGATCACGGCCTTCGCGGACTGCACGTCGGAGCGCCCGCCGACGTCGACGCAGCCGTCGGAGCGGTCGGTGCCGGCCAGGTCGACGCCGACGACGGCGTAGCCGCGGGGCACGAAGTAGTTGTCGTAGAACAGCGGCATCTGGACGATGTGGCCGCTCGCGTCGTACGTCTTGACCTGGCTCTCGTTGCCGCGCCCGCAGCAGGAGTAGTACGGGCTGGCGTCCATGATGACCGGCACCTTGCGGCCCTCGCGGGCCGGTTCGGCGGGGCGGACGATGTCGGCGGCGACCCGGTCGGGCCTGCCGTCGCCGTCCTCGTCGAGGCCGGTGTCCACCCACACGGACTCGCGGACGGCGTGGGCGTAGGAGTAGACGGGGGCGCTCTCGCGGGGCGGCGCGGCCTGGGCGGCGGCCGGGGTGAGGAAGGCGGCCAGCAGGGCGGCGACGGCCGCCGTCGCGAGCGCTCTCCACAGGACGAGGCGCGTGCGCAGCGGCGCTCGGACAGATGTGCTCTTGGGCATGCGCGGACGATAGTCCCGTCAACTCCCGTACAGAAGAGTGCGTTACGGCACGCGGGTGGCTCATTGCGGCCGAATGGCGATCGTGTGACAGCAGGGGTCATGGACAGGGCAAGGGGCACAGGGGGTGAATAGGCTCCGGACAGAGACTTCCGGGCGGGGTACTCCGAACGAGTGCTCGGCACAGGGTGTTCCGCGCGGAGTCTCGTGAACGGACCCGCAGTCCCGACGACTTGGAGCTGACGTGTACCGCAGAATCATCGCGCCGGGCGCACTGGCGGCGGCCTCCCTCCTGCTGGCGATCCCGGCATCGGCCGCGAGCTACTCCCCCGGCGCGCCGGGCATCGGCGACCCCTACTACCCGTACTACGGCAACGGCGGCTACGACGTCTCGCACTACGGTCTGCGGCTGCGCTACCAGCCGAAGACGGACGAGTTGCAGGGCACCGCGACGATCCGGGCGCGGACCACCCAGGACCTGTCCAGCTTCGACCTGGACTTCCTGCTCGACGTGAGCGAGGTGCGGGTCAACGGCGTCAAGGCGTCCTTCACCCACGCCGAACAGCACGAGCTGGTGATCACGCCGAAGAAGCCGCTGGCGAAGGGCACGCCGATCACGGTGGTGGTCCGCTACAGCGGGGTGCCCTCCACCAAGAGCGCCTACGGCTTCACCACCTGGCACCGCACACCTGACGGCGCGGTCGCGGCGGACGAGCCCGAGTCGGCGTGGTGGTGGTTCCCGAGCAACGACCACCCGAGCGACAAGGCGACGTACGACGTGTCGGTCGCCGTGCCGCAGGGCACACAGGCGATCTCCAACGGCGCGCTGGAATCGGCCGTCTCGAAGCGGGGCTGGACCAGCTACTCCTGGCGGCAGGACAAGCCGCAGGCGACCTATCTGGCCACGCTCGCGATCGGCAGGTTCGACGTCACCCGGAGCCGCTCGAAGCACGGGGTGCCGGTGATCAACGCGTACAGCAAGGACCTGGGCGCCACGGACACGGCCGCGCGGGCGAGTGTGGAGCGCACCGGGGAGATCGTCGACTGGCTGAGCAACTATTTCGGGCCGTATCCGTTCGCCACGGCGGGCGGGTACGTCCCGAACACGACCACCGGGTACGCGCTGGAGACCCAGACCCGTGTCTACTACAGCCCCAAGCAGTTCGCGAAGGGCGCCAACCCCTCGGTGGTGGTGCACGAGCTGGCCCACCAGTGGTACGGCGACGACGTGTCGCTCGACGGCTGGAAGGACATCTGGCTGAACGAGGGCTTCGCGACCTACGCGCAGTGGCTGTGGTCGGAGCACGAGGGCCAGGGCACCACCCGGCAGCTCGCCGAGCAGGTGTACTCCTCGCATCCGGCTGACGACCCCTTCTGGACCGTCAAGCCGGGCGACCCCGGTCCGGACGACCAGTTCGCCGACGCCGTCTACGACCGGGGCGCCGCCGCGATCCAGGCGCTGCGCGAGGCGGTGGGCGACCGGGCCTTCTTCCGCATATTGAAGGGCTGGCCGAAGGCGCACGCCTACGGCAACGCGTCGGTGGCCGACTTCGAGAAGTACGCCGAACAGGTCTCCGGCAAACCGCTGGCGGGCCTCTTCGACACCTGGCTGTACCAGCCGGTGAAGCCGGCAGCGTCGGCGGCGCGCGGGTTCGCAGCCGCGGGGGCGGCGGTCTCGCCGCCGAAGTCCTGGAAGCAGATCGAGGCCGCGCACCAGGGGCACGCGGCCCAGGGGGCGCACCGGGGCTGATCCCGGCCCAGGCCCATGCCCTCCCGGCTCGTCGCGTGCGCGTGGTGAGCCGGGAGGGCGGCAGGCCGCGAGATGTCCGCGGGCCGTGCGGGGCGGCCCCGCTCCCTCTGGAGGGGCGCGGCTACTTCGCCGGGGCGGCCTGTTCCTGGTCGCCGGCGGCGGTCACCCGGCGGCGGACGCCGAACCAGCCGGCCACCAGCATGACGGCGATCACCGGGATCAGCAGCAAGGTCTTGCGGCCGACCTCGTGGTCGTCCCACATCATGCCGAGGCAGACCAGCAGGAAGACGATCGTGACGATCTCGGTGACCGGGGAGAACTTCAGCTGGAAGTGCGGCCGGGTCACCAGGCCCGCGCGGGCGCGGCGGACGAAGATCGCGTGGCAGACCATGATGATCACCCAGGTGCTGATGATCCCGAGCGAGGCGACGTTCAGCACGATCTCGAAGGCCTGGCTCGGCACCAGGTAGTTCAGGCCGACACCGAGGATGCAGATGCCGCAGGTCAGCAGGATGCCGCCGTAGGGCACCTGGCTGCGGCTCATCACGCGGGTGAACTTGGGCGCGGAGCCCGCCATCGCCATGGAGCGCAGGATGCGGCCGGTGGAGTAGAGGCCGGAGTTCAGCGAGGACATGGCGGCGGTGAGGACCACGAGGTTCATCACGTCGCCGGCCGCGGGGATGCCGATCTTGGACAGCACGGTCACGAACGGACTCTGGTCGGCGGAGTACACCGAGCCGGGCAGCAGCAGCGCGAGCAGTACCACCGAGCCGACGTAGAACAGGCCCACGCGCCACATGATCGAGTTCACCGCGCGCGGGACGACCTTCTCCGGCTGCTCGGTCTCGCCCGCGGCGACGCCGACCAGCTCCAGGGCCGCGTACGCGAAGATCACGCCCTGCATGACGAGGACGACCGGCATCAGGCCGTGCGGGAAGACGCCGCCGTGGTCGCTGATGAGGTTCAGTCCCGGCGTGTAGCCGTCGACATGGTGCTGGGTGGCCAGCAGGAAGATGCCGATGAACATGAAGGCCACCAGGGTGGCGACCTTGATGATCGCGAACCAGAACTCCATCTCGCCGAAGATCTTCACCGAGATCAGGTTCACGGTGAGCACCACGGCGAGCGCGATCAGCGCCAGCACCCACTGCGGGATGGGCGTGAAGAAGCTCCAGTAGTGGGTGTAGAGCGCGATCGCGGTGATGTCCGCGATGCCCGTGGTCGACCAGTTCAGGAAGTACATCCACCCGGCGACGTAGGCACCCTTCTCGCCGAGGAACTCACGCGCGTACGACACGAAGGACCCGGAGGAGGGCCGGTACAGGACCAGCTCGCCCAGGGCGCGCACGACGAAGAAGGCGAAGATGCCGCAGACCAGGTAGGCCAGGGCGAGCGCGGGGCCCGCGTTGTGCAGGCGCCCTCCGGCGCCGAGGAAGAGGCCGGTGCCGATGGCGCCACCGATGGCGATCATGTTGACGTGGCGGGCCTTGAGGTCCTTGCTGTAGCCGGCGTCGCCCGCGTCGGCGGGCGTCTGCGCCGTCTGCGTAGGGGCGGCGGCCTGTGCCGATTCCACGGCGTCCTTGCTCACGGGTGGTACCACTTCCTGGTGCGCCCGGACCTTCGGGTCCGGGGGTCGTGCAGGGCTCGGCCCGCACCACCCCGGTGAGTCGCGGTACAGACCAAGCCAGCAGCTTCTCAGACACGCCGGGCCTTACGCGGTGGCCTACGTCACAGAGCGTTGCTTCTCACACGATCTTCTCAGCGTCCACATGATGTTCACCACGTGGCGTCCGGGGCGGTCGGCAGGTTTCACAGTACTGGTGTGACAGCGATACTGCTGCGCATGACGACCGATGCCGGGGAGATGAGCCTCACCGTCGACGAACTGGCCGCGCGGGCGGGTGTGACGGTGCGGACCGTGCGCTTCTACGGGAGCCGGGGACTCCTGCCGCCGCCGGTGATCGGACCCCGGCGGGTGGGCCGGTACGGGGCGGAGCACGTGGCGCGGCTGGCGTTGATCGAGGAGTTGCAGCGGCAGGGGATGACGCTGGCGGCGATCGAGCGGTACCTGCGGCAGCTGCCGTCCGACCTGTCCGCCTACGACCTGGCCATCCACCGGGCCGTGGTCGCCTCCTGGGCGCCGGACTCCGTGGAGACGCTCTCGCGCGCCGAGCTGGAGCGGCGGGCGGGACGGGCGCTGGCCGACGAGGAGCTGGAGCGGCTGGCGGCCTCCGGGGTGCTCGTCCCGTGCGACGCGGGTGGCGGGAGCGAAGAGGGCGGCTTCCGGGTCGACTCCGGGCTGCTGCGGCTCGGGCTCGAACTGCTGGACGTGCCGTTGTCGCAGGGCACGATCCTCGCGGCGCGCGAGGTACTCCTGGAGCACTCGCGCGCCGCGGCCCGTGAGCTCGCCCGGCTCTTCCGCGGCGAGGTGGCCGAGCGGGACACCCGCGATGTGCGGGACCTGTCGGCGCACATCCACCCGCTGGTGGTGCAGGCGCTGCTGACCACGTTCCAGCGTTCGCTGCGCGAAGAACTGAGCGAGCTGCTCAGCGGGGAGGGACGGTCAGGCGGCTGAGTCCGTGAAGGTCTCGCCCCGCTCCGCCTTCTCCACCAGCAGCGCGGGCGGCTCGAACCGCTCGCCGTAGGTCCCGGCGAGTTCCCGCGCGCGGGCCACGAAGCCGGGCAGGCCGACACCGGCCCCGCCCTCGTAGCCGTTGATGTACTGGAGCACGCCGCCGGTCCAGGCCGGGAAGCCGATGCCGAGGATGGAGCCGATGTTGGCGTCGGCCACGGAGGTCAGCACGCCCTCCTCCAGCAGGCGCACGGTGTCCAGCGCCTCGGCGAACAGCATCCGCTCCTGCATGTCCTTGAACGGGATCTCGTACCCGGCCTTGGTGAAGTGCTCGCGCAGGCCCGGCCAGAGCCCGGCGCGCTTGCCGTCCTCCGCGTAGTCGTAGAAGCCGGCGCCGCCGCTGCGGCCGGGGCGTCCGAACTCGTCGACCATGCGGTCGATGACGGCCTCCGCCGGGTGCGCGCTCCAGGTGCCGCCGGCCTCCTCCACGGCCCGCTTCGTCTCGTTGCGGATCTTGCGCGGGAGGGTGAGGGTCAGTTCGTCCATCAGGGAGAGGACCTTGGCCGGGTAGCCGGCCTGGGCGGCGGCCTGCTCGACGGAGGCGGGCTCGATGCCCTCGCCGACCATGGCGACGCCCTCGTTGATGAAGTGGCCGATCACCCGCGAGGTGAAGAAGCCGCGCGAGTCGTTGACGACGATCGGCGTCTTGCTGATCTGGCGGACCAGGTCGAAGGCGCGGGCGAGGGCCTCGTCGCCGGTGCGCTCGCCCTTGATGATCTCGACCAGCGGCATCTTGTCGACCGGCGAGAAGAAGTGCAGACCGACGAAGTCCGCCTGGCGCTGCACGCCCTCGGCGAGGGTGGTGATGGGCAGCGTGGAGGTGTTGGAGCACAGCAGCGCGTCGGGCGCGACCACGGACTCGATCTCCTGGAAAACCTTGTGCTTGAGCGCGGTGTCCTCGAAGACGGCCTCGATCACCGCGTCGCAGCCGGCCACGTCGGCGGCGTCCCCGGTGGGCGTGATCCGGGCGAGCAGCGCGTCCGCCTTCTCCTGGCTGGTACGGCCGCGGGAGACGGCCTTGGCGCACAGCTTCTCGGAGTAGCCCTTGCCCTTGAGCGCGGCCTCCAGGGACACGTCCTTGAGGACGACCTCGATGCCGGCGCGGGCGCAGGAGTAGGCGATGCCCGCGCCCATCATGCCGGCGCCGAGCACGGCCACCTTGCGGACCTGGCGGGAGGCGATGTCCTTGGGCCGGTTGGCGCCGGAGTTGACCGCCTGGAGGTCGAAGAAGAACGCCTGGATCATGTTCTTCGCGGTCTGCCCGGTGACCAGCTCGGTGAAGTAGCGGGTCTCGATGGTGCTCGCGGTCTCGAAGTCGACCTGGGAGCCCTCGACCGCCGCGGCCATGATGTTGCGCGGCGCCGGGTAGGGCGCGCCGCCCGTCTGCTTGCGCAGGTTGGCCGGGAAGGCGGGCAGGTTGGCGGCGAACTTCGGGTGGGCCGGGGTGCCGCCGGGGATCCGGTAGCCCGGCACGTCCCAGGGCTGCTGGGACTCGGGGTGCTCGTCGATGAAGGCGCGGGCCTTGGCCAGCATCTCCTCGGGCGTCTCGGCCACCTCGTGGACCAGCCCGTTCTCCAGGGCGCGCCGCGGGTTGTACTGGGTGCCCTGGAGCAGCACCTTGAGCAGCGCGTCGGTGATGCCCATCAGGCGCACGGTACGGGTGACGCCGCCGCCCGCGGGCAGCAGACCGAGGGTGACCTCGGGCAGGCCGATCTTGGAGCCGGGGGCGTCCAGGGCGATGCGGTGGTGGGAGGCGAGCGCGATCTCGTAGCCGCCGCCGAGGGCCGCGCCGTTGACGGCGGCGACGACCGGTTTGCCGAGGGTCTCGATGCGGCGCAGCGCGTTCTTGATCGCGGTCGCGGTGTCGAAGACGGCCTGCGCGTCCTCGGGGCCGGCCTGGATCATCTCCTTGAGGTCGCCGCCCGCGAAGAAGGTCTTCTTGGCGGAGGTGTAGATGATGCCCCGGATGGAGTCCTTCTCGGCCACCGCGCGGTCCGCGATCGCCTCGATGGAGGCCTTGAAGGCCTGGTTCATCGTGTTCGCGGACTGGTTGGGGTCGTCCAGGACCAGGGTGACGACTCCGGTGTCGTCCTGCTCCCAGCGGATGGTGGTGCTCTCGGTCATGACAGTCGTCTCCGTTGAAGTCGCTTGGTTCCGCGGGGAGTTCAGATGCGCTCGATGATGGTGGCGATGCCCATGCCACCACCCACGCACAGGGTGACCAGGCCGTAGCGCTTGTCCTGGCGCTCCAGTTCGTCCACGAGCGTGCCGACGAGCATGGCGCCGGTCGCGCCGAGCGGGTGGCCGAGCGCGATGGCGCCGCCGTTGACGTTGACCTTCTCCAGCGGCAGGCCCATCTCCTCGACGAAGCGCAGCACGACGGCGGCGAACGCCTCGTTGATCTCGACCAGGTCGATGTCGTCGATGGTCAGGCCGGCCTTGGCGAGCGCCTTGCGGGTGGCGGGGGCGGGTCCGGTGAGCATGATGGTGGGCTCGGAGCCGGAGACGGCGGCGGAGACGATCCGGGCGCGCGGGGTGAGGCCGTAGCGCTCGCCGACCTCCCTGGAGCCGATGGCGACGAGCGCGGCGCCGTCCACGATGCCGGAGGAGTTGCCCGCGTGGTGGACGTGGTCGATCTTCTCCACCCAGTGGTACTTCTGGAGCGCCACGGCGTCGAAGCCGCCGAGTTCGCCGATGTCCGCGAAGGACGGCTTGAGCTTGGCGAGGGAGTCGGCGGTGGTACCGGGGCGCGGGTGCTCGTCGCGGTCGAGGACGACCAGGCCGGCGCGGTCCCTGACCGGGACCACGGAGCGGTCGAATCGGCCCTCCTTCCAGGCGTTGACCGCGCGCTCCTGGGACAGCGCCGCGAACTCGTCCACGTCCCGGCGACTGAAGCCGCCCAGGGTGGCGATGAGGTCGGCGCCGATGCCCTGCGGCACGAAGTTGACGGCGAGGTTGGTCATCGGGTCGTTGAACCAGGCGCCGCCGTCGGAGGCCATCGGAACGCGGGACATCGACTCCACGCCGCCCGCGAGGACCAGGTCCTCCCAGCCGGAGCGGACCTTCACCGCGGCCAGGTTGACGGCCTCCAGGCCCGAGGCACAGAAGCGGTTCTCCTGCACGCCCGCGACGGTGTCCGGCAGTCCGGCGGCGATGGCGGCGATGCGGGCGATGTCGGAGCCCTGGTCGCCGACGGGGCCGACGACGCCGAGCACGATGTCGTCGATGGCGGCCGGGTCGAGGTCCGGGAAGCGGTCGCGGATCTCGTGGATGAGGCCGACGACCAGGTCGATGGGCTTGGTGCCGTGCAGGGCGCCGTTCGACTTGCCGCGGCCGCGCGGGGTGCGGATCGCGTCGTACACGTACGCTTCGGTGCTCACTGGGGTGCCTTTCGGGAGGGTCGGCCGAGCGGGTTCGGGTCGCGCAGCTAGGGAGCGGTGGGCTCAGTCGGCGCGCGCGTCCGGCTGGTCGCGCGCGCGTGCGGGCAGGCCCCAGTCCCGTGTCACGGCCTCGGTGTCGGCGCCGGGCAGCGCGGGTCCGGTGCGGACGGCGGTCGGGGTGGCGGAGAAGCGGGGCGCGGGGCCGGGCTGGGTGATGCCGCCGTGGTCGGTGAAGGTGGAACGGGCGGCTAGGTGCGGGTGGTGCGGGGCCTCGCCCAGCGACAGTACGGGGGCCACGCAGGCGTCGGAGTCCGCGAACAGGGCGGTCCACTGCTCGCGGGTGCCTTCCCGGAAGCGGGCGGTGATCGCTTCGCGCAGTTCCGGCCAGCGGGTGAGGTCGGTGCGGGCGTCCTGGAGGTGGTCCAGGCCGAGCAGGCGCAGGAACTCGGCCGAGAACCGCTCCTCCAGGGCGCCGACCGCCATGTATCCGCCGTCGGCGGTCTCGTAGGTGCCGTAGTAGGGGCAGCCGCCGTCCAGCAGGTTGGCGCCACGCCGGTCCTGCCAGGCGCCGGCGGACAGCATGCCGTGGATCATCGCGGACAGGTGGGCGGTGCCGTCCACGATGGCGGCGTCCACGACCTGGCCGGTGCCGGTGGCGCGCGCGTGGTGCAGGGCGGCGAGGACGCCGACGGCCAGGTAGAGCGAGCCGCCCGCGTAGTCGCCCAGGAGGTTGGCGGGGACGGCCGGGGGCTCGCCGGGGCGGCCGATCATGCCGAGGGCGCCGGTGAGGGCAATGTACGACACGTCGTGACCCGCGCGCCGGGCGAGGGGGCCGTCCTGGCCCCAGCCGGTCATCCGGCCGTAGACCAAACGGGGGTTGCGGGCGTGGCAGTCGGCGGGGCCGACGCCGAGGCGCTCGGCGACGCCCGGCCGGTAGCCCTCGACGAGGATGTCGGCGCGTTCGGCGAGGTCCAGGACGCGGGCGGCGCCGTCCGGGGACTTGAGGTCGACCACGATCGAGCGCTTGTTGCGGTTGGTGATGTCGTGGGCGGGGTCGATGCCGAGGCCGGGGCCGCCGGGGCGGTCCACCCGGACCACGTCGGCGCCGAGGTCGGCGAGCAGCATGGCGGCGAACGGGCCCGGCCCGATGCCGGCCAGCTCCACCACGCGCACGCCGCCGAGCGGGCCCCGCTCTGCCGCTGCCGCCGTGCTCATGCCGTCCCCCAAGCGTGTGACACAACTGATGTAACACCGGTGATGCTATGAACGCCGTCCATCCGGCACAAGACCTGAACGAGCAAGCGCTTAGCCAAGTGCCCGTACCGGCTGAACATCACCCGGCCGCCCGCGGCACCCGGTTCTCACGCTAGCCTCGGCCACCGACAGCGGCGCGGGCTGCGCGACCGAGGGGTTGTCATGGCGTGACCGAGGGGTGGGTCATGACGCGATCGAGGGGTGTCATGGACAGGCGAGGTGGGTCATGAGCGGGCTGGACCGTCCCTACGACGTGGTGCTCTACGGGGCGACGGGCTTCGTCGGCGCGCTCACCGCGCACTACCTGGCGGCGCACGCGCCACGGGGGCTGCGCTGGGCGATCGCCGGGCGCGACGAGGTGAAGCTGCGGCGGCTGCGGGACGGGTTGCCCGCGGGCGCGGACCCCGGCGTGCTGCGCGCCGACGCGGCCGATCCCGCCTCGCTGCGCGCCCTTGCCGGGCGGGCGCGGGTGGTGGCCACGACCGTCGGGCCGTACCTGCGCCACGGCGAGGGACTCGTCGCCGCCTGCGCGGACGCCGGGACGGACTATCTGGACCTCACCGGCGAGCCGGAGTTCGTGGACCTGATGTACGTACGGCACGACGCACGCGCGCGGGAGACCGGCGCGCGCCTGGTGCACGCCTGCGGCTTCGACTCCGTGCCGCACGACCTCGGCGTGTACTTCACGGTGCGGCAGCTCCCGGAGGGCGTGCCGCTGCGGGTGGACGGCTATGTGACGGCCGACGCGGCGTTCTCCGGCGGCACGCTGGCCTCGGCCCTCGACCAGTTCGCGCGCGGCCGGGAGATGCTGGCCGCCGCGCGTGACCGGGCCCGGCACGAGCCGCGGCGCCACGGGCGCCGGGTGAGCGCGCCGGTGGGGGCGCCGCGGTTCGCCCCGGAGGTCGGCGCGTGGGCGCTGCCGCTGCCCACCATCGACCCCCGGATCGTGAGCCGTTCGGCACGCGCCCTCGACCGGTACGGGCCCGACTTCCGCTACCGGCACTTCGCGGCGGTCCGCCGGCTGCCCGTCGCGCTCGGCGGGACGGCCGCGGTCGGCGCGGCGGTGGCCGCCGCCCAGTTGCCGCCCTTGCGCCACTGGCTGTCCGGGCGGCTCCGTCCGGGTGAGGGGCCCAGTGCCGAGAAGCGGGCCAGGAGCTGGTTCTCGGTCCGCTTCGTCGGCGAGGGCGGCGGCCGGCGTGTCTACACCGAGGTCGCGGGCGGCGACCCCGGCTACGACGAGACCGCCAAGATGTTCGCCGAGGCCGCGCTCTGCCTGGCCCTCGACGACCTGCCGAAGACGTCCGGCCAGGTGACGACGGCCGAGGCGATGGGCGACGCGCTGACGCGGCGGCTGCGGGCGGCGGGGATCACGTTCCGGGTGGCGGCCCGGCGGTAGCGGCCGGAACCAAGCGGTGCGCGGGCGCCCCCGTGCGACGATCGGCGCTCCGACCGGATGAGCCCAAGGAGGCGCGAGAACCGTGAAGTTCGTGCTCGAAGTGACCGTGGACGAGAACGCGACGGCGCAGGAGCGGGCCACCGAGCTGGGCCGGATCCTGCGCTACTGGGGCGGCAATCTGCACCACTACGCGCTGGAGCCCGGCGACGGCTCGCCCGTCTACGACTCCGAGTACAAGGAGGTCGGTGTCTGGCGGCTCGCCGCCGACTGAGCGGCCGTTTCCCGCGCCGCCTCCTTGAGCGCCCTGCGGCACAACCCGTCCGCGTGCCGGGTGGTCTCGGGGAGGCGGTAGGCCGGGGTGAGGGCCAGCGTGTGGGCGAGGGCGTTGGACAGCGACACGCGGTGGCCGACGGAGACGAAGACGGGTTTGACGGCGTCGCGCGTGCGAAGGGCGCGGCCGACCTCCTCGGCGCCGGCGAGCAACGGGGCGGAGCTGCCGCGGGCGGTGGCGGGGTCGTCGTAGGTGAAGGTGAACGGGTTCTTGGCGACGCCGATGGCGGGCAGGCCGGTGAGCACGCCCAAGTGGCTCGCCAGGCCGAAGCGGCGGGGGTGGGCGAGGCCGTAGCCGTCGCACACGACCAAGCCGGGCGCGCAGGGCAGGGAGTCGAGCGCGGCCAGGACCGCGGGCAGTTCGCGGAAGGCGAGCAGACCGGGTACATACGGGAAGGAGACCCGGCCGACGGCGGTCGACTCGGCGACGACGCCGAGCGTGGCGGCGTCCAGGACGACGGCCGCGGCGGCGACCAGGTCCCGCTCGTCGTCGTAGGCCACGTCGACCCCGGTCACATGGCCCTCGCCGGGCGGCGGGCCCGGCTCGTCGAGCACCACCCGGCCGCGCAGTTCGTCCTGGACCGCGCGGGCCTCTTCCTCGCTGGCGGGCCAGCCCGCCGGTACGCCTACGGTCGTCATGACGGCCGACTGTACGTGCCCGCGCCGGACCGTCCCGCCGCCGGGGTCGCTGCGTTCTCCGCGCCGGCTCAGCCCTTCTTGGCGTTGAGCGCGCGCTGCAACTGGTCCTTGTTCATGTTCGAGCGGCCCTCGATGCCGCGCTGCCTCGCCTCGTTGTACAACTGGTCGCGGGTCGGGCCCTGCGGGCCGGTGCGGTTGCCCGACCGCTGCCCGCCGCGCCTGCTGGACGACATGTCCTGGGTGGAGGTGCGGCTCGCGGTCTTGGACTCGCCGGACCGTGCGCGCTCCTTGTTGACGGTCCGCGCGGCGATCTCCTTGGCGCGTCCCGCGCTCTCGCCCCGCTCCTGCGCGCTCTCCTTGATGTGCTCGTACTGGCGTTCGCGCTTGGGCCTGGAACCGGCTGGCATGATCGCTCCTTTCACCTCGAAGGCTCGTACGACGCCTTCGGGGCGCGAGTACCCGGCTCCCGGCGCGCCTACCTCACCGTTCCAGCCGGGCCACCCTGCCCTGCTCACCGGCCGCCCAGCAGCCGAGGTCGGGGGTGCAGGAGACGGTGTCGTACGAGCCGGAGTCGATCGTGCGCCAGGTGCGGCCGCCGTCCGTGGTCAGATCGGTGCCGGTGGGCCCGACGGCGAGCGCCGCGGCGCGGCTGTGCGGCAGCCAGGCGACGCCGGAACGGTAGGCCGGCGGGGGTGTGGCGGCGGGCTGCCAGGTGCGTCCGCCGTCACGGGTGACGGCCGCGGCCCGCGGCGAGGGCTCGCCGGCGCGGTAGTCGCCGCCGACGGCGAGGCCGTGGACGCGGTCGCGGAAGGCGAGCGCGAACACCCCGCGGGCCGGGTCACCGGCCGGGACCGGGGTGTCGGCGGCGGTCCAGGTCAGCCCGCGGTCGGCGGAGTGCAGCACGCGCGCGCGGGCGCCGCCGCCGGTGGCCAGCCAGACGTCCTTCGGGCCGGCGGTGACCAGGCACTGCCCGCTCGCCGCGAAGCCCGCCTCGCCGTCCAGGGCGGCCGGCATGCCGGCCGCGGGCAGCACCCGCCAGGAGCGGCCGCCGTCGCTCGTGGACAGGAGGCGGAACTTCCCGTCGACGGGGTCGCCCATCGCGAGGCCGTGGCGGCGGTCGAAGAAGGCCAGGCAGTCGTAGAACGCGTCCGGGTCGGTGTTGCGGAAGGACTCCGTCCAGCTCGCCCCGCCGTCGTCGGTGCGGTAGATCCGGGACGCCTCGCCCTCGCCGATGGCCAGGACCACGGCGTGCCGCGCGTCGGACGCCTCGACGTCCCGGAACTCCAGGCCGGACGCGCCGGGCGGGGAGACATCGCGCCAGGAGGTGCCGCCGTCGCGGGTGAGCAGGACGGTGCCGCCGGTGCCGGCCAGCCAGGCGGTGTGCCGGTCGACGGCGGCCAGGCCCCGGAAGCGGACCTGGGGGGTGCCGGGGTCCTTCGCCGCCCAGTGCACGTCCTGGGGGCGGGCGGGTGCCGCGGCCGACGGGACGGTCAGCGCGGCCAGCGCCGCGCCGCACGCGACTCCCGCCGCCGTCAGCCTGCCCGTCCGCCGGACGCCCCTTGTGTCCCTCTTGTCCCTCGCGTTCCCCATGCGCCTCATGGCGGGCGAAGCTAGCCCACGGCCGGGGCGCCGTCCAGAGGGCCAACTGCCGTACGTAGCAGGGGCGGCCGCGGGGGCATGAACGCGGTGACCGAGGTCACTCGTCTCCCAGGTGCACGCCCCGGCCCGTTCCGTCGTCTCCTCCAGTGCCGGGAGTCACTTGGCCGCAGTCCAGCCGTCACGAGGGAGCAAGGCGTTGTCCACCGTCATCGAGCAGCCCGTAGAAGCCCGCCTCGTCGCCGCCGCACCGCGCATGCCGAGCATTCCCGCCACCCTGTGCTACGACCGCCGCGACCCGTTCGCCGTGCGGATGACCTTCCCGGCCCCGGCCACCCTGGAAGGCGTCGAGGTCTGCTGGACCTTCGCCCGCGAACTGCTCGCCGCCGGGCTGCTCGCGCCCGAGGGCCACGGTGACGTACGGGTGCGGCCGTACGGCTACGACCGCGTCGTGCTGGAGTTCCACGCCCCGGAGGGCACCGCCGTCGTCCATGTGCGCGCGGGCGAGATACGGCGCTTCCTGGAGGCGACCGGCGAACTGGTGCCGGTCGGCCTCGAACACCTCCAGCTCGACCTGGACCACCACCTCGCGGAACTGATGCGGGACGCCTGACGGCGGGAGATCGGGAGAGCGTGGCCCGCGTCCGGGCGGTCGGCAATCCCGGCTGGGGCACGCGCACACCGCGCCGGTAAATGCTTTGACTCCCGTCGGCGCTGCCCCTACCGTTGGTCCTGGTTCTGTTGCCGTCGATTGGAGAAGGACGTTGCTCGTCTGAGGTTCGAAGACACCGCGTCGCACCGGTGAGGTGTGCGTGGCGTACGACCCTCGGCGTTCGAGCCGTCCTCCGGCACAGGCCCTTTTTTCTTTCCGTACGGCCTCCGGGTGACCCTTCGGTTCCCGCCCCGCGGTGTCTTCAGACGCGTCCGCGAAACCGCACCCACTCCCCCGCGAGGCCCGCATGTCATCTTCCTCCCTCACCTGTACGTCCCTGTCCTTCGCCTGGCCCGACGGCACCACCGTGTTCGAGGGGCTCGACCTCTCCTTCGGCCCCGGCAGGACCGGGCTCGTCGGCGTCAACGGGTCCGGTAAATCGACCCTGTTGAAACTGCTCGCCGGTGAACTCACCCCGACCGACGGCACGGTCAAGGTCACCGGAGACGTCGGCTACCTCCCGCAGAACGTCACTCTGGACACCACGCTCCGCGTCGACGCGACCCTCGGCATCGCCGAGCGGCGGGCCGCGCTGCACGCCATCGAGGCGGGCGACGCGGCCGAACGGCACTTCGAGACGGTCGGCGACGACTGGGACGTCGAGGAGCGCGCCCTGGTCACCCTGGGCGAACTCGGTCTGGGCCACATCGACTTGGACCGGACCGTCGGCGAAGTGTCCGGCGGCGAGTCGGTGCTGCTCCGGCTCGCCGCACTGCTGCTGCGCCGCCCGGACGTGCTGCTCCTGGACGAACCCACCAACAACCTCGACCTGTACGCGCGCCGCCGTCTCCACCAGGCCGTGGCCGCCTGGTCCGGCGTGCTCGTGGTGGTCAGCCACGACCGCGAACTCCTCGACTCGGTCGACCAGATCGCGGACCTGCGCTCCGGCGAGGTCGCCTGGTACGGCGGCAACTTCTCGGCCTACGAGCAGGCACTGGCCGTCGAACAGGAGGCGGCCGAGCGGATGGTGCGGGCCGCCGAGGCCGATGTGCGCAAGCAGCAGCGCGAACTGTCCGACGCACAGGTCAAGTTGGCCCGCCGCAAGCGGTACGGGCAGAAGATGTGGGACTCCAAGCGCGAGCCGAAGATCGTGATGGGCGCCCGTAAACGCGCCGCCCAGGTGTCGGCGGGCAAGCACCGCATCCTGCACGAGGAGCGCCTCGCCGAGGCAAGGGAGCGCCTGGACGACGCGGTGGACGCGGTGCGCGACGAGGACGAGATCCGCGTCGACCTGCCGTTCACCGCCGTACCGCCGGGCCGGCAGGTGCTCACCCTGGAGAACCTGGCGATGGCCTACGGGGCGCGGGTCGAGGGGATCCTCGATCTGCGCGGCCCGGAGCGGATCGCGCTGGTCGGGCGCAACGGCGCGGGCAAGACGACGCTGCTGCGCACCATCGCCGGACAGCTGGCTCCCGTAGCGGGCACGGCCACCGCGCACGTCCCGCTGCGGTTCCTGCCGCAGCGGCTCGACGTGCTGGACGACGAGCTGACCGTCGCCCAGAACGTGGCCCGGTTCGCACCCGGCGCCACCAACAACCGGGTCCGGGCGCGGCTGGCCCGCTTCCTGTTCCGGGGCGCGCGCGCCGACCAGCGGGCGGCCACCCTGTCCGGCGGCGAGCGCTTCCGGGCCACGCTGGCCGCGCTGATGCTGGCCGAACCGGCGCCCCAACTGCTCCTGCTGGACGAGCCGACCAACAACCTCGATCTGGCGAGCGTCCGGCAGCTCACCTCGGCCCTGGCGTCGTATCAAGGCGCACTGCTGGTGAGCAGCCACGACCTGCCCTTCCTGGAGTCGATCGGCATCACCCGCTGGCTGCTGCTGGCGGACGGGGAGCTGACGGAGATCGCGCCGGAGGAGGTGAGCTAGATGTTCTGTCCGGGGCGCGGCGGACCGGGGGCGGGGGTTTTGTGCCGGACGCGCCGGGCTGCATGATGGCGGACCAGTGCCGCACCCGCGGCGCAGGCACCCCGTCCCCGACCGGAAAGGCCCGTCGTGCCCAGCAAGAAGGCCCTCGTCCGCCGCCCGAGCCCGCGTCTCGCCGAGGGCCTGGTGACGCATATCGAGCGGCAGCAGGTCGACGTCGAACTCGCCACCGAGCAGTGGGAGGCGTACGTCGGGGCGCTGCGGGCGCACGGCTGGGAGACGTTCGAGGTCGAGCCGGCCGACGACTGCCCGGACTCGGTGTTCGTGGAGGACACCGTCGTCCTGTTCCGCAACGTCGCGCTGATCACCCGGCCGGGCAGTGCGTCCCGCCGCCCGGAGACCGCCGGTGTGGAGGAGGCGGTGGCCGCCCTCGGCTGCTCGGTGAACTGGATATGGGATCCGGGCACCCTGGACGGCGGCGACGTACTGAAGGTCGGCGACACGGTCTACGTGGGCCGCAGCGGGCGCACCGACGCGGCCGGAGTGCAGCAGCTGCGGGCCGCGTTCGAGCCGCTGGGCGCGCGGGTGGTGGCCGTGCCGGTGAGCAAGGTGCTGCATCTGAAGTCGGCCGTGACCGCGCTGCCGGACGGCACCGTCATCGGGCACATCCCGAGGGTGGACCGGCCCTCGCTGTTCCCCGGCTTCCTCTCGGTGCCCGAGGAGTCCGGCGCGCACGTGGTGCTGCTCGGCGGGCACAAGCTGCTGATGGCGGCGAGCGCCCCGAAGACCGCCGAGCTGCTGACCGACCTCGGCTACGAGGTGGTCACCGTCGACATCGGCGAGTTCGAGAAGCTGGAGGGCTCGGTGACCTGTCTGTCCGTACGGCTGCGGGAGCTGTACGCCTGACCGGGACTCTCTTACGGCGCCTTAACCTACGGTTTCGTAACCTACGGATTCGTAGCTTACGATCTCGTAGGTTTCCCGGCCCCGCTCGCCGGTACCCCCCGCTCGTGCTCCCTGTTCGGCGTCCCCCTGGAGTTCCCGTGACGATCACCTCCCCCCATCTCGCCGGCCCGACCGCCGCCTGGACCGACGCCCGGCTGCTGTACGCGCTGGAGGAAGTGGTCGAGGGGGAGCTGAACCGGCATCTGAAGGTCGCCAAGGACTGGATGCCGCACGAGTACGTGCCCTGGGGCGACGGGCGCAACTTCCCGGCCCTGTTCGAGGACGGGGAGGCCTGGGCGAAGGACCAGTCCAAGGTGACCGACATCGGCCGCACCGCCCTGGTCGTCAACCTGCTGACCGAGGACAACCTGCCCAGCTACCACCACGAGATCGCCAGCCTGTTCGGCCGCGACGGCGCCTGGGGCACCTGGGTGCACCGCTGGACGGCCGAGGAGGGCCGGCACGGCATCGTGATGCGCGACTATCTGCTCGCCTCGCGCGCGGTGGACCCGGACCAGCTGGAGCGGTTCCGCATGGCACACATGAGCGAGGGCTTCGAGTCCGACAACCGGCACTCGATGCTGCACTCGGTCGCCTATGTCGCCTTCCAGGAGCTGGCCACCCGCGTCTCGCACCGCAACACCGGCCATCAGTCCGGTGATCCGGTGTGCGACCGGATGCTCGCCCGGATCGCGACCGACGAGAACCTGCACATGGTGTTCTACCGCAACCTGCTCAAGGCCGCGTTCGAGCTGGCGCCCGATCTGACGATGCGGGCGGTCCGGGACGTCGTCGTCAACTTCCGGATGCCCGGACACGGCATCCCCGGTTTCGAGCGGGCCGCCGCGCAGATGGCGATCGGCGAGGTCTACAACCTGCGCATCCACCACGACGACGTGCTCCAGCCGGTGCTGCGCTTCCTGAAGGTCATGGGGATCGACGGCCTCGGGCCCGAGGGGCGCCGGGCGCAGGAGGAACTCGGCCTGTTCATGGGCGGCCTGGACCTGGAGGCCTCACGGTTCGACGAGAAGCTGGCGGCACGCAAGGCGCGGATGGCGGCGCGAGCCGCGGGCTGAGCGAGACGCCCGCCGGGGCAGCAGCGGTTCTGGTCAAGGACGGCGGCCGGTCGTATGCGGCGGCCGGTCAGCCGGAGGTGCGGCGCAGGGCGAGGCGTTCCTTCTCGGACAGCCCGCCCCAGACGCCGAAGCGCTCGTCGTGGGCGAGGGCGTACTCCAGGCAGGCCGGGCGCAGCTCGCACATCCCGCAGATGCGCTTCGCCTCGCGGACCGAGCTGCCCGGCTCGGGGAAGAAGAAGTCCGGCCCCGTCTGCGCGCACAGGGCCTGCGCCTGCCAGGTCGGGTCGGCCGGGGTGAGGGTGTCGAGGTGCATGACCAGGAGCATGCCGACCGGCGAAAAACGTTCGATCAACGTGCGCTCAACGCCGGCGCCGGGGCCCCCGGCCGCATCGATGATGCGCTGCGGTGCTGTCCGGTTGCACGGCGGCGCGCGGAATTTCCGGGAACCCGATCGGGCCTGCGGGGTCACCGAGGGTGAGGGCGCGCCCGGCGGTGCTCCGGCGGCGAGCGCCGGTGGGCGGTGCCAGACTCGGCAGTGCACGGCACGGCACCCCGCGAGGAGGGCGGCCATGCTGACCACCGATTTCGCCGAGGGCGCCCCGAACTGGCTCGATGCCGGCACGCCGGACATCGACGGCGCGCGGTCCTTCTACGGCTCCCTGTTCGGCTGGCGCTTCGAGTCGGCGGGCCCGGAGGCCGGGGGGTACGGCTTCTTCCGGCTGGACGGGAAGACCGTCGCCGGTGGTATGCGGTGCGAGCCCGGGCAGGGGCCGCCGGCCTCGACGCTGTACTTCCGGACCCAGGACGCGGCGGCGACCGCCCGAGCGGCCGAACAGGCCCATGCAGGTGCTGTTCGGGCCGGTCGACGTGATGGGCCAGGGACACATGGCCGTGCTGCGCGACCAGGCCGGTGTGCGGTTCGGGGTCTGGGGGCCCGGCCGGATCAGGGGCGTGGACCTGGCGAACGTGCCGGGCGCGCTGTGCTGGGCCGAGCTGCACACCCCGGACATCGCGGCGGCGGCCGCCTTCTACCACCGGGTGCTCCTTCCCGGACGGCGTGTACACGTGCGTCCATCCGGCGGGCGCCGGGGAGGACGCGATGTTCGGCGGGATGGTGCCGCTGGACCGGGCGGGGGACGAGCCGTACTGGCTGCCGTACTTCGCGGTGGAGGACACCGACGCGGTCGCGGCCGGGGTGGGGCGGCTCGGCGGGTCGGTGAGCGCCCCGCCGGTGACGGTCGAGGGCGTGGGGCGCATCACCGGGCTGGCCGATCCGTACGGGGCACGGTTCGCGGTGCTCAGGAGCGAGCGGGCGCGGGGGTGAGGCGGTAAGGCGGGTGGCAAGAAGGCGGCCGGGGGGCGGCTCAGGCGGATGCCCGGCGTACCAGCGTGGTCGGCAGGATCACGCCGGGCCCCGGAGTCAGCCCCACCGGATCGGCGCCGTCGAGGACGGAGGTCACGTCCAGGGCGGCGGCGCCAGGCGAGCCGAAGGCGCCGTGCGCGGCGGAGGTGCCGCGCAAGCCGGAGGTACCGCGCAGCAGCAGGCGGGCCATCAGGCGGCCCATCTGCTCGATGTCCTGACGGACCGTGGTCAGCGGCGGGTCGGACTGCTCGGCCAGCGGCAGCATGTCGTCGAAGCCGACCACCGCCACGTCCTCGGGCACCCGCAGCCCCCGCTCCCGCAGCACCCGCAGCGCGCCCAGCGCGGTGAGGTCGTTCGCGGCGAACACGGCGTCCACATCGGGGCGGCGGTCGAGGAGTTCGCGCATGGCCCGTTCCCCGCCCGCCGGGGTGAAGTCGCTCTCCACGACCAGCAAGGGATCGCCGTCCCGGCCGGCCGTCTCCGCCATGACGTCCCGGTAGCCGTCGAGCCGGTCCACGGCCGAGGTCTGGTCCAGGGCGCCGGTGATGTGCGCGATCCGGGTCCGGCCGAGCCCGGCGAGATGGCGCACGGCGGTGCGCGCGCCGCCCCGGTTGTCGGTGTCCACGTACACCGGCGTGCCGGTACGGTCCCGCCAGCCCGGCCGGCCGCCGAACACGGTGGGCACCCCGGCGTCGTGGATGAGTCCGGGCAGCGGGTCGTCCAGGTGCAGGGAGAAGACCAGCGCGCCGTCGACATGGCCCCCGGCGAGATACCGGGCGACTCGGGTGTGGTCGTCCCGGCCCTCGGTGAGCAGCAGCACCAACTGGTTGTCGTGGGCGGTCAGTTCCTTGCTGATACCGCGCAACTGGAGGGCGAAGAAGGGGTCGGTGAAGACGCGGGTCTCGGGTTCGGCGATGACGACGGCGACGGCGTCGTGCCGCTTCGTGACGAGGCTGCGCGCCGCCTGGTTGGGCACGTAGCCGAGTTCGGCCACGGCCCGCCGGACCCGCTCGGCCAGCGGCTGCCGCACGCCGTACCCGCCGTTGACCACCCGTGACACGGTGGCTCTGGACACCCCGGCGCGGGTGGCCACGGCCTCCAGGGTGGGACGCGACACTGCCTCGGGCACCACGGGACTCCTCATCGGCCGGTTACCGCCAGGATAACGAGCGTTCGGCGTCCGGCGGGGTGCCGTACGCGATCAGGGCGCCGGGTTCTCGCGGGCCCGGCTCGGCTGGACGCGTTTGGGCTCGCCGGGCATCTTCGGGTACTCCGGGGGGTACGGCAGGTCGCCGAGCCCGTGGTCGTGCTCGTCGCGGCGGGCGAGTTCCAGGAGGGCGTCCAGGGAGTAGGCATGGTCGTCCATGTCGGCGTGCACGTCGCCGAGTTCGGCGAACCGGGCCGGCATGCTGGTCAGATCGAAGTCGCGGGGGCGGGCGGAGCCGACCTCCGTCCAGCGCAGCGGCGCGGAGACGGTGGCCTCCGGGCGGGGCCGTACCGAGTAGGCGGAGGCGATGGTGCGGTCACGGGCGGTCTGGTTGTAGTCGAGGAAGATGCGGGCGCCGCGCTCCTCCTTCCACCACTTGATGGTGACGTGCTCGGGCATCCGGCGTTCCATCTCCCGGCCGACGGCGATGGCCGCGCGCCGCACCTGGGTGAAGGTCCAGCGGGGTTCGATGGGCACGAAGACGTGCAGTCCCCGGCCGCCGGAGGTCTTCGGCCAGCCGCGCAGCCCGCCGAACTCGTCGAGGACGGCGCGCAGTTCATGGGCGGCGCGGACGGCGTCCGTGTAGTCGGTGCCGGGCTGCGGGTCGAGGTCGATGCGGAGTTCGTCGGGGTGGTCGACATCGCCCGCGCGCACCGGCCAGGGGTGGAAGGTGAGCGTGCCGTACTGCGCGGCCCACACCACCGCGGCTTCCTCGGTGGGGCACATCTCGTCGGCGCTGCGGCCGCTGGGGAAGGTGATGTGGGCGGTCGGGATCCAGCCGGGCATGCCCTTGGGGGCACGTTTCTGGAAGAACCACTCCCCCTCGATGCCGTCCGGGTAGCGCTCCAGGGTGGTGGGGCGGTCGCGCAGGGCGCGCAGGATGCCGGGGCCGACCGCGACGTAGTACCGGGCGAGGTCCAGCTTGGTGAAGCCCCGCTCGGGGAAGAACACCTTGTCCGGGCTGGACAGCCGTACGGTCCGCCCGGCCACCTCCAGTTCCACCGCTTCGGCCATGCGGCCACCGTAGGCGCCCCCCGCGCGGCTCGCACACCGGGCGCGCATGGGTGCGCACGCCGGGCGCGCGCGACCGAGCGCGCGCAGAATCGGAGCCATGGAGCTGCCCGTCATGCCACCCGTGAAGCCGATGCTCGCCAAGTCGGTGGCGAGGATCCCGCCGGGCATGCACTACGAGGCTAAGTGGGACGGCTTCCGGTCGATCGTGTTCCGCGACGGCGCCGAGCTCGAGCTGGGCAGCCGCACCGGCAAGCCCCTGACCAGGTACTTTCCCGAACTGGTCGAGGCGCTTCGGCAGCGGGTGCCCGAGCGGTGCGTGCTCGACGGGGAGATCGTGATCGCGCGGGACGGGCACCTGGACTTCGACGCGCTGACCGAGCGGATCCATCCGGCGGCCTCGCGGGTGCGAACGCTGGCGGAGCGCATCCCGGCCTCCTTCGTCGCCTTCGACCTGCTGGCGCTGGACGACCACGCCCTGCTGGACGTGCCGCTGACCGACCGGCGCACGCTGCTGGAGCGGGCCCTCGCGGACGTCACGCCGCCGGTGCACGTGGCGCCCGCGACGACGGATCTCGCGGTGGCCGGGCAGTGGTTCGAGCGGTTCGAGGGCGCCGGGCTGGACGGGATCGTGGCCAAGCCGCTCGACCTGCGCTACCGGCAGGACGAGCGGGCCATGTTCAAGATCAAGCACGAACGCACGGCGGACGTCGTGGTGGCCGGTTACCGGCTGCACAAGAGCGGCCCGGTGGTCGGCTCGCTGCTGCTCGGGCTGTACGACGGGGAGGGCAGGCTCCAGCATGTGGGCGTGTCGGCCGCGTTCCCGATGCAGCGGCGCGCCGAACTGGTGGAGGAACTGGCGCCGCTGCGGATGGACGACGTCACCGGTCATCCCTGGGCGGCCTGGGCCGAGGAGGCGGCGCACGAGAGCGCCCGGCTGCCGGGCGCGCCGAGCCGCTGGTCAGGCAAGAAGGATCTGTCCTGGGTGCCGCTGCGGCCCGAGCGGGTGGCCGAGGTCGCCTACGACCACATGGAGAACGGGCAGCGCTTCCGGCACACCGCCCGCTTCCGCCGCTGGCGCCCCGACCGGACGCCCGAGAGCTGCACGTACGCCCAGCTGGACGAGCCGGTGCGGTACGACCTCGCGGAGATCCTCGGGGAGAAGGGCTGAGCCCTCCCCCGCCGGGGATCTCCGGAACTCACGAGGTGCCGTTACGGCTTCATGAGGATCTTGATCGCGCCCTCCTCCTTGCGCTGGAACATCTCGTAGGCGTGCGGCGCCTCGGACAGCGGCACGCGGTGCGTGGCGAAGTCCTCGACGCCGAGCGGGTCCTCGTCGGTGAGGTACGGCATGATCTGGTCGCTCCAGCGGCGCACGTTGGCCTGGCCCATCCGCATCTGGATCTGCTTGTCGAACAGGGTGAGCAGCGGGAGCGGGTCGGCCATGCCGCCGTAGACGCCGCTGAGGGAGATGGTGCCGCCGCGTCGCACCAGGTCGATCGCCATGTACAGGGCGCCGAGCCGGTCGACGCTGAAACGTTCCGCGAAGGGTGCGGCGACCGCGCGCGGCATCAGGGCGGTGGCCTGCTGGGCGAGCCGCGCCGCCGCGCTGCCGTGGGCCTCGGTGCCGACGGCGTCGATCACCGCGTCCGGGCCCCGGCCGCCGGTCTCGTCCTTGATGGCGTGGATCAGCGCCTTCTCGTCGTCGAAGGCCCGGAGGTCGTACGTCTTCACACCCCGCCGGTTCGCCCGTGCGAGCCGCTCGGGCACGAGGTCGATGCCGAAGACCCGTTCGGCGCCGCGCGCCATGGCGATGCGGCAGGCCATGTCGCCGATCGGGCCGAGGCCGAGGACCGCGACGCTGCCGCCGGGCGGGATCGCGGCGTACTCGACGGCCTGCCAGGCGGTGGGCAGCACGTCGGAGAGGTAGACGAAGCGGTCGTCCGGCGGGCCGTCGGGCACCTTCATCGGGCCGAACTGCGCCTGCGGCACCCGCAGATACTCGGCCTGGGCGCCCGGCACGGCGCCGTACAGCCGGGTGTAGCCGAACAGGGCCGCGCCCATCCCCTCGCCGGTGACCTGGGTGGTCTCGCACTGGGTGGTGAGCCCGGAGTCGCACATGAAGCAGTGGCCGCAGGAGATCTGGAACGGCACCACGACCCGGTCGCCGGGCTTCAGTTTGGTGACCTCCGAGCCGACCTCCTCCACGATGCCCATGGGTTCGTGGCCGAGGATGTCGCCCGGTGTCATGAACGGGGTGAGTACTTCGTACAGATGCAGGTCCGAGCCGCACAGCCCGCTGGAGGTGATGCGGATGACGGCGTCGGTGGGTTCCTCGATCTTCGGGTCGGGTACGTCCTCCACCCGCACGTCCCGCTTGCCCTGCCAGGTGACTGCCTTCATGAGGTCGCGCTCCCTTGGTCGCGTACGTCCGTTTTGCGGTAGCGGCCGGGTACCCGTGTGTCCGGGGGCCGAACGTCCTGGTGGGCGCGGTGCGGGTGCCGGTCGGGGCGGCGGCGGGTATGACCCGTGTGGGCGCCCGCCCGGACGCGGGACGGCGGACGCCCGACGACGGACGGGGTGGCGAGGGTGGGCGGGAGACGCGGTGCCCGAAGGGGCCGGGTGGCGGCGGGTGTGCTGGTCGCCGTCCTGGCGTCGGGCTGCGGCGGGCCCGGCGGACGGCAGGACGAGCACCCGGTGCCGACCCCGCCCCCGGCTTCCACCACCGCGGGCGGCTCGCCGCTCGCGGTGAAGATCGACAATGTGCCCGCGGCCCGCCCGCAGACCGGTCTCGACGCCGCCGACGTGGTCTACGCGGAGCAGGTCGAGGGCGGTCTGAGCCGGCTGATGGCGGTGTACGCGAGCCGGCTGCCGGGCGCCGTCGGGCCGGTGCGCAGCGCCCGCGAGTCCGATCTGGAGCTGCTCGCCCAGTTCGACCGGCCGTATCTGGCCTTCTCCGGCGCCCAGCGCAAGCTGCTGCCGCTGATCGGGCGGGCACCGGTGCGGCCCGAGTCGCCCGGCGAGGCGCCCGGCGCCTACGAACGGGACGGCTCGCGGGCCGCGCCGCACAACCTCTATCTGCGCCCCGTGCGCCTGCTGCGTTCCGCTCCGGGCCGGGGCGCGCTGACCACGGGCTTCCGCTACGGCCCGGCCCCCGCCGGGGGCACCCCGGTGGCCTCGCGCACCGTGCGCTACCCGTCGGCCCGCTTCACCTTCACCTGGTCACCGGCCCGGCACGGCTGGCTGATCGCGATGGACGGCACCCCCACGACCGACACGGACGGCCCCCGGCCCGCGCCACCGACGGTCGTCGTGCAGTACGTCGGCATCCGCGACTCGCGGTACCACGACGTGCTCGGCAACCCCACCCCCTACACCGAGACGGTCGGCTCCGGGCGGGCGGAGGTGCTGCGCGACGGGCGCTCCTTCGCCGCCACCTGGTCACGGCCGGCGGCGCCCGACGGTACGACGTTCACCGCGGCGGACGGCCGGCCGCTGGACTTCGCCGCCGGCCAGGTGTGGGTGGTGTTCGCGCGGGCGAGCTGAACCGCCGTACCGCGCCCAGGAGTCAACGCATCCCTCCCTCGTCGAGCGCCGCCCGCGCCTGTGCCACCAGGCCGTCCGCGCCGCAGGAGCGGGCCAGGTCGAGGCCCCGGTTCAGGTCGGCGGCGGAGCGGGCGAGGATGCCGTACTCGACGCGGGCCGCCGCGTGTTCGTACTGGGAGGGCGATGCCTCCAGATAGGTGACGGCGCGGCGGGCGAGCTGGAGTGCTCGGCCGCCGGTCTCCAGGGCGGCGGCGCAGCGCAGGGCTTCGCCGATGGCGGTGTCGGTGCCGAAGCGCTCGGCCTGCCGGCGGGCGTCGGCGGCGAGCCGCTTGCTGCGGGCCGGGTCCTGTCCGGCGAGGGCCCTGGCGAGGTCGACCGACCAGGGTGCGAGGACCGGGTTGTGGCCGCCGCGGGAGACGGCGGTCTTCTCGGCGGCCTCCAGCTCGTTGACGCCCTCCTCGGTACGGCCGACGGCGAGCAGCAGCCGGCCGCGCACCGAACGGACGTCGGGCAGCACGATGGTGGACGGGTACGGCGGGGCGAAGCCGTACTGCTCGGCGACCGACCACGCGTCCTGGACCCGGCCGCGGGCCAGCAGGGTGTCGACCAGACCACAGGTGGCCGACCAGTGCAACGGCAGGCGTCGGCCCACCCGTTCGGCCAGCACGAGGGCCTCGCGCAGGGTGGTCTCGGCGTCCCTCAGGCGGCCCTGCCTGCGGTAGGCGAGACCCAGGTAGGCGTTGGCCAGGGAGAGGTGGCCGCCGTGCCAGCCGGCGCCGGTGTACACGCGCAGGGCCTCGGCGAACAGGCTCTCGGCGCGGTCGAGCCGGTCGGTGTAGACGTAGGCGCTGCCGAGCATCATCAGCAGCTCGATGCCCCACTCCCGGTCGGTCCAGCCGAGGCCGGGCGCGAGCCGTCCGTTGACGAGGGCCCGGTCGCACAGTTCGACGATCTCGGCCGCGCTCTCGCCGTGCGTCATGGCGTCGAAGCCGCGCAGGATCAGCAGCGCGCGCTCGGTGTTGTCGCGGCCGGTGCAGGTGGCGGCGAGTTCGGCGAGGCTGCGGGAGCGGGCCGGTGCGGCGCTCTCGCCGTGGATGCCCTCCCACATGTACTGGAACGCCTGCAACCGCATCCGCACGGGCCCCGGTTCGTGCCGGGCGGCCTCGGCCTCGACGGTGCGGACGGCCTCCTCCAACTGGTCGTTGTGGAGCAGGGCCTGGGAGAGGCGGACCACGGCGTCGACGCGTTCGCCACCGTCGAGCCCGCGCATGCCGAGGGCGCTGCGCAGATGGCCGATGGTGACGGCGGGCGCGGTCAGCAGGGTGGCGCAGCCCAGTTCGTACAGGACATGGGCGTGGATGTCGGGGCGGGGCGGCTCCTGGAGGGCGCGTTCGAGACAGACGCGGGCGGCGTCGGGCGCGCCGACGGCGAGGTGTTCGCGGGCGGCCTCGCGCAGCCGCTCGACCAGTCTCTCGTCGGCCTCCGGATGGACCAGCAGCAGGTGCCGGGCCGCTTCGGCGGCGCCCCGGCCCAGCTCGGTGACGATCTCGGCGGCGACGCCGTGCATGGCGGTGCGCACGCCCGCCGGGATGGAGTTGTAGACGGCGGAGGCGATCAGCGGGTGCACGAACTCCAGGTCGGCGCGGCGGTGTTCAGCGGCCGTGGGGGCGGGCGTGGTGAGGATACGGGCGGTGCGCAGCAGTTCGGCGCAGTGCCGGGCGTCCTCCTCGTCCATGGTGGCGAGGCGGGCGGCCGAGCCGAGGGTGATGCCGGTGCCGAGGACGGCGGCGGCCCAGGCGAACTGGGTGGCCTGGAAGCCGAGTTCCCTGATCCGGTCGACCAGTCCGCCGCCGCGGGCCGCGCGGTTGAGGGCGCGCAGCTCCCCGGCGCGGGCCTCCACCGGTGACACTTCGCTCTCCTGCACCTTGGCGAGGAGTTCGACGGCGTCGTACGGGTTGCCCGCGGTGACGGCCCAGACCTCGCGGCAGAACGCGTCGTCGGCGTGCCGGCCGAGGGCGGCGCGGGTGAGTCCGGCCGCGGCGTCCGGGGTGAGCGCGCGCAGGTTGTTCACGGGGCGGCCCGCGGCCTCGGCGACCGCGTCGAGGTGGCGGGCGCTCTCCCCGCTGACCTCGCCGGGCCTCCGGGCCACCACGACGAGGACGGACAGGTCGTCCAGGCGTTCGGCGAAGGCGGCGAGCCAGCGCAGGGTCTCCTGGTCGGCCCAGTGCGCGTCGTCGATCAGCAGCACGAGCGGCCATTCGCGGCGGGCGAGCCGGCGGACGGCGGCGACGAGACCGTCGCACACGTACTGCGGGTCGGCGCTCTCCTCCTGCGGTTCGGCTATGCCGAGGGCGGGACCGGCGATGTCGTACCAGTCGCCGAGGTACTCGCGGGCCTCCTCGGGCAGCAGCGACAGCAGCGCGGGCTGGAGCAGCTGCCGTACGACGTTGAAGGGCACGGATCTCAGGGTCTCGGCGCCGCGTGCGTACCACACGGTGCAGCCGCGGCCCTCGGCCATACGGCGGATCTCGGCCAGCAGCGCGGTCTTGCCGAGGCCCGCCTCGCCGCGGAAGACCAGCAGGCCGCCCGCGGAGGACCTGTCGGCGCGCAGCTCCTCGATGGCCCGCGCGACGGTGCCGATCTCCGCGTCCCGCTCCCACAGGGGAGCCGAAGCGGCCGCCGCCGGCCGTCCCTCCGTCATCCCGTTCCCTCCCCAAGGTCGCCCGAATGACGTACAGACCCCGAGCGTAGCCGTCCGGTGGGATATGTGGTGGACGGTCGGGGCAGCTGTTGCACAGCCGAGTGAAAGTCCGGGCGGCCGGGCGACGCGGACCCGCCCCGATCAGCGGTGTAGTCGGCGGACGGAGTGTCAGCAGTGACTCGTACGGGGCGCGTTGCGCGCGGGAGTACGACACGAGGGGCTCCCGGAGCGCGGGCGGTGGCAGCGGGATCGGCCGGGAACTTCGTGGAGTGGTACGAGTTCGCGGTCTACGGCTTCCTCGCGACCGTGCTCGCCGAGCGCTTCTTCACCCCGGCGGGCGGCGGTGCGGTACAGGGCCTGGTGCGGACGTACGCCTCCTTCGCGCTCGCGTTCTTCTTCCGGCCGCTCGGCGCGGTCCTGTTCGGCAGGCTGGGCGACCGGTACGGGCGGCGGCCGGTGCTGATCGGGGTGGTGGCGCTGATGTCGGGCGCGACGGCACTGATCGGGGCGCTGCCGACGTACGGCGCGGTGGGCGCCCTCGCGCCCTGGCTGCTCACGCTGCTGCGGATCGTCCAAGGGCTGGCCGCAGGCGGGGAGTTCGGCGGCGCGGTGGCGGTGCTGACGGAGTTCGCCCCGCCGGGGCGGCGCGGGGTGTACGGGGCGTGGCAGTCCTTCACGGTGGCGCTGGGGCTACTGGGCGGCGCGGGGGTCACTGCGGTGACGGCGGCGGTGCTGGGCATGGAGCGGCTCACCGCGTGGGGGTGGCGACTGCCGTTCCTGCTCGCCGTGCCGCTGGGCCTGCTGGCGCTGTGGCTGCGCACCGGCCTCACGGAGACGCCGGAGTTCCTGGAGCGTCCCAAGTCGCCTGTTGTGAGGCTCGGTTGGGGCGCGATCGGGCTGGCCGCGGCGCGGGTGACGGGCTGGTCGGCGGCCGGGTACACCTTCCTCGTGGTACTCCCCTCCTACCTCCAGAGCGCGCTGCACGCGGGGTTCGCGCAGGCGCTGGTGGCCGCGGCGGTGGCCAACGCGGGGTTCGCCGCGGCGATCCTGCCCGCGGGGGCGCTCAGCGACCGGGTGGGCCGGCGGCCGGTGCTGCTCGCGGGCGCGCTGCTGGTGGTGGCGGGCGCGCTGCCGGTGCTCGACCTGCTCCAGGATCCGGGCGCCCCGGTCCTGGCGAAGGCCCTCGCGCTGGCCGGCGCCGGCGCGGTGGTGGGCCTGCTGGCGGGCCCCGGCCCGGCCCTGCTCGCCGAGATGTTCCCCGCCCACGTCCGCTGGACCGGCCTGGGCCTCGCCTACGCGCTGTCCAACGCGGTGTTCTCCGGCTGCGCGGGCCTGATCATCACGGAGGCGGTGCGCCGGACCGGCAACCCGGACGTGCCGGGCTATTACGCGGCGGCGGCGTGCGCGGTGAGCGGGCTCGCACTGCTGAAGGGGACGCCACAGGAGCGGAGTCGGCGGGACCCGTCACCGAACAGGACTTTCCGGAACGCTGGTTGGAGGAAGCGGTGCGGGTGATCGGGCTGATGTCCGGGACGTCGTACGACGCCGTGGACGCGGCGGCCGGTGAACTGCGGCTGGTCGGCGACACGTTGACGCTGCGGCCGCTCGGTATGGTCAGCGCGCCGTACGAGGAGCCGCTGCGCACGACGCTCGCGCGGGCAATGCCGCCCGCGGCGTGCGGGTTCGACGCGGTGTGCCGCCTGGACACCGGGATCGGGCAGGCGTTCGCGGCGGCAGCGATGCGGGCGAACAGGGAACTGTGCGCGGGCCAGGCCGAGTTGGTGGCCTCGCACGGGCAGACGGTCTACCACTGGGTGGCGGACGGACGGGTGCGCGGCACCCTTCAGCTCGGGCAGCCCGCGTGGATCGCGGAGGCGACCGGGCTGCCCGTGGTCGCCGACTTCCGGGCGCGGGACGTCGCGGCGGGCGGCCAGGGGGCGCCCCTGGTCAGCCTGTTCGACCTGCTGTGGCTGCGGGGCCGGCCGGGGCGCCCGGTGGCGCTGAACATCGGCGGCATCGCCAACCTGACCGCACCGGACGGCACCGCCTTCGACACCGGGCCCGGCTGTGCGCTGCTGGACGCGGCGGTGCGGGAGTTCAGCGGCGGACGGCTGGCCTACGACGCGGACGGCGCCCTCGCCGCGCGCGGCCGCCCCGACCCCCGGCTGCTGGCACGGCTGCTCGCGGAGCCGTACTACGCGCGGCAGGCGCCGCGCACCACCGGCAAGGAGCTGTTCCACGCCGGGTATCTGCGGGCCGCCGGCGCCTTCGACGGGGCCCGCCCGCAGGACGTCCTCGCCACGCTCGCCCTGCTGACCGCGCGGACGGTCGCGGACGCGGTGCGGTCCGTCGGCGCGAGCGAGGTCATCGCGTCCGGCGGGGGCGTGCGCAACCCGGTGCTGGTGCGTCTGCTGCGGGAGCTGCTCGGCCGGGTCCCGCTGCGCTCCTCGGACGAACTCGGGCTGCCTGCCGCCGCGAAGGAGGCGTACGCCTTCGCCGTCCTCGGCTTCCTCACCGTGCACGGCCTCGCGGGCACCGATCCGCGCAGCACGGGGGCGCGGCGGCCGAGCGTGCTGGGGTCGGTGACACCGGGGCGGGACGGGTTCCGGATGCCGGAGCGCGCGGCGTGCGCGCCGGTGCGGCTGGTGGTGGAGGGCATGGAGGGGGGCAGGGCGGGAGACCGGACCGGGGCGGCCGAAGAAATCGAGAGGTGAAATGTCCGGGGACGAGGGATTGGCGGCAGATCCTCTCATCGCACTTTCACGGTTGCCTCATACGGTGGGGCCATGACGCAGGTGACTCCTCCCGGGTGGTACCCCGACCCCGGGCAGACGCATGACGGTCCGCCCACCGAGCGCTGGTGGGACGGCAGGGCATGGACGGACCGGATCCGCCCCGCCGGGACGGCCGCGACGTGGGGTCCCCCGACAGCGGCAGCGCCCGGCGACGAGCCCGCCCCGCCCGTGGACACGGCCGCGACCACGGGCCCGGCCGCCCAGGCTCCGGCCGCCGGCAAAGCGTCGGAGCCCGGTCAGGCGCCGGACGGCCAGGCGGCGGAGGGCGGCCGGGCACCGGGGACCGGCGAGGCGGCACGGGCCGACACGGCGGCGGGTTCGGGCCCGGCGACGCAGACCGCCCCGACGGCACAGGCAGACCCGGCCGCTCAGAACGGCGACCCGACGGCACCGGCAGGCCCCGTGCCGCCCGAGCCCGTGGACACGGCCGCGACCACGGGCCCGGCTACGCGGGCCGCCCAGGCTCCGGCCGCCGGCAAAGCGTCGGAGCCCGGTCAGGCGCCGGACGGTCAGGCGGCGGAGGGCGGCCCGACGGCACAGACGGGCCCGGCCGCTCAGAACGGCGACCCGACGGCACCGGCAGGCCCCGTGCCGCCCGCCGGCCAAGCCCCCTTCGCCGGTCCGGCGCCGGGGGCCACTCCCCCGCCGCCCGCCGGTCAGGCGCCCTCCACCGCCCACGGCCACGGCTATGGCTATGGCTATGGCTATGGCTATGGCTACGGCGCCTACCCCGGCCATCAGCCCCCTCCCGGCCAGCCCGGCTACCCCGCGTACACCGGCTACCCCTCTTACCCCGCCCCGCCACCGTCCTCCTCCCGGAGCGGGCTGCGCACCGGCATCGCCGTCGCCGCGGCGGTCGCGGTGCTGGCCTGCATCGGGGTCGGGGTGTACGCGCTCACCGACGACGGCAGCGGCCAGGGCGGCGACCGCGCCGGGGCGCAGCACAGCGCGGGCGGCGGGCAGAACGGCGGCGGGTTCGGCGGCCCGGAAGGCCCCGGCGGGTCCGACGGCTCCGGCGGTTCCTCCGGCGGGCAGGACGGCTCGGGCGGCCTCGGCGGACCGGGTGGTTCCAACGGCTCGGGCGGCTCCGGCGGTTCCTCGCCTTCACCCGCGCCCAAGATCAAGGGCGGCGGGTCCGTGCCCGACGCGGTCGACGGCGTCAGCCTGCCCGTGCCGAAGGGCTGGACCGGGCAGGCGATCAGCGTCGGCGCGCAGGTCACCTCGGACGACTCCTACAAGTGCCCCGGCAACAGCTCCCAGACCTGCACCGCGGGCGGCGCCTACACCGCGCCCGCCGTGGCCCTGGGCACGGACGGCGACACCGCGGAGCAGGTCGCGAAGGCGGACATCGCGGCGAACGCGAAGGAGTCGTACGGCGGCAGCACCTACGGCAGCATCACCTCGCACCAGCAGCTTGCCGCCCAGGCGGTGACGGTGGCCGGGCAGAAGGGCTACATGGTGCGCTGGAAGGCCGTGACCAGCAAGGGCTCCGACGGTCTGGTCGAGTCGGTCGCCTTCCCCTCCCCGAACGACTCCCGGCAGATGGTCGTCGTGCGCTTCGGCATCGACGTCGGCCAGGACACCGGGGTCATCGACGAGATCCTGAAGGGCATCAAGGTCTCCTCCTCCGGCGGCGGCAGCAGCGGCCAGAACGTCTGACCCCTCTCCGGCGCCCGGAATCCCCACCGGGTGCCGAAGAGTTCGGCCGGGCGGGATCCCCCTCCGCTCAAGGGGAACCCCACCCGGCCGGGGGTGCGCGCCGCCCCCGTCCCCACGGTGCGGCGCGGGCAGGCCGCCGTTCAGTCATCCCGTGAACGGCGGCCTGGGTCTCATCTCAGTCCGAGCGCGGGCAGCACGGTGGCCTCCACGAACCGGAGCAGGTAACCGGCGTCGGCGTACTGGCCGCTGAGCACGGGCCGCACGCGCAGCACGCCGAACATCATGGCGGGGATGAACTCCAGCGCGGGGTGGTCCCCGGGGATCTCGCCGCGCGCCACGCCGCGGTCGAGGATCTCCTGGAGCGCGGCGATCTCCGGGTGCACCAGCGCCTCGCGCAGCGCCTGGGCCAGCTCCTGGTCCTGGGTGACCGCGGAGCCGAGCGCCTGGAGCAGCTTGGTGTCCTTGCCGGACCAGTCGCCCGCGGCCCGCGCGGCCTGCCGCAGGTCCTCGGCGAGCGAGCCGGTGTCGATGCCGGCGAAGCGCACCCGTCCGCGGGCCCGCAGCGCGGCGGCCACGAACTGGGGTTTGTTCTTCCACTGCCGGTAAAGCGTGGACTTGCTGCACCGGGTGCTGGAGGCGATGCCCTCCATGGTCACGGACTCGTAGCCGCACTCCCGGATCTGTTCCAGCACGGCGTCGAAGAACTCCCGCTCACGCTCCGGCGTGATCTTGGAGCGGCGCGAGGCGACGACCGTCTCCGGTCCCTCCGCGGCCTGCGACGTCATGTTCGCGCTTCCCCTCACTCAAGGGCGCCCTCCGCGGGCGCCCTGTGCCCGGATTCCAGTGTGTCGCACTTCAATCGATACGCCAGTGTACCGGTACCCAATCGTATCGGTACACTGGCGTATCGGTACACCAACGTACCGGTACGGACACGTACCAAAGAGGTGCCACACCGTACCGAAGCGTTGCCACACACGATCGTCAGCGAAGGGGGCCGGGAGATGACTGCGCTCACCGAGCCTGCCGGGGCGAGAACGGGCCCGGACGCCTCCGCGCGGCCGGGTCTCCTGCGCGAGTTGCTGCTCGTCGCGGGACTCTTCCTCGTCTACAAGCTCGGCCGGCAGCTGGCCACCGGCCACACCCTGCGCGCCTTCCACAACGCCCATCACGTCTGGCACCTGGAGCGGGCCCTGCACCTGCCGCGCGAGACCGCCGTCCAGTCGGCGCTGCTCCACGGCGACGTGCTCGTGCGGGTGGCCAACACCTACTACGCGACGGTCCACTTCCCGGCCACGCTCGCCTTCCTGGTCTGGCTCTACCTCCGGCGGCCCGCCCACTACGTCTGGGCCCGCCGGGTCCTCGCGGCGGTCACCGCGGCGGCCCTGGTACTGCCCTTCACGTTCCCACTGGCCCCGCCGCGCATGCTGGCCGGGACCGGCCTCGTGGACACCGCCCGGATCTACGGCCCCTCCGTGTACGGACCGCCGGCCCACGACCATCTCTCCAACCAGTTCGCCGCGATGCCCTCGCTGCACTTCGGCTGGGCGCTGATGGTGGCGATCGGCCTGATCACGGCCACCCGCTCCCGGTGGCGCCGGCTGTGGCTGCTGCACCCGCTGGTCACGCTGCTGGTGATCGTGGGCACGGCGAACCACTACTGGCTCGACGCGCTCGCCGCGACCGCCATGCTGGGCATCGCCCTCGCGCTGCTCCGTCCCCCGCACCGCGCCACCACCACGGCGTCGGGCCACGGCACCGGCCGGATCGTCCCGCGCCAGCGCCAGCGGGTCCTGGCGGGAGCGGGCCGATGAGCGCCGCCGAGCTGCTCGCCGTCGCGCTGTCCCTGGTCTCGGCGGTGGCCTACGCGCTCGCCGCGGTCGCCCAGGAGCGGCTGGCCGCCCGTGCCCCCGGGGCCGGGCTGCTGCGGCTGCTCGGCACCGGCGCCTGGTGGTCGGCGGTCGGGCTGAACGCGGCGGCCGCGCTGCTGCACGTGGTGTCCCTGAAGTACGGCCCGCTGACCGTCGTACAGCCGCTCGGCGCCCTCACCCTGGTGGCGGCCGTGCCACTGGGCGCGCGGGCGGCCGGGCGGCGGGTCAGCGCGGTGGAGTGGCGCGGTACGGCGCTCACCCTGCTCGGTCTCGGCGCGGTCCTGGTCACCGCGTCCGGGCCCGCGCCCGCGCGGGTGCTGAGCCTGCCGGAGGCGGTGGCGGTGGCCGGTACGACGGCCGCGCTGATCGGCGCCCTGTCCTGGCCCGGCGCCCGGCCGGGGCTGCGGCACGCGACCGCGTCCGGGTTCGCCTCGGGGGTGGCCTCCGCGCTCACCCAGACCGTGACCGTGGCCGCGACCGACCGCTCGGGGCCGGTGCTGAGCACCGAGGTGATCGTGGTCGCGGTGCTGGTCGCGGCGTTCGCCGTGGGCGGGCTGCTGCTGTCGCAGACCGCCTACCGCGGGGGCCTGGGCGCCCCGCTGGCGGTCGTCACGCTGGCCAACCCGGTGGCCGCCGCCCTGATCGGGCTCACCCTGCTCGGACAGGGTCTGACCGGGGGCGCGGGCGGGGTGCTGCTGGCGCTCGCCGGGGCAGTGCTCGCCGCCCGTGGGGTGGTGCTGCTCACCCGCGTCACCGAGCCGCGGGACACCGGGAAGAACGGGGAGAGCGCGGACGGCGGGGAGCCGGGCGACCATCCGGTGGCCGCGGTGCTCGCCCTGCGACCGGGGACCGCGGCGGCCGAACCGGCCCTGCGCCCGCGGCTGCCGGAGCAGCCCGGACGGCCCGACCAGCCGGGGCATCTCACGGCGCTGTGACCGTGACGCGGACAGACGTCGGCGGCCGGTGCGCGCGTTTCCGCGTGTCCCGGCCGCCATCGCCGTATCCGGCGTTCCGCCGTGCTGTGTGCGCTGTGCCGCGTGCCCCCGTACGGGAGGGGGTCAGTTCCAGCCTCGCGAGTCCTGCTTGAGCGCGGTGTCGACGGTCAGGGCCGTGGCGACCACCAGGCTCAGCAGCGGCTCGGGCAGCTGGTAGTGGATCTGGAGGACGTAGTTGTCCGCGGAGGTGAACAGCGTCTTGGCGAGGCCCTCCCAGGTCTTGGTGATCCGGGCGACCTCGTTGTCCGCGTGGTCGACGATCGCGAAGTTCCACGCCCGCCAGTTCTCCGCCTTGATCGCGCCGACCTGCTGGCCGTTCACGTTCATCGCGAAGTTGATCTTGCCGATCATGTTCTGCTGGACGATCTCGCCGACCTGCGAGCCGTCCGGGCGGGACACGATCACCCGCGACTTGAAGATCTTCGCGGGCCGGGTCAGCAGCAGCTGCGGCTGGCCGTAGGCGTCGCGGATCTCCAGCTTGTGGGTCAGGAACTGGTCCCAGCTGGAGACGAAGCGAAGGATCTTGCGCAGCGCGCCCTGCCCGACCTCGGTGACCGAGCCGAGCTCGCGGCCGTTCTGATCCATGACCTTGTACTCGTTGGTCAGCTCGATCAGCTTGGCCTTCTGGTTCACCACCAGCACCGGCTCGGTGAACAGGGTGCCGCCGCCGGGGCCGCCGGCCACGACGCCCGCCTGCTGCTGCACCTGGCGCTGCACCCGGGCGTCGGGAGCGGCCTGCTGCTGCGGGAACTGCTGCTGCGGCACGGCCTGCTGGGCCTGCTGCTGCGGTATGCCCGGCTGGGCACCCGCGGCCTGCTGGCCCTGCTGGGTCTGGTTGTTCGTGTGCTCGGTCCACTGGCTTCCGTCCCAGTAACGGAGCGTCTGCGGCGCGCCGTGCGGGTCCGGGTACCAGCCTGCCGGGGTGTTTGATTGCGTGGTCACCGGGGCACACTACCCTGCTCTGACCGGTACCTGACCAGCTCGGCGGCGGCGGTGTTCATCGCCCGATCACTGCGTCCCGAGCGCCGGGTCGCTGACGCCGGGCCGTCCGTTCTCCACGTGCCCGGCGAAGCCGCGCAGGAAGGCCGGGTCGTCCGCCGAGGTCACCGTCAGGTCGTACCAGAGGTGGCTGTGCGTGAGGTCCACGGTGTGCCGGACGCTCGCGCCGGGGCGTACGGACACGGTGACCGGAGCGCCGCCGTAGCCGTCGGCTATCTTCAGCCGGGCCGTGCCGGACCCCCGGTTGGTGAGGGTGAGTTCGACGTGGTCGCCGGTGTGCCGGGCGGTCACCTCGGGGCCCGCCGCCTTGTTGCGGCCCTTGAAGACGCGCAGGAAGCCGTTGGGACCGTGCACGGCGAGGTCGTAGGAGCCACCGGAGTAGGCCGAGTTCCAGGTGTCGGAGAGCGTCTTGCCGGCCTCGGTGGTGTAGGACCAGGGGCCGTCGGTGCGGTTGCCGGAGGTGACCAGGAAGACCGCGCCCGCCTGCGCGCCCGAGGCGAAGGTGAGGGTGAAGGTGCCGGCCGAGGTGTCCGCCGCACCGTCCACGAGGGGCGCGTACTTCAGCGGGCGGGTGGGCCGGCTGCCGCGCTCCTGCCGGGGCAGCGAGGGGTTCGCGGGCGGCTTGGGCACGTAGTCGGGGTGCCGGTCGTGGTCCGGCGGCAGGTAGCCGGCGGTCGAGGGCAGCGAGACGGGCCCGGTGTCCTTGCGGGAGAAGTCGAAGGCGCTGGTGAGGTCACCGCACACGGCGCGCCGCCAGGGCGAGATGTTCGGCTCGCGCACCCCGAAGCGCTGCTCGATGAAGCGGATGATCGAGGTGTGGTCGAAGGTCTCGGAGCAGACGTAACCGCCCTTGCTCCAGGGCGAGATCACCAGCATCGGCACCCGCTGGCCGAGACCGTACGGTCCCGCCGTGTATCCGGCGCCGCCCTGGTACAGGTCGGCCGAGGCGTCGACCGTCGACTTGCCCTGGGCCCCGGAGGCGGCCGGGAAGGGCGGCAGGACGTGGTCGAAGAAGCCGTCGTTCTCGTCGTAGGTCAGGAACAGGGCGGTCTTCGCCCACACCTCGGGGTTGGAGGTGAGCGCGTCCAGGACCTGGGAGACGTACCAGGCGCCGTAATTGGCGGGCCAGTTGGGGTGCTCGGTGAACGCCTCGGGGGCGGCGATCCAGGAGACCTGCGGGAGCGTCCCGGCCTTGACGTCCGCCTTCAGCCGGTCGAAGAAGCCCTCGCCCGCCTTGGCGTTCGTGCCGGTGCGGGCCTTGTCGTACAGCGCGTCGCCGGGCCGGGCGTTGCGGTACGCGTCGAAGTAGAGCAGCGAGTTGTCGCCGTAGTTGCCCCGGTAGGCGTCGTCTATCCAGCCCCAGCCGCCGTTCGCGTCCAGGCCGTCGCCGATGTCCTGGTAGATCTTCCAGGACACGCCCGCCTGCTCCAGGCGCTCGGGGTACGTCGTCCAGCCGTAGCCCTTCTCGTCGTTGCCGAGGACCGGGCCGCCGCCTTTGCCGTCGTTCCCGGTGTAACCCGTCCACATGTAGTAGCGGTTGGGGTCGGTGGAGCCGATGAGGGAGCAGTGGTAGGCGTCGCACACGGTGAAGGCGTCCGCGAGCGCGTAGTGGAAGGGGATGTCCGCGCGGGTGAGGTACGCCATCGTCGTCGCGGACTTGGCCGGTACCCACTTGTCGTACTTACCGCCGTTGAACGCGGTGTGCCCGTCGTTCCAGCCGTGCGGCAGGTCCTGGATGAAGGCGAGACCGAGGTCGTCGGCGTCCGGGTGGAAGGGCAGGATGTCGCGGGTGCCGTCCGACTGCTGCCAGACGGAGCGGCCGTTCTGGCTGACCGGGCGCGGGTCGCCGAAGCCGCGCACGCCCCTCAGCGAACCGAAGTAGTGGTCGAAAGAACGGTTCTCCTGCATCAGGACGACGATGTGCTCGACGTCCTCCACCGATCCGGTGCGGTGGTTCGCGGGCAGGGCGGCCGCGCGCTGGATGCTGCTCGACAACGCCGTGAACGCCGTCGTGGCGCCCGCGATCTGGAGGAAGCGCCGGCGGTTGACTCCGGTCATGGGGGGTTGGGTCCTCTCGTCCTGACGTCCGTGACTGCCGCGCCGAGTGTGCCAAGCGCGGCGAACGTCAGGGAAGGGTGAGGTGTCACCTGTGTGAAAGGTGCGGGGCCCGCGAACGGTGGCCGGACCCCGGGTGCCGCTCCTGTGGCCTCAGTCCTCGGGCGGCGGTACGACCGTCAGGTGCGCCGGCGTGGCGCGTTGCCTGCGCGGGCGGCGCACCGGGGCGGCGGCCCGGCGGGCATCGCGCGGGACCAGGGTCAGGCGCCGGCAGCCCAGTTCGCGCAGGGCCTGCGGGGTCTCGTCCACGATCCGGCACTCGCTGGGGCCCCGGCGCGGGTCGGGGTGCAGCAGCAGCCGTACGGCACCGTCGAGCCGGGTGCCGCGCTCGCCGACGGCACGGATCCAGTGCGGCAGACCCTGCCGGTAGGCGGCCTCCATGAGCGGGTCCTGGCCGATGTCCCGGCGGATGGCCTGGAGTTCGGGATCGTGGCCGTACGCGTCCATGGCGACCTTGAGCTGGGCCAGCATGGGCAGGCACCAGCCCGCCTCGTGGTCGCCGAGGACGAGCCCGGCGTCCGGGTGGAACAGCACGAACCGCAGGAAGTTGTCCCCCGGCATGGCCGTGGGGTGCGGGCGCGCCCCGCCGAACAGCGTGGCGTAGGCGTAGTTGGCCAGCACCACGTCCCAGCGGTGGTCCACCACCAGGGACGGGAAGGGCACGGCGTCCAGCAGCACGCCGTAGTCCTGTAGGTACGAATGGGTCTCGGAGGTCTCGGGGACGGGCCGCGGCGCCGGCCGCTGCCCTCCTGCCTGATGTGCCATCGGGAGGTCACCCCTCTTGCCTCTGCGGCCTTCACGCGGCGATGTGATCCTGCTTCCCCGCGAGGAGTGATGTCAACTATCGTGGCATTCCAGGCCGGTTGACGGCTGAAATTCGCCACAGTTGTGGCGACACCTGGATGTGGGTTCACGGCACCGGCTAATCTCCGGGAAGTTCACGGCGACCGCCGGTCCCGGTACCGGGCATGCCCTATGCACGGACGCACCTGTTGCCCTTGCTCGAGAGACGTAGGAGTTCTGTCGGTGACGGATGGCTACGAGGATCCGGGCGCCGCGGCGACCGCCCAGCTGCCGGCCGTCGTCGCCCGCGTCACCGCGCTCGCCGAGCGGCTCGGGGTGTCCCAGGCCGAGGTCTTCGACGTCGCGCGGCTCTCGGTCGCCTGCGGGGTGCCCGAGCCGGTGGTCAAGGCCCTGCTCAGCGGGCGCCCGGCGGGCGAACCCGATGTCCAGGCACGGTTTTTGCAGCGCCTCGGGCTGCTGCGGCGCACCCGGCTGAAGCCGAACGGCCGCAAGTACACCCAGCAGGAGATCGCCGACGGCGCGGGCATGTCCCGGCAGCAGGCCGGCGCCCTGATCAACGGCGACCGGCGGCCCACCATGGAGCACTGCGACGCGTTGCAGCGCTTCTTCCGGGTGCACGCCGGGTTCCTGACGGCGGAGGACCCGGAGGCGCTGGCGGGCGCGCTCCAGCGCACCGAGCAGGAGCTGCTCCAGAAGCTGGCCGACCGGGAGCGGGCCGCGGCCGGGCCCGCCGAGGATCCGCTGGAGCGGCTGCTCCAGGACCACGGGGTGCGCGGAATAGCCTGGCGGGCCGCGCAGTTGCCGACCGACCAGCACCGGGACAAGGTCGCGGAATGGCTGGACATGCTCCTGGAGAGCGTGAAGCGGCCGGAGTCCTGAGGGCGGTCCGGGGCGCGGCGCCGGGGGCGGTTTCGCCCGATTGTCAGTGGTGGGCGGCAAGCTGGTATGCGTGCGCCGTAGCGCGCGTGACCGTGACGCCTATCCGGGGAGAGCCGACCGATGCCGACCGCCGTCCTGACCGACCATGAGCGCACCGCCGTCCAGGCCTACTTGCGGCTGTTGCACACGGTGCGCGCCGCCTTCGACGGTCCACCGCAGGGAGCGCCGCCCGCCCTGGTGCCGCCCTCGGTGCTCGCCGAGGCGGAGACGGCCCTCGCGAAGGCGGGTCTCGCGGGCAATGAGGCGGAGTTCTTCCGGATGCTGGGCGAGTGGTGCCCGTCGGCAGGCTGAACGGACGCAGGGCGGTGGCCGCCGTCGCCGGGATCCGGCCGCGGTGACGGCGGCCGCCGGGGCGCGGGTGCCGAGGCTCGTCAGGCGGGGTGCGGGATGACGATCGTGGTGGTCACCAGCGCGTTTCCGGCGGCCCAGCGGCCGTCGAGGACCTGGAGGCGGCGGCCGCCCACGAGCGGTCCGGGGACCAGGAGTTCGGCGTGCAGGGTGCCGTGCGGGGCGCCGTCGGGGGACGGGCGCAGGGTGATGTCGGCCTCGGAGAAGTCCAGCCAGGCGCGGGTGAGCGGGAACCACGCCTTGTACACGGACTCCTTGGCGCTGAACAGGATGCGGTCCCAGTGCACGGCGGGGTCCTGTTCGGCGAGCCGCCGCAGGCGTTCCGTCTCGGCGGGCAGGAAGACGGAGGCGCCCACGCCGTCGGGCAGCGGGCCGTGCGGTTCGGCGTCGATGCCCAGCGAGACGAGGTCGGTGGCGTGGACCAGCGCGGCGGCGCAGTAGCCCGCGCAGTGGGTCATGCTGCCGACGATGCCCGCGGGCCACCGCGGGGCGCCGCGCTCGCCGCTGACCACGGGCGCCGCCGGGACGCCGAGCTTCTCCATGGCGCGCCGGGCGCAGCCGCGCACGGCGGCGAACTCGCGGCGCCGCTTGCCCACGGCGCGGGCGACGAGCACCTCCTCCTCCGGGTGGAGCGGGGAGTCCCACAGCGGGTCGTCAGGGAGTGCCTCCACGGCCACGACCGACTCCGGGAGCAGCTGCTCGATCACCGGTTTCCACCTCCATCGGCAGGATGCGGCGCGCCGTGCCCGGCGTCGCCGTGCGCTTGCGCCACTCGCGGGGGTAGCCCACGGAGACCTCGGTGAAGCGGACTCCGTCGTGCCAGGTGGTGCGGGGGATGTGCAGATGGCCGTAGACCATGGTGGCGACGCGGAACCGGCGGTGCCAGTCGGCGGTCAGCTCGGTGCCGCACCACATGGCGAACTCGGGGTGCCACAGCACCTCGGTGGGGTGCCGGTGCAGCGGGTAGTGGTTGGCCAGCACGGTCGGCAGGTCGCCGGGCAGCGCGGCGAGCCGCTCCTCGGTCCACGCCACCCGGTCCCGGCACCACGCCTCGCGGCTCGGGTAGGGGTCCGGATGTAGCAGGTACTCGTCGTTGCAGATGATGCCGGTGCCCTCGGCGTAGGCGAGGCCCTCGGCCTTGGTGGTGCAGCCGGCGGGCAGGAAGCTGTAGTCGTAGCCGAGGAACAGCGGGGCGACGGCGGCCGGGCCGCCGGGACCGTGCCACACCGGGTAGGGGTCCTCGGGGGTGAGGACGCCGAGTTCGCGGCAGACCTGGACCAGGTGCTCGTAGCGGGCGACGCCGCGCAGCTGTACGGAGTCCTTGGGGTGGGTCCACAGGTCGTGGTTGCCGGGGGTCCACAGGACCTTGCGGAACCGGGCCGCGAGGGTGGCGAGGGTCCAGCGGATGTCCGCCACGGTCTCCGCGATGTCGCCGGCGACGATCAGCCAGTCCTCGTCGCCCGTCGGGTGCAGCTGCTCCACCAGCGCACGGTTCTCCGGGTAGGAGATGTGCAGGTCGCTGATGGCCAGCAACTGGCCGGGACCGGCCGTCGGCTCCACCCCGTGTCCCCCTTCCGATCAGCGCATTGTCTGGTCCACAAGAACATAATCACGTGCGCCGTTCAAGAGCCTTTCGGGTCGGCCTATTTGAGGTAGGCCAGCCCTGGATGGGCGGCGAGGTAGCCGTCCGTCAGCCGGCGGGCCACGGCCACGGAGTCGATCAGAGGGTGCAGGGCGAAGGCCTTGACCGCGGTGGCCCGTGAGGCGGTCTCGGCGGCGGCGAGCACCTCGCGCTCCACCGCCTTGACCGAGGCGACCAGGCCGGCCGCGTGGGCGGGCAGCGGGGCGGCGGCCAGCGGGTGGGCGCCGTTCGCGTCCACCAGGCAGGGCACCTCGACGACCGCGTCGGCGTCGAGGTCCGGGAGGGCGCCCTGGTTGCGGACGTTGAGGATGAGGGTCGTACGGGCGTCGCGGGCGATGGCGCGCATCAGGGCGAGGGCCACCTTCTCGTAGCCGCCGGAGAGGTCCTCCTCCTCGCGTTCGCCGGCGCCCGCGGTCTCGCGGTTCTCCGCCATGTACGTCGCCTCGCGCTCGGCGCGGGTGCGGTTCCAGGCGCGCAGCGCGGAGACGTCCGGGCGCCCGGCCTCCGCGTAGAAGCGGGCCTGCTGGTCGCGCAGGAAGGCGCCGCGGGTCAGGTCCGCGTCCTGGTAGGCGCGGACGGTCTCCCGGTTGAAGTAGTAGTAGTGCAGGTACTCGTTGGGGATCGCGCCGAGCGAGCGCAGCCAGTCCGGGCCGAAAAGCCTGCCCTCCTCGAAGGAGCCGAGCAGTGCGGGGTCGGCGAGCAGCCTCGGCAGTTCGTCGCGTCCGTCGATGCGCAGGCCGCGGACCCAGCCGAGGTGGTTGAGGCCAGCGTAGTCCACGAAGGCGTCCTCCGGGTCGGCGCCGAGGACGCGGGCGAGCCGCCTGCCGAGGCCGACCGGGGAGTCGCAGATGCCGATCACGCGGTCGCCGAGGTGCCGGGACATCGCCTCGGTGACCAGTCCGGCCGGGTTGGTGAAGTTGATCACCCAGGCATCAGGGGCGAGGCGGGCCACACGGCGGGCGATGTCCGTGGCGACGGGCACGGTGCGCAGCCCGTAGGCGATGCCGCCCGCGCCGACCGTCTCCTGCCCGAGCACGCCCTCGGCCAGCGCGATCCGCTCGTCGTCCGCACGGCCGTCGAGGCCGCCGACGCGGATCGCGGAGAACACGAAGCCGGCGCCGCGCAGGGCCTCGTCGAGGTCCGTGGTGGTGCTCACGCGGGGTGCGTCGGTGGTCCCGGCGGCCTGCTCGGCGAGGACGCGGGAGACCGCGTGCAGCCGGCCGGCGTCCAGGTCGTGCAGGACGACCTCGGTGACCCGGCCCTCGGCACGGTCGGTCAGCAGCGCGCCGTACACGAGGGGCACGCGGAAGCCGCCACCGCCCAGAATCGTCAGCCTCACGTCCCACGCACCTTTCCCGAGTCCCGTAAGCCCTGCCAGGGCACATCATCCCCGCCCGCCACCTCCCGGCGCACGCTCCCGCCCCTTCCTGTCCCGGAAAGCACGGGGACAGCGGACCGGAATACGCCCCGTCGTCGACCGGAACCGGCGCACCGGACGCACCCCCGTCACCCGGTGGCCGCCGATCCGTGGTTGCATGCGGTTTCCGACCGCACGCAAGTGACAGGAGCCTGATGAAGCGTCAACTCGCCGCGCTCACCGCCTTGGTGGGCGCCCTCGTGTGTGCCGCCCCGAGCGCGTCGGCGTCCGAGCCGGCCCGGTGGACGGCGGCCGGGACGTCGTACACCGACACCCTGGGCGGCGGCCAGGGCCTCGCCAGCCGGGCCGACGGCTCGCTGCTGCACCGCGGACTGCTCGACATCCCGCTGGATCTGCGGGTCAAGGGCTGGAACCACGTGGGTGATCCGGACATCGCGCGCGGCTATGTCTTCGACGCCTACCAGGGCGCGGACACGGCCACGTCGAAGATGTACGAGGTGACCACGCCGGACGGCAAGCGGTACGACTACGTGCACCCGCTGGACGCGGGCGAGAAGGTGAACAACTCCTTCGCCGCCGTCTCGCCCGACGGGCAGTGGCTGGTCTCCGGCGAGTGGGAGGACCAGGACCGGCTCCAGGTGTTCCCCGCGCCGCTGCTCAACCCGGCCACCCCGCGCACCGGCGGGACGCTGGCCCAAGCCGGGCAGATCAGCCTGGACAAGCCGGTCCGCGACATCCAGGGCTGCGACTTCGTGACCGCCACCCGGCTGGTGTGCGCGTCCGACGACGCCTCGGGCGAGCTGTTCCCGCAGAGCAGGCCGCTCCTCCAGGTCGATCTGCCGCACCCGCTGGACGGCAGGCCGGTCACCGGCCACGTCTCCAGCCTCTTCGGGCTCCCCCAGCACAGCGTGTGCAAGGGCACGTTCGAGGCCGAGGGCGTCGACTACGACCCCGCGACGCGCACCCTGCGCGCCGAGGTGGTCGCACCGGGCGTGTGCGCGGTGGCGACGACCGTGTACGCGTACCACCTGGATTAGGACCACGCGGTGGCGGGCGGCAGCCGCCCGCCCGTCCCCGACGCGCGGGCGGCGCAGGCTCCCTCCGACGCCCGCGCGGATGTTCATGCGGCCCGTGCTCGGATCCGGAGCGCGCTCCAGGTCAAGAGCCCTGGCGGTTACCGCAGTTCGGCGCGGAAGGCCGCCGGCGTTCTCCCGGTGTGCAGTTGGAAGAACTTGGAGAAGTTCGCCGCGTCCGGGAAGCCGACGGCCGCGCCGACCCGGCCGATGGGCAGCTCGGTGTGGGCGAGGAGGCGCTTGGCCTCCAGGACGACGCGTTTGTCGATGAAGCCCTTGGGGGTCTCGCCGGTGGCCGCGCGCACGGCCCGCACCAGGGTGCGGCGGGAGTAACCGAGGGCGTCGGCGTAGGCGCTGACGCTGTGGTTGGTGGCGAAGCCCTGCTCGACCGCGTCCCGGAACAGCGTGAAGGTGTTGTCCGACTGCTGCCGTGAGCCGGGCGCGGAGCTGGCGGCGAGGTGGGCGAGGCGCAGCAGGAACGCGGTCAGGTCGTGCCGCAGGACGGCCGTGTGCAGGCTGGGCGGGAGGGTCGTCGTGTCCTCGTACTCGCGGCGCAGCTGCTCCAGGGCCGCCCGCAGCGCTTCGAGCTGGGCCGCGTCGGGGTGCAGCAGCGGCGGCAGGTCGTAGCGGTACAGCCCGGTCGCCTCGACGGTGGCGCGGGGCAGGAAGCCGGGTTGCATGGTCAGCACGGTTCCGCGGTACACGCACTCGCGGGAGAAGCGGTGGACCTGTCCGGGTCGTATCCACAGCAGGTCGCCGGCCGCGGCCTCGTACTCGGTGAAGTCGACCATGTGGCGGACGGGGCCCTCGGCGAACAGCAGGACGACGTGGAAGTCGATGCGGTGGACACGGTCCAGCGGGATGTCGGTCCGCCAGGAGCGGTCGGCCCCCATCCGGCCGATCCGCATGCCGACACCGCCGACGGCCAGCTCGGTCGGGAAGGGGAGGGTTCTGATGCCGTCGTCGCCCGCCGCGCCGCCCTCTTGGGGCGTTGTGTCAGCCATGTCCTTTTCGTGCCGTCCCTGCTCCGCGATCACTGTCCCAGATTCACCACAGGGTGACACATCCCGCCCTTCCGTCGAAAAAGTCAGACTTTTAAGTTTGAACGCGTCCGGCCAGCCCTTCCGTACTGAACGAGGACTTCTTGAAGATGAGCACGCACACTTCCAGTGGCTTCGAGTGGACCGATCTCGACCGGCGGGCCGTGGACACCGCCCGTCTGCTGGCGGCCGACGCGGTGCAGAAGGTGGGCAACGGCCATCCGGGCACCGCGATGAGCCTGGCGCCTGCCGCGTACACGATCTTTCAGAAGGTGATGCGTCACGACCCGGCGGACCCGGAGTGGACCGGCCGTGACCGGTTCGTCCTCTCCCCCGGCCACACCTCGCTGACCCTGTACACCCAGCTGTTCCTGGCCGGGTACGAGCTGGAGCTGGACGACCTGAAGGCGTTCCGCACCCACGGCTCGCGGACCCCCGGCCACCCGGAGTACGGGCACACCGCGGGCGTGGAGACCACCACCGGGCCGCTCGGCCAGGGCGTCGCCAACGCGGTGGGCATGGCGATGGCCGCCCGCTACGAGCGCGGCCTGTTCGACCCCGAGGCCCCCGCGGGCACCTCCCCCTTCGACCACACCGTCTGGGCGATCGTCTCCGACGGCGACCTGGAGGAGGGCGTCTCCGCCGAGGCGTCCTCGCTCGCCGGCCACCAGAAGCTCGGCAACCTGGTCTTCCTCTACGACGACAACCACATCTCCATCGAGGGCGACACCGCGACCGCCTTCTCCGAGGAGGTGCTGAAGCGGTACGAGGCATACGGCTGGCACACCCAGCGCGTCGAGCCCACCGCCGACGGCGACGTGGACGTGGCCGCCCTGTACGCGGCCCTCGATGCGGCGCGGAACGAGACCGGGCGGCCCTCGATCATCGCGATGCGCACGATCATCGCGTGGCCGGCCCCGAACGCCCGCAACACCGAGGCATCCCACGGCTCGGCGCTCGGCGCGGAGGAGATCGCGGCCACCAAGAGCCTCCTCGGCTTCGACCCGGAGCGGTCCTTCCAGGTCGAGGACGAGGTCCTGAAGCACGCCCGGCGGGCCCTGGACCGGGGTGCCGAGGCGCACGCGGCCTGGGACAAGCGGATCGCCGAGTGGCGCACCGCGGAGCCGGCGCGGGCCGCCCTGTTCGACCGGATCAGCCGGGGCGAGCTGCCCGCGGGCTGGGAGGACGCCCTGCCGGTGTTCGAGGAGGGCAAGTCGGTCGCCACCCGCGCCGCCTCCGGCAAGGTGCTCCAGTCGCTCGGCCCGGTGCTGCCGGAGCTGTGGGGCGGCTCCGCCGACCTCGCCGGCTCCAACAACACCGACATCGACAAGTCCAGCTCGTTCCTCCCCGAGGGCAACCCGCTGCCGACCGCCGACCCCTATGGCCGTACCGTGCACTTCGGCATCCGCGAGTTCTCCATGGCGGCGGAGATGAACGGCATCGCCCTGCACGGCAACACCCGCGTCTACGGCGGCACCTTCCTGGTGTTCTCCGACTACATGCGCAACGCGGTGCGGATGTCCGCGCTGATGCAGCTGCCGGTGACGTACATCTGGACGCACGACTCCATCGGCCTCGGCGAGGACGGCCCGACCCATCAGCCGGTCGAGCACCTGGCCTCGCTGCGCGCCATTCCGGGCCTGAACGTCGTCCGCCCGGCGGACGCCAACGAGACCGTGATCGCCTGGGCCGAGATCCTGAAGAGGCACGCCACCAGCCCTGCCCCGCACGGGCTCGCGCTCACCCGCCAGGGCGTGCCGGTGTACGCGCCGAACGAGGACGCGGCCAAGGGCGGCTATGTGCTGTGCGAGTCCTCGACGGAGGTCCCGGAGGTGATCGTCATCGCGACCGGCTCCGAGGTGCAGCTCGCCGTGGCCGCGCGCGAGCGGCTGGAGGCCGAGGGCATCGGCACGCGGGTGGTCTCGATGCCGTCCGTGGAGTGGTTCGAGGAGCAGCCGCGCACCTACCGCGAGCGGGTGCTGCCGCCGGCCGTGAAGGCGCGGGTGGCGGTGGAGGCCGGCATCGGGCTGACCTGGTACCGCTATGTGGGTGACGCGGGCCGGATCGTATCCCTGGAGCACTTCGGCGCCTCCGCCGACGCCGGGACCCTGTTCACCGAGTTCGGCTTCACCCCCGAGAACGTCGCCGCGGCGGCCCGCGAATCGCTCGCCGCCGCGCGCGCCTGACACCGACACACAAGGAAAGATGATCACTGTGACCGAAGCAATCGCGACTCCGGGAGCCCTCAAGCGCCTTGCCGACGAGGGTGTGTCCGTCTGGCTGGACGACCTGTCGCGGGGGCGGATCACCTCGGGCAGCCTCGCCGACCTGGTGGCGAGCGGCAGCGCCGTCGGTGTCACCACCAACCCGTCGATCTTCCAGGCGGCCATAGGCTCCGGTGAGGGGTACGAGGAGCAGCTCACCGAGCTGGCCGTGCGCGGCGTGACGGTCGACGAGGCCGTACGCATGATGACCACCGCCGATGTGCGGGACGCCGCCGACATCCTCGACTCCGTGTACCGGGCGACGGACGGCCGCGACGGCCGGGTCTCCATCGAGGTCGACCCCCGGCTGGCCCACCGCACGGCGGCGACCGTCGCCGAGGCCAAGCAGCTGTTCTGGCTGGTCGACCGCCCGAACGTGATGATCAAAATCCCGGCGACCAAGGCGGGGCTGCCGGCGATCACCGAGGTCGTCGGGCTCGGCATCAGCGTCAACGTGACCCTGATCTTCTCCCTGGAGCGCTACCGCGAGGTCATGGCCGCCTACCTGGCCGGCCTGGAGAAGGCCCGCGAGCGCGGCATCGATCTGTCCACCATCCACTCGGTGGCCTCGTTCTTCGTCTCCCGCGTGGACTCCGAGATCGACAAGCGGCTGACCGCGCTCGGCACCGACGAGGCCCTCGCGCTCAAGGGCCGCGCGGCCCTGGCCAACGCGCGGCTGGCCTACGAGGCGTACGAGGAGGTCTTCGCGTCGGACCGCTGGCTGGCGCTCGCCGGGGACAAGGCGAACAAGCAGCGTCCGCTGTGGGCGTCCACCGGTGTGAAGGATCCCGCGTACAAGGACACCCTGTATGTGGACGACCTCGTCGCGCCGGGCACGGTCAACACCATGCCGGAGGCCACCTTGCTCGCCGTCGCCGACCACGGCGAGATCACCGGCGACACGGTGACCGGCGGCTACGCGCAGGCCCGTGCCGACCTCGGCGCGATCGAGCGGCTCGGCATCTCCTACGACGAGGTCGTCCAGCAGCTGGAGGACGAAGGCGTCGCCAAGTTCGAGACGGCCTGGCAGGACCTGCTGGACGCGGTGACGAAGTCCCTGGAGAGCAAGGGAGTTGACGCGCGATGACCGAGAAAGCGAGCCCGGCCCCGGCACCCGAGGAGGTCCGGGTGCCCATCGCCCCGGCCGCCGACTGGGTGAACCCGCTGCGGGACACCCGCGACCGGCGTCTGCCGCGCATCGCGGGTCCGTCGGGTCTGGTCATCTTCGGGGTGACCGGTGACCTGTCCCGCAAGAAGCTGATGCCGGCCGTGTACGACCTGGCCAACCGCGGTCTGCTGCCGCCGGGCTTCTCCCTGGTGGGCTTCGCCCGCCGCGAGTGGGAGGACCAGGACTTCGCGCAGGTCGTCCACGACTCGGTGCGCGAGCACTCGCGCACCCCGTTCCGCGAGGAGGTGTGGCAGCAGCTCGCCGAGGGCATGCGCTTCATCCCCGGCGACTTCGACGACGACACCGCGTTCAAGCAGCTCAAGGACGCCGTGGAGGAGCTGGACGCCTCCCGCGGCACCGGCGGCAACTTCGCGTTCTACCTCTCGGTGCCGCCGAAGTTCTTCCCGAAGGTCGTGCAGCAGCTGAAGAAGCACGGCCTGGCGAGCCCGCCCGAGGGCTCCTGGCGGCGCGCGGTCATCGAAAAGCCGTTCGGCCACGACCTGGCCAGCGCCCGGGAGCTGAACGCGATCGTGCACGACGTGTTCGAGCCGGACCAGGTGTTCCGCATCGACCACTACCTGGGCAAGGAGACGGTCCAGAACATCCTGGCGCTGCGCTTCGCGAACCAGATGTACGAGCCGATCTGGAACCGCAGTTACGTCGACCACGTCCAGATCACCATGGCCGAGGACATCGGCATCGGCGGCCGGGCCGGCTACTACGACGGCATCGGCGCCGCCCGTGACGTCATCCAGAACCACCTGCTCCAGCTGATGGCGCTCACCGCCATGGAGGAGCCCATCGCGTTCGACGCGGAGGCGCTGCTCACCGAGAAGCTGAAGGTGCTCAAGTCGGTGCGGCTCCCGGAGGACCTGGGCCGGCACACCGTGCGGGCCCAGTACGCGGGCGGCTGGCAGGGCGGCGAGAAGGTCGTCGGCTATCTGGAGGAGGACGGCATCGACCCCCAGTCGAAGACCGACACCTTCGCCGCGATCAAGATCGGCATCGACAACCGGCGCTGGGCGGGCGTCCCGTTCTACCTGCGCACCGGCAAGCGGCTCGGCCGCCGGGTGACGGAGATCGCGGTGGTCTTCAAGCGGGCCCCGCACTCCCCCTTCGACTCCACCGCCACCGAGGAGCTGGGCCAGAACGCGATCGTGATCCGCGTCCAGCCGGACGAGGGCATGACGGTCCGCTTCGGCTCCAAGGTGCCGGGCACCTCGATGGAGATCCGGGACGTGTCCATGGACTTCGCCTACGGCGAGTCGTTCACGGAGTCCAGCCCGGAGGCGTACGAGCGGCTCATCCTGGACGTGCTCCTGGGCGACGCCAACCTGTTCCCGCGTCACCAGGAAGTGGAAGAGTCCTGGAAGATCCTCGACCCGATCGAGCAGTACTGGGCGGCGCACGGCCGTCCGGCACAGTACGCGTCGGGCAGCTGGGGACCGCGGGAAGCCGACGAGATGCTCGCACGAGACGGACGGAGCTGGCGCAGGCCATGAAGATCGACCTGACCGACACCACGGCAAGCAAGATCAACAAGGCGCTGGTGCAGGGCCGCCGAGCGATCGGCACCCCGGCCGTGGGCATGGTCCTGACGATGGTCATCGTCACGGACGAGGAGAACGCCTACGACTCGATGCGGGCCGCCGAGGAGGCCTCGCACGAGCATCCCTCGCGCACCCTGGTCGTCATCAAGCGGCACCCGCGCACCCTGCGCGACCGCACCCACTCGCGCCTGGACGCCGAGGTCCGGGTCGGCTCGGAGGCCGGCACCGGCGAGACGGTGGTGCTGCGCACCTACGGCGACGTGTCCGACCACGCCGACTCGGTGGTGCTGCCGCTGCTGCTGCCGGACGCCCCGGTGGTCGTGTGGTGGCCGGTGGACGCGCCCGACAACCCGTCCAAGGACCCGCTCGGCGCGCTCGCCCAGCGCCGGATCACCGATCTGTACGCGGTGGAGCGACCGATGGAGGTCCTGGAGGCCCGCGCCCGCAACTACGCGCCCGGCGACACCGACCTCGCCTGGACCCGGCTGACGCTGTGGCGCTCGATGCTGGCCGCCGCGCTCGACCAGGCGCGGGCGAAGGTGACGTCGGCGGCCGTGGAGGCCGAGGCGGACAACCCGAGCGCCGAGCTGCTGGCCCGCTGGCTGGAGGCGCGGCTCGGGGTGAGCGTGGACCGGGTGGTCACCGAGGGCCCGGTGGTCACGGCCGTACGGCTGGGTACCCGCGACGGCGAGATCGTCGTGGACCGCCCCGAGGGCCCGCTCGCGACGCTCACCCTGCCGGGCCAGCCGCCGCGCACCCTCGCCCTGAAGGTCCGCCCCACCTCCGAACTCATCGCCGAGGAGCTGCGCCGCCTCGACGCCGACGAGATGTACGCCATCGCCCTGCGGGGCGAGGCCGCCAAGGAGAACGCCTGAGATGGCCGACGTCCATTATCCCAACCTCACCCACCGGCCGGAGTGGACGGCGCTCGCCGCCCACCGCGCCGAGGGGCCGCTGCACCTGCGCGAGCTGTTCGCGTCGGATCCGGGCCGCGCCGAGCGGTACGTGGTCCGGGCCGGTGATCTGTACATCGACTACAGCAAGCACCTGATCACGGACGAGACCCTGTCCCTGCTGCGGGAACTCGCCGCCGCCACCGATGTATGCGGGCTGCGGGACGCCATGTTCCGCGGCGAGAAGATCAACGTCACGGAGGACCGGGCGGTGCTGCACACCGCGCTGCGCGCGCCGCGGGACGCGGTGATCGAGGTGGACGGCGAGAACGTGGTGCCCAAGGTGCACGCCGTCCTCGACAAGATGAGCGACTTCGCGGAGCGGGTGCGCTCGGGCGCCTGGACGGGTCACACCGGCAAGCGCATTCGCAATGTAGTCAACATCGGTATCGGCGGCTCCGACCTCGGGCCCGCGATGGCGTACGAGGCGCTGCGCAGCTTCACCGACCGGGACCTGACCGTCCGCTTCGTGTCGAACGTGGACGGCGCCGACCTGCACGAGGCCACCCGCGACCTGGACCCGGCCGAAACGCTGTTCATCATCGCGTCCAAGACGTTCACGACGATCGAGACGATCACCAACGCGACCTCCGCGCGATCGTGGCTGCTCGAAGCGTTCGACGGGGACGAGAAGGCCGTGGCGAAGCACTTCGTGGCGCTGTCCACCAACGCGGAGAAGGTGACCGAGTTCGGCATCGACCCCGACAACATGTTCGAGTTCTGGGACTGGGTCGGCGGCCGCTACTCGTACGACTCCGCGATCGGCCTCTCCCTGATGATCGCCATCGGCCCGGACCGGTTCCGGGAGATGCTGGACGGCTTCCGGCTGATGGACGAGCACTTCCGCACCGCGCCCGCCGAGGCCAACGCCCCGCTGCTGCTGGGCCTGCTGGGCATCTGGTACGGCAACTTCCACGACGCCCAGTCGCACGCCGTACTGCCGTACAGCCACTACCTGTCCAAGTTCACCGCCTACCTCCAGCAGCTCGACATGGAGTCCAACGGCAAGTCGGTGGACCGGCACGGACGCCGGGTGGAGTGGCAGACGGGTCCCGTGGTCTGGGGCACGCCGGGCACCAACGGGCAGCACGCGTACTACCAGTTGATCCACCAGGGCACCAAGCTCATCCCCGCCGACTTCATCGGCTTCGCCGAGCCGGTGGCCGAGCTGAGCGGTGAACTCAAGGCGCAGCACGACCTGTTGATGGCCAACTTCTTCGCCCAGACCCAGGCGCTGGCCTTCGGCAAGAGTGCCGAGGAGGTCCGCGCGGAGGGCGTGCCCGAGGAACTGGTGCCGCACAAGACCTTCCAGGGCAACCGGCCCACCACCACCATCCTGGCGAGGGCACTCACCCCGTCCGTGCTGGGCCAGCTGATCGCGCTGTACGAGCACAAGGTGTTCGTGCAGGGCGCGGTGTGGGACATCGACTCCTTCGACCAGTGGGGCGTGGAGCTGGGCAAGGTCCTCGCCAAGCGCGTCGAACCCGCCCTCACCGAAGGCGCCGAGGTGCCCGGCCTCGATCCCTCCACCACGGCCCTCGTCGCCGCCTACCGCACTCTCAAGAACGCATCGGAGAACTGATCATGCAGCTCGGTCTCATCGGTCTCGGCAAGATGGGCGGCAACATGCGCGAGCGGATCCGCCGCGCCGGCCACACCGTCATCGGCTACGACCGCAACCCTGAGGTCTCCGACGTCAAGAGCCTCGCCGAACTGGTCCAGAAGCTGGACGCGCCCCGCCATGTGTGGGTGATGGTCCCGGCCGGCACCGCCACCCAGACCGTCGTGGACGAGCTGGGCGACCTGCTGGAGCCCGGCGACACGGTGATCGACGGCGGCAACTCCCGCTGGACGGACGACGAGAAGCACGCCGCGGCGCTCGGCATCAAGGGCATCGGCTTCGTGGACGCCGGCGTCTCCGGCGGTGTGTGGGGCCTCCAGAACGGCTACGCGCTCATGGTCGGCGGCGAGAAGGAGAACGTGGACCGGCTCCAGCCGATCTTCGACGCGCTCAAGCCGGAGGGCCCGTACGGCTATGTGCACGCGGGCCGGGTCGGCGCCGGGCACTTCTCCAAGATGGTCCACAACGGCATCGAGTACGCGATGATGCAGGCGTACGCCGAGGGCTGGGAGCTGCTGGAGAAGGTGCACTCCGTGGAGAACGTCCGCGAGGTGTTCCGCTCCTGGCAGGAGGGCACGGTCATCCGCTCCTGGCTGCTCGACCTCGCGGTCAACGCGCTGGACGAGGACGAGCACCTGGAGAAGCTGCGCGGCTACGCGGAGGACTCCGGCGAGGGCCGCTGGACCGTCGAGGCGGCCATCGACAACGCGGTGCCGCTCCCGGCGATCACCGCCTCGCTGTTCGCCCGGTTCGCCTCCCGGCAGGACGACTCGCCGCAGATGAAGATGGTCGCGGCGCTGCGCAACCAGTTCGGCGGCCACGCGGTCGAGAAGAAGGGCTGACCGTGGCGGACCTTCTGCTGGTCCGCCACGGGGAGACGGAGTGGAGCAGGTCGGGACAGCACACCAGCTACACCGACCTGCCCCTGACCGACCACGGCGAGGAACAGGCCAAGTCCCTCGCCCCGCTCCTGTCCGGCCGGACCTACTCGCTCGTACTGAGCAGCCCGCTCGGCCGCGCCCAGCGCACCGCCGCCCTCGCGGGCCTGACCGGCGTCGAGCCCGAACCCGCCCTGCGTGAATGGGATTACGGCGGCTACGAGGGCATCACCACCGCCGAGATCCACCGCACCCGCCCCGACTGGGACCTGTGGACCGACGGGGTGGTGCCGGGGCCCGAGGGGCATCCGGGCGAGTCGCCTGCCGAGGTCGGCGCCCGCGCCGACCGGGTGCTGGCCCGCGTGGAGAGCGCGCTCGCCGGGGACGGCGGCGATGTGGTGCTCGTCGCCCACGCCCACGTCCTGCGGGTCCTGACGGCCCGCCGGCTGGGCCTCGCGCCCGCGGAGGGCCGGCTGTTCCAGCTGGCCACCGGCACCGTCAGCCGGCTGTCCACCGAGCACGGGCACCCCGTGATCACCGAGTGGAACCGGCGGCCGTAGCACCGCACGCACCGTGGTCCGGGTCACCCCGTGTGACCCGGACCGCGGCATTCGCGCTGTCATGTTCGCGTCTTAGAATCGGGTGCACCGAGCGCACCACCGCGGCGGTCCGAGGCCCTGAGGAAACCCCCGATGACCAGCGTCGAAGAACCAGTACGACCCGGCGGGCGGGTGCGGGACGCCGCGCGCACCAGGGCCGAGATCCTCGACGTGGCCACCCGCGAGTTCGCGCGGGCCGGTTACGAGGGCGCCCGGGTGGAGGAGATAGCCGCCCGCACCCGCGCCACCAAGCGGATGATCTACTACTACTTCGGCGGCAAGGAGCAGTTGTTCACCGCCGTCCTCGAACGGGCCTACGGCGCCCTGCGCAACGCCGGGCACCGGCTGGACGTCGCCCACCTCGACCCGGTCGCGGCGGTCCGGCACCTGGCCGAGACGGTCTTCGACCACCACGAGCAACACCCGGACTACGTTCGCCTGTTGAGCACCGAGAACATCCAGGGCGCGGAACACGTCAGGGCCTTACGGAGACTCGGCGCGACCGGCTCCCCCGCGCTCGACGCGCTGCGGGAGATCCTCGCCGCCGGGCAGGGCTCGGGGGTGTTCAGGACGGACGTGGACGCGGTCGACGTACACGCGGTGATCAGCTCGTTCTGCTTCTTCCGGATGGTCGGCCGGCGTACGTTCGGCGCGCTGTTCGGGCGGGACCTGACCGATCCGGAGCGGCGGGGGCACTACCGCAGGATGGCCGGGGACATGGTGATCGGGTACCTCACGGCCGACGGGACGGAACCGGTCGGCCGCTGACGGCCGGACCGGCTCACTCGGGCCGGGTGACCGCGGCGTCGAGCAGCGGGCCCAGTTCGCGCACCACCGTGGTCAGCGGCCGTACGTCCTGCTCGGCCCGTGCCATCAGGATCGCGCCCTCCAGGGTGCTGATCATCAGCGTGGCCAGGGCCGCGGAGCGGTCCGCCGGTACGCCCAGGGCGGTGAGGGCCCCGGCGAGCGGGGTCCGCCAGGCGGTGAAGGCGGCGGCCACGGCGGTGCGGGTCGCCTCGTCGCAGGCGGCGCGGTCGACGGTGGCGGCGGCGACCGGGCAGCCCGCGGCGAAGCCGTCCCTGTCGTACTCGTCCGTCCACTGCGCGGCCATCGCCGCGAACAGGGCGCTCGGCACCGGCTCGGGCAGCTGCTCGACGAAGCGCGCGATCCGCTTGCCGGCGTACCGTCCGGCCCAGGCGACGGCCTCACCGACCAGTTGCTCCTTGCCGCCAGGGAAGTAGTGCTGGAGGGAGCCGCGCGGGGCCCCGGCGTGCGCGGCGACCTCGCGCATGCCGGTCGCGGTCACCCCGTCGCGCCGGATGAGCTGGGCCGCGCTGAACACCATCCGCTCCCGCGGGCCGCGCTCCCGCTCGCTCATGTCCCGCCTCCGTGTCTCTCTGACATCCCCTCGGACAACTCTATGACCGGCGTCATAACGCCCGCTACTATGACGACCGTCATAATCGGTCGGCACAGTGAAGGACGGCTCCCGTGCGCGTCGGATTCATCGGTCTCGGAGTGATGGGCGGGCCCATGGCCCTGCGCCTGGTGGCCGCCGGCACACCGCTGGTGGTCTGGAACCGCACCCCGCACCGCGCCGAACCGCTGCGCGCGGCCGGTGCCGAGGTCGCCGCGGACGCCGCCGGGGTGTTCGCGCGGGCCGAGGTGGTGCTGCTGATGCTCGCCGACGAGCCGGCCCTCGACGCGGTCCTCGGCCGCGGCACCCCGGATCTGGCCGCGCGGGTCGCGGGGCGGACCGTGGTGCACATGGGCACGACGTCCCCCGAGTACTCGCGCGCCCTGGAGGCCGACATCCGCGCCGCCGGTGGCCGCTATGTCGAGGCGCCGGTGTCCGGGTCGCGGGTCCCCGCGGAACAGGGGCGGCTGGTGGCCATGCTCGCGGGCGAACAGGCCGCCGTGGACACGGTACGGCCGCTGCTCGCAACGCTGTGCGGCGAGGCGTTCGGGTGCGGGGCGGTGCCCGGCGCGCTGCTGATGAAGCTGTCGGTCAACCTGTTCCTGATCACCCTGGTGACCGGGCTGGCCGAGGCCTTCCACTTCGCCGAGCGGCAGGGCCTGGACCCCCGCCTGTTCCTGGACGTCCTCGACGCGGGTCCGATGGCCAGCCCGGTCTCCCGGATGAAGGCGCCCAAGCTGCGCGAGCGGGACTTCGCGGTGCAGGCGGCCGCGCTCGACGTGCTGAAGAACAACCGGCTCGTCGCCGAGGCCGCCCGCACGGCCCGCCTGGCGTCCCCGCTCCTCGACGTCTGCCACGCCCTCTTCCAGGAGACGGTGACCCAGGGGCACGGCAAAGAAGACATGATCGCCGTACTCAGGGCGATCGAGGCACGGACGGAGAGCGCGGCCCAGGTCGTGGAGCGGAAGTGACTCGAGAGGCTGGGGGTCGGTCAGTCCCGTGGCAGGCCGGCGAGCCAGCGGTCGTCCTGGAACTCGGTGGGGACTTCGTCCTCCCACGGATCGATCCCGCGGCGTTCGAGTTCGTCGAACCATCGGTCCCGCTGCGACTCGGGGAGGCGCCGTCCGCACCAGGGACAGAAGTGGATGGTGATGCTCGATGTGCCGCCGTCGTGGATGATCAGCCCGTACTCCTGGAACGTGGCGCTGAAGTCGATCAGCGCGTCCGGGCAGGCGAAGGGGTCGTCGTGCTCGTCGCAGCGCACGTCCACGTGGCGGCTCATCGCCTCGCAGCAGTGGTTGGTCATGACCTCGGCTTCTCATTCATCGGCACCAGGCTCCGATGTTCTTCGCGGTTTGTGAGGATGCCCCATCCGCTGCACCATCCCGGACGAGGCGGCCGTCCTCGTCGCGGCCATCAGCGAGTGGCTGTGATCAACGCACCCGATCCGTGGCCTCGTCGGGGGCCGACTCGTCGGTGAGTCGGTTGTTGCGGTCGATCTCCGGCATGTGTGTCTCGGCCCAGACCCGCAGGGCGGAGAGCGGTTCTTCGAGGGACAGGCCGAGCCCGGTGAGCCGGTAGTGGACGGCGGGCGGCACGGTGGGTTCCACCCGGCGCGCGACCAGACCGTCGCGGACCAGGCTCCGCAGGGTGACGGACAGCATCTTCTGCGAGATGCCGGGGATACGACGCCGCAGTTCCGCGAAACGGAGTTCGTCCGGAGCCTCCTCGGCCAGCACCTTGACCGCCATGGACGTCCACTTGGTGCCGATACGGTCGAGCAACTGACGGGTCGGGCAGCGCGGATCCAGCAGATCGCCCCGCGCACCGGGCCGCCTACCGGGCTCGCCGCGCCTCGATGTGGTCACTTTGGGCTCACCACCTGAAGGGATAGTGCCGTCTTGGACGGACCAGAGTAGTTCCCTAACGTGACCTGGTCACCATCTCTCACCACACATCTGGAGCCTCTCCATGCCCGAACTGCGGCGCGTCCCCGTCAACGGTGTCGAACTGAATGTCGCGCTCGCCGGATCGGGCCCGGCCGTACTGCTGCTGCACGGTTTCCCGCACACCTGGGAGCTGTGGACGGACGTCATGGCCGACCTGTCCGGCCGCTACCGCGTCATCGCGCCGGACCTGCGCGGGTTCGGCGCGAGCAGCCCGGCCGCCGCCGGGTACGACGCGGGCACCCTGGCCGAGGACGCCACGGCGCTTCTCACCACGCTCGGTGTGTCCTCGGCCGCGGTGGCGGGCATCGACGCGGGTGCCGCGCCGGCCTTCCTCCTCGCCCTGCGCCGCCCCGGTCTCGTCCGGCGCCTGGTCCTCATGGAGTCCCTTCTGGGCAGGCTGCCCGGCGCCGGGGACTTCCTCACCGACGGGCCGCCGTGGTGGTTCGGCTTCCATGCCGCCGCGCCCGGCCTCGCCGAAACCGTGCTGGAGGGCCACGAGGCCGCCTACGTCGACTGGTTCCTGCGCGCCGGCACACTCGGCGACGGGGTGCGCCCCGCCCTCCGGGACGCCTTCGTCCGCGCGTACACCGGCCGCCCGGCGCTGAGCCGCGCGTTCTCGTACTACCGGGCGCTGCCCGAGAGCGCCGTACAGATCGAGCGGGCGGTCGCCACCGCCCGCCTGACGGTGCCGACGATGGCATTGGGCGCCCGGACCGTCGGTGCCGCGCTGGAACGCCAGCTCCGCCCGATCACCGACCGTCTCACCGGACACGTCATCGAAGACTGCGGCCACATCATCCCGCTGCACCGCCCGCGCGCCCTGCTCACGCTGCTGCACCCCTTCCTGGCCGGTGAGGACACGAAAGCAGCGTGAGCAGGGGCCGATTTTCGATGCGGGCCCCGGTTCGCCTCAGCGCTTGGGGATGCCGTACACCCGTGCGACGTGCAGCCGGACGACCAGCCGGCGGTCGCGGACCATCGCGGCGCGGTACTCGTCCCAGTCCGGGTGCTCGCCGAGCACCGCGCGGTAGAGCCGGATCAGCTCCTCCACGGTCTCGTCGTGGGGGTCCTGCGCGACCGGGGACAGCTCGGCCATGCCCTCCGCGACGGTGTACGCCCAGCGGTCGTCGCTGGTGACGTGGTAGGAGGCGCGGGGATCGCGGCGCAGATTGCGGGTCTTGGCGCGGTCGTCGGTGACGGAGATGCGGATGATCCGCTCGTCCGGGTCGTAGGCGTGGCTGACGTTGGACAGCTGGGGGCGGCCGTCGCGGCGGAGGGTGACGAGTACGCCGCCGTGTCCTTCGGAGAGCAGCGGGAGGAGCGCGTCCTGCGTGGAGTCCTGGGTCATGCAGGGGTCAACCGCGCGTGGTCCGGACCGCATTCCCCGGCCGTCCGCGGTCCGAGGGCGCTGGGCAGCGGCGGTAGACAGTGTCTACGGCGCCCAGGTAGACACTGTCTATGGCTGAGTCGGACAAGAGCCTGCGGGAGCGTCTCGTGGACGCGGGCGCGCAGTTGCTGGCCGCCGAGGGGGTACAGGCGCTGACCCTGCGGGAGATCGCCCGGCGCGCGGGCGTCTCGCACGGGGCGCCGCGCCGCCACTTCCCCACCCATCGGGAACTGCTGTCGGCCATCGCCCGGCGCGGCTTCGGCGAACTGGCCGGGCGGGTGGAGACGACGAGACCGAGACAGCACACCTGTTCGACCTGGCGCGTGCCGCCGCCGCGGCGAAGGCCGGCCAGGGCCGGGGGCGGCGCCGGGTGGCCGCCCGGCAGGCGCCCGTCCCCGTCCCGCCCGGCGTGCAGGCCCTGATGGACGCGCTGGTCGAGGCGCCCGCGGTGGTCCAGAACGGGCGGCTGGACATCCTCGGCGGCAACGCCCTGGGCCGCGCCCTGTACGCCCCGGTCTTCGAACGGGCCGGCGACGCGCCGCCCAACCTGGCCCGGTTCCTCTTCCTGGACGAGCGGGCCGGGGAGACGTTCCCCGAGCGGGAGGACGCGGCCGATGTCGCCGTCGCCCTCCTCCAGGTGGCGGCCGCGCGCTCGCCCTGTTCCAGGGCGGTCACCGGCCTCGTCGGCGAACTGGCCACCCGCAGCACGGAGTTCCGCACCCGGTGGGCCGCGCACGACATACGGGCCCACCGGCGCGGCAGCAAACGGTTCCGGCATCCCGCGGTCGGCGATCTCACGCTCGACTTCGAGGCCCTGGAGATCGCCGGCGGCGACGGACTCACCCTCTTCGGCTACACCGCGCTCCCGGACACCCCCGCCCGCGAGGCCCTGCGGCTGCTGGCGAGCTGGGCGGCGACGGAGCAGCGGGCGCCGGGCGCGCCAGGGGTGTCCGCCGCCGCCGAGCGGTAACGGCGGCTGTTACGACCGCGCCGCCGACCTGCTCCGGACCAGCGCGAACGCGGCGGTGGCCAGGCCCAGGACGCCGACCACCAGGCCGGCGACGCCGAGGTCGCGGGCGGTGGAGTCGCTCGCCTTCGCGGTGGTCGTACCGGCCGGCTTGGCCGGGGCGGCGGCGGGCGAGGCGTCGTCCGCGGTGAGCTTCAGCGCCGGGGCCGGGTTCTCCGGCTCGTCGTCGCCGGAGGCTGGCTGCTCGATCCACCGGACGACCTTGCCGTCCGAGTAGGTCTGGAGCGTCTTGAACACCAACTGGTCGGTGTCCTCAGGCAGTTCACCGAAGGCGACGTTGAAGTCCTCGTACTGCCCCGGTTCGATCCTGCCCCCGGTGAAGGTGATCTCGGAGGCGGCCTCGGCGATGGTGCCGTCGTCGGTCTTGACCGGCGTCTTCAGCTTGGTGGTGGTCACCTTGGCGGTCCAGCCGTCCTCCGGGTGGACCAGGACGCCGAGGACGGGGTGGTCGGTGGGCAGGAAGACCTGGACCTTGCTGGTGTAGGCGTGGTCTTCCTCGTTGGGCACGCGGAAGGTCAGCACACCGTCGGTGGCGCCCTTGGCGTAGCTCTCCGGGTGGACGGTGACGTGCGCGGACGCGGCACCGGCGGCGAGCAGGACCGAGGCGGCCGTAAGGGCGGTGACGGCGCCGGCGCGGCGCAGGGTGATGCGTGATGCGGACATGGTGAGTCGATCTCCGTACGGTGACGAGTGACAGGGTCAGGGTCAGAGCGGGTACGGGATCGGGGCGGGCGGTCCGCGCCGGGTGACCGCGTGCCGCAGCGGGGCCCGGCGGGACGGGGCGCCGGCGGACCGGTCGCGCGGGACCGGCTCGGCACAGGCGGGCAGCGGGGCGGGCCGCCAGCGGACGAGGAGGGCGGGGACCAGCGCGGCGGTGCGCCGCAGCAGCGTCCACAGCGCGGCCTCGCCCCGCCGTAGCCACCAGGAGGCGGCGAGGGCGGCGAGGAGGTGGGCGGCCGTGGCGTGGGCCATGGTGTGCGCGGCCGCCGCGTGCGCGGCCGTCCCGGACATACCGGCCGCACCATTCATGCCCGGCATGTCCGCCATGCGGGAGCCGGTGCGGGCGGAGGGGGTGCCGCTCCGGGCCGCGTCGAAGCCCAGGTGCAGCCCTGCCTGGGTGAGCAGCATCGCCGCGCCGATCCCCGGCCCCGACCGCTCCCGTCCGCCCAGCGCCCAGCCGAGCGCGAGGACCGCGAGGAAACCGGCCGCGTCGCAGCGGAGCGACGGCATCTCCCCCATGGCCAGCCCGTGGCCGACGGCGGCGAGCAGCACGCACACCGCGGCGAACACCGCGGCCCGCAGGCCTCTCACTACCGGGGATGCACTCACAGCGCCTGATCCTCCCACGGCGGGCAGGGGCGCGCGCGGTGCCCGTGGCATTCGGCCGAGACGGGTGGGGAGGCGGGTACGGCGGGGCGTGCGCCCGGCGCGGCTACGGCGGGACGCGTGCCGGGCGCGGCTACGGCCGGGCGCGTCGGCCGATGCCGCCGGGCGCCGATCAGCGGCCGGGCGCCCGGCGGTCGCGGTCAGGCGGCGCTGCGGCCCCGCTCCCGGTGCGCGCGCACGATCTCCGCGTACCGGTGGCCGCTGCCCTTGATGGTCCGGGTCTGGGTGGGATAGTCGACGTGGACCAGGCCGAAGCGCTTGTCGTAGCCGTACGCCCATTCGAAGTTGTCCAGCAGGGACCAGGCGAAGTACCCGGCCAGCGGGACGCCCCGGCGGGCGGCGGAGGCGCAGGCGGCGAGGTGGGCTTCGAGGTAGTCCTGGCGTTCGGGGTCGTGGACGGTGCCGTCGGGGCGGACCGTGTCGGGGAAGGCGGAGCCGTTCTCGGTCACGTACAGGGTGCGGGCGCCGTACTCCTCGGTGAGCCGGAGCAGCAGGGTCTCGATGCCGCCGGGGTCGATCTCCCAGTCCATGGCAGTGCGCGGCACGCCCTCGCGGCGGACAGCGCGGGCGTACGGCGCGGGGCCCTCGGGGTCGTCGGTGACATGGGCCGGGAAGTAGTAGTTCAGGCCCAGCCAGTCCAGCGGCGCCGCGATCGTCGCCAAATCACCCTCGCGCAGCGGCAGTTCGATGCCGTAGGTCTCCACCATGTCGGCCGGGAAGCCGCGGCCGTGCACGGGGTCGAGCCACCAGCGGTTGACATGGCCGTCGTGCCTGCGGGCGGCCGCGATGTCCTCGGGTCGGTCGGTGGCGGGGTGCACGGTGGAGAGGTTGTTGACGATGCCGATCCGGGCGCCCGGGACGGCGGCGCGCACGGCCTCGGTGGCGAGACCGTGGCCGAGGAGCAGATGGCAGGAGGCGCGGACCGCGGCGGTCAGGTCGGTCCAGCCGGGGGCCATCGTGCCCTCGTAGTGGCCGATCCAGGCCGAGCAGGACGGCTCGTTGAGGGTCGTCCAGAGCTTGACGCGGTCGCCGAGGCGCCGGGCCACGGCGTCGGCGTACGCGGCGAACGCGTGGGCGGTGTCCCGCTCCGGCCAGCCGCCGCGGTCCTGGAGCGTCTGCGGCAGGTCCCAGTGGTAGAGGGTGACGCAGGGGGTGATGCCCGCCGCGAGCAGGTCGTCCACCAGCGCGTCGTAGAAGGCGAGGCCCCTGGGGTTCACCTCGCCGGTGCCGCCGGGGACGACGCGCGGCCAGGCGACGGAGAGGCGGTAGGCGTTGAGGCCGAGGCGGCGCATAAGGGCGATGTCCTCGCCCCGGCGGTGGTAGTGGTCGCAGGCGACATCGCCGTTGTCGCCGCCCGCGGTCTTCCCCGGCGTGTGGGAGAAGGTGTCCCAGATGGAGGGTGTCCGGCCGTCCTCGGCGACGGCTCCCTCGATCTGGTACGCCGAGGTGGCCGTGCCCCACAGGAAGCCGTCCGGGAGTGCGGCGAGGTCGATGCGTTCGGACACGGAAGTCCCTTCGGAATACGGGGTGTTACCGGTCATTTGACGGCCCCCGCCGTCAGCCCGGCCACGAGGTAGCGCTGGAGCAGCAGGAAGCCGGCCACCACGGGCACGCTGACGACCAGCGAGGCGGCCATGATCTGGTTCCAGTAGACGTCGTTGAGCGTGGAATAGCCCTGGAGGCCGACGGCGAGGGTGCGGGTGGTGTCGTTCGTCATCACCGACGCGAACAGCACCTCGCCCCACGCGGTCATGAACGCGTACACGGCGACGGCCACGATGCCGGGGATCGCCGCCGGTACGACGATCCGGAACAGCGCGCCGAGCGGACCGCAGCCGTCGACCAGTGCCGCCTCGTCCAGGTCGCGCGGCACCGAGTCGAGGTATCCGATGAGCATCCAGATGGAGAACGGCAGGGAGAAGGTGAGGTAGGTGAGGATCAGGCCGCCGCGGGAGCCGAACAGGGCGATGCCGGTGGCGTTGCCGATGTTGACGTAGAGGAGGAACAGCGGGAGCAGGAAGAGGATGCCGGGGAACATCTGCGTGGACAGCACGGTGACGGTGAAGACGCGCTTGCCCCGGAAGTCGTAGCGGCTGACCGCGTAGGCGGAGAACACCGCGACGACGACGGACAGTACGGTCGCGGAGCCCGCCACGATCAGGGAGTTCACGAAGTAGCGGGCGAGCGGCACCGTGGACCACATGTCGATGTACGGGCGGATCGTCAGCCCGCTCGGCAGCCAGCGGAACTTCCCGGAGACGTCCGCGAGCGGTTTCAGCGAGCTGGACACCATCACGTACACCGGGAGCAGGACGAAGCCGGTGAGCAGGGTGAGGAAGACGCGCCGGGTCCACAGGAACGAACGCGGCGGCGCCAGCGGTGAGTTACGCATCGGTGGTCCTCCGTCCCCGCGAGGTCGCCAGCAGATAGGCGCCCGTCACCACGAGCAGGAAGACCAGCAGCAGGACGGACATGGCGGAGCCGGTGCCGAAGTTCCAGGTCACGAACGAGGCTTGGTAGATGTGCACGGAGACGAGGTCGGCGGCGGCGGGGGCGGACTTGCCGAACAGCACGTAGGGCGTGTTGAAGTCGTTGAACGTCCACAGGAACAGCACCAGGACCAGTACCTGGTTGACCGGGCGCAGGGAGGGCAGCGTGATGCGGCGGATCCGCTGCCACGTCCCGGCGCCGTCCAGCGCGGCCGCCTCGTACAACTCCCCCGGAATGTTCTGGAGTCCGGCCGTCACCACGAGGAAGGCGAACGGCCAGCCCTTCCACACCGACACGGTCAGCAGGGCGTAGAAGCTGTTGTCGCCGATGAGCCAGAAGGCGGCCCTGGCACCGATGTGCAGCTGGTCGTGCAGGACGTGGTTCACCAGGCCGTTGTCGTGCTGGAACATGAACACCCAGGTGATGACGGCCGCGTAGACGGGCAGCGCGTACGGCACCAGGAACAGGGCGCGCAGCAGGCCCCGGCCGCGGAAGCCGTCCTGGAGGAAGAGGGCCGCGGCGGTGCCGATCAGCCAGCACAGGGCGACGGACAGCAGGGTGAAGCCGACGGTGACGAGGAAGGAGTGCAGCAGGGCCTCGCCGACGGGGGCGTGGAAGTCCACCGACAGGCGGTAGTTGCCCATGCCCGACCAGGGGGCGGTGCCCCAGTCGCGGATGTAGAACTGGGTGAGTTCCTTGAAGCTCATCACGATGCCGATGCCCATCGGCACCAGATGGACGAGGAGTTCGAGGACGAAGGCGGGCAGGAGCAGCAGGTACGGCAGCCCGGCGCGGCGCAACCTCCCGGTACGGCGGCGGGCCGGGGCCGCCGCCGTACCGGGAGGCGACTTCGCCACCGACTCCTCAAGGGTGTGGGTGGTCATGGCCGTCACGCCGCCGGCATCTGCTGCTGGGCCTTTAGGAGCGCGGCCCTGACCGATGCGGTGGTCACGGCGCGCCCGGCGGCGGCGTCGGCGAACAGGTCCTTGACGGCGGTGCCGACCGTCGTCTCGAACTGCGATTCGTCGGGCACCTGCGGCAGGGCGGCGGCGCTGGTGGCGAGGGTGTTCTTCAGCACCGTGTTGGCGGTGGTGTTGAACGCGGGATCGTCCTGCGCGCTGGTGACCGGCGGGATGGAGCTGTAGGCCTTGTTGAGGATCTTCTGCTCGGCGTCGGAGGTCATGAACTTCACGAACCGCGTCGCCCCGTCGAGGTTGTGGGTGTTGCGGAAGACCGCGATGTTGATACCGGCGGCCATCGAGTCGATCTGGGTGCCGGGGGCGCCGGAGCGCACCGGCACGGGCGCGACGCCGTACTGGCTGTCCTTCATGCCCTGGGAGGCGAGGTTGGCGGAGGCCGACTGCCACAGCAGCATGGCCTGCCGGCCCTTGGCGAAGTCGCTGACGGACTGGTTCTGCGCGTATTCCGCGTCCCCGGCGGGGATGATCTGGTCCTTGGCCATCAGATCGACATAGCTCTGGACGGCGTCGACCACCTTGGGGTCGGTGAAGTCCGGCTTGCCGTCGGCGGTGAAGAAGTCGGCGCCGCGCTGCTTGGCGAAGACGAAGACGTGGTGGATGTTCTCCGACACGTTGGAGCCCTCGGCGCCCAGCGGGGAGATGCCCTTCGCCTTGATCTTCTTGCCGTCGGCGATCAACTGGTCCCAGGTGGCAGGTGGTTGGGAGATGCCGGCGTCGGCGAAGATCTTCTTGTTGTAGTAGAGCGCGTACGCCAGCGCGTACAGGGGTACGGCGGCCGGGTCCTTGCCCTTGACGCCGGTCGAGGCGAGCGCGGACGGCAGGAAGCGGCTCTTGCCGCCGATCTTGTCGAAGTTCTTGGCGTCCCAGGGCAGCAGCGCGCCGCTCGCCTGGAGGGAGGCGCTCCAGGAGTTGCCGATGTTCAGCACGTCCGGGCCCTGGCCCGAGGTGGTCGCGGTCAGGATGCGGTTGAGCAGGTCGGGCCAGGGCACGACCTCCAGCTTCACCTTGATGCCCGTCTGCTTCTGGAACTTGTCGAGTTCGGGCTGGAGGACCTGCTTGTCGACGGCGACGCTGGCGCCCTGGTTGGAGGCCCAGTAAGTCAGCTTCTTCGGCGCGTCGTTGGACCCGCCCCCCGTGGACGAACCGCCTCCGCAGGCTGTCGCCGTGAGGGCGAGAGAGAGGGTGACGGCACCGACGGCCGCGGCTCGGATGCTGCGCATGTCTCCAGGTGTCCCTTCCCGGCGTCGAGAACCTTCGGGATCGCGCCCCGGTACCGGCCGGTCCGGCCGGTACCCTCCGAAGACCCTCACGTCTTAATTTAGGACGTGAGTTAATCGGCGCGGACGCGCCCCGTCAAGGGATGCGGCAGAGGTTCCTCGCGTTCTTCGCACCCTCGGCTCCTGCGGGAATGGGGGCGGGTCAGAGGCCGGGAGGGGTGCGCGGGAGGGCGCCGGAGAGGGTCAGGGGCCGGGCGGGGTGCGCGGGAGGACGCCGGAGAGAGCCAGAGGACCGGGCCGCATGCGCGGAAGGGCACCGGCGAAGGTCAGAGGACCGGGCCGGACGCACGGGAGGACACCGGAGAAGGCCAGACGCCAGGCAGGGCGCGGAGGTCACTGGAGAGGGTCAGGGCCAGGCGGGATGCACGGGAGGGCGCCGGAGAGGGTCAGGGCGACGAGGCGCGCGGCGAATTCCTCGTCGAGCGGGGCGCCGCTGACGAGGGCGCGGGTGAACAGGGCGCCGCTGATGGCCTCGATGACGAGAGCGGGGTCCGTGTCCGGCGCGAGTTCGCCGCGTTCGACGCCCCGGCGGACCATGACGGCGCCGCGTTCGAGGCGCTCGGTCCAGTAGGGCAGCCGGCGGTCCGGCAGGGTGTCGTCGCGTTCGACGCTCAGCCGGAGCAGCGCCTCGCCCTGTGCCGTGGCGAGCAACCGGGCCAGCGTGCCGAAGTAGGCGGTGAGGTCGTCGCGGACGCGTCCGGTGTCCGGCACCGGCATCGTCGCGTCGAGTTGTTCGGTCAGCGCTTCCAGGATCAGGTTCTCGCGGGTCCCCCAGCGCCGGTAGACGGAGGTCTCGTGCACGCCGGCGGCGCGGGCGACGGCACCGACGGTGGTACCGGCGAGCCCGTACGCGGTCAGGACGTCCACGGTGGCGGCGAGCACGGCGGAGCGCATCCGGGCCCCGCGGCGGCGCAGAGGCGGTGCGTTCCGGTCGGACGAGGGCATGCCCCACCTTAACGCAAGGCCACTTGCTTTACCCCTCAGGCGGGCGTAGGTTCATCGCAAGGCGACTTGCGTTAAGGGGCTCGCGGTCCACGGGGTCGCCGCCGCGCCAAGGAGGCCATGTCATGGAGCAGATGCTCGCCGCCCGGCTGCACATCCCCAGCCGCACCCTGCGGATCCAGGAGGTGGCGAGGCCGGAACCCGGTCCCGGCCAGGTCCTGGTGAAGGTGGAGGCCGCGGGCGTCTGCCTGTCGGACGTCCATCTGATCGACGGCACCCTCACCCCGCTGCTGCTGCGCGGCGACACGGTCACCCTGGGCCACGAGGTGTCCGGCACCATCGCGGAGACCGGCCCCGGCGTCACCCGCTGGACGCCGGGTCAGCGGGTGGTGCTGTACGCAGGCGAGATCCGCGACGGCGTGACGTACACCCGCGGCGTGGACTACGACGGCGGCTGGGCCGAGTACGCGCTCTCCGCCGAGCACACGCTGACCGAGCTGCCCGCGGGCATCCCCTTCGACCAGGGCGCGATCATCCCGGACGCGGTCTCCACGCCGTGGGGCGCGATCACCGTCACGGGCGCCGTGCGGCCCGCCGAGGCGGTCGGCGTCTGGGGCGTGGGCGGACTCGGCGTGCACGCCGTCCAGTTGCTGCGGGCGATCGGCGCCTGCCCCGTCATCGCGGTCGACCCCAACCCCACCGCCCGTGAGCGCGCCCTCGACCGGGGCGCGGACCTGGCACTGGACTCCGCCGATCCGGCGCTGCGCGAGCGGATCCGCGAGGCGACCGGCGGTGCCGGGCTCGCCGCCGCCTTCGACTTCGCCGGCGTCCCGGCCGTCCGCGCACAGGCGCTGTCGGCGCTCGCGCCCAGGGGCCGGCTGGTCCTGGTGGGCCTGACCGACCAACCGCTGACCGTGGCCGACGGCACCCGCTTCAGCTACCTCCAGCAGCAGATCCTCGGCCACTACGGCTCCGACATGCCGGTCGCGCTGCCGCAGCTGCTCTCCCTGGTCCGTGGCGGCCGGCTGGACTTCTCCGCCTCCATCAGCGGCGAACTGCCGCTGGCGCGGGCCGCGGAGGCGGTGGAGCGGCTGGAGAAGAAGACCGGCGACCCGATCCGGCTGATCCTGCGTCCCTGACCGGACGCCCGGAAGGACGCGCGGTGGCGGGATCACCCTGGCAGGGGGACCCCGCCACCGCTTTCACGTACCGCACCGCTTCTTCACACACCGCCGCCAACTCGACCTATGGACGCGGGATTTCACGTCCCCGGCACCGACCGCGCCGACTCCCACACCGTGTGGAACGCCAGCCGCAGGCACGCCGCCAGGGCCGGGTGTTCGATGAACAGGGTCGTCGTGGTCCCCGCCCCCGCCACCGGGTCCGGCATGTCGCACAGGACGAGGGAGGCGTCGGCGACGACGAGTTTGAGGGGCAGGTCGGGGGCGAAGCGGGCCTCCTCCCCCTCGGCGGCGAAGCGCCGGACGTGCGCCACCGTCTCGGGGTCGGCCAGGGCCTCGGAGAGGTAGATCGCGCGGATCGTGCCGCCGCCCCGGCGCAGGCGGCGCACGGCGGTGATGCCCGCCGCGTTCTCCGCCGGTGCGACGAAGGGGGGTTTGCAAAAGGTGAGGAGTTCGTGACGAGCCTGGGACTGAATGTCGGCGAAACGTTCACCGATGGCCCTCGGGTCGCGCAGGATCTCGATGTAGTCCAGCGGGTCCGTGTGCCGCCGGCCCTGGCCCACAGCGGGCCGAGCAGACCGGCGAGTTCACGGGAGGCGCGTTCCAGCCGCTCGACGGTCTCCCGCTGGGCGGACATCAGCCGGGCGAGGGCCGCTTCGGGGGCTCCGCGGAGTACGTCGTCACACGTCCGGGGCGTGCGGTGGCCAACTGCCGCCGCACCAGGGCGTCCAGGACGTCGTACACGCGCTGGCGCGGAACGTCCGCCTCGCGGGCCACCTCGGCGGCCGTATAGGAGCCGCGCCTGAGCAGCGACAGATAGATCCGCGCCTCGTAGCGGGCGAGTCCGAGGGACATCAGGCGGTTGACGGTGGTGTCGTCCAGCTCCATGAACGCAGAAGATATCGGCCAACCCGGAAGCTCGGGCCAAGGTTTTGCCAACTCCCCTTGTTTTCAACGGCAAACAGTCAATAACCTCAACCCCAGCCACCACTGACCGGGGTGGCACATCCATCCACATGCCCGGAAGCAGACTCCGACCGGCCACCCCCAACGCGATTTGTCATGCCTATGACATGCCCGCAGGCCGTCGTACCGGAGTCGACCATCCCCCCACGGAGGGCAGTTTTTTGCATTCCCACCGCAGAAGGAACCGCATACGCCGCAGCGCTCCCGCACTGCTGGGCGCGGCGGCTCTGATCACCGGCGGCGTGGCCGTCGCCACTCAGACCTCGGCCTTCGCCACCACCCCCGCCGCCCACGCGGCGACCACCTCCGCGGCCGCGCCGGTGCACACCCACCGGCTGTGTTCGCAGCCGAGCAAGCCCGGTTACATGGCCTGCCAGTCGGTCGAGCGCACCGACATCGTCCAGCACAAGTCCCTCGGTCCGCACGACACCCCGCAGGGCTTCGGGCCGTCCGACCTGGCAGCCGCGTACAACCTCCCCAAGGACGGCGGCAAGGGCCAGACGGTCGCGATCGTCGACGCCAACGACGACCCGAACGCCGAGAAGGACCTGGCGGCCTACCGCTCCCAGTACAACCTGCCCGAGTGCTCCACGGCGAACGGCTGCTTCAAGAAGATCGACCAGGACGGCGGCAGCAACTACCCCGCGCCGGACGCGGGTTGGGCCGGGGAGATCTCCCTCGACGTCGACATGGTCAGCGCGGCCTGCCCGCAGTGCAAGATCCTGCTGGTCGAGGCCAAGTCGGCGAACATGGACGACCTGGGCGCGGCCGTGAACCAGGCCGTCAAGCAGGGCGCCAAGTTCGTGTCCAACAGCTACGGCGGCAGCGAGGGGTCCGACGACACCTCCGCGGACGACCAGTACTTCAAGCACCCCGGCGTCGCCATCACCGTCAGTTCCGGTGACAGCGGCTACGGCGTCGAGTACCCGGCGGCCTCGCCGTACGTGACGGCGGTCGGCGGCACCTCGCTGAAGAAGGACAGCAGCACCCGCGGCTACTCCGAGACCGTCTGGGGCAGCTCGTCCGGCGGCGACGGCGCGGGCTCGGGCTGCTCGCAGTACGAGGCCAAGCCGTCCTGGCAGAAGGACACCGACTGCGCCAAGCGCGCGGTGGCCGACGTCGCGTCCGTGGCCGACCCGGCCACCGGTCTCGCCGTCTACGACACCTACCAGGCCAGCGGCTGGAACGTGTACGGCGGCACCAGCGCCGCCGCGCCGTTCATCGCCGGTGTCTACGCCCTCGCGGGCGCTCCGGGCTCGGGTGACACCCCGGCGTCGTACCCCTACTCCCACCCGGACCAGCTGAACGATGTGACCAGCGGTGCGAACGGGTCCTGCGACGTGGCCTACCTGTGCCAGGCGGGCAAGGGCTACGACGGCCCGACGGGCCTCGGCACCCCGAACGGGACCGGTGCCTTCACCAAGTAGTCCGGGATTGATCCGGACCGGGTGAGCGCCGCACGCCGGTCCGTCCGACCCCCCGCCGCGGGCCGGACGGACCGGCGTCGCGCGTGCCCGCCAACTCTCGCTGTTGCCTGGCGAGTTCATCCGTGCCGTCGGTTACGCTCAGCCGCATGACTGCGGACGACATCCCCCCGCTCGCCCTCGCCTTCCCCGGCCCGGAGCGCGACAGCGGGGTCGAGGCCATCATCAGCGGCCGCAAGACGGCCATGACGGCGCTGGCCGAGATCCTGGAGAAGGCCGGCGAGCCCCTGCCCCGGGCGGGCCAGCGGTACGCGGTGCTCGACTCGGACGACCGCCCGGCCGTCGTGATCGAGCTGACCGAGGTCCGGGTGATCCCCTTCCGTGAAGTGGACGACCGGTACGCGCTGGACGAGGGCCGCGGCTACGCCGACGCGCGAGAGTGGGCCGCCGCCCACCGGGACTTCTTCACCGGCGAGCAGATGACCGAACTGCTCGGCTACACGCCCGCCGTGGACGACGACGCCCTGATCGTGGCCGAACGCTTCCGCGTGGTCGGCGCGGAGGACTAACCGAGGAGCAGCGAAGGGACCCCGCCGTACACGGCTCGTGCATCATTCGGCGGCGGTGGAGGCCGAGTTGACACCGGCGGCCGTTCGGGCAGCGGCCCTGCCCGCTTGTTGCCCCAGGTAGGCATCGGATGGCCCGGCGGACAACGGACGGCCGGGTAGGCATCGGACGGCCGGGCGGACCTCGGGCGTAGGCCGCGGACAGCGGGCGGGGGACAGAGGGCGGTTCGAGAGCGCGCCGCCCTCCCCCTACGATCAACCCATGCGAGGGTGGACGAAAAGCCTGGTGGCCGCCGGTGTCCGGGAGCCGGGGCTGCGCGCGGACTACGACCGACAGCGGGCATCGGTACGACGCTTCCGGCGCACGGCATATCTCGCGGCCAGGCTGCTGCTGCCCCGCCCGCTGCTGCCGCACGTGGTGGCGGCGACCGCCCTGATGCACCACGGCGACAACCTCCTGGACACCGGCCCCCTGCCACAGCGCGAGGCGGCATGGGCCACCTGGGAACGCCAGGTGCGCGACGCCCTGCGCACGGGTACGAGCGACAGCCCGCTCCTGCGCACGCTCGTCCACACCGCGTCCGCCCACCCACGCCTGGGCCCCCTCGTGGAGACCTACCTGGCGACCGCCACCGCAGAACTGCGCTTCACGGGCTTCGCCACCGAGGCCGACTACCAGGCATACGTGGACGCCTACTCGTACCCCGCCTTCATGCTCGTCGCGGGACTGCTCGCACCGGAGGGCGACGACCTGCCGTACCGCGCCGCCTGCCGCACCTTCATCGAGGGCAGTCAGCGGCTCGACTTCGTCAACGACCTCGCCGAGGACCTCCGGGAGGGCCGCGTGGGCATCCCGGCCGAGGCGATGGCTCGTTCCGGGGTCACCATGGGCGACCTGAGGGCCGGCACCGGAGGCGCACCCCTGTCAGATCTGATCGCCGATCAGATAGCTGTGGCACAAGCCGCGTTGTCGGCCGCGAGCACCCTCCCTGCCCTGGCCTGTCCCGACGGCCGGCGCCTCGCGGGCGCGTTGGTGCAGATCGAACTCCTCACGGCAGAAGCCGTACTCACACGCGGCACCGCAATCCTCCACGGCTCCACGAACCCACCCCTGCCCAAGACCCTGCGCGTCCTCACCCGCAGATACTGACCGCCGCACCCTCTACTCCGGTTGGAGTACAGGTGCGGGTTCGTCATCAACGGCTTCGACTCGCCCGTAGAACAGGCGGCACAGGCCCCGTCGAAGGAGGAAAATACCCCGGTGGACACAGGCAACGCGTTACGAACGTGGGGGTTCGAGGACAGCGGGGAAGTCCCCGGGCTCAAGCCGCTCCCCGAGGGATTACCGCCTGAACTGCGGGAGTTCGTTGTCGCTCTGCGCGGTCTGTTTCGGGCGGCCGGCAAGTCATTGCGGCAGTTCTCGGTGTATCACCATGTCAGCGCACCATCTGTTTCGCGTTACCTGTCCGGTGTGCGCATCCCCGACAAGGCGTTCCTCGACGCTCTGTTGAAGTCCGCGTGCCGTACCTGCGGTCCAGAGGCGACCCTTGAGGTGCAGAAACACATATACCGCCTGCACCGCGACTCCCTTCTGACGCAGGACCCGCAGCGCTACCGAGCCCAGTTGGCCAGCGACCGGCTGGAAGTGGCCGTACTGGAGAAGGAACAGGCCGAGCTGACGATCACGGAACTGCGGCGCGGTGTTTCCGACCAGAAACGCCAGCTACGTGAGCTGGAGTTGCGTCTGCGGCAGGTCCAGAACGCACGCAGCCGGGAGAGCGTCCGGCATGGTGAGCAGATGGCGCTGCAACAGGAGCAAGAAGAGGCGTGGCGAGCGCAGTGCGGGCAGCTCAAGTCGGAGATCGAGCGCCTTGAGGCGGCAGTCCACCGTGCCGAGTCGGAGCGCGACGTAGCCTGGGAGCTCTGCCGCGAACTGGAAGAGGAACTGGCGCGGATCGAGACCGACGTCGAGCGGGCCCGGCAGGAACGGGCGGAGCAGGAGGAGCATCTTCGGCGGGCCTTCCTTCAGGGTGCGCCGGAGAACCTCCAGGATGAACTGGCCCGCGCTTACCGCCTGGTCGATGCGCTGCGCCTGACTGCCGCACAGGACGCGGCGGCGCTGGAACATCTGCGGGAGGTCGCCCAGGACGTCGCCCGCCGACGCCTGCCCGAGATCGTCGCCCAGCTGTCCGGGTCCGACCCGCTCGACGTCGACACGTCCGTTGCCTCGCTGGGCGTCCATGACCGTGCCGAGATCAATCAAGTGGCCCGTGCGTTTGACGAGGTGCAGCAGGAAGCCGTGCGCCTGGCCTCCGATCAGGCTCTGCTGCGCGGCAACATCAACGCGATGTTCACCGGCCTTTCCCGGCGCACACTGGCGCTGGTGCGGCAGCAACTTTCCTTGATCGCCCAACTGGAGGCACGAGAAGCCGACCCGGACCAACTGGCGGCCCTGTTCCGGCTGGACCATCTGACCACCAGAATGCGCCGCAACGGTGAGAACCTGCTGGTACTGGGCGGCGAGGACCCGCATCGCCACTGGAGCCACCCGGTCCCTCTGGTGGACGTGGTGCGCGCGGCCGCCTCCGAGGTGGAGCAATACGAGCGGATCGAGCTCGCCCAGATCCCGGCGGCTGATGTGACGAGCGCCGTCATCAACGACCTTGTCCACCTGCTTGCCGAACTGCTGGAGAACGCCACCTCCTTCTCCTCCCCACAGACCAAGGTCCAGATCGCCGCGCACATGCTGCCCGACGGCCGCGTCCTCATGGGATTCCATGACACGGGGATCGGCCTGCCCCCCGAGGACCTCACGCTCATCAACGAGCGCCTCGCAGCGCCACCCGCCATCGACGTCGCCGTCTCCCGGCGCATGGGCCTGTATGTCGTCGGTCAGCTTGCACAGCGTCACGGCATCCGCGTCCAGCTGCGCCCCTCGGACTCCGGCGGCACCACCGCTCTCGTCATGCTCCCGCTCCGCGCACTGAACCGGGCGGCGTGTCCGTAACGCCTCGCCCCCCACAAAAGTGTTCCCACCTGCGGAAACACCCCCGTTCCCGCTGCCCAACGTCCCCACGGTCACGCCATCCTGTCCATCACCCCGGAAGTGCGGTCCACGACCGCTCCGGGGTCGCACCACACCGACCGGAGGATGACCCCGTGGACCCTTCTTTGATCACTCTGCGCACCGCCTTGATCCTGCTCCTGGCCATCCTGACCGGCATCGGCGCCGCCGTACTGTCCTGTCTTGCCGCAGCCCCCCTGCCCTACGCCGTCCTCACGGGAATCGCCGCCTCCGCCGCCGCGATCCCCTACTTCAACAACCTCATCGAACGCCGCTGAGCAACCGGGCAGCCGGGCACGAGCACCGCTCCCGCGCGGGGCGAGCTGACAACTGCCGGCCCGCTCATCCCGGCTCGGGGACGGCTGCGTCCACGACCGGCTTGAACGAGGCACCGCTGGCGTACCCCTACGCCGTGCAGGGAGTGGGCTACACCATCACCGCCTCCGCCTCCGCGGCCGTTCTCTCCGGCTCGACCTCGGTCGCCGCCATCGTCGGCGGGGTGGCCATCACCGTGGACAGCCGCACGGCCCCGCTCTCGTGGCGACGCTGGTCCTACCTCGACCACCTGCGCATCGGCTGACCGCGCGCCGGAAGGGGCGAACCGGGACGGCACACCGGGACGCCCGCCGGAACGGCGCACCGGCACGTTGGTCACGCGGCCGGTCACACCACAGCCCGAGAAACAGAAAGACCCCAGATCAACTGGGGTCTCTGCTGGTGTCCGAGGGGGGACTTGAACCCCCACGCCCGATAAAGGGCACTAGCACCTCAAGCTAGCGCGTCTGCCATTCCGCCACCCGGACCAGGTGTCTGCCGCCTTGCGGAGGGCTTCCCCCGCAGCGACATGGACAACAATACCAAGGTTTCGGAGTGCGTTTCACCTGCGTATTTCGCTGGGGCGGGCACGTAGGCGGACCGTGTACGCGGTGCGAGAAGCCGTGCGCGCAGAGCGAGCGGGCGCGCTACGGGCAGCGGACGACCTGACCGCCGTACGACAGGTTCCCGCCGAAGCCGAAGAGGAGGACCGGGGCCCCGGTGGTCAGGGCGCCCCGCTCGATGAGTTTGGAGAGGGCGAGGGGAATGCTCGCGGCGGAGGTGTTGCCGGATTCCGTCACATCCCGGGCGATCACCGCGTTGACGGCGCCGAGCTTCTCCGCGAGGGGCTCGATGATGCGCAGGTTGGCCTGGTGGAGGACGACACCGGCGAGTTCCTCGGGGGCGATACCGGCGCGCTCGCAGGTCTGGCGGGCGATGGCGGGCAGCCGGGTGGTGGCCCAGCGGTAGACGCTCTGGCCCTCCTGCGCGAACCGCGGCGGCGTGCCCTCGATCCGCACCGCGTGCCCCATCTCCGGCACCGATCCCCACAGCACGGGCCCGATCCCCGGCTCCTGCCCCGGCGCGCACGCCTCCACCACCGCGGCTCCCGCGCCGTCGCCGACGAGGACGCACGTGCTGCGGTCGGTCCAGTCGGTGATGTCGGTCATCTTGTCGGCGCCGATGACCAGGGCGCGGATGGCCGCGCCGGCGCGGATCGTGTGATCGGCGGTGGCCAGGGCGTGGGTGAAGCCGGCGCACACCACGTTGACGTCCATCGCGGCGGGTCCGGGGATGCCGATCCGGGCCGCGACGCGGGCGGCGGTGTTCGGGGAGCGGTCGATCGCGGTGGAGGTGGCCACGAGGACGAGGTCGATGTCGGCGGGAGCGAGCCCCGCGGCGGCGAGGGCCTTGGCGGCGGCGTGCGCGGCCAGTTCGTCCACGGGCTCGTCGGGGCCGGCGATGTGCCGGGTGCGGATGCCGACCCGCGTGCGGATCCACTCGTCGCTGGTGTCGACCATGCCGGCCAGGTCCTCGTTGGTGAGCACCCGCGCGGGCTGGTAGTGACCGAGGGCGGCGATGCGAGAGCCGTGCATGACGGAGATCCCCTTGTTGCCGTGGGTGGTGAACGGGACCCACAGTCTGGCCAGTGACTCGCCAGTACGACGGCACGTGAAGCCACAGGAAACGGGCAGGCGAATTGTCGGCTCCCCTCAGCCGCCGGGCCCCGAGCGGAGCGGGCGCGGCGTCGTCCTCCATGTGCAGGACAATGCGTAAGCAGGACAATGAGATCTCCGCACCAGGGCCGCCACGGCCACCCGCACGACAGAACCGGGGCTGATCAGCACATGGGACGAGTCACGGACCGACGCAAGGTCCTCCGCATCCGGGACGGCGCGGTCTCCACCCGGCCGGACACGCTCGTCACCGAGGAACCCCTGGAGATCCGGCTGAACGGCAAACCGCTGGCGATCACCATGCGCACTCCGGGCGACGACTTCGCGCTCGCGGCGGGATTCCTGGTGAGCGAGGGCGTGCTGGCCACCGCGTCCGACCTCCAGAACATCGTCTACTGCGCCGGGGCGACCGCGGACGGTTCGAACACCTACAACGTGGTCGACGCCCGGACCGCTCCGGGCGTCCCGCTCCCCGATTTCACCCTGGAGCGGAACGTCTACACCTCGTCCTCCTGCGGACTGTGCGGCAAGGCCAGCCTGGACGCCGTACGCACGACCACCCGCTGGCCGATCGCCGACAGTCCCCGGCTCCGCGTCACGCCCGGGCTGCTGGCCGAGCTGCCCGACCGGCTGCGGGAGGCGCAGCGGGTCTTCGACCGCACGGGGGGTCTGCACGCGGCCGCCCTGTTCACCGAGGACGGGGAACTGCTCGACGTCAAGGAGGACGTCGGCCGGCACAACGCGGTCGACAAGCTGGTGGGCCGGGCCCTCCAGGACGGCGGGCTGCCCCTGTCCAGGACGGTACTGCTGGTCTCTGGCCGCGCCTCGTTCGAGCTCGCGCAAAAAGCCGTGATGGCCGGCATCCCCGTACTGGCCGCGGTGTCCGCGCCATCGTCCCTGGCAGTGGACCTGGCGACGGAGACCGGCCTGACGCTCGTCGGATTCCTGCGCGGCAGCTCGATGAACGTGTACGCGGGGGACGACCGGATCGCCCTGGAGGAACAACCGGAAACCACCAAACACTGACCGCCGGCCGCCCCCTTACGGGCTTTGGCCCCCTATGCGGACTCCGGCCCCTCCTGAGGGGCCCAGTTGCCCCTAAGGGACTCCCCCGGCCTCCCCCGCACCCCCGCCACGATCTCCGCCGCGATCTCCACGAAGGACGCCACCAGCGCGGAGCCGTGCCCCTGTGGCCACGCCAGCAGCACCTCGTCGGGCTCGGCGTCGGTGACGGGCACGTAGCTGATGTCGGGGCGTGAGTACTGCTCGGCGACCGAGCGCGGTACGAGGGTGATGGCGGTGCCCGCCGCGATGCACTCGAACTTCTCCTCGATCGTGCGGATCGGCAGGTCCCCCGGCCGGGTGTCGGAGTAGCGCAGCCACCTCTCGCCGTCGAGGTCGGCGAGGCTCAACTCCTCTTTTCCTGCGAGCCGATGGTCCTCCCGGAGCATCGCCACTCGGGGCTCTCGGTACAGCGGCCTCAGCTCAAGGCCCGCCACGCGCACCGGCCGTCGTACGTACGCGACGTCGACCGTGGCGTCGAGGAGCAGCCGCTCCTGGTCGTCCCACTCGACCCGGCGGGCGTTGCCCTGCACATCCGGGTGCGCCGCGGCGAAGGCGCGCAGCGCGGGGGCGACGACGACGCCGGCGCGGAAGCCGACGACGAGCCGCCGGGGCCCGCGCGCGGCACGCAGCACCCGGCGACGCGTCCCGTCGGCCGAGTTCAGCAACTGGCGGCCATCCTCAAGAAGTTGACGTCCGGCGTCGGTCAACCGCACGCCGTGGCTGTCGCGTACGAGCAGTTCGGCGCGCAAGTCCTTCTCCAGCGCGCGGACCTGACGACTCAGCACGGGCTGGGCGATGTGCAGCCGCTCGGCGGCGCGGCCGAAGTGGAGCAGTTCGGCGACCGCCACGAAATAGCGGACCTTGCGCAGATCCAGGTCGATGGCCGCCCCCTTACTCGAACGCGTGACGATGCCCTCAGGGTATCGCCACGGCCGGAAGAGGTCTTGGACGAACCCGCCCCCCGAACCGCAGGCTTGGAGACGTCCGGAAGACGGAGCGCGAAGCGAGAAGACGGAAGAGGTAGTTCCATGGATCTGCGGGGACAGCGTGTGGTGGTGCTCGGCGGTACGTCGGGCATCGGGTTCGCGGTGGCCGAGGGTGCGGCGCGGGAGGGCTCCGAGGTGGTGGTCGCCTCCCGGCGGCAGGAGAGCGTGGACGCGGCGGTGAAGCGACTGCCGGAGGGGGCGCGCGGGGAGGTGCTGGACACGACCGACGAGGCGGCGGTGCGCGGGTTCTTCGAGCGACTGGGCGCCTTCGACCACCTGGTGTACACGGCGGGCGGGACGCTACTGCTGGAGAGCATGGCGGAGACCGAACTGGCGCGGGCGCGGCGGTTCCTGGACACCAGGCTGTGGGGCGCGTACACGGCGGTGAAGTACGGCGCCGGGTCGATCCGGGCGGGCGGGTCGGTCGTACTGACCACGGGTACGGCGGGGACGCGGCCGCTGCCGGGATCGAGCGTGGTGTCGGCGCTGTGCGGGGCGATGGAGTCGCTGACGCGGTCCCTGGCCGTGGAGTTGGCGCCGCTGCGGGTCAACGTGGTCGCGCCCGGTGTCGTACGCACCGGTCTGTGGCGGGAGTTGCCGGAGGCGGAGCGCGAGGGGCTGTACACCGCGGCGGCCGGATCGCTGCCGGTGGGGCGGGTGGGCGAACCCGCGGAGGTGGCGGAGGCGTATCTGTATCTGATGCGCGGGGGTTACAGCACCGGCTCGGTGGTGGTCGTGGACGGTGGCGGAACACTGGTCTGAGGACCGGCCCCGCCCCCGCCTCCCTCATCCCTTTGCGCCGGAAATCCTCGTCAACAGCAGCAGGAACAGCTCGCGTTCGCCTGCCGAGAGCGGTGCCAGCAGTTCCTCGTTGGCCGTACGGGCGGCCCGCTCGCAGCGTTCCAGGAGCAGGCCGCCCTCCTCGGTGAGGGACACGGCGTTCTTGCGGCGGTCGCCGGGATCCGGCGCACGGACGGTCAGGCCGGCGCTCTGGAGGTCGTTCAGGATGCCGACGAGGTCCTTGGGATCGAGCGCGATCCCCCGCGCGAGATCGGCCTGGGCCACGGGGGCGAGGTCGCGGACGGCGGAGAGCACCACGTGATGCCACATCTTCAGGCCCTCCGCGGCGAGGGCGTCGGCCACGAGGGCGCGTCCCCGCGCGGCGGCCCGGCCGAGGAGCCAACTGGGCAGCGCGCGGATCGCGGTGAGGGGAGGTTCGGCGGCCATGCCGGCAGTCTATCCAAAAAATCGTTGGACTTCCCCATGAAATTCCGCATATCGTTGGGACTCCCAATGATTACGCGGGTCCGGACTCCTCCGTCCCCGCACCCGATCACGCCGGCCCGGCCGGCCAAGGAGGCTGCGATGCGCCGTGTCCGGTACGACTCCCCCGGTGGTCCCCTGCTCACGGAGAAGGCCGGCATCCCCGAGCCGGGACCCGGACAGCTGCTGGTGCGCTGCGCCGCGATCGGCGTCACGCTGCCGGTCGTCCGCAAGGTCCGCGAGGCCGCCGACCCGATACCGCTGGGCGGCGAACTGGCGGGCGAGGTGGTGGCGGTCGGCGCGGGGGCGACCCGGTTCCGGACCGGCGACCGGGTGACCGGCCTGTGCTTCGGGCACGGGTACGCCGATTACGCGGTGCTGGACGAGGCCATGGCCTCACCCGTGCCCGAGGGCGCCACCGAGGTGGAGGCGGTCGCACTGGTGCGCAGCGGGCTGGTGGCGCTGGGCGCCCTGTCGGCGGCCCGGCCGGAGCCGGGCGAGTCGGTGCTGGTGACGGCGGCGGCGAGCGGCGTCGGACACCTGGCGGTGCAGTTGGCGCGGGCGCGGGGCGCGGGGCGGGTGGTGGGCGCCGTGTCCGACCCCGCGAAGACGGAGTTCGTGCGCTCCCTCGGCGCGGACGACTGCGTCCGGTACGCCGACGGCAGCTGGGGAGACCCGGTGGACTGCGTCCTGGACGCGGTCGGCGGCGATCTGCTCACCCCCGCCGTCGCCGCCCTCGCCCCGTACGGCCGGCTGGTCGCCTACAGCTCGGGCGGCGGCACCGTCCGGGCGTACGACCTGCTCGTGGGCGCCAAGTCGGTGATCGGCTTCCAGATGGCACTGATCGCCCGCGGTCGGCCCGAGCTGTACGAGCGGTGGCGCCGGGAGCTGTGGCGGCTCTTCGCCGAGGGAAGCGTACGACCCGTGGTGCACGCGGAGTTCGCACTGGAGGACGCGGCGCGGGCGCACGAGGTCATCGAGACGCGGTCCAACCTGGGCAAGGTCGTGCTGCGCCCATGAACCCCGCGCGCTTGCTCCGGTTAACCCCCGGGCGGTTCCGGTGGCGGGCTCCATCGCTTCCGGCGGTGGGTCCCGGCACACTTCTTGTATGACACCAAAGGCCCAACTACCTTCGAGGGGGTGCACCTTGGACATGGGATGTCCGGACGTCCAGATGTCCGGCCGACGAGAGGCAGGCCGCCCGTGCCGTCGAGACGACCGTCATGTCTTCGCTCCCGGCTCAGATCCGCACTCGCCACGGCCGCCGTCATGACGACCGCCCTCCTCGCGCCCCTGCTGCCCGCCCAACCGGCCCATGCCCGCACGACTTCGCCGCCCCAACCGCTCCAGCGCGCCCAACAGGTCACGTTGGGTCCCGAGTTCGAGCAGCAGGTGCTCTTCCGGGCGTCCCAGGATCCGGGGTACGCCTGCTTCCGCATCCCGGCCGTCGTCAGGACGAAGGAGGGCACACTGCTGGCCTTCGCCGAGGGCCGGGTGCTGAACTGCGGGGACGCCGCCGACATCGACATCGTGGTCAAACGCTCCACCGACGACGGCCGCACCTGGAGCCCGCTGCGGGTCGTCAACGAGGGCGCGGGCGACACCCACGGCAATCCGGCGCCGATCGTGGACCGGTCGACCGGCCGCGTCTGGCTCGCCGAGACGTACAACACGGGGCGTACGGACAGCGCAAGTTGCTCGGTCCCCTGCGACCGCACCCCGCATCTCCAGTACAGCGACGACGACGGCCTGACCTGGTCCGCGCCACGCGATCTGAGCCCCGAGATCCTGCCCGCCGACTGGAACTCCTGGTACGCGACCGGACCGGTGCACGGCATACAGCTGACCAGGGGGCGGTACGCGGGCCGGCTGGTGTTCGGTGTCAACGCCGAGACCTGGGACGGCAGCCGGGTCACCGCCAACCACGCGGCACTCATCGTCAGTGACGACCACGGCGGCCACTGGCGGATCGGCGCCACCGACACCTGGCCCATCGCGGACGACGGCGTCTTCCGGCAGAAGCCGTCCGAACTGACTCTCGCCGAACTCGGGGACGGCTCGATCCTGGTCAGCGGCCGGGAGACGGACGGCACCGACCTCGGCCAGCGGACCCAGACCACCAGCCGCGACGGCGGGAACAGCTTCATCGCGCCCTTCCGCACCCAGCCCGACCTGTACACCCCGCAGGTGCAGGGGTCGATACTGCGCCTGGGCGACCGCGTCCTGCTGGCCTGCCCCGCCGACCCCGACCGGCGCCGCACCATGATGATCCGCTCCTCCTACGACGGCGGCCGCACCTGGGACAGCGTGGACCGGGGCACGGTCGTCACCACCGACTGGTCCGGCTACTCCGACCTGGTGCGCCTCACCGGGGACACCGTGGGCCTGCTCTACGAGGGCGGGGCGGTGGACGCGCGGGACGAGATCCGCTTCGCGCGCTTCACCGAGGACTGGCTCACCCCGCGCCGGGGCCCCGACCCGGTCACCCCGGACCTGGCCCCGCAGGCCCGCCCGGCCGCGGTGCTCGGCGGCGCGCAGGAGACGGACGGCGTCTTCGGGGGCGCGCTCGCCTTCGACGGCACGGACGACGCCGTACGGCTGCCGTACCGCGCGAGCCTTCCCCTGGGGGCGAAGGACTTCACGGCGTCGCTGTGGTTCAGGTACACGGCGGTGACCGGGGAGCAGCCGCTGCTGTGGATGGGCGGGATCGGGACCAGCGAGCCGCAGGTGTGGCTCCGCGGGGAGCCGGCGAACCACCGGATACAGGGGCTGATCACCGCCCGGGCCGGCGCGGCAGCACCACGGACGGTGTCCGTGCGCACGGACACCGCGTACAACGACGGGCAGTGGCACCACGCGGTGCTGCGCCGGGGCGGCGGAGCGCTGTCGCTGTTCGTCGACGGCACGAAGGTTTCGGTGGCCGATGTGCCGGGTTCGGTGAGCCGTGACTCGCCCTTCGGTGTGCACATAGGTCAGCGCATGGACAGCAGGGCCTTCTTCACCGGCGCGATCGACGAGGTGCACGTCTGGGACCGGGCGCTGACCGACCAGGAGCTGGCGGACCCGAAGGCGCTGCGGTCACCGAAGGGCACGGTGCTGTGGCTGCCCCTGGACCGGACGAGCGGCTGACCCACCGGCGCCACCGCTCTCCCCGCCCGCGGCGTGGCCACCGTCTCCGGACCCGGCCGCGCCACCACCTTCGGACCCGGCCGCGCCGCCGCCCTCGGACCGGGCCGCGTCACCGTCCTCCGTCCCGGCGTCCCTGTCCTCGACCCCCGGATCGTGGGCCCGGCGCTTGGCGATGACCGCGCACACCATCAGCTGCATCTGGTGGAAAAGCATCAGCGGGAGCACGGCCAGGGATGCGTGGGCACCGAAGAGGACGCTCGCCATGGGCAGGCCCGAGGCGAGGGACTTCTTGGAGCCGGCGAACTGGATGGCGATCCGGTCCTCCCGGCCGAAGCCCAGCGCCCGGCCGCCGTACCAGGTCCCCAGCAGCATCACGGCGAGCACCGCGGCCTCGACCAGAAGGAGCGCGCCGAGCCGGGCGGGGCTGACCTGGTGCCAGATGCCCTGGATCATGCCCTCGCTGAACGCGGTGTAGACGACGAGGAGGATGGAGCCGCGGTCGACCAGCCCGAGGACCTTCTTGTGCCGGGTGATGAAGGGGCCGATCCAGCGCCGCAGCAGCTGCCCGGCGAGGAACGGCACCAGCAGCTGGAGCACGATCTTGACGAGTGAGTCGGCGGAGAACCCGCCACCGCTGTTGCCGAGCAGTACCGCCGCCAGCAGCGGGGTGAGGACGATGCCGACCAGGGAGGAGAAGGAGCCCGCGCAGATGGCGGCGGGCACGTTTCCGCGGGCGATGGAGGTGAAGGCGATGGAGGACTGGATCGTGGACGGCACCAGCGTCAGGAAGAGGAGGCCCTGGTAGAGCGGCTGGGTCAGCAGCACCGGCACGGCGGCGCGGGCGGCCAGACCGAGCGCGGGGAAGACGAGGAAGGTGCAGGCGAGCACCGTGACATGGAGCCGCCAGTGGCGCAGTCCGTCGAGTGCCTCACGGGTGGAGAGGCGGGCGCCGTAGAGGAAGAAGAGGAACGCGATCGCGGCGGTCGAGGCGCCGGAGGCCACGGTGGCGCCGGTGCCATGGGCCGGGAACAGGGCGGCGAGGCCCACCGTGCCGAGGAGCAGCACGATGTACGGGTCGATCGGCATCCAGCTCGGCCAGCGCAGGCGTGTCACGGTGCTCCGATGGGTGTGCGACGGCAAGGGGGTGTGACGGCGTTCCGGTCGGGCCCTGGGGGGCCTGCTCTCATGATCCTCCGCCCCGCCTCGATCGGGAAACCCGTACACCACTCTCACTGTCATCACGTTCCGCGATAAGCGGCGTACGCTGGGGTGGTGTACGACCCGACGCAGTTGCGGACCTTTCTCGCGGTCGCCCAGACGCTGAGCTTCACCCAGGCGGCCCGGCGGCTCGGGCTGCGCCAGTCCACGGTGAGCCAGCACGTGCGCAGGCTGGAGGACGCGGCGGGACGTCCGCTGTTCGCGCGGGACACCCACTCCGTGGAGCTGACCGAGGACGGTGAGGCGATGCTGGGCTTCGCGCGCCGGATCCTCCAGGTGCACGAGCAGGCGACGGCGTTCTTCACCGGGGCGCGGGTGCGCGGGCGGCTGCGGTTCGGCGCGTCGGAGGACTTCGTGCTGACCCGGCTGCCGGAGATCCTGGAGGGCTTCCGCTACGACCACCCCGAGGTCGACCTGGAGCTGTCGGTCGAGCTGTCCGGCACGCTGCACGAGCGGCTGGCCGCGGGGAAGCTCGACCTGGTGCTGGCCAAGCGGCGCCCGGAGGACCCGCGGGGGGCGCTGGTGTGGCGCGACGACCTGGTGTGGATCGGCGCCGAGCGGCTGCGCCTGGACGCCGACCGGCCGGTACCGCTGATCGTGTACCCGCCGCCCGGCATCACGCGGGCGCGCGCCCTGGAGGCGCTGGAGCGGCAGGGGCGCGGCTGGCGGATCGTCTGCACCAGCGGCAGCCTCAACGGGCTGATCGCCGCGGCCCGCGCGGGGCTCGGGGTGATGGCGCACTCGCGACGGCTGATCCCGCCGGGCCTGTTCCGGCTGCCGGAGCGCGCGGGGCTGCCGGAGCTCGGCAAGGTCGACTTCGTGCTGGTGCACGGCCGCCGCCGGCCCGGCACGCAGGAGGCGGCGGACGCCCTCGCGGCGGCCGTCCTCGCGGGCGGGGAGCGGCTGCGGCGGCACGGGGGCTGAGGGCGGTGTGGCACTGTTCACGCCGGGCGCGGCCGCGCCGTCCGCGCCCGGTGTGGTCATGGCCGTAATCGCCCTGTACAGAGCGGTAATCGGTGCGTACAGATTCGGTGGAGATTACGGCGCCGAAACTTACTGACCCGTCAGTATTGTGTCCGTCCCTTCCCCATGTGCGGGCATTTTCCGGACAACCCTCGGGCGGAAGGCACGGTTTGCTCGGTTTCCGCCCCCCTCCCCTCCGGTCAGGGTGTGAGGTAGCTTTCACGGCGCTGTGCCGCACATCACCGGCGCGTTCAGGCAGCGAGGATCGGGGAGCGAGGATTGCGCGAGTTCACCAACCCGCCTCTCACGTCGGCACCGCCGGTGGGTGGTCTGGCCGATGTCGTCTTCGAGCACGCCCTGACGGACCCGGAGCATGTCGCCCTCGGCCGCAAGGACGCCAGTGGGCAGTGGCGCGATGTGACCTCCGCCGAGTTCCGGGACGAGGTCCTCGCGCTGGCCAAGGGGCTGCTGGCGAGCGGGGTCAGGTTCGGCGACCGGGTCGCGATCATGTCCCGTACCCGCTACGAGTGGACCCTCTTCGACTTCGCCCTGTGGACCATCGGCGCCCAGGTGGTGCCGGTCTATCCCACGTCCTCGGCCGAGCAGTGCTTCTGGATGCTGTACGACGCCGAGGTCACCGCGGCGGTCGTGGAGCACGAGGACCACGCGATGACCATCGCCACGGTGATCGGCCGGCTCCCGCGGCTGCGCCGGCTGTGGCAGCTGGACGCGGGCTGCGTGCGGGAGCTGTACGACGCCGGCGCGCACCTGGACGACGAGGTGGTGCACCGGCACCGGCAGGCGGTCACCCCGGACTCGGTGGCCACCGTCATCTACACCTCGGGCACCACGGGCCGTCCCAAGGGCTGTGTGCTCTCGCACGGGAACTTCATGTTCGAGGCGGACAGCGTGACGGGCCGCTGGGAGCCGGTGTTCCACTCCAAGCGCGGGGACGAGGCCTCCACCCTGCTGTTCCTGCCGCTCGCCCATGTCTTCGGGCGCATGGTGGAGGTGGCCACCATCCGGGGCCGGGTGCGCCTCGGCCACCAGCCGCAGCTGAACGCCGCCGCGCTGCTGCCCGACCTCCAGGCGTTCAGACCGACGTTCATCCTGGCGGTGCCGTACATCTTCGAGAAGGTGTTCAACGCCTCCCGGCGCAAGGCGGAGAAGGAGGGCAAGGCGGGGCCGTTCGAGAAGGCGGTCGAGGTCGCGGTGCGGTACGCGGAGGCGATCGAGGCGAAGGCGTGGGGGGACGGGCCCGGCCCGTCGGCGGGGCTGCGGATGCAGCACCAGTTGTTCGACAAGCTGGTGTACGCGAAGGTCAGGGAGGCGATGGGCGGCCGGATCCGCAACGCCATGTCCGGCGGCTCGGGCATGGACCGCCGCCTCGGGCTGTTCTTCGCGGGCGCGGGCGTGCAGATCTACGAGGGCTACGGGCTGACCGAGTCGACGGCGGCGGCGACCGCGAACCCGCCCGAGCGCACCCGGTACGGCACCGTCGGCCAGGCGATCCCCGGAACGACCGTGCACATCGCGGACGACGGCGAGGTCTGGCTGTACGGCGGAAACGTCTTCCAGGGTTATCTGAACAATCCGAAGGCGACCGACGGCTCGCTGCACGACGGCTGGCTGGCCACCGGTGACCTGGGCTCCCTCGACGAGGACGGTTATCTGACCATCACCGGCCGCAAGAAGGAGATCCTCGTGACCTCCGGCGGCAAGAGCGTCTCGCCCGGCGTGCTGGAGGAGCGGGTCCGCGATCATCCGCTGGTCAGCCAGTGCATCGTGGTCGGCAACGACCGCCCCTACATCGCGGCCCTGGTCACCCTCGACCAGGAGGCGGTCGAGCACTGGCTCCAGATGCGCGGCAAACCGGCGATGGCGCCCGCGCAGCTGGTGCGGGACCCGGATCTGGAGACCGAGGTGCGGCGCGCGGTGGTCGCCGCGAACACGCTGGTCTCCCAGGCCGAGTCGATCCGCACCTTCCGGATACTGGCGCAGCCGTTCACCGAAGAACAGGGCCTGCTGACACCGTCGTTGAAGCTGAAACGGAAGGCGATCGAGAAGGCGTACGAGCGCGAGGTCGAGGCCCTGTACAAGTCCTGATCGGCCGAAGCGGATCCGGGTGTCTCCGGGCGCGTCAGGAATGTATCGCGGTGGGTGATCGTTGACGATGGTGAACCACGTTGTCGACAAGCGAAGGATCACGAGCTCGTGAGCAGCAAGGTCCCCCCGATCATCCTCAACAACGGCGTGGAGATGCCCCAGGTGGGCTTCGGCGTGTGGCAGGTGCCGGACGACGAGGCCGAGCGGGCCGTCGGCACCGCGCTGGAGGCCGGGTACCGCAGCATCGACACGGCCGCGGCGTACGGCAACGAAGAGGGCACCGGCCGGGCCATCGCGGCCTCCGGTCTGCCCCGCGAGGAAGTCTTCGTCACCACCAAGCTCTGGAACAGCGACCAGGGGTACGACGCGACCCTGCGTGCCTTCGACACGTCGCTCCGCAAGCTGGGGCTCGACCACCTCGACCTGTACCTGATCCACTGGCCGCTGCCGGCGCGGGACACGTACGTCGACACGTACAAGGCGCTGGAGAAGCTGTACGCCGACGGCCGGGTCCGTGCCATCGGTGTGTCCAACTTCCTTCCCGAGCATCTGCGGCGGCTCGCGGAGGAGACGTCCGTCATCCCCGCGGTGAACCAGATCGAGCTGCACCCGCATCTTCAGCAGCACGAGGCGCGGCAGTACCACGCGGAGCAGGGCATCCGGACGGAGGCGTGGTCCCCGCTCGGGCAGGGCAAGGGGCTGCTGGAGGTGCCGGCGATCGTGGCGATCGCGCAGAAGCACAACCGCACTCCGGCGCAGGTGGTGCTGCGGTGGCATGTCCAGCAGGGCACCATCGTGATCCCGAAGTCGGTGACGCCGTCGCGGATCAAGGAGAACATCGAGGTGTTCGACTTCAGTCTGGACGAGGAGGATCTGGCGGCGATCGGCGCGCTGAACGAGGACCGGCGGATCGGTCCGGATCCGGCCACGTTCGACATGGGCTGACGTGCGGGGGCGTTGAGGGGGCGCGCTGTACCGCGGCTGGGCGGTGGCTGGGCCGGGCGCGCGGGGAACTGCGCGAGCGGCCACAGCGGGCCCGCTGATCACGACGGCGCGGCAGGCCCACGCCGCGGTCACAGCGCATGCGCATCCGCATGCACCACGGTGAATTCCTCCAGCGCCACCACCTTCGCCCGTGCCTTCGCCGTGCCGGACCGGCGGACGGCGGAGGCGGAGGCGCGGGAGGACACGAGGGTGGGGTGGTCGGTGAAGACCGTGCCCGCGATGCCCCGGCCCCGGTCGCGGTCCAGCAGCAGCGCCGTGCGGGCCAGCCCCGGTACCGTCTCCAGCCGCGGCAGCGCCGTCGCGTGGAAGGTGTCGGCCAGCAGGTCCGCGTCGCGGGGGTCGAACTCCAGCCGGGCGACGCGCAGTCCGCCGCCGACCACGGGCCGCGGCAGGGCGTGGAAGACCGCGACGCGATAGTGCTCGACGGCCACCGACGCGGCGAACGGCTCCAGCAGCGCGGAGCGGCGTTCCCGCATCACCTCGTCGCTGTTGACCTGTGCCTCCTCGGACTCCCACCAGCTGACGGTGAGCAGTTTGCCCAGTTCGCGGTCGACGAAGACGCCCGCGCCCCGGTAGCCGGGCCGCTCCTCCAGCAGATCGTGACCCTGGCTGTTCAGGGCGCGCAGGGCCGAGTCCAGCCGGGCCGGGTCCCCGGTCGCGTACACCGTGCGTACGAACATGACGCCTCGCCTCCCAGGGCGCGGATGACGCCGATCCCTCCGGTGACTCCAGTCTCACCACGGGAGCAAACCACCGCAATACGCACCAGGTTGCGCGCGTTCGCGACCCAAGGGTTGACGCGCACATGACGCCTAGGCCACCGTGGAGCCGCCCGGTAAGGAAAGTTTCCTAACAGAAGGGTCCCCCACAGTGCGTCTTCGATCACTGACCCTCGCCGCGGCCTCCGGGGCCGCCCTGCTCGCCGCCGGCCTCGTGCCCGCGCACGCGCTCGCGAACCCCGCGCCGGCCTCCGCGCCGAAGGCCGCCCAGGAGGGCTCGGTCAGCGCGGCCGACCTGCTCGCCAAGGTCAAGTCCTGTTCGCAGATCTCCAACGGCAAGTACAAGACCGACGACGAGACCTCAGCCACGGTCCCCGTCTGCGGCAAGAACGGCGCGGTGTTCTGGAAGGCCGACATGGACATCGACTGCGACGGCCAGCGCACCACCAACTGCAACGAGGACCGCGACCCCTGGTTCCAGGACGACACCGCCTTCCACCAGTCCGACGGCAAGCCCCTGAAGTCCGAGTCGCTGCCCTATGTCGTGGTGCCCAGCACCAGCAGCATCTGGAAGTACACCGACTACGGGATCAAGGGCGGCGGGGTGGTCGCCGTCATCTACGACAACAAGGTGGAGTACGCCGTCGTCGGCGACACCGGCCCCACGAAGATCATCGGCGAGGCGTCGTACGCCACCGCCAAGGCGCTCGGCATCGACCCGGACCCGAAGACCGGCGGCGCGGACTCAGGGGTGACCTACATCCTGTTCAAGAACTCGAAGGTCTCCCCCATCGAGAGCCACAGCGCCGCCGTCTCCCTGGGCGACCAGCTGGCCAAGCAGTTCATAGCCAACAACTGACCTGGCTGCCCCGTAGAGGTTGCCGGGCGTGTTCACGAACCCGGCGACACTGCCGACGAGCACGATCCGGCCCCGCGTCTCCTTGAGCGCGTCGATCGAGGCACGGATGAGCAGGGCGGGGCCGAGGACGCTGGTGAGGACCGTTTCGGGCCAGTCGGCCGGGGACCGTCGTCAGCGCCTCGAGGTCGCCCAGGCTCGCGGCGAAGTCCCGCAGCCGCTGTTCCGCGCGGCCCGTGACGGCGACCCGGTGGCCGGCGGCCAGTCGCCGGGCGGCGGCAGCTGCGATGCCGCTGCCGCCGCCGGTGATGAGCGTGACCGGAGAGTCGTTCATGGTTTCCCCCTGGGTTTCCGAGTGCCGCTGGGCGGAGGGGGAGTTCGCCATTTGAAGCGCTCTCGAAGTCGAGTGCCGCCGGGCGCGGGAGGGGTCAGGACGGGCGGACGGCCGTGTACACGGTGTGGGCGGCCAGCAGGAACACGTCCGGCCGCCGGTGGACGCTCGCGGGGTCGGCCGGGTCCAGGAGCCGGTCGAGGGTGTCGCGGTCCTCGGCGACGAGGGCGTCACCGAAGCCCTCGCGCAGCCGGCCGAGGTGGGCGGCGGCGTAGGCGCGGGTCCGGTCGTCGGCGGGGGCGGGCAGGTCGAGCAGGAAGCTGCGGGTGCCGGTGTGCTTCAGGCCCGCGGCGGTCAGCAGGGCCGGCCAGTCCTCGGTCTCGGCGACGGCACCGGGGAGGTCGGCGCGCATCCGCGCGAACCAGTCCTCCTCCAGCGCGTCCAGCCGTGCCTGGAGTCCGGGGCGGCCGATGCCGAGGTCGCGGGGCAGGAAGCGGGAGGGCAGGCCGCCTTCGAGCAGGGCCAGGGTGCCGCCGGGGGCGAGCCGCTGCCCGAACGCGGTGAGCGCGGACCGCTGGTCGCCGAGGTGGTGCAGGCTGCGGCTGGCCCACAGCAGATCGGCTGGCTTCGGCAACTCGTCCAGTACGTCCGGGAGTTCACCGGCGAGGGTGTCGACGCGGTCGGCGAGACTCAGGCGGTCGGCGCGGGCGCGGGCCCGGTCGAGGAGCGGCGCGGTGCCGTCCACGGCGACGACCCGCGCGCCGGGGAACGCCTCGGCGAACAGGCAGGACAGGACGCCGGGTCCGCTGCCCGCGTCCACGATCAGCCCCGGCTCGGCGGCCTCGCTCGCGAGCCAGGACAGGGCCTGCCGGTACAGGGGAGCGAACAACTCGGCCTGGGCTTCCAGGTGGGGAGCCATCGCGTTCCAGTCGAGGTCCGAGCCGTGCCCGTGGCCGTGCTGGTGGCCGTGGCCCTGTTCGTGTCCCTGCGCCTGGCCGTGGGTGTGGTTGCCGTCGTGGTCGTGCGCCATGGTGGTCAGCCTTTCTTGCGGGTGCCGTCAGGGTGCGACGGCACACCGGGCGAAGGCCAGCTACGTTGCCGACCCGGCAAATCCGTGGCGGGAGACCGCCGGAAAGAAACCGGATGCCCGCCCGCCGCCCCCTCGTCCACCATGACCTGATGGGCAACGACATGGTGGGGCGCTTCCTCGCCGACGGATTCGTGAAGATCGAGGGCGCGGTCGCGCCCCGGACCGCGGAGGACTGCGCGCGACTGCTGTGGCGGGAGACGGGGTACGACCCGGAAGACCCCGGCACCTGGAAGGAACCGGTGGTGCGGATCGGCGGTCTGGCGCAGGGGCCTTTCGCGGCCGCCGCCAACTCCCCCGCGCTGCATGAGGCCTTCGACCTCTTGGTGGGTGAACGGCGGTGGCTGCCGCGGTACTCGCTCGGCACGTTCCCGCTGCGCTTCCCGCACGCCGAGGAACCGGGCGACGCCGGCTGGCACATCGAGGGCAGCTATCTGCCCGAGGGCGCGACCTGGTTCCACACCAATCTGCGCTCGCGGGACCGGGCGTTGCTGATGCTGTTCCTGTTCAGCGAGGTGGGCGAGGAGGACGCGCCGACGCGGATCAGGGTCGGTTCGCATCTGGACGTGCCGCGGATCCTCGAACCGTACGGCGAGGCGGGTGTCTCGGGGTTGGAGATCGCGCCGGAGCTGGAGACGGCGAGCGCGCACCGGCCGCTCGCCCTGGCCACCGGGCGCCCCGGCGATGTCTATCTGTGCCATCCGTTCCTGGTGCACGCGGCGCAGCCGCACCACGGCACCCGGCCGCGGTTCATGGCCCAGCCGCCGCTGGAGCCCGCGGTGCCGTACGAACTGGAGCGGCCGGACGGCTCGTACTCCCCCGTGGAGACGGCCATCCGCCGGGGCCTCGGCCACTGACCGAACCGGCCCGCCGGAGCCTCGGCCACTAGCCGGCCCTCGCATCCCGGCCCCCGCGTCCGCCGGGACCCCTCACTGTTTGCGGAAGGCGCGCAGGGAGAAGGTCGGGTCCGGGCGGCGGCGGTTCTGGTCGGGGAGGGCGGCCAGCCGGGCGGCGTACGTCTCGCGGCGGGGGTCGCCGGGCGGGAGCTGGCTGAACCAGCCCCGGTGCAGGTCGGCGATGGTGCTGCGGGGGCTGCGGCCCTGGCCGACGCCGGGGAAGGAGGAGTGCCCGGCGAGGGCGAGCCCGTGCCGGGCGGCGTGCGCGGTGACGAGGCCGGCGGCGTCCGCGGCGGGGCGGACGGGCCGGCCGGCGAGGGCGGCGTCGATGTCGCTGCCCACGTCGTGCGCGGCGGCCTTGTCGACCGTCGTGACGTACACCCCGCCGGGCCGCAGGACGCGGGCGCACTCGGCGAGGACGGCGTCCAGGTCGCCGGGGTCGGGCAGCAGGTGCAGCAGCCAGACGCTGACGACGGCGTCGAAGGTGGCGCCGGGGAAGGGCAGTCGGCGGCTGTCGGCCCGCACGAGCGCGCCGGGCAGCCGGGAGGCGGCCCGGCGGATCATGCCGTCCGCGAGGTCCGCGCCGGTCACGCGGGTCGCGGGGCGGGCCGCGGCGAGCCTGCGGGTGACGATGCCGGTGCCGCAGGCCAGGTCGAGAAGGCGGCCGGGGCGGTCCGGTATCAGGTCGAGGACGGCGACCGCGGCGGCTTCGGCGCGCTCCTCGCCGCCGCGTAGGGCGTCGTAGTCACGGGCTTCCTTGTCGTAATCGAGCACAGCGCTCAGTGTGCGCCGTGACCCGGTGCGATGTCCTCCACCCTGCGGGCGAGAGCGAAGTCCTTCTCGGTGAGGGTGCCGCCGGCGCTGTGGGTGGTGATAGTCAGGTCGACGGAGTGGTAGCCGAGGGTGCAGTCGGAGTGGTGGTCCAGCTCGTCCTGGACGCGGGCGATGTGCATGACCAGGGCGGCCGCGGCGAAGTGCGAGGCGAACCGGTAGGTGCGGGTGAGCCGGTCGCCGTCCGCGGACCAGCCGGGGAGCCCGGCGACCCGGTCCTCGATCTCCTGCGGCGACAGCGGTACGGCGGCCATGGCGCGGCTCCCTTCGGGTGGGGCGGATCTCCTCCCAGCCTGCCACGCGCGGGACCGGGGCGGCCCGACGACGCGTCCGCGGGGCCGGTACCGGCTGGCGCACCGCCGATTCCGGCCTGACCTGGCGCGTCCGCGTCCGCGAGGTCGTTGCGGTGCGCGCTTCTCGTCTAGGGTCGGGGTATGACCATGGTCGCCACCGAAGCTTCCGTGTCCACCGCCGCCCCCGGCACCAAGGGGGTGGGCCCGCTGCTGCGTGCCTGGCGGGAGCGGCGCCGCATCTCCCAGCTCGAGCTGGCCCTGCGCGCCGACTCCTCCGCCCGGCACATCAGTTTCGTGGAGACCGGCAGGTCCCGGCCCAGCGAGGAGATGGTTCTGCGGCTCGCCGAGCATCTGGACGTGCCCGTGCGGGAGCGCAACGCCCTGCTGCTGGCCGCCGGTTACGCCCCGCGCTACCCGGAGACCCCGCTGGACGACCCCGCCCTGGACGCCCTGCGCGAGGGCATGGAGCGGCTGATCCAGGGCTACGAGCCCTACCCCGCGCTGGTGGTGGACGCCGGGTACACGGTGGTGGCCGCCAACCGGGGCATCACGATGCTGCTGGACGGCATCCCGGAGAAGCTGCTCCAGCCGCCGAACGCGATGCGGCTGACCCTGCATCCCGAAGGCCTCGCCCCGCGGATCCGCAACCTGCGGGAGTGGCGCGGGCATCTGGTGGCGCAGATGGAGCGCCAGCTCGCGCTGCACCGCTCGGACCAACTCCGCGCGCTGTACGAGGAGGTGACGGCGTACCCGGTGCCCGAGGACGCTCCGGGCGAGGATCCGGACGAGCCGGTGCCGTACTTCGCGCTGCCGATGCGGGTCGAACACGAGGGCCGGATCCTGTCGTTCGTGTCCTCCATCTCCACGTTCAACACGCCGATGGACGTCACCGTCGCCGAGCTCGCCATCGAGACCTTCCTGCCGGCCGACCCGGCGACCGCCAAGTACCTCCAGAACCTGGCGGGTTGACGGGCCCGCTCGCGGGTTGACGAACCTGTGATCCTTTAGTGCGTTCGATCCGCTGTGCGAGCGGGCCGCGCGTGACAGACTGCTGCGCGCCAGGGCGGCACGGCAGGGGAGGGCGTGGCGTGAGTGAGCGGCGGGCCGCACCCACCGTGGGGCAGGTGGTGCTCGGCAAGCGGTTGCAGGAGCTGAGGGAGGCGGCGGGCCTCAGCCGGGAGGAGGCCGCCGGGGTGCTGCGGGTCGCGGCGGCGACCGTACGGCGCATGGAGACGGCCGAAGTCGCGCTGAAGATACCGTACTTGCAGGTGCTCCTGGACACGTACGGGGTGGCGCGGGATGAGGCGGCCGCGTTCGTACGGCTGGCCGAGGAGGCCAACCAGCCGGGCTGGTGGCAGCGGTTCCACGATGTGCTGCCGGACTGGTTCAGCCTCTACGTCAGTCTGGAGGGCGCCGCCCGGATCATCCGCTCCTACGAGCCGCACTTCGTGCCGGGACTGCTCCAGACCGAGGCGTACGCGCGGGCGGTGCTGGAGGCGGGGACGATCGGGCAGAGCTCGCCGGAGTCGGTGGAGCGGCATGTGGCGCTGCGGATGGAGCGGCAGCGGCTGCTGGAGCGCGCGGATCCCCCGCACCTGTGGGTGATCATGGACGAGACGGTGCTGCGGCGCCCGGTGAGCGCGTCCCCCGAGGTGATGCGGGACCAGCTGGACCGGCTCGTGGAGTGCGCCGAGCAGGACCGGATCACGCTCCAGATCGCGGAGTTCGCGGCGGGCCCGCATCCGGGGACGTACGCGCCGTTCACGCTGTTCCGGTTCGCCGAGCCGGAGTTGCCGGACATGGTGTTCACCGAGTATCTGACCGGCGCCCTGTATCTGGACGCGCGGCGGGAGGTCGCCACGCATCTGGAGGTGCTGGACCATATGACGGCGCGGGCCGCCTCGGCGCGGCGCACGCGGAAGATCCTGCGGGAGTACCGGGCGCGGTTCTGAGGGACGCGGGCCGGCGCCGGTTCCGAGCGGTGCGGGGCGGCGCTGGTTCCCGGGGGCGCGGGCCCACGCCCGGCTCTCCGTCGTACGACTTCCAGGTGCCGCGCCCCGCTCTCCGTCGTACGACGCCGAAGTGCCGCGCCCCGCGAGGGAACACGGCACCCGTGTCGGCCGACGCCGGTCCGGCTCAGGCCAGTTCGGCGGTCAGGGTGATGGTCGTGCCGGTGAGCGCCTGGCTGACCGGGCAGTTCTTCTTGGCGTCCTCGGCGGCGGACCGGAAGCCCTGCTCGTCCAGGCCGGGCACGGTGCCGGTCACGGTGAGGTGGATGCCGGTGATGCCGGTGCCGGGCTGGAAGGTGACGTCGGCCTTGGTCTCCAGCTTGGTGGGCGGGGTGCCGGCGCCGGTCAGGCCGTGGGCGAGGGCCATGGAGAAGCAGCTGGAGTGGGCGGCGGCGATCAGCTCCTCGGGGCTGGTCCTGCCGTTCGCCTGCTCGGCGCGCGAGGGCCAGGACACCGGGTACGCGCCGATGCCGGAGGAGTCGAGGGTGACGAGGCCCTTGCCGTCGAGAAGGTTGCCTTCCCATTCGGTGTGCGCGGTGCGCGTGGTGGCCACGATGGTTCCTTTCGCGAGGAATGCGGTTCCGTTGCCGGGTGTCCGGGATCCCTATCCGATCACATCCGGGCGGCGCGGGCGGGGGTTCGGCGGCACCCCGTGGGACGCGTCGTCAGGCGGCCCGCTCGTCCTCCTCCACGGCGGCCCCGGTGAGCGGAACCCCGGGCCCGGAGAGCTCGCCGAGCCAGCGGCGCAGCACCCGGTGCACCTGCTCGGCCCCGGTCAGCCGCTCCCCCGGCACGACCGGCGCGGACAGCTCCAGCGGGGAGAGCACGAACGGGCGGGACTGGGCGCCGCCGAGCCCGCCGTGGGAGCCGATCTGCTCCTCGAAGGCGAGCACCTCGCCGTCGGCGGGGTCGTACGCCGAGTTCACCATGATGTCGGCGGTGTGCGGGAAGGAGTGGGTGCGGCGCACCGCCTCGACGGCGCCGGGCCCGAAGCCGGCCAGCGGTCCGGGGTCGCGGTCGAGGTCGGCCAGCGGGATCTCGGTGCCGCCGGGGCCGAGCAGCACGCCGTCGTGCGTCTCGCTCGCCACCAGCAGGAAGCCGATGCCGGGGTGGTTGGCGAGGGTGGTGAGCAGGGCGGGGTGGCGGGCCTCGATCTCCTCCTTGGTCATGCGGTGGCGCACGTCCGGGAAGGAGACGAGGCCGAGGTTGCCGGAGGCCAGCACGATGGGTTCGCGGCGGCGGGCGGGCCGGTGCCGCTCGCCCTCCTCCACGGGCCGGCGCAGCGCGGCGCGTACGGCGGCCCGCGCCTCGGTGCCGCTGTGGGTGCGCTCGGCGCGGCGCGGCACGTGCAGTCCGCAGCCGGCCCGTACCAGGTCGGCGAGGGTGAGGCCGTAGCGGGCGTGGAAGGTCTCGCCGGGGCTCTGCCCGTGGTCGGAGAGGACCACGAGGCGGTACGGGCGCGGGGCGTGCTCGGCGACTCGGGCGAGCAGGGCGAGGCAGCGGTCGAGGCGGGTGAGCACCTTCGCGGCGTCGCGGCTGTGCGGTCCGGAGTGGTGAGCCACCTCGTCGTAGGCGACCAGGTCGGCGTAGACGGCGGTGCGTCCGGCGAGCATGTCGCCCATCACCGCGGCGACGACGACGTCCCGTTCCACGACGGTGGCGAAGGCACGGACCAGCGGGTAGAGCCCGCCGCGGGAGACGCGGGGGCGCCGGCGGCGGATCCGGGCACGGGTGGACTCGCCGATCTCGCGGGCCACCTCGGCGAGGAAGGACAGGGCGGTGCGCACGGCGTTGGCCGGGTCGGAGAAGTAGGCGAAGTACCCGGCGCGGGAACGGTTCTCCCGGCCCCGGCGGCGGGCCGCTATGGACAGCACCAGGGCCTGTTCGCCGGCGCCGCCGCTGAAGAGGTTGCCGCGGCTGGCGCCGTCCTCGGTGAGCAGTCCGCCGCCGCCGGTGCGGGCGATGGCGCGGCGCTGGAGTTCGGCGGCGCTCGTCGGCCGGTTGCAGACCATCACCTCCCCGCGGTCCTTCTCGTACCAGCGGAAGGCCGGCACGTCGTACGTGCTGCCGTGCAGGATGCCGAGCTGGCTGGCGCCGGTCTGGCTGGACCAGTCGGTGTGCCAGGGGGTGAGGCGGTGGGTCGGGCGGGCCGCCGGGGGCGGGTCGTCCGCCGCCAGCCAGCGGGCGACCGTGGGCATCAGCCCCTGCTCCACGGCCGCGGTCAGCACGTCGTGGCCGACACCGTCGAGCTGCAGGAAGACCACTCCGGGGGTGGCCGGGCAGGGCGGGTCGGTTCTCCGGCGGCGGGTGGCGAGGCGGTGCAGCCGGCGCCGGTACGCCTCGTCGTCGCGCACGGCGAGCGCGCCGCCGGTGGCCGAGGCGACGGCCGACATGACCGCGGCCACGATGACGGCGGTCTCCGGCGCGACCGCGCCCCGGCCGGTGGGGTTCAGGCGCAGGGCGAGCGGCAGCAGGGAGCCGTTGAGGAAGAAGACCAGCAGGCCGAGGACGAGGGCGGGGACGAGCAGCAGCAGCCGGACGAGCAGCGGCCACACCACGGCGGACAGGACGCCGAACGCGCCCGCGCCGAGGGCGGCGGTGAGGGCGATCCGGGTGGCGCTGTCACCGTCGGCGGACTGGAGCCGGAAGTCGGGCAGGAGCAGCGCGAGGACCAGCATGGTGAGCGTGGAGACCGCCCATACGGCGACGCTGCGCCCGATCTGACGGGCGATCCGCCGCCATCCGGTCCCACCGGTGATCCGCCGCCACGCTACGCCCCGCACGCCCGCGCTTCCTCCGCCTCGACCCTCCCCCGCCGCGCGGCGAGGCCACCGTCCCGGCGCACCGCGGCGACCGAGCCGCCCTCCACCTTGTCATACCGGCCGGAATCCACTCGAAGGAGTGACGGCGGGCTCACGGCGCGTGGTGCCGGTGGGCTCACCGTCCGTCGTACCCGGCGGTCGGCATGGACAGCCGGCGGTGCACTCGGGCCTTCATCTGCGCGTCGTACGACGGCTCCGCGCGGCCCACCGTGACCACCCGAACCCCGCGCCGGGCGCACTCGGCGGTGAACTCCTCCACGGAGGACAGGGCCCGGCGCAGGACCCGCAGGCTGGGCGCGACGAACACGTCCACGCCGGGGCGTACGCCGTCCCACAGCGCGCGGTGGTCGAAGCGGAGCCCGCCGACGAGCAGTTCCCGTGCGACGACGTAGCCGTGCTCGTGGGCCCAGCGGGCGCACATGGCGTGCTGGGTGCGGCTGTCGACCAGGAAGGGGTCGGCGTCGAGTTCCTCCAGGGGGGTCAGGCTGGCGATGGCGATGACCCGTGCCGGTGTGCGCGCGCCGGAGGCGCCCCGTGGTTGTCCCATGGCCTCCCCCCTCACCTCCGGTTTTCGCCGCCGACCCTACTCCTGCACGTAGGCTTCGGACAGGCGCGTGAAGGAGGCGAAGAAGGTGCCGGTGGAGATCACCTGGTGGGGTCATGCCACCTGCACGATCGAGGATTCGAACATACGGGTGCTCACCGATCCCCTGTTCGCACGGCGCCTCGCGCATCTGCGGCGCCGGCGGGGCCCGCTGCCCTCCGCCGAGGCCCGGCGCGCCGACGTGGTGCTCGTCTCCCATCTGCACGCCGACCATCTGCATCTGCCCTCCCTGGGGGCGCTCGATCCGGGCACGCGCCTGCTTGTGCCCCGAGGCGCACTCCGGGTGGTGCCCGGCGTGCGCCGGCTGCGACACCTCCGCGTCACCGAGGTGGTGCCGGGGGACGAGATACGCGTCGGCGACCTGCTGGTGCGGGTGGTGCCCGCACGGCACGACGGGCGGCGGCTGCCGGTGGGTCCGCACCGCACGCCCGCGCTGGGCTTCGTCGTCGAGGGCGAGGCGCGGACCTACTTCGCGGGCGACACCGGGCTGTTCGACGCGATGGCCGACTGGGTGGGGCCGGTGGAGGTGGCGCTGCTGCCGGTGGGCGGCTGGGGGCCGTTCCTCGGGGAAGGCCACCTGGACGCGGGCCGGGCGGCCCGGGCGCTGGAGCGGCTGGCGCCGCAGGCAGCGGTGCCGGTGCACTACGGGACGTACTGGCCGATCGGCATGGACGCGGTGCGCCCGCACGAATTCCACGCGCCGGGCGACGAGTTCGTACGACTGGCCGCCCTGGCCGCCCCGAAGGTGGCGGTGCACAAGCTGGGGCACGGGGAGCGCGTCCGGCCGGCGGCCGCCCGGTGAGCCGGCTGTCCGCCGCCGCGGTGCTGGCCGCAGCGGCGACGTCGGCGGTGCCGCCGGAGACGACCCAGCAGGCGCTCGGCTACCCGTCGTTGTTCCTGCTGGTGCTGATCGGCGCGCTGGTGCCGGTGGTGCCGACGGGGGCGCTGGTGAGTTCGGCGGCGGTGGTGGCGTTCCACCAGACGGCGCCGTTCGGGCTGGCGCTGGTGTTCGTCACGGCGTCGCTCGCGGCCTTTCTCGGGGACGCGGCGCTGTACTGGCTGGGGTGGCGGGGGATGCGGTCGCGGGGCGGGTCGCGGTGGCTGGCGGCGATACGGTCGCGGGCGCCCGAGGAGCGGCTGGCGCAGGCATGGGGGAAGCTTGCGGAGCACGGGGTGGCGGTGCTGGTGCTGTCCCGGCTGGTGCCGGCCGGGCGGATCCCGGTGATGCTGGCGTGTCTGATGGCGGAGTGGCGGCTGCGGCGGTTCGCGCGGGGGAATGTGGCGGCGTGTCTGGCGTGGGCGGCGACGTACCAGGTGATCGGGATCGTGGGCGGTTCGCTGTTTCCCCAGCCGTGGGAGGGTGTGGTGGTGGCGGTGGTGCTGACGGTGATGGTCAGCGCGGTGCCGGGTGTGGTGCGGCGGTTCCGGTAGCGCCGCACCGGTCGCGTGAGGTCCGGACAGCCTCCCGCGCCCCTTGTCCGGGGCGTTTCAGTCGAGGGTTCTCGACGATCCGATCGGCATGTCCCACAGGTCTTCTCTGGGCAGGCCCGCCTTTTGCCAGGCGGTCTGTACACGGGTCAGTGGTTCGAGGACCGGTTCCGCCGAGAGGATGAAGGTGGCCCAGTGCATCGGGGCCATGCGGCGGGCGCCCAGGTCGAGGGTGGCCTGGACGGCTTCCTCGGGGTCGCAGTGGACATCACTGAGCCACCAGCGGGGGTCGTAGGCGCCGATGGGCATCAGCGCGAGGTCGATGCCGGGGTAGCGGCGGCCGATGCGGGAGAACCAGTGGCCGTAGCCGGTGTCGCCGGCGAAGTAGAGGCGCGGGCCCCCGGGTGCGGTGAGGACCCAGCCGCCCCACAGGCTGTGGCAGGTGTCGGTCAGGGTGCGCTTGGACCAGTGGTGGGCGGGCACGAAGTCGAAGCGCACGCCCGCCAGTTCGGCGCCCTCCCACCAGTCCAGCTCGGTGACGCGGGTGAACTCGCGGCGCCGGAACCAGCGGCCGAGCCCGGCCGGGGCGAACACCGGCGTGTCGCGCGGGAGTCGGCGCAGGGTGGGGGCGTCCAGGTGGTCGTAGTGGTTGTGGCTGATGACGACCGCGTCGACGCGGGGCAGCCGGTCCCAGGGCACTCCGACGGGGGTGATGCGGGCCGGGGTGCCGAGGATGCGGCGTGACCAGACCGGGTCGGTGAGCACGGTCAGACCGCCCACCTGGACGATCCAGCTCGCGTGCCCCGCCCAGGTGACGGCGAGGGTGCCGGTGCCCGCGCGGGGCAGCGGGGCGGGCGCGTACGGCAGCCGGGAGATGCCGGCGAGGCCCTGGGCGTCGGGGCGTACGGCGCCCTCGCGGGCGAAGCGGGCGAGGGCCTTGAGGCCGGGCAGGGGCGCGGTGAGCCGGTCGTGGAACGTGCGCGGCCACACCCGGCGTTCGCCCAGCGGGCGGGGTTCGGCCAGCGGCGGGAAGGGGGGTGTGCCGGGGGCGGGCGGGGCGGTCGCCGTCGAGGTCACAGGAGCCGTGGGTGAGGTGTCGGACGGCGGGGTCGATCCGGGCTCATGCGTCTGCTGCGTCATCGAGGGGGCTCCCGTCGCTGGGCGTCGTCGCGGAGATCGTCGAGGACCGACCTCAAGGAGATCAACGAGCTTTGCACACAGGGCAATTCCCAGGGCGCGGGTGAGGTGAGGGCTTGTGCGCGTTCCTCGTCCGTGCCGGCCAGCAGCGGCCCGGTGCCCAGTCGTACGCGCGGCGCCGCCAGGTCGTCGCCGAAGCGGTGGCCGCCGGGCGCCGGCATGCCGGTCGCCGCGGTGAGGAAGTCCTCCAACTCCTGTGCGTCACCCACTCCTTGGGCAGCGAGGGCCTCGCGGAAGGGACTCAGGTCGGCGTAGAGGTGGCGGCCGGCCTGCGGGGGGCGGGCGACGGCGCCGGCGGCGGTGACCTCGGCGTGCGCGGCGGCGGCCAGGCGGGCGTGCAGCCGTACCGTGGCCGCGCGGCGTTCGGTGACCGGCGGGGGTTCGTCGAGGGCGTAGCACGCGGCCGCGGCGACGGGGGCGGCGAGGCGGGCGCCGAGCGCGGTGAGGATGTCCAGGACCCGTGCGTGCAGGCGCCGTCCGCTGTCACCGGCGGGGAAGCGGGCGACGGCGGCGGGCCAGCCGGGCGGCAGCAGGGCCCCGGCCAGGTCGGTGACGACGGTGACCCGGTCGGGCCGCATCTCGGCGGGGCTGAGCAGGACGGTGTCGTGCGGCGCGTGCACGGTGTCGCGCCAGGTCTCGTCGCTCACCAGGTGCAGGCCCTCGGCGGTGGCTGCCTCCACGGTCTCGTGCAGCAGTTCGGGCGGGGCGACGGTGGCGGTGGGGTCGTCGGCGACGGACAGCACCAGCAGCCGGGGGTCGCCGCCCTCGGCGCGGACCCGGCGCACGGTCTCCAGCAGCGCGTAGGGGTCGGGCACGCCCCCGCTCTCGGCGGGCGTCGGCACATGAAAGACGGGACGGCCCAGGACGCGGGCGTAGGGGGCCCACCAGGCGGCGCAGGGGCGGGGTACGAGGATGTCGGCGCCGTCTCCGGCGAGCGCGGCGGTGAGGGCGAGGAGCAGCGCGGGGGCGCCGGGTCCGGCGGCGATCTGGTCGGGGAGGCAGGGCAGCGCGCGCCGGGTCCAGTAGCCGCAGGCCGACTCCAGCAGGGCGGGGGCGCCGCCCACGGGCGGGGCGTCGGCGCGGCCCGCGGCGGCGGCGACCACGGCGGTCAGTTCGGGGAGCACGGGCAGGCCGTCGCCGGGCAGCGGGGGGCCGTAGCGGACCGGGCCGTGGCCCTCGGGGTCCGTCCGCCGCATGTCCGCCTCCGCGCAGTCCGTGGTGCCGCCCGCCCTGGGCCGGGCCGTCCGGTGTGCCGCCCGGGGGTCGCGTCCCGCCCCGCGCCGGACGGTGCCGAGGGCGCGGCGAACGGTGGGTGGTTCCGGTGTTCCGCTGTTCCGGTGTTCTGGTGTCTGGTGGGTCGGGTGGTCTCCCTCGGGATGCTGTGTACCCGCTGGGCGTAACTCCATGGCCGGCGCGGGAGTTGTGCGGGTCACATGCCCATGGGCCGCTCCCCCGCGCCGTCGCGGACACGGCCGTGGATCCGGTAGCCGGCGCCCGCGCAGGCGGCGGCGATCAGGGCCGCGCCGGCGGCCAGGGCGGGGACCGAGTCGCCGAAGGTGCCGCCCGCGCCGGCGGCGACACCGTGTCCGCTGCCGGTGCCGCCCGCGGCGCAGCCGTCACCCCCGTCGCCCTCGTCGTCGCCCTCTCCGGGGCTCCAGCCCGTGTCGCCGTTGCGGTCGTCGCCGCCGCCGTCGTCGTAGGTGTCGCGGGAGTCGTGGGAGCGGGAGGAGTCGTCGGTGCCGTCGGAGTCCCTGGAGGAGGTGCGGGGTTCGCGGCAGGAGTCGTCGTCAGAGTCCGCGCAGGCGCCGGAGCGTGCGCCGTCGCACGCGTGGTCGTCGTCGGCGCAGGACCCGCTTCTGGCGCCGGCGCACTGGCGCGCGTCACCGGTACAGCTCTCCCCCGCCCGGCACTGGCTGCCGGTCCCGGTCCCGGCGCACGGTGTGCCGGGGCCGCCGCTCGCGCGGGTGTCGGGGCCCCCGCTCGCGCGGGACGTGGGTCCGGGCACGCGGCCCGCGGCGCCTCCCGTGTCCGGGTCCGGCGCGGGTGCGGGCGCCCGGCTGGCGCCCGGCATCCGGGGCTCGGGGGCGTTCGTGGGGGCGCAGGTCGCGGACCCCGCGCCGGGGGTGGCCGCCGCGGCGAGGGCGACGGGACCGGTCAGGGCGAACGCGGCGCCGGCGGCGAGGGCGACGGGCAGGGCGCGGGCGGTACGGCGCATGGAGGGGCTCCTCGGGAGCTGCGGCGGACTGCGAGAAGGACGACGGACGGGCGGCGGGAAGTGGATGGCGGCCGGTGGGCGGGAAGGTGGCTGACGGGCGGATGGGCTGACAGTCGTACGAGCGGGGTCACGGGCGTGGTCGTGCGGGCGGCGTGTCGCGTGGGCGGCGTGGTCATACAGGCGGCGGGGCCGGTGGTACGACACCCGCGCCGACCGGCGCCCGGCGTGGTACTCGTACTCCTGCCTCCTCAGCCATCACAGCCCGCCGCACGCCCCGGCGCGCGCGGCCGGGCCCCATTCGCGGGACGCGGACGGCCAGCCGGGTGACGGTGTGGCGCGAATGGGGCCTCGCGCCGGAGTCACCGGCCCCGAGAGGTTTTCCGGTCTGCCCACCGGAGACTCGGTCAACGCTGACCGGATCGTCCGCTCCGCAACCCCACCGGGAGGTCCCTCCATGAGCACGAAGGTGTCCGACCACATCCTGGAGCGTTTGCGCGCCTGGGATGTCGAGCAGGTGTTCGCCTATCCGGGCGACGGCATCAACGGGCTGCTCGCCGCCTGGGGCCGCGCCGGGGACAAGCCGCGCTTCATCCAGTCCCGGCACGAGGAGATGTCCGCGTTCGAGGCGGTCGGGTACGCGAAGTTCAGCGGGCGCCTCGGTGTGTGCGCGGCGACCTCCGGGCCGGGCGCCATCCACCTCCTGAACGGCCTGTACGACGCCAAGCTCGACCACGTCCCGGTGCTGGCGATCGTCGGCCAGACCAACCGCACCGCGATGGGCGGCTCATACCAGCAGGAAGTGGACCTCCACACGCTGTACAAGGACGTCGCCTCCGAGTTCGTGGAGACGGTGATGGTGCCCGAGCAGCTGCCGAACGTGCTGGACCGGGCGATCCGCACGGCGTACGCGCGGCGCTGCCCGACCGCCCTCATCATCCCCGGCGATGTGCAGGAGCTGGACTACTCGCCGCCGACGCACGCGTTCAAGATGGTGCCCTCCAGCCTGGGCATGAGCGAGTGGACGGCGACCCCGACGGACGAGGCGCTGCGCCGGGCCGCGGAGGTGCTGAACGCGGGCGACAAGCCGGCGATCCTGATCGGGCAGGGCGCCGCGGGCGCGGTCGCCGAGGTGCGGGAGATCGCGGAGCTGCTCGGCGCGGGCGTCGCCAAGGCGCTGCTCGGCAAGGACGTGCTCAGCGACGAGCTGCCGTACGTCACCGGACCGATCGGGCTGCTGGGCAGCCGGCCGTCGTACGAGCTGATGCGGGACTGCGACACGCTGCTGACCATCGGGTCCTCGTTCCCGTACACCCAGTTCATGCCGGAGTTCGGCAAGGCGCGCGCCGTGCAGATCGATCTCGACCCGCACATGATCGGGATGCGGTACCCGTACGAGGTGAACCTCGTCGGCGACGCGCGGGAGACGCTGCGGCGGCTGATCCCGCTGCTGGAGACCGACCGGGGCGGCCGGGAGTGGGCCGACACGGTGGCCGCGAACGTGCGGCGCTGGCACGAGACGATGGACCGGCGGGCCGCCCTCGAAGCGGACCCGATCAACCCGGAGTACGTGGCGCGGGCCCTCGATCCGCTGCTCCCGGACAACGCGATCCTCACCTCCGACTCGGGTTCGGTGGCCAACTGGTACGCGCGGCACATCACCATGCGGCCCGGCATGCGCGGCTCGCTGTCCGGGACGCTCGCGACGATGGGACCCGGTGTGCCGTACGCCATCGGGGCGAAGTTCGCGCACCCGGACCGGCCGGTGGTCGCGCTGGTCGGCGACGGCGCGATGCAGATGAACGGGCTGGCGGAGATGATCACCGCGGCCAAGTACCGGGACCGCTGGACGGACCCGCGGCTGGTGGTCGCGGTCTGGAACAACCAGGATCTGAACCAGGTGACGTGGGAGATGCGGGCCATGGAGGGCGCGCCGTCCTTCCTGCCGTCGCAGGAGATCCCGGACGTGCAGTACGCCGCCTTCGCGCGCTCGCTCGGCCTGGAGGGCATCCGGGTGGAGAAGCCCGAGGACGTCGAGGCGGGCTGGCGGGCGGCGCTCGCCGCGGACCGGCCCTGCCTGATCGAGTTCCTGACCGACCCCGCCGTGCCGCCGATCCCGCCGCACGCCACCTGGGAGCAGATGGAGGCCACGGCCTCCTCCATCCTCAAGGGCGACCCGGACCGGGGTTCGGTGGTCAAGCAGGGGCTGAAGGCGAAGGTCCAGGAGTTCCTGCCGGGCCGCACCCGGCAGTGAGGGGCGGTGTCGGTGCTGCCGCACCGGGTACGCGGTGCGGACGTTCGACCCCTGGAGGGAGATATGCAGCGAGGCAGTGACCGGCTGAACGTGCACCGGGACGACGAGATGAAGCACGAGCTCAAGGGGCTGCTGCGGTCCGGGCACCCCACCCGGGTCGAGGAGTGGCACGACCCGGAGCCCGCCGCCGACGACGACCCGGAGGTGACCGGCGGCCCGGTCGGCGGGATCGGTTCTCCCGCGTCCCTGGAACGGGTGCGGCTGGAGCTGGCCCGCAACCTGAGCCGCAGCACCTTCCCGGCGCGGCCCGGCGAGCTGGTCTCGGCCCTGCGCCGGGACAACGCGCCGGACCCGCTGGTGGACGCGGTGGCCCGGCTGCCGCGCGGCGAGCGGTACCGCAATGTGCAGCAGCTGGCCGAGGCACTGGCGGGCGGCGGATGAGCGAGGACCAGGCGGCACGGATCGCGCGGGGCGCCACCGTCGATGTCGGCGACGTCACCACCCGGTTCCTGCTCTACGGGCTGCTGCCCGGCTGGTTCGTGCCGGGGCTCGCCGACTGGGCGATGCACCGGCGCACCCGCATCGAGGACACGACGGGGACCAAGGAGTCCCTGATCCACGCGCTGATGATGGCCGAGGTGGGCGCGCCCATCGCGCTGACCCTGCGCTACGAGGTGAATCCGCTGCTGCTGACCGTGCAGCTGGGCGCGGCGGCGGTGCACGAGGCGACCGCGCTGTGGGACGTGCGCACGGCTGTCGACAGCGACCGCGAGGTCAGGCCGGTGGAGCAGCACATCCACAGCTTTCTGGAGTCGCTGCCCTTCGGCGGGCTGGTCTCGCTGATGTGTCTGCACGCCGATCAGGTGCGCTCGCTGCTGCGCGGCGGGCGCGGCGATCCGGACGCCTGGCGTCTGCTGCGGCGCCGGCGCCCGCTGTCGGCGGGCTATCTGGCGGGCGTCTTGCTCGCGATCGGTGCCTGTGTGCTGCTGCCGTACGGCGAGGAGCTGCTGCGCTGCGCGCGTGCGGACAGGGAAAGGAAGCGGCGCGCCCGGAACGCCGAGGCGGACCGGGACGCCGGGAAAGGAGTACGAGGATCATGCGAATCGCGTTTCTGGTGGCGCCCGAGGGCGTCGAGCAGGTTGAGCTGACCGAGCCGTGGAAGGCGGCCGCGGACGCGGGGCACCAGCCGGTGCTGGTGTCGACCGAGTCCGGGAAGGTTCAGGGGTTCAACCATCTCGACAAGGCGGACACCTTCGACGTGGACGAGGTGGTCGGCGAGGCGGACGCCGGTTCCTTCGGGGGCCTGGTGCTGCCCGGCGGGGTGGCGAACCCGGACTTCCTGCGAATGGACGAGAAGGCCGTCGCGTTCGTGAAGGACTTCTTCGAGCAGGGGCGGCCGGTCGCCGCGATCTGCCACGCGCCGTGGACGCTGGTGGAGGCGGACGTCGTACGGGGCCGGGTGCTGACCTCCTGGCCGAGCCTGAAGACGGACATCCGCAACGCGGGCGGCACCTGGGTGGACGAGCAGGTCAAGATCTGCGACCACGGGTCCAACCAGCTGGTGACCAGCCGTAAGCCGGACGATCTGAAGGCGTTCTGCGACGCGTTCCTGCACGTGTTCGCGGGAGAGGCCGGCTGAGGGGTCGCACTGCGCGTAAAAGGGGGGCCGGCCCGCGGTGGACACCGTTGGTAAATGAGACTCCCACTGCGTCCCGCTGCCATCAGGCTGCGGGGCGCAATCGTTCGAAGCGGGAGATACGGGTCCCGGCTCGGGGTGTTCCGGTGATCCAGGCATCGAGCCGGGCGAGGTTCATCGCAGTGGCGGTGAAGAGGTGCTGCAGTCGGGTTCTGGGGTAACCCCGGTAGCGGGACCGCCGAAGGCCGAAGGCTCGGACGCCTTGGGAGACGGTGGCCTCGATGCCCTGTCGGTGCTGGCAGACGCTCCGCCACTCCGGGCTCCGCTGGGCAGCACGGTTCGTCCTCGTGACCTCGTGTACGGCCTTCTCCCGCAGCCTGATCTCCCGGCCCCTGCCGCCCTTGGAGGGCGCGCAGTCATTCACGTCCGGGCAGGACCGGCAGTCAGCTGCGGGAAACCGGACCCGGATCACCGGAATTCCATGCGAGGAGACACGCGGATACCAGTGGTCGGCGACCTTCCCGTTGGGGCAGGTGACTCGTTTGTTCTCCCAGTCCACGGTGAAGGCGTCGGTGGCGAAGGGACCGAATGACTGGGCGGTGGTGTTGCGCTGGATCGGTCCCACCAGCTCGATGCCCGCTTCTCCGGCGTCAGCCAGGCCCTGGCCATCGACATAGTTCGCGTCCACCAGATGCACGGCGGGGACCCTGCCGTGAGCACGCAGGTCAGCGTGGATGGCACTGATCATCTTCACGTCGCTCACGGACGCGTCAGTGGTGGCGACATGAGTGATCAAGTTGGGCGCGTCCGGCTCGCACGTCTCGGTCAGCTGCACCAGGTAGCCGGTCCACCCGGTGCCTCGCTTGGCGCCGGCGCGAGCGTCGGCGTCATACGGCGAGAAGGGCCGTAACCGGCCCGGAGGTACGTTGTTGGCATCCCGTCGGCAGACGGCCCCGTCGACGATCTGGAAGTTCTGCACCCAGATCTGCCGCAGCAGCTCGACCGCCTCCAGCGACCGCGCCCGGCGAGGAGTCTGTGGGGAGAAGACCGCTTCCAACAGGAGTATCCCGTCCACCCCGGCCTGCTCGATCCACGCCTGGCGCTTCTCCTTGCCGCGGGGCAGCCTCGCTTCCTCCACCCGGTGCCCATAGCGGTCGAACCAGTCGGCATCCACCTGCGAGGCCAGCCACTGCGGGCACGCTGCGGCGAGCGCGTTCAGGGCTGCCCGTAGTGTCTCTCCGACCATCTCTGCATGGTCGACCGCCCGAATCGCCGCCAGGACCCGGGCAGAATCGGTCCGGGCCCGGCCCGATGTCTTCAGCAGCCCTCGTTCCTTGGCCGCTCGAAGCACCTGCTCGAAGAGTTCATCGGCCATCTGACCCTTCACCAGGCGGGCTCGGAACTCGCTGAGCACCGAGTAGTCGAAGCCGGTATCGGTCAGCTCCAGCCCGAGGGCGTACTTCCAGTCGATCCTCACCCGCACTGCGGTAGCGGCCTGCCGATCGGACAGTCCTTCAGCGAACTGCAACACCGTGACCAGCGCCAATGCCCCGGCGGGACTGCTGGACGACCGCGGCGCGGGAACAGGGAGGCGAACGCCTCACCGGTGAAAACGTCCCCGAACTCATCACGCAGCCGCATCGCCGGCGTTCCGTCCGGACACACCGCCCGAGCCACCCGCTCTGTCTCCGGCAGAATCTCACCCAGACCCGGTTCCCTCAGCGACACCGACACCCTCCCCATAACGCATCGTCGGCCTTCACCACCCACAACCAGGCGATGAAGGCCGACGTCACGCACAGGGGCCAAACCATTTACCAACAGTGTCCGCGGTGGGCCGGCCCCCCTTCTCCTGGGTTCCTGCCAGGTCAGGCAGGTCAGGTGCCCGACTGCCCCGGCGTCACCGATTCGCCGGGGTGGCGCTCGCGGGCGCCCTCGCGGGTGCGGGCCGCGCTGACCACGCGGCGCGGGTTGCGGCGCAGATACTCACCCTCCAGCTGCGCCATGCGCTCGTTGTGGGCCCGCAGCGCGTCGTTCGAGCCGTACAGGAGGGTGTCGTGGCGCGTGCGGTGGATCGTCTCCAGCTCCTTCATGAGCTGCTGGTCGTCCAGTCGGCTGGGGTCGACTCCGGTCATGGTGGTGCCCCGCTCGTCGTGTCCGTTCATGGGGTCCGGGTACCCGCGTTCCTCAGTCCACTGTACGAACATCCCGGACCCGCGGCCTCCCGCATCCCGGCGGCGGCCCCGGCGGCGGCTACCGGGCCCGCTGCACGCGGCGCTCGTCCCACACCGGCTCCGGGGTCTCGCGGACGTGACCGTCGGTGCCGAAGACCAGGAAGCGGTCGAAGGAGCGGGCGAACCAGCGGTCGTGGGTGACCGCGAGGACCGTGCCGTCGAACGCCTCAAGACCCTCCTGGAGGGCCTCGGCCGACTCCAGGTCCAGGTTGTCGGTCGGTTCGTCCAGCAACAGGGCGGTGGCGCCCGCGAGTTCGAGCAGCAGGATCTGGAAGCGGGCCTGCTGGCCGCCGGACAGCCGCTCGAAGGACTGCTCGGCCTGCTGGGTCAGCTCGTAGCGGCGCAGCCGGGACATGGCGGCGCCCCGGTCCTGGGCGTGCTCCTTCCACAGGATGTCCAGCAGGGTGCGGCCCTGGAGTTCGGGGTGCGCGTGGGTCTGCGCGAAGTGGCCGGGTACGACGCGGGCGCCGAGCTTCCACTGCCCCGAGTGCGCGATGTCCTCCCCGGCCAGCAGGCGCAGGAAGTGGGACTTGCCGGAGCCGTTGGAGCCGAGGACGGCGACCCGTTCGCCGTAGAACACCTCAAGGTCGAACGGTTTCATCAGGCCGGTCAGTTCCAGCGCCTCGCAGGTGACCGCGCGCACCCCGGTACGGCCGCCCTTCAGGCGCATGCTGATGTCCTGCTCGCGCGGCGGCTCGGGGGGCGGTCCCGCCTCCTCGAACTTGCGCAGCCTGGTCTGCGCGGCGGCGTAGCGCGAGGCCATCTCGTGGCTGACGGCGGCGGCCTGACGGAGGTTCAGGACGAGTTTCTTCAGCTGGGCGTGCTTCTCGTCCCAGCGGCGGCGCAACTCCTCGAAGCGGGCGAAGCGTTCGCGGCGGGCCTCGTGGTAGGTGGCGAAGCCGCCGCCGTGCACCCAGGCGTCCGCGCCAGCCGGTCCCGGTTCGACGGAGACGATCTTCTCGGCGGCGCGGGCGAGGAGTTCACGGTCGTGGGAGACGAACAGGACCGTCTTGCGGGTCTCCTTGAGCTGCTGCTCCAGCCACCGCTTGCCGGGTACGTCCAGGTAGTTGTCCGGTTCGTCGAGAAGCAGGACCTCGTCGGTGCCGCGCAGCAGCGCCTCCAGCACCAGGCGCTTCTGCTCGCCGCCGGACAGGGTGCGCACCTGGCGCCACTGCGCCTTGTCGTACGGCATCCCGAGCGCGGCGGTGGTGCACATGTCCCATAGGGTCTCGGCCTCGTAGCCGCGCGCCTCGGCCCAGTCGGCGAGCGCCTGCGCGTAGGCCAGCTGGGCGGCCTCGTCGTCCACCGTCATGAGGGCGTGCTCGGCCTCGTCCACGGCCTTCGCCGCCTCGCGGATCCGGGGCGTGGCGACGGAGACCAGCAGGTCGCGCACGGTGGTCTGGTCGCGCACGGAGCCCACGAACTGGCGCATCACGCCGAGGCCGCCGCTGACGGTGACCGAGCCGCCGTGCGGCTTCAGCTCGCCGGAGATCAGCCGCAGCAGGGTGGTCTTGCCCGCGCCGTTCGGGCCGACCAGGGCGACGGCGGAGCCTTCGCCGACCCGGAAGGAGACATCGCCGAGCAGCGTCCTCCCGTCGGGGAGGTGGTATTCGAGGTGTGCGGCTTCCAGATGTCCCATGGGGAGGCATTCTCCGGGCCGGGGGCGGAGCGGGGCAAACCGATATCGAAGGGGGCGGGCAAGCGCGATCCTGTGAGGCGGGGCGGATGCGGAGGGGGTGCGGGGCGGGGGCCGGCGGAGGGGGCGGGGGGCGCGGTGGCGCGGGAGGCCGCGGGGGCGCGGGGGCCGCGAGGGGCCACGAGGGGCGCAGGGGGGCCGCGGGGGCGCGGGGGGCCGCAGGGGCGCGGTGCGGGGGGGGGCTGACGGAGGGGACGGGGGCGGGGCCGCCGCAGGGCGCGCGGGGGCGCTGGGGGACGCGGTGCGGGCGCGCGGAGAACACGAGAGCCGCAGGCGGCGGTGCCACACAGGGCCGCAGGGCGCGCGGAGGCGCTGGGGCGCCGGGGGGGGGACGCCGAGCCGCAGTAGGCGCGGGGGCCGCCGCGGGGCGCAGGACCGCAGCGGGGGCGCCGAGGCCAGGGACTGCGGAATGCCGTGCGCGCGGACGCTAGGGCCACCGAACACCATGCACGCGAACGCGACGGCCGCCCAACGCCATGCATGCGAACGCGACGGCCCCCCAACGCCATACACGCGAACGCGACGGCGGCAGTGGGCGCGGGGGGACTCGCGGTTGCCCGTGCGCCTTCCCCGGTGGCCCCCTCGGGTCGCCCCGGTTTCAGCCGCTGGTGTCCAGAGGCTCTCCCGTCGGGCCGGGCGCGCCCGGGGGCTCGATGGTGTGGGTCTCCCAGGTCAGGACCCGCCAGCCGGTGCCGGGGTCGCCCTCCAGGGTGATCACGCCGGTGTTGGCCAGCGGGCGCGCGGCGGCGAAGGCGACGTCGATGTTGCGGGCGCGGGCCGCGGTCCACATCCGGATCGCGGCGCCGTGGCTGACCAGGGCGGCCGTCGCGGCGCCGCTGCCGTACGCCTCCTCGATCACGGCGTCGTAGCGCGCGAGTGCCTCCTCGCCGCTCTCCCCGCCGGGGACGCGCAGCGTGGTGTGCCCGGCCGACCAGGCGAAGACGGTGCGCATGTAGGACTGGGCCTCGGGGGCGTCGCCGGGCAGCATCTCCAGGTGGCCCGCGGACAGCTCCCGGATGCCGTCGCGGACGGTCACTCCGAGCCCCCGTGCCAGGGCCAGCGGGGCGGCGGTGAGCTGGGTGCGGATCAGCGGGGAGGCGTACAGGGCGTCGATGTCCTCGGCGGCCAGCGCCCGCGGCAGCGCGGCGGCCTGTGCCTCGCCGAGCGAGGTGAGCCCCGGTCCGGGTGCGGCGGTGTCCAGCAGGTTGCGCACATTGGACGTGGTCTGGCCGTGGCGGATCAGGAGCAGGCGCATCCGGGCGTCCTCCTCGCGGCGTCCGGGCGGCGTCCCCGCGGGACTGGCCGTCGCGGGACAGGAAACGGGCACTTCAGGGTATCCGCACCCCTATGAACAAGACGGAGACTCCGGACGTGGATCTGACCGCCCCGACCGCCGCCCCGCACCCCCTGTACGAGCGGCTGCTCGCCGCCGACGGCCGCCTCTTCGAGCGGGCCGCCCGCTGGAACTGGCCGGGGGCCGAACACGTGCTGCCCCGGCTGAGCCGCGCCGCCAACCACGGGGTGCTGTGGGGCGCCGTGGCCGCCGCGGTGGCGGCGAGCCGTACGCCGCGGGCCCGGCGGGCCGCCGTACGGGGCCTGGCCTCGCTCGCCGTGGCCTCCGCGACCGTCAACACGCTCGGCAAGCGCTCGGTGCGCCGGGCCCGGCCGCTGCTCGACCCGGTGCCCCTGGGGCGGCGGCTGCGGCACCAGCCGTTCACCACCTCCTTCCCCTCGGGCCACGCGGCGTCGGCGGCCGCCTTCGCCACCGGGGTCGCCCTGGAGTCCCCCGCGTGGGGCGCGGCGGTGGCGCCGCTGGCGCTCTCGGTGGCCGCCTCCCGCGTCTACACCGGGGTGCACTTCCCGAGCGACGTGCTGGCCGGCGCGGCGCTGGGCGCGGGCGCCGCCTTCCTGGTGGAGCGCCTCGTGCCGGCTCGCACCGCGACGGTGCCCGGCGCCCGGCCGCGCGCCGAGGTGCCCGCGCTGGTGGAGGGCGAGGGTCTGGTGATGGTCGTCAACCAGGGCTCGGGCACCGCGGACCGGGTGGGCGGGCTGCGGGCGGCGCTGCCGCGTGCGGAGGTCGTGGAGTGCGAGCCCGAGGAGGCGGGCGACGCGCTCGCGAAGGCGGCGGCGCGGGCGCGGGTGCTCGGGGTGTGCGGCGGCGACGGCACCGTGAACACGGCCGCCGCCGTCGCCCTGCGCCACGGGCTGCCGCTGGCCGTGCTGCCGGGCGGCACCCTGAACCACTTCGCCCACGATCTGGGCGTGGAGGACGAGCGCGACCTGGCCCGTGCGGTGCGCAAGGGCGAGGCGGTGCGGGTGGACGTGGGCCGCTTCGTCTCCGACGGCGAACAGGGCCTGTTCCTGAACACGCTGAGCCTCGGGGCGTACCCCGAGCTGGTGCGCGCCCGCGACTCCTGGTCGCACCGGATCGGCAGCTGGCCGGCCGGGCTGCTCGGCGCGCTGCGGGTGCTGCGCGCGGGGCAACATCCGCTGGAGGTGGAGGTGGGCGGTGAACGGCGGCCGCTGTGGCTGCTGTTCGCCGGCAACGGCGTCTACCACCGGATGGGACTCGCGCCGGGTCGCCGCAACGACCTGGCCGACGGACTGCTGGACGTGCGGGTGGTGCACGGCAGCGGCCGGGCCGCGCTGCGGCTGCTGGCCGCGGCCGCCGCGGGACCCCTGACCCGCTCGCCCGCCCATGCGGCCGTCCAGGTGAACCGGCTGCGGCTGACCGGCCTGGCGCCCGGCACCCCGCTGGCGTACGACGGGGAGGTCACGACCGTCTCGGGCGAGGTGACGGTGGAGAAGCTGCCGGAGGCGCTGACGGTCTACCGTCCGCTGCCCGAGTCGTCCTGACGGCCCATCAGTCCGTATGGCGAAACGCAGGTCTCGCCATACGGTCGCTGCGCGTACCGTGAACCGTGACGCGGGCCGGGTCCGGCCGGTGCGACGAGAAGGGGTACGGGCATGGCGAAAGCACGGGAGACGGCCGTCTACACGCACGGGCACCACGAGTCGGTGCTGCGCTCGCACACCTGGCGCACCGCCGCCAACTCCGCGGGCTACCTGCTCGGTTCGCTCAAGCCGCACATGAGGGTCCTGGACATCGGCTGCGGGCCCGGCACCATCACCGCCGATCTGGCCGAGCTGGTGCCGGACGGGCATGTGACCGGCGTCGACCAGGCCCCCGGCATCCTGGAGCAGGCGCGGGAGACGGCCGCCGCGCGCGGGCTCGCCAACGTCGACTTCGCGGTCGCCGACGTGCACGCCCTGGACTACCCGGACGACACCTTCTGCGTGGTCCACGCCCACCAGGTGCTCCAGCACGTGGGCGACCCGGTGCAGGCGCTGCGCGAGATGCGGCGGGTGACGAAGCCGGGCGGGTTCATCGCCGTACGGGACGCCGACTACGCGGCGATGACCTGGTACCCGGCGGTGCCGGGCCTGGACGACTGGCTGGAGCTGTACGAGCGGGTGGCGCGGGCCAACGGAGGCGAGCCGGACGCCGGGCGCCGGCTGAAGTCCTGGGCGCTGGCCGCGGGGCTGCGGGACATCACCGCGACCTGCGGCACCTGGACCTTCGCCACCGAGGAGGAGCGCGCCTGGTGGAGCGGCCTGTGGGCGGACCGCACCCTCGCCTCCGCCTACGCCGAACGGGCCACGGCATCCGGCCATGCCACGCCCGAGCGGCTGCGGGCCATCTCGGACGCCTGGCGGGAGTGGGGACGGCGGGAGGACGGCTGGTTCGCGGTACTGCACGGAGAGATCCTGTGCCGCAAGGAGGCGTGAGCACCGGGGCGTTCCTGAGCGCCCCGGTGTGCCCCTCCCCTGTGTGTCAGTCGCGGGGCAGCAGTGGGCCGAGGGGACCGAGGTCCAGGTTGAGGTCCTCGGGGCGCAGGCCGTAGCGGTTGCGGAGTTCCGCCATCCGGTCCTCCAGGAGCATCAGGGTGAGCCCGATCCGCTCCTCCTGCTCCTCGGTCAGGTCGCCGGTGTCGAAGCGCCGTACCGCCTGCCGCTCCATCAGCTGGCGCAGCAGCTCCACCACGGTCAGGACGAGTTTCACCAGGTCGCGCTCGACGGTGTCGGGTTCGAGGTCGAGCCGGTTGCGCGCGGACATCACAGCTCCTTCGCAAGCGGCCCGGACGGCGCTTCGAGCGGTATCTCGAACGGCGAGGGCACGGTTTCGTTGACCGAGCTGATCAGCGCGTTCAGGTCGATGCGGACCAGGTCCACGTCGGCGATGCGCAGCGTGAGGTCGCCGGCGATGACGACGCCGCCCGCCAGCAGCCGGTCCAGCAGGTCGACCAGGGCGATCTCCCGGCGCTCCACGACGGTCACCGGCCCTCCCCCGCCCGCGCACCGTGCCGCGCGTCCTCCTCGGCGAGCCCGCTGAACGAGTACGCGGCCCACGGCCCGGTCAGCTCCACCCGGAGCCCGCCGGCCTCGTCCTTCGTGCGGTCCACCAGTTCCACGAACTCCTCGGACCGGTCGCGGGGCACCAGATAGGCCGCGTTGAGCACATTGCGGCCGCGGGCGCCGGACAGCGAGGCGTTCTGCGGAGGGTGCAGCCGGCAGTCCTCGGCGTGCGCGCACAGCCGCTCGTGCAGGGCGTCCGCGAAGGCCTCGGCGGCCTGGAGGTCCGCCTCGTGGGCGCGGGTGTCCGCGCGGCGGCGGCGCAGATAGTCCCGGCCGCTCATGGGCTTGCCGGACGCGCCGGCCGGCGCGGCGGGTTCGGCGGGCGGCGGCTCCGTGAACACCTTGACGCCCCACTCCACCCGGCCGTCCAGCCGGTCCAGGGCGCCCAGGAAGTCCGCCTCGCGGGCCTCCATCATGCTGCGCACCCCGCTGTCGTCCCGGAAGACGGTCGCGAGGCGCAGCGGCAGCGGGGTGGTGACGGTGGTGAGCGCGTCGATCACGCCCTGGTGGGCGCGGGCGGTCGCGGCCAGCCAGTCCAGGTCCTCCAGGTGGGCCTTGAGCCCCTCCTCGCAGAAGTCGGCCTCGGGGACCGTACTGACCACCGCGACCAGGCCGCGGTGGGACAGCAGGGCCGGCGGGGCGCCCCCGACACCCGTCAGCTGGGCCTGGAGGGGTGCCCCGAGGGGACGGCAGACGGCATACACATAACGCAGTCCGCTCATGGCGCCTCCTTCCGGGCGCGGCCCGGCTCCAGTTCCTCCAGCCGGGCCAGCCGCTCTCTCAGCTCGGCGTTCTCCCGGGTCAGCTCGTCCCGGCGGGCCCGTGAGGACAGGGCCGGGTCGCTCTCCCACCAGTCGATCCCCATCTCCTTCGCCTTGTCCACCGAAGCCACGATGAGCCTCAGCTTGATGGTGAGCAGTTCGATGTCGAGCAGGTTGATCCGGATGTCACCGGCGATGACGACACCCTTGTCGAGGACGCGTTCCAGGATGTCGGCGAGGTTCGCGCCCGAGCTGTGGCCGTACGGTTCGGCGAACCCGCCCGACCGGGGGGCGGGGGTCGTCATCGACGGCTCCCGCGATCGGCGTACTCGGGCTCTTCCTCCTCGTCGCCCTCGTACTCCTCGTCCTCGGGCTCCTCGTCCTCGTACTCGTCCTCCAGCTCCTCCTCGTCCTCTTCCGGCTCCCCGGCTTCGTCCTCGTCCTCGTACGAGCCCTCGTCCTCGTACTCCTCGGGCTCCTCCGATTCCCGGTCCCCGGCCCGGCCCTCGGGCTCCTGGTCCTGGTCCTCCGGCTCCTCGGATTCCTCCGGCTCCCCGGATTCCCCGGACTCCTCCTCGGATTCCCGGGACTCCTCCTCCGCGACCGCGTCCTCGTGACTGCGGACGACCTCGCCGTCGCGGATCTCGCCGCGCCAGCCGTCCTCCGCCTCCGCCTTGAGGGTGATGAAGCGGGCGAAGTGCTTCAGGTCCAGCCTGGTCCGGCGGCCCTGGGCGCGCCACAGGTTGCCGGTCTTCTCGAAGAGGCCGCTCGGGTAGTACTCGATGACCAGCAGGATCCTCGTCAGGTTGTCCCCGAGGGCGTGGAAGGTGACGACGCCCTTGGTGCTGCCCTTGGCGCCCTCGGAGGTCCACTGGATGCGCTGGTCGGGGATCTGCTCGGTGGTGCGGGCCTTCCAGCTGCGGCTGGACAGGAAGATCTTCGCCTGCCAGTCGGTCTCGGTGTCGCCCGCGCGGGAGACGCTCTTGACGCCGTGCGCGAAGGTCGAGAAGTCCTGGAACTGCGTCCACTGGTCGTAGGCGGTGCGCAGCGGCACGCCCACGTCGATGGACTCCATGATCACGGTGGGCTTGTTGCCGCCGCGGCCCTTGCCCTTCTTGCCGCCGCCGAGGTTCTTGACGGCGTCCGTGACGCTGTCCTTGGCGCGGGAGGCGCCGAGTTCCAGCGCGGTGCGCAGCGGGCCCTTGCCCTCGGCGAGCTTGCGGCCGCCGTCGAGCGCGAGCTTCGCGAAGCCGGGGCTGTTGCCCTCCGCGATGTCGTTCAGCTTGCCGGTGGTCTCGCCGAGCTTGCGTCCGAGGCCGGTGAGCAGCCGCTGGGCCTGCGCGGACAGGTACTCCTGCGCCTCCTCCTTCAGCCGGTCGGCGGCCTCGCTGTGGGCGAGGTCGGCGAGCGGCCCTGCGTCCTTGGCGGCGCCCTTGGCCCGCCCGGCGGCCGAGGCCGCGGAACCCACGGTGTCGGTCATCGTTCGTCACCGCCCTTCGCGGAACCGCCGCGGCGCGAGCCGGCCTGCTTCTTCGCGGCCGTCTGACGCTGGGCGCCGGTCTTCTTGGCCGCCGTCTTCTTCGCGGGGCCCCGCTTCTCCGTCGTGCCCGTACGCCGCGCCGCGGTCTTCCTGGCGGCGGGCTTCCGGTCGCTGGACTTCCCGGCCGCGCGGTCCTCGTCCCGGCCCTCGCGGTCGCCGTCCCCGTCGTCCCGCCCGCTGTCGCGGTCGTCGTCGCGGGTCTCGCGGTCCTCGTCCTCCCGCTCGTCGCCGCCCCCGTCCGCCTTCTCGCCGGAGAGTTCGCCGCGCATCTGGGCCGTACGGTCGTGCAGGCGGTCGGCGAGGCTGCTCATCTGCCGTTCGACCATGGCCCCGGAGGCCGCCTTGCCGACGCCCCGCAGATCGCTGCGCAGCTGGTCGCCGATCTCCTTGAACTGCGGGTTGTCCCGCAGCTGCCGGCGGGCGAGGTCGGCGAGCGCACCCGGACCGAGGTTGAGCTTCTTGCCCGCCACGAGCGAGCCGACCGCGAGTGCCATCTTCAGTTTCCTGGTGCGTCCCAGGAAGTATCCGGCCCCTACGGCGAGGCCCAGTGCCGTTCGGTTCATCGTCCCGTTCCGTTGCCTGTGGTGTCGCCGGGGCCCTGCTGGGCCTCCAGCCGGTCGAGCAGTTCGTCCTCGCGCCGGTCGAACTCCTCCTCGGTGATCTCGCCCGCGTTCAGCTGTTCTTCGAGGCGGGCGAGTTCGGCCCGTACGGTGGCGGGGTCGTAGTAGATCCGTTCCGCCTCGCGGAGCACCTGGTTGATCGCCCAGCCGCTGCCGCGCACGGGCGCGAAGGGCAGCAGCAGCACTTCCTTGATCAGCCCCATGGGATCCTCCTTCCGCTCTCCGTCCGGGCCGTCCTCGTGGGGCGGGCCGCGCCCTTAGGGGGCCGGGGCGGTGGCCTCCGCGGGCTGGGCGGGGCCCGGCTCGACGAAGCTGTACGGCGGCAGCGGGCCGTTGACGCGCAGCTCCAGGTGGGAATGGCCGGCGCGGACCCGCTCGACGGCGGCCAGGAACTCCTCCGCGGTGTCGCGGGCCACCAGGAACGAGTCGTTGAGCAGCCAGCCGGTGGACTGGGGGCCGGAGCTCACCGCGGCGGCGGCCGGCTCCAGCTGGGCCCGCACCTCGGCGGCGTCCGCGGCCTCCCGTGCCTTGACGGCGCCGGCGACCATCTCGCCGAGGCGCAGCTTGTCGTCGTAACTCCCGCCGCCCGCCGTGCGGTTGGCCTCCGCCAGGGCGCGTACGTCCGGCTGCTCGGCCATCACCAGGTGCAGGACGGCCTCCTCGATGTGGTTGGCCTTGACGTTGTACTCGACTTTGCCCTCCAGGGCCGCGAGCCGCTCCCGGTAGTGGTCGGCGCGCTCCTGGAGGACCTGGGTGACGGTGTCGTCGTCGGGGGCCACGTTGCCGAACCGCATGGGCAGCACGCAGCCGCCGGCGCCCGCCTCGGCGAGCACGTTCTGGTGGGCGAGCAGATCCCGGCGCTTGGGGCGCAGGTTCTCGGGGGCCTCGCTGACCAGGGCGGCCAGCTCCCCCGCGACGAGGACCCGTACGGGCAGGGCCGGATCGCCCACGCCGGTCATCCCCTCGGGGAGCGCCGGGTGCGAACGGGCGGTGATCCCGTAGACGTACGTGCTCACTCCTGCTCCTCCTTGCGGCGGGCCGCGGCCTTGCGGGTGCGGGGCCGCTCTTCGCCCTCCTCGCGGGCCTGCTTGAACGCGTCGGATATGGTCTCGGCGGCGCCGGAGAGCGCGCCCTTGGACTTGCCGCGTGCGCCGGACTCGGTGACCTGGCCGACCACGTCCGGCAGGCCGGGGCTCTTGTTGGGTCCGGATTCCAGATCGAGGCGGTTGCAGGCCTCGGCGAAGCGCAGGTAGGTGTCGACGCTCGCGACGACGACCCGCACGTCGATCTTCAGGATCTCGATGCCGACCAGGGAGACGCGCACGAAGGCGTCGATCACCAGGCCGCGGTCGAGTACCAGTTCGAGAACGTCGTAGAGGCCGCTGCTGCCTCCGCCGCCGGTCTGCTGTGCCGGGACAACGGTCATGCCGGCCGTTCCTCCTCCGGGATAGGTGCCGAATGGTCGTGGTGGGCGGTCCGTCTAGCGGCCGCCGGGGCGCGCGTCGGCTCTGCCGCGTTCGTAGCGGCGGACCCGCCGGTAGCCGGTGAGCTGCCCGTCCTGGTCGAGTTCGACCTGGTAGGCGCCCATGAGGCTCATCGTGTCCGGCACCCGCTCCAGCTCCAGTACCTCCACTTCGAGCGACCAGCCGTTCTCGGTCTGCTCGAAGGAGGAGACCGACTCGGGTACGAGTCCGGTCAGCTCGGCGAGCTGGGCGCGTGCCTGGCGCAGTACCTCCATGGGGCCCGGCGCGCGGGCCTCGGGCTCGTGCGTGGACTCCTCTCCCTCGGGGGAGGGCCGGGTCCGCTTCCGGGTCTTCCGGGGCGCCCGCTCCGGTTCCTGTTCGATTTCTTCCTGCGCCTCTCGGTCTTCTTCCCGCTCGGGTTCCTGCTGGGAATCTCGTGAATTCTGTGTCTGTGTTGTGCGATGTGTGTTCGACATGGCCACCTCTTGGTGCGGGTGGCCGCTCATTCCGTGGCCAAACCTTCGGAGCGCCCTCAGTCGCGCAGCTCCGCGAGGTGCCGCCGGGCGGGCCCGAGGCCGCGGGCGCGCGCCGGCAGGTCGGCCCAGGGGTCGGTACGGGCCTGTTCGAGGGCGTCGGCGATGGTCCAGCGGCGGGCGTGGACGCCGGGCTCGTCCAGCTGCGGCCAGGCGAGGGGCACGGCGACGGGGGCGCCGGGGCGGGCGCGGACCGTATAGGGGGCCACGGCGGTCTGGGCGTAGGCGTTGCGCTGCACGTCGAGGTAGAGGCGGTCGCCGCGGTCCTCCTTGCGGACGGCTGTGGTGAGCCGGTCCGGGTGCCGTGCGGCGGCGAGTTCGGCGACGTCATGGGCGAACTGCCGTACCTCGTCGAAGCCCTGGCGTCCATCGAGCGGGACGACGAGGTGCAGGCCGCGCGAGCCGGTGGTCATCGGGGCGGCGGGCAGGGCGAGTTCCCCCAGTAGCGCCCGCAGCACGGCGGCGGCCTCGCGGACGGGGGCGAAGTCATCGTCCGGTGGATCGAGGTCGAACACAAGCCGGTCGGGGCGGCCGGGCCCGGCGGCCCGGTCGGTGCGGGAGAGCCAGCGGTGCAGGGTGACGCAGGCCTGGTCGGCGAGGAAGAGGAGGGTGGCGGTGTCGTCGCACACGACGTGCGTGACGGTGCCGCCTTCCTTGGCGACCTCGGCGCGGGTGATCCACTCCGGGTAGTGCTCGGGGGTGTTCTTCTGCATGAAGCGCGGGCCGTCGACACCGTCCGGGTGGCGCTCCAGCATGAGCGGGCGGCCCCTGAGGTGCGGCAGCAGGTAAGGGGCGACGGAGCGGTAGTACTCGGCGAGGTCGCCCTTGGTGTACTCCGGCGTACCCCCGCGGCCGGGGAAGAGGATCTTCCCCGGCCGCTGGATCTCCACCGCCCGGCGGCCCGCCCGTATCCGCCGCGGCGCGCCGTCGGTCACCGCACCACCGCCTCCTCCACCAGCAGTTTCGCCGCGGCCACGATGCCGAGGGAGTCGATGCCGGCGGCGTGCAGCTGCTCGTCCGGGGCGGCCGAGCCGGGCATCGTACGGACCCCGAGCCGGACCAGGCGGGGCACGGGCCGGCCGTCCGCGAAGGACTCCGCGACCGCGTCCCCGATGCCGCCCTCGGGGTGGTGGTCCTCGACGGTGAGCAGGCAGCCGGTCTCCTCGGCGGCCCGGCGCAGTGTCTCGGCGTCCACGGGCTTGACCGAGTACAGGTCGATCACCCGGACCGCGATGCCGTCCTCGGCGAGCCGGTCGGCCGCCGCGAGGGCCTCGGGCACGGTGACCCCGGCGGCGACGACGGTCAGCCGGTCCTCCTCCGAGGAGCGCAGCGTCTTGCTGCCGCCGACCGGGAACTCCTCGTCGGCGTCGTAGAGCACCGGGGTCTTGCCGCGGGAGGTGCGCAGATAGCGGATGCCGTCGAGGCCGGCCATGGTGGCGGCCAGCCGGGCGGTCTGGTTGGCGTCGCAGGGGTAGAGGACGGTGGAGCCGTACACGGAGCGGAACATGGCGAGGTCTTCCAGGCCCATCTGGGAGGGCCCGTCCTGGCCGATGGCGACGCCGGCGTGCGAGCCGACGAGGTTGATGCCGGCGCCGCTGATGGAGGCCATGCGCACGAAGTCGTGGGCGCGGGTGAGGAACGCGGCGAACGTCGCGGCGTACGGCACCCAGCCGCGTGCCGCCATCCCCACGGCGGTGGCGACGAGCTGCTGCTCGGCGATGTAGCACTCGAAGAAGCGATCGGGGTGCGCCTTGGCGAACTCCTCGGTGCGGGTGGAGTCGCCGACCTCGCCGTCCAGGGCGACGACGTCGCCGCGCGCGTCGCCGAGCGCGGCGAGGGCGGCGCCGAAGGCGTCCCGGGTGGCGGCCTCGTCGCCCTTGTCGTAGCGCGGCAGCCGGACGGCCTCGGTGGTGTGGTCGTGCAGCGTGGCGGCGGCCGGCGGCTCGCCCACCCGCAGCCGCAGCCGGCGGGGGCCGCCGAGTTCGGCGATCGCCTCGTCGGCGTCGGGCAGCGGCTTGCCGTGCTGGCCCTCCCGGTCCTCCACGGCGGCGACGCCCTTGCCCTTGAGGGTCCGGGCGAGGATCACCACGGGCTGCCCGGTGGTGGACAGCGCCTCCCCGTACGCCCGGTCGATCGCGTCCACGTCGTGGCCGTCGATCTCGATGGTGTGCCAGCCGAAGGCCTGGAAGCGGCGGGCGTAGGCGTCCAGGTCGTGGCCGTGCCGGGTGGGGCCGCGCTGCCCGAGCCGGTTGACGTCCACGATCACCTTCAGGTTGTCCAGGTTCTCGAACCCGGCGTGCTCGGCGGCCTCCCAGATCGAGCCCTCCGCCAGCTCGCTGTCCCCGCACAGCACCCACACCCGGTAGCCGGTGCGGTCCAGGCGCAGCCCGGCGAGCGCGATGCCGACCCCTACGGGCAGACCCTGGCCGAGGGAGCCGGTGGCCGTCTCCACCCAGGGCAGCCTGCGGGGCGTCGGATGCCCTTCGAGCCGGCTGCCCAGCTTGCGGAACGTGACCAGCTCGCCGTCCTCGATGGCGCCGGCCGTCTTGTACGCGGAGTACAGCAGGGGCGAGGCGTGGCCCTTGGACAGTACGAAGCGGTCGTTGGCGGGATGCTCGGGGCGCTCGAAGTCGTAGCGCAGATGGTTGGCGAGCAGGACGGCCATCAGGTCGGCGGCGGACATCGAGGACGTGGGGTGCCCGGAGCCCGCCGCCGCGGCGGCCCGTACGCTGTCGACGCGCAACTGCTGTCCGAGTTCGGCGAGTTCGGCGGTGTCCATGGTTCTCCTTGCGCGAGATCGTGGTCGTCGGTCGATGGCGGGCACCGGTTTCACCGGGGCGGCGCGGGGGCGTCCGGGGCCGGCGTTCCCCCGGCGCGGTCGGCCCACGGCGGCGCCTCGGGCGGTGGGCTCGTGCGAGGTTTTCCGCGTATCCGGGGCCCGGCCAACCAAACGCGGGGGCGCTCACCCGGCCGGAGCACACGGGCCGCCCGCCGGGCGCGGGTGCGGGCACGTCGGTGGGAGCCGCGCCGGTACGGGCCCCCTCGGTGCGGGGCGCGGGCGCGGGCCACGTCGGTGCCGGCTGCGTTTCACCCCGGTACCCCCGGTTACCCGGCCGCGGACACGCACACCCGGTTCCGGCACCCGGAGGTCCCCTCATGCCCGAGTACGGCTATTTCCTGGCGAGCGAGGAGCACGGTCCGGCCGCGCTCGTGGAGCAGGCGCGGATGGCCGAGCAGGCCGGGTTCCAGGCACTGTGGATCTCGGACCACTTCCACCCGTGGAACGACGCGCAGGGCCAGAGCCCCTTCGTCTGGTCGGTGATCGGCGCCCTCTCCCAGGCCGTGTCGCTGCCCATCGAGACCGCCGTGACCTGCCCGACCGTGCGGATGCACCCGGCGGTGACGGCGCATGCCGCGGCCACCTGTGCGGTGCAGACCGGGGGCCGCTTCCGGCTGGGCCTCGGCACCGGCGAGGCTTTGAACGAGCACATCCTCGGCGACCGCTGGCCCCCGGCGCACGTGCGTCTGGAGATGCTGGAGGAAGCGGTGCAGGTGATGCGCCGGCTGTTCACCGGCGAGGAGGTCGACCACCACGGGACGCACTACACCGTGGAGAACGCCCGCCTGTACACGGTGCCCGACGAGCCGGTGCCGATCGACATCTCCGGGTTCGGCCCCAAGGCGACGGCGCTCGCCGCGCGGGTGGGCGACGGCTACATCACCATGATGCCGGAGGAGGAGATGGTCACCTCCTTCCGCAAGGGCGGCGGCGGGGCCAAGCTCGTCAGCGGCGGCACCAAGGTCTGCTACGGCACCGACCGCGAGAGTTGCGTCCGCCAGGTGCACCGGCTCTGGTACAACGAGCTGCTGCCCGGCGAGATGGGCCAAGTCCTGCCCTCCCCCAAGCACTTCGAGCAGCTGCACGAGCTGGTCACACCGGACATGGTCCGGCAGAAGGTGGTGTGCGGCGACGATCCGGACGAACACGCCGCCGCCCTGCGCGCCTTCGGCGACGCCGGGTTCGACCGCGTGTACGTCAACCAGATCGGTCCCGACCAGCAGGGCTTCTTCGACTTCTACCGTACGAAGGTGCTGCCCCGGCTGGCCGAGGGGTGAGCGGGGTGGGGGCGCCCCCGGACGGGGCGCCCCGCCCCGGTCACCGGCGCGGGTCGTCCAGGCCAGCCGGGGGCTCCGGCGGGTTGTCGGGGAGCGGCGGGTACGGCAGGCCGAGGCCGCCCGGCGGGGCGGCCGGCGGGGTGCCGCCGATCACATGGTGCGGCGGGTGCGGCTGGTGTCCGGAGGACGCGGAGTGGGCGCCGGCCCGCAGCGCGTACGCCACCGCGGCCAGCAGCGCCCCGGTGATCAGCGCGGCCGCCCAGCCGGGCAGCCCGGTCGCAAGGGCCAAGCCGACGGCGACGACGACCGCGCCGCCCGCGTACAGGGCGGCGGCGCCCGACGCGCCGTAGAGCACGGCGGTACGGCGCTGCTTGCGGGTCTGCTCGCGCAGCTCCTCCCGTACCGTCACGCGGGCCACCTGAGCCAGCTCCTCGACCAGCTCCTTGTCGAGATGTTCCAGATGATCCAAAGGCTGTGAACGGTTCATGGTACGCGGGTACCCTGTGCGCATCTCGAGTAACTCCGGGGAACCTGCGCGCGGGCCCTGGTCCCAACTAGGCTCGTCCGTATGGAGATTATGGGCGCCTCGCTGCGTATCTGCGTTGCCGACATCGAGACCGCGATCCCCTTCTACGAGCGGCTGGCCGGTGGCACCGCGCAGCGTTTCGAACGCGGCGGGGTGCGGGTCGCCGCGATCGGCTCCTTCCTGCTGATGAGCGGTCCAGAGGCGGAGCTGGACATCCTGCGGAAGGTCACCGCGACCATCGCCGTCAAGGACGTGGGCGAGGCACAGGAACTGCTGACCGGCCTCGGCGCCCGCATCCTGGTCGAGCCGGTGCCGACACCGGCGGGCCGCAACATGCTCGCGATGCACCCGGACGGGTCGATCTTCGAGTACGTGGACCAGCACGGCTGAGGGCTCAGGCCAGGTCGGGGCGCATCCGGAAGTCGTAGCGGGCGGGCAGGGGTTCGCCGGTGAGCCGGTCCCACACCCGGTCGAGCGCGCGGGAGCCCTCCCGCAGGTCGGCGACCTCGAACCCGGCGTCGAACACGGCCCGCGCCGCGTCCCGCCGGCCCTCCGCGAGCAGCAACTCCGCCTCCAGCAGCCGGAATCGGCCGCGCTGCCGGACGGGAGGCGGCAACCGCTCCCAGACGGCGCGGGCGGCCGCCGTCCGCCCGGCCCGCAGCAGCGCTTCGAGCGCCTCGCGGCCGAGGGCCGCCAGCACGGCGGTGCGGTCCGCGTCCCGGCCGCCGTCCTCGGGGCACCCGGCGGCGCACAGGTCGGCGAAGGCGTCGGCGTACCGGTCGGCGGCCCGCTCGTGGTGGCCGTCGTCCGCGTCGGCGACGGCGAGGGCGCGCAGCAGCGGCCAGCGCGCGGGCGCGTGCGGCAGGGCACGTTCCCAGCTGCGCACGGCCTGGGCGCGGTCGCCCGCGTGCCACTGGGCGATGCCGAGGTGGTACTCGGTGTGCCAGGTGGCGGGCGCGGTCTCCAGCAGTTCCCGCCAGTGCGGGGCGACCAGCGTGTCGGTGCCCGGCCACGGGCCGGGTGGGGCGGGCAGGCTGCCGGTGCGCAGCAACTGACGCCAGGGTGCCTGGTCCTGGCCGAGCGTGGACTCGGGGAAGGGGGTGCCGGGCAGCTTCCAGCCGGCGCGCAGCACTTCGAGCGCGCCCCAGCCGGAGCCGGTGGCGAGGACCTCGCCGGGTTCGGTGTCGGCGGCGGGCCGCCACAGCGCGTACGCCTCCTCGACGCGGGCGCGGGGCAGCACCGACTCCAGCCGTTCCCCGGCCCGCCGGACGGCGCCGTGCCACTCCCCCGCGGGCTCGGTGTCGAGCGGGCCGTACGCCTCCAGCCAGCTCACCTCGCTCTCCGCGTCCAGCCGGACGTGCTCCAGCTGGGTGCGGGCGAGGCCCGCCTGGATCTCGCAGTAGCCGCCGGTGCCGGGCTCGGTGAGCCACTGCTGCCAGCGGCGGCCGCCGGTCCCGCTGCCCCAGACGAACAGCTTGCGGCCGCGCAGCGCGTCGGTGGAGGTCTGCACCAGCCCGTGCCCGTCCGCGTCCAGCGCGGCGATCCAGCGGCGCCGGCCGTCGGGCACGTCGTAGAAGTAGTCGGCGGCGTAAGGGCTGTTGAGCGGGTACGTGCGGTCGATGCCGTCGTACGACGGGACGGCCACCCGGCGCAGCCGCCGCTCGTAGCCGAAGTGCCAGGCCTCCCCGGCCGGGGCGAGGACGCGGACCTCCTCGGGTACCGCGATGTTGGACCACCAGTACGTGGGCACCGGGTGCTGGTGCGGGTTGCGGACGCGCACGCCGGCGTAGAGGAAGTCGGAGCCGTCCGGCAGCCACAGGTCGACCTGGAAGGGCAGGTCGCGCAGCCGCTCCCACTCCCACAGGCGCAGCATCTGCCCGCCGTCGGGGGCGGGGACGCGGGCGGCGTGCAGGGGTGCGCAGGAGAGGGTGGTGTGGCCGGTGGCGCCGATGTTCCACTCGATGCCGCCGGAGTACCAGGCGCCGTTGAGGGCGAAGTCGGCGGGCTGGAACACCGGGTTGCGGTAGAGGAGTTCGCGGCCGGTCGGCAGGTGGACGAGGGAGGCGACACGGCCGCCGAGTCCGGGCAGGACGGTGGCGCGCAGCCGGTCGTTCTCGATCACCAGGGCGTCGAGCGGGCGGGGTGCGCGGGTTCTGTCGTAGCCGTCGCGGAGGCGGACCGGCAGCAGGCTGCGCAGCGGAGCGCAGCCGAGCCCGCGCGCCATGTCGCGGGGTATGCCGTCGAGGTCGCGGTCGTCGAGGCGGTGGACCTCGTCGAGCGGGCGCAGCGCGGGCAGCGGGTTGTCCGGGCCCAACTCGGCGGCGGGCAGGGTCAGTACCTCACGTCGGATCCTTGTCACGACGACCATGGAACCCGGCGGGCGATGACTCGGCCAGGGGAGCTGCCGGTCTAGATTGCGCAAAGGGCGCCGGGGCCCCGACGCGGCGGGGCGTGCGAGGTCAGGCGCGCATCTCGGCGGTGAGCGCCCAGCGTTCGTGGTCCCGCCAGTCCCCGTCGACGTAGATCATCTTCGGCGAGAAGCCCTCCAGGCGGAACCCGGCGCTCCGGGCCAGCGCGATCGAGGCGCTGTTCTCCGGCTGGACGTTGATCTCCAGGCGGTGCAGTCCGAGCGGTCCGAAGGCGTGGCCGATCACCAGTTCCAGGCCCTCGCGCATCAGGCCCCGCCCGGCGGCGTGCGCGAACGCGCCGTAGCCGAGGGCGCCGCAGCGGAAGCCGCCCCGGACGATGTTGTTGATGTTGATGAACCCGGCGATGTCTCCGCTGTCGCGCTCGCACACCAGGAAGCCGGCCCTCGCCGGGTCCTCGATCAGCCGCCCGGCGTAGTCGGCGTAGGCGTCCTCGGTGTCCGGCGGGAACAGCCACGGCCGGTGCAGGTCCTTGCTCTCGCGGGTGCGCGCGGTGAACTCGGGTCCGTCCGCCAGGGTGAAGGGGCGGATGCCCACGCGGGGGCCTTCGGCGAGGTAGCGGGACGTGGTGTGCGGCATCCGGCCACTTTACGCGTCCCGCACGGGGGATCAGCGCAGCGCGGGCTCCGCCAGCGTCAGCGTCCCCGCGTCCGCGTCCAGTTCCGCCCGCACCCCGAACGGGATGGTCAGCGCGCCCTCGCAGTGCCCGAACCCCATCTCCTGGAGGACCGGCACGCCGAGTCCGCCGAGCCGGTCCGCGAGGACGGCGCGCACCTCCTCGTACGGGCCGCAGCGCTCCCAGGAGCCGAGCCCGATCCCGGCGACCCCGTCGAGCCACCCGGAGCGCAGCAGCTGGGTGAGCAACCGGTCGATGCGGTACGGCTGTTCGGTCACGTCCTCGATCATCAGCAGCCCGCCGCGCGCACCGGCCGGGGCGAACGGGGTGCCGAGGTCGGCGGCGAGCCCGCCGAGGTAGCCGCCGAGAGTCACCCCGTGGGCCCGGCCGGGCACCAGCGGGGTTCCGGTCGTGGCGATGGTGCGTACCGTCTCGGGCGCGAACAGCGTGGCCCTGAGGTGGTCCTGCGCCCGCGCGCTCTTGATGAAGTCGATCCCGGCGGCCACCGGCCCGTACAGCGTGACCAGGCCCAGGCGGGCGGCGAACGCCTGGTGCAGATGGGTGATGTCGCTGAACCCGGCGAAGACCTTCGGTCCGGCCGCGCGCATCGCCTCCCAGTCGAGCAGGTCGACCATGCGCTGGGCGCCGTAGCCGCCGCGGGCGCACAGCACCGCGGCCACCGACGGATCGCACCAGGCCCGCTGGAGATCCGCGGCCCGCTCCGCGTCGCTGCCCGCCAGATAGCCCAACCCGCCGTGTCGGGAGAGGACATGGGGCATGACGACCGGGTCGAGGTCCCAGCCGCGCAGTACGTCGAGGCCCGCCTGGACGCGTTCCTCGGGCACGGGCCCGCTGGGGGCGACGACGGCCACGCGGGCGCCCGGTGCCAGCCGCGGCGGGCGGACGAGGGGGTTCACCGGTGCAGCTCCAGCCGGGGCAGGCCGGGCACGTCCAGTTTGAACACCTGTGCGTAGAGGGAGAGTTCGGCCTCCAGCGCGCGGATCATGGTGTCCGCCCTGCGGAACCCGTGCCCCTCCCCCTCGAAGGTGAGGTAGGCGTGCGGGACGCCCTTGCCCTGGAGGCGGGCGAGGAATTCCTCGCACTGCACGGGCGGACAGATCACGTCGTCCAGGCCCTGGAGCATCAGGAACGGCACGGTGAGCCGGTCGGCGTGGCTGGCCGGCGAGCGCTCGGTGTAGCGGGTCGGCACGTCGGTGAACGGCCCGATCAGGGAATCCAGGTAGCGCGACTCGAAGTCGTGGGTGCCGCCGGAGCCCCAACCGGTCAGATCCAGGATGGGGTAGAGGATGGTGCCGCAGGCGTAGACGCCGGTGGTGGTGAGGGAGGCCGCGGTGGTCCAGCCGCCCGCGCTGCCGCCCCGGATCGCGAGCCGGCCCGGGTCCGCGGTGCCCTCCTCGGCCAGCGCGCGGGCGACGGCCGCGCAGTCCTCCACGTCGACCACGCCCCACTGCTCGCGCAGCCGCTCGCGGTAGGCGCGGCCGTACCCGGTGGAGCCGCCGTAGTTGACCTCGGCGACGCCGATGCCCCGCGAGGTGAAGTAGGCGATCTCCAGGTCGAGGACGAGCGGCACCCTGCTGGTGGGGCCGCCGTGCGCCCAGATGACGTACGGCGGCAACTCCCCGTCGGGCGCGGTGTGCTCGGGGTGGTGCGGCGGGTAGATGTGGGCGTGCACCTCGCGGCCGTCGGGTCCGGTGAAGACGCGGATCTGCGGCTCGGGGTAGTAGGCGGGGTCCACCGGGTCCCGGTGGCGGGCGCCGACGGCGCGGGCGCGACCGGTGGTGGTGTCCAGCTCGACCACCTCGTAGGCGGTGCGCGGGCTGGCGCCGACGACGGCGATCCGGCCGCCGTGCACGGCGAGGCTCGGGGCGAACTCGGTCCACGGCCCGGCGGCGTCCACGATCTCCCCGGTCTCCGGGTCGAGGATGCCGAGCAGGGTCGAGCCCTTGCCGTGCACGACCGCGATCAGGCCGCTGTCCAGCGGCGCGAACCAGCGCAGACCAAGCTGCCACAGCGGGCCGCCGAACTCCTCCTCGCGGGTGCACAGCGGGACGCCGTCGCGGTAGAGGTTCCACCAGCCGCCACGGTCGCTGGAGTACAGGAGTCTGCCGTCCGGGGCCCATTCCACCTGTGCGACGGCCTCGTCGGGGCCCCCGGCGACGGTGTGCGCGCCGTGCAGGGTGCCGTCCTCGCCGACGTCGGCGACCAGCAGTTCGGTGCCCTCCCAGGGCATCCGCGGATGGTCCCAGGCGAGCCAGGCGGCGCGCCGGCCGTCCGGGGAGAGCCGGGGTCCGGTGACGAACCGGTGCCGTTCCGCGGTGAGTTCGCGCACCGCACCGCGGTCCCCGGCGGCCGAGCCGTCCAGCGGTACGGCCGCGAGGACGCGCCGCACGTCGCCGGGGTCGTCGCCGGTGAACTCCTCCAGCACGCACCACACTTCGCCCCGTTCGAGGTCGAGGCACGGCTCGGCCCAGCGCAGTCCGCCGCCGACCGGGGAGAGGGGGGTGAGCGGGCGGGGCTCGACGCCGGGCTCGTACCGGTAGAGCCGCTGGTCGGCGAAGTGGGCGAACACCACGAGGGGCGTGCCGCCTTGCGTCCCGGCGGTCCAGGGCCGGCCGCCGTATTCGATGACGCGGCTGCGCACGTTCCACGGCGCGGGCAGCAGCGACTCCTCGGTGCCGTCGGCGCGGCGCCGCATCAGCGCGCGGCGGCCGCCCTCGCCGGGACGGGGTTCGGTCCACCAGGTCTCGTCCCCGACGTAGCCCACCCAGTCCGGGCGGCCGTCGTGGGCGGCGGCGAGTGCCGCGTCGATGGGTGACGGCCAGGTGCCGTAGGGCGCCGTGAGCATGTTGTCCTCCCCCATGTCGTCTAGGCCGTGCGCAGGAAGCGGTCGAGGACGCGGACACCGAAGTGCAGCGCCTCGACGGGCACGCGTTCGTCCACGCCGTGGAACAGCGCCTGGTAGTCGAGGCCTTCGGGCAGCTTCAGCGGGGCGAAACCGTAGCCGGTGATGCCGAGCCGGGAGAACTGCTTGGCGTCGGTACCGCCCGACATGCAGTACGGCACGACGTGACCCTCGGGCGCGAACTCCCGTACGGCGTCCCGCATCCGCGCGAACAGCGGCACGTCCACCGGTGCCTGGAGGGCGACCTCGTGGTGCGCGAACTCCCAGTCGACGTCCGGGCCGGTGAGCCGGTCGAGGGTGGCGGCGAACTCCTCCTCGCCGCCGGGCAGATAGCGTCCGTCGACATGGGCGACGGCCTCACCGGGGATCACGTTCACCTTGTAACCGGCTTCCAGCATGGTCGGGTTGGCGCTGTTGCGGACGGTCGCCTCGACCAGCCTGGCGGCCGGGCCCAGCTTCTCCAGCAGCCGGTCGACATCGCCGAAGTCGGCGTCGATGCCGTACAGCGCGGCGAGTTCGGTGAGCGCGGCGCGCACGGTCGGGGTGAGCCGCAGCGGCCACTCGTGCTCGCCGATGCGGGTGACGGCGGCGGCGAGCCGGGTCACCGCGTTCTCCTTGTTCACCTTCGAGCCGTGCCCGGCGCGGCCGCGGGCGGTCAGCTTGAGCCAGCCGGTGCCGCGTTCCCCGGCCGCGATCGGGTAGATCTGCCGCCCGGCGCCGTCGTGGAAGGTGAAGGCGCCGGACTCACTGATGCCCTCGGTGCAGCCCTCGAACAGCTCGGCGTGCTCGTCGGCGAGGAAGCCGGAGCCGTCCTCGGCGCTGGCCTCCTCGTCGGCGGTGAACGCGATGACCAGGTCGCGGCGGGGCCGCACCCCCGAGCGGGCCCAGGAGCGGACGACGGCGAGGATCATCGCGTCCATGTTCTTCATGTCGACGGCACCGCGCCCCCACACCACCCCGTCGCGGACCTCCCCGGAGAAGGGGTGCACGCTCCAGTCGGCGGCCTCCGCGGGCACCACGTCGAGATGACCGTGGACCAGCAGGGCGTCGGCCCCCGGATCGGTGCCCTCGATCCGGGCGACCACATTGGTACGGCCCCCGGTGCGCTCCAGCAGCAGCGGTTCGAGGCCGGCGCCGGCCAGCCGCTCGGCCGCGTACTCGGCGGCGGGCCGCTCCCGGCAGTCGCCGCCGCCCCGGTTGGTGGTGTCGATCCGGATCAGCCCCGAGGTGAACTCCACGACCTCGTCGAGGGCTTGCGCGTCAGCCATACTGCTCCTCCACGGCGTTGGAGACGATCGTGGTGACCGCCTTGAACGTCCGGATGCCCTCGTACATGGTGGCGCTGGTGTACGCCACCTTCCGCTCGCCGATGCGCGCGACCCCCGGCACCACGGTCGCGGCCATCGCCAGGTGCTCGGCGTCGAACTCCACGGCGACGGTGAACGGCCCCGCCTCCACGGGCGCGTGGCGCACGGCGAGCCGCGCGGCCTCCTTGGCGGCGGCGCGGATGCCGGCGGCGGTGCGGGCCGGGGTGCGGCACACGGCCGCGTACCGCGACACATGGTCCTTGACGGCGACCTTCAGCGCCTCGGGCGCGTAGCCGAGCGCGTCCTCGCAGGCCACGTCGTCGCCCGTGACGAGGACGACGGGGACGCCGTACTCGGCGACGACGTGCGCGTTGAGCAGGCCCTCGCTGGCGCGTACGTCGTTCAGCCAGACGCCGGTGATCTGGTTGGCGAGGTAGGTGTGGGCGAGCACGCCGTCCATCCCGGCGCCCGCGTGGTAGCCGACGAAGGCGATGCCGTCCACGTCGCCGTGCTGGACGCCCTCCACCATGGACAGCTCCTTGTGCCGCCCGGTGAGCATCTCCACCCGCTCGTCCAGCTGTTCCAGCAGCAGATTGCGCATGGTCCAGTGGGCCTCGTTGACGAGCACCTCGTCGGCGCCGCCGTCGAAGAAGCCCTGTACGGCGGCGTTCACGTCCGAGGTGAACATCCCCCGGCACCGCTCCCACTGCGGCGTCCCCGGCAGCACGTCCGCCGGCCAGGTGACGCCCGTGGCCCCCTCCATGTCGGCACTGATGAGGATCTTCATGGAGCGTCACGTTACGCGCTGCGGGGTCCCCGGACCACCAAAGCCGGGGAGGCGCCGTGGCGGCACCCCCCACACGTTTTGCATAATGCAAAAGTGAGGGAGGAGAATCAATGAGTGCCATATCGGTGGCAAAGGAGACAAAGCGCGGGCCGGGCGAGGCGGCACGGGGCCGGGCGCCCGCACCGGGGCAGGCAGGTCCACCGCACGGCGCCTGGATCGTCCTGGTCCTGGCCGTGGTCGTGGGCGCCGGGGCGGGCGTGGGCTCGATCGTCTTCCGCTGGTGCATCCAGACGTTCACCCGGCTGCTGTCCGGCCACGCCGACTACGCCGCCTCCCCCGGCGCGGACAACCCGCACGTGCCCTGGCTCGGCCCGTACTTCGTGCTCCTCGCCCCGGTCGTCGGCGGGCTGCTCTACGGCCCCCTGGTCAACCGGTTCGCCAAGGAGGCGCGCGGGCACGGCGTGCCCGAGGTCATGCTGGCCGTCGCCCAGCGCGGCGGGCGGATCAGTCCGAAGGTCGCCGTCGTCAAGACGCTGGCCTCGGCACTCACCATCGGCTCCGGCGGCTCGGTGGGCCGCGAGGGTCCCATCGTCCAGATCGGCTCGGCGCTCGGCTCCACCCTCGGCCGGCTGACCCGGTCGACCGAGGGCCGGATGAAGCTGCTGGTCGCCTGCGGCGCCGCGGGCGGCATCGCGGCCACCTTCAACGCGCCCCTGGCCGGTGTCTTCTTCGCCATGGAGCTGATCCTCGGCACCTTCACCGCCGAGGCGTTCGGCGCGACCGTCCTGGCCAGCGTCACCGCGAGCGTGATCGGACGGGCCGCGTTCGGCGACAACGCCTTCCTGAACCTGCCGGACTTCCACGTCGGCCACCTCCCCCAGTACGGCCTGTTCGCCCTGCTCGGGATCGTCGCGGCCGCCGTCGGCGTGGGCTTCACCCGCTTCCTCTACCTGGTCGAGGACGCCTGCGACTGGCTGTGGCGGGGCCCGGAGTGGCTGCGTCCGGCGGTCGGCGGCCTCGCGCTCGGCCTGGTGCTGCTGGCCCTGCCCCAGATGTACGGCGTCGGCTACCCGGTCCTCCAGAAGGCGACCGAGGGCGGCTACGCGGCGGGCTTCCTGCTGATGCTCATCGCCGGGAAGATGCTGGCGACCAGCCTCACCATCGGTATCGGCGGCTCGGGCGGCGTCTTTGCGCCGAGCCTGTTCATCGGCGCGATGCTCGGCTCCGCGTACGGCATCGGCGTCCACCACCTGCTGCCCGGCTCGGCCGGCGCCGTGGGAGCGTACGCGCTGGTCGGCATGGGCGCGGTGTTCGCCGGCGCGGCACGGGCGCCGATCACCGCCGTGGTCATCCTCTTCGAGCTGACCGGCGAGTACTCGATCATCCTGCCCCTGATGCTGGCCGTCGTGCTGGCCACCGTCACCAGCAGGCTGCTGTGCCGGGACACCGTCTACACCCTCAAGCTGCGCCGCCGCGGCATCGACCTCCAGGGCCCCGCCCCCGGCGCGCCGATCGGCGCCCAGCACGTCGGCACCGTCATGGAGCCACTGCCCGCACCCCTGCCCGCGGCCACCCCACTGGCCGACGCCGCCGAGCTGCTCGGCCGCTCGGGCCACGGCGCGCTGCCGGTGGTCGACGACGGCGGGGCGTACGTCGGTGTCGTCACCGCGCGGGCGGTCGCCGAGGCCCTGGCCGAACAGCCGGACGCGGCACCGGCCACCGTGGGTCCGCTCGCCGAGCCACCCGCGCCGGTGACCGCCGACCAGCCGCTCGCCCAGGCCCTGCACACCCTGCTCTCCGCGGCCGGGAGCGGGGTGCCGGTGCTCGACGCGGAGCGGGGCAGCCCGGTGGGCTGGCTCAGCCATCAGGGCGTGTTGCGGGCGGTGCATGCGACGGGCTGAGCGCCGGGCGGCCTGCGCGCCGTACGCGACAGGCTGAACCCCGAGCCCCGTCCCGCTTCTTTGCATCATGCAAGGGACACGGGAGGCCGGGGGCTCAGACCTCGTGGGCCAGCGATCCGTCCACGATCCAGCCCAGCGGGTGCGGTTCGGGGTCGTCCGCGCCGGGGGCCGGGGGCTCGCCGCCGGCCTCGTTGAACGCGTCGAGGGCCTCGACGAGGGCCAGCCGCTCGGTGGGGCGGAGCCGGGCCACGATGGCGGCGATCTCGGCGCGGCGACCGGCCGTCACGTCCGCCACGATGCGCCGGCCCTCGTCGGTCGCCCGCAGCAGGGTCTCGCGCCGGTTGTCCGGGTTGGGCTGCCGGTCCGCGAGTCCGGCGGCGATGAGCCGGTCGACCATGCGCATCGCAGTCGAGGGCGCCACCTGGAGGAGTTCGGCGAGCGCCACCAGCTTGGTCGTCCCCCGCGTCGCCAGCACCACGAGCATCCGGAACTGGGCGAGGGTCACCCGCTCCTCCACCGCGGCGAGGGAGCGGGCGGACACGGCCACCAGCAGACGGGATGCGGTCAGCACGGCCCTGGTGACCGCGTCGACATCGTCCAAGGCGCCCGCGGGGGTCTTTCGTTCCGGCATGGGTCCTTTCTACCGCGTGCGGGCCACCACGCTCCACGAGAGCCCAGCCGGGACCGGTGCGGGACGGCGCCACCGGCCGCCCCGCACCGCGCACCGGCGTCCGGCTACCGTCCCGCGAGCACGAACCAGCGGGCCGGCAGGTCGATACGGGTGCCGTCGGTGAGGTGTTCGGTCTGCGGCAGGACGGTGTCGCCCTCGGCGAGGACGGTCAGTCCGGCCTCGCCGAGCAGGCGCGGGACCTCGCCCTCGTCGGCGTCGGCGGGCTTGAGGCGGTGGTGGAAGACGCGCTGGAGCTTGGGCGGCGGCCCGGACGGCTCGGCGGCGGCCCGCCCCAGGACGTCGCGGGAGGCGGGGGTCAGCTCCACGACGAAGGCGCGGCCCGCGCTGCCGATGAGCGTGGCGACGGCGACGGCGACGGCGGGCCGGGCGGCGGGCTCGCTCTGGTGGATGACGGCCCGCATGTAGACGTTGCAGTCGCCGAGCCGGTCGTGCAGGGCCTTCACCGCGTCGCCGTCGGTCAGATCGAGCTGTTCGAACTCCACGGGCGCGTCCCCGGCGGCGCGCCGGGCGTGTTCGACGGCCGCGTGCGAGAGGTCCACGCCGATGGCGCGGGCGAACCGGCTGGCCAGGTAGCGGGTCTGGGTGCCGTTGCCGCAGCCGAGGTCGACTATGGGGCGGGCCGGGTCCGCGTGCGGCAGGAGCAGCGCGGAGTGCGGTTCGGCGGTCAGCGAGGGATCGGAGTCCCAGATCGCCTCGCCCGGAGCGTCGGAGGTCTCGCTCCAGTAACTCTCCCAGTTGGCACGGTAGTTGTCCGAAACGTTCATGCGCTCTCCCACGATCGGTTGCCGTGATCGGGATATCGCGCGGAGCGGGGTGCGGGCAAGGGGCGGGCGGCCACCTTCACCGGACGTACCGACGCTCCTCGCCGATTCGGTCGCTGCCCGTGACCGGCTGTTCGAACCAGACCGTCTTGCGGTGCCCGGTGGCGCTCGCGCCCCATTCGCGGGCGAGCCTGCTGACCACGCGCAGCCCGCGTCCGTACTCGTCGCGGGGACCGGCGGCGATCATCGCGGGCAGGGTGGGCTCGTCGTCGGTGACCTCGAACAGCAGCGCGTCGGTGCGCACCACCCGCAGCCCGATCCGGTCGCCCTCGGCATGCCGTACGGCGTTGGTGACGACCTCGCTCACCAGCAGTTCCGCGGTCTCCACGGGCCCCGGCAGCCCCCAGGCGAGGAGTTGCTCGCGGACCAGGCGGCGGGCCCGGCCCACCTCGCGGGGGTCGTTGTCGAGCCGCCACTCGGCGACGTGTTCGGCGGGGATGCCGTTGAGCCGGGCCATGAGCAGGGCGACGTCGTCCTTGCGTCCGCCGCGGGTGTTGAGGGCGCGGATGATGGTGTCGCAGGCGTCGTCCATGGAGGCGGCGGGGTGCGCGGCGGACTCGCAGAGCGCGGCGAGGCCCTCGCCGATGTCCGAGCCGCGCACCTCGACCAGCCCGTCGGTGCACAGCACCAGCCGGTCGCCGGGTGAGACCTTGATCCGGGCCGCCTCGAACGGGACTCCGCCGACGCCGATGGGCGCCCCGGTGGGCAGGTCGAGCAGTTCGCTGCCGCCGTCCTCGGCGCGCACCACCACCGGCGGGATGTGTCCGGCGTTGGCGAGGGTGACCTCGCCGCGGATCGGGTCGTAGACCGCGTACAGACAGGTGGCGAGGTAGGTGTCGCCGAGCCGGCGGGCCAGGTCGTCCAGGTTGCGCAGGAGCTGGGCGGGCGGGGTCTCCATCGCGGCCATGGTCTGGACGGCGGTGCGCAACTGGCCCATCATCGCGGCCGAGTTGAGGCCGTGGCCCATGACGTCGCCGACGACGAGGGCGGTGCGCGAGCCGGGCAGCTTGATGGTGTCGAACCAGTCGCCGCCGATCCGTCCGAGCAGGGTGCCCGGAAGGTAGCGGGTGGCCACGTCGCAGCCGGCCATCCGCGGGGTGACCTGCGGGAGCATGCTGTCCTGGAGGGTGTCGGCGACGTTCTCCTGGTACGTGTACATGCGCGCGTTGTCGAGCACGAGCCCGGCGCGGGCGGCGAGTTCGGCGCCGGTGGTGCGGTCCATGTCGTCGAACGCGGGCCGGTCGGGGCGGCGCATCAGCACCATGAAGCCGAGGACGACATTGCGCGCCTTGAGCGGCACGATCAGCAGCGAGCGCCCGCCGATGAGCGGTCTGAGGTCGCGCTTCTCGAACTGTCCGGAGATGCGCTCGGACAGCTCCTCGGTGACCTCCGGGATGAGGACCGGGTCTCCGGTGACCATGCACCGGTAGAACGGGGTGTGTTCGGGGAAGGCGAAGGCCTCGCCGACCGGCACGGTGTCGTCCCAGCGGCCCGGTTCGTCGTTGTGCTCGACCCAGACGCGGAACATCACGGTGCTGGCGTCGGGCGGGCCGTCCGGGAAGCCCTCGCCCGCGAGGACGGCCGCGCGCAGATGGGTGCCGGCGAAGTCGGCGAAGCGGGGCACGGCGGCGCTGGTGACCTCGCGGATGGTCTCGCCGAGGTCGAGGGAGGAGCCGATGCGGGAGCTGACCTCGTTGAGGAATTCGAGGCGCTCGCGGACGGCGGCGTACTCCAGGTCCCGTTCGGCGGCCGCCGGTACGGCGGTCACGGCGGGCGTGCGCTGCCGCGGTACCCGGCTGCCGGCGGCCTCGGCCCGGTCGCGGCCGAGTCGGCGGGGCACGCCCCAGTACGGGGTCACCGGCACCCGCTCGAACTGGCTGAACTCCAGGACCGGGTAGCCGAGTTCGAGGACCTGGGAGACGATGCGGCCGCTGAGGCCGGGGCCCATGTTGGGCAGGATCTCCGGCAGCCGCCGTTCGAGTTCGTCGAAGGCGGGCAGTTCGGTGTGGCGGGCGAAGCCGGGCGCGATGCGTTCGGCGGTCTCGTCCTCGTCACCGCGCTCCTCGCGCAGCCGGGTGGCGTCGGCGGCGAGCACCAGCAGCCGGGCGGGACCGGGGCCGACCAACGGGTAGGCCCACCACAGCACATCGACTCGCTCGCCGTCCGCACCCGGATCGGCGTCCGGGTCCCGGCACACCGAGAGGTGGGCGCGGCCGGCCGTGGGGAAGGAGGTCTGGCCGCCGAGGGACGCCTCCAGGTCGGGGCCCGGTCCCGGCTCGTCGCCGCCCGGACCGCCGTACTGCGCGCCGCCGTCGTGCTCCGGGTCGTACGCCTCGTACGCGTCCGGCATGGCGCCGCCCTGGAGGTGGTCGGGGAGGGCGCCGGAGACCGGCAGCAGATCGCCTGCGGGGCGGCCGACGGCCTCCTCCCGGCCGACGCCGAACAGCCGCCGCGCCCCGCTGCTCCAGTGGGACACCAGGCCGGTGCGGTCCACGACGATCACGGCAAGCGGAATCCGGCCCGCGTCGGTGTCGCCGGCGCCGCGCGCGGGAGTCGTGTCCCGCTCGCTGCCACGGTCCATGGCCCAGGCCCCTTCTCCCCACGGCTGTTCGCAAACGATCTGTGCCGCCGACCACTACGGTACGGCGGCGGCCGGTGGCGATGTGTGGCAATCCGGGAATTGGTTTCACATGATCGCACCGGCCCGCGGCCCCGGCGCCCGGCGGGGCGCCGCCTCAGTCCTCGTGCCCGAGCTGGAGGTCCCGCTCCGTCCGGCCGCCGCCCGCGACCTGGAGGACCGTGGCGACCGGCGGGTAGCCCGCGGCGATGACCGTGTACTCGCCGGAGGACAGGTCCACGAACCGGAAGGCGCCGTCCGCCCCGGTGGTGAGGGTGTCCACGACATTGCCCGCGGCATCCAGCAGGGTGACCCGCGCGTCCTCCACGGGCCGTCCCCCGCTCGCCCGTACGACGCCCCGCAGCACGGCGCCGCCCGCGAGCTCGACGTCCTGCCGGGTCTCGCGGGACGCCTGCACACTGACCGGAAGGGCGGCCGGGCGGAAGGCGGGGGCACTGGCGGCGAGGGTGTACTCGCCGGCGACCAGCTCGGTGATGACGTAGCCGCCCTCGCGGCCGCTGCGGGTGGTGGCGACGACCTCGCCGTGCACGTTGGTGAGCGTGACGGTGGCGTCCCGCACCGGGCTGCCGTCGGCGGTGAGCACGCTGCCCGCGAGGCGTCCGGCGCCGCCGAGGACGACGTCGAGTTCCACGGGCCGCTCGCCCACGGTGACGGAGACGGCCTGCGGCTGGTGCCCCCCGGCGGCGGCGATCAGGACGTACGACCCGGAGCCGGGCGTGCTCAGCGCGTACCGCCCGTCGTCGCCGCTCGCGCCCCGGCCGATCTGCTGTCCGGTGACGTCGATGAGGGTGAGCGCGGCGCGGGGCACCACGGTGCCGTCGGGGTGCTGCACGGTGCCGCAGACGGGGAGTCCGGCGGCGTACGGTGAACGGGCGTGCGGGACCGAGGGGTTGGCGCTGTCGGGGTCGGAGTCGGTGGCGTGGTGGGACACCAGGGGTTTCTCCTTGAGGAAGAAGGCGATGAGGAGGCCGAGGACGAGCACCGGGACCAGGTACAGGAAGATCCGGGGCATGGCGTCGGCGTACGCGCGGATGTAGGCGTCGCGCAGGGCCGGGGGCAGCGCGTGGACGAGCCCCGGCGTGAGGGACTCGGGGTCGGGCAGCCGGGCGCCGGTGCGCGGGGGCAGCTCCCGGCGCAGGGCGTGACCGAGCCGGTTCGCGAAGAGGGTGCCGAAGACGGCGGCGCCGACGCTGCCGCCGATCTGCCGGAAGTAGTTGTTGGCGCTGGTGGCGGTGCCGAGGTCGGCGGGGCGCGCCGAGTTCTGCACGGCGAGGACGAGGACGGGCATCACCAGGCCGATACCCGCGCCCAGTACGGCCATCCAGACGCTGTACTCCAGCCGGGAGGTGCCGGCGTCCAGGCGGGACAGCAGCCACATGCCGACGACGGAGACGGCGCTGCCGAGCACGGGGTAGAGCTTGTAGCGCCCGGTGTGGCTGATGAGCTGGCCGGAGAGCAGGGAGGCCACGACGATGCCGGCCGTCATGGGCAGCATCAGCAGCCCGGAGCCGGTGGCGCTGGCCCCGTCGACCATCTGGAGGAAGGTGGGCAGGTAGCTGGCGGCGCCGAACAGGGCGACGCCGACGACGAGTCCGACCAGACCCGTGACGTTGAAGACGGAGTCCCGGAACAGCCGCAGCGGGATGAGGGGTTCGGCGGCGAAGCGCTCGGCGACGAGGAAGAGGACGGTGGCGGCGAGTGCGCCCGCGCCGAGACCGAGGATCTGCCGGGAGCCCCACGCGTACTCGGTGCCGCCCCAACTGGTCAGCAGGACCAGGCAGGTCGACGCGGCGGCGAGCAGCAGGGAGCCCAGCACGTCGAGGCGGCCGCGCGTTTCGGGCCTCGGCAGCTTGAGGACGGCGGCGACCACGGCGAACGTGACCAGTCCGAAGGGGACGTTGACGTAGAAGCACCAGCGCCAGGAGAGGTGGTCGGTGAAGTAGCCGCCGAGCAGGGGGCCCGCGACGGAGGCGAGGCCGAACGCGGCGCCGATCAGGCCCATGTAGCGGCCGCGCTGCCGGGGCGGCACGATGTCGGCGATGATCGCCTGCACCCCGATCATGAGCCCGCCCGCGCCGACGCCCTGGAGGGCGCGGTAGGCGATCAGCTGGTCCATGCTGCCGGCGCGTCCGGCGAGCGCCGAGCCGGCGACGAAGACCGCGATGGCGAACAGGAACACGCCCTTGCGGCCGAAGAGGTCGCCGAGCTTGCCGTACAGCGGCAGGCCGATGGTGGAGGTCAGCAGGTAGGCGGTGATCGCCCAGGACATCCGGTCCAGGCCGTGCAGTTCGCCGACCACCTTGGGCAGCGCGGTGGCGACGATCATCTGGTCGAGGGCGGCCAGCAGCATCGCCAGCATCAGCCCGAGGAAGACCAGCCGCACCCGGCGCGGGCTCAGCGCGGAGGCGGGAGCCGGCGCTCCGGGACCGCCCGCCCCGCCGTCCCCTGCGCCGCCGTCCTCCGGGGGGTCCGCCGAGGCGCCCTCGGCGGGCGCCTTCCGGGCGGTGGGCAGCAGCACGAGCGTGTCGTGATCCACCAGAGTCGTCCCGCCCACGTGCCGCTCCCCTCGTCGCCGTCATCGCGGCTGCCGTAACCCGTGCGATTTCTCGCGCGAGGCGACAACTACGAACAACAGCGGTGAGTTACGGGGCGGTTCCCGGTGGGCGGGACTTCCACTCGAACCGGTGAAGAAAGGCAACTTCCTTTCACCGTCCGCGGGTTGGGGCTACTTCTCGACCTCGGCGGCGAGCCGGGCGAGCACGGCGTCGTAGATGCGGCCGAGGCCCTTGGGGGCGAAGGTCCGCTCGAAGAAGCCGCCGATGCCGCCGGCGCCCTTCCAGGTGCTGGTGACGACGACGCGGGCGCGGCCCTCGCCGGCGGGGGTGACGCGCCAGGTGGTGACCATGGAGGAGTTGCGGTCCTTCTCGACCAGCTCGCCGTCGGTGGGCTCGCTCACCTCCAGCAGGCAGTCGCGCACCCGCTTGCTGGTGGCCTGGAGCTTCCAGTGGACGAGGGTGCCCTCGCCGTCGCCGCCCTCGCGCACCTCGTACTCGCTGAACTGCTCGGGCAGCAGCTTGCGCCGGGTGCCGCGGTAGTCGGCGAGGGCGTCGAGCACCTTCTCCGCGTCCGCCGCGACGACCCGCTCCGTAGTGGCCTCGACCTGCGCCATTGCGTTCCTCCAGGACCTGATTGCTCGGGGTTGGGAAAAGCCAACCACTTCGGGTTCCGGCCGCCCAAATCGGGGGGCGTGTCCGGGCGCGCACGATCATGGGAACAGATGTTCTATTGTGGCGGCGAGTGCTACCGAGGAGGAGGGCTCATGCGCTGGGACAACCTCACCGACGAGCCCGTCGACCACGGCCGGGCCCCGGACGCCGCGCTGTTCGGCGCGGACGCCGTGACCACCCGCACCTTCGACACGCCCGAGTTCCGCGGGATCACCTTCCACGAGGTCCGTGCGCGCTCGGTGCTCAACCGGGTGCCGGGGGCCTCCCGGATGCCGTTCGAATGGACGGTGAACCCGTACCGGGGGTGCTCGCACGCGTGTGTGTACTGCTTCGCGCGCAAGACGCACGGCTATCTGGACCTGGACACGGGCCTCGGCTTCGACACCCAGATCGTGGTCAAGGTGAACGCCCCGGAGGTGCTGCGCCGCCAGCTCGGCTCCGGCCGCTGGCGCGGCGACCACGTGGCGATGGGCACGAACGTCGACTGCTACCAGCGCGCCGAGGGCCGCTACCGGCTCATGCCGGGCATCATCTCCGCCCTCACCGAGCACGCGAACCCGTTCTCCGTCCTGACCAAGGGCACGCTCATCCTGCGCGACCTGGACCTGCTGGTGCGGGCGGCCGAGGTGACCGACGTCGGCATCTCGGTCTCGGTCGGCTTCCTGGACGCCGCCCTGTGGCGCACCGTGGAACCGGGCACGCCCGCGCCCGAGCGGCGGCTCGACGTCGTACGCGCCTTCGGTGAGCACGGCATCGGCTGCGGTGTCCTCATGGCACCGGTGATCCCGTTCCTGAGCGACCGTCCGGAGCAGCTGCGGGCGACCGTGGAGGCCATCGCGGCGGCCGGGGCGACCTCGGTGACCCCGCTGGTGCTGCATCTGCGGCCGGGCGCGCGGGAGTGGTTCATGGCCTGGCTCGCCGAGCACCACCCGTACCTGGTGCGCCGCTACGAGCGGATGTACGCCGGCGGGTCGTACGCGCCGACCTGGTACCAGCGCCGGATCACCCGTCAGGTGCACGAGCTGGCGCGGGAATACGGCATCGGGCCCGCGCGCGCGGGCGCGTCCCGCCGGATCCGCCCGGCCCGGTCCGCGCCGGCGCCCGAGGCGGCCGAGCCGACGCAGCTCACCCTGATGTGAGGCGCCGTCAGGAGCGTTCGAGCGCTTCGCGCGGGCAATAGGGTCAACTATCGGCCCGACACGTTCTCCAGGGGCCCCGCATCGGGACGATGCGGCGAGGACCGCGATCGCGCGGTCCGCTCGACCTCTCCGTCCCCCGGGAGGACCCATGAGAAGACGCGCAGCCGTGCTGTGCGCGGCCGCCGCCGTCCTGGCGGGCTCGGTCACCGGAGCGCCGGCGCGGGCCGCCGCGCCCGCACCGCTCAGCTGGAAGAAGTGCGCCACCGCCGACTACCCGACGCTTCAGTGCGCCTCCCTGAAGGTGCCGCTGGACCACGCGAACCCCGCGGGCCGGCAGATCACGCTCGCCCTGTCCCGCGTCCCGCACACCGCGGTGGCCTCCCAGGGCCCGCTGCTGGTCAACCCCGGCGGCCCCGGCGGCAGCGGGCTCACGCTCGCCGGGTTCGTGGCCTCGGCGCTCCCGAAGGACGTGGCGGCGCGGTACGACGTGATCGGCTTCGACCCGCGCGGGGTCGGCCGCAGCAGCCCGGCGCTCGACTGCGCCCCCGGCCACTTCCAGCCGGTGCGCCCGGACACCGTGCCGGGCACGCCCGCGCTCGAACAGGCGAACCTGGAGCGCGCGCGGACCTTCGCCGCCGACTGCGGCAAGCGGTACGGCGATGTGCTGCCGTACATGGACACGGTCAGCGCCGCGCAGGACATGGACAGCATCCGCGCGGCCCTCGGCGCGCCGCGGATCAGCTACTTCGGCTACTCGTACGGCACCTACCTCGGCGCGATGTACGCCAGGCTGCATCCCGACCGGGTCCGCAGGCTGGTGCTGGACTCGGTCGTCGATCCGACCGGGGTCTGGTACGCGGACAACATCGGCCAGGAGCGGGCCTTCGACGACCGGCACCGCGCGCTGATGGCGTGGATCGCCAAGTACGACGCGGCGTACGGGCTCGGCACGGACCCCGCCAAGGTCGAGGCCGCCTGGTACGCGATGCGCTCGGACCTGGCGAAGAAGCCGGCCGGGGGGAAGGTGGGCGCGGCCGAGCTGGAGGACACGTTCATTCCGGGCGGCTACTACAACGGCTACTGGCCCTATCTCGCCGAGGCGTTCGCCTCCTACGTCCACGACAAGAAGACCGGGCCGCTGGTGGCGGCGTACGACGACTTCGCCGGGGTGGACTCCTCCGGCGACAACGGCTACAGCGTGTACACGGCCGTGCAGTGCTCGGACACCGCCTGGCCGCACGACTGGGCGCGCTGGAAGCAGGACGCGTGGGCGGTGTACGCGAAGTCGCCGTTCATGGCCTGGAACAACGTCTGGTACAACGCGCCGTGCATGTTCTGGCCGACGGGCCGCACCCAGCAGCCGAGCGTGGCCAACGACAAGCTGCCGCCCGCACTCCTCTTCCAGGCGACGGACGACGCGGCGACGCCGTACGCCGGGGGCGTCGCGGTGCACCGGCTGCTGGCGGGCTCCCGCCTGGTGGTCGAGCAGGGCGGCGGCAACCACGGGATCACCCTGAGCGGCAACGCGTGCCTGGACCGCTACCTGTCCGCGTACCTGGCCGACGGCACGGTCCCGCACGGCTCCGGTCCGGCCGACGCCGTCTGCCCCAAGTCCCCCGACCCGGCTCCCCTCGCCTCGAAGGCGGCGTCGCGGACCTCCCCCGGCTCGATCCTGCACGACCTGCTGGGTTTCCGGAGCTGAGAGCGGGAGCCGGCGCAGGGGCGGGGGTTGTCGGTGGCGTGGTCCATGATGGGGATCATGACCGAACCCGTGAGAATCGCCGCCCCCGCCGGTGTCGCGCCCGCGGCGCAGTACAGCCATGTGGTCACCGCGACGGGCCGGCTCGTCGCCGTCTCCGGCCAACTGGCACTGGACGAGGACGGCAGGCTGATCGGGCCCGGCGATCCCGCGGCCCAGGCCCGCCAGGTCTTCGAGAACCTGAGCCGCTGTCTGGCCGCGGCGGGCGCGGGCTTCGAGCACGTGGTGAAGCTGACGTACTTCGTCACCGACATGGCCCACATGCCGGCCATCCGCGCGGCCCGCACCGCTCACATACCCGACGACCGCCTCCCGGCTTCCTCCGCGATCCAGGTGGCCGGTCTGGTCTCGCCGGACTTCCTGATGGAGATCGAGGCGCTGGCGGTGGTCCCGGGGGGCGGGCCCGGCGCCGTCTGACTCCGGTCGTACGGCTTGCGTGGACTCGGGGTACTCGCCCCCCATGGACAAGCCGCATCTGCCAGGACGCAGGAACCAGCACGGCGATGACGCCGGGCGGACGAACCGGGTGCCCAGCCCCGAGGAGGCCGGACCGGGGCGGGAGGTGGAGGAGAGGGCGCCGCGGTCGCCCGCGAAGTTGCCGAGGGCCGCCTGGGTGGCGGTGTTCAAGGGGAGCCTGAAGGAGTTCAAGAAGGACGAGCTGACCGACCGGGCCGCGGCGCTGACCTACTACTCGGTGCTGGCCCTGTTCCCCGCGCTGCTGGTACTGGTGGCCCTGCTGGGCATCACCGGCCGTTCGACCACGGACCGGCTGCTGAACAGCATCAAGCAGCTCGCCCCCGGCTCGGCGCGGGACATCCTCACCCGGACCGTGCAGCAGTTGCAGCACAGCGCCGGTACGGGCTCGATCCTGGCGATCGTGGGCCTCGTCCTGGCGCTGTGGTCGGCGTCCGGATACGTCGCCGCCTTCATCCGCACCGCCAACGCCGTCTACGACGTGCCGGAGGGCCGCCCGATCTGGAAGGTGCTGCCGGTGCGCCTCGGCGTCACCGTGGTGCTGATGCTGCTGGCGCTGGTCTGCGCGGTGATCGTGGTGTTCAGCGGCGGCCTGGCCCGGCACGTCGGGCAGGCGCTGCACATGGGGGACGCGGCGCTGACCGCCTGGTCGATCGCCAAGTGGCCGGTGCTGGTCGTCCTGGTCGTCCTGATGATCGCCCTCCTGTACTGGGCCTGCCCGAACGCCAAGGTCAGGGGCTTCAGGTGGATCACTCCGGGCAGCTTCCTGGCGCTGCTCATCTGGATGGCCGCCTCCGCGGGCTTCGCGATCTACGTGGCGAACTTCTCGTCGTACAACAAGACCTACGGCGCCATGGCGGGCGTCATCATCTTCCTGATCTGGCTGTGGATCACCAATCTGGCGATCCTGCTGGGCCTGGAGTTCGACGCGGAGACCGCACGGCAACGGGCCATCGCGGGCGGCCATCCGCCCGAGTCCGACGCGCCGTACGCCGAACCGCGGGACACCGCGAAGTGGGACGAGGACGACGTCCGCCATATGAAAGACAGCTGATCGCCGCCCGCGCGCCGGATGCGCGGGGGCGGCGCGCGGTACGTGCCCCCACTGCTCCTTGTCCACGCTCCCGCACTGCTGTCAACCTCAGGCTCAGGCCACTGTGCGCACGGTGTGTCAACAGTCGGTGACACCACGCAGTCGGCAGGAGGGGGCAGCCGCATGATCATCAAGTCCAGGGGTGTGGTGGCCGCGATGGCCGGCGTGGCGATGCTGGCCGCCGCGTCGGCCGCGACCGCGACGGCGGCGCAGACCGCGCGGCCGGCCGGCGCCGCGGCCTCGTGCGGTACGAGCATCGATCCGAGCGCGCGGATCCCCAGCGGCCGCCGGCACACCGGGCCGACCGTGCGGATCGGCGGTGCCACGGTCACGGTGCGGTACGGCAACGCGAAGCAGGGCGCGCCGTACTACGCGTGGGCGGCGATCTCCGGCGCAAGCAAGGGTGACACGGTCGCGCTGGAGTGGGACGTGGACTACGGCTCGTGGGCGGACTTCGGTGTCTGCTCGGCGACCGTGCACTCGGGCGGCAAGCAGAACACCCGCGCGGTCAAGTACGTGCACGGCAAGGGCTGGCACCTGGAGGCCCAGGCCTGCGGACACCACGCGGGTCGCCGGGTGTGCACGGCGTACTGGCCCTGACCGGCGGGTCCAGCCACAGCCGGCAAGCCGGACAAGCCGCGGGCCGGGCGCCGAACCGCCCGGCCCGCCCGTCGCCCGATCCGCCCGCCGACACCCGCCCCCCGCTCCTCACTCGGTCCGCCCGCCGACACCCGATCGGTTCGTCCGCCCGCCCGTCACCCCGTCCGCTTCTCCCTCCCTCTGCTTCTCGCCCCCGCCTTCTCCTCCCCCTTCGGCAGCCGTGCCAGCGCATGCACCGCCGCCTCCGCGAGCGCCGGATGGGCGAGGGCCTCCGTGAGGACGCGCCGGGCGCGGGGGTCGCCGAGGGCGCCGAGGCCCTCCACGCAGGCGAGGGCGACCCGCCGGTACGGATCGTGCGGGCGCAGCCGGCGCTCCAGGGTGGTGATCAGCGCGGGCACGGACTCCGGGGCGCGCAGGGCGACGAGCAGCCGCACCGGGTGCAGGGCGTAGGCGACGCGGAGTTCGTTGGTGGCGAGGGCGGCGGCCGCGCGGGCGGTGCGGGGGTCGCCGAGCCGGGCCAGCGCGTGCGCGGCGCCGGCGCAGCGCGGCGGGTCGCGGTGGTTGAGCAGGAGCACCAGGGACTCGAAGGCCCGCCGGTCGCCCGCGCGACCGAGCCTAAAGGCGGCCAACTCCCGCGCCCACAGCGGCTGTCCGGGTGCGGTGAGGACCTCAGCCAGCTCGTCCGGATCCTCGGTCGCCGCCAGCGCGTCGAAGGCCGCCGAGCCTCCCGACTCCTGCCGTAAGCGCTCCGTGAGCGATCGCAACTCTTCGTCCACGGCTTCAGGTTAAGCATGTCGCCGGGGCAACGGGAGTCACCTGGCACACAAAGAACCCGAAGGGGGCTGGCGCGCTCGTTACCCACCGGTTAAGCTCAGACGAGCGAGCAACCCTCTCGCACTCCGCTGGCGACGGTCTGGTGACGCGGCCGTCGCGGGCAAGGATCGGTTCGGTACGCGTGTGCGCCTCGTGCGCCAAGTACCGCGAGTACGACCCGGCTTCGGGACAGAGCCGGTCGGAAGACATCGCCGCTGCCGGGCGTGTGCACGCCCGTCGGCACCGGCACCGGGCGTGTGCGCTCGTCAGCCCGGCAACACCCGCACTCCTTCGCGTTCCGTGGTGCGCCTCCGGCGCACCCGGCGCTTCCTCGTCGTCACCCCCTTTCCCTGGAGTCCCGCGATGGCCGCTCCCCTGTCCGACACCCCTCTGTCCCTGAAGAAGATCGCCGTCGTCGGCCTCGGCACGATGGGCACCGGCATCACCGAGGTCCTCGTGACGGCCGGCCGCGAGGTCGTCGGCATCGACGTCAGCGAGGCGCAGGCCGCCCGCGCGCTGGCCGCCGTGGAGGCCTCCACCGCCCGTTCCGTCGAGCGCGGCCGGCTCACCGGGGCCGAGCGCGCGGACGCCCTCGCCCGGCTGCGCACCGCCACCGACCTGGCCGCAGCCGCCGACGCCGACCTGGTGATCGAGGTGGCCCCGGAGTCGTACGAGATCAAGCACCAGATCTTCCGTGAACTGGACGGCGTGGTCCGCCCGGAGACCATCCTGGCCACCGGCACCAACGCGCTGTCCGTGACCCGGCTCGCCGCCGATTCGGCACGTCCCGAGCGCGTGCTGGGCCTGCACTTCTTCAACCCGGCCCCGGCGATGAAGCTGGTGGAGGTCGTCTCCTCGGTGCTGACCGCGCCGCAGGTCGTCGCCGCCGTCACGGACCTCGCGATCGAGCTGGGCAAGGAGCCCGTCGCGGTCGGCGACCGCCCCGGCTTCGTCGCCGACGGCCTGCTGTTCGGCTACCTGAACCAGGCCGCCGCGATGTACGAGGCCCGCTACGCCTCCCGCGAGGACATCGACGCGGCGATGCGGCTGGGCTGCGGCCTGCCGATGGGCCCCCTCGCGCTGCTCGACCTGATCGGCATCGACACCGCGCGCACCGTCCTGGACGCCATGTACGCCGAGTCCCGCGACCGGCTGCACGCCCCGGCCCCCATCCTCAAGCAGCTCAGCGAGGCGGGCCTGACCGGCCGCAAGGCCGGGCGCGGCTTCTACACCTACGAGGCGCCGGGCAGCAGCGCCGTGGTGCCGGACGCGCTGACCCCGGCGGCGGACGGCGCCCACGCCCGAGGCCGCGAGGTCCGCTCGGTGGGCGTGGCCGGCTCGGGCACCATGGCCTCCGGCATCGCCGAGGTGTTCGCCAAGGCGGGCTACGACGTCGTGCTGGCCGCCCGCAGCGAGGAGAAGGCCGAGGCGGCCAAGGCCCGGATCGGCAAGTCCCTGGCGCGCTCGGTGGACAAGGGCCGACTGACCGCCGAGGCGGCCGCGGGGATCCTGGAGCGGATCGCCCCGGCCGGTTCCTACGACGCGTTCGCGGACGTCGACCTGGCCGTCGAGGCGGTCGCCGAGGACCTGGAGGTCAAGCGGCAGCTGTTCCAGGCGCTCGACAAGGTCTGCAAGCCCGGCGCGGTGCTCGCCACCACCACCTCCTCGCTGCCCGTCGTCGCCTGCGCCCGCGCCACCTCGCGCCCGCAGGACGTGATCGGCATGCACTTCTTCAACCCGGCCCCGGCGATGAAGCTGGTCGAGGTCGTGCGCACGGTGCTGACCGGCGACGAGGTGCACGCCACCGTCCGGGAGGTCTGCCAGAAGGTCCGCAAGCACGCGGTGGACTGCGGCGACCGGGCCGGTTTCATCGTCAACGCGCTGCTGTTCCCGTACCTGAACAACGCGGTGAAGATGGTCCAGGAGCACTACGCGACGCTGGACGACATCGACGCGGCGATGCGGCTCGGCGGCGGCTACCCGATGGGCCCGTTCGAGCTGCTGGACGTGGTCGGCCTGGACGTCTCGCTGGCCATCGAGAAGGTGCTGCACCGCGAGTTCCGCGATCCCGGCCTGGCCCCGGCCCCGCTCCTGGAGCACCTGGTGGCCGCGGGCTGCCTGGGCCGCAAGACCGGCCGCGGCTTCCGCGAGTATGCCCGCCGCTGACGGCGGCGGCGACCGGCCCCCCGCGCCGCCGGACGCGGAGGCGGACTGGGGCGGGCTGCTCGGCCCCTCATCGGCTGTCCCGCCCGGCCCTCCGGGGCCGGGCGGGGCAAACCGGACTGCCGCACACGGCACCGCGTCCATGCAGTACGTTCGGGTCATGTCCCAGCCCGCCAAGTCCTCCCGTACACCAGCTACGCCCGACGCGCCGGAAAGTGCCGCAGGCAGTCGCGCCGCCGCCCAGCGGCTCAAGATGCGCCGAGAACTGGCGGCCGCCGCGATGGAGCTGTTCGCGACCAAGGGGTACGAGGCCACCACCGTCGACGAGATCGCGGCGGCGGCCGGTGTCGCCCGCCGCACCTTCTTCCGCCACTTCCGCTCCAAGGAGGAGGCGATCTTCCCGGACCACGACGACACCCTGGTCCGCGCCGAGGCGGTGCTCAACGCCGCCCCCGCGCACGAGCACCCGCTCGACACGGTGTGCCGGGGCATCAAAGAGGTCATGAAGATGTACGCGGCGCACCCGGACATCTCCGTGGCCCGCTACCGGCTCACCCGCGAGGTACCCACCCTGCGCGAGGCCGAGATCGCCTCCGTCGCCCGTTACGAGCGGCTGTTCACCCGCTATCTTCTCGGCCACTTCGACGAGCGGGCGCACGCCGACGACGCCAACGACGACCCGCTGCTGGCCGAGGTCGCCGCCTCCGCGGTCGTCACCGCGCACAACCACGTGCTGCGGCGCTGGCTGCGCGCGGACGGCAAGGGCGATGTGGAGGCGCAGCTCGACCACGCGTTCGCGATCGTCCGCAAGACCTTCGGCACCGGCATCGGCGCCGGCCGGAGCACGGCCGCCCGGCCGGCCGCCTCCGCCCCGGCGACGGTCTCCCCGCACGGCGAGGTGCTCGTCACGGTCGCTCGCACCGACGCCCCCCTCGACGAGGTCATGCGCACCATCGAGGAGGCGCTGAAGGAGCGCTGAACCGCTCCCCCGCTGTGCTGACGGCCACCCTTCGGGGTGGCCGTTTTGCCATGTCAGGGGCGCTTTCCGAGTGGATTCCCGGGGCCGTTCGATCGATCATCGCTCATTTGTTACGTAAAGATTTCATCTGAGAGGAACTTCTGGCACTCAGTGCCTTGTCACCTGACACGCGGTGTCATACGTTGAAGGAAGTCCGGGCGGCCGGCGAGCAGCGACCATTCGTTCGCCGGCTGTCCCCGCAAGCCATGGCCTGCGCGCCCGGACGCCTGCGTCACAGGCAACCTCCCGCGCCACAAAGCGCTGCCGAAGCACCACCGCGAGCCGAACCGACGGCACTTTTCCAAAAAACCCTCAGCAGCACGCACCCCAGCACCGACGAACCCCCAAGCGCCCCTCCCTCAGGGCGCTCACCGCCGGAGGCACTACCGTGACCGTGAAGGACATCCTGGACGCGATCCAGTCGAAGGACGCCACGTCCGCCGACTTCGCCGCACTGCCGCTGCCCGAGTCGTACCGGGCGATCACCGTGCACAAGGACGAGACGGAGATGTTCGCGGGCCTCGCGACCCGCGACAAGGACCCGCGCAAGTCGATCCACCTGGACGACGTCCCCGTCCCCGAACTCGGGCCGGGCGAGGCCCTGGTGGCCGTGATGGCCTCCTCGGTCAACTACAACTCGGTGTGGACCTCGATCTTCGAGCCGCTGTCCACGTTCGGCTTCCTGGAGCGCTACGGCCGCACCAACGAGCTGGCCAAGCGGCACGACCTGCCGTACCACATCATCGGCTCCGACCTCGCGGGCGTCGTCCTGCGCACCGGCCCCGGCGTCAACGCCTGGAAGCCCGGCGACGAGGTCGTCGCGCACTGCCTCTCGGTGGAACTGGAGTCCTCCGACGGGCACAACGACACGATGCTCGACCCCGAGCAGCGCATCTGGGGCTTCGAGACCAACTTCGGCGGGCTCGCCGAGATCGCCCTGGTCAAGTCCAACCAGCTGATGCCGAAGCCGGACCACCTCAGCTGGGAGGAGGCCGCCGCCCCCGGTCTGGTCAACTCCACCGCGTACCGGCAGCTGGTGTCCCGCAACGGCGCCGCCATGAAGCAGGGCGACAACGTCCTCATCTGGGGCGCGAGCGGCGGACTCGGCTCCTACGCCACGCAGTTCGCGCTGGCCGGCGGCGCCAACCCGATCTGTGTCGTCTCCAGCGAGCAGAAGGCGGACATCTGCCGGTCGATGGGCGCCGAGGCGATCATCGACCGCAGCGCCGAGGGCTACAAGTTCTGGAAGGACGAGCAGACCCAGGACCCCAAGGAGTGGAAGCGCTTCGGCAAGCGCATCCGCGAACTCACCGGCGGCGAGGACATCGACATCGTCTTCGAGCACCCCGGCCGTGAGACCTTCGGCGCCAGCGTCTACGTCACCCGCAAGGGCGGCACCATCACCACCTGTGCCTCGACCTCGGGCTACATGCACGAGTACGACAACCGCTACCTGTGGATGTCCCTGAAGCGGATCATCGGCTCGCACTTCGCCAACTACCGCGAGGCGTGGGAGGCCAACCGCCTCATCGCCAAGGGCAAGATCCACCCCACCCTGTCGAAGGTGTACTCCCTGGAGGAGACCGGCCAGGCCGCCTACGACGTCCACCGCAACCTGCACCAGGGCAAGGTCGGCGTCCTGTGCCTCGCCCCCGAGGAAGGTCTGGGCGTGCGCGACGAGGAGATGCGGGCGAAGCACATCGACGCCATCAACCGTTTCCGGAACGTCTGAGAGCCGTAGATGACTGAGCGTCAGAAAGATCGTCCGTGGCTGATGCGGACGTACGCCGGCCACTCGACGGCCGAGGCGTCCAACGAGCTGTACCGGCGCAACCTCGCCAAGGGCCAGACGGGTCTGTCGGTGGCGTTCGACCTGCCGACGCAGACCGGCTACGACCCCGACCACATCCTCGCCCGCGGCGAGGTCGGCCGGGTCGGCGTGCCCGTCTCGCACGTCGGTGACATGCGCCGGCTGTTCCAGGACATCCCCCTGGAGCAGATGAACACCTCGATGACGATCAACGCCACCGCCATGTGGCTGCTGGCGCTCTACCAGGTCGTCGCCGAGGAGCAGGGCGCGGACATCACCAAGCTCCAGGGCACGACCCAGAACGACATCGTCAAGGAGTACCTGTCCCGCGGCACGCACGTCTTCCCGCCGGGACCCTCGCTCCGCCTGACGACGGACATGATCGCGTACACGGTGTCCCACATCCCGAAGTGGAACCCGATCAACATCTGCAGCTACCACCTTCAGGAGGCCGGGGCCACGCCGGTGCAGGAGATCGCGTACGCGATGTCCACCGCGATCGCCGTGCTGGACGCCGTGCGCGACAGCGGCCAGGTGCCGCAGGAGCGCATGGGCGACGTGGTCGCCCGGATCTCCTTCTTCGTGAACGCGGGCGTGCGCTTCATCGAGGAGATGTGCAAGATGCGGGCGTTCGGCCGCATCTGGGACCAGGTGACCCGCGAGCGGTACGGCATCGAGAACCCCAAGCAGCGCCGCTTCCGCTACGGCGTCCAGGTCAACTCCCTCGGTCTGACCGAGGCCCAGCCGGAGAACAACGTCCAGCGGATCGTCCTGGAGATGCTGGCCGTGACGCTGTCCAAGGACGCCCGCGCGCGTGCCGTCCAGCTCCCGGCCTGGAACGAGGCGCTGGGCCTGCCCCGGCCCTGGGACCAGCAGTGGAGCCTGCGCATCCAGCAGGTGCTCGCCTACGAGAGCGACCTGCTGGAGTACGAGGACATCTTCGACGGCTCGAAGGTGATCGAGGCCAAGGTGGCGCAGCTGGTCACCGACTCCCTCGCGGAGATGGCGCGGATCGAGGAGATGGGCGGCGCGATGGCCGCCGTCGAGTCCGGCTATCTGAAGTCCCAGCTGGTCGCCTCGCACGCCGAGCGCCGGGCCCGGATCGAGTCCGGCGAAGAGAAGATCATCGGTGTCAACGCCTTCGAGGGCACCGAGCCCAACCCGCTCACCGCCGACCTGGACACCGCGATCCAGACGGTGGACCCGGCGGTCGAGGCACGGGTCATCGCCGCGCTCCAGCAGTGGCGGGACACCCGCTACCAGCCGCCGTTCAACCACCCGCGCCCCTGCAAGGCGCTGGAGCGGCTGAAGGAGGCGGCACGCGGCACCGGGAACCTGATGGAGGCCACCCTGGAGTGCGCCCGCGCCGGAGCCACGACCGGCGAGTGGGCGGGGGCGCTGCGCGAGGTGTTCGGCGAGTACCGGGCGCCCACCGGGGTCTCCTCCGCGCCGGTGGCGGTGCCCGTCGAGGCCGGCTCGGCGCTCGCCGAGGTCCGCGCCAAGGTGGACGCCACCGCCCGCGACCTGGGCGTCGGCAAGCTGCGCTTCCTGGTCGGCAAGCCGGGCCTGGACGGGCACTCCAACGGGGCCGAGCAGATCGCCGTACGGGCCCGCGACGCCGGCTTCGAGGTGGTCTACCAGGGCATCCGGCTCACCCCCGAGCAGATCGTGGACGCGGCCCTCGCCGAGGACGTGCACGCGGTCGGCCTGTCGATCCTGTCCGGCTCGCACGCCGAGCTGGTCCCGGACGTGCTCCGGCGCCTGCGTGTGGCGGGTGCCACAGATATACCGGTGATCGCAGGTGGCATCATCCCGAACGGTGACGCCGAGCAGCTCAGGGCAGCCGGAGTGGCCGCCGTCTTCACCCCGAAGGACTTCGACATCACCGGGATCATCGGCCGCATCGTCGACGAGATCCGGACCGCGAACAAGCTCGACCCCCTGGAGGTCCCCGCATGACGACCGTCAACCGCCTGCGCCCGCGGCGCTCCTGTCTCGCCGTGCCGGGCAGCAACCCGCGCTTCCTGGAGAAGGCGCAGGGCCTGCCGGCGGACCAGGTCTTCCTGGACCTGGAGGACGCGTGCGCCCCGCTCGCCAAGCCCGAGGCGCGGCACACCATCGTCAAGTTCCTCAACGAGGGCGACTGGACGGGCAAGACGCGGGTGGTCCGGGTCAACGACTGGACGACCGAGTGGACGTACCGCGACGTCGTGACGGTCGTCGAGGGCGCCGGGCCGAACCTCGACTGCATCATGCTGCCGAAGGTGCAGAACGCCGAGCAGGTCGTGGCGCTGGACCTGCTGCTCACCCAGATCGAGAAGACGATGGGCTTCGAGGTCGGCCGGATCGGCATCGAGGCGCAGATCGAGAACGCGCAGGGCCTGAACAACGTCAACGCGATCGCGCAGGCCTCCCCGCGCCTGGAGACCATCATCTTCGGCCCGGCCGACTTCATGGCCTCCATCAACATGAAGTCCCTGGTCGTGGGCGAGCAGCCGCCCGGCTACCCGGCGGACGCCTACCACTACATCCTGATGAAGATCCTGATGGCCGCCCGCGCCAACGACCTCCAGGCGATCGACGGCCCCTACCTCCAGATCCGCAACGTCGACGGCTACCGCGAGGTCGCGGGGCGTGCCGCCGCGCTCGGCTTCGACGGCAAGTGGGTGCTGCATCCGGGCCAGGTCGAGGCCTCCAACGAGATCTTCTCGCCGTCCCAGGAGGACTACGACCACGCCGAGCTGATCCTGGACGCGTACGACTACTACACGTCCGAGGCCGGCGGCAAGAAGGGCTCCGCGATGCTCGGCGACGAGATGATCGACGAGGCCAGCCGCAAGATGGCCCTGGTCATCGCCGGCAAGGGGCGGGCGGCGGGCATGCGCCGCACCACCACGTTCGAGATCCCCGCCAGCTGAGGAGCCCTGAGCGCGATGCAGTTCGGACGCACGTACGAGGAGTTCGAGGTCGGGGCGACGTACAAGCACTGGCCGGGCAAGACGGTCACGGAGTACGACGACCACCTGTTCTGTCTCCTCACCATGAACCACCACCCGCTCCACATGGACACCAACTACGCGGAGAAGACGACGGACTTCGGCAAGAACGTCGTCGTCGGGAACTACATCTACTCGCTGCTGCTCGGCATGTCCGTGCCGGACATCTCCGGCAAGGCGATCGCCAATCTGGAGATCGAGTCGCTCAAGCACGTGGCGCCGACCTTCCACGGCGACACGATCTACGGCCAGACGACCGTGCTGGACAAGTGGCCGTCGAAGTCGAAGAGCGACCGCGGCATCGTCTACGTCGAGACCAAGGGCTACAAGCAGGACGGCACCCTGGTGTGCGTCTTCCGCCGCAAGGTGATGGTGCCGACCGAGACGTACATCAAGGAGCGCGGCGGCGAGCAGCCGGGCCGCCCGGAACTCAAGCAGCAGGAGAAGTAGGCCATGGCCCGTCTCGCCCAGACCGCCGGTCTGACCGACGTCCAGCAGGAGATCGTCTCCACCGTCCGGGACTTCGTCGACAAGGAGATCATCCCGGTCGCCACCGAACTGGAGCACCGCGACGAGTACCCGCAGCAGATCGTGGACGGCCTCAAGGAGCTGGGCCTGTTCGGTCTGATGATTCCCGAGGAGTACGGGGGTCTGGGCGAGTCGCTGCTCACCTACGCGCTGTGCGTGGAGGAGATCGCCCGCGGCTGGATGTCGGTGTCCGGCATCATCAACACCCACTTCATCGTCGCGTACATGCTCAAGCAGCACGGCACGCAGGAGCAGAAGGACCACTTCCTGCCGCGGATGGCGGCCGGTGACATCCGGGGCGCCTTCTCGATGTCGGAGCCGGCGCTGGGCTCCGACGTGTCGGCGATCAGCTCCAAGGCCGTGAAGGACGGCGACGAGTACGTCCTGACCGGCCAGAAGATGTGGCTGACCAACGGCGGCACGTCCTCCCTCGTGGCCGTCCTGGTGCGCAGCGACGAGGGCCACCCCGAGGGCACGGCGCCGCACAAGTCGATGACCACCTTCCTGGTCGAGAAGGAGCCGGGCTTCGGCGAGGTCCGGCCGGGCCTCACCATCCCCGGCAAGATCGAGAAGATGGGCTACAAGGGCGTCGACACCACCGAGCTGATCATGGACGGGCTGCGGATCCCGGCCGATCGGGTGCTCGGCGGGGTCACCGGCCGAGGTTTTTACCAAATGATGGACGGCGTGGAGGTCGGCCGGGTCAATGTCGCGGCCCGTGGCTGCGGTGTCGCCCAGCGCGCCTTCGAGCTCGGCGTCCAGTACGCCCAGCAGCGGCACACCTTCGGCAAGCCGATCGCCCAGCACCAGGCCATCCAGTTCAAGCTGGCCGAGATGGCGACCAAGGTCGAGGCCGCGCACGCGATGATGGTCAACGCGGCACGCAAGAAGGACTCCGGGCAGCGTAACGACCTGGAGGCGGGCATGGCGAAGTACCTCGCCTCCGAGTACTGCAAGGAGGTCGTGGAGGACGCCTTCCGCATCCATGGCGGGTACGGTTTCTCCAAGGAGTACGAGATCGAGCGCCTGTACCGGGAGGCGCCGATGCTGCTCATCGGTGAAGGTACCGCCGAGATCCAGAAAATGATCATCGGCCGCAGGTTGCTCGAAGAGTATCGATTCCAGGGCTGATTGTCCGTATACGGGGTGTTTTCTTCGAGGGGAAGATCACACCCCGTAGACGTTGTTCAGCCGGTCTCCGGCCACCGACTCGGCTTCCTGGCTTGCCCAGTTGTGGCCCGCGACCGGTACGATCCCGGAAAGCCGCCGTCCCCCGTCTTGCGCGGCATCATCCGCTACGAAGGTCATCCATGCCCCACAGCCAAACCTCTGCACCTCGCGACAGCCGAGCCGGCGTACGCCTCGCGCGCGGAGCATCGCCGTGGCTTCTCCCGACCGTCGCCACCGCAGCCCTCAGCCTGGCCCGCGCCCGCCGCTCGGGCGCCGCCAAGGCCGTCGCCGTGCCCGCCACCGCGCTCGCGGCGGGCATGCTGTGGTTCTTCCGCGACCCCGAGCGAGAGATCGCCGAGGGCCGGGTCATCTCCCCGGCCGACGGTGTGGTGCAGAGCATCATGCCCTGGAAGGACGGGCGCACCCGCGTCGCCATCTTCATGAGCCCGCTCAATGTTCATGTCAACCGCGCGCCGCTCGCGGGCACGGTGACGTCGGTCGAGCACATCCCCGGCGGCTTTGTTCCGGCTTTCAACAAGGAGAGCGAGAACAACGAGCGCGTAGTCTGGCATTTCGACACCGAACTCGGCGACATCGAGATGATCCAGATCGCCGGCGCGGTGGCCCGCCGTATCGTGCCCTACATCCCGTCGGGCACGAAGGTCGAGCAGGGCGACCGTATCGGTCTGATCCGCTTCGGCTCGCGTGTCGACCTCTACCTGCCCGAGGGCGTGGAGGTGGCGGTCGAGGTCGGACAGAAGACCGTGGCTGGGGTGACTCGCATTGACCGTGATTGATCCGGAGACCCAGGCGAACTGGGTGCCCGAGGCCGACGAGGTGGGCGAAGAGGAGGAGATGCCGCTCTCGCTCCGCCTGTCGATAGCGGACACCCTCACGCTCGGCAACGCCACGTGCGGGTTCATGGCGGTGTACTTCACCACCACCGGCATCCTGATCCCGCACCTCACCGGCAGCCAGGAGTCCGGCATGGCCCGCCACAGCGCGGCCACGGCGGTCATCCTGATGCTCTGCGCGGCGGTGTTCGACCTCTTCGACGGGCTGGTGGCGCGCAAGCTGCGGTCCTCGCCGATGGGTGCGGAGCTGGACAACCTGTCCGACCTGATCAGCTTCGGCCTGGCGCCGGCGTACTTCGTCCTCGTCTACGGCATGGTCGCGGACGACGCGCACCAGAGAGTGGCGGCGCTCGGGGCGATCGTGGTGCTCCTGGCCGTCGTCCTGCGGCTCGCCCGCTTCTCGTGCGTGACGATGAAGGACGGCGTGTTCCAGGGGATGCCCTCGCCGTTCGGGGCGCTCACCGTCGTCTCGATCGTGCTCCTGGAGCTGCCGTTCGTGGCGACGCTGCTGGCGATCTTCGGTACGGCGTGGCTGATGGTGAGCCGGGTCGAGTACCCGAAGCCGCGGGGGCGTCTCGCCGGGGCGATGCTGTCCTGGATCGTCCTGTCCATGGGTCTCCTGGCGGCCTGGGCCTTCGACGCGCCCAGCGGTCAGCTGCTCCTCCAGACGGGGTGTGCGCTCCAGCTGGTCATGGGCGCGGTGATCCCGCTGTTCGCGACGGCGCGGAGGGTGAACAACTTCCGCGACAACCGGCGGGAGGCGCGGGCGGCGCAGTTGCCGTGACGGCGTCTTGGCAGGGGCCTCGGATCCAGGGTTGGCTGGGTTCGGGGCCCTTGTTCTTTGGCCGGGGCCAGTGAGGGCACCGGCCTGCGCGCACCGCCTCCCGGGCCCTCGGCCCCCGGACCCCCGGCCCTATGCACGCGTTCGGCTGCCGGGGCGTGCCGGTCCCCGGCGCCGCCAAGGAGCTCCCGCGCATGCGCTTCGCGGTCCAGCGGCTTGCCGGGTGACAGGACGTGCGGCGACCGCGCGTTCCGGGGGGCGGCGTCCCACGGAACGCTCCGCGGGCGGCAGCCGTCCCTCGGCGGTGCTCCGCGCGCGGCAGCTCCCCACCGGCCGAGCCCCTGCGCTCCTCCCGTCGTTTCGGATGGCGGGGCCACCGAGGCCCCCGGCAGGGCGCCCGACCCAGCCGACCGAGCCTGCGACGCCCCCGCCGACCAATCCCTCTACCGCCCGCCTTCCGGCCAGGGATCCGGGTGGGCGGGCGGCAGCGGGGTTACAGCAGGAGGTCCTCCGCGATGCCGGAGGCGATGCGTTCCAGGATGGGGCCGGCGTTCGTGATGCAGCGGGAGATGTCGGGCTCGGCCGAGGTGAGAGCGTACGCGCGGCTGATGCCGGCCGAGTGGAGGGCCGCCTCCGGCAACGCGAGACGGCCGCACACCGCCACCACCGGCTTACCCGCAGCCCGCGCCGCCGACGCCACCCCCACCGGTGCCTTGCCGTGCAGCGTCTGCTCGTCCAGGGAGCCCTCGCCGGTGATCACCAGGGACGCGCTGGCAAGGGCGGGCGCGAAGCCGAGGACGTCGAGCATGATCTCGATGCCGGGCCGGAACCGCGCGCCGAGCAGCAGCGCGCCGTAGCCGATGCCGCCCGCCGCCCCCGCGCCCGGCGCCGCCGCGTACTCCGCCGTCCGCGCTCCGGCCGACGCCTCCAGCACCTTCACGTAGTGCCCGAGCGCCGCGTCCAGCGTTCGTACGTCCTTTGGCGAAGCCCCCTTCTGCGGGCCGTACACCGCGGGCGCGCCCTTCGGCCCGGTCAGCGGGTTGTCGACGTCGCTGGCCAGCACCAGGGAGACCGAGGAGAGGCGGGGGTCCAGGCCGGAGAGGTCGGCGCGGGCCAGTGCCGCGAGGCCGCCGCCGCCCGGTGCCACCGGCTCACCGTCCGCCCCCAGGAACCGCGCCCCGAGCGCCGCCAGCATCCCCGCGCCGCCGTCCGTCGTGGCGCTGCCCCCGACGCCGAACACGATCGTCCGCGCGCCGGCGTCCAGCGCGGCCCGCAGCAGTTCCCCGGAGCCGTACGTGGAGGCGGTCAGCGGGGCGAAGACGCCCGGCGGCAGCCGGTGCAGCCCGCTCGCCTCGGCCATCTCGACCACCGCGGTGCCGTCGCGCAGCGCGAACGCCGCCGTCACCCGCTCCCCCAGCGGCCCGGTCACCGCCACCTCGCGGCGCTCGAACCCGGCCGCGACCGCCGCCGCGACCGTCCCGTCGCCGCCGTCCGCCACCGGCAGCGCCTCGACCTCCAGATCCGGCACCACCCGCCGCAGCCCGGCCGTCACCCGCTCGGCGACCTGCACGGCCGTCAGCGAGCCCTTGAACTTGTCCGCGGCGATGAGTACCCGACGGCTCTCACCCACAGCTTGCGCCACCTTGCCATCCCCTTGCTCTCCGGGCCCCGCACACGTCGGGACCAGTCGCGCCGCTGCGACCCTAACCTCAGCGTCCCCTCCCCGTCACGCCCCGACCACGGGCTGAGCCGGACCGGAGCGGGAGAAGGGCAGGGCGAGGAATGGAATTGGGGTAGACGGCCGGCATGAGCAGTGAGCGCCCCCTACCCACCGGTCTCGACGACCGGATACACGGCGGCTGGCTCGGGCGGATCGCGGGCAACATGCTCGGCAAGCCGGTCGAGCAGGGCGAGGTGTGGACCCGCGAGCGCATCGACCGGTACCTCGGCCGCTGCGGCGCGCTGCCGCTCACCGACTACCTGCCCGAGCCCACCGACCCGGCCGACGCCGCCGCGCTGCGCCCCGAGTGGCGCTCCTGCGTGCGTGGCGGGATCCACGGCAGCTGCCGCGACGACGACGTGACACCGTGGACACCGCGACCGGGGAGAGCGCCGGGGGCTGGATCCACACCGTCCCGAACGCGGCCGTCCTCACCGCGGGGCTGCTGTACGGCGACGACGACTTCACCCGCACCCTCGCGCTCACCGTGCGCGGCGGTCTGGACACCGACTCCAACGGGGCGACGGCGGGTTCGGTGGCCGGCGTCCGCACCGGCGCCGCCGCCCTGCCCGGCCACTGGACGGACCCGCTCCAGGACACGGTCCGCAGCGCGGTGTTCGGCTTCGACGGGGCGCGGATCAGCGCGCTGGCCGAACGCACCGCGCGCCTGGCGCGGGCCGGTCCATAGCCAGGATGCGGCTGGATACCCTTCCCGCATGACCTCCACCACTGACTACGCCGCGTACATCGCCGGACTGCCCAGGGTCCTCGCCGGGGCGGCCGCGCTCTTCCGGGACGGGGCCGGCCGCGTGCTGCTGGTCGAGCCCAACTACCGCGAGGGCTGGGGCCTTCCGGGCGGGACGGTGGAATCGGACCGCGGGGAGACGCCCCGGCAGGGGGCCCGGCGCGAGACGCTGGAGGAGATCGGGCTCGACCGGCCGCTCGGGCGGCTGCTCGCCGTGGACTGGGTGCCGGGCACGGGGCGGCCGCCGCTGGTGGCGTACGTGTACGACGGCGGGGTGCTCACGGACGACGAGCTGGGCGCGATCCGGCTCCAGGACGAGGAGCTGCTGTCCTGGCGGCTGGTCCCGCGCGGGGAACTCGCCGCGCACCTCCCCGGCGCCCTCGGCCGCCGCGTCCTGGCCGCCCTGGACGTCCTCGCCGACGGCCGCGGCCCGGCCGAGCTGGAGAACGGCTACCGGGCGGACTGACCTCTACGGCGCGTCGGTGCCGGAGGCCCAGCGCGCCGATATCCACTCGCTCCGCCCGGCCCCGCGCCCTACCCTCGGCCCCATGGGCAAGCCTCTCGTGGCCATTCTCACTGGCGCAGGTATCTCGACCGACTCCGGAATCCCCGACTACCGGGGCCCCAACGGGCTGTGGCGACGCGATCCGGAAGCCGAGAAGCTCGTCACCTACGAGTACTACATGGGCGATCCGGAGATCCGGCGGCGGTCCTGGCGGATGCGGCGCGCCAACCGGGCGCTGGGGGCCGAGCCGAACGCCGCGCACCGGGCCGTCGCCGAGCTGGAGCGGTCCGGGGTGCCGGTGCGGGTGATCACGCAGAACGTGGACGGGCTGCACCAGCTCGCCGGGACGCCCGCCCGCAAGGTGCTCGAACTGCACGGCACCGCACGGGAGTTCGTCTGCACCCGGTGCCACACGCGGGGCCCGATGGAGGACGCCCTGGAGCGGCTCGACGCCGGTGAGGACGACCCCCGGTGCCGGGAGTGCGGCGGCATCCTGAAGTCCGCCACCGTGATGTTCGGCGAGCACCTCGACCCGATGGTGCTCGGTCAGGCCGTCGCCGTCACCAAGGCGTGCCAGGTGTTCATCGCCGTCGGCAGCAGCCTCCAGGTCCAGCCCGCCGCCGGCCTCGCGGGGGTCGCCGCCGACCACGGCGCCCGCCTGATCATCGTCAACGCGGAACCGACGCCGTACGACGACCGGGCGGACGAGGTGATCCGCGAGCCCATCGGCACCGCGCTGCCCCGGCTGCTCGCCGCGCTGGCCGGGGACGCGGCGGGCTGAGTCAGAACAGCGACGCGCCGCGTTCGAAGTCCAGCAGGCGGCGCTTGCGCTCCAGGCCGCCGCCGTAGCCGGTGAGGCTGCCGTCGCTGCCGACGACGCGGTGGCAGGGCACGATGATGCTGATGGGGTTGCGGCCGTTGGCGAGGCCGACGGCACGGGAGGCGCCGGGATTGCCGAGGGCGTCGGCGAGTTGGCCGTAGGTGCGCGTCTCGCCGTACGGGATGCGGGTGAGCTGCTCCCAGACGCGGCGCTGGAACGGGGTTCCGCGCAGGTTGAGTTCGAGGGTGAACTCGCGCAACTCCCCTGTGTAGTAGGCCTCCAGCTGTTCTCGCGCGGCGCCGAAGCAGCGCGGGGAGTCGTCGCGGGGGCCGAAGCTCTCCTCGGGTGGGCGGTGCCGCTGGCTGGTCATGTAGAGGCCGCTCAGGGCGCCGTCGGCGGCGACCATGGTCAGCTCGCCGTACGGGCTGTGGGTCACGGTGTGGCAGATCATGGCAGAACCTTCTTACGCAGAACCTTCTTACACGGGAAGGAAGTTGATCGGGTGGCTGTCGGTCGCCCACAGATACTGCACCGCGTACGCCCGCCATGGGCGCCATGCCTCGGCGCGGGCGGTGAGCGCGGCGGGGGTGGACGGCAGCCCCAGTTCGCCCGCCGCGCGGCGGATGCCGAGGTCGGTGGGGAGGAAGGCGTCCGGGTCGCCGAGGGCGCGCATGGCGATGACGTCGGCCGTCCAGGGTCCGAAGCCGGGCAGCGCGAGCAACCGGGCGCGGGCCTCGGCCCAGTCGGATTCCACCCCCAAGTGCAGTGTACCGTCGGCGAGTTGACCCACCAGAGTGGTGAAGGTGGTGCGCCGGGTGCGGGGCATCGCCAGGGTCTCGGGGTCGATGGCGGCCAGTGTCCCAGGCGCGGGGAAGAGATGGGTGAGGCCGCCCTCGGGGTCGTCCAGGGGCTTGCCGTGCGCGGTGACCAGGCGGGCCGCGTGAGTGCGGGCGGCGGCCGTGGAGACCTGCTGTCCGAGCACGGCCCGTACGGCGAACTCGGCCTCGTCCACCGTGCGCGGCACCCGGCGGCCCGGTGCCTTGTCGACCAGCGGGGCGAGCAGCGCGTCGGTGCGCAGCCGGTCGTCGACGGCGACCGGATCGGCGTCCAGGTCGAGCAGCCGCCGGCAACGGGCGATGGCCACGGCCAGGTCGCGCAGGTCGCTGAGGGTGAGGCGGCAGGCGATGTGGTCGGGGCGGGGGGTGAGCGCGGCGATCCCGTGGCCGTACGGCAGCCGGAGAGTGCGGCGGTAGGCGCCGTCCCGCCACTCCTCGACGCCGGGTACGGCGGTGGCGGCGAGGTGGCCGAAGAGGTTGGCCGGGTTGAGCGGGGCGCGGAACGGCAGCCGCAGGCACAAGGTGCCCGGAGTGCTGTCGCCGGGCGCGCGGCCGGCCGGCACCCGGCGGCGCAGCTCGCTCGGGGTGAGCGCGTAGACCTCGCGGACGGTGTCGTTGAAAGCGCGGATGGAGGAGAAACCGGCCGCGAAGGCGATCTGGGCCATGGGCAGCGCGGTGGTCTCGACGAGCAGCCGGGCGGTCTGGGCGCGCTGGGCGCGGGCCAGCGCGAGGGGCCCCGCGCCCAGCTCGGCGAGGAGCTGCCGCTCGACCTGGCGGGTGCTGTAGCCGAGCCGGGCGGCGAGGCCGGGCACGCCCTCGCGGTCCACGACGCCGTCGGCGATCAGGCGCATGGCGCGGGCCACCAGGTCGGCGCGCTGGTTCCATTCCGGGGAGCCGGGGCTGGTGTCGGGGCGGCAGCGCTTGCAGGCGCGGAACCCGGCCTGCTGGCAGGCGGCCGCGCCCGGGTAGAACGTCATGTTCCGGGGCTTGGGCGGGACGACGGGGCAGCTGGGCCGGCAGTAGATCCGGGTGGTCAGCACGGCCGTGTAGAACCATCCGTCGAACCGCGCGTCCTTGGACTGCACGGCGCGCACGCAATGCTCCCGGTCGAGGTGCGTCGCTGTCTGCATGCCTCCAGGATGGCCAGCGCGGGGGTGGGGCGCTGGCGGAATTCCGACACGTAGGCCCGGTGGCCCTTACCGGGTTCGTTCGCGGAAGCCGCCGACCCATTCCGCCGTGGTGCGCAGCCCGCCGAACGTGTAGAAGTGCACCTTGACCACGCCGTGGCGCGCGGGGTCGTACCGTTCGCCCAGTGTGTGCAGGAAGCGGTCGGGGCCCGCCGTACCCAGCAGGTTGGTCAGCGAGAAGCCGTACTTGCGGGCGACGGAGGCGCTGGTGCTGACGCCGAAGCGGGTGGCGTAGCCGACGAGGCGGCGGATGCCGGCGGGGCCGGGGACGCCGATGCGCACGGGGAGGTGGACGCCGCGGGCACGGACGGCGGCCAGCCAGTCGAGGACCGGCTCGGCGTCGAAGCCGAACTGGGTGATCACGTCGCCGGTGAAGGAGCCCGCGTGGATGGCGGCGGCCTTGTCGGTGAGCGCCGACCACAGCGCGGGACCGGATATAGCGGGGTGGCCCTCGGGGTAGCCGCTGATGCCGATGTGGCGCACGCCGTAACGCTCCAGCAGTCCGGTGCGGATGACGGCGAGGGCGTCCTCGTACGGCCCCTCGGGGCGGGCCGGGTCACCGCCGACGACGAAGACGTTGTCCGCGGTGCCGTCCTCGGCGAGGCCCGCGAGGAACTCCTCCAGGGCGGCGGACGAGGGCAGCCGGCGGGCGGAGATGTGGGGCACGGGGACGAAGCCGAGGCGGCGGACCGCGCGGGCGGCGGCGAGCCGGGTGGCGTGGTCCTCGCCCGCGAGGAAGGTGACGTTGATCCGGGTGCCCTGCGGGATGCTGCCCCGCGCCTCCTCCAGTGCGGGCACGTCCTTGCCGGTCATCTCCAGCGAGAAGCCGTCCAGCAGGGCGGTGCCCACCGTGGCCGGGGCGGTGACGGCGGGGTTCATCGGTCTCCTTGCGGCTCGGGCGCTGCGGTGGCTGCCGGACTGTGCGGTGGATGCCGGCCGGGGGTCCCGGCCCCGGCCGATGATGCCACGGGGGCGCGGGCGCGCCGCGCGCGGGCCCCGCGGCGGCCCGTTCCCCGCTTGTTCGCAGCCGCTTGCTGGCTTGTCCGCTTGCCCGCCTGCTCGCCTGCTCGCCTGCTCGCCTGCTCGCCGCCGGAGCCTGCCGACCCCATCACGGCGGAGACGGCGCCGGGCCCGCTCAGGGGGCGGCCGTGATGCCCGCTTGCTCGCCGCCGGAGCCTGCCGGCCCCGTCACGGCGGAGACGGCGCCGGGCCCGCTCAGGGGGCGGCCGTGATGCCCGCTTGCTCGTCGCCGGAGCCTGCCGGCCCCGTCACGGCGGGGACGGGGACGGGGCCGGTCAGGGGGTGGCCGGGGTGGCGGGCGGGGCCGGTCGGCCGGCCCCGGCCAGGCTCAGCCGGGCGCTGAGCAGATGGGCGTCGAGCAGGCCCACGTCGGCGGTGCGGGCGGCTCGCGCATAGCCGTTCAGCATGCGCTTGGTGAGGACCAGCGCCTCGGGCGCGCGCCGCAGCAGCGGCCTGATCCAGGAGTCGACCGCCGCGTCCAGGCCGTCGCGGGGGGCGACCTTGTGCAGCAGGCCGAGCCGCTGAGCGGCGGCCGCGTCGAAGTTCTCGCCGGTGAGCATGAGTTCCCGGATGTGCGAGATGCCGGCCTCGGCGATCAGCCGGCCCATGGCGCCGCCCCAGGCCGGGGGCAGGCCGAGGGCGACCTCGGGCATGCGGAACCGGCAGTCGTCGGCGCCCGCGCGCAGGTCACAGTAGGAGGCGAGGGCGAGGCCCGCACCGATCACCCGGCCGTGCAGCCGCGCGATGGTGATGGCGTGGGTGTTCTCCAGGGCCTCGCACACGCGCAGCGCCTTGTCGTTCATGCGACGCAGGGCGGTGCCGGTGGGGTCGTGTGCCAGGGCCGTCTGGAACTCGGTGCGCTCGGCGCCCAGGTTGAAGTCGTCGCCCGCCCCGGTCAGCAGCAGGACGCGGATGTCCGGCCGGTCGTGGAGGGCGTGCAGGACGGCGAGGAGGTCGTCGAGGACGGCGACCGTGAAGGTGTCGTCCTTCGGGGTGGCGCCGAGCCGGATGCGCAGCACGGCTCCGTCGAGGTCCGCCTGGATCGCGGTGGTGGCGCAGGGGAGGTGGGGGCCGGCCCCTCGGGCCGTTACGGGTATATCAGTCATGTCGGTCATGCGAGGGTGACGTCCAGGTTCAGCAGTCGTCTGAAGGCCACGCGCGGCGCCCAGGTCGGGCGGCGGACCAGGGTGAGCCGCGGGAAGCGCGTGACCAGCTGGTGGAGGAGGGTCTGGGCCTCCAGGCGGGCCAGCGGCGCGCCGAGGCAGTAGTGGATGCCGCCGCTGAAGGCGAGGTGGGCGGGCTTGCGGTGCATGTTGAACAGTTCGGGGTCCTCGTGCTTGGCCGGGTCGCGGTGGGCCGCGCCGATCAGCAGGTGGACCATCTCGTCCTTGCCGATCTCCACGCCGCCCAGTTCGCAGTCGCGGGAGGAGACGCGGCTGATGACATGGGTGGGCGGGTCGTAGCGCAGCGACTCCTCGACGGCGGCCGGCACCAGGTCGGGCTGGACGGTGAGCCGGTCCCACTGGCGGGGGTGTTCCAGGAGCAGCAGGACGGTGGTGGACAGCAGGGTGGTCGTGGTCTCCAGGGCGGCCAGGAGCACGAACAGGGCGAGGAAGTAGACGGCTTCGTCGGCCTTGTCCCGGTCGCTCTCCATGCCGTCCCACAGCGTGATCCAGCGGGAGACCGGGTCGTCGCCCGGACGGGCGCGCCGCTCGCGGACCAGGTCGGTGAAGTAGGCGCGCAGTTCGGCGGTGGCCGCGTCCGACAGCGCCAACTGACTGGCGGTGGGGAGTAGTTCCTGGGTGAACACCTGGTCGTGGGTCAGCTCGCGCAGCCGGGGGTGGTCGGCGATGGGCAGGCCCAGCCAGTGGCCGATGACGGCGACCGGCAGTTCCTCGGCGACCAGTTCGTTCAGGTCGGCCTCGCCGTCGCCCAGCCGCTCGGCGAGGTGGTCGAGCAGCTTGGTGGTGAACTGCCCTATCATCCCGCGGATCTGATCCAGGGAACCGCGGTCGAACATGCCGGCCGAGCGGCGCACCCAGGTGTGCTCCGGAGGGTTCAGGGCGGGCAGCGTGCGGCTCATCTCCCGCGAGGAGGGGGCCGTCCAGCGGGTGCCGTCGCCCTGCTGTTCTCGCCAGCGGGCGTCCGGCTCCAGCCAGTCTCTGCTGCGCACGACCTGGTCGCAGAGATCGAATCCGGTCACGAGGTGGCCGCCCCAGGGTGCGGGGGCCACCGCACCCCGGCTGCGCAGTTGCGCGTAGACCGGAAACGGATTGGCCTGGCCCTTGGGCGTGCGCAGCCGGGAGAACAGCGATACGGCGAGGCGTCTGTCGGTGGGCTGAGTGGCGATGGTTTCCACAATGACCCTTTCTGATCTAGACATCAGCCCGCATGCATACCCTCCGCTTCTGACGCATATACAAGGTGACTATGTGAGCGGCGAGTTGCCTTCCTCACTCCCCCCGCGTCCATGCGAGGAAGCGGCTGAACAGGCCCGCCTTGGGCTTGGGGGCACCGCCCATCGGCGGCCGGGGTGTGGCCGTGACGTGGTTACCGGAAGGCGCCGCCGGAGACTCCGCCTTCTGTGCCGCCGTGGGCACCACGATGCGCGGGGTGAAGCGGACCGGAAGCGCCACCAGGGAGCGGCTCCACGGCGCCGGGATCCAGCTCAAATCCTTGAAGGGCATTCGGACTTCGACATCCGGAAGCCGGTTCAGCAGGGTCTCCACGGCGGTCACCGCGATCACGAACGCCGGATCCTTGGCAGGGCAGGCGTGCGGGCCCGCGCCGAAGGCCAGGTGCGCCTTGGCGCTGAGCTGTTCGCGGTGCTCGGCGAGCCGGGGGTCGGTATTGGCCGCGGCGAAGGAGATCAGCACCGGGTCGTTCGCCTTGACCACCCGGCCGCCCAGCTCCACGTCGTGGGTGGGGTAGTGGGCGGCGTAGTTGGCGATGGGCGCGTAGTTCCACAGCACCTGGGTGACGGCGTCCTCGACCGGCAGGCCCGACTGCCACTCCTCGCCGAGCATCAGCGCGCTCGCGGTGCCGATCACGGCGGACAGCGGCGCGGTGCCGCCGGACAGCAGGGTGACGAGCTGGTGCAGCACCTCCTCGTCGGTCAGCTGCGCCGAGTGCTGCATCAGACGTGTCGTCAGGTCCTCGGCGGGGTTGCGCCGCTTGAGTGCGATCAGCTCGTTCAGCGCCTCGGCGAGCAGCTGGTCGGCGCCGTTGCCGCCGGAGAAGATGCCGGTGATGCCGGCGATGACGCGGTCGCCGATCTCCGGCGGGCAGCCGAACAGATCGCTGAAGACCAGCAGCGGCAGCGGCTGGGCGTACTCGGCCATCAGCTCGGCCTGCCCCATGCGCTCGGAGCTGAAGCGGCTGATCAGGTAGTCGGCCGAGGCCTGCGTCTGGCGCACCAGCTGGAGCTCGTTGACGCTGGCCAGCGAGTCGGTGACCGCCTGGCGCAGCCGGGCGTGCGCCGCGCCGTCGCTGAACAGCGCGTTGGGCCGGTAGGCCAGCATCGGCAGTGCGGGGCTGTCCTCGGGCACCCGGCCCTCGTTCAGCGCGTTCCAGCGCCGCGAGTCGCGGACGAAGGAGGCGGGGTTCTGGAGGATGTAGAGCGCGGCGTCGTAGCTGGTGACCAGCTCGACCTCGACGCCGGGCGCGATGTCCACCGGCGCGCTCGGGCCGAGGCTGCGCAGGTAGGCGTAGTGGCCGTCCGGGTCGGAGCCGAACCGGGGGCCGTAGAGCGGGACGTTTCCGTGTGCGGGGCAGCCGGGGGGCGGCTCTATGCCGGGTCGCTGCTGCATGAGCGGGGGGCTCCTAGTCGATGAGGGAGAGAAGGTGGTGCACGAGGGTGATCAGCGCGTGGGCCGACGACTGCTCGTTGCGGACGTCGCAGGGGACGACGGGGGTGTCCGCGGACAGGTTGAGGGCCTCGCGCACCTCGGAGAGGGGGTAGCCGGGCGTGCCGTCGAAGTGGTTGACCCCGATGGCGTACGTCAGCCCGAACCGCTCGACCAGGTCGAGGATGGGGAACGACTCGGACAGCCGCTCGGGGTCGACGAGGACGAGCGCGCCGAGGGCACCCCGGGACAGCTCCTCCCACATCTCCTTGAAGCGTTCCTGGCCGGGGGTGCCGAAGAGGTACAGCACCACCTCGTCGTTGATGGTCAGACGGCCGAAGTCCATGGCGACCGTCGTGGTGGTCTTGTCGGGGGTGCCCGACAGATCGTCGAAGCCCTCGCTGGCCTCGGTGATCTCTTCTTCGGTCCGCAGCGGCTCGATCTCGGAGATGCTGGCGATGCATGTGGTCTTGCCGACCCCGAAGTGCCCCACCACGAGCACCTTCACCGCCGTACGGACACCTGAGTCCAGGTACACGAATCACGCTCCGAATCGGGCTCTGAGGCCGTCGAGCACGGCGTTCAGTACTTCTCGGTCGACACGTTCCGCGCGGGGCACCGGCTTCCGCGCGATGATCAGGCCGCTGTCCTCCAGCTCGGCCAGGAGGATCCGCACGACCCCCAGCGGCAGATGGGTGTGGGCGGCCACCTCGGCCACGGACAGGAAGCCGTCCATGACCAGGTCCAGGACCTGCCGGGCCTCGGGGGTGAGCGTGCGCACCGTGGTGGCGGCGTGCTCGCTCGCGGACACGAGCGTCGTGTGCCCGTAGGCGTGTTCCGGGGGCAGGGAGCGTCCGTTCGTGATCACGAAGAACGGGACTAACGCGCCGGTGAGTTCCAGGTCCTCGTCGGGCTCGTCACTCACGCGCGGCTCGCCTCCCCGTGCGGGGACAGATAGGCGCCGAGCCGGGGCACGACCCGGTGCAGCCGGGTGGTGAACTCCTCGATGTCGGCGTCGTGCTGGGCCGCGGCGGCGAGGAAGGCGCCCCGTCCGGCCGAGATCAGGAAGATCCAGCCGTGCTGGAACTCGATGACCGTCTGCCGCCAGGCCGCGTCCGGCTGGGCGCCCGCGAACTGGGCGGTGGCCCGGCTGTAGGCGTGGATGCCGGTCATCGCGGCGGAGATGGTGTCCGCCAGGTCCTGGCTCATGCCGGTGGTGGCGCCGCGGGGCAGGCCGTCGCCGCCCAGCAGGACCGCGTGCCGGGCGCCGTGCACCTCGCTGATCACCTCGTCCAGGTCGGCGATCCGGATGCCGGTGCCCGTCTCCTGGCCGGCGGGGGCGCGGCGGGCGCGCTCCTGGGCCTCGTCGGCGTGCACCCGTGGCGGCGAGGTGAGGTTGTTGCCGAGCCGGGCGACGAGCCGGTGCATGCGGAAGGAGATCTGCTGCATGTCGACGTCGGGTGCCGCGGCCGCCGCGAGATAGGCGCCCTGCCCGGCGCCGATCAGGAAGATCCAGCCGTGCGAGAACTCGATGATGGTCTGGTTCCACTGCCGGTCCGGGCCGTCCCCGGCGAAATGGGAGGTGGCCCGGCTCAGCGACTGCATGCCCGCCATGGCGGCGGAGATGGTCCGCACGTCCTTCTGGGCCATGCCGTCGGTCGCCCCGCGGGGCAGGCCGTCCGCGGACAGCAGGACGGCGTGGCGTGCCTTGGGCACATTGGCCACGATGTCCTCGAGCATCCACGACAGGTCTGTGATCATGTGTCATCGGACCCTTCGGACGGTGCCGCGGAGAGGTTGCGGCCGGAGAGCGTGCCGCGCTGGAAGGCACCCAGGCTGCGGCCCGCCGCGCGGCCGGCGTCCTCCTCCGCCGCGAGGTGCGGCAGACCGACGGTGTCCTGGTCGGGAACGCTGGCGATGGGCACCTGGCGGGCGCCGCGCCGGGGCAGTCCGTTGGCGGTGCGCGCCACCGGCTCGGGCCGGGTGGGAACGCCGGGCTGCTCGATCACGGGCTGGACCTCATCCACCGGTGCCGTCTCCTCCTCCGTCCACAGCTCCTCGGGCAGCAGCACGACCGCGCGCACACCGCCGTAGCGGGAGACGCCGGTCACGTCCACCCGGAAGCCGTACTGCTGGGACAGCAGGCCGATCACCGGGAAGCCGAACTTGGGCTGGTTGCCCAGCTGGGAGAGGCGGGGGCGGTACTGGCCGGAGAGCAGGGCGGTGGCCTTCTGCCGCTCCTCGTCGTTCATGCCGACGCCCGCGTCGTCGATGACGATGCACAAATTCCGCTGCACCCGCTGGAACGTCACCTCGATGGGCGAGCCCTGCTGGGAGAAGCTGGCAGCGTTGTCGAGCAGCTCGGCGACGGCGAGGGCGACGGGCGAGACCGCCGACGCCTTCAGCGCGAGGCCGGTCTGCTGCATGATCTCCACGCGCCGGAAGTTGCGGATCTGCCCCTGGGCGCTGCGCACCACGTCGTAGACGCTGGCGGCGCGGCTGCGGCGGCCCAGCGGGGCGCCGCACATCACCGCGATGCCCTGCGCCTTGCGTGCCATCTGCGCGTTGGCGTGGCCGACTTCGAGGAGGTCGGCGAGGACGGAGTGGCCGCCGTACTTGCGCTGGATCTCCTCCAGGAGGGCGAGCTGTTCGGCGGCGAGGCTCTGCAGGAAGCGGGCGGAGCCCTTGAGTACGGCCTTGGTGCTGTCCTCCGCCGCCTCCTCGGCCTCCTGGATGGTCTTGGCGTGGTCGGCCCGGTGCTGGTGGAGCTCCGCTCGTAAAGCGGCCAGCCGGCCGTCGGCCTCGCTCAGCCTCTGGGTCAGTGCGGCTTCGGACCTGTCCTTGTTGGCCGCTATGGCCTTGGCGCGACGACTGAGGACCACGGCCGCGGCGACGCCGAGCGCCGCGACGACAGCCAGGCACCAGACAAGTGCGTCTCGATTCATGGAAACCTTTCCTGGCGGTTAGCCTGCGGCCGTTGGCGGAAGCGCACCGCGCCACCGGTGCGGGACGACCGGTCGCGAAAGGGTCGGGCAGGTCACGCGGAGGACCGGACCGAAACCGTTTTCTGCGGTGCCTGAGCCGAGGGGACCAAGGTCACAGACGCGGGGATGCTATCACCCGCTTAGGTGAACCTTTGCCACTCCAAGGCATGCCAACAAGCCTGTTCAACGCCTGGGTTGCGGTGGTTAGGCGCTGCTGGCCGGACAATTCCGGATAGCGGCCCGGCAGTTGCCCGAAGGGGCCGCCGGCGGGGTGCGAAGGAGTGGCCGGATCAGCCGATCTGACGGGCGAACACCTCGTACGCCGGGAGGTCGAACAGCACGAAGCGGACCTCCTCGACGGCCGTGTCCGCGCTACGGACGGTCTCCACGGCGATCCGGGCGGCGTCGTCCATCGGCCAGCGGTAGACGCCGGTGGAGATGGCCGGAAACGCCACCGTGCGGGCGCCGAGCGCGTCGGCGACGGTCAGGGAGGCGCGGTAGCAGGAGGCGAGCAGCGGCGAGCGGTCCTCGGCCGTGCTGTAAACCGGTCCGACGGTATGGATCACCCAGCGGGCGTCGAGCCGTCCGGCGGTGGTCGCGACGGCCTGCCCGGTCGGCAGCCCCCGGCCGTAGCGCGCGGCGCGCAGGGCGCGGCACTCGGCGAGGATCTCGGGGCCGCCGCGGCGGTGGATGGCGCCGTCAACGCCTCCGCCGCCGAGCAGCGAGGAGTTGGCCGCGTTGACGATCGCGTCGGCGCTCTGGTGGGTGATGTCGCCCTGGACGAGCAGGATGCCGGTCATGACCGCCTCAGCCTCCGCCGGTTGTCAGGTCTGCCTCGGCCTCCGCCGGCTGTCGGGTCGTCCGCCCGGGCCTCCGCCAGAGGTCACGTCTGTCTCAGTCTCCACCGAAGGCCAGGCCGCCTGTCCCAGCCTCCGCCGGAGAACACGTCGTCTGCCCCAGCCGTCACCAGAGACCGGACCACCTCCCCCTGCCGCCGCCCGAGGGCCAGCTCGCCCCCAGCATCCGCCAGGGGTCAGGTGGCCCCCAGCATCCGCCAGGGGTCAGGTGGCCCCCAGCATCCGCCAGGGGTCAGGTGGCCCCCAGCCTCCGCCAGGGGATAGGTCGCCCCCAGCCTCCGCCGGAGGCCAGGTCCCCTCCTCCCAGCCCCGCCCGAGGCCAGACTCCCTCCCCCAGCCCCCGCCGGCTGTCGGGTCGTCCACCCCAGCCTCCGCCGGAGAACACGTCGTCTGCCCCAGCCGTCGACAGAGGCCGGATCGCCTCTCCTGCCCCCGACGGCCAGGTCGCCCCCCAGCCTCCGCCGGAGGCCAGGTCGCCTCCCCCAGTCTCCGGCCGAGGGCCAGGTTGCCTCCCCAGGCTCCGCCGGCTGTCGGGGCGTCCACCCAGGCCTCTGCCAGAGGTCACGTCTGTCTCAGTCTCCGCCAGACGGCCTTCGCCGCGTTGTGTCCCGACATGCCGTGGACGCCCGGTCCGGGTGGGGTGGCCGAGGAGCAGATGAAGACGGCCGGGTGGGGGGTGTGGTACGGGAACAGGGTCGGCCTGGGCCGCAGCAGCAACTGGAGTCCGGAGGCGGCGCCGCAGGCGATGTCGCCGCCCACGTAGTTGGCGTTGCGGGCGGCCATCTCGGCTGGGCCCGCGACCGCGCGGGCGAGGACGCGGTCACGGAAGCCGGGGGCGAAGCGCTCCAGCTGGCGCTCCATGGCGTCGGTGAGGTCGCCCGCCCAGCCGTTGGGTACATGTCCGTACGCCCAGAAGACATGCTTGCCCGCGGGGGCGCGGCCGGGGTCGGCCACACTCGGCTGCACGGTGATCATGAACGGCTTCTCGGGGGCGCGGCCCTCGCGCGAGGCGGCGCGCAGGGCGGTGCCGATCTCGGCCTGGCTCGCGCCGATCTGGACGGTGCCGGCGACGCGGGCCTCGGGGGCGGTCCAGGGCACCGGGCCGTCCAGCGCGTAGTCGATCTTGAAGACGCCGGGGCCGTAGCGGTAGCGGTCGTAGAACCCGCCGAAGCCGGCGATGCGGGCGACGGCGGCGGGCGAGGTGTCGAAGACGTAGGCGCGGGCGGGCGGCAGGTCGTCCAGGCGTTTGACCTCGTAGTCGGTGTGGATCGCGCCGCCGAGGTCGGCGAGGTAGGCGGCCAGCGCGTTGGAGATCGACTGGGAGCCGCCGCGGGCCACCGGCCAGCCGCGGGCGTGCGCGGCGAGCGCGAAGACCAGGCCGACGGCGCCGGTGGCGAGCCCGTCCAGCGGGGCCATCACATGGGCGACGAGCCCGGCGAACAGGGCCTTGACCCGCTCGTCCCTGAACCGGCGCAGCAGCCAGGTGGACGGCGGCAGCCCGGCCAGGCCGAAGCGGGCCAGGGTGACGGGGTCGCGGGGCAGCGCGGTCAGCGGCAGGGACATGAAGTCCCGCACCAGGGTGTCCCAGTGGGCGAGCAGCGGCTCGACCAGTCTCCGGTACGGCCCCGCGTCGCGCGGTCCGAAGGAGGCGGCGGTCTTGGCGACGGAGCGGGAGAGCACGGCCGCGGTGCCGTCGGGGAAGGGGTGCGCCATGGGCAGCTCGGCGTGCAGCCATTCGAGGCCGTAGCGCTCCAGGGGCAGGGCGCGGAAGGCGGGCGAGTTGATCCCCAGGGGGTGGGCGGCCGAGCACGGGTCGTGCCGGAAGCCGGGCAGGGTCAGCTCCTCGGTGCGGGCGCCGCCGCCCACGCTGGAGCACGCCTCGAACAGAGCCACGGAGAAGCCGCGCCGGGCCAGTTCCACGGCTGCGGTCAGTCCGTTCGGCCCCGCACCCACCACGACCGCATCGAGCATCGACGGCACCTTCGGACCCCTTCGTCAGCCGATGGCCACTCGCGTTCAGGATATGCCGGGGCACCGACAGCGCGGGCCGGGGGCGGCGGGCAGACGCGGGCCGGGGGCGGCGGGCGAGCGGGGAGCCGGGGGAAGGCGGGAACCTGATCGTTCAGCGGCCCACCGCGTACCCCTGCATCCCCCGCGGGTTCGCCGCCGCCGACAGGATGCCGGTCTCCGGGTCACGGGCGACCGCGCACAGCCGGCCCTCGGACCATGCGGGGCCGACGGTGACGCGGTGGCCGCGGCGGCGCAGGGCGGCCACCACCGCGTCCGGCATCCGGGACTCGACGGTCAGCGCGCCGGGCTGGTGGCCGCGGGGGTAGAAGGAGCTGGGGAATGCCTCGTTGTGCCAGTTGGGGGCGTCGACGGCGCCCTGGAGGTCGAGGCCGCCGCGGACCGGGGCGCGCAGGGCGACGGCGAGGAAGAAGTGCGGCTGCCACTGGTCCTGCTGATCGCCGCCGGGCGTGCCGAACGCCATCACCGGGACACCGTCGCGCAGCGCGAGGGAGGGGGTGAGGGTGGTGCGGGGGCGGCGGCCGGGGGTGAGCGTGTTCGGCAGGCCCTCCTCCAGCCAGGCCATCTGGAGCCGGGTGCCGAGCGGGAAGCCCAGTTCGGGCACGACGGGGTTGGACTGGAGCCAGCCGCCGCTGGGGGTGGCCGCGATCATGTTGCCCCAGCGGTCGACCACGTCGAGGTGGCAGGTGTCGCCGCGCGTCCCCCCGTCGGGGGCCACCCGGGGGTCGCCGGACAGCCGCGCCACGGTCGGCTCCCCCACCCCCATCGGGTCGAACTCCTCGGCCGCGAGCGGCGCGGGCTTGCCGGTCCACTCGGGCAGCCGGGGGGTACGGCCGCCGGGGGCGCCGGGGCGCAGTTCGTACGACGCCTCGCGCCCGATCAGGGTGCGCCGCGCGGCGTTGTACTCGTCCGACAGCAGCTCCGCGAGCGGCACCCCGGCGGCGTCGCCGTACCAGGCCTCCCGGTCGGCCATGGCCAACTTGCAGCCCTCGACGAGGAGGTGGACGTAGTCGGCGCTGCCGTACTCGGGCAGTTCCGGTGGCAGCAGGGCGAGTTGCTGGAGGAAGGCGGGTCCCTGGCTCCAGGGGCCGGCCTTGCACACGGTCCAGCCGTTCCAGTCGTACGACACCGGATCCTCGTACGTCGCCGACCAGTTGGCGAGATCGTCCGTGTCGAGCGTCCCGGTGTGCCGTTCGCCGCTGGTGTCCAGGGTGGGGCGCCGGGACTGCCGTATCAGGGCCTCGGCGATGAAGCCGCCGCGCCACACCTCGCGGGCGGCGTCGATGCGGGCCTCCCGGTTCCCGGCCCGCGCGGTCTCGGTGAGCAGCCGGCGCCAGGTGGCGGCGAGGGCGGGGTTGCGCAGCGGGACGCCGGGGCGGGGCGCGCGGCCGTCCGGCAGGTACAGCCGGGCCGAGGACGTCCACTCCGTCTCGAACAGCGTCCGTACGCTGTCGACGGTCGCGCCGATGTTCTCCACCGGCGGGTGTCCGTGCTCCGCGTAGCCGATGGCGTATGTCAGCACGTCGTCGAGGGGCTTGGTGCCGTGGTCGCGCAGGAGCAGCAGCCAGGCGTCGAAGGCGCCGGGCACGGCGGCGGCGAGCGGGCCGGTGCCGGGCACGAGGTCCAGGCCGAGGTCACGGTAGCGCGCGGCGGTGGCGCCCGCGGGTGCCACGCCCTGTCCGCACAGCACCCGCACCGCGCCGCCGGCCGGGGCGAGCAGGATGGGCACCTCCCCCGCCGGGCCGTTCAGGTGCGGCTCCACGACATGCAGCACGAAGGCGCCGGCCACGGCCGCGTCGAAGGCGTTGCCGCCGTCCTCCAGCACCGCCATCGCGGACTGGGCGGCCAGCCAGTGGGTGGCTGAGGCCATGCCGAACGTGCCTTGCAGGGTGGGCCGGGTGGTGAACTGCACGTCTCACCTCGCGGGAGTGCGGACCGGTTCCGGCTGGGCGTCCATCAGCCGCCAGGCTACCGACGCTTCCGCTCCCTGTCCCCGCTGTGGGTGCCGGAGGCGGAGGGGTGCTCCGGTGGGGCGGCCGTGGGTCACAGGCCCACGTCGCGGCGGCGGATGTCCTCCAGGGACTCCCGGCGGACCAGCAGCCGGGCGTGGCCGTCGCGTACGGCGACCACGGGCGGGCGGCCGACCAGGTTGTAGCCGGAGGCCATGGAGAGGTGGTAGGCGCCGGCGACCGGTACGGCGAGGAGGTCGCCGGGGCGCAGGTCGGCGGGGAGTTCCGCGTCGGCGGCCAGCACGTCGCCCGCCTCGCAGTGCCGGCCCACGACGGTCACCCGGACCGGGTCGGCGGCGCTGCGGCGGCCGATCAGCCGGGGGGCGTACCGCACGCCGTACAGGGCCGGGCGCGGGTTGTCGCTCATGCCGCCGTCTACAGCCACGAAGACCCGCTCGCCGGTGTGCTTGACCGACAGCACCCGGTACAGCGCGATCCCGGCGGGGCCCGCGATGGCCCGGCCCGGTTCGATGAGCAGGCGGGGCACCGGCAGCCCGGACGAGGCGCAGGCGTCGGCGAGTTCGGCGCGCACCCTGCGGGCCAGTGCGGTGAGGTCCAGGGCGCTCTCGCCGGGCCGGTAGGCGATGCCGTGGCCGCCGCCGAGGTCGAGTTCGGGCAGTACCACGCCGTACTGCCCATGCAGCCGGGCCATCAGGCCCACAATCCGGCGTACGGCGGTCAGATACGGCTTGACGCTGGTGATCTGCGATCCCAAGTGGCAGTGCAGGCCGACGAGTTCGAGGTTGGGCTGATCGAGGATGCGGGTGAGGGCGTGCAGGGCGTAACCGTCGCGGATGGAGAGGCCGAATTTCTGGTCCTCGGTGCCGGTGCGGATCTTGTCGTGGCCGCCCGCGCTGATGCCGGGCACGACGCGCACCATCACCTTCTGCCGGGCGTCGGGGCCGACGGCGGCGGCCAGCCGGGCGATCTCGCCGGGGCTGTCGATGACGATGCGGCCGACGCCGAGGCGCAGCGCGGTCGCCAGGTCGCGCGGGGTCTTGGCGTTGCCGTGCAGCACGATCCGCTCGGGCGGGAAGCCGGTGGTGACGGCGAGTTCGAGTTCGCCGGCGGAGCAGACGTCGAGCCCGAGTCCTTCCTCGTCCATCCAGCGGGCCATGGCCCGGCACAGGAACGCCTTGGCGGCGTACAGGACTTCGGCGTCGGGGAAGGCGTCGCGGTAGGTACGGCAGCGGTCGCGGACCTCGGCCTCGTCCAGGACGTAGACGGGGGTGCCGAAGCGGTCGGCGACCTCGGCGAGGGGTACGCCGCCCACCGTGAGGTCGCCCGCGCGGGGCTCGGTGGTGGAGGCGGGCCAGACCGACAACGCGGCGGCGGGGGCGGGCAGTTCGTGAATCGTGGTCATCTCGGCGTTCCTCTTTCGGGCGGTCGCGGCTCGGGCGGCGCTGGTTCTGGGCAGTCGCGGCTCGGGGGTCCCGGCCCGGTGGTCCCGGCTCGGGGTGGCCCCGGCTCGGCGGCGGGGGTTCAGGCGATCCGGGCGATCCGCGGCGCGCGGGTGGCGGCCGGTGCGGGCAGCGGCGCCGGGGCGGGGGCGGTGAACTGCGGGTCCACCGTGAGGACGGTGACGCCGAGCGGTGCGGTCAGGGTGCGCAGTTCGGTCCCCGCGAGGCGGATGAAGGCGTGACCGGGGCCGAGCGCGGCGGTGAGCCGGGGTACGGAGGTGAAGCCGACGGCGGTGCGCGCGCCGGGCGGGGTACGGAAGAGGCGTACCGCGTACCCGGAGGGTCCCGGCCGGACCGGCACGTACAGGGGTCCGGCCGGGAATGGTTCGGGGGGCTCGGGGTCGTCACCGTAGCGGAGTTCTGTCATGGGGTGCCTCCCGTGTGGCAGGGAGTGTGGAGTCGAAAGACCCCGGACGCGGGGAGGCGGTCCGGGGTGCGCTGTCGACGGTATGCCCGGACCACCCGCCCACCGGGCCCTTCCTGACGCGACGCTGACGGGGATCCGGGTGGCTTTGACGGGTTGCTGACGTCCCCGCCGGGAGGGGCGCGGACCGGCCGTCAGCGGAGCGCCAAGAAAGGGCGTCCGCCCTGTTCGCGGGCCTGGAACGCGGGTGTGATGGACGGGATTCCCGAGAAGCACCGGCCGGGGCGATGTCGTCGTCTCCCGGCCGCCGTCCGCAGAAGGTGGAAGCGATGTCCGAGTACCAGGAGCCGGTGGCGGCGGCGCGCGTGGTGGTGGGGGTCAGCGGCTCGCCGGGCAGTCTGGCCGCGCTCGGGCGGGCCGCCGCGGAGGCGCGCTCGCGCGGGGCGGAGCTGTGGCCGGTGCTGGCCTGGGAGCCGCCCGAGGGGGATCTCGCCGCGCGCCGCTTCCCGGCCGCGGCGACGGTGGTCCCGGAGTGGGAACGGCTCGCCGGGGAACGTCTCCTCGGCGCGCTGCGCGCCGTGTTCGGCGGGGCGTCGACCGGGTTGCCCGGAGCGGCGCGCGTCGCGCGGGGCGCGCCCGGACCCGTGCTGGTGCGGCTCGCCGACCGGGACACCGACCTCCTGGTGATCGGTGCGGGTGGCCGCGGCCGGCTGCGCCGCGCCCTGTGGCCCTCGGTGAGCCGCTACTGCCTCGCCCGCGCCACCTGCCCCGTCCTCACCGTCCCGCCCTCCCCCCTGCACACCGCCCTGGCACACGCACACCGCCGCAACGCGCTGCGGCTGCGCCTGGACAGCGGGGACGTGGAACGGGAACTGGGGCTCGGACGACACGGGGCGTGAGGCGGCGGGCCGGGGGCGGCGGCTCGGCGGCGGTGCGACAAGCCGGGGGCCACGCCTGACCCGGGCCCGCTCACGCCCGCTCACACCTCGAAGCGGTACCCCATCCCCGGCTCGGTGATCAGGTAGCGGGGGTGGGCGGGGTCGGATTCCAGTTTGCGGCGGAGTTGGGCCATGTAGACCCGCAGGTAGTTGGCCTTGTCGGTCCGTGTGACCCCCCACACCTCCCGGAGCAGGTGCCGCTGGGTGATCAGCCGGCCGGGGTTGGTCACCAGGATCTCCAGCAGCTGCCACTCGGTCGGGGTGAGCCGCACGTCCCTGCCGTCCCGCAGCACCTTCCTGGCCGGCAGGTCGATGCTGAAGTGCTCGGTCTCCACCCGTACCGGCTCCGGCGCGGCCGGGGTGTCCTCGGTGCGGCGGACCGCGGCGCGCAGCCGGGCCAGCAGCTCGTCCATGCTGAAGGGCTTGGTGACGTAGTCGTCGGCGCCCGCGTCGAGCGCCGCGACCTTCTCGCCGGACGCCTGCCGGGCGGACACCACGATGACCGGCGTCCGGGTCCAGGCGCGCAGCGCCCTGAGGACGTCGACGCCGTCCATGTCGGGCAGCCCGAGGTCGAGCAGGACCACGTCGGGTCGGCGCGCGGCGGCGAGGCGCAGGGCCGTGGCTCCGTCGGGGGCGGTGTCGACGCCGTAGCGCCGCGCCCGCAGGTTGATGACGAGGGCCCGTACGAGCTGCGGGTCGTCCTCGACCACGAGCACCCGTGTCATGGGGGTCACTCTCCTGTCCGTAGGGGATGCCGCGGGAGCCGGCGCCGCCGGGATGTCTCCCGGGGGCGCCGGCTCCCGTGCGCGGGCGGGACGGTACGTCACCGCCGCGCGACGAGGTCCCGCAGCGCGATGTTGAGTTCCAGGACGTTGACCTGCGGTTCGCCCACGAAGCCGAGGGCACGGCCCTGGGTGTGGTCCTTCACCAGCCGTTCGACCCGCGCGACCGGCAGGCCGTTGCGCTGGGCGACCCGGTGCACCTGGAGCTCGGCGTACGCCGGGGAGATGGCCGGGTCGAGGCCGGAGCCGGAGGAGGTCACCGCGTCCGCGGGCACGTCCGACGGCTTGACCGTGTAGCCGGGCACGGAGTTGTCCTTGACGACCTTCGCCCTGGCGTCCTCGACGGCCCGGACGAGTTTCGGGTTGTCGGCGGCCAGGTTGGTCGCCCCGGAAAGGATCAGCTTGTACCGCGTGTTGACGGAGTTCGTGCCGAGCCCTGCGGCGGGCCGGGGCTGGAAGTACTTGAGGCTGTAGCCCTGTTGGCCGATGAGGGAGGAGCCGACGACCTTGCCGTCCGCCTTGATCTCGGAGCCGTTCGCCTTGCCGGGGAACAGCGCCTGGGCGACGCCGGTGACGGCGAGCGGGTAGACGACGCCGGTCACCAGGGTCAGCACGAGCAGGGCCCGCAGGGCCGCCCAGAGCAACCGGGCGGTGTTCGGGACGGAGTTGTTCATGGCGATCAGCCGATTCCGGGGATGAGGGAGATGAGCAGGTCGATGAGCTTGATCCCGGCGAAGGGCGCGATCAGACCGCCGAGTCCGTAGAGGCCGAGGTTGCGGCGGAGCATCTTGTCCGCGCTCATCGGCCGGTACCGCACGCCCTTCAGGGACAGCGGCACCAGCGCGATGATGATCAGCGCGTTGAAGACGACCGCCGACAGGATCGCCGAGTCGGGCGAGGACAGCCGCATGATGTTCAGCTTGTCCAGGCCCGGATAGACGGCCGCGAAGAGCGCCGGGATGATCGCGAAGTACTTCGCCACGTCGTTGGCGATGGAGAACGTCGTCAACGCGCCGCGGGTGATGAGGAGTTGCTTGCCGATCTCGACGATCTCGATCAGCTTGGTCGGGTTGGAGTCGAGGTCGACCATGTTGCCGGCCTCCTTCGCGGCCGACGTGCCGGTGTTCATCGCGACGCCGACGTCGGCCTGCGCGAGCGCGGGCGCGTCGTTGGTGCCGTCACCGGTCATCGCGACCAGCTTGCCGCCGGCCTGCTCCCGTTTGATGAGGGCCATCTTGTCCTCGGGGGTGGCCTCCGCGAGGAAGTCGTCGACGCCCGCCTCCTCGGCGATCGCCTTCGCGGTCAGCGGGTTGTCGCCGGTGATCATCACGGTCTTGATGCCCATGCGGCGCAGCTCCTCGAACCGCTCGCGCATGCCCTCCTTGACGACGTCCTTGAGGTGGATGACCCCGAGGACGCGGGCGCCGCGCTCGTCGTGCACGGCGACCAGCAGCGGGGTGCCGCCGGCCCCGGCTATCCGGTCGGTCAGGTCCTGGGCGTCCGGGCCGGCTTCACCGCCCTGTTCACGCACCCAGGTGATGACGGAGGCGGTGGCGCCCTTGCGGATGCGGCGGCCGTCCAGGTCCACGCCGGACATCCGGCTCTGCGCGGTGAAGGCGATCCACTCGGCGCCCGCCAGCTCGCCCTGGTGGCGTTCGCGCAACCCGTACTTCTCCTTGGCGAGGACGACGATCGAGCGGCCCTCGGGAGTCTCGTCCGCCAGTGAGGAGAGCTGGGCCGCGTCCGCGACCTCGGCCTCGGTCGTCCCGCGCACCGGCACGAACTCGGCGGCCTGGCGGTTGCCGAGGGTGATGGTGCCGGTCTTGTCCAGCAGCAGCGTGGAGACGTCACCGGCGGCCTCGACCGCGCGCCCCGACATGGCGAGCACATTGCGCTGCACGAGCCGGTCCATGCCGGCGATGCCGATGGCGGACAGCAGCGCGCCGATCGTGGTCGGGATCAGGCAGACCAGCAGGGCCACCAGCACCACCATGGTCAGATGGGTGCCCGCGTAGTCGGCGAAGGGCGGCAGGGTGGCGCAGGCCAGCAGGAACACGACGGTCAGCGAGGCCAGCAGGATGTTGAGCGCGATCTCGTTGGGCGTCTTCTGCCGGGCCGCGCCCTCCACGAGGCCGATCATCCGGTCGATGAAGGTCTCGCCGGGCTTCGTCGTGATCTTGATGACGATCCGGTCGGAGAGGACCTTCGTGCCGCCGGTGACGGCGCACCGGTCGCCGCCGGACTCGCGGATGACCGGGGCGGACTCGCCGGTGATCGCCGACTCGTCCACCGAGGCGACGCCCTCGACGACATCGCCGTCACCGGGTATGACGTCGCCGGCCTCGCACACCACCAGGTCGCCGATGGTCAGCGCGGTGCCGGGGACCTGTTCCTCGGCGCCGTTCACCAGCCGGCGGGCCACGGTGTCGGTCTTGGCCTTGCGCAGGGTGTCGGCCTGGGCCTTGCCGCGGCCCTCGGCGACCGCCTCCGCCAGGTTGGCGAAGATCACCGTCAGCCACAGCCAGGCGCTGATGGTCCAGCCGAACCAGTCACTCGCGTGCTGGAAGGAGAACGCGGTGGTCAGGACCGAGCCGATCCACACCACGAACATCACGGGCGACTTCACCATCACCCGCGGATCGAGCTTGCGCACCGCCTCGGGCAGGGACTTCAGCAGCTGCTTGGGATCGAACAGGCCCGCTCCGACGCGGCCCTCGTCGGCCTGGTGACCGGTGGGCGCGTCCCGGTGGGGCGCAAGGGTGGGAGTGGACATCGCGTCCTCGTGGGAGGGAGTTCGGGTCGTCATCACGCCAGCCCTTCGGCGAGCGGGCCCAGCGCCAGCGCCGGGAAGTAGGTGAGACCGGTGATGATCAGGATCGCGCCGACCAGCAGGCCGGTGAACAGCGGCTTGTCGGTGCGCAGGGTGCCCGTGGTGGCCGGCACCGGCCGCTGCCCGGCGAGGGAGCCGGCGAGCGCGAGCACGAACACCATCGGCAGGAACCGGCCGAACAGCATCGCGAGCCCGGTCGTGGTGTTGAACCAGTCGGTGTTCGCGTTCAGTCCGGCGAACGCCGAGCCGTTGTTGTTCGACGCGGAGGTGAAGGCGTACAGCACCTCGGAGAACCCGTGCGCGCCCGGATTGAGCATCGAGTGCGGCGGGGTCGGCAGCGCCATCGAGGCGGCCGTGAAGACGAGGACCAGCGTCGGGGTGACGAGGATGTAGCAGGCGGCGAGCTTCATCTCGCGGCCGCCGATCTTCTTGCCCAGGTACTCGGGGGTGCGGCCGACCATCAGACCGGCGATGAACACCGCGATCACGGCCATGATGAGCATGCCGTACAGGCCGGAGCCGACGCCGCCGGGCGCGATCTCGCCCAGCATCATGCCGAGCATGGTGATGCCGCCGCCGAGGCCGGTGAAGGAGGAGTGGAAGGAGTCCACCGCGCCGGTGGAAGTGAGCGTCGTCGCCACCGAGAAGATCGAGGAGCCGGCGACCCCGAACCGGGTCTCCTTGCCCTCCATCGCGCCGCCCGCCGCCTGGAGCGCCGGGCCGTGGTGGGAGAACTCCGCCGCCATCATCAGCAGGGTGAAGCCCACCCAGATGGTGGCCATCGTGGCGAGGATCGCGTACCCCTGCTTCACCGAGCCGACCATCACACCGAAGGTGCGGGTCAGGCAGAACGGAATGAGCAGGATCAGGAAGATCTCCAGGAGGTTGGTCAGGGCGGTGGGGTTCTCGAAGGGGTGGGCGGAGTTGGCGTTGAAGTAGCCGCCGCCGTTGGTGCCCACCTCCTTGATGGCCTCCTGGGAGGCGACCGCGCCGCCGTTCCACTGCTGGGTGCCGCCCATGAACTGGCCGACCTCGTGGATGCCGGAGAAGTTCTGGATCGCCCCGGCGGCCACCAGGAGCACGGCGGCCACGGCGGCGACCGGCACCAGGATGCGCACGGTGCCGCGCACCAGGTCGGACCAGAAGTTGCCGAGTTCACCGGTGCGGGAGCGGGCGAAGCCGCGCACCAGGGCGATCGCCACGGCCATACCGACCGCCGCGGAGACGAAGTTCTGCACGGCCAGACCGGCGGTCTGCACCACGTGCCCCATCGTCTGCTCGCCGTAGTACGACTGCCAGTTCGTGTTGGTCACGAACGACACGGCGGTGTCGAACGACTGCGCCGGGCTCACCGGGGAGAAGCCCAGCGAGCCGGGCAGCACCCCCTGGAGCCGCTGGAGCAGGTAGAGGAACAGGACACTCACGGCCGAGAAGGCGAGGACGCCGCGCAGATACGCGGGCCAGGTCATCCCGGCGTCCGGGTCCGCCCCGATGCCCCGGTAGATCCACTTCTCCGCCCGCAGGTGCCGGGGGGAGGTGTAGACACGGGCCATGTAGCCGCCGAACGGGATGTACACGAGTGCCAGCACGCCTATCAGGGCGAGCAGTTGCAGGAAGCCTGCGAGTACGGGGCCCACCGTCAGAACCTCTCCGGGAAGATCAGGGCGAGGACGAGATAGCCCAGCAGGGCGACGGCCACGATCAGGCCGACGATGTTCTCGGCGGTCACAGCTTCGTCACCCCCTTGGCGACGAGAGCCACCAGCGCGAACGACACGATCGTGGTGACGACGAAGGCCAGGTCGGCCATCGTGAACTCCTGGAATGAGGTGCGAGAGAAAGCGAACGGTTAGAGGAAACCGCCCGCGTGGCCGGTTCTGACCGCCGTTGACGCCCCCCTTACGGCCGGCCCGTCGCCTTTGACGACTCTCTTACGGGGCGTGATCCGTACCGGTCGGCGGGGAACACCTCGGGCGGGCGGGGCGTTGATCACGTGGAGTGGAACGGAGGGCCCAGGCGGTGCACGGAGAGTACAAGGTGCCCGGCGGCAAGCTGGTCGTCGTGGATGTGGAGACGGACGGCGGCGTGCTGCGCGACGTCCGGGTGGCCGGCGACTTCTTCCTGGAGCCGGACGAGGCGCTGGACGCGGTGAACGGCGCGCTGGAGGGCGCCCCGGCGGGCACCGACGCGGCAGGGCTCGCCGCGCGGATCGAGGCGGCGCTGCCCGCGGGCACGGTGATGTACGGGCTGACGGCGGAGGGCATCGCGATCGCGGTGCGCCGGGCCCTGGCACACGCCACCGACTGGACCGACTACGACTGGCAGTTGATCCACGAGGGCCCCCAGGCCCCGGCCCTGCACATGGCCCTGGACGAAGTGCTGACCGCCGAGGTGGCCGCGGGCCGGCGCCCGCCGACGCTGCGGGTGTGGGAGTGGGGCGCCCCCGCGGTGATCATCGGCAGCTTCCAGTCGCTGCGCAACGAGGTGGATCCGGACGGCGCCGCCCGGCACGGCATCGAGGTGGTGCGGCGGATCTCCGGCGGCGGCGCGATGTTCGTGGAGCCCGGCAACACCATCACGTACTCGCTGTCGGTGCCCGAGTCCCTGGTGCACGGCCTGTCCTTCCAGGACAGCTACGCCTACCTGGACGACTGGGTGCTCGCCGCCCTCGGCGACGTGGGCATCAAGGCCTGGTACCAGCCGCTGAACGACATCGCCACCGACCAGGGCAAGATCGCGGGCGCCGCGCAGAAGCGGATCGTCGGCCCCGGCGGCGGTCCGGGCGCGGTGCTGCACCACGTGACCATGTCGTACGACATCGACGCCGACAAGATGACCGAGGTGCTGCGCATCGGCCGGGAGAAGCTGTCGGACAAGGGGACCAGGAGCGCGAAGAAGCGGGTGGATCCGCTGCGCCGGCAGACCGGGCTGGCCCGTGCGGCCGTCATCGAGCGCATGATCGACTCCTTCCGCGCGCGTTACGGCCTCGCGCCGGGCAAGGTCACCGACGAGGAGCTGGCGCGGGCCCGCGAACTGGCGCGGACGAAGTTCGAGACCGAGGAGTGGACCGCGCGGGTGCCGTAATAGTTCCCTGGCGCGAGGCCCGGTTCAGGCGCGGGTCAAGGCACGCCCATGCCCGGCCCAAGCCCCTGTATGAGTTCCGTGCACGTCCAGGTCACCGGCTGTGACATAGCCGGATTTGCCCCGCCGCCCGCTGGCTACCGTAATCGGGCCTGAATCGGCCATGCACGACCACGGGGAAGAGGTGACGGCGGTGGCGGCGCCGATACGTTCACGCCTGCTCGATTTCCTGGAGCCGGATCCGGAATCGGAACCGGACCCGCACACCGCACCGGAACCGCGACCGCGCCCCTCCCGCCTGCTGGAGATCGCCGGGGCCACCCCTGCCCCGCGTGCGCCCGCGGACGGCCGGCCGGGTCCCCGGCCCGGTGTGCCGCCGTACGACACCCCGGTGTGCGTCCCGGCGCATCCGCGCTCCGTGGTGGGCACCGGCCGGAGCGGCCGCCCGGCGCGGCTGCCCTTCGTCTGCTTCGAGCTGTTCGAGCACCCCGCGCACGGCACGGTCGCCTTCGCCTTCACCTCGCCGTCGAAGCTGGCCGCGTCCCTCGGCGACGCCCAGCCATGGGTGGCGAGTTCGCTCGGGCCGCTGGCCGAGGGCATGGCGGAGCGGGGCGTCACCGTCCTGCTCGACCCGCGGACCGGACCCGCGGAACCCCACTGGCGGCCCGAGGACCTGGCCGCGTTCGCCCAGGAGGTACGCCGGTGACGGCCGACTTCAAGGTCATCTACGCGGACCTCACCGCGCTGGCCAAGACCTTCCACGACCAGGCCGGCGACTACCGCAAGCTCGCCCCGGACGTGTCCCCGCCCGTCGTCAGCGGCGGCGATCCGGGACTGGACTCCACGCTCAAGGAGGTCGCGGACCTGCTGATCGCCCTGCACACCGGGCTCGCCGACCGCATGGACGACCACGGCGACAAGGCCGCCTACGCACGCGACTCCTTCCACCGGCACGACGTGGACGTCCACGGTGTCTTCGCCGACCTCACCCCCGAGGAGTGGTCCTGATGGCCGACAGCTGGGTGGGCGGCGACATCGGTGGCCTGCACACGATGGCCGCCACGTACAAGGGCGCCAAGGAGAAGCTCGACGGCGTCGTCAAGCCGCTCGGCAAGGCCGTCGACCAGCTGGCGAGCGACGCCAGTTGGAAGGGCGAGGCCGCCGAGAAGTTCCGTTCCATGTGGAGCGAGGACGCGGTCACGGCCGGCGGCTTCGCCGAACTGGTGGCAGCGGCGGGCGAGATCGTCGAAACCCTCGCCCACGCCCTCTCCACGTGCGAGACGTCCCTTCAGAACGCGGAGCACGTCGCGGCCGGCAAGGGCGTGTCCACGGACGCCAAGGGCGCGCCGCTGCCGATGATGACGTCGAACCCGCCGAGCGCCGACGACCAGAAGGCCGTCTCCGCGATGAACGAGTACGCGAAGGTGCGCGACGGCATCCTGCACACCGCGCAGCACGCGCGGCTGGTGGCGGCGAAGCAACTCCAGGACCTGTACGCCAAGGTGACCGCGAAGGACTCCTCCGTGTCCACCGGGGACAAGGTCACGCTGTACGACGCCCTGCGCGGGCTGTACGCGTACGACGCCGAGGACGCGCGGGTCGGCGGCAAGAAGGCGCGCGAGAAGCTCGACGACGCCCGGCAGGCGGCGCAGGACGCCAAGAAGGAACTGCGCGCCGAGCGCAAGGCCTACCAGAAGGCCGGCAAGGCACTGCCCAAGGACCTGCCCGCCAAGAGCGCCTACCGCGACGCGGTCACCAAGGTGGACGCGCTGGAGGACGACATCGCGCGCGCCGACCACGGCAGCACGAAACTCCCGTACGACCGCGCGCTGAACGTCAAGCTCGCGGACGTCGCGGACGCCGTGCGGCTCGGCAAGGGGCTGGAAGCGGTGCCGGATGTCCTGCGGGAACTCCCCGTCCTGGACATCGCCGCGGCCGGCACCTGCGGGCTCCTGGAAGCCACCAACGACCACGACGCGGGCTGGTCCTGGCAGCGTTCCGTCGCGACCGACGAGGGCGCCAACGTCGGCGGTCTGGTCGCCGGAGCGGTGGTGGCGGGTGCCCTGCTGCCGGCCGAGGCGCCGGCCGCCGCCGTGGCCGCGGTCGGGGTGGGTGCGACGATTCTCGCGACCGGTGTCATCGACCACTCGCTGCACGAGCACTGGAGCGAGGACATCCACGACCACGGCGTGATCGGCGGCGTGGCGGTGGGCACCGGTCACGTGCTCAGTGACACCGGCAAGGATGTCGGGCGCATGGGAAAGGACATCTGGCATGGCGTCAAAAGCATCTTCTGAGGCCCCCGCGTCCGAGTCGTCCGTACCCGTCCCCGCCCTGCCGAAGCTGGGCCGCACCTGGTACCGGCGCGGCCCGCGGTACTGGCTGTGCCGCGCCCGTACGACGGTCTTCATCCTCCTGGTCCTGGCCATGTTCGGCTTCTTCGCGCTGAGTCTGTACGACGGGTTCACCAGCGAGTGGTCGCCGGGCGTCCGGACGGCGGTGAACTGGGCGCAGGCGGCCGGCGCGTGTGTGGCCGTGGTCTGGGGCTGGGTGACACAGCGCCGGGGCCACCGCGCGGCGCTGCTCGATCCGCCCTCCCCGGGCGAGACCGCGGCGGCCAAACGCGACCACGACAGGCGGGTTCCGGGCCGGATCGCGCTGGGCCGCGGCCTCGTCATCCTCGCCGCGCCCGTCCTGCCGGTGTTCGCCGCCTACGTCGCCGGCTGGCTGCTCGCCTGGACCACCGTGCGCGAATACCCGAGCGAGGTCGGCGCCCGCCGCTGGATGGAGGCCCAGAGCAGGCGCGCCGCGACGCGGTGAGCGCGGTCCCGGTCCCCGGCTGCCGGGGCTCGGCACCACCTGGTACCGGCGCGGTCCGCGCTACTGGCTGCGCCGTACCGTCAACACCCTTTTCCTGCTCCTCGTCCTGGCGTTCTTCTGCTTCATCGCGCTCCGGCTGTACGCGGGCGCCCCGCGCACCTGGCTGCCGGTGGCCGTGCGCCGGTGCTGGGACGTGACGCAGGCGGTGGCGTCCTGCGCGGCCCTGGTGTGGGGCTGGGTCAGGCAGCGGCGGGGTTCCGGGCCTGGTCGCCCTGGGACGCGGGCTCCTTCTCCTCGCCGCCCCCGTCCTGCCGGTGCCGGCGGCCTGGTGCGCCGGCTGGCTCCTGGCCGTCGTCACCGTCCGCGAGTACCCCGCCGAAGTCGGCGCCCGCCGTCGGCTGGAGGCGCGAAACGGGCGGATCGGTACGTCGTGAGCGCCCACCGGTGACCGGGCGGGCACCGTACGAGTTCGCGCTTTTGCCGCACAGGCAGTCGTGTGACACTGTCCTCCCCGCCCCTCCCGCGGGCCTCTTCCGTACCCCCTCAACGAGATGTGCGCCGTGCGTTCTCTGCCTCTGCCGCTCGCCCTCACCGCTCGGCTGACCCCGGTCGCGGTCCTCGCCTGCGCCGGGTGGGCGCTGTCCTCGGCTCCCGCCACCCCCCAGGCGTCCGCCACCGGGCACCGGCCCGCGGCGAGCGCGCCCGAACCCTCGTCGTCCGCCGCGCCCTCCGCCCCGGCCGCGACCGCGAAGGCGTACACCACCGCCTCCTCGCCCTGCTCCGCCGTGCCCGCCTCGACCGTCGCCGACCTGGTGCCCGGCGCGAAGCCGGCCGGCAAGGAGATCCCCTCGACCGACCCGACGCTGCGCCGCACCTGTTCCTGGAACGCCCTGCACGGCTACGACTACCACTGGCTCGACGTCTCCTACGAGATCGGCGACTCCGTGCAGGAGGCCGAGCAGGAGTACCGGCAGCAGGTGGACAAGAAGGGCGGCGGCGGCAGCGTGCCGGGGCTCGGGGACAGCGCGTACTCGGCGGTCAGCCTCTCCACCGAGGACAAGCAGCAGACCCGCGAGGGCGTGGTGGTGGTGCGCGTCTCCAACGCCCTGGTGGTGGTGACGTACAGCGGCAGCGACTTCGACACCAGGAAGGCGCCGGGGACGGACGAGATCAACAAGGGCGCCATCAAGGTGGCGCGCGCGGCGGTCGGGGCGCTCGGGGGCGGGCAGTCCGGGTCCGGGTCCGGCTGACCGCCCCCGCGCCTCCACCCCACGTTCAGGCGGGCGCCCTCCGACCGGTGGGCAGGGTCAGCGCCAGGTAGAGGACGAGCGCGGTGCCGAGGCCGACCGCCCAGCCGTAGTCCGCGAGCGGGGCGAGGGCCGGGATCGGACGGCCGTCGTACAGCGGTTTGAGGCTGGCGCCGCCGATCGCGAGGACGCCGCCGACGAGGAAGGCGAGGACCGCCCGCCAGTTCCAGCCGCCCGCGTACCAGTACCGGCCACCGGTGCGGTAGAGGTCGGCGAGGTCCAGCCGGGTGCGGCGCACGATCCAGTAGTCGGCGACGAGGATGCCCGCGACGGTGCCGAGCAGCCCGCCGACCAGGCCGAGCCAGGTGAAGATGTAGCCCTGCGGGTCGGAGTACAGCTTCCACGGGAAGATCAGCACCGCGAGGACGGCGGTGATCAGCGCGCCCGCGCGGAAACTCACCTTGCTGGGCGCCACGTTGGAGAAGTCGAAGGCCGGGGAGACCAGGTTGGCGGCGATGTTCACCGAGAGAGTCGCCACCAGGACGGTGACCAGGGCGTAGAGCAGACCGACCACGTTGTCGGTCTTCGCGGCCAGCTGCACCGGGTCCCAGACGGGCTTGCCGTAGACCGCCTGCGAGCCGGAGGTGACCAGCACGGACAGGAAGGCGAACAGCGTCATCGTGGTGGGCAGGCCGAGCGCCTGGCCCCGCGTCTGGGCCTGCTGGCTGCGGCCGTAGCGGGTGAAGTCCGGGATGTTCAGCGAGAGCGTGGACCAGAAGCCGATCATGCCCATGAGGGACGGCCAGAACAGCTTCCAGAACCGGCCGCCCCAGCCGAGCGTGGACGGCTGGTCGAACAGCGGACCGACCCCGCCCGCCCTGGACGCCATCCACCACAGCATCACGAACGCGCCGACCAGCACGAACGGCGCGGCCCAGTTCTCGAAGCGGCGGATGGTCTCCATCCCCCGGTAGATGATGGCCACTTGGAGCACCCAGAAGAGGGCGAACGACAGCCACATGGTCCAGGCGTAGCCGCCGAGGTGCGCCGCGTTCGCCCAGCTGTCGCCGATCAGTTTCCCGGCGAGGAAGTAGATGGCCTCGCCGCCGATCCAGGTCTGGATGCCGAACCAGCCGCAGGCCACCAACGCCCGTACGACGGCGGGGAGGTTGGCGCCGCGCACCCCGAAGGAGGCGCGGGCGAAGACCGGGAAGGGGATGCCGTACTTCGGTCCGGCGTGCCCGGTCAGCAGCATCGGCACCAGCACGACCAGGTTGGCGACGGCGATGGTGAACACCGCCTGCTTCCAGTCCATGCCGACGGCGATCAGACCGGAGGCCAGCGTCCAGGAGGCGGTGTTGTGGGCCATGCCGACCCACAGCGCGGAGAAGTTGTACGTCGTCCATGTGCGCCTGCCGGCCGGGACCGGGAGCAGGTCCTCGTTGGCGTAGCGGCCGCTGGGTCGTGGCGCGCCGGGGGCGATCTCCACCCGGCCGTCGGCCAGGGTGACTTGGGTGGGTGGTGGTATGTGGCCGGGAGCGGTGTCGGTCATGGGCGGGCCCCAATCGGGAACGAGGCGGGTCGGCACAAGCCCTTGCGGGCACCAGTCCCTCCCCGCGGGGAGGCGGGGAGGGACGACCAGGGGTGGGGGGTTGGGGCGGACCCCCGGCGGAACCGGGAGGAAGAGGAACGAACAGGGCTGGTGCGGCTAGGAGTTGACGGCCGGGATCACCTGTGTGCCGTAGGCGTCGATGGTGACCTCCTGCGCGTCGTGCATGTCGTAGAGCGCGAACTGGTCGACGCCCAGGGCGCGCAGGGCGGTCAGCTTCTCGATGTGCCGCTCGGGCGGGCCGATGAGACAGAAGCGGTCCACGATCTCGTCCGGCACGAACTCGGTGTCGGGGTTGCCGCTGCGTCCGTGGTGGGCGTAGTCGTAGCCCTGCCGGGCCTTGATGTACGCGGTGAGTTCCGCCGGGACCTGCGCGGAGTGTTCGCCGTACTTGGAGACCAGGTCGGCCACGTGGTTGCCGACCATGCCGCCGAACCAGCGGCACTGGTCGCGGGCGTGGGCGAGGGCTTCCGGCGAGTCGTCGGCGGTGACGTACGCCGGTGCCGCCACGCAGATGCTGACCTCGGCGGGGTCGCGCCCGGCCGCCTTCGCCGCGTCCTTGACGGCCTTCACCATGTACTCGGTGAGGTAGAGGTCGGCCAGCTGGAGGATGAAGCCGTCGGCCTCCTCGCCGGTCATCTTCAGCGCCCTGGGGCCGTACGCGGCCATCCAGACGGGCAGGTGGGCGCCCGGCCCGACCCAGGGGAACCTGACGACCGTGCCGCCGCCGAGGTCGGCGCCGTCGCCCCGGCCGAGGGCGCGGATCACCTTGATGGCCTCGCTTATCCGGGCGAGGGTGTTGGGCTTGCGGCCCGCGACGCGCATCGCGGAGTCGCCGCGGCCGATGCCGCACACGGTGCGGTTGCCGAACATGTCGTTGAGGGTGGCGAAGGTGGAGGCGGTGACCTCCGGGGTGCGGGTGGAGGGGTTGGTGACCATCGGCCCGACCGTCAGCCGCTCTGTCTGGGCGAGGATCTGGCTGTAGATGACGAACGGCTCCTGCCACAGCACGGCGGAGTCGAAGGTCCAGCCGTGGCTGAAGCCGTTGCGCTCGGCCCGCTGCATGAGGCCGATGACGCGGGAGGCCGGCGGGTCGGTCTGGAGGACGAGTCCGAAGTCCATGGGCGCTGCTCCTAGTTGAGGTACTGACAGGTGGAGCGCGGGGTGTAGACGCCGTGTCCGGCGTGCCCGGTGTACTCCCGCCGGTCGATGACGGTCTCGCCGCGCGAGAGGACCGTCTCCACCCGGCCGGTGATCCGCCTGCCCTCGTACGCCGAGTAGTCGACGTTCATGTGGTGCGTCTCGGCGGAGATCACCTGCGAGGCGTCCGGGTCGTAGATCACCACGTCGGCGTCGGCACCGGGCGCGATGGTGCCCTTCTTCGGGTACAGGCCGAACATCCGCGCCGGGGTGGCGCAGGCGATCTCGATCCAGCGGCGGCGGGAGATGTGCCCGTCGACCACGGCCTGGTGCAGGAGGTCCATGCGGTTCTCCACGCCCGGCATCCCGTTGGGGATCTTGGAGAAGTCGCCGCGGCCCAGCTCCTTCTGGCCGCTGAAGCAGAACGGGCAGTGGTCGGTGGAGACCACCTGGAGGTCGTTGGTGCGCAGGCCCCGCCAGAGCGCCGCCTGGTGCTCCCTGGGCCGCAGCGGCGTCGAGCACACGTACTTGGCGCCCTCGAAGTCCGGCTCGGCGAGGTTGTCGGTGGACAGGAACAGGTACTGCGGGCAGGTCTCGCCGAACACGTTCAGCCCGTCGTCGCGGGCCCGCGTCAGCTCGGCGAGCGCCTCGGCGGCCGAGACGTGCACGACGTACAGCGGGGCGCCCGCCACCTGGGCGAGCCGGATGGCGCGGTGGGTGGCCTCGGCCTCCAGCAGGGCCTTGCGGACCTCGCCGTGGTAGCGGGGGTCGGTCTCGCCGCGGGCGAGGGCCTGTTCGACCAGGACGTCGATGGCGATGCCGTTCTCGGCGTGCATCATGATCAGTCCGCCGTTGCCCGCGGCGCGCTGCATGGCGCGCAGGATCTGGCCGTCGTCGGAGTAGAACACGCCGGGGTAGGCCATGAACTGCTTGAAGGAGGTCACGCCCTCCTCGACGAGCAGGTCCATCTCCTTGAGCGTCTCCTCGTGCACATCGGAGACGATCATGTGGAAGGCGTAGTCGATCGCGCAGTTGCCCTCCGCCTTCTGGTGCCAGGCGTCCAGGCCCTCGCGCAGGGTGTGCCCGACGCTCTGGATGGCGAAGTCCACGATGGTGGTCGTACCGCCCCAGGCGGCGGCGCGGGTGCCGGTCTCGAAGGTGTCGGAGGCGTAGGTGCCGCCGAAGGGCATCTCCATGTGGGTGTGGCCGTCGACGCCGCCGGGGATGACGTATTTCCCGGTGGCGTCGATGACCCGGTCGGCGGTGAAGGTCTCGGCGGCGGGCGTATGGGAGGCGGCGAGGGCGGCGATGCGGCCGTCCTCGATCAGGACGTCGGCGTGGATCTCGTCGGACGCGGTGATGACGAGACCACCCCGGATGACGGTACGGCTGCTCATGCTGCTCCCTCGGATCACTCGGCTTCGGTCAGGGCGCCGTCAGGGGGCCGTACGCGCCCGGCGCCCGGTCCCGGTAGAACTGCCAGCGGTCGCGGACCTCGCGGAGCTTGGCCATGTCCAGGTCGCGGACGACCAGTTCGGGCTCCTTGTCACTGGCGATCTCGCCGACGTACTGGGCCTCGGGGTCCACGAAGTACGTCGTGCCGTAGAAGTCGTTGTCGCCCAGGTCCTCCACGCCGACCCGGTTGATCGCGCCGACGAAGTACTCGTTGGCGACGGCCGCGGCCGGCTGCTCCAGCTGCCACAGGTACCTGGACAGACCGCGGGAGGTGGCCGAGGGGTTGAAGACGATCTCGGCGCCCTGGAGGCCGAGCGCCCGCCAGCCCTCCGGGAAGTGGCGGTCGTAGCAGATGTAGACGCCGATCCGGCCGACTGCGGTGTCGAAGACGGGCCAGCCGCTGTTGCCGGGGCGGAAGTAGAACTTCTCCCAGAAGCCCCGCACTTGGGGGATGTGCGTCTTGCGGTACTTGCCGAGGTAGCTGCCGTCCGCGTCGATCACGGCGGCGGTGTTGTAGAGGACGCCCGGCTGCTCCTCCTCGTACATCGGCAGGACCAGCACGATGCCGAGGGCGCGGGCGAGGGACTGGAAGCGCTGGACGGTGGGACCCTCGGGGATGCGCTCGGCGTAGTCGTAGAACGCCGCGTCCTGCACCTGGCAGAAGTAGGGGCCGTAGAACAGCTCTTGGAAGCACAGGACCTGGGCGCCCTGTGCGGCCGCGTCGCGGACCGCCTGCTCATGCGCCTGGATCATGGATTCCTTGTCGCCGGTCCAGGCGGTCTGGAACAGGGCGGCACGGATCACTCGGCTCATCGGGACCTCCGGTAGCTGGGTGTGCGGTGAGCCTAGGAAGCGGGCGGGCCGGCTTCGACGGGCAGCGTGTCACGTCCCCGGCCGCTTCGCGTGCCACCGTGTCATGTCTGCGCTGGACCACGTTTCCCCGCCGTTTCCCCAGGTGGTCACGGGTTTCAGCGATGTTGCGCGTCATGCGCGAGCAGCGCGATGTGCACGGAGGCGGCCTGTTCGAAGTCGTCCAGGTCGACGCCGAGCCGGCCCTGTATGACCTCCAGGCGGCGGTAGAGCGCGGGCCGCGAGACATGGTGGAGGCGGGCGGTGCGGGACTTGTTGCGGCCGGTGGCGAGGTAGGTGCGCAGCACGCCCAGCAGTTCGGGTTCGGCCTGCCGCAGCAGCCCGTCCAGCTCCCGTTCCGCGAAGGCCTGCACATGCGGGTCCTCGCGCAACAGCCGTACGAGACCGCGCAGATGGACGTCCTTGAGGCGGACGACGGCGGGCAGGCCGAGGGCGGCGGCGGAGCCGGCGACGGCCTCGGCGACATGGCGGGCCTCGCGCAGCCCGGCGGGCACCTCGTCCCAGCCGGTGCGCGGGTCGGCGGCGGCGACCACGGCGTCCGGCCGCCCGCTGCCCTCGCGCAGCCGGGCCGCGAACAGCGCGGTGAGGGCGTCGGCGGGCCGGTCACGCGGGAGGCTGAGCAGCACGGCACTCACCCCGTCGGCCAGTTCGGCGGCGATCCCGGACAGGCCCAGCACCCGCAACAGCCGGTCCAGCACGGCGGGTTCGGCGTCCGGGACGACGAGCGGCACGAAGGTGCGCAGGTTGACCGGCAGCCCGGCGGCGCGGGCGCGGGGCAGCAGTTGGCGGGCCGGTACGACACCGGAGACGAGGTCGGTCAGCAGGCTCTGCGCGGACTGCTCCTCCCAGCTCGGCGCGGAGCCGGAGAGCATGCGGTGCAGGACCAGGGCCTCGGCGGCGCGGTCGGCGAGCAGCCGTCCGGTGGCCGTCTCGCCCCGGTAGCCGCACAGCAGCAGCCGGCCCCAGCGCTCGCCGCGCCCGCCGAGCTCGGCGCTGATCCAGGCGTCCAGGGCGCCGCCGCCGGCCTGCCGGGCGACCCGCTCCCAGTCGCGCAGCACGTCGTCCACGGCGGAACGCTCCCCCGCCGTGGCGAGGACGCGGTGGGCGAGGTTGGTGAGGACGACGGGGCAGGCGCTGTGCCGGGCGACCTCGTCGAGCAGCCGCTGGAGCGGGGCGCCGGAGGTGATCAGCGCGGTGAGGTCGGTGCGTACCGCCTCGGACAGGCTGACGGCCGCGAACTTGCGCCGCACCAGCCGGGACTGCACTTCCTCCGTCAACTCGGCGAAGGGGAACGGCCGGTGCAGTACGACCAGGGGCAGGCCGCAGCGTTCGGCGGCGCGGCGCATCACCTCGGGCGGGGCGGGGAAGGCCCGCCCGAGGCCGAGGACCACGGCGGCGGCCTCGGCCCGGTGCAGGGAGCGGATGTACTCGGCCTGCCGAATCTCGTCGCCGGCGAGGAGCACACCGGTGGTGAGCACCATCTCGCCGCCGGTGAGCATCACGCCCACGTCGGCGGCCTCGGCGACGTGCACCCAGCGCACCGGCCGGTCGAGGCCGCCGGCGCCGGCCACCACCTCGGGCTCCCCGGCGAGCACCCGCTCCAGCGTCAGCACCTGGCGCACGGACAGGGCGGGTTCCGGCGGGGCGGCGGGACGGGAGGCGGAGGTGGTGGTCATGGCCGTATCCCCTTGCTCGGCAGTGCCAGGTGTCCCCTTGGTGTACTACGCGTTCGTTACGCGTACGCGCTCCTGAGCGCGGCTTCCAGGACGGCGGCGCCCTCCTCGGCCTCCGCGACGGTCAGCGACAGCGGCGGGGCGATGCGCAGGGCACTGGTGTCGTGGCCGCCGCCCTTGCCGATGAGCAGGCCCCCGGCGCGGGCCGCCTCCAGGACGGCGGCGGCCGCCTGCGGATCGGCCTCGTCGGTGCCCGGCTTCACCAGCTCGACGCCGATCATCAGTCCGCGTCCGCGCACCTCGCGCACACCGGGCAGCTGGGCGGCGACGGCCCGCAGCCGCTCGATGAGCAGGCCGCCGACCCGGCGGGCGTTGCCCTGGAGGTCGTGGTCGAGGAGGTAGGCGAGGTTGGCGAGCCCGGCGGCCATGGTGAGCTGGGTGCCGCCGAAGGTGGAAATGCTGTTGGCGTCCAGGCAGTTCATGAGCTCGGCGCGGGCGATGACCCCGCCGATGGAGGCGCCGTTGCCGATGCCCTTGGCGAAGGTGACGATGTCCGGGGGGCCGCTCGCGGCGTGTGCCCCCCAGCCCCAGAAGTGGTCGCCGGTGCGGCCCCAGCCGGTCTGCACCTCGTCGGAGATCCACAACGTGCCGCGTTCGGCGAGCAGTTCGCGGAAGTGGGCATAGAGACCGTCGGGCGGCGAGGTGAACCCGCCGACGCCCTGGATGGGTTCGGCGATCAGCGCGGCCGGGGGCCGGGTGTGGCCGAGGACGTCCTTGAGGTCGGCGACGCAGGCGTCGATGAAGGCCCGGTCGTCCAGGTGCGCGAAGGGGCCCCGGGTGCGCACGCCGCCGTGCACGTACAGGGTCTGGAGCGGGGACAGGGAGGTCGGGGACCAGGTGCGGTTGCCGGTGATGCCGACGGTGGAGAAGGAGCGGCCGTGGTAGCTGTTGCGCATGGCCAGGACGGTGTTGCTGTGGCGGTAGGTGGTGGCGAGCAGCAGGGCGGTGTCGTTGGCCTCGGTGCCGGAGGTGGTGAAGAAGACGCGGGCGTCGGGGATGCCGCTCACCTGGGCGATGCGCTCGGCGAGTTCGACCATCGGGCGGTTGAGGTAGAGGGTCGAGGAGTGCAGGATGCGCCCGGCCTGCTCGCTGACCGCCTTGGTGACCTCGGGCAGCGCGTGCGCGGTCATGGTGGTGAGGATGCCGCCGAAGAAGTCCAGGTAGCGGTTGCCGTCGGAGTCCCAGACGTACCGGCCCTCGCCGTGGGTGATCTCGATCGGGTCGTCGTAGTAGAGGGCGAGCCAGTCGGGCATCACCCTGCGGTGGCGGGAGTAGAGGTCGCTCACGGCTGCACCAGCCCTTCGTAGGCGTCGGGACGGCGGTCGCGGTAGAAGGCCCACTGCTGCCGTACCTCGTCGATGAGTGCGAAGTCCAGGTCACGGACGAGGAGTTCCTCGTCCTTGTCGCCCGCCGTGCCGCCGACGAAGCGGCCGCGGGGGTCCACGAAGTACGACGTCCCGTAGAAGTCGTTGTCCCCGTACTCCTCCTGTCCCACCCGGTTGATGGCGGCGACGAAGTACTCGTTGGCGACGGCCGCCGCGGGCTGCTCCAGCTGCCAGAGGTGGGCGGACAGACCCCGGTGGGTGGCGGAGGGGTTGAAGACGATCTCGGCGCCCTGGAGGCCGAGCGCCCGCCAGCCCTCCGGGAAGTGGCGGTCGTAGCAGATGGCGACGCCGACCTTGCCGACGGCGGTGTCGAAGACGGGCCAGCCGCGGTTGCCGGGGCGGAAGTAGTACTTCTCCCAGAAGCCCTCGACCTGGGGGATGTGGTGCTTGCGGTAGGTGCCGAGGTAGCTGCCGTCGGCGTCGATCACGGCGGCGGTGTTGTAGTAGAACCCGGACCGCTCGACCTCGAAGACCGGTGCGACGATCACCATCCCGGTCTCCCGCGCGAGGTCCCGCATCCGCCGCACGGTCGGCCCGTCGGGCACGGGCTCGGCCCACCGGAAGTGCTCCCGGTCCTGGACCTGGCAGAAGTAGGGGGCGTTGAACACCTCCTGGAACCCGATGATCCGCGCCCCCTGCCGGGCCGCCTCGCGGGCGTGCGCCTCGTGTTTCGCCACCATGGACTCGGTGTCGCCGGTCCAGGTGGCCTGGACCAGTGCGGCGCGGACGACGTCGGCCATGAGCCGCTCCTTCGACATGACGTCAGAGCCTCTACGCCCGTAGACGGACCGCAGAGGCCACGAAGGTAAGCCCCGTGGGGCGGCTTGCCAAGACCATCGCCACGATGCCGCCGATTCGCACTCCGGTGGGTGAGCCGGGGTTCCGAGCCTGGGCGCCGTGGGGGTCCGCGGGTGCGTCGTGGCTGGTCGGGCCCGCGCGGCGGAGCCCCGGACGGCAGAGCGCCGCGCCCTTCGGGGGCGCTCAGGCGGCCAGCAGCGTGCAGTGCACCGCCAGCTCGTCCATCGACAGGCCGAGGGATCTCGCCAGCGCGGCCACCGTGAAGAAGGCCGGGGTCGGGGCGCGGCCGGTTTCGATCTTGCGGAGGGTCTCGGCCGAGATGCCCGCCGCGGCGGCGACCTCGACCATGCTGCGGTCACCGCGCGCCTCGCGCAGCAGCCGCCCGAGCCGCTCGCCGCGTTCGTGTTCTTCGGGGGTGAGGGGGGTGCGCACCATGCGTCCATTGTGCCCGCCGCCCTGTCCCATTCCCATACCGCCCGCCCGGCCGGCCGGCACCCACCCATACGCGACCCAATTCAAATACCGGTATAGTAATTGGCATGGTGGAACTGAAGACAGACGCGTCCATCGACGCGATGCATGCCGCGGGCCAGGTCGTCGGGCAGGCCCTGAGTGCCGTACACAAGGCCGCGGACGTGGGGGTCTCGCTGCTGGAGCTCGACGAGGTGGCGCGGGAGGTGCTGCGGGCGGCGGGGGCCACCTCGCCCTTCCTCGGGTACCGGCCCTCCTTCGCCCCGACGCCCTTCCCCGCGGTGATCTGCGCCTCGGTCAACGACGCGATCGTGCACGGCATCCCCACCGGGTACCGGCTGCGCGACGGCGACCTGGTCTCCATCGACTGCGGGGCCCTGCTGGACGGCTGGGCCGGCGACTCGGCGATCAGCTTCGTGGTGGGCCGCCCGCGGCCCGAGGACGTACGGCTGGTGGAGACCGCCGAGCGGGCGCTGGCGGCCGGCATCGCGGCGGCCGTCGCCGGCAACCGCATCGGCGACATCGCGCACGCCGTCGGCCGGGTCTGCCGTACGGCGGGCTACGGCGTCCCGCAGGACTTCGGCGGCCATGGCATCGGCCGCCGTATGCACGAGGACCCCGGCGTGCCCAACGAGGGCCGCCCCGGCCGCGGGCTGCTCCTGCGCCCCGGCCTGGTCCTGGCGATCGAGCCGATGCTGATCGGGGGCGGCCGTGACGACTACTACGCCGCCCCCGACGGCTGGACCCTGCGCACGACGGACGGCTCCCGCGCGGCGCACGCGGAACACACGGTGGCGATCACGGAGAACGGCCCGCGCATCCTGACGGCACGCGTCCCGGCCTGAGGGGCGCGGGGCCGTGTTCCATGTGCGGCTCCGCCGCGCGGGCGCGATCGACCAGGACGGACCCGCACGCCGCCGTACCACCCTCACTTGGGCGGACATGCCCGCCCCCACACTTCATGCCATCGTGGGCATGAGCAGCCCCACCCCGGTTACCCGGCGGAGCCACCGTCAGCGAAGGAACGCATCGCCATGACCAACGGCTACCCTCCTGACCCCTTCGGCGAATTCCTCGCCCGCTTCTTCAGCGGGGCCGCCGGGGGCGGCAGCGCGCCCGGCCCGCGGCACATCGACATCGGCCGGCTGCTCAGCCAGCCGGCGCGGGAGCTGGTCAAAGGGGCGGCGCAGTACGCGGCCGAGCACGGCAGCCGGGACCTGGACACCCAGCATCTGCTGCGCGCGGCCGTCTCCACGGAGCCCACGCGGAGCCTGCTGAGCCGGGCCGGGGCCGATCCGGACTCGCTCGCCACGGAGATCGACGACCGGGCCGGCCCGGTGCAGCACCCGCCGGGCGAGGTGCCGCCGCCGACCTCGCTGTCCCTGACCCCCGCGGTGAAGCGGGCCCTGCTGGACGCGCACGACATGGCCCGCTCCAGCGGCGCGGGGTACATCGGCCCGGAGCATGTGCTCAGCGCGCTGGCCGCGAACCCGGACTCGGCCGCGGGGCACATCCTGCACGCGGCCCGCTTCCCGGCGAGCGGGCTGCCGCCGGATCCGCCCGAGAGCACCGGCCAGGTCCGTGTGGAGCGGCAGCGGGCCACCGGCACGCCCACGCTGGACAAGTACGGCCGCGATCTGACCGATCTGGCCCGCGAGGGCCGGGTCGACCCGGTGATCGGCCGGGACACCGAGATCGAACAGACCATCGAGGTGCTGTCCCGGCGCGGCAAGAACAACCCGGTGCTGATCGGCGACGCGGGCGTGGGCAAGACGGCCATCGTGGAGGGCCTCGCGCAGCGGATCGCCGACGGCGACGTGCCGGACCAGCTGGCCGGGCGGCGGGTGGTCGCCCTCGATCTGACCGGGGTGGTGGCCGGCACCCGCTACCGGGGCGACTTCGAGGAGCGTCTGAACAACATCGTGGAGGAGATCCGCGCCAACTCCGACCGGCTGATCGTGTTCATCGACGAGCTGCACACCGTCGTCGGCGCGGGCTCCGGCGGCGAGGGCGGCGCGATGGACGCGGGCAACATCCTCAAGCCCGCGCTGGCCCGCGGCGAGCTGCACATCGTGGGCGCGACCACCCTGGAGGAGTTCCGCCGGATCGAGAAGGACGCGGCGCTGGCCCGGCGCTTCCAGCCGGTCCTGGTGCCCGAGCCGACCGTGCCGGACACCATCGAGATCCTGCGCGGGCTGCGCGACCGCTACGAGGCCCACCACCAGGTCCGCTACTCCGACGAGGCGCTCGTCGCCGCCGTGGAGCTGTCCGACCGGTATCTCACCGACCGGCGGCTGCCGGACAAGGCGATCGACCTGATCGACCAGGCGGGCGCCCGCGTCCGGCTCGGCGCGCGCACCAAGGGCACCGATGTGCGCGCGATGGAGCGCGAGGTGGACCAGCTGGTCCGGGACAAGGACCAGGCGGTCGCCGACGAGGACTACGAGCAGGCCAAGCAGCTGCGCGACCGGATCGCCGAGCTGAAGGGGCGCATCACCGAGGTCAGCGGGGGCGGGCAGGCCGACGAGGGGCAGCTGGAGGTGACCGCGGAGTCCATCGCCGAGGTGGTCTCGCGGCAGACCGGCATCCCGGTCAGCCGGCTCACCCAGGAGGAGAAGGAGCGGCTGCTCGGTCTGGAGGAGCACCTCCACCAGCGGGTCGTCGGCCAGGAGGAGGCGGTCGCGGTGGTCGCCGAGGCGGTGCTGCGCTCGCGTGCCGGGCTCGCCAGCCCCGCCCGCCCGATCGGCAGCTTCCTCTTCCTCGGCCCGACCGGCGTCGGCAAGACGGAGCTGGCCCGCGCGCTCGCGGAGGCGCTGTTCGGCAGCGAGGACCGGATGGTCCGCCTCGACATGAGCGAGTACCAGGAGCGGCACACCGTCTCCCGGCTGGTCGGCGCCCCGCCCGGCTACGTCGGCCACGAGGAGGCGGGACAGCTCACCGAGGTGGTGCGCCGGCACCCGTACTCCCTGCTGCTGCTCGATGAGGTGGAGAAGGCGCATCCGGACGTCTTCAACATCCTGCTCCAGGTGCTGGACGACGGCCGGCTCACCGACTCCCAGGGCCGCACGGTGGACTTCACCAACACGGTCATCGTGATGACCAGCAACCTCGGCTCCGAGGCCATCACCCGGCGCGGCGCCGGGATCGGCTTCGGGCCGGGCGGTGCGGAGGCCGACGAGGAGGCGCGGCGCGAGCAGATCATGCGGCCGCTGCGCGAGCACTTCCGGCCCGAGTTCCTCAACCGCATCGACGAGATCGTGGTCTTCCGGCAGCTCACCAGCGAGCAACTGCGGCAGATCACCGACCTGTTGCTGGAGAGCACCCGGCGGCTGCTGGACGGGCAGGGCGTCGGGGTGGAGTTCACGGACGCGGCGGTCGACTGGATCGCCGAGCGCGGCTACCAACCGGAGTACGGCGCCCGGCCGTTGCGCCGCACCATCCAGCGCGAGGTGGACAACCGGCTGTCGCGGCTGCTGCTGGACGGCACGATCTCCGAGGGCGGCCACGTCACGGTGGACGTCGAGGACGGGCGGCTGGTCTTCCGGACGGCCGGGACGCCGGGAGCCACCCCCGAGGCCCAAAAGGCCCCGCCCGCCGGTCCGTTGGCGTGAGAGCCGTGCGCGAGGGCGCCGGGGACGAGCCGTCCCCGGCGCCCGGTGCGTCGTACCGCTCGCTACGGCGCCGGGTCCACGACCATCGCCGAGCCGCCGCCGCGTCGTACCTTCTCGGCCGCGGCCAGCCACTTGCCGTCCGGCAGCCGCTGCACACCGGTCGCGGCGCCGATCTCCGGGTTGAGGGTGAAGTGGTGGCCGATGGCCTCCAGCTGCCCCCGCAACGGGCTGTTGTACAGCGCGGGTTCGAGTTCCGTCTGGGCCGCGTTGCGCTGGCTGGCGCGGGGCGCGGCGATGGCGTCGACCAGCGGCAGGTGCCGGTCCAGGAACTCGGTCAGGGTCTGGAGCACGGTGGTGATGATGGTCGCGCCACCGGGCGAACCCAGCGCCACCACGGGCCGGTTGTGCCCGTCGAGGACGATCGTCGGGGAGATCGAGGAGCGCGGCCGCTTGCCCGGACCGGGCAGGTTCGGGTCGGGCACGGACGGGCTCGCCGGGGTGAAGGAGAAGTCCGTCAGCTCGTTGTTGAGCAGGAAGCCCCGGCCGGGCACGGTCATCGCGCTGCCGCCGGTCTGCTCGATGGTGAGGGTGTACGAGACCACGTTGCCCCACTTGTCGGCCACCGTGAGATGGGTGGTGTTCTGGCCCTCGTACGTCGTCGGTGCCGCCTTGCCGCCCGTGGCGCAGTTCTTCGGGTGGTAGGGGTCGCCGGGGGCGAGCGGGCTGGTGAGGACCGCGTCGTCCTTGATCAGGCAGGCCCGCGAGTCACCGAACTTCTGCGAGAGCAGCTGCCTGGTGGGGACCTTCTCGTAGGCGGGGTCGCCGACCCAGCGGCCGCGGTCGGCGAAGGCGATCCGGCTGGCCTCGATGAAGTGGTGCAGATACTGCGCCTCGCTCATCTTCGACAGGTCGGAGCTCTCCAGGATGTTGAGCGCCTCGCCGACCGTGGTGCCGCCCGAGGAGGACGGGGCGATGGAGTAGACGTTCAGGCCGCGGTACGACGTCCTGGTGGGGGCCTGGAGCTTGGCGCGGTAGACGGCGAGGTCCTTCTCGGCGAGCTTGCCGGGGCGCGCCTTCCAGCCGGAGGCCGGGTCCACGCGCGGGTGCTCGACGGTCTTCACGATGTCGTCGCCTATGTCGCCGCGGTAGACCGCCCCCATGCCCTTCTTCGCCAACTCCTCGTATGTCTTGGCGAGTTCGGGGTTCTTGAAGGTCGAGCCGACGACGGGCAGCTTGCCGCCGGGCAGGAACAGCCGGGCGGTGTCCGGGAAGTAGCGGAACCGGGCCTCGTTGTCCGCGGTCTGCGAGCGGAAGGTGTCGTCCACGGTGAAGCCGTCGCGGGCGAGCCGCTCGGCCGGCTTGAGGACGCTGCCGAGGTTCCGGCTGCCCCAGTGGTCGAGGGCGGTCTGCCAGGTGGCCGGGGTGCCCGGAGTGCCCACGCTGAGCCCGCTGCTGACGGCGTCGTTGAAGGAGAGCGGCTTGCCGTTCTCCACGAACAGCTGGGAGTCGGCGGACTGCGGTGCCGTCTCGCGGCCGTCGATGGTGTGGACCGTGCGCGTCCGGGCGTCGTAGTAGACGAAGTAGCCGCCCCCGCCGACGCCGGACGAGTAGGGCTCGGTGACGCCGAGCGCGGCGGCGGTGGCGACGGCGGCGTCCACCGCGTTGCCGCCGTGCTTGAGGACCTCGATGCCGGCGGCGGTGGCGTCCTTGTCGACGCTGGCGACGGCACCGCCGTAGCCCACGGCCACCGGCGTCTTCCCGGCCGGCTCGCCCGCCTTCGGGGCGGGCGGCGCCGCGGCCCCCACCGTCACCACGGCGGCCGACACCACCGTCAGAACCGCCAGTCTCCGCGTGCCTGGACGACGCATCCGTACCTCCCGTCGGAACAGTCAGCGCAGCGTAGCCAGATTGTCACACTAGCGACAGTACGTCTCGGCCGCTCGTCACACGACCGCCACAGTTCGAACACCGGTACGTCCAAGGTGTCCTGGCCCGCTCGCATGCGCGGCCATGAACGACGACGTGCGCAACATCGTCCTGGGGCTGGTGGCGACCGCCGTCTCCGCCTCCCTGGGCTGGCTGGCCCGCATCTTCCTGTGGCACCGCAGACTCCGGCGCGAGCAGGCCTTCTTCGGGCTGCCGCAGCACGCGGAGGCGCTGCTGGTGGTCAACCGGGACCCGGCCGCGACCGAACCCGCGGTGCACCGCTACGACGTGTTCGCGCTGCTGGAGCTGTCCGCGCTCATCAAGGAGTGCGGGGCGCACGCCGAGGTGGCCACCCAGGACACGGTCCGCCAGGGCTTCGGTGAGCGCACCGAGTTCTGCGTGGGAGGGCCGGCCTCGAATCGCCGTACGGCCGCGCATCTGTCGGCGATGCTGCCGGGGGTGCGGATCACCACCGACCCCGAACCGGTCGCAGAGCGGGGCACGTTCCGCATCGGTGCGCAGCGGTACCGGATGGAGCGGGGCGCCTCGGAGTACGTGCTGCTCGCGCGGGTCACCACCGAGGGCCAGGCCCGTCCGGTGTTCCTGTTCTGCGGGCAGAGCGCGATCACCAATCAGGCCGCGACCCGCTATCTGGCCCGCCACCACGCGCGGCTGGCCCGCAGGTACGGCGACGGCACCTTCGTGCTGCTGCTGAGGGTCCTCAACTCCGGGGCGTACGGGCCCGATGTGGTGGAGCTGGTGGCCGATGTGACGCGGGCGGCGCGCGGTCCGCTGCCCGAACCGGAACCGGAGCCGGAGCCCGCCGGGTCCGCGTGAGGCGCGGGCGCGCCGGGGCGGTGACGGACCGTCGAGCGCAACTCGTCCGGCGCAGCTGACCTTCTCCTCGCCCGTGCGAGCAGTGATCTCCGGCTGCCGCCGGACGAGCCTGGCCCGTGTGAACTGCCGCCCCTCTCACGGCGCGGGGACCATGGGGACCCCGCCCTTGCGGCAGTGTCTCCGTCCCGGTGCGGCGGGGCTTGATCACCTCACCACGGGGCGGAACGCACCATCGTAGTCGAGACGTCGGGGGCCGGGGTTCCCGGCATGGCGGTAGGGCCCGCGGGCAGTCGCCGGGGCCGGGGGCCGGACGCGTCCGCGGGCTCGGGTAAGGAGTGGGCCGCGAAGGGACGGGCTGCACGGGGATTGACGGGGCGCCGGGTGAACCGGCCGGTGCGCGTTGCCTGGTACGCCTTCTTCCAGTCGCCGTTCCTCGGTTCGATCAACGGATCGACGGCCATACGCAGCCCTACTCCACTCTCCGCTGGGTGGTGGTTGCCGCAAACTATCCAGCCGGGCCGCGGAGTCGGGGGGCGACACGCACCTTTCGGGCAATAGCCGTATTTAAGGCCGCTTCGGGAGAGTCGCGTCAGGGGAAGCGCGTTCGGGAGCCGCGGGGGGGTTCAGACCTCGGCGATCTCCGCGTACAACTGGGACAGCTCGGGCACGCCGGTCGCGGCCCACTGGCGGCCGGCCTCCACCACCTCCACCTCGCGGCCGGAGGCGAGGCGCAGGACGGGCTCGCCGCCGGCGCTGATCCGCCAGGCGGCGCCGGGTACGGTGCGCACCACGACGGTGCCCAGGTACAGCCCGGCGTCATGGCCCAGCCAGGGCAGCGTCTCGGCGTCCTCGCGCCAGCGCGGGACCAGTTGGTCCAGCGCCTCCAGGGAGGCCGGGGTGTCGTCCAGGAAGACGCCGCCCCCGAGCGCCTGGGCACGCAGCAGATCGCACTCGGACAGCAGCGCGGCCACCGACTCGGGGTCGGCGGGAAGCGCGGGGTGCTTCTTGTGCCGGGGGCCCAGGAACGGAAGGTTCATGGACCCAGCGTGGCATCACACGTCGAGGTCGACCACCACGGGCGCGTGATCGGAGGCGCCCTTGCCCTTGCGCTCCTCGCGGTCCACGTAGGCGTCCTTGACGGCCCCCGCGAAGGGCGCGTTGCCGTACACCAGGTCGATGCGCATGCCGCGGTTCTTGGGGAAGCAGAGCTGGCGGTAGTCCCAGTAGGTGAACGGGTGGTCGTACTTGAGCGGGCGCGGCACGACGTCGTTCAGGCCGGCCTCGCGCAGGGCGGTGAGGGCGGCGCGCTCGGCGGGGGTGACATGGGTGGCGCCCTCGAAGGCGGACCGGTCGTAGACGTCGTCGTCGGTCGGCGCCACGTTGTAGTCGCCGAGGACGGCGAAGGGGCGGCTGCCCTGGGCGTCGCCGAGGACGGCGGCGCGCAGCGCCTCGAACCACTGGAGCTTGTACGCGTAGTGCGGGTGGCCGACCTCGCGTCCGTTGGGTACGTACACCGACCACACGCGCACCGGGCCGCAGGTGGCGGAGATGGCGCGGGGCTCGGTCACGCCCTCGAAGCCGGGGTCGCCGGGCAGTCCCTTGACCACGTCCGCGAGGCCGACGCGGGAGAGCACCGCCACGCCGTTCCACCGGCCGGTGGCGTGCACCGCGGCCTCGTAGCCCAGCTCGCGCAGCGGCTCCACCGGGAACTGCTCCTCGGCGACCTTGGCCTCCTGGAGGCAGAGCACGTCGGTGCCGCTGCTCTCCAGCCAGGCCAGCAGGCGCGGGAGGCGGGCGGTGATCGAGTTCACGTTCCAGGTCGCGATGCGCATGTCCCACAACCTACCTGGCGGCTGTGACAACCCGGTCCCGGCCGCCTCAGACCCGCGCGGACGCCCCCGGCGCGAGCCGCTGGTGGTCGGTGCCGCCGAGGGAGCCGATCTGGTGGTCGTAGATCGGCCGGGCGAGGTCGGTGAGCAGGGCGTCGTGGATGTCGTAGGCGCGCTGCGGGCGCACCTCGCGGACGTAGTCGATCACTTCGGCGATCTTGCTCCAGGGGGCCATGACCGGGAGCATCAGCGTCTCCACGGGCTGGTCCGGGACGGTGAGGGCGTCGCCGGGGTGGAAGACCTTCCCGCCGTCGAGCAGATACCCGACGTTGGTGATGCGCGGGATGTCCGGGTGGATCACGGCGTGCAGCTCGCCGTGCACCTGTACGTCGAAGCCTGCGGCGGTGAAGGTGTCGCCGTGCCCGACGGTGTGCACACGTCCCGGAAACGCCGACGCGATCCGCTCCGCGACGGACCGCAGTGTCCAGATCCGCGCGGCCGGGTTGTCCTCCATCGCCGCGCGCAGCCGGGCCTCGTCGAAGTGGTCCGCGTGTTCGTGCGTCACGAGGATCGCGTCCGCCCCGAGGGCCGCGTCCTCCTCGCTGAACCCACCGGGATCGATGACGAGCACCTGCCCGTCCTTCTCCACCCAGACACAGGAATGGGACTTCTTGGTGAGCTTCATGCCTCACCATCCTGCCGGAGAGGACGGGAGGACGCGTGGGGGCGGGCCACCGGATTCCCGCGGGGGCCTCCCCCACCCCAGGACCGCCGGGCTCACTCCGCCGGGGTCGTCTCCTCCTGGATGATCCGCTGGGCCACCTTGAAGGCGCTGGTGGCGGCGGGCAGGCCGCAGTAGAGGGAGGTGTGCAGGAAGACCTCGCGGATCTCGTCCGGGGTGAGGCCGTTGCGCAGGGCGGCGCGTGTGTGGGCGGCCAGCTCGTCCAGGTGGCCGCCGGCGATCAGCGCGGTGAGCGTGACACAGCTGCGGGTACGGCGGTCCAGGCCCGGCCGGTCCCAGATCTCGCCCCAGGCGTAGCGGGTGACGAACTCCTGGAAGTCCCCGGAGAAGCGGTCCGCCGCGGCCAGTTCCTGGTCGACGCGCGCGTCGCCGAGCACCTCCCGCCGGATCTTGAGCCCGGTTGCGTACCGGTCGGCCCGGTCCGCCGGCGCCGGCGCCGCGGCGGGCGGGGCGATCTCCGCCACCGGCACGACGGCCTGCGGCGGCACCACCGGCACCGGCGCGGCGACCGGGGTGCCCGGCAGGGCGATCTGACCGGTGTCGTACGGCTGCTGCCAAGCGGTGGAGAAGTGGTGCACCAGTAGATCGGTGACGGCGGCCGGCTGCTCGACCGGGACCAGGTGGGAGGCGCCGGGCACGACCGCGAGCCGGGCGTCCGGGATGCCCGCGACCAGCGTGCGGGCCTCGGCCGGGCCGGTGATCTGGTCCTCGGAGCCGACCAGGACCAGCGTCGGCGCCGCCACCCGGCCCAGCTCGGCCCGTACGTCGAACGCGGCCAGGGCCTCGCAGGAGGCGATGTAGCAGCCGGGGTCCGTGGTGCGCACCATCTGCACGGCCCACTCGGTGATCGCGGGCTGCGCCGCCGAGAACCCGCCGGTGAACCAGCGGTCCGGCGAGGTGCGGGCGATCGGGTCGAGCCCGTTGGTGCGTACGACCACTCCGCGCTGCCGGAACTCGTCGGCCGTGCCGAACCGGGGCGAGGCCGCGACCAGCGCGAGCGAGGCCAGCCGCTCGGGGTGGCGCAGGGCCAGCTCGATGCCGATCGCGCCGCCCAGCGCACAGCCCGCGTACCCGAAGCGCTGCACGCCGAGCGAGTCCAGGGTGGCCAGCAGCCGGACGCTCAGCTCGGCCACGGAACCGGCCGGATGGGCGGGCGCCCCGCCATGTCCCGGCAGATCGAACCGGAAGATCCGCCACTGCTTGGCCAACTCCGGGACCTGCCGGTCCCACATGTGCCATGTGGTACCCAGTGAGGGACCGAGGATCAGGACCGGGGCGTCTTCTGGCCCGTCAAAGCGGTATTGCAGGGTGTTCGGTGGTGTCTCGCTCACCCGTCTGAGCCTCTCATCTGTCACGAGATGTCACATCGCCGGGGTGAACCTAGTGGGCCTTGCCCCGCTCCGACACTGCCGGACCTGCCGACGAGAGCCCAGGTATACCTTCTCCGGCATGTACTCGTGGCCGTGTCGGCAGTGGGCCTTCCGGGCGCATGCCCTCCTTCAGCCGCTACGAGCAACGCTTTCCTCTTTGATCACGGCCTCCAGGCGGTTCGGGTTGCAGCATCGAGTGTGGTGGCACGGACGAGGCTCGGCGTGACTCACCTGAAAACCTTCCGGAATCCCGCCCAACGGCAGCTTGAACACCACACGGTGAACGCTTGGTAGAAGGCTGGGCCGTAGCCGGATGCTCTCAGTTACAGCCACCGGTCCAAAACCAGCAAGCGGACTCCGAATCCACCTCGCCCCAATCCTGCTGGCCATACGGCTCGCAAGTCGCTCGGCTGATAGTCCGCGTGGCTCACTCTTGCCGCTCCGCCGCACCCCCGTGCAGGCCATCCCAGGTGGTGGCGGCTCCGCGAAGATCTTCTACATCCGGCTTGACGTACCACCGCTTGGTCGTCTTCACGTTCGTATGTCCGGCCCATCGCGCGGGGATGTGGTCCGGGACGCCGTTGTTGGCCAGGAAGGTGAAGCACGACGAGCGTGCGTCGTAAAGCCTGACGCGACGGAGCCCGAGGAGCTCCATAAGCCGATACGCGCGTCGGCGAAGTTGCTTGATTGTGAAGGCGTCGCCCGCCTCGTGCGCTAGCACGTAGCCCGACACCGTGTACGCCTCCCCCAGAGCGAGCCTCTCCTCGGCTTGGAGAGCCCGGAATGCCTTGAGGGCTCCCAGCACCAGCGCCGGCAGCGGCAGATCCCGCTCACCCGCAAGAGACTTGGTGTCCTTCTCCACCACGTAGCGGTTGCCCATCATCGTGCGCGTGTTGGCAATGACGATCGTGGCGTTCTCCAAGTCAACGTCTTCCCACCGGAGGCCGCAGACTTCAGCTGGACGAAGCCCCATCAGCGAAAGAAGAAGCGCAGCATAGAGCCGCTCACCCCTAATTCCATGTATGAATTTCTGAACCTCCTGGACATTCCAGGGCGGCACCTCCTCTTTAGTCTTCCGCTCTTCCTTGCGCGCCCTCCGGGGAATGGTCACGTACGCAGCAACATTGACGTACACCAATCGCCGGGTAACGGCTCTCCGAGCGAGGCTCATATCCACACTCGTGACACTGAGTGGCGTACCGGCCCTTTTGCCACGCACGCGGCCATGCGTAAGCGCCCAGTCCCTCCACTCTTCCACGTGCTCTTCAGTAAGGTCCTGGAGACGGATATTGCCGAGCCTCAATCGAACCCGGTCCAGAGTAATCCTGTAGTTGTAGATGGTGGTTTCTTCGAGGTCCTCCGCTTTCATGGCCAGCCATCGGTCGAGCCACTCATTCACGGTGATCTTGTTGGGCGGCACAAGCGACCCATCATGCCGCCGATTAGTTATGTTCGCGTACTCAGCCCTAGCTTCCTTCAACGAGTCGAAGGTGCGCCTCAACTGCTTACGCTTACCAGTTTCGGGGTCGATTCCTGCGTCGACAACAAACCGGTATCGAACCTTCCCCTTCGAGTTCGGCGGAAGTTTCTTGATGGGATCGGACAGAATACTCACTCTCCTTGAGGGTGTGGAAACTGCACACGAGCGGAGGAGCCACTGCGCTTCAGCGAAGGGTGCCGCGGGCATCACGACTGCGGCAGCCGATGCTCCTTCTCATCCTCCCCGGTGGTTTGGGGAGCGCTGCCTTCTTCTGTGTCCGCTATGGCTCCACCGCCAAGTACAGCCAAATGCGGACCTGCTCAATGGTCGCGACGATCGCCGGTTTGGCTAACCGGCGATCGTGGTCTATGTTGCGCGCTGCATCACGAACCCGGCGTCTGCTTGGGCTCGCCATCGGCGAGGGAAAGAAGATATGAGCGCAAGGCTCGGGGATTGCCGTCCGAGGCGACCGTCAGCAGGCCGTCGACCGTGAGCTGGTCGAGATCTCGCGTAGCGCGGCGCTCGGGAATCCTGATGGCCTGTGCCACTTGCCGTGTTGTGGCACCAGGACGCCCCGCAACATAGACGAGGACGACACGATCGCCGCAGTACCCCCGTTGCAGGAGATCCTCACCGAATAGGCCAGCCGGGCAGATGCAGAGCCCGGTGGATACCGCAAGGTAGTCACCCGTCGCTTGGCCGATCCAGGCGTTCAGTCCGCCAAGGACAAAGGGTGCCGGTGAAGTGAAGCGGGCAGATCGGATAGCGGAGTCTGACAGACGGGCCTCCCAAGTAGGGGCCACGCCAGCGGGACAACTCACGCAACGCATCATTCCGAGCAGTTTCGGAAACCTGAGCGCAGCCGACGAGCAGCACCGTCTGACCTGGCGTTTCGCGGGACGTTGTACGTTGACATGGTCCCGGCCTAGCTTTCCAGTCTTTCGGCGCTATTCCTTGTCTGCCGTCGGCGAATCCCCTGCTTACCGTCTCATGAGGGGTTGATCCGGTACGGACGCGACGCGGGAAAGGCTCGCCGCAGCATCACGACCGCCCTGGGAAACCGAGGGGAATGATTCGTCCGCTTCCACCCTAATGACGAAGTCAGCGACGGCCGGCGTCGACAGGGCGGGTCCGTCGCGACGAGGAGAGCAACCCGCGGCCGGGCGGTGCTCCGTTGAACGGCATATTAGGTGGCGATGCCTCGGAGACGGCGGCCACGGACTGCGGACGAGATTCGCCGTGTGGCTGGGCCGGGCAGCGGGCAGGAACGCTCGGGCCGGCCCCATCTGCCGTGGGGCCGGCCCTTTGTCGTACGGTGCTTCAGGACGGAATCACAGATCGAGCAGGAAGTCGAAGTCCGTGTCCTTCGCGCCGAGCAGCCACGCCTTGGCCTCGGCCGGGGTGAAGACCTGGGGCGGACGACCAGGGTTCTGCGAGTCACCGATCAGGACGTACCCGTCCTTGACGGCGACCTGCACGCAGTTCCCGCCGCCGCCGCTGTACTTGGACACCGTCCACTCGACCGACGTGAGGTCGAACGAGGACGGGGCCGGCTTCGCTGTCACTGTTCTAGCTCCTTGATCCTTTTCTTGAGGCGCGTGCGCGTCTCGTCGGGGTCCAGCGCCCGCTCCCACAGGTTGGTGAAAGCCGCGGTGTAGCGCTGCACATCATCTTCCCCGTCGAAGTACAACGAGCTGACCATCGTCTCGACCCACACAACCTGGCGGGCGGCCTCCGGAAAGGCCATTAGGACGAACGGGCCCGCAGACCCCGGGTGCAATCCGACGGCGTCTGGCAGGATTCGGATCGTGTTGCGAGGATCTTCGGACTCCTCCAGAACTCGTTCCAGTTGCCGCCTCGCCACGCTGAGGTCGCCGCCGGTGATATGGAGCGCATGCTCGTCCACCAGGGCGCGAAACTCGGCGAGTGCACCCTCTCGCACCCGCTGCTGGCGATCCATGCGGACGTCGACGAGTGCCTTGACCTCGGAGGGACGCAGATCGGGCCGCATCTGGGCGATAACCGTGTAGGCGTATTCCTCGACCTGGCAGAGGCCCGGCCAGATGTCCCGTTCATAGTTGGACAGCGCAGCGGCCCGGCGCTCCATCTTCAGGAAGCCCTCGAACTGCATGGGTCCCAGCAAGTGTGCGTTGCGTCGCCACAGGGCAGGACGTGGTCGACCGGCCGGAGTGGTGTCCGCCCCCAGTAGTGCCAGGATTTCTGAACTCTCGGAGTCGCTGGCCTGGTAGACCTCAAGCAGCGCTTCGATGAGATCCCGGGCCACACGTCGGCGCTGCCCTCGTTCGAGTCGGCTCAGCCCGCTCTTGTCGATCTTGACGCCGCGCAGGCGCAGCACTTCGTGGCCTGCAACGTCGCCCTGCGTGAGGTCCCGGCGTTCTCGCAAGTCCTCTAGGCGCAGGCCGACTTCACTGAGAGTCAGCGACCACGGCGTCTTCGCTTCTGGCATGGTGGCCAGTCTGACGGCTCGTCGCCCTCCCTACAAGCAATATGGTCGCGCAATTTGCTCGACCATATTGCTAATGGCTTGCCTTTGGGAGCATCCTAGCCAGGGTCACGAAGTGTGCAGCGCCCGTCGCCACGCGTGGAGGTCGCTCCGCTGCTCCGCTGTCCGCACACGCCCAGGGAGGGGCCGCCGCGATGCGTCGGACGCTGTTCAGCCTCCTGTTGAAGAAGCAGAACCTCACCACCTGGGAAGTGTTCTGCGTGCCCTACACGGCCACCGGCCGGGAGCTCGCCCGCGAGACCGGCAACCGCCGTCTCGCCACGGTCAGCCTGGGGCGTACCACGTTCGACCGATGGTCCTCCGGCAGCTGGTACGGCCGGCCCCGCGGTGAAGCGGCGCAGATCTTGGAGCGCATGTTCGGGCACCCCGTTGACGTTCTGTTCAGCCCGGCACCCGATGCAAGCGAGTCCCCGGTGGCCGTGGGGTCGGTGGCAACGCGGATCGGATCCCGCTGGCCCACTTCCAGCATGCTGATCCCCGCAGGCGGCCCCGCTGGGACCTGGGAGATCACCGGGCGCCACCGCTTGGACGGGACGAGCGCCGCAGTTCACCTTCTCCCGGTCATCAGGCGGGGCGAGGAAGTGAACCCCGATGACCTGAGCCAAGACGGCCAGCGCGACCTGGAGGGGTTCTTACGGCCGGCGCGCCGCGGATTCATCGTCGGTGTCGAGGAGCGACGCGGCGACCTGGACCTGTACGTCCGCGAAGCCGCGTCCGCCCGCAGGTCGGGCCGACCAGGACCGCAGTCCGCCGGAACCCTGTCGATTCCCTCGGCCTACCTCCTGGACGACCTCACGTATGGCATCGTCTGGGCGCTCACTCAACTCGACGACGGCCTCCTGGCCGACGACCAAGTCCTCGACAGCGAGCGGCACCTCATCAGCACCTACCTGTCCTTAGTGGCTGTTGTCGTTCCGAATCTGAGGGCGGCGTTTTCGCTGTTCAGGCATAGGGTCGGTGATTCGGCGGGAGTGGTGACGTGTCCTGTCGTCGCTCCCCGGGAGGTTGCAGATGCCGTCGGTCGTCGGACTGCTGAAACAGCACGAAATCGCCGCTCGCCGTCGAGTCGACGGGTTGCGTGAGGAAGCTGATCGCATCCAGGCCGAGCTGGCCGCGGCCGAGCAGGAATGGCAGGAGTGGGCGATCGCCCGCAGGCGGGTGGGCACCGTCCTGGCTCCGGACGATGGCAACATCCCTGGTCAAGAGGCTGTCCCCGGCCCACAGGGCGAGGACACGCATTCGGCGCCCGGGCAAGCAGCGAAACCGAAGTCGCAGGTGCCGGTGCGGCGTGAGGGGCTGGCCCGGTCGGTGCTGTCGGTGGACTACCAGCGCATCCTCACCGCGCTCGCGGACCGGCACCGGCTCCATCAAGGGCCGCTGACCTGCCAGGAGTTGGCCGTGACGTTCGGCCTGGACGCAGTGCCGGCCAATGTGGAGGCACTGCGGTCGAAGGCGAAACGCCTGGTCGCGCGCGGCTGGCTGGCCGAGAGGCAGCCGGGCCGGTTCACCCTCGCCCAGGGGCCGTCCGGGCAAGACGGCGCGTCATGAGCAGGGTCATCGACCAGTAGACCATCGCCTCGGCGCTGGCGGTGCGCCGCTCGAAGTCGCGCACCAGACGGCGGGTGCGCATCAGGTGGGCGAAGAACCGCTCGACGATCCACCGCTTGGGCAGCACCACGAAGCCGCGCGTGGCGTCGCTGCGTTTCACGATCGCCACGACCAGAGCCAGTGTGGTGAGGCAGTGGGCGACGAGGCCGCCGGTGTAGCCGCCGTCGGCCCAGACCAGTTCCAGCCGGGCGTGCACGTCGGCGACCTGCCCGAGCAGCACCTGGGCGGCGATGCGGTCGCCGGTGTCCGCGGCGGTGACCATCACGCCCAGCAGCAGGCCGAGCGTGTCGACCACGACATGCCGCTTGCGGCCATTGATCAGCTTGCCGCCGTCGAAACCGCGGCTGTCCGATCCGACGACGGCATCCGCCTTGACGGACTGCGAATCGATCACGCCGGCCGTCGGCTCCGTATCCCGTCCCTCCCGCTCGCGGATCCGTGCGCGCAGCCGGTCGTGGAACTCCTTGACCAGCAGGTGGTCGCGCCAGCGGCGGAGGAACGCATAAGCCCGGTCCCACGGCGGGAAGTCGGCGGGCATCGCCCGCCACTTGATCCCGTTGTCGACCAGGTAGCGGATCGCATCGAGCATCGCCCGGTGGCAATACGCCTCGGGCTGCCCTCCCCGGCCCCGCATCCAGGCCGGCACCGGCAGCAGCGGGCGGACCACGGCCCACTCCGCGTCCGTCATGTCCGACGGATACCGCCGAACACGTTCCGGGTGATCGGCCGCATTTCCGAACCGGTGGGCGACACAATCACACGACGAAAACGTCGAGTTGAACTCCACCGGCGCGAGCACGTAGAACTGCGGCAACAGGGTCTCCTGGATCTCGGTCGGCTTCGCAACCCCGAGCTACCAAGAGGCCCTGCCTTCATGCCCGCAGCCAGCGGCGATCACCCGATCGAGACTCCCGTTCGACGCGCACCCCTCAAGATCGGAAAGACAACAGCGTCTGAGGTCAAACGCCGGACCGCCGTGCAGGGCCAGGCGGGCACGGTTCGTGCTCGCATGCGGGGCCGAGTTGAGCAATACGGCGGTCGCGGGCCACCATGCCTTGACCAGGTCGATGTGCCACCCTCGCGGGCCGGCGACGGTCATCACCCGTCAGGAGAGTTGAGGCATGACCTCCGCGGCGACCAGTTCCAGATGGTCACGGTCCTGCAGGTCGAACGGCTGCAGGTAGATGTGGTCAACGCCCGCCTCGATGAAACTCCCGATCTTGTCCACGACTTCGGACGGCGTGCCGGAGATGCGGCTCTTGGAGAACGCGCCGCCCTCGGGCCCGAGGGCGGCGACGCGGCGACGAAATTCCGCCTGGGTGCGGCCGCAGCACAGGACCCGGGCCACGGAGAGACGGAGGGTGTCCGGGGCTCGGCCTGCCCTGTGGCATGCCTGGCGGACGCGGTCGAAAAGGGGAACGGTCGCGTCCAGGGAGAGGAAGGGGACGTTGAACTCGTCGGCGTAGCGGGCGACCAGCCGGGGGGTGCGGGACGGGCCGTCGCCGCCGATCAGGATGGTCGGCCGGGGCTGCTGGACCGGCTTGGGGAGCGCCGGCGCGTCCGTGAGCCGGTAGTGCGTGCCCTCGTAGGTGAACGTCTCTCCCGGTGGGGTCTGCCACAGGCCCGTGATCACGGCGAGTTGCTCCTCGAAGCGGTCGAAGCGCTCGCGCAGCGAGGGGAACGGGATGCCGTACGCCGTGTGCTCCTCCTCGTACCAGCCCGTGCCCAGGCCGAGTTCGACCCTGCCGCCGCTCATCCGGTCTATCTGAGCCACCGCCAGCGCCAGGGGTCCCGGCAGGCGGAAGGTCGCCGAACTCATTAGTGTGCCCAGCCTGATCCTGGTCGTCTCCCTGGCCAGTCCCGCCAGGGTGGTCCAGGCATCGACGGGGCCAGGCAGGCCCGCAACGTCGCCCAGCTTCATGTAGTGGTCGGAGGTGAAGAACCCGTCGTAACCACAGTCCTCGGCGGCATTTGCCACGCTGAGCAGGAGATCGTAGTCGGTGCCCTGTTGTGATGCCGTGTAGATGCTCAGCCTGGGATTCATGTGTGCCTCCGGGGGTCGTACAGAAGACGTGCGCGATGCAGGAGTGCGGTGTCGTAGGCGGAGTGATGCTGGGCGACCAGCACGAGGTCGGCCTCGGCGATCGCCGCACCGAGAGGGGAGACGGACTTGTGGTAGTGGCCGTCCACGACAAGTTCGGGGACGTAGGGGTCATGTATGCGGACCTGGACGCCGCGGGCAGTCAGCTCGCGGATGAGGGGCACCACGGGTGTGTTGCGGATGTCCGACACGTTGGGCTTGTAGCTGACACCGAGGATCAGGACTTCGGCTCCGTCCAGCGGGGTCCCTGCCGTGCCCAGCAGTGCGTCGCAGAGGTCCGCCACTCGGACCGGGCGCTCGTCGTTGATGCGCTGGGCCAGTTCCACCAGGTGCAAGGGCGTACCGGCCGCGCGCGCCGAGTGCGCCAGGTAGAGGGGGTCCACGGGGATGCAGTGGCCGCCAACGCCGACGCCGGGATAGAAGGGCTCGAATCCGAACGGTTTGGTCGAGGCAGCGTCGATCACCGCCGCCGCGTCGATGCCCAGGGCGTCGCAGTAGGCGGCGAATTCATGGACCAGCCCGAGGTTGACCTGGCGGTAGGTGTTCTCCAGGACCTTGGTGGCCTCGGCCTCGCGCAGCCCCCCTGTGATGTGTACCGAGGACACGACGCCTCCGTAGAGCTCTGCGGCACGCAGGGCGCAGACCGCGGTGAGACCGCCGACCACGCGCGACGTGTCCGCCGAGTCGAAGACGGGATTGCCCGGATCGACGCGTTCCGGGACGTGCGCCAGGCCGAAGTGCACACCGGCGACGAGGCCGGAGCGTTCCAGGACCGGCCGGACCACAGTGTCCGTCACTCCCGGGTACACGGTGGACTCGATCACCACCAGCTGGCCGGGACGCAGGTGGGCCGCGACCGTGCCGCAGGCGGCGCGCAGAGCGGTCAGATCGGGTTCCCCGGCTGCGTCGACGGGAGTGGGCACGCACACCACCACCGCGGAGCAGTCGGCCAGCGCCTCGGTGTCGTCCACAACGGACAGCGTCTCGCCGAGCCGACAGACCCGGTCGTCGGGAACGGTGTCGACAGGGCTGTGGCCGTCGCGGAGGGCCGCCGTCACCCGGGGGCTGCTGTCGACGCCGATCACCCGGTGCCCGGCTTCTGCGAAGGCGACCGCCTGCGGCAGCCCGGCGTAGCCGAGGCCGATGACACCGACGCGGCAGCGTGCTCCTACGGGTGTGCGCCTGTCGACCGGCAGGGTGAGTTCGGTCATCGAGTACCGCCCCGGACCGTCGTGGCGGCCGGTGTCCCCGCCGGGCGGTCCCCGGGATCGTGCCGTACGGCCTCGGGGGCGTCGGCCTCCTCGCGACTGCGAGGCATCAGGCGGCCCAGGGCGTGCAGAACGCCGAGGGCCCGGTTCAGCTCGCGCACCGCGGGATCGTCGCCGACGGCGCTGTTCCGGGCGACGGCGAGCAGGTCGGAGGCGGTCATGCGCTGGGGGTGGTCGGTGCCCGCGGACCATGCGTTGCGCAGGGCGGCGGACCAGCCCTTGCCATTGCGGTGGGCGATGACGAGATGGGGGTGGAAACGGACAGGGGTCCCGGCCCGACCGAGTGAGCGGGCCAGGCTGTTGTCGCCTCCCACGCCTTCGTTGCTGAATCCGTGCACCCCGTGGAAGGCCGAGGTGAGCACGGCGCCGTTGCCGCAGGCGAAGAAGTCGACCGGGGTGCCCTCGCGCAGTCCCTGGTAGCGGGCGTCGTAACGCGCCTGCCGGGCGCGTGGGACGAGACCGGCGTCGAAGCCCAGGACCCGGCCGGTGACGGCCGGCCGGTCGGCGTCCACCTCGGCGGCCACCGTTAGCCAGTCGCCCCGCGGTACGGCGTCGTCGTCCAGGAAGGCCAGCACGTCGCCGTCCGCGACATCCACCGCCCGGCGCCGGCTGGCTCCCGCGCCGAGCCGGTCGGGGTTGCGCAGCAGGACCACGGGAAGGTCGCTGTCGCGGGCCGGTGCCGTTGCGTCGGGGGTGGTGGAGGCGTCGTCCACCACGACGACTTGGTGCAACGTCAGGCCGACCGGTAGCCGTTGGGCGCACTCGGCGAGGCCGTCGAGACATCGGCGCAGGTCCGCTGCCCTGTTCCGGGTGGGTATGACCACCGAGATCCGTACCACTGTTCTCTCCAATCTGCGGCCATGGTGGGCCAGCGGTCGACCTTGTCGACCGGCAGGTAAGTGCGCCTGATCCGGAGCGGGCGAGCCGTCCAGGGCGCGGGGGCGGACTTCACCGTTCCGAATCCGAGCACGGTGGACGGGACCGGGTTCACCTCGGGGATGAGTCCGTAGGGGTAGGCGAAGGTGTGCACCGGGCGTCCGGTCTGCTCGGCCACGTCCCGCAACGCGGCGCGCACCTCGTGTTCGGCGCTCGCCGGGTCCAGCTCGGTGAGTTTGGGGTGCGTGCGGGTGTGCGCGGACAGGACGTGTCCTTCGGCGGTCAGGCGACGGGCCTCCGTCCAGTCCAGGTAGGACTCCCTCGGCCGCAGCGCGGCGCGCTCGTGCGCTGGCGTCGCGGTCGCGCGGTCAAGTCGTTCCGTGCTGCAGAACAGCAGGACGCGGACGTCGAACTCGGCCAGCACGGGCGCGGCCAGGGTGAGCGTGTCGCGGTAGCCGTCGTCGAACGTGAACAGCACGCTCGGTTCGTCCGGGGGGCGAAAGCCCGGCACGACATCGGCGGGCTCCAGCGCCGGTCCCACCCGCTGCAGGACCGTTTCCAGACCGCGGCGGAAGTCGTCCGGGTCCAGCGAGGTGTAGTGCCGGACGAGCGGGTTGACGTGGTGGAAGTAGAGCACGAGCGGCCAGCCCGGAGCGCTGCCGAGAGCGGGATCGGAAAGCGGCCTCATGAGGCGTCCCAGCCCAGGGCCGTGACCACCGACGCGGGCAGCTCCAGGCCCTGCTTCTGAGCCCGTTCGGTCTTTGTCTCCTCCAACTGATCCGGAAAATAGGGCTGTTGGGGCTCGGTGTCATGGCCCGCCTCCACGGCGCCACGCAACTGGGCGACCAGATCCCCGAGATCTGCCGGGGAAGCCGGCACGTCGGCACGCACCGCGGGATCGGTGAAATGCCGCACGGAGAACCCGACGAACAGCTGCGCACAGCGCATGACCTCGCCCGTGTGGGTGACCTGCCGGGCGACGTCCGGGCTGACCAGGCGCCCGGCCAGACCACCTGCCAGGATCTCGGCGATCAAGGTGACGCACAGTCCCTTGTAGTCGCCGAACAGGGGGATGGAGCCGCCCTGGTCGAGTTCGGCAGGATCGGTGGTGGGGGTGCCGGTCCGGTCCAGGAGCCAGCCCTGGGGGACGGGTTCGCCGCGGTGCCGGGCGTCCCTGATCTTGCCCGCGGCGACGATGCCGGTGGCGAGGTCGATACAGAAGGGCTCCTCGGCCGCAGTCGGGGTGACCAGGCAGACCGCGTTGCTGCCGAGCGTGGGGCGGCGAGCGCCCGGGGCTGCCACCGAGGGCGCCGAGATGTTGAGCAGCAGGCCGACCACTCCGTGCTCCTGGAAGGGGCGGCGATAGGCGGCGAGCATGCCGACATGGTTGTTGGTGTGCACCGCGACCGCGGCCAGACCGTGCTCCGCGGCGGTGGCCGCGCACCAGCGGGCGGCCAGGTCGGCGGCCGGCTGGCCGAACCCGCCGCCCGCGTCGACCGAGGCCAGCGTGGGCGCGACGGGGGTGAGGCGGGGTTCGGCGCCGACGACGATGCCCCCGTCCGTGATGCGCCGCAGATACGTCGGCAGCAGCGCGACACCGTGCGAGGCGTGGCCGCGCCGGTCGGCGTCGACGAGGACGTCGGCGACGAGGGCGGCGCTAGCGGCGTCGGCGCCGGCCTCGGTGAGGGAACGGTGGGTGCGCCGCCGTACCTCGTCCAGCGTCATGTGAACGGCCCGCAGCGGCGCGGGCCGCGACGGCTCGGCCAGGAAGCAGCCGCCCTGGAGAGTCACTGTGCGGTGCCCGCCCGGGACCTGCGCGGATGTCCAGCCGGGGCCGCCGAGCACCACCACCGTGCCGAGCGGCCCGTTCGGCAGCGGGGTGACCGCCGGATTCGCGGGCGGACGGTCACCGCCGTCCAGGACGAGCGTCTCCCCCGCCAGGGGCTGGTCGCCGAGGGCACCGGCGCGGGCCCGGGCGGCGCGGACCGTGCCATACCGCGGGCGCAGGCGGCCGGTGAGCAGACCGGTGAGGCTGTGGCGGGCCATGGCGTCGAGACCGGTGACCAGCACGGTCTCGCCCTCGGCGACGCGCAGGTCGGCGCCGCGCAGCAGGACGCGTTCGGCTCCGTCCGGCCCCAGGGCCAGTACGACGTCAGACAGTTCCAGCACGGTGGTCCCCTTCCGGAGCGATCGGTGGCAGCCAGGCTGTGAGCGCGGCGGCGACGTCAACCGGGTTTGTGGCCAGCAGCAGGTGACCGCCCTTCACGGGAGTGAGGGCCAGCGCGGAGACGTTGTCGCGCCATGCCTCGACGGATTCGACCGGGCACCCCGGGTCGTCGGGGGCGTACAACGCCAGGGCCGGGGCGGGAGAAGTCATCGCCGGGTCGGTCCGCTCGGGCAGCCACTCGGCGAGGGCAGTGAAGTCGGCTCTCAGGGAGGGCAGCAGCAGCTCGAGCAGTTCGGGCATGGCGGCGATCTCCTCCGGGACGGTTCCCATGCCGATCACCTGACGCAGGAAGTCGGTGTCGGCGGCGGTCGCGTCGGGTAGATCTCCGGGCCAGGACGGAGCCGACCGGGACACGAGGACGAGCCCGGGAACGGCCCTGCCCCGCCGGGACAGCTCCATCGTGGCCAGCCAGGCGACCAGGGCACCCGAGCACTGGCCCAGCAGCACCGGGGCGGCGCCGGTGAGGTCCTCGGCCTCGGTCAGGGCGGCGACGGTGTCCCCGACCAGGTCGGCCAGCCGAGTGGGCGGCTCGTCCAGGAAGCGGGACTCCCGACCGCCGAACGCCACCCCCACCACCAGCCAGTTCTCCGGGAGAGCGGCCCGGAGCGGATTGGCCGTCGCGGAACCGCCGCCTGCGTGCGGGACGACGAGCACGGTGCGCGCCGGACGTTCAGGGTGTTCTTCCGGGAGGGCGAATGAGGTCATGCCGGGCGGCCTCCCACCGTGGTCAGCTCGGAACGGATGAGTTCGGACAACATCCGGAACGTGGGCGTGGCGTACAGGTCCCGGGGGGCGACCCGCACCCCGTGCTCCTTGGTGAGCCAGGCCACCAGGCGGGCGAAGGCCAGGGAGTCGCCGCCGGCGCGGAAGAAGTCCGTGTCCGGGCCGGAGGGCGGACGCCCGAGGGCCTGCGTCCAGGCGAGCCGCGCGAGGGCGGCGGGATCCGGGTCGGCGAGGGGTGTCGGCCCCACCGCAGGGGACGCCTCGGACCCGGGGGACGGCTCGGGAACAGCAGCGGTGTCGGACCCGGAGGACGCCTCCGGCACGGCGGACGCCTCCGGCAAGGCATCGAGCCCTGTGTCCGGCTCCTCGCGCCCCTGCTCCTCGTCCAGCGGCCGTGCCCCGGCGGCGACGGCTGCCGCGTCCACCTTTCCATTGGTGGTCAGCGGAATCCTGTCGAGCACCGACCACAGCGTGGGGACGCTGTAACCCGGCAGACTGCGGGAGAGGCGGGCGGCCAGCTCCGACGCGGACGGGCCGGCCGGGCTGTCGGGTACGACGCCCGCCACCAGGCGGCGCTGTGCCGCGTCCGGGCCGACGGCGACGACCGCCGCGTCCTTCACCCCGGGCTGTCCGGCCAGTGCGAGGCGTACTTCGTCAAGTTCCACACGGTAGCCCCGGATCTTCACCTGCCGGTCCACGCGGCCGAGGAAGCGCAGCTGTCCCGCACCGGTCAACCGGACGAGGTCACCGGTGCGGTACGTCCGCTCCCCTGCAGCCTCGACCACGTGGAACGAGTCCGCCGTGCGTTCGGCGTCGCCCGCGTAGTCACGTGCCAGGCCCAGCCCGGTGACGTACAACTCACCGATGCCCCCGGGCGGCACGGTCCGTCCCGCCGTGTCGAGCACGAGCGCGCCGCTGCCGGGCACGGGCGTGCCGATCGGCAGGGGGCCGGTCACCTCGGACGGATCGTCGAAGTGGGCTACTGTACTGAACGTGGTGTTCTCCGTGGGGCCGTAGCCGTTGGTCACACGCAGGCCCGGGTAGCGGGTGAGCAGCTCGCGCACCTGCTCGGGCGGCACCACGTCACCACCGGCGAGGACGTGCGAGGCGCGGGCGAAGCCGTGCGGCGCGAAGTCGGCCATGAGCCGGAAGAGCCCCGCCGTCAGCCACAGCACGTCGACCTCGCGCTCCAGCAGGAACCGGGCCAGTTCGGCGGGGGCGACCAGACCGGGCGGGTGGACCTCGACGCAACCTCCGCCGGCCAAGGGGGCGAAGACCTCGAGGGTGGAGGCGTCGAAGGCGAGTGGGGCCAGTCGCAACATCCGCTGTCCGGGGCCGCAGGAGACGACCTGTCCGGGGGCCGGCCACACCAGCCGCGCCACGGCGCGGTGCGGCACCCGCACCGCCTTGGGCGCACCGGTCGAGCCCGAGGTGAAGGCGACGTACGCCACCCGGTCGCCGCGTGGGGCGGGCGGCCGTATCTCAGGCTGCCGTTCCCGGGCCGCGGCGTGGATGTCGACGGCCGCGATGCGGCGCATCGGGACCGGGCACACGCACTCGATGCGCTGGGCGAACGTGGCGCCCCCCGGCCCGGTTCCGGCGAGGACGGCCGCGGGCGGCAGGACCCGCAGGAGTGTGCGCAACCGTTCGTCGGGTGTGCTCGGGTCGATGGCGACGTAGTGTGCGCCGACGGCGAGGACGGCCAGCACGGCGACGATCTCCGACACACCGCGCTCGATGGCCAGCAGCACCGGGTCGCCGTCGCTGACCCCGGCATCGGTGAGCGCGCCGGCCTGGGCGGTCACGGACCGGACCAGATCGGCGTAGGTCACCGTGATGTCCCCGTCCCGGACGGCGGACGCCTCGGGATGCGCGCGGGCGGTGGCCAGCACCAGGGACCACAGGTCGCTGTGTCCGACCTCCGGCGGTAGGAGAGGCCCGGTGCGCAGCGCGTCGAGGCGGGCCTGCTGGGCAGGAGGGACGGTGCGGATCTCGGCCAGCGCCGCGGCGGGATGCCCGGCCAGTTCCGTCACGGCCCACTCGACGGCCTCCAGCAGGTCGTGGGCTTCGTCGGGCAGGAGGGCTCCGTGCGCGTATTCGAGAACCAGGCGGGGCTCGTCGCCCGTGCGCTGCACATACAACGTGGCGTCGAACGGCGCGCCGTGACAGTGCCCCTCGTGCGGGCGGAGGGTGACCTCGCCCCGCCGTATCCTTTCCGGTATCAGGTCGTCGTGCGCGCCGAGGACGAATTGCACCAGCGGGTTGCGCCGGCGGTCGTGCGGCACGCCGAGGGCCGGAACGAGGTCCTCGACGGGGATGTCGGACGCGGCGACGGCATCCGCCAGAGCACCGGCGACGGCGACGACGTACTCGGTGACGCTCGCGGCGTCGTCCAGGACGCAGTGCACGGGGACGAGCCCGGAGCAGGGCGCGAGCAAGCCGTGCAGGGCGGGGTCCCGGCGTCCGGCGACGGGCACGCCGACGAGGAGTTCGCGCGCGCCGCCGCGTCGCCCGAGGACCAGGGCGTAGGCGGCCAGCAGTACGGCGGTCCCGGTGGTCCCGGTGGCCCGGGCCAGGTCGCGCCAGGCCCGGGCCGAGGCCGGTCCGAAGGCGGCGGGCAGCCGTGTGCCGATCGCCTCCCAGCGGGCGGGACGCCGCGCGTCACCGGGCAGTTCGAACACGTGGGGCACCGGGCGCAGCCGGTCGGCCCGGCCGTGCAGCGTTTCCCGCCAGGCGGGCGTGGCGGTGCGGGCCCGGTGGGCGGCGAGCATGCTCTCCGGGCTGGGCGCGGGGGTGGGCAAGGTCTGCCCGGCGAGCAGGGCTGCCAGTTCATCGAAGAGGACGCCGAACGACCAGGCGTCCAGAAGTGCGTGGTGGGCCAGGACGGACACCAGCAGGCGGTCGGCGGCACCGGGCCGGGTCACGGTGGTGACCGCGAAGTGGACCGGGGGTCGTTCATAGGGGCGCAGCAGAGCCGCACTGGCTCCCGCCAGTTGTGTGTGCACCACGGTGACGGGGTCCGTGCCGTCCGGTATCCGCAGGATGTGGTGCCGGATGACGGGCCTGGCGTGCGGGACGAGCCGGCGCCCCGCCCTGCCGGTGTCGGGGTCGGCCGGCAGGAACACCGTGCGCAGGCCCTCGTGTCGCTCGACCAGCGCGGTGAGCGCAGGAGCCACCGCGGTCGCGGGGGCACCGTCGACCTCGGCGGTGAACAGCAGGTGGTAGGGGGTGCCGTGGACGACGTCCTCGACGCCGAGCATGCCGGTCTGCCCGGGCAGCGCTGGTTGATGCACGGCCGGCTCGGTGCCCTCGGGCGAGAGAGCGGCCGGGGGCGTGGGACCGGCGCCGCGCAGCACCACTCCCACCGGTTCGCGGCCGAGTACCCGGTGCAGGGGCAGGTCGGCGCCGGCCCGGGCGGCCTCGCCGACGAGGCGCAGGGCTTGGAGGGAGGAGCCGCCCAGGGCCGCGAAGGACAGGCGCTCGCACCGCTCCCGCAACTCGGCGGGCGGTAATTCCAGCGCGTCGGCGGCCAGCGACAGCAGCGTGTCCAACCTGGGTGTGGCGGGGGGTTTGGTCATCGGGGCGTGCCTTCGCCGGCCGGCGCCCGGCGGCCGGCGGCGAGTTCGCTCAGCAGCGCCGTCGCCCCGTCCAGCAGGTGTCGTACCGTTCCCTCGGTGTAGTGGTCGGTGCTGTACCGGATGGTCAGCACAAGCCGGTCGGCGACGACGTCGCCTTCCACGTTCAGTACCCATGGTTCCCGCTGCCGCGCCGACCTGCGGCTGCCGCCCGCCGCGTCGGCCGGGCGCAGCCAGCGGCCGAACCGGTCGTTGACCTGGTTCATACGGCTGCGGAAGTTCAGCCTGATGCCGCTGCCGCGCAGGGTGCCGGGCCCGTCCGCACCGTCGGCCGTAAGTCGGTGCCCCGCGTGGCGCAGCGCGTCGAAGCCGAAGGTGTCCGATGGCACCGCGGTGAGGTCGGCCAGGGCGTCGGTCTGCCAGGACGTGCGGGGCCCCGAGCGGATCACCACGGGATAGGTCGACTGCAGGTAGCCGAGCGCGCTGGTGATGTCGTGACCGCCGGGGACTCCGTCGCGTCCGTGGTGGTAGGTGTCCACGCTGACGGCGGGCAGGTCGAACCGCTCTGCCACGGACCGGGCGACGGCGGCCAGGACGAGAAGGCCGACGGGGTGCCCGAGCCGCCCGGCCGTGGTCTGGAGCGCGGCGGTGCGCTGCTCGTCCAGGCCGGCCGTGACGGCGGTGGAGGTCGACAGCGTTCCCGGCCCATCGGAGTCGGTGGGCACCGGGGGCACGTCCGGCAGGCCGAGCGCGGCCCATCGCGCCACGTCCTCGTCGGCCCGCGCGGAGGCGAGCCAGGCGGCCAGGTCGGCGGCGAGGTCGCGGGGCTGGGCGGCGGGCCGGCCGGGATCGTGTCCGGTCAGCGCGTCCTCCAGTTCGTCCGCCAGCATCGTCAGGGCGTAGCCGTCGAGGGTGAGGTGGTGCACGGCGATCTGGAGGTAGCGCTGCCGGGGCAGCCACAAGGCGTTGAACACGCGGCCCTCGGCGAGTCGATGACCGCGTACCGCCTCCTCGAACGCCTCGGCGAGTCGGCTGTCGTCGGTGTCCACGGTGGCGAACAGTCCCTCTGGCGCCCGGGGAAGGACCTCGGCGACGGGGCCGTCAGGGCCGTCCAGCAGGTAACGGGTCCGAAGCGCCTCGTGCCGGTCGCTGAGCCGGCGCACGGCGGCCTCGATCCGGTCTGCGTCGACCTTGTCACCGTCCGGTGTGGTCTCCGGCACGTCGAAGACCCAGACGAAGCCGAAGTGGTCGGGGTCCGTGAACGTCTGGGAGATCCAGCGCGACTGACAGGGCAACAGGGGCATGGGTCCGGCGGCCGGCCGGACCTGCGGCCGGTCCGGCGTCGTGTTGTCCGCGCGCAGGCGGGCGAGGATGCCCGCGAAGGTGCGGCCGTGCAGGAAGTCGGCGGGACCGACGGCGAGGCCCGCCCGGCGCAGCTGGGTGACGCTGCGCACCATCAGCATCGAGTCCCCGCCTGCGGCGAAGAAGTCGGCGTCCGGGCCGGAAGGGGGCTTGCCCAGCGCGGCTTCCCAGACGCCGGAGAGAAGCCCGGCGGGGGTGCGCGGCCCGGAGTCGATGGATTCCGTCATGGTGAACTGGGTCCTTTCCGTACGGTCTCCCGCACCGGTGCGGGGCTGGCGCTGGTGCTCAACTCGTAGGAGGCGCGACGCTCTTGGGTTCGGGGTGGGCGGTGGCGGGGGCCTGTGCGGTGTCCGGTCCGGCCGCCGCGCGCACCAGCCACGCGGACGCCAGACAGCCGACGGCGAGCAGGGCGGCCAGGGCGAACCAGGCCAGGTCCGCGTCGGCGGCGATCAGGGCCGTGACCAGAACAGGACCAACTGCCTCCTGGGCGGCCAGGCTCAGGCCGAACAGCGACAGGTACCGGCCGCGCAGTCGCTCCGGCGCCAGGTTCATGGACACCGTCCACTCACCGACCGCGCCGAAGAGCTCAGTCAGGGTGTGGGCGAGGACCGCCAGCGCCAGCAGGCCGATCACCACGGCTGTGGCATCGCCGGAGCGGTGGGCCGCCCAGTAGCCGATCGCCGCGAGGACGAACAGGACCGCAGCCGCCCGGTAGACGCGCGGTGCCTGGGCGGGAGAGGTGCAGGTCTTAGCGGTACGCATCTGGAGGAGCACGACCAGCACGGTGTTGAAGGTGAACAGCAGGCCGACGAGTCCGGCGGGGGCGCTGGTGTACTCGTAGACCCACAGCGGCATGCCGATGGTGAACGCGGTCGAATACATCAGGACGAGAATGTTGAGCACCGCGAGGCTCACATACCGCCGGTCGGCGAACACCTGTCGGTAGCCGGCGCGTGGCCTGCCCGGTTCGCGGGCCTGCGCGGGCCGCGTGGGACGGATGACGGGGATGGTGAGCACCAGGGCGATGGCCCCGGCGTAGGAGACGGCGTTGACCAGCAGCACCGCGTGATATCCGGTGTGCGAGCCGAGGGCGAGGACAGCCGCGGTGGCCAGACCGCCGAGCCCGAAGCCGACGTTGAGGACGGCTCGTTGGAACGCCATGAGGGGAACCTGGTTCTCGGCGTCCGCGATGGTGGTGAGGAAGACTTTCCGGGCCGGGTTGACCATGCGGTCCGCGACATGGGCGACGCTCGCCACGACGACGAGACCCGTCCAGTCACGGACTCCCAGATAGCCGACGTACGCCGCAGCACCCGCCGCCCAGCAGCAGACCACCACCTTGCCCGCGCCGAACCGGTCGATCAGCGTGCCGGACAGCGGGGTGGCGAGGCTGCCCACGAGTCCGGCGATACCGAGACCCGCTCCGACGGAGCCGACGCTCAGGCCGACCACGACCGTGAAGTAGAGAACGGATATCGGCAGGAACATGCCCGTGCCGACGGCGTCCACGATCGCGACCAGGGCCCAGCGTTTCGCCGCGGGCGCGTCCGGCACACCCGCGCGGTCCAGGACGGCGCGGCCCAACGCTCCCCATCTGCTCACGGACTTCTCCCTTGCGTGGTCGGTGGCGCCGGCCCGGCTGGTCACAGGGTGCGCAGGTCCAGCAACGTCTGCCAGAGACGGGTGATGTGCTCGGGCAGACGCTCCCGCTCCGCCTCGCCGGTCCGTTCGGCCAGCCTCTGCGCGTACGGAAGCAGGTCGAGGCCGATCGCCCGGGAAAGACGACCTAGGTCCTCGCCCGCACATACGCGGGCGTACTCCACGACGGTGGTGCGGGAGGGGTCGCGCGTGGCAGGGTGTGCCAGCCACGGCCGGTGCCAGGCGGCCCACTTCTCCAGCGCGTCCTGCCAGGTGCCCGGCCGCCACGGCCGGTCGCCGGTCCACCTGAGCATGGAGCGTGCGGCCGCGGCCGGGTGGCGCACAAGGAGGACCCAGTGGGCGTCGGGCAGGGTGTCGGCGAGCTGGTCGAGTTCCAGCAGGTACTCGTTGTACTTGTCGCCGTAGCGGGTGGCACCCGCGTACGCCTCCCGTACGAGTTGTCTGCGCAGCTCAGTGGCGTCGGTGACATGGCCGTCGGCCACGCCGGCGGCAGCCGTGCGGAGCACCTTGTCCACGTTCTCCAGCCACCGCTCGCTGTTGCGGCCGTACGGCGGTTTACGGTGCAGGGCGTGCAGGATCTCGTCCACGCGAAGATGGCGGCCCGTCACGTCCGCCTGGGTGCACCAGCGGTGGAGCAGGTAGGGCAGTTTGCCGTTGATGGTGAACATGCCTCCGGTGTCGGCGAAGGCATGGTCGAGGACGTCGGCGAGGGCGGTGGTCCCCGAGCGCTGCGCGCCGAGCAACAATACCGGGGCTGTCGCCGGGCTCATGAGGTCTCCAGCCCTCGGGGCAGCCGGTCGCACCAGGCGCGCAGCCGCTGCATGCACTCGATGCTGGCCGCGAAGCCGTCCCGGGAGAAGTCCTCGCCCCAGGGGCGGTCACGGTTGACGGGCGACAGGACACGGCCGTGCCGCCAGTGGGTTTCCAGGCTGAGGAAGCCTGTGTAGCCGTCCTCGGCCAGGCGGGCGAGCATGGCCGGCCAGTCCAGGTCCCCGTCACCCAGCCGGACATAGCCGTGGGTGCCGTCCGGGTCCTTCACGTGCACGTGCCGGATGAGATGGCGGCCCATCAGGTAGTCCGAGGGATAGCGCACGGGCCCCCAGCCGCCACGTACGGCGTTGGCAGGGTCCCAGAGCACGCCGACGTCGTCCCGGCCCAGTGTGTCCAGGAAGTCGAGGACGTCCCGCATGTGCGGGGTGTTGCTGCGTGACTCGGTCTCCAGGACCAGCGGGAGGCCCGGGTCCACGCCCTGCAGGAGTCCGGCGACGACCTCGGCCGCCCGCCGCGGCTCGGGGGCGTGCTCGGTGTGCGTGAAGAAGCTGAAGATGCGCGCGTGCGGCGCCCCGAGGCGCACCGCACGCCGGCAGGAGTCCACCAGCACCTGCCGTGCCTCGGTGAGTTGTGCGTCCGTGGTGGGCAGCGGGCCCTTGAATATCGGGGGTGCGAAGCCGGCGACGGCCAGTCCGCGCTCGTCGAGGAGCCGACGATGGTGGTCGATCTGGCCATCGGTCAGCTCATGGGGAGGTGTTTCGTCGTACGAACGCACCTCGACGCCGGCAAAGCCGAGCTGGACGGCGGTGTCGGCCACGAGGAGGGGATCCTGGGACAACTCATCACCTATGACGGCGAGTTTCATGAGTGAGCGGCTCCTGGCTCGGACGGATACGTCGGGGCAGCTGGGGGTCGGCCGGGTGCTGTCGTGGGCCGGATGGCGTTCGTGAGGGCTGATGGCGCCGGGCCAATGCCCGGGTCCTGACGATCCCCCCGGCGTCGGGCGTCCGCTCCGGCGGCGGGCAGGGCCAGCTCGGCGGCGAGCACGGCGAGATCGGCGTCGGGAGCACCGGCGCGCGACTCGACGGTCACGGCGTGCAGCGGGCCGAGGCTCAGCAGGTAAGTCAGGCCGGACAGGTCGTTCGGGTCCAGCGGGCGGTGCCGGGTGCCCTGCGGGGTGCGCCGGAAGCCCTTGACCTGTGCCGCGCGCACGAACGGGGCCAAGGCGCGCAGTTGAGCATGGTCGGCGCCGCCGATCTCGGCCAGCCCGAGAAGATCGAACAGCACGCCCACACCGGTGCGGTCGGCGAGATCGATCAGGCCGGTGACGTCGGGGCCGCCGGCGTGAGTCTCCACCCACGGTTCGAGCCCGGCCTCGGCGGCGAGCGCGAGCTGATCGGCCACCAGGGCCGGGTCGGGGCGTTCTGCGCAGAAGACCTTGACCGGGTGCTCCGCCGGCACGGCTTCCTCGCCGACCGGCCAGTGCGCGGGGTCACCCAGACGCCAGCCGACACCGACGAAGAAGACGTCGGCACCGGCTCGTTGGATCCGCTCGATGCCCGACCGTATGCCGTCCCGTTCCCAGCAGTGGCCCTTGCCGATGCGCAGGTCCACGCCGGTTCCGCCGGCGAGCCGCACAGCCCGGGCCAGTTCCTCGGGGCTGGCCCCGGGCAGGGTTCCGGAGGAGTATCCGAGGGGCGTATGGGGCAGTTCGGCTGAGGACGTGGCGTGGGTGGCCGTCATCAGGCCACCCGGCGGGTCGCGCCGACCGACGCGTGGAGCAGGCCGTCGAGGACGGCCACCACACCGGCGCTTCGGTCGAGTCGGGAGAGGTCCGGTGCCTGCCCACCACGCAGCGCGTCGGCGAGCTCCCGGTAGACGTCCTGGCGCAGCTCGGCCGCCGGGCGGGCGGGTACGGCGAGCGGTCGGCCGTCGACCTCACCCGTCGTGGTGCCGGTTCGCACCTCGACCCAGTCCTGGCGTCCCAGCACGGTGAGCTGTTCGAAGCGGGCGGCTGCCCGGCAGGTCACGGTGACGGTGAGCCGCGCGCCCGTGCGGAAGGCGACGTGTCCGCACAGTTCCGTGTCGATGCCCGCAGCAACATCCGTCCGGGACAGGCAGGTGACCGCGACGGGTTCGCCGAGCAGTTGGCAGGCCAGATCGAGGTAGTGGGCCCCCAGGTGGACGCTCACCCCGCCCACGGCCGCCTCAGGCTCGGCGCGCCAGCCCTCACGGTAGTGGGCGGCGGAGCGCGGGCGGGAGATCAGTAAGTTGCCCACCGCTTCCGCGAACCGCTCCGGCGCCTTCGTCCGCAGTGCCTCCGGGAGGGCGAAACGGTGCTGGAACATCACCGTGCTGAACAGTTCCGCGCGGGCCGAGGCGGCGAGGATCTCCGCCAGTTCCCCGGTCGATCGGGCCGGTAGCTTCTCGACGACCAGGTGCCGGCCTGCGGCGACGGCGTCCGCAAGGACGGGGGGCCGGTGTCCGGGCGGAAGGCAGACGGCCACCGCGTCCACCGCCGGGTCGGCCAGTACCTCCGGCAGCGGACGCACAGGCAGGCCCTCGTCGCGAGCCCGTCGTGCGACCGCCGGATCCGTCTCGACGACGGCTGCGAGCCGTACGCCCGGCAGGGCCTGGACAGCGGCGACGTGCTGTCTGCCCGCGTTGCCGAAGCCTATGACGGCGATCCCGACACCGTGCGTGTCCGCTGTCACTGCCCAACCCTTCCCTGTCGCATCCCGTTCCTCGGCTTCGGTTGCCATGTCAGCGACCGGCCGGCGACTCGTGGGGCGGACACCACAGCTTCGCGGCGGTCCGTCCGAGATAGTCCGCCGCGCCGTCGCCGGGCAGTGCGCGGGCCACTTCCCGGGCGTAGTCGACCAGTTCGGCGTAACCACGGTCGTGGGTGTGCGGATAGTCGGATCCCCAGACCAGGCGGTCCCTCCCGAAGCACCGGGCCAGCTCCTTCAGGAGAGGCGCGGGGTCGACATCGGCGCCGACGCTGTGCAGGTTCAGGGTCGACACCTTCACATAGAGGTTGTCGTGGGCTCCGACCTCGAACAGTGGCGCCGCGCCGCTGCCGTCGGGGCCGTCGCGGAAGTCGACGAATCCGCAGTGGTCGAGGACCAGCGCGACCCCCGGGAACCGCTTGATGAGGGCCGGCAGTTGCGGCAACTGCTCGGGGGTGACGCGCACCAGGACCGGCACGCCGAGTTCGTCCGCGTGTTCCAGCAGGGGGTGACAGCGGGGGTCGATGGACTCGGAACCGGTCGCCAGGTTCAACCGTACGCCGGCCAGGCCCTGTTCACGGACTGCCCGGTGGAGGGCGGCGCGCGACGCGTCCGGTTCTCCGATGTCGACGACGGCCACGCCGCGCAGGCGATCCGGGTGTGCCGCGCAGCTGTCGGCAAGGTAGCTGTTGTCACTGCCGTAGACCTGGATCGGCTGAACCAGAATCGTCCAGGTGACGCCCGCTTCTTCCATGAGTGCCGATAATTCCGCCGCGGTGACGGGATGAGTGCGGTACCAGGCGTCCTCGTCTTCCGTACGGCGAACCGATGGGTAGCGAGAACCATCCCGCGCGACGACGTGCACATGCGAATCCACAATCACTGCTACCACCCCCGTCGGATCGTGGCGCTGCTGCGATCAGTTGCTATCACAACATTTTTGTGACGTCAACGTTACAATTCTCGGAGCTGATCACCCACTTGACACGGACACATGGAGGGTCGGACGATTCCGGCGTGGCTGATTCACAGAGCAATTCATCGACAGCTCGTGCCCGCGCCGCCGCAGGCGTCCTTTTCTTCGATGAGCAGGGCCGCATCATGCTCGTCCAGCCAACCCATCGCGACGATAAATTCCTTGGCATCCCAGGTGGTTATGTGCCACCTGGTGAATCCCCTCACGAAACCGCCGTACGCAAGGTGAAAGAAGAACTCGGAATCGATGCGCCGGTGGGTCACCTCCTCGTGGTCGACTGGGCTCCCTCCGGTGACGACGAGAAGATCGTCTTCGTTTTCGAGGGAGCAGTCCTCGACGCCGAGGCGCAGCGGCAGATCCGGCTGAATCCGGAATCGACGACTGGTTTCGAATTCTACGAGCCGGAGCGTACGTCGGATCCCGAGATGCTCATGACCCGACTGATCAAGCGGATCGAGGCGGCGGTGCCCGCCCGCGCAGCCCGGACGACGGTGTACCTGGAGCACGGCGAACCGCTCGCCTAGGGCCGGGGGACCGTTCGGCCGGCGTCACAGCATCCCCTCCAGCCCTTTTGCCAGTACGGAGAGGCCACCGGTCAGGGCCAGAGTCAGGATGAGCCGACGTACCCAGCGCTCCGGAACTCTCGGTGCGAGCGCCCTGCCGAGGAGGGCGCCCGCCACCAGGGCGGCCAGGGCCACCGACCAGGCCGACCCGCTCAGCCGTGGCAGCCCGTTGGCGGCCACCGAGAAGGCGTTCACCATGATTCCGTAAAACTGCGCATTCGGCACGAATTCGCGGACCGACCAACCGGCATTCACCGCGTACAGCGAATAGGGTGGCCCGCCGACGCCGGCGGCCGAATTCATGAACCCGCCCACCGCACCTGCGGTGACGGCTCCCCTTGTTCCGGTCATCGCCGGCAGGCGTGTGCCCGCGATCACGAAACCCACGGCCGCCGTCACCAGAATTCCGACGCAGGCCAGCAGTACGGGTTCGGGAAGCCGAGCGGCCACCCATGAGCCCGCGGGCACCGTACACGCCGCAGCGACGACCAGGGGGCCCATGGCTCCGATCCGAACCCGTCGCCATCCCGCGGCAAGTCCGACCACACTGATGGCTCCGGCCGCGCAATTCGCGAGCACCACCCCCCGGCCCGGACCGAGTACCAGAACGAGTGCGGGCACCGCGATAAGTGCGAATCCCATACCAGTGAGCCACTGCACCAATGCGCCCAGCACGACGATGCCGCCCAGTAGTAGCTCGGCCGCTCCTGCGCTCGCCACAGCAGACTCCTGCCGTCACCCGTAATGATCTCCGTCATCCTCTCCGTAGGTCGACCGCGAATGCAACAGTCCGGTAAGCAGGAATTTCAACGCATCGAATAATCCTTACTTACAAGCTCCTGATACGCGAACGTCATGCAGGTATTCGGGGGGTCCGGGACTCGCCGGCCGCAGTCGGAAACCAGCACTCGTCGCTGCTGCCACGCGGCGGGCGCCCGATGTGGGAGCACGCCACCCGGGCCGCTGCCATCGCTGCCCTGGCCTCCCCCATCCCCGAGCGCTTCCTCACTGTGGAGGATTGCCGTGCTTGCGCAGGGGGAGGTCGGCGTGCTTACCGCGCAGCATGCGAAGCGCCCGGACGAGAACCCACCGGCTTTCAGCCGGGTCGATGACGTCGTCGATCAGTCCGCGTTCGGCCGCGTAGTAGGGATGCATGAGCTCTGCCTGGTATTCCTTGACCTTGCGTCGGCGCATGGCGGCGGGGTCGTCCGCGTCCTGGATCTGACGGCGAAAGACCACGTTCGCCGCCCCTTCGGCACCCATCACCGCGATTTCGTTGGTCGGCCACCCGTAGGAGAGATCAGAGCCCACGGAACGCGAGTCCATGACGATGTAGGCACCGCCGTACGCCTTGCGCAAGATGAGCTGGATGCGCGGCACGGTGGCGTTGCAGTACGCGTAGAGCAGTTTGGCCCCGTGCCGGATGATGCCGCCGTGCTCCTGGCGCACACCCGGCAGGAAGCCCGGCACGTCGAGCAGGGTGACCAGGGGAATATTGAAAGCGTCGCACATCTGCACGAAACGGGCTGCCTTTTCGGCCGCGTTGATGTCGAGGGCACCAGCCAGGGACTGGGGTTGGCTGGCGACGATCCCAACCGTGTGCCCGTCCATGCGGGCCAGCGCGACGACGATGTTCGGTGCCCAGCATTCCTGGACCTCCATGTACTCGCCGTCGTCCGTGATCTCTTCGATGACCCCGTGCATGTCGTAGGAGCGGCTGATGTCCGCGGGTACGATGTGGACCAGGGACTCGCATCGGCGTTCCGCCGGATCTCGCGTCGCATGTACCGGCGGAAGCGTCCTGTTGTTGTCCGGGAGCAGGGAGAGCAGGTAGCGGACCTCCTCCAGGCAGGTGGTCTCGTCGTCGTAGGCGAAGTGGCACACACCCGACGTGCGCATGTGCACGTCAGCTCCGCCCAGTTCGTCCTGCGCGATCTTCTCGCCGGTCACGGCCTGGACGACGTCCGGTCCGGTGATGAACATCTGTGAGGAGCCGCGGACCATGAACACGAAATCCGTCAACGCCGGGCTGTAGGCCGCTCCCCCGGCACAGGGGCCGACCATCACACTGATCTGCGGTATGACACCGCTGGCCCTCGTGTTGCGGGTGAAGATCCCGCCGTAGCCCGCCAGTGCGGTCACGCCTTCCTGGATGCGCGCGCCGGCCCCGTCATTGAGCGAGATCAGAGGGGCGCCGGCCGCGATGGCCATGTCCATGACTTTGTGGATCTTCGTCGCGTGGGCCTCACCCAACGCGCCGCCGAAGATCCGGAAGTCCTGGGCGTAGACGAACACGGTACGGCCGTCGATCGCGCCCCAGCCGGTGATGACCCCATCGGTGTACGGCTTGCGTTCCTCCAGGCCGAATCCACTCGCCCGGTGCCTGCGCAGGGGCTCGATCTCCTGGAACGACCCGTCGTCCAGCAACAACGCCAACCGCTCTCGTGCGGTGAGCTTCCCCTTGGCGTGCTGCGACCGCGTGGCGGCATCACCGGGCCCCAGCAGGGCCTGTCGCTTGATGCGGTGCAGTTCCGCGACGCGGGCCGAGGCGGAAGCGTCGGCCTCGGTACCGGTGTCGGTTGTCATGTGCGGACGACTCCCTACTCAGACGGAGTTGGTCTGGACGGGTATGAACCGCCGAGCGTCCTGGATGTACCGGCGCACGGCGAACGCGGTGTAGGCCAGGCCGACGAACCAGCCGATCGGAACCGCCCAGATGATGCCGTCCAGGTCCAGTGGTCCCTTCAGCAGGGAGGCGGTGGGTATGCGGACGACAAGAAACGACAGCATCGTGCACACCAGCGGGAAGACCGTCCGGCCGATGCCGTTGAGAAATCCGTGGACGACCGCCATCGCCGAGTACAGGAGGAAGAACGGGTACGTCATGAGGATGTACCTCCCGACGATCGCGTGGACCGACTGGTCGCTGGTGAAGGCGGCGGCGATGTCGTGCCGTACGAGAATCACCACCGCGCACTCGGCGAGGGTCACCCACCAGCACAGACGCAGCGCGTCGAGGAGTGCCCGGCGGGCCCGCTCGGCCTCCCCGGCGCCGGTGTACTGGGCGACGAACACCGTGACCGCTCCGGACAGGTCCAGATAGAAGCGGCCGGCCAGAGTCTCCAGCCGGGAGGCGATGCTGAATGCTGCGATGGCGGCGGTTCCGAAAGGCGCGATCAGCGAGGTGAGGACCATGGTGCCGAGCGAGAGCATGATGTGCTGGATGCCGACAGGGAAGCCCAGCCGCAGGGACGAGCCGGCCTGCCGGGCCAGTTCGGGAAGGGTACTGCGGTAGCGGTGGATCCCGTGCCTGCGGGCCACGAGCACGAGGCCCGCGAGGAAGGCGACGGAACTGGCCGTCACCGTACCCAGGGCGGCGCCGCGCACTCCCAGTCCCAGCAGGGCCACGAAGCTCCAGGCGAGCGCGATGTTGAGGAGACTGCTGAAGACCATGATGTACATGACCGTGCGTGAGTCGCCCAGCCCTCGCAGGAACCCGCCCAGCGCGCCGATGCCGAACACGCCCACGAACCCGAGGGACAGGGTCCGCAGATACGTCGTACTGCCCTGGGCCACGGCACCGTGGATCCCCATCACGTGCAGGAAAAGACCCGTGGCACTGAAGACCAACGTGATGCAGAGCGCGGCCCAGACCACAGCGAATGCCGCCAGGCCGACGACCGCCTCCTGCTGGCGCTCGGCCCGGCCGGAGCCCCTCATGCGTGCGAACCGTATGGCGAAACCGCTCACCAAGCCGAGGAAAACGGCGTTGACCAGGTAGAAGATCGGCTGAGCGGCACCCACGGCGGCCAGCCCGTCGACGCCGACGTAGCGGCCGACGATGATGCTGTCGGCCAGCAGATAGGACTGCTGTACATAGTTGGCGACCGACATCGGGAGGCTGAATCCCAGGAGCGATCTCAGCTCGGATCTGGGCTCGCCTTCGCTCTGCTGCCGGCGTTTCAGTACGTCTTCGGTCATGTGACCCCACCACGTGCGTGTCCATGGGCCGGACCGGGCTCTTCCGAGCCCCGTCCGGCCGGTTCGGTGCCCCGACTACACGGGGCTTTCCTCCGCGACTTCGTCCCTCATCAGTTCCACCGCGTCCGCCACGGCGCAGACCGTGCGCTCCATCAGCAGGTCGGCGGCGTCGAACTCGACCTGCAGGCACGTGGCGATGTTGGACGCGACGGTGGTCGCCATGAGGGAGTCACCGCCGATGTTGAAGAAGTCGGCCTCGACATCGAGCGTCGGATAGCCGAGGGCGTCGGCGAAGCAGCGTGCGACGGTGATCTCCGCGTCACGGTACACGCCGTCCTCGCGCCCGGTCAGTTCCACGGACACCGCGTCGATCTGCTTGCGCTTCTGTTCCGACGCGATGCGCAGACGGTCCCTCAGATCGCTCTCGGCCTGCTTCATCTTCGTGTTCACGGTGTCGCCGAGCGACATGTCGAACGACTTGAAGATGTGCACGAGGTTGCCGTCGTAGTTCACCTCCCCGGCGAACGCACGGCGCCGACGGGACCGCAGCATCTTGTCGACGATGCCCAAGCCGGTATTCGTGTACACGGCCTTGAAGGTCGTGTCCAGCTTACTCCCGTAGTCCACGGCCATGCCGATTTCTCGCCAGGCGACCCAGTCGACTGCGACGACGTGGCAGTCGTCGCTCCTGCCCATACGGGCCAAGGTGTCCAGATAGTAGTTGCCGGCGGCGTAGTCACCCTGCCCGGAGGACGGGAAGACGACGGCGACCGACGAGAAGTGCACGATGAAGTCGGGACTCACGTCCGCGGTAGCGCTGTTGAGGACGTACGCGCCGTGGATCTTCGGCCGGACCACATCGGCGAAGTCTTTCGGATCACGCAGCGAGATCAGGTTCCGTCCCGGGATGCCGGCCGCGTGGACAATGCCGTCGATCCGGCCGAACCTGCGCTGTACGTCCTCGACTACTGCCCGCAGGGCGTCCGGGTCGCCGGCGTCGGCCGCGTAGACGTGGACGCGCGCGCCCATGCCCTCGATCTCGGTGATCGTACGGGCCGTCCGGGCGGCCTTGCTGTCGGGGTCCTTGGCGATCAGCTGCTCCCAGTCCGCCCGGTCCGGGGCACCCGACCTGCTCACCAGTACGAGGTCGATGTCGGGCTGGAGGCTCGCGAACATCTCGCTGACGGCCAGTCCGATGCCGCCGGTGCCGCCGGTGACGAGGTAGGTGCCGCCCGCCTGGAGGTAATCCTCCTCCGTTCCGGTCCCGAGTTCGGGGAGTTCCTCGAAGACCTCGTGGTAGGAGCGCCCGTCCCGCAGGAGATGCAGGCCCGGTTCCGGCCGGACGATCTCCCGCCACAGCAGGTCGGGCGTGACGTGCTCGTCCAGGTCCTGGACGCGGGTCTTGAGGTAGGGGAACTCGCGCCCGATCACTTTGGCGAGGCCAGCCAGCGCGGAGTTCTCCGGGGCGCCGACGGCCGCACCGTCCACCAGCGCGCAGGCATTGCGGGTGAGGGCCACGATCCGTCCCCGCACGCCAGCGTTCATCAGGGCCTTGCTCAGCAGGAACAGGCTGTAGAGGTTCTTGGTGACCCGGCGGTCCAGGGTCTGGATGTCGGGTGCCTCGGTGTCCTCCAGGGCGAGGGCGTGGATGATGTGGGTGTATCGGCCTTCGAGGACGTGGGCGGCGAGGTCCTGGAGGCTCTCCTCCGTGAGGGAGAAGGTGCCCGAGGCCACGTCGGCGTCGTCTGCCACGAGCCGCAGGACGTGCAGTTCCCCGGACGGGGTCGTGCCCAGCACGGCCTCGGCGTCGGTCTCCGGGTCGACGAGGGCCAACGCCCGCACTCCACCGGTCCAGTCGGCTGCGAGGGGCTCCTCACGGAAGACGATGTCGTGCGTGACGGGGTTGTCCTGCGCAGCGGCGACCGGGCCGACCGGGTTGCGTTCCGCCCAGGTGTCGGGGAACGGCGACCAGCAACGGCTCTCGTCGAAGGCGTAGGACGGGAGCTTGATGATTCGGCCAGTCGCGGCGCCCTCATGGACGCTCCAGTCGATGTCCTCGCCGCGGACGTAGCGGGCGAGCGGCGAGTCGTCGGCCTGCGCCGGACCCGACCAGTCGTCCAGGTTCGAGTACACCGCGGGCAGTTCGTCACCGCGGCCCTCGGCCAACGCGGTGAGCGCGGTGCGCAGTTCCGCGATGCCGGACACCGGCAGGGCGAGGCGATGACGGTGGGCCGATCGGGAGGCGCGCACGGTGTGGCAGACGTCCCGCAGGCTCAGTCTCTCGGCAGCAGGCCCGGCGAGATGGCGAGCGTATGCCTCGACGAGCAGCCGCAGCGACCGTTCGCTCTGCGCGCTGAGCGTGAAGATCTGCGGGCCGGCCGTGGTCTGCGGCGCGCTCGCCACGGGCGCCGCCGGGGCCGCGCCGAGGACGACGTGACAGTTGGTCCCGCCGATACCGAACGCGCTGACGCCGCAGTGCCGTTTCCCTTCGGCCGGGTCCCACGGTTCGGCGGCGGTGGGTATGTAGATCGGTCCGTCGGCAAAGTCGATCTTCGGGTTGGGCTTCTCGAAGTTGGCCATGGGCGGCACCGTCTTGTGCTGCACGCTCAGCGCAGCCTTGATCACTCCGATCACCCCGGAGCCCTCGAAGAGGTGCCCCACGTTGGCCTTGGCCGTACCGACGGCGCAGAACTGCTTCTCGTCGGTGTAGTGGCCGAACGCCCGCCGCAGTCCCTCGAATTCGATGGGGTCACCGATGCGCGTCGCCGTACCGTGCACCTCCACGTAGCCCACGGTGCGAGGGTCGATGCCGGCGTCGGCCCAGGCGTCGAGCAGCAGTTGGGTCTGTGACGCCTCGTCGGGCGCGGTGATCATCTCCGAGTGGCCGTCGTGGTTCACGGCGCTGCCCTTGATCGTGGCGTAGATCTGGTCGCCGCGTTCGAGGGCCGAGTCGAGCCGGCTGAGCACGATCGCGCCGGATCCCTCGCCGAAGCCGGTGCCGTCGGCGCGCTCGTCGAACGGCCGGGTGAGACCGTCGGAGGACTCGATGCCGAGGTTGCGGTCGGCACTCTTGAGGGGGGCGAGGATGATGCGGGCACCGGCGACGACGGCCAAGTCGCAGTCGCCCGCCAGCAGAGCGTTCTTGGCCTGGTGCAGGGCGACCAGAGTGGCCGAGCAGGCCGAGTTGATGACCATGCTCGGCCCGTGCAGGTCCAGCTGGTACGAGATCCGATTGGCCAGCATCGTGCCCATGTTCCCGGTAAGACTGAGGGGGGTCAGGGACGGGTCGGCCCGGGTCAGGAAGTCGCCGTAAGTCTGCCCCGGGTTGACGTTGTAGCCGACGAAGACGCCCGTGTTGCGGTCCTTGATGCGGGGGCCGGTGTAGCCCGCGTCCTCCAGGGAGAGATACGCGTTCTTCATGAGCATCCGTTGGACCGGATCGGCCATCGCGCCCTGCCGGGGTGTCATTCCGAAGAATGCGTAGTCGAATTCCGCGATGTCATCGAGGAAGTAACCGTCGTGGAATTCGATGGAGGTGTCGACTGGCGGCTTCACGGCGGCGCTACGCGCGTACCGCACATAGTCGATGATGTCCTTGCGCCGGGCTTCCGGGAAGGGTTTGCTCACGCTGCGGCCAGCGACGACCAGGTCCCAGAACTCGTCGGTGTTCTTCACCTGGGGAAGCTCGACCGACATACCGATGATAGCGATATCGCGTGTCATTCCTGCTCCTTGTCCGCGGGTGTGCGGAAGTCAGCCGATCTGGGCGTCGAGTTTGGTCAGGGTGGTGCCGTTGACTTCGCTGAACCGCGTCACACCGAGTTCCCGCAGAGCCCGGACCGTCCTGACCCACTGCACCGGCTTGCTGATCTGCGCGCTCAGCAGTTCACGGACACCGGTGTGGTCGACGATCTCGCCGGTGGTGGACGACACGACCGGTACGTCACCCGGCTTGAAGTCGCAACCCGCGAGCGCCTTGTCGAAGCGCAGCCGGGCGGGGTTCATGAGCGGGGTGTGGAAGGGGCCGCTGACGTTGAGCGGGGTGACTTTGGTCGCGCCGGCGCGCACGGCGGCCTTACCGAACGCACGCACTCCGGCGCGGTCTCCCGCGACCACGAGTTGGCGGTCGGAGTTCCAGTTGGCGAGGTACACGGCCGCCACGCCCTCCGCGAGCAGCAGGGACTCGATCTCTTGCGGGGTCAGGCCGAGCACGGCCATCATGGCGCCACCGGTGATCTCGGCCATCGCCTCGGCACGTCGGCGGACGAGTTCCAGTCCGTCGACAATCTCCAGCATGCCGGCCGCGACCAGCGCGTTGTACTCGCCGAGGCTGTGTCCGGCGAAATAGTCGAATCCTTCGGGCTCGCCGTTGTCCGCCAGATGAAGAAGGGCGTTGACGAAGTAGATGGCGGGCTGCGCGTAACGCGTCTGCCGCAGCTTTCCCTCCGGATCCTCGCGGCACAGTTCGGCCACGGAGCAGCCCAACATCTCGCCCGCGCGGGCCGTGAGTTCGGGGAATCGCTCGAAGACGTCCCCACCCATGCCGCGTCGCTGGGCTCCCTGTCCGGGAAATATCCTTGCGCGCACGTGATCTCCTCTTTCGGTACGCTCTGCCGCCAGGCCGAGGGCGTTCTCGAGCCCGGTCGGCCAGTCATCGGGGGACGTGCATGGCCGGCTCGGGGAAGCGCACCGCTTCGACGCCGGCGTCGTGGAACTTCTCGATCTCCTGCCGGAGCAGTTGGAGCGCGCTCGTCTCGCGCCGCTTGAGGGCGTACAGGCCGCGCTTGATCCGGTCGTCCGCGGCGGGGTCCCGGGCGACGTGGTTGAGCGTCGCCTCGTCGAGTACGGCGCACAGGGACTTCATGTTGCGCCGGTACGTCTCCTTGACCCGGTCGGAGTGCCGGGTGTGCCGCAGGAAGCGGCAGAATTGCAGGCGCGCTCCCGCCAGCATGGACAGGCAGTTGAGGCCGGGGGCGGCATACACGGGCCAGCCGTCGCGTTCGCCGGCGAGCCGGTCGTGCAGGAGGTCGTACATCTCGAACTCGTCCGTCAGACCGAGGACGTGCGCGCCGTACGCGTCTGCGAAGGAGCCGTCCGCGGCCGGGGCGTCCTCGGTCCTGTGCAGCACCAGCACGTCGGTGAACCACTGCTCGGGGGCGGCTTCCCAGCCGGCCCGCACGGTGCGCCACGGCACGACGAAGTCGGTGAACTCGTGGTTGTCGGTGGCGTCGTCCCTGATGAGCAATTCGGTGACCGGTCGGTCCACGCCGCAGGCGAGGAAAGAGTGCGGGAGGAAATCCGACCGGGGAAGTCCCATGCGGTCCAGGTAGTCCCCCTGGTATTCGAATTCCACCCGGGGCGCGAAGAAAGAGACCGCTTCATCCCGGGAGATTCCCTCCGAGACCAGCTCCAGGAATTCATCGAGATCGACGCGATCTCGGCTTTCCCTGGTGAATCCCAGCCTGTTCAGACTGTCCTCTTCAGTATAGGGATAGGGATACGACCAGCGCAACTCCTTCCGTAGGTAGCAGTGCTCGAAGATCCGGTGCGAATCGTACAGAGACCGGTAATACAGTAGGTCGGCCGTGGGCGTTTGCGCGGCCACCAGCGCCAGCGTCTGATGCACGCGGCAATTGAGATGTACGGCTGGATCCTGACTGACGATCCCGTGCAGGCTCTTGATGGTCTGCATACCCGTCGGATGCGGCATGGGGGTCCAATACTCCGTCCGGCGATGGAATACGAATGGTCACTTCCCGCATCCTGCATGTACCGGAAGCGGCCGAGCAAGTGATTTCAACCCGCAATCACCCGTGTTTGTTTTCCCGTGAAGAGGATGTCACCGGGCGGGCGTTTTTGTTGGCGATTCTTTGCCCGGCCCGGTGTGGGAGAGCCGTTGAATGGTCTCCTCAGCGCGTTCGATGCATGGCACACTCACGCCCGCGGTACCGTCGGTGCCGGCCGGACCCCCGAGGAGGCCACAGCATGCCTGGTCCCATCCAGTCCCTGTCCCGTGCCGCCGCGGTTCTGCGGCTGTTCGCCACCGGGGAGGGCCGTTACGGCCTGTCCGAGACCGCCTCCGCCCTGGGGCTGCCGAAAGGCACCGTCCACGGCATCCTGCGCACGCTCCAGCAGGAGGGTCTGGTCGAGCGGGACACGGAGTCCGGCGCCTACGGGCTGGGCCCCGAGCTGGTGCGCCTCGGCGGCACCTGGCTGCGCACCCACGAGTTACGCGCGCGGGCCCTGGCCTGGGCCGACGACCTGGCCAGGGCGACGGGAGAGGCGGTGCGCGTGGGGATGCCGCACCCCGCTGGCGTGCTGATCGTCCATCACGTCTTCCGGCGCGACAGCACCCGGCAGGTCCAGGAGACGGGACAGGTGGTGCCGGTCGTGGGAACCGCGCTCGGCACGGTGCTGGCGGCCCATCGCCCCGGGGTGAGTGGTGCCGCGGCCCTCGCGCCGGAGCTGCTGCAGGGCACCCGGGAGCGCGGCTGGGCCAGCGCGCCGGACCGGGTGCGCGACGGCATGGTTTGCATCGCCGCGCCCGTCCACGACCGGCACCGGGCGACCGTGGCCGCCGTGAGCGTGTCCGCGCTCACGGCGCGGGTGCGCGAGTACGCGGCCGTGCGTGAGCATCTGGTCTCCGCGGTCAGGAGCTGCGCCCGCGCCATCTCGCTGGATCTGGGCGCCGATCACTTCTAGCCGGCCCAAGTCCATTTCCAGGAAGCTGAATTCGGCCTCACTCTCAGGTACGACGCTCCAGTTCCTCCGCGAATTCCAGCCACCGCTGGGCACAGCCGCGCGCCAGCTGGACGACCGAGGCGGTGCGATGCCCGGGCACAGCCTCCACGAACTGTTGCGCCCTGTCGCCCTGCAGCAGCAACGGGACGCTCATCATCTGCAGCAACGCCCGGCCCGCCTCCGTCAGCCGCAGCGAGGGATCCTTCCGCAGCTGTGTCACGAGCAGCGCCATGCCCGGGTCGCCGATCCCCGCTGCGGGCTGCGCCGCCGCGCGCGGCGCGGGCAGGGTGGGCGCATCAGTGTCGGCGGTCGTGTCGGGTCCGCGGAACCTGCGGGGCACGGGGTCCTCGCCGCGCCGCATGCGCGCCTTGACGTCGCGGGCCGTGGCCAGGGCGATGCCGGCGTCGACCGCGATCTGCCGCAGCGTGGCGTCCGGCCGCTCGGCCAGCAGCAGTCCGGCGCGTCTGCGGCCCTCGGCCGGGTCCACCGGCCGTACTCTGCCGTCCCGTCCCCTGCGCGCGTTCAACTGTTCGTCCTGGACAGTTGAACGCCGACGCACCGCCGCGACGGTGCCCGCGGTCACCCCGGTCACCGAGGCGACCAGCCGGTCCGACCACTGGGGGTGGGTGCCCAGTATCCGCACGACGGCGGCCGTACGGTCCGCTCGGGTCAGCGGCAGGCCGCGCGAGGTGTTCAGCCGTACCGATTCGACGAAGGCGTCCTCGTCGGTGCCCTCGAAGTAGCGGACGTCGATCCGGTCGTCGCCGCGCAGCCGGGCCGCGTGCACCCGGTGCACGCCGTCGATGACGTGGAGCGTGGGCCGGTGAACCAGGATGGGCGGCAGCGGGGTGGCGATGCGGGCGAGCTTGTGCACATGGGCTGTGTCCAGGCCGCCGGTGCGCGGCGAGTCCACGAGCCGCAGTTCGTCGAGCGGCAGGTTGGCAGGCCCGGACTGCCCGTCCGGGTGCGTCCGCCGCCGATCCGCCGCTTGGTCCGGCGCCCGATCCGTTGTTCGCTCCGCCGTCTGGTCCGCCGCCTCGTCCGGGCAGTCCGCCCGTCGCGCTAAGCCCACCGACACAACTCTTCCTTCCACTGTGGTGAAGGGGTTGGGAAGGGTCTGTGACACACCGTGTCCGAGACACACCATGACGCTAGACAGCGGACGGTGCAGCGTCAACGTGTCCGCCACAGCGGACGGCACTGCTCCGGCCACTGCGGTACACCGCTTCCCAAGATGTGCGGATCCGCGTTCCGAAAGCCGCCACCGACGTCTACTGCCCAGGTCATCGCGTCCCACCGGCACTCCGCATGACTCGAACCTCTGTCGCTCCCGAACGAAACGATTCCGACCTCAACCGTGCTGATGTTGACCGGAATACGCTCACGCCACGGCGCAAGACCGGACACACTGAAGGTGCGTGGGCTTCGTCCACTCCAGCGGACACGACTGCAGGCTCCGGAGCCACCCGCACGGCCACGGCTTCGCAGTCCGAAAGGCGACCTATGGACAGTGGTGAGTCAGCTCCCGGTGAGACGGGGCGGCCTCTGCTGCACGACCTGGGCCACCGGCTCGGCGAACTGATCGCCGCGCTGTATCCCGACGAGCAAAAGCGACCCGGCTACGCCCGGCTCTCCCGGATGATCCGGGAGAGCACGGGCGGCACGATCTCGGCTACCTATCTGTGGGAGCTCGTGACCGGCCGCAAGCGCAACGTCACGCTGGAACAACTGGGTGTCCTGGCCGAGTTCTTCGGGGTCCCGCTGGAGTACTTCGTCAACGACGAGGTCACGCGCCGGGTCACTGCGCAGCTGGCGCTCGCCACCGCGCTGCGCGACGCCAAGGTGCGCCACCTCGCGCTGCGCGCCGAGGGACTGTCCCCCGCGAGCCTGGACGCCCTCCTCACCATCGTCAACGAAGCCCGCCGCGTGGAGAACCTGGACCGGGTCGGAAAGAAGGTGCACGACGCCGGCGAGCAGCCGGACCGCCACGAAGACCACAGGCCGTGATCCCCCCACCAAGAAAGGCCCCCCACGCGGACGCTATGTCGAACGGATCCCTCAAGCTGCGTCGACGCTGTCAAGCGGTCATCGACCGGCTCGACCTCCCCCACGCCCTGTCCGTCGAGGCCCTGTGCCAACATCTCGCCGCCCGGCGCGCGAGACCGCTGCGTCTTCATACGCTGCCGCCCGAGGCAGCTACCCACGGTATGTGCGGACTGTGGCTCGCCACCGATACCGAGGACCACATCTTCTACGAACACCGCACCGCGCCACTCCACCAGGAACACATCATCCTCCACGAGATCGGGCACCTGCTGTTCAACCACCGCACGACGGCTCTGGACGATGAGGGCGGCTGGGGGGCGCTCTTGCCTGATCTCGGCATCCGCGCGGTGCAACGGCTCCGGCACCGTACGAACTACGCCACGCGCGAAGAGCAAGAAGCGGAACTGTTCGCCAGCCTCCTCGGCAGCCGTATCCACAACCCATACCGTCAGCAACCGGACGGCATCCTCGGCCGACTGGAAGTGGCCATGGGGGTCGACCGGCCGCACGACACACCGTGACCCACGGCGTCGCGGCACTCGGCGCCCGGCTCGAACTGCCCAGCGTGTTGCTGGTGTGGATCGCCGTACTGCTGCGCGGCCCGGCCGGTCTGCGCTCGGCGCCGCAGCGTGCCGTTTGGCTAGCCGTGGCCACCGCAGCCGCGGCGATGACGCTCAATCTGCCCTCCCTCATCGGCGCGGCCACTCGCCACAGTGAGGCGAACGTGGTCGCCGTGATCCGGAACGTTCTGGGTGTGCTGTCCGCGGGAGCAGTGCTGTACTTCGTTGCCCAGGCCACCGCCGACATAGGCCGGCTCAGGACTGCCCTCGCCCTCGCGGTTGGTTCCGTCCTGACCGTCCTGCTCTCACTGGACCTCGCGGCCTGGCCACACCTGCGCATCGGCGTCTCCGCCACCGGGTCACCCGCGCCCTCGCGGTTCTACTGGCTGCTTCTCATCAGCACGCATCTGGTCGCCAACTCCCTCTGCGTCCTGTTGTGCCTGCGCTATGGCACGCCCTCCGGAAACCTATCCCTGGCCACGAGCCTGCGTCTGTTCGGCCTGGGCACGGGACTGGTGAGCGTCTACTGGCTGGGGTATCTCGTCAGGGTCACCACCGGCGGACGATGGCCGCTGCCCTGGCTCGCACTGCTCATGGATCTGCACGGTGTGCTGCGTGCCCTGGCCATCATGGTGCCGACCTTCGCTGTGCTCCGGCGGGTGCTGTCGAGCATCGCCGTTGCCTGGCGCCTGTGGCCGATGTGGAACGATCTGGTCACCGCCGTTCCGCATGTGGCCCTGGCCAAACCGCGGCCCCGCATATGGGACGTGCTGTGGCCGCAGGTCCCGTACAGCGTGCTCTCCTATCGCAGGGTCATCGAGACGAGGGACGCGATTCTGGCTCTCACCGATTACATCTCGGCGGCACCCTCGTCACCCGGCCCGTCACCGAGGCGGGGCTCGTCCGCGGACCTAAGCGCCGACGAACTGGCCCATCTCGTCCAGGGCGCCCTGAACGCAAAACTCCAAGGCTCCATCCCCACCCGGCAAAGGGTGAATCTCGGCTCGTCCGGCAGCAGGGATCTCGCGGGCGAGACGGCCTTCCTGCTGCGGATGGCCAGGGCCTACCGCTCGGCCTCCCCACATGGAGGCGCCCGTCGACAGTGACCTGCTATGCCCGCGCCGTCCGCCCCGATCAGAACGCTGAAGCGTCCCGGCAGCTCACACTCGATCGCCCCCTCCGCACTTGCCCGCAACCCGGAAACGCTCACACGGCTCAGAAACAACGCCGCCCCCTTGAGGGCTTGCCGATCAATAACTCGCTGTCTTGATCTCTGATGGGCGGGTGGTCCCTGCCGCGTTCGTGAAGGCGTGGAGGTCATCGATGGTGCTGAGGCGGGTCTTGGCGGGGCGGATGATGTGTCCGGCAGCGTCGAGGAGTTGGCGGATGTCGCGGATGCGCCGGTTGAGGTCTCCGGGGTGACTGTGAAGAGGCGGGCGACGGCGACCTGAGGGAGCCCGTGCCGGTAGTGGAGGAGGGCGGCAAGGAGCCGGTCGGCCAGGGTGAGGACGTGGCACCGTCCGATGCCGGAGGCTGCCAGGCGGGGCCGGTGGCCGCGCCGCTTGTCCAGGTGCGCTTCTCGTTGGTTCTCGTGGAGGGCGGTGAGCGTGGTGACCAACGTGTCCCACTCCTCGGCCGACATTGCGGTCAGGCCCGAGTGACACAGCCACGCGAGGTCGGGGCTGGGCTGGTCGAACGGGTCCGGAGCATCACTGATCTGGGCATACGGTTCGGACGGACGCTGTAGTTCCAGTCGCCGTGCCAGTCGTGGCGGTCCAGGGGCAGGGCGGCCATCTGCCTGTCGCTGATGCGGACGCCGATGGCGTAGGCGGCGGTGTCGAGTTCGGAGCGGACGGTCAGGCCAGTACGGGTTGTGGTCGCCGCGGAACCGGCCTCCTTACAGCAAAATCACCGCGGAGATACACGAGAGCACGGGATACACCTTTTCGGCCACTTACCTCTGGGAACTCGCGACGGGCCGGAAGCACAACGTGACATGTGAGGTGCTGGCAGAGCATTTCGGAGTCACACCGGACTACTTCACCGATGAGGAGGTCTCCGAACGAGTCAGACGCCAGATGGAGTTTGCCGTGGCCTTGGGAAACAGCAAGGTTCGCAAGCTGGCCTTCCGCGCTGACGGGCTGTCGGAGGCAGGACTCGACGCCCTGCTAGAACGAGATGTTCAGCGAATCTGGCGCGGCAGAGGGCCTCACCACTTCTACCGACGAGGACTGCTGAGGGAGCCGTGGCGCCCGCAGTCAGCGCAAACAAGGGGAACGTCAGGTGAAGGGAACGGATCAGTACAGCGAGTTACAACGCCGCTGCAAGGGGATCTTGCGTGACCTCGGTGTCCGCCGATCACTCACCCTCGACGCGGTCCGCGAGCGGGTGGAGGAACTCAGGGGGCGCCCGCTCATCCTCAAGGAGCTGCCCGATCACATAGCAACGCCCGGAGCCTGCGGATTGTGGCTAGTACTGCAACGGTCTTTGCCGTGACGGGTGGCCAGCTGCGTCGTTGTTGTGGTTATGGGTGGGGACCTTGCTGACGTCAGGTTGTGGGCGCGTGAACTGGATGCGGTGCACGAGAGGTTCGTGCATCGTTTCAGCAGGTCGGAGCCGCGTGAGTCGGCTCTGGCCTATATGCGCGGGCTGATCGCTCCGCTGCAGCGCAAGAACGGCTGGACGCTGGCGGAGGAGGCCGGCCATGCGGGCCCGGACCGTATCCAGCGGATGCTGAACCGGATCGAGTGGGACGCCGATGAGGTGTTCGACGACGTGCGCCAGTACGTGGTCGACAACCTCGGCGCCCCAGACGCCGTCCTGGTCGTGGACGACACAGGGTTTCTGAAGAAGGGGACACGGTCGGCCGGGGTGCAGCGGCAGTACTCCGGCACCGCCGGGCGGACGGAAAACTGCCAGGTCGGCGTCTTCCTCGCCTATGCAACCGACCGCGGCCGGACACTGATCGACCGGCGTCTGTACCTGCCCACCTCGTGGACCGACGACCGCGACAGGTGCCGGCGGGCACGGCATCGACGACGACGTCGCCTTCGAGACCAAGGTGGCCATGGCCAAGGCGATGGTCCGCCGGGCGATCGCTGACAAGATCCCGTTTCGGTGGGTGACGGCGGACGCCGCCTACGGGTTCTCCAAGGGGTGGCGGTCCGAGCTGGAGAGGGCGGACGTCTTCCACGTCATGGCCACCACCCGCCACGACACCGTGGTCACCCGCTGGGCGATCGACCATCCCGTCCACGACCTGTTCAACGGGCTTCCCCGGCAGAAGTGGAAGCGCCGTTCCTGCGGCAGCGGGGCGCACGGCCTGCGGATCTACGACTGGGCACGCGTCGAAGTCAGACCGTGGCACCGGTCCGACCGCCGGCACTGGGTGATCGCCCGCCGCAGCGTCGCCCGCCCGCAGGAGATCTCCTACTACATCGCCTACTGCCCCGCCGGCACCACCCTGGATGACCTGATCCGCATCGCGGGCAGCCGGTGGGCCATTGAGGAATGCTTCCAGAGCGCGAAGCAGGGAGTGCGGCCTGGACGACTACCAGGTCCGCCGCTATCCCGGCTGGCACCGCCACATGACCCTCGCCATGGCCGCCCACGCCTGCCTGACCGTCCTGCGAGCCCGCGAGCTGGATGCGGACAAAGCAGAAACGGATCCTCCCAGCTCATCCACCTCAGCCTCGCCGAGATACGACGGCTGATCACCCGACTCACCGACCGCCGACCCACACCCGCGGAGCACATCCTGCACTGGACCTGGCGCCGACGACGACAACACCAGGCCCGCACCAGCCACTACAAACACCGCGGACACAGCCCCTGACCTGGCCACCCGTCACGACAAGCACGTTGCAGTACTAGAGCGTGTCTGATGGCTCTGGCGATTGGCCACGGGGTTCTGCCGTCGAGCGGTGCCCCACTCCCACATACTGCGCACCACGGGCTCCAGTGCCCGGCCCTGCGCGGTGAGGGTGTAGCGGACTCGTGGGGGCCAACCGGGGGTGCGGTGGCGCTCGATCACGCCCGCGCTGGTCAACTGGGCCAGCCGGTCGGAGGGGACCTTGTCCGAGAGGGTGGGCAGGGCGGCGGACAGTTCCGAGTACGTGGCCTGGCCACGGCGCAGGAACTCGCGGAGTACCAGGGGCGTCCATCGGCCGGCCAGCGTGGCGAGGGTGATGTCCACAGGGCAGTGCGGCTGATGGTCTGGTGGAACAAGGTCGCTGTCGGGACAGTCCGCCAGCGGGCCGCGGTCAACCGGCCGTGCGTGTCCAACCGTTTGGTGAGTCACGACAGCCCTTCCTAACGTCCGGTGTGAACAGCCCGCCCGCTTCTCTCGGGGGTCCTCATGCGTATCCATCACCTGAACTGCGGTTCTCTCCGGACGATTCCCCCGCTCGGCGCGGAACGCCTCATAGGCGCCGCGAGCGGCCAACTGGCCACCGTGTGCCACTGCCTGCTCATCGAGACGGACTCGGACGGGCTGGTTCTGGTCGACACCGGCCTTGGTACTGCTGACCGACGCGACCCCGAAGGGACGCTGGGCGCGGACTGGGTGGCCTACGCCCAGCCCGCGCGGGACCTCGCGGAGAGTGCGCTGCGGCAGATCATCCGCCTCGGCTACGCACCGCGGGACGTGCGGCACATCGTGCTCACTCATCTGCACCGCGACCACACCGGAGGGCTGCCGGACTTCCCCCACGCCCGGGTGCACGTGCACCCTGCCGAGTACCGGGCCGTCACCGACCCGACAGACTCGCACCACCAGCACAGCCGCGACCGCTTCATGCCGGTGCACCGGGCGCACGGCCCACTGCTGAGACCCGCCGTCACGGACGAGGGCGCGCAGTGGTTCGGCTTCCCGGGCGTGGCGCGTCCGCAGGGGCTGGCCTGCGAACTGCTGCTGGTGCCGCTGCCAGGCCACTCCGCGGGCCACGCGGGCGTCGCCGTGCGCGACGATGCCGAAAGGTGGCTCCTGCACGCGGGCGACGCGTACATGTACCACGGCGAGATCGAGCAGACCCCACCGCTGTCCCACCCCGCCTTCGCCCCGATCCAAGACGGAGCCCAGACCGACATCCAGGCCCGCCTCGCTACCCACGACCGGCTACATGCCCTGCGCCACGACCACGGAGACCAGGTCACCATCTTCAGCGCGCACGATCCCTGGGAACTCGCCCGTTTCACCACGCTCACAGGCGCGTGATCCCCCGGCAGACCGTCAACGGAGCCACAGACGGATCGCGGCGAGGGCCACCGTGCCGTGGTGACACTTCCATCTGCCGCCCCGCCCGGTGTTCTTCGGGAGATACGGCTCCAGACGCGCCCATTCTGTGTCCCTGAGATCGCCCCACCCCATGCGGCCGCAAACGATCCACGGCTCCCTCGCTATCGTCTTCTGGTGCTGCTACCTCGGGGAACTCTGCGCCAACACACCCCCGTGCTGCCCTAACTTTCCGTGCTCACGGGCATCCACGGCCTGTTGCGGCGGCCTCGCTCATGGTTCCCGCCGTAAGGACCCTCCTGCGCTCGACGTCCGCGCTCTGGACCGTCTGGCAGTTGTGTCCGCTGTGGCACGATCTAGTGACGGCGGTGCCCCAGGTCGCCCTCGCCCGCGGCGGACGCACCTGCATGAAGTACTGCGACCGCATTCGCCGCCGACTCTGCAGGCGCACAGGCAGACCATCGAGACGTATGACGCGCTCCTGGGCTTGCAGGCGTACCTCCGGCCCGACGAGTACCAGAAGGCGCACCAGCACGCCCAGCAGGCAGGTGTGCGTGGCGACCGGCTTGCAGCAGCCGCACTCGCCGGCGCACTGGGCCAGGCCCGGCGCGCCAAAATCAGTGGTGCGTCACCGTCCGCCCCTTGCCCACTGCTTAGTGGTCGACGCTCGAAGTCCTTCGGGGGTTGACCCGAGAACAGGGTTTGTTGCGAGACTGGTCCAGGTTGTTTGGTTGTAGAGCGAGGCTGCCACCAGGGTCGGGCCGCCGTATAGCGCCGCCGCTGCTGCTCGCCGGGCCCAGTCGCTGATCGCCCAGTCAGGGGTGTCGTTGACGAGTATGTCAACGACACCCTGATGGTCCAGACGGCGAGGCGGGCATGTGTCAGCCCAGTGTGTACTCCAAAACGTAGGAGTGGCTGCCGTCTTCGGACTGGGTGATCTCGAAGGCACCCGTGATCCCCGCGAGGTCACCGGAACCTGTTCCCTGGACCACGCGGATCGCGATCTGCTCACCATGGCTACCGGGCGCGCTGTGCTGGAGGACGAAGGAGCCCTTGCGGCCGTTGAGTTCGCCCGTGAATCGCTCCACGGCGACATAGGCGGCGGGACTGCCCTCGATGTCGGCCACCGACAGCATGTGCACGGTGCTGGTGCCAGCCAAGCCGCCCTGGAAGGTCTTGGTGATCCGCACACGGCCAAGCGCGGCGCCCGGGCCTTCGTCGAGCACCTCCGGTTCGAATGATGTGAGGTCGAACGTTCCGCTGGCCTTCGTGCTCATTCCGCACCCCTCGAATCTTGATCGTCTGTATCGCGCAGCAGCCTTGCACACAGCACTGACAATCCCTGCACGATGACCGTCGAAAGCCCGGCTCAGTACTTGCGGCAGCGGGCCGGCAGGGCGTCGACGTCATGACGTCGCGGGATGCAGGGACGGGTGTGGCCTGGTGTCGGCCCGTACTCCGTTGTCCTCGAAGGATCGGCTGCTTTCCTCCCATGCCCCTCGCCTCCGCCGTGCCCGTCGTGCTGACCGCCTCCGAGCGCCACCGGCTGAAGAAGATGGCCTACGGTCACAAGACTTCGCATCAGGCCCGGCAGCGGGCAACCATCGTGCTACTGGCGGCCCGAGGGCGCCCCAACGCCCGGATAGCCGCGCAGACCCGGCTGCACGTGGACACGGTGCGCACCTGGCGGGGCCGCTTCGCCGCTGGAGGCATGCCCGCCCTGGCTGACCGCAAGCGGTCTGGCCGGCCGGTCTCGTTCACCGCGCTGCAGGTTGCCGAGGCCAAGGCGCTGGCCTGTCAGTTACCCGCCGAGACCGGCGTGCCGCTGTCGCACTGGTCGTGTCCGGAGCTGGCTCGGGAGGTGGTCGCCCGGTCCATCGCCGGGTCGATCTCCGCTTCCACGGTGCGGCGCTGGCTCAAGCAGGACGCGCTCAAGCCCTGGCAGTACCGGTCCTGGATCTTCGTGCGCGACCCCGCCTTCCGACCCAAGGCCGCGCGCGTGCTGGACCTGTACGCCCGCACCTTCGACGGCGTCCCGCTGGGCGAGGACGAGTACGTGATCTCCGCGGACGAGAAGACTTCCATCCAGGCGCGCTGCCGCTGCCACCCGACCCTGGCACCTGGACAGGCCCGGGCGATGCGCGTCAACCACGAATACGACCGCGGCGGCGCGTTGGCCTACCTGGCCGCCTACGACGTCCATCACGCCCGTGTCTTTGGCCGCTGCGAACCCAAGACCGGCATCAGGCCCTTCATGAACCTGGCCACCCAAGTCATGACCACCGAGCCCTACGCCAGTGCCAGACGCGTCTTCTGGATCGTCGACAACGGCTCATCCCACCGAGGGAAGAAGGCCATAGATCGCTTGACCAGGGCGTTTCCGAACGCTGTCATGGTCCACACCCCCCGTGCACGCCTCCTGGACGAACCAGATCGAGATCTTCTTCTCTATCGTCCAGCGCAAGGTCGTCTCGCCCAACGACTTCACGGACCTCAGCGAGGTCCGGGACCGGCTCCGAGCTTTCGAAGACCGCTACAACGCCACAGCACAGCCGTTCCAGTGGAGGTTCACCACCTCCGACCTGGACGATCTGCTGGCCAGGCTCGACCGACACACACTCGATCGGCAGGAAGAATCCTCCGCCCGTCTCACCGCATGATCAACCCCCGAAGGACTTCGAGCGTTGACCACTAAGAACCTGGTGCGCGCGAGCGCGGGTTATCGCCTCCGGCGGAGTTGTTTGATCTTGATGTGGCCAGCTCGCGGATGACCGACGACTGTGAGCCTCGGGCAGGCCGGGTCCGCCGGTGCGGTGGCCTTGTTGCTGATGTGAGCGGTATTGGTGCTCGACGCATCGATCTGGACCGCCCAGCCCTGCGGGACGATCAACTGGATGCCGCCCGTGCCGCACCTCGCCTCAACGGTGACATCACGGTGCGCACAGGCAGCCTCGGTGAAGTCGATCACGATGCTCAGCATCTTGCACTCGGCGACGATTCTCCGGGGAACTGTCCACCGGCCGCCCTGCTTGATATTGCCCAGACGGGTCTTGAGAACAAGCGTTTCCGCATCAGTGCCGGCAGGCAAACCGGAAGGCCGCTCCTGCGGCAGGTCGGCCACCAGGACGTCGAGTTCGGCGTACGTCTTCGCGCTGTAGGCCCGATCGAGTCGCTCCTCCAAATCGGCAAGGTCGATACGGCCATCCCCCGCGGCAACTCGCAGCCTCTCGGCCACCGACTCCCGGTCGGCATCTCCTGCCCGAGGCTCCACCGCGCCCTGCGACGCCGCCAGCTCCTGCCCCTGCTCCCCACCCGTCATAGTGAGACTGTAACCGCACGGGCGAATCACCAACGCACATCATCGGCTACGGCGTCAACCCCCGAAGGACTTCCGGAGCCGACCACTTAGCGTGGTTCACGACAGCCCGGCGATGCTGCTGGGAATCGCTCGGATGTGGCCCTCCATGGCCGACGCGCTTCCGTACCGCGGGCTCCTCAGCGAACGTCGTCGGAGCGCCCGTCCCGGCGTGGCGCGACATGAAAGTCGAACGCGAGCGTTCCGGGGTCGAGGGCGGTCGCCCCACCATCGACGGTGAGCACAGCGCCGTTGACGTACGAGGCTGCCGGAGACAGCAGCCAGCTGATCGCCTCCGCGATCTCATGCGGCTCGCCCGGCCGGCCCATTGGCACCGGCATGGTCGCCTCATCGTAGGCGGCCTCGACACCACCTGGCAGACCTGTTTCTTCAGCAAAGCGGGCCATGCGTCTGTCGGCCATCTCACTGCGCACCCAGCTCGGGCACACGGTGTTGGCGCGAAGCCCTCGACGCCCGTAGTCGACGGCGACGGACCGGCATAGCTGGAGCAGAGCTGCCTTGGACGTGGCATACGGGGCGTTGCTCGTTCCGTTCCGCAGTGCCGACACAGAAGCGACTGCGACTACCGACCCCCTGGTTTCCAGCAAGTGTGGGATGGCCGCACGCAGAAGCAGCAGCGGACCGGTGAGATTGGTGCGCATCACCTCGTCCCATTCCTCCAGCGACAGGTCTCCAACACTCCCGCCGCGCCCAATGCCCGCGTTAAGCACCAGCCCGTCGAGACGTCCGTAAGCGGCCAGGGTTGCCCGGACGAGACCGCCGGCCGCATCCGGGTCACCGATGTCAGACGGATAGGCCAGTGCCCCGGCCTCTCGTTCGACGCGTTGCAAGGGCTCGGCCCGCCGACCGGAGACGACCACGTGGTGGCCTTGGCCGCACATCAGCCGAGCGGTGGCCTCTCCTATGCCCGTACCTCCGCCAGTCACGATGACAACGCGCTTGTCCGTCACTGCACTTCCGCTCCATCCTTGCGATCAGACCCGCCAGATGCGGGCGTCCGTCGTCGAGAAACCTATCGCCCACTCACCGGGCGCCACGGTGGCTGCTGGACAGATCCGGCCACGGCCGACTACTGAGGCCGCTCAGCCTCGATCCACCGCGTGATCGGCGTGTCGCCCGCCGCCGGGGACAGGACGGGTCGGGGCCCACGCCCATGGGCCCCGTCAGACGGTATAGAACAACCGCCAGACCCTTCCCCGCCGCAGCCCTGTTCACCTCTGCCGTGCTGGAATCGTGCTGGGGCCTCGGGACGGCGCTCGCTCTACAGCAGCGCAAGCTGTTCCGCAAGGCACCGCGTACACCGGCCCACACCGCACCCGCGCGCCCTGCATAGAGCCGAAAGAGTGGCCAAGGGCAGTGGGAATTCCCTGGGACTTTTCTGGGACTTCCGGCTGCATCAACGAGCACGAGCGTGAAACAGCCGAAAGGGCATCCGCGCAGGTCAGCGCCCCGCGACCACTCATCACCGCAGGTCACAGCGCTCGCTGGTCTCTTCCCCGATATCTGACCAGCAGGACTCACCAGGTATGCGCTCAGCGTCGAGCCCCCTGTGGCCCCAACGGTGCTCGCCGAATTGCCACGGTCTGACCTGCCCACATGGAGCCTGACACCCCATCAGAACGAGCGTCAAATGAGCGTCACGAGCGTCATTTCAGCGTCAAGATATCGCCCGTAACGCCCACACCGCACATAATGCGCACGGACAAAACCGCAGGTCAGGCGCCCTTAGCTGCCGGTTCAAGGATGGCGACGCACTCCACGTGGTGCGTCATCGGAAACATGTGGCAGGAACACGAACCTGCCGTAATCGCAGTTCGATCGGGGTCTGAGGCCGCTTCGAGCGGATATGTAGATGCACGGAGCGTCAAACGAGCGTCATCGGTCCTCGGTTTCCTGCGGCACATTGGTGGCGTCGGACACGGGGTACGGCACGAACGTGCTGCTGTTCTGGTCGATCCGGAGCGAATGACCGAGGGGCGGTGCGGCGCGCTGCGGGCATTCCAGGCGTTCGCAGACCCGGCAGCCCATGCCGATCGGGGTGGCGGCGGAGGCATTGCTGACGTCGAGGCCGTCGGAGTAGACGAGGCGGTGGGCGTGGCGGATCTCGCAGCCGAGGCCGATGGCGAAGGTCTTGCCGGGTTCGCCCCAGCCGCCGCGGTGCCGGGTGATGGCTCGCGCGGTCCACAAGTAGCGTTGTCCGTCAGGCATTTCCGCGATCTGCACATGGATGCGGCCGGGGGCGGCGAACGCCTCATAGACGTTCCACAGCGGGCAGGTGCCGCCGGCCCGGGAGAAGTGGAAGCCGGTCGCCGACTGGCGCTTGGACATGTTGCCCGCTCGGTCGACGCGGACGAAGGAGAAGGGCACACCCCGCAGCCGGGGGCGCTGGAGGGTGCTCAGGCGGTGGCAGACGGTCTCGTAGCCGAGGCCGTAGCGGTCGGTGAGCCGTTCGATGTCGTACCGGACTTCTTCGGCGGCCGCGTGGAAGGCGCGGTACGGCAGGATCACGGCCGCCGCGAAGTAGTTCGCGATGCCGATGCGGGCCAGACGGTGGGCGGGCGAGCCGGGCTCGAAGTCCTCGGCGGCCTGGTGGTCGAGTTCGTCGCCGTATTCGAGCAGGGCGAGCTGGGTGGCCATACGGAAGGCGCGCTGGCCGGGGCGCATGCGAGTGGACAGGCGCAGGGTGCGGGTTGTCTCGTCGTAGCGGTGCAGGTGGTCGCCCGTGCCGGCTGAGAAGCGGACGCCGTGGGTCCCGGTCAGGCGATCCGTCAGGGCCTGTACGACCTCGCCGGGCCGGATCCCGATCTCCTCGGCCAGGCGCTCGGCCGCGAGGTCGGTGGCGTGAAGGTAGTTCTGGCGGCGGTAGAAGAAGTCCCGGATCTCTTCGTGGGGTGAGCGGGGCGTGGCTCCTGCCGTGTCGCGACCGTCGGCGGCTCCGGTGAGGCCCTCGGCCAGGAGTTGGTTGCGCCGGCCCAAGTCGAGGAGTACCTGGGCGACCGCGGGCAGGCGCGAGGCGAGTTCGGCCAGTTCGGTGGCGGAGATCTGGGCGGCGGCGATCTCCCGCGTCAGCGCTTCGCGCAGGTCGGCCACGAGGCGGGTCGTGTCGCGCTCGGAGAAGAAGCCCGGGTCGACGCCAAAGGTCTCGGTCAGCCTGAGCAGCACGGGCACGGTGAGCGGACGGGAGTCGTGCTCCATCTGATTGAGGTAGCTCGGGGAGATGCCCAGGACCCGGGCGAGTTCCGCCTGGCTCATGCGGCGCTCTTCGCGCAGCCGCCGCAGGCGCGCTCCCGCGTAGGTCTTGCTCATCGTGTGCTCCTCCGGGTCCGGATGATCGCGAGTGTAGGCCCACAGGGACCTGCTCCGGCCTTCGCAAGATTGGCAAAACGTGAGGAGAAGATTCGCAGAAGTTGGCAGACGTCCAATATTGATGGCACTCAGTGCCAGTGCCAGAGTTTCAGTGCGGCCCGCCGGAACCGGCAGGCATCGTCAGATTCCGGGCACGATTCACTGCCCTGACGTCGGAGATCCCGGCTCTGACGGCGCTGCGCGCCGGCGGCATTGCTCAGCTTCGCCCATTGAGGTTATGGCGGGCCGCACCACAGCGAGACGACACACAGTGCCACCCCTGGCTCAAGCAGGGCTTGGCAGACGCCACAGATCGAGGAGACGGTGACAGTCATGGCAGAAGCGAGGACGCAGGCGGCCGAGGAACTCGCACAGCGCTGGGCCACCGACCCGCGGTGGCAGGGCATCGAGCGCACCTACAGCGCGGAGGACGTGATCCGGCTTGCCGGCAGCGTCCGCGAGGAGCACACCCTGGCCCGGCGCGGCGCCGAACGGCTGTGGCGGCAGCTGCACGAGCAGGACTACATCCACGCGCTCGGTGCCCTCACCGGCGGCCAGGCCGTGCAGCAGGTCAAGGCGGGCCTGCAGGCCATCTACCTGTCCGGCTGGCAGGTCGCCGCCGACGCCAACCAGGCCGACCACACCTACCCCGACCAGAGCCTCTACCCCGCCAACTCCGTTCCACAGGTGGTGCGTCGGATCAACAACGCGCTGCTGCGCGCCGACCAGATCGCGACCGCCGAGAACGCCGGGGACACCACGGACTGGCTGGCGCCGATCGTCGCGGACGCCGAGGCCGGGTTCGGCGGCCCGCTGAACGCCTTCGAGCTGACCAAGGCGATGATCGCGGCGGGCGCGGCGGGTATCCATTACGAGGACCAGCTGGCCTCGGAGAAGAAGTGCGGCCACCTCGGCGGCAAGGTCCTGGTGCCGACCTCGCAGCACATCCGCACCCTGAACGCGGCCCGCCTCGCCGCCGACATCGCCGACGTGCCGAGCGTCATCATCGCCCGCACCGACGCCCTCGCCGCCAACCTGCTGACCACCGACGTCGACGAGCGCGACGCCGAGTTCGTCACCGGCGAGCGCACCGCCGAGGGCTTCTACCGGGTCCGCAACGGCATGGCCCCGGTCATCGCCCGTGGGCTCGCCTACGCCCCGTACGCCGACCTCATCTGGGTCGAGACCGGCACCCCCGACCTTGCGCAGGCCCGCGAGTTCGCCGAGGCCCTGCACGCCCAGTACCCGGACAAGATGCTCGCCTACAACTGCTCGCCGTCCTTCAACTGGAAGGCGGCGCTCGACGACGACCAGATCGCCAAGTTCCAGCGCGAACTGGGCGCGATGGGCTACCGCTTCCAGTTCATCACCCTGGCCGGCTTCCACTCGCTCAACCACGGCATGTTCGACCTGGCCCGCGGCTACGCCGAGCACGGCATGACCGCCTATGTCGACCTGCAGGAGCGCGAGTTCGCGGCGCAGGCGCACGGCTTCACCGCCGTCAAGCACCAGAGGGAGGTCGGCACCGGCTACTTCGACCTGGTCTCCACCGCCGTCAACCCGGCCTCCTCCACCACCGCCCTGGCCGGCTCCACGGAAGAAGAGCAGTTCCACTAGGCCGCCGGGCCGGACGTCCGCCGTCCGGCCGGCCCTCGGACGAGCGGAGGGGGACGACCCGTCTCCGCCCCCTCCGCTCCCATCCCTCAGGAGAGCCCCATGTCCACCACCGCCCTCACCCACCACGTCCGTGTCCTCGCCGCCCCCGGTCCCCGGCACGACGAGATCCTCACCCCCGCCGCACTCGACTTCGTCGGCCACCTCGTGGCCGCGTTCGGCGGGCGCCGGCAGGACCTCATGAAGGAACGCCGTCGGCAGGCACTGCGACTGGCGTCGGGCTCGCCTCTCGAGTTCCCCATGGTCACCGCCGCCGTCCGTGACGACCCGTCCTGGCGGGTGGCGGCACCCGCGCCTGGTCTGACCGACCGCCGCGTGGAGATCACCGGTCCACCGGACCGCCGCATGGCCGTCAACGCGCTGAATTCCGGGGCCAAGGTGTGGATGGCGGACTTCGAGGACGCCACCGCACCCCTGTGGGAAAACATCGTCGGCGGACAGCTCAACCTGCTCGACGCCATCGAGCGCCGGATCGACTTCACCACGCCCGAGGGCAAGGAGTACCGGCTCGGCGAACAGCTCGCCACCATCATGGTCCGGCCCCGTGGCTGGCACCTCGACGAGGAGCACCTGGAGTACGACGGCCGGCCCGTGCCTGCCGCCCTCGTCGACTTCGGTTTGTACTTCTTCCATTGCGCCCAGCGGCAGATCGACGCCGGGTACGGCCCGTACTTCTATCTCCCGAAGCTGGAGAACCGGTACGAGGCCAGGCTCTGGAACGACGTCTTCGTCCTCGCCCAGAATCTGCTCGGCATCCCCCAGGGCACGATCCGCGCCACGGTCCTCATCGAGACCATCACCGCCGCGTTCGAGATGGAGGAGATCCTCTACGAACTGCGCGACCACAGCGCGGGGTTGAACGCCGGCCGCTGGGACTACCTGTTCAGTCTCATCAAGACCTTCGGCCACCGCACCGACTTCCTCCTGCCCGACCGCGCTAAGGTGACGATGACCGCGCCCTTCATGCGGGCGTACACCGAACTCCTCGTCCGTACCTGCCACCGGCGCGGCGCCCACGCCATCGGCGGCATGGCCGCCCAGGTCCCCGGCAAGGACCCCGCCGCGAACGAAGCAGCCTTCGCCAAGGTCCGGCTGGACAAGGAACGGGAGGCCGAGGACGGCTTCGACGGCTCCTGGGTCGCCCACCCCGCACTCGTGCCCGTCTGCCGTGAGGTCTTCGACGGCGTCCTCGGCGAACGGCCGCACCAGCTCGACCGGACCCGCGACGATGTCGAGGTCCCCCCGACCGACCTGCTGTCCGTGCGCCGGATCAGCGGCCCGCCCACCCCTGACGGGGTTCGGACGAACATCTCCGTGGCGCTGCGGTACTACGCCGCGTGGCTGCGCGGTCAGGGCGCGGTCGCGCTCGACGGGCTAATGGAGGACGCGGCGACCGCCGAGATCGCCCGCGTGCAAATCTGGCAGTGGCTGCGGCACCGGGTGATCGACCGGGAGACGGTGACGGAGCTGCTCGACGACGAGGCCGCCGCGCTCGGCGCCGAGTACCCGTGGGCGCCCGTCGAGGACATCCGCGCCCTCTTCGAACGGACCGCCATGACCGGTGAGCTGCCGCTGTTCTTCACGCCGGACGCCTATACCCGTCACCTCGTGCACCGGCCGGAGGTGCAGGCGTGAGCGCGAACATCGCACGCGTCGGCGTGGTCGGCGGCGGGCAAATGGGCGCCGGCATAGCCGAGGTCTGCGCACGGGCCGGGCTGGACACCATGGTGTGCGAGGTGGACGCGGTCGCCGCCCGCACGGCACGGGACCGAGTGGCCGCGTCACTCGACCGGGCGGTACGGCGAGGCAAGCTGGAGCAGGCGGCGGCAGACGACGCGCTCGCCCGGATGGTCTTCACGGGCAGCCTGGACGACCTCGCCGACCGGCAGCTCGTCATCGAGGCCGCCATCGAGAACCCGGACGCCAAGACCGAGGTCTTCGCCGCCCTCGACAAGATCGTCACGGACCCGGGGGTCGTCCTCGCCACCAACACCTCATCCCTCCCGATCATGCGGCTCGGCATGACGACCCAGCGTGCGGACCGGGTCGTGGGGCTGCACTTCTTCAATCCCGTCCCCGTCCTGCCGCTCGTCGAGGTCGTCACCTCCCTGCACACATCAGCCGAGACGACCACGGTGGTCGAGAACTTCGCCACCCGCACCCTCGGCAAGACGGTCATCCGCTCTCAGGACCGGGCCGGCTTCGTCGTCAACGCCCTCCTCATCCCCTATCTACTGTCCGGGGTCCGGATGGCGGAGTCGGGCTTCGCCACAGCTACCGACATCGACGCCGGGATGGAGCTGGGCTGCGCGCACCCAATGGGTCCGCTGAAACTCGCTGACCTGATCGGCCTGGACACCGTCGCGTCCATCGCGGAGTCGCTGTACGACGAGTTCCGTGAACCCCTCTACGCACCACCGCCGCTGCTCCAGCGGATGGTGGAGGCGGGCCTTCTGGGCCGGAAGACCGGCCGGGGGTTCCACACCTACGGCCAGGACTGAGGGCCTGCCACGACGCGGGCTGAGGGGCCCGCACCGGCGCCGGGCCGAGGGTCCCAGTGACGGCGCAAGGGGAAGGGCGGGAAGCGCATGTGCGGCGCTTCCCGCCCTTCGGCGTTCCGCCGCTGAAGGGCCGTGTCACACCTTCCGGATGCTGGACGGCTCTCTTCCTTTTGCGGCACCACCCCGTACGCTGACCACAGCAGCTGGTTCGCCCCGTCCGCCAGGCGGGGTGTCGTAAGAGGGAACCCGGTGGGAATCCGGGACTGCCCCGCAGCGGTGAGCGGGAACGACCGCCGTCATACGCACTGGGTCCGAGGTACCGGGCCTGGGAAGCGACGGCCAGTAGGTGTCCTCCATGAGGGAGGACGTGCCCGCGAGTCCGAAGACCTGCCAACTGCCCGCGTACGGACCATTCCGTGCGCGGAGATTCCGGTGACCTCGAGGGCGGGTCGGCGTACATACCAGACGAACGACCGTGCTCTTGCCGCGCGGGGTCGTTGCCGTCCGGTTCGTCATTCCCTTCGCGCTCTCGTCCCGTCCCCGGGATCTCAGGGATTCATCTCGCGAAGGAGATCTCCGTGACCAGCAAGTCCGCAGCCGCGGCAGCACGGGCCACCGTGTACGGCTACCCCCGCCAGGGCCAGAACCGGGAACTGAAGAAGGCCGTCGAGGGCTACTGGAAGGGCCGCGTCACCGCCGACGCCCTCCGCGCCACCGCCACCGGCCTTCGTCGCACGAACTGGCAGCGACTCGCCGAGGCCGGCATCCACGAGGTGCCGACGGGCGACTTCTCGTACTACGACCATGTCCTCGACACCACCGTCATGGTGGGCGCGATCCCCGACCGGCACCGCGCAGCGGTCGACGCCGACGCGCTGGACGGCTACTTCGCCATGGCGCGCGGCACGCAGGAGGTCGCTCCGCTGGAGATGACCAAGTGGTTCGACACCAACTACCACTACCTCGTCCCCGAGCTGGGCCCGGACACCGTCTTCAGCGCGAACTCGGCCAAGCAGGTCGCGGAGCTGAAGGAGGCCCTCGCCCTGGGGCTGACCGGACGCCCCGTCCTGGTCGGTCCGGTCACCTACCTCCTGCTCGCCAAGCCCGCTCCGGGCGTGCCCGCCGACTTCGAGCCGCTCACCCTCCTGGACCGGCTGCTTCCCGTGTACGCCGAGGTCCTCGCCGATCTGCGCGCGGCGGGCGCCGAGTGGGTGCAGCTCGACGAGCCCGCCCTCGTGCAGGACCGCACGCCGGCCGAGCTGAACGCCGCCGAGCGCGTCTACCGCGAGCTGGGGGCTCTGGAAGACCGGCCGAAGCTGCTGGTCGCCTCCTACTTCGACCGGCTCGGCGACGCGTTGCCGATTCTGGCCAAGGCGCCGGTCGAGGGCCTCGCGCTGGACTTCACCGAATCGGCGGCAGCCAACCTGGAGGCGCTGGCCGCCGTCGGCGGACTGCCCGGCAAGCGCCTGGTCGCCGGAGTCGTCAACGGCCGCAACATCTGGATCAACGACCTGCAGCAGTCCCTGTCCACGCTCGGCACCCTCCTCGGACTCGCCGACCGTGTCGACGTCGCCGCTTCCTGCTCGCTGTTGCACGTGCCGCTGGACGCAGCAGCCGAGCGGGACATCGAGCCGCAGATCCTGCGCTGGCTCGCCTTCGCCCGGCAGAAGACCGCCGAGATCGTCACCCTGGCCAAGGGCCTGGCCCAGGGCACCGACACGATCGCCGCCGAACTCGCCGCGAACCGCGCCGACTTGGCCTCCCGCGCGAACTCCCCCATCACCCACGACCCGGCCGTCCGGGCCCGCACCGAGGCCGTGACGGACGCCGACGCCCGCCGCTCCCAGCCGTACGCCGAACGGGCCGCCGCCCAGCGCGCCCACCTCGGCCTGCCCCTGCTGCCGACCACGACCATCGGCTCCTTCCCGCAGACCGGCGAACTGCGCACCGCCCGCGCCGACCTGCGCGCCGGACGCATCGACACGGCCGGCTACGAGGAGCGCATCAAGGCCGAGATCCAGGAGGTGATCTCCTTCCAGGAGAAAGCCGACCTGGACGTCCTGGTCCACGGCGAGGCCGAACGCAACGACATGGTCCAGTACTTCGCCGAGCAGCTCACCGGCTACCTCGCCACCCAGCACGGCTGGGTCCAGTCGTACGGCACACGCTACGTCCGGCCGCCGGTCCTGGCCGGCGACATCTCCCGGCCCGAGCCGATGACCGTGCGCTGGACGACGTACGCGCAGTCCCTCACCGACCGCCCGGTCAAGGGCATGCTCACCGGACCCGTCACGATGCTCGCCTGGTCCTTCGTCCGCGACGACCAGCCCCTCGGGGACACCGCCCGCCAGGTCGCCCTCGCCTTGCGCGACGAGGTGGGCGACCTGGAGGCGGCCGGTACCTCGGTGATCCAGGTTGACGAGCCCGCGCTGCGCGAGACCCTGCCGCTGCGCGCCGCGGACCGGGCCGCCTATCTGGCCTGGGCGACGGAGGCGTTCCGGCTCACCACCGCCGGGGTCCGTCCGGACACCCAGATCCACACGCACATGTGCTACGCCGAGTTCGGCGACATCGTCCAGGCCATCGACGACCTCGACGCCGACGTCATCAGCCTGGAGGCCGCCCGCTCCCACATGCAGGTCGCCCGCGAACTCGCCGCCCACGGCTACCCTCGCGAGGCAGGACCGGGTGTCTACGACATCCACTCCCCCCGGGTGCCGAGCGCCGAGGAGGCCGCTGAACTGCTCCGCACCGGCCTGAAGGCCATCCCTGCCGAGCGACTCTGGGTCAACCCCGACTGCGGCCTGAAGACCCGCGGCTGGCCGGAGACGCGCGCGTCCCTGGAGAACCTGGTCGCCGCGGCCCGCACCGTCCGCGGTGAACTGCCCACCGCCTGATTCCGGTCCCCGTGGGCCGGGACGCCACCAGCGTCCTGGCCCCGTCGTGCCAGCAGACGGCTACGCGGCGCCCGGCACCGCCCGCTGACCCGGACCGTCGTAGGAGGCCAGCGGGCGGATCAGCGCGTTGTGGGCGAGCTGCTCAGTGATATGCGCGGTCCAGCCGGTGATCCTGCTCATCACGAAGATCGGAGTGAAGGCCGGGGTGTCGAAGCCCATGAGGTGGTAGGCGAGGCCGGCCGGGTAGTCCAGGTTCGGATGGATTCCCTTGCGGCTGATTATCGCGTGCCGCAAGGCCGCGTGCAGGGTGGCCATGCGGGTCACCTCGGGATCCGCGGCACGTGCCACCAGCCGGTCGAGGGCGTCCTGCATGATCGGGACGCGGGAGTCGCCGTGCTTGTAGACGCGGTGGCCGAAGCCCATGATCTTCCGCTTGGACGCCAGCGCCTCGTCCAGCCACGCCTCGGCGCGCTGCGGGTCGCCGATCTCGTTCAGCATGTGCATCACGGCCTCGTTGGCGCCGCCGTGCAGCGGGCCTTTGAGCGCGCCGATCGCGGCGGTGACCGCGCTGTAGAGGTCGGAGAGCGTGGAGGTGACGACGCGGGCGGTGAACGTCGAGGCGTTGAAGCTGTGTTCGGCGTACAGCGTGAGGGAGATCTCGAAGCAGCGGACCACTTCGGGGTCGGGCACGCTGCCGAAGCACATGTGGAAGAAGTTCTCCGCGTACCCGAGGCCGGGGTCCGGCGGGATCGGGGCGAGGCCCCGGCGGCGGCGCTGGTCGGCCGCCACCACGGTGGGCAGCTTGGCCAATAGAGTCAGGGACTTGCCGCGGTTGGCGGCGAGACTGCCGTCGTCCTCGGTGGGGTCCTCGGCGCCGAAGAAGCTGACGGCGGTGCGCAGCACGTCCATCGGGTGGCAGGTGTCGGGCAGCCGGGTGAGCAGTTCCAGCGTGGTGCGGTCCAGAGGGCGCAGCGCGCGCTCGCGGGCGTGGAAGTCGCGGAGCTGTGCGTCGTCGGGGAGTTCGCCGTACCAAAGCAGGTGGGCGACCTCCTCGAAGGAGCGGCGGGCGACCAGGTCCTGGACCGGGTAGCCGCGGTAGGTCAGGGAGTTGGTCTCCTGGACGACGGTGGAGATCTCGGTGGTGTCGACGACGACACCGGCGAGACCGCGGTGGATCTCAGGTGCGGAGGTGGTCATGGAGTGCCTGCCTTCGTGGGTCAGGTGCCGGACGCGGTCAGGTTCCGGGCGGAAGCGTGAAGTCGAAGACGGCCGAGTCGAAGGCCGAGTACTCCTCGTAGCCAAGGAGTTCGTAGAGGCGGGAGCGGGTCTGCATGCGGGGCAGCAGGGACTCCTGGGTGCCCTCGGCGGCGATCGTGCGCAGTCCTTCCTCGACCGCGCCCATGGCGATGCGCAGCAGCGTCACCGGGTAGAGGGCGATGTTGTAGCCGAGGTTCTCCAGGGTGCGGGTATTCAGTAGGGGGGTTTTGCCGAACTCGGTGAGGTTCGCGAGCAGGGGCACGTCGACGGCCTGACGGAACGCCTCGTACTCGGCCTCGCCGGCAAGGGCTTCAGGGAAGATCGCGTCCGCGCCGGCGTCGACGTACGCCTTCGCCCGGTCGATTGCCGCGTCCAGGCCCTCGACCCCGCGGGCGTCGGTGCGGGCCATCAGAAGGAAGTCCGGGTCCCGGCGGGCATCGACGGCGCCCCGGAGGCGGCGGACCATCTCCTCGCGGGAAGTGATGGTCTTGCCGTCGAGATGGCCGCAGCGCTTGGGGTTGACCTGGTCCTCCAGATGGAGTCCGGCCAGGCCCGTGTCCTCCATCAGCTGGACGGTGCGGGCCGCGTTCATGGGCTCGCCGAACCCGGTGTCGGCGTCGACGAGGACGGGCAGGTCGGTCACCCTGGTCGTCTGCTGTGCTCGCGCGGCGATCTCGGCGGAGGTGGTCAGGCCGATATCGGGCAGCCCCAGATCGGCGGCGAGGACGGCGCCGGAGAGATAGACGGCGTCGAAGCCGGTGTCCTGGATCAGCCGGGCCGACAGCGGGCTGATCGCACCGGGCATGCGCAAGAGCCGCCCGGAGGCGAGCTGTTCGCGGAATGCGCGGCGGCGCTCGGCGGACGTGGTCCGGGTGTGCAGCACCATCAGAAGAGACCCTTCGGCAGGCTCGCGTCGTGCGCGGCGACGGCCTCCGTGTCGACGCCCGGGAACAGCCGGCCCAAGTCGTCCGTGGCCAGGTCGGCCAGATGTTCGGCGGCATCCAAAAAGGCATCTTGCGCGGCCGGTGTGACGATGCCCTCGGCCAGGGTGCGGAACTTGCCGGCGTAGGCGGGGCGGTCGAAGGGTCGGGCACCTGCCGGGTGGGCGTCGGCCACCGCGAGCTCGTCCTCGATCACCGAGCCGTCGTGGAGAGTGATCACCGCACGTCCGCCGAAGGCCCGGCGGTCCGGGTCGGGGTCGTGGTACCGCCGGGTCCAGACCGGGTCTTCGACCGTGGTGATCTTCCGCCACAGCTCCACGGTCTCCGGGCGTCGGGCGCGCTCGGGCGCATAGGAGCGCTCGTGGTGCCAGGCGCCGTCCTCCAGTGCGACCGCGAAGATGTACGGCACCGAGTGGTCGAGCGTCTCCCGGCTGGCCGTGGGTTCGTACTTCTGCGGGTCATTCGCACCGGAGCCGATGACGTGGTGGGTGTGGTGGCTGGTGTGCAGAACCACCGAGCGCACGTTCTCCAGCGGGCCGGTCTTGTCGCGCAGGCGGCGGGCGAGGTCGATGATCGCCTGGGCCTGGTACTCGGCGGAATGTTCCTTCGTGTAGGTGTCGAGGATCGCGCGGCGCGGCTCGCCCGGCTCCGGCAGCAGAACCGTGTAGTCGGACTCGGGGCCGTTCAACATCCAGGCCAGGAAGCCGTCCTCGCCCTCGTAGATCGGCGAGGGCGAGGTCTCGCCACGCATGGCACGATCGACGGCCTCAATCGCCGCTTTGCCCGCGAAGGCGGGTGCGTACGCCTTCCAGCTGGAGATCTCGCCCTTGCGGGACTGCCGGGTCGCGGTGGTGGTGTGCACGGCCTGCTGGATGGCCTGGTACACCGTCTCCGTCGGCAGCCGGAGCAGGGCTCCCAGGCCGCAGGCGGTGGCCGCGCTCAGATGCGCCACATGGTCGATGCGGTGCTCGTGCAGGCAGATGCCCTTGACCAGGGCCACATGGACTTCGTAGGCGGCGATGACGCCGCGCAGCAGATCAGCTCCGGTGCGGCCGGTGTGCTGGGCGACGGCGAGCACCGGCGGGATGTTGTCGCCGGGGTGGGAGTAGTCGGCGGCCAGGTAGGTGTCGTGGAAGTCCAGCTCGCGCACGGCGGTGCCGTTGGCCCAGGCCGCCCATTCCGGGGAGACCCGGGCGGGGGTACCGAAGACGGAGGCGCCGGCCGTGGCCGTGCGGTGCGCGGTGGCCTGGGCGCGGGCGACGGCGACCGGTCGGCGCAGCAGCGAGGCTACGGCGACCGAGGCGTTGTCGATCACCCGGTTGACTGCCATCGCGGTGCTGTCGGCGTCCAGTTCTTCGGTGCCGGTGGCGACGGCGGCCAGTTTCCAGGCGAGCTGGTCCTCGCGCGGAAGCCGGTCGGCGCTGGGGTGGACACGGACGTGGTGCTCGATCACGGGACTCCTCGCAAGTGCAGACGGTCCTGCTCGGTGCTGACGTGATCGACAGTGCCCGTTTCGCGGCTGCCCGGCCACCTCTCCAATCTGCGGAATCTCTACAGCTCAGACCTGCGAATCTGCGAATTCTGCGAATAACGCGGATGCTATCTTCGCAAGAAGTCAGTGTCCCGATGTCGTCCCTCACCGCTTGCGACAAGGATGTGCGCCATGGCACGAGGAGCATCCGACCGCAAGGTCTACGCTCATGCGAAGCTGCGTCGGCTGCGCCGTGAGCACGGTATGAACCAGGTCGACATGGCCCGTGCTCTCGGCATCTCAACGAGCTATGCCAACCAGATCGAGCAGAGCCAGCGTCCGCTGACCGCATCCGTGCTGCTGCGGATCGCGGAGGTCTTCGGGGTCGACGCGGAGTTCTTCTCGGAGACCGACGAAGACCGGCTCGCCGCCGATCTGCGGGCCGCGCTCGCCGACGAGGCGTGCGGGGTGCCGCTGCCCGCCGCCGAGGAGGTCACCGAGGCGGCACGCGACCACCCGGAGGTGGCCCACGCCTTGGTGGCCCTGCACCGCCGCTATCGCGACACGGTCGAACAGGCCGCCGCGCTGGGATCCCCGGGACCGGCCGGCGGCCTGCTGCCTCCTGCCGAGCCGCACGACGAGGTGCGGGACTTCTTCTACGCCCACCACAACCACTTCGAGCCGCTCGACACCGAAGCCGAACGGATTGCCGAAGCGCTGGATCTTCGGCCGGGCAAAGCAGCCGACCCTCTCACCGCGCTGCTCGCCGAGCGGCATCACGTCCGCATCATCGAGTCCGCTTCGGGTCAGCCCGGCGACGCGCGACGCTTCGTTCCCGACACCGGACTGCTGTTCCTCTCCCCCTGGCTCAGCGACGGCCAGCGCGCCTTCCAACTAGCCACTCAACTCGCACTCTTGGAGCACGGACCGCTGCTCACAGAACTCGCCGAGCGCGCCACCGAGCTGACCTCACCGGAGTCCCGGACCCTCGCCCGCATCGGCCTGGCCAACTACTTCGCCGGCGCCCTGCTGATGCCCTACGCGGCCTTCCACGCGACGGCCGAGGACCTGCGGTACGACATCGAGCTGCTCTCGGCCCGCTTCGGCGTCGGCTTCGAGACGGTCTGCCACCGCCTGAGCACGCTGCAGCGCACGGGAAGCCGGGGCGTGCCGTTCTCCTTCCTGCGGGTGGACCGGGCCGGCAACATCTCCAAGCGGCAGTCGGCCACCGATTTCCACTTCTCCCGCATGGGCGGCACCTGCCCGCTGTGGACGGTGTACGAGGCATTCTCCGCACCGGGCCGCATACTGACGCAGGTCGCCGAAATGCCGGACGGGAAACGGTACTTCTGGGTCGCGCGGACCATCACCCGCGGCGGGTTCGGCCACCACGCCCCGCGCGCCGAGTTCGCCATCGCCCTCGGCTGCGAGCTGCGGCACGCACACCGGCTCGTCTACACCGAGGGCATCGCCCTGGACGACCCGCGCGCCGCCACCCGAATCGGCCTGGGCTGCCGGATCTGCGAACGCCGCGACTGCGCCCAGCGCGCCAGGCCCCCGGCCGGCGGACGCCTCGCCATCGACCCGGACCGGCGCACGTACGTGCCGTACGCCGTGGAGAGCAGCACCCCATGAAACCGACAGCAGGAGCAGCCACGTGACCAGCCGTGTCACCTTCGTCTCGCCCGCCACGAGCCCGTCGCTGCGGCAGGCCCGCTTCTACGACGGCGACTCGATCGACGACATCGGCGCGGCCCGCGCCCGTGAGGCCGCCGGATCGCTGGCAGCCCCCGCGCGTGTGCTCGTGTCCGCGAGTGTGCGCTGCCGGGAGACGGCGGCGGCGCTCGGCCTCGACGGCGTGGAGACACCGGCGCTGGGCGGCCTGGACGTGGGCCGCTGGCGGGGGCGCACCCTCGACGAGGTGGGAGCGGCCGAGCCGGAGGCTGTGGGGCACTGGCTCACCGCCCCTGGTTGGGCGGCACACGGCGGTGAGTCGGTGCGGGACATGTGCGAGCGGGTCAGGCGCTGGCTGGAGTCCGCGCAGCACATGGACGGCCGTACGGTCGCCGTGGTCGAGCCCGAGGTGATCCGGGCCGCGGTGACGCTTGCACTGGGCTTGCCGGAGGCTTCTTTCTGGAGGCTCGACGTGGCGCCATTGACGGCCACGGAACTGAGCGGGCGATCCGGCCGCTGGAACCTACGGCTCGGCAGGCCCCTTGTCGCCTCGGCGCAGGGAGACAACGCGGCGCTGTAGAGCAGGAGGCGGGCACCTAGAAAAGCCTGAGGGCCACGCCTCGTTGGAGCGGCGTGGCCCTCTGGTGCCTCATGCTGCCGAGCACGTCATGCTGCACCGACAGGTTCCGGCTGCTTCGGCGCCGGCTTCGCCGAAGCCCTGATCGCCGGGTCGAGCAGCCGCTCCGCCATGGGGGCAAAGACGAGACCCAGGCTCGCCCACAGCAGCGCCTGAGCGGCTACGGAGTAGAAGCGGAAGGAGAACAGCACGTCCGCCGGGAAGCCCGGGTAGACGATGGCGCCCTTGGAGTTGGTCAGGGGCAGGGGTGTCTCCGTGGCGTGGTGGCCGTACTCGTGCACGTTGGCGGAGAGTTCACCGAGTTGCGGCAGCAGGAGCATCACGATGCCGATGGCGACGACGTACCCGGCGCCGGCGAGGAGCGTGGCGTTCCAGTTGCCGAAGCGCGGCTGGAGCCGCTTGCCGAGCCAGACGGCGCCGACGAGGAAGACCACCGAGCAGACGACCATGGCCAGGTAGAGGTTGCCGCGGTCCTTGATCGTGTCCGGGTGTCCGATCGCCGGCGGGTTGGCCGGGTACTTCAGGAACGGCACCAGGTACATGCCGAGGAAGCCGCCCAGAGCCACCAGCATCGCCAGGTTGCGGGGACGCAGATTGCCGACCCGGCCGAGGCAGACGGCGTAGGCGACGGCGAACAGGGCGCCCATGGCGATGCCGAAGAACACCATGCCCACGCCGATACCGACGTTGGCCTGGATCGTCCGGCTGAAGATGTCCGGATCCGGAGCCCCCACCGGGATTCCGGCGGCCTTGTCGAGAGCCTCCTGCGCGGCGTCGCGGCCGCTCTCGTAGTCGATGGCCTTGTTGATCTGGGGCTCGGCGAAGATCCGGGCGAAGACGAAGGCGAGCAGACCGGCGACTGCGCCGGCGATGACGCCGCGCAGTATGAGTCTCTTTTCCATGTTCAGATGTCCGTGTCCGTGCTAGCTCTCGTCAGTGGCAGGGGAAGCCGAGGAAGTGGCGGGCGTCGTGCACGAACTCGTGGACGTGCATGTCCTTGCCGAAGACGGAGTAGGCGCCCTGGTCGACACCGATGAAGTAGTAGATGGCCAGCGCGATCAGAGCGGTTCCGACGAGCCAGAACACCGCCTTCGTGGCCGGCAGGACGACCGGGGTGGGAAGTGCGGCGGGCGCGGACATGCTGCTCATGGGTGTGAGCCTCCTTCAGGGGATCGTGCGTCCCTCAGTTCAGTGGAGCGTCGCGACGGCCCAGGGTCTGACTCCAGACCCACTCTTGAGTGGGTCTGTTCACAGTGGCGCGACCGTGCTGGAATCTCACCAGCTTCCTTAGGCCGTCATTACAAAGGGAGCGTACGGACCCCTGAGATGGTCCGTCAATCAGACAAGTGGCCGAGACGATGTGGCCCTGCGCACCGCCGCCCTGCGTAGCCCCGATCCCCCTTCGGGCTAGCCGTTCCGCACCATCCGGCCCGTACCCCGTCGCCGACCTTGGCCATCCCCGTACCCACCTTACGGGCCAGATACGTACTAGTATGCGGCGAGTTGCGAAGTGGCTGCTGAATACGGATCTCCCGTCCGTGACAACTGTGCACTCGGTTTCAGCCGGGCCCTGAATCCTTCAGGCCAACACAAGCCCCACGGAACCATCGGCCGCCGTAATCACGTTCTCCGGAACACCGACGCGAATCGGGTCACAGCTATGGCACAGGAATCTGGCCGGCGAAACACGAACCCCTAGGCGAGGAGCGGAGGAAACCAGTGGCCAGACGTCTCACACCGCGCCACATCACCCTCGGGGGCCGCGAAGCGGTCGCCCTCACGCTGGAGGAGTACGAACAACTCGTCGCCAGCCGACGGCAGATCGGCGGACAGAGCGCACGCGTACGTGTGCTCTCCCTCGAGGCGAAACGAACCGAACGGCTCCTGCAGGATCTGGAAACGCTGATAATGGCACCGCGAGACCGGTGCTGCGAGCAGCGGAGCGCTGAAGCGACGACCTCCCCGGAGTCCGGCTCCGACGGTGGGGCATCGGAGCCGGGCACGGACTGCCTGCGCTGCGCGGTCGCCGCGCTGTTGCGTCGCCACAGGAACCCGGCTTCCTGAACGACAGGGCAGCTACCTGGTCGGCACTCGGCTTCACGGCAGACTTCTGCCCTGCGGACAGGACCTACTCCTTCGCACGTGAATCAGCGGTGGAGAAACCCCGGGGTCGCTTGTCGATGAAGGCGCCCATGCCTTCCTTCTGGTCAGCGGTCGCGAACACCGCGTGGAATAGCCGCCGTTCGAAGCGGACGCCTTCCGTGAGCGTGGTCTCGAAGGCCCGTCCCACCGCTTCCTTCGCCATCATTGCCACCGGCAGCGACATTCCGGCCACGGTTTCGGCAACTGCCAGTGCCTCGCCGAGCAAGTCGTCGGCGGGAACCACACGGGAGACCAGTCCGGCGCGCTCGGCCTCTTCCGCATCCATGGTGCGTCCGGTCAGGCACAGCTCCATGGCCTTGGCCTTACCGACCGCGCGAGTGAGCCGCTGGGAGCCGCCGATGCCGGGGATGACGCCGAGTTTGATCTCGGGCTGCCCGAAGGCGGCCGTGTCGGCGGCGAGCAGGATGTCGCAGAGCATGGCGAGCTCGCAGCCGCCCCCCAGGGCGTATCCGGAAACCGCCGCCACGGTCGGCGTGCGGAGCTGTCCGAGCCGGTCCCAGGCGGCGAACCAGTCGGCGAGGTACATGTCCATGTAGCCCTGCGGCCGCATCTCCTTGATGTCGGCGCCGGCCGCGAACGCCTTCGCCGATCCGGTGATCACGATGCAGCCGCACTCCGGGTCCCGGTCGAGGGCCTCGGTGGCGGCCACCACCTCGTTCATCACCTGGAGGTTCAGGGCGTTCAGGGCCTTGGGTCGGTTGAGGGTAAGCAGGGCGGTACGGCCCTTCCGCTCGACAAGGATCGTCTCGTACTCGACAGCCGGTTCCGCAGTCACGCCTGTTCTCCGCTCTGGTCCCTGATGGTGCGCACGATGCCGGAGAAGTCCTCCGTGGCACCGGCTCGCTCTGCATAGGCGGCGTACAACTCGGCGGCCCGCAGACCGAGTTCCGCACGTACTCCGCCCGCCTTGACCGCGTTGGCCGCGAGCCCGAGGTCCTTGGCCATGAGGGAGGCGGCGAAGCCCGGCCGGTAGTCCCTGTTGGCGGGACTGGTCGGCACGGGTCCGGGGACGGGACAGTTGACGCTGAGCGCCCAGCACTGCCCGGACGCCGTGGAGGCGACGTCGTACAGGGCCTGGTGGGACAGGCCGAGGCTCTCGCCGAGGACGAACGCCTCGCTTACGGCGATCATGGAGACGCCGAGGGTCATGTTGTTGCAGATCTTGGCAGCCTGCCCGGCACCGGCGCCGCCGCAGTGGACGGCCTTCTTACCCATGGCTTCCAGCAGCGGCCGCGCCTCGGCGAACTCCGCCTCTCCCCCGCCGACCATGAAGGTGAGCGTGGCCGCTTCGGCTCCGACCACCCCGCCGGAAACCGGTGCGTCCAGGGCCCGCATTCCGGCGGCCGCCGCACGCTCATGGGCGGTGCGGGCGTCGGCGACGTCGATGGTGGAGCAGTCGACGAAGAGAGTGCCCGGCCGGGCCGCCGTCAGGACAGTGTCGTAGAGGTCCAGGACGTGGCTGCCCATGGGAAGCATGGTGATGACCACTTCGGCGTCGGCGACCGCGTCGACCGCCGACAACGCGGGTTCCACCCCCGTCCGCGTGGCGCCGTCCAGGGCGTCCGGCACCAGGTCATGGCCGCGGACACGGTGGCCCGCCTTGACCAGGTTGGCGGCCATGGGGGCGCCCATGTGCCCGAGTCCGATGAATGCGACGGTACGGCTCACCAGTCCACCTCCGTGGCGGCGTCGGGTCCGGCGAGTCCGAGTTCCTGCTCGCCGAGCGGGGCGAAGAAGCGTTCGACGTCGGCTTCGGTCACCTCGACCAAGGTGGCCGGCGACCAGTGCGGGTCACGGTCCTTGTCGATGACCTGGGCGCGGATGCCCTCCACCAGGTCGGGGGTGCGCAAGGCGGCGCACGAGACGCGGTACTCCTGGTCGAGGATCCGCTCCAGCGGGCCGAGGCGCCGAGCGCGGCGCACCGCGGCGAGGGTGACCTTCAGGGCGGTGGGGGACTTGGCCAGCAGGGTCTCGGCGGCCTCCTTGGCAGCGGGGTCGCCGTGCGCGAGAAGCCGGTCGACGATTTCCTCGACGGTGTCGGCTGCGTAGCACGCGTCGATCCACTCCCGCCGACCGGCCAACTCGCCTCGGGGCGGCGGCTGTACATGGCCGGCGAGCGCCTCTCGCACGGGATGGTCGGCGAGATCGCTGACGAAGTGCGGGACTGCGTCGGCCGGTACGAAGTGGTCGGCGAGTCCGCAGAGCAGGGCGTCACCGGCACCGATCTGTGCGCCGGTCAGTGCCAGGTGGGTGCCCAGATCTCCGGGGGCGAGGGCGAGCAGGTAAGTGCCTCCGACGTCCGGGACGAAGCCGATCCCGGTCTCCGGCATGGCGATCCTCGACCGCTCGGTGACGATACGGACGCTGCCGTGCGCGGAGACGCCGACCCCGCCGCCCATCACGATGCCGTCCATGATCGCGACGTACGGCTTGGGGTAGCGGGCGATGCGGGCGTTGAGGCGGTACTCGTCGCGCCAGAACGCGGCCGAGGCGATGCCGTCGCCGTCTCGGGCATCGTCGTGGATGCCGCGGATGTCGCCGCCTGCGCACAGGCCGCGCTCCCCGGCGCCCGTGATGACCACGGTCTCCACGGCCGGGTCGCGCTCCCAGGATGTCAGGGCCGCGTCGATGCGGCGGACCATCTCCTGGTTGAGGGCGTTGAGGGCCCTGGGCCGGTTGAGGGTGATGTGGGCGGCCCGGCCGGTGGTGTGGAACAGGACGGGTTCGTCGGTGGCGGTCATCCGAGCGCCTCCGTCAGGCCGCGGGCCACGATGACGCGCATGATCTCGTTGGTTCCTTCCAGGATCTGGTGGACGCGCAGGTCACGGACGATCTTCTCGATGCCGTACTCGCTGAGGTAGCCGTAGCCGCCGTGCAGTTGGAGCGCTCGGTCTGCGACCGAGTACCCGGTGTCGGTGGCGAACCGCTTGGCCATGGCGCACAGGTACGGCGCCTGCGGGTCACCCCGGTCGAGCGCCTGCGCGGCCTGCTGGACCAGGGCACGGGCTGCGGCCAGTTCGGTCGCCATGTCGGCGAGCCGGAAGCGCAGTGCCTGGGCGTCGAGCAGCCGGGCGCCGAACGCTTCCCGGTCGGCGAGGTGGGCGAGGCTGCGGTCGAGGGCGCTGCGGGCGCCTCCGAGGGAGCAGGCGGCGATGCCGAGGCGGCCGCCGTTCAGGCCGGTCATCGCGATGCGGAAGCCCTCGCCCTCGCGGCCGAGGAGCCGGTCGGCGGGCAGCCGTACGCCGTCGAGGACCACTTGTCGGGTGGGCTGGGCGTTCCAGCCCATCTTGCGTTCGTTCGGACCGAAGGTGAGACCGGGGTCGCCCTTGTCGACGATGAACGCGGAGACACCGTCCGCGCCGGTGCCGCCGGTGCGCGCCATCACGACGTACACCTGGGAAGCGCCCGCGCCGGAAATGAACTGTTTGACGCCGGTCAGCACATACTCGTCGCCGTCCCGTACGGCCCGGGTCGTGAGGGCCGCCGCGTCCGAGCCGGCTCCCGGCTCGGTCAGGCAGTAGCTGGCCAGGTCCTCCATGGCGCACAGCCGGGGCAGCCACCGCTCCCGCTGGGTGTCGGCACCGTAGCGGTCGATCATCCAGGCGACCATGTTGTGGATGGAGAGGTACCCGGCGATGGACGGGCAGCCGGAGGCGAGGGACTCGAAGACGAGTACGCCGTCGGCCCGGCTGAGGCCCGAACCGCCGTACTCCTCACGGACGTAGACGCCGCCGAAGCCGAGCCCGGCCGCCTTGCGCAGCACGTCGACGGGGAAGTGCTTGTCCCGGTCCCAGTCGAGGGCGCGGGGTGCGAGATGGTCCTGGGCGAAGTCGAGGGTGGTCTCCACGAGGGCCTGCTGGTCCTCGGTGAGCAGGGTGGTGGTCATACGGCATTCAGCCCATCGTGGGGATCGTGAAGCTCGCGCCCTCGCGCAGGCCGGCGGGCCAGCGGGAGGTGACGGTCTTGGTGCGGGTGTAGAAGCGGATCGCGTCCGGGCCGTGCTGGTTCAGGTCGCCGAAGCCGGACTGCTTCCAGCCGCCGAAGGTGTGGTAGGCAACCGGCACCGGGATGGGCACGTTGACGCCGACCATGCCGGTGTTCACCCGCCGGGTGAAGTCACGGGCGGTGTCCCCGTCGCGGGTGAAGATCGCGACGCCGTTGCCGTAGGGGTGCTCGCTGGGCAGACGCAGGGCCTCGTCGTAGTCGGCGGCGCGCACGACCGTGAGGACCGGGCCGAAGATCTCCTCCTGATAGATCCGCATCGCCGGGGTGACCCGGTCGAACAGCGAAGCTCCGGCGAAGAAGCCGTTCTCGTGGCCGGGGAGAACGAAGTCCCTTCCGTCCACGACGAGTTCGGCACCCTCCTGGACACCGAGGTCGACGTAGGTGCGCACTCGGTCCACCGCCTCCCGGGTGACCAGTGGACCGAAGTCCGCCTCGGGGTCGTCGCTGCGGCCGATGCGCAGGCTGCCGATGCGCTCCTTCAGCCGGGCGACCAGCGCGTCGGCGGTGTCCTCGCCCACCGGTACGGCGACGGAGATGGCCATGCAGCGTTCGCCCGCCGATCCGTACCCGGCGCCGATCAGGGCGTCCACCGCCTGGTCCAGGTCGGCGTCCGGCATCACGATCATGTGGTTCTTGGCGCCGCCGAAGCACTGGGCGCGCTTGCCGTGGGCGGCGGCGGTGGCGTAGACGTGCGCGGCGATCGGTGTGGAGCCGACGAAGCCCAGGGCGGCGACGCGCGGGTCTTCGAGGAGGGTGTCGACCGATTCCCGCCCGCCGTTGACGACGTTCAGGACGCCGGCCGGCAGACCCGCCTCCAGGAAGAGTTCGGCGAGCCGCAGCGGGACGGACGGGTCGCGTTCGGAGGGCTTGAGGACGAAGGCGTTGCCGCAGGCCAGCGCCGGGGCGGCCTTCCACAGGGGGATCATCGCCGGGAAGTTGAACGGCGTGATCCCGGCGACGACGCCGAGCGGCGCGCGCAGCGAGTGGACGTCGATGCCGGTGCCCGCGTTGTCGGTGAACTCGCCCTTGAGGAGGTGCGGGATGCCCGCGGCGAACTCCACCACTTCCAGCCCGCGTTGGATGTCGCCGTGGGCGTCGGCGATGGTCTTGCCGTGCTCGCAGGACAGCAGCCGGGCCAGCGCGTTCTTCTCCTGCTCGACGAGCTGCAGGAAGCGCAGCAGCACGCGGGCGCGGCGCTGCGGGTTCCACTCGCCCCACTCGCGCTGGGCGTCGACGGCGACACCGATCGCCGCCTCGGTTTCGGCCCGGTCCGCCAAGGGCACGCGGGCCTGGACCTCGCCGGTGTTGGGGTCGTACACGTCACCGTGGAACCCCGATGTTCCCGGGGTGTGCTTGCCACCGACGAAATGGGTCAGCTCACGTACGTCGGTGGGGTCGTTCGGACGGATCATGGGTGCCTGCTCTCGTCAGGTGAGGGTGATCCGGGATGGCGCGCCGAACCGGCACACGTGGACGCGGTGGCGTACACGGGCGTGCGGGGGCGGCGCGAGAACGCGAATGGCGTGCGAACCGTCAAGCGGTGACGACGGGAATGCGGCGTGCGTGACGCCTGCGGCGGAGTCCGCCGGGATCGTGAATGCGCACCGGTGCCATGCGTGTCAGCTCCATCCTCGTGGACAACACGGAACATCCCACGGCCGGTATCCTGACTCCCGGATCAGCGCGCGCCGTCCGCCTTCCCGACATCCAGCTCGTCAGTGGCGTATCTCTCGACGGCGTACTCCCCGGTCACAGTGGCGGGACCGTGCCGGAATCACACCGGCTTCCCTGCACCGCGGGCCTACCCCTCGAATATATAGTTGGACGTCCTAGTAAATCCACCCCCGCAGGCCGGGTTCCGGTGGTGTTCCAGGTCAGCGGGGTTCGGATTCGGCCGTCCGGGGGGCCGCGAAGCGCACGGGCGCCCGGAAGCGGGCCTTGCGTGCGGCGCGCCGGAAGGTGGTCAGCACGGCGGGGCCGGCCAGCAGCACGCACGCGAAGTTGGTGACCGCCCGCCCGGTGTCCCAGCCCAGCGAGGTGGCCAGGTCGAAGGCGATGTAGCGGTGCCACTGCTCGGTGAAGGGCAGGCCCGGGAGGTAGGCGATGGAGCTGTTGGGGTCCAGGGAGAACGGCCAGAAGGAGAGGTTGAGCAGGAAGCCGAAGAGGTAGCCGGACAGCGAGCCGTACACGGCCAGCATCAGCACCTCACGCCGGCCGCTCGCCTTGGGCAGGAACCCGGCGAGCATCCCCACGAAGGCGCAGCCGAACATCTGGTACGGCATCCACGGTCCCACTCCCCCGGTGATCAGGGCGGAGGCGAACAGCGAGGTGCAGCCGAGGACGAACCCGAAGCCGGGGCCGTAGACCCGTCCCGCCAGCACGAGGACGAAGAAGACGGTCTCGATGCCCGCCGTTCCGGCACCGAGCGGGCGCAGGGCGGCGTTCACGGCGGAGAGTACGCCCAGCATGGCGAGCGCCTTGGAGTCGATGCCGCCTTCGGCGATCTCCGACAGCACCACGCAGAGGACGAGCACCAGCAGGACGCCGAAGATGAGCGGGGGCGCGTAGCTGGAGCCGAACTTGCCCGGCGCGACCACGAACGGCCAGAAGAAGGCGACCAGTCCCAGGAAGGCGGACAGCGTCATGACCACGCCGACGCGTGGCGTCAGCCGGATGGCGTTGCCGATGCGCGTGCTCATGGATGTGCTCCCTCGTCGCCGGCGGTCGCCAGTTCCCGCGCCACTTGCCGGACGGTCAGGTAGGGCAACGGGGCGAGGATCTTCGCCGTCTGAGGTGCGAAGGTCGGTGAGGAGACGATGACTTCGGTAGTGGGTCCGTCGGCGACGACGTCTCCCTCGGCCATGACCACCACCCGGTCAGCGGCGCGTGCGGCGAACTCGACGTCGTGGGTGGAGATGACGACCGCGCGGCCCTCCGCCGCGAGGGCGTCCACGATGCCGATCAGTGCCGTCTTGGCCCGGTAGTCCAGGCCGCGGGTCGGTTCGTCCAGCAGGACGATCCGGGGCGCGGCGGAGAGCTGGATGGCGAGGACGAGCGCGAGCTTCTGGCCTTCCGACAGATCGCGCGGATGGGTGGCGTCGTCGATGCCGGGCGCCAGCCGGTCGAGCAGAGCGCGCGCCTTCACCTCGGTGCCCGACTCGGCGTCCGCCTGGTCGAGTTCCTGCTTCACGCTCTCCAGGTAGAGCAGGTCGGCTGGGGTCTGCGGGACCAGTCCGACGAGCCGCCTGGCCTGAGCGGGCGGTACCGCGTGGGGATCCGTCGCGCCGGTCTCGCCGGCCACCCTCACACTGCCCGCCCGGCGGGGTCCGGACCCCTGGAGGGCCCACAGGAGGGAGGACTTTCCCGAGCCGTTGCGGCCCATGAGCGCGGTGACCTCGCCCGCGTGCAGGTCGAGGTCCACCGCGCGTACGGCGGCGACGCCCCGGTAGGTGACCGTGATGCCGCGCGCGGTCAGCAGCCGGGCCCGCTCCCCGTCGGGGGCGGGCGGGCGTACCGGGGCGGGAGAGCGGTCCGCCAGCTTGGCCCTGAGCGGTGCGGCGGCGCGGCGGGCGTCGCGGACGGACAGGGGCAGCGGAGACCACTCGGCGGCCCGGCCCAGCTCCACAATCGGTGGTGCGATGGTGGACGTGCGGAGGATCTCGGCGGGTGAGCCGATGCGGGCGTGGCCGTCGCCGGGCAGGTGAATGACCCGGTCCGCGTACTGGACGACGCGTTCGAGGCGGTGCTCGGCCATCAGGACGGTGACGCCGAGGTCGTGGACGAGCCGGGTGACGGCTGCGAGGACCTCCTCGGCCGCGGTCGGGTCCAGGGCGGAGGTGGGTTCGTCCAGGACCAGGACGCGGGGGTGGGCGGTGAGGACCGAGCCGATCGCGACGCGCTGCTGCTGGCCGCCGGAGAGTTCGTGCAGCGCACGGTGGCGCAGGCCGGCAAGACCGAGTAGATCGAGGGTCTCCTCGACGCGCTTGCGCATGGTCGCCGGAGGGATCGCCAACTGCTCCATGGAGTAAGCCAGTTCCTCCTCGACGGTGTCGGTGACGAAGCCGTCGATCGGGTCCTGGCCGACGACACCGACGACATCGGCGAGTTCGCGGGGCGGATGATCGGCGGTGTCACGGCCGTCGACGGTGACGCGGCCGTACAGGGTGCCGCCGGTGAAGTGCGGGACGAGTCCGTTGACCGCGCCGAGGAGTGTGGACTTGCCGACGCCCGTGTGCCCGACGACGAGGCAGAGTTCGCCTTCCTCCACCGTGAGGTCGACGTCGCGCAGGGCGGGCCCGGCCGCGTCCTCGTACTGGACGGTGACCTGGTCGAAGGTGATCACGAGGGGTCGGCTTTCTGGACGGGGCTGGGCGGAGGTGCGAGGAACCCGGCCGTGCCGGCGAGGAGGATCGCGGCGGTCGGCACGAGGGGCAGGCCGGGCCAGGTCAGCGGGTAGTAGGTGGGGTTGAGCTGGGCGGGGTCGTATCCGAGGTTGCTGAAGAGCAGGAGCGCGGACAGCACCCCGCTGCCCGCGACGGCCCACTCGGGCAGGTTCCAGGGGTCGGGGCGGTAGGTGGTCCGGGTGACGCGCCTGCCGCCGAGCCGCAGGCCCGCGACGCAGAGGACGGCCCCGGCGGCCATCGCCGGCAGCCCGAGGAGCGCGGGCGCGGTGGCGTCCAGGAGCCCGTACGCCCCCGCGCACATGCCGCCCATGCCCAGCAGCATCAGCGCGCCCGTGACCCGGCGGGACCGGCGGGTGGCGCTGCCCGCCCGGCCGTAGCCCCGCGAGTCCATCGCGGCGGCCAGCCGCAGGGAGCGTTCGAGGGCGTCCTCCAGGACAGGGACCACGATGCCCCTCAGCGCCTTCATCCCCTTGGTACGTCCGGCCCGCAACTTCTTGGCCCTGGAGACGCGTTGCACGCTCTGCACGAGCTGGGGCGCCACGCTGATCGCGACGGTGACCGCCACCCCGAGTTCGTACAGGGCTCCGGGCAGGACGCGCAGCGCGCGCTTGGGGTTGGCCAGGGTGTTGGCGGCACCGATGCAGCACATCATGCAGGCCAGCCTGAGCCCGTCGGTGGCCGACGACAGCAACGCCTCCAGCGACACCGGTCCGCCGATCCTGATGCCCGCGTACCAGGCGGGCGTCGGAATGTGCGGGAGGGAGAACAGAAAGTGGTCGTGCGGCGTGATGCCGGTCGCGAACACGGCCCGGAAGGCGACCCGGATCGTCACGACCGTCAGGGCCAGGTACAGGTAGTACTTGAAGCCGCGCGCCCAGGGCGCCTCGGTGCGCCGCGCCGTGACGACGTAGCCGAGGACGGCGAGGACCAGGAACAGCAGAAGCGGGTTGTCGGTGCGGCTGACGGCCGTGGCGAGGGCGAGGGCCCACACCCACCAGGCCACGGGGTGCAGGGTGCGGGGAACGCGCCAGCCGCCGTCACCGGCCGCCGCGGCGGCCGGTGACGCCTCCATGGTCGTACGGGCCACCGCGGTCACTCGGTACGACGGCGCCGGTACGCCACGTACCCGGCGGCACCGCCGATCAGGACCACGAGACCGGCTCCCGTGGCCACGGGGACGAGCGAGCCGGAGTCGTGCCTGGCATCGGCGGCCGGCTCGGCGTTGAGCACCCTGGTGCCGGTGCGGGACGCGGTGGGCGCCGGGCTGCTCGTCGTGGCACTGGGGGTGGCAGTCGGTGTCGGGCTCGCGGACTTGCCGGGCTTCGGCTTCCTCGGTTTGTGCGACGGCGGCTCGGGGGGAGCCGTCGTCCGCTGGTCGGGAGCCGGGCCGGTGTCCACGTCGGGCGGCAGGGAAGGTGCCTTGTGCGTGGACGTGGGCCGGCCCGCGTCTCCCTGCGGCCTGGTGTTGTGGGCGCGGAGCTGATCCGGGGTGATCTTCGGGCGGCCTTCGGTGCCCTGGATGTTCGTACCGCCGAAGATCCACAGGTCGACGCTGCCCGGCTTGGGCTTGTAGAGCATCGCCCCCAGCTGGCTGTAGCTCCACGTCTTCGCTCCCGGGTCGGCGTGCCAGTACGACCAGTACGCGGAGGCCGGCGGGGTGAGCAGGCAGTCGTCCTGAGCGGGCGTCGGGTACTGCTTGCCGCTCTTGTAACCGCTGTAGCCGATACGGCAGATGAACGCCGGGCCGTCGTGTCCGGTACCGACGGTGCTCCAGCCTCCCTGGTTGAGCAGCTCGTAACCCGTCGTGGGCGTCGTCCCGCAGGAGCGCAGGACCGGGCCGCCCCAATGGCTGAAGTCGACGGCGAGGACGACGCCGGAGGTGGTGGTGCAGCGGCCCATGGGCTGCGGGTCGGCCGCCGCCGGGGTGCCGGTCGCGGCGACCGCCGCGCTCGTCAGGCCGAGCGCGGCGAGCACACGCAGGAGACGTGCGCCTTTCATCGTCCGCCTCCTGTGGCCGTGCGCCGGCGGGCGACGACCACCGTGCGCCAGCCGGCGAGCACCAGCAGGGCCGCGATCGCGGCGAGGGTACCGACCTGGGCACCGGTGGAGGCGAGAACGCCGCCGTCTCCGCCCGCGGCCGTCCCGCCGGCGCCACCCGCGCCCCCGGTCGCACCGCCATCGCCGCCGCCCGACTGGCCCGTGGTGATGATGTCCGGGGCGCTGCCGCTGGGGCTCGGCGTCGGCTGCTGGGACGTACCGGTCAGGCTGCGCTCCAGTGTGCCGAAGGAGATGCCAGTGGCGCCGCTGACGGCCTGGGTGGAGGCGCGCAGGTCGGAGCCGTGCTGACCGCCCTTGGCGACATTGAAGCCACCGTCGGTGTTCTGCTGAGAGGCGAGGAACTTGCGTGCCTTGGCGATCTTCGCCGCGTACTTCCCGGCGTCCAGGGACAACGCCTGCACGGCGAGGGCGGCCGAGTTCACCGAGTCGCCCGCGGCGCCTGGGAAGCCGCCGTCGGACAGCTGCTTGGACGCGATCCAGGCCAGCGCCTTGGCCACGGCCTTGTTCGCCTTGGCACCGCCCGCCAGGTCGAGCGACATGGCGGCGATGGCGGTGGAATCCACGTCGGAGTCGTTCGTGGACGGGATCAGGCTCGGCCAGGCCCCGCTGGACTGCTGCAGGCTCTCCAGATAGGAGAGCGGCTGCGCGGCGGTAGCCTTCTCGCCCGCTCGCAGCTGCGCCATGACGGCCAGGGACTGGGCGAAGACGGAGGGCGCGTAGGTGTAGGCCCCCTTGGCCGCGCAGGAGCGGTCGGGTGCCTTGCTCGCCTTGGTGCACACGGCCTTGGCGAGCGCGGCGATCAGGTCGTGGCCGGCGAAGTGGCGCGGGTTGCGGCCGACGGCCTCGGCGAGCAGGGCGGTCTTGCCGATGGATCCTCCGGCCGCGTAGGAAGTGCCGATGGAGGTCCAGTCGTTGACGGTACGGCCCGCACCGTCCTTGCCCCGGTGGTCGAGGAAGTCGACGATGCCGCGCAGCTTGGCGTTGTTCAGTCCGGTGGCGGCGAGGGCGTAGGCGCCGTCGATGGTGAGACCGAAGTCGGCGCGGCCCGTGCCGAAACCGTCGCCGTAGTACTGGCCGCCCTTCAGGTTGGTCCCCTTGGTGAGGTAGGCGACGCCCTTCTTCAGGTCGGGACCCGCGCCGGGGGCGGGGGCACTCGGTGAGACGGTGGGCTTGTTGGTCGGCGGCGTCGACGGGGGTGTGGGCTTCTTCGTGGTGAGGGTGGCCAGGCTGGTTCCGGCACCGGCGAGGACGGCCGGCGGGGTCGCGTAGACGGCCGGGTCGGTGTCGGTCTCCTCGAAGCCGAAACCGCCGCCCTTGAGCTGGTGCCGGGACAGCCATCCGACGGCCGCGTCCGCGCGCTTGGTGTCGCCGAGGGCGCGCAGGGCCTGCGCGGCGTACGCGGTCGCGGTGACGCTGCCGGTCGTGGAGCCGGTGTAGCCGAGGAAAGCGCCGTCCGCTCGCTGCGCCTTGGTCAAATAGGTGCGGGCCTTGGCCACCGCGTTCTCGTGACCGCCGGTCTTGTGCAGCACCAGGGCGACGAGCCCGGTGGAGGCCGGGTCGCCGTCGCAGTACTCGCCCGTGCGGATGAGGATGCTGGTGACGCCGCCGTCCTTGCACTGGAGCTGGGTGAGGCGGTCGACGGTAGCGGCCGGGGGTGTCACTCCGGCTCGGACCAGGGCCAGGACGGACAGGGCCTGGCCCTCGGTGTAGGACGAGGCCCGGAAGTCGCCCTTCGCCGTGCAGCCGGGGGTCGCCTCGCCGGATTCGGGGCCCGCCGCGCACACGTTCTTCGTGAGGAGGTCGACTAGGTCGCGGCCCCCGAAGGCGCGCGGGTCGCGTTCGGTGGCCTCGGCGAGTAGGGCCAGGCGGGCGACGGCGGTGGCGTCGGGCACCTGGTCGGTGCCGTTCGGGTAGGCGAAGTCGGCGACGTGGGCGGCGAGGAAGCCGGTGACCTTGTCGAGCGTGGCGCTCTTGCCGTCCGCGGCGGCGAGCGCGTACGCGGTGTCGGCGGTCAGCGAATAGTTCGGGGTGATGGCGCCGTCGTCGACGACGCGCTCGCCGTCGGTCAGGCGTCCCTTGAGCCACGTCGCGGCGGCGGCCACGTCGATCTTGCCGGGGCCGCCGGTCGGCGTCCCGGGGTCGGGCGTGTGGATGTCACCCTTGCGTACGTCGGCTGGGCTGAACGTGGGCTGTCCCGTGCTCCCGCCGACGTCCGTGCCGCCGTAGACCCAGGCGTCGACGTCGCCGTTCTTGAGCTTGCGGGCCATGGCACCGTACGGGCTGTAGGTCCAGTCGTCCTGGCCGGGAGAGGCGATCCAGTACGACCAGTACGCCGTGACCTGCGGGGTCAGGACGCAGGACTCCTTGTCCGGAGTCGGGTACTGCGTACCGGAGTTGAAGGTGCCGTAGCCGATGCGGCAGATGAAGGCGGGGCCGTCGTGCTGGGTGCCCGTCGTGGTGAATCCGGCGTCGTGCAACAGGTCGTAGCCGGTGGTGGGCGTGGTGTCGCAACCGCTGACGACCTTGCCGCCGAACGGCCCGAAGTCGACGGCGACGACGGCACCCTTGGTCGCGGTGCACTTCCCGACACCGTCCGCCGCGGCGGGGGTCGTCGTGAGGAAGCTCACGCAGGCGGCCAACAGGACGAACAGGGCCGACGCGAGCGACACCACTCGTCGTGGGCCCGCCACCGCGGTCCCGATTCTTCGCTTCCCCGTTCCCACCACGGCCCCCTCGCGCCTGCCGGAGCGGACGCGCGGACGTGGCAGGAAGCCTCCGTCGCACGGGAGGTCCCGGCAGCCGGAAGCTGGTCGCACCACGCCGCAGTCCACGACGGCGTCTGTTGCTGAAGAACACGCTCCAGGCATTCCGGCTCGCCCGGTGGTGCCGGGCCTACGGTTGCGGGTCAGCGCCGGAATTCGACCGGCTTCCCCTGGAACTCATTGCGTATCAGCCGGATTTGAACACGCTTCACAACAAGCGTCAAGGCTGCCTACAGGCCGGCCTGTGTGAGCGGTGGCGGCCCGGATGCGGGTCGGGTACCGTCCCGGTCTGCCGAGTGGGGGAACCCGGTGGGAGTCCGGGGCTGACGCGCAGCGGTGTGGGACGGCGGGGGCCGGCCCGAGCCCGAATGCCCAAGCGGTGAAGCACTCATGGAAGCCGGTCCACGCGTTCCGGACGGCGGCCACACCCGCTGCTCCGCGGGCCGCTTCCGGCCCGGCACCGGGTCCGGCCGGCGTCCTCCATCCAAGGAGCAGGCCATGCCCCGTTCGCTGTCCCACCGCCGTACCGCCCTCACCGCTGCCGCCGCACTCGGCGCCTTCGTCCTCACCACACTGCCCGCGTCGGCGACCTCCACGCCGGCGCAGATCGCCACGTCGAAGACGAACGGTGTCGCCTACCTCAAGTCGCTTCAGGCGGCGGACGGTTCGTACGCCGGCTCCGGACTGTCCAACGAGTGGGCGTTCAGCGCGCTCGCCTCGGCCGGGACCGCCGCGGTGGACGTGACGCCCGGCGGTGACACGAGCAAGAACGCGAGAACCGTCTACCGCAACCTGCTGTCCACCTCGGGCTGGCCGTCGTCGTCCCCCGTCGTCACCGACTACGAGCGCGCCACGCTGAACGCCTACGCCGCAGGCATCGACCCGGCCCGGGTCTCCGCCTCCCGCAACCTGATCGCCGACATCTACGGCTACTGGCAGACCTCCGAGCCGGGCTACATCGGCCCGTCCGCCAACTTCAACGGCACCGTCTTCGCAGCCCTCGCCCTGAACGGCGCCAAGACCCAGGCCGGGCAGGCCCGCATCCCGCAGGCGCTGCGCGACGCCGTCGTCACCCGCCTGCGGGCCAACCAGCACAACGACGGCGGCTGGAACTACAGCAAGGCCGAGGGCAATCCCAGCCAGCTCTCCGCCGCGAGCGACATCGACATGACCGGAGCCGCGATGGCCGCGCTGTGCGTGTCGGGCGTGCCGAACACCGACACCGACATCGTGCAGGCCAAGGCGTTCCTCAAGAGCAAGCTCGTGCCGAACAGCGGCGCCTTCAACGCCATGTTCGGCGTCAACACCGATTCCAACGGATGGGCGGTATCCGGCCTCAACGCCTGCGGCATCGACCCGCAGACCGGTGACTTCCGCACCTCCATGGGCAAGACACCGGTGGACTTCCTGATCGCGCAGCAGTTCAACCCGGGCGGCGGATTCAAGTACCTGCCCTCCGACACCTCCCCGACGGCGTACTCCTCGATCGACGGACTGCGGGCGGTGGCTGGCGGCGGCTTCACGGCCACGCCGCCGGTACCCACCACGCCGGGTGCGCCGCAGTGGGTCGGCCAGTCCTCCCTCACCTCCGGTACGGCGACGAAGCTGGCGCTCACCGTGGACGACGGCGCGGGCAACCTGAAGGTGTGCTCCGTCGCCCTTACCCCGACCGGCTCGACGACCACACTGGGCGCCGTCCTCGACGCGGCCACGAGCGGCGCGACGCCGTCCGGCTGCGTCACGAGTGTGGCCCCGTCCTCCGGCACCGGCACCATCACGGCTGTCAACGGCAAGGCCAACAGCGGATCCAACACGTGGAAGGTCAGCATCGACGGCTCGTCGTTCACCTCCGCCACGCGGGGCGCGGTCGTCGGCGTCGGTGACACGATCGCCGTGCGCTGGGGCGCCTGACGGCAGCCCTGTCGGACGCGGCGGGACCTAGAGTCGGGGTATGCGCATCGTCTCCCTGCTGCCCGCCGCGACCGACATCGTCGCCGAGCTCGGACTGTCGGACCAGCTGGTCGGCCGCACCCACGAGTGCGACTGGCCACCGCGCGAGGTGGCATCCGTACCCGTGGTGACCGGCGCGGACCTCGACCAGGACGCGCTGTCCAGCAGGGAGATCTCCGACGCCGTCGGCGGGTCGGCGCACTCGGGCTCGTCGCTGTACACGCTCGACACCGAGGCGCTGGCTGCCCTGCGTCCCGACGTGATCCTCACCCAGGACTTGTGCGACGTGTGCGCAGTCTCGTACGAGAAGGTCAGCCGCACGGTACGACTGCTCGACGCCGACACCCGTGTCCTCAGCCTGGAGCCCCGCACCCTCGACGACGTCCTGGACTGCCTGGTCACGGTGGGCGAGCTGCTCGGCGTACGGGACCACGCCGAGCGCAAGCGAGCGGCGCTGCTGGCCCGGCTGGACCGGGTCCGTGAGGCGATCGCGCGACGTGCCCGGCCACGGGTGGTGGCGATCGAGTGGCTCGACCCGCTGTGGCCGGCCGGGCACTGGGTGCCCGAGCAGATCACGGCCGCCGGCGGCGAACCTCTCCTCGCCGCGCCGGGCGAGCACACCAAGCCGATGACCTGGGAGGCGGTACGCGCCGCACAGCCGGACGTGGTCATGGTCCTGCCGTGCGGCTTCCCGCCCGAACGCACCCTGCGTGAAGCCGCATTGCTCACCGGACTGCCAGGCTGGTCGGACCTGCCCGCCGTCCGGTCCGACCGTGTGTGGGTGCTGGACGGACCGTCCTACTTCAACCGCCCGGGGCCACGAGTGGTGCGCGGTGCGGAGGTGATCGCCCACCTCCTGCACGGCGTGCGGACCGGAGAGCCGGTCACACCGGTCGAGGCACGTCCGTTCCCCAGCCGGTGACGACGAGGAGGGATCAGAACGCCGTCCAGGTGAACGCCACCTTGTCACCGGCGTTCAGCTTGAACTGGCAGCCGCCCACCGGGGTGGACGTGCCGTTGACCGAGATGTTCCAGTAGGCGCTCCCACCACCGCTAACGTTCTTGATGGTGTCGACCGAGTAGTCGTCGAACGATGTGTACCAGGTGCCGTCCCAGGTGAAGTGCCGCTTGCTCGCGGCATCGTCGAGGGCCGCCGTCGGCGTCGGCACGGCGGACGGGTTGGCGCCGCCGTTGGTGCCGTCGCATCTGTGCGTACCGCCGGTCGCGGTGGTGACCTCGTGACCGCGGGTTCTGATCTTCCCCTTGAACAGCACGCCGTCCGGTCCCTGCACGGTCAGGGTCACCTTGACGGGAGCGTTCGTGCCCGGCGTGCTGTCGGCGTGCGCGACGGCCGGCGCGGAGGCGAGGGCGAGTCCGAGGGCGGTTGCGGCCATCATGGTGCGACGTGCGGATGTACGGTGCAAGGCTCGAGCCTTCCTGATGGGGTGGCCCGCAGCCCATCGCCGTACGAGCGGGCCGGCACCTGGGTTGGCGGGCCCGTCGCCGTGCTGTACGACGACTGGACGCACCAGGCCAGGGTGACCCGAACGAGGCTCTCGGCTCCGCGCTGCAGACCATGACAGTGGGAAGCGATCACGGCACGCGCCGGGTATCCCGACTCGCAGCCTCACGGCCGCACACGGTTGCAGGTCAGCGCCGGTCTCCCACCGGCTTCCCCCAGTCACGCGCCTATGCGGTTGTCGTGCTGACAGCTCGCGCGCACACCGATCACCGTCCTGTGTGCGGTCGAACTGTGCTCATTGTATGGGGATTTGACGAGCCTCAGTCAGACTTCGCGACATCAGGTCTCCGGCGTTACGGGGGCGGAGCCCAACGGCGCGCAAGCCTCAGGAAGTAACAGTGCGGCGTGGAGGGGTGAAGGCATACAGGTCGAGGATGTCCGGCAACGGAGTGACTCCCGGGCCGCCGGCGCGTACCCAGGCGATGATGTCCTCCGTCGCGTCCGTGTCGTTGACGAGCCCCAGCCACACCGGCCGCGCACCGGCGGCACGGCCCACGGCGGACGGCTGTACGACGATGACGTTGGCCTGATCGCACACGTCAAGGCAGTCGGAGATGCGCACCGGCACCTCCGCCCGCAGTCGCGCGGTCTGTGCGGCGTGATCGATTCCGGTCACCTTGGGGCTGCCACAGCAGCAATCGCGGCATACGACCACTCGGCACGGCACCGGACCGTTCGCCTCCATAGGCGCGCCTGACGCCTCTTCCGTCGGCCTCTCGGGCATCACACCACTCCCCTCCCGGGGAGATCCGCCCCGGCGTTGCTGGAGGAGGCGACCGCGTGAGTCTCCTGGCTCCCGGGTCGCCGCTCGCCCCGCCTTCCCACCCGTTCCTGGGGCGGTGGCCTGCCGGAACTCGCTCACCGGTCACAGTGGCGGGACCGCGCCGGATTCACACCGGCTTCCTCGGACCGCCGTCGCCTTATGTCGCCGGTCATCATCCCATCACTGCCGCGACACCGTCACCTGCCCACCGCGCGGAAGGGCTCCCGCGACGGCGTGCCCGCGGGAGCCCTTCGTACGCGCCTGCCGTGACCAGTGACAAGACGATCACGAGCAGGACATCCGGGGGGCTACGTCGTCAGGGCGGCAGCAGGCTGTCGCCGCGCTCCCCGGCGGCCACCTAGCCTCGCGCTTTCACGAGGTGGGCTGTCCGACAGGCGGTCAGGAAAGCAGAAAGTGCCTCTGACCAGCAAGAATGAGGATTGTCGAGGTCCTTGTTCCTGCCGCCGCCGGAGGCACTTCCCAGGTGAAGCACTCTATCGGGTCCTACCCGCGTGTCCGTGTCCAGGACGACGGCCGCCAGGTCGTCTCCCAGGCCGGTTCGGTCCTGCTCGTCGAAACGGTCCGCAAGACCGGTCTTGACCAGGCCATATCCCAGGCTCTGGCTCCCTGGCGGAAGCCGCGGGCCGTCCACGATCCAGGCAAGGCCCTCCTGGACGTCGCTCTGACGGTCGCACTGGGCGGGGACTGCCTCGCGGATGTCGCGATGCTGCGGTGTGAGCCGGCCGTCTTCGGCCCGGTCGCCTCCGACCCGACCATCTCCCGCCTGATCGACACCCTCGCCACCTCCGGCGAGAAAGCCCTGCAGGCCATCCGCTCCGCACGGTCCGAAGTCCGTAGTCGTGCCTGGTCGTTGGCTGGCAAGAACGCCCCGGACGCCCACGGCCAGGTCGTCATCGATCTCGACGGCGTCCTCGTGATCGCCCACTCCGACAAGGAGGACGCGGCCGCGACCTGGAAGAAGACCTACGGCCATCACCCGCTGACGGCTTTCCTCGACCACGGACCGGGCGGAACCGGTGAGCCCGTCGCCGCCCTCCTCAGGCCGGGAAACGCGGGTTCCAACACGGCAGCCGACCACATCACCACCGCCCAACTTGCCCTGGCCCAGCTGCCGAAGCACTACCGGCGAGGGAGGCAGACCCTGATCCGCACCGACTCCGCGGGCGGCACCCACGACTTCGTTTCCTGGCTCGCCCAGCGCGGACGATGGCTGTCCTACTCGGTCGGCATGGTGATCACCGAAGCGATCCACGAACACGTACTGAAGGTCCCCGCCTCAGCCTGGACCCCGGCCGTCGAGACCGACGGTGAGGCCCGTGACGGGGCCTGGGTCGCCGAACTCGCCGGCAAGGTCCTGGACGGCTGGCCGAAGGGCATGCGACTGATCGTCCGAAAGGAACGTCCCCATCCTGGCGCCCAATTGAGGATCACGGACGCGGACGGCATGCGGATCACGTGCTTCGCGACCAACACCCCTGACCGGCCGATCGCCGAGCTCGAACTCCGCCACCGCCTGCGGGCCCGGGCCGAGGACCGGATCCGGGCCGCCCGGGCCACCGGCCTGCGCAACCTGCCCCTCCACACGACAGCCCAGAACAAGGTCTGGCTCGAGATCGTCCAGATCGCCCTCGACCTGCTCGCCTGGATGCCCATGCTCGCACTCACCGGCAAGGCCCGACTCTGGGAACCCCGCCGCCTGCGGTTCCGCCTGATCTCCGCGGCCGCTCAGCTCGTCACCACCGGCCGACGCAGGATTCTCCGCCTCGCCCAACACTGGCCCTGGGCAGGCGAGATCACCGCCGCCCTCGAACGGCTCGCGCTCCTCCCCAGCCCCGGCTGACCAGCAACCTTCCACCGTCCCAACGACGACATCACCCGCCCCGGGCAGTGGAACCCGGCGCTCACCCGACGCGACAGCCGGGCCGCCGGCCTGCCCACCATCAGCTCCGGAAAGCGAAAGGGTCCACCGACTCCGCCGGCGGACCCTCATGCAAGATCGAGGCTAGCGCACGCCACCGCCTGCCAGTTGGCAGTGGCACGCCCTCGAACCGGCCCCGCCTCCGCTGTACTGACGGGACAGACGCCGCCGAGGCAAGGCCAGCAAACAGGCGAGACGACTTACATCGATCGCATCAGAACGGCGCTTCTCTGGCACCCGTGGAAGGCACCGTATCTGGGAGCGGTGCGCCTGCGGGAAGCGGCAGGTTGGTGACGACGAACTGGTTCAGGATGTCATCGCGATCCATGAACATGATCTGGCTCCGCTTCGCCGCGTCCAAAGCGTTGCCCAGCCAGTTGCGGGCAGCCTTGGTGATCTCCCCGCCGGCCACGATGAACGCGTGGTCGACAAGAACGCGCCGGTTGGTCTCGGGGTCGAAGATCTCGTGCGCCAGCATCATCAGGGCCTGGTTGTGGATCTCGGCGATGTTGGCATTGCCCGCCCTGGACCTTCCGGTGGCGTCCAGCTTTCCGCGCTTCACCTGGATGCCGAAGTACAGGAAGTGCTGGGTCGGCAGGGTGTACCGCATCCAGATGTCCTTGCCGTACTCCAGCGCCTTGTCCCGGTGCCCGGCCGCCGTGATCCGGTGAAAACCCAGCTGCCGGAACAGTGGCAGCAGCACTTCCTCAATGAGTGCATCCTCGCTGCACGTGTCCAGAAACGCGGCAAGTGCGGTACGCCGCTGCATCTCGGCAACGCTCAACGGACGATGTGGGTTCTTGGCCAACATCGAGACAGTGTTCGTTCCGATATGGCGCAGGTAGCAGTGCTGGTCCTCCCCGTAGAAGGCTTCGAACCCTTCCCGGGCGAGCGCATTGTTCAGCAAGCGCAGGGCATTGGGCCGGTCGAGACCCTCATTGAGGGCATCCGCCGGATTCATCAGGTGGTCGATCACCTTACAGAAGGACTCCGGTGGGTGCGAAGGCCCCTCGTGCGGCTCTGCCAGCAATTGTTCCAGCACCCCTGCGACCCAGCGGTGCCGCGTCGAACCGTCGTGTTCCCAATCCATGTCGAGTTCGGCGAAAAACTCAGTGATGTAGCTGCTTGAGCGATACGGAAAATATGCAGGCTCGGCATCAGCTTGAGGATCCGCCGCACCGAGGTTCCCGCAAATGAGGTCGCCAAGCATTTCCAGCGTTCGCTTTCTGAACTTCACAACGCCCTCCCCAGAGCCGCTCCCCCAGCCACCGCGTGCGGACTATTGTGCCCTGTCACCGCAGAACGCCCGGCACGTACGACCAAGTCCGGTTTCATCACGGGGTGCAGCACCAGCGATGGCCACGACGTCGCACATCCACCCGCCCGGCTTCCCTGCGGGGCCGCGTGACCTCATGGGTCCCGTCTTGCTGGCTGCGATCGCAAATCCAGCGTCGCCAAGCGCATCACAGGAACACGAACTGCATGAGGAGTCGAGCGCGTCATGCGCGCAAGCACAGTCGAGCTCGAAGACGAAGCCCCACCGGAGTGCTCCCGTGGGGCTTCGTCTCGTGGCTCCGGCCGAGGCCCCGCCGGCATGCTCCCCAGCGCGGCCTTGCCCTATCACCGGCCTGTCACAGGCGCTGTCACAGACGCCCCTATAACAGGGGGACGCCAGGTACCGCTCTGACCAGGTTGAAAACTTCTCGGGCGGCATATCGCTTGAGGCATCGGATGATCTCGCGTCGGGTCTTGCCTTCCTGGGTGCGGCGTTCGTAGTACGCCTGGGTGCGCGGGTCATGGCGCAGCCGGGTGAAGACGATGCGGTGCAGGGCGGCGTTGGCCTGCCGGTCGCCGCCGTAGTTGAGCCGACGCGTGCGCCGCCGGCCGGAGGAGTACTCGATGGGGCTGACTCCGCAAAGGGCAGCAAAGGATGCCTCGGTGTTCAGCCGCTCTGGGTTGTCCCCCATGGTGATCAGGAGAGTGACCGCGCTGTCCGGACCGATACCCACCGGTACGAGCAGCTGTGGGGCGTGACGTTCGACGAGCCCAGTTAGGCGCTGTTTCAGCTCGTCGATCTGTCCAGTGAGCTGCTCGATACGCTCGGCGAGCATGCGCAACGTCAGGTGGGTGGCCTGGGTCACCGCGTCCTCGTCTCCCCCACCGTTGTGCGAGGCGAGGCGCGCACAGGTGCGGAACAGCTCGGCATTGCCCAGGCTGCACAGCTGTTCCCGCAGGGCGGGGTCCGCGATGACCAGGACGGCCTTGAGCTGGTTGATCGCCTGGGTACGGGCCTTGACCGCGGAGTCCTTGGCGAGTTTGTAGATCCGAGCACCGTGCACGGGACCGTCGCCGGACTTGGCCCGAGCCCGGGTGCGACCGCTGAGCACGGCCCGCGCGGCGGCCTGAGCGTCGAGCGGGTCTGACTTCCCCAGCAGCCGGCGGGCCGAGCGGTCAGGCCGGTTCACTTCGAACACCTGGATCTGCTGGGCCATTAGGTAGCGGGACAGGCCCGCGCCGAAAGTGCCGGTACCTTCCACCCCCGCTCGACGCACCGTCCCGCGCTTACGGGCCCACGCGAGCAGTTGCCGGTAGCCGGCCGCCGTCGCCGGAAAAAGCCCTCAACGTGGCCGGAGCAGTGCGGGAATGAGTTGACTCCCGCCCACTCGTGACCAGCAATGGCGGACAGCCGTCCGGCCTGCCCCGCGTCCGCGCCGGACGCGACGACCTCCGGGGCCTGACCCGACAACTCGTCCGCGTCGTCCACGTCCTGGAGCTCGAAGGCAACGCGCTGAGGGAAGCGAACGGCGTTCTTGAACAGGACCTGGCCGCGCGCCGCCCGGGCCGGCGCGGTTGAGCGGGGTCCCAGCCGGTCAGCTGCCGCAGGCGCAGCCCGCGGACTCCTTCGCCTCGGCCGGCGTCTGGGCCGGGTCGACGGACTGCTCGTCATGGGTGCAGCAGGCCGCAGTGCCGCAGCAGGCGTCCGGCGTGCCGTCCGCCCTCTTGCCCAGCGTGTCGGCGTCAGCCTTGACGACGTAGACCTCCCAGGGCTCCTGGCCCGGGCCGGTCACCCAGGTCTTGTCCTGGACGGCGTAGCAGCAGGAGGTGTCATTCTCCTCGAAGGTGGCCAGCCCCGCGTCCTTCAGTCGCGCGGTGGCGGCGGTGACCTGCTCGGTGCTCCCGACCTCGACGCCGAGGTGGTCCAGGCGGGTCTCCTCTCCGGCGTCGCCCTCGATGAGGACGAGCTTGAGCGGGGGCTCGGCGACGGCGAAGTTCGCGTAGCCGGGGCGAAGCTTGGCCGGCTCGGTGCCGAACAGCTTCGAGTAGAGTCTCTGCGCTCTGGATCGCGAGGAACAGGTTGTAGGCGTAGGGCGTGCTGGAGGCAGCCTCGCTGTAATCGCGACACACCGACGTGGGGGGTCATCGAAAAGGTGTCCGACCGGAAGAATCACGAAGAACACCAGCTCAGGGGCCGTTTTCGGGCTCATTGCTCCGCGCGTGCGCTGAGAGCGTCAAGACCAACAGCCCATCCCTCCTGATCACTCGCGACCTGCTCTCGGGACTCAAGGACAGCTTCCTCCTGCACCACCAGGAGGTGATCCGAACGGTCACTGCAGGGAAGACGAGCTGTCGACGCATGCCGGGATCCGGTCGGGGTAGGCGAACTGATTCGGGCTTGAACGGAGGAGGGAACATGGGCGACGTCGCCGCCCCCGGCAGGGAAAGTAGTGCCCTGTCCGGGGTTCGGGCGTGTTCTGGCGCCCTGCTCGGTGGAACGCTGGAAAACCTGCGGGAGTCCGCCATCGCGGTCGATGACGCCGGCCTCATCGTCGCGGTCAACAGCGCAGCCCTAAGCCTGCTGGGCAGGGGAGCCTCAGAGCTCGTAGGTCAGGACTTCCACGACCTGCTGCACCGGGACAGATACGGGCACTCGGTGCCGCGCTCGCGATGCTGGATGAGGAAGGCGCTGCTCACGGGGGATACCAGGCATGGCGACGCCGAGTGGTTCGTCCGCGGGGACGGCGTTCTGGTCCAGTTGTCCTGGCTGGTCACGCCCTACTCACCCGCTCCGGGCGGGACAGGTGCGCTGATGGTGTTGTACGAACCGAAGCCAGGGGACGTGCGCCACAGCGATGGCGGCCACTCCGCGCCGCTGACGGAACTGGACCGCCTGGCCTTGCTGGCAGAGACGACCACGCGGCTCACATCCACCCTGGACGCGGACGAGGCACTGCACCGACTGGCGGCCCTGACCGTGCCCCGGCTAGCGGACTGGGCCGTGTTCGATCTGCTCACCGAACGTGACGAAGTACGACGCGTTCTCGTGATGGAGTACAAGGACGGCATTCTCGTTGAGCGGGAGGACCTGCAAGGCCCGATGCCTCCGGGGCCGACAGAGTCACCGATGCCCCTGTCACGGGCCCTGCGCGGCGCCGCGTCCTCACTCGCCGGCCCCGCCACCTACCAAGGTGCGCCCGACTCCGGTATAGCGGTCGAGCAGCAGCGCCTGTTCACCGCGACAGGTATGCACTCCGCCGCCATCGCACCCATCCGCGGACTGCGCGACGTGCTCGGCGCCCTGACCCTGGGCCGGGCCCGGCGCCATGACGCGTTCACCCCTGCCGACCTGCCGCTGCTGGAGGATCTCACCCGCCGGGCGGGTCTGGCACTGGACAACGCGCGCCTGTACCAGCGCCAGCGCAAAGTCGCCGAGACCATGCAACGCCACTTGCTGCCCCAGCTGCCCGTCCTGCCGGGACTGGAGATGACCGCGCGCTACGTACCCGCTCCGGACGCCTCATCCGTGGGCGGTGACTGGTACGACGCCTTCGCCCTGGCCGCCCACGCTCACGCACTGGCCATCGGCGACGTCGTCGGACACGATCTCGACGCCGCAGCCGGCATGGCGCAGGTCCGCAACATGCTGCGGGCCTTCGCCTGGTCCCAACCCGAGGCTACACCCAGCGCCGTCGTCACTCGGCTCGACGAGGCAGTGATGCACATAGCCGAGGTACCCATGGCCACCATGATCCTCGCCAGGCTCACACTCGGCGACGACTCACTGTGGCGCCTACGCTGGACGAACGCCGGCCACCCGCCGCCCCTGCTCATCACCCACGACGGTCAGACCCGCTACCTCGAAGAGGCGCACGGCATACTCCTCGGCACCGGAGTCACCAGACCTCGTCCCGACGCCGACACCGTCCTGCCACCCCAGGCCACGCTCCTGCTCTACACCGACGGACTGGTCGAATCCCCGCACCACTCCATCGATCATGGACTGGACCGGCTGCGCCGCCACGCGGCCTCCCTCGCCCACCGCCCCCTCGACTCATTCTGCGACTTGCTGCTGGACCAGGTGCGCCCCAGCGACAACGATGACGACGTCGCCATGATCGCCCTGCGTACCCCCCATCCCGTATGACCCGCCTGCCCCATGCGTGAGTCAGACCGCGTGGGATTGAAGGCCAGGCCGTCGAGCCTCCTGAGCCGATGGGCTGCAACTTCATGCGCCTCTCTCCGCCGCGCCAAGACTTCGCGCGGTGAGGGCCCCGCACTGCCCCGCGGGTGAGCGGGGCCAGAACACAGTGTCCGCATGCCGCTTCGCCGAGGAGGACGGGCGCCGTCCAGGTCGGGGACGGTCAGGAGGAGCCGTCTGGCGAGGGGGTACGGCAGGCTCCTGCGCTGCTCGCGGTTATCGAACCTTGGCGTTTAGGTCGGCTCCGGCGTACGGCCATCACCTTCGACGGCGACTCGGGGCAGCACGACACTGATCTCGACAGCCTTGCGCACACCGGTGGTGGGACGACTTCAGGGCCGACGACGAGGGCCTGTGAGGTAGACCGCCCTCACCGTGATCACCCTGCCTGGACTCTCGTCCTGCGAAACCATGGCGAGCGGGCAGGGCGCTGGGCGTGGAGGACGAGCAGCGCCAGGGCGCCGGTCGCCCCGGACCAAGTCAGTGTGAGCAGGCCGTAGGACCAGGGGATGTGCGGGGTGAGAGCTGAGCTCAGCGCCAGCTGGGTCACGCCGTACAGGGGAAGCGCGGACACGCCCGCCACATCCATGAGCGTGTTGAAGACGGGATTCTGCAGGCCGGTGTCGACCAGGCTGAGCATGATGATGAGGAAGAAGCCCTCCAACTCGCCGCGGACGAGGGCGCCGAGCAGAAGGCCGATGCCGCCATAGGCGAGGCCGGCGCCCGCGAGGGCCAGCGCCAGGGGTGCCGCGTGGCGAACGGGCAGGGAGATGCACAACAGGATCGTGGTGTAGAAGGCCAGCGCGGCGGCGGTGAGGGCGATGGCAGCGAGCTTCGCCATCAACATCGGCAGCCGGGGATAGCCGGCCAGCAGCAGACGGCGGTCCAACTGCCGGGACAGAAAGGTCTCGGTGAATGCGATGAAGCCCGCGACCATGGTGACTGCGCCCAGCGCACTGGCCACCTGCCCCACCTGGCCGGCCGGGGCGGAGACAGGGGCGCTGATGGCGTCCAGCGAGATGCGCACCACTTGGTCGGAGGTGCACAGGCGTGCCACGGTGATCCAGACGGGGATGAACGCGACCGCCAGAACGAGGGCCAGCCGGTTGCGCAGGTGGCCCAGCAGAGTGCAGCGCAGCAGTTGGGTGAATGCCGTCCAGGAGAGCCTCATCGGACGGTCTCCTCGAAGTGCAGACGGCCCTGGCGCAGGTGAGCGATCGCGTCGAAGTGGTGCAGGTCGTGCAGCAGGTGAGACACCACGATGATCGACCGGCCTCGATCACGCAGGTCGGCGGCCAGGGTCCAGAACCGCTGATGGGTGTCCCAGTCGAAGCCCTGGTAGGGCTCGTCCAGGACAAGCAGCTGAGGATCGTGCATGAGAGCGATCAGCAGGTTCAGCTTCTGCCGTGTTCCACCGCTGAGTTCGCCGACCTGCTGTCGTCGGCAGTCGCTCAGTGCCAGCAGTTCCATCAGCTCGTCGGCGCGTTCCAGGGTCGGCAGCCGGTAGGCCGTCCGGAACAGCCGCAGATGCTGTGCGACGGTGAATGCGTCGTTCAGCACGGCCCGTTGCGGGCAGTACCCCACTGCCCCAGTCCGTGTCACCGTTCCGCGGTCGGGTGCGAGGTGTCCTACGGCGACCTGAAGCAGCGTGCTCTTCCCCGCGCCGTTTTCGCCGACGACTCCGACCAGCGTCCCGGCGGCCACGTCGAGGTCCACGTCGCGCAGGACCTGCCTGCGGCCGTACGCCTTGCAGACTCCGCTGATCAGCAGCCGTGGCCGGTGTCGCGTGATTACTGCCTGCACATGAGCCCCTTGAAAGATCGGACAGGTGGAGCGAGCCGGCCCGCAGGAAATCCCGCCACGGTGTCGGGGTCCGCGCAGGCTCACGTCCGCCGGCCTGCCCGGCTCATGACGGCTCAGCCACGTCCGGCCCGGACGTTCCGGCCCGGACGGTCCGGACCGGGCGTGCCGGGCCCGTCGTGCGGGGCGGCGCGCTGCCGCCCGATGCCCAACGACTGCATACCGGCCGGTGTAACGGCGCTGGCTCGATGTTCCACACCCGCCAGTCAGGCGTGACGTGCGCCGCGGTCTGCCGTTGTAGTGATCGATGCCCCCGACACCACAGCGAGACTTCAGCGCTCCCACGATTGTGATCGGAGCCGGCCCCCACGGCCTGGCGGCCGCCGCGCTACTGAAACGCTTCCACGTACCGACCGTGATCCTCGAACGGTCGGACCGCGTAGGAGCCAGCTGGGCGCAGCGATACGACCACCTGCGTCTGCACACCACCCCCGGCACCTCGAAACTCCCCGGCCTGCCCGTACCGCGCCAGGCCGGCCCGTGGGTGAGCCGCGACGACTACGTGCGCTACCTGGAGAGCTACGCCGCCCACCACCGGCTCAACGTCCGGCTGACCACCCCGGTACTGCGCATCCAGCGCGCCGATCCAGGCTCGGGTCCCCGCTGGCTGGTCCACACCCCGGACGGCCCCATCACCACCGACGCGGTCGTGGTTGCCACCGGCCGCTGCCACGCCCCGAACGTCCCCCACTGGCCCGGGCGTTCGGCCTACACCGGCAGGCTGCTGCACTCGGCCCGCTACCGCTCTCCGGCGCCCTACCGCGGGCAACACGTCCTGGTAGTCGGCACCGGCAACAGCGGTACCGAGATCGCCGCCGTCCTCGCCGGGGCCGGAGCCGCACGGGTACAGATCTCAGTCCGTACTCCGCCCAACATCCTGCCCCGCGCCAGCGCCCGATGGCACGCGGTCGGCCGGCTGACGGACGCCCTCCCGCTGGCGTGGCGCGACCGCAGCTCCCTGCTCACGCAACGTGTCGCGGTACCCGACCTGACCTCGCGGGGACTGCCGCGGCCCCGCACGGGCCTGTACACCCGTAACGCCCGCCAGGGGGTCAACCCGGTGCTTGACCACGGCTTCGTGAATGCCGTGCGGTCCGGGCGGGTCGAACCGGTCCCGGCCGTCCAGGCATTCGACGGGCCCGACGTGGTACTGGCCGACGGCACCCTACTGCGGCCCGACACGGTCATCGCCGCCACCGGGTACCGGACCAACCTTCACGACCTGGTGGGATCCCTCGGCGTACTCGACGAGGACGGACTCCCCCTCGTCGCAGGCGCGGAAACCCATCCCGAAGCCCCGCGCCTGTATTTCGCCGGCTACACCAATCCCCTCACGGGGGTTCTCCGCCAGGCGGGCATCGAGGCGCGCGCCATCGCCCACGCGGTCCGCCGTGAGAAGGCCCGACCGACCCTTCTCGCCCCTCGGCGGCATGCTCCGAGCTGACGGCGTTTCGAAGCCTGAACTTCAGCGCTTGCCCCCTGCAGAGCGATGGGACGCCACGGTGACAAACATGGATGTTACGGCGGGGAGCAGCGCAGACGCATGGATGTGGTGGCCGCCTTCATCGAGCCGGCCCGCTCGTGCCGCGTCGGTTCGGTGGCGGAGTGAGGGGAGCGGCCTGCGCGACGTGCTGTCCCGCACGCGTGCGGGTGAGGCACCTTCACGCACCCCGGATTCGGCCGCTGTTCGATGGCCGCTGATGCGAGCATGTTCTTCATAAGGGCCTGTCGAGCGTCTCTCGCCCATGGACCCACGGCCCGGCCGCAGCCCGGTCAGCTCTGCCCAGCGACGCACCGCCCCCTCGCCAGCGGTCGGCACAGTGTGATCAGGGCACAGCAGTCAGCGCTCACCTGAGTCAGGCCCCGCCGTAGGGCCCTCCCACCGACGCCGACCCGGCACATCGCACGGCAGACCGCGACCGGGGCCCGGCCGACGGCGGCATTGGCGTTCGGGCGTGTTGTCGATTTAGGCTGCGTCGGTTCGTGCCGTTCACGGCGGCAGCCCATCGACGGAGAGGAAAGCCGATGATGCAGCAGGCATCGGCCACCGACCCGGCTCCCGGGCGCCGCCCCGAGCTGGTCCCCGACCCGGACGCGGAGGCGGCCCGGATCGCGGCGGTGCGCCGCTACGACATCCTCGACACTCCGCCCGACGGGGCGTTCGACCGGGTGGCGGCGATGGCCGCCCGGCTCTTCGACGTGCCGGTGGCGACCGTCACGATCGTGGACACCGACCGCATCTGGTTCAAGGCCGCCCACGGCCTGGAAGGTGTCGCGCAGATCGGCCGTGATCCGGGCCTGTGCGGCTCGGCAATCCTGCGTGATGACACGATGGTCATCCCCGACACCCTCAAGGACCCCGTCGCGGCAGACAATCCGCTGGTCGCCGGGGAGATGGGGGTGCGCTTCTACGCCGCCGCACCGATCATCACCCCCGACGGGCACAAGCTGGGCACGGTCAACGTCCTCGATACCCGGCCGCGCTCGATCACCGAGGAGGACACCGCCACTCTTGCCGATCTCGCCGCGATCGTGCTGGACGAGATGGAGCTGCGGCTGTCGGCGCTGCGCGCCCTGCGCGACGAGCAGGCCCGCCGGGAGGCGGAGAGGCGGCATGCCGAGGCGGAACGGGCGCGGGCCGAGGCGGAGCGGGCGGCGCGGGAGAAGGCGGAGCAGGACAAGGCCGCCATCGCCGCGTTCGCCTCCACCCTCCAGCGCACCCTGCTGCCCCCGGCCCTTCCCGTGGTGCCGGGCCTGGAACTGGCCTGCCACTACCGCACCGCCTCCGCCCACGACGTGGGCGGCGACTTCTACGACGTCTTCCCCCTCGACGGCGGCCGGTGGGCGTTCTTCCTCGGTGACGTGTGCGGCAAAGGCCCCGAGGCGGCGACCGTCACCGCCCTGGCCCGCCACACCCTGCGCGCCACGGCCCAGATCGACGCCGACCCCGTCACCGTGCTGAGCTCGCTCAACACCATGCTGCTCACCGACGTCACCGCCGGCCGCCGCTTCTGCACCGTCCTCTTCGGCCTCCTCGAGCCCCGGGAGGACGGCGGCTTCACCGTCACCCTCGCCACCGGCGGCCACCCGCCGGCCTACCACGTACGCCCCGACGACAGCGGCGCCGTCTGGGTGCGGGCCGTACGCCCCAAGGGCGGCATGCTCGTCGGCGCCTTTCCCCAGGCGCCCTTCGCCCAGACCACCTTCTCCCTGACAGCCGGGGAAAGCCTGTTCCTCTACACCGATGGGCTGACCGAAGCCCGCACCACCGAGGGCGCCATACTCGGTGACGACGGCCTGACCGGCTTCCTCCACCAGCGCACCGGACCCGTCACCGCCACCTCCCTGGTCGAGGACAGCATCACCCTGCTGGCCTCGCTGCCCGACGGAGCCGGCGACGACGTGGCGCTGCTGGCCCTGTCCGTCCCCCACCCTCACACCATGCCCGACGGCAGTGTCGCTGCCACCGCCCACACCGCCACCGCGCCCGAACACTTCGGCCAGGAGCGATGACCGACGTGACCGACACGCTGCAGCTGACCGTCCAGCACCCCCGTCCCGGCCTCGCCATCGCCACAGTCGCCGGGGACGTGGACATGCGCACCGCGGAAACCCTGCGCCGCGACGCCTCGACGATCATCGAGCAGGGGTCCCCGCACCTGGTTCTGGACCTGTCACAGGTCGGTTTTTGCGACTCCGCCGGTCTGAGCGCGCTCATCGGTCTCTGGCACGCCGCCCAGGCGGTGGGCGGTGCACTCGGGCTCGCCAACGTCCCCGACCGCCTGATGCGGATGCTCGTCCTCACCGGTGTCGACACGATCCTGCCGGTCCATGTCACCACGAGCGAAGCAGTCACCACCATGATCGCCGACAATCCCACCAGCGCAGGGCCGCAGGGCTCCGTCGACCGTGTGACCACCGCCGGCGGGGCTGGTGCGCCGGCCGAAGGGGAGCACACGGCCTGCGACAGCGCTCGTAACCCCTCCGCGAACTTGAACTGATCGCGCGGACCCGTCACGACGGGGCGTCTGTACCAGCGATCGAGCCCGGTGCTCCTACCGCAGTACCCCCGCGCTGGCTGTCCCGTTCCCCGTGTGCCGCGGCGGCCCGCAAGCGATAGGCGGCAGCGGCGTTGGAGACGCAACCGGCGTTCTTCTTCCTCAGGTGATGTGGAAGAGATACCGCGCATCGCCGGGAGCCGGTTGCCCGGCGGACGTCCGGGCGACAGTCAGACTCACGTGGGGACTCCGTTGAAAGGTGACGGTTGCGGACGCGCAGGGCGATGCCTTGCATGTTGATCTCCAGCGGCAGCAACCAGCAAGTGATCAACGAGGCCCGTAAGGACCTGCCCGTCCTGCAGACCCACCTGAAGCTCGCCGAGCAAACCCAGTCGCAACTCGGCTGACGACCCCGTGCACAAGGTCGAAACCTCACCGGTGCGGGGATGAAGATCTACGGGCGGTCGCCGGTGCCGCCTTCGGTGGGTGCTGACGTGTGCTGGTGGCCACCGGGGCGGACGGTGCGCTGGGCGTCGTTGATGCTGTCACGGGCAGCGGCGGCGACCGCTTCGGGAGTGATGCCGAACTCGGAGTAGAGGCGCTGGTAGTCGGCGGAAGCGCCGTAGTGTTCCAGGCTGACGACTCGCCCGGCGTCGCCGATGACCTCGCGCCATCCCTGTGCCACAGCGGCTTCGACGCTGACGCGGGCCCGGACGGAGGGTGGCAGGACGGAGTCCTGGTAGCTCTGCGGCTGGGCGGCGAACCACTCCCGGCACGGCATCGACACCACCCGCACGGCGAGGTTCTCCGCGGCCAGCAGGGTGCGGGCCTCAAGGGCGATGTGGACCTCGGAGCCGGTGGCCACCAGGATCACCTCGGGTGCTCCGTCGACGGCGTCCGCGAGGACGTAACCGCCGCGGGCCGCTTCCCGGGCCGGGGCGTACTCGCCGTTGCCGCGGTCCAGGACGGGCAGGTTCTGCCGGCTCAGGATCAGGCCGGCGGGCCGGTCGGTGTGCTCCAGGATGGTCTGCCAGCAGGCGGTGGTCTCGTTGGCGTCGGCGGGCCGCACGACGTCGAGGCCGGGGATGGCGCGCAGCGCGGCGAGCTGTTCGACGGGTTGGTGGGTGGGACCGTCCTCGCCCAGGCCGATGGAGTCGTGGGTCCAGATGTAGGTCGCGGGCAGCTGCATGAGGGCGGCCAGGCGTACGGCAGGGCGCATGTAGTCGGAGAAGGTCAGGAAGGTGCCGCCGTAGGGGCGTGTCAGGCTCTGCAGGGCGATGCCGTTGAGGATCGCGCCCATGGCGTGCTCGCGGATTCCGAAGTGCAGGGTCCGCCCGTAGGGGCCGCCCTTCCAGTCCTTGGTCTGGCGGTCGGCGGGGAGGAAGGACGGCTCGCCGTCCATGGTGGTGTTGTTGCTTCCGGCCAGGTCGGCCGATCCTCCCCACAGCTCTGGCAGGACCGGCGCGAGCGCACTGAGGACCTCGCCGGAAGCGGCCCGGGTGGCCATTCCCTTGGCATCGGCAGGGAAGACGGGCAGCGCGTCGGTCCAGCCGTCGGGCAGTTCCTGCTGCCGCAGCCGCTCCAGCAGCGCGGCGCGCTCGGGATTGGCCTTCTGCCAGGCCGTGAACGTCTCGTCCCATGCCGCGTGCGCCTGACGGCCGCGCTCAGCCGCCTGCCGGGTGCGGGCCAGGACCTCGTCCTCGACGGTGAAGTGTGCGCCGGGGTCGAAGCCGAGCAGTTTCTTCGTGGCGGCGACCTCGTCCTCGCCCAGCGCGGAGCCGTGGGCCTTGCCGGTGTTCTGCTTGTTCGGGGCGGGCCAGCCGATCAGGGTGCGCAGCATGATCAGCGACGGGCGGCCGGTCTCCTCCCTCGCGGCCCGTGTGGCGGCCAGCAGCGCGTCGACGTCCTCGACGTAACTGCCGCTGCCGGTCCAGTCGACGGTCTGTACGTGCCAGCCGTAGGCGGCGAAGCGGGCGGGTACGTCCTCGCTGAAGGCGACGTCGGTGTCGTCCTCGATGGAGATGTGGTTGGAGTCGTAGAAGACGGTGAGGTCGCCGAGTTGCTGGTGGCCGGCCAGGGAGGCGGCCTCGCTGGCGACGCCCTCCATCAGGTCGCCGTCGGAGGCGATGACGTAGACGTGGTGGTCGAAGGGGCTGGTGCCCGGCTCGGCGTCGGGGTCCAGCAGTCCGCGTTCGCGGCGGGCCGACATGGCCATGCCGACCGCACTGGCCAGGCCCTGGCCCAGCGGTCCGGTGGTGATCTCCACTCCGCGGGTGTGCCGGTGCTCGGGGTGGCCGGGAGTGGCGGAGCCCCAGGTCCGGTACGCCTCCAGGTCCGACAGCTCCAGGCCGTAGCCGGCCAGGTAGAGCTGGATGTACAGGGTCAGGCTGGAGTGCCCGCAGGACAGCACGAACCGGTCCCGTCCCAGCCACTGGTCGTCTTCCGGGTCGTGCCGCATGACGTTCTGGAACAGCAGGTAGGCCAGAGGGGCGAGGCTCATCGCGGTGCCCGGGTGCCCGTTGCCGACCTTCTGCACCGCGTCGGCCGCCAGCAGCCGTACGGTGTCCACCGCGCGCACGTCGACCTCGTCCCAGCCTGCCTGCTCCGCTACCGGGAGCGCCAAGGACCTGTCGCGTCCTGCAATGCCGTCGGGCTGTTCACTCGCCATGCCGTTGCTCCTTCGTCAAGCCGGGCCCTCTGCTTCAGCCGTGCTCTGCTTCGGGACAGCAGCACACGCCCCCTCGACGACGTGTGGACCCGGGTCAGAACAGGCGTACCCCACAGACGGCATTCCATCGCAGTGCCGCCCACTGGGTGCCACGCGGTGAGCGGATGCGCCGAATGCCCACCCGGTTTGCGGGCGCTGGGCCGTGGATACACGGTCGAGGCATTCCGGACAGCGCAGCGTGAAAGAAGGGAACGCCCATGGGACACGGCGGGGACGTCATCGCGGAACTGACCACCGACCACCGCGAGGTCGAGGAGCTGTTCGGGAAGATCGAGGCCCTGAGCCCGGGGGACAAGCAGTGCAAGAAGTACGCCGACCAGGCCGTGATCGAGCTGGTGCGGCACTCGGTCGCCGAGGAGGCGTACCTGTACCCGGCCGTGCGCGAGTTCCTGTCCGACGGTGACACGGTCGCCGACAAGGAGATCGAGGACCACGCCGAGGCCGAACGGACGATGAAGGCGCTCGAAGCCGTCGGCGCCGACGATCCGGAGTTCGACCGGCTCATCGGTGAGCTGATGACCGAGATCCGCAGCCACGTCCGCGACGAGGAGGACAACCTCTTCCCCCGGCTGCGGTCGGCGGCCTCCGAAGAGGAGCTGATGAAGCTGGGTGACAAGGTCCGCCAGGCCAAGAAGACGGCGCCCACCCGGCCGCACCCGTCGGCTCCTGACACCCCGTCGGCCAACAAGCTGCTGGCCCCCGGCACGGGCATGGTGGACCGGCTCAGGGACGCCCTGACGGGGCGCGGCAAGGACTGACGACGCACGGCGTCCGCCCGGAACGCCGCGCTGCGCGGCTTTTGCTAGAGGGGGCCCGTCACATAGGGAGTGAGGACAGCCGTACTGGCCCTGAGGGCCACCGGGCGTCGTCGCGCAGGGGCGTCACCATGGTCCGCAGCGGCATGGTCACGAGGCAGCCTTCGGGTTGTTCGACGAGTACGTCCTTGTCGAGCGGGTGCCATCCGAGGCGCTGGTAGAGCGACACGAGGGGAGGTCGGCAGAAGAGGAGTGCGTGTTGAGGACCCATCGTTCGGGCGTGCTCCAGGGCAGCTGTGACGACGAGGCGAGCGAGGCCCTGACCTTGCATGCCGGGTGAGACGGCCACCCCGCCGACGCCCACCACCTCTGTCTCGGCGTCGCCGATCGCAACAGGCAGTCGCAGCAGGCCGGCGTGTGCCACGAGGCGGCCGTCGTGCCGGATGCCGAAGTGCTCTTCTTTCGGCAGCCAGGTCAGACCGGTCCAGGCGACACCGAAGGGATCATCGCTGATGCCAAGGATCTCCTCCTGGTCCGCCTTCGTGTACTGGGCGAGCCGCACCACAGTCGGTGCCACAGTGGATCGGTTCTCAGTCATTCCCGCATGATGATCTCTCCGCCGAGCACTGGCCTAGGGCTGTGAGCGCGCAGGTTCACCGGGTTCGCTGGCCGCTGCGACCGCTGGACTGGTTGGATTACGGCCGGCAATGAGGTGTTCGGTCCGGGGCGTGCACGGTTCCCCCGCGATCCTGCGTCGGGAGGGCACATGCAGCGCGGTGAGGTCTGGTTGGCGGACTTTGACGAGCGGCGGCCGGTGGTACTGCTGTCAGGAGACGAAGCGTCCGGGTTCCGAGCGATGCAGGTCGTCGCTCCTGCGGGGACCGAGATCAGCGGTGTGGCCGTCGAAGTGGCAGTGGGGGCGCCCGAGGGGCTGCCTGTCGAGGGCGTCCTTCGAGTGGCGCTGCCACGTCCCGGTCTTGTCCCGTGCACTTGGCTGGTCACGCTGGCCAAGGAAGATCTGACCGAGAAGGTGGGAGTCTTGTCGTCAGCGAAGCTCGGCGAGATCGAGGACGCCCTCCGTGCCGGTGGACTCGAGCAGGCGGCGCGCTAGGCTGCTTGATCAGGCAACGAGCGGGGGCGGCTTCCCCAGCGAAGGCCCTTCTCGGCGTGCAGGGCCCGGGTCTGGATCGTGTGGTTCGGATGATGCGTGTTAGCCAGGGTGAACTGCCGCAGCGGCCGGAAGCGGGCCTCGACGCTAGCCCCCAAGTAGTGTCAAAACTTGGCGATATCACTCTCCGCCAGCACCGGGCGGTGTCGCCGCCGCTCGACAACCGGTGTCAGGACTCACCGATAAAGCCAGAAGCCGTCGGCAGGTGTCAGTCGGTATCCGCTCCTCGAGTTGGTTAGAGAGACACTTCTCACGGGCGTCGATACCGTTGACGCCGAGGACAGGCCCAGGTTCGGGGCAGGTGGACGGCATGGACAGGCCCATGCGCACCACCAGACCGTTCAGAGACACGCACAGGCTCGTCAGCACGCTGTGCCGGTGCGTCCTTGGAACCCGACTGATATGCCCGCACGCTGGCGTCACAGCGATCGAGGGAGACGCGGGATGAGCGGCGTGGGAGGCATCACCACCCTGGTTGTCCATGAGGGCGGCACGGCGGTGGTGGGCGTCTTCGGTGAACTGGACCAGTTCACCGGTCCGGAACTGTGCGCTGTCCTGGCTGAATGTCTGGATCAACGGCCGGTCCGGCTGCTGCTGGACCTGTCCGGAGTGTCGTTCTGCGACGCGGCCGGCCTCACGGCCTTGGTGGCGGCCAGAAACGGCGCCTTACAGGCCGGGGCGGAATTCGCTTTGACCGGCGTCCAGCCGGTTCTGTTTCGCGTGCTTGCGATCACGGGCCTCGACGCCGTGTTCGTACTGCGACCACAGCACGGTCCCGCTGCCAGTTCCAACCCTGCTTCCTGACACCCTGTCGGCGCTCACTCGAAAGCCGCCGCCGCCGAGCAGCGCCAGCGGCTGCGGACAGGTCAGCTGTGAGGGTTCGGACAGGCGGACGATACGGCCCTGCGCAACGACCGCTGTCGGCTCAGGGGCACTGGCCCCGCCATGCGTCCTAGCGCCTGAGCGGAGTCCGATTCACCGTTCGCTCAGGGAGCAGGCATGGGTGCAGGATCGCGGGGTATGCGCGCTGTCGTCGGCCGTTTCGGCAGGCAGCAGCGGTGAGATCGATCGTGGGAGGGTATCAGCATGGCGCCCAGCACGCTGGCAACGCACACCCGGACGGCCGAGTTGCCGGAGGTCGCCGATCCTTCCCAGGTGGCGCCCAAGGACGCTCGCGAGCTGTCCAAGCTCTTCTTCCAGCAGTTGGCGGTGCTGGAGGAGGGCACCGCGGAGTACAGCTACGCCCGTAACACGCTGATCGAGATGAACATGTCCCTGGTCCGCTACGCGGCCGGCCGGTTCCGCAGCCGGGGGCCGGAGGAGATGGAGGACATCGTCCAGGTCGGCATGATCGGCCTGATCAAGGCGATCGACCGGTTCGAGCTGTCGCGCGAGGTGGAGTTCACCTCCTTCGCCATCCCCTACGTCGTCGGGGAGATCAAGCGCTTCTTCCGCGACACGACCTGGGCCGTGCACGTGCCGCGCCGGCTGCAGGAGGCCCGCGTCCAGCTCGCCAAGGCGACCGAGGAGCTGCGCAGCCGTCTGGACCGTGATCCGACGGTCAAGGAGCTGGCGGAGCTGATGAGCCTGTCCGAGGAGGAGGTCCGCGAGGCCCGCTTGGCCTCGAACGGTTACAACTCCTCCTCCCTGGATGCCACGCTCAACGGGAGCGAGGATGGCGAGGCGGCGCTCCAGGACTTCATCGGAACCGAGGACACGGCTCTGGAGCTGGTGGAGGACTTCCACGCCCTCGCTCCCATGATCGCCGAGCTCGACGAGCGAGACCGGCAGCTCATTCACATGCGGTTCGTGGAGGAGCTCACCCAGGCCCAGATCGGTGAACGTCTGGGTGTTTCGCAGATGCACGTCTCGCGACTGCTGTCCCGGTGCCTGGCACGGCTGCGCGAAGGCATGCTCACGACCGGCTGAGCCTATTAGCGGTACCCCTCTTGATACCCGCCATGGCTGCGGCGGGCATCAGCCGTGCTCAGCTCGTCCGGCTGACGGGGTCAGACGGCAAGTGCGTCGCGCAGGGTCGGGTGGCAGGGGATGACCTCGGTGAGGCCGACGATCCCGAGGGTCTCGGAGACAGCGCGGCTCGGTGCAGCGAGTCGCAGCCGACCGCCAAGGCGCTGCGCCGCGTGATGAGAGGCGATGAGAGCATTGATGCCGCTGGAGTCCATGAAGGTGACGCCGCTGAGATCCACCACCGTCACCTGAGCGGCAGCGTCATCAGCGGTCAGGGCATCCAGCAGCTGCGGAGCACTGTCGAGATCGATCTCGCCGCACGCCGTGACCACCCGGACGCCACTGGTATGGCTCAGGTTGATCGACAGACGCGCATTTCCTGCAGAACGGTTATCCGCCACAGTCCCTCAGCAAGTGTCGGTGCCGCCGAACCCAGCACTTCCTCGATGTGGATCTGCTCGCGCATGGTACTGGTACTGCACCCGGATGGCCCTGCCACCCACAGGTACATGTTGCGCGTGCGCGGTACCCGCCCGGAGGAACGGCCTACGCGAGCGGGGCGGGAGTGACAGGACTGATGGGCGCGGACCCGGAACGCGAGTGTTGCCACGGACCGAACTCCACGGCGGTCGAGGAAACCATCGCGCTGTCGGGAGACGGCTCCTGCATCGTCGAAGCCCGTCACCGAACCGGCGCCTTCTTCACCGGGGACGCAGCCGCCAACCGTCCAACGAAGGTGACGGGGCACCTCGTTGGCTTGGCGCAGCTCGTGGTTAGCGATCGCTTCGATGGAAGCGACCAGCCGCCGCAAGACGGCCGGGACGCTCTCGCAGCCGGGGTCGGCAGGGTTCGCCTGCGAGAAATGGCGCACGGTCCAATGCGCCGGCACGTGAGTCGTCCTTCGCACGGGTGATGCGCCGATGCAGGCGCGTGCCGACAAGCGGGCTGCGGCCAACACCACGCAGGCTCCGGCCCGCTGTCAGCGGTCCAGGCGCCGCCAGCAGGTCTGCCCTGATCCGACTCCCAGCTCCAGCGGCAGGAGTTGCCAGGCGATGTCCTGGTGCAGGACGTACAGGATGCCCTGCAGACAGAGCCGATCACCCACTGGCCTCGGCCTCGGCGACCGCATCGGCCAGGGCGGCCGCAGCGGCTCGATCAGCGCCCACAAGTCATCGTCCACGATCCACGGCCGAGTCGTCACACCCGCCGAACGATCAGATCGTCACAACAGTCACGCTCGACCGGGACACCTCAGCAAGATCTCGGGGGGCTTGGACAGCCATGCGTCGTGGTCCGATTTCGCCACCCAGTCAGCTGGGCCCGCCGTGAGGTTACGGGCGTGAGGTGCGTGTCAGGCGTCCGCCGCGTACCGCCAGAACTCCCTGATCACCGGTGCCGGCACGGGACCCATCGCCGCTACCTGAGTCAGCAGGATGGTGACCGCACCCGTGGCCGGGATGACGTGCGCCGCTGTGCCCGTGCCGCCGACCCAGCCGTAACGGCCGGGCACATTCCACGGGTTGGACCGGTCGATGTCGACCGAGCCGCCGAAGCCCCAGCCCTGGCCCTCCAGGAACAGCCGGCCGATGTCGCGCTGGACCGGATTCGTATGGTCGGTGGTCATCATGCGGACGGAGTCGGCCGACAGCACCCGGCGGCCGTCGGCCGCCACCCCGCCGGCCAGCAACATCCGCCAGAAGGCCAGCCAGTCGTCGGCGGTCGAGGCCAGCCCGCCGTTGCCGAGCGGTAGCGCGGGCAGGCTCCTCCACTCGCCGTCCGGGCCGTCGGCGAGCTCCAGGCTGCCGTCGTCGCCTGGCCTGTAGAAGCTGGTGAACCGGCCCCGCTTGGCGGTCGGCACCTCGAAACCGGTGTCCACCATGCCCAGCGGCCCGAAGATCCGCTCCGTCAGGAACTCCGGCAGCGGCTGGCCGGTGACCCGCGAAATCAATACTCCCTGCAGGACGGAGCAGGTGTCGTACAGCCAGGCGGCGCCCGGCTGGTACAGCAGCGGGATGCGGCCGAGCGCCGCCACCCACTCGTCGGCCGGCGGGAAGCTGCTCGGCACCCGGCCGTCCTTTTGCACCGTGAACAACTCCTGCACCGCCGGCAGTGTGAAGTCGGAGGGGAATCCGTACCCGGCCTGGGAGGCCAGCACGTCGAATACGGTGATGGGCCGGTCGGCCGGCACCACGTCGTCCACCGGGCTCGCCGGCGTGCGTACGACCACCGGCTTCCCCAGCTCCGGCAGCCACATCCGGATCGGGTCGTCCAGTGCGATCGTGCCCTCCTCCACGAGGATCAGCAGTGCGGCGGCGGTGACGGACTTGGTGATCGAGGCGACCCGGACGATGGAGTCCCTCGCCATCGGGGCGCCGTCGCCGGCATCCTGTGCGCCGACGGCCGCCACCTCGATTTGGTCACCCCGGGCCACGAGGCCAACCGCTCCCGGCAGCGCACCCGCACCGATGTGGGCTTCGAGCAAGTCGTGCAGGGTCGTCACAAGGTCCGCCTTCCAGAAGATTGCTGTCGAAAACAGACTCCCGCAGGGGCCCGGAATCATCGGCCTCGGCTGGTCTGGTGGCCGGAGCCTTGCCAGGTGGAGGAGGTGGTGGTGCGCACCCTCGAAGAGGTGCCGGAGGGTGCCACGCACTGGTCGAAACAGGAGCTGGCCAATTGGGTGCTGATCTCGCCCACGAGCGTGCTGCGGATCTGGCGGGTGTTCGGGCTGCAGCCATGGCGCACGCAGAACTTCAAGATCTCTCCAGACCCGCTGCTGAACGACACACTGGCGTGGACCGCATCGCCCTGCCGTTCCGGCTCGGGGCAGGCAATGACCAGTGCGTCTTCACTCGTACCCCGCCACTGACGGCAGTTGATGAGCGGGCCCCGAGCACCGAGCGGTGAATCGGGGCACAGTCGGCCGGCGACTCCCGCCCGCGAAGAGTGCGTAGGCGAGAGTCTGCTGTAGCGGAGGCGCTGGCTGGGATTGCAACCCGTGCCGGCAAGGCCGCGCGTCGCCGCAGCAGCGGTCATGGTTCAGCGGCTCTCCCGGCGGTCGCCCACCCCGGGGAACCTCGCCGCTGCCCCATAGCACCTCTGCACGCCAAGACCTCACCCGATCGGCCTACACGGCGCCCGCGCCGATGTGCGGCGTACCCCGTTCGGCCGCATGGTGAGGGTGGCCAGGTTGCCGCCGAGCAGCAACTGTGATCGCTGCAGCAGGGAGGCGTCGTGACCGTGATAGCTCTGCTCGTCCCGGTGGTGCTCATCCTCATTCTGTTCGGGACGTCCGCTCTGGAAGACCTTCTGTTCCCGCCGCCTCGAGCACCCTCCCCGGAAGGGCAGACGGCGAGGCCGAATGATTGACGCTTTCAGCCCTGGCAGAGATGCAAGAAATTAGGAGCGCAATTCGCAAAGCGTGCCCATCTTCGGCGCGCGGACGCGGCAGTGGGGCCGGACACGTCGATCCCGGCCCCACTCAAGTCCGGCTGCGCCACGATCGGCTGCAGCCCCGCCCCAGCTCGCCGTCAACTGACCTGAACGGTGAGCGGCGAGGAGTGGAACGTACCCGACTTGGTCGCCACCCGCACCTGCTCGGTGCCCCTCTTGGTGAACGTGCGCTTGATCGTGTAGGTGCCGTTCTTGTTGACGACGGCGGTGGTCTTCAGCGTGGTCCACTTGCCGTTGTGCCTGTGCTGGAGCACCAGCGTGGAGCCGGCCTTGATGCCTTTGACCCGGCCGGTGAACACGACGGTGTTGCCCACCTTGACGGCCTTGTGGTTGGCCGAGACGGTGATCGAGCCCATGGTGGTCGGTGTCCGCGACGGCTTCACGCTCGGCATGCCGGTGCGGGTCATGGTGGGCTTGGGGGCCGGTGTCCCGGTCGCTGCGACCGCTCCGGCCGTACCGGTCGACAGCAGGGCGGCGGACAGGGCACCGGCGGCGAGCGCACGGGTGTGATGACTTCGGGTGACGCTCATGTGGGTCTCCTGGACTGGTCGGAGTTCCCCCCTGGGAGCGAGTCGGCCATTCGGGACGGCTCGCGCATCCAGGCTGGCCCGAGCATGGCGGAGCGGCATGTCCAAGCGAGTACCGAAACCGTTGAAATATTCATCAATTCCCACGAAGCCGCAGGTCGGTCAGCAATATGCCACCGCCCACTGCTAGCTCGCTTCCACCGTTCGTCACTGGAATGGCCGAATGCGAATACGTAGAGCGAGCACTGAGGGATCGCAGGGCTGGCCGGTACGGCCTGTGCGCACCAACCTGTTCCACGGGGCGCGCCGCGCCCGGCGGGCCACCCGCTCGGAGGTCTTTGCCGGGCGCGGGTCGACCGGGTCAGGTTTGCTGAGTTGGTGTCCGGCGGGCGGACGAAGACCGGCCCGGCCCTAGGGTGTGTCGTCAAATGATCTTCGGTCGTGGATCATGGTCGGGTGATACGTCGCCATGAACTGTCCGATGCAGAGTGGGCCTTCGTGGAGCCGTTGCTGCCTCGGTCTGAGCGGGGCCGCAGACGGCTGGACGACCGGACGGTCCTCAACGGGATCGTGTGGAAGTTTCGGACTGGCACGGCTTGGCGGGACGTGCCCGAGCGGTATGGCTCCTGGGCAACGCTGCACACCCGCTTCCGCCGGTGGGCCAGGGACGGCACCTTCGAGCGGATGCTTCGGGCCGCCCAGGCGAGGGCTGACGCGGCTGGGGACATCGAGTGGCTGGTGTCGGTCGACTCCACGATCGTCCGGGCCCACCAGCACGCGGCCGGAGCACGAAAAGGGGGCTCCGTGCTCCAGGGCTGGGCCGGTCCAGAGGCGGTCTGACCAGCAAGATCCACCTGGCCTGCGATGCTCTGGGCCGACCGCTCGCCTTCACCGTCACCGGAGGGAACACCAACGACTGCACCCAGTTCACCACCGTGATGGAGACGATCCGGGTGCCCCGGCTCGGGCCAGGAAGGCCCCGGACCCGACCCGACCACGTCGTGGGCGACAAGGGCTACAGCTCCAAGGCCATACGCACCTGGCTGCGGCGGCGTAACATCCGGCACACCATCCCGGAACGGTCCGACCAGGTCCGCAACCGGCTCCGACGCGGCAGTCACGGCGGACGCCCGCCGGCCTTCGACAAGCAGGTCTACAAGCGGCGCAACGTCGTCGAACGGTGCTTCAACCGCCTCAAGCAGTGGCGCGGCATCGCCACCCGCTACGACAAGACCGCCGAGTCCTACCAAGCAGCCATCACCCTCGCATCGCTCCTGATGTGGGCGTGACACTTTGACGACAACTCCTAGACGAGAAGAAGTCGTGTTCCAGCACAGCATCAGTCGTGAGCGTTGGACCGCTCGGGGGCACCGGGGTAGCCCGATGAGCGGTATGAGGGCTGCCTCAGCTTCTTCGACGTGCGCGGCCTCGTCTCTCGTCCGCTGAGAATCACGGTGGAGGCCACCACCCTATCCGGCGAGACCACGACCACGGTGTACGAGCGCGGCCTCGCCCGCCTCATTCACCATGAGCTCGACCACCTCGACGGGCTGCTGTACACCACGCGGATGCGCGACGGAGTCACCCCGATCCCGGTCGAGGAGTACCGGCAGACCGTCCGCGCCTGGGCCTACGAGTAAGCCACCTCCCCGAGACCGGTCGCCGAAGGGAGCACCGCGGCCGAGCGGCCACCGATCCCCGGGCCGAAAGCCTTCACCCCCCTCGTCGCCAAGCAGGTCCGGCGCCGCGTGCAATCGGGTGTCTCCGCTCGTCATGGCCCTCGCGACGGTGCAGTCTGGACTGCATGAATGTTCGGCGGCGCGAGGCCGGGGTGCGGAAGCCCTGGCAGTCGAAGCAGGCGCTGCTGGCGGTCCCGATCGTGCTCATCGTCGTGATCACGGCGGTGGACCAGCTCGTACCGGAAGACGTTCACCTCAGCCCGCTGCTGGTGGTCGCTCCGGCGATCACCATCGCCTTCGCGGGCCCGTGGCTGACCGCCCTGGTCGGCTTTCTGACCGTGGTGGCGCAGGCGTACATCGGCTGGCGCTTCAACGTGCTGATGACCCGCAACGTCTTGGTACAGATTCTCGCTCTTGCGGTGATGTCGGCCTTGGCGGTGCTCTTCTGCGTGGTGCGTGAGCGCCACCGCCGTCAGCTGGCGCGGGTGCGGACGGTCGCCGAGGCCACGCAGCACGTGCTGCTGTGGCCGCTGCCCGACCAGCTCGGAAGTGTGCAGGTCGCGGTGCTGTATCTGGCGGCTGACGACGAAGCCCAGATCGGCGGTGACCTGTATGCAGCCACTTCCACCGAGACCGGTGTCAGGATCATGATCGGTGACGTGCGCGGCAAGGGACTTCCGGCCATCGGCGAGGCCGCCCTGCTCATCGGGGCCTTCCGGGAGGCCGCTCATGAGCACGCCGGATTGCCGCAGCTGGCCGCCGCACTGGAACGCAGCGTCACCCGAAACCTGGCGAGCCTGGCTCCCGTGGAGGAGAACGAGGAGAGGTTCGCCACCGCGTTGCTGGTCGAGATCCCTGAGGAGGACGGCATCGCGCGCATCATCAGCTGCGGACACCCCCCACCGCTGTTGATCAGCGCGGACGGCGTCGTCCTGGTTCCGGTGAACCCCGCTCCCCCCTTGGGAACCGGCTCGCTCGGCCCTGTGACCTACACGGTTGACATGTTCTCCTTTCAACCCGGTGACACCCTGCTGCTCTACACCGATGGCGTCATCGAGGCACGGGGCACCGACGGTGGCTTCTATCCCTTCGTCGAGCGGGCTGCGCAGTGGACCGGCTACAGCCCCGAGAAGCTGGTGCACTTCCTTCGCTGTGATCTCCTCACCCACGCGGGCGGCCGTCTCGACGACGATGCGGCGGTGATCGCACTGTGCCGCTCTCGCAGCACGCACAGCCAGCACCTGGAGATGCGGAGGTGAAAGAAGGGCAGAGGCCCGCCGGCCAGCGCCAGGGCCGCTGCGGGCACGCAGCACGCGATGCACGCAGCCGCCCTGGCTTCGCCCTCGGAGAGCAGGCGAAGTACGGCCCATCGAGCCGTCATCCGGTGACATGCTTTCCGATCAATCCCACACTCGAAACGCTCGCCCACCGTGTCGTGACCGGTTCGGTTGAGCGGGTTCCGACTCCAATAGACCGGACCTATCCGCGCCGGGCGCGCTTACACCTGGTGGGGACGTCCTCCAGTAGCGAGGTCGGTGCCCTGCCGCTCCAGCTGCCGGCCGGGGCGGTACATCGGCGCAGATCTGCTCGGCACCCGTACGCTCTTCAGATCGTGCCGGGAATCAGACAGGAAAGTGGTCCGGGCGACCCGCGCCATGTCCGGATCGGTGGCGCAGAAGCTGTTCTTCAGCTCCTCACCCAGCTCGGGCTGCTCCGCATTCCCCATGATCACCGGAGTCATCGCAGCCGACCAGCCCAGGCAGTTCACCTCCAACGATGCCAGCAGCTCCTCGATATCTCGGCACTGAAACCGCCCCGGTAGCCGTCGTCGATACAGCGCGGGGACGGCCCCGCCATCGCCAGTGCGGCGATCCGCTCAGGAGCCATGTCGGCGGCCAGTACGCCGATCATCGCGCTGACGGAGTGTCCCACGAACACCGCATCGCGCAGGTCGAGTGCTTCGCACACGTCCACCGCGTCCTGCGCGTATCCGGCCAGGGAGGCGTACCGATCCTCCGAGAGCGCGGAGGGGATCGGCGCGGCCGGAACCCGCGTAGTCGAACAGCACGACCCAGTAGTCGTCGGTCAGGGCAGGGACCGTCAGCCGCCACATGGTCTGGTCGCAGCCGAAGCCGTGAGCCAGTACCACCGTTCGCCCCTGCGGGTTGCCGGTGACGGAGATGTTGTTCCTGCGGAGGATGTTTCCGTGGCCGTCACTCTTTCAGACCACGTCCCGTCTGACGTGGCTGCGTGTAGCACCTCCCGCCCTGCCCACGACCTTCGCAAGTCTGTGTGTGGATGCCTTCTACGCTTCCATGGCGCCTGCAGCCTCGATCGCGATACCAAGGTCCACCGGATCGAGGTAAAAATCGGGCTGCCGCACAGGAGAGTTATGAGGTTTGAACGACCGGGTATCACCCTTTTGGCGGATATTGCCCCAATTGGACATTGAAGCCCGCACAGCTCTGCGCCGCCACCGGTCATTCTTCGACCGCCTGCTCACCGCCTCACCAAACGAAGGAGGCCACCATGATCGCCCTCGGCATCATCCTGCTCATCGTCGGATTCCTCCTGCATATCGGCATCCTGTGGACGATCGGGATCATCCTGCTCGTCATCGGGCTCATCCTGTTCCTTCTCGGCTCCGTGGGACACGCCGTTGGCGGCCGACGCCACTACTGGTAGGCGCGTGAGGGCATACAACTCGACGACGCTGGTGCACCGGCTACTGGGGGCCGGGACGATCCGGCCGCTCAGTGCTAGGCAGCCGAACGGCGTGGTCCATTGCCTGCACGACGGGTCAGGCCCACCTTGTTCGGATGAATTCCTTGCCGGAGATCCTCCTGAAAGCCTGCGCCGGTGGCCTGTTCGTCGTGGCGTTCGCCCTGGTGGCTGAGGCCGTCCAGCCCAAACGGCTGGCCGGCATCTTCGCTGCGGCGCCCTCGGTGGCCTTGGCCAGTCTGATCCTGACCGTCGTGTTCAAAGGCAGCCATGACGCGTCGCTGGCAGCCCGCGGCATGATCGGCGGAGCGGTCGCGTTCACCGCCTACACCATCGTCGATGTGCCCGCCTTGGGCAGGCTAGGGGCACTGCGCGGCTCGGCGGCAGCGCTCGTGATGTGGCTCGCGCTGGCGGCCGCCGTCACCCTTGCGGTGGCACCATGAACGCCCCGCAACCCGACAAGAACGCGGAGAACACCGACCGGGTACGGCTGACGCCGGGCGCCGCGCGGCAGATGCCGCGCAAGGACCTGCTCATCCGCTTCGCCTTCGGGGCGGGCGTGTCCCTTCTCGCCGCGATCGTCTCCACGGTGTTCGGTCCATTCCCAGGCGGGGCATTCCTCGCCTTCCCCGCCATCCTGCTGGCGAGCCTCACCCTGGTGGCCAAGGAAGACGGCCTTCGCAGCGCTCGCGAAGACACCCGCGGAGCGACCCTGGGCACGCTCGGCCTGCTGGCGTTCTCCCTTCTCGCCACCACGCTGCTGCGCAGCCACTCGGCCTGGCTCGCCTTGACCGTGGCCACTGCCGCCTGGCTCGCGGTCTCACTCGCCGCTTACGCCCTCGCTCGCGCAGCGGGCAAGAGGCAGTGATGCTCCCGGACCGAACGCATCGCCGGTCCGTCCGGCTTCCGAGGTCCCAGCGAAGCAACCCGGAGCGGCATGGCGCCCAAGTCCACACGCACGCGGTGAACGACCGGCCAGTCATGCATTCCGCCCGCGTACGACCGGGGCGGCCTGTCCTATCGCCGGGAGGGCGGTTCCGCCCGCCGGGACTCAAGCCTGCTCGAGGCTCTCCCCGAATTCGTGTAGAGCCTGGTGGTTCCGGTTGGCCGCCAGTAGGTGCCCAACGAGGATCACCCCGGCGACCGGCCATTCGATCAAACCGGTCACCGTGAGTAGACCAACCCCGCCGAAGAACGCCAGCTGGTCCGGCGAAGCCGGTAGGGCGAACTCACCCACCAGCGGCAGGGTCAACCGAACAGTGCCGCGGTCGGCCGCATTGGCCTCCACCCCTCGGCCATCATGCCCGGACGGTGCCGAGCTACCGGTAGGTGGATTTCTCCGCGTCGTCGAGGAAGCGGTATCGGCAGCCATCGAACTACCTCCGGTCCATTCCGTCGCCATCGACACGAGTCCCCGGATCGCGCCGCCGCATGCGAGCGGTTGCGCGTACTGCCGGTCCGGGGATTCAGCGTGTAGGAGCTCGCGTTCACCGCCCCAGGGCTGCAAGCCGTTGGCCGAAAGTGCCGGCGTATACGCCTTCGACAAACCGACAAACCTTGCGGCTCGCCGTGACCAGCGTGCGGCCTTCGCTGTGGCGAACATGGTCGCGTCTGGCGGTCGACCCGAGGTCCACCTGCGCCAGCAACGCTCTCGCCCAAGGTCTGTGTCGACCTGATCCCGTCCCCCTCTCACAGATGCAGAGCCGGGCCGAACCTGCAGCCGCTCGTGCCCAGCCGCCGTGACCGACGAACTCCGACATGGGGGGTCGAGGGCCACCGGGGCGAGTAGCTGTGGGGCGTGCCGTTCGACGAGCCGGGTCAGGCGTTGGCTCAGCTCATTGATCTGCCCGGTGAGCTGTTCTGGAGAGGCAGGCCCTGCTCGCAGTCCGCTTTCCCCCAGCGGCCTGATCGTCCTTCCACGACGTGCCCTCCGCTCCCGGGCGTGCTCTGCCGGGCCGGGCGGGCAGTCATGGTGGCGTGCACCGCATCCGCACGAGACGACCGGGTACAGGGACGGCAGCGCGGATCGGGACGATCGGGAATCGGCCAGGGGCTACCCTTTATGCCCGTGGTCCCGGCAATCGTCCCTGGCCCTCCCACTTGAGGTATAGAGGTGTGCTCAGCGTGCAGGACGTCCGGATCGACCTGTCGGCCTTCGGTCTCAGTGAAGCAGCCCGGTGTACTGCCCAGTTGCGGACGTCCGTCGCGCGTGTGCCCACCCAGGACGCGGCGGCACAAGCGATCGCCGACTTCTTCTACGACAGTCTGGTCGACGGGCAGGCCGGACGCGCCTGTGCTGCGGTAGGCGTCTTCCTTGCCGGGCCTCGGGAGGCCGTCACCGCGGCTGGACGTCCATGGCGGCGTATGTTTCTGGCTGGCTTCCGTGGACCGTGCGCCCGCTCGCCCGGCGCGGAGGGTGCCAGCCCGACGAACGTGCCCGCGCTGTCGCCCGGCACCTTCGAGAAGGCGCCGTCGGTGTATCGGCTGCTCGAACGCCTAAGAGTCACGGCCGAGGACGCGAACGGCGAAGTACCTCCCGTGAGGGACGTCGACGTCTTCCACCTGCCCGCCAGCCAGGTGGACGGCCTGGAGGAACTTCTCCCGGGGCAGGATGTCCGTTCCACACTCGTCTTCGGGGGAACCCTGGCGCCGGGCGAGCGGTTCGCAGTGGTGCTGTTCTCCCGGGTTCCGCTGTCCGCCGAGGTCGCCACGCTGTTCCGCACTGTCACCGGCAGCACGCGCCTGGCACTGCTGTCCGCCGGGCAGCCGTCGCCCACCGTGGAGGCGGACGCGGCCCGTTTCGCCCTGGAGAGCATGGAGTATTTGGTCGAACAGCGGGCCGGGCACCTGCAGACGGTGGTGGCGCAGCTGCGTTCGGCCACGACGGAGCTGCGACGATCTCAGAAGGAGTTGGAGCGGCGGGAACACGAACTCCGCGAGGAGGCGGCGATCGTTGAGCTGCTGCAGGAGGCCGGCAGCCTCCTGGCGGCGGAACTCGACCTCGACGCGCTGGTCCAGCACGCGGTCGACGCCGCCACCCGTCTGGCCGGGGCGGCGTTCGGCGCCTTCTTCTACAACATCCTGGGCGAGACCGGAGAGTCGTACCTGCTCTATGTGATCTCCGGTGTTGACCGGTCGGCCTTCGACAAGTTCCCCATGCCGCGCAACACCCAGGTGTTCGAGCAGACCTTCCGGGGCTTCGGCGTGGTGCGGTCCGACGACATCACGCAGGACCCGCGGTACGGGCACAACGCACCGCACCACGGGATGCCGGAAGGGCACCTGCCGGTGCGGAGCTACCTGGCCGTTCCGGTGATGTCCCGAGGGACCGTGCTCGGCGGGTTCTTCTTCGGCCATCCCGTGCCGGGGATTTTCAAGGAACGACACGAGCGCCTGGTCACCGGCGTCGCCGCGCAGACCGCCGTGGCGCTGCAGAACGCGCAGACGTACCGCCAGGAACGGGAGGCGGCCACAGAACTGCAACGTCATTTGCTGCCGGCGCTGCCACGCGTCGACGGGGTGGCCAGTACGTGGCGATACCTGCCCGCCGCGCGGGATCGCGGTGCCGGCGGTGACTGGGTGGACCTCATACCGCTCCCGGACGGCGAAGTGGCGCTGGTCGTCGGCGACGTGATGGGCAAGGGTGTCAGAGCGGCGGCGGTCATGGGTCAGATCCGCACCACCTGCCGTGCCTACGCGCAGCTTGGTCTCGCTCCCGCCGACGTGCTGGAGCAGCTGAGCGTCCTGGTGGACGACATCGCCCCCGGCTCCATCGCCACCTGCGTCTACGCGGTGCTCGACACACGCCGGGACCGGCTGCGCGCGGCCGTCGCCGGGCACCTGCCACCGGCCCGGCGCGACCAGGAAGGCACCGTCACGTTCATGGACGAGCAGGTCGGACCGCCACTGGGCGTGGGCAGGCACCGCTACATGGAGCAGGAGGTCCCGCTGCCACCCGGAGCACGGTTGCTGCTGTACACGGACGGCCTGGTCGAACGCCGCGGACGCCCCATCGACGACGGCCTGCGGCAGCTGCGGGAGCTGTTGGCCGGGCCCGTGGGCGAGATCGAGGCGGACTGCGACTCGTGGCTGGACGCCCTGGCCGGCGGGCAGCACGACGACGACATCGCCCTGCTGTACCTGCACCGGCCGGAGGACGCGTCGCACCAGGTGGTGACGGTCGTACGGGACTACGCCCCGGTCTCCAGCGCCGTCCCCGACGCCCGCGACCTGGTGGCCGACGTCATGCGCCAGTGGGGTCTGCGGCATCTGGCGAACGACATGATGCTCATCGCGGATGAAATGGTCGCCAACGCCGTCCGCCACGCCAGGACACCGCTGCGCGTCGAGCTGCGGCGAGCCGGTGAACGTATCGTCCTGGAGGTCACGGACAGCAGCGCTGAGGAGCCGCGTCTCATCGTGTCCCAGCCCGGCGAGTTCGGGCACCGGGGCATATTCCTGATCGACGCCATCGCGACACGATGGGGCACCCGCTGGATCGACGGAGGGAAAGTGGTGTGGGCGGAGATCAAGACCTCGTGACGACTCACCCCGGCCGTTTCCTCGGCCGGCACAGGAACAACCAGCCGACCCGTTCACCCCGGACACGGAAGAGACGCCCTCGATGACCTCTGCCCCCGGCCCCGGGGCTCGCAAGCCCTCCGACAGCTCGCCACCGGTCGGCTCCCGGAGTATGGTCCCGCCCGGCCCGACGCTGAGCCTCGCTTCGCACCGCGGTCCACGACACACGGTCGTCGCCGTCGACGGCCCCATCGACTACCACAGCGCGCCCCAGCTGCTGGGACATCTCACCACCACCGAGATCCAGAATGTGCCCCTGCTGATCCTCGACCTGACCCGCGTGGACTTCTGCGACTCCAGCGCTTTGGGAGCCTTCGTCGACATCCACCGCCGCCGTGCGGCCGCGGGGCACCGGTTCGCGTTGATCGGTATACAACCCGAGGTCAGACGCATCCTCGAGCTCACCCGTCTCGCGTCCGTGCTGCCGCTGCATGAGACGGCCGAGGACGTACTCCCCGAAGACTGACTCCCCAATCGCCGGCGAGGAATGAAGGTCGCCGCCCAGCCGAGGGGCACGGCCGACAAAGGGGGTTGCCGCAGGTCGTCAGCATGCCGTGCGCCCGGCGCCTGATCTCCTCAGTGGGCAGCGGTGGCCGGCAGGTATCCGACTCCTCCGGACGCCGCGCCGGAGGCGTCGGCACGGCGAGCACCATGGTGAGTCCGCCGCCGGGCGTGTCCTCGGCGCGCAAGGCGCCGCCGGTGGCCTCGGTGAAGCCGCGGGCGACCGCGAGGCCGAGTCCGACACCGTTGCCGCGCGGGGAGTCTCCGTAGCGCCGCCAATCTGACTCAGAAGATGCAGGGCGCCCTGATGAGCCGGCTGATGGCCGCCGCGGCTACCAACGATACGGTCGCGGCCCAGCTCATCCGGGTCTTGGCCCCCCTTGACCAGATTGATGGGCAGCAGGCCCAGGCTTCGGGCCCCAGCTGATCTGAGGGCTTGGGCAGGGCCTCGTTCGTACCGAAGCAGTCACGAAAGACCTGCCGAGATCATCGGCGCGCGAGCGAGACGATTCCGGCGGAGACCTGCAAGCGACCTTCTCGGACGAGCCGCAGACAGCCGGAGCAGGAAATCGACGGTGCCGGATCAACGCGTGGCCCCGCCGAACCGGAAAGAGGCCCCCTGTGGGGGCCTCTTTCCGGTTCGCGGAGGTCAGTGCTTGAAGGCGTCCTTGGCCTTTTCCTTGGCTTCGCGGGCGTCCCCGGTGCTCTTCTCTGCCTGACCTTCGGCGGCCATACGGTCGTTTCCGACGGCGCCTCCCAGAGCCTCCTTGGCCTTACCCTTGGCCTGCTCGGTCTTCGCCTTCGCCTTCTCGTTGGCAGTCACAGAACAACGCCTCCTCGCAGCTTGGGGACCGCAGTCGCGGTAACCGGCTCGTGCCCCTGCTTCCCCTTGATAAACAAGGTCCTGATCTCGAATGCCGAGGAAAAGGCAGGGAAGACGGGCGGGCAGGAGGTCGATAACTATGGTTCCCCTGCTTCTGGTCCTGCTTCTCGCGGTCATCCTGTTCGGTGCCGGTTTCGCCGTCAAGATCCTTTGGTGGGTGGCCCTCGCCGTCCTGGTCGTGTGGCTGCTCGGTTTCGTCATGCGCTCCACCAGTGCCGGGGGTGGTCGCGGCCGCTGGTATCGATGGTGACCTGACCACCCATCACGGGATGATCTCGCGTCGGGTCTTGCCTTCCTGGGTGCGGCGTTCGTAGTACGCCTGGGTGCGGGGGTCGTGGCGCAGGCGGGTGAACACGATGCGGTGCAGGGCGGCGTTGGCCTGACGGTCGCCGCCGTGGTTGAGCCGTCGCGTGATTCGCCGCCCGGAGGAGTACTCGGTGGGGCTGACTCCGCAAAGGGCCGCAAAGGACGCCTCGGTGTTCAGTCGCTCGGGGTTGTCTCCCATGGTGATCAGGAGAGTGACGGCGCTGTCCGGACCGATGCCCACCGGTACGAGCAGCTGTGGGGCGTGACGTTCGACGAGCCCAGTTAGGCGCTGTTTCAGCTCGTCGATCTGTCCAGTGAGCTGCTCGATACGCTCGGCGAGCATGCGCAGCGTCATGTGGGTGGCCTGGGCCACCGCGTCCTCGTCTCCCCCACCAACGGGTGGGCTGAGGGTCGCGCAGGTGCGGAACAGCTCGGCATTGCCCAAGCTCGACAACCGTTCCCGCAAGGCGGGATCGGCGATGACCAGGACGGCCTTTAGCTGGTTGATCGCCTGGGTACGGGCCTTGACCGCGGAGTCCTTGGCCAGCTTGAAGATCCGAGCGCTGTGCACCGGACCATCACCGGACTTTGCGCGAGCCCGGGCGCGACCGCTGAGCACGGCCCGCGCGGCGGCCTGAGCGTCGAGCGGGTCCGACTTCCCCAGCAGCCGGCGGGCCGAGCGGTCGGGCCGGTTCACTTCATATACCTCGACCTGCTGCGCCAGCAGGTAGCGGGACAGGCCCGCGCCGAAGGTGCCGGTGCCCTCCACCCCGGCACGGCGCACCGTACCCCGCTTGCGGGCCCAGACAAGGAGCTGTCGGTAGCCGGCCGCCGTCGCGGGAAAGGACTCGGTTCCCAGGACCTTCCCGAGCGGGGAGATCACGGCGGCGACATGAACCTCGCCGTGCGTGTCCACGCCCAGGACGACCTCGCCCGGAACAGGAGGATCCGTGCTGGTGGAGGAGGTGCTGCGCTGTCTGGTCGTCATGGTGGTTCGCCTCCCGCGGGTGACGTGCTGGGTGGATGGCACCGGCCCGCTCGGGCGGTCTGAACCGTGATGGCGCCTAAATTCGGCAAGGCCCCTATGGGGACACGCCCCGTGGCTCGGTGGCAGGCAGCATCCCGCAACGGCAGTCGACAGGTCCGTGACTGGACACTTCGGTCATAGATCTCACGAGTCAGTGGCTGTTGTCGTTCCGAATCTGAGGGCGGCGTTTTCGCTGTTCAGGCATAGGGTCGGTGATTCGGCGGGAGTGGTGACGTGTCCTGTCGTCGCTCCCCGGGAGGTTGCAGATGCCGTCGGTCGTCGGACTGCTGAAACAGCACGAAATCGCCGCTCGCCGTCGAGTCGACGGGTTGCGTGAGGAAGCTGATCGCATCCAGGCCGAGCTGGCCGCGGCCGAGCAGGAATGGCAGGAGTGGGCGATCGCCCGCAGGCGGGTGGGCACCGTCCTGGCTCCGGACGATGGCAACATCCCTGGTCAAGAGGCTGTCCCCGGCCCACAGGGCGAGGACACGCATTCGGCGCCCGGGCAAGCAGCGAAACCGAAGTCGCAGGTGCCGGTGCGGCGTGAGGGGCTGGCCCGGTCGGTGCTGTCGGTGGACTACCAGCGCATCCTCACCGCGCTCGCGGACCGGCACCGGCTCCATCAAGGGCCGCTGACCTGCCAGGAGTTGGCCGTGACGTTCGGCCTGGACGCAGTGCCGGCCAATGTGGAGGCACTGCGGTCGAAGGCGAAACGCCTGGTCGCGCGCGGCTGGCTGGCCGAGAGGCAGCCGGGCCGGTTCACCCTCGCCCAGGGGCCATCCGGGCAAGACGGCGCGTCATGAGCAGGGTCATCGACCAGTAGACCATCGCCTCGGCGCTGGCGGTGCGCCGCTCGAAGTCGCGCACCAGACGGCGGGTGCGCATCAGGTGGGCGAAGAACCGCTCGACGATCCACCGCTTGGGCAGCACCACGAAGCCGCGCGTGGCGTCGCTGCGTTTCACGATCGCCACGACCAGAGCCAGTGTGGTGAGGCAGTGGGCGACGAGGCCGCCGGTGTAGCCGCCGTCGGCCCAGACCAGTTCCAGCCGGGCGTGCACGTCGGCGACCTGCCCGAGCAGCACCTGGGCGGCGATGCGGTCGCCGGTGTCCGCGGCGGTGACCATCACGCCCAGCAGCAGGCCGAGCGTGTCGACCACGACATGCCGCTTGCGGCCATTGATCAGCTTGCCGCCGTCGAAACCGCGGCTGTCCGATCCGACGACGGCATCCGCCTTGACGGACTGCGAATCGATCACGCCGGCCGTCGGCTCCGTATCCCGTCCCTCCCGCTCGCGGATCCGTGCGCGCAGCCGGTCGTGGAACTCCTTGACCAGCAGGTGGTCGCGCCAGCGGCGGAGGAACGCATAAGCCCGGTCCCACGGCGGGAAGTCGGCGGGCATCGCCCGCCACTTGATCCCGTTGTCGACCAGGTAGCGGATCGCATCGAGCATCGCCCGGTGGCAATACGCCTCGGGCTGCCCTCCCCGGCCCCGCATCCAGGCCGGCACCGGCAGCAGCGGGCGGACCACGGCCCACTCCGCGTCCGTCATGTCCGACGGATACCGCCGAACACGTTCCGGGTGATCGGCCGCATTTCCGAACCGGTGGGCGACACAATCACACGACGAAAACGTCGAGTTGAACTCCACCGGCGCGAGCACGTAGAACTGCGGCAACAGGGTCTCCTGGATCTCGGTCGGCTTCGCAACCCCGAGCTACCAAGAGGCCCTGCCTTCATGCCCGCAGCCAGCGGCGATCACCCGATCGAGACTCCCGTTCGACGCGCACCCCTCAAGATCGGAAAGACAACAGCGTCTAAGTAGACGGCGCTCATCGGATGCGGCTCGTCCATCTGGTCATCGGACAGGATGTGTCGCAGCGTGTCCGGGGCCGCGTGCACGAGGAACTCGGGGTCGGCCAGGAGGGTGTCAAGGTCTCCTGCCTCATGGGCATGGCGGGCGGCGTGCACGAGCAGATAGGGGTGGGCCGTCGCCCAGCCGCCCGGTGCGGCCCGGATTTCGGAGAGCAGACGCGCCCACACCGCGCGCGCATGCCGGGCTCCCGGCTCACTGCCGTCGGTGCCCTCCGCGCGCTCGGGACCGCCGGTGTCCACGGCGGCCGGGGAGTGCCAGGGCTCGGCCCGGAGGTGATCGGCCAGGCCCTGGTGGAAGAGGCGGTAGACCGTGTTGCCCTCATCGTCGACAGCGGTCCGCAGATAGAACCGTGCCGCTTCGAGCGCGGCGCGCACGTCTTCCAGTGTCAGCTCCTCCGGCGAGGGGGCCGGTGATTCCGGGTCCTCTGCTTCGAGGGCGTTCGGCGCCGGGCCGTCCGGGTCCGCCTGCGGAGCGAGGAAGACTTCTGTGACGAGCCGGACGATTTCCTCCGGCATGCCTTGGCCATACGCGAAGGCCAAGGCTGCCAGCACCGGGCGCAGCAACACGGCCCCGTCTCCGCGCTGGCGCAGGTCCATCTCCAGGACCTGCCCCAGCCCACGCGGCACCTCCGCCGCCAGCCGCCGGGCGTGTGCCACACTGGTGACGGGCGGACGGTCCAGAACGTGCCGGGCGTACAGTCCGGCTACCAGGAACTCGCCCCATCCCAGCCGCCGTCCGAACCGCGGGACGAGGACGTGCGCCGCCGTCCGGGCGATGGTGTCGGCGGCGGGCTCGCGCTCGGCCGAACCATACTCGGGCGTGGCGGTCAGCAGATCGCGCAGATACTTGTGGATCTCCTGACGTAGCCGGGGCCTTGGCACCCGGCCCAGGTCCACTACGCCGCCGCTGCGGCGGGCGCTCGCCAGCAGGGCGGTGAAGCGGCTGTCACGGCGCAGGCCCACGAGCAGCCGGACCACGGGCTGTTTGTCCGCGCGCCGCTCGCGGCTCAACTGAAGCAGCATATGGCCCAGTCGCTCGGGTTCCTCGGCCTCATCGATCGCATCGACGATCAGGACGGGTGGCCTATCGCGGTCGCGCAGAGCGTCTGCGAGACATTCCATGTCCCAGTGGGGGATGTCTGGTGGGGCCTCCGACAGCTTCCACTGGCGGGCCACCGCCGCGGCTACTTCGGTCACGGAGCGGTGCCGTGCGTGGACGACAGCGAGGTCGGGCACGGCGGGAATATTGGCGAAGCGCTGCCAGAGATGGCGTGTTTTCTGTCGGAGCTTCGGGTGGGCGGCACACACCACCACTCCCAGAAGGGCCGACTTACCGACCCCCGCCTTGCCCGTGACGACGCCCAGTGCTGACCTCCGCCCACTTTCGCGCAGCCACCGGCACAGTTTCTGCACTTCCTCCTCGCGTCCCTGGAAGTAGGCGACGTGCGCGGCGCTGGGCACCTGCTGCGCACCGGATGCCCTGCTGGCGAAGTGCACAACGTCGACGGCGTCGTCGAGCGCGGGCAGCAAGCGCTCCGGCTCCGGTTCGAGGCCGGGCGCCGTACCAGCGAAGGAGGTGACATCGACGGATTCGTCGAGGAGTGCGGTCAGATCGGGATCCAGCACCTGCCCGGAGCCGAGCTGGGCGCTGTAGCGCGGGTTGCGGAAGAAACGCAGGTGCGAGAGGTCGGTACCCATCGGGACCCACGAGGAATAGGCGTCCTGCGTCCAGCTGCCCTGCGCCAGCCGGGCGACCTCTTTGTTCACCTCGCGGCAGAACTTGTTCAGCGGGATGTACTGCAGCGATTCATGAACCCGCAGTCTCTCCTCGCTGAAGCGGCACAGGACGTTGACGACGGCGCGGGTCAGGCGGCCGTCGTACGCGGGCGAGTCGCCGGAACTCGCAGCGATCACCCAACCCTTGCGCCGCTCGACGCGTGCCAGGGCCTGCCATGCGTACGCCGCGGCACGCCCCGAGTAGCAGGTGTCGAGAATGAACAGGGTGCTGGGGCGGTCTTCGTGGTCCTCAACCCACTTGATCCACCCCTCGACGTCTGTGTCGGGCCGCCGCCCGTCTGCCCTAAGACGTACAGGCCGCCACTTCCCTCCTCGGCGAGCACGCCATGGGCGAGAAGGTGGACGATCAGGACGCCGTGCCTGCCTTTGACGGCACTGCGGATCGCGTCCTCAAGGGCCTCCGCCGTCATGGCGGGGCCGGCCGGGCCAGGAGGCGTCTCAACACACGTGTAGCCGAACCCCTCCAGGGTTTCTCGGAGGTCATGTGCGTAGGCCTCGGCGAAGTCCAGGCGGGGCAGCTCCTCCAACGACGGTTCTGCACCGGCATTCCCGCCGTACTCCGGAGAGAGGCCCAGTACCAGGGCGCCGCGCGTCAACTCCATCCGCCCACCCCGCGTTTGGTCCGTCGTCCTTCCCGGGCCAGCGTATCCAGGACCCCGGCGAGTAGTCCCGGCCTGGGGTGTTGATCTAGATGTTGGGCCGCGGCCTCCTGTCCAACCACCGGGTCGCCGGCGGCCGTCCCCAGGCACCAGGCCGCCACTAAGGGCGCCGCCGGCGACCCGGCCGACGCCAGGTCAGGCAGGTGCTCCAGTGACCGTCCCGCGGTGGCCGCCGCCATGGCCGCGGCGCCACGTCCCGCCCGTTGCCGGGGTGCGGGGATGCGGGAAATCGTTCTGCCCAGATTGAAGACCTCTCGGGCGGCATACCGTTTGAGGCATCGCAGAGTTCCCGCGCCGCACGCTGCGACTTGACCCTGGAGTCTTGTGTCGCCGAGTCCCCGCCTCCGTGCTCGGAGAGGAGAACCTCCAGCGAAAGGACGGCATGACAGACGCAGGAACCCACCCGCTCTCGCCTGCGTCTCCGACCGGGCCACTGCAAACCCGACCGTGAACCCGCACCGGCCGCCGGAACGACCGGACAGCCGGCACGGTGTCACGCGGTGTCATCCGTGGAGCGCCACGCACTCACGGAGCAGTGGTTCCAAGCGCAGCTGGGTATCCTCGCGATCGAACACCTGAAGCGCGTCCAGGCAGCTGACGATCCACCGCGCCTCGTCCTCGTCATCGATCTTGAGCGCGACGGCGGTCACCGCGCCCTCCAGGTCGAAGAAGCCGTCCGTGAACTCGTCGCCGAGGGCCCGGTACCCGGCGGTCAGCAGGGGATCCGCGTACACGCCGGTCGCCTCGGCGAACTCCCGGGCCTCGCCCCGGTTCGCGCGGAGGCCCGCCAGGCGGCGCAACACCTGGTCGGAGTCGCCCAGTTCCTCGTGCAGGCGGTGGGCGCGGCCGACCAGGAGCGGCCAGCCGCCGGTCAGTTCATGGAGACGCTCCAGTCGGTCCTCCGTATGGAACATGTTGACGCGTTGGGCCCAGCCGCGCAGGCTACGGTGGTCATGCCGACGCAACACCACCGGGGCAGCCGAGGTGGGTTCGGTTCCCCCCAGCAGAGAGCGCCACAGGGCGAGCTGAGCGGGGTCGGTGACGAGTACGACCGCTCGGGTGACCCCCGGAGTGGCGGGCAACAGCGTCTCGGCCAGGTCGACGGCTTCCCGGCAGGTCTCGGGCCGGACGGGGTCCCGGTAGTTGACGAAGTCGCTGATGACGACCCGTCGTTCACGGGGGCGGCCGCCGGTGAGTTCCTGCTTGTAGGCGCTGGGCTTGCCGACCGGTGGCAGCGTCCAGCCGTCGATCGGTCCGGCGATCGTACGCAAGGTCCGTGCGACGTCGGTGACTCCGGTGGCGGTGGTGCCGAGGACCACCCTGGTCCGGTTGGACCGCTCGCCCAGGAGGTCGTCGAGCTGGGTGTTGGTCAGCGGAGCCGGCCTGCCGTCGGGCAGCTCGGGGCGGCCCTCCTGCACGATGCTCTCCTGCAGTTCACAGTCCTGCTCGGCCCTGAGCAGACGGGCCTCCACCTCGTGGGAGGTACCGATCATGCGCAGGGCGTTGGGACCGCGCAGATGCCATCCCAGGCCGTCGTGGTTGGGCGCGAGGATGCCAAGACCGACCATCTCGGAGAGGTAGGCGCGGAAGCCCTCGGTGTCGAGCTGTTCGAATCCTTTGCGCCAGTAGGTCTCGCACTCCTCACGCAGCTCGGTGTCGCTCAGCCGCACCTCCAGGCCGTGATGGCGGGCGTGGTACGCCAGCACATTGGCGATCACGTCGTAGCGGTGGTCGAGGCTCAGCGTGTCCTTGAAGGCCGCCGAGATGCCGTCCCGGAGCGCGGCGTCCGCCTCCACGATCTCGATGTCGGTCACCTCCACCTCATAAGGGGGTTCCCCGGCTCCGCGCCGCGCCCGCTTGCGGTGCATCAGCTCGACCAGCCGGTGCCCGAACATCTGTAGCAGGAACGGCTGGTACGAGCAGTATCCGAGGACGCGGTTGACGAGATCCAGGTCCTTGAACTCGAACCCGAGCGCCCGCATCGGCTCGACCAGCAGTTCCGCAGCCGACTGGGGAGCCAGCGGGCCGATGACCTTGGGGGTCTGAGCGAGGTGCCCGAACGGTCCGTTGCTCGCGAGCTTGGAGAAGCGCTGCACGGAGTGAAGTCCTGCGAAGACGACCTTCGCCGCGTCCTTGGTGTCGGACCCGAGGCCCTTGAGCTTCTTGGTCTGGTCGAACCGCGGGGCGTCGGCCTCGAAGAACTGGTCGCACTCGTCGAGCAGGATCAGCAGCCGGCGACGGGAGTCCCCGTCCAGCCACGTCCGGATGCCGGCGCGCACCCGCTCGGAGATCTCATGTCGCTTTCCACGTCCCTGCTGCCGTTCATCGAGTACCTGTGCCACGCTCAGCTCCCTCAGCAGAACGCTCCACAGCGCCTCCGGCCCGCGTGAGCTGCCTTTGCCGATGTTCTCCTGGTCGAGGTTGACGTACACCGTCTGGTGATAGCCGGGACGCTGCTCCATGAACCGTTCCCCCGCGTCGGCGAGCAGTGCCGACTTGCCCAGGCCCCGGCCACCGTAGATGACCTGGGTGCCGCGCGGGTCGAGGATGCTCTTGCGTTCGGCGTCGCGGCCGTAGAACATCTCGCCGCCGATCCGGCCGCGCTTCTCCCTGATGTACGGGTTGACGCCGGAGAAGGGCAGCAGGGTCTGCGTGGCGGCGCTGACCTGGCGGTTGCCGCAGGCAGCGAGATAGGCGAGGGCGGCGTCGTCCACGACCAGCAGCGGCTGCAACCGGTCGGAGCCGGCGGCGAGTTCGGCTCGGGCCTCGCGGCTCAGCGTGCCGAAGTAGACGACCAGAAGGCTCGCTCCGCTGGTGTCGCGCTCCGCCCAGCTCATGACGACCTTGGCGGGCGGCCTGCCCCAGACCATCATCACCCGCAGGTTGCCGCCCTGCTCCTTGATCTGCGAGCCGAACGCGGGCGCCTTCGCCCTGCCGTTGATCTCCACGCCGGTCGCTTCGAAGAGACGGTATTCCCGCCGGTGCTGGGACCGGTCGTCGAGCGGCCTGGCGCTCTTGGCGTCATAGCCGAGGAGCTTGAGGAGGGGCGGCACCTGCCGCGTCGGGGCCACCTGGAGCCTGTCCTTGCGCTCCGTTGCGGCAAGCGCGCGCCACTCGTCGAGAGCGTCGGCCGCCAGCGCCGCCTCGTCGGTGGAGAGACCGCCGTAGTCCAGGACGGGGAGCATCGGATGCTTGCCGCCGGACCGGACCAGCTCAACGAGGTCGCGGTCGATCCCTCCGGGCAGGCCGTCCGGCACGAGCGGGAAGAACTCGGTCAGATGGGACTCGCCGCCCTCGATCTCCGGGACGGGTTCGCCGATCTCCAGGAAGTAGACGAGGTCGGCGGCGGTGGCCAGGTCGTTCGTCTCCAGGCGCCGCAGGACCTGGGCCCGCTCCTCCACGGAGGGGTCCAGGGCGTCGAGCCGGGCCCGGATCCGGTCCGCCGCCTGTTGCCGGAAGGCCGGCAGGCCACTCCGTACCGTGTCGAGTGCCCGCCGCACGTGCAGCAGGTCGTGCCGGTCGGCGCTTTCGAGGCGGTTGTGGGCGTCGGCGAGCAGCTCCTGAAGGCGCAGGTCCTGGTCCTCGGTCACGGCGCCGTCGGCCTGAGCGCGGTGCAGCTCGGCGACGAGTGCGTCGTGTGCCTTCCGCAGTTGCGTGCGCCGGGCGGTCTCCCGGTCGGCGATCTCCACTTCCTCGGGCGGGACGAACTCCCCCGCCCCGGCGGCGGGCAGCAACCCGCGTCCGGCCAGCTCGACGATGTCCCGAGCCGCGGTGAACGCGTCGTGGGAGAGCCGCTCGTCCAGGGCCTCCTGCCAGCTCCGGTGGACCGCGGTCAGCAACTCGCCGAGTGACAGCGGCTCGTCACGGGTGTCGCACACCTTCAGCCGCTCCGCGTCCAGCACGAGCGCTGGGTCGACGGAACCAACGGAACGCGTGGTCACGGTGTCGCCGGCCAGCAGAGCGAACAGCTCCTCCATCGAGGCGTGGGCCGCCCAGGCCATCGCGCCGGAGAGGGCGTCCGGACGCCGCGCCAGCCCCTCCAGTTCACCCAGCGCCGCTTGCCTGCCGTCCAGCAGGGACTGGCGCAGCGAGGAGATCTCCTTGACCGCCCTGTTGCCGTCGGAACGGTCGCTGCGACGGGTGCCGTCGACCGCCAGGCACCACTCCTTGACCAGGCTGACGGCCCGCTCCACGAGATGCACCAGGTCTTGCCGCCCGGAGCCCTGCAGCGGCTTGCCGCTGGGCGCGCGGTACTTGCGGTCCATGCGGTCGATCTCGCTGTTGACCTCGGCCAGCTTCGACAGCCGGTCGACCTGCTCCCGCGCCTGTTGCAGTGCTTCCCGGTTGTCGCCGACGACGGTCGTGAGCAGCGATCCGAGCATCCCGTCGCCGGGAGCGAGCCAGCGCTTGGCGATCTCCGTCGCCCGTGCGAACCGCAGCCGCTGCGGTGTGAGCAGGGCACGGCTCTGATCGCGCAGCTCCCTCAGCCGGGCCTCGGTCTCGGAGACGTCGGCGACCAGCGGCGAAGCGATCAACAAGGCGCCGCTGAGGGCACGGTCGGCGACGGCGGTCGCCGCCTCCCCCAGCCGGTCCGGGAGCCGGGGCACCAGCGCCTTGAGCTGAGCGCCCGCGGTGTGGTCGCCGGTGATCAGCGCGGTACGCAGGAGGGCGGGCAGCAGGAGGAGTTCACTGCCCTCGGTGTCCTGGCCCGCATATCCGCCGTACTCCTGGAGCAGGTCCGCCGTCAGCCGGGCGCTCTGGCTGTCCCCGGAGGTCAGCAGCGCGGCGGCACCGGCCAGTCGGAGCGCCGCCACTTGGGGCTCGGGGTGGCCGGCGGCCTTCGCCACATGGTGGGCGAGCCCGAAGCGCCGCTCCACGACCAGCTGCGCCAGGGCCCGCTCGGCCGCGGCCCCATCGGCCAAGTCGTCCGCGGCCGGGGTCGCCTCCGGGCCGGGCGTGTGCTCGGCGGGAGAGACCGTGGGAGCAGCGGGCGTCTGGACAGGCGTGTCGGCAAACGTGGGGGGCTCCGGGTCGCTGTCGGCGGCCGGCGCGGCGTCTTCGGCGGGGGCGTGGACCGGCTCGGTGGTCGTCGTGGCTTCCGGCTCGGATGCGGGCTGGGGCGCGATCGCCTCGGTCTGTGCGGCCGATAGTACGGTTCCGTGCCCTGCGGTGGTCTCGGCGGCGGGCTCAGAGGCGCCGTACGCCTCGGCGGTCCCAGCCGGTTGCGGGTCACCGTCACCGTCCGTCGGCTGGTCCAGCGTCAGCTCAGGGGCGATGAGCACCGCCATGGCGCACGCGGGCAGGACCCGTACGACCTGCCCCTGCAGTGCCAGGATCTCCGTTGCGGCATCCTCCTGCCGTCCCAGCCTGATGAGCCGGGCCAGGGCGGCCAGCGCGGCGCTCTCCTCCCGTTGCGGCTCCCCCCAGGCCGGCACGTCCAGCAGGCGGCGGGCCGCGCCCCGCACGGCCTCGGCGGCAGCGACGGCAGCGACGGAGCTGTCCGGGCGGCAGGCGACATCCAGGAGTTCCCGCAGCGGTCGGCGGGCCTGGAGATCGGCTTCGCGAGCGTTGCGGTACGCGCGTGCGGCATGCGTCATGTCCTCCAGACGGCGGGGGATCCCCTCGATCCCGGCGCCCCGGAACACCGCGTCCACGTCGTCGAAGACAGCGCTCAGCGCGGCGAGCGGAGCCAGGTCCTCGCCCTGCGGAGGGCGGCCGTCCATGACCGCCCCGGTGACCTTCTCCGCGGCCTGGCGGGCCCTCGCGAGGGCGCTCTCCAGTTGCCGGCATGCCTCCTCGGGGGCCTCCACCTCGGTCCCGGTACCGACAGACGCGGGAACGATCTCCTCGTGCGAGGTGCCGGGGTCCGCTGCCGCGGTCTCCGGGGCGGGGGTGCTCATGCGCGGCCGGTCGGCTATGACAGCGCGCGCTGGTTCACTGTCCTCCACGAGCGCCAGCCCGTCCTCTTCCGCCGCTCCGAGGGCGACATCGGGGTATGCCTTCACCAGGGACCGCGCCGCGGCGCCGACGGCGGCGAGCCGGGCCGACTCCTCGTCGTCGGCCGTCGCCCCGAACCAGTTCTGGTCCGCCGCCCAGGCAAGGAGGTGGGCGTCGGTGACGGAGGCGTTGCACCACGCGAACACGGTGGCCCGGACCAGCGTGGCGCCCCACCGGGCAACCGGGTCGGGAACCGGCTCCCCGTCCCCCGCCAGGACGAAGTCGCCCACCTGGTTCATCACGGTGACCGTGAGGCTCCTGATCCCGCATGTGCAGGTGTGCTGCCGCGACTCGCGCCGCAGCCTGGCGAGGACGTCCCGGCACAGGGCGCTGCTCACCCGTCGAGGGGCCGACATACGGATGCCCAGATTGGTGAGCAACTCCTGGCGCTGCTTGGGCCGCAGGGAGTTGAAAGCGAGTTCCACCATGTCCGCCGTGAGGTCGTTCAGGGCGGCGACGGCCGGGGAGTCCAAGGCGTTGAGCGCGGTGGCCAGGCCGTCGAGGTCCTCGGCCGAGACGCTCGGCGGGGACCACGGTGGCCCTGTGACGACGTGGTAGCGGTCCTGCATGTACACGAACTCCGTTCCCGTGGGGTGATGGAAAGAAGAGAGAGGGCCGAAGCCATGGACGCGCGCAAGCCGTGGAAGGTCAGCGGCCACGCGTGTGCTCGGTCACGAACGTGTAGCCGTACGGCAGCTCCCAGCCGTCCGCCTTTCCCAGCCTGCGGCAGTACTCCCGAAAGGCCGCTCGCTGAACGTCGCTGGGCGAGCAACCCGGCCGCAGGCGGCGGAGGTGACCGGAGACGAACTGGGCCGCCAGCAGCCCCGCACCGTCCGGTTCCGTGTCCGTGCCGCCCCAGGGGCGTATCACCCGCCGCTGTACCGGGCGGTAGCCGATGAGAGGGATCATCGGCTCCCTGTCACGCGCCGGGAAGTGCGGTTGGCCCCAGGCGTCCCGGCTGCCGAGGGCCGGCTCCAGAAGCCGTTCGGCGAGCAGTTCCGCGACGGCCGATTCGAGGGCGTCGGCCTGCGACCGGGCCGGTCGGCGGCCGTAGACCGCGGTTGGCAGGACCGAGCGGTCCATCAGGGCGTGACCGTCAAGGGTGAGCAGGCCGCAACGGCGCACGGTGCGCATCACCAGCCGGCGGGGGCCGAGCCCGACCGCGCTGTCACCATGGCGGTCACTGCCCGGGGCGTCCTCCCTGGTGAGCACGCGAGGGTCGTAACAGTGCCCCGTCTCACGGTCACCGACGTGGACCCGTTCCCCGAGCCGCGTCGTGGCCAGGCGGATCACCGTACCGCCGTGGAGGTAGCGCAGCTCGAACATGAGACCGGGGAAGAAGTCGCGGGGCCAGGTGATTTCGGTCAACCGGCCCGAGTCGTCGGTGAGTTCGGCGGTGACGTCCTGCGTCGCCTCCTTCTCGTCCAACGCCTCGCCGACGTGGTCGAGTTCGAGGCGGACCGCGGGGCGCGTGCCATGGGACCGACGGAGGTCCTGCACGACGTACGGATGCAAGGGGAACCAGCCGTCGACGAGATGGGCCAGCCGCAAGGGTGCCCGCCAGGCGATCTCCTCGGCGTCGTTCCGCAGGAGTTCGCCGATGCCCAGGAAGGCGTCGTCGGCGAGAGGCAGATCGACGGGTTCGAGCTCTGCTTCCGGCTCCGGGTCCGGCGGCACGGACACCGTGGACTGCCAGCCGCGTCCGGCGGGGGCGAGGGGATCTCCGGGCGCCTCCGCAGCACCGGGATGGTGGGACCGCCACACGCCTCCCCCCTCGAAGGCGTCGTCGAGAGTGATCCGGGAGCCGTTCTCGAACAGACCCTGGTCGCTGTCCCCGTGCACGACGTCGGCGAGCGCCACGTTCGCCCGGCACACAGCGGCGGCGTAGCCCACTCCCCTGAGCAGTTCCGTCGCCCCCGGGAACCCGCGAAGCCGCGGTCCGACCGCGGTGAACACGGTGACCGGAGCGGTGAGGCCGTAGCGTCGTCTGCCTGGGGTGGCCGCGTGTTCCACCGCTGCCGCGAGGGACCTCATGTCATCGCCGCCCAGCGGTCCTGTGTCCCGCCAGCAGTCCGCGAGGGAGGCCCGGGTCAAGGCGTATTCACCCCATGTACGCAGGCGAGCACTGGAGTTGAGGACACCGCGCACCGTGTCGAGAAGACCCAGCAGCCCTGCCCGCAGGTCGTCGCCGCGCGTGCCGCCCACCAGTGCGGCGAGAGACACGGGAACGAAGGGGCTGAGCAACTGCTCGCGTGCCGTCGTCAGGAGATGGTCCGTGTAGGCCGTCAGCTCGTCGCACCGGGCCGCCTGCGGTGACGGATAGCAGACGTCGACGACGACATGCCCGTCCTCGTTGATCCATCGCCGACGCGTACGCAAGCGGTGGAGCTGGGCCGGTGACAGGCTCAGGGCCGGGCCGAAGGCTTGCGGGTCCGGGACGAGGAGTTCCCTGCGCTGCGGCGCGGGGTCCTTCCCCGGCCTGCCCGGACCCTCGGCGCCTGCGGGCGCCCCCGACACCCAGGCCGGTACGTCGCCGAGGGCGCCCACCCGGGGGTGGGCGCCCTCGCGATAGACGATCTCGGCGTAGAGCGGGTCCGACCCGGTGGCGACGCACACCATGGCGCCGACCGGAAGCACAGGCGCGCGCTCGCCGAAGGTGATCACGGGGAAGTCGTCGAGCCGCAGTGGGCTTCCGCCATAGCCCTCACCGCCGAGGTCGTACCCGAAGTAGGCGGCGTTGAAGGCGACGGTGGTGTGCACCGGCGCCGGCCGGGCCGCGACAACGGCTTCGAGATAGTGCCGCAGCCGGTCCCGTTCCTGGTCGGGTACGGCGTCGTAGCCCTTCGTCATGGTGGAGGTCAGCAGGGGCTGGTCACCGTACGGATCCGGAACCTCCTTCCCCCCGCGCTCACTGGCCGTTGCCGACGCATAAGGGTCCCCACCCATGACACCTCCGCCGCACTACAGGTCACCTCGGCCCGCCTGCGGTAATTCCGCAGACTATGCCCATCCGTGGGTTTCCCGTGGCACTTTCATCATTCCGCTATGACCGACAGCGGAAGCTTTGAGTCCCGGTGAGCCGGTCGCCGGGTCGCCGGGAGGTCGTGCCGTCCTTCCCCGTCCGCATGCCGTCGTCGTACCGGCTGATCGAGGCCGGCATCTTCGTGGAGTCGGAGACCTGGCCCGGCTGGCTGGAGCCGCTCTCGGTCTGCCCGAGGGACATCTCGTCTACGCCAAGGGGAACGTCCCACGCCGCCCATACCGTGCGGCACGCCGGTATCGTCATCCACCAGCACGCCCTCAACCTCGGCCAGGAAATGCCGCGTCGCCCATCGCGCTTCGTACGGCGGGCCGGTCCAGGCCGCCGCGAAAAGGGGTCACTCATTGACGGCGTCAACAACACCGGACTCCTGCGGCGGGTGTCCGTCGCGGAGCATGCCGAGGACCGCCCGTTCGACGGGGCCCCGAGTGGCGGGGACGCCGTAGGCTCCCTCGTCGCCCAGGTGTGGCAGAGCGGCGGCGACCGTGATGCCCTCCTCGTACAGCTCGATCACCCGGGGGTTGATGTAGGAGTTCCGGCAGACCGCGGGCGTGTTGCCGAGGTACCCGGCCACCTCGCGCGCCGCGCGGGCGATGGCGCGGCGGCGGGCGCTCTCGCTGCGGGCCACGGGCTGGGAGACGGCCAGCGCCACGGCCGCCATGACGGTGGCGTGCCAGGTGCGGAAGTCCTTGGCGGTGATCTCCAGGCCGGCCACTTCCTTCAGGTAGGCGTTGACGTCGTCGCCGGTCACGGTGTGCCAGGAGCGCCGCTCCCAGTAGGCCAGGAGCCGGTCGCCGTCGCCCCGGCGCTGGCGCAGCGCGGTGAGGCAGCGGCAGGCGGCGGGGTCCGCGACGGTCTGGACGATCTCCTTGCCGTGCTTGCCGGTGTAGGTGAACAGGACCGCGCCCGCGTGGCAGCGGGAGTGCTCGCGGAGCAGCGTGGTGAGGCCGTAGCTGTCGTTCAGTTCGGCGTAGCGGTCGCTGCGGATGCGGAAGAAGCCGAGGTCGAGCAGGCGTACGGCCGTGGCCAGGATCCGGTGCCGGGTCAGCCCACGGTCGTGCAGATGCCCCTCGACGGCCTCGCATACCGCGGGCAGGGCTTCGGCGACGTCGAGTACGTGCTCGTGCTTGGCCTGCTCCTGCTCCGCGCGGAAACGCGGGTGGTACAGGTACTGACGGCGGCCGGCGGCGTCCGTGCCGACGGCCTGTAGGTGCCCGTTGGCCCTGACGCAGATCCACACGTCCCGCCAGGCCGGCGGAATGACCAGTTCCCGGATCCGGGCCAGTTCCCCGGGATCGCGCAGCGAGGCGCCGTGCGGGTCCAGGTAGCGGAAGCCGCGGCCATGGCGCAGGCGGCGGAATCCGGGGTCGGTGGGACGGCTGTGGTAAAGGCGCATCCTCCTGCTGACCGGGTGGTTCAGCTTCCTGGACGGGGAGGCCACCGCCGGGGACGTGTTGGCGCTGAACCGGGTGCAGGAGGCCCTGCGGCAGGCGGGGCTGGAGCTCGAGGTCGCCTGGAGTCCCGGCTTCCGGTCGGCGGGGCCGTCCCTGACGCAGGTCCGCCCCGAGGACTACTCCCACCTGGTCTTCGTCTGCGGTCCGCTGCACGGCCCGCAGATCGAGGAGCTGCACCGGCGGTACCCGCACTGCGTGCGGATCGCCGTGGGCACCTCCGTGGTCGACGCCGGCAGTCCCGCCGTCACCGGGTTCCACCGGGTGCTGGCGCGGGACGCCCCCGGCGCGGAGCCCACGCCGGACCTGGCGGCCGACGCGCCCGTCCTCCCCGCCCGCCCGGTGGCCGGGGTCATCCTCACCCACGGCCAGCACGAGTACGGAGCGCGCCGGCGGCACGCGCGGGTCGCCGACGAGGTGACCCGCTGGCTGTCCGGCCTGGACTGCGCGCGCCTGGAGCTGGACACCCGGCTCGATGTGCACGACTGGCGGCTGAGTTCGGCGCCCGCCCAACTGGAGTCGGTGCTCTCCCGGCTCGACCTGGTCGTCACCGACCGGCTGCACGGCATGGTGCTCGCGCTGCGGGCGGGCGTTCCGGCGGTGGTCGTCGACCCGGTCGAGGGCGGCGCGAAGGTGACGGCGCAGGCGCGGGCCTGCGGGTGGCCCGCGCTGGTGCCCGTCGAGCAGCTGGAGGAGTCCGTGCTCGACCACTGGTGGGACTGGTGCCGGACCTCCGGCCGGGGGCGCCCGCGAGATCGGCGCCGGGTTGCGCCGGGGCGCGGCGGATCGTACCGGGGATCTGCTGGCGGCACTGCGGCCGGACGCCGGCGAGCAGCGGGACGAGCAGCGGGAGGGGTGACGGAACCCCCGGCGGGCCGGGCACCTTGTTTACGGCTCCGGCACCTTGCTTACGGCTCCGGTGCCGCCGCGTCACTCCGCGGCGATGCGGAACTCGAATTCGGGACGGTCCCATGGCACGGCGGGCGGGTTCGCGAGCGCGGTCCCGGTCCGCACCGCGCCGACGCGGTGGTAAAAGTCCTGGGACGGAACGTGCGAGACGACCTTGAGACGGTCGAGCCCGGCGGCGCGGGCCTCGGACCGCATGTGCGCGACGAGCTGTCGTCCGATGCCCTGCCCCTGCGCCTCGTCGGCGACGAACAGCAGGTCGAGCTCCGGCGGTGCGAGGATGAGCGAGTAGAACCCGAGGACCCGGCCCGCCTGCTCATCGGTGGCGACGGCCACGAAGGCGCGGTGGGCCTCGATGTAGTCGGGACCGACCCGGTAGCCCGCGACGGCGGACGCGTACTTGCCCTCGTACGCCTCCGACGCACGCACGAGCCGGGTGAGCCGTCTGGCGTCCCGCGCGACGGCCCGCCGTATCGTGACCGGCCGGCCGGCCGGAGAAGTACGTGGCGCCATCGGGCGAGTATGTCGTACCGGCGAGCGCCTCCGTACGGCGGGTCGGCCGCTCGGGACGGGGGCGCCCGGCTGTCCCTCCCCCACCTCCTCGCTGACGCGGTTTGACACCTCTTCAGGCGGTGACTACTTTCCCTAATCAATTAGGGAAAGGGTTACCTCGTGAAGTACCAGCTGCGCAGAGCCGGCGGCACCCCCGCCTATCAGCAGATCATCGAGCAGACCGAGCAGGCTTTGCGGCTGGGCGTCCTGAGGCCCGGCGACAAGCTGCCCACGGCCCGTGAGGTGGTCGAGACCGCCGCGGTCAACGGCAACACCGTGCTGCGGGCGTACCAGGAGCTCCAGCGGCGGGGCCTGGTCGAGTCCCGGACCGGGCTGGGCACGTTCGTGGTCGGCACGCTCGGCAGCGCCGACCGGGTCGACGGCTCCGGTCTGCGGCAGGAGCTGGAGCAGTGGATGACCCGCGCCAGGGAGCACGGCCTGGAGCGGGAGGACGTCATGGCCCTGGTCGTCTCCGTCGGGGACGCCTGCTTCGCGGAGCGGACGCGATGACGACGCTCACCGCGGCGGCCGTCCAGGCGGAGGGGGTCGGGCTGTGCGCCGGGCGGGGCGGGCGGCGCGGGCAGCTGCTCGCCGACTGCACCTTCCGCGTCCCGCGCGGCGCGGTGTGCGGGATCGTCGGCCCGAACGGCGCGGGCAAGTCCCTGCTGCTGTCGGCCGCGGCCGGGCTGATCCGTCCGGACTCGGGCCGGCTCACCGTGCTCGGGCAGCCGGCCGGCGCGGACGCGCTGCTCGGCGAGGTCGCCTTCGTGGACCAGCACCGCCCCCTGTACCCGCGGATGCGGGCCGCCGAGCTGCTGGCCATGGGCCGCGACCTCAATCCCCGCTGGGACGGCGAACTGGCCGAGGAACTGCTGGCGTTGGGTCGGATCCCGCTCACCAGCAGGGCCGGTTCCCTTTCCGGCGGCCAGCGCTCCCTGCTGTCCCTCGCCCTCGCCCGCGGCAAGCGGCCCCGGCTGCTGCTCCTCGACGAGCCGCTGAGCGACCTGGACCCGCTCGCCCGCCGCGCCGCCCTGGGCCTGCTGCTCGGTGACGTCGCCGACGGCGGTGGCACCGTCCTGCTCTCCTCCCATGTACTGGGCGACCTCGAAGAGGCCATCGACCACCTGCTGCTGATCGACGGCGGCCGGATCCGGCTGGCCGGCGAGCTGTCCGAACTCCTCGGCGCGCACCGCCTGCTCGACCGGCTCGGCCTGCTGGAGTGCCAGGCGGGTCTGGCGCCGTGGCGGGTGCACCCCGTGGACCCGGTGGACGCCGAGCCGCGGCACCTCACCCTCGTCCGGGTGGACCGGCAGGCGCGGACGCGGGAGACCGACGCCGAACTCCCCAGCCTGGAGGAGATGGTGGTCTCCTATCTGCGCTCCCCCTCCGTCGCGGGCTGGCTCGCCCCCGGCATGCGGCCGGGCGGGTACGGCGACGGCGGCGGGACGGTGGCTTCCCAATGCTGAAGTCAAGCCGCTGCGGTGACAGGAGGTGTCACTTGGTAGCACCGTCGGTCACGGATCAGGGCCCACGGAACGTTGACGCGTCGGCGGGCGAGCGCGATCACGGCTTGGGTGTGACGTTTGCCTTCGGCGCGTTTGCGGTCGTAGAACCTTCGCGAGTTGGGGTCGAACTGGATGCTCACCAGGGCCGAGGTGTAGAAGACTCGTTGCAGGCGTCGGTGGTAGCGCTGTGGGCGGTGCAGGTTTCCGCTGATCTTCCCGGAGTCGCGTGGTGCGGGGGTCATTCCCGCAAAGGCGGCGAGGCGGTCGGGCGTGGGGAACGCGTCCAGGCTGCCGCCGATGCCAACGAGGAGTTCGGCGCCGAGGACCGTGCCGATGCCGGGCATCGACTGGATCACTTCGGCGAGTTCGTGCTCGCGAAACCGGCCCTCGATGAGCTTGTCAGTCTCGCTGATCTTCTCGTTGAGGGTCATCACCTCCTTTGCCAGGGTCAGCACCATCCGCGAGATGGCGGCCTCGCCCGCAACGGCGGTGTGCTGCCGTTCGGCGGCCTCCACTGCTTTGGTGGCGAGGGCCTGGGCGCTTCGGACCTTGCGGTTGGTCAGCCAGGTGGTCAGCCGGCGCAGACCGGTGCGGCGGATCGCCGCGGGGCTCTGGTAGCCAGTCAGGAGGATCAGGGCACCGGCGGTGCCCATGTCCAGGGCTCGTTCCAGAGCCGGGAACATGCTGGTCAGCAAGGTCTTGAGCCGGTTGGTGACGCGAGTTCGGTCGGCGACAAGGTCGACGCGGTGCTCGGTCAAAAGCCGCAGTTCGATGGAGGCGTCGTCACCGGCACGGATCGGTTGCAGGTCGCGGCGCATGCGGGCCTGGTCGGCGATGACACGGGCGTCCCGGGCATCGGTCTTCCCCTGGCCGCGGTAGCCGTCGGAGGCCCGGTTGACCACAACGCCCGGGATATAGACGAGCTCCTGGCCGTGGTTGACCAGCAGAGCGATCAGCAGGGCCGGCTCGCCGCCGGTCATGTCCATCGCCCAGGTGACGTTCCGGCCGTCGGCGAGATCCAGAACGTCACCAATCAGCTTCAGCAGCTCGAGTTCATCGTTGGCCACCCGCCGCGACAGCAGGGTCTCGCCCTCGGCGTCCAGGACCAGACAGTGGTGATGGGTCTTGCCGCAGTCGGTCCCGGCCCATATCCGGCTCATCGTGCTCCAACTCGTCGTGCGTGTAGTGCGTACCACAGACGACCTCGCCGGCATTGCTCTACACAGCGACCTGTTCGCACTTCCCAATCGGCGGCCGAGTCGTCGTGGGGAGCCGGGCGGCCAAGCCACCGGAGCCACGGTCGGCAGCGGCATGAAAGCCACACCCAGCTCCCCTGGGTGCCACAACCCTACGAATGGCTGGGGCAGACCCAGGAAGAAGGTAGAGCGGCATGACCGTCTCCTCCCCCCTGCCGGTCGTACCGGTCCGGCTCGACCGGTCGGCCCTGTTCCCGGAGCCGGTGCCGTACCGGGCCCTGGTCCGGCTGAGCCTGCGGCGCCACCGCGGTGCCCTCGCCGTCATGGCGGTCTCCTCGGCCCTGCTCGCGGTGTGGGTGGTGCGCACGGCGGACGCGATGGCGCGGGCCCGTGCCGAACGCGCCGCGAGCTCGTGCGACCACCTCTTCTACCTCGACCGGTGCGCCGCGACGGCCCACCATGTCTCCGACGCGCTCCAGGCGGTGCAGCACGCGCAGTCCGCCCTCGTGGCCGTGCCCGCGCTCGTCGCCGCGCTGCTCGGCGCGCCGCTGCTGGCGCAGGAGTACGAGCGCCGCACGCACCGGCTGCTGTGGACGCAGTCGGTGCCCCGGCAGCGCTGGCTCACCGGTCAACTCCTCGTGCTGGGCGGCGCGTCCGTCGTGGTGGGTCTCGTCACCGCCGCCCTCGGCACCCGCCTCCACGCGGTCACCTCGCCGGCGCTCACCAACGACTCCTCCGCGTTCTCGGCGCTGCCGTACTCCTCCTTCGGTCCCGTCCTCGCGACGGCGACGCCGCTGGCCTTCGCGATCGGTGTCCTGGCCGGGGAACTGACGCGGCGCACGGTCCCGGCCGTGGTCTGCGCCCTCGCCGGTTACGCGGGACTGTTCTCCCTGCTGACCGGTCTGCGCCGGTTCTTCCAGCCGGCCCTCACCCGGTTCCCGCCGCACGGCTACGACCTCAGCCCCGACGACTGGCTGCTGCGGGACGCCGTGGTCACCGCGGACGGCCGCCGCCTGGCGTACGCCCAGTGCGGGCCCGCCGGCTGCCCCGACGGCTCACGGGTCTTCGACGTCTACCACAGCGCGGGGCAGCTGTGGCCCATGCAGTGGACCCAGGCGGCGCTGACGGTGCCGCCGGCCGCGCTGGCGGTCCTCCTCGTCTTCCGGTCCGTCCGCCGCCGCCGGCTCTGAACTCCGCCGCCCGTTCCGCGTTCCGCCGCCGGCTCCGACTCCGCGGCCACCTTCCCGATGCAGCAGCACACCCGTTGGAGGACACCTTCACCATGTCCGTCACCGCTGTCCCCGTCCCGCTCCCGCCGCCGGCCGCACGAAGCAGAGGCGGGGCGGGCGGCGGCCGGCTCGCCGCCGTGGACGCCCTGCGCCTGCTCGCGGCGGCCGGTGTGGCCGCCTACCACTACCTCGGCACCCCCACCCCGCACTTCTGGGGCAGCTACGACCTGACCCGGACCGCCCCCGTGCTGCACGCGCTGAGCCGGTACGGCTGGCTCGGTGTGGAGGCGTTCTTCCTGATCAGCGGGTTCGCCATCTGCATGAGCTGCTGGGGACGCACCCCCACGCAGTTCGCGGTCTCCCGGATCGCCCGCCTCTTCCCGCTCTACTGGACGGTCGTCCTCGCCATCGTCGTCGTCGCCTGGATCGCCCGGCTCGCCGGACAGCGGCCCGGAGCACCCACCGACCTGCGCACCACCCTCGGCAACCTGACCATGCTGCCCGGACCGCTCGGGCTGCGGACCACCGACGGGGTCGCCTGGACGCTGTGGGTCGAGGCCCGGTTCTACCTGCTGATGGCGGTGCTCCTGCTGATCGGCCTCACCTACCGCCGCACCATCGCCTTCTGCCTGCTGTGGCTGACCCTCGCCGCCATCGGCCGCGAACTGCACTCCGCCGTGCTGAACGAGTTCCTGCTCACCCAGTACGCCGGGCTGTTCGTCGCGGGCATGGCCCTCTACCTGATGCACCGCTTCGGCCCGAACCTGCTGCTGTGGCTGCTCACCGGGTTCGCCTGGTGCTACACGCTGACCCTGCTGGGCGACCGGGTCGCCGCGCACGCCGCCCCCGCGGCCCGCGGCGGGACGCCCGGCTGGGGCGTGTGCGCCGCGATCCTCACGGTCTTCCTGCTGCTGCTCGCCCTGTCCGGACCCGGTCCCCTCGGCCGGCTGCGCTGGCGCGCGCTGGTCTACGCGGGCGCCCTGACCTACCCCTTCTACCTGGTCCACCAGAGCCTGGGCATACCGGTCGTGCGCGGGCTGCTCAAGGCGGTGCCCGCGCTCGGCCTGGTCCCCGCCATAGTCCTCGGGCTGTGCTTCTCGCTCGCCCTGTCGGCCGCGCTCAACCACCTGGTGGACCGCAGACTCGGCGCCTGGCTGCGCCGCCACCTCACGGCCGACTTCGACGCCGCGCACGATCCGGTGGGGCGCCCCGCTCCCCCACCGGACCCGGCGGTGCGTCAGCCGTCCAGTCGTACCGGAACCGTCTGCCAGCCGTAGGCGATGAAGGACGGGACCTGCTTCAGCTCGCCGGGCGTGAAGGCGGGGGCCAGGCGGGGAAAGCGGTCGAACAGGGCGGACAGGGCGGTGCGGGCCTCCATCCGGGCCAGCGGGGCGCCGATGCAGCGGTGCACCCCGATGCCGAAGGAGAGGTGGTCGTCGGCGGCGCGCGCGGCGTCGAACGCCTCGGCGGTCTCCCCGTAGTGCGCCGGGTCCGTGCCGGCCGCGCCGAAGGTGGTGAGGATCGCGTCGCCCGCGGGGATGGTGACGCCGTCCACGGTGACATCGGTGACGGCGAACCGCAGCGGGAGAGCGGCGATGGAGGGCCGCACCCGCAGCACCTCGTCGATGACCTGGTCCCAGTCGAGGGCGCCCGCCCGGACAGCGGCGAGCTGCTCGGGGTGGGTCAGCAGCTCGACCACCGCGTTGGCGATCAGGTTCACCGTCGTCTCGAAACCGGCGCCGATGACCAGCAGGAGCGTGAACAGCAGCTCCTCCTCGCTGAGCCGGTCGCCCTCCTCGTCGCGGACCCGGATCAGCTCGGTGGTCAGGTCGTCGCCCGGATGCTCGGCGCGGTAGGCGATCTGCGCGGGGATCACCGTGCCGATCTGCTGCTGTACGAAGGCCGCGTGCTCGGGGCTCTGGTCGGTGGTGTCCATGATCGCCGCGACCAGCTCCCCCACGCTCTGCCGCAGGTGGTCGGGCACCCCGAACAGCTCGCAGATGATCTGCATCGGCAGCGGCTGCGCGAACGCCTCTTTCAGGTCGACGACGGCACCGTCCGCCCCCGACTCGGCCATCGTGTCGAGGAGTTCGGCGGCGACGGCATCGACCCGGCCGCGCAGGGCCTCGGTGCGCCGGGCGGTGAAGCTGGGCGCGACCAGGCGGCGCAGCCGGGTGTGGTCGGAGCCGTAGGTGGAGAGCATGTTGACCACGCCGATCCAGCCCAGCACCCAGCCCCACTCCGGGTGTTCACCGACCTCGGGCCACAACCGCCAGTGCTTGCGCGGGTCCTTGCTGACCCGCGGGTCGAGGATCAGGGTGCGCAGCGCGTCGTACCCGGTGGGCGCCCAGGCCGGGATGCCGCCGGGCAGCTCCACGGGGACGACGGGGCCCAGGGCGCGCAGCCGGGCGCTCTCCGCGACGATGTCGGACCCGAACGGGTCGATGGGGACGCGGGTGGGCGTAGTGGTCATGCTCGGGCTCCAGTCTGGGAGGACGAGGGGTCGGCGGCGGGACGGTCGGGGGTGCAGGGGGTGAACCGGACCGGCAGGGAGACCAGGGAGCGGTGGAAGGGGCCCGGCCGCCAGGTCAGCCGGTCGCGGGGCACGGTGGGCGCCATGTCGGGCAGCCACTGGGTGAGCCGTTCGATGGCCTCCGTGGCGATCAGCAGCCCCTCGTGCTTGACCGGGCAGGTGTGCGGGCCCGCGCCGAAGGAGAGGTGGGAGGCGTCCCGCGGGTGGTGCGCACCGCCGTGCTCCTCGTCCGCGAACAGCGCGAGGGCGCCGTACGACACGACGACGGGCACCGCGGCCCGCACCCACGCGCCGTGGAAGCTGAGCGACTTGCGGGCGTACAGCACCCCGTAGTTGGTGAGCGGGGTCTCGTAGCGCAGCACCTCGAGGACCGCGTCGCGCACGGTGCGCGAACCGCTGGTGAGGGTGGAGTAGTACGCCGGGTTGCCGAGGATGCGGGAGAGCGCGTTGCTGACCAGGTTGGTGGACGGTTCGTGGCCCGCGCCGAGGGTGAGGAAGACCTGCCAGGTGACCTCCTCGGGGGTGAGGCCCAGCGGGTGGTCGAGCAGCCGGCTGGTGAGGTCGTCGCCGCGTTTCGCCGTCTTGGCGGCGATCAGGTCCATGACGTACCTGCCGTACTCGGCCTCGCCCTGGGCGGACGCCTCGCCGCCCTCCATCAGCGCGCCCAGCGCGTCGTTGAGGCGGTCGGCCTCGCCCTCGGGGAAGCCGAAGAGGCTGTTGAAGACCAGCGTCATCAGCGGGCGGGCGAAGTCGTTCACCAGGTCCGCCTCGCCGCGCGGGCCGAACCGGGAGACCAGCAGGTGCACCGCCCGCAGCACCCGTTCGCGCAGGTCGTGCGGCTCGACCAGATCGAAGGCCTGGAGCAGGGCGGTGCGGTAGCGCACGTGCTCGGCGCCGTCGGAGAAGAGGGTGTTGGGCCGCCAGCGCATCATGCCGAGGATCGGCAGGTCCTCGGGGACCGTCGCCTGCCAGGGGCGCGGGTCGCGGGACCAGGTCGCGTCGTCGTGCAGCATGTCGAGCGCGGCCCGGCGGTCGGTGACCACGTACGCCGGTACGCCCGGCGCGAGTTCGGCCCAGCCGACCGGGCCCTGGGCGCGCAGCGCCTCGTAGTAGCGGCGCGGGTCGACGGCGAACCCGTCCTCCCACAGCCGTACCGGGGTGGAGCGGTCGAAGGTCTCCGCGGGGGCGGGGTACGCCGTCATGAGCGCACCTCCCCGGCCACCGCACGGGCGTTCAGGTCGATCAGGTGCTCCACGAGGGCGAGCAGCGCGTCCACGGAGGAGTTGCGGTCCCGCGCGTCGCACTCCACCAGCGGGGTCTCCGGTGCCAGGTCGAGGGACTCCCGCAGCTGCTCCTCGGGGTAACGGCGGGAATCCGGGAAGGTGTTGACGGCGACCGCATAGGTCAGCCCCGACTCCTCGACCAGCCCGAGGACGTCGAAGGAGGCGTCGAGGCGGCGGCTGTCCACGAGGACGAGCGCGCCGAGCGCCCCGTAGGCGATGTCCGCCCACAGCGCGCGGAAGCGTTCCTGTCCCGGCGTGCCGAACAGGTAGAGGACGGTCTCCCCGCCGAGGGTGATCCGGCCGAAGTCGATGGCGACGGTGGTGGTCCGCTTGTCCCGCACCCCGTCGAGGTCGTCGACGGCGGTGGACGCCTGCGTGAGGTGTTCCTCGGTGTGCAGGGGGCGGATCTCGGAGACCGCGTCGATCAGGGTGGTCTTGCCGACGCCGAACGGGCCGACGACGACGATCTTCACCAACTCCCGTGCCGCGGCGGGAAGGTGGAGTTCCCCGGCCCGGACACCAAAGTCGGCGGTCCGGTTCGCGGCCGGGAGGGGTTCAGAGCTTGAGGGCGCGGAGGCCATCGGCGACTCTCTTCAGCAGATCGTGATCGGGCTGGGCGGCGGGCGGGACGGGCGGGCGGGCCGTCACCAGACCCTGGTCGATCAGGGCGGCGGCGAGGACCCGGATGGCGGAGACCGGCAGCCGCAGCAGCGCCGCCGCCTCCACGACCGTCAGGGAGCCGCCCTCCAGCGACTGGAGCAGCGCGTGCTGGGCCGCGGGCAGGTCGCCGAAGACCGGCCCGGCGGCGGAGGTGAGCACCGACAGGCGCTCCAGGCTGTTGCGGCTGGGCCGGGCCACCCCCGAGGTGGAGAGGTAGGCGGGCACCAGCGGACGGCCGGACCGGTGGCCGTTCACAGCAAAGCGCCGCCCTCGGCCGCGCGGGGTGCCGCGGCCATCGCCTTCTCGCCGAGCCGCGCCACCTGGGAGTGCACGCGGTGGCCGAGCAGGTCGAGCCGGACCTCCGGGTCGCCGTACGCGGCCACGCAGGTGCCGTGGTCGGTGGGGGCGACCAGGATGTAGCCGTGGTCGGACTCGATCACGACCTGCCGCAGCTGGGCGGCGGGCATGTCCGCGAACGCGGCGGCGGCGGTGCGGCAGGCGCCCTGCACGGTGGAGGTGATCGCGGCGACCCGCTCGGCCGACTCCTGGGTGAGCGCCTCCGAGTAGCCGGATATCAGGCCGTCCCTGGTGAGCAGGACGGCGGCCTGCACATGCGGGACTTCGAGGATCGGGTCGAGAACCCACGCTGTGTCACCGGTGTCGCGGTTGGTCATCGGGAGGCGGTCCCTTCGGGTCGAGCTGCATCACGGGCAGCGGCGGTAGCCGACTGCAGGGCGCCGAGGGCCGCGGCGGTCTCCTCGGGCGAGCGGGCGGGGGCGGCGGTCCCGGCCGCGCTCGGCCGGATCATCGCCGCCTGGTCCGGCGAGACCTGACGACGGCGCCGGCGGGGGAGTTCGTCGGGACCGGGGGCGGGGTGGCCGGAGCCGGGCGCGGGGTGGCCGGAGCCGGGCGCGGGGTGGTCGGAAGCGGGGGTCGGGCGGGCGGTGGCGGGATCGGTCTCGGTTCCGGCCGTGGTCCCGGTCCTGGTCCCGGCCGTGGTCCCGGTCCTGGTCTCGGTTCCGGCGGCCTCGGGGCGGGACGCGCGCACCGGCTCCGGGCCGGGCGCGGGTTCCTCCGGGGCGGACGCGTGGGCGTGTTCGGGGTGCCCGGCGAGTTCGGCGAACGGTTCCGGCCGGGGCACCTCTCCGGTGCGGGTGGAGGGCGAGGTGCTCGCGGCGGCGGGGCGCAGCGCGGGGTCGATGTGGCTCAGCAGGTGCTTGTGGACCAGCAGGACCGCCCGTACGCCCCCGTACGGGGACGGCGTGGACAGGTCCACCGAGAGGTCGAACTGCCGGGTGAGCTGGCCGATCGCCGCGAGGCCCATCCGGGGCGGGTCGCCCAGGTCGGAGAACATGATCGGGTCGGTGCCCGCGACCACCCGCTGCGCGGCGGCCCGTTCGTCGGGCGCCATGCCGACGCCCGCGTCGTCCACGGTCACGGTGACACCGTTGTGGACGTGTTCGAGGTTGACCACGACGGAGGTGTCCGGGGAGGAGTGCCGCAGCGCGTTGTCGAGGAGTTCGGCGGCGATGATCGCGACGGGCTCCACGGCGTGCGAGACCAGCGCGGTACCGGGCTCCAGGTGGTTGTGCAGCTTGACCCGCCGGTAGCCGGCCAGCCGGGCCTGTCCGCCGGTGACGGCGTCCACGACGTGCGACTCCTCGCGGGCCAGGCCGACCCAGGCCCCGCAGACCACCGCGGCGACCTGGGCGCGGCGCAGCGACTGCTCGTTCTCGTGGTCCAGGCGGTAGAGGTCCTGCGCCAACTCCGGTTCGTCGTACCGCTGCTGGAGGCCGTGCAGGATGTCCTGGAGGCGGTAGAGGCTCGCCTGGATCTCGCGGGTGGTGCCGCGCATGCCGGCGCGTGCGGCGGCGTCGACCCGCTTGCGCTCCTGGAGGACCGCGGCGCGCAGGGCCTCCAGTACCGGCTCCATCGCCGCGCCCTCGGGGCCGAGCGGGCCGGGCACCGGTACGTGCGGGTGCGCGGTGCGGGACGCCTCGGTCGGCATGCGGCGGGTGACCAGGTGCTCCAGCTCCGTGGCGAACGCCTGCCGGATCCGTTCGGCCTCCTCGGCGCCGGCGCGGGCCAGTTGCTCGGCTTGGTGCCGCAGGCCGGTCATCTCCTGCCGCAGCCGGGCGCGTTCGCGCCGGGAGCGCCAGAGGCCGCTGCCCAGAGCTAGTGCCGACACCGTCCCGGCGGCCAGGCCGCCGAAGGCCAGCTCCGGTATCTCGATCATGGATGGGGACCTCGGGGATCTCGGATACGTCTGGGCGTGGAGTGGGCGTGGTGGGGCGTGGGACGGGCGTCCGGGTGAGGGGCTTCCGTGCAAGTAGTTGGCAAACTACACACTGTTCGCCGTCGGTTGCACCTGGCATTTGTCTGACTTCCGCGCGCTTTTGCCCATTTGACAGCCGCTCATCGCCCGATCCGTGGCCGAAATGGACTTCGGGACGCTCGCGCTCGGGAGGTTCGCGAGGAAAGGCGCCGGCTCGGTGGTCGGGGTGCGGTGGGCGGACTGGCGCCGCTGGAGGTCGGCCGGGGGCCGGTGGTCGGCGCTGTCCCCTTCGGCGCACGCCTTCGCCGGCACGGTGAGCGCGCACCTCGACGCGCGGGCCGGCCGGGAGGCGTCCATGAGCCGCGCCACCGCGCGCGCCGCCGGTCACAGGCGGAGGGGGACCACCGCCGGGCGTGCCGCGCCCCACCAACCAGACGGAAGGGGCCACCGCCGCACCTGCCGCGCCCCGCCGGCCAGACGGAGGGGAACCGCCGTCGCGCCTGCCGCGCCCCACCGGCCAGACGGAAGGGGACCGCCGTCGCGCCTGCCGCCCCCCGCCAGCCAGACGGAAGGGACCACCGCCGCACCTGCCACGCCCCGCCAGCCAGACGGAAGGGGCCACCGCCGCACCTGCCACGCCCCGCCAGCCAGACGCAAGGGGAACCACCGCCGCACCTGCCGCCCCCCACCGGCCAGACGGAGGGGACCGCCGCTGCGCCTGCCGCCCCCGCCGGTCAGGCGGAGGGGGCCGCCGTCGTGCCGTTGGACAGTTCCGTGACCAGCCGGGTGGCGAGGGGCACCTCGATGCCGTGACGCTCGGCCGCCCGCAGTACGGCGCCTCCGATCGCGTCCAGCTCCAGCGCCCGGCCGGCCTCCGCGTCGCGCAGCATGGAGGACTTGCTTTGCGGGGGGAAGGCGTCGTAGCGCGCCAGGATCCGGGCGGCGTCGCCCGGTCCGCCGCAGGCCCGGCTCACCGCGGTGGTCTCCTCGACCAGTGCCGCCAGCTCCTTCGAGTGCTCCTCCCGGATGCCGCCGATCGGCAGCCCGTAGCGCGTCGTGAGCAGGGCGAAGGGCGCGAGGAAGGCCAGCTTCGCCCAGAGGGCGGCGTTCTCGTCCGCGACGGTGCGCGTCGTGATCCCGGCGCCGTCCAGCACGGCGGCCAGCGGCGCGAGCCGGGCCTCGTCCGCGCCGGCCACATCGATCTCGGTGAAGGGGCTGCCGTGCTCGATGACGCCCGCGCCGGTACGGGTGGACTCGACCCGGATCACGGCCGGTACGATCCGCTGCGCGCCGTACCGCTCCCGCAGCGCGGCGACGTGCTCGACGCCGTTGAGCAGCGGCAGCACGAAGCCCCGCGTGAACCGGGCCGGGAGCCGGTCGAGGGCCGCGTCCAGCGCGGTGTGCTTGACGGTGACCAGGCACAGGTCCGCGGGTTCGCGCAGTTCGGTGTCGGCTTCCACGCGGGCGGTGAAGTCGCCGTGCTCCCCGCTGGACACCCGGATGCCGTCCCTGGCCAGCGTCCGCGCGGTGTCCTCGCCCGCCAGGCAGGTCACCCGGTGTCCGGCACGGGAGAGCAGGGCCGCGAGAAGGCCGCCGACGCCTCCGGGGCCCAGCACGGCGATGGTCCAGGGCGTTGTGGGTACGGCGTCCGGCGCGGTGTCCACAGAAGGGGTGCCCTCTCCTTGGGTCGCGGCTGCGACGGGGGAACGTCAGGATGTCCGGCAAGATCATCAGTTTGGGCCGGGGCCCCCGTCAAGCCCGGCGATCGCCGGTGACCCTTGGCGAAGCCCCGGCTTTCACACAGCGCGTCACGACTCTCTTACGCGCCGTCCCCGGATGACACGCCCTGCGGCACCCCTCGGCGCCGACGCCCCTCCCCCGGATCGGGCCCGTTCCGGGCCGTTTTGGGGCCCGATCCTGTGACGCCACCCATAGGAGCCAGATCACGTCCTAGGCCGGGCCGTAGAGACGGAACGCCCTGAGCTGCATGGACAGCGCCATATCGGTATATAACGGGCATTGCTCCGAAGTTGGGTAGTACGTCACATCCTTGCCAAGCACTTCGGCCCCGGCTAACCATTGCTGTCGTTGCCGGGAAGCAACGGGCCGGACCGAGCGGATCTCCGCCGGAACCATTCGCCCGGTCCCACCCGCAGCGCGGGGCACACCGCCCCACCGCCACCGCGGTCATCGCGGCAGGCACGACCTTGTCCCCCAGAGGAAGAGTTCACGCATGACCATGGCCACCACCCGCACCCGCATCGCCCGCCTCGCCGTCACCGGTCTCGCCGCCACCGGAGCCGCTGCCGCGGCCCTGACCCTGGTGCCGACCAACGCGCAGGCCGCCGAGATGCCCCAGGTGCACGCCTCTGTGGTCAAGGCCTCGCACACCACCGCCACCAAGGCGGGCTCCGGCAACAACCTCGACGGCTGGATCAAGCAGTCCCTCGCCATCATGAAGGCCAAGGGCATCCCCGGCAGCTACGACGGTCTGAAGCGCAACATCATGCGTGAGTCCGGCGGCAACCCGAACGCCCAGAACAACTGGGACGTCAACGCCAAGAACGGCGTCCCCTCCAAGGGCCTGCTCCAGGTGATCTCCCCCACCTTCAACGCGTACCACGTCGCCGGTACCGCGCAGAACATCACCGACCCGGTGGCGAACATCACCGCCGCGGCCAACTACGCCGCCCACCGCTACGGTTCGATCGACAACGTCAACTCGGCGTACTGATCGCACTGGTCGCACTGATCCACGCGGTCCCCGCGCCGAAGGCCGGTGCCGGCAGCTCCCACGCTGCCGGCACCGGCCTTTTCCATGCGCCGCGGAACGTTCGCTCAGGTGCCGTCCAGGGCGCCGAGTCCGGTGAGCGCGCCGACCGGGTCCAGATCGGGGGTGCCGCGGGGCCACCAGTCTTCCTCGCCGGGCTCGGACTCGTAGACGTACCACAGTCCGTCGCGGCCCAGCCGGAGCTGCACATGGCCGAGCGGATGGGTGAGCCGGTTGCGCCAGGGCCGGAAGGCGGGCAGGTCGGCGGCGAGCAGCAGCGGCCGGGCCCGGTCGAAGCGGCCGGCCGGCGGGTCCCACGGCTCCTCCAGGACGGCCAGCCCCTCCGCCCCGCCCTGCCGCCAGGCGGCGACCGCCCGCGCGAGGTCGGCCGGGGTGCGGTCGGTGGCCCGCGCGAGGGTCGCGTAGAGCGCACGGGTCGTCGCGGTCAGTCCGGAGCCGGGCCGGGCCGCGGCGAGCCGTACCGCGTCCTGCCACAGCGACAGGTCGCCGACCGGGTCGCGTCCGGTGGCGAGCAGCGCCTGCGCGCGGGCGGCGGCGTCGGTCGCCAGCTGGTCCAGCGCGAACGGGTCCGGCCCGCCGGGCGCGGCGGGATACGCCGGGGGCTGCTCGGGATGCGCGGGGACCGGCGCGGGCGGGGGCAGCGGGGGTAGGTCGCGCGGGGCGAGGGCCTCCGTGGCGCGTATGCCGGGCAGGGACGCGGACGCCCTGCCCTGTCCGTCGCGGGCCGCGCGCGCGGCGCTGCGCCGGGACAGCGCGTCGAGCAGCTCCCGCTCGCCCCGGCCGCGCAGGAGCAGCAGCACGAAGGGGTCGGCGTCGAGCAGCCGCGCCGTCTGGTAGCACAGGGCGGCCGCGTGTTTGCAGGGGTGGCCGGAGTCGGGGCAGGTGCACCGCGGGGCGAGATCGCCGGGGCCGGGCAGCAGCGGGACCCCGCAGTCGGCGAGGGAGTGCGGCAGTTCCTTGTCGAGCAGGGCGGCGATATGGCCGGGCCGGTCGGCCGCCGCGTCCAGGAACCGCTCCCACTCGGCGTCCGCCAGCGTCCGCACCCGCACCTGGACGCGGTACGGGCGGGGCCGGCTGCCCCGTACGTAGGCGAGGACCGAGCCCGGAGTGACGGTGATCGCGTCCACGTGCCCCTGATCCGCGTATCCCCGACCACGCGCCACCCGCTTGGCGTCCAGCGCGCTCCGCTCCAGCGCCGCCACCCACGCGTTGCCCCACCAGGTCCCGGCGAACGGCCCCTCCCCAGCCCGCTCCCCACGGGGCGCGAACGCCGGGAACGTACGCCGGTGTTCACCGTCCCGGTGCGGCGTGGCCATGGTCGGGGGCGCATGGGGGACGGCGGGCGCGGGCTCGGGCTCGGGGTGTGCGGAGGCGGCGCCGGCGGGCTCGGCTCCGGGACGGGCGGGCCCGGCACCGGCGGGCTCGGGCCCCGGGTGTGCGGGCGCGGCACCGGCGGGCTCGGACCACTCCGGCGCGGGGGCATACCCCGGCGCGGTGCCGACGGGCTCGGGACCGGGACGGCCGGGCGCGGTGCCAGTGGGCTCGGGACCGGAATGGGCGGGCGCGGCACCAGCCGGCTCGGGTCCCGAGTGTGCGGGCGCGGCACCGGCGGATCCGGACCGCTCCGGCGCGGAAGCGCCCCCCGGCGCGGTGCCGATTTCCGGGGCGGCGTCGGTCTCCAGGGCCGTTCCGGTCTCCGGGGCGGCGTCGGTCTCCGGCGGCATCCGGAAGGCGGTCTTGAGGAACTGCCGCATCTCACCGGCGGCCTTGAGTCGCGCGGCACGGGAGGTGTCGGCGGGGGGCTCGGAGGAACCCGCGGCGGAGATCACACCTTCGGCACCGGCCCGCGACGAGCGCCCGGCCGTACGCCGTCCAGCACGCTCCGCCTCCGCCTCCGCCCGCAACGCGTCACGCCGGGCGGCCCGCAGTGCTTCTCGGGCGATGTCGCCGGGGCGGGGGGCGGCGTCCGGGCGAGGCCCGGGGCCGGGGCGCGGTTCGGCGTCCGGCGTGGGTGTTCCGTCCCGTTGCTCCGCCCGCTGTTCCGCGCGCTCGGTGCCCTTGTCGGTGACGGCGGCCCGCAGGGCGGCCCTCGCGGCATCGGCGGGCCTCGGGGCGCGCTCGTCGGTACGACCGTCGAGGCACCCGGCGGTTCCCCGGGCTTCGGAGTCGCCGGGGACCACGGCACTTTCGCGGCCGTCGGCGCCGTCGAACCCCGGTGCATCCGCCCGCCCGGCGTCGTCGCCGCGGCCCGCCTCCGCACCGGGGTCCGTCCCCGCATCGCGACCCTCGCCGCCGCTTCCGGCGACCGGCCCGGCTTCCGCGGACCGGTCCCCCGGACCGTCACCGCCCGTCGTCCCCGATGCCGGCGTTGGGCAAGGCCGTTCACCGGCACCTCGCTCCCCGCCGGCCGGCACCGCCGAGGGCGCCCCCGGCTCCGGCAGGGACCGCGCCCGGCGCCGCGCCGCCCGCAGGGCCTCGCGGGCGAGGTCGGCCGGGTGGGCGGGATCGGCGGGGGTCATGGGGTGCTCCGCAGGGAGACGAGATCGGTCAGTTCGCGGTCGGTCAGCTCGGTGAGGGCGGCCTCGCCGGAGCCGAGGACGGCGTCGGCGAGCGCCCGTTTCGCGGCGAGCATCTCGGCGATCCGGTCCTCGACCGTGCCCTCGGTGACCAGGCGGTGGACCTGGACGGGCTGGGTCTGGCCGATGCGGTAGGCGCGGTCGGTGGCCTGTTCCTCGACGGCCGGGTTCCACCAGCGGTCGAAGTGCACGACATGCCCGGCGCGGGTGAGGTTGAGGCCGGTGCCGGCGGCCTTCAGGGAGAGGACCAGCACCGGCGTCTCACCGTCCTGGAAACGGTCGACCATGCGCTCGCGCTCCGGCACCGGGGTGCCGCCGTGCAGCAGGTCCACGGGGACGGCGCGGGCGGACAGGTGGGCGGTGATCAGCCGGGCCATGCCGACGTACTGGGTGAAGACCAGCACCGAGCCGTCCTCGGCGAGGACCGTGTCCAACAGCTCGTCCAGCAGGGCGAGTTTGCCCGAGCGGTGGACCAGCCGGTCAGCGGACGCGTCGTCCTTCAGATACAGCGCCGGATGGTCGCAGATCTGCTTCAGCGCGCCGAGCAGCTTCAGGACCAGGCCCCTGCGGGCGATGCCCTCAGCGGTCTCGATGGCCAGCATCGACTCGCGCACCACCGCCTCGTACAGCGCGGCCTGTTCGCGGGTGAGCGGCACCGGGTGGTCGGTCTCGGTCTTCGGCGGCAGCTCCGGGACGATGCCGGGGTCGGACTTCTTGCGGCGCAGCAGGAAGGGCCGGACCAGGCGGGCGAGCCGGTCCACGGCCTCCTGGTCCTCGCCGTTCTCCACCGCGCGGGCGTGCCGGGCGCGGAAGGACTTCAGCGGGCCGAGGAGTCCGGGGGTGGTCCAGTCGAGCAGGGCCCACAGCTCGGAGAGGTTGTTCTCCACCGGGGTGCCGGTGAGCGCCACGCGCGCGGGGGCCTTGATGGTGCGCAGCGCCTTGGCGGTGGCCGAGTAGGGGTTCTTCACATGCTGGGCCTCGTCCGCGACGACCATTCCCCAGGTGTGCCCGGCGAGTTGGGGCGCGGCGGAGCGCATGGTGCCGTACGTGGTCAGGACGAAGCCGCCGCCGGGGCCGGCCAGGGTGCGTTCGGTGCCGTGGAAGCGGCGGACGGGGACGCCGGGGGCGAACCGGTTGATCTCCCGCTGCCAGTTGCCCAGCAGGGAGGCGGGGCAGACCACGAGGGTGGGTTCCTCGCGCGCCCGCTTCAGGTGCAGGGCGATGAGGGTGACGGTCTTGCCGAGGCCCATGTCGTCGGCGAGGCAGCCGCCGAGGCCGAGGGAGGTCATCAGGTCGAGCCAGGCGAGGCCGCGCAGCTGGTAGTCGCGCAGGGTGGCGGCGAGCCCGGCGGGCGGCTCGGCGGGGCGCGGGCCCGCGGTGAGCCGGTCGCGCAGGGCGGCGAGGGCGCCGACGGGCACGGCCTCGACCCGCTCGCCGTCGATCTCGGCGGTGCCGGTGAGCGCCACGGACAGCGCGTCGACCGGGTCGAGCAGGCCCAGTTCACGCTTGCGCGCCTTGCGGACGAGGGCGGGGTCGACGAGGACCCAGCGGTCCCGGAGCCGTACGACGGGGCGGTGGGCCTCGGCGAGGGCGTCCATCTCGGCCTCGTCCAGCGGGTCGCCGCCGAGGGCGAGCTGCCAGCGGAAGCGCAGCAGGTCCTCGCTCTCGAAGAAGCCGGTGCCGTCGGTCGCGGAGCCGGGCGCGGGCCGTACCTCGGCGGTGGCGGTGAGGTCGCGGGCGAGGTCGCGGGGCCAGTGCACGGCGACCCCGGCGGCGGCCAGCCGGCCCGCGGCGACGCCGAGCAGGTCGCCCAGCTCCTCCTCGGACAGGGCGAGGACGTCGGGCACGTCCTGTTCGGCGAGCCGGTCCAGGGGCGGCCAGACCCGCCCGGCGCGGCGCACGGCGAGGGCCGCGTCGACGCGTGCGCGGGGGCCGAAGGCGGTGTCGGCCTCGCCCGCCCACAGGGCCGCCGCGTCGGTCACCAGGGTGGGGTCGGCGAGGCTGTGGACCTGCACGATCGCCGCTCCGGCAGCGCGGGCGCCCGCGCTCGCGCCGGAGTCGAAGGCGTCGTACGCGGACAGGTCCAGGCGCAGCGAGATGCGCACGCCCGCGTCCATGCCCGCGGCGACCTCGGCCGCCCACGCGTGCGCCCCCGGCAGGGGCTGGGGCTCGCGCGCGGCGAAGGGGCGGCCCAGGGCGTGGGCGGCGGCGGGGGTGCGGGGCAGGGTGTCGGCGATCGCGTCCAGGAAGGAGCGGACCAGCGCCTCCGGCTCGGGCAGCCGCAGCGGGCCGGGGGCCGGCAGCGGCACGGCGTGTCCCTCCGGGGGGAGGGCGGCGGCGATCGCGCGCAGGTGGGCGATGTCGTCGGGCCCCAGGGGTCCGGCCCGCCAGGCGTCCAGACCGCTCGGGGTGAGGCCGGGCAGCAGCCGCCCGCGGGCGACGAGCCGCAGGGCGTGCAGCGCGGCGGCGCCCCAGCAGGCCGTGGCCGGGTGTGCGGCGGGATCCCGGCGGGCGCGGACCAGCAGGGGCAGGGCCTCGGCGAGCGGCAGGCCCAGCGCGGGTACCTGCCGGCGGCGCACTCCCGCGCCGTGCCGGCGTACGACCGTCAGCTCCTCGGGGTCGGCGGCCGCGGGGGGCAGGGGCTCGCCCGCGGGGTCCCAGAAGGCGATGCGGCCCTCGCGCGGCAGCGGCGCGGGCACGTAGAGGGCGGCCAGGCGCACCGGCACCGGGTCCCCGCCGGACAGCACGCCGGGACCCACCGCCCGCTCTGCCGTCACCACCACACCGCTCATACCTTCTGCCACCTCCCGCCCGCACATCGGATCAGTCGTCTCCGACTCTACGGGCGGGGTCTGACAACCGGCCCCGCCACCGGGCGGGGACCGGACCGGACACCGGGCCGGAACCGGTCACGAGACCGCGCCAGGGCCGGTCCCGACGGCTCGCGCGGGGCCCGCCGGGACGGCACGCCGAGGGGACCGCCGGGAGGGCTGGCCGAGGGCCGCGACGACGGCTTGCCCGGAAGCGCCGGATGCCCGCTCGGGACCGCCGGGAGGCTCGCGCAGGGCCGCCACAGCGGCTCCGGGGCCGGCCGGAACGGCTCACTCAGGCCCGCCAGGACAGCTCACCCCGGAACGCCACGGCGGCTCGCTCCGGGACGTCGCGACAGCTCACCCCGGAACGCTACGGCGGCTCGCTCGCCGGTCCCGGAAGGCCGGCGCCCCGGTCGGGAACCGGCCGCCTGGCGCACCCGCGGCCCGGCACCACCCGTCACCGTGCCCGTACCGCCCCGCTACGGCACCGTCCTCGACACCACGTACACCATCGGGAAGTCCGGGTCGGCCAGGTTCACGACCACGTCCTGGGTGGGGGCCGGGTTCTTCTGGGTGTGGGTGAGGCCGTACCAGGAGCCGGAGCCGCCGAAGGTCCAGCCGCTGACCTTGCGGTCGCGGGCGCTCACCGCGATGTCGCCCTTCTTCAGCTCGTCGCGGCGGGCGCCCATGGACTGGAGGAAGGTGTCCAGGCCGGCCGGGTTGGTGCGGAACTGCACGTACAGGCGGCTGGTCTTCCAGTTGTTGGTCTCGTACGAGGCGATGTGGTCGGCCGGGCGCGGGACGTTCACCTGGTAGAGGCGGCGCTGCACCTTCGACGGCCAGCCGGCGGTGAGGCCCGTCGCGGAGTACTTGGCTTCCTTGTCCTTGCCGCTGTTGCGGCTCTGGTTCGCCGAGATCACCAGATAACCGGCCGGCACGCCGATGAGCAGCACGATGATCAGCAGGGTGAGCGCCCGGCGCCGGGCCTTGTGCCGGGGGTCCTCGGGGGGCCGCCGCGCCGGCTCCGGCGGGGCGGCCTGGCGGGGCAGGGAGGTGGTCATGCGGTGTCCCGTTCGCGGCGGGCCTGGGTGTACCGCTCGTAGCGCTCGTACCGTTCGACCCGGCGGCGCTTGGCGCGCCGGAACCGGCGGGCGACCAGGCGGGCCAGGTCGGCCGCGCCCACCATGCCGGCCTCGGGGCCGAGCTGGGCGCGGGTGATACGGGCCTCGGGGCGGTAGCCGCGGCCGGTGAGATGGCGCTTGAAGGCGTCCCTGGCGGGGCCGATGAGCAGATCGTCGGCGGCCGAGACGCCGCCGCCGATGACGAAGCAGGAGGGGTCGAGGGCGGCGGCCAGGTTGGCGATGCCGACGCCGAGCCACTGTCCGATGTCCTGGAGCAGCTCCACGCACATCGCGTCGCCCTCGCGGGCCAGCTCGGTGATCATCGGTCCGGTGATGTCGCCGATGTTGCCCTTGACGTGCTCGATGATGCCGTAGGCGACCGGCGAGTCGGCCTGGGCCAGCTCGCGGGCCTCGCGCACCAGGGCGTTCCCGGAGCTGTACTGCTCCCAGCAGCCGCGGTTGCCGCACGGGCAGCGGTGGCCGCCGGGCACGACCTGCATATGCCCGAACTCGCCCGCGACGCCGAACTTGCCCCGCTTGACCTGGCCGTCCTCCAGGATCGCGCCACCGATACCGGTTCCCAGTGTGATCATCACCAGGTGGTCCTCGCCGCGTCCGGCGCCGAAGCGCCACTCGGCCCAGGCGGCGGTGTTGGCGTCGTTGTCCACGAGCACCGGCACGGAGAGGCGACCGCTGAGCCGGTCGCGCAGCGGTTCGTTGCGCCAGGACAGGTGGGGGGCGAACAGGACGCGGTTGCGGTCCGCGTCGACCCAGCCCGCGGCGCCGATGCCGACCGCGTGCACGTCGTGCCGGTCGGAGAGGTCCAGGACCAGCTCGACGATGGTGTCCTCGACCACCTTGGGGCTCTTGGACTTGTCCGGGGTCTCCGTGCGGAGCTTCTCCAGGATGTTGCCGTCGGCGTCCACGACGCCCGCCATCACCTTGGTGCCGCCGATGTCGATGCCGACGGTGGGGACACGGGGGGCCGTCAGATGGGACCGGCGCTCCCGCGTACCGACCGTGCGCAGGACGGGGGCACGGCGGGAGCCGATGGGGGCCGTGAGGTCGCGGTAGGTGCTCATCGTTGGTCGATTGTGCCTCAACGACGGTAAGCGTGTCGTACGGGCGCGGGCCGCGGGCGGGCGATCGCGGGGGTGTCCCGGTTGACCGCCGCGCCCCCGCGATCCCTCAGTCGCGCTGGAGTTCGTGGCGCAGGACGTCCAGGTCGGAGCCGCCGGCCATCTGCGCGGTCAGCTCGTCCAGGGTGATCTCGTCCCGTGTGTGATTGCCCACCATCGCGCCGCGGCGCAGCAGCACGAACCTGTCCCCCACGAGGTACGCGTGGTGCGGGTTGTGGGTGATCAGGACGACGCCCAGGCCCTCGTCGCGGGCCGCGGCGACGTACTTGAGGACCACGCCGGACTGCTTGACGCCCAGGGCGGCGGTCGGCTCGTCCAGGACGAGGACCTTGGCGCCGAAGTGGACGGCGCGGGCGATGGCCACGCACTGGCGTTCGCCGCCGGAGAGGGTGCCGATGGGCTGGTCGACGTCGCGTAGGTCGATGCCCATGCGCAGCAGCGCCTCGCGGGTGGTGCGGCGCATCAGGGCGGTGTCGAGGCGCTTGAAGGGGCCGGTGCCCGTGCGCGGCTCGGAGCCGAGGAAGAAGTTGCGCCAGACCGGCATCAGGGGCACGACGGCCAGGTCCTGGTAGACGGTGGCGATGCCCCGGTCCAGGGCCTCGCGCGGGGAAGCGAGGCGGGTCTCCTCGCCCTCGATGCGCAGGGTGCCGGCGTCGTGCTGGTGCAGCCCGGCGATCATCTTGATCAGCGTGGACTTGCCCGCGCCGTTGTCGCCGAGGACGCAGGTGATCTCGCCCGCGTGCACCTGGAGAAAGACGCCGTCCAGGGCGCGGACGTTGCCGTAGTGCTTGCCGACGCCGGACAGCTCGACCAGGGGCGTCGCCGCGGGCGCCGTCCCCTCCGTCGTAGCCGTCGCCGTCTCGTCCGTCTGTGTCGCCGGCATCTCGTCCGTCATGTCGTCGCCTCCGCGCGCTTGCGGACCCAGGCGTTGAGCAGGGTCGCGAGGAGCAGCATCGCTCCGAGGAAGAACTTGAACCAGTCGGGGTTCCACTCGGCAAAGACGATGCCCTTGCTGGTCATGCCGAAGATCAGGGCGCCCACCGCGGAGCCGACCGCGCTGCCGTAGCCGCCGGTGATCAGGCAGCCGCCGATGACGGCCGCGATGATGTAGATCAGCTCGTTGCCGACGCCCTCGCCGGACTGCACGGCGTCGAAGGAGAACAGCAGGTGCTGGCCGGAGATCCAGGCGCCGAACGCGACGCCCATGTAGAGGCCGATCTTGGTCCTGGCCACCGGCACGCCGACCGCGCGGGCCGCGTCCTCGTTGCCGCCGACCGCGAAGATCCAGTTGCCGACGCGGGTGCGCAGCAGGATCCAGGAGCCGAGGGCGACCAGGGCGAGCCACCACAGGATGGTGATCTTGAAGTCGACGCCGCCGACGGTGACCGTCGAGGCGAAGACGGCGCGGGCGCTGGAGAAGCCCTGCATGTCGGCGATGGTCTTGGTGGAGACCGTGCCGTCGATCAGCTTGGTGAAGCCGAGGTTCATGCCGCACAGCATCAGGAAGGTGCCCAGCGTGATGATGAAGCTGGGCAGTCTGGTGCGGGTGAGCATGAAGCCGTTGAAGGCGCCGATGGCGAGGCTGACCAGGAGGGAGACGCCGACGCCGACCCAGGTGTTCGCCGTCATCTGGTAGCTGAACATCGAGGAGACCAGCGCCGAGGACGTCACGAGGACGCCGGCCGACAGGTCGAACTCGCCGCCGATCATCAGCAGGGCGACCGGCACGGCCATGATCCCGATGGTCGAGGAGGCGTACAGGACGGTGCTGAGGCTGGGGGCGCGCAGGAAGCCGTCGGCGACGAAGGCGAAGAAGACGAAGACGGCGAGGGCGCCGACGACCGAGCCCAGTTCGGGGCGGGCGAGGAGCTTCTTCAGCGGGGAGGTCCGCAGCAGCCGCTCGTCGACCGCCGGCTCGGCGGTCTGCTGGTCCGCGGTCATCGGGTGCCCCGCTCGGTGTACGGCGCCAGCGTGGCCGCCTGGTCCTTGGTGATGATCTGCGGGCCGGTCAGCACCGGCTTGCCGCCGCCGAGGACGTCGCCGTTGTACTTGTAGGCCCACAGCAGGTCGACCGCCTCGTAGCCCTGGAGGTACGGCTGCTGGTCCACCGCGAAACCCAGGGTGCCGTTCTTCAGCGAGGCCGCGACCTGTGCGTTGAGGTCGAAGGTGTCCACCTCGGCCTTGCTGCCCGCGTCGTTCTTGGCCTTGACGGCGGTGTCGGCGTAGGGCGCGCCGAGGGTGATGACGCTGTCCACCGACTTGTCGGCCTGGAGCTTGGCCTCGATGGCGGACTGCACGTCGGGCATGTTCGTGCCGTTGACGTAGAGCTTCTGGAGCGTGCCCTTGAAGGTCTTGGCGACGCCGTCGCAGCGCTGCTCGTGGCCCACGTTGCCCTGCTCGTGCAGCACGCACAGGGCCTTCTTCCGGCCGCGCTTGTTCAGCTCGTCGCCGACGGCCTCACCGGCGATGGTCTCGTCCTGGCCGATGTGGGTGAGCGCGCCGAACGCCTTGGACACCTCGGAGCCGGAGTTGACCGTGATCACCGGGATGCCGGCCTTCTCGGCGCGCTGGACGGCGGCCTTCATGGCGTCCGGCTTCGCCAGGGTGACGATGATGCCGTCGACCTTCTTGTCGACCGCCGCGTCCACCAGCTGGGCCTGCTGCTGGGCGTCGTCGTCGTGCGAGTACAGGAAGTTGATGTTGTCCTTGACTGCGGCCTGCTTGGCGCCGCTCTGCACGATGTCCCAGAAGGTGTCGCCGTCTCCCGAGTGCGTGATCATCGCGAAGGTCCAGCGGGGGGTGTTCACCGCCGACCTGCCCTGGGCGACGGCGGCCTTGCGGGCGTCCTCGGCCCGCTTCCCGCCGGTGCTGCTGCACCCCGCCAGGGACACCGAGAGTGCCCCTGCGAGCGCCATGACTGCCCAGGTCCGAAACCGTGCCACGAGGCCGTGCCCTTCTCGCTGTCTCCAGCTGACTCTCAGCTGTCCTTGCTCCGACGTGCCGATGGGGCGGGCGACCTCACCGTCGGTGTGTCCCGACGGCGACCGCACCGGCCCCAAACACTTCAGTATCGGACTCCGGGGGCGGCGGGCGGTCGGCCGGGGAGGAGATCCCGGTCACCTTGTCCGGACAATGCGACGAACGCACCGAGGCGGCCGAGGCCGTACGAGGGACCGGTCAGGGGCGTACGAGCAGCTGGAACTCGAAGGCGTAGCGGCTCGGCCGGTAGGTGTGGTCGCCGTACTCGACCGCGCGCCCTGTGTCGTCGTAGGTGGTGCGGCACATGGTGAGCAGCGGGGCGCCCCCGGTCTCCCCGAGCCGTTCGGCCTCCGCGGCGGTGGCGCCGCGGGCGCCGATCGACTGGCGGGCGCTGTGCAGGGTGATCCCGGCGGCGCGCAGCAGCCGGTACAGGCCGGTCGCCTCCAGCTGGGCGGTGTCCAGGTCGAGCAGGCCGGTCGGCAGATGATTGACCAGGTAGGCGATCGGCTCGCCGTGCGCGAGCCGGAGCCGTTCCACGCGGTGGACGTCGCCGCCCTCGGCGACCCTGAGCGCGGCCGCGATCTCGGGGGAGGCCGGGACGACGGTGTTGACCAGGACCCGCGTCGTGGGGCGCTGGCCCGCCGCCTCCAGGTCGTCGTAGAGGCTGCTCAGCTCCAGCGGGCGCCTGACGCGGCTGTGCACGACCTGGGTGCCGACGCCCCGGCGGCGGACCAGCAGCCCCTTGTCGACCAGGGACTGGATCGCCTGGCGGACGGTGGGCCGGGACAGGCCGAGCCGCGCGGCCAGCTCGATCTCGTTGCCCAGCAGGCTGCCGGGCGTGAGGCCGCCGTGCTCGATGGCGGCCTGGAGCTGCTGGGACAGCTGGAAGTACAACGGCACCGGCGAACCGCGGTCCACGCGGAGTTCGAGCGCGACGGTCGGGTCCACTTCTGGTTTCGGCACGGGCCCGAGCGTAGCCGTGCGCACAGTTGACGGGAAGTCGTGTAGTCCGGTTGTCCTGACATATGAATTGACAGGGGCCGTCCGCGCCGTCACTTTGTTTCCATGCGCATCGGGGTCATCGGTACGGGCCGCATCGGCGCCCTTCACGCGAACACGCTCAGCCGCCACCGCGAGGTCGGCTCGCTGATCCTGACGGACGCCGATCCGCCGCGGGCGCAGCGCCTCGCGCACCGCCTCGGCGAGACGGCGGCGCCGGGAGTGGACGAGATCTTCCGGTGGGGCGTGGACGCGGTGGTGATCACCACGACGACCGCGGCCCACGCCGAGCTGATCGGCCGGGCGGCCCGCTCGGGCCTGCCGGTCTTCTGTGAGAAGCCGATCGCCCTGGACCTCGCGGGCACCTTCCAGGCGCTCGCCGAGGTGGCGGCGGCCGGCACCGTGCTCCAGATGGGCTTCCAGCGCCGCTTCGACGCGGGGTACGCCGGGGCGCGCGAGGCCGTGCGCGCCGGGCGGCTCGGCCGGCTGCACACCGTACGGGCCCTGACCTGCGACCAGTCCCCTCCCCCGGCCGACTGGCCGGCACTGTCCGGCGGGCTGTTCCGGGACACGCTCGTGCACGACTTCGACATGCTGCGCTGGGTGACGGGCCGCGAGGTGAGCGACGTCTACGCGGTCGGCTCGGACGCGGGCCCCGCGATGTTCCGCGAGGCGGGCGACGTCTGTACGGGCGCGGCGCTGCTCACCCTGGACGACGGCACCCTGGCCACCGCGACCGCGACCCGCACGAACGGCGCGGGCTACGACGTCCGCATGGAGCTGGCCGGGGAGCGCGACACGGTGGTGGTCGGCCTGGACGACCGTACGCCGCTCGCCTCCACCGAACCGACCGGGCCGCCGCCCGCGGACAAGCCCTGGACCGGATTCCTGGAACGCTTCGCCCCCGCGTACGAGGCCGAGTTGTGCGCCTTCGTGGACGTGCTGCGCGGCGAAGGCCCCAACCCCTGCGACGGCCGGGAAGCCCTCCAGGCCCTGCGGATCGCCGAGGCGTGCGAGATCTCGCGCCGCGAGCGGCGGGCGGTGGCGATGGCGGAGATCCCGACGGCGGCGGGGCCCGGGGGCGGCTGAGAGCGGAGATTGGGAGTGCTGAGGGCCGGTCAGCGCTGCCTGCGGGCGGTCGTACGACGGTCACGCGCGCCGTACGACCGCCCGCAGGCACCTCTACCAGCGCACCGGCAGCTCCCGCAGTCCGCGCATGAGCATGCCCGGCAGCCACTGGTCGTGCGGGCCGTCCAGGGCGAGGGCGGGGGCGCGCTCCAGCAGGGTGGCGAGGGCGATGCGGCCCTCCATGCGGGCCAGGGGTGCGCCCAGGCAGTAGTGGAGGCCGTGGCCGAAGGCGAGGTGGCCGCGGGTGTCGCGGCGGATGTCGAAGCGGTCGGGGGCGGGGAACCGGGCGCCGTCGCGCTGGGCGGCGGTGAGGCCGACCATCACGTGTTCGCCCTTGTCGATGCGGACGCCGCCGATCTCCAGCGGCTCGGCCGCGTACCGGAACGTGGCGTTCTCCACCGGGCCCTCCCAGCGCAGCGTCTCCTCGACCACGCCGTCGATCAGGCTCATGTCGGCACGCAGGGCGGCGAGTTGGCCGGGGTGGGTGAGCAGGGCGAGGACGCCGTTGCCGATGAGATTGACCGTGGTCTCATGGCCGGCGATGAGCAACAGGAAAGCCATGCCGCGCAGTTCTCCGGGCGAGAGCCGGTCGCCGTCCTCGGCGGTGGTGCGCACCAGGTCGCCGAGGAGGTCGCCGGTGACCCCGGAGCGGCGCTTGTCCTCGATCAGTTCGGTGAGGTACGCGCCGAGCCGGGTGACCGCCTCGCGCTCGGCGACCGGGTCGGTCGGGGCGACCACCTGGGTGGAGATCTCGCGGAACTCCGTGCGGTCCATCTCGGGTACGCCGAGCAGTTCGCAGATGACGGTGAGCGGCAGCGGGTAGGCGAGGGAGGCGATGAGGTCGGCACGGCCCGCGTGGCCGGGTGCGAGCATCTCGTCCAGCAGTTCATCGGTGATCCGCTGGACGCGGGGGCGCAGTTGCTCGACCCGGCGCATGGTGAAGGCGCGGGTGACGAGGCCGCGCAGCCGGGTGTGCTGGGGCGGGTCGGTGACCAGGAGATATCTGCCGATCAGCGCCTGGTCGAGGAAGGTCACGCCGATCTTGCTGCCGTCCTTGGCGAGCCGGGGGTCGGCGAGCGCGGCGCGCGCCTCCTCGTACCCCACCACGAGCCAGGTCTCGTAGTCCTCGCCCGCCTCGGATAGCCGGACCCGGTGCACCGGGCCCCGCTCGCGCAGCCGGGCGTACACCGGATGCGGATCGCGCCGGAACGCGTCCCCGAACTCGCTCAGATCCACTGTCTGCCGTCGGTCCATGGCTCCCCTTCCGGACTCCCCCGAGGCCGACCGGGCGTATCCCGGTACCCGGAGAACGCGCACGGCGCCGGCGTGGTGCCCCGGCGGATGCGGATTCCCTCGCGGCGCGGGAGGGTTGGCCGGAACCGGTGGGCCGCGCGGCGGACAGGGGATCGCCCCACGGCCGTCGGGTGGGGTGGGGGCCGCGGGGCGAGGTCCGTGTGGATCAGCGGTCGGTCGGCGGTGCGTCAGCAGCCGAAGTCGATCAGATCGAACGTCTCGTAGTGGTCGGAGGTGTAGTAGTCCTCCTGGCTGCGCTCACCGGTGACGATGCGGCGGGCGCCGCGGGTGGAGGCGCCGGGGGTGACCACGGTGTACTCGTGGTAGTAGCCGGAGGACTCGCTGGGCAGGACGCCCTCGCGGTTGGAGAAGACCGTGCCGTCCTGCGAGTAGGGGAAGGGGCCGCCCTCGGCGATCAGGTCGAGGGTGTCGTCGGCCTGCGGCGGCAGGGCGCTGTGGCAGATGCTGCCGACGGAGGCGGCGGAGACGACGGAGGCGTTCGCCGTGGTGGCGGAGACGGTACCCCCGACGAGGAGTGCGGACAGGACTGCGGTTGCGGCGCCGAACCGAGCGGCGCGTGGGGGGAATCGCATGCCGCCATGATGATGCGGGTAGACAAGGACATGTCAACGACAACGCCGTGGAATTCCCCCGCAGGACACCCTGTTTTTCAACGAGTTCACTTTCCTCCGCAGGGCGCCCACAAGAAGGCCACGGGGCGGTCACCCCGGACGGCCGGGGGGCGCACACCTGGCATGCGTGGGGGCGCCCGGCGGCGCTCATCCGGCGTGCGTGGAGAACAGGCCCCCCGTCGGCCCCTGTTTGTCGCCGCCCTGGGCCTTCTTCAGGGCGTTGGCGAGGCTTTCGATGGTCAGGGACTGGAGGATGACGCGGCCGTTGCCCTCCAGGGTGGCCAGGGAGAGGCCCTCGCCGCCGAAGACGGCGTTCATGATGCCCTGGCGGTTGAGGCCGCCGACGCGCTGGACGCCGTACTGGATGCCCTCCTCGAAGGCGACCACACAGCCGGTGTCCACCTCGATACGGCCGCCGAAGTCCGCCGGGTTGAGGTCGATGAAGTTGCCCGCGCCGGCGATGATCACGGTGCCGTGCCCGGTGAACTTCTCCAGGATGAAGCCCTCGCCGCCACTCATGCCGGTGCGGCCGCCCGCGAAGGCGATGCCGAACTCCACCGAGGACTCGGCCGCCACGAAGGCGTCCTTCTCCGCGAACCAGGCACGGTGGCCGTCCAGTTCCAGCGCGCGCATCTCGCCGGGGAGCACGCCCGCGAAGCCGACCGTGCCCTGGCCGCCCTGCGCGGTGAAGTACTGGAAGGCCAGCGACTCCCCGGCCAGCATACGCTGCCCGACCTGCATGGCGGTGCCCATGGCCTGGCGCAGCAGGCCGCCCATGCCGCCGCTCCCGCCGCCCTGCTGCCCGCCGCCCCCGGAGGGGCCGGACAGCCGGGTCTCCATGGTCACGTTCGTGGTCTTGAACAGGAACTTCCCGGCCTCGCAGTACACGGTCTGGCCGGGATCCAGGTTGACGACCGCCATCTGCATGGCGTTGCCGACGATCTCTTGCTGAAGGGTCACGTCCGGAAGAACGAGAAAGGGCGGGGGAAGAGTTCCGGCCCGGCACGCGCGTGGCGCGGCTCACCTCCCGATGATCGCCGCCGGCGCCCCCGTACGGGACGGCCGCGCGGCCGGGGGCAGGGTGCCGTCGACCGGGTCGTGGAGGATACGGTCGGGCGGCGGGGTCAGCGCGGTCAGGCCGTATACCGTGGCGGTGACCATCAGGGGCGGCCCGCTGACGTAGGCGGTGTGCCCGGACCAGTCGCCGCGCCGGACCACCGCGTCGGCCACCGAACCGCTCTCGGCGCCGCCGCCGTCCTCACCGATCACCGGGACGACGCGCAGCCAGGGGCAGGTCTTCTCCAGGCGGGTGAGGGTGCCGGTGTCGTACAGCTCGTCCAGGGTGCGCGCGCCGAGGAACAGGTGGGTGCGGCGGCGCAGGGGGCTGCGGGACAGCTCGTCGAGCAGGGCGCGGGCGGTGGCCCAGCCGGTGCCGCCGGCCACGATCAGGAGGTCCCGCGCCGGGTCGCCGTCCAGGGTCATGGCGCCCTGGGCGGGGCCGAGGCGCAGCCGGTCGCCGACACGCGTCCCGGTGACCAGCGCGTCGCTGACGCCGCCGGGGCCGGTGCGGCGGACGTGGAACTCCAGTTCGCCGTCCGGGCGGGGCGCGCAGGCGACCGAGTACGGCCGCCAGGTCAGCGGCAGCAGCGGGGACTGGATCCGGGTGTACTGCCCGGCCTGGTAGGGAAACGGTTCGGCGGTGCGTACGCGCAGCACCGCGAGGCCGGGGCCGCGCAGCTCGTGGGCGGTCACCGTGCCGTTCCAGTACGGCGGTTCGGCCAGCGCGCCGGCCGCGCCCTCCACCATGGCCGCGACCGCGAAGCGCAGCATGCGCAGCCACGCCTCCTCCAGTTCCTCGCTCCAGCGCGCGCCGGCGCTGCGCCGCAGGGCCTCGGCGAGCGCCTGCTCGAACACCTCGAAGTGCACGGGCCGCACGCCGAGTTTGCGGTGGTCGCGGCCGAGGCGGGCGCAGAACCCGGCCACCTCCTGCGGCCGGTCGAGGTGTTCGACGAGGTACCAGAGGGCGCGCTCCAGATGGGCCCGCTGGAACTCCATGGAGTCGGGAAAGAGCGAGCGCAGATAGGGGTGGCGCTCGAACATGGCGTCGTAGAGGTGTCCGATGAGCTTGCCGAAGGGGGTGAGCAGCGGCAGCTGGCGGGTGATGATCCGCTGGTCGGCGGTGCCGTCGTACGGCTGCCCGCCGGCCCCCCGGGCACCGGCCGGCCGGCCTGCCGTGCCCGTGTCCGGGCGGGCGGACGGGGACAGGAGCCGCCGGCGCAGCCGCATCGCGTCCCGCCGGGCCAGGAGTGCGTGGTACTCGTCGCGGCCGTCGCTGCTGGTGGTGTTCACGGACTGGCTCTCTCCCTGCGGTTCCTGGCGCGCCGCCCTCCCGTGCCGGCCCCGTACCCGGCGGTCGTCGGCGCGCTTTTCCGGCGCCGTCTCCGGGTGGACCGCGCGGTGCGCCGGGTCATGGGCACCCGCGCAAGTCACCGCCGCGAGGGGCCCGTTCGCCGCTGGAAGTAGACGGTGGCGGTCGGACCGTGCCCCACGGCGCCGGAGGTCCGGCCGGAAGACGCGCCAGTATTGCACCGCGGGCGCGGTGCCGTCCGGCCCTGGCGATGGGGCCGTTCGGCCCTGTTCACCCCTGCCACCTGCTGGTTCGCTGGATGCGCGGCAGGCACCGCGGACAGCACGAGGGGCGGGCGCCCGCCTGGTCGCGGTGCCCGCCCCTCGCCTTTCCCGACGGTGTGTCAGCCGCCGAGTTCCTGGTGGCGCGCGGCCAGTCGCGCCGCCCCGGCCTCGGTCGGGGAGCCGTACAGGCGCAGCCGGGAGATGCCGCCGTCGGGATAGATGTCGATGCGCGCGTGGGTGCCGACGGCCGGCTCCGGCAGCACGAACCGGTGGTTGGTGTCGGGCTGGAGGCGGGTGCGGGGCAGGATCTCGCGCCAGTCGCCGTCCTCGCCGTCGCGCACCGAGACCGACGCCCAGCCGGCGCTGTTGCCCTTCAGGTAGGCGGTGTCGATCTCGACGGCGCCGATGCGGGACTGGGTGACGAGCCGGTAGCGGATCCAGTCGTGGCCCCGGTCGCGGCGGCGCCGGGTCTCCCAGCCGTCGTCCATCTTGCGGGAGCGGCCGGGCTGGATGGTGTTGGTGGCCGGGGAGTAGAAGCGGTCGGAGGCGTCCTCGACGCTGCCGCCGTTCTCCAGCGCGACTACGTCGAAGGTGCCGAGTGCCGTCAACCAGGCGGGATCCGGGGCGACTTCGCCGTACACGCGCAGGCGGGCGATGCCGCCGTCGGGGTGCTGGTTGACCCGCAGGTGGGTGAAGCGCTGCTCCAGCGAGACGGGGAAGCCGTTGGCGGCGTGGCCGCCGACGGGGGTGCGCGGCACCAGGGTCGTCCACTTGACGTCGTCGCCGAGCAGTTCCTCGGGCGAGGGCGAGCCGGGCACGGAGGCGGCCTCGACGGAGACGGCCTGCGGGTAGTTGCCGCGGAAGTGGGCGGTGTCCACGACGATGCCGCGGATCACTCCGGGGGCGCCGAGGCGGATCAGCGCCCAGTCGTGGTCCTCGGCGGTGGGCCAGGGGTCCTCGGTGGAGGCGCCGCGCCGGCGGCGGGTCTCCCAGCCGTCCATGATCTTGCCCTTGTGCCCGAAGTGCTCGGGGTCGAACTCGGCGCGCTCGGGCACCAGCAGGTTCTCGCGCATGGCGAAGAACTCGTCGTTCGCGGCGACGACACCGGCGCCGAGGCGGCGGTCGGCGAGGTTGGCGTACTGGGTGAAGGGGAAGTCGGCGGTGCGGTAGTCCGCGTACGGGTCACCGCCTCCGTAGGGGTTCGCGTCGCCGGTAAAACCTGGTGTCGCCGTCACGGTGATCAGGGGTTCCTCTCGGGAGTCGGGCGGATGGGTCTTCGGGGCCCGCGGGCGGGGCTCAGGGGCGGTCGAGCAGCGTGCCCTGGGGCGGGGTGAACTCGCCGTCGGCGACGATGCGCCGGCCGCGCAGCCAGGTGGACTTGACGACGCCGTGCAGCGTGCGCCCGGCGTACGCGGTGACCCGGTTGCGGTGCTGGAGTCCCGCCGGGTCGACGGTGAAGGTCTCGTCGGGGGCGAGGACCGCGAAGTCGGCGTCGTGGCCGGGGGCGATGGCGCCCTTGCGGCCGTCGAGTCCGACGAGGGCGGCGGTGCGCGCGGACATCCAGCGCACGACGTCCTCCAGGGTGTGGCCGCGCCTGCGGGCCTCGGTCCACACGGCGGGCAGGCTGAGCTGGAGGCCGGAAATGCCGCCCCAGGCGGTGGCGAAGTCGCCGGTCTTCAGGTCGGCCGTGGAGGGCGAGTGGTCGGTGACGACGCAGTCGATGGTGCCGTCGGCGAGCGCCGCCCACAGCAGGTCCTGGTTGGCGGCCTCCCGGATCGGCGGGCAGCACTTGAACTCGCTGGCGCCGTCGGGGACTTCCTCGGCGGTGAGGGTGAGGTAGTGCGGGCAGGTCTCCACGGTGATCCGGACGCCGTCGGCGCGGGCGGCGCGGATCAGCGGCAGCGCGTCGCTGGAGGACAGGTGCAGCACGTGCACCCGGGCGTCCAGCCGGCGGGCGTGGGCGATCAGCGCGGCGATGGCGGTGTCCTCGGCGTCGCGCGGGCGCGAGGCGAGGAAGTCGGCGTAGCGGGGGCCGCCCTGCTGCGGGGCGGCGGCCAGGTGGTGCGGGTCCTCGGCGTGCACGATCAGGAGGCCGCCGAAGCCGGCGATCTCGGCGAGCGAGCGGGCGAGTTGCTCCTGGTCGAGGTGCGGGAACTCGTCCACGCCGGACGGGGAGAGGAACGCCTTGAAGCCGAAGACCCCGGCGTCGTGCAGCGGGCGCAGGTCCTTGACGTTGTCGGGCAGCGCGCCGCCCCAGAAGCCGACGTCGATGTGCGCCTTGTCGCGGGCCACGTCCCGCTTGATCCGCAGGTGCTCGACGGTGGTGGTCGGCGGCAGGGAGTTGAGCGGCATGTCGACGAGGGTGGTGATGCCGCCGGCGGCCGCGGCGCGGGTGGCGGTCCAGAAGCCCTCCCACTCGGTGCGGCCCGGATCGTTGACGTGCACATGAGTGTCGACCAGGCCGGGCAGCAGCACGTCGTCGCCGACGTCCACCAGGCGCGCGCCGGCCGGGACCCCGGCGTCGTACGGCAGTACGGCCGTGATCGTCCCGGCGGACACGGCGACCGCGGCGGCCCGTGTCCCCTCCGGGGTGATGACGCGCGTCGAGCGCAGCACCAGTTCAGCGTCGGACACCCGGACCCCTTTCTGTACCGCCGTCGGACGCCCAGGGCATTGACGCCCGAGGAACGGGATATACGGCCACGAAACGGATTTCAACGTTCTGTTGAAGGAGTCTTCACTCCCGGTTCGGTGCCGTCAAGAGGCGTCCGCCCGGCGACGGCGCAGCGACGGGCACCCTGGACGTTTCCACAAAGCGGAATTAGAATTCCAGCAAGCAGAACGTAGCTCCGCACAAACGGGGAGTCAACCGCCCGCCGGGTAGGCTGCTGTCCCTCCGCCCGCCCCGAAAGGAACGTGCCGTGCCGACGTCGAGCGCCAGCACCCCCGAATCCGCCAAGGTCTCCGGCGGTGGCGGGGTCCAGTCCCTTGAGCGCGCCTTCGACCTGCTGGAACGGATGGCGGACGCGGGTGGCGAGGTCGGCCTCAGCGAGCTGTCCGCGACCAGCGGGCTGCCGCTGCCCACCATCCACCGGCTGATGCGCACGTTGGTCGCCTGCGGCTATGTGCGCCAGCAGCCCAACCGGCGGTACGCGCTCGGCCCACGGCTCATCCGGCTCGGCGAGTCGGCCGCCCGGTTGCTCGGCACCTGGGCGCGGCCTTACCTGGCGCGGCTCGTGGAGGAGACCGGCGAGACCGCGAACATGGCGCTGCTGGACGGCGACGAGATCGTGTACGTGGCGCAGGTGCCGTCCAAGCACTCGATGCGGATGTTCACCGAGGTCGGCCGCCGGGTGCTGCCGCACTCCACCGGCGTCGGCAAGGCGCTGCTGTCGGCGGTGCCGGACGACGAGGTGCGGGCGCTGCTGGGCCGGACCGGGATGCCCGCGGCGACGGACAAGACGATCACCACGCCGGAGGGCTTCCTCGACGCACTGGCGGAGGTGCGCAGCCAGGGGTACGCCGTGGACGACAACGAGCAGGAGATCGGGGTGCGCTGCCTCGCCGTCTGCGTGCCCGACTCCCCGACGGCCGCGGCGATCTCCATCTCGGGTCCGGCGGGCCGGGTGACCGAGGCCGCGACGGAGAAGATCGTGCCGATGCTCCAGCAGGTCGCGGCCGAGCTGTCGCGGTCGCTGGCGAGCTCCGGCGCGTAGGCCCGCGGGTCCGGCCGCTCCGGAACGGGAGTCGGTGATGAGGGAGCCCGGCGTACGGGAGCTGTTCGAGGTCATCGCGCACACCGCCCGGCTCCGCGAGGTCGAGCGGCACAACCACGCCACCCCGGAGCGCCGGGAGAGCGTCGCCGAGCACTCCTGGCATCTGGCGCTGGTCTGCTGGCTGCTGCACGCCGAGTTCGAGCGGGAGGCCGGCCGGCCGCTGGACCTGGCGCGGATGATCAAAATGTGCCTGATGCACGACCTGGTGGAGATCGACACCGGTGACCCCTCGGCCTGGAGCGGCGGCGACCGCGGCGAGAAGGCCCGGCGGGAGGAGGCCGTCGCGCTGCGGCGGTTCGGCGCGCTGCCGGGTGACCTGGCGGGCGAGTTCCTGGAGCTGTGGCACGAGTACGAGCGGGGGGACACGGCCGAGGCACGCCTGGTGCGGGGCGTGGACCGGCTCAACCCTGCCCTGATGCGCCTGCTCACCGGGCAGGGCTGGCACGGCGTGCCGGCCGGCGCCGAGGAGCTGGACCGGCTCCAGCTGCCCCGTGTGGAGGTGAGCGGGACGCTGACCGCGCTGTACCGGCACATCCGCGAACAGGCTCAGGAGCGGGGGCTGTTCGCGTCGGAGGGCTGATCCGGGCGGGGCAGCAGGCCCCGCGGCGCGGGTTCTCCGAACAGGTCCACCGCCGCCCTGACCTGCCGCAGCGCCCCCGACAGGGCGCTCATCGAGCCGATGGCGCCCGCGAGGAGCAGCAGGGAGCCGCGCAGCCGGGGTATCTCCGGGAAGCCGTCGCGGGCCATGGCGGCGAGCGCCGCCAGTTCCTCCTCCGCGATCGCGCGGTCCGGGAAGTCCGCGCGTACAGCGGCCAGTTCGCGGCGTAAGCGGGACACCGCCGTACGCAGCTCCGCCACCCTCGGGTCCTCTTCACCGCCGGCCCCCGGCCTGTGCCCCAAGCTCCGCAAAGCAGCCCTCCCCAGGCATGCCACGCCGTCGTGCGCGGGCCAGTAAACGCCACCCGGCCCGCGGAGCGCCACAGGGCGGGCCGAAATTCGGCCCGCGGCATCCCGGCAGCCGGGCCCCGGCCGGGTATGCAGGACCCATGACGGACATCCAGGACCCCACCGCGCAGGTCGCCGGTCTCGTGCTGGCCGCCGGGGGCGGCAGACGGCTCGGCGGACGACCCAAGGCACTGCTCGAACACCGGGGGCGACCGCTGGTCGAACACGCGGTGGGGGTGCTGCGGGCGGCCGGGGCCGCACGGATCCATGTCGTGCTGGGCGCGCGCGCCGGCGACGTGCGCGAGCGGGCGGACCTGGCCGGCTGCGTCCTCGTGGACAACCCGGACTGGGAGCGGGGCATGGGCTCCTCGCTGCGCGCCGGACTCGCCGCGCTCGCCCGGACGGACGCACGGGCGGCCCTGGTCCTCCTGGTCGACCAGCCGGGCATCGGCCCCGAGGCGGTGGCGCGGGTCCTCGGGGCGTACGACGGCGAGCACGCGCTGGTCTCGGCGGCGTACGACGGCACGCGCGGGCATCCCGTGCTGTTCGGGGCGGCCCACTGGGCGGGGATCGCCGAGGCCGCCACCGGGGACCGGGGCGCCCGCGCCTATCTGAAGGCCCACGAGGACGCCGTCCACTTGGTGGAGTGCGCGGATGTGGCGCGGCCGTACGACATCGACACCGAGGCCGACCTGAGCCACCTTGAGTGAACGGGGGTGTCGCCGGCCGGGTCCGTGGCACCCGGCGTCAGCTTGCCTCGACCCGGAGAATCTCGACATCAACAAACCATTGAAGTTCCACAATGAGGAAACTAGTATCCACTGCTCAGAAGCGTCCGGCCGCACAGCGGGCGCGATTCATCCCTTTCGTGCCTCTTGGCACGTGGTGCCACCGCTGAAGGAAGTGACAGCTCATGTCCGCACCAGCGCCGTCCCCGCTGGCCATCGTCGACGCCGAGCCCCTGCCCCGGCAGGAAGAGGTCCTCACGGACGCGGCGCTCGCCTTCGTGGCGGAGCTGCACCGGCGGTTCACCCCGCGCCGTGACGAACTCCTGGCCCGCCGGGCCGAGCGCCGCGCCGAGATCGCCCGCACCTCCACGCTCGACTTCCTGCCGGAGACCGCCGCCATCCGCGCGGACGACTCCTGGCGGGTCGCCCCGGCCCCGGCCGCGCTGGACGACCGGCGCGTCGAGATCACCGGCCCCACCGACCGCAAGATGACCATCAACGCGCTCAACTCGGGCGCCCGGGTCTGGCTCGCCGACTTCGAGGACGCCTCCGCGCCCACCTGGGAGAACGTCGTCCTCGGCCAGCTCAACCTGATCGCCGCGTACACCCGCACCATCGACTTCACCGATCCCAGGTCCGGCAAGTCGTACGCGCTGCGGCCGAACGAGGAGCTGGCGACCGTCGTCATGCGCCCGCGCGGCTGGCACCTGGACGAGCGGCACCTCGCCGACGCCGACGGCCGCCATGTGCCCGGCGCGTTCGTGGACTTCGGCCTGTACTTCTTCCACAACGCCCAGCGACTGCTGGACCTCGGCAAGGGCCCGTACTTCTACCTGCCGAAGACCGAGTCGCACCTGGAAGCCCGCCTGTGGAACGACGTGTTCGTGTTCGCGCAGGACTACCTGGGCATCCCGCAGGGCACCATCCGCGCCACCGTGCTGATCGAGACCATCACGGCGGCGTACGAGATGGAGGAGATCCTCTACGAACTGCGCGACCACGCTTCGGGGCTGAACGCGGGACGCTGGGACTACCTGTTCTCCATCGTGAAGAACTTCCGTGACGGCGGGCCCAAGTTCGTCCTGCCGGACCGCAACGCGGTGACGATGACCGCCCCGTTCATGCGCGCCTACACCGAACTCCTCGTGCGCACCTGCCACAAGCGCGGCGCGCACGCCATCGGCGGCATGGCGGCCTTCATCCCCTCCCGCCGGGACGCGGAGGTCAACAAGGTGGCCTTCGAGAAGGTCCGCGCCGACAAGGACCGCGAGGCGGACGACGGTTTCGACGGCTCCTGGGTCGCCCACCCCGACCTGGTGCCCATCGCCATGGAGTCCTTCGACCGGGTCCTCGGCGACAAGCCGAACCAGAAGGACCGGCTGCGCGAGGACGTGCACGTGACGGCCGCCGACCTGATCGCCGTCGACTCGCTGGAGGCGAAACCGACGTACGCCGGCCTGGTCAACGCCGTGCAGGTGGGCATCCGTTACATCGAGGCGTGGCTGCGCGGCCTCGGCGCGGTCGCCATCTTCAACCTCATGGAGGACGCGGCCACCGCCGAGATCTCCCGCTCCCAGATCTGGCAGTGGATCAACGCGGGCGTCGAGTTCGAGAACGGCGAGAAGGCGACGCCCGAGCTGGCCCGCAAGGTCGCCGCCGAGGAACTCGATCACATCCGCAAGGAGATCGGCGAGGAAGCCTTCGCCGCCGGGCACTGGCAGGAGGCACACGACCTGCTGCTGCGGGTGTCCCTGGACGAGGACTACGCCGACTTCCTGACCCTGCCGGCGTACGAGCAGCTCAAGGGCTGAGCCCTGGGGGACGGTCCGGGTGGCTCGGGGCTCGCCCCGGGCCACCCCGCCTTTTCCCGCCCGGTTCCCCGTCCGCCGTCAGCGCAGGTGGATCGCCCCGTCGTGTTCCACCGCCGGCTTTCCGTGCAGGTCGGGTACCTGCTTCAGCCAGTCCGGGCGGCCCGCGCGGGTGCGGGCGGCGCGGGCGGCGTCCTCGGCGGCGACCTGCTCGCGGCTCGGGAAGTCCGCGGGCAGCCACTCGGCCGACAGCCGCACGCGGGCCAGGAGATAGCCGACGTAGGCGTCCCGCACGTCGTCGGGCGTGGCGAACCCGGCGTCCTCGGCCAGCCACGCGTCCGGCACGTCGGCGACGATGGCCCGCAGCAGCTCCTCGGTGACGCGCGGGGCGAGTTCGGCGTCGGCGGCGCGGACGTCGGGGCCGTACGGGCCGAGGGCGTGGTGGCGGAAGTCGTAGCGCTTGCCCGGAGCCGTGGTGTCCCAGCGGTGGTGGAAGACGAGGGCGGCGCCGTGGTCGATGAGCCACAGCCGCGGCGGCACGGTGCCGAGCGTGGGCCACACCATCAGGTTGGAGCTGTGCACGGTGCGGTCGACGTTGACGGTCAGCGCGTCCAGCCACACCACGCGGCCCGCCTCCAGCGGGTCCACCGGGAAGTCGCGGGCCAGCTCCGGGGTGAGGTCGCGGGCGCCCGGCAGGTAGTCCATGCCGAGGTTCACCCCGGCGCTCGCGCTGTGCAGGTCGCGCACCTCCTGGTGCGGCTCCGCGTCGGCGACGGCCGGGTCGAAGTGGACGAGGACCAGCTCCGGGAACCGCAGCCCGAGCGCACGGGCCAGCTCCCCGACCACCACCTCCGCGACCAGCGCCTTGTGCCCCTGCGCCGAGCCGGTGAACTTCACGACGTACGTGCCCAGGTCGTCGGCCTCGACGATGCCGGGGACCGAGCCGCCGGAGCGCAGGGGTTCGACGTAGCGGGTCGCGGTGACCTCTCTCAGCATCGTTCGCGGCCCCACAGATCGTCTGCCTTGCTTCGCACGGTCGGCTCCGAGGCGGTGCGTCGGGCCGGGGCGGCTCCCCGGCCCGATCGATTATCCCCCGCGGCGACGGACCGCCCGGCGCGGTGTCCGCTCCGCGGAGCGGTTGCGTGACATCCCTCACAGGAAGGGGGCCACTAGGCGGCCCGGATAGTAGACGCCCCTTCGATGACATAGGGGATTTGTCCGTCTTGGGGCCGACGCGGGCCGCTCGACGGGCGAGGGCCTCCGGCGGGTGGAGCGGCCGTCCCTACTCGTCCAGGCAGCAGTGCTTTTGACGGTCCGCCGGATGGAGGCAAAGATCGCGATCGTGAAGTCGGCATCTTCGTGGGCGCCTGGCAAGGGTGCCGCGCGGCTACGAGGACGGGTCGTAGCCGGGCTCGTTGCGGTCCTGACCGGCACATGCTGAGACTGGGCGCTCGGCGATCACCGAGCGAGGTTCACACCATGGGCAAGCACCGCAAGACGCAGCACTTCCGGCGAATGGTCATCGGCGCCGTGGCGATCGGCGCGGTGGGCGTGCCGTCCGTCGCCCTGGCCTGTACGGACTGGCCGTCCGGCACGGCCGGGCAGAGCGCGGCCACGGACGCCACCCCCGTCGCACCGGCAAACACCCTCGTGCCCGCGGACACCCCCGCGCCCACGGACACGCCCGTGCCCGCAGGGACGGCGATACCCCAGCAGCCCGGCACCCCCCTGGCGATACCGACGCGGCGGGCGCACCCCCACCACCACGTACTGAAGGCCGCCGGCGCACCGGCCGCCACCCCGTCGGCCGGCACTCCCCCGGCCGACCAGACCGCGCAGACCGCGCAGACCGCGGCGGCCCCGGCGTCCGCCCCCGCCGCGACCAGCGCTCCCGTGACGACCACGCCGGCCGCCCCCGCCTCCGGCGTCGCCGCGCAGATCGTGCAACTCGTCAACGCCGAGCGCGCGAAGGCCGGTTGCCGGCCGCTCACCCTTGACGACAAGCTGACCAAGGCCGCGCAGGCGCACAGCGCGGACATGGCGGCCCACCAGAACATGTCGCACACCGGCTCCGACGGCTCCGACCCGGGCACCCGGATCACGCGGGCGGGGTACTCCTGGAGCGCGTACGGCGAGAACGTCGCCTACGGCTACTCCACCGCCGCCGAGGTCATGGAGGGCTGGATGTCCAGCCCCGGCCACCGGGCCAACATCCTCGACTGCGGGTTCCAGGAGATCGGGGTCGGTCTCGCGCAGCCCGGCAGCTACTGGACACAGGACTTCGGCACGGCCCGGTGAGCCGCCGGCCGTACGACGCGGGTCAGCCGTCGGCGAGCGGGTTGCGCAGCGGCAGATAGCGGGCGTCCGCCCCGTCCGCTCCCGTCCACCGCAGCAGCAGGTTGGTCTTGCCCGGCAGCGTCGGCGAGGCCAGCAGGGCGGGGATCTCCGGCAGGTCGTGCCGGGCGAGTGACCGGCGTACGGCGGGCCAGGGGTCGTACCCGCGGTGGTGCTCGGCCAGCGCGGCGGCGATCTCCATCAGGTGGTTGACCAGCAGGCAGTACACCAGCCGCTCCCAGCCGGCGGCACGCGGCACGTCCGGGAGCAGCTTGACGCCCTCGGCGTCCCGGAACAGCGCCTGCACGGGCGTACCGGCCGCGTCCACCGCGACCAGGGTGTTCTGGAGGTGTGCCTCCAGGACGACGCCGTGGGTGTCGAACGCGGTCAGCGCGGGCGGCACGACCTGGGCCAGGTACGCCTCCCACCAGGCCGCCGGGTCCGCCGCCGCGGTCAGCGGGCTGCCCTCGAAGCCCTCGGCGAGGCCGGCGGCGAGCAGCGGCACGGCGCCCGGCAGCAGATGGGCGCGCAGCCCGTCGCGGACCACCACGGCCAGCTCCTCGTACGCGAAGGCGGCGGTGCGGTGGCCGCGGTCGGCGAGCCAGGCGGCGCTCGTGCCCGTCGCGGCTCCCATCGCGGCGAAGGCGCGCGCGGCGGCGGTGTCGGTACGGCGCAGCCGGCGCAGGTCGTGCCGCCAGAGCCGGCGGATGTCGTTGGTGATGCGCACGTCCAGGCTGAACTTGAGGAACAGGTCGGCCCGCGGCTCGTACACCGTGCGGACGGCCGCCGTCGGCCAGGTGTCGAAGGCGGTGGTGCCGAGCCGGACCAGGCGGCCGTCGGCGAAGGCGGGGGCGAGGGTGTCGGCGACCAGGTCGAGCTGCCAGGGGTGGGCGGGCAGCAGCCGGTAGCCGGGCGGCGCGCTGCCCAGCGCGTCCAGGGCGCGCAGGTCGCCCTCCTCGGCCACCTGGTCCGCGCGCACCCCGAGCAGCACCAGCGGGAAGCGGGCGTGCGCCTCGGGGGCGTACGGCAGCCAGGACGCGACCGGGCCGCCCCCGCGCGCCTTGGGCGCCGGGTGGTAGGGGTGGCCGGTGATCAGGGACTGCTCGGAGCGCAGATAGGGGTCGTCGGGCGGGGCCGTGCGGGCGCGGGCGGCGAGCAGCGCGGCGACGGCCTCCCGGCTGTCGATCATCTCGGCGGGCAGGTCGCCGCCGGGCAGCCCGGTGTCCCGGCGCAGTTCCTCGGCGACGAGTTTGACCAGTTCGGGGTGGTCGAGGCGGTGCCAGGCGCCGGCCGCGAACACCTCGGGCTCGGCGGGCCGGCGGCCGGGGCGCACGCGCAGCAGCCGCCCGGTGCCGGGCAGCCGGTGGGCCGGCCGCTCGCCGGGGGCGGCGGGCAGCGGCTCGGCCACCTCCCGGAGCAGGCAGTTGAGCAGGGGGGCGGCCGCATAGGCGTCGGCGAGCCGGCCGACGGCGGCTGCGGGAGGCTTGGGGTCCACGCGTTCCATTCGTTCTTCGGCGGCGTTCTTCTGGGAGCCGTTCTCCTTCGAGCGTCGCACCCCTGGGGGGTGCGTTCTTCGCAGGGGCCCGGAAGCGATCAGTATGGCTTCGTATCCGGCCATGGTGCCGTCCTGCGACCATGGTGCCGTCTTCCGTACCCGGCCATCGTGCCCCGTACCGGCCGCGACCGAGGAGCCGTCCGTGTCCCACTCCCCCACCGCCGAGGCCGAGGTCGCCGCGGAGCTGAGGGCCGTACGCCCCGGACTGCTGCCCCGGTACCAGGCCGAGCTGCCCGGCGCCCGCGCGGCCGTGCTGACCCGGCTGTGGCGGGGCCTCGCGCACGAGCCGCTGCCCTGGATCACCGGCCGGACGCGCGGCGCGGGCGGCCTGGCGCTGCGGCTGCCCGGCGGCCGGACGCTGTACGGGCCGCACGCGGACCCGTACGCCACGCACGCCTACGCCGGCGCCGTGCGGCTGGACCGGGAGCGGTACGAGGATCCGGCCCGGCTGATGGCTCGGCTGGCGGCCGGTGGCGTGGCGGGGCCGGGGGCCGAGGGCTTCGCGGCGGAGCTGGGGCACAGCGTGGCCTCGCTGGCGCTGTCCCGCGCCGTCGCCGGTCACCCGGCGGACTTGCCGGTGGGGGGCCGCGCGGCCGGAGGTCCGGAGCGTGACTGGGAGTGGGAGCAGCGGGTGGTCGACGGGCACCCCTTCCATCCCAACTGCCGTTCCCGGCCCGGTCTGTCGGTCGCGGAGCAGCTCGCGTACGCCCCGGAGCACCGGCCCGTGGTACGGCTCGGCACGCTGCCGGTGCCGGCCGCCGAGTGCCTGGTGACCGGCGCCTGGCCCAAGGAACTGCGGGACGGGGGGCGGCTGTTGGTGCCGGTGCACCCGTGGCAGGCGGCGCATGTGCTCAAGCGGTCGTACGACGACTGGTGCGCGGCCCATCCGCTGATGTCCCTACGGACGCTGGCCGTGCCCGGCGGGCCCCATGTGAAGACGGCGCTGAGCGCCCGGCTGACCTCCTCGGTGCGGGACATCTCGCCGTACTCGGTCGAGGCGGCGGCGGTGCTGTCCGACTTCGCGGCCGAACTGGCCGGGTACACCGGCGGGTTGCTGCATGTCACCCGCACCCTGGGGGCGGTCGCCGCCGGGGGTCCCGACCTGGCCGCGCTGCTGCGGGAGTCCCCCGAGGGGTACGCGGGGCCGGGCGAGCGGGTCCTGCCGGTGGCCGTGCTCGCCACCACGCGGCTGCCCCACAACCCCGAGTGGCTGGCCGCGTTCACCCGGCTCGCGCTCACCGTGGGGCTGCGGCTGCTCGATCTGGGGGTGGCCCTGGAGGCGCACGGGCAGAACCTCCTGGTGGTGCTGGACGCCGACGGGACACCGCGGCGGTTGGTCTACCGGGATCTGGCCGACATCCGGATCAGTCCGGCCCGCCTCGCCCGGCACGGCATCGCGCCACCGCCGCTGGCCGGACGGCTGGTCACCGACGACGAAACCGCCCTGCGCCGCAAGCTGTTCGGCTCCCTGGTGGCGGGCGCGCTGGCCTCGGTGGCGGGCTCCGGTCCGGCGCTCGGGGCGGCGCTGGCGGCGGTCGTACCGGAACTGCCGGGCACGCCCGATCTCGCGGCGCTGTGCAAAGGTCCGGTGCCCGCGAAGGCGTTGATGCTGATGCGGCTGTCGCCGGGGACACCGGGCGACCAGTGGACGACCCTGCCCCACCCGCTCGTTTTGGAGCCCGGCACGGTTGATCAATAGGATCCGTCGATGATCAGAAGACAACGGCTGGCGGTAGGAGTGTGCGCTCTGCTCGCCGCCCTGACGGCCGGGCTCGCGTTCCCGGCCGCGGCGTCCGCCGACGAGACGGAGCAGGCCGCCCCGAAGGTCGAACTGGTGCTGGATGTCAGCGGATCCATGCGGACCCGTGACATCGACGGCGGCACCCGGATGGCGGCGGCGAAGCAGGCGTTCGACGACGTGCTCGACGCCACCCCGCAGGACGTGGAACTCGGCATCCGCACCCTCGGCGCCAACTACCCCGGAAACGACCGCAAGGAAGGCTGCAAGGACACCGCGCGGCTGTACCCGGTCGGCCCGCTGGACCGGACCGACGCGAAGACCGCGGTGGCCACGCTCCAGCCCACCGGCTGGACGCCGATCGGACCCGCGCTGCTGAAGGCGGCGGACGACCTCAAGGGCGGTTCCGGTACCCGCCGGATCGTGCTGATCAGCGACGGCGAGGACACCTGTCAGCCGCTGGACCCGTGCGAGGTGGCCCGCGAGATAGCCGCCAAGGGCATCGGCCTGACCATCGACACGCTCGGCCTGGTGCCCGACTCCAAGACCCGCGACCAGCTCAGCTGCATCGCGGACGCCACCGGCGGCACGTACACCTCCGTGCAGCACAAGGAGGAACTGACCGACCGGGTGGGCCAGTTGGTGCACCGGGCGGCCGATCCGGTGGTGACGCCCGTGGCCACCACCGGCGCCGGGCAGTGCGCGAGCGCGCCGACCCTGAAGTCCGGCCTGTACACCGACCGCGCGGCCTTCGGGCAGCAGCGCTGGTACAAGGTCGACGTCCAGCCCGGCCAGGAGCTGCGCGCCTCGGTGAGCGTCGCGGACGACCGGGCCGTGAACCCCTCCTACGGGGTGCTGTTGCGGGCGGTGACCCTCAAGGGGCGGGAGATCGTGCGCGGTGAGGCGGCCGGTACCGGGCGAACCGACATGATCTCCACCGGCCTGCGCTACCCGAAGCCGTCGAGCGACGACGACAACGCGCCGGCGGAGACGGTGTGCCTGGAGGTCGCGCACTCCTTCTCGGCGCCCGCGGGCGTGAAGACCACGCCGGGTCTGCCGCTGGAGCTGACCGTGGACGTGGTGAACGGTCCCCACCAGGCGCACGACGTGGCCTCGTTCGGGCTCGGGCGCGGCTGGTGGCTGCTGGGCACGCTGGTGCTCGTCGGCTTCGTCGCGGGTGTGGTGTGGGGCTGGCTGTCGCGCTGGCGGATCGCGATCTGGAGGACGAACTGATGCGGGCTGCACGCATATTGAGCGCCCTGGGCACGACGCTGCTGGCGCTCGGGCTGGCCGCGGGCCCGGCCGCCGCCGACTCCTCGCCCTCCCCCAGCGCCTCCGACGGCTCCGGGAACTCGGCGCCCACGCAGGCGGGCACGTCCTTCCGCACCGCGACCGAGCTCCAGCAGGGGCAGCGGGCCACGGCCTCCGGGTCCACCGGTGACTACCTGTACTGGTCGTTCCCCGCGGACACCGGGCAGCGGCCGACGGTCAGGGCGACCGTGAAGCTGCCGCAGACGCACGGTGCCGAGACCTGGCAGCTCGACGTGTTCGACGGGCTGCGCCGCCACCAGTCCTGCCAGTACGGCGCCTCCTCCCGCACCGCCGGACAGGGTGCGGGATCGGTCGAGTTGGCCTGTGTGCTGCGTACCGTGCGCGGCTGGGCGGAGCCGTGGTCCAACGACCCGCTGCCCGGTACGTACTACGTCCGGCTGACGGTCGTGGACCTCGGCGCGGCGGATCTCGGCCAGCCGGTGAACGCGCAGGTCCAGGTGGACTCCAAGGACATCGGCGGCTCCTCGGCCGTCGACGGCTCCCTGGGCAAGCCGCTCGTCCCCGGCATCGCGGTCAAGTCCGAGGCGCAGGGCGACGATTCCAGGACCGCCGTGCTCTCCAGCTTCGGCTCCCGTGACGGCTGGTCCTCCGGCTGGTGGTCCGACCGCTGGGTGTGGACGGGCATCGGCGCGGTGCTCGCGGCGCTGGCCGGCATCGGCGGGTACGCGCTGACGCGGGGCCACGGGCGTCCACCGACCGTCTGACCTCGCCGTAGCGCCACAGCGGAGTCTCGGCGTCCGGCTGTGGGGAAGGGCCCGCCCGCGTGGCGGGCCTTTTTCCTGCCCTCGCCCCGGCCGCCCGCCGCAGCCGATAACTTGGCGGCATGTCCGCGTTCATACAACAGCTTCCGGCGCTGGTCGGGGTCGTCATCGGGGCCATCGGCTCGTACCTGGCCATCGCCCGCGGCGACCGCATCCGCTTCCACCGCGAGCGGTCGGCCCGCTGGGAGGAGCGGCGGCTGGCGATCTACGCCGAGTACGCGAGGGCGCTCAAGCAGTCCGTCACCCTGGCCTACCGGATCGCGGCGCACCTGGGCATCGACCCGCACCCGCACCCGCTGTCCCCCGAGGAGGCCGCCTCCCAGCTGGCGGAGGCGACCGATGCCCGCGACCCCGCCGGGGAGGCGCTGCTCATGCTCGGCAGCACCGGCGTGGTGGACAAGGCCCGCGAGTGGGTCGTCGCGGTGATGGACATGGAGCGGTTCCTGCGCGACGGCACCCCCGAACCCGAGATCTGGGCGACCCTGATGACACGGCAGCGCGCCGCCCGCGAGGCGTACTACGCGGCCGTCCGGCGCGACCTCGGGCTGCCGCCCGGCCACTCGGCCGAATGGAGCCTGCCGGCATCCTCGTGAACCCACCGGCGCCGGCCGGGAGTTCGCTCACTCCTCCCGCAGCGCCTTCGCCACCGGCCCCTCGCCCTCCACCGTGACATCGCCCGCGCGCAGGGCCGCCGGGAGGGGAAGGGCGCCGCGGGCGACGGCCTCGGAGACCGGGGTCGTCAGGATGAGGCGCGCGTCCGCGGGGGTGGGCGCGGGGCCGTCGCCGTACACCGGCACCGCGTCCGCCGGCCCCAGGCCCGCCCGGACATGGAACTCGCCCTCCTCCAGGCTGACTTCGATCAGCCCCCGCACGCCGAGTCCCTCCAGGGCGCGCAGCACCGGCAGCGCGAACCAGTGGGCGCGGACCGCGTCCGTCGGGCGGCGTTCGCCGAGTTCGGTCTCGCCCCAGGCGCCGAACGCCTGGAGGACCGGCAGCAACACACGTCCCCGTGCGGTGAGTTCGTAGACCGTGGCCGCACCGGGCGGCGGCAGTCGGCGCTTGCCGGCCAGGCCGTCGCGTTCCATGTCCCGCAGCCGGGAGGCGAGGACGTCGGTGCTCACGCCGGGCAGATCCGCGTGCAGATCGGTGTAGCGACGCGGGCCGGCGAGCAGTTCCCGGACGATCAGCAGGGTCCAGCGGTCGCCCACGAGGTCGAGCGCGCGGGCCGCGGAGCAGTACTGGTCGTAGCTTCGGCGAGGTGGCATGCGACGCAGTCTAGACACCTTGTTGGACTTTCCAAGCTCCCGCTTGGTAAAACCAAGCAACACGAGTTCCGGGAGGGACGCATGGAGTTCCGGCAGTCGAACAAGCTCAGCGAGGTCTGTTACGAGATCCGCGGCCCGGTGATCGAGCACGCCGACGCGCTGGAGGAGGCGGGCCACAGCGTGCTGCGCCTGAACACCGGCAACCCCGCGGCCTTCGGCTTCGAGGCACCGGAGGAGATCCTCCAGGACATGATCCGGATGCTGCCGCGGGCCCACGGCTACACGGACTCCCGCGGTGTGCTCTCCGCCCGCCGCGCCGTCGCCCAGCGCTACCAGCACCTGGGCCTCGAAGTCGACGTGGACGACGTGTACTTGGGCAACGGCGTCTCCGAGCTGGTCTCCATGGCCGTACAGGCGCTCGTCGAGGACGGCGACGAGATCCTCATCCCCGCGCCGGACTTCCCGCTGTGGACGGCGGTGACCACGCTGGCCGGCGGCAAGGCCGTGCACTACCTGTGCGACGAGGGGGCCGACTGGAACCCGGACCTCGCCGACATGGCCGCGAAGATCACGGACCGCACCAAGGCCGTGGTCATCATCAACCCCAACAACCCCACGGGCGCGGTGTATCCGAAGGAGGTCGTGGAGGGCATCCTGGACCTCGCCCGCCGGCACGGTTTGATGGTGTTCGCGGACGAGATCTACGACCAGATCCTGTACGACGACGCCGTGCACCACTCGGCCGCCGCCCTCGCCCCCGACCTGGTCGTCCTCACCTTCTGCGGGCTGTCCAAGACGTACCGCGTGGCGGGCTTCCGCTCCGGCTGGCTGGTCGTCACCGGCCCCCGGCAGCACGCGAAGGACTACCTGGAGGGGCTGACCATGCTCGCCTCCATGCGGCTGTGCGCCAACGCGCCCGCGCAGTACGCCATCCAGGCCGCGCTCGGCGGGCGCCAGTCGATCCGTGAACTCACGGTGGCCGGCGGGCGGTTGTACGAGCAGCGCACGGTGGCCTGGGAGAAGCTCAATGAGATCCCCGGCGTCTCCTGCGTCAAGCCCAGGGGCGCCCTGTACGCCTTCCCGCGCCTCGACCCCAAGGTGCACCGCATCCACGACGACGAGAAGTTCGTCCTGGACCTGCTGCTGCGCGAGAAGATCCAGGTCGTCCAGGGCACCGGCTTCAACTGGCCCTCACCCGACCACTTCCGCATCCTCACCCTCCCCCAGGCCGACGACCTGGAGGCGGCGATCGGCAGGATCGGGCGGTTCCTCGGGGGGTACCGGCAGTAGGGGGCCGCGCGCTACGGCAGGCGCGGTCACACGCCGCACCACTGACCGGTGGCCGCCGTGCGCACATCGGCGGCCAGCACGTCCGGGTCGGTGTGCCACAGCAGCACGGAGACGCCGAGCGCGCCCGTGGTGCCGGTGTGGGTCTGCCGGGCGGCCCGGCGGACGTGCACGAGCCGTTTGCTCGTCGTCTCGGGGGTGTGCCGGTAGCGCTCGCCCGGCATAACGGGGATCCATACCCAGGCGGCCTGCGTGCCCGTGGGGCTCGGGGCGGGGACGGGCAGATCGGCCTGGAGGGCGAGATTGGCCTCCTCCAGGTTCAACCCCGCGTGCAGGCGGGCGAGTTCGGAGACCAGCGCGCCGGGGGCGCGCCCGGCGACCTCCACGACGACCAGCTCGCCCTCGCCGTCGACGGCGAACTCGGTGTGCACCACGAAGGCGCCCTCGGCACCGAGGGCGGCGACCACCGCGCGGTTCAACTCATGCGCGCGACGGGACAGTTCGCTGCCGAACGGGATGGTCCAGCCACCCAGTCTGCGGCCCTCGGGCAGGTCGAGCAGGGGGCCGAGGTACGTGCCGGTCTGGACCGGGTTGGGCACACCGTCACGGACCAGGGTGTTGACGTGGTGGAAGGTGCCGTCGAGGAACTCCTCGACCTGCCAGCCCTGTTCGCCCCGGCGCCCGGCGAGCCAGTCGCGCAGCTCGGGCTCCGTGCGGAGGATCGCGACGCCGCGCGAGTTGGCCTCCCGGCGGGGCTTGGCGACGGCCGGCAGTCCGATGGTGCCGGTGACGAGCGCGGTGCCGGGCTCCGGGTCCGGTACCCCGTCGGTGAGGGCGAGGAAGCGCGGCACGCGCACGCCGGCCGCGGCGAGGCGCTCCTTCATCAGCACCTTGTCGATGTAGTGCGCGGGGCGGGCCGGGTGCCGCGCGGGCAGGCCGAACTCGGCGCGCAGCTCGGCGCAGGAGATGAGGCAGTACTCGTCGTTGGTGACGATCTGCACCGCCCGGTCCCCGGCGAGGCGCCGGATCTCCGTGGCCCAGGTGTCGCGCGGCGCCCGGTGCACGGCCGGTGCCGTGCCCGGCGCGTCCTCGCGCAGCACGTCCTCGCCGTCGGCGTCGGTGAGGACGACGGTCTCCCAGCGCGCCGGGTCGAAGGTGGCCGCCGGGTCGGTGGTGAGCGGCTGCCGGGAGTGCAGGAGCACCGCCAGGGGGCGCGGGGCGGCGGCGTCCACCGGGCGGGGAGCGGGGGAAGAGGTCATGATCGGCCTGTCGGGTCGGCGCCGTCGCGGGCGGTCGGGGTGCGGGCGGCGGTCATGGGCGGTCCGGCGTCGGGGTGCCGCGGGCGTGTGCCGCCCGTCGCCGTAACAGGGTGCGGCGGGCCCGCCGGGGCCGGGGAACGGAGCGCCGTGAAAGTCCTCCGGCCGGAGCCGTACCGAGAACCGCCCCCGAGGTGGCCCGCGGTCATGCGGTCGCCGTCGATGATTCCCCCCTGAGCCTGCGGGCCCGTCAAGACGCACGGGCTTCGGCTGTCATCTCCGGGGAGTCAATCACCGCGGGTCCGGCCGGGGCAAGCGGTTCCGGCGGCACCCGGCGAAACGCGCTCCCCGTCGAAGGGGACCATCTGGCGCAGTCCGTCCTGCGGCGGCCGGGCCCCCGTGACACGGTGCTGCCAGACGAGCAGGAAGGCGCGGGGATGGGTGACCTCTTTCTCGTCCGGCACGGTGAGACCGAGTGGTCGCGGTCCGGACGGCACACCGGCTGGACCGACGTGCCCCTGACCGAACACGGCCGGCAGGAGGCGCGCCGGCTGGTGCCCCTGATCCGCTCGCACCGCATCGGCGCCGCCTTCGTCAGCCCCCTGCGGCGCGCCCGCGAGACCGCCGAGCTGATCGGCGTCCCCGACGCGCGCGTCGACGCCGACCTGCACGAATGGGACTACGGCGGCTACGAGGGCGTCACCACGGCGGAGATCCAGCGCACCCGCCCCGGCTGGTTCCTGTTCACCGACGGCGTCGCACCGGGCCCGCCCGGCCATCCCGGCGAGAGCCCGGAACAGGTCGGCGAGCGCGCCGACCGGGTGCTGTCCAAGGTCGACGCGGCCCTGTGCGACACCGAGGGCGTGGTGCTGCTCGTCGCCCACGGCCACTTCCTGCGCGTCCTGACCGCGCGCCACCTGGGCCTGTCCGCCCGCCACGGCGCCCTCTTCCAACTGGCCACCGGCACGCTGTGCCGCCTCGGTACGGAGCGTGGCCGGCCGGTGATCGCGGGCTGGAACATCCGGCCGAGCTGAGCGGTACGGCCCGTACCGCGCCCCTTGTCAGACCCTCGTCCTACGCTTCCCTCCGAGCCGCCGAACCCGCGGCCCGCCCCGGCGACACCCGGAGGGAGCGCATCGTGAGCCGAGAGCCGACCGCCGCCCAGCGGCGGGTGATCGACGCCGCCGACCCGGTCACCGGCCGACTGCGCGGCGCGGAGGCGCAGTTGACGGCGCTGGTGCGGCGGGGCCTCGCCTTCCGCCACCCGCGCCCGCCGCACGACCACTTCCTGACCCCGGCGGGGCAGCGGGTACGGGAGGCAGCGCCGGAGCCACGTATCCGGCAGGCGCCGGCCGAGCCCCCGCCGCGACCGGCGGCCGGCCTCGGGACCGGGGTGTTCGCCGCCCGGGTCGGCGGACCGGAGGAGGCTGCCCCCGCCTCGGACGCCGTACGCCTGCGCGAGGTGCGCGGCGCCTGGCAGGGCCTGCTGGAGCTGCGCCGGATGACCAACCCGGACGGCTCGGTGGACCGTCCGTGCGACTGGGAGCGCGGCCATCTGGTGCGGGCCGCCGCCCTCACCCTGGAGGCGGCCGGACACCGCCCGGAGACGGCGTCCGCCCCCGGCTACCGGGTGCGCCCGACCCCCCAGCCGGAGGCGGTCGCCGTGTACGCGCCGGACGCGGCGGCCCTGTCGGCCTGCGCGGACACGCTGGAGCGGGCCGGGTGGCAGCCGGGCGAGTACACCGCGCCGCGGACCCGGACCCGCTATCTGCTGGCGTCCCCGCGCCGTACCTGACCCGCGGGCGGCCTCCGCACCGTGCGTGGAAGGATCGGCGGTCAGACAGCGCCGCCGTACCGGAGCAAGAGGGAACAGCCGTGAGCGAACCGTTTTCCGTCCGTGTCACCGTCCGCGGGTACGAGACCGATGTCCAGGGCCACCTGAACCAGGCCGTATATCTGAACTACGCCGAGCATGCCCGCTGGTCGCTGCTCCAGGCCGCCGGCATCGGCCAGACCGCCCTGGTGCGGACCGGCGTCGGCCCCGTGGTCCTGGAGACGACCATCCGCTACCTTCGCGAACTCCTCGCCGGCGACGAACTGGACGTCACCTGCGCCTTCGAGTGGACCGCCGGCAAGACCTTCAAGGTCCACCAGGAGCTGCGCAAGACCGACGGCACCCTGGCCGCCGAAGTCACGGGCGTCGGCGGCCTCTTGGACCTGAAGGCACGCAAGCTGGTCGCCGACCCCGCCGGAATCTTCAGGGAACTCGCGAGCGATCCGGCGCTGTTCGGGCTGTGACCCACCGGACCACCACGCCCGGTATGGGGCGCGGCGACCGCCGCACCCCGTACCGGAGGCGTCAGTGCGCCGACGCCAACTCCTCCCCCGCCTCCATCGGATGTGTGACGTCCTGTGCGTCGCGGCTCCGGCCGAGGTGGTTGAAGACCAGGTTGAGCAGGACCGCCGTGACGCAGCCCGTGGAGATTCCCGAGTCCAGGACGATCCGGGCGGTGGCCGGGAAGGCGTGGTAGAAGTCCGGCGCGGTGATCGGCACGATGCCGACGGCCAGGGAGACCGCGACGATCAGGACGTTGTTGTCCTTGTCCAGACCGGCGCGTACCAGGGTCTGGATGCCGCTCGCGGCGACCGAGCCGAACAGGACGACGCCCGCGCCGCCGAGGACGGGGCGGGGGACGACGGCGATCAGGGACGCGGCCGCCGGGCACAGGCCCATCAGGACGAGGAAGCCGCCGCCGAAGGCCACGACGAAGCGGCTGCGGATGCGGGTCATGGCGACCAGGCCGATGTTCTGGGCGAAGGCGCTGCACATGAAGCCGTTGAAGAGGGGGCTGAGGGCGGAGCCCAGGGTGTCGGCGCGCAGGCCGGCCGCGATGGTCCGCTCGTCGGAGGGACGCTCCACGATCTCCCCGAGGGCCAGCATGTCGGCGGTGGACTCCGTCATGGAGACCACCATCACCACGCACATCGACAGGATCGCGGCGATGTGGAACTGCGGGGCGCCGAAGTGGAACGGCGTCGGGAAGCCGACCAGATCGGCCGCCGCGACCGGGGAGAAGTCGGTGGCCCCGAACGGTATCGCGATCAGCGTGCCGACGATCAGGCCGAGCAGTACGGCGATCTGCTTGAGGAACCCGCGGGTGAAGCGGCGCAGCAGCAGGACGATCAGCAGGGTGATGCCGGCCAGGGTGAGGTTGGTGGTGGAGCCGTAGTCGTGGGCCGCCGGGTCGGGGCCCTGGGCCCAGCCGAAGGCGACCGGGAGCAGGGAGACGCCGATCAGGGTGATGACCGAACCGGTGACGACCGGCGGGAAGAAGCGGACGGCCTTGCAGAACACCGGCGCGGCGAGGAAGCCGAGGAATCCGGCGACCATGACCGCGCCGAAGATCATCGGCAGCGCGTCGGACTTGTCCTTGGCGGAGGCGATGATCGCCGTCATGGGGGCGACACCGGCGAAGGTGACGCCGTTGACGAAGGGCAGCCGGGCGCCGATCTTCCAGAATCCGAGGGTCTGGAGGAACGTGGCGAGCCCCGCCGTGAACAGGCAGGCGCCGGTGAGAAAGGTGAGGCCGGTACCGGACAGACCGGCGGCCGCGCCGACGATCAGGGGCGGGGCGACGACCCCCGCGTACATGGCGGCCACATGCTGGAGGCCGCTGGTCGCCATCTTCAGGGCGGGGAGTTTCTCGTCCACCGGGTGGACGGGGACTGGCGCTGCTTCGGCGGGTTGGGCGGACACGGCGGGCTCCTCCGGTCGGTTAAGACACGTCGGCTGTGGACGTGGGTTTCAGGGAGGTGGGGCGCGACGGTCGTGCGGGACCGGGGGACCCGTGGGGGGTCGTGAACGGGACCCCTGGGGGTCGTGTATCGGGAACCGTTCCGGGGCGCGCACGCTCGCGCGCGCCCCGGAGCCGGCCGCCGTGGGCCCCGCTCGGGTCCACGGCTGCCGGCCGGGAGCCGTCCCTCCCGGCCGGAGTCGGGGGGCTCAGCCCTGGGCGGCGAGCTGCGCGAGGCGCCGGGCCTCGTCGCGGGTGGCGCGGGCGACGGCGTCCTCGTCGACGGTCAGCAGGCGGCCGTCCGCGACGATCTGACGACCGTTCACGAACGACGCGGTGACCGGGGCGGCCGCGCCGAAGACCAGCGCGGTCACCGGGTCGGCGATGGAGGCGTGGGCCAGTGTGTCCAGCTTCCACAGCACCACGTCGGCCAGCTTGCCCGCCTCCAGCGAGCCGGTCTCGGCGGCCCGGCCGAGCACGCGGGCGCCCCCGTGGGTGCCGAGCCGCAGCGCCTGGCGGGCGTTCAGCGCCGCCTCCTTGTGGGCGCCGAGCCGGTTGATGAGCAGGGCGTTGCGCAGCTCGGTGTGGAGTTCGCCGGACTCGTTGGAGGCGGTGCCGTCGACGCCGAGGCCGACCGGGACGCCGGCGGCGAGCATGTCGGGGACCCGTGCGATGCCCGCGGCGAGCCGGGCGTTGGACGAGGGGCAGTGGGCCACACCGGTCCTGGTGCGGGCGAAGGCCGCGATGTCGGAGTCGTTCATGTGGACGCAGTGCGCCATCCACACGTCCTCGCCCAGCCAGCCCGTGGACTCGAAGTAGTCGGTGGGACCCATGCCGAACAGCTCGTGGCAGAACTTCTCCTCCTCCACGGTCTCCGAGCCGTGCGTGTGCAGCCGTACCCCCAGTCGGCGGGCCAACTCGGCGGCGCTGCGCAGGAGTTCGGTGGAGACGGAGAAGGGGGAGCAGGGGGCCACGGCGACCTGGGTCATGGCGTCGAAGGAGGGGTCGTGGTGCTCCTTGACGGTGGCCTCGGTCGCGGCGAGCGCACCGTCCAGGCTCTCCACGGCGAAGTCCGGGGGCAGTCCGCCGTCCGACTCGCCGCGGTCCATGGAGCCGCGGGCGAGGGTGAAGCGGACGCCCGTCTCGCGGGCGGCGCGGATGATCGCGCCAGACAGGTCACCGGTGCCGCGCGGGTAGACGTAGTGGTGGTCCATGGCGGTGGTGACGCCGCCGCGGGCCATCATGGCGAGCGAGCCCTGGGCCGCCGTGTAGGCCATGGGCTCGTCGATGCGCGCCCAGATCGGATAGAGCGCGACCAGCCAGTCGAACAGGTTGTGGTCGGTGGCCAGACCGCGGGTGATCCACTGGTAGAAGTGGTGGTGGGTGTTGATCAGGCCGGGGGTCGCGAGATGTCCCCTCGCGTCGATCCGGCGGACCACGTTCTCCAGGTTCTCGGGGGCCGACCCCGCGCCGAGCGCCTCGATGCGGTTGCCGGCGAGGACCAGGTACCCGGAGGCGTACTCGGTGTCGTCGGCGTCGACGGTCGCGATCGAACAGTTCTCGATGACGATGCGCTGGGCTGCTGCCATGTTTCGTCCTTTTCGCTCAGCGGACTTCTGTGGGGAGGGCACGGCAGGACCCTGGGGAGATTTGAGTGCCGCGGCCGGGCTCCGGTGGGGTGGTACCCCGGCCGCGGGTGCCGAAAAGGAGGTCGATCAGAGTGCGGGGGAAATCAGAGGTTGGTGAGGTCCGCCGGGATGCGCGGCTCGCAGCCGTCCCGCAGGACGGTCGCCTCGATCAGGCCGTAGGGCCGGTCGGCGGCGTAGTAGACCTCGTTGTCGTTCTTGAGCCCGAACGGCTCCAGGTCGACCAGGAAGTGGTGCTTGTTGGGCAGTGAGAAGCGGACCTCGTCGATCTCGCTCCGGTTGTTGATGATGCGCGCGCCCATCTGGTACATGGTCTGCTGGAGGGAGAGCGAGTAGGTCTCCGCGAAGGCCTGGAGCATGTGCTTCTTGACCTGCTCGTACGACTTCTCCCAGTGCGGCATCTTCTGCTCGTCGTCGGTCCAGTTGAACCGCCAGCGGGCGGCGACGGAGGTCGCCAGGATGCGGTCGTGGGTCTCCTGGAGGGTCGTGTACTTGTCCTTGACGTAGCCCCAGAACTCGGAGTTGGTCGAGTTCATGACGGTCAGGTCCTTGAGGCCGGAGACGACCTCCCAGGACGAGCCGTCGTAGGTGATCTGGGTCAGCCGGGTCTCCTGGCCCTTGCGGACGAAGGAGTGCTTGACCTCGTCGGCGCCGATGAACCTGGAGCTGGCGTCGGAGGTGGCGATCCGCTCCCAGGCGTACTCCTCGATCCGGATCCGGGCGCGGTGGATCGGCTCCTGCGAGGTGACGAAGTGGCGGGCGAGGTGGATGCCGAACTGCTCGGCGGACTCGATGCCGTGCTCCTTGGCGAACGCGAACACCGTGTTCTTGGTGGTGTCGGTCGGCAGCACATGGGCGTTGGAACCGGAGTAGTGGACGTCCTCCATGTCGCCGCTCAGCGCCACGGAGACATTGAGGTCCTTGATGTGATGGGTGGCGCCGTCCCGCGTGATCTTGACGACTCGGTTCTCTGCCTTGCCGTACTGGTTCTGGCCCAGGATCACAGGGCGGGCAGGGCGGGAATTGACGGTCATGTAGCTAGCTCCCTCGGTAAACGGAGTAGCCGAACGGGTTGAGCAGCAGCGGTACGTGGTAGTGCTCGCCCGGTACGACGGCGAAGGTGATCGCCACTTCCGGGAAGAACACGGCCGGTCCGCTGTCCCGATTCGCGGGGGCGTCCTGCTGCGCATCGGCTTGCTGGTTCGCAGATTGCTCTCGGAAGTACGGCTCCACGGCGAAGTCGAGCCGCACCTGGGTGGTACCCGCCGGTGGGGCCGGCAGATCCTTGCACCGGCCGTCGGCATCGGTCGCGGAGCCGCCGAGCGATCGCCAGTCCGCGTCCCCGTCCGAGCGGGCGGAGAGGTGGACGGCGACGCCCTCGGCGGGGCGGCCGATCGAGGTGTCCAGGATGTGCGTGGACACGGAGGCGGTGGTGCTGGTGCTCATGGGTCAGGCGTCCTCTTCGACGAGTCGGGCCAGTCGGATGCGGTTGATCTTCCCCAGCTCGGCGCGGACGATCTCCCGCTCCCGCTCCGGCGCGTTGCCGATCCGCTCCTTGACCGCGTCCCGCATCCGCTCGCCGGTCAGACCGGTGGCGCAGATGAGGAAGACGTGCCCGAACCTCTCCTGGTAGGCCAGGTTGAGTTCGAGCATCTGGGCCTTGAGCTCCTCGGACGCGCCGGCCATGCCGCGCTGCTCGCGGGCCGAGGCCGGGTCGCCCGGCCGGGGCCGCCCGATCGGCGGGTGCCCGGCCATCGCCTCCGCCAGGTCGGCGGCGGTCAGCTCGGCCAGGGCGGCGTCGCTGGCGGCGTAGAGCTCGTCGGCGGTGGCGTAGGGGCGTGCGGCGGTCAGCCGTCGTACCCACGTCGTGGAGGCGCACGCCTCGTGGAGGGCGGCGGCGGCCGCCCGCTCCTCCAGATCGTTGAACCGGGCCAGACCCGGGGGCGTGGAAGTCGACGTCACGGGAGCCTCCGTGGCCGGATTCGGCCTTCGTGCTGAACGGGCTGCCGATAGCTAACGCCCCCGGAAACGCCGCGTCAACACTTTGTTGAAAAATCTGCGTTACGAGCCGTTACGAGCGCCGACACTTTCCGGACGCCTCAGCTGCCCTTCTCCCGGTTGAGGTAGTTGTAGACCGTGAAGCGGCTGACGCCCAGCGCGCTCGCCACGGTCTCCACCCCGTGCCGCACGGCGAAGGCGCCCCGTGCCTCCAGTATCCGCACGACCTCCTGTTTGGCCTTGCGGTCCAGGTCGGACAGGGGCCGGCCCTCGCGGCGCTCCATGGCGGCGAGGATGTGATCGAGGGAGTCGGCGAGCTGGGGCAGGCGTACGGCGACCACGTCGGCGCCCTCCCAGGCGAGCACGACGTCCTCCGGGCCGGCCTCGTCGGCCGGCACCATCACCCCGCCCATGGCGTCGACCAGCGGTTTCACGGCCGCGACGAAGGGCTCCTCCCCGGTCATCTATCACCCTCCCCGATCTCGCCACCGCCGTCGCCCAGCACGTTGACCTGGAGCGAGATCCGGGTGGCGCCCGCCGCGAGGCTCCGGCGCAGCAGCGCGTCCACCGCGGTGAGCACCTGCTCGGCGCCGCCCTCGGCGGTGTTGCCGAACGGGCCGACGTCCACGGCGTCCAGGGCCGCGGTCTCGATGACCTCCCGCGCCGCCAGGGCGTGCGCGGGGGCTTCTTCCAGGTCGAAGGGTTCGGTCGTGAACTCCACTCTCAATCGCACGCGCACAACCTAACGCGCGGTACGCGCCGTGGGGTGCCCCAGCCGGGAACCGTGGGCGGACCCCCTTGACAAGCGGCGACACACGACGGCAATCTTCCAATACGCAGAAACGAACTTCCGTAATGCGGAATAACTACCACGGAAGGGAGCGCGGCCCGACATGCCAGGTTTCGACTGGGGCACAGCCGCAGACCAGCGCTTCAACGTCAACCTGTCGATCCTCTTCACGGAACTCCCGCTCCTGGAGCGCCCCGCGGCAGCCGCCGCGGCCGGCTTCACCGCGGTCGAGCTGTGGTGGCCCTGGGTCGACTCCCCCACTCCCCCGCGATCCGAGCTGGACGCCCTGAAACGGGCGATCGAGGACGCGGGCGTACGACTGACCGGACTGAACTTCTACGCCGGACAGCTGCCGGGCCCGGACCGCGGCGCGCTGTCCGTCCCCGGCGAGGAGTCCGAGCGGTTCCGCGCCAACATCGATGTGACCGCGGACTTCGCCGCGTCCCTCGGCTGCACCGCGCTCAACGCGCTCTACGGCAACCGGGTCGACGGGGTGGACCCGGCCGAGCAGGACGCGCTCGCCCTGGAGAACCTGGTCCTCGCGGCCCGCGCCGCCGACCGGATCGGCGCGACGCTGCTGATCGAGGCGCTGAACGCGCCCGAGTCGCCGCGCTACCCGCTGGTGTCGGCGCCGGCCGCGGTGGAGGTCGTCGACCGGGTCAACGCGGCGACGGGCCTCGGGAACGCCTCGTTCCTGATGGACCTGTACCACCTGGCCATGAACGGCGAGGACCTGCCCGCGGTGATCGACCGGTACGCCGCGAAGACCGGCCATGTCCAGATCGCCGACAGTCCGGGCCGCGGCGCCCCCGGCACGGGCTCGCTCCCGCTGGCGGAGCTGCTGGACCGGCTGCGGAAGGCCGGTTACGAGGGCTGGGTGGGCCTGGAGTACAAGCCGGGCGACCGCCCGAGCGCCGAGGCCTTCGACTGGCTCCCGCGCGAGGCGCGCCCGGCGCGCTGAACGCCCCTGACATCGCACGGCTGTTGAGAGAGGCACCCCGAACATGAGCACAACGCTCCCGAAGATCGCCTGGATCGGCCTCGGCATCATGGGCTCCCCCATGTCCGAGAACCTGATCAAGGCGGGTTACGACGTCACCGGCTACACCCTGGAACAGGCGAAGCTGGACCGGCTGGCCGCCGCCGGCGGCACCGCGGCCCCCTCGATCGCCGAGGCCGTGCGCGAGGCCGACGTGGTCATCACCATGGTCCCCGCGTCCCCGCAGGTGGAGGCCATCGCCTACGGCCCGGACGGCATCCTGGAGCACGCCCGGCCCGGCACCCTGCTGATCGACATGTCCTCGATCACGCCGGGCACCTCGATCGAGCTGGCGGCCGCCGCGAAGGAGAAGGGCATCCGGGTGCTGGACGCCCCGGTGTCCGGCGGCGAGGCCGGGGCCGTGGAGGCGGTGCTGTCCATCATGGTCGGCGGTGAGCAGGCCGACTTCGACGAGGCGAAGCCCATCTTCGAAGCCCTCGGCAAGACCATCGTGCTCTGCGGGCCGCACGGCTCGGGGCAGACGGTGAAGGCGGCCAACCAGCTGATCGTCGCCGTGAACATCCAGGCGTGCGCCGAGGCCGTGGTCTTCCTGGAGAAGTCGGGCGTCGACCTCGCCGCCGCGCTCGACGTGCTGAACGGCGGCCTCGCGGGCTCGACGGTGCTGACGCGCAAGAAGGACAACTTCCTGAACCGCGACTTCGCGCCGGGCTTCCGGATCGATCTGCACCACAAGGACATGGGCATCGTGACCGACGCCGCCCGCAGTGTCGGCGCGGCCCTGCCGGTCGGCGCCGTGGTCGCCCAGCTGGTGGCGTCCCTGCGCGCACAGGGCGACGGCGGGCTGGACCACTCGGCGCTGCTTCGGTCGGTGGAACGGCTGTCCGGCGCGCAGGTCTGACGCCGCCCCAGGACCGGCCTCCCGGCCACCCCTGAGACTTCCGGGTCGCGGTGCCGTTGACACCTGTCCCGTCGCGCCCAATGCGGTGCCGCGGCCCGGAACCAAATTCAACAAACTGTTGACGCCCTGTTCACCCCACTCCTAGGCTCCACGCAGACTTCTAGGCTCCACAAAGCGGAAGACGATTTCCGCTGCCACCCGCATGGAAGGTCCACGATGTCGCAGCGCGTGCTCACGACAGAGTCCGGCGCCCCGGTCGCCGACAACCAGAACTCCGCCACCGCCGGCGTCGGTGGCCCGCTCCTGCTCCAGGACCAGCACCTCCTGGAGAAGCTCGCGCGCTTCAATCGCGAGCGGATCCCGGAGCGGGTGGTGCACGCCCGCGGCTCCGGCGCGTACGGCCACTTCGAGGTGACCGACGACGTCACCGGGTACACCCACGCCCACTTCCTCGGCGAGGTCGGCCGGCGCACCGAGGTGTTCGCGCGGTTCTCCACGGTCGCGGACAACCTCGGCGGCGCCGACGCGGTGCGCGACCCGCGCGGGTTCGCGCTCAAGTTCTACACCGAGGAGGGCAATTACGACCTCGTCGGCAACAACACCCCGGTGTTCTTCATCAAGGACCCGCTGAAGTTCCCCGACTTCATCCACTCGCAGAAGCGCGACCCGTTCACCGGCAAGCAGGAGCCGGACAACGTCTGGGACTTCTGGGCGCACGCCCCCGAGGCCACGCACCAGGTGACCTGGCTGATGGGCGACCGCGGCATCCCCGCGTCGTACCGGCACATGAACGGGTACGGCTCGCACACCTACCAGTGGACGAACGCGGCGGGCGAGGGCTTCTTCGTCAAGTACCACTTCAAGACGAACCAGGGCATCCGCTGCCTGTCCACCGAGCAGGCGCAGGAGCTGGCGGGCAAGGACCCCAACTCGCACCAGACGGACCTGCTCCAGGCGATCGAGCGGGGCATCCACCCGTCGTGGACGCTGTACGTGCAGATCATGCCGGCGGCGGAGGCGGCGGAGTACCGCTTCAACCCATTCGACCTGACGAAGGTGTGGCCGCACCGGGACTACCCGCTCCAGCGGGTGGGCCGGCTGGTTCTGGACCGCAACCCGGACAACGTGTTCGCCGAGGTCGAGCAGGCCGCGTTCTCGCCGAACAACTTCGTGCCGGGCATCGGTCCCTCGCCGGACAAGATGCTCCAGGGCCGGCTGTTCGCGTACGCGGACGCCCACCGGTACCGCCTGGGCGTCAACCACACCCAGCTCGCCGTGAACGCGCCGCGCGCCACGACCGCGGAGAACTACGGGCGCGACGGTCTCATGGCGGTCAACTCCCAGGGCCGGTACGCCAAGAACTACGAGCCGAACTCCTACGACGGCCCCGTGGAGACGGGTCGCCCGCTCGCGGCGCCGCTGCCCGTGTCCGGGCACACCGGCGCCCATGCCGCGCCGCTGCACACCAAGGACGACGACTTCTACCAGGCGGGCGAGCTGTACCGGCTGATGTCCGAGGAGGAGAAGCGGCGTCTGGTCGCGAACATCGCCGGGGGCCTCGCGCAGGTCTCCCGCGACGATGTGATCGAGAAGAACCTCGCGCACTTCCAGGCGGCCGATCCGGGGTACGGCAAGCGGGTGCGGGAAGCGGTCGAGGCACTGCGCGAGGACTGAGCGCTCCGATCGATCGGCAAGGCGGCGTGCGGGGCCTGACGGGAGGTCATGCCCGCGCACGCGGCCCGCGCCGCACGGACGGCCCGGATTGAGGGGTGGCCGTCCGGCGCGGCGCGGGCAGGGCGAGGACCGCGGCGGCGTGCGAGCCAGTGCGGTGGTCAAGGAGCCGGGTCCCTTCTCGACCAGAGTGAAGGGCCCCCGCCTCCGTCACACCCCCGCGGTCCCCACCCACCCCCTACCCCGTCCGGCGGCGCGACCGACCTGTCGCGCCCAGCGCCGCGCCGCCGGACGGCACCAACAGAACGCTCCCTACGCCGGCCCGACATCTCCGGCGAGGGAGCGTTCGGCATTGTCGAGAAGCTCCTTGTAGGTGAGGACTTCCACGCGGGTGACGTGCGCGTTGAACGTCCGCAGCGTCTCCCCGACCTCCTCCTCCGGCACATCGGAGTGCAGGGCGGGGTGGCCGACGAGCACAAGGGCGCCGGCCCGGCGGGTCTCGATGCCGAACTCCTCGCGGATACGCGCCCGGTTCTCGTCCAACCCGACGAGATAGTTGACCGCCTGTCCGACGGCCTCATGCACGGCGTCGGCCGGCACCCATGCGTTGCGGTGCCGTCTGATCAGGGGCCTCCTGAGCCCCATGGCCCGCTTCAGCTCCACGATGTGCAGGGCGCCGTCCGCCCGTATCAGCGGGATGTCCACCTCGTCGCCGGGCACCAGTCGCCGCCGGGCGGTCTCACCGACGTACCGGCCGCCGAAGATCCAGTGATTGCCTCGCAGGGCACGCTGAAGGTCCGCTTCCGTGGCGTCGGTGTCGTCCACGACGGCCCGCAGGGCCTGGAGGCCGGCGGTACGGCGCTGGAGTTCGGCGGCCTGGAGGAGCAGCCGGCCGTCGTGGTCGGCGGCGAGCAGCGCGAGCGTCTCCGGCGAGGTGGCGATCCGACGGGCCTCCGTCGCGGGATTCTCGATGTCGATCCGGTCACTGCGCAACAGGCGCTCCAGCCAGAGGGAGATTTCCGCTCGGCCGCGCGGGATGACATAGCGCCCCGGTCGGTCGTCGGGGGCTTGGAGGAAGCTTGTGTCGGCGCCTTGGGTCTTGAAGTGGGTGAGCACGTCCTGCGCGCTCGCGCCGGGGTGGTCCCGCAAGTACGCCTCGCTCGCCGCGATCAGCCATTCGTGCATGGCGCGCAGGGAGGACGCGACGAAGTCACGGTGCAGCTCCTTGCGCGCCCCGTCCTGGAAGATGCGGTACCGCTCCTTGAAATCAAGCTGGTTGATCCGGCCCTCCGCATAGTCCAAGGAGTCCTGCAACAGCCGTACGACGTGCCACTCCCCCGCGCCCGCCGCCGCGCCGCGCGCGGCCTCCACGTGCTCTACGAGTGCCTTTCCCCCTCTGCGCCTGCCGTTGCTCCCGCTGTGCATATGGGTGAGGGCGGCGGTCAGTGCCGACCGCACCGCTTCCTCGGACGTCTCCTCCTCCACCGCGCCGAGCTGCATCTCCAGAGCCATGTCGCTGCGTGTCGCCATGCGCGCCAGTCTGCCCGCGGGGTCTGACAAGCCCGGCGTGCGGGAATGCCGCAGGCGGGGCACGCTGGCGGTATGAGTAATTCGGGGCATCCGCACATCGTCGTGCACGCGCCCGCCCTCGACGGGTCCCGGCGGGTCACCGAAGGGGAGGTGACGCTGGGGCTGGCGTCGCATCTGGACGATGTGGTGGAGATCTTGCGGCTGGCCGATCTGGACCGGGTCGAGGTGGAGGAGGACGACCTCATCGAGTGGCAGGGGGGCGGGCCCGAGGACTGGCCGGGGCTTTCGGAGCACGAGGTGTAGGGGCGGACACGAGAAAGGGGCGGCCCGTACGGGCCGCCCCTTGCGTGTGCCGCGCGGCGTCAGCGGTTCAGCGCGCCGATCGCCGTCGGCGCGTGGGACGGCTCCGTGGCGAGGGGTTCGAACTCGGTGACGTCGCTGATGTCCATCGTGCGGCTCATCGAGATGTTCGTGACCCGCTCCAGGATCGCCTCCACCACGACCGGCACCCGGTACCGCGCCGCCAGCTTCTTCGCCTCCTCGAAGGCGGGGCCGAGCTGGTCCGGCTCGGTCACCCGCAGGGCCTTGCAGCCCAGGCCCTCGGCGACCTTGACGTGGTCCACGCCGTACACGCCGATCTCGGGCGTGTTGATGTTCTCGAACTCCAGATTGACCTGGAAGTCGATGTCCAGGCCGAGCTGCGCCTGGCGGATCAGGCCCAGGTAGGCGTTGTTGACCAGGACGTGCACGTACGGGATCCGGTGCTGGGCGGCGGCCGCCAGTTCCTCGATCAGGAACTGGAAGTCGTAGTCGCCGGACAGCGCGACCACCGCCGCCTCCGGGTCGGCCTTGGCCACGCCGATCGCGGCCGGGATCGTCCAGCCGAGCGGCCCCGCCTGGCCGCAGTTGATCCAGTGCCGGGGCTTGTAGACGTGCAGCATCTGCGCGCCGGCGATCTGGGAGAGGCCGATCGTGGTGACGTACCTCGTCTCCGGACCGAAGGCCCGGTTCATCTCCTCGTACACCCGCTGCGGCTTCATCGGCACGTCGTCGAAGTGCGTACGGCGCAGCAGCGTGGCCTTGCGCTCCTGGCAGGAGGAGATCCACTCGCCGCGGTCGGGGAGCCGGCCCGCGGCCTTCAGTTCCCGCGCCACCTCGACGAACAGCTCCAGCGCCGCCCGCGCGTCGGACACCACCCCGTAGTCCGGCGGGAAGATCCGGCCGATCTGCGTGGGCTCGATGTCCACGTGCACGAAGGTGCGGCCCGCGCGGTAGACGTCCAGCTTGTAGCCGGTGTGGCGGTTGGCCCACCGGTTGCCGATGCCGAGGACGAAGTCGGACTCCAGGAACGTGGCGTTGCCGTAGCGGTGCGCGGTCTGCACGCCGACCATGCCCGCGTTCAGCTCGTGGTCGTCGGGCAGCGCGCCCCAGCCCATCAGGGTCGGGATGACGGGGGTGCCGGTCAGCTCGGCGAACTCGGTGAGCAGTTCGCACGCGTCCGCGCCGATGACGCCGCCGCCCGCCACCAGCACCGGCCGATCGGCCGCGAGAAGGTACGACATCGCCTTCTCGATCTGCGCACGGGTCGCGGCGGGCTTGTACACCGGCAGCGGTTCGTACGTCTCCGGGTCGAACTCGATCTCCGTGAGTTGGACGTCGATCGGCAGGTCGATCAGCACCGGGCCGGGCCGGCCGGAGCGCATCAGGTGGAACGCCTGCTGGAAGACGCCGGGGACCTGGGCCGCCTCCAGCACGGTCACCGCCATCTTGGTCACCGGGCTCGCGATCGCGGCGATGTCGACGGCCTGGAAGTCCTCCTTGTGGATCACGTGCGTGGGCGCCTGCCCGGTGATGCACAGGATCGGGATCGAGTCGCCGGTCGCCGAGTACAGGCCGGTGATCATGTCGGTGCCGGCCGGTCCGGAGGTGCCGATGCACACGCCGATGTTGCCCGGCCGCGCACGGGTGTAGCCCTCGGCCATGTGCGAGGCGCCCTCGACATGGCGGGCGAGGGTGTGCTGGATGCCGCCGCCCTCCTTGAGGGCCTTGTAGAACGGGTTGATCGCGGCGCCCGGCACACCGAAGGCGTCGGTGACGCCCTCGAGCTTGAGGATCTCAACTGCCGCGCGAGCAGCGGTCATACGAGCCATCGAGTACTCCTGCCTCGGTGTCGGATGCGGTACTCCCGTCGCGCCCCGCGGTGAGCACAGTCTCCAGAGGTCCCATCAAATTCCGCATTATGGAATTTGCTTTCTACTATCTGGAAGCAATGTAGAGGTGGGTGTTGACCTCGTCAAGAGAGACAAAGACACCGGCAAGTGGCGCGGGAACGCCGGACAGACGCGGTACGGCGGGAGCACCATGGGTGCGCTGTCCCGAGGTGTCGTGCGAGAGTGAGTGGGCCATGCCCGAGAGCGTGCCGGTGCGCTGTCCGGCCTGTCGGCGCGAGCATGTCTACACCGCCCCGGTGTATCCCTGCGCCTGCGGAGCCCCGGCCACCCTGCGGCCTGACCGTCTCACCGCCCCGGCCGTGGCCGGACAGCGGTCCTGGGACGAGGAGTGGATCGGCGCCATGTGCGCCGTCTGCGGGCGGCTCAACCACTGGCCGCGCCCGGAACTGGGCTGCCCGTGCGGCACGGTGCTGCGCATCCCGGTGGTGGAGACGGACCCGGAGCAGGCGGGGGCCCCGACCGAGCCGCCCCCCGCACAGGCCGGCCCCCGCGCCGTCCGGCCCGAGCCCGCCCGGCCCCAGCCCGTCGGGACCGAGCCCGTCCGGCCCGAGTCCGCCGGGCCGACCCCGCCCCGCCGCGCCTTCCGGCCGCACGCCGTCCGCACCGCACGCGACGCCGTCACCGCGACCGCGCTGTATCTGCGCTGGCTCGGGTACGGGGACATCCGTCGCGCCGACCAGCGTCCGGCGCGCGGCATCGGGCTCGCGGCCCGCGGGCTGCTCGCCCAGGTGGACCCGGCGGTACGGCCCGCCGCGCCCCGCGATGTGGAGTGCCTGTGGCTGACCGCGATGACGGAGTCCGCCGACTGCGTCTACTTCTCCCTCGCCGGATACACCGACGCCGCCCGCGCCTGCGCGAACTCCCTGGGCGTACCGCTGTTCGTGCTGGACCTCGCGGGCGTCCCGCGGCCGGTGAACGACCCCGCCGACGCCCTGGACGCCGACGGCGCCCCGGAGACGGGGCGCCGCGCACGGCGGGGCTGACGCGGGGGGCTCAGTCCCGGTACCGCTCCCGCAGCTCGATCTTGCGGACCTTCCCGGACACCGTCATCGGGAAGGCGTCGAGGACGCTCAGCCTGCTCGGCACCTTGTAGTGCGCGAGCCGCCCCCGGCAGAAGGCGCGCAGTTCCTCCAGCGTCGGCGGGTCGCCCGCGTCGTGCGGGATCACGCAGGCCAGCACCTCCTCGTCGTACTTCTCGTCCGGCACCCCGACGACCTGTACGTCCCTGATCTTCGGGTGGGCGTAGAGGAACTCCTCGATCTCGCGCGGGTAGATGTTCTCGCCGCCCCGGATGATCATGTCCTTGATGCGGCCGACGATCTCCACGTACCCGTCCGCGCGCATCACCGCGAGGTCCCCGGTGTGCATCCAGCGGCCCGCGTCGACGACCTCGGCGGTCTTCTCCGGCTCGTCCCAGTAGCCGAGCATCACGCTGTAGCCGCGGGTGCACAACTCGCCTGCCGTGCCCCGGGGTTGCGTGACGCCGGTGGCCGGGTCGACGACCTTGACCTCCAGGTGGGGCAGGACGCGGCCGACGGTGGCGGTGCGGTGCTCCAGGTCATCGTCGGTGCGGGTCTGGAGGGACACCGGCGAGGTCTCGGTCATGCCGTAGCAGATGGCGACCTCGGCCATGTGCATCTCGGCGACGACCCGCTTCATCACCTCCACCGGGCAGGGCGAGCCCGCCATGATGCCGGTGCGCAGGGTGGACAGGTCGTACGACGCGAAGTCCGGGAGGTTCAGCTCCGCGATGAACATGGTCGGGACGCCGTACAGGGAGGTGCACCGCTCCCGCTGCACCGCCTCCAGGCCGGCCCCCGGTTCGAAGGACGGGGCCGGGATCACCAGGCAGGCGCCGTGCGAGGTGGCCGCCAGATTGGCCATCACCATGCCGAAACAGTGGTAGAAGGGAACCGGGACGCAAATGCGGTCCTGCTCGGTGTACTTGACCAACTCTCCTACGAAGTAACCGTTGTTGAGGATGTTGTGGTGGGAGAGAGTGGCCCCCTTGGGGAAGCCGGTGGTGCCCGAGGTGTACTGGATGTTGACCGGGTCGTCGCAGGACAACTCCGCTTCCCGCGCTGCCAGTTCAGACCGGTCGCCGACGACGCCGCGCGCGGTGAACTCCGCCCAGCCGGGGTCCCCGAGGTAGACGACCTCGCGCAGCTCCGGGCAGCCGCCGCGGACCTCCTCGACCATGGCGCGGTAGTCGCTGCTCTTGTGGCTGAGGGAGGCGAACAGCAGCCGGACGCCCGCCTGCCGCAGGACGAAGCCCACCTCGTGGGTGCGGTAGGCCGGGTTGATGTTGACCAGGATGGCGCCGGCGCGGGCGGTGGCGTACTGCACGAGCACCCACTCGGCGCGGTTGACCGCCCAGATGCCCACCCGGTCGCCCTTGGCGATGCCGCTCGCCAGCAGGGCGCAGGCGAGCCGGTCCACGTCGGCGTCGAAGGCGGCGTACGTCCAGCGGCGCCCGGCCGGCACGTCGACCAGGGCCTCGCGATCCGGCCAGGTCCGCGCCGTGCGGGCGAGGTTGGCGCCGATGGTGTCGCCGAGCAGCGCGGTGGTGCCGGTGCCGTGGGCGTACGACGGCTCGGGGGCGCTCACCGGAAGTCCTCCTCGCGGTACTCGTCCGCCGAGCCCTGCGCGGTCGCCTCGCGCAGTTCGATGCGGCGGATCTTGCCGGAGACGGTCTTGGGCAGCGCGCCGAACTCCAGTCGGCGGACGCGCTTGTAGGGGGCGAGCACCTGGCGGGAGTGCTCGAAGATGACCTTGGCGATGTCGGGGCCGGGCGTGTAGCCCTCGGCGAGCACGATGTACGCCTTGGGCACCGCGAGCCGCAGCTCGTCCGGGGCGGGCACCACGGCGGCCTCGGCCACCGCCTCGTGCTCCAGCAGCGCGCTCTCCAGCTCGAAGGGGCTGATCTTGTAGTCGGAGGCCTTGAAGACGTCGTCGGCGCGGCCGATGTAGGTCAGGTAGCCGTCCTCGTCGCGGGCCGCGATGTCGCCGGTGCGGTAGTAGCCGCCCGCCATGGCCTCGGCGGTGCGGTCCGGGTCGCCGTGGTAGCCGGCCATCAGGCCGATGGGCACGTCGGCGAGGTCCAGCGCGATCTCGCCCTCGGTGGCGCCGGGCGCGCCGGTGACCGGGTCGAGCAGCTCCACCCGGTAGCCGGGGCTGGGGCGGCCCATGGAGCCGGTCTTCAGCGGCTGGCCCGGCGGGTTGGAGACCTGGACGGCGGTCTCGGTCTGCCCGAAGCCGTCCCGGACGGTCAACCCCCAGGCTCGTCGCACCTGTTCGATGACCTCGGGGTTGAGCGGCTCGCCCGCGGCCACCACCTCGCGCGGCGGGGTGCGCAGTTGGCCGAGGTCGGATTGGATGAGCATGCGCCACACGGTCGGCGGGGCGCAGAAGGTGGTGACGTGGGCGCGGTCCATCTCGGCCATCAGCCGGCCCGCGTCGAACCGGGTGTAGTTGAAGATGAAGACGGTGGCCTCGGCGTTCCACGGGGCGAACAGGTTGGACCAGGCGTGCTTGGCCCAGCCGGGCGAGGAGATGTTCAGATGGACGTCGCCGGGCTTCAGGCCGACCCAGTACATGGTGGCCAAGTGGCCGATGGGGTAGGAGACATGGGTGTGCTCGACCAGCTTGGGGCGGGCGGTGGTGCCCGAGGTGAAGTAGAGCATCAGCGGGTCGTCGGAGCGGGTGGGCCCGTCGGCCGTGAACCCGGCGGGGGCGTCGTACGCGTCCTCGTACGGCAGCCAGCCCTCAGGCGCGCCGCCGACCGCGATCCGGGTGTAGGAACCGGGCACCTCGGCGAACTTGGGCGCGTCCCCGGACCGCACCAGCACATGCCTGACCCGGCCGCGCCCGACCCGGTCGCGCAGGTCGGCGGGGCCGAGCAGCGGGGTGGCCGGGATGACGACCGCGCGCAGCTTCATCGCGGCCAGCATGACCTCCCACAGCTCGGCCTGGTTGCCGAGCATGACCAGGACGCGGTCCTCGGCGGCGACGCCCCGCGCGCGCAGCCAGTTCGCGATCCGGTCGGAGCGCTCGGACAGCTCGGCGAAGGACAGCCTGGTCTCGCCGCCGTCCTCCTCCACGATGTGCAGCGCGGTGCGGTCGTTGCCGGCGGCGATCACGTCGAACCAGTCCAGGGCCCAGTTGAAGTGCTCCGGCCGGGGCCACGCGAACCCGTCGTAGGCGGTGGCATAGTCCTCGCGGTGTGCCAGCAGGAAGTCCCGTGCGTTCCTGAAGGCATCGGTCGCCGTCGTCATCCGTCGTCCTCCTATGTTCCCGACCATTGCCGGGCGGCTCCCCGGCATCGTCTAATCCGTGATGCAGGTCTCACTACCCCCGAACGGGGGTGTGGGCCCCGCGGGCACGGGGGTGTGGTCCGCACATCAGCCGCACCGAAGGAGCGATGAGGTGACAGCAGAGGCCGTGACGGTGGTGGAGATCCGCGGTGCGCTGCTCCGGCTGCGGCGCGCGACGGGGCTGCCGGTCGCCTTCGGCGGGCTGGTGGAGTCCGGCCGGCCGCAGGTGCGCATCAGCGAGCTGAGCGGCACGGCGACGGCCGCGCTGCGCTCGCTCGCGGTGAGTTCGGGCAGCGGTCTCGGCGGCAAGGCGGTGGCACTGGCCCGGCCGTGCGCGGTGACCGACTACTCCAGCTCCCGGCAGATCAGCCACGAGTACGACGTCCCGGTGGCCGCGGAGGGCATCCGCTCGGTGCTCGCGGTGCCGGTGGTGGTACGGCGCCGGGTGCGCGGGGTGCTCTACGGCGCGCTGCGCTCGGCCCAGCCGCTCGGCGACCGGGCGCTCGGCGCGGCGGTGGCGGTGGCGCGGGACCTGGAGCAGACGCTGGTGCTGCGGGACGAGGCGCGGGAGTTGCTGCGCGCGGCCGGCCGGGGCCCGCTCGGGGGCGCGGGGGCGCGGGCGTACGGCGGGGCGGGGGCGCAGCCGTACGGCGGGCCGGGGGCCTGGGAGCAGGTGCGGGAGGCGCACGCGGCGCTTCGGGCGCTCGCGCCCCGGATCACCGACCCGGTGCTGCGCGCCGATCTGCTGGCCGCCTGCGGGCTGCTGACGGCACCGCGCCCGGCCGGCGGCCCCGCTCTGGCGCCGCGCGAACTGGACGTGCTGTCCTGGGTGGCGGCGGGTGCGACCAACGCCGCGGTGGCCGAGCGGCTGGGGCTGCGCCCGGAGACGGTCAAGGGCTATCTCCGTTCCGCAATGCGGAAGTTGGGCGCACACACACGGGGGGAGGCGGTGACCGCGGCACGCAGGGCCGGGTTGTTGCCGTAGCCCCCGAGACGGGAAGGAAACGTTCCCATTCATGCGCGGATGCTTTGAATTTCCTCATGCTTGACCGTTTGTTATTTCCCTCACCACGGCTTCCGTCCGAATTTCAAGGATCGTTGCCTAGAATTTGGTCCGGACACGACATACGAGGGGAGCGGTGAACGTGCGACGGGACTTCCAGGAGTCTGCCCGATGCCGCTCGGACCTGGTCATCGGCCGCGAGGAACTGTGCGCCGCCGCCCGTGCCCACCTCGCCTCCGGCGGCAGTGTGCTGCTCCACGGACCGGCCGGAATAGGGAAATCGACCATCCTGCGGGCATTGGCCGAGGAATACGCCGCCAGCGCGCACATCGTCCTGCGCTGCTCGGCGACCGAGTCCGAATCCCACCTCCCCTTCCTCGCCCTCGCCGACCTCCTCGGACTGGTCCTCGACGACGTCTGCCCGCAGCTGCCCGCCGCCCAGCGCACCGCCCTGGAATCGGCGCTCACCGGCCGCGGCGAGTCCAGCCTCCAGCGCGACGGCCTCGCCCTGCGCCTCGCGGTGCTGTCCGCGCTGCGCGCGCTCGCCGCCCGCGGCCCGGTCCTGATCGTCGCCGACGACCTCCAGTGGCTGGATCCGGCCAGCGCCGAACTGCTCGGCTTCGCCGCCCGCCGGCTCGGCGGCACCCCGGTCCAACTCCTGTGCGCGGTACGGACGGAGGGCCAGGACAGCCAGGAATACGACCGGCATCTGCGGTCCTGCCCGCCGGACACCCTCGCCGTACGCATCGGGCCGCTCTCGCACGCCCGGATCGCCGAGCTGCTCGGCCACCGCGGCCACGGCGGGCTGCCCCGCTCCACGGTCCGCGAGGTGCACCGCACCAGCGGCGGCAACCCGCTGTTCGCGCTGGAACTCGGCCGCGCCCTCGCCGAGAGCCCCACCCCGCCCCGGCCCGGCGAGCCGCTGCCGGTGCCCACCTCGCTGCGCGCCCTGGTGCTCAGCCGCCTGGACATGCTGTCCGTGGAGGCCCGCCGCACCCTGCTGGTGGCCAGTGCCGGCGCCCGCCCCACCCCGGCGCTGCTGCACGCGGCCGGCCGTGAGAACGCCGAGGCGGAGTGCGCCCAGGCCGCCGAACTCGGGCTGCTGGCAACGGAGTCGGACGCCCCCGCCGTACGCTTCGCGCACCCCCTGATCTCCGCCGCGCTGTACGCGGAGGCGCCCGCACAGGAGCGGCGGGCCGCGCACGCGGCGCTGTCCACCGCCGCCTCCGACCCCATCGAGCGGGCCCGGCACCTCGCCCTCGCCACCACCGGCGCCGACCCGGAGGTGGCCGCCCGGCTCGCCGAGGCCGCCGCCCTCGCACGGGACCGCGGCGCGCCCTCGGTCGCCGCCCAGCTGGGGCTGCTGGCCGCCCGGCACACCCCGGCGGACGGCGTGCCCGGCCCGGAGGAGCGCCGGCTCGCGGCCGCGGAGGACGCCATCACCGCGGGCGAGGTGGACCTCGCGCGGGACATCGCGCGGGAGGTGCTGAGCCGGGCGAGCGTGCCCGCCGAACGGGTACGCGCCTGGATCATCGTCATCGACACCGCGGGCCACACCATGGCCGAGGTCGACGCCCTCTTTCCGCAGGCCCTCGCGGACGCCGGCGACGACCCGCGGCTGCTCGCCCTGGTCCACTACCAGCTGGGCTGGCGGGCGCTGATCGTGGAGGGCGACTTCACCGCGGCCCGCGACGCCGCCGCGCACGCCGCCGAGCTGGCCGCACACGCCAAGGACCGGCGCACCGAACTGCTCGCCCTCGCCTTCCAGGCGCAGACCGAGACCCTGATGGGCCATCCGGAGGCACCCCGCACCATCAAACGGGCCCTGCGCGAACCCCAGGACCCGCGGGTGGCCTGGCATCACAACGGGGCGGGCAGCGCCCGGTTCCGCTGGCTGGTCATGGGCGACCAGCTGGCGGAGGCGCGGGCCACCGTCACCGGACTGCTGCGCGAGGTGCGGCGGCGCGGCTCGGTGGAGAGCGAGGTGCACTTCCTGCGCGGTCTCGCCGAGACCGAGCTGCGCGCCGGGCACTGCGGGCGCGCCCTGGACCTGGCCCGCGAGAGCCTCAAGCTGGCCCGCGACTCCGGGATCGGCGAGACCGCCTCGGCCATGCTGACCTCCCTCGCGGAGGCGTCCGGCGGGGACGTGGACCGGGCGCTCACCCTCGCCCGCGAGGCGGTGGAGCACGCCGAGGGGGACGGCGACCAGATGTACCTCTCCCGGGCCCTGGGCGCGCTCGGGTACGCCCAGTTGGTGGCCGGGGACCCGGCGGGCACCGTGCGCTCGCTGCGCCGGGTGCGCAGCCTGGAGCTGGGCCTCGGCATCACCGACCCGGCCCGCGGCCGCTGGCAGGGCGACCTCGCCGAGGCACTGGTCCGCATCGGTGAACCCGCCGAGGCGCAGGACGTCATCGACACCGCGCGGGAGCACGCGCTCAGGCTCGGCCGGGAGAGCGTCCTCGCCGTCCTGGACCGCTCCGAGGCCCTGGTGCGGGCGGCACGGGGCGCGGGCGAGGCGGCGCTCGCCCAGCTGAGGTCGGCTCAGGACCGGCTCGGCAAGCTGGGCTACGGCCTGGAGGAGGCGCGGGCCGCGTTCGCGCTGGCCCGGCTGCGCGGCCGGCGCCCCGGGCCCGCGGCCTACGACGAGGCGACCCGGCTGTTCCGCCGCTGCCGGGCGCTGCCCTGGCTGCGCCAGGTGGACGAGGCGCTCACCATCCTCGCCGCGGAACCGCCGCGGACGGCGCCCACCGCGCCGCTGGACGCGCTCGATGTGCTGGACGTGCTGGCCGCGATGGAGCGTCAGGTGGCGGCGCTGGTCATGGAGGGCGCGACCAACCGGGAGATAGCCGCACGGCTGTTCATCAGCGTCAAGACGGTCGAGGCCACGCTCACACGGGTGTACCGCAAGCTGGGGATCCGGTCGCGGGTCGACATCGTCCGATTGGCCGCAGGTCGGCGCGCGCACTGAGCGCGGCGGCGGTTAACTGAGCCGGACCGAGGGTTTTCCCTCACCCGACCCCCTAGGGGGTTCCCTCATTGGGAGCCGAAGGTTCCGGACCTAGCGTAATGGGCGTACCGCTCGCCCGGGTACAGGGGGTCGGACCCACCCCCCACCACCGTGCACAACCCCTCTAGCCGTGCGAACCCCCCACCGGTGCAACCCCACTGAGGAGACTCATGTTCGGGCCCACACGTGCCAGACGGACCGCCGCGATCCTGACGGCGACCGCCGCCGCCGCGGCGACCGCGCTGCTCGCCTCCCCCACGGCGAGCGCAGCTCCCCAGCCCATTGTCGGCGGTACGACGACCACCACCACCGCGTACCCGTTCGTCATGCAGATCACGGACGCGTCCGGCAGTCAGTTCTGCGGCGGCACCCTGGTGGCCGCCACGAAGGTGGTGACGGCCGCGCACTGCATGGCCGGCGAGACCACCGGCAGCGTCCGCGTCGTCGGCGGCCGTACCAAGCTGAACGGTACCGACGGCACGGTGAGCAAGGTCAGCAAAATCTGGGTGAACCCGGACTACACGGACGCCACCAAGGGCGACGACGTGGCCGTGCTGACCCTGTCGACGTCGATGCCGTACCAGCCGGTGTCGTACGTCTCCTCCTCCCAGACGGGGGTGTACGCGGCCGGTACCACGGCGCGGATCCTCGGCTGGGGCACGACTTCGGAGAACGGCAGCTCCTCCAACCAGCTGCGGACCGCGACCGTACCGATCGTGTCCGACGCGAGCTGCCGTTCCTCCTACGGTTCGGACTACGTGCAGTCCGACATGGTGTGCGCCGGGTACAGCTCCGGCGGCGTGGACACCTGCCAGGGCGACAGCGGCGGTCCCCTGCTCATCGGGGGCGTCCTGGCAGGGATCACTTCTTGGGGCGAGGGGTGCGCGGAGGCGGGCTATCCGGGGGTCTACACCCGGCTGGCCACCTTCGCGGACCAGGTCACCGCACAGGTGAACTCGTGACCCGGAAGATCTCCCGAGTACCCCTCGGGTAAGGCCAGGGGGGCGTTGCGAGCGACCACGAGCAGCCCGCAGCGCCCCCCTCTCCACATGCTCGGCGACTCTCACCGAACCTTTCCCTGCCGGGGCTTTACCGCGGCGCGCCCGTGGACAGGGTGAGCGGAGGGAAAGGTTCCCCCTGTGACCGGCGCCGCCGGTGACGAAGGTGAGATCGCTGGAGGAGCAGAGATGACCGAGGCGTTGGTGCTGGGCGGCGGCGGAGTGGGCGGGATCGCCTGGATGACCGGGCTGCTCGCGGGACTCGCCGATGCCGGGCAGGACGTCACGGACGCCGGGCTGCTGGTCGGCACCTCCGCGGGTGCGGCCGTAGCGGCCCAACTCGGCAGCGGACTCGGTCTGGAGGAACTGTACGCGCGGCAGGTGGAGCCTTCCGCGCAGGCGCGCGAGATCATGGCGGACCTGGACATCGAGAGGTTCACCGCGGAGCTGGGCGGCGCGCTGGCCACGGCCGCCTCGACGGCGGACCTGCGGCGCGCGATCGGCGAGCTGGCGCTGGCCGCGCGGACGGTCGGCGAGCCGGAGCGGCGGGCGGTGATCGAGTCCCGGCTGCCCGTCCACGCCTGGCCCGAGCGGGAGTTGAAGGTCGTCGCGGTGGACGCCGAGACCGGCGGCACGAGGGTCTTCGACCGTGACTCGGGCGTCCCGCTGGTCGACGCGGTCGCCGCCAGCTGTGCGGTGCCGGGTGTGTGGCCCCCGGTGACGATCGCCGGGCGCCGCTACATCGACGGCGGGATCCGCTCGGTCGCCAACGCCGACCTCGCCTCCGGCGCGACCCGCGTCCTGGTCCTCGTTCCGCTGGGTCCCGCCGAGCCGCTGCCGAGCGACCACCCCCTGGACGAGACGATCGCCGCGCTGCGGGCGGGGGGCGCGGAGGTCCTCGTCATCGCCCCCGACGAGGCCTCCGCCACCGCGATCGGCCCCAACCCCCTGGACCCGGCGACCCGTACCCCGGCCGCGCAGGCGGGCCGCGCCCAGGGACGGGCACTGAAGCTGGATCGGGACCGGCATGGCCAGGCTCCCACCGCGGAGAGCCGCGGCAGCACGGCGTGGGGAGGGGTTCGGTCCACGGCTGGGGGGTGAGGGGGAACGGCGGGGACGGTCAGGGAGAGTCAGGGGCGGTGAGGGTGGGAGGCCCCGGCCGTGACGGGCGGTGAGCGGGGCCGGTGTCAGGGTACGCGGTCGGTACGGCGGTTCGGGCTCCGGCGCTCATGGACGACGCCGGAGCCGGTGAGCGGGCCCGGTGCCGGTGAGAGCGTCGGCAATGCCGTGCGCCTTCCTCGGCGGTGGGCGGGGTCGGCACTGCGGTGCGGACGCCGGCAGCGATGGGCGTGGCCGGTGTCGGCGAGCGGGTCGGGCGCCGGGTTCGGCTCCCGCCGGCCCACCCGCGCCGACCCGACCGCACCGAGTCACCCATGCCAGCCCGCATCCCCTTCGCACCCGCCCACACACACGCCAACGAGCCGGCGCCAATCCGCCTGCGTCTCACCGCGCTTGATCGCACACCGACGGCAGCCACGTCTGTCCCGGTGTCTCCCTCAGGGTGTCCAGGGTGGTGAGCAGGGCGGTCAGATCCCTGGGATGGGCCAGGTAGGTGATCGTGGATTCGGCGAAGGCGTCGCGGAGGGTCGGCGGCATGGCGTCGGAGGCGTCGAAGCAGTGGGTGGCGGACGGGGAGAGGAGCGTGGTGGCGAGGGAGCGGTGCCAGGCGGGGCCCGCGGTGGGCCGGACCCTGGTGTCGACGGAGAAGGCGGACTCGGCGTCGGCCCAGGCGCGTTGCGCGGCCGGCGCGGACAGGTAGCGGATCAGCCGCCGTGCCTGCGGGGTGGCGTGCAGGAGCGCGACCAGGTCGCCGGAGACCTCCCAGGAGTCCTTGGCGGTGGCGCCCGGAATGAGGTCGGCCGAGGGGTCGTAGCGGCCGTCGGCCCGCTGCCACGCGGTGGACTGGGTGCGGATGAAGGACGCCTGGTGTTCGAGCGTGCAGCCCCGAGGCGTGGCCGTGACCGGTGCGGAGGCCTGGGCGTAACCCGTCTTCAGGGTGCGCCGGAGCAGCTTCCCGGAGGTGCCCGCGCCCATCAGCCGGCCCCATGTCGTCCATGCCTGCCGTACCTCCGGCGAGCGCCAGGACAGCTTGCCGCTCGCCCAGGACTGGTAGACGCGCGGCCCGTGTTGCTGGAGCAGGATGTCCTCGATCCAGTCCGTGCCCGGCCACCCGCTGGTCGCGCCCGAGCCCATCCCCACGCACCACCGCTCCGGATCGTCCCGCGCCGCGAGACGCTGCCGCCCGCCGGTGCCGGCCGGGTACCAGACGATGCTCTTGAGGTCGGCCTTGAGCGGGAACCAGTACACATGCCCGTCCGCGAGCGGCATCGCCCAGGACGTGCCGAAGTCCTCCCGGGGGATGAGCCCGTCGAGCGGCTGGAGCTGCTTCTGGCCCGCGTAGTCGGCGAGTTCGCCGGGCCCGGTGAGCACCACCACGTCCGGTGGCGTCCCGGCCTCGACATCGGCGCCGAGCACCTGGCTCTCCGCCGAGCTGCCCTGGTAGTCCACGTGCACGTGGTACTTCCGCTCGAACGGCTCGATCACCGCCCGGCGCAGGTTCGTCTCGTCGCGGCCCGTCCAGTTCGCCAGCAGCGTCACGGTAGGCTCCCGGCCGAGGGCGCGGTCGCCCAGGACGAGAGCCGCCGCCAGCAGGACGAGACAGCCCGCGACCACGGTGACCGTCCGGGCGCGGCCGCGCAGTCGCCCGCTCACCGGGGCCTGAACCGGTACTCGTCGATGTGCCGCCGCAGTCCCGTCTCGGCCAGTGCCATGACCAGGATGCCTCCGATCAGTATCCAGCCGGCCGCCGCGGCGCGGAGACCGGTGTCCGCCAGGTACGTGGCGGTCGCCCGCCCCGCGTCGGTCAGTTCCCGCCCGGACAGCGGGCGGTCGAGCAGTCGCCGGGTGTCCGCCATCCCCGCGTGCGTCCACACCGTGAACAGCAGCGTGACGGCGAGCCCGGCCGCGAGCAGCGCGCCCGCGCCGAGCAGGCCCCGGTTGTAGCGGCGCCGGAAGCGGCGGCGCAGGAACAGCTGGGTCTCCAGCAGGCAGCAGGTCAGCGCGAGCGCGAGCAGCAGCGTCGCGGCCCAGCCGCACCACAGCAGCGGGCCGAAGGAGGTCTGCCGGTGCACGGCCGCGCGCTGCTGGGCCTGGAGGACCTTCAGCCGGGGCAGTATCCCGGCGCCGGGGTCCGCCAGGATGCTCGTCGCGTAGCTGAGGTACGCCTCGCGCAACACGCTCCCGGCGGACTGGACTTGGGCCTGCTGCACCTTGACCGCGTAGACGGTGATGAGCGCGGCGACGGTCTGGAGCGCCTGCCGTCCCGACGCTCCCCCCACGTCGTCCCCGGCGGCGGCCGCGACGCTCTGCGCGGCCACCGAGATCTGTTTCTGGAAGTCGCTGGTGGGGGTCGCCGCGCCGGCGTCCCGCTCGGCCTGCCCGAGGGCGTACAGCGCGGTGTCGAGGGACAGCACCGCCGGGGCGCTGGAGGTGCGCAGCGGATCGGCGTCGCCATGCACGCCCTCGTACGACAGGAAGAGGCTGAGCGTCAGCAGCGCCGACAGGGCGAGCAGCAGGCGGTGGCGGACGGCCAGGTCGCGGGCGGTCGTACTGCCGCGTACGGCGCCGGTGCCGGCGCTCATGCCGGCGGCCCGGCCAGCCGGCGGCCGCACTCGCCACCGCAGTACAGGGAGTCCGCCGGGCCGAGCCAGCCGCAGTCCGGGCACTCCAGGAGGGCGTCGGTGTCCGGGGGGATCTCGGGGGCGGGCGGCGGGGGCGCGGCCGGGTGGTGCGGCGGGGTGGTCATGGCGCTGGAGAGGATCAGGTGCTGCCAGTCGACGTCCTTGAGGCCACCGCGGACCCGGCCGCCGCCCGGCACGTCCTCGATCCGGCGCAGTGCGACGAGGAGGCGGGCGTCGCCGAGTTCGTCCGCCAGGCGCAGCGCGCGGGCGAGTTCGCGGTCCGCGGTGTCGCGGCCGTCGGTGCCGCGCAGCCAGGCCCGGTAGGCGCGGGCCACGGCGGCGCTCGCCTGCTGGTACAGCTCCTGCCGGTGCACTCCGGGGTGGCGCCGGGAGGCGTCGAGCGGGTTGTCGGTCCAGCGCACCAGGATGGGGCGGGCCCGTGGCAGTCGTACCGGATGCCCGAAGTCGGGTACGACGACCTCGGCGGCGGCGAGCTGGAGGTCCTCGCCGCGTTCCCGTCCGGTCGGATCGGCGGCCAGCACCACCTGGAAGTGCCGTACCTCCTCGCCCCAGGCGCGGGTGATGTACTCGGTGCAGCGTCCGGGGCCGGCGGCCGGCAGGAGTTCCTGTTCGCCGGGGACGACCTGTTTGACCTGGCGGATGACGGTGCCGGGGGTGGGGGTGAGCCGGATGCGCAGTTCGGGCACCGCCGTGCCGAGCAGTCCGTGCACCAACTCCTCGTAGGCGGCGGTGAGTTCGGACTCCTCACGGACGGCTCCGGCGCGGCCGTGCAGCCGCCGGGTGATGCGCAGCAGCAGTTCGGCGTCCCAGTCGTCGCCGATGCCCCAGGCGTCGCAGACGAAGCGGCCCTCGCAGGCGTCCAGCGCGGTGTCCAGGGTCATGGCGGCCCGGTCGTCGTGCTCGTTGCGGCCGTCGGTGAGCAGCAGGACGTGTTTGACGGGCGCGGGGTGGTCCTTCAGCAGCCGGCGGGCGAGGTCCAGCCACGTCCCGATGGCGGTGCCGCCGTTGGCGTCCAGGATGCGTACGGCCCGTACGGCGGCGGCGCGTTCGCCCGGCCCGGCGACGGCGAGCCCCGGATGGTCCGGGCCGGGGTGGACGACGGTGGCGTGGAAGTGGCCGGAGAGCACGGCGAAGGCGGTGCCCTCGGGCAGCAGCCGTACGGCGGCCACGGTGGCGTCCTTGGCCGCGTGCAGCTTGGCCGCCGGGTAGAGCATGGAGCGGGAGGTGTCCACGATCAGCACCTCGGCGAGCGCGGGCCCGCCGCCCGGCGCCCGTCCCCCGGTGAGCCCGGCGCCGCCGTGGCCGCGCACGCCGATCTCCAGGATGGCGTGCATCTCCCGCTCCTCGCCCCGCTCCTGGCCACTTGGTTCGGCGGGCAGGTCCTTCTGCTGGCCGACCTCAAGCGTCACCTCGATCTGCTCGGCCCTGTTCATCGGCGTCTCTTCCCGGGGGTCATGGGTGTCCTCAGAAGGTGGTCAACGGCCTTACCGCGTGGGCCAGATCGAGCAGCCGGCCGTGTTCCGGGGCGGTGCGGGCCTGGGCGGCGAGCTGGCGGAAGGAGTGTTCGAGGAGGGTGCGCAGGCCGCGTTCGTCGCCGGGCCCGAGGAGGTCCCCGGCCGGCCAGGACGCGGTGCCGCCGCCCAGCGTGTTCTCGCGGACCTCGGCGACCAGCCGGGCGCGGGTCTCGCCGTCCTCGGCGCCGCCGTCCAGGCGCAGTTCGGGCAGCCGCCGGGCCGCGTCGGCCAGGTCGGCGGGCGTGGGCGGCAGTCCGCCGAGGATGCCGGCGCGGATGCGGACGGCGGCGATCCGGGCGGCGTCGTGGTGGCGCGAGGTGGCCGGCACGTCGTCCAGGACGCGTACGGCGGCGTCCCGGTCGCCGCCGGCCAGGTGGCCGCGCGCGAGGCCGAAGGCAGCGGCGGTGTGCGCGCTGTCGCGTTTCCACACGGCCTCGTAGAAGCGCATGGCGCGTGCGGTGCGGGCGCCGTGCTCGGCGCAGTGGCCGAGGGCGAGCTTGGGCACGTACTCGCCGGGCAGCGCCCGGTACACCGCCTCGAACCGGGCGCCGGCGGGCTCCACTTCGCCGGTGGCGAGGTGCAGGACACCCCGGTGCCAGGCGATCCGCCAGTCGTGGGCGGCGGCGCGCTCGCCGAGCTGGGTCTCGGCCTCGGTGAGCCAGCCGGCCGCCGCGTCCCGCTCGCCGCGCCGGAGGTAGGCGCGGCACAGCCACAGCGCGGTCTCGGGGGTGCCGAGGCGGGAGTCGCGGGGCCACTGCCGGGCCACCTGGTCGGGGGCGTCGGGCGAGAAGGTGTCCAGGACCAGGGCGGCGCCGTCGGCGGGATCGGGGACCGGTTCGGGCAGGGCGCCGGCGACCTCGGCGGGCGAGGGCGGGCTCACGTCCAGCTCCGCCGGGCGCTCGCCGGGGCGGGCGGTCCAGTGGTCGAGGGCGGGGATCGCGCCGAGCCCGGCGTCCAGGCTGGCGGCGGTGGCGCGGAACCGGGTGGAGCTCTCGGGGAGCTGCTCGCCGAACCGGAGGCAGCGGAACTCCCTCAGCACTTCCCAGAGTTGGCGGGACATCTCGGCGGCCGACCGGAACCGGGCGCGGGGTTCGGGGTGGGTGGCGCGCTCGACGAGCCGGCGGAAGGAGTCGTGGGCGAGCCCGCGGGCCGGTTCGGTGTCGCGGGCCAGCGCCTGGAGGGTCATGCCGACGGTGTAGAGGTCGCTGTCGACGTGCCAGCCGCGCCGGTCGATCTCCGCCTTCGGCGGCGCGAACGTCGCGGTGTACACATAGGCGGACGCGCGGTCGCCGATCGCGCGGACCGCGCCGAGGTCGATGACCTTCACGGCCCGCCCGAAGTGGATGACGTTGGCGGGCTTCATGTCGCAGTAGAGCAGGCCCCGTTCGTGCATGTACTCCAGCGCACCGAGGATCTTGCAGCCGTAGGTGAGGACGTGGTCGAGGCGGGGGCGGCCGTGGAAGACGCGTTCGACGTCGTCGGCGTCGAACAGCTGTTGCAGGGAGCGGCCGCCGATGTAGTCCATGACCAGGTAGCCGGTGGACGTCCCGCCCGGCGGCCGGTGTTCGGCGTACGTGATGATCCGCACGATGTCCGGGTGGTGCAGGTCGGTGAGCGAGCGGCGCTCCTCGACGGCGGCGCGGCGGGCGAGTGCGCCGCCGGCGTCGATCTGGCTCTTGAGGACGACGCGGTGGCCCTCGGCACGGGTGTCCTCGGCGAGGTGGATCCAGCCGAGGCCGCCGCGGGCGAGGCAGCCGAGGACGCGGTAGTGCCCGGCGACCAGGTCGCCGCGGGCCAGTTGGGGCAGGAAGGAGTACGGCGTCCCGCAGCGGGGGCAGCGTCCGGTGGCGCGGGGGGGCTGGCCGCCGTACCCGAGCCCGATGATCATGCCGCAGCCGTCCGTGCCGCAGCGGCGGCCCTCGGTGGGCGGGCGCGGGTCGCCGACCAGCAGGACGTCCGCGGGTTCGGGCACCTCGGGGAGCACGAGCAGTCCGTGCTGGTCGAGTTCCCCGACCCCGGCCACGGCGTGCACGGCCGGCGGCCCCGGACTCTCCTCGACCAGGGCGGTCCTCGCGGCCGGTTCGCCGCGCGGCTCGGCGTGCCGGTGCCCGCAGGTGTCGCAGTAGCCGGTCCCCATGATGCGTCCCGCGCATCCGGGCCGGACACAGGAGCTGGTCATGAGCCGCACTCCTTCCGGGGGCCGGCGGCGCCGCGAGGGGGAGAGGGGAGGTGCTGGTCGGGGGTGCGGGCGTGTTCGCTGGGATGGGTGAGGGGCTCGGGCGGTGGGGTGGGGTGGCCGGGTTCGGCGTCGCTCCGCGGCCCGCCCGCCCCCGTCACGCCCGAGCAGAACCCGGTGAACCGGTCCGCCGCGGCCTCCGCGTGTTCGATGTCGCACGGTGTCCGGCGCAGTTGGGTGAGGGCGGCCTCGTAGAGGCGGTAGGCGGCCAGGACCCGGTCGCCCTGGTCCTCGGCGCGGCGGCGGCACAGGGGCCACTGGGCGGTGACCCGGCCGCGCAGTTCCTCCCAGCGGCGCAGCCGGGCGTCGAGCAGGTCGAGGGCCTGTTCCAGGCGTCGGCCGCGGCGTTCGGCGGCGTCCTCGAAGGTGAACAGCAGGTCGGCGCGCCGGGGTCCGCGGTCCTGTTCGGAGCTGTGCGCGACCCAGGCCCGCAGCATCAGGCTGCGGCCGACGGCGGTCTCGGCCTGGCCCATCAGCGGCTCGGTGCCGGGCCCCGCCGTCACCCGGTCCCGGCGGGCGTCCAGCGCGGGCCCCAGCACGTCGACGATCCGGTCGAGTTCCGCGCCGAGCCGGTCCCACCGCTCGCGCAGCGGCCGGTGCACCAGCAGCTCGGCGGCCCGCTCGGCCCCGCCCTCGCGGCGGTGGACCAGCAGCAGCCGGGCGCCGTGCCGGGCGAGCCGCTCCAACAGGGCGAGCAGCGCCTCGGGTTCGGCGCTCTGGTCGACGCCGACCAGCACCGCGGCGAGCGGCACGCGCAGGGTGGCGAGCCGTTCGGGCCGGGGGTCGTCGCGGACACCGAGGCGTTCGGCGATCCGGTCCATGACCTGGTCCGCCGCCAACTGCCGTACGTCCAGGGCGAGATCGTGCGCCCCGGCCGATGGCACGGTCTCGGGCGGGTCGTGACTGAAGGCGCTGGTGTTGCGGTGCGTGCGCAGCTCGCGGTCCGCGAGGGTGACGGCTCGCTCCAGGGTGAAGGCGCGATCGCCGCGGGCCGGTACGACCGTGACGAGCACCGGCCAGCCCTCGCCCCGGAACCACCCGGCGAGTTCGGTGGCGAAGGGCACGTCGAGCCGCCCCGCGCCGCCCGCCGCCCGGCCGCGCAGCCGGGGGTCGACCGCCGAGGCGCCGTCGGTCCAGGCGGCGACCTGCGGCAGATGGCTGAGGATGGTCTCGGTGGGGCTCATCTGGCTGAAGGCGGACACCTGCCCCTCGTCCACGCTGAGCACGATGCCGATCACCTGGTCGGTGGCATGGTCGACCACCGGGCCGCCGCTGAAACCGGGGGCGGCCAGTTCGCCGGGGGTGAGCGGGCGCAGCTGCACCCGGCTGTCCCGGCCGCGCGCGGCGACCAGGGTGGCGCCGTGCCAGCGACCGCCGTCGTCGCCGGCCGGGAAGCCGTACATGCTCACCGGACCGTGCGGCGAGGCCAGCCGGTAGAGGCGGGTGGCGTGTGCGGCGGGCAGTGGTTCGGCGAGGCGCAGCAGGGCGAGGTCGCCGCTGCGGTCGCCGAACGCGTCCTCCTGCTCGGGTACGTGCTCGTCCGGGTGGACGGTGGCGGCGACCGCGCCCTGTCCGGGCACGCCGACGAGCCGTACGGCGTACCGCACGCCGGGAGTGACGACATGCCCGGCGGTGAGCACCCGGTCGGGGGCGAGCAGCACCCCGGCACCGAGCACCCCGCCGTCCGGTGCCTCGATGCGGGCGATCCATGTCGGCGTGCGTAACCGGGACTTGACGGCTCGCTCCCCCGTGCGCGTCATGCCGCCGAGGTTACTCCCCGTACCGGCCCGGAACCACTGGTGTGCACGAGGCGGCCGGATGCGAAAATGCCCGCCCAGGTCGGCACCACCTCGCCGAGCACCGTGCGCAAGCAGGGGGCGCAGGCGGGCCTCGGCGGCACCGACTGCCGCAAGCCCACGCCGACGCGCGCGCCGCAGGGCCGCACGCGGCACCGTGCCCGCCGCGCCCCGCACCATCGGCGCCCTCGAGCAGCGCGGGTACACCGGCAAGGTCTACCGGCCCTGAGCGACCGCGGGACTGGGCCGACCGGGTGAGACGGTGGCGAGCTCCCGGTCCAGCCGGGCACATTGCCTACGATCGGCACGTGCCGACCTTCTGCCTCACCCGCACCGTGCCGCTCCCCCTGGACGAGGCATGGCGCCGGGTCACCGAGTGGCCCCGCCACTCCCGCACCGTGCCGCTGACCCGGATCAGGGTGCTCACCGGGGGCCCGACCGGCGTGGGCACCCGTTTCACGGCGCGCACCGGCGTCGGTCCGCTCGCCGTCGACGACACCATGGAGGTGACCGTCTGGCGTCCGCCCGCGAACGGGGAGGGCGGGCTGTGCCGGCTGGAGAAGCGGGGCCGGGTGGTGCTCGGCTGGGCGCGGATCGAGGTCCGGCCGGGGCCCGGCGGCCGCAGCCGGGTGGTGTGGCAGGAGGAGCTGCGGCTGCGCTTCCTGCCCCGCGCCCTGGACGGCGCGGTCGAGCGCACGGGCCGGGCGGTGTTCGGACGTGGACTGAACCGGCTGCTCAGACGGGCCTGAACGGGACGGCTACGCGGGCTTGAGCGGGGGGCTCGGCGGCCCCGGAGGGACCGGCTCGGGGCGGGCGAACAGCCTTACCTCCGGCCGGAGTTCAGTCCTTGCGTCCGGTCACCGCCACCGCCATGCCCAGCCCGATCATCGTCAGGCCACCGACGCCGCCGACCGCGGACAGCCGGCGGGGCGAGCGGGCGAACCAGCCGCGGGCGGCGGAGGCGGCCAGGCCCCAGACGCTGTCCGATACCAGCGCGAGGACGTTGAAGACCAGGCCGAGCAGCAGCATCTGGAGGGGCACCCGCCCCTGCGCGCGGTCCACGAACTGGGGCAGTACGGCGGCGAAGAACACCATCGTCTTGGGGTTGGCCACGCCGACCGCGAAGCCCTCCCCCAGGGTGCGCAGGCCACTCCGCTCCGGGGGTCCCGACCGGGTGAGCGCGGCCCGCAGCGAACCGCGTTGCCGCCATGTCCTGACGCCCAGGTGGACGAGATAGGCGGCGCCCGCGAGCTTGAGCGCGGTGAACAGGAGGGCCGAGCGCTCCACCACGGGTCCGATGCCGAGGGCCACGGCGGCGACGAGGACGTACGCGCCGAGGGTGTTCCCGGCGACCGTGGTCAGCGCGGCGCGGCGGCCGTGCGCCAGCGCCCGCCCGACGACGAACAGCACGCTCGGGCCGGGTATCACGATCAGCAGCAGGGACAGCGCCGCGAAGGCGAGCAGCCGGTCGGTGGAGACCATGTCCTCATGGAACACAGGGCCGGAGCGCGCGGCAATCGCTTTTCGCCGGGCGGCGTCGGGTTCTCGTGGCGGGTGGGGCGCGAGGCTCAGGCCACCGAGCCGATCCGCGCCGTCGTCGCCGTGCCCGTCGTCTCGTGGTGGATCGGCGTGTGCCCGCCGGTCAGGGCGGCGCCGCTGCCGCCGCGCCGGGCGGCGACGATCTCCGCGGCGATGGACAGGGCCGTCTCCTCGGGTGTGCGGGCGCCGAGGTCCAGGCCGATCGGGGACCGCAGGCGGGACAACTCGCGTTCACTTACGCCGACTTCGCGCAGGCGGCGGGCCCGGTCGAGGTGGGTGCGGCGGGAGCCCATCGCGCCGACGTAGGCGACCGGGAGGCGCAGCGCAACCTTCAGCAGCGGTACGTCGAACTTGGCGTCGTGGGTGAGGACGCACAGGACGGTTCGGCCGTCGGTCCCGGTGCGTTCCAGGTAGGTGTGGGGCCACTCGACCACGATCTCGTCGGCCTCGGGGAAGCGGGTGCGGGTGGCGAAGACCGGGCGGGCGTCGCACACGGTGACGTGGTAGCCGAGGAACTTGCCGACGCGGACCAGGGCGGAGGCGAAGTCGATCGCGCCGAAGACGATCATCCGGGGCGGGGGCACGGAGGACTCCACCAGGACGGTGAGCGGGGCGCCGCAGCGCGAGCCCCGGGCGCCGATCTCCAGGGTGGCCGTGCGGCCCGCGTCCAGCAGGGCGCGGGCCTCGGCGGCGACGGTGCGGTCCAGCTCGGGGTGGGCACCGAAACCGCCGTCGTACGATCCGTCGGGCCGCACGAGCAGGGCGCGGCCCGGCAGTCCGGCCGGGCCGGCCACGATCCGGGCGAGCGCCGCCGCCCGCCCGCGGGCGGCGGTCGCCAGCGCGGATGCGATCACCGGCCGGGCCGGATCGTCCGCCCGGACCGGGGTGACCAGGATGTCGATGACTCCGCCGCAGGTCAGGCCGACCGCGAAGGCGTCCTCGTCGCTGTATCCGAACCGTTCGAGGACGCTCTCCCCGTCCTTCAGCGCCTGTTGGCACAGCTCGTACACCGCGCCCTCCACGCAGCCCCCGGAGACCGACCCGATGGCGGTGCCGTCGGCGTCCACCGCGAGCGCGGCGCCGGGCTGCCGGGGCGCGCTGCCGCCGACGGCGACGACGGTGGCGACCGCGAAGTCACGCCCCTGGCCGATCCAACGGTTCAGCTCCTCGGCGATGTCCAGCATCTGTCGGTCTCCTCAGGATGGTTGCTCGAAAAGAGGGGCGCCGCCGCGTCCCTAGTGGACGCCGAGCCAGCCCTCGACGGGGTGCAGCGCGAAGTACACGAGGAAGACCGCGGTCAGCCCCCACATGAACGCGCCGATCTCCCGCGCCCTGCCCTGGGCCACCTTGATCGCCGTGTACGAGACGACTCCCGCGGCGACGCCCGTGGTGATCGTGTACGTGAACGGCATCAGGACGACGGTCAGGAAGACCGGAATCGCCGTGGCCCGGTCGCCCCAGTCCACGTGCCGCGCGTTCATCAGCATCATCGCGCCGATGACCACCAGCGCCGCGGAGGCCACCTCCTGCGGGACGATCGCGGTCACCGGGGTGAAGAACAGGCAGGCCGCGAACAGCAGTCCGGTGACCGCGGACGCGAGCCCCGTACGGGCGCCCTCTCCGACGCCGGTCGCCGACTCGATGAACACGGTCTGTCCCGAGCCGCCGGTCACTCCGCCGATCGCCCCGCCCGCGCCGTCGATGAACAGCGCCTTGGACAGCCCCGGCATCCGCCCCTTGTCGTCGGCGAGCCCGGCTTCCGTGCCGACGCCGATGATGGTGGCCATCGCGTCGAAGAACCCGGCGAGCACCAGGGTGAAGACGATCACCGCGATGGTCATCCCGCCGACCTTGCCCCAGCCGCCGAAACCGACGTTCCCGAACAGTGAGAAGTCCGGCATGGAGACCGCGCTGCCGTGCAGTTCGGGCGCGCCGGAGGCCCACTGGCGGGGGTCGATCACGCCGAGCCCGTTGAGGACGGCGGCGACGACGGTGCCGGAGACGATGCCGATCAGGATGGCGCCGGGCACGTTGCGGGCCTGGAGCATGAAGATCAGCAGCAGGGTGCCGGCGAAGAGGAGCACCGGCCAGCCGGTGAGCTGGCCCGCGGGGCCGAGGCTGAGCGGGGTGCCCTTGCCCGGGTGCACGAAGCCGGACTTGTAGAAGCCGATGAGGGCGATGAACAGGCCGATGCCCATGGTGATGCCGTGCTTGAGCGCGAGCGGGATCGCGTTCATGATCATCTCGCGCAGGCCGGTGACGACCAGCAGCATGATGACCGCGCCGTACACCACGCACATGCCCATCGCCTGCGGCCAGGTCATGTTGGGCACGACCTGCGCGGACAGCACGCCGGAGACGGACAGGCCGGCGGCGAGCGCGAGGGGCACCTTGCCGACGAAGCCCATCAGCAGCGTGGTGAGGGCCGCGGCGAACGCGGTCGCGGTGATCAGGGCCTTCTGGCCGAGGGTGTGCCCCTGGACGTCCTGGCCGGACAGGATCAGGGGGTTGAGGAGGAGGATGTACGCCATCGCCATGAAGGTGGTGACGCCGCCGCGCACCTCGCGCGCGACCGTGGATCCTCTCCGGGATATGTGGAAGTACCGGTCGAGCCAGGACCGGCCGGCCGGGACGCGGCTGCCGTCGCCGGCGTCCTCGGCCGTGGTCCTGGGCTCCACTGATGGTTGGGTCATGGTGCCGTCTCCCAAGGTTCACAGGGGCACCCGGTCAACTCCGGTGAGCTGAGCGGGATTTGGGATGTGCACGTAACCCGGGGGACGGCCCGGTGTGGCACGTGTTGGGGGGTGGGCCGGGGGTGAGCGATTGCCCGGCGGGGGGCGTTACGCCGTGCCCGTGAGGTGCTCCGGGCGTACCGGCGTCCTGTTCAGCTCCAGGCCCGTGGCGTTGCGGATCGCCGCGAGGACGGCCGGGGTCGAGGACAGGGTCGGTGCCTCGCCGATGCCGCGCAGCCCGTAGGGGGCGTGCTCGTCGGCGAGTTCGAGGACATCGACCGGGATGGTCGGCGTGTCGAGGATGGTCGGGATCAGGTAGTCCGTGAAGGAGGGGTTCCTGACCTTCGCGGTCTTCGGGTCCACGATGATCTCCTCCATCACCGCGACGCCCAGGCCCTGCGTGGTGCCGCCCTGGATCTGGCCGACCACGGAGAGCGGGTTGAGCGCCTTGCCGACATCCTGGGCGCAGGCCAGCTCGATGACCTTGACGAGGCCGAGTTCGGTGTCGACCTCGACCACGGCGCGGTGCGCTGCGAAGGAGTACTGGACATGGCCGTTGCCCTGGCCGGTGCGCAGGTCGAAGGCCTCGGTCGGCCGGTGCCGCCACTCCTCCTCCAGCTCCACGGCCTCGTCCTCCAGGACGTCCACCAGGTCGGCGAGCACCTCGCCGCCGTCGGTGACGACCTTGCCGCCCTCCAGCAGCAACTCCGCGGTGGCCCAGGCGGGATGGTAGGAGCCGAACTTGCGCCGGCCGATCTCCAGGACCTTCTCGCGCACCAGCTCGCAGGCGTTCTTGACGGCACCGCCGGTGACGTACGTCTGCCGGGAGGCGGAGGTGGAGCCGGCCGAGCCCACCTGGGTGTCGGCCGGGTGGATGGTCACCTGGGCGACACCGAGTTCGGTGCGGGCGATCTGGGCGTGCACGGTGACGCCGCCCTGCCCGACCTCCGCCATCGCGGTGTGCACGGTGGCGACGGGCTCGCCCGCGATCACCTCCATGCGCACCTTGGCGGTGGAGTAGTCGTCGAACCCCTCGGAGAAGCCGACGTTCTTGATGCCGACGGCGTAGCCGATGCCCCGTACGACGCCCTCGCCGTGCGTGGTGTTGGACAGGCCGCCGGGCAGCTGCCGTACGTCGGCGCCCTCGCTGGACTCCCACTGGCGCTCGGGCGGCAGCGGCATCGACGTGACGCGGCGCAGGAGTTCGGCGACCGGCGCCGGGGAGTCGACCGGCTGCCCGGTGGGCATGATGGTGCCCTGCTCCATGGCGTTCAGCTGCCGGAACTCCACCGGGTCCATGCCGAGTCGCTTCGCCAGCTTGTCCATCTGGGCCTCGTACGCGAAGCACGCCTGGACCGCGCCGAAGCCGCGCATCGCGCCGCAGGGCGGGTTGTTGGTGTACAGGGCGATGGCCTCGATGTCGACGTCGTCCACGACGTACGGCCCGATGCTGAGCGAGGAGGCGTTGCCGACGACGGCCGGGGAGGCGGAGGCGTAGGCGCCGCCGTCCAGCACGATGCGGCACTTGACGTGGGTCAGCTTGCCGTCGCGGGTGGCCCCGTGCTCGTAGTACAGCTTGGCCGGGTGGCGGTGGACGTGCCCGAAGAAGGACTCGAACCGGTTGTAGACGATCTTGACGGGCTTGCCGGTGCGCAGCGCCAGCAGACAGGCGTGGATCTGCATGGACAGGTCCTCGCGGCCGCCGAACGCGCCGCCGACGCCGGACAGCGTCATCCGCACCTTGCGCTCGGGAAGACCGAGCACGGGCGCGATCTGACGCAGGTCGGAGTGGAGCCACTGGGTGGCGATGTAGAGGTGGACGCCGCCGTCCTCCTCGGGCACCGCGAGCCCCGACTCCGGACCGAGGAACGCCTGGTCCTGCATGCCGAAGGTGTACTCGCCCTGGACGATCACATCGGCGCGGGCGGCGGCCGCGGCGGCGTCGCCGCGCACGATCGGCTGACGGTGCACGATGTTCGGGTGCGGGACGTGCCCGATGTGGTGGTCGTCGCGGTGCTCGTGGATGAGGATGGCGTCCGGGCCGAGGGCCGACTTCTCGTCGGTGACGACGGGGAGTTCGCGGTACTCCACCTTGATCTTGGCGGCGGCGCGGCGGGCGGTCTCCGGGTGGTCGGCGGCGACGATCGCGACCGGCTCGCCGTGGTGGCGCACCTTGCCGTGCGCGAGGACCGGGGTGTCCTGGATCTCCAGGCCGTAGTGCCTGACCTCGGTGGGCAGGTCGTCGTACGTCATGACGGCGTAGACGCCGGGCAGGGCGAGGGCCTCGGAGGTGTCGATGGAGACGATCTCCGCGTGTGCGACGGTGGAGCGCAGGATCTGGCCCCACAGCATGTCCTCGTGCCACATGTCCGAGGAGTAGGCGAATTCGCCGGTGACCTTGAGGGTGCCGTCGGGGCGCAGGGTGGACTCGCCGATGCCACCCTTGGTGCCCGAGCCCTGTGTGATCTTGGCAGGAACGCCGTTGGCCGGCATGTCAGACCCCCTCGGACTGGCGGGCGGCCGCGAGACGGACCGCGTCCATGATCTTCTCGTAGCCCGTGCAGCGGCACAGGTTGCCCGACAGCGCCTCGCGGATGTCGGCGTCGGACGGATTCGGGTTGCGCTCCAGGAGTTCGTCGGATGCGACGAGCAGGCCCGGCGTGCAGAAGCCGCACTGGACGGCGCCGGCGTCGATGAACGCCTGCTGGATCGGGGCGAGTTCGGTGCCCTCGCCGGCCTGGGAGTCGGTGCCGCCCTTGGCCGCCCAGCCCTTGGCCGCGTCCAGGGAGACGCCGTCCGAGTCGCCCTCGGAACGCTGCCGTGCGTGGTCGGCGAGGCCCTCGACGGTCACCACGTCCCGGCCCTCGGCCTGTCCGGCGGCGACCAGACAGGAACAGACCGGCACGCCGTCGAGCCGTACGGTGCAGGAGCCGCACTCGCCCTGTTCGCAGGCGTTCTTGGAGCCGGGCAGGCCGAGCCGCTCGCGCAGCACGTAGAGCAGGGACTCGCCCTCCCAGACGTCGTCGGCCTCCTGCGGGCGTCCGTTGACGGTGAAGTTGACGCGCATCACGCAGCTCCCTCGGTGTGGCGGGCGCCGCGGTACGACTCCCAAGTCCAGGTCAGCGTCCGGCGGGCCATCACGCCGACCGCGTGCCTGCGGTAGCTGGCAGTGCCCCGGACGTCGTCGATCGGGTTGCAGGCGGCGGCGCACAGGTCCGCGAACTGCTTGGCGACGGAGGGGGTGATGATCTTCCCGTTGTCCCAGAAGCCGCCCTCCGCCAGCGCGGCGTTCAGGAACTCCTCGGCGGCCTTGGCGCGCACCGGGGTGGGCGCGGCCGAGCCGATGCCGGTGCGCACGGTGCGGGTCTCCGGGTGCAAGGCGAGGCCGAAGGCGCACACGGCGATGACCATGGCGTTGCGGGTGCCGACCTTGGAGTACTGCTGCGGGCCGTCCGCCTTCTTGACGTGTACGGCGCGAATCAGCTCGTCGGGCTTGAGCGCGTTGCGCTTGACGCCCGTGTAGAAGTCGTCGATCGGGATCATCCGGGTCCCGCGCGCCGCCGACGCCACCTCGACCTCGGCGCCGGCGGCGAGGAGGGCGGGGTGGGCGTCGCCGGCGGGCGAGGCCGTGCCGAGGTTGCCGCCGACGCCGCCGCGGTTGCGGATCTGCGGGGAGGCGACCGTGTGCGAGGCGAGCGCGAGGCCCGGCAGCTCGGCACGGAGCTGTTCCATGATCGTGCTGTAGGGCACGGAGGCGCCCAGCCGTACGGCGTCCTCGCCGGTCTCCCATTCGTAGAGATCGCCGACGCGGTTGAGGTCGAGCAGGTACTCGGGCCTGCGGTGATCGAAGTTGATCTCGACCATCACATCGGTACCACCGGCGATCGGCACAGCGGTGGGATGCTCGGCCTTCGCGGCGAGCGCCTCCTCCCAGCTGGCGGGGCGAAGGAAGTCCATGACCGGCTCTCTTCTTCGTCTTGGGTTCTGCGGATTTGAGCCAATCCGTGTGCGGCGGGCCCGGCTCGTTCCTGTCGTGTTGACGTGGAGTGAAATCAGTACACCGCCGTGTACTCCGACGGGGTCAGTCACCGAAACCATGAAGGAGTTCGCTGGCCAGGTGAAGCATCTTGTAGATTCGTATGAACGGAGGACGTCGGCAACCTCTCCGTTTTCCCGGGGAAGCGGCCATTCCCCCGTCCCCCTCCGAAGATCCATCGTAGGTTTCGAGACAAGAAACGGCGGCAACTGAGATGCGGCTGCGCGCACTGCTGGACACCGACGCGCTGGGCCTGCTGCTGCTCGGCGGCGAGGACGAGCTGGACCGCTCGGTGCGCGGTGTGATGACGACCGACCTGCGCGACCCGAGCCGCTACCTGTCCGGCGGTGAGCTGGTGCTGACGGGCCTCGCCTGGCGGCGGGACGCGGCCGACTCGGAGCCGTTCGTACGGCTGCTGGTGCAGGCCGGGGTGGCGGCCCTCGCCGCGGGCACCGCCGAGCTGGGCGGGGTGCCGGAGGACCTGGTGGCGGCCTGCGCCAAGCACCGGCTGCCGCTGCTCGCGGTGGACGAGTCGGTGGCCTTCGCGACGGTCACCGAGCATGTCGTACGACAGGTGTCCGGCGAGCGCGCCGGGGACCTGGCCGCCGTGGTGGACCGGCACCGCCGGATGATGACCTCGGGCCCGGCGGGCGGCGGCCCCGACGTGGTGCTCGACCTGCTCGGCACCGACCTGGACCTGCGCGCCTGGGTGCTCTCCCCCACCGGCCGGCTGATCGCAGGCTCCAAGGTGGCGGGCCCCGAGCTGCCCGCCGGGACCTGCGCCCGGCTGGCCGCCGAGCACCTGGCCGCCACCCGCTCCGGCCGGCGCGCCCCGCACCGGGTCCCGCTGGGCGGCACGACGTACTCGCTCTTCCCGATCCGCTCCTCGGGGCGGGCCCCGGGCGCCGCGCGCGATGTCCGCGAGACGGTGCTGTCGGACTGGCTGCTGGCCGTGGAGGCGGACGCGGGCGACTGGGACGGGCAGCGCATGGACCTGCTCCAGGGCGTCACCCAGCTGATCGCCGTGGAGCGCGACCGCCGGGAGGCGGCCCGTACGGTACGGCGCCGGCTCGCCCAGGAGATCCTGGAGCTGGTGCAGACCGGCGCCGCGCCCGCGGAGATCGCGGCGCGGCTGCGGGTGGCCGCGCCCGTGCTGCTGCCCGGCCTCGGCGCGGCCCCGCACTGGCAGGTCGTGGTGGCGCAGGTGGAGTGGGACGGCGGGGACGTCGAGGGCGGTTCGGTGGCGCAGGCGCTGCTGGAGGAGGTCCTGGTGGACCCGCTGGCGACCGGCCCCGAGGCCGCAGACCGCATCGCCGTGGCGCACACCGGGGACGAGGCGGTGGCGCTGGTCCCGCTGCCCGCCGTACCGGCCGTCGCCGCGGACCGCGAGGGCGCGGAGACCGGGCTGCTCGCCGACGCGCTGCTCCAGGTGGTGCGCGAGCCGCTGTCGGCGGGGCTGGACGGCGACGGGCGGCTCACGCTCGGCGTCAGCGCGGCCGTGCACTCCGCGGAGGGGCTGCGCGGCGCCCTGGAGGAGGCCCGGCACGCCCGCCGGGTGGCGGCGGCCCGGCCCGGCCGGGTCTGCGCGGCCGGGCACCAGGAGCTGGCCAGCCATGTGCTGCTGCTCCCGTTCGTCCCGGACGACGTGCGGCGCGCGTTCACGGCCCGGCTGCTGGACCCGCTGACGGACTACGACCGCCGGCACCGCGCGGAGCTGATCCCGACCCTGGAGGCGTTCCTCGACTGCGACGGCTCCTGGACCCGCTGCGCCACCCGTCTGCACCTGCACGTCAACACGCTGCGCTACCGCGTCGGACGGATCGAGCAGTTGACGGGACGGGACCTGTCGCGCCTGGAGGACAAGCTCGATTTCTTCCTGGCGCTGCGGATGAGCTGAGCCGGGCGGGGCGAAGCGGACGAAGCGGGCCCCGCCGCGCCCCCACGACTTTGTGAAATCTTTCACCCACCCCCTTGGCCAGGTGTGGCGATCGGTGCTGGAATGCCGCCACCACTCAACAGCCCGATGGCGTGCCTGGGGAGGTCAACGTGGCGTATACCGCCATGTCTGGGAACGGAACGACCGCCGGTGACGATCCTCTCCAGACCGCGGTATGGCGGCTGCGCTCGCGGGCCTGCTGGGCCGACGCCGCGGCCCTGCTGCCGGCGGACACGCCGGACGCGGCGCTGCAACGGGCGATGCTGCTGGTGGAGCGCTGCCTGTACACGGAGGGCGGCTGGGCGGACGCGGAGGACGCGCTGCGCACGGCGGAGGCGCTCGCGCACACCGACGAGGAGCGGGGCGCGGCCGCGTGCGAGCGCGGGCAGCTCGCGTACGCCGCGACGCTGCACGGCGTCCGGGACCGGGTGGACGAGGCGCGGGCCGCGCTGGGGCGGGCGGCGGCGCTGATCCCGCCGGGGGCGGCGGGGCGGGCGCTGCTGGACTTCCGGCGCGGGCTGCTCGCGGAGAACCTGTCCCGGTCCCCGCAGGCGGCGCGCGCCGCGTACCGCCGGGCGCACGCGGGCGCGACCGCCCACGCCGATCCGCTGCTGCTGTCGTTCACCTGGCGCCATCTCGCCGGACTCGCCCTGCGCGACGGGGAGTTGGCGGAGGCGCGGCACGGGTTCGCCGAGTCGCTGCGGATCAGGGAGGAACTGGGGTACCTCGTCGGAACGGCGCCCGCGCTGGTGTCCCTGGCGGACACGGAGGACGAACCGGCGGCGTCCCGGCTGCGGGACGAGGCACGGCGGCTGTTCCGCCTCCTGGGGGGCGTGCCGACGTGGCTGGCGGCGCAGCTCGTCCCACCGGCCGCGGGACCGGCCACGGCGTGAGCGGGGGCGTGTGAGGCGCGGGGGCGTGCTCAGAGGGAACTGAGAGACGGCCGTGCCAGTGTGACGCGCCCCGAGACCCCCACTCCAGGAGAGCGTCGCATGACCCTCGTCAACGGGCTGCCGGCCCATGTCCTGCTCGTCCATGTCGTCGTGGTGCTGGTCCCGCTGACCGCCCTCGCACTGGTCGCCGCGGCGGTGTGGCCGCAGGCAGCGCGCCGGCTCGGCGTCCTGCTGCCCGCGCTGGGTCTCGTGTCCCTGGTCAGCGTGCCGCTCACGACGAACGCCGGTGAGTGGCTGGAGCGGCACGTCGACGACGATCCGCTCGTCCGCAGGCACACCGAGCTGGGCGACGGGCTGCTGCCCTGGGCGCTGGGACTGTTCGTGCTGGCCGTGGTCGTGTGGTGGGCGGCCCGCGCGGTGCTGCGCGCCGAGGGCGGCGGCTCGCGCTGGTCCGCGCTGCCCGTGCGGATCGTTCTCGGGCTGCTGTCCGCGGTGATCGCGGTGGGCGCGGTCGTGGACGTGTACCGGATCGGCGACTCGGGGGCGCGAGCGGCCTGGCACGACGGGTTCTCGAAGTCGGCGCACGGTGACCAGGGCGGCGACGGCTCCTGAGGCGCCCTGAAGGGGTGGGGTGCGGGGAGCCGCGCGGCAGCTCACGGCGGAGGGCGGCGCGCGTCGCCTCCGCTCAGGCCGCGCCCGCGAAGTGCTCCGCGACCAGGTCCCGCACCACCTCCAGGTCCCGCGCGACGAGCGCCTCCAGCAGGGACACGTGTTCGGCCGCGTCCGCGACCAGGTCCGCGCGGGCGTGCCGGACCGGGGCGCCGACCAGCGGCCACTGGGCGCGGCGGTGCAGCTCGCAGGCGATGCGGACCAGCTCCTCGTTGCCGGACAGGGCCAGCATCGCGCGGTGGAAGGCGCGGTCGGACTCGGCGTACGTCGCGGGGCAGCCGGACGCCGCCGCCCGGACCGTGTCCTGCGCGAGCGGCCGCAGCTCGGCCCAGCGCGCGGCCGGGACCGTACGGGCCAGCCGCAGCATCACCGGCACCTCGATCAGCTCCCGCACCTCCGCCAGCTCGGCCAGCTCCCGCGCCCCCCGCTCGACGACCCGGAAGCCGCGGTTGGGCACCACCTCGACGGCGCCCTCCAGGGCGAGCTGCTGCATCGCCTCGCGCACCGGCGTCGCCGAGACCCCGAAGCGGTCCCCGAGCACCGGCGCCGAGTACACCTCCCCCGGCCTCAGCTCGCCCGTCACCAGCGCCGTGCGCAGCGCCTCCAGGATCTGCCCGCGCACCGAGGACCGCTGTATCACGGGCCGCTCGCCCGCGGGCCTGCGCGGGCCCGGAACCAGCCCCTCACCGTGCGTGTACGCCGCCGCGGAGCCCTGCGCGCCCTGCCTCACGGGGTCCTCCTGGCGGCTTGTCGGTACTTGGGGTCATTAACGACGGGTTGTCGGTTGTTCGTCAAGCACCCTAGACGTACCGAGCGGTACGTCAAACTCGACCGAGGTCCGGGAGCAAGGTCCGGGGCGGGCGAGCGGGACGAGCGGACCCCCGCGGTCCACTAAGATCAACTCGATCCGGACCGCCTCGCACGGACAGGTGATGCACAACTTCCTCACCTTTCACGGGAACTTTCCGAGGAACCATCCGTACGGGTAGTCTTATTCGAACTCAACTCCCGCCCCTCAAGCGGCAGTTCGAGCAGATCGCCGTCCCCGGGCACCCCCTCGCACCCTCTTGGCGGCCTCTTGCCGCGAAACCCCCTGAGGGCCGCCCGGAGTGGGTCAATATGGCGGGCGTTACGCCCTATCCCAATGCAAGGGACCCCTGATGAGACTGACCGACATATCGCTGAACTGGCTGCTTCCGGGCGTCGTACTGCTCCTGGGCATGGTCGCGGCGGTGGCGGTACTCGCGCGCGGAAAGCGCTCTGCCGGGGAGAACGCGAGTGCGGACGACTCCTGGGAGCGCAGCGAGGAGCGCCGCAGGCGCAAGGAGGCCGTCTACGGCACCGCCTCCTACGTGCTGCTGTTCTGCTGTGCGGCGGTGGCGGCCGCCCTGTCCTTCCACGGCCTCGTGGGCTTCGGCGAGCAGAACCTCGGCCTGACCGACGGCTGGCAGTACCTGGTGCCGTTCGGCCTCGACGGCGCGGCCATGTTCTGCTCCGTCCTCGCGGTGCGCGAGGCCAGCCACGGTGACGCGGCCCTCGGCTCGCGCATCCTGGTGTGGCTGTTCGCCGCGGCCGCGGCCTGGTTCAACTGGGTGCACGCGCCGCGCGGCGCCGGCCACGCGGGCGCCCCGCAGTTCTTCTCCGGCATGTCCCTGTCGGCGGCCGTCCTGTTCGACCGCGCGCTGAAGCAGACCCGCCGCGCCGCGCTGCGCGAGCAGGGTCTGGTGCCGCGCCCGCTGCCGCAGATCCGCATCGTGCGCTGGCTGCGCGCCCCCCGCGAGACCTACAAGGCGTGGTCGCTGATGCTCCTGGAGGGCGTGCGCAGCCTGGACGAGGCCGTCGAGGAGGTCCGCGAGGACAACCGGCAGAAGGAGCAGTCGCGCCAGCGCAGGCGCGAGCAGCAGCGGATGGAGCGCGCCCAGCTCAAGGCCATCAGCCGGGGCCACGGCCGGTTCGTGAACCGGGTCGGCGGCGGCCGGCAGGTCGAGGTGCAGGCGATGGAGCGCGGCTCCTCGGGCGCCACCACAGCGGAGCCTGCCATAGCGACCGCGGAACAGCTGCCGGTGCCCTCCCGTCCCTCCCTCCAGCCGGTCCGCAAAGGGTCTGAGCCGGTGGCCAAAGGGTCCGAGTCGGTGACCGTCGACCTCACCGCGGAGGACGACACCATGGCCCTGCCCCGCCTGGACTCCCTGGAGCGCAAACTCAAGGACCTGGAGCAGCAGTTCGGCTAGGGATGACCGGTCTTCACGGGTCGGGGGCGCGCCCGCTCGGGTCGCGCCCCCGACCCATGTCCGCCGCCCGCCTCTGTCCGTGGTTCCTTATGCCGCCTCGGCGCCCAGCTCGAACCACACCGACTTGCCGACCCCGTGCGGCCGTACACCCCAGGCGTCCGCGAGGGACTCCACCAGGACCATGCCCCGGCCATGGGTGTCGTCGTCCGGATCCGGTGCGCGCACCTCGGGTCTTCGGGGCACGAAGTCCCGTACCTCCACGCGCAGTCCGCCGGGTGCCACGACCGCGGTGAGGACGGCGTCGTCGTCGGTGTGCACCAGCGCGTTGGTGACCAGTTCGCTGGTGAGCAGCTCGGCGATCTCCGAGCGGCCCGGCTTGCCCCAGTCCCGCAGCAGTTCGCGCAGCTCCCGCCGGGCCTCGGGCACGGAGCGCAGATCCGCCCGCCCGAGCCGGCGCCACAGCCGCTGCGGCGACTGCGGTGGTGGTGGCTGCGTCCGCTGTGCCGCCCGGCCGCGTCCGCCGCGCCGGTCCTGGGCGTCCCGCCGGTCGCGCCCGTTCTGTAAGGAATCGTCCCGCGGGGAATCGTCGGCGGGCACCCGCACCAGGCGCCCCGGCGACTCCCTGGCGACCTGCGCGGCCCCCGTGGCCCGCAGGGTGCCCACGGTCTCCCTGACGACGCCCTGAACTTCCCCCGAGGTTTCCCCCGTGCCGTCCCCCGGTTCCGCGGAGGGGGCCCCGGTGGTCACGGGACCGCCCCCTCGTGCCTGCCTCTTCATGGCCCCCGCCCGCACGCCGCTCGAACCCTGCCCCTCCTGGTCGAACACGTTCACGGGGGATGCTTGCCCAGTGGACCAACGGCCAGTCCTGGCACCGGCCCGATGACCGGCGGTTCGGCCACCGCCCGGGCCCGCCGTACCCGGGCGCAGGGTGGCCGCCACAGACACGCGAGAGCCTTCCGGGCGGCCCTGTGACGCCGCTGACGCCCCGTGACGGGCGGACCGCCGCGCCCGGCACAGCCGGTCGGCGGTCCGTCACGGCCCGTGAAACTGGCCGAAATCCGCTCCCCGATCCGGGTAATCCGCCCTCGACTCCGGGCGGTTCGCTCACCGATCCGGGTGGCGTCAGGGCCGGGGCACGTTGCGCAGATTGGAGCGGGCCATCTGGACCATGCGGCCGACCCCGCCGTCCAGCACGATCTTGGAGGCGGACAGCGCGAACCCGGTGACCATCTCTGCGCTGATCTTCGGCGGGATGGACAGGGCGTTGGGGTCGGTGACGATGTCCACCAGGGCCGGACCCTTGTGCCGGAACGCGTCCTTGAGCGCGCCGGCCAGCTGCTTGGGCTTCTCCACCCGCACGCCGTACGCCCCGCACGCGCGGGCCACGGCGGCGAAGTCGGGGTTCGCGTTGGCGGTGCCGTACGCGGGCAGTCCGGAGACCATCATCTCCAACTCGACCATGCCGAGCGAGGAGTTGTTGAACAGCACCACCTTGACCGGGAGGTCCTGCTGCACCAGCGTCAGGAAGTCGCCCATCAGCATGGAGAATCCGCCGTCCCCGGACATCGACACCACCTGCCGGCGCCGGTCGGTGAACTGCGCGCCGATCGCCATGGGCAGCGCGTTGGCCATCGAGCCGTGCGAGAAGGAACCGATGATCCTGCGGCGGCCGTTGGGCGAGATGTAGCGCGCCGCCCAGACGTTGCACATGCCGGTGTCCACGGTGAACACCGCGTCGTCGGCGGCGACTTCGTCCAGTACCGCGGCCACGTACTCGGGGTGGATCGGGACGTGCCGGTCCACCTTGCGGGTGTACGCCTTGACCACGCCCTCCAGCGCGTCTGCGTGCTTCTTCAGCATCCGGTCCAGGAAGCGCCGGCTGGTCTTCTCCTTGACCCGCGGGATGAGGCAGCGCAGCGTCTCGCGCACATCGCCCCACACGGCGAGGTCGAGCCGGGAGCGCCGGCCGAGCACCTCCGGCCGCACGTCGACCTGGGCGATCCGCACGTCGTCGGGCAGGAAGGCGTTGTACGGGAAGTCGGTGCCGAGCAGGATCAGCAGGTCGCACTCGTGGGTGGCCTCGTAGGCGGCGCCGTAGCCGAGCAGACCACTCATGCCCACGTCGAACTTATTGTCGTACTGAATGAACTCCTTACCCCTCAGGGCGTGTCCGACCGGGGACTTGACCTTCTCGGCGAACTCCATGACCTCGGCGTGCGCCCCCGCCGTGCCGCTGCCGCAGAACAGTGTGACCTTGCCGGCCTTGTCGATCATCTCCACGAGGGCGTCGATCTCGGCGTCGCCGGGGCGGACGGTGGGCCGGGAGGTCACCAGGGCGCTCTGCGCGGCCTTCTCCGGGGCGGGTTCGGCGGCGATGTCGCCGGGCAGCGAGACCACGCTGACCCCGCTGCGCCCGACCGCGTGCTGGATGGCGGTCTGGAGCAGCCGGGGCATCTGCCTCGGGCTGGAGATCAGCTCGCAGTAGTGGCTGCACTCCTGGAACAGCCGGTCCGGGTGCGTCTCCTGGAAGTACCCGAGGCCGATCTCGCTGGAGGGGATGTGGGAGGCGAGGGCGAGCACGGGGGCCATGGAGCGGTGGGCGTCGTACAGGCCGTTGATGAGGTGCAGGTTGCCGGGGCCGCAGGAGCCGGCGCAGGCGGCCAGCTTCCCGGTGATCTGGGCCTCGGCGCCGGCCGCGAAGGCGGCGGTCTCCTCGTGGCGGACGTGCACCCAGTCGATGTGGGAGTGGCGGCGGACGGCGTCCACGATCGGGTTGAGGCTGTCGCCGACGACGCCGTAGAGGCGGCGCACGCCGGCGCGGACGAGGATGTCGACGAACTGCTCGGCTACGTTCTGCTTGGCCATGTTCTCTCGTCTGCCCCTTCCGGGGTCCGGAACCCGTGCGAGGTCCCGGACCCGTCCCGGATCCGTGCGTGGTGCCCCGGTTCCATGGAGGCATACGAGGGGCGGTTACGCCTCCCACAGGGCGGCGGCCGTACGGTCGTCGGCGTAGCCCTTGACCCGTACCCGCGCGTCGGCGAGGAAGGCGGCGAGGCCCGGCGGGCGACGGCCGGACCAGCGCCGGGACAGATAGGCGCTCAGGGCGGGCTCCCCGCGCAGCGGCTCGGCCAGGCCCGGAGTGCACATCAGCAGGGCGTCACCCGGCCGGGCTAGCGAGACCTGGAAGCGGAAGGGGTCGCGGGCGGGCGGGGGCGGGGGCTCGGGCAGCGGTTCGTACGGGCCCGGCGGGGCGGGGACGCCGAGGTCGAGGGTGAGGCGGTCGCCGTCCTCGGCGGGCTCGGGCGTCCCGGGCGGCTCCGGGGGCCCCGCTTCCGTGGTGCCCGGCTCGATGTCCCGCCAGGTGCCGTCGCGCAGCAGGAAGAGGCCGCCGTCGCCGACGCCGAAGAAGACGCGGGTACGGCAGTGCGGATCGGCGGGCAGCAGCAGGCAGCGCAGGCTCGCCGTGTACTCCTCCGGCGAGGCGCCCCGTTCGAGGGCGCTCGCGCGGAGCCGGCCCAGGCCCCGGTCGGTGAGCCGGTGCAGGCCCGCCTTCAGGTCGGCGCGCCGGGTCGCGCGGATGTCCTCGGCCAGCCGCCGGTGGCTGCGGCCCACCGCCCGGCCGATCCAGCGGCACGCCTCGGCCGCGGCGAGGTGCGCCTCGGGGGCGGCGCGTGCGCCGGTGGCCATCGCGACGAGCACGAGCGCGTGTGCGCCGGTGCCGAACCGCGCGGTCAGCAGGGCGTCCCGGCGGGGCTCGCCCCGGTAGCGCGCGGAGTCCCCGCGCAGCGACACCGACCGCAGCGTCCACGTCCCGTACCGGGCCCCGTCCAGGACCGTGTCCGCGACCAACTCCCCCAGTTCCTCCGGGTCGGCGAGGGGAAGGGCGGTGGGCTCGGGGTCGTAGGTGGGCGGCCCGGACCCCACGAAGTCGAGGGCGGAGGCGGGCTCGGGCACCGGGGGGTGCTCGGGGGCGGCCGGGGTTCGGCGGGGCAGGCCGGATGGGGCCGACTGGACGGGGAGGTCCCGGAGGGTGGGGACGTCGGCGGGCCTCGGAGCGCCGGTCGGGGTGCGGGCGTCGGCGAGCCTCGGAGCGCCGGTCAGGGTCGGGGCGTCGGCGGGCCTCGAAGCGCCGGTCAGGGTCGGGGCGTCGGCGGGCCTCGAAGCGCCGGTCAGGGTCGGGGCGTCGGTCGGAGTGAGCGCGTCGGCAGACCTCAAAGCACCGGCCGGAGTGGGCGCGTCAGCGGGCCTCGAAGCAGCCGCAGGAGTGGGCGCGTCGGCAGGCCTCGAACCGCCGGCCGGGGTCGGCGCGTCAGCAGGCCTCGAAGCACCGGCCGGAGTGGGCGCGTCAGCAGGCCTCGAAGCACCGGCCGGAGTGGGCGCGTCAGCAGGCCTCGAACCGCCGGCCGGAGTGGGCGCGGCGGGGGCCGGGGCAACGGGCGCCCCCGGGGGGCCGGTCGGGGCCGCGCGATCGGGCGGCGGGGCCGGGGCGCCGAAGCGGGACGGAAGGTCGGCCGGGGGCGTGGCGTCAGACGATCTCCGGACGCCGGACGGGGCCGCGTCACCGGACGAACCCGGAACACCACCCGCACCCGATACATCGCCCCGAGACGGGACGTCCGCCGGGCCCGGGACGTCACACGATCTCCGGACACCGAACGCGACCACACCATCCGACGAACCCGGAACACCGCCCGGCCCCGAAACCTCGGCCCGAGACGGGACTTCCGCCGGGGCTGCGGCATCGGACGCTCGCGGAAGGCCAGTTGAAGCCGCGCGCTGGGACGGGCCGGGGACCTCGGGCAGGCCCTGCGCGTCGGCCGGAACCGGTGCGTCCGGCGGCGGTCTCAGGGGGCCGGACCGGACCGTGACATCCGGCGGAACCGAGACCCCGCCTGGGACCGGCACATCCGTCCGCCCCGAACCGTCGCCCCGGCCCAGACCGCCGTCCTGCCCCGAACCGTCGCCCCGGCCCAGACCGCCGTCCTGCCCCGAACCGTCGCCCTGGCTCGAACCGTTGTCCCGACCCGAACCACCGGCCTGCCCCGGACCGCCGGCCCGGCCCGGAACATCGACCGGCGCCGGTCTCTCCCGCACCGTGTTGCGGATCGAGGTGTAGCGGTCGTCCAGGGAGTCGGGCGCGGTGGTCGGGCCCGTGTCTCCGGTGGTGTCGTCGTACAGCCGACCCCACCAGTCGTCCTCGGGACGGGCGGTGGGCCTTCCCCCCTGCTGGCTCATGCCCTGATTGTCACCACGCGGGCGCCCGGAAAACGGGGCATCGGGAAATTCCGGCCGCGAAAAGGTGAACCGCCGCCGGGCGGTCCCACCCCCCACGGGGGGACCGCCCGGCGGCGGGCTCGGTCCTCGCGGACCGGTCCATGTCGGCCACCCGCCGGGTGGCCGGATCGCGGCGCACGCGTGGCTGCCGTGACTGCCGCGCCGAGGCCCACCCTGGCAGACGCACCTGTGATCCGGCGATGATGTCGGCGGCGGGTTTACGCCGTGGCCGGTTCCCGCCAGCCACGGCCCTCCGTGACGGCCTGTTCTCGGACGGCCGGTACACGGGACGCCGGGTACTCGGGTGGCTTGGATGTGCGCGGGACGTACGCGGGGAGGGGCGCGGTCGATGCTGACGGCGATAGGTCTGGACGAGCGGCACGAGGCGGCGTACCGGGCGCTGGTGGCGGTGGGCGCGGCCGATGTGGCCGATCTGGCGCGGCGGTTGACGCTGGGCGTGCCGGACACCGAGCGCGCGTTGCAGGGGCTGGAGCGGCAGGGTCTCGCGGCCCGTTCCTCGGCCCGGGCTGGGCGCTGGGTGGCGGCGCCGCCCGCGGTGGCGCTGGGCGCGCTGCTCACCCGGCAGCGGCACGAGCTGGAGCAGGCGGAGCTGGCGGCGGCGCTGCTCGCGAGGGAGTACCGGGCGGCGGCGGCCGAGCCCGCGGTGCACGACCTGGTGGAGGTGGTGACCGGCGCCTCGGCGGTCGCGCAGCGCTTCCTCCAGCTCCAGCTGGGCGCCGTGCAGGAGGTGTGCGCGCTGGTGACCGGGGACCCGGTGGCGGTGACCGCGCCGGAGAACGAGGCGGAGGAGCACGCGGCCGGGCGTGGGGTGCGCTACCGGGTGGTGGTGGAGCGGGCGGTGCTCGATCTGCCGCAGGCGCTCGGCGGGCTGACCGAGGCGCTCGGCCGGGGCGAGCGGGTGCGGATGACGGACCGGGTGCCGACGAAGCTGGTGGTGGCTGACCGTTCGCTGGCGATGGTGCCGTTGACCTCGCACAGCGCGGAGCCTGCCGCCCTGGTGGTGCACGCCAGTGGCCTGCTGGAGCTGCTGGCGGGGTTGTTCGAGTCGGTGTGGCGGGAGGCACTGCCGCTGCGGCTGAACACGGACGGCGCGGCCGAGGCGGTGCCGGACGGCCCGGACGCCACCGATCTGGAGGTGCTCTCGCTGCTGCTGGCCGGGCTGACCGACGCGAGCGTGGCCAAGCAACTGGGGCTGGGGCTGCGCACCGTGCAGCGTCGGGTGAAGCGGCTGATGGAGCTGGTCGGGGTGACCACCCGGCTCCAGCTGGGCTGGCACGCCTACGAACGGGGCTGGGTCACCCGTGGGCTGCCGGACTGAGCCGCCCGAGCGCCGTGCGCACCGTCTCCGCCACCGCCGCCATCCCCGCGTCGGTGAAGTGCAGGTGGTCACCGGGGTCGTACGCCGGGAGGATGCGGGTCGGCTGCGCCGGGTCGCGGACGGCCGCGTCGACGTCGGCGACCGCGTCGAACGCGCCGCCGGTGCGGATGAAGTCGTTGACCCGCTGCCGTACGTCCTCGCGGCCGTCCGTGTAGGCGGCGTAGCCGCGGAACGGGGTGAGGGTGACGCCGACGACCCGGATGCCGCGGGCGCGGGCGCGGGAGACGAGGGCGCGGTAGGCGTCGGCGTAGGCGGCGGGGTCGTCGGCCGGGGGCAGGCCCTTGATGTCGTTGATGCCCTCGAAGACGACGAGGACGCGCGCCCCGGCCCGGTCGAGGGCGTCGGCGTCGAGGCGGGTGAGGGCGCTCGGTCCGGTGCCGTCGCGCAGCAGCCGGTTGCCGCTGATCCCGGCGTTGAGGACGCCGAGCCCGTGGTCGCGCAGCCGGGCGGCGAGCCGGTCGGGCCAGCGGCGGTCGGTGTCGGGGGTGGACCCGGTACCGTCGGTGAGGGAGTCGCCGAAGGCCACGACGCTGCCGGTGGCGCGGCCGAGGACGTCGACGCCGGTCACGTAGTACCAGGACTTGATGATCGTCTTGTACGACGACCCGCTCGCGTCGGCGGCGTGGCCCGCGCCCTCGGGGGCCAGATAGCTGGTCTGGAGGGCGCTGGCGTGGTAGGTGGCGCGGCCGTCGTCCTCGGGGGTGTACACGGTGACGAGGAGGTCGGCGGCGTCCGGCACGGTCAGCGGCACCCGGTCGCTGACGGTGTCCCGCCCCGGCTGCACGGTCGTCGTGTGCGCCCCCCGGAAGGTGACGGGACGCAGGGTACCGGGTACGGCGTCCGGTCCCTGCGCCCGGCGCAGCGCCACGGTGACCGCGCCGAGCCGCAGCGGCTTGGTGCCGAGCCGGTTGCTGAGCCGGACCCGGACGGCGGTGCCGCCGACGCTGAGCCGGACGACGTTGCGGATGGCCGCGCCGGGCCGCGCGGCGGTGGTCCCGGAGGGCGCGGTCTCCCAACTGCCGCTCCAGCGCGGGGCGGTGCGGACGGCACCGGGTGCGGCGGCGACGCCCGCGGTGGCCCGTGCGCCCGGCAGGAGCAGCGCCGTCAGCAGGACCGCGAGGACCCGTTTCACCTTGCCCATGTGTGCCCGCCCTTCCCCGGCTGATCCGCCGCAGGCGACCGTGCCACAGCGACGGGCCGCGCCACCGCACGTCGGCGGCGATTCCACCCGGTCGGCGCAATGGGCGGGCGGAACGCGGGACACCGGGACGCGGGGCTCGGGACGTAGGGCGCGGGGTCCAGGGCGATCGGCCGATGCGGGGAGCGGCCGGCGGTGGTTGGCTGGCGGTATGACCGGATTCAGCGCGGCGGAACTGTCGTATCTGCGCACCCAGCGCCTCGGCCGGATGGCCACCGTCGATCCGCACGGGCAGCCGCAGGCGAACCCCGTCGGCTACCACCTCCAGGACGACGGCACGATCCTGATCGGCGGCTACGCCATGGGCACCACCAAGAAGTGGCGCAATCTGCGGGAGAACCCGAGGGTCGCACTCGTCGTGGACGACATCGTGAGCGTCGATCCCTGGCGGGTGCGCGGTGTGGACATCCGGGGCGAGGCCGAACTCCTCACCGGACCGCACGACGTGGGAGCGCAGCTCAGCGAGGAGGTGATCCGGATCCATCCGAAGCGCGTGCTCAGCTGGGGACTTGAGGAGCCCGCGCCGTGATCGGCTCCTGGTCGACGTCGGCCATGAAGTCCAGCGTCGCCCGGTTCGTCGCCCCGGCGTGGTCGATCTGCGGGCCGTGGCCGGTGTCCGCGACGATCTCGGCACGGGCGCCCGGCACGAGCCGGGGAACGCGCTCGACCTGCCGGTCGGGGTGCACGAGCAGACTGCGCCGGCCGAGCAGCAGGTACAACGGCGTGCGCACGCTGGCCAGTTCGGCATCGGTGAGCGGCTTCGGCGCGGGCCGCCGGATGCGGTAGGCGCGCACGCCGGTCCGGATCATCCGCTGGCTGAACCGCCTTGGCGATGCCGGGAGTTCACACCCCGGAGAGCACCGCGAGCCCGGCGGCCACCGCGAACAGGAGGACCGCGGCGAGGACGATGAACACCGCCTCGGCGCCGCCTCCGGGCCTGGTCCGGGTCCTCGGGCAGAGGCCGGCCAACTTACCGGCGCCCCAGGTCATCCACAGCGGCGCCGACAGCAACACGCCGAAGAGGACCGCCACTACGAGGTCACCCATGTCACCCATGTCACCCATGTCCATGTTCCTCCGACCGCACGACCGCGCATCACGGCTCGGTCAGCCTACGGGGCGTCTTCCGAGCACGCCTTCCAGGGCCAGCAGTTGGGTCTTGCGGTCGAGGCCGCCGGCGTAGCCGGTGAGGGAGCCGTCGGCGCCGATGACGCGGTGGCAAGGGCGCACGATCAGCAGGGGGTTGGCGCCAAGGGCGGCGCCGACGGCGCGGACGGCGGCGCGCGGGGCGCCGATGCGGGCGGCCAGTTCACCATAGGTGAGCGTGGTGCCGTACGGCACCTCGTCGAGGGCGGCCCAGACCCGGCGGCGGAACTCGGTGCCGGGGGCCCGCAACGGCAGCCGGAACGAACGGAGTTCACCGGCGAAGTAGGCGTCGAGCTGCTCGCGTGCCGCGGCGAACGGCTCCGGGTCCTCGCGCAGCCCGGCCGGGACGTCCCGCGCGCAGTGCAGCGAGGTGAGGGCGCCGTCCGGGTCGGCGGTGAGCAGCAGCCGGCCGAGGGGCGTGTCGAGGTGGGTGTAGCTTCCGGCGGTCATCGGGGCAACTCTCCTGCCACGTAGAGGTGTTGTACGGCATAGGTCCGCCAGGGACGCCAGGCGTCGGGCGTCCGCACGCCGGGCGGGGCCACATCGGGGTCGCCGAGCGCGCGGGTCCGGACCAGCGCGGCGGTGGCCGCGTCCATCCCCGGCAGCGCGAGCAACTCCCGCTGTGCGTCGTCCCGGTCGGCGCCGGGGTCCAGACGCAGGGCGCCGTCGGCGAGGGCGGCGGCGAGCGCGGACAGCGGCGCGGGCACGCCCCGCGCCCCCGCGAGCGCCGCCGGTTCCGGGAAGAGGTGGGTGAGGACGCCGTCCGGGGCGTCGAGACTCTTGCCGTACGCCTGGGCCAGCCGCCCGCACCCCGCCGGGCCCAGCAGCGCGCGGGCCGCCGCCTCCAGGGGGTCGGCGGCTGCGGGGGCCCGCAGACCGGGGCGGGCCGCGACCAGGGGGGCGAGGCGGGGGTCGGCGCTCAGCCGCTCGTCGATCGCGTAGGGGTCGGCGTCCAGGTCGAACAGGCGGCGCAGCCGCTGCACGGCGGTGGTGAGGTCCCGCGGGTCGGTCAGGCGCAGCCGCGCCTCCAGCCAACCGCCGGGGCGGGTGCCGCCGCCCGCGCGCGGCGCCCCGCCGCGCTCGGCGACGGCAGCGGTCCCGGCGCCGTACGGCAGCCGCAGGGTGCGCCGGTAGGTGCGCGCGCCGGGCCGGCCCGTGACCTCCTCGACCCCCGGCACCGCCTCCCGCGCGAGCTGGTCGAAGACGGGGGCGGCCGGGTAGGGGCCCCGGTGGGCGAGCCGCAGCGGGATGCCGGTCCCGTCGGCGGCCCGGCGGGCGCCGCCGCGCGGGGCGGCCGCCCGGACCTCGGTCGGCGTCGCGTCGTACACCTCGCGGAGCGTGTCGTTGAACTGCCGCACGCTGGCGAACCCGGCCGCGAAGGCGATCTCGGTGACCGGCATCCCGGTGGTCTGGAGCAGCACCCGCGCGGTGTGCGCGCGCTGCGCGCGGGCCAGGGCCACCGGTCCCGCGCCCAGCTCGGTGGTGAGCTGCCGCTGCACCTGCCGGGCGCTGTAGCCGAGCCGCGCGGCGAGCCCGGCGACGCCCTCACGGTCCACCACGCCGTCGGCGATCAGCCGCATGGCCCGGCCGACGACGTCCGCGCGCACGTTCCACTCCGCCGAGCCGGGCACCGCGTCCGGCCGGCACCGCCGGCAGGCCCGGAACCCGGAGCGCTGGGCGGCGGCGGCCGTCGGATAGAAGCGCACGTTGCGCCGTTTGGGGGTCACCGCGGGGCAGCTGGGTCGGCAGTAGATCCCGGTCGTCTCGACGGCGAAGAAGAACGCCCCGTCGAACCGCCCGTCCCGGCTGCGCACCGCCTCGTACCTGCTGTCCTCGTCCATCACGCGTTCCAGTGTGACCCTCGTCCGGGTCACCGGCTGGCGGAAAACGGACACGTAGCCGACCCGGTAGCATGGGCGTGTTCGTGTGGGATCAGGAGCCGAGGACACGGAGGGGGGGTCGATGACCGCGCTGATGGCCACCCCGTGCGGTGTCCGGGTCTCCCTCATGCCCTGGGCCATGGCCTGACTCCGTCCCTCCTGTCCTGCCCCGCCGAGAGCGTGAGCTCGCGGGGCACCACTCGAACACCTCCCTGAACGGACATCCGACGTCATGGGCAACACCTGGGTCACGCGCGCCGAGACCGGCGCCGACATTCCCGCCATCCGCGACATCAACCTCACCGCCTTCCCCACCCCCGCCGAGGCCGACCTCGTCGACGCGCTGCGCGCCGATCCGGCCGCCTGGATCGAGGGCCTCTCCCTCGTCGCGGCGGACGAGACCGGCCGGCTGGTGGCGCACGCCCTGCTGACCCGGTGCCACATCGGCACCACCCCGGCCCTGTGCCTGGCTCCCTGCGCGGTCCGGCCGGAGCGGCAGCGGACCGGCGCGGGCGGCGCGGCGATCCGCGCCGCCCTGGCCGCGGCGACGGCACGGGGCGAACACCACGTGGTCGTCCTCGGGCATCCGGCCTACTACCCCCGGTTCGGGTTCACGCGCGCCTCGGACCACGGCATCGGCCTGACCGTCGACGTCCCGGACGACGCCCTGATGGCGCTCGGTCTCCGCCCCGGCCACCCGCTGCCCGGCGGAACCGTCCGCTACGCCGCCGCGTTCGGCATCTGACCCGGCCCGTGCCGCGCGGACCCGGCAACCCGCGCGGCACACCCGGCCCCGCGGCACACCCCGGTCCTAGAGGCTCTCCCACTGGTCCAGGATGTCGTCCGCGCTCTCCTCGTCCGCGTCCCCGGCCGGCTGGGGGGCGTTCTGCTGGGGGGACAGCTCGGCCCAGATCACCTTGCCGCGGGCGGTGTAGCGGGTGCCCCAGCGGCTGGCGAGCTGGGCGACGAGGAACAGCCCCCGGCCGCCCTCGTCGGTGGCCGCCGCCCGGCGCGGATGCGGGGCGGTGCTGCTGCCGTCGGCGACCTCGCAGATCAGGCCCCGGTCGTGGAGCAGGCGGACGCGGATGGGCGCGGAGCCGTAGCGCACGGCGTTGGTGATCAGCTCGCTGAGGATCAGCTCGGCGGTGTAGCCGATGTCCCCGAGCCCCCACGCCTCCAGCGTGGCCGCGCACTCGGCGCGGACCGGGCCGACCGCCGCCGGATCGCGGGGCACGTCCCACTCGGCGACGTGCTCGGGGCCCAGCAGCCGGGTGCGGGCCACCAGCAGGGCCACGTCGTCGATCGGCCGGGCCGGCAGGACCGCGTCCAGGACGGCCGCGCACAGCGCCTCGGGGCCGTGCCCCTCCGCTTCCGCCAGCGTGTCGCGCAGCAGGTCGAGGCCGGTGCCGAGATCGCGCTGCCGGTCCTCCAGCAGCCCGTCGGTGTACAGCACCAGGTACGAGCCCTCCGGCAGCTCCAGCTCCAGCGTCTCCACCGGCATCCCGTCGCCGAGGCCCAGCGGCGGGGAGACCGGCACGTCGGGGTAGGTGGCGGTGCCGTCGGGCAGGACGAGGGCGGGGCCGGGGTGGCCGGCCCGCGCGATGGTGACGCGCCCGGCGACCGGGTCGTACAGCGCGTACAGGCAGCTCGCGCCGGTGACGTTCGCGATGCCGTCGCGCGCGACCCGCCCGTCCCGCAGCAGCCCGTCCAGCCCCTCCTCCCCCGCGCCCTGGGCGTCGCCCCGCTCGTCGCTGTCGATGCGGCTGACCAGTTCGTCCAGGTGGACGAGGAGTTCGTCGGGGCCGAGGTCGAGGGCGGAGAAATTGGCCACGGCGGTGCGCAGCCGGCCCATGGTCGCCGCCGCGTGCAGCCCGTGCCCCACCACGTCGCCGACGACCAGCGCCACCCGCGCGCCCGGCAGCGGGATGACGTCGAACCAGTCGCCGCCCACCCCGGCCTGCGCGGGCAGATAGCGGTAGGCCACCTCCAGCGCGGACTGCTCGGGCACGCCGCGCGGCAGCAGGCTGCGCTGGAGGGTGACGGCGGTGGTGTGCTCGCGGGTGTAGCGGCGGGCGTTGTCGATGGCGACCGCGGCCCGCGCCACCAGTTCCTCGGCGACCGCCCGGTCCTCCTCCTCGAACGGCTCGGCCCGCGCGGTGCGCCAGAAGCTCGCCACGCCCATCAGGACGCCCCGGGCGCGCACCGGCACCACCAGCATCGAGCGGATGCCGTGGGCGAGGATGCGGTGCGCGTTGTCGGGGTCGTTCTGCTGCCATCCGCTGTCCTCGCGCAGATCGGGCTCCAGGACCGGGGTGCCGGTGCCGAGCCCGATGGCCTGCGGGGTCTGGGAGGCGAAGTCCACGAGGGTGCCGACCGGGTAGAGCGGGTGGTCGCCGTCGATGGCGGTGAGGGCCGTACGGCGCATGAGCGTGCCCTCGGGCTCGCCGCCCCTCAGGACCGAGTCGAGCAGGTCCACACAGGCGTAGTCGGCGAACCGGGGGACGGTGAACCGGGTCAGTTCCTCGGCCGTGCGCCGCACGTCCAGGGTGGTGCCGATCCGGCTCATGGCGTCGTACAGCAGCCGCAGCCGCCGCTGGGCGACGGCCGCGCGGCCGGCCACGGCCCGCAGTTCAGTGGTGTCGCGCAGGGTGACGACGCTGGAGGACCGGCAGCCGTGCGGCGCGGTCGGCCGGACGCTCACCGCGAGCAGCCGGTCGCCGGCCTCGCAGACCTCGTCGGTGGCCGGGTGGTCGGAGGACAGCAGCGTGTCCAGGGGCGCCGCGAACCCGAAGTCGGTCAGCCGCCGGCCCTCGGCGTCCTCGGGGAGGCCGAGCAGGCGCCGGGCCTCGTCGTTGGCCAGGAGCAGGGTGCCGTCGGCGGAGACGATGAGGACGCCCTCGCGGGCGGCGTGCAGTACGGCGTCGTGGTGGTCGTACATCCGGCGCAGCTCGGCCGGTTCCAGGCCGCGGGTCTGCCGCCGCAGCCGCCGGTTGACCAGGGCGATGCCGCCCGTCGCCAGCAGCAGCGCGCCGGCGCCGGCCGTGAGCAGCACGGGCAGTTGCCGGCGCACCTGCTGCTGGATGTTGCGCACGGTGATGCCGGCGGTGACCAGCCCGACGACCTTGGCGTGGCTGCCCATGACGGGCACGGTGGTCTCCACGGCCACGCCGATGGGGGTGGACAGGTCGTGGGTGTACGGCTGTCCGCGCAGCGGCCGCGAGAAGTCGCCGATGACGTGCTTGCCGATGAGGTGCACATTGGGGTGGGTCCAGCGGAGCCCGGCCGGGCTGAACGCCACGATGTAGTCGATGCCGGTCTCCTTGCGGACCTGCTCGGCGCGGGGTTGCAGTACGGCGGTGGGGTCCGGGGAGCGCATCGCGGCGAGCGTGCCGGGGGCGTGGGCGAAACCGGCGGCGGCGGCGAAGGTGCGCTGCCGCGCCGCGGTGACACCGCCCTGGGTGGCCTGGACCACGAGGACGGTGCCGGCCACCACCCCGAACAGCAGCAGGATGATCAGTTGCAGCACGAACATCTGTCCGGCGACGGTCCGGACACCGGGCGGCAGCCACCTCGGCCGTCCGGAGTCGGCGGCAGCCGGGGACGCTTCGACCGGGGCGGAAGCGTCCCACCCCGAAAACAGGCCGAAACGCCTCTTCATGGTGCATTTCTAGCATTCACCGGGGAGAGCGACACAGCGCAAGCCTGCCGCGCCCCCGCCCCGATCCCGGCGCCGCATGGACGAGGGACGCCGGTCAGGCCCCCCGGAGCAGGAGGATCCCGAGGGCGGGGGTACGGCCGTCGGGGTGGGGCGGTGCGGCATGGGGCGGTGCGGCATGCGGGTGAGGGGGACGGGCTCGGCCGGCGGGGGTGGGGACGGGGGTGAGCCCGCCCGCTCACGTCCAGCGGCCCTGTTTGGCTCGCAGGGCGGCGCGGCCGTCGACGCCCTTGCGTTTCCAGTCGCGGCGGATTTCGGCGCGCAGCCGGGCGTCGGTCTTGGCGACGATCCACTGGTTCTCGCGCAGGAGCTTGCGGTAGCTCTCCAGGCGGCGGACGGACAGTTCCCCGCCGTCCACCGCGGAGCGCACCGCGCAGCCCGGCTCGCTCTCGTGGGCGCAGTCGTGGAAGCGGCACCGCCCGGCCAGTTCCTCGATCTCGGCGAACACCTGCCCGACCCCGCTCCCGGCGTCGTACAGGCCGACCCCGCGCAGCCCCGGCGTGTCGATGAGGACCCCGCCGCCGGGCAGGACGAGCAGGTTGCGGGTGGTCGTGGTGTGCCGCCCCTTGCCGTCGACGTCACGGGCGGCCCGTACGTCCATCACGTCCTCGCCGACGAGCGCGTTGGCCAGCGTGGACTTGCCCGCGCCGGACTGGCCGAGCAGCACGCAGGTGCCCTCGCCGACGAGGGCGCGCAGCACGTCGAGACCGTCGCCGGCGTGCGCGCTGACGCCGAGCACCGGCACGCCGGGCGCGCTGTGCTCGACGTCCTGGACGAGGTGGGCCAGGGTGACCGGATCGGTCACCAGGTCGGCCTTGGTGAGCACGACCACGGGCTGCGCCCCGGACTCCCACGCGAGGGCGAGGAAGCGTTCGACGCGGCCGAGGTCGAGTTCGACGGCGAGGGAGACGGCGATGACCGCGTGATCGACGTTGGCCGCGAGGATCTGCCCGTCGGACCGCTTGGAGGAGGTGGACCGCACGAAGGCGGTGCGGCGCGGCAGGTACACCCGGACGTACCGGGGGTTACCGCCCGCGTCCACGGCGACCCAGTCGCCGGTGCAGACGACCCGCAGCGGGTCGTGGGGGGTGACGAACGCGGTGTCGGCGCGGACGGTTCCGTCGGCGGTGACGATGTCGCACTGGCCGCGGTCGACCCGTACCACCCGGCCGGGCAGCAGCCCTTCGGTGGCGTACGGGGCGAACGCGCGCGCCCAGTCGTCGTCCCAGCCGTAGGGGGCCAGGGCGGAGTACACAGCGGAGCTGGAAGTCAAGGGGGACCCTTCACAGGGGTGGCCCCGGAGGGAGCGGTCGGCTGCGACGCGCTCGGGTCAGCCGGTGGCCACGGAGGTGGACTTGAGGAGTTCCTGGATGCGGGCAGCGCCCACCGCGGTGACAGTCATCGGTCACACCTCCCCTTCTCCTGCTCGGCCGGCGGCGACCGAACGGCCGCCGCGCGAAGTGATCTCACCCTAGGACGCAGCGCCCGCGAGCACCATCGAATTAACGCGCCCGCGGCCGGACCCGACCCCGCGCCGACGGAGCCGCGGAGGTGCCCGCGGTACCGGAGTGGCGGGCGGTGGCGGCCGGTATTTGACTGGTCGGGGGCCCGTATTCCGGCCGGGGAGAGTGCCATGACCGCGTCCGCCGCCTTCGATCCGACCCGTGTCGCCCATCTCACCGGACGGTTCGCGCCGGTCACCGAGGAGGTCGACGCGGTGGACCTGGCGGTCACCGGGGAGCTGCCGAAGGAGCTGGACGGCGTCTACCTGCGCAACGGCCCCAATCCGCGCTTCACGCCGATCGGCAGCTATCTGTACCCGCTCGACGGCGACGGCATGATCCACGGGGTCTGGCTGTCGGACGGCCGGGCCCGTTACCGCAACCGCTTCGTCCGCACCCCGGCCATGATCGCCGAGGAAAAGGCCGGCCGGGCCCTGTGGGGCGGCCTGGAGTCCATGATCCTTCCCGGCGCCGACGAGGTCGGGGACGTGCTCGCGCACACCTTCAAGCCGCTGCCCGACATCAATGTCGTCCGGTACGCCGGCCGTCTGCTCGCCCTCGCCGAGTCGGACTGCCCGTACCGGATGAGCCCGGAGCTGGACACCCTCGGCAAGGAGACGTTCGGCGGGCAGCTGCCCGCCGGCATCACCGCGCACCCCAAGATCGACCCGGTGACCGGGGAACTGGCCGTGTTCTGCTACGCCCTCGAACCGCCTTACCTGACCTGGGCGTTGATCGGCCCGGACGGCGCCGTCCGGCGCGGTCCCACGCCGGTGGACGGCGTCGACGCGCCGCAGATGATCCACGACATGGCGCTCACCCGCCGCTATCTGGTCCTCGTGCTGGCGCCGGCGTTCTTCGACATCGAGGCGGCCCTGAACGGCGGTTCGTTCCTCGCGTGGCGTCCCGAGCGGGGCACCCGCATCGCGCTGATCCCGCGCGACGGCGGTCCCGTCCGCTGGGCCGGCGACGAGGCGTTCTGGCTGTGGCACACGGTCAACGCCTACGAGGACCCGCGCGACGGCCGCGTGATCGTGGACTACGTGCAGTGGCCGGCCCTCTCGCTCGGCCCGGACCCCGGCGCGGGCCGGCCGCGGCAGGACGGCCGGCACGGCCTGACGCGGGCCGTCGTCGACCCGGTCGCCGGCCGCGTGCGGCGGGTCCGGCTGGACGACGCGCGGGTCGAGTTGCCGCGTGTCGACGACCGCGTCCTCACCGGCCCCTACGAGCGGCTCGCCGTCGCCGCGGACAGCGGTCGCGGCGAGGGGCTGCTGCCGGGCGAGTACGACGCGCTGCGCTGGTACGACGTCCGCGCGGGCGGCGCCACGGCGCGGACCTGGGACGCGGGCGACCTGTCCGTCGGCGAGCCCGTCTTCGCGCCGGTGCCCGGCACCCGCGGCCCCGAGCACGGTTACTGGCTGACTTTCGCCACCGACCGCACGGACGACACCAGTTGGCTGCTCGTCCTGCCCGGAGCCGACCCCCCCGACGGACCGGTGGCCCGTGTCCGCATCCCCGTCCGCGTCCCGCTCGGTCTGCACGGCACCTGGCTGCCCACCGAGGAATGACGCCGGACGGGCCCGCACCGACACGACAACGCTGTCATTTCCCGATCCTGTAACACGTATTTGAACGTTCGGTTTCGCGGGCGAGTCCGGCGAGTATGACAGAGTGGCAGCCACCTCGATTCATCACCGATCATGATCGGTACCAGAGCAAATTGAGTCTTGGACGGCTCGGGGTCCGATGCTGGACTTGGCGCGTGACGGACCACGCGCGACGAACGGCCCCCGCATGCGACGGTATATGGGAAGTAAATTCTTTCACCAATGCGACGCGGCATGAGAGTGACGTACCGTCACCGCACCTCACCTTGCACCTTCCGCGCCGAAACCGCTAGCATCCGTTCCGCCTTCGGGAGCATGGCCGGTAAATTGACTACGCATTAGCCAGGCTCCCATGAATTCCGGGTTCGCATTCACACGGACCCGTCGAAGTATCAATCAGGGCAATGGGGGACGGGGGGAATCGCCACCATGTGTCAGTTATTCATCGGCACCGGTTTTTCGTTTGCGGTTCACGACGCACATCAAATTTCTCGCCTTCCCGGCCGCCACCTCGGACAGTCAACGGAGGAGACATGGTCACCAATCTCGATGTGACGCTGCGAGACGGGGGATACCGCAATAACTTCGGCTTCACGCTCGACTACGCCCTGCGGCACGCACAGGAGAGCGTCGCGGCCGGCATCGAGTGGGTCGAGATCGGGTACCGCAAGGGGTCCTTCCAGCCGAGACCGGACCTGGGGCTGACCGGCGTGGGCGCCGACGACTACATACGCGCCATGGCCGAGGTCATACCGCCCGAGCGGATCTGCATGATCCTGCACCCGAAGAACATCGGCGACGACGACCTCACCCGGATGCACGAGGCCGGCGTACGGCTCGTACGGTTCTGCCTGCCCGCCACGACGCCCGAGCCCGGTCTCGCCGTGCTCCGCAAGGCGGCCGGCCTCGGCTTCACCACCACCGTCAACATCACCCGCGTCAGCCAGCTCGACCGGCGCCGGCTCGTGGAGCTGGCCGCGATGTCCGAGGACGCGGGCGCGGACGTGATCTATCTGGCGGACTCCAACGGCAGCCTGCTGCCCGACGAGGTCGCGCGGCTGGTCACCCTGGTGCGCTCGGTGACCCGCTGCGCCATCGGCCTGCACGCGCACAACAACCTGGGCCTGGCGCTGGCCAATTCCATCGCGGCGGTCGACGCGGGCGCCACCTGGATCGACTCCTCGGTCCTCGGCATGGGCAAGGGCCCCGGCAACCTGATCACCGAGCAGTGGCTGGCCTACCTGGGCCGGGCCGGCCGCGCCGACCGGTACGACCTCGGGCGGATCCTCACCCTCGCGCACCGCATGGAGTCCGAGATCGCCGAGGCCAGGCCCTCGCTGCCGCTGCCCGACCTGGTCCTCGGCCACTTCGACCTCTCCGTCGAGGAGCGCGCCAAGCTGCCCGCGGACCACATCGGCGCCGCCTTCAGCGCCGCGCGCGAGCTGACCTCCCCGGTGGTCGCGGCATGACCTCGCCCACCACACTGAACACCCCGGTCGCGGTGCGCCTGGGCGAGGCGGGCGCGTCCCGCACCGCCTGTGTGCTCGCGCCCGTGCTGGCCCGGTGGGACCAGGGCGCCTTCTTCGCGCCGGTCGCCGGGGCGCTGGTGACGACCGGTCACCGGGTGACGGTGTACGACACCCTGTCGCTGCTGCGCGACGGGGACGACCTCGCGGCCCTCGCCGACCGGTGGGCGGGGGTCCTGCGCGCCGAGGAGCCCGACGTCCTGGTGGGCAACGCCCTGGGCGGCGCCGTCGTCCAGCATCTCCTCGGCCAGCCCTGGACGCACCGGGCCGACGTGGTCCTGCTGTCCTCCCCCACGGTCGCCGACGCCGCGCTCGATACGACCCTGGAGCGCATCGCGGCGGCCGTTTCCGAGGGGGGTACGGCCGCGGCGCTCGACCTGCTGCACGAGGTGGTCCGCGGCCCGGCGGACCCCGCGCCCGCCCCCGGCGATTCCCCCCGCGACGAGGACCCGCTGTCCGGATGGCGGCTGGCCACCGGCCTGCGGCTGCTCCACCGGGCCGACCTCCGCGAGCGCGTCGAGGCGTTCCCCGGCAGGCTGCTGCACGTCTACGGCACCGCGTCGCACCTCGTGGGACGGCAGCACCTCGCAACCGGCCCCGGCCACACGAGCGTCGGCGTTCCGGGGGCGGGCATGCGTCCCCACGCCGACCAGCCGGAAGCCACCCGGCGGGCCGTCGCCGCGTTCCTGGCACCACAGCACACGAAGAGGATCCATGACCAGTAAGACCGTCGCGGTACTTCCCGGCGATGGCATCGGCCCCGAGGTACTCGATGCGGCCCTCCCGGTGATCGACGCCCTCGGGCTGCCGATCACCCTCGAACACGGCGACATCGGCTGGGAGTTCTGGCGCACCGAGGGCGACCCGGTGCCGCAGCGCACCTGGGACCTGATCGGCCGCAGCGACGCGGTGCTGCTCGGCGCCACCACCAGCAAGCCGGGCCGCGAGGCGCTCGCCGACCTCGCGCCGCAGCTGCGCGAGCGGGCCCCGCAGTACGTGTCGCCGATCATCCAACTGCGCCAGCGCCTCGACCTGTTCGCCAACCTCCGGCCGGTCGAGAGCCACCTGGGCGGGACGCCGTACCGCTTCTGCGTCGTGCGGGAGAACACCGAGGGCCTGTACGCGGGCCTCGACTGGGACCAGGTGCCCGAGGAGATGTGGCCGCTCGTCGCCGGCCACCCCAACGCCCGGTTGAGCGGCCGCGAGGCCACCACCGCGAGCGTGCGGATGCTCACCCGGCACGGCCTCGACCGCATCCTGCGCTTCGCCTTCGAGCACGCCCGCGCCCACGGGCACCCCCGTGTCACCCTCGCCGACAAGCCGAACGTGCTGCGGCGCAGCAGTGCCTACGCCCGCGAGCGCCTCGAACTGATCGCCGCGGACTACCCGGAGATCGAGTACGAGATCCTCAACGTGGACGCCGTCGCACTGTGGATGGCGCGCCGCCCGGAGCGCTTCGGCGTCATCGTCGCCGAGAACATGTTCGGCGACATCCTGTCCGACCTCGGCGGCGGTGTGATGGGCGGGCTCGGCCTCGCGCCCAGCGCCAACATCGGGGAGCGGGGCAACTACTTCGAGCCGGTGCACGGCAGCGCCCCCGCCCTCGCCGGGACCGGCCGGGCCAACCCGCTCGCCGCGTTCCTGACCATCGGGCTGCTCCTGGAGCACCTCGGCTTCGGCGAGGCCGCGGGGCAGGTGCGGGAGGCGGTCGGGCATGTGACGCGCCGCCGGGACCGGGTGACGTACGACCTGGGCGGTACGGCGACCACCAGCGAGTGCGCCGCGTCCGTGCTGGACGCCTGCCGTGCCGTGCCGCGCGTCCACACCGCGGCCGTCGTCACCGTCGGGGACGAGCTGCTGCGGGCCGTCCTGGAGGACAGCAACGCGGGCGAGGCGTCCCGCAGGCTCGCCGCCCGCGCCGTACCGGTCCGCGTCCGGCACACCGTCGGCGACGACGAGGCGGCGATCGCGGACGCCGTGCGCTCCTCCCTCGGCCGCGACGACGTGATCGTGGTGATGGGCGGCCTCGGTCCCACCTCGGACGACGTGACCCGCGTCGGTGTCGCCCGCGCGGTGGGCCGCCCGCTGGAGCACCGCGAGGAGGCGTGGCAGGGCGTGGTCGAGCGGCTCACCCGCTTCGGGGTCGCCGTGCACGAGGACAACCGCCGTCAGGCGCTGTTCCCCGAGGGCGCGGAACTGCTGCCCAACGCCAACGGCACCGCCTGGGGCTGCCGCGTCGAGGTGCAGGGCACCATCGTGGTGATGCTCCCCGGCCCGCCGCGCGAGTGCCTGCCGATGCTCGACGCCTTCCTGCGCGACGGCATCGCCCACCTTCCCGAACCGGAGCCCGTCGTCACGGTGTTCCGGCGCACCCTCGGCGTCATCGAGGCGGACGCCGCGGCCGCGGTGGACGCCCTGGTCGGGGACCTGGGGCTGCGGGTCAAGCCCGCCTACCGCTGGCACTACCCCTACGTGGACATCCGGATCGACTGCCCGCCCGAGAGCGCGGCGGAGCTGGCGAAGCGGCTGGACGACGCGCTCGGCGCGTACGTCGTCACCAGCCGCGAGCGCACCGCCGTCCAGGAACTCGCCGAGCTGCTGGACGCGCGCGGCCTGGACCTGACGGCCGACGACCGGGTCACCGGCGGCCGGTTCGCCGCCGAGGTGGCCGCCGAGCGGCGGCCGGCCGGGGACGGGGAGCCGTCCGGCCGGGTGACCGTGACGCTGGACGCGGCCTGGGACGGCGGCGGCCCGCGGGACCACACCGGCACCGTCCGCCTGCTGTGCACGGTGCACGACGGGGACCGGGAGCACACCGGTGAGCTGGCCGTCCCCAACCGGGGCCCCGAAGTCCTCGGGTACGCCGGACAGTTCGCCGCCTGGACCATCGCCCGCCGCCTCGTGGAGGAGACCGCATGACCACCGCATCCGCCGAGCCGCTGCTCGGCAGCGAGCTGCGCGCACGCCTGGCCCGGCTGGACACGGCCGCCCTCTCCGACGCGATGGACAGCCTGCGATCCGCGCCGTGCGTGCTGCCCGGCATCGCCGCCCGCACCCCCGGCACCGTGGCCTTCGGGCCCGCGTTCACCCTGCGCTACCGGCCCATCGAGGACGACTGCGCCTTCCACAACGCCGCCAACTACATCGACGACGTGCCGCCCGGCTCGGTCGTCGTGGTGGACAACGGCGGCACCGGCGCCTGCACCAACTGGGGCTCCCTGCTCACCTCCGTGGCGCTGCGCCGCAAGCTCGCGGGCACCGTCGTGCACGGCGCCGTGCGCGACGTACGGGAGACCCGCGAGGCCGGGTACCCGCTGTTCAGCACCGCCGTCACCATGGTCAGCGGCAAGAACCGGGTGGTGCTCGAACGCACCGGCGCCGACCTGGACATCGCCGGCACCACGGTCCACCCCGGCGACCTGGTGTTCGCCGACGACAACGGGGCGCTGCGCATCCCCGCCGACCTGGTCGCCGAGGTCGTCCGGCGCGCCGAGGCGGTCGAGCGGACCGAGCGGCGCATCCGGGCGGCCGCCGCGGACGGCACCCGGCTGGACGAGGCGCGGGCCCGCTACGGCTACGCGCGCCCCTGGGAGGACGAGGGCCGTGACGACGACTGAGCAACGGCCCGCGGCGACCGCCGCGCGGGCGGCGTTCGTGGACGTCCACTACCACGTCGGCCCGGACGCCTATGTACGGCGGCACACCGCCGCCTCGGCCGGCGAGCAGTACGCCCGGCTCGGCGGCTGGGTGGTGCTGAAGAACCACCTGGGCTCCACCGCGGCCCAGGCGTGGGAGGCCCGGCAGCAGGGCCTGCCCGTCTCCGGGTCGATCGTGCTCAACGACATCGCGGGCGGCCTGGATCGGCGGGCGGTGGAGCAGGCGGTCGTGCAGCACGGGGAGGACAGCGGGCTGCGCCTGATCGTCCATCTGCCGACGGTGACCGGGCGGACCCACACCAGCCGCCTGGCCCGTACCCCGGCCCATCCGCTGCTGGCCCGCGACGGGCTGCGGCCGCTCACCGTCACGGACGCGGACGGCGCGCTCAAGGCGGAGGTGCGGGAGATCCTGCGCATGGCCCGCGACCTGCCGGTCGTGATCTCCACCGGGCACGCCGACGGACGCGAGGTGGCACTGCTGGTCGAGGAGGCGGTGCGGCTCGGCGTGCCGCGGCTGATGCTCAACCAGCCGGCCAACCCGATGACCGGTCTGAGCTGCGCCGATCTGCTGGACATCGCCTCGGCGGAACCGGTCTGGGCCGAGCAGACCGCGCTGACGTACCTGCTGGGCTACCAGGACTGGGACGACTTCTCCGCCGTCCTCGCCAGGGTGCCGCGCGTGGTCTACAGCTCCGACCTGGGGCAGACCTCCCAGATGGACATCGGGGAGTGGACGGCGCAGAGCCGGGACTGGTTCGGGAAGGCCGGTCTGGACGAGGCCCGGATCACCGAGGTGGTGCGCGACGCGCCGCTGCGGATGCTCGCCCTGTAGCCCGGCCGGGCAGGCCGGACGGCAACCGCCCCGTGCGGGCCCGGAGTCCGGGTCCCGTACGGGGCGCGGTGCGTGCCGGTCAGGCCCCGCCCATCGTCTTGTGGCGGACCCGTGCCGCCGTCTCGGTGAGCAGTTCCAGGCGCAGCGGGTCCGCGTCCTCCCGCAGCGCGAGGAACATCCGCATGGTGATGGGCTCGCCGTCCAGCGGGAGCAGCGCGATCCGGCGCGAGGTGACCGTGTCCGCCGCCGTCGGGTACATCAGGGTCCAGCCGTCGCCGCTCGCGCCGATCTCCGCGAGGGTGTCCTGGAACCCGGTGAACGGCGCGCCGTAGGTGGGCTCGAAACCGGCCTTGCGGCACGCGGCGACCACGGCGTCGAACAGCGCGGGGTTCTCGCCGCGGGAGGCGATGCGCAGCGGCACTCCCGCCAGGTCGGCGAGGTTCAGGCTGGTGCGGCGGGACAGCGGGTGGGCGGCGGGGAGCGCCGCCACCAGGGGGTCGTGCCAGAGGGTGAGCAGCCGCAGTCCGGGGGCGCTCTCGACGCCGCGCACGAACGCGGCGTCCAGCCGTCCGGCCCGCACCCCCTCCAGGCGGTGGTGGGCGCCGAGGGTCTGGAACTCGAAGCGGGTGCCGGATGCGGCGTCGGGCAGCGCGTCCAGGAAGTCGTCCAGACGCTCCCCCAGCGCGGAGCTGATCCCGACCCGGAAGGTGGCGTCCTTCTGGGCGGCCAGCCGCCGGGCCTTGGCGGCGAAGGAGTCCAGCGCCTTCAGCAGTTCGCGGCCCTCGGGCAGCAGGGCCTGCCCGGCCGCGGTGAGGGTGACCGAGCGGCTGGAGCGGTCGAACAGCTGGGTGCGCAGCTCCCGTTCGAGCCGGCGCACCTGCTGGCTGACCGCGGGCTGGCCGATGTGCAGCCGCTCGGCCGCCCTGCCGAAATGCAGTTCCTCCGCGACGGCGACGAAGTACTGGATCTGGCGCAGTTCCACAGGACCCCCCAATCCTCGACGGCGGCCCTGTGCGGGAAATGCGGAAAACCTGTGCTGATGAATAGATCAATACAGACTTCGGGGCCGTCGCAGAGGAATCCTCGCACACGTGACAGCGGTACCCGTACGCGCACCAGCGTCATACGGGTACCGCTGCCGTCGGCCGTGCGGCCCTGCGCGGTCTTATTCCATGGCGGCTTCCTGGAGGTCGGCGGCGGGCCGGTCGGCGGGGTGCTCGCCGCCGTCGCGCACCGGCACCGGCGCGGGTGCGGTCGCGGTCGTGCGGGAGGCGAGCGAGAGGAACAGCCCGAAGGCGCAGATGCCCAGCACCGCGGCGGTCAGCACGAACCAGCCGAGGGCGAACAGGTCACCGGCGGGCAGCCTGCTGGAGAGGTAGATGCCCAGCGAGGCGGAGAGCAGCTGGAGCGCGCCCATCAGGCCGGATGCGGAACCGGCGGTCGAGCGGAACGTGGTGACGCCCGCGCTCATCGACAGCGGCAGCAGGAACCCATTGCCGAACGTCATCACCGGCATGAAGACCAGCACCAGCAGACCCCAGCGGCCGCCGGCCCCGCTGAGCCCGAGGCCCAGCATCATCAGCGCGCCCACGAGAAAGAAGCCGTGGCCCGTCCACAGCAGCCGGTTGACGGACCGGGTGCGGACCAGGGCGCGCGAGGTGAGGTTGCCGGCGACGTAGGCGAGGGAGACGGTGATGTAGCAGTAGCTGGTGGTCTCGGTGGCCAGCCGCATCTTCTCGAAGACCAGCGGGGAGGCCGCGAGGTAGCCGAAGTAACCGCCGTACGCCACGCACAGGTTGACGGTGTAGGCCCAGAACAGCGGGCGGGACAGCAGCTTGGGGTAGCTCTTGAGGGTGGCGCCCAGGTGCTTGCTGCGCCGCTCCGGCGGCAGGCTCTCGGGGATCGCGGTGACCATCGCGACCAGGGTCACCAGGCCGATCGCCGCGGTGACCACGAACGGCGCGCGCCAGGAGACGTACGTCGTCAGGTAGCCGCCGATCAAGGGGGCGACGGACGGGGAGACGCCGACGATCGGCATGACCGTGGCGAACATCCGGGCCGCGTCCTTCTCCTCGTACAGGTCGCTGATCACGGCCCGGCCGAGCACCATGCCGGAGCCGGCGCCCAGCGCCTGGAGGAGCCGGCTCGCGCCGAACACCTCGACCGTGGGCGCCGCGGCGCACACCAGCGAGGCGAGGACGAACAGGCCGAGCCCGGAGACGATGACGCGCTTGCGGCCGTACGCGTCAGATATGGGGCCGTAGACCGCCTGCGAGAGGGCGATGCCGATCATGAAGGCGCTGAAGGTCCACTGCACCGACGCGACCGGGGTGTGGAAGGCGTGCGCGGTGGCCGGGACGCCCGGCAGGTTGATGTCGGAGGCGAACAGGCCGCCCGCGTTCAGCGAGGACAGGACGGCGAGCAGCAGCGCGTAGGGGGTCCGGGTGGATGCGGTCTTCATGACACGTGGCAACTTCCTTGGGTCACCGGAAGGGAAGCCGTTTCCGGGCGGAACGGGGGATGTGCGCCCGGAAACGGCGGATCGGGGCCGGCCCGTGGATTCAGCGCTTGGCGGCGCGGGCGGCGAGCGTCTCACCGGCGATGGACCAGCTGTCGGTGCCGATCTCCTGCACGGTCACCCAGACGCTCTCCGGCTTGCTGCCGGTGGCCCGGACGTACGCGTCGGTCAGCTCGCGGACCAGCTCGGCCTTCTGCTCGGCGGTCTTGCCGGGGGTCTGCTGCACGTGGATGAGAGGCATTGCGTTCTCCTGGATCGAGGTGGCGCCGATGGCGCACGGTCCGCGGCCCGTTCGGCCGGGATCCGCCGTGGCCCCAGTCCAGCACCGCGCCGGAGGCCGTCCAAGACGCAATCCGCTCTGAGAACGATCACGACTCGTGATATGTCCAGGTGGGACGGGTGTACGACGCCTCGTGAGGTAGAGACCAATCGGCCCGGCCGGGGTTTGCGGCGGGGCTATCCGCAGGGCCGGCCGTCGAGCGCGAAGGCGGCGGGGGCCCGGTCGGCGGCCGTCCGGGTGCCGGTGAAGCCGAAGGACACCGGGGTGCGGGCCGGGACGGTCCGGTCGGGGCCGGTGGCGGTGATCCGGGCGCCGTTCTGATGGGCGGTGGCGCCCCACACGCGGACGACCTGCTGGCCGTCCGGGAACGTCCAGCCGACCCGCCATCCGTCCAGGGCCCGCTCGCTGGTGACGGTGACGGTGGCCTGGAAGCCGCCGGACCACTCGCCGGCCAGGTCGTAGGCGACGTGGCAGGGCGGCGGCGGGGTGGTCGGGAGCGCGGGGACGCCCAGCGGGCCGTGGACCAGGGAGGAGAGGCCGCGGGGCGGGGAGGCGGGGGCCGGCCCGGGCTTCGTGCGACCGGAGTCCCGGCTGCCGGGAGTGGCGGGGACGCGGGCGGGGGCGGACGGGGAGGCGGACTTCGGCGCCGGCTTGGCCGGGGACGTCCGCGCCGGCTTCTGCGCCGGGTCCGGCGTCGGGGTCGGCTTCGGCTCGGGTGCCGGGGCGGAGTGCACGGGGGTGGGGCGGGCGCCGGTACGGCCGCGGGCGGGGGCGTCGCCGGGCGCGCCGGTGTCGTCGGGGGTCGAGGCGTCGTCGCGGGTGGCGGCGGTGTCGTCCCGCGCGGTGAAGGAATCCGCGCCCGAACCGCCGGGTGCCATGAGCGAGGCGCCCAGCGCCAGCGCCGACAGCAGCAGGGCGGTGGCGAACATCCCGCCGCCGCGCAGCAGCCGCCCGAGCCCCGGGCGCTCCTCGGGTTCACCCCTGGGGGGTTCACCCGCACGCCCGTTCCCGAGCCGTGTCTCGGCGGACCGCCGGCGCCGCTCCAGATAGTCGGGGCCGCCCCAGCCGAGCACCCCGTCCGCCAGCACGGCGGCCAGCCGGGCGCTCTCCGGCTCCGGACCGTCGCCCCGCGCGCGCCGCCAGCGCTCCCGGAACAGGGCCCGCGCCCGGTCGAGTTCAGCCCGGGCGGCGGCCGGGTCCAGCCCGAGCCGGTGGGCCGCCGTGGGCAGCGGCAGCGCCTCCACCTCGGCCAGCCACAGCAGCGCCGCGTCCCGCCCGCCGAGTTCCCGCAGGGCGCGCAGCGCCGGCGGGTGGGCGCGCGGCGAGCCGGAAAGGCGGGACGCCTCGGGCGAGGCCAGCCACTCGGGCAGACCGGGGGCGAGCAGCCGGTCCTGGCCGGCGGCCGACCAGGCGGCGGCCGTGGCGCGGACGGCGGTGAGCAGGGCCGGGATCACGGGCAGCGGGGCGGGACGGCGGCCCGCGCCGCGCACATGGGTGCGCCCGGCGGCGCGGACCTCGCGCATGCCGCGGGTGAACGCCTCGGTGGCCAGCCGGTGGGCGGTGCCGGGACCGGAGGCGCACAGGGCGGCGTACGAGAGCACCGCGGCCCAGGACTCCGCGAACAGCGCGGCCTCGGCGTCGTCCTGAGGGGTCGGCAGGTCGGGCATGGGACTCCTGCATCACGGACGAGGTCAACTCACCACAGGGACGACGGAGTTGGCGTAAACCTCGCGGAACCGAGCCTTTCACGGGCCCGGCCCCGCTGACAAGCGCCCCGTGCGCGGCCGGTCACTCAGGGTCGCGGTTCAGGCCGTGACCGGCGCCTCGTCCCCGGCCGTCTCCTGCGCGGGCAGGCTGTCCATGAAGGAGCTGACCGAGAAGACCGCGCGGCCGGGTCCGGGCGGGCCGTAGCCGGGCGGGGAGGACAGCCCGAAGTCCTCCATGGTCTGCCGGTAGGCCTGGAGCAGCCGGATGTGGTACTCCAGCGGGGCGCCCTGCGGGTTGGCCTTGCCGAGCGGGGTGGTCGGCTCCGGGCACCAGGTGGTGAAGCGGGGCGTGATGCCGTGGGACATGAAGAAGCGCAGGCCCTCGGTGGTGGACGCGATCGCCTTGTCGACGGTGGTGAAGCCGAAGGGCTCCGCCATCTCCACGCCCGCCACGAAGTTGGGGATCACATTGCGCGCGCCGAAGATCTCGGCGGAGTCCAGGATCCGCTTGTGCCACTCGTCGCGGCCGACGTAGCGCTCCTTGCCGGGGCAGTACAGCTCGAACAGCCGCCGGTCCCACACCTCGAAGTTGGGGTGGTAGATCTGCACGCCGTAGTCCTTGAACCGCTGCACGTCGTCCCTCGGCAGCGCCTGGGCGACGACCTTGCCGATCCAGCGGCCGGGGAAGCGCTCCTCGATGGCCTTGGCGTAGTGGCCGTAGAAGTCGGCCTCGTCGCGCCCGCCGACCGTCTTGGTGATGGCGCCGCCGGTGAGGGTGTAGGCGGTGGACGCCTTCTGGGTGTCGTACCGGTCGATGATCTCCAGGGCCTCCAGGACCTCTTCCACGTCCTTGACGCCCGTGTAGGGCCGCCCGGCGGCCTTGTGCTGGCGCCAGTTGTGGTTGATGTCGCAGTACTGGCACTCCTCCTTGGCGCCGAAGTACTGGCAGACCCGGAAGACGGTCAGATAGATGAGGTAGCCCCACTGGATGGTGGGTGCCACCTCCATCACGGACTTCCCGTTGGAGAGGGTGTGCCGGTAGTACTCCGGCATCGGCGGCACCCCGACGTCGGCGATGCGCTTGCCGTCGAGGTAGAGGCCGAGAACTCCGGAGTCGTCGGCGGCGACCCGGTAGGGGGAGGCGGGGTTCACCCGTACGGAGACGACCGTACGGCGCAGGTCGTACGGCCCGCCGGTGAGGATGATCTCCTCCGGGGGCCGGCGCAGCGCGGCCTCGCCCAGCTCGGGCAGGGTGCCGTGGTCGAAGGAGAAGATGAAGTAGGACTTCGGCTTGACGTCCCCGCCCTCGTTGTCGCTGAGGGCGGATTTGTCGAAGGCGACACCGCCGCGGAGCAGGTCCTCCTTGAAGACGGCCTCCCGCGGCACGTGCGGGAAGCGCTCCATCAGATCCTCGACCAGTGCGGTGCGTGTGCCCATCCGTATGTCTCCTCCCGGCTCAGGCGTACGGCCCAACGGTATGCCCCCGGCTCGCGCGGAGCGGTGCCGGGTCCCGTGGGCGCGTCCGTCAGGGGTTCCCCGGCGGTCCGGGATCAGACCATCCGGTCCGGGATCAGACCATCCGGTCCGGGTTCAGGCCATCCGGTCCAGTGTGGCCGGGTCGACCGCGTGGCGCGGTGCCTGGCCGGCCGCGAGCCGGGCGGCCTCCTCGACCACCACCCGGCCGAGGCGGGCCAGCTCGTTGCCCTGGGAGCCGGCCAGGTGCGGGGTGACGAAGGCGCCCGGCAGGTCGAACAGCGGGGAGCCGGCGGGCAGCGGTTCGGGATCGGTGACGTCCAGGACGGCGCGCAGCCGCCCGGTGCGCACCTGGGCGGCCAGCGCGTCATGGTCGACGAGACAGCCGCGGGCGGTGTTCAGGAGCACCGCCCCGGTGGGCATCAGGGCCAGCTCGCGGGCGCCGATCAGATGCCGGGTCGCGGGGGTCCCGGGGGCGTGCAGGGTGACGATGTCGCTGGTGCGCAGCAGCTCGTCCAGGGGCAGCAGCGGTACCCCGAGGCGTTCGGCCTCGGGGGCGCCGATGGTGGGGTCGGCGAGGCTGACGGCGAGGTCGTGGGGGCGCAGCAGTCCGATCAGCCGGCGGCCGACGCGGGAGGCGCCGACGACGCCCACGCGGCGGCCGTGGTTGCCGAGGCCGGGGCGGATCGCGCCGTACGGGAAGTCCCGGCGCTCGCGCAGTTCCTCGCGCAGCGCGAAGACGTCCTTGCCGGTGAGCAGGATCATGGCGAGGGTGTACTCGGCGACGGGCAGGGCGTTGGCGTCGGCGGCCGAGGAGACGAGGATGCCGCGCCGCCACACCTCGGGGGTGGTGAACCCCTTGACCGACCCGGCCGCGTGCAGCACGGCCCGCAGCTTCGGGGCGCGGTCCAGGGCGGCCGCGTCCAGGCGGGGGCACCCCCAGCCGGTGACGAGGACCTCGGCGCGGGCGAGGGCCGCGCGCGCCTGCGGCCCGGTGAAGTCCTGTGCCACCAGGGCGGGATCGAGGCCGAGGTGGGTGCGCAGGCGGGCGAGGAGGCCGGGCGGGAAGAGGTACGGCACGTTCTCGGCCGCCATGGCGAACACGGCCGGCGGGCGCTCGGGCAAGGACGGACCCCTCGGGCTCGGTGCGGCGCGGGTGGCAAGCGGTCTCTACGGTAGGTCGCGGCGGATCAGAGGGTCAACGGACCCGCCGCCCCGGCGAGAGGATCGGCAGCATGAGGGAGACGGTGACCAACTGGGCCCGCACCATCGCCTACGGGGCGAAGGAGTTCCAGCGCCCGGCGACGCTCGACGCGCTGCGCGCCGTGGTGTCCGGTGCGGCGAAGGTACGGGTGCTGGGCAGCGGGCACTCCTTCAACCGGGTCGCCGATCCGGGACCGGACGGTGTGCTGCTGTCGGCGGCGGGACTGGCGCCGGTGATCGAGGTGGACGCGGCGGCGCGGACGGTCCGGGTGTCGGGCGGGGTCCGCTACGCCGAGCTGGCCCGCGCGGTGCATGCCCGTGGTCTCGCCCTGCCGAACATGGCCTCGCTGCCGCACATCTCGGTGGCCGGTTCGGTGGCCACCGGCACCCATGGCTCGGGGGTGGCCAATCCGCCGCTGGCCTCGGCGGTGCGGGAGGTGGAGCTGGTGGTCGCGGACGGTACGACGGTGACGATCGGCCGGGGCGACGCCCGCTTCGACGGCGCGGTGACCTCGCTGGGCGCGCTGGGCGTGGTCACCGCACTCACCCTCGACCTCGAACCGGCGTTCGAGGTGGAGCAGCACGTGTACACCGAACTGCCTTTGGAGGGGCTGGAGTTCGAGGCGGTCGCCGGATCGGCGTACAGCGTCAGCCTGTTCACGGACTGGCGGGAGCCGGGTTTCCGCCAGGTGTGGGTCAAGCGGCGCACCGACCAGCCGGCGGTGGAGTTCCCCTGGGCGGCACCGGCCGCGCGACCGGTGCATCCGGTACCGGGCATGCCCGCCGTCAACTGCACCGGGCAGTTGGGCGTCGCGGGCCCCTGGCATGAGCGACTGCCGCATTTCCGGGCGGAGTTCACGCCCAGCAGCGGGGAGGAGACGCAGTCGGAGTACCTGGTGCCGCGCGCGGCGGCCCTCGGCGCGCTAGAAGCGGTCGACGGGATACGGGAGGCCGTCGCGGGGGTGCTCCAGACCTGCGAGGTGCGGACGGTCGCCGCCGACCGGCAGTGGCTCAGCCCGGCGCACGGGCGGGACTCGGTGGCGCTGCACTTCACCTGGGTGCGGGACGAGGCGGCCGTACTGCCCGTGGTGCGGCGCCTGGAGGAGGCGCTGGAGCCGTTCGAGCCGCGTCCGCACTGGGGGAAGGTGTTCGGCATGCCGGCGGGGGTGGTGCGCGGGCGGTACGCACGCCTCGGCGACTTCCGGGAGCTCGTGCGGTCCCTGGACCCCACGGGCAAGTTCACCAACGCCTTCGTCGCCGACGTCCTGGACGTCTGAGGGTGTTCCGGCCCCCTTGCCGGGGCCGGGCGCCGGGCCTAGCCTCGCGTGAGCATCCCTCCCGGCTGACCCCGCCTCTCGTCGCGTGTGGCACCAGATCGGAGCCCGATGTCCGCCGCCTCCTCTCCCGGCAACGACCACGACACCGAGTACGTCGAGGATGTCTCGCCCGGTTCCGGTGCGCTGCCGCCCCGCGCCTGGTACGCGTCCTCCGACGCCAAGTCCCTCTCCCTGAACGGCACCTGGCGCTTCCGGCTGTCACCGACGGCCGGGGCGGGGCCGTTCGCTCAGCAGGGGTACCGGGAGGGGTACGACGCCGGGGGCTGGACCGGCATCACGGTCCCCGGTCACTGGGTCCTCCAGGGCCACGGCTCCCCCGTCTACACCAACCACCGCTACCCGTTCCCGGTCGATCCGCCGCGCGTGCCGACCGAGAACCCGACCGGCGACCATCTGCGGGTCTTCGACCTCCCCGACGACTGGCCGCAGACCGACGGCGACGGGGCGGTGCTGCGCTTCGACGGGGTGGAGTCCTGCGCACGGGTATGGCTGAACGGCACGGAGCTGGGCACCTTCAAGGGGTCGCGGCTGCCGCACGAGTTCGCGGTCGGACCGCTGCTGCGGACCACCGGCAATGTGCTCGCCGTCCGGGTGCACCAGTGGTCGGCGGGGTCCTATCTGGAGGACCAGGACCAGTGGTGGCTGCCCGGCATCTTCCGCGATGTCACCCTGCTGCACCGCCCGCCCGGCGCCGCACGGGACTTCTTCGTGCACGCCTCCTACGACCCGCGCACGGGCACCGGCACCCTGCGCGTCGACTCGGACGTGGCGGGCAGGGTCACCGTCCCGGACCTCGGCATCGACGTCCCGGCCGGGGAGCCGGTGACGGTGCCGGTGCGGCCCTGGTCGGCGGAGGTGCCGCGGCTGTACGACGGGGCGCTGGCCACCGGCGGCGAACGGGTGCCGCTGCGGATCGGCTTCCGCACGGTGGAGGTGGCGGACGGGCTGCTCAGGGTCAACGGGCGGCCGGTGCTGTTCCGGGGCGTCAACCGGCACGAGTGGCATCCGGAGCGGGGCCGGGCGCTGGACCTGGCGACCATGCGCGCGGACGTGCTGCTGATGAAGCGGCACAACATCAACGCCGTGCGCACCTCCCACTATCCGCCGCACCCGGCCTTCCTCGACCTGTGCGACGAGTACGGCCTGTGGGTGATCGACGAGTGCGATCTGGAGACCCACGGTTTCACCGAAGCGGGCTGGCGGGACAACCCGGTTGACGACGACCGCTGGACCCCCGCCCTGCTGGACCGGGCGGCCCGGATGGTCGAGCGGGACAAGAACCATCCGTCGGTCGTGCTGTGGTCGCTGGGCAACGAGGCCGGCACGGGCCGGGGCCTGACCGCGATGGCCGGGTGGATCCGCGCCCGCGACCCCTCCCGCCCGCTGCACTACGAGGGGGACCGCGGCTGCCGTGACACGGACGTCTATGCACGGATGTACGCCGGTCACGCGGAGGTGGAGCGCATCGGCCGGCACCTGGACGGCGGCCCGGCGCGCAGGCGCCGGCTCCCCTTCATCCTGTGCGAGTACGCGCACGCCATGGGCAACGGGCCCGGTGGACTCGCCGACTACCAGCGGCTGTTCACGTCGTACGACCGGCTCCAGGGCGGCTTCGTGTGGGAGTGGATCGATCACGGCATCGCCCATCCGGAGCTGGGGTTCGCCTACGGCGGGGACTTCGGGGAGGAGCTGCACGACGGGAACTTCGTCTGCGACGGGCTGGTCTTCCCGGACCGGCGGCCCTCCCCCGGCCTGGCCGAGTACAAGAAGGTGCTGGAGCCGGTCGCCATCACGGGCGACGGCGGGGACGGCACGGTCCGGGTGGTCAACGGGTACGACACCGCCGATCTGTCCGCGCTCGGCTTCTCCTGGTCGTACCAGGTGGACGGGGTGACGCTGGCCTCCGGACCGCTGCCGGTGCCCGCCCTGGCGCCCGGCGCGTCGGCGGAGGTCGCGCTGCCCGCGCCGCCGGCCGGGGCGCCGGACGGTGAGGCGCACTGGCTGATCAGGGCGGTACTGGCGGCCGACGCGCCGTGGGCGGAGCGGGGGCATGTCGTCGCGTGGGGCCAGTTCCCGGCCTCGGACCGCACGCCGCCACGGGTCCCGGCGACCGCCCGACTCCGCTCCGCTGGAGCCGAGTTCATCCTGGGCCCCGGCAGGTTCGACGCGCGCACCGGTGCCCTGACGGCGATCGGTGGCGTGGCCGTCACCGGTCTGAGGCTGGACGTGTGGCGGGCGACCACCGACAACGACGAGGGCGCCGCCTGGCAGGACGGCCCGCGCTGCGGACCGCTGTGGCGCCGGCTCGGCCTGCACCGGATGCGGCACCGGCTCGACACGGCTGAGGCGGACGGTGACGCGCTGACCGTACGCACCCGAGTGGCGCCCGCCGCAACGGAGTTGGGGCTGTCGGCGGGGTACCGGTGGACGGCGGACGGGGACCGGCTGCGGCTGACCGTGAGCGTCGTGCCGGAGGGCGACTGGACGCTGCCGCTTCCCCGGCTCGGCATCCGCTTCGGGCTGCCGGCGGTCTCCACCGACCGGGTGCGGTGGTTCGGCGGTGGTCCGGGAGAGGCGTATCCGGACACCAAGTCGGCTGCGCTGGCAGGGCGTTGGGAAGCGGCGGTGGCGGACCTCCAGACGCCGTACGTACGTCCGCAGGAGAACGGCGCCCGGATCGACGTCCGCTGGGCGGAGCTGGGCGGTCTGCGCGTCGAGGGCGACCCCGTCTTCCTCCTGACGGCCCGCCGCTGGACGACCGAGCAGCTGGACGCCGCCACCCACCGGACCGATCTGGTGCCGGGCGACACGGTCTGGGTCAACCTGGACCACGCCCAGCACGGCATCGGCTCCCAGTCCTGCGGCCCCGGCCCGCTCCCCCCGTACCAACTGCGCGCCGAGCCGACGGAGTTCTCCTTCGTCTTCTCCTCCGATCCGGGCGCCGCGTAATCCGGAGGCTCCGGCGCCGGGCGGGACGTAGGGTCGGCCGGTCAGGAAGATCGGCGCCCGTGCCTCGGGCGCCGGCCCCGGAGAGGATGAGCGATGAGCGAGCCGGCGGACGAGCGCCGTGACCACTACGACGTCATGGGCGAGGGGCCCGTGCTGTTGCTGCTGCCGGGCGGCGCCGGGCACCCGATGGGGTTCGGGCCGCTGGTCAAGGCGCTGGCGGCGCGGTTCACCGTGGTGACCTACGACCCGCTGGGTCTCGCCCACGGCCGGCTGGGCCTGCCGGTGCCGGAGCAGCGGGTGGCGGACTGGAGCGAGGGGGCGCACCGGGTGCTGGCGGCGGTGCTGCCCGAGGGCGAGTCGGCGTACGTGTTCGGGACCAGCTCGGGCGGGATCGCGGCGCTCGACCTGCTCGCGCGGCATCCGGAGCGACTGGCACATGTGGTCGCGCACGAGCCGCCGTGCGTCACCGTGCTGCCCGACGGTGCCGAGCGGCGCGCCGAGCTGATCGGACAGCTCGACGGTGGCGAACGGCCGCCCGCCGAGGGCGAGTCGGCGACACCGATGGGGGTCTTCCTGGGCCGGGTGCTGCGTCCGTTCACCAGCTACGCACCCCTCCCCGCGCCGGGCCCGGCCCCCGCGCTCACCCTCGTCGCGGGCACCGGCTCACGCGGTCAACTCCTGTACCGTACGGCCGAGTTCCTGGCCGGGCGGCTGGGCGCGGCGTTCATGGAGTTCCCCGGCGGGCACCTGGGCGCGCTCGATCACCCGGCGGAGTTCGCGGACCTGCTGACCGGGACGCTGCGCTCCAGCGCGCACACCTCGTCGTAAGAGGGCGTCGTACCGCCCGGCGCCCGCCCCGCGGCGATGTCGGTCATCGCGTCCAGCGCCGCGCCCAGCGCCCTGCGGTACAGCAGGGAACCGAGGCTGATCCGGGCCACGCCGAGGTCGGCGAGCTGCGCGACGGTGGGTCCGGTGGGCGAGTGGAGGATGTTGAGGGGAGCGCCGAGGCGCGGCACCAGGCCGGCGATGCGGGCCGGGTCGGTGAGTCCGGGCACGAACACGCCGTCGGCGCCCGCCTGTTGGTAGGCGTCCAGACGGCGGAGGGTGTCCTTCTCGTCGCCGTCGCCCAACCAGTACGTGTCGGTACGGGCGTTGACGAACATCCCCGGTACGGCGGCCTTGACGGCGCGGATCTTCGCCGCGAGCAGCTCGCTCGCCCCGAGGCCGTCCTCCAGGTTGACGCCGACCGCGCCGGCGGCCCACAACTCCGCCGCCAGCCGCGCCGCTCCCTCGGGGTCGTCGCTGAAGCCGCCCTCCGCGTCGACGGACAGGTGGAACGGCCCGGAACCGAGGTTGCGGGCGAGCCGTACCGTGTGCTCGCGGGTCGCCGCCGCCCCGTCGGGCAGCCCGACGGCCGCCGCCACCGCAAGGCTGGACGTGGCGATCGCGGCGAAGCCACGGGCGGCCAGGGCGGCGGCCGAGGCATGGTCCCAGGCGTTGGGCAGCAGCAGCGGCTCGCCGGGCCGGTGCAGCGCGGCGAAGGACGTTCCTCTGGAGTCTGCGGTCATACGGCCACGCTAGCCCCGGACCGTTTCGGCGCGCACCGAAACGCGTGGCCCGGTGGCCTGCCCACCTCCTGGGCACCGGGGCCGCTCCCCGTCCCGGTGGACTAGCGTCACCGGTATGACCGGCAACGCCTCCACCCCCACCCTCGCCGCGGCCCTCGCCGCCGGGACGGTCGTCCTCGACGGCGGGCTGTCCAACCAGCTGGAATCCGCCGGGCACGACCTGAGCGACGAGCTGTGGTCCGCGCGGCTGCTCGCCGAGCGGCCGGAAGCGATCACCGAGGCGCACCTCGCCTACTTCCTGGCGGGCGCGAGCGTGGCGATCACCGCCAGCTACCAGGCCACCTTCGAGGGCTTCGCCCGGCGCGGCATCGGCCGTGCGGAGGCGGCGCGTCTGCTCGCACTGAGCGTCCGGCTGGCTCGGGACGCGGCCCGGGGGGCGCACGGCGCGGGCGTCGACCGTCCCCTGTGGGTGGCCGCTTCGGCCGGGCCGTACGGCGCGATGCTCGCGGACGGGTCCGAGTACCGGGGCCGCTACGGACTCACCGTCACCGAGCTGGAGCGCTTCCACCGGCCCCGGCTGGAAGCGCTGGCCGCCGCCGGTCCCGACGTGCTGGCGCTGGAGACCGTCCCGGACACCGACGAGGCCACCGCGCTGCTGCGGGCGGTACGCGGCCTCGGGGTCCCGGCCTGGCTGTCGTACACGATCGACGGCCCCCGTACCCGAGCCGGGCAGCCCCTGGAGCGGGCCTTCGCCCTCGCGGCCGATGCGGACGAGATCATCGCGGTCGGCGTGAACTGCTGCGCCCCGCAGGACGCGGCCCCCGCCGTCGGCCTCGCCGCCCATGTCACCGGCAAACCGGTGGTCGTCTACCCCAACAGCGGCGAATCCTGGCACCCCGGCAGCCACTCCTGGACCGGCCCCGCCACTTTCGGCCCGGCCGAGGTCACGTCCTGGCGCGCTCACGGTGCACGGCTGATCGGCGGCTGCTGCCGGGTGGGCCCGGAGAGCATCACCTCGATCGCGCGGACCCTGGAGACGGGGGCGGGGGTGGGGGCGGACTGACGGACGGTTTCCGGGTCCCGGCCGGCGTTTTTCCGGGTCGTCCGGCGGTTTCCGGGTCAACCAGCGATGTCGCGGGCCGGCCGGCGGCTTCCCGGGCGGCCCCGGTCACCGGTGGCCGCGGTGCGCCGTTTCCGGGCCGAGGACGTGCGGCAGATCGAGGGCGGCGGCCCTCGGTGAGCCCGGCGGGGGCGTGAAGGCCGGCGGCCGCTGGTCCTCGGCGGGGCTGAGGAGTGCCTCGTAGTCGCATTCGATCAGCCCGACCTCCCGGTGCCGCACCCGCAGCCGGCTGTCACGGGCCGCCGCCGCGGCCTGGTCCCCCCTTCGCCGGACTCAGTGGCGCCGCGCCCCCACCGAGCGGCGCAGCCGGCGCATGGCGGAGGCCAGTTCGGCGCCGGGGGCGCGGGGGACGGAGGCGGGGCGCGGCGGCGGGGTGCGGGGGGTGGTGGACCAGAGGGCGTACTCGGCGTCGCGGGGGCCGTGGACGGTGTAGGGCGCGCCGTCGCCGAAGACGCGGACGGGGTGGGTGGGGTTCCAGCTTTCCCAGCCGGGGTCGCCGGTGGTCGCGAAGCGCACCCAGGCGCCGTGCATCTCGTCGCACAGCTCCTGCGGCGCGCCCTCCCCCGCCAGTTTCTGGGATTCCGGGATGTCGCCGGAGTCGAAGACGAAGCCCAGCTCCAGGGCGTGGCAGGCGCGCAGGTCGGGGCGGCGGGAGGGCCAGGCGAACTCGTAGAGGTGGCTGGTGGCGGGGCGGGCGTCGGCGAGGCGGTGCAGCGGTACGCGCAGGATGTGGTCGGTGACCATCTGGCCGACGGTCTCGGCCGCGCCGGCCTCGGGGTGCAGGGCGCGGTAGCCACGCGGGATCTCATGGCTCGCGTGGCAGCGGGCCATGGCCCCGGCGACGGCTACGGCACCGAGCCGGTCGATGTGCTCCAGCAGGCCGCCGGGCACCAGCCACAGCCGGTACTCGTCCCGTGTCCAGCCCATCAGCAGGTCCACGCCCCGCGCGGTGTCGCCGTCGATCAGGGCGTCGAGCGGGTCGCGGGGCACGAGGTCGCCGTCCACGACGATGCCGAACGCCGGTCCGCCGAGCACCGGGCTCGCGAGCCGGCCGACCTCGGCCTGGGTGCGCAGCAGCAGGTCCCGGTCCACCGCGGCGAAGGCGGCGGCGGTGGCCGGGATCTTCAGCCGGGTGGCCATCCGGCGCACCATCCGCCGTACCTTGTCCCGTTCGAAGACCTCCGGCGGGCCGCTCTGCAACACCGCGCGGCGGATCAGGCCGTCGGTGTGCGGGGAGGCGAGCAGGACGCCCGCGCTGATCGCGCCGGCCGACTGGCCGCACAGGGTGATCCGGTCCGGGTCGCCGCCGAACGCCGCGATCGTCTCGTGCACCCAGCGCAGCGCGGCGAGCTGGTCGCGCAGGCCGGGGTTGGGCGGGGCGTCCGGGAACAGCCCGTAACCCTCGATGCCCAGCCGGTAGTTGACGGAGACGCAGACGACGCCGTCGCGGGCGAAGGTACGGCCGTCGTAGACCGGCACGGCCGAAGAACCCCTGGTCAGGGCGCCGCCGTGCAGCCAGACCAGGACGGGCAGCCGGGCGCCGGGGGCCGGGTCCGGCGTCCATACGTTGAGGTTGAGGCAGTCGTCGCCGGGGATCGAGGGGTCGGACAGGTACTGGGCGAACGCCTCGGAGTACGGCGGTTTCGGCGGGGTCGGGCCGAACGCGGCGGCCTCCCGCACACCGTCCCAGGGCTCGGGCGGCTCGGGGGGCCGGAAGCGGCGGGGGCCGACGGGCGGGGCGGCGTACGGGATCCCCCGGAACACGGCGACGCCGTGTTCGTAGCGGCCGCGTACGGCGCCGTGCGCGGTGCGGACCACCGGGCCCGTCGGGTCTGCCGCCATCGCCCACCAGCCCTTCGCCGTCATGCACCTTTCACATTTACAGCACCACAGGACGGTGTTGTATTCCGGTGCACAGACCTCTGACTGGGCCGTTCGGCGTACCGGGGCCGGGAGGGCTCCGGCGGGATGTCGGTGTGGGCGACGAGGGCCGGGGGCCTCCTCGCGGAGGTGCCCGGCCCTCGTCGCCCCGGCACACGGTCGTACCCGCCGACCGCGTGCGCGCGACCGCTCTCTCAGGCCCTCAGTCCTCGTCCGGGGTCGGAGGGTTGCCGAAGAGGGCCTGGATCGCGTCCACCGCGCTGCCGTCGTGGTCGCTGCCCGCGTCGCCCTTGCCGGTCTGCACGTTGGCCGTGCGGTCGACCTCCAGCCAGGAGTCGGCATGCGAGTTGTCGACCAGGGTGACCAGGCTGTTGTCCGCGAGCGCCGGCGCGGCGCCCGCGCCGAGGAAGGCGGCGGTGAGCGCGGCCGCCGTACCGATGCGGGCGGCCCTCACACGCCCACGCCCTCGGCGACGAGCCGGTCGCGGGCAATGTTGCGCTCCAGCAGGCTGGTGGACGCCTGCACCCCGACCCCGCTCGCCGGGTCCACCACGGGCAGCCGGCCGTCGGCGGCCTTGAGCCCGCTGAGCGCCGAGTCCATCGCCTCGTGCGCCGCGAACAGGCAGGGCGTGCTGTAGATCGCCACGTCCACGCCGAGTTCGGAGAGCTCGCTCAGGGACAGGCGGGGGGACTTGCCGCCCGCGATCTGGTTGAACAGCAGCGGCTTGTCGCCGACGACCTCCCGGATCCGCTTGATCCACTCCACGCTGCGCACCCCGTCGACCAGCACCACGTCGGCGTCGGTGGCGGCGAGCCGCTCGGCGCGGTGCAGGATGTCGTGCTCGTCGGTCGCGTCGGTGCGGGCGACGACGACCAGATCCCTGCGGGTCTCCAGGACCTGGTGGAGCTTCTCCAGGTACTCCTCCAGCGGCAGCACCTGCTTGCCATCGGCGTGACCGCAGCGGCGGGGCCGCTTCTGGTCCTCCAGGATCACGCCGGAGGCACCGATGCGCTCCAGGTGCTCGACGACATGGCAGGCGACCTCGGGGTCGACGTACCCGTCGTCGATGTCCACGAGGAGGTGGTGGTGCGGGAACGCGCCGCGCAGGCGCTGGACGAAGGCCACCATGTCGGGCCAGGCGATGAATCCGATGTCCGGCAGGCCGTAGTACGAGGCGGCGAAGCCGAATCCGGAGACGAACATGCCGTCGTAGTGCTTGGCGGCGATGGACGCCGAATACATGTCGTAGACGCCGATCAGCGGTGTGGTCCCGGGCCCGGCGATGCGGTCGCGCAGCTTCTTACCGTGGGTCAAGGTCCGGCTCCTTCTGTGGGTACGGCACGGCGGCGGGAGCCGCCGCACCTCAGTGCCCTTTACCAATCCAAGAGCATCTCTAGGTACTCACATTTACATGCCGTGACGCCAGCTTTACTCACTGGAATGGCGCAATCCGTTCACCGCAGAAACGTCACTGAAGGGGCCGATCCGCCCAACGATTCCGCCGTCCGGGTGAGCGCGGGAGGCGGAACGGAACCGGTCCTGTGCGGCCGGGACGTCCGATTTCTTCAAGACCCGCCGCCCGGCCGCTGCCTACGGTGGCCGCATGACCGCACACTTCGCCCTGATCGGCGTGGTGGCCTCCGACATGGCCGCCTCGCTCGCCTTCTACCGCCGCCTCGGCCTGGTGTTCCCGGAGGGCGCCGAGACCCTGCCGCACGCCGAGGCCGGACTGCCCGGCGGGCTCACCCTCGCCCTCGACAGCGAGGAGACCGTCCGCTCCTTCCACCCCGGCTGGCGCCCGCCCGCCGCCGGGGGCCGGATCTCGCTCGCCTTCCGGTGCGGCGCGCCCGAGGAGGTGGACCGGGTGTACGGGGACCTGGTCGGCGCCGGGTACCACGGGGAGCTGCGGCCCTGGGACGCCGTCTGGGGGCAGCGGTACGCCACCGTCCTCGACCCCGACGGCAACGGCGTCGACCTGTTCGCGCCGCTACCGGCCGCCGAGTAGTTCCCCGAGCGGCACGCCCGTCAATCGGCGCACCTCGCGGGCGAGATGGGGCTGGTCGGCGTAGCCCGCGCGGATCGCCGTCTCGGCGCCCGGGACGCCGGCGCGGGCCAGCGCGAGGGCGCGGCGCAGGCGCAGGATGCGGGCCAGGGTCTTGGGGCCGTAGCCGAAGGCGCCGAGGCAGCGGCGGTGCAGGGTCCGGGCGCCGAGGCCGAGTTCGGCGGCGGCGTCGCCCACCGGGGTGCCCTGGTCGAGGCGTCGTACCAGCCGGTGCACCCAGGGGTCGGGGGGCCCGGCCGCCGCGGCGCGGTCCAGCGCGATGTCCTCCAGGGCCCGCGCCGGCTCGCCGGCCGCCGCCGTACGGTCACGCAGCCGGCGGACCCGCGCGGCGGGCCACAGATCGGCCAACTCCACGCGCCGGTCGAGGAGTTCGTGCGCGGGGAAGCCGAGCAGGGCGGGGGCGGTGCCGGGGTGGAAGCGGACCCCGGCCCAGCGGCGGGGCGGGCCTTCGGGGAGGTAGGGGCCGGTGTCGGGACCGGCGACCAGCAGCCGCTCCCCGTCCCAGAGCAGATCCATGCACCCGTCGGGCAGCACGGCCCGGCCGGGGCTCCCACCGGCGTCCGGCGCGTTGACCCACACCACCGCCCCGGCCAGCCGGGAGGCCCGCTGCGTGTACATGGGGGCCAGGGTACGACGGCGGTGGGTTCCGGTGGCTGGTTCAGCGGCGCCAGCCCGGCCCGCCCGGCCCCGGTCAGGCCCCCGGCCTCCCCCGGCTCACCACTGGCGGTAGGGGTTCTCGCCGTTTCCGTTGCCGGGGAGGTGGGGGCCGTTTCCGTGGGGCAGCACCGGCGGACCGCCGCTGTGGGTCTGCGGGCCGGTGCCATTGGTCTGCCGGTCCGTTCCGCTGGTCTGCGGGCCGGCCCCGTTCACCTGGGGTCCGGGCCCGTTCGTCCGCGAGCCGCCGCCCGCCGCGTGCGCACCGCCGGTCTTCGCGCCGCCGCCCTTCTCCTCCTTGTGCGGTTCCCGTCGGTGCGCTCCGTGGCCGCCGCGGGTATGCGTCCGCAGCCGGGAGGTGACGTCCTCCGGGGGGAGGAAACGCGACCAGCGTTCGGGGAACTCGGACGGCATGTCCGGGTCGTCGGGGTCGCTCTCGCGGGCCGCCGTGGCGCGGGCGACGTACTCGGCGACCTGCGCCCGCCGCACCCGCTCGTTGGCCTCGCGCGCGGCGGCCGTGGCGGCGGCCGGCCAGACCCGGTCGATCGCGGCGTTGACCGCCGCGCCGACCAGCACGGCGAACGCGGACACCCCGATCCACAGCATGATGGCGACGGACGCGGCCAGCGAGCCGTAGATCGTGGCGCCCTCGATGGTGTGCACGAGGTAGATGCGCAGCAGGAAGCTGCCGAAGACCCACATCGCGAGGGCCACCAGCGCGCCGGGCACGTCCTCGATCCACGGCGAGCGCACCGGCACGGACACGTGGTACAGCGTGGTCAGGAAGACGACGGACAGGACGATGACGACCGGCCAGTACAGGACCTGCACCACCGTCTCCGACCAGGGCACCACCCGTACCACCGCGTCCGGCCCCGCCACCATCAGCGGCAGCGCCACCGAGCCGATCAGCAGCGCCACGATGAACAGCACGAAGGACATGATCCGGGTGCGCACGATGCCCCGGACGCCGTCGAGGCCGTACATGACGGTGATGGTGTCGATGAAGACGTTCACCGCGCGGGAGCCCGACCACAGGGCGAACAGGAAGCCGAGGGAGATGACGTCGGGCGGCCCGCCCTTGATGACGTCGTGCAGGATCGGCTCGGTGATCTCCTTGACGCCCTTTTCGGACAGGACGGTACGGGAGGCGTCGAGGAGGTTGGTCTCCAGGCTGCCGATGGTGTGCGCGCCGGTCCAGGTGTCGACGTAGGCGAGCAGCCCGATGAGGCACAGCAGCAGCGGGGGCACCGACAGCAGGGTGAAGAACGCGGCCTCGGCGGCGAGGCCGAGGATGCGGTACTCCATGCAGGAGTTGACGGTGTCCTTGAGCAGCAGCCAGGCGGTCCTGCGCTTGGACACGTTCCGGTAGAGAGCGCGGGCCCGGTGGAGCCGTCCGGCCGGCCGTTCGGGGGAATCACTTGCTGGCTGCACCACCCAAAGGTATCCGCAGCGAGCGCCCCTCCTCACCTCGCGGGGCGATCCGGCGCCCGCCCGCGCACCACCCGCACCCGGCTGTCCCGTTTCCTCCCGCCGGACCGGCCACCCGGTGGCACCTCGCAGGCTCGTTCCGCCGCCGCTGCGGGTAGGTTCGGCCCTATGGCAGGCCTCTCCACCCACACCGTGACGAACCAGCCGCCCCCGCTGGCCGGCTACGACCTCTTCGCCGCCGACCGCGCGCTGGTGGACGCCGTCGGGCGGCACACGCCGGGCGAGCTGCTCGGCGAGGTGCGCGCGGAGCTGAGCGCGCTGGGGCGGGCCGGGGGCTCGGCGCAGCTCCAGGAGTGGGGCAGGCTGGCGAACGAGCAGCCGCCCCGGCTGCGCACGCACGACCGGTACGGCCACCGGATCGACGAGGTGGAGTTCCACCCGGCCTGGCACCGGCTGCTCGGCAAGGGCGTCTCGGCGGGGCTGACCGGCGCCTGGACCCGGCCCGCCGGGCATGTGCGCCGGGCCGCCGGGTTCCTGCTGTGGACCCAGGTCGAGGCGGGCACCTGCTGCCCGCTGTCCATGACCCACGCGGCCGTGCCCGCGCTGCGCGCCGATCCCGCGCTCGCCGCCCGCTGGGAGCCGCGGGTGACGTCCACGGTGTACGACCCGGAGCCGCGGCCCGCCGCGCGCAAGCCCGGCGCGCTCATCGGGATGGGGCTGACCGAGAAGCAGGGCGGCAGCGACCTGCGCGCGAACACGACCGAGGCCCGGCCGCTCGCCGAAGAGGGGGCCTACGCGCTCACCGGGCACAAGTGGTTCTGCTCCGCCCCCATGTCGGACGCCTTCCTGGTGCTGGCGCAGGCCCCCGGCGGCCTGACCTGCTTCCTGGTGCCGCGCGTCCTGGAGGACGGCACCCGCAACGCCTTCCTGTTCCAGCGGCTGAAGGACAAACTGGGCAACCGCTCGAACGCCTCCGCCGAGGTCGAGTTCGCCGGCACCTGGGCGCGCCGGGTGGGCGAGGAGGGGCGCGGGGTGCGGGCCGTCATCGGGACGGTCGCGGCGGCCCGCCTCGACTGCGTGCTCGGCTCCGCGGGCCTGATGCGGCAGGCGGTGGCGCAGGCGGTGCACCACTGCGCGTACCGGGAGGCGTTCGGCGGGCGGCTGCTGGACAAGCCGCTGATGCGCAATGTGCTCGCGGACCTCGCGCTGGAGTCGGAGGCGGCGACCGCGCTGGCGCTGCGGCTGGCGGCGGCGTACGACGACGGGGGCGAGCGGGAGCGCGCCTTCCTGCGGCTCGCGGTGCCGGCCGCCAAGTACTGGATCACCAAGCGGTGCCCGCCCGTTGTGGTGGAGGCCGCCGAGTGCCTGGGCGGCAACGGGTACGTGGAGGAGTCGGGGATGCCCCGGCTGGTGCGCGAGTCGCCGCTCAACTCCGTGTGGGAGGGCGCCGGGAACGTGCAGGCGCTCGATGTGCTGCGGGCGCTTCAGCGGGAGCCGGGCGCGCTGGACGCGTGTCTGACAGAGATCGGGCGGGCGCACGGTGCCGACCACCGGCTGGACCGCGCGGTGAAGGGCCTGTTCACCGAACTCGCCGATCTGGAGGGGGCGGAGGGCCGGGCGCGGCGGCTGGCGGAGCGGCTGGCGCTGGTGCTCCAGGGCTCGCTGCTCGTGCGGCACGCGCCGCCACAGGTCGCCGACGCCTTCTGCGCCTCCCGGCTCGGCGGGGACCACGGCGGGACGTTCGGCACGCTGCCGGGGGGCCTGGATCTGGCGCCGGTGGTGGAGCGGGCGCGGCCGGTCTCCTGAAGGACAGGGTGGAATACGGGGGTTGACCGTCCGCTGGCCGGAAAGCGCTGGTGCCCGGCCGGGGGTGGTGCCGCGCCGACACGGCACCACCCCCGCCGTACGGGCCCGGTACGGCCCGTGCACGCCACGCGGGGCGTCCTGGTCAAGTCTCGGCCGGGATGCGAGGGTTCACCAGGGTTGCAGGGGGTTGCAACTTGTCGGCGCACATGCGCGGAGTCTGTGCCTCCGGCGTGCGCGGACCGGCAGTATGTGAGGGACAGCCGACCGGAAAGCGCCGCCCGGACGGCCGGAAAAGTGTGTACGCCCCCTTCTCCGGGAGGAGAATCCGTGATGAACCCGCCGATGAACGTGGCGCGCCTGGCCGCCGTGGACGCGGTGCGGGCGGCGCGGGTGCTGAGCGAGGTGCGCGAGGCCGCGCTCACCGGCCGGCGTGCGCCGCTCGCGCCGCGGCCGGTGATCGAGCAGTCCTGGGGGCGGATGCTGCGCAGCGGCGTCGACCCGGACCGCGACTTCAGATCCCGTCCGCTGCCCCCGGACGAGGTGCGCAGACGGCGCGAGGAGTCGCCGCTGCGGCATGTGCTGCCGGTGCTGCGCGAGGGGTTGCTGTCGGTCGCGGACGAAGCGCAGCACATCATGGTCGTCGCCGACGCGGACGGGCGGGTGCTGTGGCGCGAGGGGTCCCTGCCGGTGCTGCGCAAGGCGGACGGGCTGGGCTTCGAACTGGGCGCGGACTGGCGGGAGGACGTCGTCGGCACCAACGGGGTGGGCACCCCCGCGGTCGTACGCCGGCCGGTACAGGTGTTCGCCGCCGAGCACTTCGTACGGTCGCACACCTCGTGGACGTGCACGGGGGCGCCGATCACCGATCCCAGGGACGGCCGGCTGCTCGGGGTGGTGGACGTGAGCGGCCCGCTGGAGACCATGCATCCGGCGACCCTCTCCTGGGTGGACGCGGTGGCGAAGCTCGCCGAGGCGCGGCTGCGGGAGTTGCACCTGGGCTCGCTGGAGCGGCTGCGGGCGGTGGCGGCGCCGGTGCTGGCCCGGCTGGACGGGCGGGCGCTGGTGGTGGACCGGGACGGCTGGACGGCGGCCGTGACCGGGATGCCGTATCCACGGCGGGTGACGCTGCCCAAGTCGCTGGTGCCGGGCCGCCGGTGGCTGCCCTCGCTCGGCTGGTGCGCGGCGGAACCGCTCGGCGAGGGCTGGCTGCTGCGGGCCGACGAGGAGCCGGGCACCGCGGCCGCCTCCCGCGTCGTCCTGGACCTGTCCCGGCCCGAGCGCGCCACGGTAAGCGTGTCGGCGTCCACTCCCGCGGGCGCGTGGACGCGGGAACTGAGCCCGCGCCACGCCGAGTTGCTGTTCCTGCTGACCGAACACCCGGACGGGCGGGGGGCGGCGGAACTGGCCGGGGACCTCTTCGGAGACCCGTCACGTACGGTGACGGTGCGGGCGGAGATGTCGCGGATCCGCCGCTATCTCGGGGGACTTCTCCAGCATCGGCCGTACCGCTTCTCGGACGCGGCGGATGTCGCGGTGGTGCTGCCCGAGAACCCCCGTGACCTGCTGCCCCGCTCCACGGCGGCGGTGGTGGCGCGCCGCCGGACGGCCCCGCCGACGGAGCGTCCGGCGCCCGCGTGACGGTGGGGGCGCGGCGCTTCCGGCGGGACTTCCGGGTATTTGCGGGGTCTTCGCCCTGCGCGGACCGTTACTGCCGTAGCATCCCCTACGGGCCCGACCGCGGCGTCAACGCAAGGACCGGCGGGCGCAGTTGACCCGCCCCGGCCGGGGGCAGGCCGGGGCGACGGCGCGCGCCGGAGCGAAAGGGCCCTGAAGAGGGGACGACATGAAGCAACGCGGCAGACATCGCCGGCGCAGGCGGGGCGCGGCCCTGCGCGCCGTACTGACCGGGACCGCGCTGGCCCTGACCGCGGCCGCCACCCTGATCAGCACCTCTCAGGCGCAGGTCACCGAGCGCCCCGGCGCGCTCCAGCCGCTCACCTCCCCGGCGGACACCGGCCTGCTGCGGCTGCGCGAGCACCTGGTGCCCGCCCGCACCCTGGACACGCTGGCGGCCTCGATGGGCCGCCCGGTCGGTGTGGACGCCGTGCTGGCGAGCGCGGACCGGGCCCTGCGCGAGGGCTCCGGCTGCACCGACACCGACCGCGCCTCCCTGCCCGTCGCGCCCTCACCCGCCCGCGCCTACTGCTGGGACCCTGCCGACACCGGCGCCACGGGCTGGCGCCCGGCCTCGGTGACCGCCGCCGGGGACACCGGCGACGACGGGGTGCGGGGCGCCCACCGGGTCCTCCTCAGTGGCTGGACCCACAGCACCCGCACCGGCCCGAGCGCGGAGCGCGGCCTGGCCCGCGTGGCCTTCGTGGACGCCGACGATCCGGACCGGCCCACCTACCGCTGGGTGCTGCTGGTGGTGCCCGAGGACGGCGGGCGCGACTACCGGGGCCTGGGCTCACGGGTCTCCTCCATGGTCTGGTACCGGGACAAGCTGCTGGTCACCGCCCGGCGGGGCGGCGCCGCGGCGCTCTATGTGTACGACCTGGACCGGATCCAGCGCGCCACGGTCGACGGGCCCGCGATCGGCCGGGTGCGCGGCGGCTGGTCCGCCGACGGGTACCGGTACGTGATGCCCGCGGTCGGCAGCTACAGCTTCACCGCGGGCGACTGCTCGGCCGGCGGGGCGCCCTGTCCCGGCGCGCTCTCCCTCGACGCGGGCACGGCACCGCCCAGCCTGGTCGCCGCGGAGTGGACCTCCCCCGGTGGCGACCGGCCCGCCCGGCTGTGGCGGTACGCGTTCAGCACCGACCCGCGCCGCGCGGGCCTGCTCGCCGCGGACGCCGGGGGCCGGGTGGACGCGGTGGAGGAGTACCGGACGAAGGTGACCGGGATCCGGGGCCTGCTGTCGTACCGGGAGGCCGGCGCCCCGCGCACGTCCTGGTATGTGGGACGGCTGCCCGGCTCGCAAGACGGGCACGGGGGGCTGTGGCGGCAGGACACCGAGGGCGCGAAGGCCGCGCAGTGCGGCGCGGACGCCACGCAGCGCTGCTGGGCCGAGTCACCGGGCTCGCTGGCGTACGGGCGGGATTCCGGCGAGGTGTGGTCGCTGTCCGACCGGATGCTGTTCGCGGTGCCGCTGACGGAACTGGACCGGTCGCTGGGCTGACCCCCGGCCGGGCTCGCCCCCGGCCCGGCCTCGCGCGAACGTTCGCGGTCCGGCCTCGTACGACCGTTCCCGGTCCGGCCTCGCGCGCGCGGGGGGCCGGTCGATCGACAGACGGCGGGGCGGGATGATTCCCTGGCCCGCATGAGCAGCGTTCCCGTCACCACCTGGTACCTGGAGCAGACGTCCCCGGCCGATCTGCTGCCCGCCGCCGCGCCCGAGGGCGACGTGCGGATCGTACGGGCCGAGGTGCCGTCGCCCGAGTTCAACCGGTTCCTCTACACGGCCGTCGGCGGGGACATCCGCTGGACCGACCGGCTCGGCTGGCCGTACGCGCGCTGGCGGGAACTGCTGGAGCGGCCCGGCGTGGAGACCTGGGTGGCGTACGACCGCGGCACCCCGGCCGGCTTCCTGGAGCTGGCGGCGCAGGAAGAGGGCGCGGTGGAGATCCTCTACTTCGGGCTGCTCCCCGCCTTCCGCGGTCGCGGCATCGGCGGGCACCTGCTGGCGCGCGGCACCGCCCGCGCCTGGGACCTCGCCGAGCGCTGGCCGGGACTGACGCCGACGAAGCGGGTGTGGGTGCACACCTGCGACAAGGACGGCGAGTTCGCCATGGCCAACTACCAGCGGCGCGGCTTCAAGCTGTACGACACCCGGGTCGAGCTGGAGCCGGACGTGCCGAATCCGGGCCCCTGGCCGGGCGCGTACCCCGCCTGACCTGCCCCGACAAGCCGCCTCGCGGCACATGTGAGCGAAGCCACCCTTGTCCCGGCATCCGAGACAAGGGTGTCCACATGTCGGAAGAAGCTGGACTGTGTCCAGATCGCCGTGACACGCTGCCGTCATGCCTGGAACTGGAATTGCCTTGGTGAGTCGGCGGCACGTCGACCTCGGCCGCATGTCCAGCGCCATCTGTCCGGCGAGCTGACCCTTACAGCACCGCCGTCCCCCCCTGCCCCGGTCCGCACCCGGCCCCTGTCCGCGCACGGCCCCCACCCCTTGCCGTGGCGAGCGCCTTTGCGCAGGTCAGAGCCCTTGCAGCGCCGCTTCTCCCTGTCCGCAGTCTGTCCGAAGGACGTAGCCACCATGGCCGCCACCCCACAGAACCCCGCCGCCTCAGCGCCCCGCCGCAAGGTGAGCCGTCACCGCGGTGAGGGCCAGTGGGCCCAGGGCCACTTCACGCCGCTCAACGGCAACGAGCAGTTCAAGAAGGACGACGACGGTCTCAACGTACGGACACGTATTGAGACGATCTACTCCCAGCGCGGCTTCGACTCCATCGACCCGAACGATCTGCGCGGCCGGATGCGCTGGTGGGGCCTGTACACCCAGCGCAAGCCGGGGATCGACGGCGGCAAGACCGCGATCCTGGAGCCGGAGGAGCTGGACGACGAGTACTTCATGCTGCGGGTGCGGATCGACGGCGGCCGGCTGACCACCGGCCAGTTGCGGGTGATCGGCGAGGTCTCCCAGGAGTTCGCGCGCGGCACCGCCGACATCACCGACCGGCAGAACATCCAGCTGCACTGGATCCGCATCGAGGACGTGCCGGAGATCTGGCGGCGGCTCGAAGAGGTCGGCCTGTCCACCACCGAGGCATGCGGTGACACGCCCCGCGTGATCCTCGGCTCCCCGGTGGCCGGCATCGCGGAGGACGAGATCATCGACGGCACCCCCGCCATCGAGGAGATCCACCGGCGGGTCATCGGCAACCCCGCGTACTCGAACCTGCCGCGCAAGTTCAAGTCCGCGATCTCCGGCTCGCCGCTGCTCGACGTGGCGCACGAGATCAACGACATCGCGTTCGTCGGCGTCGAACACCCCGAGCACGGCCCCGGTTTCGACCTGTGGGTCGGCGGGGGACTGTCCACCAACCCGAAGATCGGCGTCCGGCTGGGCGCCTGGGTGCCCCTGGCGGAGGTCGCCGACGTCCACGAGGGCGTCATCTCGATCTTCCGCGACTACGGCTACCGGCGGCTGCGCAACCGCGCCCGGCTGAAGTTCCTCGTCGCCGACTGGGGCGCGGAGAAGTTCCGGCAGGTGCTGGAGGACGAGTACCTGGGGCGCAAGCTGATCGACGGCCCGGCGCCCGCACAGCCCGTGCAGCGCTGGCGCGACCACGTCGGGGTGCACCGGCAGCGGGACGGCCGCTTCTACGTCGGGTTCGCGCCGCGCGTCGGCCGGGTCGACGGCACCACGCTGGCCAAGATCGCCGAGGTGGCCGAGGCACACGGCTCGGGCCGGGTACGGACCACCGTCGAGCAGAAGATGATCGTGCTGGACGTCGAGCAGGACCAGGTCGAGTCGCTGTCCTCGGCCCTTGAGTCGCTCGGCCTCACCGTCTCCCCGTCCACCTTCCGGCGCGGCACCATGGCCTGCACCGGCATCGAGTTCTGCAAGCTCGCCATCGTGGAGACCAAGGCGCGCGGCAGCTCCCTGATCGACGAACTGGAGCGCCGGCTCCCCGAGTTCGACGAGCCGCTGACCATCAACCTCAACGGCTGCCCGAACGCCTGCGCCCGGATCCAGGTGGCCGACATCGGCCTCAAGGGCCAGCTCGTCCTGGACGCCGACGGCAACCAGGTCGAGGGCTACCAGGTGCACCTGGGCGGCGCGCTCGGCCTGGAGGCGGGCTTCGGCCGCAAGGTGCGGGGTCTGAAGGTCACCTCCGAGGAGCTGCCCGACTACATCGAGCGGGTGCTGCGGCGCTATCTCGCCGAGCGCGCGGACGGCGAGCGGTTCGCCGTCTGGGCGGCCCGCGCCGACGAGGAGGCCCTGTCGTGAGCGAGCGCGCGGCCCCCTTCTACTGCCCGTACTGCGGCGACGAGGACCTGCGGCCCAGCGAGCAGGGCCATGGTGCCTGGGAGTGCGGGGCGTGCAACCGGGCGTTCCAGCTGAAGTTCCTCGGGCTGCTCGCGCAGGGCCTGCGCCGGGCCGACGACCAAGGGAGCGAGCAGACATGACGAGCAGTCAGGACGTCCTGACCGACGACGAGTTGCGGGCCCTGGCCGAGCGGGCGGGGCGTGAGCTGGAGGACGCCCCCGCGCTGGAGATCCTGCGCTGGGCGGTGGACACCTTCGGCGCGGGGTTCTGCGTCACCTCCTCGATGGAGGACGCCGTGGTCGCCCATCTCGCCTCGCGGGTGCGTCCGGGCGTGGACGTGGTCTTCCTCGACACCGGCTACCACTTCCCGGAGACCATCGGCACCCGGGACGCCGTGGCGGCGGTGATGGACGTCAACGTCCGCACCCTCACCCCGCGGCAGACGGTGGCCGAGCAGGACGCCGAGTACGGGCCGAGGCTGCACGACCGCGACCCCGACCTGTGCTGCGCCCTGCGCAAGGTGCGCCCCCTTCAGGAGGGCCTGGAGAACTACCGGGCGTGGGCGACCGGTCTGCGCCGCGACGAGTCCCCGACCCGCGCGGGCACCCCGGTGGTCGGCTGGGACGAGAAGCGGCGCAAGGTCAAGGTCTCCCCCATCGCCCGCTGGACCCAGGACGACGTGGACGCCTACGTCGCCGAACACGGCGTCCTCACCAACCCGTTGCTGATGGACGGCTACGCCTCCATCGGCTGCGCTCCCTGCACCCGCCGGGTGCTGGAGGGCGAGGACGCGCGCGCCGGACGCTGGGCGGGGCGCGCCAAGACCGAGTGCGGGCTGCACGGATGACGGCCCATCAGGTGCAGCTTCGGCATATGACGCAAATGCAGCCTCAGACTCAGGAGAACGACGTGACCACCGGAGCCACCGTCTGGCTCACGGGTCTGCCGAGCGCCGGCAAGACCACCATCGCCCATGAACTGGCGGGTCAACTGCGCGCCGGGGGCTACCGGGTGGAGGTGCTCGACGGCGACGAGATCCGCGAGTTCATCTCCGCGGGACTCGGCTTCTCCCGCGAGGACCGGCACACCAATGTGCAGCGCATCGGCTTCGTCGCCGAACTGCTGTCCCGCAACGGCGTGCTGACACTCGTACCGGTGATCGCGCCGTACGCGGACAGCCGGGACGCCGTGCGCAAGCGGCACGAGGAGAACGCCACCCCGTACCTGGAGGTGCATGTGGCGACGCCCGTCGAGGTGTGCAGCGTCCGCGACGTGAAGGGGCTGTATGCCAAGCAGGCCGCGGGCGAGCTGACCGGGCTGACCGGGGTGGACGACCCCTACGAGGAGCCCGCCGCGCCCGAACTGCGCATCGAGTCGCAGCACCAGACCGTGCAGGAGTCCGCGGCCGCCGTGTCCGCCCTGCTCAGCGAGAAGGGACTGATATGACCACGCTCGCCGGGGTCCAGGGCGGTACGGACAGCCCGTACGCGCTGTCGCACCTGGACGCGCTGGAGTCCGAGGCCGTGCACATCTTCCGTGAGGTGGCGGGCGAGTTCGAGAACCCGGTGATCCTGTTCTCCGGGGGCAAGGACTCGATCGTCATGCTGCACCTCGCGCTGAAGGCGTTCGCGCCGGCGGCGGTGCCGTTCTCGCTGCTGCACGTGGACACCGGGCACAACTTCCCCGAGGTGCTGGAGTACCGGGACCGCGCGGTCGAGCGGCACGGGCTGCGCCTGCACGTGGCCTCGGTGCAGGACTACATCGACCGGGGGGTGCTCAAGGAGCGCCCGGACGGCACCCGTAACCCGCTCCAGACGCTGCCGCTGACGGAGAAGATCCAGTCGGAGCGGTTCGACGCGGTCTTCGGCGGCGGGCGCCGGGACGAGGAGAAGGCCCGCGCGAAGGAGCGGGTGTTCTCGCTGCGCGACGAGTTCTCCCAGTGGGACCCGCGCCGCCAGCGCCCCGAGCTGTGGAACCTGTACAACGGGCGGCACGCGCCCGGTGAGCACGTCCGGGTGTTCCCGCTGTCGAACTGGACCGAGCTGGACGTGTGGCAGTACATCGCCCGCGAGGGCATCGCGCTGCCGCAGATCTACTTCGCGCACGAGCGCGAGGTGTTCCGGCGGGCCGGGATGTGGCTGACGGCCGGCGAGTGGGGCGGCCCGCGCGCGGACGAGCCGGTGGAGAAGCGGCTGGTGCGCTACCGCACGGTCGGCGACATGTCCTGCACCGGCGCCGTCGACTCCGAGGCGACGACCCTGGACGCCGTGATCGCCGAGATCGCCGCCTCCCGGCTCACCGAGCGGGGCGCGACCCGCGCCGACGACAAGCTGTCCGAGGCCGCGATGGAAGACCGCAAGCGCGAGGGGTACTTCTAGCCATGAGCACTGTCACGACCGAGGCGCTGCCGGCCACCACGCTGCTCCGCTTCGCCACCGCCGGTTCCGTCGACGACGGCAAGTCCACCCTCGTCGGGCGGCTGCTGCACGACTCCAAGTCGGTGCTCGCCGACCAGCTGGAGGCCGTGGAGCGGGCGTCGGCGAGCCGCGGCCAGGACGGCCCGGACCTCGCCCTGCTCACCGACGGGCTGCGCGCCGAGCGGGAACAGGGCATCACCATCGACGTGGCCTACCGCTACTTCGCCACCCCCCGGCGGCGGTTCATCCTCGCCGACACCCCCGGCCATGTGCAGTACACCCGCAACATGGTCACCGGCGCCTCGACCGCCGAGCTGACGGTGATCCTGGTCGACGCCCGCAACGGGGTGGTCGAGCAGACCCGCAGGCACGCCGCGATCGCCGCGCTGCTGCGCGTGCCGCATGTGGTCCTCGCCGTCAACAAGATGGACCTGGTCGGCTACCGGGAGCCCGTCTTCGCGGCGATCGCCGAGGAATTCTCCGCCTACGCCACCGAGTTGGGCGTCCCGGAGGTCACGGCCATCCCGATCTCCGCGCTCGCCGGGGACAACGTGGTGGAGCCGTCCGCGCACATGGACTGGTACGGCGGTCCCACCGTCCTGGAGCACCTGGAGACCGTCCCGGTCAGCCACGACCTGGCGCACTGCCACGCCCGGCTGCCCGTGCAGTACGTGATCCGCCCGCAGAGCGCCGAGCACCCCGACTACCGGGGGTACGCGGGCCAGATCGCCGCGGGCAGCTTCCGGGTCGGCGAGCAGGTCACCGTCCTGCCGTCCGGGCGGACCACGACGATCTCCGGCATCGATCTGCTGGGTGAGCCGGTCGAGGTCGCCTGGACCACCCAGTCGGTGACCCTGCTGCTGGCGGACGACATCGACGTCTCGCGCGGCGACCTGATCGTGCCGGCCAAGGACGCGCCGCCGACCACGCAGGACGTGGAGGCGACGGTGTGCCATGTCGCCGACCAGCCGCTGACCGTCGGCCACCGGGTGCTGCTCAAGCACGGCACCCGCACCGTCAAGGCGATCGTCAGGGACATCCCGTCCAGGCTCACCCTGGACGACCTGTCCCTGCACCCGCACCCCGGCCGGCTCGCCGCCAACGACATCGGCCGGGTGAAGATCCGTACCGCCGAACCGCTGCCCGTCGACGCCTACGCCGACTCGCGCCGCACCGGCTCCTTCATCCTGATCGACCCCGCCGACGGCACCACCCTGACCGCGGGCATGGTCGGCGAGTCCTTCGCCGCACCGGAGCCCGTCAAGGACGCGGCCGACGACGAGGGCTGGGACTTCTGAGCATGAACTCCCCCGATTTCTACTCGACGTTCGCGAAGGAGGGCGGCCGCGTCGGCAGCGGCGCCCTCGGCAGCGGACAGGGCGGGGTCGCGCGATGTGTGCGCTGACGTACGCGCACCGCTCGCGCGCCCTCACCCCCCACCCCCGTAGACGAAGACCTGCCGACCTCCCGGCCACGACCTGAGAGACCGTGACCCGCCGGGCCAACGAGAGGAACACCTCCCGTGCCTGCCCTCAACTCCCCGCTTCTGCGCCGCTCGATAGCCGCGCTCGCCGCACTGCCCCTGCTCACGCTCGCCGCGTGCGGCTACGGCTCCGACGCCAAGAGCAACGAGACCGCCAAGGTCGCCGCCGGGGCGAAGAAGATCGACGGTCTCGGCTCCGTCAAGATCGGCTACTTCCCGAACGTGACCCACGGCACCGCACTGGTCGGCCGGGAACAGGGCTTGTTCCAGAAGGAACTGGGCGCCACCAAGGCCGAGTACGCCACCTTCAACGCCGGGCCCTCCGAGATCGAGGCGCTGAACTCCGGCTCCATCGACATCGGCTGGATCGGACCGTCCCCGGCGATCAACGGCTACACCAAGTCCGACGGCAAGTCCCTGAAGATCATCGGCGGTTCGGCCTCCGGCGGGGTGAAGCTGGTCGTCGACCCGAAGAAGATCACGTCCCTGAAGGACGTCAAGGGCAAGAAGATCGCCACCCCGCAGCTCGGCAACACGCAGGACGTGGCGTTCCTCAACTGGGCCGCGGAGCAGGGCTGGAAGGTCGATCCGCAGAGCGGCAAGGGCGATGTCACGGTCGTCCGCAGCGACAACAAGGTGACCCCGGACGCCTTCAAGGCCGGCTCCATCGACGGCGCCTGGGTGCCGGAGCCGACCGCGTCCAAGCTGGTCGCCGAGGGCGGCAAGGTGCTCCTGGACGAGTCCTCGCTGTGGCCGGGGCACAAGTTCGTGATCACCAACATCATCGTGCGCCAGGCGTTCCTCAAGGAGCACCCGAAGGCGGTCGAGGCGGTCCTGAAGGCGTCCGTCGAGGCCAACAAGTGGATCAACGCCAACCCGGAGCGGGCGAAGCAGGCCGCGAACAAGCAGCTCGCCGACGACTCCGGCAAGGCGCTGCCGGCCGATGTGCTCGACCCGGCGTGGAAGTCCGTCCAGTTCACCGACGACCCGCTGGCCGCCACCCTCGACACCGAGTCGGCGCACGCGGTCAAGGCCGGCCTGCTGAAGCAGCCGGACCTCAAGGGGATCTACGACCTGACGATCCTCAACAAGGTGCTCAAGGCCGAGGGCGAGAGCCCGGTCGACGCCGCCGGCCTCGGCACCAGCTGACGGCCGCCCGAAGACGTCCCAGGAGGTGACGACCATGGCCACGACCCTCGCCAAGGCCGCGCGGTCGGTGGAGTACGCCGCACGCCTTGAGCATGTCTCGAAGTCCTTCGCCACACCGGGCGGCTCCCAGCTCGTCCTGGACGACATCAGCCTCGATGTCGCGCCCGGCGAGTTCGTCACCCTCCTGGGCGCCTCGGGCTGCGGAAAGTCCACGCTGCTCAACCTGGTGGCGGGCCTGGACCAGCCCACCGCCGGCACCATCCGCACCGACGGCCGCCCCGCGCTGATGTTCCAGGAACACGCCCTGTTCCCCTGGCTGACCGCCGGGAAGAACATCGAACTCGCCCTGAAACTGCGCGGGGTTCCCCGCCCCGAGCGGCGTGGCAAGGCCGAGGAACTCCTCGAACTGGTCCGCCTCCAGGGCGCGTACGGCAAGCGGGTGCACGAACTGTCGGGCGGTATGCGGCAGCGGGTCGCGATGGCCCGCGCGCTCGCCCAGGAGAGCCGGCTGCTGCTGATGGACGAGCCGTTCGCGGCCCTGGACGCCATCACACGGGACGTGCTGCACGACGAGCTGACCCGGATCTGGTCGGAGACCGGCCTGTCCGTGCTGTTCGTCACCCACAACGTGCGCGAGGCCGTGCGCCTCGCGCAGCGGGTCGTGCTGCTGTCCTCCCGGCCGGGCCGGGTGGCCCGCGAGTGGGAGGTCGGCATCCCGCAGCCGCGCCGCATCGAGGACGCGCCCGTGGCGGAGTTGTCCCTGGAGATCACCGAAGTACTGCGTGGGGAGATCCGCCGCCATGGCCAGCACTGACACGACGACCACCACCGGCGCTCCGGCCGCGGGCAGCGTGGAGGCGGGCCTCGACGCACTGGAAACGACCGCGCGAGGCCGGACACCGTTCCGCAAGACCCTGGTCGACAAGGTCCTGCCGCCGATCGCCGCGATCGTCGTCGTCCTCGTGGTGTGGCAGGGCCTGATCACCCTGAAGATCGTGGACGACCCGACCAGGCTGCCCACGCCGGGCGCGGTCTTCGCCGCCTTCCGCGACGACTGGCTCCAGGGCAAGCTGCTCGGCTACATCTGGACCTCCGTCTCGCGCGGGCTGCTCGGCTTCTGCCTCGCCCTAGTGATCGGCACCCCGCTCGGGCTCCTGGTGGCGCGGGTGAAGTTCGTGCGCGCGGCCATCGGCCCGATCCTGTCCGGCCTCCAGTCGCTGCCGTCGGTCGCCTGGGTGCCCCCGGCCGTGATCTGGCTGGGCCTGGACAACTCCATGATGTACACGGTGATCCTGCTCGGCGCGGTGCCGTCCATCGCCAATGGGCTGGTGTCCGGGGTGGACCAGGTGCCCCCGCTGTTCCTGCGCGCGGGCCGCACGCTCGGCGCCACCGGCGTCAAGGGCACCTGGCACATCACCCTGCCGGCCGCGCTGCCCGGCTATGTGGCCGGCATGAAGCAGGGCTGGGCCTTCTCCTGGCGTTCCCTGATGGCCGCCGAGATCATCGCCAACTTCCCCGACCTGGGCACCGGTCTCGGCCAGCTCCTGGAGAACGCGCGCACCGCCAGCGACATGGCGATGGTGTTCGAGGCCATCCTGCTGATCCTGTTCGTCGGCATCGCCATCGACCTGCTGATCTTCAGCCCGCTGGAGCGGTGGGTGCTGCGCAGCCGCGGCCTGCTGGTGAAAGGCTGATCCGTATGGCAGCGCCCGTGCTCCTCGTCATCGCCCACGGCAGCCGCGATCCGCGGCACGCCGCCACCGTGCACGCCCTGGTGGAGCGGGTGCGCGCGCAGCGCCCCGGACTGCGCGTGGAGACCGGCTTCCTCGACTTCAACGTGCCGTCCGTGCACGGCGTGCTGGAGTCGCTGGCGGCGGAGGGCGTCCGGGACGTGGTGGCGCTGCCGCTGCTGCTCACCCGCGCCTTCCACGCGAAGGCCGACATCCCGGCGGTGCTGCGGGCGGCCCCGGCGCGGCTGCGGATCCGGCAGGCCGCGGTGCTCGGCCCGTCGCCGCTGCTGCTCGCGGCGCTGGAGCGACGGCTGTACGAGGCCGGGCTCGGCCCCGCCGACAAGTCCTCGACCGGGGTCGTGCTGGCCTCGGCGGGGTCCAGTGACCCGGAGGCGAGCGCGGTGATCGCCGACATCGCGCGGGAGTGGTGGGGCACCGGTTGGTGCGCCGTGCGGCCCGCGTTCGCCTCCGCCCGGCTGCCGCGCACCGAGGACGCCGTACGGGAGCTGCGCGCGCTCGGCTGCGCCCGGGTCGCCGTGGCGCCGTACGTCCTCGCCCCCGGCTTCCTGCCGGACCGTATCGCGCGCGGCGCGGCCGGGGCCGACGTGCTCGCCGAGGTGCTGGGGCCCGCGCCGGAGGTGGCGCGGCTGCTGCTGCTCCGGTACGACGCCGCGTGCCGACCGGCGCTCCAGGTGCTCGGCGCCTGAGCGGCCGCCCGGACGCGGCCGGGCGTCACAGCCCGAGGGCCTGCACCAGCTGCCGGGTGTAGGCGAGGCTGACGGTGCCGGCCGACGCCCCGATGCAGATGTCGTCCAGGGCGGAGCGGATGCGGCCGCGGTTGGGCGGCAGTCCGTCGTCGGCGGACTCCGCGAACGCCGCCTCGATGATCTGGCCCTGCCGGATCAGTCCGGGGCACTCCCGGCGCAGCGCCTCGGTGAGCCGGGCGGAGACCTCGATCAGGGCCTCCAGCGGCGGGGTGCCGTGGGTCAGGTCGAGTCGGAGGAACTCACCGTACTGTCCGGGTCCGTTGTGGTGTCCGTAGTCATAGGTGCTCATGTCCAGTCCTCGTTCGTGGATCGGAGGTAGGCCGAAAATCGCCACTTCCGCGGCTGGCCGGGGGCCGGTCGACGGCCCCGGACTCGGGAGCGGAACGGCGCGCACGCGTTCCGGCGCGGTGATGGGCGGTGTGCCGTTCCGGCCGTCCGGCGTGCTTCACCCTAGGGACAACGGCATGGACTTGTCGCGTTGTTCGCGGAGCCGTCCCCTTACGGGTGAGGCCCGTGGTAAAAGGCCGGCGCGGTCCGGCGTTCCCCTGTGACGTCGGACCGCGGCGGCACTCCGTTCTGCGTCCCGGACGAGCGGGGTGTCACAGGGGAAGGCCAAGTCGACGCGATGCGGGGGCGGTTATCGGCCACATCGGCGGGGGCTGTTCGAACTCCGGTTCACGGCAAGCGGAGTTCGGCGCGCGGGTCCGTTCCCCGCGCGCCGGGCGTGGTTCAGGCCGACGCCCGCTGCGCCTCGTCGGCCATCCGGATCAGGTCGGCGAGCGGCAGGGAGCCGGCCGCCCGGCGCTCGCGGGCGAAGGTGCCGGCGAGGCGCTGGAGGAGTTCGTTCAGAGGTGTGGGAACTCCGTGCAGCCGGCCGAGGAGGACGATCTCGCCGTTGAGGTAGTCCGCCTCGATGCTGCCGGTGGAGCGCGCCAGGGACTGCCAGGAGGAACCGCCGCCGCGCGGGGCGCCGTCCAGCGGCACCAGGGTCACCTTGTCGCCGCGCACCGCGCGCTGTTCCGTGGCGCTCGCGTGGGCGATCTCGGCGGCGGCCAGCACCGCCTCCCCCTCGGCCCGCACCCTCGCGCACAGCGCCTCGGCCTCCGCGCCCTGGACGGGACCGCTCAGGGCCTCCTGCGCGTTGGCGAGGTTGCCGAGCAGCTTGGCGTACTGCCAGCGGGTCACGTCCGGCACGACCGGCGCCTCGAAGCGGGCGGCCGCGAGGTCGGCGGCGATCCGCCGGGCGGTGCCGTCGGTGCCGCCCTCGGCGCGGCCCAGGTGGAGGATGCCGGTGAGCGGGGTGCCCGCGGCGGAGACGACGCCGGGCTCCACGAAGCCGGCGGGCAGCCAGACGCAGACGCCGTACACCCGGCGGAAGCGGCGCAGCGCCATCCGGGGGCTCTCCACGCCGTTCTGGAGGCACAGCAGCGGCAGCCGTTCGCCGGCGGTGCCGCCGCCGGCCACCGGGGCGCCCGCCCAGGCGTCCAGGGCGGCGGCGGTGTCCTGGGTCTTCACGGCGAGCAGCAGGACGTCGTCGGCGCGCAGCTCGCCGAGCGGTTCCGGCCCCGCGACGGCCGGCAGCCGGAGGGTCACTTCCCCTTCGGGAACGCGCAGCCGCAGCCCGTGCTCGACCAGTGCCGCCAGATGCCCGCCGCGGGCGACGAGGACGACCTCGCGTCCGGCCTGCGCCAGCCGTCCGCCGACGGCACCGCCGACCGCTCCCGCCCCGATCACGATGTAGCGCATGATCCCGATCCCATCACACCGCGCTCACGCCGGGGAGGCGGTCAGCTCGGCGAGTTTCACCACGGTGTTCCAGTTCCGGCTGGTCGCGATGAGGCCCTTGGCGGTCCGCGGGCGGCTCAGCGCCTCGGCGAGCTTGGAGCGGCCGAGGCCGTCGGGGGCGTACAGGTACAGGCAGCGGTCCCCGAGGCGGAACTCCTCGGGGAGATGGTCGACTTGGTCGAGGTGCGCGTAGCGGTCGGGGGTGACGGGAGCCGAGAAGTAGGTGACGTGCAGCTGCCTGGCCTCCAGTTCGGCGGCCGGGAAGGGGCAGGCACGGACCACCCCGGCGAGGTAGGCGTGGTCGCGCACGAGCACGTCCACCGCGAAGCCGAAGCGCTCCTCGATCGCCCGGCCCAACTCCGCTGCCAGGGACTCCTCGTCGCCCCGGCCGGTGGTGAACACGGCCTGTCCGCTCTGGAGATGGGTGCGCACGCCGGTGTGGCCGAGGGCGGCGAGCAGGGCGCGCAGGTCGGCCATCGGGAGCTTCCGGTTGCCGCCGACGTTGATCCCGCGCAACAGCGCCGCATAGGTCGTCACGGCGTCAGTTTAGAGGGGCCGTCGTGCCCCGTGGGGGCGGGCACGACGGCCGGGGCCCGGCCTCGTGGGGGCGGGCTGCGCGAAACAATGCCGGTTCGGCGGGGGCCGGATCAACCTCTGAACACAGCTGTGACTTGTTCAACAAGCTTTCGTAATCACAAAGTGGATCTCTGACGGCGGAACGGACATCCCATGACGCCCGGCCCGGCCGGCGCCGGCCGGGTGGGAGACTGACCGGGGGAAACGGCGGCTGCCGGGTCCCCGGACAACTGCTCGGCGAAGACGGCGGCACGGAGGCACCACGATGGACGAGGCACGGGCGCGGCGGGTACTGGCCACGGCGGGGCTGCCCGCGGTGCCGGCCGGGGACGCGAGGCTGCTGGCGCTCGGCGAGAACGCGGTGTTCGCCGCCGGTGACCTGGTCGTCAAGGTGGGGCGGGACGCGGAGCTGCTGGAGCGGGCCCGGCGGGAGCTGGCCATCGCCGGCTGGCTCGCCTCGGCGGGTGTGCCGGCGGTGCGGGCGGCCGAGCCGGAGCCGCTGCTGGTGGAGGGCCACCCGGTGACGGTGTGGCACCGGCTGCCGGACGCCGTACGGCCCGCCGAGCCGCGCGACCTGGCCGGGCTGCTGCGCCTGGTGCACGCCCTGCCCGCACCCCCGTTCACGCTGCCCCGGCGTGAACTGCTGGGCGGGGTGGAGCGCTGGCTGCGGCTCGCGGGCGAGGCGATCGACCCCGAGGACGCGGCCTATCTGCGGGCGCGCCGGGACGGTTTCGCGGCGGCCGCGGCCGCGCTGACGCCCCATCTGACGCCGGGCCCCATCCACGGCGACGCGCTGCCCCGCAACGTCCACATCGGGCCCGAGGGTCCGGTCCTGGTGGACCTGGAGACCTTCTCCGCCGATCTGCGCGAGCACGATCTGGTGGTGATGGCCCTCTCCCGCGACCGGTACGGGCTGCCCGCCGCGGCGTACGACGCCTTCACCGAGACCTACGGCTGGGACGTGCGCGCGTGGGTGGGCTGCTCGGTGCTGCGCGGGGCCCGCGAGACGGCAAGCTGCGCCTGGGTCGCCCAGCACGCGCCGGGCAATCCCAAGGCGCTGGCCGAGTTCCGCCGCCGGGTGGCGTCGCTGCGGGACGGGGACGAGTCGGTGCGCTGGTACCCCTTCTGACCCCTCCGCGTCCGGGTCCTCCGCTCCGGCCCTTGCGATCCGCCGCCGTCCCCCCTTGGGGAGGGCCCTCCTCACACCGCCTCGGCCTCACGCCGCCTCGGTTGTCAGCTCCCGCAGCGGCCACAGCTCGTCCACCACCGCCGTCCCGTCCCCCTTGCGGCGCAGGAAGGCCTGGAAGTCGGCCGCCCATTCGGCATACCACTCGATCTGCCGGCGGTGCAGTTCGGCCGGGCCGAGGGCGGCGATCTTGGGATGCCGGACGGCTATCGCGGCGGCCAGCCGGGCCGCGGCGAGGGCGTCGGCGGACGCGTTGTGCGCGGCGTCCAGGACGATGCCGTACTCGGCACAGACCGCTTCCAGGTTGCGCTTGCCGCGGCGGAAGCGGTCCGCCCAGCGGTCGATGGTGTACGGGTCGATCACCGGCGCCGGGGCGGGGCCGCCGAGGCGGTCGGCGAGGGAGGGCAGCCGGTGGCGGCGCAGTTCGGCGGAGAGCAGGGTGAGGTCGAACGCCGCGTTGTAGGCGACGACCGGGACGCCCGCCTGCCAGTACGACACCAGTGCCCCGGCGATGGCGTCGGCCACCCGGTCGGCGGGTTCGCCCTCGGCGGTCGCCCGTTCGCCGCTGATCCCGTGCACCGCGACCGCGTCGGCCGGGATCTCGACGCCCGGATCGGCCAGCCACTCCCGGTGGCCAAGCGGCTCACCGGCCCTGACCTCTATCACCGCGCCGGTGACGATGCGCGCCTCGCGCGGATCCGTGCCGGTCGTCTCCAGGTCGAAGCCGACCAGCAGCTCCTGGTGCCAGCCCATGGGCGGTCCCCCTTCGTGATGGTGCGTTCCCCCAGTGGTCATAACCCTCGCACGGGGCACTGACAATCGAAGGACCGCGTTCCGCTTCGCGCCGGATCCAGGGGGACGCTTCAGGACACAGGGCGCGAATCCGCCCAGGCCAGCTCGAATTCCTCGCGGTATGTCGGGAACAGCCCGACTTCGCCCGTCTCGTCCGAGGTGACCAGCCGGCTGCCGTTGCGCAGCACCAGGACCGGCGACTCCATCCCCCGCGCCCCGCGCAGGTAGGACTGCACCACGGCGACGCCGTCGGTGCCGTCGCCGTCCACCAGGTAGGCGCTGAAGCGCGGTGTCTCGTCGTAGACCTGGATCTCGAAGGCGCCCGGATCGCGCAGCCGGGAGCGCACCCGGCGCATGTGCAGGATGTTCATCTCGACGGACCGGCTCAGTTCGCCCCGTTTCATCCCGAGTTCGCGCTCGCGGCGCTTGACCGAGCTGGAGGCGGGGTTGAGGAACAGCAGCCGGACCCGGCAGCCGGACTCGGCGAGCCGGACCAGGCGCCGCCCGGAGAAGTTCTGCACCAGCAGGTTGAGGCCGATGCCGATGGCGTCCAGGCGGCGGGCGCCGCCGAAGATGTCCTCGGCCGGGAACTGCCGCATCAGCCGCACCCGGTCGGGGTGGACGGCGACCACGTCGGCGTACCGGTCGCCGACCAGGTCCTCGACCGCGTCGACGGGCAGCCGGCGCGCGGAGGGCACGTCGCCGCCCGCGCCGAGCATCTCCAGGAGCCGGGCCGAGGCGCGCTCCGCCTGGCCGAGAACGGCCTGGGACAGGGCGCGGTTGCGGGAGACGACGTTGCGGGTCACCTCCAGCTCGTCCAGGGCGAGTTCGAGGTCGCGGCGCTCGTCGAAGTACGGCTCGAAGCAGGGCCAGTGCTGCACCATCAGCTCGCGCAGCTGGGGCAAGGTGAGGAAACTGAGCACGTTGTCGTCGGCCGGGTCGAGCAAGTAGCCTTTGCGGCGGCTGACTTCGCGCACCGCGACCGCGCGCTGCACCCACTCCTGCCCGGCCGGTCCGGCCGCGGCGACCACCCATTCGTCGCCGTGCACGGGCTCGTAGACGGGCCGCAGGACGGCGGCGACGACCGAACGCAGCCGCTGCTCCACGAGGTTCAGCCAGATGTAGGCCCGGCCGGCCCGCTGGGCGCGGGTGCGCACCTCGTGCCAGGCGTCGGCGCCCCAGTCCAGCTCCGGGCCGATGGATCCCGCGTCCATCGGCCGTGCCAGGGACACCGCGCCGGGCGGGACGTCCGCGGAGTCTCCCTCGTGACCCTCGCCACCAGGGGGCAGCTCCAGCCCTCCCGAGCCCACCCGTGCACCGCCTTCCGCCACCGGGGCCTTTCCCGTCTCAACGATCAAGGAAGGGTACTCCGGGAGCGCCGCGCGGTGCAGCCGGATGGACAGGTCGGTTCCCCGGTTGCTTCGCTCAACTGCTCGGCGTTTCCGTGCCGTTTGGCACCGCCCGGACGCCGGGAGTGAGCGGTTTCATAACCGGGGGTACCCGGCCGGCCCCATTCCTGCTTTCGGGGAGACTTCGTGCCGTCGCGCGAACCGTCCCCCGCGCGCGCCGCTCACCTGGGAGAGTCGTCACCATGCAGGTCTGGCCTGGAGAGGCGTATCCGCTCGGCGCCACCTACGACGGCGCCGGTACCAACTTCGCGGTGTTCACGGAAGCCGCGGACCGAGTGGAGCTGTGTCTGCTGCACGACGACGGCTCGGAGACGGCGGTGGAACTGCGCGAGAGCGACGCGTTCGTCCGGCACGCGTACGTGCCGGGGGTGATGCCGGGACAGCGCTACGGGTTCCGGGTGCACGGCCCCTACGATCCCGGCCGCGGGCTGCGCTGCAACGCGGCGAAGCTGCTGCTCGACCCGTACGCGAAGGCGGTCGGCGGCGCCGTGCGGTGGGGCGAGGAGGTGTACGGCTACCACTTCGACGCGCCCGAGCGGCGCAACGACCTGGACTCGGCGCCGCACACCATGGCCTCGGTGGTGATCAACCCGTACTTCGACTGGGGCGACGACCGCCCGCCGCGCACGGAGTACCACCACACGGTGATCTACGAGGCCCATGTCAAGGGTCTGACCATGCGGCATCCGGGCCTCCCTGAGGAGCTGCGCGGCACGTACGCGGGGCTCGCGCACCCGGCGGTCATCGACCACCTGACCCGGCTCGGCGTGACCGCGCTGGAGCTGATGCCCGTACACCAGTTCGTCAACGACCACCGGCTGGTCGACCTGGGCCTGAGCAACTACTGGGGCTACAACACCATCGGCTTCTTCGCCCCGCACAACGCGTACGCCTCCTGGGGCGACCGGGGCCAGCAGGTGCTGGAGTTCAAGTCGGCGGTCCGGGCGCTGCACGAGGCCGGGATCGAGGTCATCCTGGACGTCGTCTACAACCACACCGCCGAGGGCAACCACCTGGGCCCGACGCTCTCCTTCAAGGGCATCGACAACCCGTCGTACTACCGGCTCGCGGACGATCCCCGGTACTACATGGACACCACCGGCACCGGCAACTCGCTGCTGATGCGGTCCCCGCACGTGCTCCAGATGATCATGGACTCGCTGCGCTACTGGGTCACCGAGATGCATGTCGACGGCTTCCGCTTCGACCTCGCGGCCACCCTGGCCCGGCAGTTCCACGAGGTGGACCGGCTGTCCTCGTTCTTCGACCTGGTGCAGCAGGACCCGGTGGTCTCCCAGGTGAAGCTGATCGCCGAGCCCTGGGACGTGGGCGAGGGCGGCTACCAGGTGGGCAACTTCCCGCCGCTGTGGACCGAGTGGAACGGCAAGTATCGCGACACGGTACGGGACCTGTGGCGGGGCGAGCCGCGCGCGCTCGCGGAGTTCGCCTCCCGGCTGACCGGCTCCTCCGACCTCTACCAGGACGACGGCCGCCGCCCGCTGGCCTCCATCAACTTCGTCACCTGCCACGACGGTTTCACGCTGCGCGACCTGGTGTCGTACGACGAGAAGCACAACGAGGCCAACGGGGAGGGCAATCGGGACGGCGAGAGCCACAACCGGTCCTGGAACTGCGGGGTGGAGGGCGAGACCGACGACCCCGGGGTGCTCGCGCTGCGCGATCGCCAGACGCGCAACTTCGTCGCCACGCTGATGCTGTCGCAGGGCGTGCCGATGATCAGTCACGGCGACGAGTTCGCCCGCACCCAGGGCGGCAACAACAACGCCTACTGCCAGGACAACGAGATCTCCTGGCTGCGCTGGCCCGAGGACCCCGAGGACGGCGGGCAGCTGCTGGAGTTCGTGCGCACGATGGTGTGGCTGCGCCGCGACCACCCGGTGCTGCGCCGCCGCCGCTTCTTCCACGGCCGCCCGGTGGAGGGCAGCCACGGCGAGCTGTCCGACATCGCCTGGTTCACCCCGGAGGGCGCGGAGATGACCCGGCGGGACTGGGACGCGGCGCGGGTGTCCGCGCTGACCGTGTTCCTGAACGGCAACGCGATCTCCGAGCCGGGCCCGCGCGGGGAGCGGATCACCGACGACTCCTTCCTGCTGATGTTCAACGCCTCCCCGGAGGCTCTCGGCTTCCGGGTGCCGGTGAACCACGGCCGGCAGTGGCAGGTGGTGGTCGACACGGCCCGCGCGGAGGGGGTGCCGCCGGGTTCGGGCGCGAAGGCGGGGGCGGGCGACCGGCTCACGCTGGAGGGCCGCAGCCTCCTGGTCCTGCGCCGGCCGGAGTAGGAGCACGCGGAGCGCCGTCCTGGGGGGACGGCGCGGCACGGCGCGGGGCGCCGTAGGCCGTGTGGGTGAGCGCGAATGAGCCGCCTCGCCCACCGGCACCGCCTCGGGTGACACGAAACGCGGCGGGGCGGGTACGTAGGTCCCCATGACCTCTGCCCGACCCGGACCGGGGGTGCCCACGGCCACCTACCGGCTTCAGCTCCAGCCCGCCTTCCCGTTCGCGGCCGCCGCGGCGGCCGTCCCGTACCTGGCCTCGCTCGGCGTCTCCCATCTGCACCTGTCCCCCGTCCTGGAGGCCGTGCCGGGCTCCACGCACGGCTACGACGTGGTGGACCACGGCCGTGTCCGCGCGGAGCTGGGCGGCGAGGAGGGGCTGCGCGCGCTGTCCCGGACCGCCCGCGAGCACGGCCTCGGCCTGGTCCTGGACATCGTGCCGAACCACATGGCGATGGCGCCCGCGCACAACCGCGCCCTGTGGGAGGTGCTGCGCGAGGGCCCCGAGTCGCCGTACGCGCGCTGGTTCGACATCGACTGGGACGCCGGGGGCGGCCGGGTGCTGCTGCCCGTCCTCGGCGCCCCGCTCGGCGCCGAGCTGGAGCACCTGCGGACCGACGGCGACACGCTCCGCGTCCACGACCACGTCCTGCCGCTGCGCGCGGGCACCGAGCGGCTGCCCCTGCCCGAGCTGCTGGACGCCCAGTGGTACCGCCCGGTGTGGTGGCGGCTGGCCCGCACCGAGCTGAACTACCGGCGGTTCTTCAGCATCTCGGAGCTGATCGGGGTGCGGGTGGAGGACCCCGAGGTGTTCGACGCCACCCACGCCAAGATCCTCCAGCTGCTGGACGAGGGCGTGGCCGACGGGCTGCGCATCGACCATCCCGACGGGCTCGCCGACCCCGACGGCTATCTCGCCCGGCTGCACGAGGCGAGCGGCGGCCGCTGGACGGTGGTCGAGAAGATCCTCGCCGACGACGAGCGCCTGCCCCCCTCCTGGCCGGTCGCGGGCACCACCGGCTACGACGCCCTGCGCCGGGTGGACGGCCTGTTCACGGATCCGGACGGGGCCGCCGAACTCCTCACCGAGTACCGGATGTTCGCGGCCCCGCAGGCGGACCGGGGCGGGGTCTGGGACGCCACGGCGCGCCGGGCCGCCTACAAGGTGCTCACGCACGAGCTGGCCACCGAGACCGAGCGGCTCACACGGGTCGCGGCGCGGCTGTGCGCGACCTCGCCGGACCTGGCGCTGCGCGACCGGGCCCCCTGGGCGCTGCGTACGGCCCTGGAGGAACTCCTGGTCCGGATGCGGGTCTACCGGCCGTACGCCTCCGGGGACGCGGCCGCCGTGATCACCGAGGAGGCCGCCGAGGAGGCCCGGCTCGCCTTCGTGGTCCGGGAGGAGGCGGAGGCGGTCGACCTGGTGCGGCACCTGCTCGTCGAGGCGCCCGGCGACCCGGCCGCGCCGGACCACGCCGACCGGCTGGAGCTGCGCACCCGGTTCGCGCAGACGGCCTCGGCGCTGCGGGCCAAGTCCGTGGAGGACACGGCGTTCTACCGCTATGTGCCGCTGCTGTCGGCGAACGAGGTGGGCGGCGACCCGGGCCGGCCGGGGATCTCCCCGCGCGAGTTCCACACGTACTGCGCCCGTGTGCAGAGCGAGTGGCCGCTCACCGGTACGGCCGTCACCACGCACGACACCAAGCGCAGCGCCGATGTCCGTGCGGCCCTCGCTGTGCTCACCGAATGCCCCGGTCGCTGGGCGGAGTTGGTGGCCGAGGTGACCCGGCCCGCGGAGGGCGCCCCGGACGGGCAACTGGTGTGGGCGGCCTGGCAGACGGTGTTCGGGCTCGGCCCGGCAGGGGAGGAGCGGGTGCGGGAGTACCTGCTGAAGCACGTGCGCGAGGCCGGCATGTACACCAGCTGGACGGAGCGGGAGGCGCCGTACGAGGAGGCGGTGGCCGCGTTCGTCGCGGCCGGTCCTTGCGGGCCGCCCGGCGACCGCGTGTCCGCCTTCCGCAAGGCGCTGGAGCCGCACATCCGGGCCAATGTCCTCGGCACGGCCCTGGTGCACCTGACGATGCCGGGCGTCCCCGACGTCTACCAGGGCGCCGAGGGCGAGTTCCGGGCGCTGGTGGACCCGGACAACCGCCGACCGGTGCCCCTGCCGCCCCAAACCCAGGGCGAGAAGGGCGGGTTGACGCGCGCGGCGCTGGGGTTGCGGGCCCGCAGGCCCGGTGCGTTCGGGGCGTCCGCGTCGTACGACCCGCTGCCCGCTGAGGGCCCGGCGGCGGAGCACTGCACGGCCTTCGGCCGCTCCGGGGAGGTGGTCACGGCGGTGACCCGGCTGTCGCTGCGACTGGCGGAGTCGGGCGGCTGGCGGGACACCGGCCTGCCGCTGCCGCCCGGCCGGTGGCGTGACGTGCTGGCGCCGGAGCGGGAGTTCACCGGCCGCGTGCTCCTCGCGGACCTGTTCGGGCCGCTGCCGGTGGCGCTGCTTGAGCGGGTCACGCGGGAGTGAGCGGCAGCCGTCCGGGCCGCTCCGGAACACCGCTCAGGGCGGGCCAGCGGGCGCGCAGCAGCTCGGTGAAGGCGGCGGCGGCTCCGGTGGGTGCCGACCGGGCGTAGACGGCCAGCGGGCGCCGCCAGCACGGGTCGGGGGTGAGCAGCACACAGTCCTCACCCACGGTCCCCCGCACGATGTGCGCGGGCGCGGCACACACCCCGGCCCCGGCGGCGGCCATCCGCACGGCCGTCGAGGACTGCTCGGTCCACACGGCGGTCCGGGGCGTGAACCCGGCCCGTCCGCAGGCCCAGTCGAGGAAGCGGGCGCCGTGTACGACGGGTTCCATGGCGCAGCGGACCCAGGCGCGGTCGGCCAGTTCGGGCAGCGTCACCGTGGCACGGCCCGCGACCCGGTCGTCGAGCGGCACCACCAGGACGATCTCCTCCGCGCCGATCGGCACCACGGCGCCGACCGGTTCGGCGGGCTCGGGCCCGATGGCGAGGTCGGCGGTGCCGCGCCGTACGGCCTCCTCCAGGGCCTCGGCGGTGGCGTACTCGCGCAGCCGCAGGAGGACTCGGGGGTGGGCGGCGCGCCAGCGGGCGAAGACGTCGGGCAGGGCGCCGACGGCGATGGAGTGCAGGGCGGCGATGTGCAGTTCGCCGCCCTCGGCGCCGGCGGCGGCGCGGGCCGCCCGGCGGGCCTGGCCGGCGCTGCGCACGGCGAGTTCGGCGCCGGGCAGGAAGGCGCGGCCCATCGGGGTGAGCCGGGCGCCGCGGGGCAGCCGCTCCAGCAGGGCCCCGCCGACCTCCCGCTCCAGCGCCTTGATCTGGTGCGATAGCGCGGGCTGGCTGACGTGCAGGATCTCGGCCGCGCGGGTGAAGGACGCCTCCTGGACGACCGTCACGAAGTACTCCATCTGCCGCAGGCTCAACTCCGCGCCTTTCCATAAGCGTTGTGCATGGAAGCTACAAGAACATTGCCTTGGACGCATGGCAAGGGGCGGCCGCAGAGTGGTGACCATGAGCACGAACACAGCGGATGCCACGGGCAGGGCGAAGGCGACGGGCACGGCGGGGGCCGCGGGCGGGGCGGAGGTCACGGACGGCACGGCGGATGTCGTCGTCATCGGCGGCGGCACGGGCGGTTACGCCACCGCCCTGCGCGCCGCCGCCCTCGGTCTCGGCGTCGTCCTCGTCGAACGCGACGAGCTGGGCGGCACCTGTCTGCACCGCGGCTGCGTCCCGAGCAAGGCGATGCTGCACGCCGCCGAACTGGTCGACGGCATCGCCGAGGCCCGTGAGCGGTGGGGGGTGAAGGCCACGCTGGACTCCGTCGACTGGCCGGCGCTGGCGGCCACCCGCGACGACATCGTGGCGCGCAACCACAAGGGGCTGCGGGCGCATCTGGCGGCGGCGGGGGTGCGGGTGGTGCGGGGCAGCGGGCGGCTGACCGGGGCGCGGACGGTGCTGGTGGAGGGCGTACGGGAGGAGGGCTCGCGCGCGGGGGACGCGCCCGGCGTGCACCACCTCACCGCGCGCCGTGGCATCGTCCTCGCCACCGGTTCGCGCCCGCGCGCGCTCCCCGGTCTGGTACCGGACGGGCGGCGGATGGTGACGAGCGACGACGCGCTGTTCGCGCCGGGCCTGCCGGACTCCGTCCTGGTCCTCGGCGGGGGCGCGATCGGGGCGGAGTACGCCTCCCTGCACCGCTCCCTGGGCGCGGAGGTCACCCTGGTGGAGGCGGCCGAGCGGCTGCTGCCCCTGGAGGACGCGGACGTGAGCCGGCATCTCGCCCGCGGGCTGCGAGGACGCGGCGTCGACGTCCACACCGGGGCGCGGCTGCTGGACGCGGAGGTGCTGGACGACGGCGTACGGGCACGGGTGCGCACCGCGCGCGGCGAGACCCGGACGCTGGGCGCGCGGCGGCTCCTGGTGGCGGTCGGCCGGGTACCGGTCACCGAGGGCCTGGGCCTGGCCGCGGCCGGTCTCGCGGCGGACGCGCGCGGATTCGTCGTACCGGCCGACTGGGACCGGCTGGAGACGGCCGTACCCGGCATCCATGTCGTCGGCGATCTGCTGCCGCCGCCCTCGCCCGGCCTCGCGCACGCCTCCTTCGCCGAAGGACTCGTCGTCGCCGAGACGCTCGCCGGACTGCGGCCCGCCCCGGTCGACTACGCGGCCGTACCCCGTGTGACGTACTCCTCCCCGCAGACCGCCGCCGTCGGGCTCACGGAGGCCGAGGCGCGGGCGCGGGGGCACGAGGTGGCCGTGCGGGGCATGCCGCTGACCGCGCTGGCGAAGGGGATGGTGCACGGCCGGGGCGGGATGGTGAAGGTGGTCGCCGAGGCCGGTGGCGGGCGGGTCCTCGGGCTGCACCTGGTCGGCCCGGGCGTCTCCGAACTCATCGCCGAGGGTCAGCTGATCGTCGGGTGGGAGGCCGAAGCGGCCGATGTGGCGCGGCTCGTGCATCCGCATCCGACGCTCTCGGAGGCGCTGGGCGAGGTGTTCCTGGCGCTCGCGGGACGGGGTTTGCACCAGCGGTGAGCACGGCGGATGCGGTGGCCGCGGCTCCGGTTGGCATGTGCCGTGCGGGCATCTGGTTCAACGCTTGACAGTCACCGCGCACCGTGCGGGACTGGGAGGGCGAAGCAGGGCGGACGCATCGGGGGTGAGTCTCCTGCCGGAGCTGCGCTATCCCAGCGTTCCCGAACTGGTGTCCTGTGCAGAGGCGTTGGCCGCCGCGGAGCCGGGGCTGTGCGTGCTGCGGCAGGTGGGCCGCTCGCGCGCGGGACGGCCGCTGCACCTGCTGTCGGTGGGGCACGCACGCCGGTCGGTGCTGGTGGTGGCGGGCGCCCACGCCAACGAGCCGGCCGGCGGCTCGACCCTGCGGGCGCTGGCCCGACGGGTGCTGGCGGAACGGGAGTTGCGCACCGGCATCTCCTGGCACTTCCTGCTGTGCGCGGACCCGGACGGCGCCGCCCTCCATGTCACCCCCGCCCCGCGCACCCTGCTCGACTACCACCTCGGCTTCTACCGGCCGACCAACGCCGAACAGCCGGAGTGGTCGCCGTCCGTGCTGCCCCCGGACCGGCTGCCGCCCGAGACCCGCGCCCTGACCGGCGTCATCGACGAGCTGCGCCCCTACCTCCAGGTGACCCTGCACGGCACCGATCTGGGCGGCAGCTGGGTGCAGTTGACCCGTGACGTACCGGGCCTCGCGGAGCCCTTCGCCAAGTCGGCGGCGCAGCTGCACATCCCGGTGGAGACCGGCGCCTCGGACGCCGCGGGCTGGCCGGCGTCCGGGCCCGGAGTGCATGTGATGCCGGGCCCCGAGACGGGCGCGGCCTACCCGAGCATGCCGGACGACGCCCGGCACAGCACCTGGTACCACGCACACCGCCACGGAGGTCTGACCGCGGTGGTGGAGGTGCCGATGTGGGCCAGCGACCTGGTGGACGACCCGGCGCCGCACCCGGCTCCCGAGGCGGCGATGCGACGGCTGGCCCGGCGGCTGCTGCGGGACTCGCTGGAGGTGGAGCGGGTGCTCGCGCAGGCGCTGCCCCGGCTCGACGGCGCCGACGGGCCGCTGCTGCGGGCGGCGCGCTGGGCGCTGGAGCTGATTCCGGGGCTGGCCGAGGACTGGACCCGCGCCGCTCCGGCCGCCACCACGATGGCGTACGTGGGCAGCGTGGACGCGTTCGGGCGGCGGCTGCCGCTGCGGGCCGCCGCGATGCTGCTGCGGGTGCTGCGGGAGAGCGGGGACCGGGCGGCGCCGGACCTCGAACGGCTCGTCGCCGCCTGGTCCGACGCCTTCGCCCGCCGCTTCCGGGCCCGCTGGGTGCCGCTGGACCACCAGGTGGAACACCAGTCCCGCACGGTGTTGCTGGCCGCCCGGCAGGCCCGCGAGCAGGCGTGTCAGTGAGGTCGCCGGCGGATCAGCCGCCGAGGGCGAAGACCGAGCCGGTGCGCGCCCGCAGTTCGCAGGAGTTGGTGTACGTCCGCCGGAAGTCGACCAGCCGACCGTTCCAGCGGCCGTGCGCGGTGGCGGTGACCGGGGAGTAGATCCGCGGGCAGAACACCTTGCGGGCCGGGATGCGGTCGATGTCGCCGCGGGCGGCGGTCAGTTCGGCGCAGGCTTCGGCCGCGTACGGGTGTCCGTGCGGCGGCAGGCAGCGCAGCAGGGCGCTGTGCTCGCCGCCGGCCCGGTCGCCCGACGGGGTGATGGTGAGGTGCAGCCGGTTGCCGTGCAGACGGGGCGCCGCCTGGGCCGGGGTCGCTGCGAGGAGACCGGCGGCGGCCAGCAGCACGCCGGCTGCCGCGGCCGCTCTGGTGGTGAAGTGCGTCATGCCCGTTGCATCGGCAGGACGCCTCCGGTTCCGCAGTGCGGGTCACCCGTTCGAACGACCGCGGTGGCGGCCGCGCGCTCAGCTCACCGACAGCCGGTACGCCACCCGTCCGAACGCGACCTGGTCGCCCTCGCGGACCGCGACCGCGCCGATCACCCGGCGGCCGTTGACGGTGGTGCCGTTGGTGGAGCCGAGGTCCCGCAGGATCCACAGCCCGCCCTGATGACTGAGTTCGGCGTGCACCCGCGAGACCGTCTCGTGGGTCAGCCGCAGCCCGTTGCCGGGGTCGCGGCCTATGCGCAGCGGGCGGGTGTGGTCCGGTCCCGGCAGCAGCAGCTTGGGCAGCCGCTCGGCCTGCCAGGCGCGGCGCAGTCGTACCGTGAACCCGGAGACGGCCTCCACGGTGCCGAACACCGCGCGGGAGAGGCGGCTCTCGCGGGGCAGGTCGGCGACGAGGACGGCGAGTTCGCCGGCGTGGCGCGCGGCGAGCGCCAGTTCCATGCGGCGCACGAACGTGTCGTGCGACAACCGGCCCTTGGCCGCGCCGTCCCGCAGCACCTCCAGCGCCGCTTCCCGCTCCGTGTCGGACAGCCGCGCGGACGCCGGGGCCGGGGCGGTGGGGAACTCGAAGGACGACGTCACGCCTGTGATTGTCGGTCAGCGGGCGGCGGGTGTCCAGAAAGCGGGCAATCGGCGCCTCCGCGCCGGTACTTCCGTGCGGCCCGCCGGGAAACATCGCACGACACCCGGTGAAAAGCCCCCGATGGAAGGAGGGATCGGCGGCGCGGGCGGGCACGATGGGAACGCGGGACATCACGGTGAGCAGACGAAGGGGAACCGTCCGTGCAGTTCGAGGTGTGGGCACCGCAGGCAGACCGGGTGACGCTCCAGTGCGAGGGCGCCGCACAGGCGTTGGCGCGCGATCCGGAGCGCGCGGGCTGGTGGAAGGGGGAGGCGCGGGCGGGCGACGGCGCCCGCTACGGGTTCGCGCTGGACGACGGTCCGGTGCTGCCCGACCCGCGCTCGCGCCGCCAGCCGGACGGCCCGGACGGGCTCAGCGCGGTCGTGGACCAGGAGCGGTACGCGTGGCGGGTGCCGTGGCCGGGGCGGGAGTTGCCGGGCGCGGTGCTCTACGAGCTGCATGTGGGCACGTACACCCCCGAGGGCACCCTGGACGCGGCGGCGCGGCGCCTCGGCCATCTGGCCGAACTGGGCGTCACGCACATCGAGTTGATGCCGCTGTGCCCGTTCCCCGGACGGCACGGCTGGGGGTACGACGGGGTGGCGCCGTGGGCGGTGCACGAGCCGTACGGCGGCCCCGAGGCGCTGAAGCGGTTCGTGGACCGGGCGCACGAACTGGGGCTCGGTGTCGTACTGGACGTCGTGCACAACCACTTGGGGCCCTCCGGGAACCATCTGCCGTCCTTCGGGCCGTACTTCACCGACGCGTACTCCACGCCGTGGGGCGCGGCGGTGAACCTGGACGGGCCCGGTTCGGACGAGGTGCGGGCGTACTTCGCCGGCAGCGCGCTGGCGTGGCTGCGGGACTTCCGGCTCGACGGGCTGCGCCTGGACGCGGTGCACGCGCTGTACGACACCCGCGCCGTCCACTTCCTGGAGGAGCTGTCGGCGGCCGTCGACCACCTCGCGGCGGAGCTGGACCGGCCGCTGTTCCTGATCGCCGAGAGCGACCTGAACAACCCGCGCTTCATCACGCCGCGCGCGGAGAACGGGCTGGGGCTGCACGCGCAGTGGAACGACGACTTCCACCACGCCCTGCACACCGCGCTCACCGGCGAATCCCAGGGCTACTACGCGGACTTCGCGCGCGATCCGTTCGCCGCGCTGGCCAGGACGCTCACCGGGGGCTACTTCCACGACGGCACGTACTCCGCCTTCCGCGAGCGGCACCACGGGCGTCCGCTGGACCGCGCGCGCCTCGCCGGGCACCGGCTGCTCGGCTATGCCCAGACCCACGACCAGATCGGCAACCGCGCCCAGGGCGACCGGCTGTCCGCGCACCTCTCCCCCGGCCTGCTGGCCTGCGCGGCGACGCTGGTGCTGACCGCGCCGTTCACGCCGATGCTGTTCATGGGCGAGGAGTGGGCGGCCGGCACGCCCTGGCAGTACTTCACCGACCACACGGACCCCGACCTCGCGGAGGCGGTACGACGCGGCCGGCGCCGGGAGTTCGCGGCGCACGGCTGGGCCGAGGAGGACGTACCGGACCCGCAGGACCCGGCGACCCGCGAGCGCTCCTGCCTCGACTGGTCGGAGCCCGGACGCCCGGACCACGCGAGGATGCTGGACTGGTACCGGCGGCTGATCGCGCTGCGCCGCGACCAGCCGGACCTCACCGACCCGGACCTCGCCGACACGAAGGTGGCCTACGACGGACAGGCCCGCTGGCTGGCGTTCCGGCGCGGCGATGTCCGGGTCGCGGTGAACCTCGGCAAGGAGCCGGCCGCCATCCCCCTGGGCTCCCGCCCGGCGCTGGTCCTCGCCGCGTGGGAGCCGGTGGCCGCGCCGGGCGCGGACGGCGTGCTCCAGCTGCCCGGCGAGTCGTGCGTGGTGCTCAGCCAGCCCTGAGCGGCGGTCACGGCTCCTCCCCCGCCGTCTTGAAGTCCGTCACCCGCTCCAGCAGGATCGGCTCCCACGCCCGGCGCAGCCGGGTGCGCGGCAGCGCCGGGTCGCCCGCGGTGCGGCCGTCGAGGCGGTCCGCGAGGCGCAGCACGGTGTCGCAGCGGGCGAGCCACAGGCCGCGCAGGCAGGGGCGGGCGCCGTACCCGGCGAGGGTGGCGGCGCGGACGGCGGCCGGGGAGCCGACGGCGACGGCGAGCCCCGCGATGTCCTCGGCGGGGTCGCCGAGCGCCGCCTCGGTCCAGTCGAGGACGCCGCGCACCCGCCCGTCGGCGGCGACCACCACGTGTTCGCCGGTCAGCCCGTGGTGGGTGAGCACGGCGGCACCGGGCTGCGCGGCGAGCTGGGCGGCGCCGGCCGGGGTGAGCTGGTACATCGGCGCGGCGTCGAACTCGTCGGCGGCGGCGAGCCGTTCGGCCGCGTGCACGGCCATCCGGCGCAGCGCCTCCAGGGAGCGCGGGGCGGCGCGCGGCACGCCGAGCGAATCGGCCTGGCGCACCGGTACCGCGCGCAACCCGGTGAGCAGCCCGGCGAGATCGCCCTCGCCGGCCGCCGACACCTCGTGCTCCTCGGCGGTGCCGCCGGGCACCACGGTGTCCAGGGTGCAGGCGAGGCCGGGCGCCCAGTCGGCGTGTGCGACGCTGACCGGCACCGCGACCGGGACGTGCGGGCGGACCAGGGCGCGCAGCCGCAGCTCCCGGCGGCGCCGGGCGGACGCCTCCCGGTCGGGGGCGAGGCGCAGCACGTGGCGGGTGCCGACCCACCAGGTGTACGGGTGCTCCTCGCGCACGGGCCGTACGTCGGGCCCGTCGCCCCGCGGCCCTTCCTTGAGCAGCGTACGGACCAGTTGGCGGACGGTGTCCGCGGTGGGGGTCGGTGCCTGGTTCATGGATCGCGCGTCGCCGTTCCGGGTGTCGTCGGGTGTTCTCGCGCCGGGCCCGCCGTGGGCTCGGGCTCGGGCCGTCAGTCCACGAGGATCATCTCGCGGGTCGTGTTGTTGAGGCGGCGGGCGCCGTCCCCGGTCACCGTGACGATGTCCTCGATGCGCACCCCGAACCGGCCGGGCAGATAGATGCCGGGCTCCACCGAGAAGCACATGCCGGGTACCAGCGGCAGCTCCTCGCCCTCGATCATGTACGGCGGCTCGTGCGTGGTGACGCCGATCCCGTGCCCGGTGCGGTGGATGAAGTACTCGCCGTACCCGGCGTCGGTGATCACTTCGCGGGCGGCGCGGTCCACCTCCTGGCAGGCCGCGCCCGGCCGCACCGCCTGGCAGCCGGCCTCCTGGGCGGCGCGCACGATGTCGTGGACCCGGCGCTCCTCCTCGGTGGGCTCGCCGACGTGCACGGTGCGCGTGGTGTCGGAGCCGTAGCCGTCCTTCAGGCCACCGAAGTCGAGGACGACCATGTCGCCGCGCCGGATGACGCGGTCGCCGACCTCGTGGTGCGGGTTGGCGCCGTTGGGGCCGGAGCCGACGATGGTGAAGTCGACCTGGGAGTGGCCGAAGCGGCGCAGCAGCGCGGCGAGGTCCCGGCCGAGGTCGGACTCGCGGCGCCCGGCGAAGGACACTTTGCGGATCTCCTCGAACGCCGCGTCGGCCGCGGCTCCGGCGGCCGCGAGCAGCTCCACCTCGGCGGCGTCCTTGACCGCGCGCAGCATGGGCAGGGCGTCGGTGAGGGCGGCGTAGGAGCTGTCGGGCAGGGTGCGCTGGAGGCCGAGGACGTGCATGCCCCAGGTGTTGTCGCTGATGCCGTAGCGGCCGCGGCCGTCGAGCAGCTCGGCGGTGACGGCGTAGGGGTCCTTGCCGTCGGTCCAGTCGCGCAGGGTGAGTACCTCGCCGGCGGCGGAGTGCTCGGCGTCCGGGGCCTCCAGGGTGGGGACGACCAGTACGGGGTCCTGGCCGGGGGCGAGGACCAGCAGGGTGAGCCGCTCGGTGACGGCGGTGGGGGTGTAGCCGGTCAGCCACACCATGTCAGGACCCGGTGCCACGAGCAGCCCGGCGAGACCGGCGTCGGCCGCGGCACGCGCGGCGCGCTCCATGCGGGCCCTGTGGTCGGCTGCGCTGAAGGGCGTGGTCGTACTGCCGGTCATCCGGGCCTCCGGGCGGTTCTGGCTGGTCGGGCGGGTGCGGGCACCGTCGGCGCCCCCAGGGCAGCATCCTGCCCGCCCGGACCGGGCCACGCGACCCCATCGGCCGATCGCGGGTCACCGGACATGACCCAGCAGCCCGGCGGACTCGGGCAACCTCAGGCCGTCACCCGGTGAACTCGGGCAGGCCCCGGAGGTCCGGCACACTCACGTCACCACCCCCGGTACCACCGTCAGCTGCTGGAATCCGCCGTCGCGGTGCCGCACGGTGAGCAGGACCTCGCTGCCGGGGCGGGCGTGGGCGACCGCGCGGGCCAGGTCGGCGGCGGTGTCGACGCGGGCGCCGCCGAACTGGAGCAGGATGTCCCCGCGGGCCAGGCCCGCCCGGTAGCCGGGGCCGGGCGTGTGCACGCCCACCACCAGTGCGCCGGGGCTGCCGTAGTCGACGGCCTCCACGCCCAGGGTGGCTCCCGGCACGCTCTCCCGCGCGACCGCCGCCCGTGGACCCGCCCCGGTGCCGCGGCCCGCGCCGAGCACCGTGGCGCCGACCGCGCCGATGCCCACGCCGGACAGCACCAGCAGCGTGCCCGCGCAGGCGCCGAGCACGAGGGTCCGCAGCCGCCGGCCGCGCCGGGACGCGGCATGCGGGTGGTGGGCGGGGCCGCCGCCCGCCCGTGGTCCCCGGCCCGGCAACGGCCTGGGCCGCAACGCAGTGTGTTCCATGGTTCGCTCGCCTCCGGCCGGTGATCTACCCGGCGCACCGGCCCGCGACGAGACACGAACGAGTGAGACTGCCCGGAGGCCGGCGACGGGTAGTCACTACGGACGCGCCGGCCCCGGCCCCGGCCCGGAGCCGGCTCGGCCCATGTGCCCCAGCGGCCGGTCAGCCCAGAGCGAGGAGCGGGTGCGCGGGCGGGCGGTCGGGCAGGAAGCCGTGGGCGCGCCGCCCGAGCCAGGCGTCCTTGTAACGGTCCACGCTGCGGTGCCAGTTAAGGATTCCGGCCAGCCAGTTCCGCAGGTCGTCGACATAGCCGTCCATCGCCCTGCGGGCCTGCGGGGACAGCCCGAAGTCGTCGTACAGCACGGGCAGTTCATGGGCGACCACATGTTCGAACTGCCGCATGCGCTGGGTGGTCAGGTCGTGGACGACGCCGAGCGCGGTCGGGTAGTCGACGCCGAAGAAGTTCTGCACGACCAGGATCGCGTTGTGGATCTCACCCTCGTACTCGATCTCCTTCTGGTAGGAGAAGATGTCGTTGAGCAGGCAGGCGTAGTCGATGGCGGCGTTCTCCAGGGAGCGCACCGGGCCGCTGCGGTAGAGCTCGGGCGGGACCGCGGGGCCCCGGCCCATCCGGCACAGGCTGAGGGTGAGGTCGGAGCCGAAGGTGGCGCGGCGCATCTCCAGGTAGTCGACCGGGTCGGGGACGCGGTTCTGGAGCTGGTTGGACAGTTCCCACACCCAGCTCTCGGTCATGGAGTCCACGGCTCGTCTGAGGGTGCGGCGCTGCCCGGTGCTCATCGGGGCGGTGGTGCGGGCCCACAGGTCGAGCAGGGAGCGCTCCATGGCGTTGGCGGGCACCAGCGGGGGCTCGCCGTCGACGGGCATGCAGGCGGACAGCCGGGCGGTGCTGAGGCGGGCGGCGGCCAGGTCCCTGCGGTGGCCGTAGACCAGGGGGTAGTAGTCGTCGCCGTAGGTGCCGAAGGCGAGCCACTGGGCGCTGAGGTCGAGGGCCTCGGGGGTGGCGTCGGGGTCGAGTCCGGCGGAGCACAGGGCGAGGTCGCAGGCGCGCAGCTTGTCCTCGTCCCAGACGCCCTCCTGGAGGATGCCCATGCGATCGCACCAGACGCGCAGATTACGGCGGGCGGCGTCGAGGTGGGGGCTGAGTTCCAGGGCGAACGGCATGTGGAACTCGGGCAGGATGGACGGACCGACCTTCTGGTGGGGCACATGGGAGTAGGCGCGCAGGCGTTCGTGCGCGGCTGCGGCGAGCAGGGCGCCGACTTGGGCGGCGGAGGTGCCGGGGCCGCTGGGCAGCCGCCAGGGCGAGTCGTCCCGCGCGCCCTTGTTCATGTAGCGGCTGGAGCGCAGGTGCCATTCGTGGCCGCCGCTCTGCCAGTCCTGGAGTCCCTTGGCGTAGGCGGCGATCGCGGCCGTCTCGGCGGGGGTGAGGCTGTGCTCCAGGGCGACGGCGGGCACCTCGGTGAGCGCGGTGTGCTCGAACTGGTGCAGGCGCGAGGTGAGGATGTCGTTGACGATGTCGGCGGCCTGCTGGGTGGTGCAGCCGAAGAAGGTCTCCAGGACGAGCACGCCGTTGCTGTTCTCGCCCTCGTCCTCGACCTCGCGCTGGTAGGAGAAGAGGTCGTTGCGCAGGTGGACGGCGTCGGCGAAGGTCTCCATGAGCACCCGCAGCGGCCTGGTCCCGGCGACGGCGGCGGGCACCTCGGCCGTCGCGTACTCCACCAGCCCGGCGGACCAGGGCGCGCCGCCCACCTTGCGGCGCATCTCGATGTACTCGACGGGGTTGGCGATCCGCCCTTCGTTGATGTTGGACAGCTCCCACATCGACTCGTTGAGCAGGTGCTCGGTGGCCACGGAGAAGCGGCGGCGCCAGTCGGCGGACATCGCGGGCACCGTACGCGCCCACAGGTCCTTCAGACCCGCCTCGACCGGGTTCTCGGGCTCGGGTACGGGGGTCTGGGGGTCGATCGGCATGAACAGCGGCAGCCGGTCGAGGTGGGCCTTGCCGGCGGCGCGGTCCTGGGTGCGCTTGAACATGTCCAGGAAGTGGTCGTCGAAGAAGAACACCCATACGTACCAGTCGGTGATCAGCGACAGGGCGGGGCCGTCGCAGTCGGGGTGGGTGTAGGCGCACAGCAGTCCGTAGTCGTGCGCGTCCAGGTCGGCCTGGTCCCAGATCCCGGAGCCCTCCAGCATGCCCATCTCGCGCGCCCACGCGGTGGAATGGGCGCGGGCCTCGTCGAGGTGCGGATTGAGCCGCGCGGGGAACGGCATGTAGAAGTGCGGGAGTTCGAACGGCTGCGTCATGGCCGGGCCCTACCCCCGGCCCCGAACACCCATCCCCCGCACGGGACATGATCACACCATCGCGTGAACCCGCCCCGAGGTGTGCCCCGTCCGCGCCCTTGCCGTGCTCGGGCGTCCGGGTCACGGTAGGCGCATGAACTCCTTCGTACTGCCCCATGAGGTGCACGGCGGCGGCGCCCACCGGGTGTTCGCCGTGCACGGCTGGTTCGCCGACCGCTCGGCCTACGCGGCCGTCCTGCCCGACCTGGACCGCGCCGCCTTCACGTATGTGGCGGTCGACCTGCGCGGCTACGGCGAGGCCGCGGACGCCGAGGGGCCGTACACGACGACCCGCGCGGCCGGGGACCTGGTGGCGCTGGCCGACCGGCTCGGCTGGGGGCGGTTCTCGGTGATCGGGCACTCCATGGGCGGCGCGGTGGCCCAGCGGCTGCTCGCGCTCGCCCCCGAGCGGCTGCGCCGGATCGTCGGCGTCTCCCCGGTGCCCGCCGCGGGCATGCCGCTTTCGGGCGAGCAGGGCGCACTGTTCACGGACGCGGCGCACAAGGCGGCCAACCGGCGCGCGATCATCGACTTCACCACCGGCGGGCGCCGCCCGGACGCCTGGCTGGACCGGATGGTCGCGCTCTCCCTCGGGCGCAGCGACCCGAAGGCGTTCCGGGCCTGGCTCGACTCGTGGGCGGGCGAGGACTTCCACACCGAGGTGACCGGCAGCGAGGTGCCCGCGCTGGCCGTGGCGGGCGAGCTGGACCCGGCCGTGTCGCCCGGGCTGCTGCGGGAGACCTGGCTGTCCTGGTACCGCAACGGACAGCTCGTCACCCTGCCCGGTGCCGGGCACTACGCGATGGACGAGACACCGCTGGAGCTGATCCGGGTGGTGGAGGACTTCCTGCGCGCGGACGGCCCCGCATGAGCGTGCGCGAGGCGGCGCCGGTGCCGGACGTCTTCGATCCGCGGCGGTACGCCACCGGGGTGCCGTACGACGCCTACCGCGTCCTGCGCGACGAGCACCCGGTGGCCTGGCAGGCGGAGCCCGAGGTGCTGGGCTGGCCCGCCGGTCCGGGGTTCTGGGCGGTGACCCGGCACGCGGACGTCGTCCGGGTCCTGAAGGACTCGGCCACGTACTCCTCGCACCTCGGCGCGACGCAAATCCGCGACCCCGACCCGGCGGACCTGCCGTTCATCCGGCGCATGATGCTCAATCAGGACCCGCCGGGACAAGGGAGGTTGCGGCGGCTGGTGAGCCGGGCGTTCACGCCGGGGCGGATCGAACGGTTCGCGGCCCTCGCCCGGAACCGGGCGCGCGCCCTGCTCGCGGCGGCGCTGGAGCGGGCCGCGCACCAGGACGGCACCCTCGATCTGGTGGCGGCCGTCACCGACGAGTACGCACTGCTCAACCTCACGGACCTGCTGGGCGTCCCGGAGGGCGACCGGCGGCTGCTGCTGGACTGGACCCGGCGGGTGATCGGCTACCAGGACCCGGACGAGGCCGCCCCCGTGGTGCTGGACGGCTCGGGCAAGCCGCTGAACCCGCGCTCCCCCGCGCTGCTGGGGGACATGTTCGGCTACGCGCACAAACTGGCCGCCCACAAGCGCCGGCACCCCGCCGACGACATCATGACGACCCTCGCCACCGACCCCGAGCTCACCGCCCCCGAGCTGGAGATGTTCTTCTTCCTGCTCACCGTCGCGGGCAACGACACGGTCCGCGGCGCGGCCCCCGGCGGCCTGCTGACGCTGGCCGGGCATCCGCAGCCGTACGCCCTGCTGCGCGCCGGGAAGATCGAACTCAGCACGGCTGTCGAGGAGTTGCTGCGCTGGCACCCACCGGTGCTGACCTTCCGGCGCACCGCCGCACGGGACACCGAGCTGGCGGGCCGGCGCATCGCGGCGGGCGCGAAGGTCGTGGTGTTCCACGCCTCGGCCAACCGCGACGAGCGGGCCTTCGCCGACCCGGACCGGCTGGACCTCGCCCGCTCCCCCAACCCGCACGTCTCCTTCGGGGACGGCCCGCACGTCTGCCTGGGCGCCCACTTCGCCCGGCTGCAACTGCGGCTGCTCTACGCGGAGGTGCTGCGCGCACTCCCCGTCCTGCGGCCCGCGGGCCCGCCCGAGCGGCTGGTGTCGAACTTCATCAACGGGATCAAGTCGCTTCCGCTGTACGCGGGTTGACCTGGATCAGCGCATACGTGCCGGCCGTACGCCAGTGCTGTCCCTCCGCTGCCACCAGCCGGGACTCGGTGGCGGCGGTCAGCCCGGTGACCACCTCCGACTTCAGGGTGCGCAGTGCGGCCACCGGACCCGGGAAGTACGCGGTCGCCGCGGCGAAGGAGGTGGTCGGCGGCCATCGCCGGTCCCCCACCAGACGGCGGTAGTTGAGGTCGCCCTTGAAGACGGTGAGGGTGGCGGCGGCGAACTCCGCGCGCAGCTCGGGCGGCATCCGCTCGTACGGCAGCGGGGCGCAGGAGAAGGGGTGGGCGCGCACCACGAGCCGCCCGTCGGTCATCGCGGAGCGCAGCAGCCGCCCGTGCTCACCGGCCGCGCCCGGCGCCGCGCTCAGCCGCTCCAGGGCGTCGAGCACATCGGCCATGACCGCGTCCGAGACGTAGTACGGGTACGGCTTCACGTGCAGCACCGCCCGCGCGATCCGGCCCCCGGCGATGAGGTGGGCGAGCAGCAGCAGGTCGGGGACGAGTTCCCGGCCGGCGTTGTCCGCGACCAGGACCAGGGTGGCAGCGGCGCCGGGCGGCAGCAGCGACCACAGCCGCTCGCTGTCGTCGGCGACCAGCGCGAGCGCCGGTTCCCCGGCCTCGGCCCCCTCGGCGGACAGCCGGAAGCCCAGGTCGGCGCGGTTGCCCCACAGCGAGCCGTGCAGCAGGGCGCGGCCCCGCTCCGGCTCCGGCAGCTCCCGCAGGCCGTCGAGGGCGGCGAGTTCCCGGTCGGTCTCCGGCGCGTCCAGCTCCGCGCGCTTGACGGGCCGGAAGGGATCGATGCCCCGCCAGGGCCCGTCGCCGAAGTAGCCGACGGCTTCGAGGAGCCGCCGGTAGAAGTAGCTCTCGGACCACAGCCACGGCACGTCGAACCAGGACCGCCCGGCGTACTCGGCCAGCCCCCACGCGTGCCACGCCGCCCGGTCCGGGGCGTCGGCGGGCAGGGGTTCGACGGTCCCCTCGGCGCAGCTCCTCAGCAGTTCGTCCAGCGCCCGGTGCCGATCGGGGCCGTACGGCAGACAGTCCCGCACCTGGCGGATGATCGCCGGGTGCCGCTCGGCCAGCACACCGTGCGGGAACGATCCGGGTTCGTTGCCGAGGATCACGGATGCGAACGGGGTTTCGGGCATGTCCGTCACCGTACCGCGCGTCTCACGCGGTCCTGATCTCCCGCTCCAGCTGCGTGGCGAGGGTGACGTAGCGGGGGCGGCGGTGCACCGGCACCAGGCCGCGGATCATCAGGTGCCACATCTCGGCGACCCGGCGCGGCAGGCGTCCCACGGGTTCGAAGCGGCCTGCGACACGGGTGCCGAAGAAGAAGCAGACGAGCGAGTGGGCGGCGGCGGAGACGTCGAGGTCTCCGTGCACATCGGCCTCGCGCACGGCCCCGGTGAACTTGCGGCCGGCGAACTCCAGCCATTCGGTGTAGGGGTGGCGCAGCGGCGGCCGCACGGTGACGTCGGCGGTGGCGAGGCGCAGCCCGGCACGGGGTACCGGGTCGTCCACGGCGAGCCGGGCGATCCCGAAGGTGGTGCGCATCAGGCCCTCCAGGGAGGAGTAGCCGCGGCCGTCGAGATCGGCCACCAGCCGGCGGGCCGCGCGGGCCTCCAGCTCCAGGATCGCGTGCGCCAGGTCCTCCTTGGCGGCGAAGTGGAAATAGAGAGCCCCCTTGGTCACCTTCGCGTGTGCGACGATGTCGCTCAGACTGGTGGATTCATAGCCATGCTGGTCGAAAAGATCGGCGGCGGCCGTGATGATCGTGGCCCTGGTCTGTTCGGCGCGTAACTGCCTCGCCATGTCGGGACCCCTCCTCGCGAGACGAACGAACGGGACGTGCGGTTTGTTTTTAACCCCTTGCATACGATAACTCACCGCATGGCAACGGGAGCCCCATGATCGCCACGATACGAGGCCGACGACCGGCTCCTCAACGGCGTCTCGCCGGAGGGTCGAAAAAGCGCAACTGCCTTGCGCCGTAAGGGATTAGGGCCATCCTCGGCATGACTGCGCACAGCAGGGCGGCGCCGCCGCGATGCCGGAATGCACCGCGTCGACGCCGCCTGGGCGCTGCGTTCAGATTGGCCCGAAATGACCGACCGCAGGACGTCAGTTGACGTAGACCGAGGCCCCGCCGTCCGTCACCGGCGCGTACTTGGCGCTGAAGTACGCGGTGGAGAAGCAGAGCGAGGACCCGGAGGTCTTGGTGAACTGCTGGTTGGTGAAGCTGATGCTGTTGTCGGCGTTGGCCGCCTTCCCGGACAGGCTCGGGCCCTGGTAGACACAGGTGACGCTGCCCAGCAGGGTGTTGAGCTTGACCGTGGACTGGATGACGGAGCCGCTCGGGGGCGCGACGGTGAGGGCGCCGGAGGAGGCGACCGACGCCGTGTAGGGCAGGTTGTCGATGGTCACGCTGCCGACGCCGAGGACGCCGGTGACGTTGCTGGTGCAGCCGCTGAAGGTCTGCCCGGTGAGGGACTCGGTGGCGGTGCCCGGCGCGGCCGGGTTGGCGGTGACCTTGGCGGTGAACTGGGAGGTGCCGCACTTGACACCGCTGGTCCCGGTCGAGCTGGAGTAGAAGGTGGCCGAAGTGCCGCTCGCCAGCGGCGCGGTGAGCGTGTCGCCGACCGCGACGGCGGTGCCGCCGGCGCTGCCGGTGGTGAGGACCGTACCGGCCGCGGAGGCGGGACCGGCCGATACGAGGGCGAGCGCGGTGGCCGTGGCGGTGCCGGCGAGAGCGATGAGGGTACGCGTACGCATGCGGGTGCCTCTCTGATGGGTGTGGGGAAACGGGGCAGTGGGGGGTGGGGGAATCGGGGACGTGAGGGGTGGCGGGGGCGGTGCGCGGCGGTGCTGGTGCGGTGGGGATGTCGCCGCCGGCGCGGGTCCGTCACGCCTTCTCCTTACGCGACGGACCGGCGACGGCGGCGGGCCGGACACCGGCCGGTGCCCGGAGGGAATCGGCCGGGCCGGACGAACAAGGGAGTGCCGGTACGGACACGTGGGGGAGCTGTCCGTGCCGTGCTCGCGCGAAGTGCGGGAAGATCACCGTGCGTGAACGGCCGCCGCTCACAAGGGAGCCGGCGTGCGCGGCGACCAGCGGTTCGCATCGATCGCCGTGTGCTGGAGCGGGTGCCGCGTAAGGGCCGGGAACGCGGCCGGTGCCCTTGCCGGACACGGCCGCTGCCGCTCGGGGATCCGGCGCCACGGATCCATGGAATCTGAAGAATTTGTAACGCCGTCAACCACCGGCGTCAACCCGTCGGACCGGTCAACACCTTGATGTGCGGCGGAAGTTGAGGGATCCGAGGGGCCCGCGCGGGCCCGCACGCACCGCCGACACCCTTTTTTCACATCTCCCTTGACCCCAAAATGTAACCGGCGGTAACTTCCTCGAAAGGCTACCGCCGCGTAACGAGAAAGCCCTTGCGCCCGCCGGGAGTGCGAGGAGGCGTCCGCGGCGGCCGCTGTCCGCGCCAGGACATCGCGCCACTGAAGCCCAACCCGCATTGATCCATGCCCATGGGAGCAGACATGGCCTCGTCCCCGGACAACCCGTCCACCGGCAACACCCCCGAGAACCCGGAGAGCGCTTCCCCGTCGCAGGCACCGGGCGGCACCACGCCCCCCGCGGCCGGCAGACGGGGCCGCGTCCGGGCCCGGCGCGCCGCGATCATGGCGGTGCCCGCCACCCTGGTCGCCGCCGGCCTCGCGGTGCTCACCGCGCAGGGCGCGCTCGGCGTGCAGTTCTCGATCTCCGGCATGCCGTTCACGGTCACCGCGAACGAGCTGCACGGCACCGGCTTCGAACAGTTCGGCGGCCTGGACAACATGGCCGACGGCAGCCCCAACGCCGGTGACACCGGCGGCCAGGTCCTCATCGTCACCTCGGCGATCAAGAAGGCCACGCTGTCCAAGCTGTGCCAGAGCGTGGACCTCGGCGGCACCAACCTGCTGATCACCGCGGGCAACGGCAGCACCCAGGTCAGCGCGTCCGATCTGACCACCGACTCCACCGAGATGTCGGGTGACGCGTCGTTCAACAACATCGAGATCGGCAACGACGCGAGCGAGCTGACCGAGGCCAACGCCAAGGGTCCGAAGGGCGTCTTCAGCCAGCAGGCCGACAGCGTGTACATCAAGAACCTGCGGCAGACCAACTACGCGACCACGGCAGGGGTGTTCAAGCTGCCGGGTCTCAAGCTGCGCTTCAGCGACTCGGGTTGCTGAGCGCCGTGGCGGACCGTCCCCGACCGGGTCCCCGGCGCGCCTTCCGCGCCTGGCGGTCCCGGCGGCCGTTCTGGGGCGGGCTGCTGCTCGCCCTGGCCGGCGGCGAGATCCTGCTGACCGAGAAGGCGTCGCTGAAGGTCGTGATGCACATCGGCATGCAAGGGCTGGCCGGCTATCTGCTGCCGGGCCTGATGGCGCTGCTGGGACTGCTGATCCTCTTCAACCCCGCCCAGCGACTCTTCTACTCCATCCTCGGCGTGTTGGTGTCGCTGGGCACCTGGGTCACCTCCAATCTGGGCGGCTTCTTCATCGGGCTGCTGCTCGGCGTCATCGGCAGCTGCCTCGCCTTCGGCTGGCTGCCGGACCAGGAGCCGCGCACCAGCCGCCGCAAGCGCCGCCGCCAGGCGCGGGCCCTCGCCGAGGAGGGCGGGACGACCGCGGCCTGACGTCCCGGAACTTTCCGGCCCCACCGTCAGTTTCTACGGTGTTGTAGAAGTTGCCGGTGGGTGCCGCGGGGCATCCGCCGTGGAATACGAGGAGCGAGCATGGCCCTGTGGGACCGCGTCAAGGAGTCCGCGTCGCAGATGCAGACCCAGTTGGTGGCGAAGAAGAACGACCTGAAGAGCGGTGCCTTCCGGGACGCGAGCATGGCCATGTGCGCCCTCGTGGCCGCCGCGGACGGCACCGTCGACCCCGCCGAGCGCCAGCGCGTGGCCCAGCTCATCGCCACCAACGACGTGCTGGCCAACTTCCCCGCGGACGACCTGCGCCGCCGCTTCGAGGACAATCTGAACAAGCTCACCACCGATTTCGCCTTCGGCAAGGTGAGCGTCCTCCAGGAGATCGCCAAGGCCAAGAAGAAGCCCGCCGAGGCCCGTGCCGTCATCCAGATCGGCATCGTCATCGGCGGCGCCGACGGCGACTTCGACAAGACCGAGCAGGCCGTCGTCCGCGAGGCGTGCTACACCCTGGAACTGCCGCCGCACGAGTTCGATCTCTGAGCCGACGCGACGGAGGCGGGTCGCACGGCCGTGGTTGCCCGGTCGTGCGCCCGCCCCCTCCTGTGCGGGACGGCTCAGTCGAGCCCCGCGGACTTCAGCCACGCCTTCGCGACGTCCAGCGGGTCCTTGTGCTGGAGCTGCACCTGCGCGTCCAGGCTCAGCAGGGTCGTGGTGTCGAGCTTGGCGGAGACCGCGTTCAGGGCGGCGACGCCCTTCTTGGGCACGGCGGTCTTCGAGACGAGGGGCTGGACGTTCTGGAAGCCGAAGAGGTTCTCGGGGTCCTGGAGGACGACGAACTTCTCCTTGGTGATGGTGGGATCGGTGCTGAACAGGTCGGCGACCTGCACGTCGTTCTTCTTCAGCGCCGTCTGGGTGAGCGTGCCGCCCGCGTCCAGGGCCTTGAAGGACTTGAAGTCGAGCCCGTAGACGGACTTCAGGCCCGCCAGCCCCTGCTGCCGGGTCTGGAACTCCGGCGAGCCCCCGATCACCAGGTCCTTGGCGACGGCCTTCAGGTCGGCGGCGCTGGAGCGGGTGGTGAGGTCGTACTTCCGCGCGGTCGCGGCGTTGACCACCAGGGTGTCCTTGTCCTGCGCCGCCGAGGCGTCCAGCAGGGTCAGCTTGGAGTCGAGCTTGGCCTTGATGGCCGCCGTGGTCGCCTCGGCGGTCTTCGGCGTCGCCTTGGGGTCGAGGTAGGCCAGCAGCGCGCCGTTGTACTCCGGCAGCACGGCGACGGAGCCGTTCTTCAGCAGACCGTACGTGGTCTCCCGGCTGCCGATGTTCGGCTTGTACGTGACATCGACCCCCTTGGCCTTGAGCGCCTCGCCGTAGATGTCGGCGAGCAGGTTGCTCTCGGGGAAGTTGTTGGAGCCGACGACGACGCCGCCGGACTTGGCGGAGCAGCCCGCGAGCAGGGCCGTGGCCGTCGCGAGCGCGACCACCGCCGCCGCGCCCCGGTTCCTCCGTATGGTCCTGCTGATCTGGGTTGTTGAAGTCACCACCTGATCCAATCCACGGGCTTGACACGGAGTCAACCGCGCGCCCCGCTCTTGTAACGCATTCTTGATGAAGTCGGCGGTCGATCGCTCAGACGCTTCTGCGTACGCCCCGCGACACCGTGATCCGGGCCACCGCCCAGAACAGCGCGAGGGTCAGCAGGGCGAGCCCGGCCACGAGCGCGGCACCGCCGACGACCTTCTCGTAGTCGCGCTGGGCGAGGCCGCCGATGATGTACGGGCCGAGCCCGCCGAGGCCGACGTACGCGGCGATGGTGGCGGTGGAGATGATCTGCACGGCCGCCGTGCGCAGCCCGGACAGGATCAGCGGCAGCGCGACCGGCACCTCGACCCGGAACAGCACGCGGGCCTCGGACATCCCCATACCGCGGGCGGCGTCCACCGGGGCCGGATCGACGGCCCGCACCGCCTCGTAGGTGGTGACCAGGATCGGCGGTACGGCGAGCACCACCAGCGGGATCATCACCGGCACCAGGCCCAGCCCGAGCCACAGGACCATGAGCACCAGCAGACCGAAGCTGGGCAGCGCCCGTCCCGCGGTGGCGATCAGCGCGAGCGCGTTGCCGCCCCGGCCGTAGTGCCCGGTGAGCAGGCCGACCGGCAGCCCGATCACGGCGGCGGCCAGCAGCGCCTCCAGCGAGTAGGTGACGTGCTCGGCGAGCCGGGCCGGTATGCCGTCGTAGCCGTGCCAGTGGGCGCCGTCGCCGAAAAAGGCGTGGACCAGGTTCAGTACGTTCACCGGGTGGCGCCCTTCCTCGGCGTCCAGGGGGTCAGCAGCCGGCGCAGGAGCACCAGCAGGGCGTCGGCGAGGATCGCCAGCACCGCCGTGGTCAGGACCGAGTTGGCGGCCAGGGCGGGCCGGTGGTAGGCGTTGGCGTCGTAGAGCATGTTGCCCAGGGCACCCTGGTTGCCGATCAGCATGCCGACGCTGACCAGGGACAGGCTGGAGACGACCGCCACCCTGAGGCCGGCGATGATCGCCGGTGCGGCGATGGGGAGTTGGACCTGGAGATAGCGGCGCAGCGGGCCGAAGCCCATCGCCTCGGCGGCGGCCAGCGTCTCCCGCGGCACCGAGCGGACGCCGTCCACGATGCCGGGGACCAGCACCACCAGGCTGTAGACCGCGAGCGGGATCATCACCGTGGTCTCGCTCTGCCCGAAGTAGTCGATGAGGACGACGAAGAAGGCCAGCGAGGGGATGGAGTAGAGCACGGTGGTCAGCCCGAGCACGGGCGGGTAGACCCAGCGGAACCTGGCGCACAGCTGGGCGATGGGCAGCGCGACGAGCAGCCCGGCCAGCACCGGGATCAGCGCCTCGCGCAGATGCAGTCCGACCAGTCCGAGGTAGCTGTACTGGAGGTCGCTCGGCAGATCGAAGAAGCCGTTCATGAGGCGGCCTTCGCCTCGGCGCCCGCCCGGCCGTGGGCGGCGCGGATCGCCTCCCCGATGGCCGTCTGTGATACGACGCCCACCGCGCGTCCCTCGCCGTCCACCGCGACCGCCCACCCGGTGGGCGACAGCACGGCCCCGTCCAGGGCGGTGCGCAGCGAGTCGGTGCCGGGCCGGAACGGCCGCCCGTGGTCCAGGAGTTGGTCCGGGTCGAGGGGGCCGCCGGGCGTGGCCCAGCCGAGCGGGCGCCCGTCGGTGCCGGTGGCCAGGAGGTAGGGGGCGCCGCCGGCGGCGGCGAGCCGTTCGGCGTCCGCGTCCAGCGGGACCAGCGGCGCGGCCGTCAACTCCAGTCCGCCGGCGGGGAAGAAGGACAGCCGCCGGATGCCCCGGTCGGCGCCGAGGAAGTCCTCCACGAAGGCGTCGGCCGGTGCGCTGAGCAGTTCGGCCGGCGGGGCGAACTGCGCCAGCCGGCCGCCCTCGCGCAGCACCGCGACCATGGTGCCCAGTTTGATCGCCTCGTCGATGTCATGCGTGACGAAGACGATCGTCTTGCCCAACTCGGCCTGGATCCTCAGCAGTTCGTCCTGGAGGCCCTTGCGGACCACGGGGTCGACGGCGGAGAACGGCTCGTCCATCAGCAGCACCGGCGGATCGGCGGCGAGCGCGCGGGCCACCCCGACGCGCTGCTGCTGGCCGCCGGAGAGCTGGTACGGATAGCGCCGCGCGAGCGAGGCGTCGAGCCCGACCCGCTCCATCAGCTCCGCGGCCCGCCCGCGCGCCTTCTGCCTGCTCCAGCCGAGCAGCCGGGGCACGGTGGCGATGTTGTCGAGGATGGTGCGGTGCTGGAAGAGACCGGCGTTCTGGATGACGTAACCCATCGAGCGGCGCAGGGAGTTGACCGGCTGCTGCCGGATGTCCGCGCCGTCCAGGAGGATGCTGCCCTCGGTGGGCTCCACCATCCGGTTGATCATCCGCAGGGTCGTCGTCTTGCCGCAGCCGGAGGGCCCGACGAGGACGGTGATCGCGCGGTCCGGTATCTCCAGCGACAGCCGGTCGACCGCGACCGTGCCGTCGTCGTACCGCTTCGTGACTGCATCTATCCGTATCAAAACGCCGAACACCCTTCGGGTCTGACAGCTCTCCGCCCGCCCGCGGCCACGGCACGGCCTACGACGCGCGGGCCGCTGCCGCGAGAGTCTAGACGGCAACGGCCCGGTTCCTCCGGCGCGTTCGAGGTGTGTCAGCTCTCCTCGGGCGCCAGGCGCAGCGAGATCGAGTTGATGCAGTACCGCTGGTCGGTGGGGGTCGGATACCCCTCCCCCGCGAAGACATGCCCGAGGTGCGAGCCGCAGCGGGCGCAGCGCACCTCGGTGCGGACCATCCCGTGGGAGCGGTCCTCGACCAGCTCCACCGCGTCGCTGTCCTTCGGGTCGAAGAAGGACGGCCAGCCGCAGTGCGAGGCGAACTTGGTCTCGGAGGTGAACAGCTCGGCCCCGCAGGCGCGGCAGGAGTAGACGCCCTTGGTGGTGGTGTCCGTGTACTCACCGGTGAAAGCGGGCTCGGTCGCGGCCTGGCGCAGCACCGCGTACTCGCTCGGACTCAGCTCCGCGCGCCACTGCTCGTCCGGCTTCTCGATGTCGTACGACATGGGTCTCAGCCCCTTACTGCTGCGACAGGCGGTCCAGGATCAGCGGGCCCAGGTCGGTCACGTCGCCCGCGCCCATGGTGAGAACGAGATCGCCGGGCTGGGCCATTCCCGCGATCACGGCCGGGATCTCCGCCTTGTCGTGCACCGCGGTGACCTGGGCGTCCGCGGCCCGCGCGGACTCGATGACCAGCTCGCTGGTGACCCCCGGAATCGGGTCCTCGCGGGCCGGGTAGATGTCCAGGACCACGGAGGCGTCGGCGAGCGCCAGGGCCTGGCCCATCTCCTTGCCCAGCTCCTGGGTGCGGGAGAACAGGTGCGGCTGGAAGACGACGAGGATCCGGGCGTCGCCGGCGGCGGCCCGCATCGCCTCCAGGTCCGCGGTCATCTCGGTGGGGTGGTGGGCGTAGGAGTCGATCACCTGCACCCCGGCGGCCTCGCCCTTGAGCTGGAGGCGCCGCTTGACCCCGGTGTAGGCGGCGATGGCGGGCGCCAGCTGTGCGGCCGGGATGCCGAGCGCGGCACCGGCGGCGAGCGCGGCGACGGCGTTGAGGGCGTAGTGCCGGCCGGGCACGGAGACCGCGAAGGTCAGCTCTTCGCCGTCGAACACCGCGGTGACCAGGCTTTTCAGGCCCTGCGGGACGATGGCAGTGACCCGCACATCGGCGTCCGCGGCCTCACCGTACGTCACCGTCCGCACCGATCCGGCCAGCCGCCGGGTCAGCTCGCGGGCGCCCTCGTGGTCGGCGGAGATCACCAGGGCGCCGCCGGGCACGATCTTCCCGGCGAAGGTCTCGAAGGACTCGTAGATCTCGTCCATCGACGCGTAGTTGGCGTGGTGGTCCAGCTCCACGTTGAGGACGATGGCGACCTCGGGCGCGTACTTGTGGAAGCTGCGGTCCGATTCGTCCGCCTCGGCGACGAAGATGTCGCCCTCGCCGTGCAGCGCGTTGGAGCCGGGCGCGTCCAGGTCGCCGCCGATGGCGTACGACGGCTTCAGGCCCAGCTCGCCGAGGGAGACGGCCAGCATCGAGGTGGTGGTCGTCTTGCCGTGCGTCCCGGCCACGGCGATCGGGCGCAGCCCCTCCATCAGCGCGGCCAGCGCGTCCGAGCGGTGCACCACCGGGATGCCCAGCTCGGCGGCGCGGGCCAGCTCCGGGTTGTCCGCGCGGATGGCGGACGAGACGACGACACAGCTGGCGTCGTCGGCGAGGTGCCCGGCCGCGTGCCCGAGGTGCACGGTGACCCCGAGCGCGCGCAGCGCCCGCGCGGTCGCCGAGTCCTTGGCGTCACTGCCGGCGACCTCGGCCCCGCGCTGGGCGAGGATCTTCGCGATCCCCGACATCCCGGCGCCGCCGATGCCGATGAAGTGCGGTCGGTCCATGGCGGCAGGAAGGCCGGGTGCCATGCGTTTCTCCCCAGAGACGGTACGAGCTTGAGCGGGGCCTAGCCTATGCGCTCGGCCCCTGACTTCGGCGAAGCCCCTACGCCTTGCTGTGCGAGAACAGCTTCAGCACCGGCACCCCCACCTTGTGCCGGGCCCGCGAGGCCCAGTCCCGGTGGAAGAACTCCTCCACGTAGTGCGGATCCGTGAGGACGATCACCTCGTCCGCGCCCACCTCCGCCACCATCGCCTTCAGCGCGTCCAGCGGATGGTCCTCGACCAGCCGCCCGTCCGCCGCGCTGCCGGAGGCCCGCAGGGCGGCGACGGAGACGTCCAGCGCCTGCCGGCCGACGCTGCGCGCGTCCTCCCCCTCCGGGGTCTCGTGCTCGCGCACCGCCTCGTCCAGCTCGCCGAGCGCGATGTCGTCGATGGCCCGCAGCAGGCGGTCCGCCTGGTCACCGCGCGGCTGGAGGAGCACATGGAAGGCGACCGGCTCGTCGCCGTGCAAGGTGGTGACGAACTCGACGTCCGCGGACGTCAGCGCCTTCTCGATCATCAGTACGCTCGTGAACACCAAACGCCTCTTCTCCTCCGTGGGCCACGGCAGCCCCCTGCGGAAACCATTTTTCCCCGCGCCTGCACGGGTACTGCGGGACTAAGTGTGCCCGCCGAAGGTCAAACGGAACGGAAGATTCCGCTGATTTCAGGGCCTGCGGTAGCAACCGAACAGAAATCCGTCCTCTTCCAGCAGGGACACCAGTTCGAACCGGCGCGGCACGGCGACCGAGGGCCCCCCGGCGATGCGCTGCGCGTCCCCCGCGGTGAGCGTCGGCGAGAGGGTCAGACACAGCTCGTCGAGCACCTCGGCGGCGATCAGCTGGCCGAGCAGCCGGGGCCCGCCCTCGGTGAGCAGCCGGTGGTGGCCGAGCCCGGCGAGGGCTCGTACCGCGCGCTCGGGGTCGACGCCCATGCCCTCACCGGCGACGACCACCCGCGCACCGGCCTTCTCGGCGGCGGCGACCCTCTCGGGCGCGGCCGCGGCGCCGGTCAGGACGAGCGTGGGCACCACGGGCGAGGTGAACAGCGGGAGCGAGAAATCCAGCTCCAGGCTCGCCGTGACGACCGCGATCGCCGGTGCGGGGCCCTGCCCGGCCGCCTCGCGCGCCGCGGCGAACTCCGCCCGTGCGCGGGCCGGCCGGTACCCCTCCTGCCGTACCGTTTCCGCACCGACGACCACGACATCCGCCAGCGCCCGCAGCGTGCCGAACACGCGCATGTCGGTGGCGCTGGAGATGGGCTGGGAGTGGCCGTCGTGCTGGGCGGCGCCGTCGAGCGAGGACACCATGTTGGCGCGCAGCCAGGGCCGCTTCGCCGGGTACGCGTAGGCGGCGGCCAGCTCGGCGAGGCTCCACTCGCAGTCGGCGCCCGCGGCGCGCCTTTTGCCCCCACCGGTTTCACCCCCGCCGGAAGCCCGGGCTGGTGTTTCGTCGGTCACAGGGAACAGGCGTCGCATGTCGTGCAGTGTGACACGGCGCTTAGCATGGGTAATCGTGTCGTCCTCCACCACCGCCCCCGGACCCAGCGCGCCGACCGAAGCGGGCCCCCTCTCCCTGTGCGAGCGCGAGCCGCACGTCCCCGCGGACCGGCTGGTCGCCGAGATGGTGCCGCCGCCGCGCTTCGACGCGGTCCGCTTCTCGACGTACATACCGGACCCGAACCAGCCCAGCCAGACCGAGGCCGTCAGGGTCCTGGAGGGCTTCGCGGCCGGGCTGGGCGGGGCGCACGCCTCCGGCGCGGGGCGGCGCGGCTTCCTCGGCTTCGGCCGGGCCAGGGCGCCGAAGGCCCCGGCGGGTCCCCGCGGCGTCTACCTCGACGGCGGCTACGGCGTCGGCAAGACCCATCTGCTCGCCTCCCTGTGGCACGCCACCCCCGCCGAGCCCTCCCGCAAGGCGTTCGGCACCTTCGTGGAGCTGACGAACCTGGTCGGCGCCCTCGGCTTCCAGCAGACCGTGCAGACCCTGTCCGGGCACCGGCTGCTGTGCATCGACGAGTTCGAGCTGGACGATCCGGGCGACACGGTGCTCGTCTCGACACTGCTCGGCAAGCTGGTCGAGGCCGGTGTCGCGCTCGCCGCCACCTCCAACACGCTGCCCGGCAAGCTGGGCGAGGGCCGGTTCGCCGCCGCCGACTTCCTGCGCGAGATCCAGGGCCTGTCCGCCCACTTCCGCGCCCTGCGCATCGACGGCGAGGACTACCGCCACCGGGGCCTGCCCGAGGCACCGGCGCCGTTCACCGACGAGCAGGTGACCAAGGCGGCGTACGCCACCGAGGGCGCCTCCCTGGACGACTTCCCGCATCTGCTGGACCATCTGGCCAAGGTGCACCCGAGCCGGTACGGCGCGCTGACCGACGGCCTGAAGGCGGTCTGCCTCACCGGCGTGCGCCCGGTGCCGGACCAGTCGACGGCGCTGCGCCTGGTGGTGCTCGCGGACCGGCTCTACGACCGCGAGGTCCCGGTCCTGGCGTCCGGGCTGCCGTTCGACAAGCTGTTCAGCGAGGAGATGCTGAACGGCGGGTACCGCAAGAAGTACTTCCGGGCGATATCCCGCCTCACGGCGCTCGCCCGCGACGCCAAGGGGCTCGTCCCGATCGGGTGAAATGCGGTCCACGGGCGGCTTTGCCGCGCTAATGTCTTTCTTGACCTGTCGTTGACCAATGGTTGGCTCGCACGAGAGGCATGGACCCCTATGCAGCCCCTCATCGACAATGCCCGTCACTTCGGGCACCGCCCTGAGGAGTTCGCCCGGCTCGCCGAGGGCCAGTCTCCGCAGGTCCTGTTCATCACCTGCTCCGACTCCCGCGTCGTCCCGGCCCTGATCACCGGCGCCCGACCCGGCCAGCTGTTCGAGCTGCGTACGGCGGGCAACATCGTCCCGCCGTACGCCTCCTCCCACCCCACCGGCGAGGCGGCCACCATCGAGTACGCGGTGGAGGTGCTCGGCGTCCGCGACGTCGTGGTCTGCGGCCACTCGCACTGCGGCGCGGTGGGCGCGCTGGTGCGGGGCGACGACCTCACCGCCGTACCGGCCGTGCGCGACTGGCTGGCGCATGCCGCGCCGCGCCCGTCCGGCACCCCCGAGGACCCGGAGGTCGCCGAGGCCGTGCAGTGCCATGTGCTGACGCAGTTGCTGCGGCTGCGCTCGTACCCGTGCGTGGAGCGGGGACTCACCGAGGGCCGGCTGGGGCTGCACGGCTGGTACTACGAGGTGCATACCGGCGCGGTGCGGGCCCACCGGGCGGAGACCGACACCTTCGAATCTCTCTGATTCCCCGGCGATCCCCCTGGCGATCCCCCTGGTTCAAAAAAGGCATATCGTTACATCGACAGCCGAATCTGACCTCTGTGTGAGGAGGTCGTCATGGTCCAGGAGCTGGTGGGGGCGATCGTCGCACTGCTCTGCGTCGCGCTGGTGTACACGGGGATGTCGGCCCGTGTGATCAAGCAGTACGAGCGCGGGGTGCTGTTCCGGCTCGGCCGGGTGGGCGGGGAGGCGCGGCCGCCGGGGTTCACGCTGATCATTCCCTTCGTGGACCGGCTGGCGAAGGTCAACATGCAGATCGTCACGCTGCCGATCCCCGCCCAGGAGGGCATCACCCGCGACAACGTGACCGTGCGGGTGGACGCGGTCGTCTACTTCCGGGTGGTCGACGCGACCAGCGCGCTGATCAAGGTCGAGGACTACAAGTTCGCCGTCTCGCAGATGGCGCAGACCTCGCTGCGGTCCATCATCGGCAAGAGCGACCTGGACGATCTGCTCTCCAACCGCGAGAAGCTCAACCAGGGCCTGGAGCTGATGATCGACAGCCCGGCCGTGGGCTGGGGCATCCAGGTGGACCGGGTCGAGATCAAGGACGTCTCGCTGCCCGACACGATGAAGCGGTCCATGGCCCGCCAGGCCGAGGCGGACCGGGAGCGCCGGGCCCGGATCATCAACGCCGACGCCGAACTCCAGGCGTCCAAGAAGCTCGCCGAGGCCGCCCAGCAGATGTCCGGCACCCCGGCCGCGCTCCAACTGCGGCTGCTGCAGACGGTGATGGCGGTGTCCGCCGAGAAGAACTCCACGCTGGTCCTGCCGATCCCGGTGGAGCTGCTGCACTTCCTGGAGCGGGGCAACCGGGGGGACACACCGGCCGCCGAGGCGCGCGCCGCCGACGCACCGGCCGCCGTCGGGTCGTCGCATCCGGACCCGGATCAGGGTGCCAAGGAGGTCACCCCCGAGGAAACCGCCGCGCCTCGGATCGCACCCCAGGAGACCGGCGCGGCCGCGATCACCCCTCAGGAAACCGCCGCCCCTGAGACCACCCCTCCGGAAAGCGCCTCCCCTCGGGAGACCATCCCGAACGGCGACCGGGCGCAAGTGCCGGATCTCAACGGCGCCCCGGGACCCGATCCCGAGATCGCCCGCCGCAGTCTCGCGCCGAACCCCGGCGGAGGCCCTCGCCCCGACTAGCCTGCCGGTATGCGCAAGAGCCCGGCGATCACGGCGGTCGTCCTTGCCGCCGTCACGGCCGTCGCGGGCTGCGGAGCCGGTACCGCCTCCCCGAGGGACGCGACGGCCACGTCCCCCGCCCGCCCCCTCACCGTGACGAGCACGGCGTACCGCGACGGCGGTACCGTCCCCCGCCGCTTCACCTGCGACGGCGCGGACGTCTCGCCCCCGCTCGCCCTCTCCGGGGTGCCCGCGGGCACGGGCTCCCTCGCCGTGACGGTGCGGGACCTCGACGCGCCGGGCGGTACGCTCATCCACTGGCTGGTCTGGGACATCGCCGCGGGCACCCGCCGGCTGTCCGCCGGGGCGCACCCGCCCGGCGCCGTCGAGGGCCGCAACAGCTTCGGCGAGACCGGCTACAGCGGCCCGTGCCCGCCGCACGGCGACCACCCGCACCGCTACGTCCTCACGGTCTACGCCACCGACCGCCGCCCGCCCCTCTCCCCCGCGGCCTCCCCCGGCGACCTCCGGCGCGCCCTGTCCGGTCACACCCTCGCCACCGGCACCCTGACCGGCCGCTACGGCCGCTGAGCGGGCCGCGTGCTGGCGTGCCGGGCGCCGGCCGACGCACCATCGAAGGGCGCCGAGCCGAAGGACGCCGAGCGAAGGGACGCCCGTGGCGAAACGAGATCTGCGGCACCTGCTGCGCCTGCCACCGGGCGAGCCCGTCGACCTGGCCGCCCACGATCCGGCGGCCACCCCCGGCGCCCCCGGCGGCAAACACGCCTCGCTCGCCGACGCCGAGCGCATGGGCAAGGAGCTGGCGGAACTCCAGGAGCGGCTGTGGGCGGCGGGCACCGCGGGCGACCGGCGCCGGGTGCTGCTGGTGCTCCAGGGAATGGACACCAGCGGCAAGGGCGGCACGGTCAAGCATGTGATCGGCCACCTCAACCCCTCGGGCTGCCGGATCCACGCCTTCAAGGCACCCACCGCCGAGGAGCTGCGGCACGACTTCCTGTGGCGGGTGCGCAAAGAGCTGCCGCGGCCCGGCGAGATCGGCATCTTCGACCGCTCGCACTACGAGGACGTCCTGGTCCCCCGCGTACGGCACCTCGTCCCGCCCGCCGTGACCGGCAGCCGCTACGGCCAGATCAACGACTTCGAGCGCACCCTCGCCGAGGACGGCGTGACCTTGATCAAGTGCTTCCTCCACCTGTCCTACGAGGAGCAACGGCGCCGGCTGCTGCGCCGCCTCGACCGGCCGGACAAGCGCTGGAAGTTCGCCCCCTCCGACATCGGCGAACGCGCCCTGTGGCCCGCCTACCAGGAGGCGTACGAGCTGGCCCTCGCCCACTGCGCCACCCCGCCCTGGTACGTGATCCCCGCCGACCGCAAGTGGTACCGGAACTGGGCCGTCGGCCGGCTGCTCCTCGAACACCTGCGGGAGCTGGACCCGAAGTACCCGCAGCCCCGCCTCGATCCGGCCGAGTGGCGTAAGCGGCTGCTGACGGAGACGTGAGCCGCCCCCGGCCGGGGGTACCCGGCGGGCATGCGCACCGTCACCGAGTCGTACTGGCTGGGCACCGCCCCCGGCCCCGCCCACCCCGCCCTCGCCGGGGACACCGAGGCCGACGCGGCCGTGATCGGCGCCGGGATGGCCGGCCTGAGCACCGCGTACGAGCTGGCCAGGGCGGGTCTGCGGGTCGTCGTCCTGGAGGCCGGACGGGTGGCGGGCGGGGTCACCGGCCACACCACGGCCAAGCTGACCGCTCAGCACACCCTGATCTACGACCGGCTGCGGCACACCCGCGGGCCCGAGGGGGCCCGGCTGTACGCCCGTTCGCAGTCGGAGGCGATCGAGCACGCGGCCGGCCTGGTGGCCGAGTTGGGCATCGAGTGCGAGTGGGAGACGCGGGACGCGTACACCTTCGTCCGGGACCCGGAGCGGGTGGACGAGGTGCGGGCGGAGGCGCGGGCCGCGCGCGAGGCGGGCCTGGACGCGTCGTTCACCACGGAGACCGGGCTGCCGTTCCCGGTGGCGGGCGCGGTGCGGGTGACCGGGCAGGCGCAGTACCACCCGGTGAAATACCTGCGGGCGCTCACCGAGGACCTGATCGCGCGCGGCGGCCGGGTGTACGAGGGGACACGGGTCGTCGGCCTGGACGAGGGCGGCGCCTCGGGCCCCTGCAAGCTGACCACCGAGACGGGCCACACCGTCACCGCGCGGGACGTCGTCGTCGCCACGCACTACCCGATCTTCGACCGCGCGCTGCTGTTCGCCCGGCTGCACCCGCGCCGCGAACTGGTCGTCGCGGGGCCACTGGGCGACGGCCCCGACCCGGAGGGCATGTACATCACCCCCGAGGAGAACACCCGTTCGGTACGGACCGCGCCGTACGACGGCGGGCGGCTGCTCGTGGTCACCGGGGAGCACTTCACGCCCGGCACCGGCGATCCGGGCGCCGGTTTCGAAGGGCTCGCCGGGTGGGCGGAGCGGCACTTCCCCGGCGTGCGCCTCGACCACGCCTGGGCCACCCAGGACAACGACGCCACCGACACCGTGCCGCTGGTCGGCCCGCTGCACCCGGCCGCCCGGCACACGTACGTGGCCACCGGCTTCGGCGGCTGGGGTCTGAGCGGCGGCATCATGGCCGGGCTGCTGCTGAGCGCACTGATCACCGGCCGGGACTGCCCCTGGCGGGAGCTGTACGACCCCCGGCGCCTGAAGTCGGTGGTGCGCGAGGCGCCCGCGCTGCTCAAGACGCAGGCGGAGGTGGCCCGGCACTTCATCGGCGACCGGCTGAAGCCCGCCGTCGACCTCGACGACCTGGAGCCGGGCGACGGCGCGCTGGTGCGGGCCGGTGAGCAGCGGCTCGCCGTGCACCGCGACGACGCGGGCGCGCTGCACGCCGTCTCGGCCCGCTGCACCCACCTGGGCTGCCTGGTCGCCTTCAACCGCGCCGAACGCGCCTGGGAGTGCCCCTGCCACGGCTCCCGCTTCGACGTCGACGGGCGGGTGCTCCAGGGCCCTGCGGTACGGCCGCTGGAGCAGCGGGACCTCGAGGACGCCCCGAGCGGCACACCGGAGGACGCCGAGCGCGACGTCGAGTGAGCGGCGGCCGCCGGGCGGGGTCGCGCCACCAGGGGCACCTGCGAGGCGACCGCCGCGCGGGTGACCGTACCGCCGTGCCGCGGAACATATCGCCATACAAACGGTCAATCAGTCCTACGTTCGTACGGTGATCCCACTAGCACGCTGTCTTTCCGCCGCCACCGCCGCCTGCGCCCTGGGCGCCGCCCTCGCCGCCTGCGGTACCGCGGGCCCCGCGGCCGGCACCCGCCCGGCCGCGGTGAAGTCCCCCGTCTCCGCCTCCCCGTCCGCCACCCGCCCGCCCGTGCTCACTCCGGGCCCCGGCGGCCTCACCCCGGTGTTCGAACACGGCCCGCGCGACAAGGGCAAGATCGTGGCGTTCACCTTCGACGCCGACATGACCGCCGACGAGGGGCCGCGCGCCGCCGCCGGCGAGCACTTCGACAACCCCGGTCTGATCGGCGCCCTGCACACGCTGAAGGTGCCCGCGACCATCTTCATGACCGGCCGGTGGGCCGAGCAGTACCCGGACGAGGCCCGCAGCCTCGGCGGCGACCCGCAGTTCGAGGTCGCCAACCACTCCTACAGCCATTACGCGTTCACCCCCAGCTGCTACGGCCTGCCGACCATCGACGCGGACCACGCGCGCGCGGACGTCGAGCGGGCGTACACCGCCTTCCGCAAGGCGGGCCTGCGCAACGCGCTGCCGTACTTCCGTTTCCCGGGCGGCTGTTACGACCAGCCGTCGCTGCGCGCGCTCAGCGGGCTCGGGGTGACCGCGATCCAGTGGGACGTGGTGAGCGGGGACGCGTTCGCGACGGACGCCGACGCGGTGGCCAAGCAGGTGCTGGACGGGGTGCGGCCCGGCTCGGTGGTCATCATGCACTGCACCCGCAGCGCCGCCCCGACCACCGAGCGGGTCGTCCGCACCGTCGTACCGGAGCTGCGCAAGCGCGGCTACACCTTCGTGAAGGTCTCCCAGATGATCGCCGCGAGCCAGGGCCACCGCTGACGCTCAGGGCGTCCTGCGGGCGGTGCACGCGCAGGCCACGGCGAAGGCCGCGCCCGCCAGCAGGGCCGCCCCGGCCAGCGGCAGCAGCGGCACCGGCACCCGCCCGGACTGCGAACCGGTGACCAGGCCGCTGACCGCGGCCTGCGCCGGGGAGCCGGCGAGCACCGTCGCCAGCAGCGCGCCCAGCAGCATCGCGGGCACCGCGCGCCCGGCGGAGCGCAGCAGCGGCCAGTGGGTGAGCGCGCCGACGGCCGCGCCGAGCAGGGCGCAGGCGTACACGGCGGCCAGCCCGGCGGCACCGGCGCTCAGCCGGTCCACCCTGATCTGGGCGCCGTTGCTCGCCGGATTGCTGATCACGGTGACGACGAGCGTCGCCGCCGTACCGAGGACGGCCGCCGCGAGCAGCGCCGTCAGCAGGCAGGCGAGGTGCGCCCGCGCGGGTCCGTGCGGCGCGGCCACGACGGCGCGGGCGGCGGCCGGTTCGCCGGTGACGCAGATTCGCACCAGCCAGGCGGACACCGGCAGCAGCCCGGCGGCCGTGTACCCGAGCGAGTCCAGCACCGGCTGGCCGCTTTGCACCCCGACGCCGAGGAACGCGGCGTACAGGATCACCGGAGCCAGCCACCGCTGCGAGCGCAGCAGCAGTTCGACGTGGTAACGCAGGAGGGCGCTCATGCCCGGCTCCCGGAATCGTGGGACGGCTCGGCACCGGGCGGCGACCCGGCGTCGGGGGGTGGCGTGACGCTGACGACGTGCCAGGGCGGGCGGGTCGCGAGCAGGGTGCGCAGCAGGACGTCGGAGTGGGAGGCGGGGACGGTCAGCCGGTGCCGGCCGGGGCCGGTCTCCTCGGCGGTGGCGACGAACCGTGCCGCGTCGGACGGCAGTGGTCCGGCGCCTTGTACGACGATGACGGCGAGCGCCCCGAGGCCCGGACCGCCGCCGCCCGTCCGGGCCCGGACCCCGCCGCCGGCCACGGTGTACGTCGCGTCCGGCGCCCCCGCCAGCCGTCGCGGGTCGTGGTCCACGAAGACGACGGCGCCGCCCGCGGCGGTCCGTTCGGCCACCGCCCGCTCCAGCTCGTCGCGCGCGTCCGCGTCGAGCCCGGTCCACGCCTCGTCCAGGACCAGCAGTTCGGGGTCGGCGAGCAGCGCCTGCGCGACGGCGATCTTCTGGCTGCTCCCCTTGGACAGCCGCGCCATCGGCGTCCCGGCGTACGCGGCCGCGCCGAACCGCTCCAGCCAGGTCCCGGCGGCGCGGGCGGCGGACGCGCGGGACAGTCCCTGGACGGTGCCGAGCCGGGTCAGGTACCCGGCGGCCGTGAACGGCAGCGCGGACGGGAAGCGCTCCGGCACATAGGCCGTGCGGGGGCGGCCGGTGATCCGGCCCTCGGTGGGCGCGTCGAGCCGGGCGAGCAGGCGCAGCAGGGTCGACTTCCCGGTGCCGTTCGCCCCCTCTATCCGGGTCAGGGTGCCGGGGGCGATCGTGAGGTCGACGCCTCGTAACACCCAGGGGCCGCGGACGCCGTAGCGGCGGCCCACGGCGGTCAGTCGCAGGTCACGGTGCATGGGCTCATTCTTCCCTGGGGCGCCCGATCCGGGACGCGCGTTGATCGGCGCCCGCCCGGCTTCGTAGGGTGGCCCCTCGTGAGCGATGTTCCGGTCCCCGCCGAAAACCCCCGTGACGAGGCCCCGCAGTACGTGCTGCCCCTCGTCGTCCGCATCGAGCGCGACGCGCCGCCCGCCCGTACCGACGCCCTGGAGACGTCCGCGCGGGCGGTCCTGACGCTGCTCGGCGACGAACGGGCCCGCGGCGACGGCGAGTGGGCGCAGGCCGTACGGAACTGGGAGGACGCCCGGATCCGCAAGGTGGTCCGGCGGGCCCGCGGCGCCGAGTGGCGGCGCGCCGGAACGCTGCCCGGCATCACGGTGACCGGCAGGTCCGCGGAGGTACGGGTCTTCCCGCCGATCCCGCTGGACGGCTGGCCCAAGGACCTGGCCAAGCTCCAGGTGTCCGGCACCGAACTGGACGACCCCGATCCGCCCTCGGACGCCGATCGCACCGCCCCCGTCCTCTGGCTCAACCCCCACCTCGCGATGTCCGCCGGCAAGACCATGGCCCAGACCGGCCACGGCGCCCAGCTCGCCTGGTGGGCCCTGCCCGACAGCGCCCGCACCGCCTGGCGGGCCGCCGGCTACCCCCTCTCCGTCCGCACGGCCACCCCCGCCGACTGGACCCGCCTCACCCACAGCGACCTGCCACTGGTCCGGGACGCCGGTTTCACGGAGATCGCCCCCGGCCTAACTCTTGCAGTGGAGGGCGGCGAGCACTTCGCACCGCTGGGACATTTGCGACAGCCGTGACCATCCATGCACGGCTGCCGCAGTACCGATGTGGGCGAACGTGCCGAGCGTGCAATGAAGCAGCACAACCGGGAGGAGCTTCTAGAGATCGCAGAACTCGGGAGCCGTGCGGCGGGAGCCCGTCCCCGACAGGGTCTTCCGGATCCCAGCCAGGGACGGGCGCTTGTGGAGCCGATCCCGGCTCTGCTTTGTCCGCGCTACCACCGTGCAGGAGACCCGCACAGCCGGTCGATCACCTCGCAGGTAATCGATGTCGCGGGCCCGCTCCGCCTGGGCCTTCCGGGACATCAGGCGGAGCGGGCGTCCACTCGTCCGCAGCTACCTGATACACCATCAGGAAAAGCGCCACGGTTGGCGCTGAGTCTGAACATGATCAGTCCAATTTTGTCGAGTGCCCCGCGACGAACCGGAATGGATCATGACGCGACGTCGCGCGTTAGGTGAACGCATCGGCGACCTGCGAACTGCGGCCGGCCACAGCCAGGAGTCCTTCGCCGAGGCCACCGGCATCTCCCGGCGCACCCTTCAGCGCATCGAGGCGGGTGAGGGCGACCCTCGCTACAGCGATCTGCTTCGCATCGCCACAGCCCTCGACAAGGACATGGTGACGCTGATGCAGACCAGCACCTCGTAGTCGAGCCTCAGCTCCAGGCGGCGATCGCACGCCCGGCGAGCCAAGGGGCCATAGCGCCGTGGGCACGCTTCTCCCGACGGGGATCGGATTGCACGCTGCCCCTCGTTGCAAATATGGACGGGCCTCACGGTCGATGACCGTAAGGCCCGTACCAGGTACGCCCGTTGCCGCAAGGGGTACCGTTCTGAGTGTCGAGTTCAGAACGGAGTCCAGTATGCCCCCGCACTCTGAAGAACACACGGGCACACGCATCGCGCACGCGCGTAAAGCCCGTCGCCTGACCCAGCGCGAACTGGCTGAGCTTTCCCACGTGTCCTACAGCACGATCACCAAGGTCGAGCAGGGCGTCATGCCGCCCAGCCCCTCGGTGGTCGGCGCGCTGGCACGCGCCCTGTCCGTGCCGGTGTCCGACCTCAACGGGCAACCGTACGTTGACGAACTGCGGCAGGACCAGCTCGATGGCCTCATCAACCCGATCCGTGAGGCACTGAACATCTACGACCTCGGGCCCGATCCGGACGTCCATCCGCGCACGCTGGAAGCTCTGGAGGAGCACGCCGAACAGCTGTGCGCGCAGGTCCGCGCCACGAACATCAAGCAGGTCGCGACGGAACTGCCAGGGCTGATTCACGAGGCAACGACGGCAGCACACATCAGCAGCAGCACGCGCAGCTGGCAGTTGCTGGCCAGCGCCTACCGGACCGCGTACGACGTCACGACCAAGCTCGGCTTCCCCGACCTGTGCACGGTCGCCCTGGACCGCATGGACTGGGCGGCGCAGCGCGCTTCCGACCCCGTACTGGGCGGCATGCGTCAGTACCTGCGCGCCCTGGCTTACCTGCGAGCCAGCGACTACAAGACAGGCAAACGGCTGGTCCGCCTCGGCATGGCCACCTTGGAACAGGCCGAGCCTGGGCGCGTCTTGGATGTCGTCACCGGTCAGCTACACCTGGGCGCCGCCGTACTCGCCGGCCGGGACAAGGACACTGCCACCGCCGAGGGACACCTCGGCGAGGCGGCCCGCATCGCGAAGCGCACCGGGCCGGCGGAGAAGGTTCACTGGCTGTCCTTCGGGCCTACGAACGTAGGCGCACATCGAGTAAGCGTGCTTGCGGAGTTGGACCTGTACCCGGAGGCCGTACGCCAGGCAGAGGACATGGTGATTGCGGATGGTTGGCCGCCGTCCCGGCTCGCCCACCACCACGCGGAGGTCGCACGAGCCCAAATGTGGACGGGCCAGACTGACGCGGCCTTCAAGAGCCTGCTCAAGGCGCGCAAGCTGGCTCCGCAGCAGACCCGCTATCACCCGACGGTCCGCGAGACATACGCCGGGCTGGATGCGGCGAGGCGTCGAATGCCTGACTCATTCAGCAACTATGGCTCCTGGCTTGGCATGTGACGTTCCGTAAACTGTTGGCCCTAACTATCAGTGAGGTCTGATAGTTAGGGCCTTTTCGTGTCGGCATCCTGCTCTTAGGAAAACCCCCGCGACCGCGTCCACGGTCCGGGGGCATGGCCAACGCTCGAACCCGAGAGGGAGCGTCGACATGACAAACGCTACCGCCCAGACCTCCGTGAACGCACGGGGTGGCCGGATGACGATGCGCGTCTACACCGTGGACCGCTCCGGCACGATCACCCAGGACCGCGGCACCGTCACCGTGGCCGTCGATGGCAAGCAGCCGCCGCTGCCCCAGTCCGACTCCTACCCGGCGTGCCAGTGCCCGCTCTGCCGCCTCGGACGGCCGGTGACCCGGTGAGCGCCCCCGTGAAGCAGACCACCGGTACCGAGCCCGTGGACATCGCGACGATGCGGCAGACCGTGTCCGTGACGCTCGGGCCCGACGGGGAGACGGAGGGGGCGCCGCTGGTGCCCGAGGACGTCGACATCCTCATCGGCCGACTGCGCGGCCACCTGGAGATGCTCATCCCCGAGGTGGGGAAGAAGCTCGCCCAGCTGCCGAAGGAGAGCAGCCGCCGGTACTGCGCGAGCGCGTGTGTCGGCGAGGCCCGCGGCAAGCTCGCGGCACGGTCGGCGCCCCGCCCCGACGGCGAGGTGGAGTACGCCCGCCGCCTGGCACGCGTCCTGCGGGCCCTCCTCGACCACTACGAGGGCAACGCCGCGCCGTGAAGGTGACCGTCGGCCTGCTCGTCTACGTGGCCGCGGTGACTGCCCCTGCCCTCGCCCTGGTGCTCACGAGGGCCTCGCACTGACGCACCCCCATGGCGGCCGTCTCGGGTCAGGGCCGCACCCCACCAGCCCCGCCGCCGGAAGGCAGCGGCTCGCCTTCCACCACGAGCGCGGCGGGCCGCCGCCCCGCCCGGAGTCCCAGAAGACCCTGGGCGGGGTGCGCGCCACGAAGGAGAACGGAACGATGGAACCCGCACAGCCACAGCCGCCGGAGCCGGACCTCGACCCGGCCGAGGAGAAAGCCTGGATCAATCGGCTCATCCTGCTTCACGAGAGGCCGTTACCCGGTGAGATGAGCGAACAGCAGCATGCCGGGGAGCAGTGCATGTGGTGTTCGGCCGGCGACCCGACCGAATTGCGGCCTCTGAACGGCATGCTGCCCGTGTGGCAGCCGCGCGCCTGCCCGCCGTGCATCGAGGCGCGGGGCGTGAAGGTGAAGACGTTCGCTGTATGGGCCGAGCACGTCGCGGACTGCACCGCCTGCCAGCTCGGTGGTCACTGCCCCGCTGCGATGCCGCTCGCTGAGGCTCACGCCGCAGCGGTCGACACGGCGACCGGCAGCAAGCTCGTCAACCTCATCTGCTGCAAGGCGCAGGAAGACGTTTCCGCCCCCACTGTCGCCCCTGTGACCTGGATCGGCTCCGACTGGCGTACCACAGCTACGTGCACGTCCCGAAGTGCCGTGCCCGGCGCAGGTCGAAGGGCGTCTTGCGAGTCGTGCCGGCGTACGAGGTGCCCACCGACGGTGCGACGGCGGACGAGGAAGACCACCGCTGATGGCCGGCGAGGGCAACGAGTTACCGGTGCCGATGCCGTTCATGTTCACCTGTGACGGTTGCTGGCAGCTGCTGGTCCTCCTGGCCAGGAAGGTCGCGGCGGACGCCGGCTGCTTCGCCGAGCAGATCAACGTCGCGCGGCACATCGCCACGGAGCACCCGGACGAAGTACCCGAGCCGCACGGCGACGACTGCCCCCTCTGCCCCAAGTACGCCAAGCTGCCCGAGCCCGCGGACAGGTGGGCCGAGCACCGGGCCCGCGACCTGTTCCTCCCCGAAGGCGTCGCGCGGCTGTTGTAAGCGCACTGCGCGCCAGCAGCAGCGATCCGCCTGACGAACGGCCGGACACCACCTGGCCCGGACCACCGGGCAGACACGACTCCCGGCGCGGGGAGCCCACCTTCCCGTTCCCCCGCGGCAAGTACCTTCCCGCGCCGGGCCCCCGCACCAACGCCGCCCTGGGCGATGGTGCGGTAACCAGCACGATCGGGCTCGGCACCCGCCGCGCCATCAACGACAGGAGAAACACGTGACAACAGCGCTTGACCGCGAAGCGTTTCCGCTCACCCCGCCCGGAGGCAGGACCCCCTACAGCAAGGAGGCACCGTCTGGACCCGACACCCGGCCGTGGGCGCTGCGAGGTGCCCGTACCCCGGACTCCACCGCGGCCATCCCCGTCCCGGCGCACGAGTACGACCAGGGACGGCAGGTCAGCATCTCCTACGACGGCGGCCTGCTGACCTGCATGGCCAACACCCACAATCCGACGGTGCCGGACGGGTCGGTCAAGAACCCGCCGCCGCTGGACGAGGGGCCGAAGGACTGATGCCCGCGCCCGTTCTGATCGTCGCAGCTCGCGACGACTGGCCCACGGACCGGGTCGTCATCGAGCTGGAGAGCCGCAGCGTGGAGGTGTTCCGCATGGACACCTCCGACTTCCCGCAGCGACTCGCCCTGGCCGGCCGGATCGACCAGGGTCAGGCGTGGACGGGCGAACTCGCCACCGAGTACCGGACGGTGGAGCTGTCCCAGGTCGGCGCGGTGTACTACCGCGCCCCTGGGGCGTTCCAATTCCCCAGGGGAATGTCCGGCCCGGAAGAGAGATTCGCCGCCGCCCAGGCCCGTGCCGGCCTCGGCGGTGTCCTGTCCGCGCTGGACTGCCGGTGGGTGAACCATCCCACGGCGATGGCGCGCGCCGAATACAAGCCCGTGCAGCTCGCTGCCGCCCACGCGTGCGGGTTGCGGATTCCTGCCACGCTGATCACCAACCGGCCGGCCGACGTGCAGAAGTTCGCCGCCCAGATCGGCGGCCCGGTGGTGTGCAAGCCCGTGTCCTCGCCCGTGCTCATCGAGGAGGGCCGCCTCAAGTCCGTCTACACCCGGCGGCTGACCGAAGCCGACCTGATCGATCTGCGCGGTGTCAGCGTGACCGCGCACCTGTTCCAGGCGTGGGTGGATAAGGCGTATGAGGTGCGGCTGACCGTAGTCGGCAAGCAGCTGTTCGCCGCGGCCATCCACGCGGAAAGCGACGCCGCGCACGAGGACTGGCGCAGCGACTACGGCTCACTCACCTACACCACCAGCGCGGTTCCCGATGCGGTGGCGAAGGGGATGCTCGCCCTGATGGACCGGCTGCAACTGCGTTATGGTGCTGCCGACTTCGTCGTGGGTCCCGATGGGCGGTGGACGTTCCTGGAGGTCAACCCGTGCGGGCAGTGGGACTGGATCCAGGGTGCGACCGGCCTGCCGATCGCCGAGGCGATCGCCGACGAGTTGCAAGGAGTCAGCTGATGGACTGGAAGCCGTATGCGGCCGCTCTCGCGGCCCAGGTCACGTATCCGGGCTCGGACTGGTGGGGGCCGGTCAGCGCTACGCCCCGGCACCTTCTGGTGGAGCGGTGGTTCACGCCCGGCGGGGGCGGCTGGCAGGTGGCCGACGGTCCCGCCGACGAGGAGGCATGGGCCGGTGCTGCCTACTCGGACACCACGCTCGTCACGCAGATCGGGCCTGTGCACGCCGACCACGCCGTTCCCAGGCAGACGGTGATCGGGCTGCCGACCTCGTCATCGACACTGCCGAGCCTGGTCGTGTCGATGCTGGAGCACGGACGTCTTGCGCCGGGCCTGCGCCTGCTGGACGTGGCCACCGGTTCCGGGTACAGCGCCGCTCTGGCCTGCCACCGGCTCGGCGACGAGATGGTGACGACACTGGACGTCGATGCGTATCTGTCCGAGGCTGCGGCCGAACGGCTGGAGCGTATCGGCCACCGCCCGCACGTCGTCACCGCGGATGCCACCGCCGGCCTGCCCGGTGTCTTCGACCGGATCGTGTCCATGGTGTCCGTGCCCCGGATTCCCGCCTCGTGGCTGCGCAGCCTGGCTCCGCAGGGGCGCCTGGTGACGACGATCGCGGGCACCGGGCTGATCGTCACGGCCGACAAGACTCCCGACGGCGGCGCGATCGGACAGGTCGAGTGGGACCGGGCCTCGTTCATGGCCACCCGGACGGGCGCCGACTACCCGCCCCAGCTCGATGAGCTGTTCACCGCCAGCGCGGAAGAGGAAGGAGAGGTGACCCTCTCACCGTTCCCGGTGCTGGACGTGATGCAGGCGTGGGAAGTGTGGTCGATGCTGTCCCTGATGGCGCCGGGAATCGAGCACCGCACCGGCACCGATGACCACGGGGGCCGCCTGACGTGGATGCTCCACCCGGACGGGTCATGGGCCCGCGCCCGCACCGCGCCGGGCGAGAACACCGCAACCGTCCACCAGGGCGGCCCGCGCCGCCTCTACGACCTGCTGGACGAAATCCGCCAGCGGTGGCTGGAGCACGGCGAACTCCCCGTCTACGGGGCGCAGGTCACCATCAGCCCCGACGGCGAGACGACGCTGTCGCGGGGCGGCTGGGCGGCCACGCTGTGACCAGCGCGGGTAGCTGGGCGCGCGGCTGCACGGCACACTGAAGACGGCCGACGAGGGAGGGACTGATGGACGACGAACCCCTGGAGCAATGGGCAGAACGCCGAGAGCGGCGCCGCCCGGCGCGCGGGGAGCGGCGGGCCACTCCCCTCGGCGACCGGCCCGAGCAGGGCACGCATGTAGGCCCGGACACGCCGCGCGTCATCCAGGAGTGGAACGGATGGCAGTGGACACCCGCCGGTGTCACCGAGGGCCAGACCGCTGCGGCTGCCGAGACCGGGAAGGACGCGAACGCCCGCGCCGAGCGCGTTCCGCTGCCGGTCTTCAGCAAGCTGCCACCCATGCCCGAGCCCTGGCGACCCACACAGCCCTTCTACCGCCCTGGCACGCCAGAACAGTAGATCCGCAAGCCGGCCCTGCTCGCTTGTCACCCCGAGACGAACGAGCGGGGTCCTCCGCGTTGTTCATCCAGACACGCCGAGAAGCCCCCGCCGCGTTCCCGCGGCGGGGGGCTCGGTGCTCAGTACTGGCGGCGTTGAGGGCCGGGCCCGGCCTGGGGCGTGGTGCTGTCGCTGTCGGTCGGCTGGGGTTCCCTCCGGCAGACCAGCGCGTCCGGGTCGGAGGCGGAGGTCTGGAGGCTGTAGCCGTCGGGGCAAGTCTGCCCGTCCTGACCGTCCTTGCCGTCCTGACCAGAAGGTCCAGGCGGCCCGGATGGTCCCGGCGGACCCGATGGCCCGGCCGGACCGCTGGGGCTGGCCGCCCCCGGCGCCCCGGTTGCGGGCATGTACCACCTGCGCGAGCGAGCCGAAGCAGGAGGGGACGACTCGCTCGGCTACCGCGACTGGGGCCTCACGGCGACCTGGAGCACATGGCCGGCGTCGACCTGGACGACCCGGCGCTGTGGGAGTCCACCAACCCCGCCTGGGGGACCCGCGGCGGAAGGTCGGCAGCACGCCACGCACTTTGCATGGCTGCCTATTACACCTCATCGAACACGGACGGTTCCTCCGCCTCGGGCGTCCCGCCGACCGGGCCGGGCCAGGTCCGCTCCCCGAACGGTTCCTGAGGGTTCCAGTTCCTCTGGAAGTTGCGCTCCTGGAGTTCGCGGATCTCGTCGGCACGAGCGGCACGCAAGCCTGACTCGATGACGAAGTGCCGCGCCCAGTCGTAGTCGTCCGCAGTCAGCGCCTGTGCAGACGGAGTGTCGAGGAAGCGCTGTGTACCGTTGGCGTAGCCCGTCACCCGCGGGGCCAGGACCCTGAACCTGGCCAGGCTTGGGTAGTCGATGCCGAGAGCGATGGCCCGCATTGCACGCTGTGTGACGGCGGCGAACTCGCTAAGCTTTTTCAGCCTCTTGTTGGCGCTGGCGTGTCGACCGTCGATGCGCGGCTCGTCCATGATGTACGGCAACTCACCGAACTTGAACGGTGACTCCCCCGTAATGGGGCGGTCACTTCGTGAGTAGTGATCCAAGAGGGCGTCGAAGGCGAGCATGAGCCCGGCCATGGCCATGGGGTAGTCGCCTATGTCGGCGTGTGTCTGAGCCTCGCGGAGTAGTCGGGCCGTCTCGGGCTGGGTCAGAAGATCGACCATGTCGATGGAGTCGAAGTCGACCCCGAAGACCTTCGGCGTGACCGTGGTGAAGAAATCATCCAGGGTCTGGCGGGCCTGCTCGATCTGGTGCTCGGAGGGGAATGTGCCGTTGTGCTTGAGCGCCACGCGAGCGTCGTTGAGGCGCTTCATGGAGTCCCTCTTCGGCAACTCGAACTTCGGCTTGATCAGCGCCCAGTACGCGATGAACTCCGGCGCCTTGTTCACGTCGATGTTCAGGTGTTGGACGACGGTGCCGAGGTAGTTCTCGACGGCGTCGTGGAAGGACGTGATGGCTCGCGACCGCAGCGGAGGGGGCTGGCGGCTCTGCTCGATGCCCTCGCGGTAGAGGAAGCGGACATACGCAAGGCGCTGCACGACGTCCGCGCTCAGAGTGGATGCCATTGAAACTCCCGATGCCTGGGCTGGTGCTGTGATTCTCAGGGCTGGTCAGCAACCGGCGCATCCGGCTTCTGCCGAGCCAAGCCGCGCGCGTCGACCTACATCGCCGGTCCCTGGTTACCCCACCGCCACGGCAGTCGTCGCGGGGCCGGGTTGAGCACGGCTTGCACTGCGCGCCCGAAGTTCTCCGCCGCAGTCTCAACTTCGCGAGTACTGCCCGTCCCCTGGTATCGGAAGACGCTGGCCATGAGTCCGTCAGTGGCTTCCCGTATCCCTGCGTTGGAGTGACGCAGAAGTGGAGCGGCAGCATGGGCGACCGCTGCGAGTTTCGGGACGATGGAGGCCGTAGCGGTCTTCACCTGGGCGCGCTCCTGGGCGAGGATCCAGGCGGCTCCTCCCGCCCCGGCGGCCGCCTTGTGCCAATTCGGTTCCTTGGCGAACGCGGCCACGCCGAGGGCGGCCATAGTCGCCAACATGCCCGCGCGGGCTGTCTCCATGGGGTTGCTCCACAGGGAGCGGTTGGCGTCTACGGCGGCGCGTAGATCCGCTACCGCATGCACCATCGCGTCGAACTGCGCTCCGAGTGCGCCTTGCTCTGCCTTGGCGTCGGCGCGGGCGGTGGTACGGGCAGTCAGCCATGAGCCGAGCGCGACGGCGCCGAGCGTGGCAGCAAGGTTGACGAGACTGTTGACATCAAGGTTCACCGGCCCAGCTTGGCGATGACGCGCCCGAGTAGGCGCGGCTGTTGCCGAGCCGTGACGGCCCAGGCGCTGTGTGGAGACCTTGTGGGCGGGCTGGGGTCCTCCCCCTCCCGAGCGCACGGGTTCACGCAGCCGGTGTACGGCCGCCCGGTACGCCGACCCCGTTCGACCCGGCGCCAGCGGATGCCGGTCAGCGCGGCAGGACGCCGAGGGCCATCAGCAGCGCCATCACGAAGGTGCCGACGATGAGGACGAAGCCGATCTCAGAAGTGTTCATAGGACTCATTTGCCCAAATCGATCAGATTCTTGCACCCTATCCGAAAGCCAATGAACACGAATCGGAAATTCCAGTCCTCTTCGAATTCCGAGCCGCGAAGCGTCGCGTAGCGCCATAACGTCGGCGGCGGCGGGCCCCAACGGCATCGCCCTTCCCTGCAACCCCGGAAGGGAGGTGAGAGCTATGCCGAGGTGGAATGAACCGCCGGACTGGGGCTTCCTGTGCTTCACAGTGGGCCTGCTCCAGCTGTACGTACAGCTGGCCAGCGCAGGTCACGCCTAGTCCGACGGTAGTCGCTGTGGGGCTGCGGGCCGACCCGGTTCGCAGCCCCGTCTCACGTTGTGCCTACCCCACCCTAACGAACCCATAGATGCGCTCGATGTGACACGAGATTAGCGCCAAAGTAGTACGCGCGCACACTACTCGACTTAACTAATTCGTCGTCAATCGAGTGTACGACTGTTCACTTAAATGCCCTCGAATTCCTTCGCTTCGTCAAGCGATCGGCTGACACGGAGCGGTCCACCACTCTGCGGCAATCTGACTCCAGCCGTGATCGGTGCTCGCGTCCTCGTCAGCGGCGGCCTCGATGACGAAGCCGTGGCCTTCGAGGGCGCGCACCGCCGCTTCCCTGGGCAGCACCGGCACGTCACTGCTGATGGCAATCAGGTGGCGACCGGGGTCGTCGGGGTGCGTGGTGGTGAGGACATCGGGATCGCCCCGGATTCGTGCACGGTGGTGGCGGACCATCCGGCGCTGCGGTGACGTGGGGACCACGAACGAGCCGCCGAAGCCGGTCGGCACGCCGCTTTGGATCCCCGCCTTCCGGCGGTTCGTGGCGGCGAATCTCATCTCGGCGAGCGGGTCCGCGATGGCGCCGCTCGCGCTGGCCTACTCGGTCATCGAGGGCGGCGGAGGGGCGGGGTCGCTCGGGCTCGTGCTCGCCGTGAACACGGCGCCCACCATCCTGTTCCTGCTCATGGGCGGCCTGTTCGCCGACCGTCTGTCGCGCAGCCGGATCCTGTTCCTGGGCAATATCGTCGCGGCGGCCGCGCAGGGTGCGCTGGCCGTCACCGTGGCCACGGGACAGGCGACGACGGTGTCCATCGCGGTGTGCGGCTTCGTGTCGGGAACAGCGGCGTCGTTCATCGTCCCGGCGACGCAGGGTGCCGTGGCACAGATCGTGCCCGAGGAGCACGTGCAGCAGGCCAACGTGTTGCTCAGGCTCCCCGGCAACACGGTCAGGGTGCTCGCGCCGGTCGTCGGCGGCTTCATCGTCGCCCTCAGCGGCGCGGCATGGGCCCTGGCCTGGGACTCGTCGACCTTCGCCGCCGCGGCCGTGCTGCTGCTCGGACTGCGCCTGGCGGCCCCGCCCACCACCGCGCGCGGCGTCCTGGCCGACCTGCGGGCGGGGTGGACCGGCTTCTGGTCCCGTACCTGGCTGTGGACGTACACGGCCGCCGGTACGCTCCTCGTCGCCGCGTGGCTGGCGGGCTTCGAACTGCTCGGCCCCCTGGTCGCCGCCCGCCGGTACGCCGGGGCACGCGACTGGGGCCTGGTCCAGGCGGCCCTCTCCTGCGGCCTGCTGGCCGGGACCCTGGTCTGCCTGCGGTGGAAGCCGTATCGGCTGCTCGCGGTCGCGGTCGCCGCGGGCGGCGGGCTCGCGCTCCCGCCGGCGGCCATGGCCTGGAGCATGCCGCTGCCGCTCGTCGTGGGGGCAGCCTTCCTGGCGGGCGTCGCGCTCGATGTCGCGGTCGTCGCCTGGAACACCGCGTTCCAGCAGCATGTGCCGACGGCGGAGCAGGGCCGGATGAGCGCGTTCAACGGCGTCGGGGAACGGCTCGCCATCCCGCTCGGCTATCTCCTCACCGCGCTCGCGACCCGTGTGTGGAGCAGCCAGGGGGTGCTCCTGGCGTGCGCCGCGCTGATCGCCACCGCGACCCTGCTCAACCTCTGCGTCCCGGACCTGTACCGCGTCAACCGGATCGGCCGGGACGTGCGGTCGGCCTGAACCTCAAATGTTGCTCTGAAGGCGGCCCGCGCAGGGTTCGGGGCCGGGTGGCCGGGTCATGTACGACGCGTGCGCCGGGGGGCGGAGAGGGGGACGGTCGTGGGGAGACTGGGGACGGGGATCGGCTGGCGGCCGGAGATCGCGGAGGCCGTGGAGCGGATGACCGGGATCGACTGGGTGGAGGTCGTCGCGGAGAACGTCTGTCCGGGCCATCTCCCCGAGTCGCTGGTGCGGTTGCGGGAGCGCGGGGTGACCGTGGTGCCGCACGGGGTCTCCCTCGGGCTCGGCGGCGCGCAGCGGCCCGACGCCGGCCGGCTCGCGGCGCTCGCCGAGCGTGTGACGGCGCTCGGGTCGCCGCTGGTCACCGAGCACATCGCGTTCGTCCGGGCGGGCGGCGCGCTCACCGCCTCGCCGCATCTGGAGGCCGGCCATCTGCTGCCCGTGCCGCGGACCCGCGACGCGCTCGACGTGCTCTGCGCGAACGTGCGCATCGCCCAGGACGCGCTGCCGGTGCCGCTCGCCGTGGAGAACATCGCCGCGCTGTTCTCCTGGCCCGGAGAGGAGCTGACCGAGGGGCAGTTCCTGTACGAGCTGGTGGAGCGCACCGGCGTGCGGCTGCTCGTCGACGTGGCCAACCTGCACACCAACCACGTCAACCGCGGCGAGGACCCGGCCGAGGCGCTGGCCGGGCTGCCGCTGGAGGCGATCGCGTATGTCCATGTCGCGGGCGGCGTCGAGCGCGACGGCGTATGGCACGACAGCCACGCGCACCCGGTGCCGGACGCGGTGCTCGGCATCCTGGCCGACCTCGCCTCCCGTGCCGCCCCGCCCGGCGTGCTGCTGGAACGCGACGAGGACTTCCCCGAACCAGCCGAGCTGGAGCGGGAGTTGGCGGATATCCGGAAGGTGGTGGAGGGCGGGCGACAGGTTACCGAGGGGGTCGAGCGGTCCGTTCCGGCCGTGCGGACGGACCGCGCGGACGACGCGGACACCGGAGACGACGCGGATGCCCCGGGTGACACGGACGCCGAGGACGCCCGGCAGCGGCTCGGGGTCGCCCAGGCCGCCGTGCTGTCCTCGCTGGTGTCCGGGGCGCCCGTGCCCGAGGGGTTCGACCGGGTACGCCTCGGCGTGCAGGCGCGGGCGCTCGCGGCGAAGCGGGCGGACGTGGTGGCGAAGGTGGCGCCGGAACTGCCGGTGCTGCTGGGGGTGTCGTACCGGGAGGCCTTCCTGGAGTACGCGCGGGAGCGGCCGATGCGCGGGGGGTACCGGTGGGACGCGCTGGACTTCGCCGCGTTCCTGCTGGACGGGAAGCGGCCGGGGCTCCCCCGGCGGGAGCTGCGCCAGTGGTGGCTGGACCGGTCGGGCCCGGCACCGAGGGGACGGGTGGCACGCACGGCGCGGAGGCTGTTGCGGGGGCGGTCCTGAGGCGGCCGGAAGGGGCGCGGGACTGTCTCGGCGCGCGGCCGCGACCAGCCACGACGCTCCCCGGGCCGGGCGGCGGACGCCCAACCGGCGCGCTCTCCTCCGCATGTGAAAATCACCTCGCGCACGCCTCCGTCCCTCACATACAAAGCACCTCATGCTCTGGCTCCTTCTCCTGCTCCCCGCCTGGGCGCTCGCCGGTACGGCCTGTGCCCGCCTCTGCCTCGCGGCGGTGCGCGCCGCGGACTCGGACCCGGATCCCCAAGCGGTGGGCGCGGACCACGAACTGACCCTGTACGAGGCGGCGTTCCTGTCCGGCGGACCCCAGCGGGTCGCCGACGTCACCCTCCTCGCCATGGCCCGCCAGCGCCGCCTGCACCTCGCCCACACCGGCTGGGCCACCGTCGTCGACCCGCAGGGCCGGGACGACATCGAGCGGTCCGTCATAGGCGCGATCGGCCCCGACGGGCAGTCGCGCATCGCGCCGGTGCGCACCCGCACCGCCCGCGCCGACGCCGTACGACGCCTCGCCGACCGCCTCGTGCGCAGTGGTCTCGCCGTGCCCGACACCGGGGGCCTCACCATCGGCGCTGCGGTGCGCCAGGTGCGGGCCGCCGCGCTCGCCGTCGCGGTCCTCGGCGGCGCCGCGCTGCTGCTGCCCATCCAAGCCGGCACCTCGCGCCTGCTGGTCGGCCTGTGGTTCCTGTTGCCCCTCACACTGTCGCTGAGCTGCCTGGTCCTGGCCCGCTTCGAGGTGCACCCGTACTCGCCCTGGGCCTCCCCCGCCGGGCAGCGGCTGCTGGGCGCGCTGCTGCGGCGGCGCGGCGGCGCCGAGCGGCCGTTCCTCGTCCGGGTCGCGCTGCGCGGCATCCGCGCGATCGGCGAACCGGAGCTGCGCGCGGCCTTCACCCACCGCGACGCGCCACACCGGGACTAGCTAGCTAGAGCCTCTCGGGGGCGCACAGGCGCGTTGGCGGCCGACACCGCCCGTGCGGTGCTTGCCTTCCTCCGCGCGGGAACGAAACATCCGTGGTGTTCGCCGCCTCGCCGCGCCCGAAGGGATGCCGGATGAAAGCCTTCGCCCGCTGCTCGGCCGCCGCGTCCTTGCTGCTCACCACCCTGACCGCCGCCCCGGCGAGTGCCGCGCCGGGCCCGGTCGGCGCCGCCGCCGAGCTGCGCGGCACCATCGTCGCCGCCCTCCGCGCCCGCGCCACCGGAATCAACTACGGCGACTGCGACCCCGCCGAGGTGCCGGCCGTCCCGCATCCCCCGGCCGGCCTGCGCTGCGGCACCGTCTCCGTCCCCCTGGACTACGCCCGCCCGGACGGCGAGCAGATCGAACTGACCGTCAGCCGCACCCCGGCCACCGGCAAGGACGGCGGGCGCGCGGTCCCCCGGCAGGGCGCCCTCGTGTACAACCCCGGCGGCCCCGGCGCCTCCGGCATGTACTTCGCGCTGGCCGGCACGCTCCCCGTGTGGAAACGGATCGCGGCCGCGTACGACCTCGTCGGCTACGCCCCGCGCGGGGTGGGCCGCTCCGCGCCGCTGTCCTGCGAGGACCCGAGGCAGTACGGCAAGGCGCCCACCCTGGCGCCGACGCGGCCCTCTGTGTCGTACAAACGCCGGCGCGTGGCGGAGGCGAAGGCGTACGCCCGCGGCTGCGCCCGGCGCTCGGGCTCCGGGCTGCGCTTCTTCAACTCCCTGAACAACGCGCGCGACCTGGACGTCCTGCGGGCCGCGCTGGGCGAGGACCGGCTGACGTTCATGGGCGCGTCGTACGGCACCTACTACGGCTCCCTGTACGCGGCGATGTTCCCCTCCCATGTGCGCCGCATGGTGCTGGACGCCCCGGTGGACCCGGACCCGGCGAAGATCTGGTACCGCGGCAACCTCGACCAGTCGGCCGCGTTCGAGCGGCGCTGGGCGGACGTGCGGGACTGGATCGCCCGGCACGACGACGTCTACCGGCTCGGTGACACGCCGCGGAAGGTGCAGGCGAGCTACGACACCGCCGCCGCGCGGCTCGCCCGGAGACCGGCGGGCGGGAAGGTCGGGCCGGGCCAGTTGCAGAACGCGTTCCTGACGGCCGCGTACTACGACACCTACTGGCCGGGCCGGGCCGCCGCCCTCTCCGCCTATCTGCACGGCGACCCGAAGCCGCTGGTCACACTGGCCTCGCCGGATCCCAAGGCGGCCGCGGCAGCGGAGAACGGCGGCGCCGTGTACACGGCCGTCGAGTGCAACGACGCCCCCTGGCCCGCGAGTTGGGCGGTGTGGGACCGGGACAACACCCGGCTGGCCCGCCGCGCGCCCTTCGAGACCTGGGACAACGCGTGGATGAACCTGCCCTGCGCGTACTGGCCGGAGCCCCGGCAGCAGCCCCTGGACGTGCGCACCGGGCCCGGCGCGCTGCCCCCGGTGCTGCTCCTGGCGGCCGAACGGGACGCGGCCGCGCCGTACTCGGGGGCCCTGGACATGAACCGGCGGCTGGCCGGCTCCCGGCTGGTGACCGAGCGGGGCGCGGGCACCCACGGCATCGGCGGCGGCCCCAACACGTGCGTCGACGGCTATCTGGACGACTACCTGCTGAGGGGCCGCCTCCCGGCGCGGAACGCGTCCTGCGCGCCCCGCGCCGAACCCGTCCCCGGCCGAAAGCGGGCGGCGGGATGAGCGGGCCGGGCCTTACGCCAGCCCGGCCACCAGCTCGGCCACGTCCTTGCGGCGGCCCGTGAAGAACGGGATCTCCTCGCGGACGTGCATCCGCGCCTCGGAGGCGCGCAGGTGGCGCATGAGGTCGACGATGCGGAACAGCTCGTTCGCCTCGAAGGCGAGGATCCACTCGTAGTCGCCCAGCGAGAACGAGGCGACCGTGTTGGCGCGCACGTCCGGGAAGCCGCGGGCCATCTTGCCGTGGTCGGCGAGCATGCGGCGGCGGTCCTCGTCGGGCAGCAGGTACCAGTCGTACGAGCGCACGAAGGGGTAGACGCTCACGTAGTCGCGGGGCGTCTCGTCGGCGAGGAACGCCGGAATGTGCGAGCGGTTGAACTCGGCCGGGCGGTGCAGCGCCATGTTGGACCACACCGGCTCCAGCGCCCGCCCCAGCCTGGTGCGGCGGAAGAGGCTGTACGCCTCCTGGAGCTGGTCGCTGGTCTCCGCGTGCCACCAGATCATCAGGTCGGCGTCGGCCCGCATACCGGACAGGTCGTACGTGCCGCGGATCGTCACGTCCTTGGCGGCGAGCTGGTCGAACAGCTCCTGGACCTCGTCGGCGTAGCCCGCGCGGTCGGCCGGGAGCACGTCCTTCAGCTTGAAGACCGACCACAGGGTGTAGCGGATGACATCGTTCAGGTCCTTGGCCAGCTTGCCCTTGTTGGGGATCCTGCCGGACTCGGTGATGGGGGCGTCGTCACTCATGGCTCCTATTCTCCCGCTCCGCCGTGCAGGCTCTGCACCGGGTTGGCGGTCAGCTCCTCGACCCCGCGCAGATCACCGGACAGCTGGTCGACGGCCGCCTCGGCGCTCGCGACGCACGCGGGGATGCCCACGCCGTCGTACTGCGCGCCGCAGACCGCGAGGCCCGGAAGCTTGGCGATGTGCTCGCGGATCCGGGCCACCCGCGCGTGGTGCCCGACCGGGTACTGGGGCAGCCCGTCCCTCCAGCGGGTGACCCGCGTCTCGACGGGCGCGGCCTCGATGCCGGCGGCCTCGCGGAGGTCGTGCCGGGAGACCTCGACCAGGTCGGCGTCGTCCCGGCCGAGGACCGCCGTCTCGCCGTACCGCCCGACCGAGGTGCGCAGCACGACCGTGTCCGGGTCGTCCTCGGCGATCCAGCCCCACTTCTGGGAGGCGAAGGTGGCGGCCTTGATGGTGCGTCCGTCGACGGGCGGCACCAGGAAGCCGCTGCCCGCGGGCAGGGACAGGTCGGCGCGCCGGTAGGCGAGGGTGATCAGGGCCATCGAGGCGTACTCGACGGCGGCCAGCTCGGCGGCGGCGGCCGGGGACTCGGGGCGCAGCAGCCGGGCGGCGGCCGGGGCGGGTACGGCGAGCACCACGGTGTCGGCGTGCAGCCGCTCTCCGGCCGCGGTGATCCGCCAGCCGCCGGCGGGGTCCCGGCGCAGCTCGGTGACGGGCGCCCCGGTGCGGATCTCGCCGCCGCGCGCCCGGACGGACTCGGCGACGGCGAGCGGCAGGGTGCCCACGCCGCCCTCGATGCCCATGAACACGGGACCGCTCTGCTGGGCCGCGGCGGCCCTGGCCTGGATCTCGCGGACTCCCTCGGTCAGGGAGGCGTGCGCGCGGGCGGCCTGGAAGAGCTGGGGGACGGCGGAGCGCATGGAGATGCGGTACGCGTCGCCCGCGTACACCCCGCCGAGCAGGGGTTCGATCAGGCGGTCCACGACCTCGCGGCCGAGCCGGGCCGCCACGTACTCCCCCACCGCCACGTCGTCGCCGACTTCGGTGCGGGGCAGGACGGTGTCCTGTTCGATGCGGGCCAGGCCGTCCTCGGACAGGACACCGGCGAGCGCGGCGGCGGTGCCGGGCACGCCCATCACATGGCCCTTGGGCATGGGGCGCAGCGCGCCGCGGGTCCACAGGGCGGCGCTCGCCACGGCCGGGGGCTGGAGCCGGTCCCCGAGCCCTGCTTCGCGGGCGAGGGCGACGGCCTCGGGGCGGCGGGCGAGCATCGACTCGGCGCCGAGGTCGACCCGCACGCCCGCGATCTCGCCGGGCAGCAGCTTGCCGCCGACCCGCTCGGACGCCTCCAGGACCGTCACCCGCGCGCCGCGCGCCAGCAGCCGGTGGGCGGCGGCCAGACCGGCGATACCGGCTCCGATGACGACGGTGTGCCCCGAACTCGTACCCGTTGCGCTCATGGTGCCCACTCTCTCAGACCCCACTGACAGTGCGGACGGGGCCGTAGGTCCCGTGTCCCGTGGCGTCCCGGACCCTCTAGCGTGTTCCCATGAGCACGCATCAGGGGCGGGAGCGGCTGGTCGTCGTCGGCGGGGACGCGGCGGGCATGTCGGCGGCGTCGCAGGCGCGGCGCCTGAAGGGGCCGGAGGACCTGGAGATCGTGGCGTTCGAGCGCGGTCACTTCACCTCGTTCTCGGCGTGCGGCATCCCCTACTGGGTGGGCGGCGCCGTCTCCGGGCGGGACGAGCTGATCGCCCGCACCCCCGAGGAGCACCGCGGGCGGGGCATCGACCTGCGGCTGCGCACCGAGGTCACGGAGATCGACGTGGCGGGGCAGCGGGTGCGCGCGCGGGACGTGGATTCCGGCGCCGAGTCCTGGACGTCGTACGACAAGCTGGTGATCGCCACGGGGGCCCGTCCGGTCCGTCCGGAGCTGCCGGGCGCGGACGCCTCCGGGGTGCACGGCGTGCAGACCCTGGACGACGGGCAGGCGCTGATCGACACGCTGGCCGGCGCCGAAGGGCGGCGCGCGGTGGTCGTGGGCGCCGGGTACATCGGCGTGGAGATGGCCGAGGCGCTGATCGACCGGGGCTTCGAGGTGACGGTCGTCAACCGTGGCGAGGAGCCGATGTCGACCCTCGATCCGGACATGGGCCGCCTGGTGCACCGCGCCATGGAGGGGCTCGGCATCACCATGGTGAACGGCGCCGAGGTCACCAAGATCCTCACCGGCGAGGACGGCCGGGTCCGCGCGGTGGCCACCCAGCACGCCGAGTACCCGGCCGACGTGGTGGTCCTCGGCATCGGCGTACGCCCCGAGACCGCCCTCGCGCGCGCCGCCGGGCTGCCGCTCGGCGCGCACGGCGGGCTGCTCACCGACCTGGCCCTGCGGGTGCGCGGCCAGGAGAACATCTGGGCGGGCGGCGACTGCGTGGAGGTGCTGAACCTGGTCTCCGGTCAGGAGCAGTACGTCCCGCTGGGCACCCACGCCAACAAGCACGGGCAGGTCATCGGCACCAACGCGGGCGGCGGCTACGCGACCTTCCCCGGCGTGGTCGGCACGGCGGTCAGCAAGGTCTGCGACCTGGAGATCGCCCGCACCGGCCTGCGCGAGAAGGACGCGCGCCGGGTGGGCCTGGAGTTCGAGGCGGTCACCATCGAGTCGACCAGCCGGGCCGGCTACTACCCCGGCGCCTCCCCGATGACGGTCAAGATGCTCGCCGAGCGCCGCACCGGGCGGCTGCTCGGGGTGCAGATCGTGGGGCGCGAGGGCGCGGCCAAGCGGGTGGACATCGCGGCGGTGGCGCTGACCGCGCGGCTGACGATGGAGCAGATGACCGCCCTGGACCTCGGCTACGCGCCGCCGTTCTCACCGGTCTGGGACCCCGTCCTGGTGGCCGCGCGCAAGGCGGCACAGCGGGTGCGCGGAAGCTGACCGGCTCGGGCTCGTTCGGCGCGATCACTCGATTGGCGGCTGGCTCGCGGGGCACTACTCCTTCGTGGTCATCCCCGTCCATGACATCAACCCGGTGCGCCGCACCCCCTGGGTGACGTACGCCCTGATCCTCGCGAACGTCCTCGTGTTCCTGTCGACGCCCGGCATGCCCGGCTCGCTGACCGGTGCGGAGAATCTGGCGCAGCTGTGCCATCTGGAGGCCTTCATGGACCGCTTCGCGGCGGTCCCGAGGGAGCTGATCCACGGCCAGGTTCCCCAGCTCGTGCCGACGGGGCAGGTGGGCGTGGGCCCGCACGGCCCCGGCTGCGTGGTGGCCCCCCGCGGCTTCCAAAAGTCGCCGCCGCTGTCGGTGTTCACGGCGATGTTCGTGCACGGCAGCTGGCTGCACCTGCTGGGCAACATGCTGTTCCTGCTGATCTTCGGCAACAACGTCGAGGACCGGATGGGCCACATCCGCTTCTTCGTCTTCTACGTCGTCTGCGGCTACGCGGCCGGGTACGGCTTCGCGCTGCTCAACGCCGGTTCGGGCACCCCGCTGATCGGTGCGTCGGGCGCGATCGCCGGGGTGCTCGGCGCCTACCTCGTGCTGTGGCCCGGAGCGCGGGTGTGGGTGCTGGTGCCGTTCCTGGTGTTCCTGCCGCTGCGGCTGCCCGCCTGGCTGGTGCTGGGCTTCTGGTTCGTGCTCCAGGCCGTGTACTCGTCCGGGCAGGGGGTGTCCGGCGCGGGCACGGTGGCGTACGTGGCGCACGTGATCGGCTTCCTGGTGGGCCTGCTCATCGCCCTGCCGCTCAGGCCGGGCACCCCGCCCCCGCCGGAGCCGCCCGGCCTGCTGTTCGGCAGGCGCGCGCGGCCCTCCTACCCGACCTGGTGAATCAGCGGGCGCTCGCGGAGTGCACGTACTCCACGAGCCGCGTCAGCGCGTCGGGGTCGGTGCTGGGCATCACGCCGTGGCCGAGGTTGAAGACATGGCCCTCCAGGCCCGCGGCGGCGTCCAGCACCTCCTGCGCCTTGGTCTCGACGACCTCCTTGCCGGCGAACAGCACGGTCGGGTCCAGGTTGCCCTGGAGCGCCTTGCCGGGGCCGACGCGGCGGGCGGCCTCGTCCAGCGGGACGCGCCAGTCGACGCCGACGACGTCCGCGCCGGCCTCGCCCATCAGGCCCAGCAGCTCGCCGGTGCCCACGCCGAAGTGGAGGCGCGGGACGCCGTACCCGGCGACCGCCTCGAACACCTTCGCCGAGGCGGGCAGCACCGAGCGGCGGTAGTCGGCGGGGGCGAGCGCGCCGGCCCAGGAGTCGAACAGCTGCACGGCGGAGGCGCCGGCCTCGATCTGGACCTTGAGGAAGGCGGCCGTGATGTCCGCGAGGCGGTCGAGCAGGTCGGCCCACAGCTCGGGGTCGCCGTACATCATCGCCTTGGCGTTCTCGTACGTCCGCGACGGGCCGCCCTCGACCAGGTAGCTGGCCAGTGTGAAGGGGGCACCGGCGAAGCCGATCAGCGGGGTGGGGCCCAGCTCGCGGGTGAGCATCCCGACGGCCTCGGTGACGTACGAGACGTCCTCGGGGGTCAGGTCGCGCAGCCGGGCCAGGTCGGCGCGGGTGCGGATGGGCTGCTCGACGACCGGGCCGACGCCGGGCTTGATGTCCAGGTCGAGACCGATGGCCTTGAGCGGGACCACGATGTCGCTGTAGTAGATCGCCGCGTCCACGCCGTGCCGGCGCACCGGCTGGAGGGTGATCTCGGTGACCAGCTCGGGCCGCCTGCACGACTCCAGCATCGGAATGCCCTCGCGCACCTTGAGGTACTCGGGCAGGGAGCGGCCGGCCTGGCGCATGAACCACACGGGGGTGTGCGGCACGGGTTCACGCCTGCACGCCTTGAGGAAGGCGCTGTCGTACGTCGCGGTCGGCTGCTTGCCCCTCGGGGCCTCGTTGGCGGTCACGGGGAAAGTCTCGCATGCCGGTGTGGAGGGGCCGTGCACAGGCGGCGAGGACGTGCACGTCGCGGGGTGTCCTGCCTGCGCAGGGGCACGGTTCCCCTTACTCTTCCCCGCATGGCTGCGGCTCACGGACACAGGTCGGAAGGCGCTGACGGATTGGGCGACGTGAAGGACACCGAGGAGGCGGACCGGCACTCGGGTGCCGCGGGTCCGCCGGCGTTCCGGGCCGCGGTCGAAGCCCTGCGCGGCTGCCGGCTGCGCCCGCAGATCGAGGTGGAGCCGACCCCCGCGCCGCAGCGGCTCGCGCCGTACGCGTACGCGCTGGAGGCGGTGGTGGTCGACGGCGAGCAGGAGCTGGCCGACGGGCGCCTGGTGCTGCTGCACGACCCGGCCGGGCACGACGCCTGGCGGGGCACCTTCCGGCTGGTGACGCTGGTGCGGGCGGAGCTGGAGCCGGAGATGGCGGCCGATCCGCTGCTGCCGGAGGTGTGCTGGTCCTGGCTGACCGGTGCGCTGGGGGCGCGCGGCCTCGGCTACGGCGAGCCGAGCGGCACCGTCACGCGCGCGAGTTCGCACTACTTCGGCGGTCTCGCCGACCGGCCGGCCGCCTCGCAGATCGAGATCCGGGCGTCCTGGACGCCGCGCGAGGGCCTCGGCGGGGTGCCGGACACGGCCGCCCACCTGGTCTCCTGGTGCGATCTGCTGGCCCAGGTCGGGGGGCTGCCGCCAGCCGGTCCGGGCGACGCCTCGGTGGTGACGCTGCCGCAGCGCAGGGGTCCGCAGTCCCGGTGATGTGACGGCGGGTCACGACCGCCGTCCCCCTCCAGGGGGGCTTATTGACCATCTCTTTGTCGATACGGCCACATTGTGACCTCGAATCGCATCCACTCGAACCGATTCGATCTTCGGGTGATCGATCAGCTGTCCGAATTGCACGGATTGTTACTCACTAGATCGTGATCACTCTCTAAAGGCGGACACGTTTGCTGCCGAAGACGACTGTGACCTTGAAAGCACGGTTCGTCCCGGCTTCTTCCCCACAAGCCGGCCCCGTCCCCCCACCCAGGAGGCCTGGTGTCCGTTCTCCTTGAGCAACCCGCAAGCCTGGTCGCCTACCGCCCGAACAAGCCGACCGCCATGGTGGTCGTGGCCGACCCGCGTGTGCGCTCCACCGTCACCCGTCATCTGTGGGCGCTCGGTGTGCGCGACGTGATCGAGGCCTCGTCCATCGCGGAGGCTCGTCCCCGCATCGGCAACCCCCGCGACATCTGCGTCGCCGACGTCCACCTGCCCGACGGCTCCGGCCTGACCCTGCTCTCCGAGACCCGCGCCGCGGGCTGGCCCAACGGGCTCGCGCTCTCCGCCGCCGACGACATCGGCGCGGTCCGCAACGCCCTGGCGGGCGGGGTCAAGGGCTACGTCGTCACCGGCACCCGCACCAACATCGGGCTCCCCACCCGCCCCGGCGCCGCCCCTCTCGGCGCCGCCGCCCGTATGCACCGCCGCCCCCCGGGTGCCCCGAGCCACCCGGGCGGCTACCGCGAACTGTCCGGACGCGAGGTCGAGGTGCTGCGGCTGGTCGCGGAGGGCCAGTCGAACAAGGCGATCGGCGTGTCCATGGGCCTGTCCGCCCTCACCGTGAAAAGCCACCTCGCCCGCATCGCCCGCAAGCTGGGCACCGGCGACCGGGCCGGCATGGTCGCCGTGGCCCTGCGCACCGGGATCATCCACTGACCCTCCCCCCGCTCCCCGCCCTTTGATCTCCTCCTGCCCCGCCCCACTCCCCTGCCCACCGGCCACGTCCGCAAAACGGCCGTTTCACCCCCGTGAACCGGCGATTTCACCGGGCTGACTGGTTTACGACCCCTCGGTGCCCGTCGACGGAACGTTCCGGCGACGGGTGCTGTCCACGCATGGATACCCTTGACAGGTGACCGACGCCCAAGACACCGCAGCAGACAGCACCCGGCGCAGCCATGGAGACACCCCTCCCGACGACGCCGGATCTTCTGTGACGGAGGCGCCGACACCCCTTCTCGAGCCCCGCGAGGGCGTTCCGCCCGTCGTCGCCGACGAGGCCGCGCTCGCCCGGGTGGTCGCCGCCTTCGCCGCCGGCTCCGGGCCGGTCGCCGTGGACGCCGAGCGCGCCTCCGGGTACCGCTACGGCCAGCGCGCGTACCTGGTGCAGCTGCGCCGCGAGGGCGCCGGCACCGCGCTGATCGACCCCATCGCCTGCCCCGACCTGTCCGCGCTCGGCGAGGCGCTGTCCGGCGTGGAGTGGGTGCTGCACGCAGCCACCCAGGACCTGCCGTGCCTGCGCGAGATAGGCATGCTCCCCACCCGGCTGTTCGACACCGAGCTGGCCGGGCGGCTCGCCGGGTTCCCCCGCGTCGGCCTCGGCGCCATGGTGGAGAGCGTCCTCGGCTTCGTCCTGGAGAAGGGCCACTCCGCCGTCGACTGGTCCACCCGCCCGCTGCCCGAGCCGTGGCTGCGCTATGCCGCGCTGGACGTCGAACTCCTCGTGGACCTGCGCGACGCCCTGGAGAAGGAGCTCGACCGCCAGGGCAAGCTGGAGTGGGCCCTCCAGGAGTTCGACGCGATCGCGAGCGCCCCGCCGGCCGAGCCCCGCAAGGAACCGTGGCGCCGTACGTCCGGGATGCACAAGGTACGGCGGCGCCGGCAGCTGGCGGTCGTACGGGAGCTGTGGGAGACGCGGGACCGCATCGCGCAGCGGCGGGACGTCTCGCCGGGCAAGGTGCTGCCGGACGCGGCGATCGTGGAGGCGGCGCTGGCCCTGCCGGGCAATGTGCACGCGCTGGCCGCGCTGAGCGGGTTCGGGCACCGGACCGGGCGGCGGCAGCTGGAGCAGTGGCAGGCGGCGGTGGACCGGGCGAAGGTAATGCCCGAGTCCGAGCTGCCGCAGCCGGGGCAGCCGGTGACGGGTCCGCCCCCGCCGCGGGCGTGGGCCGACAAGGACCCCTCGGCGGCGGCGCGCCTGTCCGCGGCGCGGGCCGCGGTGACGGCGCTCGCCGAGCGGCTGTCCATGCCCCAGGAGAACCTGATCTCCCCGGACACCGTCCGCCGGCTGTGCTGGCAGCCGCCCGCCGTGGTCGACGCCGGGTCCGTCTCGGCGGCGCTCACGGGGTACGGGGCGCGGCCGTGGCAGGTGGAGCTGGTGACGCCGGTCCTGGCGGCCGCGCTGTCGGGGAAGGGTGCCTGAAGCGCGGGCGGGGTGCCTGAGCGCCGGGCGGCCGGCGGCGTACGGCGGCCGTGGGTCGTCGTGGGGTGCCCGCGCGGTTCCCGCGCCGCCGCGGGGGCGGGACCGGGGCGTCGTAATCGCGCCAAGATGGCGGCCACCAGTGTGACCTTCGCCGCTACCCGACGGTGGACTGGGCAGCTACATTACTCACAAGTAGCATGGGCTTAAGCAAGCGCTCAGCGTCCCGCACCATGGAGGAGAGCCATCGTGCCTCGTACCGTCAGGGACGTCGTCTTCGTCGACGGCGTCCGCACCCCGTTCGGCAAAGCGGGCCCGAAGGGCATCTACCACGAGACTCGTGCCGACGACCTCGTCGTCAAGGCGATCCGGGAGCTGCTGCGCCGCAACCCCGGACTGGACCCGAAGAAGATCGACGAGGTCGCCATCGCCGCGACCACGCAGATCGGGGACCAGGGCCTGACCCTCGGCCGCACCGCGGGCATCCTCGCGGGTCTGCCCCAGTCCGTGCCCGGTTACTCCATCGACCGCATGTGCGCCGGCGCGCTGACCGCCGTGACGACCACCGCCGGCTCGATCGCCTTCGGTGCCTATGACGCCGTCATCGCCGGCGGTGTCGAGCACATGGGCCGCCACCCGATGGGCGAGGGCGTGGACCCGAACCCGCGGTTCGTCAGCGAGAAGCTGGTGGACGAGTCGGCCCTGTTCATGGGCATGACCGCGGAGAACCTGCACGACCGCTACCCGAGCATCACCAAGCAGCGCGCCGACGAGTACGCCGTGCGCTCGCAGGAGAAGGCCGCCAAGGCGTACGCCGACGGCAAGATCCAGCAGGACCTGGTGCCGATCTCGGTGCGTCGCACCACCCCCGAGACCGGTGAGACCGGCTGGGGCCTGGTGACCGCCGACGAGCCGATGCGCCCGGGCACCACCCTGGAGAACCTCGCGGGCCTCAAGACGCCGTTCCGCGTGCACGGCCGGGTCACCGCGGGCAACGCGGCCGGTCTGAACGACGGTGCCACCGCGTCGATCATCGCGTCCGAGGACTTCGCCCGCGAGCACGGCCTCCCGGTCAAGATGCGTCTGGTCTCCTACGCCTTCGCCGGCGTGGAGCCCGAGGTCATGGGCTACGGCCCGATCCCGGCCACCGAGAAGGCGCTCGCCAAGGCGGGCCTGTCCATCTCCGACATCGGCCTGTTCGAGATCAACGAGGCCTTCGCCGTCCAGGTCCTGGCCTTCCTCGAGCACTACGGCATCGCGGACGACGACGCGCGCGTCAACCAGTACGGCGGCGCCATCGCCTTCGGCCACCCGCTGGCCTCCTCCGGCGTCCGCCTCATGACGCAGCTGGCCCGCCAGTTCGAGGAGCAGCCGCACGTCCGCTACGGCCTGACCACCATGTGCGTCGGCTTCGGCATGGGCGCGACGGTCATCTGGGAGAACCCGCACTTCGAGGGGGACAAGTGAGCACCACCGAGCTTCTCGAGCAGGCCGCGAGCCTGTTCCCCGACGAGGTCGTCACCAGTGCGCACGTCCGCCACTTCGACCTCCCCTCCGGCGCCGGCCGCTTCGCGCTGATCACGCTGGACAACGGCCTGGACCACACCAAGCCGACCACCTTCGGGCCCGCCTCGCTCGCCAACCTGAACGCGGCGATCGACCAGGTCGAGAAGGAGGCCGCCGAGGGCGCGATCGCCGGTATCGGCATCACCGGCAAGCCGTTCATCTTCGCGGTCGGCGCCGACCTCAAGGGCGTCGAGCTGCTGAAGGAGCACGAGCACGCGCTCGCCATCGGCAAGGGCGGTCACGAGGTCTTCAAGCGCCTCTCGGGCCTCGCCGTGCCGACCTTCGCCTACTACAACGGCGCGGCCATGGGCGGCGGCGTCGAGGTCGGTCTGCACTGCACCTACCGGACCGTCTCGCAGGCGATCCCGGCGTTCTCGCTGCCCGAGGTCTTCCTCGGCCTGGTCCCCGGCTGGGGCGGCTGCACCCTGCTGCCGAACCTGATCGGCGCCGACAAGGCCGTCTCGGTCATCATCGAGAACTCGCTGAACCAGAACAAGCAGCTCAAGGGCAAGCAGGTCTTCGAACTCGGCATCGCCGACGCCCTGTTCGAGGGTGCCGACTTCCTGGAGCAGTCGCTGCTGTGGACGGCGAAGGTTCTCAAGGGCGACATCACGGTCGAGCGCCCGGAGGTCGACCGCGGCGAGGCCTGGGACCAGGCCGTCGCCAAGGGCCGCTTCATCGCCGACTCCAAGGTGCACGGCGCCGCCCCGGCCGCCTACCGCGCCCTGGACATCATCGAGGCCGCCAGGAACGGTGACCTCCAGCAGGGTTACGACGCCGAGGACCAGGCGCTCGCCGACCTGATCATGGGCGGCGAACTGCGCGCCGGCATCTACTCGTTCAACCTGGTGCAGAAGCGCGGCAAGCGTCCCGCGGGCGCCCCGGACAAGAACCTGGCCCGCCCGGTCACCAAGGTCGGCGTGGTCGGCGCCGGTCTGATGGCCAGCCAGCTCGCGCTGCTGTTCCTGCGCCGCCTGGAGGTGCCGGTCGTGCTGACCGACATCGACCAGGAGCGCGTCGGCAAGGGTGTGGGCTACGTCCACGCCGAGATCGACAAGCTGCTCGGCAAGGGCCGTATCAACCAGGACAAGGCCAACCGCCTCAAGGCGCTGGTCACCGGTGTCCTGGACAAGGCCGAGGGCTTCGCGGACGCGGACTTCGTCATCGAGGCCGTGTTCGAGGAGATGAGCGTCAAGCAGAAGGTGTTCGCGGAGGTCGAGGCGGTCGCCCCGGCGCACGCGATCCTCGCGACGAACACCTCCTCGCTGTCGGTGTCGGAGATGGCCGCCAAGCTCCAGCACCCCGAGCGGGTCGTGGGCTTCCACTTCTTCAACCCGGTCGCGATCCTGCCGCTGCTGGAGATCGTCCGCGGCGAGCAGACCGACGACGCCTCCCTGGCCACCGCGTTCGCGGTCGCCAAGAAGCTGAAGAAGACCGCGGTGCTGGTCAAGGACGCCCCGGCGTTCGTCGTGAACCGCATCCTGACCCGCTTCATGGGCGAGATCCAGAACGTCATCGACGAGGGCACCCCGGTCGAGGTCGCCGAGAAGGCGGTCGAGCCGCTGGGCCTGCCGATGTCCCCGCTGGTCCTGCTCGAACTGGTCGGCCCGGCGATCGGCCTGCACGTCTCGGAGACCCTGAACCGGGCCTTCCCGGACCGCTTCACGGTGTCACCGAACCTCAAGGCCGTGGTCGAGGCCGGCAAGCGCGGCTTCTACGTCTACGACAGCGGCAAGCCCGAGCTGGACCCGGAGGTCGCCGCGCTCCTCAAGCAGGGCGATGTCGCCCTGACCGAGGAGCAGGTGCGCGAGCGCGTCCTGGACGCGGTGGCGCAGGAGATCGGGCTCATGCTGGACGAGGGCGTCGTGGCCGAGGCCCAGGACATCGACCTGTGCCTGATCACGGGCGCCGGCTGGCCCTTCCACCTGGGCGGCATCACGCCGTACCTGGACCGCGAAGGCGTCTCGCAGCGGGTGAACGGCAAGCCGTTCCTGGCTCCGGGCGTGGCGAGCGTCCCGGCGTAACACCGGCGGCACCGACGTGCAGGGCCCCCGCCCCGGCGGGGGCCCTTTCGCACGTCCACCCGGCGGGGCCCAGCCGCAGGCGCGCCCCGGCAGCCCTGGCCGGGTCGGCCCCCATGACGGCCAGGACCCGCCGGTCCGGGCAGGGGCTGAGGCGGTCCGCCTCGCCTCCAGCACGAAGCCCATCCACCCGGCCGGGCCCAGCCACAAAGGCGCCCCGCCAACCCTCAACAGATCCGCACCCAAGGCGGCCACGACCCACCGAGACGGCCGCGGACTCACACGACCCGCCACGCCCCCAACCCAAACCCCACCCACCCGGCCTGAGCAGACCGGCGCCCAGGGCGACCAGGGCGCGGGCTCAGGCGGTCCGCCATGCCTCCAGTGCGAGGCCCGGCTCGTCCTTGCGGCGGGTCAGCAGCAGCCGGCCGGTCGACGGGGAGAGCGTCGCGGCGACCACCCGGCCGTCCGCGTCCGTCGCGAGGGACACCCGCGCGTCCACCGTGAGCGGCGGGCCCGACTCGGTCCACCAGGCGCCCGCGGACTCCAGTTCGCTCGGGTAGGCGGCGAAGGCGACACGGCCGGTGGCCGAGCGCTGGGCCAGCAGGGTGCAGTCGTGGCCGTCGAGGTCGCAGCGGACGGCGCTGACCGGGCCGTGGCCCGCGGCGGGCAGCAGGGTGACCGGCTTGCCGCCGGGCCGCCAGGCGCACAGTCCGCCGTCGGTGCCGGTGTAGTAGAGCGTCGTACTGCCGGCGGACGTGGCGAGGGCGTACAGGCTCCCCGGACGCACCGGCGCCGTCAGGGACTCCTGGAGGACCGGCTGCGCGCCGGGGGCCTCCTGACGCCAGTACAGGACGCCCTCGGGGCCCGCCGCGTACAGCTCGACCCTGCCGGACTCCCCCGCCACCGCGGCGAGTCCGTCCTGGACGCCCTGGCCGCCGAGGTCCCGCCAGGGCTCCCAGCCGCCCTTCTCCTTCTGCGCGAGCATGCTGACGCCGCCGCCCTTGTTGCGCACGAAGACATGGGCGCGGCCCTCGGCGTCCACGGCGACGGCGGGCCGGCCGGCGCGGTCGCCCTTCTTGTCGGGGTGGCCGACCGGGCTCCAGTCCAGGGCGGCGAGGTGGGCGCGGAAGTGGGTGGAGTGCACGAGGCCCGACTCGCCGTTGCCGGTGGGCCGCCAGGACACCAGGTGGGCGTAGCCGTCCGCGCCCTGGCCGAGGGCCTGGACGGGATGCAGTTTCTGTTCGCCGCCGACCTTGCGCGGACCGGTCCAGGGGCCGCCGGGGGCGCTTTCCGCCCGGCACAGCAGGGCGTCGCCCGACGACTGGTAGACACTGAGCCGGCCGTCTCGGCCGCGAAGGAGCCAGTCTCCGTTCACCCGGTCACTTTAAGCCGGGGCCCTGAGCGCCCGGCGGACGGGGCACCATGGCGAGTATGACGAACACCCCGGACACCACCGCCGCCCCGGACCCGGCCCTGCCCCTGCTCATCGTGGACGGCGCCAATGTCGTCGGTTCCGTGCCCGACGGCTGGTGGCGGGACCGGCGCGGGGCCGCCGAACGGCTGCGCGACCGTCTGGTGGCGTACGCCGGTTCGGGTACGGCGGAGCTGCCCGGCCCGCTCGAACTGGTGCTCGTGGTCGAGGGTGCCGCGCGCGGGGTGGCGTCGGTACCGGGTGTGCGGGTGGTGGAGGCGTCCGGGAGCGGGGACGACCGGATCGTGGAGCTGGCGGCGGAGGCGGCGGGCCGGGTCTGCCTGCTGGTCACCGCGGATCGTGAACTGCGGCGCCGGGTGACGGAGCTGGGCGCGCGGGTGACCGGGCCGCGCGCGGTGCTCGGCTGACGCCCGGCGGGGTACGGCGACGGCGGCGCGGGTCACGACATCGGTGGCGCGGGCTCCGGCTCGGGCTGCTCGGGGTGGGCGAGGCGGCTGTGCGAGCGGCCGTAGAGGAAGTAGACGATGAAGCCGATCACCATCCAGATGGCGAACCGCAGCCAGGTCTCGGCGGGCAGATTGAGCATCAGCCAGAGCGTGGCGCACACGGACAGGATCGGGATGAACGGCACCCAGGGGGTGCGGAAGGCGCGGGGCAGGTCCGGTCGCGTCCTGCGCAGGATGATCACACTGATCGCGACGACCACGAAGGCGAACAACGTGCCGATGTTCACCAGTTCGGCGAGCTCGCTGAGGCTGGTGAAACCGGCGACGATCGCGATGATCACCCCGAGCAGGATGGTCGGCCGGTGCGGGGTCCGGAACCTGGGGTGGACCCGCGAGAAGAACCGCGGCAGCAGCCCGTCCCGGCTCATCGCGAAGAACACCCGCGTCTGGCCGAGCAGCAGGATCAGGCAGACGGTGGTCAGTCCGATCGCGGCGCCGAAGCTGATCACGCCCGCGTACCAGGGGTGCCCGATGGCCTTGAAGGCGTCGGCGAGCGGGGCGTCCACGGACAGCCGGGTGTAGTTCTGCATGCCGGTGACGACGACCGAGACGGCCACGTAGAGCACGGTGCAGATGATCAGCGAGCCGAGGATGCCGCGCGGCACGTCCCGCTGCGGGTTGCGGGTCTCCTCGGCGGCGGTGGCCACGATGTCGAAGCCGATGAAGGCGAAGAACACCACCGAAGCGGCGGTGAAGATGCCCATCACGCCGAAGTTGGCGGGCGCCCAGCCGAACATCAGCTGCACCAGCGGCGCCTTGAGGCTGGCGCCGGCCGGGACCGGCTGGGCCGGCGGGATGAAGGGGTGGTAGTTGCCGGTGCGGACGAAGAAGGCACCGGCGATGATCACGATGAGCACGACGGCCACTTTGATCGCGACGACCAGCGAGGTGATCCGGGCCGACAGTTTCATGCCGAGGACGAGGATCGCGGTCAGGACGAGCACGAGGAGCGCGGCGAGGATGTCGAAGCCGAAGCCGTGGGCGCCGTCCCGGCCCGAGAGGTAGCCCGGCAGGTGCCAGCCCGCGTTGTCCAGCAGTGAGCGTATGTAGCCGGACCAGCCGACCGCGACCACCGCGGTGCCGAGCGCGAACTCCAGCACCAGGTCCCAGCCGATGATCCAGGCGGGCAGCTCGCCCAGGGAGGCGTAGCTGAAGGTGTAGGCCGAGCCGGCCACCGGCACCGTGGAGGCGAACTCGGCGTAGCACAGGGCGGCGAGGGCGCAGACCACACCGGCGGCGACGAAGGCCAGGGCGACCGCGGGACCGGCGTTGTTCTTGGCGACCTGTCCGGTCAGCACGAAGATACCGGTACCGATGATCACACCAACGCCGAAAACGGTCAGATCGAGCGCGGAGAGCGACTTCTTGAGCGCATGCTCCGGTTCCTCGGTGTCCCGGATCGACTGCTCGACGTTCTTCGTCCGGAAGAGCGAGCTGCTCACGTTGCTGCCTCCCACGCTTGTCGTCCTCGACCTGGTCGACTTGATCGAGAGGACCGGGACGCGAGTGCCCCGTGACAGGCAGGCTTACGCAAGCGGGCCGGTTCCGCCACCGCAAGGAGGGGCGGAACCGGCCCGGTTGGGGGCGCTGGTCCTAGTCGCGCGCGGATTCCACGGAGTCCACCGGGTCCGCCGTACGGTCGAACCGGCCGTCCAGCTTGGCGACCAGCCCGGTGACCTGGCGGGCGATGTCGGGCGCGGTGAGCCCGATCTCGGCGAGCACCTCGGCGCGGGAGGCGTGGTCGAGGAAGCGCGGCGGGATGCCGAAGTCGCGCAGTGGCACGTCGACGCCCGCGTCGCGCAGCGCCTGCGCGACGGTGGAGCCGACGCCGCCGACCCGGCTGTTGTCCTCGACGGTGACGACGACCCGGTGCCGCTCGGCCAGCGGGGCCATCGCCTCGTCCACGGGCTTGACCCAGCGCGGGTCGACCACGGTGGTGGAGATGCCCTGCTTGTCGAGCAGGCCGGCGATCTCCAGGCACATCGGGGCGAGGGCGCCGACGGAGACGAGGAGCACATCGGGCCGTTCGGTGCCCGCCTCGCGCAGTACGTCCATGCCGCTGACCCGGCCGACGGCGGGGACGGCGGGGCCGACCGCGCCCTTGGAGAAGCGCACCACGGTCGGCGCGTCCTCGACGGCGACGGCCTCGCGCAGCTGGGCGCGCACCTGGTCGGCGTCGCGCGGCGCGGCCATCCTGAGGCCGGGGACGACCTGGAGGATCGACATGTCCCACATGCCGTTGTGGGAGGCACCGTCGGTGCCGGTGACGCCGGCCCGGTCGAGCACGAAGGTGACGCCGCACTTGTGCAGGGCCACGTCCATCAGGACCTGGTCGAAGGCGCGGTTGAGGAAGGTGGCGTAGACGGCGAAGACGGGGTGGACGCCGGCGTGGGCGAGGCCCGCGGCGGAGACGGCGCCGTGCTGCTCCGCGATCCCGACGTCGTACACGCGTTCGGGGAAACGTTTGGCGAACTTGTCGAGGCCCACCGGCTGGAGCATGGCCGCGGTGATGGCGACGAGGTCCTCGCGCTCCTCGCCGAGCTTGACCATCTCCTCTCCGAACACGGAGGTCCAGTCGGCGCCGGACGCGGCGATCGGCAGGCCGGTGTCCGGGTGGATCTTCCCGACGGCGTGGAAGCGGTCGGCCTCGTCCTGGAGGGCGGGCTGGTAGCCGCGGCCCTTCTCGGTGAGGCAGTGCACGATGACCGGGCCGCCGAACCGCTTGGCACGCGACAGCGCCGACTCCAGCGCCTCGATGTCATGGCCGTCGATCGGGCCGACGTACTTCAGACCCAGGTCCTCGAACATGCCCTGCGGGGCGATGAAGTCCTTCAGGCCCTTCTTGGCGCCGTGCAGGGTCTCGTAGAGCTGCCGGCCGACGACGGGGGTCTTCTCCAGCACCTCGCGGGTGCGGGCGAGGAAGCGCTCGTAGCCGTCGGTGGTGCGCAGGGTCGCCAGGTGGTTGGCGAGGCCGCCGATGGTGGGGGCGTACGACCGCTCGTTGTCGTTGACGACGATGACGAGGGGGCGGTCCTTGGCGGCGGCGATGTTGTTGAGCGCCTCCCAGGCCATGCCGCCGGTCAGCGCGCCGTCGCCGATGACGGCGGCGACATGACTGTCCCGCTTCATGAGCTGGTTGGCCTTGGCGATGCCGTCGGCCCAGCCGAGCACCGTGGAGGCGTGGCTGTTCTCGATGACGTCGTGCTCGGACTCGGCCCGCGCGGGGTAGCCGGAGAGGCCGCCCCTCATCTTCAGCCGGGAGAAGTCCTGCCGGCCGGTGAGGAGCTTGTGCACATAGGACTGGTGGCCGGTGTCGAACAGCACCTTGTCCTTGGGGGACTCGAACACCCGGTGCAGGGCGATCGTGAGCTCCACCACGCCGAGGTTGGGGCCGAGGTGTCCGCCGGTCTTGGAGACGGCCTCCACCAGGAAGGTCCGGATCTCCCCTGCCAGCTGGTCCAGCTCCTCCAGGCTGAGCCGGTCCAGATCGCGCGGTCCCGTGATGCGGGTCAGCAGCGGCACCCGTGCCTCCTTGCAATAGAGCTGATCGAGCTTGCCGGGCTCGCCAGAGTCTAACTTTCCGGCGGCGCCCGGCATGAACGTGCCCGGCACCTTTGCGGCGCCGGGCACGTGGAGTTCACCGAAGCGGGGTGTGTTATGCCCGTCCGGCCGTCTTCTGGGTCTTGCGGGTGACCGCGTCGATCACCACGGTCGCGAGCAGCACGCCACCGGTGATCATGTACTGCACGGGCGACGCGATGCCCTTGAGCGCGAGGCCGTACTGGATCGAGACGATCACCAGCACACCGAGCAGCGCGTTCCAGGTGCGGCCACGGCCGCCGAACAGCGAGGTGCCGCCGATGACCGCCGCCGCGATCGCGTTCATCAGCAGGTCACCGCCGCCCGCGCCCTGGTTGGCCGCGGCGATCTTGGAGGCCATCATCAGGCCGCCCATCGCGGCGAAGGTGCCGGAGATCGCGAAGACCGAGATGCGGATCAGGGCGACGTTGATGCCGGCGCGCCGGGCGGCCTCGACGCTGCCGCCGAGCGCGAACACCTTGCGGCCGTACGCCGTGCGGCGCAGCACGAAGTCCGTGATGACGAGCATCACGAGGAAGATCACGACGGCCAGCGGCAGGCCCTTGTACTGGTTGTAGACGGCCGCGGCGGCGAAGGAGACGACCGCGAGCAGCGCCGTACGGAGAATGGTCTCGCTCAGCGGCCGGGACGGCACCCCGGCGGCCTCGCGGCGCCGGTTGCCGAGGAAGGACGTGAGGAAGAACAGCACGGTGGCGACGAGCGCGAGCCCGTAGGCGGCGGCCACGTCGGAGAAGTAGTAGCTGGTCAGCTTGGCGACCAGGCCCTGGTCGTCCAGGTTGATGGTGCCGCTGTCGCCGAGGATCTGGAGCATGAAGCCGTTCCAGAACAGCAGGCCGGCCAGGGTGACGGCGAACGCCGGGACGCCGATCTTCGCGAAGAAGAAACCGTGCAGCGCGCCCGCGACGGTGCCCACCAGGATGGACAGCACCAGGGCGAGCCAGGCGGACATGCCGTGGGTGACGGTCAGCACCGCGTAGGAGGCGCCCGCGACGCCGGAGACCGAACCGACCGAGAGGTCGATCTCGCCGAGCAGCAGCACGAAGACGATGCCGACGGCGATCAGGCCCGTGCCGACCATGGCGACGGAGATGTCGGAGAGGTTGCCGGCGGTGAGGAAGTTGGAGTTCAGGCTCTGGAAGATGATCCAGATGACGGCGAGACCGATGATGACCGGAACCGAGCCGAGGTCACCGGCCTTCATCTTCCGCTTGAACTCGGTGACGTAGCCCGCGAAGCCCTGCTCGCGCACGAGCAGGCGGGGGTCCACGGCGGTGACGGTGCCGGCCGCCGCCTCGGGGTTCTCCACGACGGCGTCCTGGGGAGTGTGGTCCTCGGGAGGCGTGGAGGTCTTGTCCAGGCTCACTTCTGGACCTCCTTGGTGCTACGCGCCGCACGCCGGGTGACGGCGTTGTCAGTGGCGCCGGTGATGGCGGAGATGATCTCTTCCTGAGAGGTCGAGGCGACGTCGAACACGCCGTTGTTGCGGCCGAGCCGCAGCACCGCCACCTTGTCGGCGACGGCCTTGACGTCGGCCATGTTGTGGCTGATGAGGATGACGGCGTGGCCGCGCTCGCGCAGCCGCTCCACCAGGTCGAGCACCTGTGCGGTCTGCTCGACGCCGAGGGCCGCGGTGGGCTCGTCCAGGATGACCAGCTTGGGCTCGCCGAGCATGGAGCGGGCGATAGCCACCACCTGGCGCTGACCGCCGGAGAGAGAGGCGATCGGGATGCGCACGCTGGGGATGCGGATCGACAGCTGGTCGAGCAGGTCACGGGAGCGGCGCTCCATCTCGACCTCGTCCAGGATGCCGCGCTTGAGCAGCTCCCGGCCCAGGTAGAGGTTGCCGACCACGTCGATGTTGTCGCACAGCGCGAGGTCCTGGTAGACCGTCGCGATGCCCAGGGCCTGGGCGTCGTTGGGCCGGTTGACCTGGACGGGGCGGCCTTCCCATTCGATGGCGCCCTCGTCGATGGGATGCACGCCGGCGATCGTCTTGACCAGCGTGGACTTTCCGGCGCCGTTGTCGCCCACCAGGGCGACCACCTCACCGGCGTGGACCTCAAGCTCTACGTCGGTGAGCGCCTGGACGGCACCGAACCGCTTGGAGACCCCGCGCAACGCCAGCACGGGCGTAGCGGACACGTGAACCATCTCCTTCGCCGCCTGACCCGGCGGGAGGTTGTGCAGAAAGTTTGGGGGGGGTTCCGTCCGGCGCCCCGCGCCGAGCTTGCGGGGCTGTATGTGTCGCGGGACGCCGGAGGAGCAGGGGACGCCTTTTCGCCCGGGGAGGGCGTACTCGGGGAGTTACGGGGGTGAACTCCCTGGGATTCGAGGCGTGTTGCGGCGGCTTACTTCAGGCCGAGCTTGGCGCAGGCGGCCTTGTACTGCGCGGTGCAGATGTCGGCGACCGTGTAGACGCCGTCCTTGACGACGGTGTCCTTGATGTTGTCCTTGGTCAGCGCGGTGACCGGGAGGATGACGGTGGGGATCTGCTTGGTGGTCGGGCTGTCGACCTTGTCCTTGGCGATGGAGTCGAGCGACTTGCCCTGGGCGAGCGCGACGGCCATCTCGGCGGCCGCGTCGGCCTCCGGGGCGTACGGCTTGTAGACGCTCATGTACTGGTCGCCGGAGACGATGCGCTGCACACCCGCGAGCTCTGCGTCCTGGCCGGTGACCGGGACGGAGATGCCGGCCGCCTTGAGGGCGGTGACGATGCCGCCGGCCATGCCGTCGTTGGCGGAGTACACGCCGATGATGTTCTTCTTGCCGAGCGCCGAGATCGCGGCCTCCATGTTGGAGTTGGCGTTCTCCGGCTTCCAGTCCTTGGTGTCGTACTCCTTGCCGACGTTCACCTTGCCGTCGAGCACCTCGTGGGCGCCCTTCTTGAACTGCGCGGCGTTCGGGTCGGTGATGGAGCCGTTCATCATCACGATCTTGCCGGACTTGGCCTTGGAGCCCAGGGCCTTCAGCAGGGCCTCGCCCTGGGTCTTGCCGACGGTCTCGTTGTCGAACGAGGTGTAGGCGCTGATCGGGCCCTCGGCCAGCCGGTCGTACGCCACGACGGGGATGCCCTGGTCCTTGGCCTTCTGCACCGAGCCCTTGATCGCCGCGGTGTCCACGGCGTCCACGATGAGGACGTCCACCTTGTTGGTGATCATCGCGTCGACCTGCTGGTTCTGGGTGCTGGCGTCCTGCTTGGCATTGGCGTAGACGACCTGGCCCTTGCCGTTCGTCAGCTCCTTGATCTTCTTCTCGATCAAGGGTCGGTCGAACTTCTCGTAACGGGCCGTCTGGTTCTCCGGCAGGAGCAGACCGACCTTGATGGCATCGCCCTTCTTGGCGCTGCCGGAGGGCTTGCCTCCGTTGCCGGACTCCTTGGCGCTGCCACAGGCGGCGAGCGAGACGGCCATGGCACCAGCGGCAACGGCGAAGGCCGCACGACGCATACGCGTGTTCACTTCTCAAACCTCCCTGACGAGGCCGCGTCGTTGCGGCCGAGGTGGCTGGAAGTCAACTCGGCCACACGTGCGACGTCAAGAAGTAAATCCTTAACGAGATGGCAACGGTGCCATTCCTTCTCTAAGTGAAGGCAGGGGCGGACACGGCCGGAGCGGTGGTGGCGGAACCGTCCAGAAGGGCCGAATCGCCCATCTCGCTCAGCGCGAGGGCGAGCGCGCCGAGCACCTCGGCACGGCCGCCAAGTGCCCCTGGGAGCACGGTGAGTTGGCGGGCGGCGCTGGGGATCGCGTAGCGGCTGACGGACTCCCGGATGGGCCCGAGGACCAGCTCGCCGGCCTCCGCGAGATCGCCGCCGAGGACGACCCGGCTGGGGTTGAGGAGGTTGCACAGGTTGGCCACGCCGCTGCCGATGTGGCGGCCGACGTCGGCGACCACCCGGCGGCATCCGGGGTCACCCTCCCTGGCGAGCCGTACGACGCCCTCCATGGTGAGGTCGGGGCCGTGGCTGGGCTGGAGCAGCGGCAGGACGTAGCGGGCGGCCGCGAAGGTCTCCAGGCAGCCGCGGTTGCCGCAGCGGCAGACCGGGCCCGACTCGTCCAGGGTGATGTGGCCGATCTCGCCCGCGGTGCCGCCCGGACCGCGGTAGATGGTGCCGTCGATGACGAGGCCGGCGCCGACGCCGCTGGCGACCTTGATGTAGGCGAGGTCGCGTACGCCCTTGCCGCTGCCCCAGACCAGTTCGCCGAGGGCGCCGAGGTTGGCGTCGTTGTCCACGTGCACCGGCACGCCGAGGCGTTCGCGCAGTTCCTCGGCGGGCTTGGTGCCGCCCCAGCCGGGCAGGATGGCGCTGTGTCCGAGGGTGCCGGACTCCAGGTCGATGGGGCCGGGCACGCCGAGGCCGACGCCCGCGACCTTGGACCGGTCGACGCCGGTGGCCACGATCAGCCTGCTGACCAGTTCCTCGGCCCGGTCGAAGCCCTGGGCGGCGGAGGCGTCCACGTCCAGCGGTTCGGCCTCCTCGGCCAGCACCTGGTGGGCGAGGTTGCCGACCGCGACCCGCAGGTGCTGGTGCCCGAAGTCGACGCCGATCACGATGCCCGCGTCCCCGCTGAGGCTGACGCTGCGGGCCCGGCGCCCGCCCGCCGAGGTGGGCGTCACCTCGACCGTCCCGCCGTCCTTCAGTTCGCGCACGATGTTGGAGACCGTGGCGGCGGACAGGCCCGTCGTCCGCGCGATCTCGGCCTGCGTCAGCGAACCGGCCAGCCGGACGGCCCGTACCACCCGCTCCAGGTTGGCTCGGTGCAGTGACGACTGCGACCCTGGAGTCTCCACGACGACCTCCTGAGCGCGGGGCCGCTTCGGCGAGGCCCCGTGTATGTCCAACTAGTGAACTCTAAGCTGAGCCGTTCGGGGTGACTCACGTCAAGAGGTTGAGCCGGATAAGGGGTACGACACGGCGGCGCACGCCGTCCGGACGACCGGAACGGCGTGCGCGCGGACGATCACGGGGCGTCACCCCCAGCGGAGTGAACGGCCTACTTCAGCGCCCCCGCGGTGAGCCCCTGCACCACCTGCCGCTGGAAGACGATGTACGCCCCCAGCACCGGCAGCATGGCCATCACCAGGCCCGCGAAGAGGCCCGACCAGTCGCCCTTGTAGCCCTGGCTGACCGCGAGCTGGACCAGGCCCTGGGTGAGCACCTTCTTGTCGGGGTCGGTGTTGAGGACCGTGGGCAGCATGTACTGGTTCCACTGGCCGAGGAAGTTGAAGATGCCCACGCTGATCAGGCCGGGCTTGGCCATGGGCAGCATGATCTGGAAGAACGTACGCGTGTGCGAAGCGCCGTCCACGAACGCCGCCTCCGCCACCGAGGTCGGCAGGGTGCGGAAGAACGCCGTGAGGAAGAAGACGGTGAACGGCAGCGAGTACGCGATGTAGACCAGGATCAGCCCGTGGATGGTGTTCAGCAGGCCCATGTTGTTCACGACGTAGAACAGCGGGACCAGCGCCAGCATGATCGGGAAGCTCATGCCGCCGATGAACAGGTAGTAGATGAAGCGGTTGCCCGGGAAGTCGAACCGGGCCAGCACGTAGGCGGCCATCGAGCCGAGCACCAGGGTGCCGATGAGCGAACCGCCCACCACCAGAACGGTGTTGAGGAAGTAGTCGCTCATGTTGGCGTCGGTCCAGGCCCGCGCCCAGTTCTCGAAGTGCAGCCGGTCGGGCAGCGCCCAAGGCGAGCCGAAGATGGAGCTGTCGTTCTTGAAGGACGTCATCACCGCCCACAGCAGCGGCATGACCACCATGATCGCCCAGATGATCAGCACGCCGTGCGAGAAGACGTTGAGGACGCCGCCCTCCCGCGCGCGGCGGCCCGGCTTCGGCACCGGCGCGTCCACCTTGGAGACGCTCGCACCGGGCTCGGCCGGCAGCGGGGCGGGGGTCTCGGTCGTCTTCATCGGTTCAGAACTCCAGCCGCTCGCGACGGCCCAGCCGCATCACGATCGCCGCGAACGCGAGCGTGACGACCAGCAGGGCGACGCCGATGGTGGTGGCGTAGGCGGCCTGACCGTCCCGGAACGCCTTCTGGTACACGTACAGGACCAGCACGGTGGTCGAGTAGTCGGGGCCGCCCGGACCGGTCGTCATGATCTGTACGACCGCGAACGACTCGGCGCCGAGCGCGAGGATGCCCATGTAGACCCAGCCGGACTGCACGGTGTCCCACAGCAGGGGCAGGGTGATGCGGAAGAAGGTGGTGGCGCGGCTCGCGCCGTCGATCAGCGCGGCCTCGTACAGTTCGGCCGGGATCGAGGCCATGCCCGCGGAGAACAGGACCACGAAGAAGCCGGTCGTGGACCATACGAGGACGGCCATCACGCACCACAGGGCGAGGCTCGGATCACCCAGCCACAGCGGCTGCACATGACCGAGTCCGATCCCGCGCAGGAACGAATTGATCGCTCCGCTGTCCGGGTTGTAGGCGAACTGGAAGAGAAGCGCGACGATCGCGATGGACAAGACCTGCGGAAAGAAATAAACGATCTTGTAGAAGGAGGAGCCCCGCACGCCAGTGATCGCGGGGCCGCCCCTTCTGCGCCGTCCGCCCACATTGATCATGAAGGCGAAGAAAAGCGCCAGACTGATCGTGACGACCGGCAGCACCAGAGCGAAGATCAGGCTGTGCTGCAACGACTTCCAGAAGACGTCGTCGTGCAACATCCTCTTGTAATTGTCGAAGCCGACCATTTTGAATTCGGGGCTCAGGCCGGTCCAGTCCGTGAACGAGTAGTAGATGGACTGGATGAACGGCCACACCACGAACAGCGCGTACAGTCCCAGGGGTAGTACCAGGAACCCCACGATGAACCGGTACTTGCCGTGCTGCATCGTTACTCCGGTGCGCTCGGGGGTGCTGGTTACTGGTGCTTGTAGTGCTTGATGGTGGTGTCCTTGGCCGCCGCGTCGGCGAAGCCCTGGATCTTCTTTATCGCCTCGGCGGGGGTGAGCCTGCCCGCCATCATCTCGCCGAGTGCGCCCACGCCGATCTGCTCCTTCTGCAACTGGACGTACCAGTCCTGGAGGCGCGGGTTCACCACGTTCGAGCCGGCCAGCTTCAGCGCCGCCACGCCCGACTTCAGGCCCGGCGTCAGCTCGATGCCCTCGGTGCCGCCGTTGTACGCGGTCAGTGACTTGACCTTGGCGGTGAAGTTCTTCGAGGAGCCTTCGGAGAGCATGATGCGCAGCTGCTCCATGCCGCCTTCGGGGTTCGCCGCCTTGGAGGGCACGATGAACGGCTCGCCGCCGGAGGCCCAGATGGTGCCGAAGGGCATCTTGTCGTGGCTGTCGATGCCGGAGGGCGCCGAGACCGCGAGGTCGAAGTCCTTGGGGATGACGTTCGCCGACTCGTTCTCCACCCAGGAGCCGTTCGGGATGAACAGTGCCTCGCCCTTGGCCCACGCGGTCTGCGACTGGATGTGGTCCAGACCGGGCGTGCCCTTGAGGATGTAGCCCTTCTGGAACAGCTCGTAGTACGCCTCGAAACAGGCCTTGACGGCCGGGTGCTTCCAGGCGTTCGGCTCCAGGTTGTCGATGGCGTTCAGGACCTCGACACCGCCGACCTTGCCGATCATCGGGTAGAGCGAGAAGGGGATGTAGTACGGGTACTTGCCCGCGTACGTCCAGCCCGCCATGCCCTTCTTCTTGGCCTTCGCGCACACCTGGAGCATCTCGTCCCAGGTCTTCGGGTACTCGACGTCCAGCGAGTCGAGGGCCTTCTGCGAGTACCAGACGCCGTAGACCGTGTAGGCGTAGTACATGATCCACACCGGGTCGCCGTCGAACTGGCCCATCTCCACGATGCCGGGGCGCAGCGTGTCGCGGACCTTCTTGTTCGGGTCGTCGTACGACGGCGCGTCGAGCAGCGGGGTGAGGTCGGCCAGCTGGTTCTTGCCGACCAGGACGCCCATGTCCATCTGCTCGGCGCCGGAGTTGTCGATGAGGTCCGGCGGGTTGCCCTGGTTGAAGCGGGGCTGGAGCGTGGACTGGATCTTCTGGGTGGCGGAGAACTTCACATGGGCCTTGGGGAAGTCCTTCTGGTAGATCTTGACCGCGTCCTGCGCGTACTCCTTGCCGAAGCCGCCGTCGAAGATGACGAACTCCATCGTGGCGGTGTCGTTGACGCCGAGCGGGTTCTTGGCGGTCTTCTTCCCGGCTTTCGCCTTGCTCTGTCCGCCGCCGCCGCTGCTCGCGCAGGCGGACAGCAGGCCCATCCCCGGAACGGCGACCAGGCCGAGTGCGGCGGACCGCCTGATCAGTTCGCGGCGGCCGACACCCTCACGGTCGTGGTGCGCAGTGGATCCCATGCTCAAGTCCTCGCCTTCTCCAGGACTCAGGCGGTGAACCGGATCCTGCCCGGCACCGCGGTCGGGTCAAGCTGGGTGGTACAGGAAGTTCTTCATGCATGTCGTGCGTGTCGTGCGTGTCGCGCATCTGGTGCACGTACTGCGTGTAGTGCGCGTACTGCCGGGATTGCTCTTGTACCGGGCGCCGACAGGTATAGTCCACTTCCCGCCAGCGGAGCAAGATCGAATACAGGGTTCGCGACGGGTCTTTTCCGAGTTGAGACCTCCCGGACATGGGAGTCGGCTGTGCGCGGCCTCTGGAAACTCGACACGACATCAGCCCCGGCTACGAACCTTGCGTCAAGCCCTGCTTCGGCCGTGGCGCGAATCCGTCTCCGGCCCTGGCGTGAACCCCCGAATGACACGCTCAACACCCTTGACATCGCCTGTCACTTCACCACCTACTTGGTTCCTGTGTTCCGCTTCTGACAACGTTGTCCAAACGGCGCGGGGAGGGAATTCCGTACATGCAGCGGAGAACTCGGCACAGATGGGGTCCGGCGGCCGTCCTGACGGCCGCCTTCGTCATGGCCGCGGGCGCGCAGGGCGCCGCGGTCGCACTGCCCGCCAAGGCCCCGGCGGCCGACCGGGAGTTCGCATCCTCGTTCGAGACGGGGGATCCCGCCCCCGACTGGCTGAACACGGTCGACACCGGCCCGGACGGCTCCCCGCGCGCCTCGGGTGTGGACGGCGGCTACAGCACCGGCATACCGGGCAATGTGAACGACCATGTCACCGAGGTCCGGGCGAGCGGTGAGAACGCCGGCGCGGGCGAGGTGAAGGAGAACCTGACCGACGGCGAGTCCGGCACCAAATGGCTGACCTTCCAGCCCACCGGCTGGGCGGAGTTCGACCTGGACAAGCCGGTCACGGTGAAGACGTACGCGCTGACCTCGGCCAACGACTACGCCGAACGGGACCCGCGGGACTGGACGCTGCTCGGCTCCACCGACGGCAAGGACTGGAAGACCCTCGACACCCGCGCGGGCGAGACCTTCTCCGAGCGGTTCGAGACGAAATCGTACGACCTCGAGCAGCCGGCCGAGTACCAGCACTTCCGGCTGGAGGTGACGCGGAACAACGGCGCTCCGGACATACTCCAGCTCGCCGACGTGCAGTTCTCCACGGGTGGCGGCGGCGGCCCGGTGCCGCAGGACATGCTGACGCTGGTCGACAAGGGCCCGACCGCCTCGCCGACGGCGAAGGCGCGAGTCGGGTTCACCGGGACGCGGGCGTTGCGGTACGCCGGGCGGCACACGGCGAAGGGGCGCGCGTACTCGTACAACAAGGTGTTCGACGTGAACGTGAAGGTCGGGGGCGACACGCAGTTGTCGTACCGGATCTTCCCCTCGATGGCCGACGGCGACCGGGACTACGACGCCACGAACGTCTCCCTGGACCTCGCCTTCACCGACGGCACCTACCTCAGCGACCTCGGCGCGCTGGACCAGCACGGGTTCCCGCTGTCGCCGCGCGGGCAGGGCGACGCGAAGTCGTTGTACGTCAACCAGTGGAACAACGTCGTCGCGCGGATCGGCTCGGTGGCGGCGGGGAAGACGGTCGGCCGGATCCTGGTCGGGTACGACTCCCCCAGTGGGCCGGCGAAGTTCCGTGGCTGGATCGACGACGTGTCGCTGAAGCCGGTCGCGCCCGAGAAGCCGAAGGCGCATCTGTCGGACTACGCGCTGACCACGCGCGGCACCAACTCCAGCGGCAGCTTCTCGCGCGGCAACGACTTCCCGGCTACGGCGCTGCCGCACGGTTTCAACTTCTGGACGCCGGTGACCAACGCGTCGTCGCTGAGCTGGCTCTACGAGTACGCACACGCGAACAACGACGCCAATCTGCCGACGATCCAGGCGTTCAGCGCGAGCCATGAGCCGAGCCCGTGGATGGGTGACCGGCAGACCTTCCAGGTGATGCCGTCGGCCGCTGCCGGGACCCCGGACACCGGGCGTCAGGCGCGGGCGCTGGCGTTCCGGCACGAGAACGAGACGGCGCGGCCGTATTACTACGGCGTACGGTTCGAGAACGGGCTGAAGGCGGAGATGGCACCGACCGACCACGCGGCGGTGATGCGCTTCACCTATCCCGGCTCCGACGCGAGCGTGGTCTTCGACAACGTCACCGAGCAGGCGGGGCTGACGCTGGACGAGGAGCACGGGACCGTCACCGGCTACTCGGACGTGAAGTCGGGCCTGTCCACGGGGGCGACGCGGCTGTTCGTGTACGGCGTGTTCGACAAGCCGGTGACGGACGGGGCGGCGAGCGGGGTGAAGGGCTATCTGCGGTTCGCGGCGGGCGCCGGCCACACGGTCACCCTGCGCCTGGCGACCTCGCTGATCAGCGTCGATCAGGCGAAGGACAACCTGCGGCAGGAGATCCCGGACGGCACCTCCTTCGACGCGGTGAAGGCGCGGGCGCAGCGCACGTGGGACAAGCTGCTCGGCAAGGTGGAGGTGCGGGGCGCGACCCCGGACCAGCTGACCACGCTGTACTCCAGCATGTACCGGCTGTACCTGTATCCGAACTCGGGCTTCGAGCGGGTGGGCGGCAAGGACGAGTACGCCTCTCCGTTCTCGCCGATGCAGAGCCAGGACACGCCGACGCACACCGGCGCGAAGATCGTGGCGGGCACGGTGTACGTCAACAACGGTTTCTGGGACACGTACCGGACGACGTGGCCGGCGTACTCCTTTCTGACGCCTTCTCAGGCGGGCGCGATGATCGACGGGTTCGTGCAGCAGTACAAGGACGGCGGCTGGACCTCGCGCTGGTCCTCGCCCGGTTACGCGGACCTGATGACCGGCACCTCCTCGGACGTGGCGTTCGCCGACGCCTATGTGAAGGGCGTGAAGTTCGACGCGAAGGCGGCGTACGAGGCGGCGCTGAAGAACGCGACGGTCGTGCCGCCGTCGTCCGGGGTGGGCCGCAAGGGCATGAGCACCTCGCCGTTCCTCGGCTACACCAGCACCGACACCGCCGAGGGGCTGTCCTGGGCGATGGAGGGGTACGTCAACGACTACGGCATCGCGCGGATGGGAGCGGCGCTGTACAAGAAGACGGGCGAGAAGCACTACAAGGAGGAGTCGGAGTACTTCCTCAACCGCGCCCGCGACTATGTGAACCTCTTCGACCCGGAGGTCGGGTTCTTCCAGGGCAGGGATGCCAAGGGCAACTGGCGGCTGGACGCGACGAGTTACGACCCGAGGGTGTGGGGTTACGACTACACGGAGACCAACGGCTGGGGTTACGCCTTCACCGCGCCGCAGGACACGCGGGGTCTGGCCAACCTGTACGGCGGCAGGCAGCGACTCGCCGACAAGCTCGACCAGTTCTTCTCGACCCCGGAGACGGCGTCCCCCGAGTTAGTCGGCTCCTACGGCGGGGTCATCCACGAGATGACCGAGGCGCGGGACGTGCGGATGGGCATGCTCGGGCAGTCCAACCAGGTCGCGCACCATGTGTCGTACATGTACGACGGGGCAGGTCAGCCGTGGAAGACGCAGGCGGCGGTGCGGCAGATCCTGTCCCGGCTGTACCTCGGCAGCGAGATCGGACAGGGCTACCACGGCGACGAGGACAACGGCGAGCAGTCGGGGTGGTTCCTGTTCTCCGCGCTCGGCTTCTACCCGCTGGTCATGGGCAGCGGCGACTACTCCATCGGCTCCCCGCTGTTCAAGAAGGTCACGGTGCACCTGGAGAACGGCCGTGATCTGGTGGTGAACGCGCCGGGGAACAGCGCGAAGAACGTGTACGTGCAGAGCGTCACCTTCAACGGCCGCCCCTGGACGTCGACTTCACTGCCCCAGTCGCTGCTCGCCAAGGGCGGTGAGCTGACGTTCTCGATGGGTCCCAGGCCCTCGGCATGGGGCTCCGGGAAGGACGCCGGGCCGGTGTCGATCACGCGGGACGACAAGGTGCCCGCGCCCCGGACGGACATGCTGCGCGGCGACGGCGCCCTGTTCGACAACACCTCGGCGACGGAGGCGACGGTCGGCTCCGTCGACCTGCCGGTGAGCCGGGCCGGGAAGCCGGTGCAGTACACGCTCACCTCCCCGGCGGACCACACCAAGGCGCCGACGGGCTGGACGCTCCAGGGCTCCACCGACGGCACGACCTGGCGGACACTGGACCACCGCTCCGGACAGACCTTCCCGTGGAACCTCCAGACCCGTGTTTTCACGATCTCGACGCCGGGCGCGTACACCAAGTACCGGCTGGTGCTGGACGGTTCGGCGACGCTGGCGGAGGTGGAGCTGCTGGGCCCGGCGCAGGGGTAATCTCAGCGCACCTGTGCGGTCACCGCAGGGGTTCGTCGTCGCCGCCCCGGCCGAGACCTGCAACGACGCCTGACCGGTCGGCCACCTCTCGCAAGTGGGCTTCGCTTAGGCTCAGTTCGCGTTTGTGCGCGTGCCTCTGGGATGATCGATCACTCATCTTCCGAATCGATGTCCTGGGGGGCGGATGCGAACCGACCGATCACTACGCGTACCGAAGTGGTGGATGTGCACGGCAGTCGTCGCCATGAGCGTGTTGACGGGCTGCGGCGGAAACGAAGGAAACGGCGGAAACGGAGCGCACCCGAAAGAGGCGGTGCCCTCGGCAGCAGCCGGTTCCCCCCATGCGCCGCGGCCCGTTCACGACCCGGTGACGGCCTTCGCGGTCGGGCGGGGCAGCATGATGCCGGAGGCGGCCGTCAGCGGGCGGCTGTCTTCGGACGGCACGTTGAAGACTGATCTGCCGGTGGTCCTGTACCGGGGTACCGCCTTCGTCGCCTCCACCGACCGTTTGCAGGCCGTGGACACCGCGACCGGGCAGATCACCGCCACGGTCGAGCCGCAGGGCAAGTCGGTGCATCCCGCCGACGAAGAGACCAACCCCGCCCTCGCCGCTCCCCCGGTCCTGGCCACCGGCCACGGCCGCACGATCGTGATCACGCCGTTCGTCGTGCAGCAGACCGGCACCGGAACCCAGGCCGACCACACGGCCGTGGAGGTCACGGGCACCGACGCGGCCACGGCCAAGGTCGTCTGGCGGGTGACGGTCCGTCCCCCGCAGTGGGACGACGTCTACTCCGATCTGAGCGTGGCCGCCGTGGGCGCGGAACAGGGCGTCGCCGTGGTGCGGGTGTCCTCAGGGAGCGGTGACCATGCCGTGTCCTACGGGATCGGCCTCGACGGCGGCTCCCGCCCGCTGTGGACCGTCAACCAGTTCCAGGCGGAGGCGGTCGTCTCGGGCACCGTGGTCGGAACGGCCCTTGAGGACGAGGCCGGCATCGACCAGAGAGCCGCCGCGTACGCCCTCGCCACCGGCCGGTTCCGGTGGCGGGGTCAGGACAGCACCAACGTGGGTGCCGTCCCGGCCGGCCCCCGTCTGGTACGCGTCTTCGGCAAGGACTACGGCAGCGGGCACGACTACGACCGTCTCGTGGACCCCGCCTCCGACCGCACCGTGCGGACGCTGCCGGAAGACCTTTCCAGCAGTGGGTGCGAGTACGACGACCGCAGCACCCTGGTCTGCTCCGGAACGGGTACGGACGCGGCCGTCGCGTACGGCCTCGACGCCACGACCGGGAAGACGCTCTGGCAGCTTCCCGACGAAAAGGCCGACCGGGTCGCTCCCACGGTGACGGCGGTCTGGCACGGACGGGTCTACGGCACGACCGACCACGGCCCGCTGGCGCTGGACGCACGCACCGGCAAGGACCTCCCGAGTCCGGGCATCGCGCCGTTCCTCGTCAACGAGTCGGCCGGTCTCGCCCTGGACAAGGCGGGTTCGCAGCTCGTCGCCTACCCCACGAGCGGCTGACGCGTTGTGATGCCTGTGCCGACCGCTCCGCGGACCGGCACAGGCACATGCTTCTTCCGCTTGGAGGAGGAACTGCATTTCAGCGCTCGGCTCCCCGTTCCCGGTCGGCTCGCTGTGAGGTGCCCCGCGTGTCACGGTTCCGGTCGGCTGCCGGTGTCCTGTTCTGCGCCGCCTTCTGCTCCGTGCGGCCACTGGAGGTCCTCTGTGCCGGCACCGGACGCTCGGACTTGGCACGCAGGGCATCGATCTTGCTCTGCACGCCAGCGCTGCGGCCGCCCGGGGTCTGGCTGTTCTCCCGCCCCCCGTCCTGCTGGGGCACCGTCTGCGCCGCCGACTTCCTTGCGTTCTGCTCCTTGAGCCCGGATTCCATCTTCCGGACTTCCTCGACACGTTCGACCGGTACCTCGGGGTTGAGGACGGCACGGATCTTCTCCTGGCCAAGCGCCTCGTTCCCCGGCGGAACGACGACGTTCTGGTAGCGCTCGTTCTGGAGGAGGTCGGAAGCTTGGTAGTACTGTCTGGCTTGCTCGGTGTCCCCGGCGGATAACTGCTCGAAGTGACCCGAGCGCGCCAGCTCGTACAGCTCGTGATTGTCGGTCTTGGCCTGGAAACTGTCCGGCGTATGAAACTGGAGCTCGAACTTCTGACCGGTCTCCCGGTGTTGCCAGGTCGTGTTGAGCCCCTTGTAGACCGGGTCCTTCCAGGTGTTCTTCTCGGATCCGGGTATGGGCTCGTACCCCAGAGACTTGAGACGCTCGTAGGTCTCCTGGGTGGCTTGTGTGTAGTTCTCCGGTGCGAAGGTCAAGGTGTAGCGGTTGAGGTCGTTGACCTTGCCGAGGACCCTGTTGGCGTCCAAACCGCGACGCACATCCGCGGCCACCTTGCGGCGCAGGGAGTCCAGCCCCTTGAGTGAGTACCCTACTTCCTCAACGCCCTGCGCCTTCTTGTCGCCGACAAGGCCGCTGCTGTACTGCGCGCTTTGGTCCCGCAAGAGGCGCATGGTGTTGTCCAGGCCCTGGCGCGCTTGCGCGGCGCTGTTCCACAGAGCCCGCACAGCCTGATCCTGCTCGGCGGTAAGGGTCAAGTGGGCCTCTGGGCCCTCCCCTCGCCATCCGAGCGCTTCGTCGCTCACAGATCCGTTGCTCCCGTGACTCCGCGCGTCTCACGGAGCAGACGCTCTGCCTCGTCCGCAGTGATCTCCTCCAGATGGTGTTCGGTGCGAGAATGGGTGAATTCATAGACGATCGGATCCGGTGCCCACTTGTTCCCGGCACCGAATACCTCGTCCAGAACTCGATCAGGGCTGCTTCGGCGGCGGACCACTGTTTCCGGCGCGACGCCGTCACGGAAATCCGCCTCGTCCATGTACAACGCCCAGTACGTGACCCACCCCTGCCGGTCAGCCTCCAGTTCCGCCGCTCGCTCGGCCGAGATCCGCTCCAGGCTGCTCGCGGTGGGCGGGCCCTTCACCGTCTCGTCGTCGCCGGCCTTGTGCCATTCCCAGTCGAGGAGGGAAAGGTACTCCCACGCCTCGCCGTCGCGGCGGCGCCACAGTCCGTCCACGCGCGGCGGGTTGTAGCCGCGGTGCATCTCGGTGAAGTACTCGTACTCTGTCATCGGTAGTTCCTCCTGGTACTGAATGAAGTACCGCCCAGCCTGTCACGTGTCCTGCGGCAACCCCGTCCGGTCCGTCGGCGGCAGTTGCTTCAGGCGGGCGTGCCCGGTGTTGCGGCATACATTCGGGATCACTCGGTTCGTACGGGCGAGCGTGTCCCACAGATAGCGGTCGTGCCAGTAGAGGGCCTGGTCGCCGCCGTCTTCCGCCTGTTCGGCGGCGAGCATGGCGGCCTTCCATGAAGCATGCAGGCCGGCCAACTCCTCGGCAGCGCCAGGGTGCTGGGGCCAGCAGGGTGGGACTCGGTACTCGCCCTGGGGCTGGTATTGGGCGTGGAGCCAGTCGACCCAGTCCGCCAGTTCGGCCCACTCTGCCGGGGTGGCGCGTGCCGTCCAGGACCGAGGTGTGCACGGCCCGGCTGTGTCCTGCCCGGCCGTCGTGTCCGCGCCCGCCGGGACAGGGGTCCCGTCCAGCCGGTCCCGTACCTCGGCCAGGATTTGCTCCAGCTGGTCGATCCGCTGGTCCTGGCGGTCCGTCAGCGCGGTGATGATGCTCGCCAGTTCTTCGAGCTGCGCCTCCAGACCCTCCACGGTCACCTGGCTCATGGCGTCTCCTTGCCCAAGTCCACCGGGGCGCCGGGACCGGGCTGCGACACGATCGGTGTCCCGTACAGGCGCTTGGACTCCTCGATGATCGGCGCCAGTTCGGTCTCCCAGTACGGCTCGGCCTCCACGATCATGGGCCGGACGCCCTGCATCATGACGACCATGCGCCGGGGCGGCAGGGCCGCCAGGTCGGCCACCGACATGATCTGCTTGTCCCGCACGCTCTGCGAAGTCGACTGGTTGCCGACCAGCCCGCGCGCGTCGGAGTTGCGGGTGGTCGTCGGGGCTTCCCACTCTCCGATGAGGTTCGAGACGCGCCGCAGCAGCCCCTCCGTGTCCGAGACGCCTCCGCCGTACGTCTTGCACGCGGCGGCGTCCCAGAGGGTCTCCATGCCGTGCTCGCCGAATGCCTCCACCCCTTGACCCCACGTCTGCAACCAGGCCATCACCACGATGCCCTTGCTGCGGTAATACGTGTACAGGTCGGGGAGTTGCCTCCACCGGCAGGTGTTGGCTACCTCGTCGAGCGGCGCGACGAGCGGAACCGGAAGACGGCCGCCTGGCGCCCGGTCGGCCGCCCGGTCCGCCGCGGTCAGTACGGCGGCCGACAGTGCGGTGGTGAGCGGCGCCGCGGAGCTGACGCCCTTGCGGGACAGCAGATAGAGCGTGTCGGAGGAGGCGACGAATTCCTCCGGCTTGAACTCCGTACGCACCGACCTCTGTTCGGGGGGACAGGTGACCCAGCGGGTGATGTCCTCGTTCGTCAGCCAGCTGACGTAGATCTCGGCGGTGGCGAAGACCGAGTCCCGCGTCTTGTCCGGCAGGCGTCGCATGCCCGCGAGTCCGGCGGCGGCGACCGTGGCGCCGTGTGCGCGCAGGATGTCCTCGGGCTCGGTGTTCTGGCTGTCGGTCAGCCACAGATACACGCTCGTCAGCTGCTGTCCGTCCAGCGCGGCAGCGAGCAGGCACCAGCTGAGGACCTGCCTGCCCTTGGGGTCGAAGAATCCGTCGGAACGCGCCCTGTCCTCGGCCTCGGTACCCGCGTCGACCAGGACACTCATCAGCTCCTCGGCGTGGGACAGTTTGGTGACCTGCCCCAGCGGGTTCCACCACCACGTGGGCGGTTCCTGGGCGATCTCCTGTGGGTCGAACACCCAGGTGTGGCCTTTGTACGAGCGGCCGAGACGCGTGAGTCTGACGATGTCGTCCTTGTTGGACGACGTCATGCATGCGCCGGGGGCGGTGAGCACGGCGGGGATCACCTGGGCCACGGACTTGTGCCTGCCGGGGCCGGCGATGGTCAGGTGCAGAAACTCCCAGGGGGCGTAGACACGCTTGCCGGTGGTCACCGACCGGCCCATACGGATGCCCGGCTCGGCGGAGTCGATCCGCAGCCGCTGGGCGGTGTTCTCGGCCAGCGCCTGGAGGGCCACCTGGTCGCGGCGGCTGGTCATCCGGCGGGCCGCGTCGTTATTGGCCTGCTTCGACACCCCCGTGCGCCAGCTGCGGCGGACGACACGCCATACCGCCACCCCGACACCCGTCACGACGGCCAGCTCCACCAGTGCGAACACGGTGGCTGCAGTGGTCCACCGCCAGCTGCCCGTGGCGAGGCCGAACAGGGGCGTGAACGGGCCCACCACCTCCCACGAGCCGGTGGCCCACCACTGGGCGGCGAGCAGAGCCACGTAGACGAGCACGCTCACCAACACGACGAAACCGGCCGCGGCAGCCACGGCAAGCTGCGCGGGAGTCGCCCGGTCCGGGTGGCGCGTCATCAGGCACCCGCCTTCTCGAATCGCTCGGTGGCACTGGTGCCGTCGGTCTCCTCGACGATCACCCGGTTGGCCCACTTCTGGTTGGTGTCGTTGAGCTGGATCTCCGCCTGGGTGAGCGCGGTCTGGATCGGGATCCCCGGATTGGCGCCCGCCTTGACCAGGAACTTGCCGCGTCCCGGCGGCGGCATCTCCTTGCCGGTCTTGTTGTCGATGGACGGCGGGATCGACCACTCCACGATCAGTTCCCGTTCCCGGCTGGAGAGCGGGACGATCGAGTTGAGAGCGTCCATCTCCGCGCGGGGCAGGCCGCCGAGGAACACCATTCCGGAGCGCTCCACGAAGCCCTTCGCCTTCTCCCGGTCCTCCGGGTTGGGCAGCGAGAGCAGGTCGGCGGTGGAGTGCGTGGTCATGGACTGGCCGATACCGATCTGCCGGTTCAGACGCGTCAGTTCGTCCACGCGGTCGACCAGGCCGACGCCCGCGCGCAGGATGCGCCAGAGCTCGTCCAGGACCAGGAAGAAGTTACGGCGAGGCGCCAGGCCCGCGTTGGTCAGCCGGTCATGGGCCTCGATCGCCGCGAAAGCCTCGGCCCAGCAGGTCAGCAGTACCGCGCCTTCGAGGGTCTTCTCCGAGGCGGGGATGGAGGACAGGTCGATGGACACCGGCCGGTCCAGCGAGAGACGCTCACTGGTCTGGCGGTTGAACGTCGCCGCCAGCGTGCCTTCGACCAAGGACATCAGACTCTTCAGCAGCGGTTTGACGGCCGTGCGGTACTGGTCGTCGTTCTCCGCCAACGTCATGTTGCGCAGGGAGTCGGGGCCGTCCTTGATGAGCTGGACCAGATCGCCGAGGAGCGCCGGCCGCCCCAGGTCGACATCGTCCAGCAGTTCGATGGCCTTGCCCAGCAGTGACTCCTCGTCACCGGTGATGGCCGCTTTGCGGACAATGGAGATGAGCGCCGCCACCATCGTCGAGCGGCGGCCGGTGGCTTCTTCGAGCAGGCTGCGCCGGGCGCTGCCGACCAGGCGCTGCGCGGCCGTACCCATCTCACCGAGGTCGAGCGGGTTGAGGCTGCCCATGCCGCGGCCGAGCTGGATCACCTGGCCGTCGAGGGCGCGGGTGAGGTCCGTGTACTCGCCCTTGGTGTCGCCGGGCACCAAGGAGACGATGCCGCGGAAGTCCAGCCCCACCATCATCCGGCGGTTGACGGTGCTCTTGCCCAGACCGGGCTTGGCCAGCGTGAACATCGACGGGTTGGCGATCAGCGAGGCCCGCTCGAACCAGGCGATCGGGTCACAGCACAGGGTCGCCCCGGTGATGATGTTGCGCCCCAGCGGAACGCCCATCATGGGCGTGCCCGCGCCGACGACGAACGGCCACAGTCCACAGACCTGCTTGCTGGTGCCGCGGTACTCGGTGGGCATGTCCAGGTAGGACACACGGCCACCGTTCGCCCCCTGCATTCCGCGGCCGCCGATCCGGGGCGGCCGGCCCCAGTTCCGGCCCCTCGCGACCGGCCCCGTCACCTCGTCGTCACCGGTCCTTCTGCGCCACGCCATCGGTGCGGCCCCCTCTCACTTCAGCGTCTTGGGCAGCTTCAGCACGACGTGCTCGGGCAGTACCACCCCGATCGGCAGGGCGGCCAGGAACGCCGCGTCCTGGCTGCCCCAGGCATAGCGGAGCGCGATCCTGGCCGGAGCGGAGAGGTTGTCCACCGCGGTCTCGGCGGCGAGCACCCGGGCGTTGCCATCCTCCTCGTCCCGGTCCATGACCGTGGCGGTCACCACCAGCCCGAACAGCGTCAGGCCGGCACCGCGCGCCTCCTCCTGACGGGTCTTGGCCGCCGCGAGGTACTCCGCCTCGGCGTGTGCCTGTCCCGTGCGGGTGGTCTCGGTGCGGCTGCGGGCCGCGCGGAAGTCCCGGTCGGCGATGGCCGCCGCCTCGGCCGGGGAATGGGGCCGGTAGATGAGCGCGACACGCTTGCGGTCGATGTCGTTGTGAGCCGACAGCAGGTGCCTGAGCACGTCCGAGAAGACCTCACCGCGCGGCGCCTCGCCCATCATCCAGGTGACGCTGGTCGCCCCGTCGTGCCAGTAGCTCTTGCTCCTGGCATGGTGCGTGGTCGGCCCGGCCTGCGACCAGGAGAGGCCGGAGCCCCGGCCGGCCGCGCGGGCCTGGTCGATGAGCTGGGAGACTCCCGGCTCGTACGCGGTACGGACGATCTCCGCGAGTTCGGTCGCGGACAGCGGTGCGGCCGCCCCCGCGCCGGTGGTCGCCAGTCGCGAGGTCAGGGACGGCAGACGGCGGCCGATCTCGACCGCCATCTCGGCGGCGGTCCGCTTGCTGCGCCCGATCGCGCTCGCCGCGTCGTACACGAACGACACATAGGTATTGATCGTCGGGGAGCCCGACGGGTAGTCCCGGTCGATGTCGGCCATGACGCGCTGCGCCAGAGGAGAGGCGGCTGCCGCACGCTGGTGCCGGATCTCGTTGTGCAGCTTCTCCCCGGAGTCCGGTGCCACCTCCACCACTACCTGGAAGCCGACCAGGTTGGGCTCACCGGACATCGTCTGCATGAAGGCGCCCCAGTTGGCCACCCAAGTGTCGATGTCGCCCTGGTCGACCAGCGAACCGCCCTGCGCGCTGCAGGAGATGGTGACGGCGAAGTGCTCGACCTCGTGGTACCGGATCATCCCGAACGAACGGCCCAGTCCGTCCGTGGCCTCGTACATGTCCGAGGCCATGGCGAGGCCGGGCAGCAGGCACTTCCCGCCGGGGACCTTGGACAGGATTCCGGAGCGATACACGTTCTGACCTTTCATGACGCCCCGCCACCAGGCCAGGCGCGAGTAGAGCAGGGTTCCCATGTGCCGCCCGTACCGGTCGCGGAGCGCGAGCGGCACCAGCACCACGGCGCCGACGGCGAGGGTGGCCGCCGCGACCCACAGGTTGAGCGGAGCCGCGGTGCCCGCGATGGCCAGGAACAGGAACAGGACGGCGGTGGGCACCAGGCCCAGACCGCCCAGGCCGGCTGATTTCGGGCGGCGCCAGTTCCCGTAGGTACGCAACTGCTGGGCCTCAGGCGCCACTTGGGCCTCCCTCCACTTCCTGGTCGAATCCCTGGGCCGCGTCGTTGAGTCCGTCTTGGACCTGGTTCTTGGCGGCATTGGCGGCGTACGCGCCCGCGGCCACGGCGGCTCCGGCCGCCATACCGATCGGACCGCCCGCCGCGCCGGCGGCCGCGCCGCCGCCGACCGCCGCACCACCGGCTGCCGCACCGCCACCAGCTGCCGCACCGCCACCGGCTGCGGCACCCGCGCCGGCTCCAGCACCGGCACCTGCACCGCCACCCGCGGCGGCGCCGGAGGATCCTCCCGCCCCGCCGGATGACGCGGCGCTGCTGCCGAGCGAGCCGCCTCCGGAGAGACCGGAGCTGCCCGAACCACTGAGTCCGACGTTGGACGCGCCGCTGGGCGAGGAGTCCACGGTGGACGAGGCGCCGGATCCGGGCGAGGACGACGTGGATCCAGACGGGCCACTCGAAGAGGAACCGCTGCCGCCACCGCTGTCCGAACCGCCGCCTCCGCCACCGGCGCCGGCGAGAGCCACCCCGGCGGGCGAGAGCAGCCTCATGAGCGCGGGCAGCACGAGGATGGTGCCCGACAGCAGCACGAAGCCGGTGATGGTGCTGCCGATGTCGTCCGCCGAGCCGGACCCCATCAGCCGGTACGCCGCGGCATACACCGTCGCCGCGGCCGGCTTGAGCAGGACGAACGAAAGCGTCCACGACAGATAACGGCCGAGCCACCGGTTGCCCATGCCGGTGATCGCGGTCGCGGCCGGAATGGAGATCGTGCCGGTGAGCAGCACCAGGACCGCTGCCCGGAAGTACATGAGGATCAGTTGCAGCAGCGAGAAGATGACGGCGAAGAGGAGCATGATCAAGGGGATGCCGGGTCCGCCGAACAACCCTGCCGCGCCTCCGATGGCCGCCGCAGCCGCACCGAGTTTCGTGGAGGCGTCACCACCGAGGGACTCGTTGATAATCCAGTCGGTATAGGCGTCCCCGATCTGGGTGGCGGTCGCTACCGCCGGGATGAACGCGGTGTTGACTAGCAAGAGCTTGACCATGCCCTGCAGGACGTTGCGCATCTGCTCGCCGGTGCCCCGCAGTTCGTAGGCCATCTTGCCCCCGGCTATCACCAGACACATCACGGTGAGGGCGGACGACAGCCACAGCGTGTGGTTCTCCAGCCACAAGGCCACGTCGGTGGCGCCGTTGAGCGTCTTCGGCCCGTCCTTGGGCATTTTGGAACCGTCGATGGGCTTCACACCCGGAGTGGGGACCTTGAGCCACAGGGAGGTGACGGATGAGACGATCTTGCCGAGGCCGGCGGCGAAGGACTTGACGAGGTCGTCGATCCAGCCGCCGGCAGCGTCACTGATCGAGTCGCCGACTGTGTCACAGAAGGTGCTGAGCAGTCCGCAAGCCATCACATGCCCCCGAACTGTATGTACCCGACAAGGTCGGGGACGGGGGTGGCGGGGGTGCTGAGCTGGCCGTCGTCACGGGGAACCACCTTCCAGTCACCGTCGGCCCACCGCATCGTGACGTCGCTCGCCTTGAGGGAGTGAGCATCCGACGAGCCGTTGACCAGCGTGACCACCGCGGTGTCCGGCGTGTAGGACACCACCCGGAAGCCCGCCACCTGGGCTAGTTCCCCGGGCTGGATGTCCACCGTGTGCAACTGTGCCTCCAGCGCGTCACGCCCCGCGCCCGGCAGCACCAGCTTCTCCACCGGCGCCTTGTCCGGCGCGCCTACGGCCACCCGGTAGGTGGTGTTGACGGCGGCCAGCACCGCCCCGCGCGGCGTGTGCGCGTAACAGGTGGCGATCACCCCGTTGACCAGCATCGGCCCCGCGCTCTTGGAACGGGGCACCGCCGCGGACTTGACCAGGCTCCACGTGACGTCGTCCGGCGCCGTCGTCGGCACCTTCTGGTTCGTGTCCGTGGGCTTGCACCCATCGGCGGGGGGAGAACTCTGCGCGGTGCCGCCGCCGTTGTTCTGTCCCGCAGTGCTCGATGGCGCACCGGCGCCTGACGCGTGCGAAGCCGCGCTGTCCGGCTTGCCGTCGCCACCATCACCGGTGACCACGACGAAGACGCCGAGCAGAACGACCACGAAGACGATGACGGCGCTGACGATCAGGAGGCCGTTGCCCCGCGGCTCGTCGTCGCTGTCGGTCCGCCGTGCCATGCGGTTGTCCCCCTGTCGAAATCAGCTGATGAGTGAGTTGGCCAGCGTCGAAGCGGCGGAGATCAGGATGCTGCCGGCGCAGGCGCCGCCGAGCGCCTTCATCGCGCGCGAGGAACCATGGCCCGAGAAGTAGGCCCAGCACAGGATGGCTCCGGAGATGACGAAGGCGACACCGGCCGCCCAAGCGGCGAGCCAGGTGATCCAGGAGCCGATGGTGTTGATCTTTGGGCAGGCGCCGGGCGGACACGTGCCGATGGCCAGCACGAAGGCGTTGTTCAAAGGAGTCCCTTTCGAACAGAGCTAAGCGGCAGAGGGCGTACCAAGGTACAGAAGGCCCCAACCAGGCTTCACTGAAGGCGTGTTGTGGGGTCCGGGGGAGGCAGCTCCTCGCCCCCGGGCGGATAACCGTAGCCGGGCCGGGGCGCGGGAGCGTGTCCTTGCCGCGGTCGGCCGTAGCCCACCGGCGGCGGGCGAAAACCGCTCGCAGGCAGGTTACCGGTTTGCTGCGGATAGCCGTACCCCGGTGCCGGCTGCGGATGGTACTCCGTAACGGGTGCGAGCAGTGGGCCGGCAGAAGGCCCCGGGGGCAGGGCATAGGCGATCCGCGGCGGGGACAACTGCCGTAGCGTCGCCTCCAGTTCGTCCAGCGCCTTGACCCGCTTCTGCGGCTTGCCGCCCTCGCGCCACTCCTCGACCCAGGGCACTTCCCAACTCTGGGTGACCGCCCCGGTCAGCACCCTGATCCGGTCGCGGATGGGTCGCGGAGGCTTCGTGGGCGCGTCCGCCATGAGGACGAGCCCGACGATGTTGGTGCTGGTCGGCGCGAGCCCGCTGTGCCATTCCTGCAACGCCGCCTGCGCAGCCGTCAGGCCCCGGTGGTCCGCGCGTGCGACGAGGACGACATGCACGTCCGACGACGCGCCGTGCACATCGGGCCAGCGCCGCTGTGCGTCCGCGCCACCGCCGATCGTGCGCAGCAGTGTCGAGACGCCCGCCCCTCCGTGGACACCCAGCGCCCACCACAGCACCCCCGGCACCGCGGACGTCGCGAGCGTGCCGAGCAGTTGCCCCGGAACCTGGACCGACCCGGGCTGCCTCAGGACGACCTCCTGCGGCGCTGCCGCGACCGGTCGGGGACCCGCTTCCGGAGCGGGGCGCCCACCGGGTTGTTGTGGCACGTCGTCGGGTTGTGGCGTCACCCACAAGCCGACTCGTTCGTCCCCCATCCCCGTTTTCCCTCCTGACGACCAGAAATGATCATGATCGCCGGTGTCCACCGTACCTGATCCCACGTCACCACGCCCAGAAATTCGAACGAATTGGAACACAGGCTGATACGGTGCCACCCTCACGTCGTAGATCATTCAGGGGAGAGAGGGTGGGTGACACAACTGGGCGCCGCAGGGGCGAAGTTGGGGGCATACCCGGAGGTCATGACGGCTGGAGAGGTGGCCGAGGTGCTCCGCGTGGAGGTGGCCACGGTGGTCAAGTGGCTCAGCGCCGGGCACCTTCCGGGATTCCAGGTGGGCCCCAAGCGGACATGGCGGGTCTGGCGCGACGAGATCCACGCATACCTGGAAGCGAACCGCAATACCGGCCCCTGAGCCAGGATGGGTACCCACGCGAGGTCTGCCATGTTGGCGGTGGCGCGTGACTTTACGTCAACTCCGTGCCCTTGCAGGTACGTTGACGGCTTTTGCCACCCTGCTCCTCGCGGGATGTGACGTGGTGAGCCACGGAGGTATCGGCGGAGGCCTCAGCGGGGCCGTTCCCGACGCTTATCGCGCCTTCGTCTCACGGGCCGGGAACATCTGCCCGCAGATCCCGCCCGCGATCATCGCCGCGCAGATCGAAGCCGAGTCCAACTGGAACCCCAAGGCCCAGTCGAAGGACGCGAACGGCAATCCGATCGCGAGCGGCATATCACAGTTCATTCCCGGCACTTGGGCCACATACGGCACCGACGGCGACGGCGACGGTGTGGCCGACGTCTGGAATCCCGCCGACGCGATACTCACCCAGGGCATCTACGACTGCACCATCGCCAAGCAACTGCTCCCGGAGGTCGCCGGTGGCAATGTGAAGGGCGACATCGTCTCGGTGACCCTCGCGGCCTACAACGCCGGTGAGGGCGCGGTCCTGGAGTACCACGGCATTCCGCCGTACACGGAGACCCAGGGCTATGTCTCCAAGATCCTCGGCCTGGCGAAGAAGTACCAGGGCGCTGAGGTCGTGCCCGGCGGAGACGGTGGTCAGGGTGCGAAGATCGTGGACGTCGCCCGGCACCAGATCGGCACCCCCTACGTCTGGGGTGGCGGCGGGATATCCGGTCCGACCGGCGGTGGTTTCGACTGCTCGGGCCTCACCCAGTACTCCGTCTACGTGGCCACCGGCAAGGTCATCCCCCGCACCTCGCAGACCCAGCGGCACGCCGGCCGGAGTGTTCCCCGTGACGCCATGCAGCCGGGTGACGTCATCGTCTTCAACAACGACGGCGGCTGGGGGCATGTCGGCATCTACGCGGGCAACGGACAGATGATCGACGCTCCGCGGCCGGGTAAGACGGTGGAGGTAACCTCCCTCAGTCCTTACTGGACCCAGTTCGACTGGGATGTCAGGAGATTCACGTGAGCATGACCCGCGACGGGAGGGCATGGGCCGGTGCCGCGGCCCTCGGTGCCGCCCTCGTGCTGACCGGTTGCGGAAGCGGCCACCACGGCAAGCCCATGGAGAAGCACACGTCGCCGGCACCGACGGCACGGCCGAACGCGACCTACTCCGAACCGCCGCCCCTGCCGCGGGGGGTCAAGGGGACGCCGGAGGCCGGGCTGACCACCCATGTCGACGAGAACGACGCGACCTCCGTGGCCAAGGCGATCGCCGTGACCACCTGGACCTTCGATACGAGGATCGACACGACCCAGGTCGACGCCCAGCGCCGTACCGCCCGCTGGCTGACCCCCGGCTACGCCCGGTCCATCGAGAACGCTCAGCCCGTCGCCGCACCCGACGCGAGCTGGACCGCCATGGCCGAACACCACGGTTACACCACCGCGACGGCCCGCCAGGCCCACGACACGGCTCCGCAGGACACCCCCACGGAGGCATACCGCCAGTTCGAGGTGACCGTGACACCGCACGGCCGGGACGGGTGGAAAGGCCCGGCAGAGACCTGGGTCGAATGGATCCACCTGGTGCGTACCAGGACCGGCGAGCCCTGGAAGGCCGACAACATGCGGGTGGCCCAGTGACGACGAGCCCCGAGCCCCACGCGGTACCCGACTGGCCCAATCCCGTGGTCCGCCTGACCGGCGGGGACACCGTCGAGGTCGATGGCTTCACGATGGCTCTGCCGCGCGAACTGGACGATGCCGAAGCACGGCGGTGGGCCGTCCAGGCCGTGGCCCGGAAGTACGCGCGCCTCGGCCGAGCCATCCGGGTCACCGCGATCGAGGCGGACGGCACCACGATCGCGCTGATCGTGCACAGGGACGGCACCGTGGAACCGGCCCCCGTCGAAGTCGCCGAGAAAGGCCGCTTCCGACGGGCTCGGCCCCGGCCGAGATCCGCCACGGCCGAGCCGCGCGGCGCCAAGCCGGACACCGCGGCGCAGGGCAAGTCGCAGGCCAAGGGTCTGATCGCGGTTGGCGTCTTCCTGGGCGTGATCGCGCTCGCAGCCGTCGTGGTGCTCGGCGTGGGCGGGCACGGGGATCCCGGTCAGGCCCCGAATGCCCTCTCCAGCAGCCCCTCGGCGGCGGCCGCGTCCACTCCTCCGCCCGCGAACCTGCCGGTACCGGCGCCGGACGGCTGGACGCCCCGCGCCGCCTGGGCCGTGGCGATCAGCTCCCAGATGACGCCGGCCGTCGCGGACGACGGAACCATCGCCGTCGTCGACGACCGGGGCAAGCTGGCGGTGCTCGACCCGTCGACCGGGAGCACCACATGGACGGCGGACATCCCGGACGGCGCCGACGGAGCGCTGGCCCTCACCCGGATCGACGGCAAGCGTGTGGTCGCCCTGACTGCCGGACAGACCTTGCACTACTGGCAGTTGACCGGCAGCGCCCACCAGCACACCGCGGTCACCATCCCGGATTTTGGCACGGTCTCCTTTCTCGGCGGCTCACCGCTCATCTCCCTTCCGGACGCCACCGCGGCCGTCGTCGCCGACGGCAAGGTCCGCACCCTCGACCTGCCGGTAGGAGCCACCGCGCTGGCCGCCGAGGGGGAGTCGGTGCTCGCGGCCGACGCGTCCGGCCACTGGGAGCGGCTGCGCCCCGGCCACGGCGCCGACCGCGGCGAGAAGATGTCGCCCCCCGCCAAGAACGCCGAACTCGCCCATGTCATCGGCATCGATGCCACGCGCATCGCCGGGGTCTGGACGAATGGCGGCGACACCTTTGTGACCGTCTACGCCGTCGCCGGCGGCAAGCGCCTCGCCACCGGCCGCGTCAGCGGCGACCTGAGCGACATGACCGTACGGTCCACCGGTGATCTGGTCGCCGTGGGGCCCGTCGTCCTCGACACCAGGACCGGCAAGGCCAATACGGTCACGGGAGCCGTTCCGCACGGCGCGGCAGGCGGGAAGATCTACGCGCAGGACCAGTCGCAGCAGTGGCACGCCATCGACGCCGTCGACGACACCCCGCTGAGCGGTGACAACGTGGCGATCCCGCTCGGTGTCGCCGACCGCCGCGCGCTGGTCGTCGCGGACAAACTCGGCGAGAAACTGCTGTACGCCCTCTCGCCGGGCGCCAGTAACGGGTCGGGCTCCGGCGGCAGTGGCGAGGTCGTCGCCCCGGCGCCCTTCGGGCAGGACCAGTAAGGCTCGCTGGGAGTTTCCTTCACACGGGTGTCCCAAGGAGAGCAAAGTCCGGCGTTTATGATCATTTTGTCGGCTTCGCTTTCACCTCCCCGCAGGAAGTTCCCTCTTGATCGCAGTAGCAGCAGCCCTCATGCAGATCGCGCTGATCGTCGCCCAGCGCCGGCGCACGCCCTCCGACGTCACGGCGAGTGCGCCCTGGTCCCATGTGGCCGCCGCGCTGGGGGCGGGGGTGGTGGGGTGGCTGGTCATCGGCCGGCCCGAGGTCCTGTGGGCCGATCTGACGCTGGCGCTCGCTTTCGGCCTGGTCCTCGGTTCCGAAGCCGCGCAGGCCGCGCGGCGGCTCTCCGGGAAGGCGTGGGCGGGCTGGGCGACCGCGTGCGGCAGCGGAGCAGCCTCGGCCAACTGGCTGCTGGCCACCCCCCTGCCCTTCATGTGACGCCCCCTGGGGCGGGGCGAACTCGCGCCGCACCGCCTTGCCGGGGGTCCACTCCCCGAGGCCCCACTTGCCGGTCGGCACCGACGGCCGGTTCCACCCCCTAGAACACCTGTCCACGGTGTGGACGGGCCGTGGCCACACAGCGGACCCCGGTGCTACAAATGCGGCATGTCGGACACCGTCGCTCGCTTCAGACGCCTGTTGTGGCGTTCTGTGGCCGGCCGGAGGCAGTGGAGCGTCGCCAAGCAGGTCTTCCTGCTCCAGGCGGCCCTCGTCGTGCTGCTGGTGCTCAGCGGCGTGATCGCCCTCTACCTCCAGTCCGAGCGGGACACGCAGTCCGAGGCCAGGCGTCGTTCCATCGCCGTGGCGGAGACCTTCGCCCACTCCCCCGGCGTCCTCCAGGCACTGGCGGCGCCCCAGCCCTCCAAGGTGCTCCAGCCGCTCACCGAGGCGGGGCGCAAGGCGGCGGGGGTCGACTTCATCGTCGTCATGGACACCCATGGCATCCGTTACACGCACCCGATGCCGAGCAAGATCGGCAAGCGGTTCGTGGGCACCATAGGGCCCTCGCTCGCCGGGCGGACGTACACGGAGAGCGTGCACGGCCCGCTGGGGCGCGAGATGCAGGCCACCGTGCCGATCGAGGACACGCACGGCAAGGTGACCGCGCTCGTCTCCGCCGGGCTCAAGGTCAAGAACGTGACCAGTGAGGTGGACCGGCAGATCCCGATCATCCTGACCGCCGGGGCGGGCGCGCTGGCCGTGTCCACCGGCGGCACCGCGCTGGTCGGACGCCGGCTGCGGCGGCAGACGCACAGCCTCGCGCCCGACGAGATGACCCGGATGTACGAGCACCACGACACGGTGCTGCACTCGGTGCGCGAGGGCGTCCTCATCATCGGCGCGGACGGCCGGCTGCTGCTCGCCAACGACGAGGGCCGGCGACTGCTGCGGCTGCCGGCCGACGCCGAGGGCCGCCACCTGTTCGAGCTGCCCGGTCTCGACCCGGAGACGGTGGAGCTGCTGGCCTCCGGGCGGGAGGCCACCGACGAGGTGCTGTTCGCCGGGGAGCGGCTGCTCGCGGTCAACCAGCGGCCCACGGACCACGGCGGGGCCCCTGGCGGCACCGTGGTGACCCTGCGGGACACCACCGAACTCCAGGCACTGTCCGGGCGCGCCGAGGTCGCCAGGGAGCGGCTGAAGCTCCTCTACGACGCCGGGCTCTGCGTCGGCACCAGCCTGGACGTGCGGCGCACGGCGGAGGAGCTGGCGCGGATCGCCGTACCGCGCTTCGCCGACTACGTGACCGTGGACCTGGACGACGGCATCCTGCACGGCGAGGAGCCCGCCCCCACCGCGGCCACCCTGCGCCGTATCGCCGTGCACGGCATCCGGGGCGACCACCCGCTGTACGAGCGGGACCGGCTGATCGACTTCAAGCCGTTCACGCCGCAGGCCCGCGGCTACGGCTCCGGCCACGCCGAGCTGGTGCCCGATCTGGTCGCCGCGATGGACTGGCGGGCCCAGGACCCGCAGCGCACCGAGAACATCCTGGAGTACGGCATCCAGTCCCTGATCTCGGCCCCGATCCGGGCCCGCGGGGTGGTGCTGGGCATCGCCAACTTCTACCGGGCCAAGCGGGAGCCCTTCGACGAGGAGGACCTGTCACTCGCGGAGGAGCTGGTGGCGCGCGCCGCGGTCAGCGTCGACAACGCCCGCCGCTACGCCCGTGAGCACACCCTGGCGGTCACCCTCCAGCGCAGCCTGCTGCCGCGCGCGCTGCCCGAGCAGAGCGCCCTCGACGTCGCGTACCGCTATCTGCCCGCCCAGTCCGGGGTGAGCGGGGACTGGTTCGACGTGATCCCGCTGCCGGGCAGCCGGGTGGCGCTGGTCGTCGGCGACGTCGTCGGGCACGGACTGCACGCCGCGGCCACGATGGGCCGGCTGCGGACCGCCGTACACAACTTCTCGACCCTGGACCTGCCGCCGGACGAGCTGCTGAGCCATCTGGACGACCTGGTCGGGCGCATCGACCAGGACGAGGGGGGCGCGGAGGACGCCGGCGAGATCGTCGGCGCGACATGTCTGTACGCGATCTACGATCCCGTGACGCGGCGGTGCGCCATGGCTCGTGCCGGGCATCTGGCCCCCGCGCTGGTGTATCCGGACGGCAGCGTCGACTATCCGGAGCTGCCCGCCGGGCCGCCGCTCGGCCTCGGGGGCATGCCGTTCCAGACGGCGGAGCTGGAGCTGGCCGAGGGGACGCAGCTGGTGCTGTACACCGACGGGCTGATCGAGGACCGTACGCGCGATCTGGACGAGGGCATGGAGCTGCTGCGGCGGGCGCTGGCCGGGCATCCGGACCGGTCCCCGGACGCGAGCTGCGGGGCGGTGCTGGAGGAGTTGCTGCCCCAGGGGCCGACGGACGATGTCGCGCTGCTGGTGGCGCGCACGCGGGCGCTCACGTCCGAGCAGGTGGCGGACTGGGACGTGCCCGCGGATCCGGCAGCCGTCGGGGAGCTGCGGCGGGCCGTGACTAAGCGGCTGGGGGAATGGGGCCTTCAGGAGCAGGCGTTCGGCATGGAGCTGGTGCTCAGCGAGCTGGTGACGAACGCGATCCGGTACGGCTCCGAGCCGATCCGGCTGCGGCTGATCCGGGACCGGGCGCTGGTCTGCGAGGTGTCGGACGGGAGCAACACGTCGCCGCATCTGCGGTACGCGGCGACGACGGACGAGGGCGGGCGGGGGCTGTTCCTGGTCCAGCAGATGACGGAGCGGTGGGGGACGAGGTATTCGCCGCAGGGGAAGGTGATCTGGGCGGAGATGGCGCTGCGGGGGGCGCCGCCGGGGCTGCCGGAGTTGTCGCTGGACTCCTTTGATGAGTTGTGAGGTTGGTCGCCGCTGCGGGGGCGGGGGGGAGGTGGTGCGTCGCCGGGTGCGGGTGCGTCGTGGCTTGTCGCGCGGCTCCCCGCGCCGCCCCTTGGGAGCTGGGGCTGGACGTGTTCGAGGGCCGCACCCCCGCTGCCGGGGATGCGGCCCTCGACTACGGGGCCGTGCCGCTTACTTGCGGATCAGGCTGCGCAGCACGTACTGCATGATGCCGCCGTTGCGGTAGTAGTCGGCCTCGCCGGGGGTGTCGATGCGGACGACCGCGTCGAACTCGACGCCCGTGTCGGTGGTGACCTTGACCGTGCGCGGGGTGGTGCCGTTGTTCAGCTCGGTGACGCCGGTGAAGGAGAAGGTCTCCTCGCCGGTCAGGCCGAGGGACTGGGCCGAGGCACCCTCGGGGAACTGGAGCGGCAGGACGCCCATGCCGATGAGGTTCGAGCGGTGGATGCGCTCGTACGACTCGGCGATGACGGCCTTGACGCCGAGGAGCGCGGTGCCCTTGGCCGCCCAGTCACGGGACGAACCGGAGCCGTACTCCTTGCCGGCCAGGACGACCAGCGGGATGCCGGCGGCCTGGTAGTTCTGCGAGGCGTCGTAGATGAAGGAGACCGGGCCGCCGTCCTGCGTGAAGTCGCGGGTGTAGCCGCCCTCGGTGCCCGGCGCGATCTGGTTGCGCAGGCGGATGTTGGCGAACGTACCGCGGATCATGACCTCGTGGTTGCCGCGGCGCGAGCCGTAGCTGTTGAAGTCGCGGCGCTCCACACCGTGCTCGGTGAGGTACTTGCCGGCCGGGGTGTCGGCCTTGATCGCACCGGCCGGGGAGATGTGGTCGGTGGTGACCGAGTCGCCCAGCTTGGCCAGCACGCGGGCACCGGTGATGTCCTCGACCGGGGCCGGCTCCATGCCCATGCCCTCGAAGTAAGGGGGCTTGCGCACGTAGGTGGACTCGGCGTCCCACTCGAAGGTGTCACCGGTCGGGACCGGGAGCGACTGCCACTGGGCGTCGCCCGCGAACACGTCCTGGTAGGACTTGTTGAACATGTCCTCGCCGATGGCGCTGGCGACGACCTCGTTCACCTCGGCCTCGGAGGGCCAGATGTCCTTCAGGTAGACCGGGTTGCCGTCCTGGTCGGTGCCCAGGGCGTCACGGGTGACGTCCACCTTCATGGAGCCCGCGATGGAGTACGCGACGACCAGCGGCGGGGACGCCAGGTAGTTCATCTTGACGTCGGGGTTGATCCGGCCCTCGAAGTTGCGGTTGCCGGACAGGACCGAGACGACGGCGAGGTCGTGCTCGTTGACCGCCTTGGAGACCTCCTCCGGCAGCGGGCCGGAGTTGCCGATGCAGGTGGTGCAGCCGTAACCGACCAGGTTGAAGCCCAGCTTGTCCAGGTACGGGGTGAGGCCGGCCTTCTCGAAGTAGTCGGTGACGACCTTCGAGCCCGGAGCGAGGGTGGACTTGACCCACGGCTTGCGGGACAGGCCCTTCTCGACCGCCTTCTTGGCGACCAGGGCGGCGCCGATCATGACGTACGGGTTGGACGTGTTGGTGCAGGAGGTGATCGCGGCGACGGTGACCGCGCCGTGGTCGATCGTGTAGGTCGTGCCGTCGGGGGCGGTGACCTGGACCGGGTTGGACGGGCCGCCGTTCGGGTGGACGGCCGGGGAGTCGGAGGCCGGGAAGGACTCCTGGCCCGCCTCGTCCACGACGTCCACGTAGTTGAGGACGTCCTGCTTGAACTGCTCGGCGGCGTTGGCGAGGACGATGCGGTCCTGCGGGCGCTTCGGGCCGGCGATGGAGGGCACGACCGTGGAGAGGTCGAGCTCCAGCTTCTCGGAGAAGTCCGGCTCGGCCTTCGGGTCCAGCCACAGGCCCTGGGTCTTGGCGTACGCCTCGACCAGCGCGACCTGCTGCTCCGAACGGCCGGTCAGGCGCAGGTAGTTGAGGGTCTCGTCGTCGATCGGGAAGATCGCGGCGGTGGAGCCGAACTCCGGCGACATGTTGCCGATGGTGGCACGGTTGGCCAGGGAGGTGGCGGCCACGCCCTCGCCGTAGAACTCCACGAACTTGCCGACGACGCCGTGCTTGCGCAGCATCTCGGTGATCGTGAGCACGAGGTCGGTGGCGGTGGTGCCCGGCTGGAGCTCACCGGTGAGCTTGAAGCCGACGACGCGCGGGATCAGCATGGAGACCGGCTGGCCGAGCATGGCGGCCTCGGCCTCGATGCCGCCGACGCCCCAGCCGAGGACACCGAGGCCGTTGACCATGGTGGTGTGCGAGTCGGTGCCGACCAGGGTGTCCGGGTAGGCCTTGCCGTCGCGGACCATGACGACGCGGGCCAGGTGCTCGATGTTCACCTGGTGCACGATGCCGGTGCCCGGCGGGACGACCTTGAACTCGTCGAACGCGGTCTGGCCCCAGCGCAGGAACTGGTAGCGCTCCTTGTTGCGGCCGTACTCCAGCTCCACGTTCTGCTTGAACGCGTCGTTGGTGCCGAACTTGTCGGCGATGACGGAGTGGTCGATGACCAGCTCGGCCGGCGCCAGCGGGTTGATCTTCGCCGGGTCGCCGCCCAGCTCCTTGACGGCCTCGCGCATGGTGGCGAGGTCCACGACGCAGGGAACGCCGGTGAAGTCCTGCATGATCACGCGGGCCGGCGTGAACTGGATCTCCTGGCTGGGCTGGGCCTGCGAGTCCCAGCCGCCGAGGGCACGGATGTGGTCGGCGGTGATGTTCGCGCCGTCCTCCGTGCGGAGCAGGTTCTCCAGCAGGACCTTGAGGCTGTACGGCAGGCGGGCCGAGCCCTCCACCTTGTCCAGCCGGAAGATCTCGTACGACTCGTCGCCCACCTGCAGCTCGCTGCGGGCGTCGAAGCTGTTCGCCGACACGACAGTCTCCTTCATTGATGTGCGCGTACCACCGTCAATCCTGCCGCCACGCCGGTTCGACCGGTCCGGTAAGGTCAGGCTAAGTTAGGCTCGCCTTACCAAGTGAGCGGCTGCGGTGCGCCTCGGCAGATATCTCGATGTCGAGATAACTCTAGTACATGGGTGCCGGATGGTCATGCCGGGTCGGGTCGAGTTCCGCCCCGGCACGGGTCGCCGGGGGCCGTGGGGGCGGGTCCGGGGGTTTGCCGGTGGGCGGAAGTGTGGCTTCCGCCATGGTTCTGGGCGTGCGGGCCTGATGGGATGGGGTCATGCGCCACGCCATGTCGGTTCTTCCGGTCCTCGCCGTGTTCCTGTTGCTCACGGCGTGCGGTGCCGAGCGCGCGAGCGGGGGCAAGGCGGCTGGGTCCGCGGGCGGGGGCGGGGGTGGGGTCGCGGGTTTCGCTGCCGGGCCGGCTGTGGACGGTGTGCGGATCACCGCGGTGACGATTCCCTCCGTGCCGAGCCCCGCCTCCTCCGGCCACCTGGTGCACGCCGACCCGCTCGCCGGGGCCGACTCCGGGATATCGGCCGCCTACGAAGTCGCCAACAAGGGTGACCGGGCGCTGACGTACACGATCCTGTTCGACTTCACCACGGACAGCGGGGCGGTCATGGGCAACCGTTCCGAGACCGTGCGCTCGGTCGCCCCCGGCACGACGAGGCGCGGCACGGTACGGCTGGGGGTGCCGGCCCCCGGCTCGTCGCGGGTGACCCGGATCAAGGTGGCCCAGGTGACCAAGGTGCCCGCCGCCGAGGCGCCGCCCGCGCCCGGCGTGTGCCCGCCCTCCGGGCTCCGCCTCACCGCCGACGCCGGCGACGCCGCGATGGGGCTGCGCGTGGTCGGCCTGCGCCTGGAGAACTGCGGCAAGCGCGACTACGCGCTCGGCGGCTACCCGCGACTGGAGCTGCTCGACGACGATTTGGCACCCGTCCACGGCGTCCGGATCCTCCACGGCAGCGGCGGCATCAGCACCGGCGGCGGATTCGACGACCCGGCCCGCCCGCTGCTCCTGAAGCCCGGCGAGAGCGCCGTCTCGGGCCTCATGTGGCGCAACACCACCGGGTACGGCACCCCCATCAGCGTCCCGTACGTCAGGGTGCGGGCGAAGCAGGGCGCGGCTCCGGTGACGGTCACGCCCCAGCTCGACCTCGGCACGACCGGCAAGCTGGGCGTCCGGGCGTGGGCGCGCGAGGCGTCGTAGAGCCAGGCCACGTCCGTTCCGGCTTCCGGCTTCCGGCTTCCGGCTTCCGGCTTCCGGCATGGTGTCAGCAGCCGCAGACGGCCGCGACCGGGGTGGTGAGGGCGTCGGCGGCGCGGCGCGCGGGCCCCTGCGGGGTCTGGTAGGTGAAGCCTTCGCGCACCCAGTACTCGAATCCGCCGAGCATCTCCCTGACCTGGTACCCGAGTTCGGCGAGGGCGAGGGCGGCGCGGGTGGCGCCGTTGCAGCCGGGGCCCCAGCAGTAGGTGACGACGGGGGTGGACTTGTCGAGCAGGGCGGCGGCCCGTTCGGGGACGAGGGCGGTGGGGAGGTGGACGGCGCCGGGGATGTGGCCCTGGTCCCAGGACTCGGAGGAGCGGGCGTCGAGGAGGACGAAGTCGGGGCCGCCAGGGGTGCCGGGTTCGCGTGGGGTGGTGAGCGCGGCGGCCACGTCGGCGACGTCGGTGTGGAAGCGGAGGGAGGCGCGGAAGTGGGCGGCGGCTTCGGCGGGGGTGGCGGGGGCGGTCGTACGCATGGGGGGCCTTCCTGATGCGGGGGTGGGGCGCGAGGCGCGGGCGGCCCGGCTACTGCCGTCCGGGCTTCGGGCGTGAAATCTACGGACTGCAACCGGCGCCCTGAAGGCTCGATCCACGGCGATGCCACCCGATCGGCCGGGGAATCCGTGCTATTTCTCGACGATGACCGCGATATCCCTGGACGCCATCGACTGGCGCATTCTCGACGTTCTCCAGCGGGACGGCCGGACCAGCTTCACCGACCTCGCACGGGCCGTCTCCATGTCGGCCAGCGCGGTCACCGAGCGCGTGCGCAGGCTGGAGGAGGCGGGGGTCATCAGCGGCTACGCGGCGGTCGTCGACCCGGAGCGGGTCGGACTGGCGGTCATGGCGTTCGTACGGCTGCGGTATCCGAACGGCAATTACAAGCCATTCCACGACCTGGTCGAGGCGACGCCGGAGATCCTGGAGGCGCACCATGTGACGGGCGACGACTGCTTCGTCATCAAGGTAGCGGCACGCTCCATGCGCCATCTGGAGGAGATTTCGGGCCGGATCGGCGGTTTGGGGACCGTGACGACCAGCGTCGTCTACTCGTCCCCTCTCCCCCGGCGCGCCGTGCGCGAGGGACCGGCAAACGCCTGGCAGACGGCTCGCAAGCGCCCGGCAGGTGGCTCACAAGCGCCCCACAGGTGGCCCGTAAGCGAGTAAATCCGTAAGGGGTGGGCATCGGAATGAATCGCCCACCGACCGGACATCCCCCAGGAAACCGCAGGTCACTGACGCGCCATCACCCGAATGGACCCCCTGGCGAGCACCATCTCATACCTGAGATAACCTCAACCTCATGGCAGACGACTACCTCGTACGCATCGGCAAGCTCATCCGTGACGCCCGGCAACACCGGGGCTGGACGCAGACGCAGCTCGCGGAGGCGCTCGGCACCAGTCAGAGCGCGGTCAACCGCATCGAGCGCGGCAACCAGAACATCAGCCTTGAGATGATCGCCCGCATCGGTGAGGCGCTGGACAGCGAGATCGTGTCGCTGGGCTACGCGGGCCCGATGCACCTGCGGGTCGTCGGCGGCCGTCGGCTGTCCGGCGCCATCGACGTCAAGACGAGCAAGAACGCCTGCGTGGCCCTCCTGTGCGCGTCCCTGCTGAACAAGGGCCGTACCGTGCTGCGCCGGGTCGCGCGCATCGAGGAGGTGTACCGCCTGCTGGAGGTGCTCAACTCCATCGGCGTACGCACCCGCTGGATCAACGACGGGGTCGACCTGGAGCTGGTCCCGCCGGCCGAGCTGGAGATGACGGCGATCGACGCCGAGGCGGCCGTACGCACCCGGTCCATCATCATGTTCCTCGGCCCGCTGCTGCACCGCATGGACCAGTTCAAGCTGCCGTACGCAGGCGGCTGCGACCTCGGCACCCGGACCATCGAGCCGCACATGATCGCGCTGCGCCGGTTCGGGCTCCAGATCGCGGCGACCGAGAACCAGTACCACGCGCAGGTGGACCGCACGGTCAGCCCCGACCGCCCGATCGTGCTGACCGAGCGGGGCGACACGGTGACCGAGAACGCGCTGCTGGCGGCGGCGCGGCACGACGGCGTGACCGTCATCCGCAACGCGTCCTCCAACTACATGGTCCAGGACCTGTGCTTCTTCCTGGAGGCGCTGGGCGTGCAGGTGGAGGGCATCGGCACCACCACGCTGACCGTGCACGGCGTGCCCAACATCGACGTCGACGTGGACTACTCGCCCTCCGAGGACCCGGTCGAGGCGATGAGCCTGGTGGCCGCCGCGGTGGTCACCGAGTCCGAACTCACCGTGCGCCGGGTGCCGATCGAGTTCCTGGAGATCGAGCTGGCGGTCCTGGAGGAGATGGGCCTGGACCACGACCGTTCGCCGGAGTACTTCGCGGACAACGGCCGTACCCGGCTGGTCGACCTCACGGTCCGGCCCTCCAAGCTGGAGGCGCCGATCGACAAGATCCACCCCATGCCGTTCCCCGGTCTGAACATCGACAACGTGCCCTTCTTCGCCGCGATCGCGGCGGTCGCCTCGGGGCAGACCCTGATCCACGACTGGGTCTACGACAACCGCGCGATCTACCTCACCGACCTCAACCGCCTCGGTGGCCGGCTCCAGCTCCTCGACCCGCACCGCGTCCTCGTCGAGGGCCCCACCCGCTGGCGCGCCGCCGAGATGATGTGCCCCCCTGCCCTGCGCCCCGCGGTCGTCGTCCTGCTGGCGATGATGGCGGCGGAGGGGACGTCGGTGCTGCGCAACGTGTATGTCATCAACCGGGGTTACGAGGACCTCGCGGAACGGCTGAACTCGATCGGGGCGCAGATCGAGATCTTCCGGGACATCTGAGACCGGCGGACAGCCGGGTACCGGTCGGGGGTCGGCGGGTGATCGCGGGCCGGTCGGGGCCGGTTGTGGTGTGTTCCGGAAACGGCAACAAAAATTGCCCGTGCCGAGCCTCCGCCGCACTCTTGCGGCGGAGGTGATCGCCATGACCGGCGCATTCAACGACACGACCAACCGAACCTCGTACGACGTCATCGTGATAGGCGGCGGGGCGGGTGGGCTGAACGCCGCGCTCGTGCTCGCGCGGGCCCGTCGCTCCGTCGTCGTCGTCGACTCCGGGGAGCCCCGCAACGCTCCCTCGGCCCATATGCACAGCTTCCTCTCCCGTGACGGGGTCCCCCCGCTCAGCGTGCTGGAGACCGGCCGCGCCGAGATCGCGCGCTACGGCGCGGTCCTGCTGAAGGGCCAGGTGGACCAGGTGGAGGCCGGTGAGCCGGGCGGATATGTGGTCCGGCTGGCCGGCGGGGCGACGCTGGACGCCCGGCATGTCGTCCTGGCCTCGGGGCTGCGCGATGAACTGCCCGCCGTTCCGGGGCTGCGCGCGCTGTGGGGCAAGGACGTGATCTTCTGCCCTTACTGCCACGGCTACGAGGTGCGCGACCAGCCGCTGGTGGTGCTGGGCGTGCACCCGGCGTCCGCCGGGCAGGCGCTGCTGCTGCGCCAGTGGTCGCACGACGTCGTCTACGTCCCGCACAGCCAGCCGCTCACCGAGGAGGACCGGGAGCGGATGGACGCCCGCGGGGTGCGGGTCGCCGAGGGGCCGGTGTCCTGTGTGCTCACCGAGGGCGGGCGGCTGCGCGCGGTGGAGCTCGCCGACGGGCGGACCCTGGAGTGCGCCGCGGTGTTCGTCTTCCCGAAGATGACCCCCAATGACGCGGCCTTCGACGGTCTCGGCTGTGCGCGGGACGAGGCCGGCTGGCTGGTCACCGACCGGGCCGGGCGGACCAGCCGACCGGGCCTGTGGGCGGTCGGCAATGTGGTGGACAGCCGCGCCCAGGCCGTCACCGCGGCCGGCATGGGGGCCGCCGCCGCCTTCGCGCTCAACCACGACCTGGTGGACGAGGAGATCGAGCAGGCCGTCGCCGCGCATCGTGCCGCGACCACGGCCACGGCCACGGTCCGCTGATCGGCGAGCGCCCGGCGTCCCTTCAGCGCCGGGGGAACACGCACGTTCCCCCGGCGTCGCCCGGCCCGCGACCGAAAGGATGCGGCGCGGGGTCTCGGGCCGCGCGGTGTCTCAGGTTCCCGAGCCGTGGTTCGGGCGGGCCCGTACGTGCATCCGCTCGCCCTGGCGGCCGAAGAGGCTCAGCACCTCCACAGGGCCCTCGCCGGTGCTGCCGAACCAGTGCGGCAGCCGGGTCTCGAACTCGGCCACCTCGCCGGGGCCCAGCACCAGGTCGTGTTCGGCGAGGACGAGCCGCAGCCGGCCGGCGAGGACGTACAGCCACTCGTATCCCTCGTGGGTGCACAGCTCGGGTTCGCGCCGGGTCGTCGGCAGGATCATCTTGTAGCTCTGGATCGAGCCGGGCTGGCGGGTCAGCGGCAGCACCGTGTTGCCGTTCACCCGGTGCGGCTTGAGCCGTACCCGCGGATCGCCCACCTCCGGGGCGCCGACCAGTTCGTCGAGCGGCACCTGGTGCGCCTGCGCGATGGGCAGCAGTATTTCCAGGCTGGGGCGGCGCTGGCCCGCCTCCAGCCGTGACAGCGTGCTCTTGGAGATGCCGGTGGCCTCGGCCAGCGCGGCGAGCGTGACCCCGCGGAGGGTGCGCAGCCGCTTGAGCCGGGGGCCGACCTCGGCCAAGGCCTGGGCGATGGTCGGGGACTGGTCCACGGTGTCATTAGACCGAGCGCGTCCCCGAACTCGCAACGCGCGCTGCCGTTTTCGGACTCCGGTCACGCGTTCGGCCCAGTCCGGCTCACAGCCCGAGGGACCGGCCGATCAGCTCCTTCATCACCTCCGTGGTGCCGCCGTATATCGTCTGCACCCGCGCGTTGGCCCACTCCCTGGAGATCGGACTTTCCTTCAGATAACCGTATCCGCCGTGCAGTTGCAGACACCGGTTGGCGATGTCCATCTGTAGCTCGGTCGTCCACCACTTCGCCTTCGCGGCGTCCGTCACCGACAGCCGCCCCGCGTTGAGCTCGCCGATGCAGTGGTCCAAGTAGACCTGAGCCACGGTGAGTTCGGTGTCGATCGTGGCGAGCTGGAACCGGTTGTGCTGGAAAGTGCCGATGGCCTGGCCGAACGCCTCCCTGGTGCGCGCGTACTCCAGGGTGTCGGCGAGCATCCGCTCGGCCGCGCCCACCGCGACGGTCGCGATGCTCAGCCGCTCCCGCGGCAGCCCGGCCATCACATAGGCGAGCCCGGCGTTCTCCTTGCCGATCAGGTTCTCGGCCGGCACCCGGCAGTCGTCGAAGAACAGCTCGCAGGTGTCGCTGGCGTGCCAGCCGAGCTTCTCCATGCGCCGGCCACGGGTGAAGCCGGGGGCGCCGCGCTCCACGACCAGCAGGCTGATGCCCTGCGCGCCCCGCTCCGGCGCGGTCTTGGCGGCGACCAGGACGAGGTCGGAGTTCTCGCCGTTGGTGATGAAGGTCTTCTGGCCGTTCAGGACGTAGCCGCCCCCGTCGCGTACGGCGGTGGTGCGGATGTCGGCGACATTGGAGCCGGCGCCGGGTTCGCTCATCGCGATCGCCGCGATCAGCTCGCCGGAGCAGAGCCCGGGCAGCCAGCGGGCGCGCTGCTCCTCGGTGGTGCGGTCGGACAGGTACCCGGCGATGACGTCGTTGTGCGCGACGAACCCCGGTGCCGTGGCGCGGGCCCACATGATCTCCTGGGCGAAGACGGCCGGGTAGCGGAAGTCGCGCTCGCCGCCCCCGCCGTACTCGGGCGCCACGCCCATGCCGAGCAGACCGGCCTTCCCCGCCTTGAGCCACACCTCCCGGTCGACGATGCCGTCCCGTTCCCAGCGGGCGTGGTGGGGCACGACCTCCCGCGTCAGGAACTCCCGGCACGCGTCCCGGAACTGCTCGTGCTCCGTCTCGTACCGCCTGCGTGCCATGCGGTCACCTCTCCCCCGCGCCGGTGTGCTCGGCGATGGTCGTCAGGGTCTGCTTGGGGTTCTGTACGGCCGCGAAGTGGCCGCCGTCGATCTCCTCCCGGCGGACCGGGGCCGTGCTGTGCGCGGACCACGCCCAGACCTTCTCCGGCGGGGCGTACACGTCCTGTCGGGCGGCGATCAGGGTGAGCGGGAAGTCCACCCGCAGGCCGGCCGCCTCCCGCGCGAACTCGGCCCGTACGACGTCGTCCTCGCGCAGCATCCGCAGCAGGATGCGGCTCATCGTGGGGTCGGCCAGCACCGCGGGCGGGGTGCCTCCGTCGGCGGCGGTCCGGGCGAGCAGTTCCTCGTCACGGACCCCGGCGAGGAGTTCTCCGGGCCGCTGGAGCGGGGGCGGTACCGCTCCCGACAGTACGGCGCGTTCCGGTGCGGTGCCCACCTGGCGGGTCACGGCGGCGGCGACGGCCAGGCTGGTCGTGGCGCCGAAGCTGTGCCCGAAGGTCGCCCAGCGCATGCCGGGAGTGCGGGCCCGCTCGGCCAGCAGGTCGGCGACCACCTGCTCGGCCATGGCCCGGACCAGGGCGTTGAAGCCCTCGGCGCGGCGCTCGCGGCGGCGCGTGCCACGGCCCGGAGCGTCCACGCCCCGGACGCACAGGCGCGAGCCGGCGTGCTGCTGCCAGCCGCGGTAGACGAGCGAGGTCGCACCGGCGTGCGGAAAGCAGTAGAGCAGTAGCACGCTCACTCCTTCGTGCTCCGGGCCAGTTTCTCGGCCAGCATCAGGGTGGTCAGGTTGGTGGGCGCGCTGGGAATGGCCGGGAAGAGGGAGGCGTCGGCGATGCGCAGATGTTCGGTGCCGTGCACCCGGCCGTCCTGATCGGCGACGGCCCAGGGGTCGGTGGCGGGCCCCATCCGGCAGGAACCGGCCGCGTGCCAGCCGGGGTTCATGATGTGGCGCACGCCGCTGCGCACCACGCCGTCGGATGCGATCATCCGGTCGCTCCAGAACTGGGTCTGCACCAGCCGGCCGGACAGTCCGGGCGAGCGCAGGATGTCCCAGGCCCGGCGTACGCCGTGGCAGAGCCGGTCCACGTCCTCCGGGTCGCTGCCGAGGCCCAGTTCGATGACGGGCGCGGCCGCGGGGTCGGCGCTGTCGAGGAAGACCCGGCCGCGGGAGCGCGGGCGCAGCAGCATCACCGAGGTGCCCACGACCAGCGGCCAGCCGAGGCGGTCCACGAAGCCGGGGATGGTGTGGCTCTCCACGTTGTTGAGCAGCCCCACCTGGATGTCGGTGTCGTCGTCGAAGCCGCTGCTCATCCGGGCCGCGACCTGCCGCCAGGGCAGGCCGGGCGTGCACACCCCGTCGGCCGGCCGGGACCAGATGACGACCGAGGGGTGGTCCACGAGGCCGCGGCCCACGCCGGGCAGGTCGGCGACGGGGGTGATGCCGAGCGCGCGCAGCAGGGCCGCGGCGCCGACGCCGGAGCGCTGGAGGATGACGGGGGTGCCGATGGCGCCGGCGCTGAGCACGACGTGCCGGGCGCGGACGACGTCGCGCCGGCCGTCGCTCTCCGTCTCGACGCCGACGGCCCGGTTCTTCTCGAACAGCACCCGGATGACCCGGACGCCGGTGCGCAGGCGCAGGTCGGGCAGGTTGCGGGGGCCGGAGAGGAACGCGGTGGCGGCGTCCACGCGTTCGCCGTCGACGGTGTTGCCGGGGATCGCGCCGACCCCGGCCTCGGCGCCCGCGTTGAGGTCCGGCAGGGTGGCCACGCCCCGCCGGTTGCACTCCGCCCAGAACTCCGCGTCCAGTTCGTGCACCTGCTCGCGGGGGGTGCGGCGGACGGGCAGCGGGCCGCTGTCGCCGTGCAGCGGACCGGGGAAGTCGGCGTCGTCCTCGATGTCCTTGTAGAACGGCAGCACCTGCTCCCAGGACCAGTCGGGGTTGCCGTGCGCGGCCCAGGCGGCGAAGTCGCGGGGCAGACCGCGCAGGGCGATGGCGCCGTTGACGGCGGAGCCGCCGCCGACGACCTTGCCGAGCTGGTACGGGAAGCGTTCCCACAGGGCGCTGGCCCCGGCCCGGCCGGTGCCGGGGCCGGCGGCCGGGCCGGGCGCGCGGACCAGGTCCTCCAGGCGGCTGCTGGTGCGCAGGTTGGCCCGGTAGTCCCAGTTGTAGCCGGCGAGCACGAGCCGGCCGGCGTCGGCCAGCGGATGGGCGCGGTCGCGGGGGCGCGGTTGATCGGGGCCCGCCTCCAGCAGCAGCACGCTCCCGGAGCCGCGGGCGGCGAGCCGGGCGGCGGTGACGGCGCCGGCCGAGCCCGCGCCGACGATCACGTACTCCCACACGCGAGGCTCCGCGGCATGCGCACGGGTGCCGCTCACGCGGTCACCTCCTCGTCGGTGGCGATCAGTTCGGCGAACGAGGCGATGGAGGCGTTCATGAACAGGGCCTCGACCATCTCCTGCTCCGCCTCGGCGCCCATGCCGAACTCGGCGCGCAGCAGCGCGAGCAGACCGACGGCGTGCAGGGAGTCGCCGCCGATGTCGAAGAAGCCCTCTTCCACGCCGAAGTCGCCATGGCCGAGTTGCCGCGACCACAGGGCGAACAGCCGCTCCTCCCGCCGGCCGCGGGGTGCGGTGCGACCGGTCCCGGTCTCGGCGTCGTCGTTCCACGGCATGGGCAGCGCCTTGTGGTCGATCTTGCCGTTGGCGGTCAGGGGCAGGGTGTCCAGGGTGAGGAAGCGGCTGGGCACCATGTAGCCGGGCAGCAGGGCGGTCAGCGCCTCGCGCAGCGCGGCCGGGTCCGGGTCGGCGCCGGTCTCGGGCACCACGTACGCGGCGATCTGCCGCTGGCCGGTGCGGGCGTGGGCGGGCGCGGTGACCAGCGCGGTGCGCACGCCCGGCTGGCGCAGGAGGGCGGCCTCGATCTCGCCCAGCTCGACCCGGTAGCCGTTGATCTTCACCTGGAAGTCCTCGCGGCCCAGGATCTCGATGTCGCCGCCGGGCAGGTAGCGGCCGAGGTCGCCGGTGCGGTAGACGCGTTCCCCCGTGACGGGGTGGACGCCGAAGCGTTCGGCGGTGCGCTCGGGGTCGCCCAGGTACCCCTGGGCCACACCGGTGCCCCCGATGTAGATCTCGCCGGTGACGCCGACGGGCGACGGCTCCAGCCACTGGTTGAGGACATGCATGGTCTGGTTGGCGAGGGGCTTGCCGTAGGGGATGCTCGACCACTCGGCCCGTACGGTCTCGATGGGGTGGTGGATCGACCAGATCGACCCCTCGGTCGCGCCGCCCAGGCTGATCACGCGCATCGCGGGGATCTTCTCCCGGATGCGGTCGGGCAGGTCGACGGGTATCCAGTCGCCGCTGAGCAGGGCGAGGCGCAGGCGGCAGCCGCGCGGGGCGCCGCCGTCGCCGAGCGAGTCGATCCACATGCGCATCGGGGCGGGCACGCTGTTCCAGATGGTCACGCCGTAGCGGCCGAGCAACTGGGTCCAGTGCGCGATGTCGTTCGCGCGGGCCGGGTCGGGGACGACGACGGTGCCGCCGGCGCCGAGGACGCCGAAGAGGTCGTACACCGACAGGTCGAAACCGGTGGGGGCGAGGGCCAGTACCCGGTCGTCGGGGCCGACGCCGAAGCGGCGGTTGATGTCCTGCACGGTGTTGGCGGCGCCGCGGTGGCTGATCATCACGCCCTTGGGTTCGCCGGTGGAGCCCGAGGTGAAGATCACGTACGCCAGGTCGTCCGGGCTCCGGCGCCGCGCGGGCCGCTCCGTGGGGCACTCCAGGGTGGCCGCGTCCTGCGGGGTCAGCACCGTCACGTCCGCCGGCCAGCGCAGCGACTCGCGCAGGTCCGGCTCGGTGATCACGGCGCGCACCGAACATCGGGCCAGCAGCCGCAGCCGCCGTTCCTCGGGCAGCTCCGGGTCGATGGCCACGTAGGCGGCGCCGGCGTGCAGCACGCCGAGCAACGCGGAGTACTGGGCGGCGCCCGGTCGCATGGAGACGGCGACGATCTCGCCGGGTGCGGTGGCGGGGCCGGTGAGCAGCCGGTGGGCGAGGCGGTGGGCGTCGTCGGTGAGCCGGCGGTACGTGGTCTCGGTGCCGGGGGTGAGGACCGCGATGGCGTCGGGGCTGCGCCGGGCCGCGTCGGCGACCAGTTCGTGCAGCAGGGCCGGCGGGATGTCCGCGGCGGTGGCGTTGGCCAGCCTGCGCTCCTCGGCCTGTGCGGCCGGCAGCGGTACGAGTCCCCGCGTGGTGTTCCAGGCGGACGGGTCGTCCGTGAGCCGGTGCAGCAGCGTCAGGTACGCCTCGAACATGTCCTCCAGGGTGCCCTCGGGGAACAGGCCCTCGACGGCGTTGAAGTTGACGCTGAGGCGACCGTCGAGTTCGAGGATCTGGTTCTCCAGCCAGACCTGCGGGGTGCGGCTGTGGTCGTGGACCAGTTCCCCGAAGGACTCAAGAGCCCCGGCTCCGGGGGTCTTCCCGTCGCCGAGGGTGCTGGAGAAGACCACCGGCATGGAGGCGCGGCCGTCGTCCCGGCGCCGGGCCAGTTCGCGCAGCACGCGGATGCCGCCGTGCGTGGCGTGTGCGAGGTCGTCGAGGAGCCGCTCCTGGAGGTCGGCGGCCCGGCGCGCGAACGTCTCCTCGGGGCGTCCGCCGACGGCGAGCAGCCCCGGCGACAGGAAGTCGCCCAGGATCTCGTCGACCTGCGGGTGCACCGGCAGCCGGTGGAACTGGGTCACGGTCAGGGTGAATTCCTGCCGCCGCGACCAGGTCCGCAGCACCTCCGCGTACGCGGCGAGCAGCACACCCGAGGGGGTGAGCCCGTGCTCGCCGGCCGCCGCCCGCAGCGCCGCCCACCGCTCCGGGGCGAGCGTGGCGCGGTGTCGTACGAACCGGGGGGTGCCCAGTTGTTCGGGGGCGGTGGCCAGCGGCAGTTCGGGGGCCGGGGGGAGGGTGTCCAGGCGCTCGGTCCAGTACGCGGCGGCGGCCTGGCCGGTGCCGGACTCGCGCAGTTCCTCCTGGGCCAGCACGTAGTCACGGAACGAGAGTTCCAGCGGCCGCGGGCGCAGGCCGGGGTCGTCGTAGTGGCGGCGCCACTCCGCCAGCAGCCGGAAGAGGCTGGGCATGTCGAGGAACAGCAGGTCGACGGCGAGGTGCAGCCGCACCCGGCCGCCGTCCAGGAGCGTGGCCCGGACGTCGAGCTGCGGAGCCCGGTCGGCGGGGAGCACCTGGCCGGTCAACTCGGCGCGGACGTGCTCCAGTTCGTCGCGCTGTTCGCCCTCCGGGCGGCCGCGCAGGTCCGTGGTGCGCACGAGGTGCGGCGCCGGTTCGGGCGCGGGGAGGATCCGCTGGGTCCGGTCGGGGCCGGCGACGGTGCGCAGCGCGTCGTGCCGGGCGACGACCTTGTGCAGGGCCGCGGTCAGCCGGTCCACGTCGAGGCCGGGACAGTCGAACTCCAGGTAGTACTGGCTGGAGATGCCGCCGAGTTCCAGGCCGCCGAGCCGGCCGATCAGATAGGCCTGCTGGATGTCGGTGAGCGGGAAGGGTTCGTGGCGCTGTTCCGGCCGCGGCTTGAGTTCCGGCGTGTCCCGGTCCGGGCCGCGGTGGCCGGTCCGGGTACGCAGTTCCGCGAAGAGATCCTCCATCGGTGTCCGCCCCTTTTCGTCGGTTGCCTGATCGGCCTTCGAATGCGTGGCGAAGGGGACGTTAGGCAACGGCCGCATTCGGTCTCAATACGGTGCGACCGTAGGGACGGCCGAAGGATTTGGCCGGTGCTGGACCGCCGCTGGACCGCCGCCGGATTCTCCCCGGCATTTGCGTGCACGCCGTTGACCGGGGGCGGGACGGCGGCGACATCATCGGGGCATGGAAATCCAATACTCCCCGGCGGCAACCGGGAAACGCATACTCGTCGGGGCCACCGGCTCGATTGCGGTGACCGGGCTTCCCGCGTATATCCAGGCGATGCGCCGGCACATCGAGGGCAGTACGTTCACGGTACTGCTGACCCACACCGCGGCCTCCTTCGTGTCCCCCGAGAGTCTCGCCCTGTTCGCCGAGCGGGTGGTGAGCGGGGAGTCCCCGGCACACTGGCCGACGGACAAGCCGTCACGGCTCGCCGCGGAGCACGATGTGCTGGCCGTGCTGCCGGCCACCGCCCACACCCTGGCCTCGGCGGCGGTCGGCGCGGCGCCGAACCGGCTGTTGACCGTGGCGCTCTCGGTGGACTGTCCCGTCGTCTACTTCCCGGTGATGGGCGCGAAGATGTGGCGCAAGCCGGCGGTGCGGCGCAACATCGCGCAGCTGCGGGAGGACGGCGCGCTCGTCAACGAGCCGGAGTGGCACGACGGTTACGACCCGGCCACCGGAACTGCGAGCCACCACCCGGGGCTGCCGTCGCCGGAGTCGGTGGCGAAGGTGATCGGGGACCTCCTGGTGACCGGCCGGCCCTGCTGATACGCGTGGTGCCCCGCCTCCCGTTTCCGGGGCGCGGGGCACCAGGCGTTTCGTACGGCGGCCGGGCGGGACGGGCGGGTGGCCCCGGCGTCCCGCTCGGCGGCGGTCAGGAGACGATGGCCGTGGCCTCGATCTCGATGAGGAAGTCGGGTTCGGCGAGGGTGGCGACGCCGACGAGGGTGGTGGGCCGGACGACGTCGACGCCCAGCTTGGCGGCGGCCCGTTCGGCGCCCGCGCCGACCTGCTCCCACTTGGGCAGCGACCAGTCCACGACGTACATGGTCAGGCGGAGCACGTCGTCGAAGGTGGCGCCGGCCGCGGCCAGTCCGGTGGCGATGTTGAGGTAGACCTGCTCGGTCTGGGCCGCGAGGTCGCCCATGCCCACCGGCTTGCCGTCGGCGGTGCGCGGGGTCTGGCCGCTGAGGAACACCACCCGGCTGCCGGTGCCCACGGCCAGTTGCCGCCAGCCGTAGGGCTCGGGGAGGCCGGGCGGGTCGATCGCCTCGACTGCCATTGCGTTGTCCTTTCTCGACGGCCGTGCGGGCGGGTGAGGGAAACCGGTCCGCCCGCACGGCGGTGCAGGGTTCGGGGTGCGGGATCAGGCGCGCGGGGTCAAGGTGAGCAGGGGGCGGGGCCGCCCGTGGTGGGTCAGCTGTACTCGCGGCAGGTGGCGTAGTACTTGCGCAGGACGCTGACCAGCTCCGGGTCGAAGCGGGACGCGAAAAGCAGTTCGGCGGGCGGGGTGAACTCGGGGTCGAGTCCGTTCGCCCAGGCGAGGGTGCCGGGCCGCAGGTCCATCTCGATCCACTGGTGCCACTCGACGGGGATCGTCCAGTCCTGCTCGTAGCCGATGCCCATCTGGTGGTCGATGAGGACGTCCACGATCTCCTCACGGGTCCCGGTCCGCAGCGGCTGCCGTACGGGGGCGAACCGCGCCACATCGGGCCGCGTCTCCTCGCCGAGGACGCGCGCCGCGAAGTCCTGGGCCAGCAGCGGGGACAGGTGCAGGCCGTCCCGGTAGGTGCCGGTCATGACCGACAGGCCGCGCATGCCGCCGTCGCCGAGCAGGGGGAAACCGTCCATGGACACCGGGCGGTTGCCGACCTGCACCTTGGTGACATCGCTGTTCCAGAGGTTGCGGCGGACCTGGCGGTGGGCGCACTGGAGGAGGAAGACCAGGTCGCGCATCTCGGCGGTGTCACGGGGGTCGGCCGAGATGACGTTGGTGGCGCCGACGTAGACGTGCCCGTCGCCGCGCGGGACGACGTGCAGGCCGCAGGCGAAGGAGCGGTTCGGTGTGCGGACGACGCTGTCGGGGGTGCTGCCGTCCACGGTCCTGATCAGGGCGGACACCCCGTAGCCGCTGACCAGGCGGGGGATGCGGGGGCCGACGGGCAGGCTGTCCAGGAGTTCCTGGGTGCGGGCACCGGCGGCCAGCGTGACATGGCCGGCCGCGATCCGCCGGCCGTCGGCCAGTACGACCCCGGTGACATGGTCGCCCCGGTACTCGACGCGGGCGGCGAACTCGGGTACGAGGGTGCCGCCGGCCTGGACGACGGCCGCCTCCAGGCGCTCCAGGAGGGCGGCGGAGTCGACCGCGTGCTCGCCGGGTATGTGGAAGGCCTTCAGCGGGCGGGAGATCGGCTCGGCGTCCACCCAGTCGAGGTCGGCGGGCTCGACGTCCTCGAACGGCTCGGAGTAGCGGGTGAGTTCGGCGCGGATGGCGCGGTAGTTGGCGTCGTCGATCTCGGCGGTGCCGATGGTGTTGAGGACGACGGTGGTGCCCTGCGCGGTCTGGACGGGGGCGCCCTCGGTCCGCTCCTCCAGCTCCGCCAGCCACTGCGGCCACAGGGCGCGGGCCGCGATGCCGAGTTCCAGCTTGGCCCGGCCGTGCTCGCTGGCCAACAGGGAGGTGGTGACCTCGCCGAAACAGCCGAGCATGGCGCCGGCCGCGGTGGAGCCGGCCCAGGGGCGGCCCGGCCGACCGAGCACGGCGACCCGTTGTCCGCGGCGGGCGAGGACCCAGGCGAGCGACAGACCGAGGACTCCGTTGCCGGCGATGACCACGTCGAAACTGCCGCCGTCTGCCTTTCCGTTGGCGTTCATCACATTCCAATCTTCCAGGGCGCTGTCGTATCGCCCGGATCGAGACGAAGCGAATCGATTACGTCGGAACTGAACTGATGGTGCGGTCGGTTTCGCGCCGGGTTCTCCTCCCGGCCGGGCGGTGCGCGGTCAGCGGCGCAGGAATTCGTACATCGTGAAGTCCATGTCCACCATTCCGCGTTCGTCGGTGTGGGCCTTCACCGCCGGGGAATCAGGGAAATCAGCGGCCTGGAGTCCGACGGTTTCGCTGCGGTACCGATGGCCCTCGAATCCGGCGTCGGCGGCGGCCCGCAGCATCTTCCGCGGGTTGCCCATCGCCTCGCTGGTGCCGAGATAGACGCGCCCCCCGGCGGAGAGGTGGGGGACCACGTCCCGGAAGAACCGGCGCACCAGCTCGTAGCCGGGGTCGAAGACCGCCCGCTCGATCCGGCCGCCGTAGGCGCGGTCCTCGGGCGCCTCGATGAACGGGGTGTTCCAGAAGACGAGGTCCAGCACCTCGGCCGGGTCCAGGGCGTCGAACAGGTCGCTGTGCAGGGCCGTCACCCGGTCGGACACGCCGTGCCGCGCGGCGTTGCGGCGGGTGTTCTCCACCGCCGCCGGGTTGACGTCCAGCGCCAGTACCCGCTCGGCGCCCTGCTGTGCGGCGAGCACTGCGGCGACCCCGGCGCCGCAGCCCATCTCCAGGAAGCGGCCGCCCTTCTCGTACGGCACCCAGGAGGCGAACAGGCCGGGGCCCGGATCAGTGAACGGCGGGAACACCTCGGGCAGCAGTTCCCAGTCCCGGTCCAGCAGCGAGAACTCCGTCCGCGCCGGGCGGTCCGGGTCCTGGATCTGCGACACGACCCAGGTGCCGAGTTCGTATCCGAGTTCGTTGTCCATGCGAACCTCCTTGGGAAGAGCCGTGGCGCAGCGCGTCGCGGACGTGCTGCGCCACGGCTCTCGACGGTGGGATGTGCGGGACGGACGCGGGACCGCCGGGCTGCGGACGGCGACGGGTCGGCCGCCGGGTGGATCAGCCGTCGGCCGGCGGGGAGTCGCCGGTGCGGCCGCGCGCCATGGTCCGGTCGGCCAGGACGACCGGGACGGTGAGGACGGCGAGCCCGGCGCCGAGCCAGGGGATGGCCGTCAGTCCGGCGCCGGCGCCCAGTGCCACACCGGCGAGGAGCGGCACCAGGCTGATGCCGAGCTGGAACATGGAGACGGCGGTGGCGCCGGCGAGGGTGGGCGCCCCGGCCGCGACCGTGAATACCCGTCCGTAGATGGCCGGGTTGAGCACGAACCCCGCGACGCCGAGGATCAGCACCAGCGGGACGACGGCCACCGCGTGGTGGGCGAACAGCGCGAGCAGCACGGAGGCGACCAGGATGCCGGCCGCGCCGATCAGCAGCGCGTGATGGGGGCGCCCGTCGGAGATCCGGCCGCCGATGGACAGCCCGACGAAGGCACCGACACCGAACAGGACGAGGACCGCGGGCACCCACACCGAGTGGATCCCGGTGATGTCGGTGAGGAAGGCCGCGAGGTAGTTGTACGAGATCATGTACGCGGCGGTGCTCAGCAGGGTCGCGGCGTACACCACCCACAGCTGTGGCTGCTTCATGGTGCGCAGCTCCCGCGGCACGCTGGGCTCCTGCGCGGCGCGGGTGGCGGGCACCGCGGCGACCGTGGAGAGCGCGCCGGCCGCGGTGAGGGCGACGACCGCCCAGAAGCCGCCCTGCCAGGAGGTGAAGTGGCTCAGCAGCGCCCCGGCCGGGCCGCCGGCCACCATCGCCACGCTGAGCCCGCTGACCACCACGCCCGAGGCGCGGGCGGTGCGGTCGGGGGTGACGAGACTGATCGCGGTGACCGCGGCGACCGCCCAGAACCCCGCGTAGGCGAGACCGCACAGGAAGCGGGTGATCAGCAGCACCGTGAAGTTGTCGCTGACCAGGCCGATCGCCACCAGGACGGCGAAGAGGGCCTGCGAGACCACCAGGGTGGTGCGGCGCGGCCAGCGCAGGGTCAGGACGGCCAGCGGCGGTCCGCCGAGCACCACGCCGATGGCGAACGCCGAGATCAGCGCGCCCGCCTCGGACAGGGAGATGTCGAGGTCGTCGGCGATGTCCGGCAGCACACCGGCGAGCAGGAACTCGGCGCTGCCCATGGCGAACAGGCTGAACGCGAGAAGGTAGACCCCGAGCGGAAGCCGGGCGGTGGCCTTGCCGTCGGCCGCCCGGAGCTGTTCGGTCTGGGCGCTCATCGGCGGCCACCCCCGGTCTGCTCGGGACCGGTCGGCGCGGTGTCGCGGCGCGCCGGCCCAGTGGTCATACGCATGGGCGAACTCCTTGTTCGGGTTGTCCGGGCAGGCGGATCGGGGCGCATGGCGCGGTGCCACGGGCGAGGGGAGCCACGGCCGCGTGCTGAGCCGTGCCCCGGCGATCCGCGTGTTCGTGGTGATCACCACTGGTGCCCATGCTGGGACCGGGCGTGGCCGGCGGACAACATTTGTTGCCGATACCGGGACGCCGCCGGGCGGCCGGTCAGTCGTCGCCGGGTACGGCCTCGCCCCAGCCCCACGTCTTGATGGTGGTACGGCGGCCGGGTCCGGCACCCGGCTGGGAGTTGGCCATGGCGCGACGCGAGCCGAACTCGATGTAGCCGATGAACGCCGAGCGGAACTCCGCGTCCTGCGGCAGTCCCACCACGTCCATGGCCTGCCTCATCAGTTCCACCCAGCGCTCCCGCTGGGCGGGCTGGATGGCCCGGTTGCGGTGCCGGGACACCATGTGCCGGTAGCCGCCGTGGTGGCGGGTGTAGTCCGCCGGGCCGCCGAGCACCTCGCCGAGGAAGGTGGCGACGTGCTGGGGATGGTCGTCCGACATCCCGGCGAAGATCGGGGCGAGCAGGTCGTCCTTGCGGACGCGGGAGTAGAACTCCTCGGTGAGCCGGCTCAGCGCCTCGGCGCCGCCGATCCACTCGTAGAGGGTGGGGACCTGGTCGGTCACGATGTCGCCTTCCGCTGGTCGGGGTCTTCCGTGGGGGTGGGTGGCGCGCTGGTCAGGCCGCGTACAGGTCGAAGGTCGGCGTCGGCCTGCCGCCCTGGGCGAGGACGTCCAGCCGGGGATCGACCGCGAGGATCGCCTCGTGCAGCCGCTGGAGCTGCGGCGAGGGCTCCAGGCCCAGTTCGTCCACCAGCCGGCGGCGCAGGGCGCGGTAGAGCTCCAGTGCCGAGGACTGCCGTCCCGAGCGGTAGAACGCGACCATGGCCTGTGCGTGCAGCCGTTCATTCTTGGGGTGACGAATCGTCAGTTCCACCAGATCGGGGATGAGTTCGCTGTGCCGGCCGAGCCGGAGTCCGGCGTCGACGCAGCGTTCGGTCGCGAGCAGCCGGGCCTCTTCGAGGCGGGCCGCCTGGACGCGCAGCGCCTCACCGGCGGGCACGTCGACCAGAGCCGGGCCCCGCCAGAGCGCCAGCGCCTCGCGCAGCAGCCGTGCGGTCCGCTCCCCCTCGCCGTCCGCGAAGGCGGCGTGGCCCGCCCGCGCCGCCCGCTGGAACGCGAAGGCGTCGACGTCCTCCTCCGCGATCCGCAGCAGGTAGCTCCCGTGCCCGGTGGCCAGCAGTCGCCGGGCGCGATGCGGACCGTCCGGCCGGCCCGGTCCGCCGAGCGCGGCGGCCAGGGCGCGGCGCAGCCGCAGGATGTACGTCTGGACGGTGCTGTGCGCGGTGCGCGGCGGCCGGGAGCCCCACAGCTCCTCGATGAGGCCGCTCACCGGCACGGGCCGCCCCGGATGGAGGGCGAGGAGCGCCAGGATCTGCCGCTCCTTTCCCGCCGCCGGGGTGACCGCGGTTCCGTCGGCCACTGCGTGCAGGGGGCCCAGAACCTGAATCTTCACGAGTCCTCCGTAACATCACCGTGAAGTGCCCGGTTTCAGCAATTCCGTGTGGCGGTGGCCACGGAAGGAACCTAGGAGTGCGGGACCGGGGGCCTCAATACGGTGGCACCGTAGGGATGACCGAAGAATCTGGGCCGTACCGCACACGGGCATACCGATGTCCCATCGGGGGGCCGGGCGGTCCGCGGAGGTGTTTCCCGGAAAAGGGCGGGGGGCGCGCCGCGGAAGGTGCTACCGAATCCGGGCATGCCGAAGGGCGCGTTCTCCTTCCGCGCGCGAGAGGGAAAGAGAACGCGCTCCCCGCCGAATACGGCGCCTGGTGAATGGCGCCGGCTCATCCGGCGGCGGCCGCGGTCGGGGCGGCGGCCGGGGTCGGGGCGGCGGCCACGGTCAGGGCGGCGCCCGGTGGATCGTTCAGGTGCGGCGGCCCGTGCACAGGCGGGCGGTGTGCACGGTGACCGCCGTGAGGTAGAAGGCGTCGGGCCGCCACAGGATGCCGGTGCAGGCGTCGCCGTCCACGAGTTGTTCCACGGTCAGCCGGTCGGCGAGGTCCAGCCGGTCGCCGATCTCGGCGAGCAGCCGGGTCAGCCGGGCGCGCAGGTATCCGCGTGCGGCCGGCCCCAGCGGGGCGGGGAAGTCGATCAGGAAGGTGCGGGTACCGGCGGGCACGAGCCCGGCCGCGGCCAGCAGGCGCGGCCAGTCCTCGACCACGGACGTCGCGCCGGACAGCCGGGCCCGCCGCTCGGCGAAACGGTCCTCCAGCGCCGCGTCCAGCCGCGCCTGCACACCGGGCCGGCCGATGCCTATGTCACGGGGCAGGAAGCGGGGCGCGAGGCCGCGTTCGCAGATGGCGAGCAGCCCGCCGGGGCGCAGGGCGGACGCCAGGCTGGTCACCGCCGCCTGCTGGTCGCCCAGGTGGCGGCAGACGTTGCCGGTCCAGATCAGGTCGGCCGGACCCAGTGCGCCGAACTCCTCGGGCCGTTCGGCCCGCCGTGTGCTCAGCCGGCCGGTCAGCCCGAGTTCCGCGGCCCTGGCCCTGGCCCGGACCAGTTGCGACGGCGACCGGTCCACGGCGACGACCTGCGCCCGCGGGAAGACGCGGGCCAGTTCGCAGGAGGCCGCTCCCGGCCCGCTGCCCACGTCCAGCACCCGGCGGACCGCCGACACGCGGTCCGCGGGCACGAGCAGGTCCCGCAGCCAGCCGGCCGCCTCCGCCAGGAAGCCGGAGCACAGTTCCGCCTCCAGCTCCGCCTCCGTCTCCGGTTCCGGCCCGGCGGCGAGGGCATCGCCGCCGACATCCTCGGTGTGGTGTGTGGTCATACGGTCACCTCCGGCGGCCAGCATGAGCATGCCGGGCGGGCCGGGCAAATGTTGTTGCCGTTTCCGGAACGCGGCGAGCACCGGCCGGTCAGCGGAGTGCCGCGAGCCCGGCCCGCCGCACCGCCTCCGGCCGCAGCAGGTCACGGGGGAAGGTGTCCAGCAGTTTCCAGCCGGCCGTGAGCGGGAAGTAGTGCCCGCCGGGGAAGGTGTGCGTGCGCAGCGAACCGCGGGTGCACCGGTGCCACCCGGCCGGGCCGGCGGCGACGCTGCGGTCGTCCCGCCCGGTCATGACGGTGACGGGGCAGTGCACGACATGGCGCGGATCGCGCCGGTACGACTCCAGGACGGCACGGTCCGCGCGCAGCGCGGCGAGCACCCGGCCCGCCCGCCGGGGGTCGTGGGCGCCCGGCGGTATCCGGCCGCACTCGCCGAGCCGGCGCAGCATCTCCGCGTCCGGCAGCCCGCCGACCGGCCGCTCGGGCGCCGCGCGGTGCGGCAGCCCGGCGCCCGAGACGTAGAGCCGTTCGGCCACGGCGTCGTGCTCCCATTCCAGGCGGGCGGCGATCTCGTACGCGAGGAGCGCGCCGACCCCGTGCCCGTACAGCGCGAACGGCCGGTCGCGCATGCGGACCACGTACGGCAGGACCTCGGCCAGCAACTGCTCCATCCGGAAGCAGGGGCGGGTGCGCGGATGGCGCCCGCGGCCGGGCAGTTCCACGGGGGTGACGACCACCGAGGGGCCGAGCGCCTGGCGCCAGGGCAGGTAGACACCCGCCGACACGCCCTCGAAAGGCAGGCAGAACAGGCGCACCGAGCAGTCGCTCATCCGTCACTCACCGGCCCGCAGGGGCGCGGCGGCACTCCGCGTCCCGAGCCGCGGTACGGGCCACGGGGTGCCGCCGCGCAGCAGTACGCCGTACTCGTCGGCGGCCTCGGCCAGCAGGCGCAGCGCGGTCCCGCGGTCCAGCAGCCCGCGGGTGTACCGCCAGGCGAAGGTCCAGGAAGCGTCGGTGCGCCGGATGAGGGTGGCGCGCATCGACGGCCCTTCGTCACGGGCGAGTCCGGCGGCGGCCTCCTCGGACAACTGCTCGGCGAGCCGCGCCTCCTGCACGGCGGGGCGGGTGGCCCGCCAGTCCACGACGCGGAGCGGGAACCGGGAGCCGGGCAGGGCCCCGCGCAGCACCGGCGAGGCCGCCAGCACGGACTGCCAGGCCTGCTCGTAGACGTACGGCAGGATGCCGGTCAGGGAGAGGACGAACTGCTCGGTACGACCGCCGCCGAGGTGCTGACTGATCGCGGACACGTGGGCATCGCTCCTTCCACCGGGTTTCCGCCAATAGGACGGAGGAATGGGACGGGACGCGCGGTGGCCGCTTTCCGTCGGTGGATCACCGGTCACCGGCTCTGAGCCGTGCCGACCGTACTCGTGCGGTACCCGTGGACATCAATACGGTGAGACCGAAGCACTGGCCGAAGAAACACGCTCCGGAACCTACCGGGCAACTGGCTGTACAAATGTGACGGGTACTCGTGCTAGCGTCGGAGGCATCAGCGGTGTACGCCGTTTCACCGGTGTCCAGGGGGAGCCGTGGGGGGATTATCGGACGCACTTCCCGCGCCCTTTGGCGAAATCCTTCCTACGATGGCCGGGACCGCTCCGTCATGACCGGAAAAGGTGCCTGAAGGCGCTGATTCCGGCCTGTTTCACGAACTCCGGCTTTTGAGCCCCCATTCCGTTTCCTCGTCACCCAGGTCATGCACTGTTCAGGCAGGAGGTGTGGGCCCGGTGCCCCGGGAACTGTTCGGCAAGAGCGAAGAAGCGAAGATCATCGTCGAGTTGCTCGACTCCGCCAGGACCGGCACGGGAGCGGCCGCGCTGGTGGAAGGGATCATCGGAACCGGCAAGACCACGCTCCTGCGCTGGGCCGAGACGTACGCCCGTGAGCAGGGCATGGCCATGCTGTCCGCCACCGCGTCCCCGGCCGAGCAGCGCTTTCCCCTCGGCGTCGTGCACCAGCTCCTCGGGGCGCTGCCCGAGACCTCGGGCATGTGGGAGCGGGCCTTCGCGCGGTGCGGCGCGTCCGACAGCGCCGCGGACCCGGCCGGCCCCGGCTACCCGCTGCTCGCGGAGCTGTGCGCGTGTCTGGGCCGGGCCGCCCGGCGCACCCCGATCCTGCTGACGGTCGACTGCGTCCAGTACGCCGACCTCCAGTCCCTGCTGTGGCTGGGGTTCCTGACCCGCCGTCTGGAGAACCTGCCGGTGGCCCTGCTCGCCACGAAGCGCTGCGGTGAACCGGCGTGCGACCAGCATCTGCTGGTCGAGTTCATGGAGGGGGTCCGTCCCGACCGGCACATCCATCTGCACGACCTCAGCCCCAGCGCCGCCTTCGATCTCGCCGCCGCGCTCTGCGGCCACGGCCAGGAATCCGTGGGCGCCCTGATCGCGGAGAGCGGCGGCAACCCGTATCTGCTGACCGAGCAGATACGCACCGTTCCCGCGCTCTCCGCCGCCCCGCGCCGTGCCACCGCGGACCAGCATCCGCCCGGCCACCCGCCGGCGGACCCGCCGGAGCAGCGGACGCGGCTGGAGGCGGTGAAGGAGCGCATCCTGTGCCTGCTGCGGCGACTCGACCCGCACGGCGTGCAGGTCGCCCGCGCGGCCAGCATCCTGGGCGCGCCGATGGACGCGGCCCTGCTCGGCGCCCTGTGCGGCATACCCACGGAGCACGCCTGCCGATGTCTGGGCAGGCTGACCGAGTCGGGGCTGCTGCACCCGCACGACCTGAGGTTCCGCCACCCCCTGCTCGCCCAACTGCTCTACCAGGACATCCCGTGCGCCGAGCGCGGCGAGCTGCACCGGCTCGCCGCGCATTGTCTTAGACTGCGCGGCGCGCCCGGCGAGGACATCGCCACCCATCTGCTGCGCTCGCACCGCCTGGACGAGCCCTGGATGACCCGGCTCCTGCTGGACAGCGCCCGCGGCATGGCCGGCACCGACCCGGCGGGCGCCCGGCGGCTGATCGAGAAGGCCGTCCTGCACGGACTGCCGCCGGAACTGGCCGCGTGCGCCGAGGACTTGCGCGTCCAGGTGCTCACCCGGCTCGATCTGCCCGCGGCCGCGGGCGCGCTGGTGACACGCGCCACCGCCGCCGGGCCCGCCGAGCGCGGCCGGCAGGCGCTGGAACTCGCCCACATCCTGCTACGTCTCGACGAACTCCCGCGCGCCCGGCATGTGTTGGAGGACGCCCAACGGGAGATCGGCGGCGGCGATCCGGCGGCGACCGCGCGGCTGCGCCGGGGGCTCACCCATATCCGGCTGCTCGACGGGAGCTACCGGCCCGGTGAGGGGGGCGAGAGCCGGCTGGAGCGGGTGCTGCTGCTCCGTACCGCGCGCGGCGACTCGGCGCCCGCGGTACGGCGGATCGCCCAGCGCGTCCTGTCCGTGCCGCGCGCCCCGTACGGCTCCCCCACCTGGTACCACGCGCTGCTCGCCCTGCTGTGGGCGGGCGAGGTGGACGACGCCCGGCAGGGGGTGGACACCGAGGTGCGGCTCGCGCGCGCCGAGGGCGATGTGCCCCGCGGCGCCGAAGCGCTGGCCGTGCGCGGCCTGGTGCAGTTGCACCGCGGGCATCTGGCCGAGGCCGGGGACGACTCCCGCGAGGCACTGGAGCTGCTGTCCCGGATCGGCGCCGACGGGTACCACACCGGGGCGCTCGCCCGCAGTGTGCTCATCGAGGTGGCCCTGGAGAAGGACGACATCGCCGGTGCCCGCGCCCTCCTTGACGAGGCGCCGCCGCTGCCCGAGGACCGGCCGGTGACCTGGTGGCGGCTGCATCTGCTGCACAGCACCGGGCGGGCGCTGGGGCGGCTCGGCGAGGCCCGGCGCGGGCTCGACCTGATCGCCCGGTGCGCGGCGGAGCTCGAACGCCGGGGGGTGGTCAACCCGGCAGTCCTGCCCTGGCGTTCGTCCCGGTCCGCGCTCCTGCTGGCCCTCGGGGACGCGGCGGGGGCCCGCCGTACCGCCCGCGAGGAGGCGGAGCTGGCCGGTCGCTGGGGGGCGCCCTTCGCGCTGGGCCGGGCGCTGGTCGCCCAGGCCGCGGCGGGCTCGGGACGGGAGGCGCTCCAGCTCGCCGGCCGGGCCGTGGAACTCCTCGAACCCGCCCCGGCGCCGCTGCTGTTCGCGCACGCCCTGTCCGCGGCCGGCACCGCCCACCGGCGCGCCGGCAACACCGGACGCGCCCGCGAGCTGCTGCACCGCGCCAACGAGGTCGGCATCTCGCTGGGCGCCGAGGGCCTGGTCGCGGCGGTGCAACGGGAGTTGCGGGGCGCGGGCGGCCGGCCGGACCCGCGCAAGGACTCCACGGAGTCGCTGCTGACGCCCACCGAACGGCAGGTCGCCGAGCTGGCCTCACGCGGGCTGAGCAATCGCGGCATCGCACAGCTGCTGAAGGTGAGCCTGCGCAATGTCGAATCCCATCTCACCCACTCCTACCGCAAGTTGCGGATCAGCGGGCGGCACGAACTGACCAAGTTCTTTCCGCCGGACGAGGAGCCCGCCCCGGCCCCGGTACGTCTGCGCCCGCACCGGGCCACGCTCACCCCGCTGCCGCGCTTGCGGACGGGCTGACGCGGGGCGGGTGCCCGGTTCGGGTCACCCGTGGAACCGGCGTGCCGCGTCCCCTTGGTCAGGCCGCCAGCAGCTGGTACATGCAGCACCAGCTCGACCTGGTCGTCGCCGCCTGTCCGGGCGTCGAACCGGGCGCAGGGGTCTGTCGAACTCTTCAACGACGAGACGTCACGTCTTCATGACCCCGGGCCCGTGTCAGGCTGCACTCCGCGATCCGCCGGGCAGCGCCTAGAGCGGCTCGCGCCACCAGGGTCCGGTGGGGGTGCCGAGGAAGGCTCGGGTGAGGATCTTCTCGTCCAGCGACGCCACCAGGAAGCGTAGTTCGCGGGCGCTTTTGGCGGGCAGGGCGTGCAGGGCTTCTTCCAAGTGGTCGCGGTAGTAGGGCACATCGCAGCAGCCGAGGTTGCCGCAGCCCGGAGCGGTCAGGGTGGTGGTGAGCCGGCGGAGGGGGGCGTGGGCCAGGGACTGCCAGTGCCGGAAGGCCTCGGTCGTGGCTCCGGGCCAGTAGCGGGCGTGGTCGAGGCGGCGGAGGGCGGCCAGGCAGGAGCCGGACAGGTGGTCGATGGAGGGGTGGCGGCGCCGGGCGCGGACAGGGAGTGCGGCGCGCAGGGCCGAGGGGCGCCTACGCGGCACTTCCCTTTCGGTCGTCGTCGGTCATGGAGGGCAAGGTACTCACCTGTGGCTCCGGCGACCAGCGGATATTCCAGGGGATCCAGATCGCGGTCGCGGTGACCGCGAGCGCCGAGGCGGCGACCACCGCCATGCCCAGGGTGAGGCCGCCCGCCGTCGCCACGAAGCCGATCAGCGCGGGGCCGGCCAAGAGGCCCACGGTGCCCATGGCAGCGACCAACGACAGTGCGTCGGAACCCCGTTCGGCGGCGGCGACGTACACGCACGGGGTGATGGCGGCCGCGCCGAGGCCGACGCAGGCGAAGCCGAGGAGCGTCGCGGGCACCCCGCCGGTCAGCAGCGCGAGCCCCAGTCCGACGGCGGCCAGCGCGCTGCCCGCGCGCACCACCGGGCCGTCGCCCCAGCGGTCGCGCCAGCGGTCGGCGCACGCGCGGGCCAGCAGCATCGTCGCGGAGACCACCGCGATACCCAGCGGGGCGACGGTCGAGGACGCCTTGACGGTGTCCTTCAGGTAGAGGGTCGACCAGTCGTTCATCGCCCCCTCGGTGATGGTGCCGAAGGTCATGGCGCAGCCCATGAGGAGGGTCAGGCCGGAGGGGAGGGTCCAGTGCCGGGCGCGCCGCTTCTCCGGCGTCGCGTCCGGCGCGGGCGCGTCGGGGAGCAGACCGCGGCGGGCGCACACCAGCAACAGCAGCAACACCGCGCCCGCGACGGTGAAATGGGCCGGGACGGACTGGGTCAGGCTGGTGACCCCGGAGGTCAGCAGGGCCGCCGTGAGCAGGCCCGCGCTGAAGGTGGCGTGCAGCTGGGACATGGCCGTACGGTCGTACGTCGACTCCAGCGCGGCGCCCTGCGCGTTCATGGCCACGTTGAGGCAGCCGACGGCGACCCCGTCGGCGCAGACCGCGAGGAGCGCCAGGGGGTAGTTCGGTACGACCGACAGCGCGGCCAGTACGACGATCAGGGCCAGCGCCGAGGCGAGCGACAGGGTGCGTGCGCCCAGGCGCCGCATCAGCACCGCGACCAGCGGGAACGCGGCCGCCGCGCCCGCGCCGCAGGCCATCAGGAGGAGGCCCACTTCCCCGGCTCCCAGATCGAGGCGGGTCTTCAGCGCGGGGAGGCGGGAGACCCAGGTGCCGTACTGGAAGCCGAGGAAGCAGAACAGGGCCGCGATCGACCACTTGGCGCGGGTGAAGGAGGGGGTGGGCATCAGGGCGTCCTCAGCGCTTCGCGGAACAGGCGGGCCGACATGTAGAGGGCGTCGGCGCCGTAGGCCGACGGGACGGGGGTCTCGGGGTGGGGTGCGTAGCCTTGCGCCCGCCAGAAGGTCTCCTTGCCGGCCACGGCGACGAGGGAGACGGTCTCGAAGCCGCGGGCCCGTGCCGTCTCGGTCACATGGCGGACCAGGCGGGTGCCCAGTCCCCGGCGGCGCAGCGGGGCGCTGATCACCAGGTCGTGCAGGTGGAGGTTGGTGGTGTCGTGGCGGGTGTGCTCGGGGCGGCTCGGGTCGGGGCAGTGCGCGCGGGGGTAGGGCAACGTGAGGGCGTAGCCCGCGAGTTGGCCGTGCAGGGTGAGCGCGAAGCAGGTGGCGGGCGAGGCGGCGGCGCGGGAGCGCAGCAGGTGTTCGCCCTCGGCGAGGGAGAGGTGGGCGTACGCCTCGTGTTCCAGGGCGGCCAGGGCGGGCCAGTCGGGGGCCGCGATCTCCCGGATGTGCAGCGGGTCGTTCATGTCAGGGCCGTTCGTGTGCTGAGGAGTCGGGTGCGCGGACGCAGACGCAGGGCAGCGGGGCGAAGCCGTTGAAGCCGCCGGTGGTGTAACTCGTGGCGTAGGCTCCGGCGGAGAGGATCCACACCGGGTCGCCGGAGGTGACGGAGCGGGGGACGCGGACCGGGTGCAGGCCCGCCCCGTAGGCGTCGTCGCTGTCGCAGGTGGGCCCGGCGACGATCGCCGGCACCGTCTCCCCCGCGTCCGTCCGGCCGGGGAAGACCATGTGGTGGGTCAACTGGTCCATCTCGTAGAGGCCGTTGAACTTGCCGCAGCTGAGGTAGAGCCAGTGCGCGTCCTCGCCGTCCGGACCGCGGCGGCGGGTGAGGCGGGTGACATGGGCGCGGACGGCGCCGTGGTCGGCGACGAGGTGGCGGCCCGGTTCCATGACGAAGGTGACGGGGGCGAGGGCGCGGAGTCGGTCCATGCCCTCGCGGAGCACGGCGAAGATCTTGTCGAGGGGCGGCGCGAGGGGGTTGCCGTGGCGGTCCTGGTAGCCGAGCGCGGGCAGTCCGCCGCCGAGGTTGATGTGGTCCGGTACGATCCCCCGCCCGACCAGCGCCGTCAGCGTGTCGGCGAGCAGGTCGAGGGCCGCCTGCCAGCCCTCGGCGGTCATCTGCTGGGAGCCGACGTGGACGGACAGACCGGCGGGGGTGAGGCCGGCGGCGCGGGCCGTGTCCAGGACGCGTACGGCGTCCTCGGGGGCGCAGCCGAACTTGCGGTTCAGGCCCCACAGGGCGCCCTCCCCGCTGGTGGCGAGGCGGCAGAACACACGGGCGCCGGGGGCGTGCCGGGCGATGGCGGTGACGTCCTCGACGCTGTCGGTGGCGAAGGTGCGGATGCCCTGGCGGTGGGCGTCGGCGATGTCGTGGTCGGACTTGATGGTGTTGCCGTAGTGGACGCGGCTCGGGTGGACGCCGGTGCGCAGAGCCTGGGCGATCTCGGCGGGACTCGCGGCGTCGAAGCCGGCGCCGCGGGCGGCGAGACAGTGCAGGACGTCGTCGACCGGGCATGCCTTGAGGGCGAAGCGGACGTCGGTGCCGGGGAGTTCGGAGAGGAGGGAGTCGTATTGGGCGGCGATGCCGGTGAGGTCGTAGATGATGCGGTCGGTGTCGGCGCAGGAGAGGGCGGTGGCGAGTGCGTCTGTCGTGCCGGGAGCCGCCGTCGGGCGGGTGTGGGTCCGGTGGGGCTGGGCGTGCGGTTGCCCGCGCCTGTCGGGGGCGGCGTTCACGGGCGGGTCGCTTCGATCAGTGCGGGCCAGGCATCGATCAGGTCCGCGTAGGACGTCATGTCCGCGGCGGCCTCGGTCAGCAACTGGTCGCGTTCGTCGCGTATCCGGTCGGCGAATTCCGCGTACCTTCCGCCCAGTTTCCGGTACGACGTGTCCAGGCGGTCCAGGCGCCAGAGGTTCTCGGCGGGGTCCAGGGTGGTGCTCTCGCGGAGGAACGCGGCGATCAGGTCGGGGCGTATCCGGTCCTCCGCGTCCAGGAGGGCGGCACCGGTCGCGGTCATGCGGTCGTAGACAGGGTGGAAGTAGCGCATCGACAGCAGGAACTTCACGAAGCGGCGCTGGTAGGCGGGGAAGCCGGTGGGGGTGCGGCGTTCGGGGGTGTGGAAGTTCTCGATGTGCCGGTTGTGGAGGATGCCGGGCAGGGCGGCGTCGTGGACCAGGTGGAGGAGGAAGTAGTCGCTGCCGATGGTGTCGGTGGCGGGCGGCAGCGGGACGCGTTCGTAGACCGATCGGTCGAAGGCGACGTTGCACATGTCGACGCGCATGGGGTCGACCAGGGTGAGGATCGAGCGGTCGCCGGTGAACGGGGTGGTGCCCGCGCCGGTGAAGGACTCGGTGACCAGGTCCCGTTTGCGCTCCTCCGGCCAGTCGACGGGCGCCCAGAGGCCGACCACGTCGTGGTAGACGGCCGGGTCGAGACGGCGTATCTCGCCTATGTCCACGGAGAGTTCGCCGATGAAGGACGCGCCGGCCAGGGACACCGGACGGTGGGCATGGGCCGGGGCGAGGTCGGTGGGCAGGCCGGCGGCGGTGGCCTCGGCGGCGGGGCGGCCCAGCCAGGGCAGCTCGTGGTGGATGGGGAACACCGGTTGTCCGGCGTGGAGTTGGTAGGTGCTGTCGGAGTCCCTGCGGTGCACCGAACGGCAGCCGAGCGCGGCGGCGAACAGGAAGGCCCGGTTGGTACAGGCGCCGTAGGAGACGGCGGGCGGGAGGAGGAGGTCGAGGAGGCCGGAGGGCAGGTTCGCGACCTCGATCAACTCCCGCAACCGGGCCCGCTGTTGCTGCTCGTCCATGTGGTGGACGGTCACGCCGGGGACCTCGGGGAGGGTGGCGAGGACCCGGAGGTGGTCGGCGCGGGTGCGGTCGTCGGCGGAGTCCAGGATCAGGAGGTGGACGTCCGTGCCGAAGTGCCCGACGGCGTAGGCGGCCTCTTCGTGCAGGGCGGTGATCGTCGCGGGGCAGGCGCGGTTGGTGGGCAGGCAGAGGCAGATGGGGGTCACTCGGCGTCGCCTCCCCCGGTCCAGGAGTCCAGACCGAGCAACTTGCGGCCCAGGAAATCCAGTTCGGCCGTGCCGTAGCGCTCCGCCTCGGGGTGGCGGGCGTCGCCGAGGAGGGTGGCGTTCCAGTCGGGGGTGGCCAGGGTGCGCCAGGAGTGCACGCGGGAGTCGCGCAGGGTGGTGTGCTCCTCCAGGGCGGGCATCATCGACAGGTACTGGACGGCCCGGACCCCGCGCTCGGAGTGGTTGGGGGCGACGCCGTGGGCGAGCAGCCCGTTGAAGATGAGCAGGTCACCGGCCTGGAGGTCGGGGCGGACCACCGGGAACTCGGCGCGGTCGGCGTTCGGGCGGATCGGGTCGCGGCCGGGTGGCTGTGTGAGGCGCCATTCCTCGAAGCGGCGGAAGAGTTCGGGGGCGCACTGGAAACCGCCGAGTTCGGGGCGGGTGTCGTTCAGCGCGATGATGCCCTGCACGCGCTGGGGCAGCACGGCGAGGGTGGTGTCCACGTCCCAGTGCAGGTCGATGTCGAAGCCCTCGGTGGTGGGTTCGATCAGCGAGCGGGAACGGGTGCCGGTGTTGGGCGGGTTGAGGTTGAGGCGGTCGAGGGTGACCCACAGCTCCTCGCAGTCCCAGACGTCCACGAAGGCGTCGTAGACGCGCTGGTTCTGGCGGCTGTTCCACAGGAGCTGGTGGTGGTACGCCTCCACGAAGCCGTAGATGAACAGGTGCTGGTCGAGTTCGGAGCGGAACTCGGGCTGTGCGTACCAGGTTTCCGGGCGGTCGGGGTCCAGGCCCTGGAACTCCCAGGTGAAGTCGAGGAGTTGCTTGGCCTCGCCGGGGGTGATCGCCTCGCGGACGACGACATAGCCGTACGTCTGCCAGAAGGCGAAGTCCTCGGCCGAGAGCACCCTCAGCGGGCGGGACTTCTCGATGTCGCGCAGCGGGGTCGGGGCGAGGTAGGTCTCGCCGTCGGCACTGAAGTAAGGGCGGTCGGAAGCCGCGCGGTGGAGGTAGGGGGCGGGTGTCTGCATGCGAGCACTCCGGGGGTACGGATGTGGGTGGCGGTGAGACATTTGCCGGTGGCATACGCCAGGCGCGGAGATGTTCGGGCGGGCGGGGTGGCCGCCGCGCGGAGGGCGGGTGAGGTGGGAGGCGGGTGTGGCGGGGGCGCTGAGGGGGGCGGGTGCGGCCGGGTGGCGGGTGCGGGTGCGTGGGGCCTGGTCGCGCCCGCGCGTCGGAGCCGCATGTCGAGCACGGCCCCGCTCCCCTTCGGGGGCACGGATACGCGCAAAATCCCGGCGAACGGCGAAGGCCCACGCCCCCGCGGACCCGCCCAAGCCGGAGTACGACAGGCCCCCCGACCTGTCGTACTCCGCTGCTCAGCCCCTTACGACGGCTTCCGCCGCGGCGAGCCCGCACACCCGTGCGGCGCCGTACGTCGCGATGTGCAGGGCGCCCCGCGGGGGTGCCTGGGGCAGACCCATCTCCACGACAACCGTGTCGGGGCGGGCGGCGAGGAGGGTGTCGAGGGCGGAGCGCATCCAGTCGTGGCGGTGTTCGTCGCGGACGACGGCGACGATCCGGCGGTCACCGGCGGCGGCCAGGACGTGGGTGCCCGCGTCCGAGCCGGTGAAGGATCCGTCCGTGCTGCCCGGCACCAGCCGTCTCAGCTCGGCGGCGACACCCCAGGGCGTCTGGTCGCCCACGGCGATGTTGGGCTGGGGGTTGAACTGGGCCACGAACACGGGAGAGTTGACGGGTGCCGGGGCGCCGGAGCGGGTGACTCTCAGCGCCCGGCGGGCCGCCGTCAGGCCGACCTCCGGGGCCGGCTCGGTGCGGGCCGCGTCGTCGCGCCCGGCGGCGGTCCAGCGGGCCAGCTCCCGTACCCGCGCGGCCGCGTCGGCGAGGCGCTCCTCGGGGAGTTCGCCGGAGCGTACGGCGGCCACGAGCGCGTCCCGCAGGCCGAGCACCGTGTCCTCGTCGCACAGTCCGCCGCCCACGCAGATCGCGTCGGCGCCGGCCGCGATGGCGAGGACCACACCGTGTTCCAGACCGTAGGTGCCGGAGATGGCGCGCATCTCCATGCCGTCGGTGACGATCAGGCCCTGGTAGCCGAGCTCGCCGCGCAGCAGCTCGGTGAGGATGCGGCGGGAGAGGGTGCCGGGGCGGTCGGGGTCCAGGGCCGGGACGAGGATGTGCGCGCTCATGACGGCGCGGGTGCCGGCGGCGATCGCCGCGCGGAACGGCGGCAGCTCGCGGGCGAAGAGGGTCTCGGCGTCGACGTCGATGCGGGGTACCGCGTGGTGGGAGTCGATGTTGGTGTCGCCGTGGCCCGGAAAGTGCTTGGTGCAGGCGGCGACGCCGGTGGACTGGAGGCCCTCGACCCAGGCGGCGGTGTGCCGGGCGACGAGGTCGGTGGCGGCGCCGAAGGAGCGGACGCCGATGACCGGGTTGTCCGCGTTGGCGTTGACGTCGGCGGACGGCGCCCAGTCGAAGTTGACGCCGCAGGCGGCCAGCCGGCGGCCCAGTTCGCGGGAGACGGCGCGGGTGAGGTCCGGGTCGTCGACGGCGCCGAGGGCGTGGTTGCCGGGGAACGAGGAGCCGGTGCGCACGTCGAGGCGGGTGACGTCGCCGCTCTCCTCGTCGATGGCGATCAGGAGGTCGTCCCGCTCGGCCCGCAACTGGGCGGTGAGGGAGGTGACTTGCTTCTCGGTGACGACGTTGCGGCCGAACAGGGCGACGGAGGCGAGGCCCTCGCCGACGCGGCGGCGCACCCAGTCGGGGGCGGCGGTGCCGTCGAAGCCCGGCTGGAGCACGGCGAGGGCGTCACGGGTGAGGGCGTCACCCGAGGCGGAGCCGCTGTCAGACCCCGTGGTGGCGAGTGTGGTCATCGGGCGTCATCCCTTCACGGCGCCGTCGGTCAGACCGCTGACAGCCTTGCGTTGCAGGAAGATGAAGAGGATCAGGATGGGCAGCGCGAACAGGGACGAGGCGGCCATGGTGGCGCCCCAGTCGTCGCCGAAGGCGGTCTGGAACTGCGACAGCCACAGCGGCAGGGTCTGCTTCTCGATGTCCTTGTTGAGGATCAGGACCAGCGGGAACTCGTTCCAGGCGGTGATGAACCCGAACAGCGAGGTGGCCATGAGGCCCGGCGCGAGCAGCGGGAAGATCACCTTGCGGAACGCCTGGAGGCGGGTGCAGCCGTCGACCATCGCCGACTCCTCCAGCTCCTTCGGCACGGCGGCGATGTAGCCGCGCAGCGTCAGGACCGTGAGGGGCAGCACCATCATCGCGTAGAAGACGGTGAGCGGGACGAGGCTGTTGAGCATGTCGCCGTCGCGCACGATCATGTAGATGGCGATGATCATGACCTCCCAGGGGGCCATCTGCGCCAGCATGAAGGTGACGATGAACCCGCGCCGCCCCTTGAACCGCATCCGGGTGAGCGCGAAAGCGGCGAACAGGGCGATGACCAGCGACAGCAGGACCGAACAAACCGTGACCGTCACGGAGTTGGCGACCAGTGTCCAGAAGTGGTCGGCGTGCACGGCCTTGTCGAAGTGCCCGAAGGTGAAGTGCGTCGGGAACCAGACCGGGTTGTCGGTGATGATGTCGCCGGTCGGCTTGAAGGCCGTGGCGAACATCCAGTACACGGGGAACACGAAGCCGACGAAGAGGACGACGGCGGTCGCGTTGGGCCAGATACGGCCGAAGACCGAGCGCTTCACAGCTCGTCCTCCTCTTGCTTGAGCACCATGCGCAGGTAGTACGAGGTGATGACGAGCAGGACCAGGATGGTGAGGAAGGAGATCGCCGCGCCGACCCCGAAGTGCTGGTTTCCGACGCCCTCGACGTAGGCGTAGATCGGCAGGGTCTCGGTGAGCCGGTCGGGGCCGCCCTCGTTCATGGCGAAGACCTGCGGGAACGCCTTGAAGACCCAGATGACTTCGAGGAAGGTCGTGGAGTAGAGGAAGGGCCGCAGGAAGGGCAGGGTCACGGAGGTGAAGCTCTGCCAGGCGCCGGCGCCGTCCAGGGCGGCGGCCTCGTACAGCTCCTTGGGGATGGTGGTCGTCGCGGCGTACAGGTTGATCGCGACGAACGGGATCGACTGCCACACGATGAGCAGGACGATCACCGAGAAGGTGGAGAACTGGCTGCCCATCCAGTTGTAGTCGGCCATCGAGTGCCAGCCCAGCTTGTCCAGGACCCAGTTGACGACGCCGAAGCGCTGGGCGAACAGCCACTGGTAGACGGTGGTGGCGGCGATGACGGGCATGGCCCAGGCGAGGACGAGGCCCACCAGCAGGGTGAGGCGCATCTTCTTGCCGAGGCGGGCCAGCAGCAGCCCGATCAGGGTGCCGATCACCATGATCAGGACGACGTTGACGGCGGTGAACAGGACCGAGCGTTCGACGACCTTCCAGAAGTCCGAACCGGTCAGGACCTGCTGGTAGTTGTGGAAGCCGTTCCACTCGGTGAGGTGCTGGATGAGCTGCCGCGGGTTGAGGTTCTGGAACGACAGCATGCCGTTCTTGACCAGCGGCCAGCCCAGCAGGACCAGTGTGGCCGCCAGCGCGGGCAGCAGGAGGAGATAGGGGGCGGCGGCAAGGCGGCCCGCCGGGGGCCGGGAGGCCCCGACCGCGCCGCGGGGCGGGCTCGGCGGCCGGCCCTTGCGGACAGCGGGCCCCCCGGCCGTGTCCGTGCCTTCGGTCTGCACTGACATGAGTCGTCGTCTCTTCCGTGGCCGTACGAAATCCATGCGCCCCGCGGGCCCCGGAGGTCGCGGGCGGACGCGGGTGAGCCGGGGGCGTCGCTGGGACGCCCCCGGCGCGGGGTCAGTTCTGCTGGGCCAGACGCTGGTCGATCTGGCTCTCGACGTCCTTGGCGGCGGCGGCCGGCGCCTTGCCGTTCAGCACGGCGGTCATGTACGACTTGATCGGGTTCGGGGTGTTCTCCACCGCGGCCCACTCGGGGATCAGCGGGGTGGTACCGCCGACCTCGGCGGCCGGGGCCGCGGCCTCGGCGGCGGCGTTGCCCTTGAGGTTGGACTCCAGGGACTGCTTGTTCGGGATGACGCCGCCCAGCTTGGCCAGTTCGCCCTCGAACTGGTCGGACAGGGCGATCTTCAGGAACTCCTTGGCCAGCGACTGCTTCTTGCTGTTCTGGGCGACCGCGAGGTTGGAGCCGCCGAGGAAGACGCCCTCGGGCTTGCCGGCGGTGGCACCGGGGATGGTGAAGTAGCCGAGGTCCTTCTCGATGGACTTGTTGGCCTGGATCGCGGTGGCCCCCTCCCAGCCCATGCCGATGAAGGCGCCGGTCTTGCCCTTGGCGAAGACGGTGGCCTGCTGCGGGTTGGCCTCGTCCTTGTCCTTGGGGGCCTTGGAGTAGGCGGCGTACTTCTTGTAGATCTCCATGGCCGCGGCGACCTTGGGATCGGCGAGGTTGGAGACGTACTTGTCGCCCTGCTTCTTCACCAGGTCGCCGCCCTGGCCGACGATCAGGCCGTCCAGGAAGTACCAGTTCTGGCCGGGCAGGTAGATCGGCTCAGCGTCCGTCTTCTTGCCGATGGTGTCGAGGTCCTTAAGGAACTCGTCACGGGTCTTCGGCGTGGACTTGATGCCGGCCTGGGCCCAGATCTTCTTGTTGTAGATGACGACGCGGTTGGCGAAGTACCAGGGGGCCGCGTACTGCTTGCCGTCGTAGACGGACGACTTGGAGACCGAGGGGGTCCAGTCGGCGCCGATGGACTGCTTGAGGTCGCCGAGGTCGGCGAGGCCGCCGGTGGACGCGTAGGCCGGGGTCTGGGTGTTACCGACCTCCAGGACGTCCGGCGGGGTGTCCTCCGAGAGCGCGGTGGTGATCTTCTGCTGGATCCCGTCCCACTGCTGGATCTCGAACTTCACCTTGGCGCCGGTCTTCTTCTCGAAGGCGGCCTGGACGTCCTTGGTCCACTGCGCCGGCGCGGAGCCGGTCATGGTCCACACCGTCAGGGTCTGGCCCTTCCAGCTCGCCGGACCGGCGTCCTTGCTGTCGTTGCCGCTGTTTCCGCCACACGCCGCAACGGAGACCATCATGCCCGCGATCACGATCGCGGAAGCGAGCTTGCGCTTCACGCCACCCTCCTCAGGGATGCCACTCAACCCCCCACGCCCTCGGCGGTGACCTGCGTACGACGCTGTTGCACGTAGGGCTCGGGACCTGGCCACTAATGGTGTAGACCAGTACGGTGGAGCTTGGCCTAGACCTTTCGGGGTGTCAAGGGTGGTCCGGGCGGCGGATGGAGGCCGTTACGAGAAAGTCACCGGAGGGGTTTCGTCCGGTTCTCCGCCATCCCCCGGCCCGGTCCGTCCCTTTCGCCCGGTCCGTTCAGTTGGACTAGACCATAGGGCACTTGCTCGCTATAACGGGAGCCCACCGACACGGCCGGAAGGCAGGCATGACCACCGATGTCAGCGGCGCGCGCGTGCCGAAGTACTACCGGATCAAGCAGCGGCTGCTCGCCATGACCGAGGCGCTCCAGCCCGGCGCGGCGGTACCGGCGGAGCGTGTGCTCGCCGAGCGGTTCGACACCTCTCGGACGACCGTGCGGCAGGCGCTCCAGGAGCTGGTCGGGGAAGGGCGGCTGGACCGGATCCAGGGCAAGGGTACGTTCGTGGCGCAGCCGAAGCTGTACCGGACGCTGCAACTGACCTCGCACACCGAGGACATGCGGGCCCAGGGGCTGTCGCCCGCCTCGCAGGTGCTCGATGTCGGGGAGGTGCCCGCGGACGAGCGGCTGGCGGGGCTGCTGGGGGTCGCCGTGGGGGAAAGGGTGCTGCGGATCGAGCGGCTGCGGCTGGCCGGCGGGGAGCCGATGGCGATCGAGACGACGCATCTGTCGGCGCGGCGGTTTCCGGGGCTACAGGGGGTGCTGGCCTCGTGTCCGTCGCTGTACACGGCGTTGGCGGAGGTGTACGGGGTGCGGTTGTCCTCGGCCGACGAGACGATCGAGACATCGCTGTCGACGCCTCGGGAGGCGGCGCTGCTGGCGACGGACGTGGGGTTGCCGATGCTGCTGATGTCCCGGCACTCGCGGGATGCGCAGGGGGTGCCGGTGGAGTGGGTGCGGTCGGTCTACCGGGGGTCGCGGTACAAGTTCGTGGCGACGCTGCGGCGGCCGGCGGGGTGGGGCGCGCGGTAAGCGGCGTCAGTCCAGGAACGCCGTCTCTATCCAGCGCCGGACCGCCGAAGGGCGCATGCGGTGGAGGCGGTCCACCGTGTCGGCGACCTCCTGGGGGCCGCCCACGGAAAGGAACTTCTCCCGTACGAGGTCGGTGTGGGAGGCGCGGGTGTCGGGGCCCGCGGCGCCGATGGGGATCAGACGGGTGCGGGAGACCGTACGGCCGTCGGTCAGGCGGACGGTGACGCGGGCGCCGGTCGCCTTGGTGGAGCGGGAGAAGTCGCGGTTGTCGGCACGGACCGCGCCGACCAGGTCCACCAGTTCGTCGCCGCCGAAGCCGCGCAGCCACGGCACCGCCAGCTCCCCCGCCTCCCGTACCGCCTCCCCGAACGGGGCGTCCGACAGGAAGAGTTCGCGGGTCATCTCGGTGTCGTGCTCCAGCCGGATCCGCTTGGCCAGCGCCCAGCGGTCGAGGTCGTCCACGGCGGGCGAGGAGAAGTCGTCCACGGAGAACTCACCGGTGAGCAGGGTGGTCGCCACGGGGTACGGCACGTCCAGGACCAGCGCGCCGAGCGGGGAACCCGGCCCGGTGACGTAGCGGGCGGCCCGCTCCCCCGCGAACAGGGTGTACAGAGACGCCTCCACGACGACCTCGGCCACGTCCTGCGGGCGCAGCGGGCCCAGTTCGCGGTGGATCTCGGCCGCGCAGTCCACGGCCGCGTCGATGCCGGGGCCGCCGGGGTGCATCTTGAAGGAGAGGGTGTCGGTGTGCCAGCGCCGGCCGAGGCCCTTGGCGACCGCCTGCGGCAGCGGGACGGTGGCGAAGCGGGCGAGGAAGCCGTCGCTGTGCTCCATGATGTCGGGTGCGCCGCGCAGCCCGGCGTACGCCGCGTCACAGGCGTCCATCGCGGTGCGCACCGGCGTGAAGGTGTTGAACAGCCGGGCGTCACTGGCCAGGAAGGCGCGCATCAGGGGCCAGTTGGGCATGGCGAAGGCCAGTCCGAAGGCGTTCTCGTACAGGCTCGCGGAGGCCCGGTCGGCGTGCAGTCGCCCGGCGACCGCGCCGGCCAGATGGGTGTGCACGGCGCTCTGGCCGCGCAGCGGTCCCAGGGTCGCGGAGGCGGTGATGCGGGCCGCGCACTCGTTGGCCACGACGACCGAGGTCAGCAGGGAGAGACCGTCCAGGCGGCGGGCGTAGGCGAAGGCGAGGGGCACGGCGACCGTGGAGTTGGACAGGTGCCCGGCGTACGCGGTGTCGTCCAGGTTGAGCCAGGAGCCGAGCGCGGCGAAAACCCCGGCGGCCTGACGGGGGTCGCGCTGCATGGGGTGCCCGAAGGCGGCCACCAGCTTGCGGCCCAGGGGGTGCTGGAGTCCGGCCCGGATGGAGGCGATCTGCGAGAGCACCTGGCTCGCGGCGAGCTTGAGCACCCGGCACGGCACGGCCTGCGGGCGCAAGGTGGCGGCCCAGTGCGACAGTTCGCGCAGCGGGGTGTCCGTGCCGGCAAGGTGGCGGGCGGCCGGGGACGACGCCTCGGCCTGCTCGGCCCAGTCGTCGCACAGCGCCCGGGCGACGCTCTCCGCGAGGACGGCGGTCATGGCGGGTACCTTCCGTGCGTGCGTCGAAGGGGAGGACCGCGGCGCCCGGCACATCGAAGTGGAGGACCACGGTCCCCGGCACGTCGAGGTGGCGGACGCCGGTCCCCGACACGGGTGCGGGAGCACCGGATCGACCGGTGCTCCCGCGACGCGTGCCGGTGTTACGCGGCCGGGACCTTGTCCAGGAAGCCGTAGACGGCCTTGATCTTGCCGGCCTCGTCGGCGACGAGGACGTCGAAGCCGATGGCGACCGGCTCGGCGCCCGGCTCGGTCACCAGGCCCCACTGGAAGCGGGCCTGGTTGTGGTGGGCGTCGACGGTGCCGTGCAGCTCGAAGGAGAGGCCCTTGAACTGGTCGCGGGCGCCGGCCACCACAGCCGCGAAGCCCTCGTGACCCTCGACCGCGGCCAGCGGGTCGATGTACGGGGCGTCGGCGGTGAACAGCTCGGCGATGGCCGCGGCGCGCTTGTCGGCGTCCGCCTCGTTCCAGATGGCGAGGTAGCGGGTGACGGTGGTGGTCAGGTCGCTCATGCGGGCGATCTCCTTTTTGGGTGGTGCTTCTTCGGTTCTTCGGACGGTTGGTTCAGGGGGTGGCAGGCGCCCACACGGGGAGGGCTCCGGGGAGCACCTCGAAGGTGGCCGCGGCGCCGATGCCGGGTTGGTACTCACCGTCGTGCTCCAGCGGGAGGCGGCGGCCGTCGGTGCGTTCCACGGTGATCCGGCGGCCCCGTGCGTACACGGTCGCCGGATGGGTCATGTGGGCGGCGTTCAAGGTCAGTTCGGGGACCTCGGCCGCCGTGATGTCGCCGCCGATGACGCAGACGTCGAGCAGTCCGTCGTCGAGCAGCGAGTCGGGCAGCACGTGGAAGCGGCCGCCGCGGTAGGGGCCGCCGCCGACGTTGGCGAGGACGGTGGGGCCCTCGTGCACGATCCGTCCGTCGACCGTGACCCGGCCGGGGTACGGCTCGTACCCGTCGGCGGTGTCGGCGAAGGCGCGGACATAGCGTTCGCGACCCTTGAGCGGCACCTGCTTCGCGGTGATCAGCGCGTCCGCGATGACCCCCGAACAGGCGCCCAGGTACACGCAGTTGCGGGTCTCCATCAGGCGTGCCAGGTCGAGCCTGCGCAGCCGGGCGGTGCCGCCGACGCCGTGGTCGGTGAGGATCGCCTTGAGCGCCTCGCTCCAGGGCCGCTCGCCCCACAGCATCTTGTAGCCGGAGTTGCCGGTGCCGCCGGGCACCACCGCGAGGCTGGCCCCGTGGTCGGCCGGCACCAGTCCCTGGACGGCCTCGCGGACCGTGCCGTCGCCGCCGATGGCGACGATCAGGTCGGGGGCGTCGTCGGTGCGCTCCAGGGAGCGGCGTACGGCGACGGTCGCGTCCCCCGGTCCGCTGGTCTGGTGGACCTCGGCCCGCTCCAGGTAGGACGCGCACAACTCCCTGACCTGGCGCACGAGTTCTGGGCTGTGACTGCCGGAGGCCGGGTTGGCCAGGATCAGGGCCCTGGTGGGTCCGGGGGCTGCGGTGTCTGCCATGACGGGCGCTCTCCTCACGTCGGACGCACCGGCGGTGGACGGAACACGGATGACTCTGCCAAGCGGTCCTGACCTGGCACTGACACGCTACTGACGCGTTGTCATGCACCCTCCGGGGCCCGTACCGGACGACCGCCCCGGTGACGGGTACCCGCACCGGGCCCGCCATCGGGGCGCTCCGGCGTCACCAGGTGACCGGCAGCTCCTGGAGCCCGTACACGATCGTGTTCTCGCGGAAGCGGACGTCCTCCGGCTCCACCGCCAGGCGCAGCGACGGGAAGCGGGTGAACAGGGCCTTGAGGCAGACCTCAAGCTCCATCCGGGCCAGGGAGGCGCCCGGACACAGATGGGGGCCGAAGCCGAAGGCGAGGTGGCCGGAGGCGTTGCGGTGGATGTCGACCTCGCCGGCGCCGGGGTAGACCGATTCGTCGTGGTTGGCCGCGGGGATGGCGACGATCACGCCGTCCCCCTTGCGGATGGTCGCGCCGCCCAGTTCGACCTCGGCCACGGCCGCCCGCACCTGGTTGTCCTGGGAGATGGACCAGTAGCGCAGCAGCTCCTCCACGGCCGGCTTGAACAGGCTCTCGTCCGCGCGGAGTTCGGCGAGCTGGGCGGGGTCGCGCAGCAGGCTGAGGACGCTGAGGCTGATCTGGTGGGCGGTGGTCTCGTGCCCGGCGACGAGGAAGAACCTGGCCATGGCCACCAGCTCCTGGTGGGACAGCTCGCCGGTGCCGACGTACTTGGTGGCGAGCCGGCTGATCAGGTCGTCCCGCGGTTCGGCGGTGCGCCGGGCGACGAGCCCGTCGAGGAACTCGGTCATCGCGGTGAACGCCGCGTACGTCTCCTCGGGCCCGGCCTCCTGGGAGAGGATGACCTGGCTCTGCTCGGTGAAGTCCGCCTCGTCCTGCTCGGGCACGCCGAGCATGCGGGCGATGACCAGTGAGGGCAGCCGGATGGCGAAGTTCGCCACCAGGTCGACCGGCTTCGGCCCGCGCGCCAGCTCGTCCAGCAGGCCCTCGACGAGGAGTTCCACCTCGGGGCGCAGGGCGCGGGTGCGGCGGGCGGTGAATTCGGTCAGGGCCATCCGGCGCAGCCTGCCGTGCTCCGGGTCGTCCATGCGGCTGAAGGACATCACGCCCGGCTCGGGCGGCAGCTGGATGCGGATCGGGAAGCCGGGCTGCTGGTCGTCGGCGCTGAACCGGTTGTCGTTGAGCACCTGGCGCACATCCGCGTGCCGGGTGACCAGCCAGGCCTCGCCGCCTCTTATGCGCACTCTCGACGGCGCTTGCCCGCGCAGTTCCGCGTAGGCGTCCGGCGGCCCGTAGGGGCACGACCGGGGCATGGGCCAGTCCGGCAGGGTTCGCTGCTCACATGCGGACATTCGGGGTTCCCTCCGTTGGCTGAAACTCAGCGTTGGAAGCACATCCTGGTGAGCGGCGCTGACGGAAATCTGACGGGTTACTGACTCGTTATCAGCTGGTAAACGTCTGCTTTTCCGGGGGCAAAACGGGTGGCGGGCGGGCGGTTGGCGGACGGTGCGGAAAAACGGAACGGGGGCCGGCGCGCTCGGCGCCGACCCCCGTCGGGGCGGAGTGCGGGGCGGGTCAGGCGGCCGCGGCCACCGCGCCCGCCTCCGCCGCCTTCGGCCGCGGCAGCAGCTGCACCAGGCAGGCGACCGCGACGCAGATCCCTGCCTGGACCAGCAGTCCGGTGCTGAAGGCGTGGGCGTAGGAGTGCGCGGTGACGTGTGGTCCGGCGACGCCGAAGAAGACCACGCCGAGCACCGCGATGCCGATCGCGTTGCCCATCTCCTGGGCCGTGGAGAACACACCGGACGCGGCGGCCGCGTGGTGCGGGGCGACGCCGGCCAGGACCAGCGAGGCGAGCGGGGCGATCACGAAGCCCATGCCGAGACCGGCCACGACCATGGCCGGAATGCACCAGGCCACGTTCCCGGTGCTGTCCAGGTGCCATGCGGTTTCGGCCAGCCCCAGGTTGCCGACCGCCTGGAGCACCGCGCCGAGCGCGAGCACCTGCTTGCCGAGCTTGGCCGCGACCTTGGGCGACTGCGCGGAGCCGAGGAAGAAACCGAGGCCGAGCGGCATGAACAGCAGCCCGGACTTGAGCGCGGACAGGCCGCGGCCCTCCTGGAGGTACAGCGCGAGGACCAGGAAGAAGGAGGCCATCGCGGCGAAGAACACCAGCAGGGAGACGACGCCGATGCCGAACGCGCGGTCCTCGAACAGGCTCGGGTGGATCAGCGGCGACCCGTCACGGGCGGCCTTGCGGCGCTGGGTCCACCAGAACGCGGCCAGCAGCGGCACGGCCGCGATCAGGCACTCCCACGTCCAGGTCGGCCAGCCCTGCTCGCGGCCCTGGACCAGCGGCAGCACGATGGCGGTGAGACCGGCGGTCACCAGGACCACACCGGTCCAGTCGAGGCCGGTACGGCCCTCCGCGCGGGATTCGGGGACCAGCTTCGGGGTGAGCAGCAGGACGACGGCGCCGATGGGGGCGTTGATCAGGAAGATGGTCCGCCAGTCCCAGCCGAAGAGGTCGGCCTTGATCAGCAGACCGCCGATCAGCTGGCCGAACACCGCGGAGGCGCCCATCGTGATGCCGTACGCGTTGAACGCGGCGACCCTGGCCTTGCCGGTGTAGGCGGTGGTCAGGATGCCGAGGACCTGCGGGATGACCAGCGCGGCGGCGGCGCCCTGGACGGCGCGGGCCGCGATCAGCTCGGCCATGTTCGGGGCGATGCCGCAGGCCAGCGAGGCCACTGCGAACAGGGCCAGGCCGACGGCGAACACCTTGCGGCGGCCGTACAGGTCGCCGAGCCGGCCGCCGGTGATGAGCATCGCGGACAGACCGATGTTGAAGGTCGCCGCCACCAGCTGGATCTCGGCGCTGGTGGCGTGCATGTCCCGCTGGAGCGAGGGGATGGCCACATTGACGATGAAGAAGTCGATGTTGGCGATGAACAGGCCGAGCAACACCACGAGGAGAGCTCCCCAGGCGGGCTTGCCGCCGGTTTCCCCCTGGTCCGTTGCCGGCACGGACTCGGCAGTTCTGCCGGTCGGTTCCGCTTCGGTGGTCATGGTCGAACTCCTCTGTGGTGCGCTGAGGGCGCGTCCGTCGGCGGACGCGCGGAACGGGGCCGGCGGCGGGCCCGCGCACGGGCCTGCCGCACGGCTCAGGACGTGGGCGCCTTCTTGGGCGGGCGCGGGAACAGCTGGACCAGGGCGGCCACCCCGAGCGCGAACGGCACGAGCAGGTAGACGCTGGCCCGGAAGGCGTCGGCGAAGGCGTCGGGGCCGGTGCCGCGGCCGAGGACGTGGTAGAAGACCACGCCCACCAGCGCGACGCCGATCGCGCCGCCGACCTGGTTGGCCGTGGACAGCACGCCGGAGGCCGCGCCCGCGTAGCGCGGGTCGGTGCCGGCGAGGGCCACGGTGGCCAGCGGTGCCATCACCATGGCCATGCCGGCGCCGCCGACCAGCAGCCCCGGCACCAGCCAGGCGACCGGGCCGTGGGTGCCGATGTGCTCCACGGCGGCGTACAGCCCGATCAGGCTCGCCGTCAGCACCAGCGCGCCGACCGCGAGGGTCTGCCGGCCGAGCACCGCGGCGATCTGCTTGGCGGTCAGCGAGACGCCGAGGAAGCCGACGCCGAGCGGCAGGAAGACCAGGCCGGAGTCGAGCGCGCTGAGCCCGCAGCCCTGCTGGAGGTAGAGAGCGAGCACCAGGAAGAACGACGCCATGCCCGAGTAGTAGACGACGGCCGTGCTCACCCCGACGGTGAAGGAACGCTGGCGGAACAGCGCCGGGTTGACGAGCGGGCCGCGGTCGGCCGCCGCCAGCCGCCGCTGGTAGAGCGCGAACAGGGCGAGCAGCACCGGGGAGGCGGCCAGGCACACCCAGGTCCACTCCGGCCAGCCCTCCTGCTGGCCCTCGGCGAGCGGCAGGACGACGGCGACCAGGCCCGCGGAGACCAGCAGCATGCCGAGCGGGTCGAGGCGGGACTTGCCCTGTGCCCTGGACTCGGGCACCACGCGGGGCGCGAAGACCAGCGCGGCGATGCCGATGGGCACATTGACCAGGAAGCAGGTGCGCCAGCTGAGCCCGGCGATGTCCAGGTGGATCAGCACACCGCCGATGAGCTGCCCGAACACCCCGGCGAGCCCCATCGTCAGCCCGAAGGCGTTGAAGGCGCGGACGCGGGCGGGCCCGCTGTAGACGGTGCCGATGATGGCGAGGACCTGGGGGCCCATCAGAGCGGAGGCGAGGCCCTGGGCGACGCGGGCCGCCACCAGCTGCCCGGCGGTGGGCGCGCTGCCGGCCCAGGCCGAGGAGAGGGTGAACAGGGCCACGCCGATCAGGAACATCCGGCGGCGGCCGTAGAGGTCGCCGAGCCGGCCGCCGGTGATCAGTCCGGCCGCGTACGCGAGCGCGTACCCGGCGACGATGAACTCCACGGCGGACGAACTGGCGTGCAGGTCACGCTGGGTGGCCGGGATCGCCACGTTGACGATGAACACGTCGAGGGTGATGACGAAGGTGCCGATCAGGATGATCGGCAGCATCGCCCAGTGCGGGCCCGCGGGCTGCGCTGGTGCGGCGGCGGGCGGGTTCCCGTTCTGCTCCGGGGCGGCTTCCCGGGGTTCTTGTAGGGCCATGACGGCCGTTCCTTTCATCGGTCGGCGGGGGACTGAGGAGCCGCCCCTCCCGTCACCAGGACGGGGTGTGCAGGATCTCCAGTACGGCTGCGGAGAAGCTGAAGCCCGCCCCGGCCGCGACGACGAGGACGAGGTCGCCCGGTCCGACGGCGCGCTCCAGGACGAGGTGTTCGAGGCCGAGGAACTGGTCGCCGGGGCCGACGTGCCCGTACTTGCGGCCGACTTCCCAGGTGCTCTGCTTCTCCGTGAAGCCCAGCAGGTCGAAGTTCTCGGGGGTCTTGTTGCGGTGGACGTGCGGGGTGACGACGCGGGAGATGTCCTCGGTGGTCACGCCGGCCTCGGCCAGCACGCGCTTGGTGGTGGACATCAGGGCGGCCTCGTAGCGCTCCCAGGAGCCCTCGGCCTCCGGGGTGGCCGCGTGCTGCCTGCCGCGTTCGATCAGCCGTACCTCGGGGCCGGGCTGGAGGGCGAAGGGTTCCAGGCCCCGGTTCCAGCGCTCCAGCGAGTTGTCGGCGCCCAGGGTGGCGGCGATCACCCGGGCGAAGCCGGTGCGCCCGGACACCAGCAGGGCGCTGCCGCCGTCCGCGAAGATCAGGTTCATCTGGATGTTCCAGCGGTCCACCCAGGGCGCGGCGAACCGGTCGCCGGTGGTGAGCAGCACCTCGGTGGCGAGGCCGGAGGTGATGTAGCCGGCGGCCAGGCTCAGGGAGCCGACGGCGGCGTTGCAGCGCTGCTGGAGGTCGAAGCCGGGGACGCCGGGGCCGACGGTCTCGTTCGCGACGTAGGCCGCGGCGGGCCACATGTCGTGGCCCTGGTAGCTGCCGGAGGAGTGCAGGACGAGGCCGACGTCCGCGGGTGCGATGCCGGAGCGTTCGACGGCGAGGCGGCCCGCGCGTACGGCCATCTCGGGGCCGGAGAGTTCGTCGGAGACGGCGATGTTCTCGAAGCCGAGGTCGCGGTGCTCCTCGTCCACGAGGCCCTCGGCGGCGGCCTGGGCCACCGTGATCGTGTCCGGTATCCATGACCCGGCCGACGCGATGAAGAGGTCTTTGTCGAATCTCATGCTGCTGCTTCTCTCTCGGATGGGTGGCCTCGGCAGTACGTCGGGGAGAGACCGACGAGCGCCGTGTCGGCGGGCCGTCTGTCACCTTCTCGCAGCCCGCTGACACGGCGCTGACGCGCGCCCTTCCCCCGGTCAGCTCACGGCGGTGGCCACGGTCCGCTGGAGCCGGTGTGCGAAGTGGGCGGTGACGGCCTGCGCGTGCGTGTCGATGTAGAAGTGGCCGCCCTCGTACTCGTTGTGTCCCAGGTACGTCGGGGTGCGCGCGGCCCAGTGGGTCATGGCGTCCGGGGTCTCCTGGAGCGGGTCGCTGCGACCGCCGTAGGAGGCGAGCGGGCAGCTGACGCCGGCGCCGTCGTCGTCGTAGTCCCCGGCGACCCTGAGGTCGGAGCGCAGGGCGGGCACGACCAGGGCGAGCATCTCGGGGTTGTCGTAGACCTCGGCCGGGAAGGAGCCCAACTTCTTTATCCACTCGATGAGTTCGGGCTCCGGCATCCGGCTCTGCTCCTCGGTCGGCTTGAAGAAGCCGATCGGCGACCAGCCGGACATGCCGATCATCGCGGGGGCCGGGCCGCCCTCCTCCTCCATACGGATGGCGAGCCGGAAGGCGAGCTGCGCCCCGAGGCAGTGCCCGAAGAAGGCGAACGGGCGGTCGTCCAGGTCGTCGAGGACCGCCTCGTGCAGGGCTTCGAGCAGCGGCCAGAAGTTCTCGTACGTCTCCTCCTCGCGACGGTTGTGCCGGCCGGGGAGGGTGACGGCCTGCGGGGAGATGTCCGGCGGCAGCAGGCGTTCCCAGTCGCGGTAGATGATGGCGCCGCTGCCCGCGTGGGGCAGCAGGAACAGCCGGATGGAGGCGTCGGGCGAGGGCTCCACGGGGTGGAACCAGTGTCCCGCGCTGGACATCTGGCTGCCGGCGGTGCCGATGGCAGTGGTCACGACTGCGTACTCCCTACGGTGGGTGCGGGGCCGAGGGCGCGTACCGCGGGCAGCAGCACCTCGGCGATCTCCTTCAACTGGGGCTCCGGGTCGAGGGATCCGATGCGGATCACCAAGTGCCGGGCGCCGGCCCGGACATAGCCGGCGAGCCACTGCGCGCACTTCTCTGCGCTGCCCCAGGCGTACGCCTGGATGGTGCGCATCTGCTCCAGCGAGCGGCCGTAGTAGTGGCTGATGTAGTGCTCCAACTCGGCCTCGGCGGCGGTCTCGTCGCTGTTCACGGTGACCGTGGCGTACAGGCCGGGGACCACCGTGCGCCCGGCCTCGGCGGCGAGTTCGCCGAGGCGGGCGGCGGCGCGGCCGTAGGCGTCGACGTCCGGCAGGAAGGGGAGCCAGCCGTCGTAGCGGGTGGCGGCGCGGGCGAGCACCTTGGGGGTGTCGCTGCCGGCCAGCCACAGCGGCGGCCCGCCGGGCACGGCGGGCGAGGGCAGCCGGTCCAGGTTCTCGGCCTGCCAGAACCTGCCCTCGAACTCGGTGGGTTCGCCGTCCTCGCCGGAGCGCCAGGCGGCGCGCCAGAGCGCGGCGATCTCGTCCAGGCGGCCGACGCGGCCCTGGAAGGAGGCGCCGACGGACTCGAACTCGGCCTCGGTCTCGGCCATCGGGAAGCCCGAACCCAGGCCCAGGATCAGCCGGTCGGCGGCCACGTGGCTGAGGCTCGCGATCATGTTGGCGCCGATGAGCGGGTGGCGCAGGGCGGGGGTGAGGGCGGCGGTGCCGACGGTGATGCGGCGCGTCGCGGCGGCGGCGGCCGACAGGACGACCAGGGGGTCGAGGCGGGGGCGGGCGGTGAGGGAGTCGCCGGCCCACAGGGAGTCGAAGCCGAGGGCTTCCGCGTTCCGGGCGAAGTCCAGCAGCGGGGCGGCGGCGTAGGTGCCGTTGATGGCCTGCTCGCGGGTGGGCAGGAGGATGCCGATCCGCAGCGGTTCGGTACTCATGAACGTGTCACTCTCCGCGGGGAGGTCGGGGAACGTGGTCATACGGCACTCCCGGCAGCGGTCCTGGTCTCCGCCGTCAGCCGCTCGCGCACCGCGCGGCGCAGGATCTTGCCCGAGGGGTTGCGGGGCAGGGAGTCGGCGAAGTGGTAGGTGCCGGGGATCTTGTAGTCGGCGATCCGGCCGCGCAGCGACAGCAGGAGTTCGCGGGGGGTCGCCCGGGCACCGGGGCGCAGGACGACCACCGCGTGCACGCTCTCGCCCCAGCGGTCGTCGGGCAGCCCCACCACGGCCGCGTCCTCGACCGCCGGGTGCGCGGCGAGGGCCTTCTCGACCTCAGCCGGGTAGATGTTCTGCCCGGCGACGATGATCGTGTCGTTGATGCGGTCGCACAGGTGGAGGTAGCCGTCCTCGTCGAGGAAGCCGGCGTCGCCCATGTGCAGCCACTCCCCCACCAGGGTGCCGGCGGTGGCCTCGGGCAGGTTCCAGTAGCCGAGCATCCGGGCGGGGGTGCGCACACAGACCTGGCCGATCTCGCCGGGCGGCAGGCTCTCGCCGTCGGGGCCGACCACCTTGATCTCGTTGCCGGGGCAGGGCAGGCCCACCGAGACCAGCCGGGTGCTGCCGGTGTGGTGCTCGCCGGGCGGCAGGCAGACCGCGACGCTGCCGGTCTCGGTGCTGGCGTAGATCTGCGCGAACTCGCAGCGGTAGGTCTCCAGGCACTGCTTGAGCAGCGTCTCGGACATGGGCGCCGCGCCGTAGGCGATCTTGCGAAGGGAGGTGAACGCCTCGGGTCCGGCGCCGCGTTCGGCGGCCATCGCCTGGAGCATCGCGGGTGCGGCGAAGGTGGTGGTGACGCCGTGCTCGCGGATGAGGCGGACGGCTTCCTGCGGGTCGAACTGCGGCATGATCACATTGGTGCCGCCGGCGTTGAAGGTGTGCAGGAACCAGCCGATCCCGGCGACGCCGAAGCCCGGCAGGGAGATCAGGGCGACGTCCTCGGGCAGCCAGTCGATCCAGTCCACACCCTGCGCGCGGCTGGCGTGCGGCAGGGTGAAGAAGCTGCGGTGGGCGAGGATCGCCCCCTTGGGCAGCCCGGTGGTGCCGCTGGTGTAGATCTGGATGACGGCGTCGTCGGGTCCGGTGCCGGGCGCCGGGTCGGTCTCGGGCTGGTCGGCGGCCCAGGCGAGCAGCCCGGCGCCGCGAGCGGGTTCGCCGTCGGCGTCGGTGCCGTCGACCCGGATCACCCGGCGCAGTCCGCGCAGTTGGGACCGTACGGCGGCCACGGTGTCCCAGAACTCGTCGTCCACGAAGATCAGCGTGGCGCCGGAGTCGCGCAGGATGTGGTCGACCTCGTTCGGGGTGAGACGCCAGTTGACCGGCACCAGGACGGCGCCCGCCTTGGCGCAGGCGATCATCACGAGGTAGTAGGTGGCGGACTCGCGGCCGAGGTAGGCGACCCGGTCGCCGCGCCGGACCCCGCTGGTGGCGAGGGCGTGGGCGGCGCGGTTGCTGTCGCGGTGCAGCTTGTCGTAGGTGGTGACGTGCCCCTCGCAGATGATCGCCGGGTGGTCGGGGCGGGTGCCGGCGTGGGCGCGGGCGGAGTGGTGGAGCGTCCAGCGCTCCCTCGGTATGTCGCTCATGGTGGTGTGCCGTCTCTGTCGAACTGTCCGACCGTCACGCCGCCGGCGCCGGGACGAGCTGCCCGTCGATGAACCGGGCGAGCGCGCGGACCGTGGGATGGTCGTGGGTGAGGGAGGCCGGCAGGGGCAGCCGGAACGACTGCTCCAGTGCGGCCTTGACCTGCTGGGCCATCAGGGAGTCCAGGCCCAGCGACACGAACTCGCTGTTCAGGTCCAGCTCATCGCCCTCCTCCAGGTGCAGGACGGCGCCGACCTTCTCGCTCACCACGCCGGTGACGGCGGCGAGCCGTTCGGCGTCGGGGAGCGCGGTGAGGGCGGTCAGGTCGAGGCCGGTGCCGTCCTCGCCGCCCCGGCGGGCGAGCCGGTCGTAGAAGAGGTCGCCGTTGACGCTGCCGGAGACGTAGCGGTCCCAGTCGAACTCGCCGACGATCCGCTGGGTGCGGGGGCGGCCCCAGAGCCGGGCCAGGGTGTCCAGGGCGCGGGTCGGGGAGAAGAAGCGGACGCCGCTGCGTTCGATCTCCTGGCTGAGGTGCTCCTCCAGGCGGGCGGACATGCCGACCCGTGCCCAGGCGCCCCAGTTGACCGACAGGCCCGGCACCCCGCGCCGGCCGCGCCATTCGGCGAGCGCGTCGAGCCCGGCGCTGGCGGCGGCGTAGTGGCCCTGGGTGGCGCCGCCGAGGACGGAGGCGATGGAGGAGTAGGTGACGAAGAACTCCAGCTCGGGGAAGGAGCTTTCGGCGGCCTCGTGCAGCAGCCAGCCGCCGTACGCCTTCGCCGCGAGCTGGGCGTCGATGGACTCCCAGGTCAGCTCGGAGATCAGCTTCTTGTCGTAGGACCCGGCGGCGTGCACGATCCCGCCGAGCGGGCGGGAGCCCGCCTGGAGGTGCCGGACCAGCCGCTCGACGTCTCCCGGCCGGGAGATGTCGGCGCGTACGACGTCGATCTCGGCGTCGGCCGCGAGGTCGGCGAGGACCGGGGCGGCCTCCTCGGTGGCCTTGCCGCTGCGGCTGACCAGGGTGAGGTGGCGGGCGCCGAGCGCGGCCAGTTTGCGGGCGGTGACCAGGCCGAGGCCGCCGAGGCCGCCGGTGACCAGGTAGGTGCGGTCGGGGCGGAGTCCGGCGGGGGTCTCGGCGGCCGGCTCGGGCCGCTCCTCGAGGTCCGCGGGCAGGGTCACCCAGGCCGGTCCCGCCGGGTCGGACAGGGCGGTGCGCAGGGCCTCGCCGGTCTCGTCGAGGCGGAAGTGTTCGGCCGGGTCGTCGTCGCGGCCGGCCGGTACGACGGCGACCGCGGGCACGGTGAGGGTGGCGCGGAAGGTCCCGTCGTGCCGTACGAGGACCTCGTCGCCCGGCGCGAACCCGGTGCCGGCACCGGCGGCCATCACGCTTCCTCGGGCCAACTGGCCCAACAGCGGGGCGGGTTCCGGCTCGCCGGTCTCCTCGGCGCGTTCGGCGCGCCCGGTGTCCAGGGCGGTGCGGGCGTCCTCGGCGGTCAGGCCGACGGCGCTCACCCGGATCTGGACCTCGTCCGCCGCCGGGGCCCGGTCGGTGACCGGCACGAGCACCAGGTCGGACAGGTCGCCGGAGTCGGGGGCGCGCAGCTCGAAACCCCCGGACCAGGTGAGGCTGGCGTCACCGGCGAGCAGCCGGCGCACATAGCGGCGGCCCGGCCGGTGGGCGACCTGGTACTCGCCGGCCGGTTCGGCCCGCCACTCCTCGGCGAGCGGGGCGAGGCCACTGCCGGGGGCGAGGTCGACCAGGGTGGCCCGGTACTGGGCGTACTCGGTGAGCAGCACCCGGCCGAAACCCCACAGGGTGGCGGCTCCCAGGTGGCCGCCGTCACCGGCCGGGTCACCGGGCAGCCACTGGGCGCCCTCGGTGACCAGCCACAGCCTCGGCGGCCGGTGCGCGCTCTCCAACGCGCCGACGAGGGAGAGGAGTTCGCGGTAGTTGTCCTCGCACTCGGCGCGCAGCCGCTCGGTGGACATCGGGCCGGGGCGCCGGCGCCACAGCCGGCAGATGTCGGTGACGGTGGGGTCCTCCAGGGCGGCCTTGAGGTCGGTGAGGTCGGGCAGCCAGGTGACCTTGAGACCGGGTTCGCCGGCCAGTTCGGCGGCGCGTGCGGCCGAGGGGTCGAGGAGGACGACGTGCCGGGCGGCGGGGGCGCCGCCGCGGGCGGGCAGGGCGCGGCGCACCCACTCGGGGCGGTGCAGGAACTGGCGGCGGCCGGCGCGGCCCTCGGGGCGGGCCATGCGCACCCCGAGGAGTTCGGCGACCGGGTCGCCGTTCTCCAGGAGCAGCACGTCGGCGAGGCGCCGGTCCTGTTCGCCGCGGACCCGCGCGAGGACCCGCAGCTGCTCGCCGCGCGGCTTGCGGAAGTGCCGTACGGAGGCGATCTCGCGGGGCACGAACACCGGGCCCTCGGGGTCGAGGACGACCAGCGCCTGCACGGCGGCCTCCAGCAGCTCGGCCGGGACGTGCTCGACGGCACTGGCGTCGCGGCCGGTGAGCTCGCCGGTGACCAGGCCGTCGCCGTGCCGGGCGGCCTTGAGCAGCAGTCGCATGCGGGGGCCCTGGGGGCGGCCGACGGAGGCGAGGTCGGTGTAGATGTCCTCGTCGTCGATGTGCTGGGCGGCCGGGGCGAGCCCCGCGTCCAGCTCGGCCAGTTCGGAGACCGGCACCAGGGGTTCGGGGTCGGCGGCGACCATGGCGGTGGCGTGCAGGTTCTCCTCGCCGCCGACCAGGGTGTACACCTCGACCTCGGCGCCGCCGCCGGGGCGCGGCCGCCACCGGGTGGTGAGCGCGGTGACCGTCTCGGCGGCCAGTTCGAGGGGGGCGAGCAGTTTGAGGTCGTGGACGGCGTTGCGGGCGTGGCCCTGCACCGCGTCCTGCACCGCGAACAGCAGGTCGACGTAGGCGCCGGCGGGCAGCACGGTGCGATCGTCGGCGGCGAGGTCGGCCAGCGCGCCCAGCTCCTCGGCGGTGAACTCGGCGGTGAACTCCCGTACCCCGCTGGCGAATCGCTCCTCGGTGCCGAGCAGCGGGTGGCGGGCGGTGCCGCCGGCGGCGGAGCGGCGGGGGGTGACGGAGGGCAGCCAGTAGCGCTTGCGCTGGAAGGCGTACGTCGGCAGGTCCACCCGCCGGGGGGCGGGGTGCCCGGCGTGGTAGCCGTCCCAGGCGACGGTGAGCCCGGCGGCGTAGTACTCGGCGAGGGCGGTGAGCGTCGTCGCGGTGGTGGTGTCGCGGCGGCGCAGGCTGGCCAGCCAGACGTGGTCCTCGACGGTGACCGAGCGGCGGGCGAGCGCGGTGAGCCCGGCCTGCGGGCCGACCTCGATCAGGGCGTGCCGGCCGCGCCTGGCGACGGCGCGGATGCCGTCGAGGAAGCGCACGGGCTCGCCGATGTGCCGCACCCAGTAGCCGATGTTGCCGATCTCGCGGAAGCGGGCGAGGCGTCCGGTGACGTTCGAGATGAGGCTGATCTTCGGCTCGTGGAACTCGATGCCGTCGAGGGCGGCGCGGAAGTCGTCGTAGACCTCGGCCATCAGCGGGGAGTGGAAGGCGTGCGAGACCTTCAGGCGCTCGACGCGCACGCCCCGCCCGGCGAGGACGGCGCTCACCTCGTCCAGGGCCGCGACGCCGCCCGAGATCACCGTCTGGTCGGGGGCGTTCACCCCGGCGACGGCCAGGTCCTCGTGGCCCTCCAGGAGCGGGGCGACGTCCTCCAGCGGCGCGGAGACGGCGGCCATGCCGCCCTCGGCGGTGACGGCCTGCATCAGCCGGGCGCGGGCGGCGACCAGCCTGACGGCGTCCGGGAGGCTGAACAGGCCGGCCACGGCGGCGGCGACGACCTCGCCGATGCTGTGTCCGATGAGCACGTTGGGCTTCGCGCCCCACGCCATCCACTGCTGGGCGAGCGCGTACTCCAGGGTGAACAGGGCGGGCTGGGTGTACTCGGTGCGGTCGATGGCCTCGGGGTCGGCGGCGGTGCCGAGCAGCAGCTCGCGCACCGAGCGGCCGAGGTGGGCGGCGAACAGCTCGTCGCAGGCGTCGACGTGGGCGCGGAAGACGGGCAGTGCCGCGTACAGGGCGGCGCCCATGCCGGCGTACTGGGAGCCCTGGCCGGTGAACATGAACGCGGTCTTGCGGATGCCGGTCGGACCCTCGTGCTCCCGCTCTGCGGCCTTGTCGAGGAGCTTGACGAGGGCGGCGCGGTCGGCGACGGGGGCGGCGATCCGGTAGGGGTGGTGGGCGCGGGTGGTGTTGGCGCTGTGGCAGAGCGCGGCGATGGACGTCTCGGGCTTCTCGTCCAGCAACGCCCGGTACTGGGCGGCGAGTTCGCGCAGGGCGCCCGCGTTCTTCGCGGAGAGGGTGAACAGCGGGGCGGCGCCGGGGAGTTCGGTCTCCTCGGAGGGGCGCTGCGGCGCCTCCTCCAGGACCACGGCGCCGATCGTCCCGGCGAAGCCGAAGCTGTTGACGACCGCGCGCTTGACCTCGGCCTTCCAGGGCTCGCACGCGGTGGGCACCCGCAGCGGGTACAGGTCCCAGGGGATGCGCCCGGAGGGGCTGTTCAGGTTGATGTGCGGGTAGATGGTGCCCGAGCGCAGCATGAGCACCGTCTTGATGACACCGACGATGCCGGAGGCCGGCTCCATGTGGCCGAGGTTCGTCTTCACCGAACCGACCACCACGGGCTGGTCCTTGGTGTGCGAGTCCACGAACACGTCGCCGATGGCGCCGAATTCGATGGGGTCGCCGAGCGGGGTGCCGGTGCCGTGCGCCTCGACGTAGCTGATGTCCTCGGGCTTGAGGTGGGCCGCCGCCAGCGCGCCACGGATGACCTTCTCCTGGGCGGGTCCGTTGGGCACGGTCAGGCCGGCGCTGTCGCCGTCCTGGCCGACGGCGGTGCCGCGGACCAGGGCGAGCACCCGGTCGCCGTCGCGTTCGGCGTCACAGAGCCGCTTGAGGACGACGATGCCGCAGCCCTCGGCGCGCGCGTATCCGTCGGCGGCTTCGTCGAAGGTCTTGCACTGGCCGTCCGGGGACAGCATCTGCGCGTTGGAGAACATCACCGGGATGCGCGGGTGGTGCAGGGCGTTGACGCCGCCGCACAGCGCGATGTCCGTCTCGCCGCCGCGCAGCGCCTGCACGGCCAGGTGCAGGGCGACCAGCGAGGAGGAGCAGGCGGTGTCCACGCTCATGCTCGGGCCGCGCCAGCCCAGGAAGTAGGAGAGCCGCCCGGAGAGCGGGAACATGGTGATGCCGGAGGCGAGGTGGCCGTCCAGCTCCTCGTACGGCAGCGAGTCCAGCTCCAGCGCGTAGTCGATGGAGCTGGCGCCGATGTAGACGCCGCCGTTGCCGCGGCGCAGCGGCGCGGGGTCGATGCCGGCGTGCTCCAGCGCCTGCCAGGCGGTCTCCAGCAGCAGCCGCTGCTGGGGGTCCATGTACCGGGCTTCCTTCGGGGAGATGTTGAAGAAGCCCGCGTCGAACAGGTCGATGCGGTCGAGGAACCCGCCGGCCGAGGCGCGGATCTTGCCCTTGTCGTCGGGGCCCTCGGGGGTGAACGCCTCGACGTCCCACCGGTCGGTGGGGATGGGGCGGATCCCGCTGCGGCCCTCGCGCAGAAAGTCGTCGAACTCGTCGGGCGAGCCGCTGCCGCCGGGGAACCGCAGACCGATTCCGACGATCGCTACCGGCTCGGGGGCCTGCGCTGATTCCGTACGCGGCATGGAACGACTCCTCAAGCTTCCTGGACGGCCTGGGTCAGGTGGTCGACGAGGTGGGTGATGGTCGGCTCGTTGAAAAGCACGTTGACGTTGATCGACAGGTCCAGGAGCTGTTCCAGGCTCTGGCGTATCTCGGTCAGGCGCAGCGAGGTGAGCCCGAGGTCGAAGTAGGAGATGTCGACGGGGAGGTCCTCGGAATCGTCCATGAGGAGAACGGCCTTGAATTTCCGCAGGACGATTGTCTCGATTTCCTCGGTCAGTTCACTGCGCGGCAGCTCGCGCAACCGCTGGATGGTGCTGTCGACGGGTGACATGCGGCTCATGCAAGCAGCGGCGGCTGACGCCCCACTGACGGCCGTGGCGGGGCGGGTTGGCTGGATCAGTCGGGTGTCAGCGCCGGATCAGATTCCGCTGTCACGCTCGCCTTGCTTCAAGAAATCCACACGCCATATCCGAAAGGCTGAAGATGCTTCGCGAAGCCGCGCAGGAGGAGAGTGCTGAGGCACCTTCCGGATTGAAGAGTTACGACCTCTACATCGCGGGCAAGGACGTCGCCGGCGACGGCTGGGTGTACACCGTCAGCGGGCGTTCGCTGCTGGAAGACGTGTTCACCAGCGTGAGCCTGAAGCGCTCCCTCGAACAGGACCCGGAGTCCGAGGCGGCCAAGCACCCGTACGTGGTGGGGCGTTGCGCCATCGCCGACGACGCCTCCATCGACCTGGCCACCCAGGCGGCCGCCGCTGCCGCCGCCGACTGGGCGGCCGTTCCGCTGGAGCGGCGGATGCGGCTCGGCACCCGGTTCCGCGAGGAACTGATCAAGCACGAGGACGAGTTCCTGCGGATGCTGGTCGCCGAGTCCCACCCGGTCAAGCTCGCTCGCTGGGAGCTGAGCTGCCTGCTCCAGATCTACGCGCCGGGCTCCCTGCGCTGGTACGACAAGCAGATGCGGGTGGAGAAGGAGTACAACGGCCGCCGGCTGATCCTGCACCGCCAGCCCGACGGAGTGGTCGCCTTCAACCCGCCGCAGAACGCCCCGCTGCCGAGCGCCGCGCTGTGCGTGCTGGCGCTGATGGCCGGCAACGCGGTGGTCGTACGGGCCCCGCGCAGCATCGCGCTGTCCACCATGTGGCTGCTGCGCGACATCGTCGCCCCGCTGCTGGAGGAGTTCGACGCCCCGCCCGGCGTGCTCAACGCGGTCTGCTCCAACCCGAAGCAGACCATGGACCGCTGGATCGCGGACCCGCTGATCAACGACATCTTCTACATCGGCGGCAGCCAGGAGGGCCTGCGCTTCGAGCAGCAGTGCGTGGCCCACGGCAAGAAGCCGATCCTCGAACTCGCCGGCAACGACGGCATCGTGGTGTGGAAGGACGCCGACGTGAAGTGGGCGGCCGAGGCGATCACGGAGGCGTTCTACGGCTCCGGGCAGATCTGCATGGTGCCCAACTACGTGCTGGCCCACCCGGATGTCGCCGAGGCGCTGATCGCCGAGGTCAAGGAGCAGGTCAAGGGCATCAAGCCGGGTCTGCCCGAGGAGGAGGACGTGCTGCTGTCGCCGGTGCGGCGCAGCGAGCGGTTCTTCCGGCTGCTGCGCCAGGCGCTGGACAACGGCGCCGAGCTGGTCACCGGCGGCAACCGCACCGAGGTGGACGGCACGGTCTCGGAGACCGGCGTGTTCCTCCAGCCGACGGTGGTGCGGGTGGACGGCCTGGACCGGGCACGGACGTACGACGTGGTCCGCGAGGAGACGTTCTTCCCGCTGATCCCGATCGTGGTGGCCGAGCGCGACCATGACGACGCCCTGCTCGAATCGTTCCTCCAGTTCGTCAACAGCAACGACTACGGGCTGCGCAACTCCCTGTGGTCCCGCTCGGACCACGTGGTCGAGACGTTCGTGCGGCGCACCGTCAACGGCGGCCTGCTGAAGGTCAACGACTCCCACATCGGCTTCCTGCCCTACCTGCCGAGCCACGGCGGCACCGGCCGCACCGGCGGCGCGTTCGGCGAGGCCAACTACCCGATGCTCAAGACCTCCCACGTCCAGGGAGTCAGCATCGCCCGCGACGTGAGCCCGTACGACGCGGTCTTCGGCGCCTGAACCCACCCCGTACCCGGAGGTTTTCCCGTGCGTTCCCTCGATGTCGCCCGGACCGTGTGCGAGCGGTTCCATCCGGGACTGCTCAAGGAACTGGAGCAACTCCCGTACCAGGAACGGGAGAAACCCGGCAGTCCGGTGATCGACCTGTTCCGCATCCACGGCGGTGTGGGCCTGCTGATCCCCGAGAGCTACGGCGGCCACGGCGCGGCCCCGCTGGAGGCGCTGCGGGTGCAGCTGGCCCTCGGCGCGCTCTCGCCCTCGCTGGTCGCGGCCGTCTCCATGCACCACTTCACCGCGGCCATGCTGTACTCGCTGGCCGTCAAGTCGGGCCGGCTCACCGACGCGCAGACCCGGCTGCTGCACCAGATCGTGCCCGACCAGCAGGTGCTGGCCTCCGGCTGGTCGGAGGGCCGTACCGCGCAGAACATCCTCAAGCCGGCGGTGACCGCGCGCCCGGTGGAGGGCGGCTTCCTGCTCTCCGGCTCCAAGAAGCCGTGCAGCCTGTCCCGTTCGATGAGCCTGCTGACCGCCTCCACCGCGATCCACGGCGAGGACGGCGGCGAGCCCGAGCTGGCGCTCGCCCTGGTCCCGGCCGACGCGCCGGGCCTCACGGTGCACCGGTTCTGGGGCAACGACCTGCTGGCCGGCGCCGAGAGCGACGAGGTGCGCCTGGAGGACGTGTTCGTGCCCGGCGAGATGGTGGTGCGGGCCGGCGCGGACGACCCCACACGGCTGGACGACCTCCAGTCCGCCGGGTTCGTCTGGTTCGAGATGCTGATCTCCGCGGGGTACGCGGGCGCGGCGGCGGCGCTGGTCGAGCAGGTGCTCACCCGCAAGCGGGGCAGCGCGGACGCGCGGGCCGCCCTCGCCGTCGACATGGAGGCGGCGCTGGCCCTCCTGGAGGGCGTGGCGCGGGGCACCGGGCGCGAGCCGGGCGACGAGGAGTCGGTGGCGCGGGTGCTCGTGGCCCGGTACGCGGTGCAGAACGCGCTGCCGGGGATCGTGGCGCGGGCGCTGGAGCTGCTCGGCGGGATGGACTTCATCACGAACTCGGCGTTCGCGCAGGCCGCGGCCGCGACGCGGGCGCTGGCCTTCCACCCGCCGTCCCGGATCGCCGCGTCGGAGCCGTTGCTGACGTACTTCGACGGAGGGCCGTTGGTTCTCGCGTAGTTCGTCGGCTGCGGCCCGGATGTGGCTGGTCGCGCCCGCGCGGCGGAGCCGCACATCGAACAGAGCCCCGCGCCCCTTCGGGGGCGCCCATATCACCGGCGTCCAGAAGTCCCCCTCTCTTGGAGTGAGTGACACGTGACCGTCTTGCACGATTCCCCCCACGCGCCCGTCGTCGACGACGAGGCCGAGATCCTCAACCTGTACCGGGCCCACCTGAGCAAGGGGCGGGCCACGCTCGCCGAGTTGTTCGGCAGCCATATGGAGGTGGCGTCCGAGGGCGCCTGGCTCACCACCAGTGACGGTGAGCGCTTCCTGAACGCGGGCGGCTACGGCGTGTTCATCATGGGCGCCCGGCACCCGATCGTCATGGAGGAGGTGGAGCGCCAGCTGCGCACCCACCCCACCGCGACCCGCATCCTGCTGGAGCCGACGGTCGCCCGCGCCGCCGAGGCGCTGGTGTCGGTGCTGCCCGCCGGGCTCGACCGGGTGCACTTCGCGCTGTCCGGCGCCGAGGCGGTGGAGACCGGTCTGAAGCTGGCCCGCGCGGGCGGCTTCAAGCGGACCGTCTCGATGCGCGGCGGCTACCACGGCAAGACGCTGGGCGCCCTGTCGGCCACCGCCAAGGACGTCTACCAGGCGCCGTTCCGCCCGCTGATCCCCGATTTCCTGCACCTGCCGTTCGGCGACGCCGACGCCCTGGAGGCCGAGCTGAGGGCCCATCCGGGCGAGGTCTGCGTGATCCTGGAGCCGGTCCAGGGCGAGGGCGGCGTGATCATCCCGCCCAAGGGCTACCTCAAGCGGGTCGAGGAACTGGTCCGCGAGTACGAGGGCTTCCTCATCCTCGACGAGGTGCAGTCCGGGTTCGGGCGGCTCGGCGAGTGGTGGGGCGCCGACCTCGAAGGCGTCGTACCGGACGTGCTGCTGGCCGGCAAGGCGCTCGGCGGCGGGGTGATGCCGGTGTCCGCGGCCATCGCCACCCGCAAGGCGTTCCGCCCCTTCGACAAGGACCCCTACGTCCACACCGCCACCTTCTCCGGGCAGCCGGTGCTGATGGCCGCGGTGATGGGCGCGGTCCGCGCCGTCAAGGAGGAGCGCCTGGTCACCCGGTCCATGGACCTCGGTGCCCGGCTGCTGCCGCGGATCGCGGAGGTCGCCCACCGCAACATCCCCGAGCTGGTGGTGGACGTCCGCGGCCAGGGGCTGCTCATCGGCGTGGAGCTGGTCGAGGCGGGCCTCGCCGGCGAGCTGCTGATCGAGCTGTTCAACCACGGCGTCGTCGCCAACCACTCCATGAACGGCAGCTCGGTGGTCCGGTTCACCCCGCCCGCCGTGCTGAACGACACCGACCTCGACTACCTCGTCAACTCCTTCGACCTGGCCACCCGAGACCTCATCAAGGGCGCGGCCACTATGCCGGAAGGCGGTAACTGATCGTGCGGCACGTCGAACTGGAAGCCCTGATACCCGCGGAGCAGGCCGAGGAGGTGCTGCACGCCGTACGGCGCTGGGAGAAGTACCCCGACCTCGCGCCGCACGTCAACGCGACCACCGTGCACTCCGCGTACCCCGAGCCCAAGCCCTCCTCCAGCTGGGAGCTGCACTTCCGCAGCGGACTGCTGCGCTGGACCGAGGACGACACGGTGCTGCCGGAGGCGGGCGAGATCCGCTTCGAGCAGTCCGACGGCGACTTCGACTCGTTCACCGGGGTCTGGTCGGTCAAGCAGAACGGCGCGGACGTCGCCGTCCGCTTCGACGCCGACTTCGACTTCGGCATCCCGAGCCTGGAGGGCATCCTCGACCCGATCGCCGAGCGGGTCATCAAGGAGACCGTCGCCTGGGCCCTGACCGGTCTGTACCCGGCCGTGCGCATCCAGGGCGGCATCGAGCTGAACACGCCCGCCACGGTCGGCGCGTAGCACCGGCCGAAGGAGCTGACCATGGACCAGGCGAACCCCTTCGAGACGCCCCGCACGTACTCGCTGCACCGCGCCGAGTACCTGGTGGGCCTCGCGGTCACCACCGGGATGATCATCTACCACTTCGGTGACATCCGCTGGCTGCCGGCGCTCGGGCTGTTCCTGTACATCGACCTGATCGGCTACATCCCCGGCGCCATCGCCTTCCGCAAGAGCGGCGGCCGGCCGATCCACAAGGCGTACTACGTCCTCTACAACGTCATGCACAGCCTCATCACCCAGGGCGCGGTCGCCGCGCTGTGGTGCCTGCTGGTCAAGCCGGAGTGGGCGCTGCTGGTGCTGCCGTTCCATCTCTTCGGCGACCGGGGCCTGTTCGGCAACTTCATGAAGTCCTTCGCGCTGCCCTTCGAGCCGGTGCGCCAGGAGGGTTACCTCCGCCTCCTGGACGACCTGGGCCTGCCGCACCCCAAGCCGGTCGGGCACGCGATGGACCCGGTGCCCGTCGGGCACGTCCCCGCGCGTCCCGTCGTCCGCGAGACGGAGGCCGTACGATGACCACCGCCGCGACCCCGGTGCGCCGGGCGGTGCGCCAGGACCCCGCCGAGCGCCGGCGGGCCCTGTACCACCTGGCCTCCCCGGTGTCCGTGCTCACCACGGGCCCCGAGGAACGGATGCACGGCACCACCGCGAGCACCGTCACCCTGGTCTCGCGCGCGCCCCTGCTGGTCGGGGTGGTGCTGCGGGCGGGCTCGTCCTTCGCCCGCCTCGCCGCCGCCGAGGGCCGGTTCGCGATCAATGTGCTCGGCGGTGAACAGGCCGACGTGGCACGGCGGTTCGCCGACAGCTCCCGGCCCGACGGCAGCGCGGCCTTCGCCGGCCTCGCCTGGACCGCCGACCGCTACGCCCAGGCCCCGCTGATCGCGGGCGCCCTCGCCCACTACGTCTGCCGGTTCCACTCCGCGCACCCCGCGGGCGACAGCGAGCTGCTGCTCGGCCATGTCGTCCGGGCCACCGCGGACGAGGGCCTGCCGCTGCTCAGCTACACCGGCGGGCTGTTCGCCGGTTCCCTGCGTCCGGCGAAGGAGACCGCCGCATCATGACCGCACCCGTTGCCCCCGAGGCCGACTGGGAGAAGGCCCCCGGCCTGCTGGACGGCGCGAAGGAACTCACCCTCGGCCCCGAGGAGTGCGACCTCGCCTACTGGTTCACCTCCGTCGCCCAGGGCACCCTGCGCGACCGGGGTGCCACCGGCCACCACGTGGACGCCCTCACCCCCGACTTCCTGAAGGCCCCCGGCCCGCTGCGCGAGGCGCTGATCCTGGAGTTCGGCTTCCGGGCCCTCTCCGAGGAGCTGGCCACCCGGCTGCTCGGCCACTACGTGACCATCGCGCCCGGCATCCCCGAGATGGAGTTCTACGCCACCCAGCTGATCGACGAGGCCCGGCACGCCCGTGTCTTCCGCCAGCACCTGGTGGACCTCGGCATCCCGCAGAGCGCCCTGCTGCGGGAGATCGAGGAGATGTCCCGGGACTACCGCAAGCGGGTGCTGAACCCGGTGGTGGACTTCACCCTGGACATCGTCCGCGACAAGGCCGACTTCGCCGGCGGCGTCGGCGTGTTCGCCATCATCATCGAGGGCGTCCTCGCCCCCGCGGCCGAGCTGAGCGAGCGCAAGTGGACCCCGCTGTCCCCGGCGACCGGCGAGATCTCCCGCGGCACCGCCATCGACGAGATCCGCCACCTCACCGTGGCCAGCACCATCCTGCGCGACCACCTCGTCGCGCACCCCGAGTACACCCCCCGGCTGCTGGAGATCCTGCGCTCGGGCGTCAGGCTGTGGGACGAGCTGCCGGACCGGGAGTTCGTCATCCACCGCGAGGAGCTGTTCCAGGACGGCATGTTCAAGCACGCCGACCTGATCGGCGACTACGAGGTCTGGCCGGGCGTCCGCCTGCTCGACACCACGCCCGACCAGCGCTACGACATGGCCGAGCAGTGGACCGACGAGATGGCCGAGGTCCGTATGGAGTACATGGGCCTGCCGGTCGAGGTCCTCGCCTCGGGGGCCGGCGCATGAGTACCGGGCGGGCGGCGGTCGTCACCGGGATCGGCTCGTACGTCCCGCCCAACATCGTCACCAACGAGGACCTCTCGCAGCGCCTCGACACCTCCGACGAATGGATCCGCACCCGTACCGGCATCGCCGAGCGGTTCTACATCTCCCCCGGCACCTCCACCGGGGACCTCGCGGTGGAGGCGGGGCTGCGGGCCCTGAAGTCGGCGGGCGACGAGCAGGTCGGCGCGGTGGTGCTCGCCACCACCACCCCGGACCAGCCGTGCCCCGCGACCGCCCCCCAGGTGGCCGCGCGGCTCGGACTCGGCCAGGTGCCCGCCTTCGACGTGGCGGCCGTCTGCTCCGGGTTCCTGTACGGCCTCGCGTCCGCCGCCGGGCTGATCGCCGCGGGGATCGCCGACAGCGTGCTGCTGATCGCCGCCGACGCCTTCACCACGATCATCAACCCGGAGGACCGCACCACCGCCGTGATCTTCGCGGACGGCGCGGGCGCGGTGGTGCTGCGGGCCGGCTCGCCCGACGAGCCCGGTGCGCTCGGGCCGCTGGTGCTCGGCAGCGACGGCGAGCTGAGCCATCTGATCGAGGTCCCGGCGGGCGGCTCCAAGCAGCGCTCCTCGGGCCGCCCGGCCGCCCCGGAGGACCACTACTTCCGGATGCTCGGCCGGGACACGTACCGGCACGCGGTGGAGCGTATGACCAGCGCGTCCACCGAGGCCGTCGAGCGGGCCGGCTGGCGTCTGGACGACGTCGACCGGTTCGGGGCGCACCAGGCCAACGCCCGGATCCTGGACGCGGTCTCGGACCGGCTCGGCATCCCCCCGGAGCGGCAGCTCAGCAATATCGCGCGGGTCGGCAACACCGGTGCCGCCTCGATCCCGCTGCTGCTCGCGGAGGCCACCGCCGACGGCCGGCTCACGGCGGGGGACCGGGTGCTGCTCACCGCGTTCGGCGGCGGGCTGTCCTGGGGCGCGGCCACCGTCGTCTGGCCCGAGCTCCAGACCATCTGACCGATCGTCAGGAAAGACCTTCGAAAGGAACCGACATGCTGGAGCAGCTCAAGGAAATTCTGTCCAACAAGCTCAAGGTGTCGCCCGAGGCCATCACCCCCGAGGCCACGCGGGAGGACATCGAGCTGGACTCGCTGGCCGTCGTGGAGCTGTCGCTGCTGCTGAAGTCCGAGCTGGACCTGGACATCAGCGACGACGACCTGCTCGAAGCCGACACCGTGGCCGACATGGTCCGGCTGATGGAGGAGCGGAGCGCGAAGGTCTGATGGCCGCGATGGACATCGCCGTCACCGGGCTCGGTCTGATCACCCCCGGCGGGATCGGGGTCGGACCGAGCTGGGCGGCGGTCTGCGACGGCAGGCCGGCCGCGGCCCTCGATCCGGTGCTGGCCGACAATCCCGTACAGATCTCCTGCCGGGTGCCCGACTTCGACCCCGAGCGCCTGCTCAGCGCGCGCCGGGCCCACCGTCTGGACCGGTTCGTGCAGTTCGCGCTGGTCGCCGCGCACGAGGCGGTGGCCGACGCGGGCCTGGACCCGCAGACCTGGGACGGCGCCCGCGTGGGCGTGGTCCTCGGCTGCGCCGACGGCGGTCCGGGCACGGTCGAGGAACAGCACCATGTGCTGCGCGAGCAGGGCGCGGACCGGGTGTCGCCGCTGCTGCTGCCGATGCAGCTGCCGAACATGCTGGCCGGTCAGACGGCCATCGAGTTCGGGGCGACCGGACCCAACCTGGTGGTGGCCACCGCGTGCGCGTCCGGCGCGACGGCCATCGGCACCGCCCGGGACCTGCTGGCCCTCGGCCGCTGCGACATCGTGCTGGCCGGCGGCAGCGAGGCCATGATCACCCCGCTGGTCATGGCCGGGTTCGCCCAGATGGGCGCGCTGTCCAGGCGGCACGACGACCCGGCGTCCGCGTCCCGCCCCTTCGACGCCGACCGCGACGGGTTCGTGGCCGGCGAGGGGGCCGGGATCCTGGTGATGGAGCGCGTCGCCGACGCGCGGGCCCGTGGCGCGCACATCCACGGGCGGATCATCGGGTACGGCGCCACGGCCGACGCCCACCACATGACGTCGCCGCATCCCGAGGGCGCCGGCATCGAGGCGGCGGTCCGCGCGGCGCTCGCCGACGCGGGGGCGGACCCCGACGACGTCGAGCACGTCAACGCGCACGGTACGTCGACGCCGCTCAACGACCTGTCCGAGGCACGGATGATCCAGCGGACGCTGCGCGGCGATCCGGTGGTGACGTCCACGAAGGGGGTCACCGGGCATCTGCTGGGGGCGGCGGGGGCGGTCGAGGCCGCGTTCACCGTACTCAGCGTGGAGCACGAAATCATCCCGCCCACCGCCAACTTGGTGATGCCGGACTCCCGGATGGAGATCAAGCTGGCGCAGACCCTGACCGAGATGCCGATCGATCTGGCGCTGAGCAATTCCCTCGGATTCGGGGGGCAGAACACCGCTCTGGCGATCGCGCCCGCCTGAGCAGCCGCCCCGCGTCGCAACAGCCGTCCGCCGAGAACGTTCCGCGGGCGGCTGTCGGCCTTACGTCACCCCCCACAGTCCCCACCTCTCTCCCCATGTCTGGAGCCCCCATGTCCACCACCAGTGGTTCGCCGCCCGTGTCGGGGCGGCTCGGTACGGCGCACATTCTGTTTCTCATCGTCGCCGCCGCGGCACCGCTGTCCGCGATGGTCGGTACGGTCCCGCTCGCGTTCGCGTTCGGGGACGGCGCCGGGGTGCCGGCGGCGTTCCTGTTCGCCGGGGTGACCCTGCTGTGCTTCTCGGCCGGGTACGCGGTCAGCGCCCGGCGCACCGGCGGGTCCGGCGGGTTCTACGCCTCCGTCGCCGACGGGCTCGGCCGGCCCCCGGCGGTCGCGGCCGGATACCTGGCCCTGCTGTCGTACAACTGCGCGACCATCGGACTGGCCGGTGCGCTCGGATACTTCACCCAGCTCGTCCTCGCCGCCCACGGGTTGACGGTGTCCTGGGAGTGGTGCGCGGCGGTCGGGCTGGTGCTGACCGCGGTGCTCGGCTACCGGGAGATCGCGCTCAGCGCCCGCGTGCTGGCCCTGCTGATGCTGGGCGAGATCGGGGTGCTCGCGGCCCTGGACGTGGCGATCCTCGTCCGGCACGGACTGCACGCGCTGCCCGCCGCCTCCTTCTCCCCGCACACCGCCGCCGGCCCCGGCGTCGGTGTCTCGCTGATGTTCGCGTTCGTGTCCTTCATCGGGTTCGAGTCGGCGGCGCTGTACGGCAAGGAGGCGCGCGACCCGGAGCGCAGCGTGCCCCGCGCGACGTACGCGGCCGCCGCGCTGATCGCCGGGTTCTACGCGCTGACCAGCTGGCTCGCGGTGGGCGCGATCGGCCCGGACCATGTGCGCGAGGTCGCGGGCAAGCAGATGGGCGACCTGTTCTTCGGACTCGGCGACGACTTCCTCGGCACCGCGGGCAGCACCATGCTCCAAGTCCTGCTGTGCACCAGCCTGTTCGCGGCGACGCTGGCCCTGCACAGCGCCGCCAACCGCTATGCCCAGGTCCTCGCCCAGGACGGGCTGCTCCCCCGCACCCTGGCCGCCGAGCACGCCCGGCACGGCTCCCCGCACCGGGCGAGCGTCTGGCAGAGCGTGCTGACCGCGCTGGTGCTGGCCGGGTTCGCGGTCGCGGGCCTGGACCCGTACGCCGACCTGACCACCAGCATGCTGGGTCTCGGCACCCTCGGCATCGTCACGCTCCAGGCGCTGGCCGCGCTCTCCGTGCTCGGGCTGCGGCTGCGCGCCGGGCACGGGCACTGGTGGAAGGAGACCCTCGCCCCGCTGCTGGGCTTCGCCGGGCTCGCCGCCTCCGTGTGGCTGGTGGTCGGCAACTTCGACATGCTCACCGGCTCGCCCTCGAAGGTGATCGCCGCGCTGCCCTGGCTGCTGCCGCTGGTCGCGCTCGGCGGGCTCCTCTACGCGCTCCGGCTGCGCACGGCCCACCCGCTGCGCTACCGGCTGCTCGGCACCCGGCACACCGCCGCCCCCGCCACCCCCGACCTCTCCCCCGCCCCGTCAGGAGACCGCCATGCACGATCCCAATGAGCTGATCGAGGCCGGCGAGGACGCCAGGCGCCGCCTGGCCCGCCGCCGCTACGACCTCGACCTGGACGCGGTGGGCGGTGCGCTGCGCGCCCGTTCGGCCGCCAACGCCGAGGTGACCCGGCTGCGCACCGAGCTGAACAGGACGGCAAAGGCGCGCCGTTCGGGCCCGCCCAGCGAGACGGAGAAGGAGGCCGCCCGCGCGCTGCGGGCCGAGGTGCAGCAGGCGGAGGCGCTCGCCCGGGTGGCGGCGCGGGAGCTGACCGAGATGCTGCTCGGCATCCCCAACCTGCCGCTGGACAGCGTCCCGGACGGCGACTCCGAGAAGGAGGCCGTGGAGGTGCGGCGGGGCGGTCCCGCGCCGCGCCCGGCCAAGGGCGCCCGGCACCACGCCGAGATCGGCGAGGCCCTCGGCATCCTCGACCCGCCGACCGCGGCCAAGCTGTCCGGCGCCCGGTTCAGCGTGGCACACGGCGCCGGGGCCCGTCTGGAGCGCGCCCTCGCCGACTTCTTCCTCGACCTGCACACCCGCGAGCACGGCTACACCGAGCAGTCGGTGCCGTTCCTGGTCTCCCGCGACACCATGACCGGCACCGGACAACTCCCCAAGTTCGAAGAGGACTTGTTCCGCACCCAGGTCGGGGAGCGGGAGCTGTTCCTGATCCCGACGGCCGAGGTGCCGCTGACCAACCTGGTCTCCGGGGAACTGCTGGACGCGCGGGCGCTGCCGTACGCCTTCACCGCCCGCACCCCCTGCTTCCGCGCGGAGGCGGGGGCGTACGGCCGCGACACCCGCGGTGTGCTGCGGCTGCACCAGTTCGAGAAGGTGGAGCTGGTACGGATCTGCGCGCCCGAAGAGGCGCAGGAGCAGCTGGAGTTGATGGTCGGACACGCGGAGGAGTGCCTGCGCCGGCTCGAACTGTCCTTCCGAACGGTGCTGCTGCCGGCGGGCGACATGGGCTTCTCGGCGCGGATGACGTACGACATCGAGGTGTGGCTGCCGGGCGGTGACGCCTTCCGGGAGATCTCCTCGGTGTCCGACTGCGGCACCTTCCAGGCGCGGCGCGCGGACATCCGGGTCAAGCGGGCCGACGGCCGCAAGACACCGGCCGCCACGTTGAACGGCTCGGCGCTGCCGATCGGGCGGACGGTGGCGGCGCTCCTGGAGCAGGGCGTGCAGGACGACGGTTCGGTGCTGCTGCCGGACGCGCTGGTGCCGTACACCGGGTTCCGGCGGATCCTGCCGGGCGGCGCGACCGAGTGACACCACGGGAAGGGGGCGGGTGCCGACCCGGCACCCGCCCCCTTCCCGTGTCCGCGCCGAGGGCGCTCGGGGCGTCTCAGGCGCCCATCATGTGCACCCCGCCGTCCACGTGGACGATCTCGCCGGTGGTGCGCGGGAAGAAGTCCGACAGCAGGGCGACGACCCCGCGGGCGGCCGGCTCGGGGTCGGTGAGGTCCCAGCCGGCCGGGGCCCGTCCGGTGGTCCACACGTCGGCCAGTTCGCCGAAGCCGGGGATGGACTTGGCGGCCATGGAGCGCAGCGGGCCGGCCGCGACCAGGTTGCTGCGGATGCCGAACTCGCCCAGGTCGCGGGCGAGATAGCGGCTGGTGGACTCCAGCGCGGCCTTGGCGACGCCCATCCAGTCGTAGTGCGGCCAGGCCACGGACGCGTCGAAGGTGAGCCCGACGACCGAGCCACCGCGCCGCTTGAGGAGCGGGAGGCAGGCGGTGGTCAGGGACTTGAGGGAGTACGCCGAGACGTGCACGGCGGTCGAGACGTCGTCCCAGGTGCCGCCCAGGAAGTCGAAGGCGCCCTGCGGTCCGAAGGCGATGGAGTGCACCACGCCGTCGAGGCCGTCGGTGTGCGCGCCGAGCCGTTCGGCGAGGGTGTCCAGCTGGTCCTGGTCGGTGACGTCCAGCTCGATGACGGGGGCGGGCTTCGGAAGCTTCTGCGCGAACCGCTCGATCAGGGAGAGCCGCCCGAACCCGGTGAGCAGCACCTCGGCGCCCTCTTCCTGGGCGATCCTGGCCACGTGGAAGGCGATGGAGGCGTCCGTGACCACGCCGGTCACCAGGACGCGCTTGCCCGCGAGGATGCCGCTCATGCCGTCACCTTCTTGGGCAGGGCCGCCACCAGCGGGGAGTCGTGGTCCTGGGGGCCGAGCGTGCCGCCGCCGCCGGGCGAGCCGAGGGCGGCGAAGAAGTCGGCGTTGGAGGTGGCGTGGTCGTCGCCCCACTCCTCGGGCATGTCGTCCGCGAAGTAGATGGCGTCGACCGGGCACACCGGCTCGCAGGCGCCGCAGTCCACGCATTCGTCCGGATGGATGTACAGGGCGCGGCGGCCCTCGTAGATGCAGTCCACGGGGCATTCGTCGACGCAGGAGCGGTCCTTGATGTCGACGCAGGGCAGTCCTATGACGTAGGCCATGCTCAACTCCTTGCTGAGTAAGGGTCGTTCACTTCAGGGACACACCGGTGGTGCGCTCGCCGAGGGTGAGCACCGTGACGGCGAGGACGGCCATGGCGGCGGCGATGACGCCGAACAGTGCGCCGGGGCCGTGCGCGTCGAGGACCGGCAGCAGTGCGAACGGCAGGGCGCCCGCGCTGAGTTTCGACAGCGAGTACGCGGCGCCCGCGGCGGTGGCCCGGATCTCGGTCGGGTACTGCTCGGAGAGGTACACGTGCGACACGCTGGAGAAGACGTTGCTGAACAGGGTGTACGCGAAGCCGCACAGCACGATGAGTTCGGCGGAGGAGGCGTAGGCGAAGCCCAGGCCCGCGACCACCATCGCGGCGGCCGAGACGGCGACGAGGGTACGGCGCTCCACGCGGTCCACGACCGGCAGGACGAGCGCGGAGCCCACCGGGTAGCCGAGGAAGGAGAGCGCGGTGAAGCCGAGCCCGGCGACGACGCCGTAGCCCTTGGCGGCGACGATCTGCGGGGCGAGGGTGCCGAAGCCGTAGTAGCCGACGGTGGACAGGATGCAGAACACCCACAGCACGAGGGTGCGGCGCAGCAGACCGGGCCGGAAGATGTCGCGCAGCCGGGTGTCCCGCGCGGGGCCCGCGGTGTCCTGCCGCGCGGCGGGCGGGGCCGGCGGGAACCCCTGCCGGGCGGCCTCGGCCTCCAGGCGGGCAACGAGCCGGTCGGCCTCCTCGGTGCGGCCGGTGGCGGCGAGCCAGCGCGGGGACTCGATCAGCTGGCGGCGGAGCACCCAGACGACGGCGGAGCCGAGGGCGCCGAGCACGAACAGCCAGCGCCAGCCGGCCACCCCGAGCGGGGACAGCGGCACCAGCCACAGGGCGGCGAAGCCGACCGCGGGCACCCCGCAGAAGGCGAGGGTGTACGCCCAGGCGATGAACCGGCCGCGCTTGGCGGCGGGCAGCACATCCGCCAGATAGCAGTCCGAGAGGGCCTGCTCGGCACCGATGCCGAGACCGGCGAAGAAGCGGGTGACGATCAGCCAGGCGGCGTTCGGCGCGAAGGCGCCGAGCAGGGAACAGGCCGAGTAGATCGCCAGGTTGACCAGGAAGGCCCGACGCCGGCCGAACCGGTCCGCGATCCGGCCGAGCGTCAGGGATCCGATGAACTGGCCGACGAACGCGGAGGCCAGGACGAGTTTGAGCGAGGTCGTGCCGAAGCCGAAGTCGCTCTGGAGCACCTTGCCGATGGTGCCGGAGAGGTTGTTCTCGAAGGTGTCGAAGAACAGACCGACACCGATGACCGCGGTGAGTCTTCGGTGCAGGGGAGTGATCGGCATGCGGTCCAGGCGGGCGCCGATCGGGGCGGGAGCGGTGCGACCGCCGGCCGCGGCGGTGGTCTGGGACATGGGGCTGGCTCCTTGGAAACTGCTGTCGCACGCTGTCGCAGTGCTTCTGGGGAAGGAACCGCCCGGGTCACCGGCGGACCCGGGCGTGCGGCCCGGGGGCCAGGTGTGGGGGTAGGTCAGGGACGGGCAAGGGGAGTTGGGGGATCAGGCCGTTTCCATGGCCTGGCGGCGGATCTGCTCCTCCACGTCACCGCGCCGCACCGGCGCGCTGACCTTGTGCAGGAAGGAGGCGACCTCGCGGTACGAGCGCCAGAAGCCGACCTCGTGGTACGGCACACCGCGTTCGGCGCAGTACTGCATGGTCAGTTCGCGGGCGCGCGGCAGGTTCTTCTGCGGCATGGCCGGGAACAGATGGTGCTCGACCTGGTAGTTGAGGCCGCCGTAGAGGAAGTCGATGAGCAGGCTGGGGCGGATGTTGCGGGACGTGAGGACCTGCCGCTCCAGCCAGTCCAGGGTCTCCTCCTCGCCGTCGCGGACCTCCATGCCCTTGTGGTTCGGGGCGAAGATCATGCCGAAGTACACGCCGAGGGCGGCGTGCTGGACGACGATGAAGGCGACCGCGAGCTCCGGGGACAGGACGGTGAAGACGCAGGTGAGGTAGACGGCGGCGCGCAGCAGGATGAGGGAGGTCTCCAGCGCGGGCCGCTTGGTCTTGCCACCGGTGATGGACTTGACCGCGGTCTTGAGCATCTTGAAGCCCTCGAGCACCAGCAGCACGAAGAACATCACGCTCTGGTAGCGCACCACGAACTTCTGGGTGCCCTTGCGGGTCGGGTACTGCTTGATGTCGAAGATGGCGGTGCGCCGGCCGATGTCCGGGTCCATGTCGAGGTGGTTGGGGTTGGAGTGGTGCCGGTTGTGGTGGTTGACCCACCAGCCGTAGCTGACCCCGTTGACCAGGTTGGCGTGCACGTACCCGACGGCGGACGCGGCCTTCTTGCTGCGGAACATGGCCTTGTGGCCGGCGTCGTGCCACATGAACGCCGACTGGCCGCCGCACAGGCCCATCCACACGGCGGTGAGCAGCTGCCACCAGGTGTCGCCCAGTTCGAAGAAGGCGATGAACCCGACGCCCAGCAAGGCGGTGTTGAGGGCGAGCTTGCCCACGTAGTAGCGCGGGTCCAGATCGAGGAGACCCTCGGCCTTGACCCGTTTGAGCAGTTCGGCGAAGGTGGCCGACGCGCCGGTGCGTTCGCCGCCCGGTGCGGCCGCGGCCACGGCTTCCTGTATGTGCGGACGCTGCATGCGTTGCTCTCCTTGGGAGAAAGTGCCCGATAGCGGGCGGCGGCGCCGCTGCCCCGCGGACCTGCGGACCTGCGGGCGCCGCGAGTCGACTTCAGCTCCCGCGTGGCGTCACCGCCGCGGGCTGTGGCCCGCCCGGCGGACCCGGGCGACGGGAGCGCAGTGCGGCGCTCCCGGACCCGGACCACCGGGCGAACGTGCGTCCAGCGTTCCGTGCGGCACTGATGTGGCACTGATGCCGGTCTGATCGGGCCACCCTCGCCCCGTCGGCCGGCACCGGGCGGCCGCCCGCGCGGCCACTCAGGCGGTCGCCTCGGCGCGCAGCCGCTCGTCCAGGGCACGCACCGCGGCGTCGGCGGTTTCGGCGACCCCGGTGTCGTCGGGGGCGCCGATGACGGCCATCAGCTGCTCGACGACGGCGTGCGAGAGCTCCTCGGTGGACTGGCTCATTTCAGCTTCTCCTGTCTGTCAGTTCACTGATGGGTAGTCAGAACGCCTTGCAGGCGCGGAAGATGTGCGCGAAGCCGGGCAGCGAGGCCTGCGGTCCGTCGAAGGCGACGTACTCGGGGATCAGCACGTCGGGGGCCCACTTCTGCTTGTACGACAGCTGGGTCTGCGCCGGGTACAGCGCCGCGCCCTCGGCCCACAGGGCGTGCATCAGCCACTGGAACGCCGGGCTGTGGCCGTCGAGTTCGTGCTCGGCGTCCAGCCCGGTGAACGGCGTGAAGCCGAAGTGCAGCCAGTCGACGCCCTCGGCGCGGAAGATCTCGATGGCGTGCGCGTTGATGGCCTCCATCAGGCCCGGCGAGCCCTCGGGGATGCGGCGGCTGAGGTCGTGCATCCAGCCGGCCCGGCTGCCGTAGACCGGCGAGTAGGAGATGTAGGCGACCGGCTCGCCGTCGATGGTGCCGCTGAACAGCCGGCGCTGCGCCTGGGCGGGCCCGCCGATCTGGCCGACCAGGAACTCCAGTTGCTGCGCGCCGCCCTTGGAGCCGAGCCACGCCTTGTCGATCACGGCGATGTCGTCGGCGACCTCGGCCGCGTCGACCTCCTGGATCTGGAGGCCGTTGCGCAGGGCGCGGGAGATCTTGTTGCGCAGCTGCATGAACTTGGTGCCGCGCAGCGTGAAGTCCTCCAGGCCGACCGCCCAGGAGGCGCCGATCTGGTTGACGACGCAGCCGCGCGCCGCGTACCGCTCGGCGTCGGCGCGCTGGAGCTGCACCCCGACCAGGCCCAGGCCCTCGCCGCGGACGTGGTCCCGGAAGGCGTCCAGGAGGGTGCCGTAGTCCGCCTCGGCCGCGAACGGGCCGCCGAACTGCACGGCCCAGCGGCCGGTGCGACGGTAGACGACGACACCGTCCACGCCGGGGACGGTGAAGACGCTGTTTCCGCTGTTGAGCGCGAGGAAGGAACTCGGGTTCTCGCTCGCGGTGTGGGTGCGTATCGCGTTGAGAATCAGACTGTCTGTACCGGTCTCGGTGGTGGTCGCGGTCATTCCCTTACCCCTTTCGGGTGCGTATTCCGTCAAAGGGAGTACAGCACCGTAACGTTGCTCCGGAAAAGAGCAGTTGGGCATTCATTTACCTGCGTCAGAACCGCGTCAGCTTTCCGTCAGCCGTCACTGCCAATGTGGTTGACGTGAACGGCACCGGAATCCGGCGCCGGACACGGGGAGAGGTGCCCGGAGTGGCCGATCGGGGACCGTGTGCACCACACTGGTCGGGCCCAGCGGCCCGCGCAGGTTCGAATCCTGCCCTCTCCGCCACGGCCGGAACCATGGCTGGACGCGCTTCCCGCCCCGGACGGTGGGAAATCGCAGGCGTCCGTCCGTGAATTCGGCATCACCAGCCGGCGCCCCCGAGAATACGCTCGGGCGCCGGCACCACCCAGAAGCCGCCGGCCGCCCCCCGTCCCGGCGGAACTAACGCCCCGGCGGGCCGCGGTACAGGTCGAGGCCCGCCGGGGCATGGCGCGTTCGGCGAATTCTTTCTTGCACGGCAGCACCGCTTCGGAAAAACCGTCGGCGAGGAATTGTCAGCTAGGGGGAGAGATATGCTCAGGTTCTCCATTCTCGGGGCGCTGGAGATACGCACCGCCGCCGGTGAGGCGGACGTCTGCGGCGATCTTCAGCGCACTCTGGTGCAGACCCTGCTGGTCAGCGAGGGCCGGCCGGTGTCCGGGGAGAGCCTGGCGGAGGAGATGTGGGGCGAGGCGCTGCCGGACCACCGGGCCAACGCCCTCCAGGCCCACATCAGCCGGCTGCGGCGCAGGCTGCGCGCGCTGGAGCCGGAGCGCCCGGCCTCACGGGTGACCATCCATCCGGCCGGCTACCGGCTCAGCGTCGGCGAGGGCGAGCTGGACGCGGCCGAGTTCGTCCGGGCCGTACGGCAGGCCGAGTCGGCCGGGCCCGAGGACGCCGAGCGCACCGCCCGGATGCTCGGCGAGGCGCTCGCGCTGTGGCGGGGCCCGGTGTTCGGCGGCTTCCCCGGCGGCACCATGTGCCAGCTCGCCGGGGCGCGGTACGAGGAGTACCGGATGCGCGCGATGGAACTGCGCTTCGACGCCGAACTGCGCCTGGGCAGGCACGCGTCCGTACTCGCGGAGCTGGCCGAGGCGCACACCAACCATTCGCTGCGCGAGCGATTCTGCGAGCAGCTGATGGTCGCCCTGTACTGCTCGGGCCGGCAGGCCGACGCGCTCGACGTGTTCCGCCGGATGCGCCGCAGGCTGGACGAGGAGCTGGGGATACAGCCCTCGCCCGCGCTGCGCAAGGTGGAGCTGGCGATCCTCTCGCACGATCCGGCGCTCACGGGTGAGCCGCTGGCTCCGACGGCGCTGCTGCCGGTGTGAGGGGGCCCGGCGCGGGGGTGCGGGGCCGGACCGTAAGCGGCCCGTCAGCGCCCGGTCAGAGCGCGTTGCCACGATCGGCTCCGGGTGCCCCGAGCGGCGGCCCGGCGCGGGCAGCGTCCGATGTCACGTCACCTCACCGCAGAGGCAGGCAGAGATGAAGTCCCACATCGCGGAACTGGCCGGCATACGCGAGAGCGTGCTCGCCGGCCCGAGCGAGAAGGCGACCGAGGCGCAGCACGCCAAGGGCAAGCTGACGGCGCGGGAGCGGATCGAGCTGCTCCTGGACCCGGGGTCCTTCCAGGAGGTCGAGCAGTTGCGCCGGCACCGGGCGACCGGGTTCGGCCTGGAGGCGAAGAAGCCGTACACCGACGGTGTGATCACCGGCTGGGGCACGGTCGAGGGCCGTACCGTCTTCGTCTACGCGCACGACTTCCGGATCTTCGGCGGCGCCCTCGGCGAGGCGCACGCCACCAAGATCCACAAGATCATGGACATGGCCATCGCGGCCGGCGCCCCCCTGGTCTCCCTGAACGACGGCGCGGGCGCCCGCATCCAGGAGGGCGTGACCGCGCTCGCGGGCTACGGCGGCATCTTCCGCCGGAACACGGCCGCCTCCGGGGTGATCCCGCAGATCTCCGTGATGCTGGGCCCCTGCGCGGGCGGCGCCGCCTACTCCCCCGCGCTGACCGACTTCGTCTTCATGGTCCGCGAGACCTCGCAGATGTTCATCACGGGCCCGGACGTGGTCAAGGCGGTCACCGGCGAGGAGATCACGCAGAACGGGCTGGGCGGCGCGGACGTCCACGCCGAGACGAGCGGTGTGTGCCACTTCGCCTACGACGACGAGGAGACCTGCCTGGAGGAGGTCCGCTACCTCCTGTCGCTGCTGCCGGGCAACAACCGCGAGAACCCGCCGCGCGTGGAGTGCTCCGACCCGGCCGACCGGCGCTGCGAGGCGCTGGCCGATCTGGTGCCGGAGGACGGCAACCGGCCGTACGACATGACGAAGGTGATCGAGGAGATCGTCGACGACGGCGAGTACCTGGAGGTCCACCAGCGCTGGGCCCGCAACATCATCTGCGCGCTGGCCCGCCTCGACGGCCAGGTCGTCGGCATCATCGCCAACCAGCCGCAGACCCTCGCCGGGGTCCTCGACATCGAGGCGTCCGAAAAGGCCGCGCGTTTCGTGCAGATGTGCGACGCGTTCAGCATCCCGCTGGTCACCCTGCTGGACGTGCCGGGCTTCCTGCCGGGCGTCGGCCAGGAGCACGGCGGCATCATCCGCCGGGGCGCGAAGCTGCTGTACGCCTACTGCAACGCGACCGTGCCGAGGATCTCGCTGATCCTGCGCAAGGCGTACGGCGGCGCGTACATCGTCATGGACTCCCAGTCGATCGGCGCGGACCTGACGTTCGCCTGGCCGACGAACGAGATCGCGGTGATGGGCGCGGAGGGCGCGGCCAACGTCATCTTCCGCCGTCAGATCGCCGGCGCCGAGGACCCCGAGGCCACCCGCGCCCGGCTGGTCAAGGAGTACAAGTCCGAGCTGATGCACCCCTATTACGCCGCCGAGCGCGGCCTCGTCGACGACGTCATCGACCCGGCCGAGACCCGTGAGGTCCTGGTGCGGTCGCTGGCGATGCTCCGCACGAAGCACGCGGAGAGCCCCGCCCGCAAGCACGGCAACCCCCCTCAATGACGGAGGTCCCCATGCCCGTGTCCACCCCCTCCCCCACTCCGCCCATCCGGGTCGAGAAGGGCGAAGCCACCGACGAGGAACTGGCCGCCCTGACCGTCCTGCTGCTCAGCCGCACCGCCCTCGCGGGCCCCGGCACCGAGGCGTCCTCTCCGGGCACCACCTCCTGGCGCCCGCATTCCTTCCACGCGCCGCACAGCTGGCAGCGGGCGTAGACCACCGGGGCGGCCCAGGGGGCACGTCACCTGGAGAGGTGCCGCCTCCCCTGGGCCCCGCCTCGCGTGTGGCGGCCCGGTTCACCCCTGGGCCAGGGTGATGTCCTGGTCGGCGGTGGCGTGGAACACCGGCAGCGGGACCAGCCCCATCGGACGCAGCTCCATCACCGTGGCCTGGACGTGGGCCGCGCCGGACCGGAGGGTCTCGCTGGTGACGGTGCCGGAGTTGGACCAGGTGTGCGTCGTACCGTCGCACCGCGCGGCGGTGCCGCCGATGCCGTGCCGCACGCGGGGGTCGCGCTGGCTCAGGGAGGACGTGACGAACACCGGTCCGGTGCCGCCGGTGCAGCGGTAGGTGCCGGTCAGGGTGACGGTGCCGTCGGCGGCGAGGCGGCCGACCGTCTCGACGGTGACGGACTCGCCGGGCGCGGCCTGGGCCGGCCCCGCGGCGAGGGCCAGCAGGGCGGCGGCGCCGAGGGCCGCGGCGAGGACGGAGCGGGCCGGGCGGTCGGCGTGGGCTGAGTGGACGGGCATGGATACCTCCAGGTTTGTACCGTTTCGGCGGTCTCCACTGGTACCCGTCACCCACCCCGACGGGTGTGACCGTCACCCGCCCGGTGGCGCGTCACGGCAGTACGGCGAACCCGTCCAGCTCCACCAGTGCCGTTTCGTCCCACAGTCGTACGACCTGAACGACGGCCATCGCCGGGTAGTCCCGGCCCGCCGCCGCCCGCCACAGCCGCCCCAGTTCCCGCGCCTGCGCGCGGTACGCGGCGACGTCCGTGGCGTACACCGTGACCCGCGCCAGATCCGCGGGGGTGCCGCCGGCCGCGCGCAGGGCGGTGAGCAGATTGCCCAGCGCCCGCTCGAACTGCTCGGCCAGGGTGTCGCCGGTGATCTTCCCGTCGGCGTCGAGCGCGGTCTGTCCGGCGAGGAACACCACCCTGGAGCCGGTGGCGACGACGGCGTGCGCGAACCCCGTGGGCGGCGACAGCTCGGGCGGGTTGACGCGTTCGGTCGTCACCGGGCCTCCTGCTCATGGGCGGCGTACAACTCCTTGGCGATGATGCCCCGTTGGACCTCGCTCGCCCCCTCGTAGATGCGCGGCGCCCGCACCTCGCGGTAGAGGTGCTCGAGCAGATGGCCGCACTGGAGGGCGCGCGCGCCGTGCAACTGCACGGCAGTGTCCACGACATACTGCGCGACCTCCGTGGCGAGCAGCTTGGCCATCGCGGAGCGGCGGGGCACATCGGGCGCGCCCTCGTCGTACGCGCTCGCCGCCGCGTACACCATCAGCCGGGCCGCCTCGGTGCGCAGCGCCATCTCCGCGACCTGGTGGGACACCGCCTGGAGGTCCATCAACTTACCCTTGAACGCCTGCCGTTGACGTGTGTGCGCGACGGTCGCGTCCAGCGCCGCCTGCGCCATGCCCACCGCGAAGGCCCCGACGCTGGGCCGGAAGAGATTGAGCGTCCCCATGGCGACGGTGAAGCCCCGGTCGACCTCGCCGAGCACATCCTCGGAGGTGACCGGAACGGCGTCGAAGTCGAGCGCGCCGATGGGGTGCGGGGAGATCATCTCCAGTGCGCGGCCGGTGAGTCCGGGCCGGTCGGCGGGGACCAGGAACGCCGTCACACCGCGGGCGCCGGCGCGTGGTGCGGTGCGCGCGAAGACGGTGTAGAAGTCGGCCTCGGGCGCGTTGGAGATCCAGCACTTCTCCCCCGTCAGCCGCCACTGGCCCGGCCCGCGGGCCTCGGCCGCGAGCGCCAGCGCGGCCGCGTCCGAGCCGGCGTCCGGCTCGCTCAGCGCGAAGGCCGCGACCGCGCCCCCGTCCGCGACCCGCGGCAGCCAGCGCTCGCGCTGGGCCGCGCTGCCGTGCGCGTGTACCGGATGGGCGCCGAGCCCTTGGAGGGCGAGCGCGGTCTCCGCCTCCGTACAGCCCTGCGCCAACGACTCGCGCATCAGGCACAGATCGAGCGCGCCGGACGTGAACAGCAACTCCAACAGGCCGAGTTGGCCCAGCTCGGCCAGGAGCGGCCGGTTGACGCGGCCGGGTGCGCCCTTGTCGGCGAGCGGGCGCAGCCGTTCGGCGGCGAGCGACCGCAGCCGCGCGCACCAGGCCAGCCGCTCCGGTTCGAGTGAGAAAGCGGGCACTGCCGGTCCTCCCTCCGGGACGGACCACGGCGACCGTCCACCCGCACGACGTTATCGCGCACAGTTGACTGCCGTCACCAACACGATACGCTCCAACCACGAGCCCACCAGGAATGCCCGTCCGGACGTCCGTCACGGCAAGGGGGCGCCATGCATCTCTCGGCCCATGTGGACACCTTCGCGCGCGACCACCTCCCGCCGCCACAGGAGTGGCCCGAGCTGCGCTTCGACCTCCCGGAGCTGCGCTACCCCGCCCGGCTGAACTGCGCGGTGGAACTCCTCGGCCACACCGACGGCGCCCGCCCGGCCTTCCGCACCCCGGACGGGCCCGTGTGGACGTACGCCGAGCTGCGCGCGCGGGTCGACCGGATCGCGCATCTGCTCACCGGCGAGCTGGGCGTCGTCCCCGGCAACCGGGTGCTGCTGCGCGGCCCCACCACCCCCTGGCTCGCGGCCTGCTGGCTCGCGGTGCTGAAGGCGGGCGCGGTCGCGGTCACCGTGCTGGCCCAGCAGCGCCCGCACGAACTGGCGACCATCTGCGAGATCGCGCGGGTGGGCCACGCGCTGTGCGACGCGCGCGCGGTGGAGGACCTGGCGAAGGCCCGGATACCGGGGCTGCGCATCACGACGTACGGCGGGGACACCCCCGACGACCTCCTCCGCCGCGCCGCGCCCGCGGCCCCCTACCCGGCGGTGGACACCGCATGTGACGACGTCGCCCTGATCGCCTTCACCTCGGGCACCACGGGTCGCCCGAAGGGGTGCATGCACTTCCACCGGGACGTGCTGGCGATCGCCGACACCTTCTCCCGGCACGTCCTGCGCCCCCGCCCCGACGACGTCTTCGCCGGCAGCCCCCCGCTGGGCTTCACCTTCGGCCTCGGCGGGCTGGTGGTCTTCCCGCTGCGGGCGGGCGCGAGCACGCTCCTGCTGGAACAGTCCGGGCCCCGCCGGCTGCTTCCCGCGATCGCCGAACACCGCGTCTCGGTCCTGTTCACCGCCCCGACCGCCTACCGCGCCATGCTGGACGAGCTGGACGGCCACGACGTCTCCTCGCTACGGCGCTGTGTGTCGGCCGGGGAGAACCTGCCGGCGGCGACCTGGCGGGCGTGGCACGAGCGCACCGGGGTGCGGATCATCAACGGCATCGGCGCGACCGAGCTGCTGCACATCTTCGTCTCCGCCGCGGACGACGGGATAAGACCGGGCACCACGGGCGTGCCGGTGCCGGGCTGGCAGGCACGGGTGCAGCGGCCGGACGGCACCCCGCTGCCCGACGGCGAACCCGGACTGCTGGCCGTGCGCGGCCCGGTCGGCTGCCGTTATCTGGCCGATCCCCGCCAGCGCCAGTACGTGCGCGGCGGCTGGAACATCACCGGCGACACGTACGTCCGCGATCCCGACGGCTACCTCCGTTACGTGGCCCGCGCCGACGACATGATCATATCGGCGGGGTACAACATCGCGGGGCCCGAGGTGGAGGACGCGCTGCTGCGCCATCCGGACGTGGTGGAGACGGCGGTGGTCGGCCGCCCCGACGCGGCACGCGGACAGGTGGCGGTCGCCTACACGGTGCTGCGGGAGGGCGCGCGCCGCGACCCGGAGGCGCTGCGCGCCTTCCTGACCTCGGAACTCGCGCCGTACAAATGTCCGCGCGAGTTCGTCTTCCTTCCCGCCCTTCCCCGCACCGCCACCGGCAAGTTGCAGCGGTTCCGCCTGCGCACCCCTGGTGACCAGGCGTGATGCCGACGACCTAAGATGATCATCGTGTCCGAGCAGCACGCACCCAGGTCTCTCATCGTCACGCTCTACGGCGCGTACGGCCGCTCCATGCCGGGCCCGATGCCCGTCGCCGAGCTGATCCGACTGCTGGCCGCGGTCGGCGTGGACGCGCCCTCCGTCCGCTCCTCGGTGTCCCGCCTCAAGCGCCGCGGACTGCTCCTGCCCGCCCGCACGGAGACGGGCGCCGCGGGGTACGAACTCTCGCCCGAGGCCGTCCAGTTGATGGAGGACGGCGACCGCCGCATCTACGCCGCCGCGCCGCCCGAGGACGCGGGCTGGGTGCTCGCGGTGTTCTCGGTGCCGGAGACCGAACGCCAGAAGCGCCATGTGCTGCGCTCCCGGCTGGCCTCCCTGGGCTTCGGCACGGCGGCCCCCGGCGTCTGGATCGCCCCCTCGCGGCTGTACGAGGAGACCGAACACACCCTGCGCCGACTGCACTTGGACCCGTACGTCGACTTCTTCCGCGGCGAGCACCTGGGCTTCACCCCGACCCCGGAGGCGGTCGCCCGCTGGTGGGACCTGGAGTCGATCGCCAAGGAACACCTGCGCTTCCTGGACACCCACGCCCCTCTCCTCCGGGCCTGGGAACGCCGCACGGACACCCCGCCGGAGGATGCCTACCGCGACTACCTCCTCACCCTCGACTCCTGGCGCCATCTGCCCTACGCCGACCCCGGACTCCCCACCGACCTGCTTCCCGCCGACTGGCCGGGCGTGCGCTCCTCGGCGGTGTTCCGGGCGCTGCACGACCGACTGCGGGACAGGGGCGCGGAGTTCGCGCTGAACCCGACCTGACCTGCCGTCAGATCCGACCGCCGGTGAGCCGGGTGATCGGGCCGTGCGTACGACGCCCCGCCCGGCGCCCGGCGAGATACGACACCGCGGTCACAGCCGCGAGCCCCGCTCCCGCCCCGGCGGCGACGGCCTTCCGGCCGGCGACCATCGTCCACGCCGTCCTGGCCAGGCCGGCGGCCCGTCCGGAGGCGGCGACGACGACCTGCCGACCGGCCTGGACCCGCTCGGCCGCACCGCGCACCACCGCGGCGCCCGTCCCCGCCGTACGCTCCGCCGCGCTCACGGCAGCCGACGCCACGTCATCCGACTTCTCGGCCGCCTTCTCCGCCGCCTGCGACGCCGGAGCGGTCACCTTCGCGGTGGCCCGCCGGGCCTTGGATACCGAATTCTGCTGCGTGTCACTGTTCGTCTGACTCATGAACTCCGCGTTGCCGCTGGCGCGGAGGGCAAACCCGTTCACGGGGTGCCGCCGACGCCGGCCGCCGTCGACGCCGTGGGACGGTGGTCTCGTGACCGATCCGGAGCGCGTCGCGGCGGAGATCGGGGAGGACATCCGAGGGCTCGACGAACGTGCTGCCTCGCGGCGCCACTTCCGTCATGCCGACGAGGGCGGCGGTCTGCGGTACGTCGAAGTGGTGCCCGATCGCGGCGGTCCGGCGTTCGCCTCTTGTCCCGAGGTCCCGCCGCCCGCCCGCCGCGGGCGTACTGCTTGGATCGGATCATGGATCCTGTGGGCGGGGCGGGCGAGGCGCAACAGAAGGCGGCGGTTGCCGTCTGGTTCGGTGGGGCGTCCGTGGGGTGCTGGTTCTGTTGCCCGTTCTGGGCTCTGGTCTCCTGCGGCGCGCTGCCGCTGGCCCTGATCGGCCTGGTGCGGTCCTGGGTCGAGTACCGGGCGTCGGGAGCGGGGCGGGCGAGCAGGCGGCGAGCCGTCGCGGGCGGCGGGTTGTCTCTGCTGGGGGCGACGGCGGCCATCGCCTACCTGGTGTTCCTGGCCCGCCACCCGGAGCTTCCCGTCCAGGGATAGGCGTTCAAGTGGGGCTAGGCCGCCCTGGGGCGCGGCCTGCGGATGTCCGAGGCGGGTGGCTCGGCGTCGTCCGCCGGGAAGGTGTCGGCCTCACCGAAGTCGGGGGCCTGGAAGGGGTTGGTCGCCGGGGGCGGCGACGCCTCGGTAGGGCGGTGGGGCCGGCCTTCCGGGGCGGAGAACAGTGACGTCGAGTCGATGGGAGGGCTCTCTTTCGTGACAGGTCCCCGAGGGGGCCTGGTGTGCCGTGCCGGGCACAGCGGTACTACAGCTTGGTCATCTTGGCGTACGGGCTCAAGATCCGCATCTGCGAGGAGCCGAAGTCGACGAGCGCCGCGACGCCCTCTTCGATGCCGATCACGCGGCCGAGGCCGTACATGTCGTGCGTGACCTGGTCGCCCAGGGCGAAGTGCTTGGGGACCGGCGCGACCGGGGCCTTGAAGGGGCTCGTCGGCAGATGGCGCTTCGGTGCGGAGGGCTTTGTCATGACTCATTATGCGCCTTCGCGCACCCCGTTTGCTGTGGCCGTCGGCACAGTTCGTTGCGGGCACCTCGTGGCATGCCGCTGACCTGCGGTTTCGAGATGTAACGCGACAAAATTGGACCGAGGTCCAACCTCATGGGGGCCGCGGCGATTCGGGCTGTACGCCATCTGGGGGACGCGCGGGCGTGCGAGGCAGGAGCGGCGGGGCAGGGGGCTGCGTGGAGCGGTCCGGGGAAGGCGGGCCGCTGGCGGCCGGCGCCGGGCGGTCGGTGCCACTAACGGACCGCGCCGGGAGAGCGATCGACCTGAATCCCACTTCCGCCAGGAACCACACCGTGTGGTCCCCGCGCCTGCGGGGGTGGTCCCTCCCCCGCGGGAGCGGCGTAGTAGGGCTCGGCGTGCTCCGCGGAGGGGGGATCAGTCGTCCAGTGACAGGCGGGGTTTGGGGGTGTCCGTGCGGCCGGTTTGGGGGCGGCGGTTGCCGGCGTGGTAGGGGGTGGGCCAGTGGATGCCGGGGCCGGTGTAGGACTGTTCGGCGGCGGCGTGCAGGGTCCAGTTGGGGTCGTAGAGGTGGGGGCGGCCCAGTGCGCACAGGTCGGTGCGGCCCGCCAGGATCAGGGAGTTGACGTCGTCCCAGGAGGAGATCGCGCCCACGGCGATCACCGGGACCCGGACCTCGTGGCGGATGCGGTCGGCGAACGGGGTCTGGTAGGAGCGGCCGAACTCCGGCCGCTCGTCGGAGACGACCTGGCCGGTGGAGACGTCGATCGCGTCGGCGCCGTGCGCGGCGAAGGCGCGGGCGATCTCGACCGCGTCCTCGTCACTCGTGCCGCCCTCGGCCCAGTCGGTGGCGGAGACGCGGACCGTCATCGGGCGTTCGGCGGGCCATACCGAGCGGACCGCGTCGAAGACCTCCAGCGGGAAGCGCAGGCGCCGCTCCAGTGAGCCGCCGTACGCGTCGGTGCGGCCGTTGGTGAGGGGGGACAGGAAACTGGACAGCAGGTAGCCGTGGGCGCAGTGCAGTTCGAGCAGGTCGAAGCCGACACGGGCGGCGCGCCACGCGGCCGAGGTGAACTGCTCGCGGATGTCGGTGAGTTGGGCGCGGGTCAGTTCGCGGGGAAGCTGGCTGTCCGGGCGGTAGCGCAGCGGGGAGGGAGCCACGATCGGCCAGTTGCCGCTCGGCAGCGGCTCGTCGATCCCCTCCCACATCAGCTTGGTCGAGCCCTTGCGGCCCGAGTGCCCCAGCTGCACGCCGATCGCCGTGCCCGGTGCCTGCCGGTGCACGAAGCCGGTGATCCGCCGCCACGCCTCCGCCTGGCGGCCGGTGTAGAGGCCGGCGCAGCCGGGGGTGATGCGGCCCTGCTCGCTCACGCACACCATCTCGGTTATGACCAGCGCCGCGCCGCCGAGCGCGCGGGCGCCGAGGTGGACGAGGTGGAAGTCGCCGGGCACGCCGTCGGTGGCCGAGTACATGTCCATCGGCGAGACGACGACCCGGTTGCGCAGGGTCAGCCCGCGCAGCCGGAACGGGGTGAACATCGGGGGCGTGCCGGGCGGGCAGCCGAACTCGCGCTCCACGGACTCGGTGAAGCGGGCGTCGCGCAGCCGGAGGTTGTCGTGGGTGACGCGGCGGCTGCGGGTGAGCAGGTTGAAGGCAAACTGGCGGGACGGCTGGTCCCGGTACCGGCGCACGTTCTCGAACCATTCCAGGCTCGCCCGCGCGGCCCGCTGGGTCGAGGCGACGACGGGCTTGCGTTCCGCCTCGTACGCCGCCAACGCGGCCGGTACGTCCGGCTGTTCACGCAGGCAGGCGGCGAGCGCCAGCGCGTCCTCGACGGCCAGTTTGGTGCCGGAGCCGATGGAGAAGTGGGCGGTGTGGGCGGCGTCGCCGATCAGCACGAGGTTGCCGTGCGACCAGCGGTCGTTGACCACCGTACGGAAGGTCGTCCAGGCGGAGTTGTTGGAGCGCAGGGGGCGGCCGCGCAGCGCCTCCGCGAAGATCTTGGCGCAGCGGTCGGTCGATTCGCGCGGGTCCATCTCGTCGTACCCGGCCGCCCGCCAGACCTCTTCGCGCATCTCGATGATGACCGTGGAGGCGTCCGGCGAGAACGGGTAGCCGTGCAGCTGCATCACGCCGGGCTCGGTCTCGGCGATCTCGAAGCGGAAGGAGTCGAAGGCGAAGTCGGCGGCGAGCCAGATGTAGCGGCAGCGGTGGCCGGTGATCTCGGGGCGGAAGACGTCTGCGTAGGTCTGGCGGGTGGTGCTGTGGACTCCGTCGGCTGCGACGACCAGGTCGTAGGCGGCGGTGAGGTCCCGGACGGGCGGGGCCTGGGTGCGGAACTCGATCCGGACGCCGAGGTCCTGGCAGCGGGTGTGCAGGATCTCCAGGAGGCGGTGCCGGCCGAGGGCGGCGAAGCCGTGGCCGCCGGAGGTGTGGCGGGTGCCGCGGTGGACGATGTCGATGTCGTCCCAGCGGACGAAGTGCCGTTGCAGTGCCTCGTAGACGACCGGGTCGGCGTGTTCGATGCCGCCCAGGGTCTCGTCGGAGAGAACCACGCCGAAGCCGAAGGTCTCGTCGGGGGCGTTGCGCTCCCAGACGGTGACCTCACGGGCGGGGTCGAGGCGTTTGAGGAGGGCGGCGGCGTACAGGCCGCCGGGACCGCCGCCGACGATCGCGACTCGTGGCGGGTGGCCGGCCGCCGCCGACGGTCGCGGAACCACCGAGACCTGCCGCGCCCGCTCAGGCGGCTGCGCGGTCGCCGTGTCCTGCCCCACCCGCTCAGGCGGGTGCGGGGCCGCCGCGACCTGACCAGCCTGCTCGGGCGGGTGCGCGGCCGCCGTGCCCTGACCCGCGCGCTCAGACAGCTGCGGGGCCGCCGCGGCCTGCCCCACCCGCGCGGCGGTGGACGCATCTCGACCGCGGCCCCGCATTGCTGGGGTCGGTGCACCTGACGTCGGCATGAAAGGTCACCTTCCCTGCCATTTGGGGGGCCGTTTCTCCGTGAAGGACGCGTGGAACTCCCGGTAGTCCTCGCCGTTCATCAGCAGCGCCTGCGTCGCCGCGTCCAGTTCGACCGACGCGGCCAGCGGCATGTCCAGCTCCGCCGTCAGCAGCGCCTTCGTCTGGGCGTGGGCCAGGGCCGGCCCGTCGGCCAGGCGGCGGGCCAGCGCGCCCGCGGCCTCGTCGGCATGGCCCTCCTCGGTCAGTTCGCTGATCAGGCCGATCCGCTCGGCCTCGGGGGCGCGGACCGGCTCGCCCAGCATCAGCAGGCGGGTGGCGTGGCCGAGGCCGACGACGCGGGGCAGCAGATAGGCCGCGCCCATGTCGCCGCCGGACAGGCCGACGCGGGTGAAGAGGAAGGCGAAGCGGGCGCTCGGATCGGCGACCCGGAAGTCGGCCGCGAGGGCGAGGACCGCGCCGGCGCCCGCCGCGACCCCGTGGACGGCGGCGATCACCGGGAACGGGCATTCGCGGATCGCCCGTACCACCTGGCCGGTCATCCGGTTGAAGTCGAGGAGCTGGGCGGTGTCCAGGGCGAGGGTGGCGCCGATGATCTCGTCCACGTCGCCGCCGGAGCAGAACCCGCGCCCCTCGCCGGCCAGCACCAGGGCGCGCACCGCGCGCTCGCGGGACAGCTCGGCCAGCAGGTCGCGCAGGTCGGCGTAGGCGCCGAAGGTGAGGGCGTTGAGCTTGTCGGGGCGGGCGAGGGTGACCGTGGCGACCCCGTCGGCGATCCGGAGGCGCAGGTGCTCCCAGTCGGCGGTGCGGCGGGCGGAGCCGGTGAAGGGACTCATGACGTGCGGCCTCCCTTGGGTGGCGGTGCCGTACGTTGCGCGGTCCCTCGAAGCTATCACTTGTTTGTGACTGTCGTCACGAGTGCGCGACAGGCCGGGGAAGCGGTGGGCGACTTCCAGCCGGATCGCGCCGACTGTCACCGGTCTGCTCCAGCGCCGTAACAGCGGGCTCCGGCGGGCGAGGCGGGGCGCCGGGCGGGGTAGGGCGTCCGGTACCGGGGGCGACGGCCTCCGGCGCGGGCCGCCGGCCATTTCGGACGACCGGGCCCGTACCATTCCTACAGTCGAAAGCAGGACAGCCTGCTCCATGAACGGACTCGCCTTGCACGAACGCCCCGCCCGCCCGTCGCCGGGCCACCGCCCCTCGTCGAGTCACCGCGCGACGCCCCTGTGGTCGGCCTCCTGGCGGTTGGCGCTGCCGCACACCACCGCGGCGGTGCCGGCGGCCCGTGCCCTGGTGCGTTCGGCCTTCTCCGAGGTGGCGCACGCCGCCGACCGCGACACGGCGGAGCTGCTCACGGCCGAGCTGGTGGCCAACGCGGTGGAGCACACCGCGGGCCGGGGTCCGATAGAGCTGGTGGTGGAGCTGCTGCCGACCGGCTGCCAGGTCGAGGTGCACGACCCCGACCCCGCGCCGCCCGGCGGGCTGACCCGGCCGGTGCTGGAGGAGCCCGATCCCTGGCAGGAGGGCGGGCGCGGGCTGCTGCTGATCCGCGCCCTGAGCGCCTCCTGCGGACACCGCCCCACCCCGAGGGGCAAGGCGGTGTGGTTCACGCTTCCTGCGGTTCCCGCTCCGCGCCGTCCGCTGTGACACCGGCCCGGTCCGCCGCGGCGGCTAGGTCGCGGCCCAGCGTGGAGTGCCGGCGCCCGTAGGCGACGTACACGGCGAAGCCCACCGCGAGGAACACCGCGAACTGGAGCCAGGTGTGCCAGCCGGTTTCGAACATCAGGTACAGGCAGAAGGCGATGCCGAGCAGCGGGCCCACCGGGTAGAGCGGGACGCGGAAGCTGCGGCTCAGGCCCGGCTCGCGGCGGCGCAGGGTCATCACCGCGAGGTTCACCACGGCCATGATCGCGAGGGTGCCGATGGTGCACAGGTTCATCACCGCGTCGAGCGAGGCGAAGGCCGCCGGGAGCGCGAAGACGACGGCGACGATCAGCGTGCCCGCGACCGGCGTGGAGGTCTTCGGGGAGACCTTCTCGAAGACGCGCGGGATCAGGCCGTCGCGGGACATCGACATCAGGATGCGGGTCTGGCCGTACATCACCGCGAGGACCACGGAGGCGATGGCGACGACCGCGCCGAAGGCGATCACGCCGCCGCCGATGGTGGAGCCGGTGACCTCGTTGACGACGTAGGACAGGGCGGCCGGGCGGCCCGCGACCTGCTTGCCGCCGATGGCGCCGATGGCCGCGAGCGCGACCGCGCAGTACAGCAGCGTCACGATGCCCATGCAGACCATGATCGCGACGGGGATGTCACGGCGGGGGTTCTTGGCCTCCTCGCCGGCGGTGGTGATCGCGTCGAAGCCGATGTACGAGAAGAACGCGGCGGTGGTGCCCGCGCCGATGCCGCCGAGGCCGGCCGGGGAGAACGGAGTGAGGTTCCCGTGCTTGAAGGCGCTGTAGCCGATGGCGCAGAAGGCGATCAGGATCACCAGCTTGACGGCGGCCATGGCGGCGGTCGCGCCGGCGCTCTCGCGCACGCCGCGCACCAGCAGCACGGAGGCCATGGCGATCACGAGCACCGCGGGGAGGTTGACGATGCCGCCGTCGCCCGGCCCCGCCGACAGCACGGCGGGCAGCTGCCAGCCGACGAGGCTGTGCAGCAGCTCGTTGACGTACTGGCTCCAGCCGACCGCGACGGCCGAGATGGAGATGCCGTACTCCAGCAGCAGGCACCAGCCGACCAGGAAGGCGGTGGACTCGCCGAGACCGGCGTAGGCGAAGGAGTACGAGGAGCCGGAGACCGGGATCGCGCCGCCCAGCTCCGCGAAGGAGAAGGCGGTGAACACGCAGGTGATCGCGGCGAGGACGAAGGAGACGACGACGGCGGGGCCGGCCTGGGCGACGGAGTCGGAGAGGCCGACGAAGATGCCGGTGCCGACGATGGCGCCGACGCCGAAGCAGATGAGCTGGAAGAGGCCCATCGTGCGTTGCAGGCCGTGTCCCTCGCGGTCGGCACCGGATTCGGCGACGAGCAGGTGGGGGGACTTGATGCGAGGAGCGGGCATTGCGGGTGGTGCTCGTTTCTGGTGGTGCGGGCGGCCGGATGACGACCGCCGGTGCGAGCGGCGGGTGCGACGGGATGCGTCGCGGGTGCGAGCGACGGGACGACGGTCGCGCCAGTGGCCCCGCCACGTGGGTGGTCGCGAGGCCGCCGATCAGGATAATCCCTGGTCGGGGGCGGTTACCAGGGTCAGCGGCCGAGTGTGGCGACCAGCACGGCCTTGATGGTGTGCAGCCGGTTCTCGGCCTCGTCGAAGACGACGGAGTGCGCCGATTCGAACACCTCGTCGGTGACTTCCAGGGAGGTCAGGCCGTACGCCTCGTGGATCTCGCGGCCGACTCGGGTGCCGAGGTCGTGGAAGGCGGGCAGGCAGTGCAGGAACCGGACGTCCGGATTGCCGGTGGCGCGCAGCACGTCCATGGTCACGGCGTACGGCGCGAGTGCCTTGATCCGCTCGGCCCAGACCTCCTTGGGCTCCCCCATGGAGACCCAGACGTCGGTGGCGACGAAATCGGCGCCGCGCACGCCCTCGGCGATGTCCTCGGTCAGCGTGAGCACCGCGCCGCTGGTCTTCGCCAGCTCGCGGGCGCGGGCCACGATCTCGGGGTCGGGCCAGTACTGCTCGGGCGCCACGATCCGCACGTCCATCCCGAGCAGGGCGCCGGTGACCAGGTAGGAGTTGCCCATGTTGAAGCGGGCGTCGCCGAGGTAGGCGAAGGCGGTCTTTGTCAGCGGCTTGGCGCAGTGCTCGGTCATGGTGAGCACGTCGGCCAGCATCTGGGTGGGGTGCCAGTCGTCGGTGAGGCCGTTGTAGACGGGCACGCCGGCGAACGCGGCGAGCTCCTCGACCTTGGCCTGGCTGTCGCCGCGGTACTCGATGCCGTCGAACATCCGGCCGAGCACGCGGGCGGTGTCCGCCACGGACTCCTTGTGCCCGATCTGTGAGCCGGACGGGTCCAGGTACGTCGTACGGGCGCCCTGGTCGGCGGCCGCGACCTCGAACGCGCAGCGGGTGCGCGTCGAGGTCTTCTCGAAGATCAGCGCGATGTTGCGGCCCCGGAGGAACTGGACCTCGGCCCCGGCCCGCTTGGCGGCCTTCAGCTCGGCGGCCAGCTCGACCAGACCGCGGAACTCCTCCCCGGTGAAGTCCAGCTCCTTGAGGAAGTGGCGGCCGGCGAGGGCGGTCGGGACTGTCGCCATGAGGGCGCTCCAGGGGTACGACTGACAGGACTCTGGAATTCTATACGACCGATAGTAAGTTTATGCAGTCCTGTCCGGTGCGCCTCCTCACACAGGATCCCGTTCCACCGGACAGCTCATGCACCGGGGGCCTCCCCTGCCCCGCCCCAGCTCGCTGCCCGGGATCTCGATGACCTCGATGCCCCGCTTGCGCAGATGGGTGTTGGTGGTGGAGTTGCGCTCGTAGGCGACGACGACGCCGGGTTCGACGGCGAGCACGTTGCAGCCGTCGTCCCACTGCTCGCGCTCGGCCGCGTGCACGTCCTGGGTGGCGGTCAGCACCCGGATCTCGCCGAGCCCGAGGGCGGCGGCGATCGCGCGGTGCATGTGCTCCGGCGGGTGGTCGGTGACCTTCAGCTCCTTCTCGCCCGCCCCCGGCTCGATGGTGTACGAGCGCAGCATGCCGAGCCCGGCGTACTGGGTGAAGGTGTCGCCGTCGACCATCGTCATCACCGTGTCGAGGTGCATGAAGGCGCGCCGCTTGGGCATGTCCAGCGCGACGATCGTCCGGGCGGAGCCGGCCGCGAACAGCTTGTGCGCGAGCATCTCCACGGCCTGCGGGGTGGTGCGCTCGCTCATCCCGACGAGGACCGCGCCGTTGCCGATCACCAGGACGTCGCCGCCCTCGATGGTGGAGGGGTAGTCGGCCTGCCCCTCGGACCAGAGGTGGAAGCGCTCCTCGCGGAAGACCGGGTGGTGCCGGTAGATCGCCTCGAAGTGGACGGTCTCGCGCTGCCGGGCGGGCAGCCGCATGGCGTTGATGGCGACCCCGTCGTAGATCCAGGCGGAGGTGTCGCGGGTGAAGAGGTGGTTGGGCAGCGGGGCGAGGAGGAAGTCGTCCAGCTCCATCACATGGAAGCGGACGGAGGTCGGCTCGGCGTGCGCCGCCAGGAACTCCCGCTTGGTCATGCCGCCGACGAGGGCCTCGGCCAGCTCCCGCGCGGGCAGGTTCTCGAAGGCGGCGCGCAGATGGGCGGTGGCGAGGGGGCCGTACTCCCGCTCGTCGAAGACGCGGTCCAGGACCAGGGTGCGGGCCTCGGGCAGCGCCAGGGTCTCGACCAGCAGATCGCCGAAGAGGTGGACGGCGACGCCCCGGTCGCGCAGCACGTCGGCGAACCCGTCGTGCTCGGCGCGGGCCCGGCGCACCCAGAGGACGTCGTCGAAGAGGAGGGCGTCCTTGTTGCTGGGGGTGAGCCTTTTGAGCTCGAGATCGGGCCGGTGCAGGATGACGCGGCGCAGCCGCCCGGCCTCGGAGTCGACATGGAATCCCATGTGACCATCCTGACCACCGGGGACCGGATTCACCCGCCCCTCGGCCATTTCGGAGCGCTCTTGTTGCGACTTCAGTTCGATCCCCGGCCCCCGACGCTTCTCCTCTCCTTGACGACAAGGGGTGGCCCCCGGCTTGTCCACCTCGGCGCCTGGGGCCACAAGACCGCCGGATACCGGTGACGGCATCCGGCGCGGGGCCGCCCTACAGCCGTGGGTCCACTGGTTCGGACTCCAGGGCCAGGACGCCGAAGACCGCCTCGTGGATCCGCCACAGCGGCTCACCCGCGGCCAGCCGGTCCAGCGCTTCCAGGCCGAGGGCGTACTCGCGCAGGGCGAGGGAGCGCTTGTGGTTGAGGAAGCGGCGGCGCAGGCGGTCGAGGTTGTCGGGGCGGGTGTACTCGGGGCCGTAGATGATCCGGAGGTACTCGCGGCCCCGGCACTTGATGCCGGGCTGGACCAGGCGGCCGTCCGGGCGGTGGGCCAGCGCGGTGAGGGGCTTGACCACCATGCCCTCGCCGCCGCGGCCGGTCATCTCCAGCCACCAGTCGACGCCCGCCGCGACCGACTCGGGGTCGCCCGTGTCGACGTACAGGCGGCGGGTGGTGGCCAGCAGGCCGGTGCCGTCGTGCTCCACCAGGCGGTCCAGCAGCGCCAGTTGCTCGTCGTGCGGGAGCCCGGCGAGGCTGCGGCCCTCGGTGGCGAGGATCTGGAAGGGGGCGAGGCGCACCCCGGCGAGGCCGTCGGTGGGCCAGCAGTAGCGGCGGTAGGCGGTGGTGAACGCGGCGGCGTCCGAGGCGCGTTCGCGCTGCCGGTCCAGCAGCCCGCCCACCTCCACGCCGCGCGACGCAGCCGCCTCCAGCGCGGCCAGCGCGGCCGGGAACACCGCCCCGGCCGCCGCGCCGACGGCCGCGTACTGGCTGCGCAGCAGGCCCGCCGCCTTCAGCGACCACGGCATCAGCTCGGCGTCCAGCAGCAGCCAGTCCGTGTCCAGTCCGGACCACAGACCGGCGTCCGAGACGGCCGTGCGCAGGCCGGCGAGGATCTCCTCCGTCATCGGCTCGTCGTCGAAGAAGGGGCGCCCGGTACGGGTGTACAGCGCGCCCGTGGGCCCCTCCACACCGAACCGCTTCGCCGCCGTCGCCGCGTCCCGGCACACCAGGACCACGGCCCGCGAGCCCATGTGCTTCTCCTCGCACACCACCCGCGCCACCCCGTCCGCCGCGTACTGCGCGAACGCCTCCCGCGGGTGCTCCAGGTAGCCGTCCACCGCGGAGGTGGCCGTCGGCGCCATGGTCGGCGGCAGGTACGGCAGCAGGCGCGGGTCGATCGCGAAGCGGCTCATGACCTCCAGGGCCGCCGCCGCGTTCTCCTCGCGGACCGCGACCATGCCCGCGTGCCGGGTCTCGACCGCCCGGCGCCCCCGCACGTCGGCGAGGTCCAGCGGGCGTCCGTCCGCTCCGCCGGGCGCCTCGGCGCGCAGCGGGCGCGCCGGCTCGTACCAGACACGCTCGGCCGGTACGTCGACCAGCTCCCGCTCCGGCCAGCGCAGCGCGGTCAGCTTGCCGCCGAAGACGGCGCCGGTGTCCAGGCAGATGGTGTTGTTGAGCCAGCTCGCCTCCGGCACCGGGGTGTGGCCGTAGACGACCGCGGCCCGGCCCCGGTAGTCCTCCGCCCACGGGTAGCGCACGGGCAACCCGAACTCGTCGGTCTCGCCGGTGGTGTCGCCGTACAGCGCGTGCGAGCGGACCCGGCCGGAGGTACGGCCTTGGTACTTCTCGGGCAGTCCGGCGTGGCAGACGACGAGCTTGCCGCCGTCGAGGACGTAGTGGCTGACCAGCCCGTCGAGGAACGTCCGCACCCGCGCCCGGAACTCCTCGCTCTCGCCCTCCATCTGGGCGATGGTCTCGGCGAGGCCGTGGGTGTGCTGGACCTTGCGGCCCTTGAGGTAACGGCCGTACTTGTTCTCGTGGTTGCCCGGCACGCACAGCGCGTGGCCGGCCTCGGCCATCGACATCACGCGGCGCAGCACGCCCGGCGAGTCCGGGCCCCGGTCGACGAGGTCGCCGACGAAGACGGCGGTGCGGCCCTCGGGGTGGACGCCGTCCACGTAGCCCAGCTTGCCGAGCAGCGACTCCAGTTCGGCGGAGCAGCCGTGGATGTCGCCGATGATGTCGAAGGGGCCGGTGAGGTGGGTGAGGTCGTTGAAGCGCTTCTCGGTGACGACGGTGGCGCTCTCGGCCTCCTCGACGCCGCGCAGCACATGCACCTTGCGGAAGCCCTCGCGCTCCAGGTGCCGCAGCGAGCGCCGCAGTTCGCGGATGTGCCGCTGGATGACCCGGCGCGGCATGTCGGCGCGGTCGGTGCGGGCCGCGTTGCGCTCGGCGCACACCTCCTCCGGCATGTCCAGGACGATGGCGATGGGCAGCACGTCGTACCGCCTGGCCAGTTCGATCAGCTGACGGCGGCTGTCCTGCTGCACGCTGGTGGCGTCCACGACGGTGCGGCGCCCGGCGGCGAGCCGCTTGCCGGCGATGTAGTGCAGGACGTCGAAGGCGTCGCGGGAGGCGCCCTGGTCGTTCTCGTCGTCGCTGACCAGGCCGCGGCAGAAGTCGGAGGAGATCACCTCGGTGGGCTTGAAGTGCCGTCGGGCGAAGGTGGACTTGCCGGAGCCGGAGGCGCCGACGAGGACCACGAGGGAGAGGTCGGTGACGGGAAGGACCCGTCCGTCAGGTGTTCCGGTCATGCCGCCTTCGCCTCCTTCTCGGCGCGGATGGTGAACAGGGCCAGCTGGGTGGGCGGTCCCACCTCGGGGTCGTCGGGGCCGACGGGCGCGAACTCCACGTCGTAACCGTGCCGTTCGGCGACTTCGGCGGCCCAGGCGCGGAACTCGGCGCGGGTCCACTCGAAGCGGTGGTCGCCGTGCCGGACGTGTCCGGCGGGCAGGGTCTCCCAGCGGACGTTGTACTCGACGTTCGGGGTGGTCACGACGACCGTGCGGGGGCGGGCGTGCCCGAACACGGCGTACTCCAGGGCGGGCAACCGGGGCAGGTCGAGGTGTTCGACGACCTCGCTGAGCACGGCGGCGTCGTAGCCCTTGAGCCGCTTGTCGGTGTAGGCGAGCGAGCCCTGTATCAACTGGACGCGGGACGCCTGCCGTTCGCCCATGCGGTCGAGCTTGAGCCGCCGGGAGGCGATGGTGAGCGCCCGCACCGACACGTCGACGCCGACGATCTCGGTGAAGCGGACGTCCTTCAGCAGTTCCTGCACCAACTGCCCCTGGCCGCAGCCGAGGTCGAGCACGCGGGCGGCGCCGCGGGCGCGCAGCGCGGTGACGATCGCGTCCCGGCGCTGGACCGCGAGCGGGGTCGGCCTCTCCTCCGCCTCGGTCTCCTCGCCGACCGCGTTGTCGATCGCCTCGACCTCGCTGTCGTCGGCCTCGGCGAGCCGCACCAGCTCCAGCGCCTCGCGCGCCTGCCGGGTCAGCGACCAGCGGCGGGAGAGATAGCGGCTGGTGATCAGCTGCTGCTCCGGGTGGCCGGGCAGCCAGCCCTCGCCGGCCCGCAGCAGCTTGTCGACCTCGTCGGCGGAGACCCAGTAGTGCTTGGCGTCGTCGAGGACCGGCAGCAGGACGTACAGGTGGCGCAGCGCCTCGGCGAGGGTCAGCGTCGCGGATTCGAGCACGAGCCGGACGTACCGCGAGGCGCCCCACTGCGGGAACTCGGTGTCCAGCGGCACCGGTTGGGCGTCCACGCGCCAGCTCAGCGGCACGAACAGCCGGTGGACGAGCGGCGCGCCGCCGCGGGCCGGCAGGACGGGGACCTCGATGCGCAGCGGCAGCGGGGCGGCGGCCCGCTCGGGGCGGGCGGCGCACACCCCGCGCATGGCGCTGGAGAAGACGGCGCTCAGCGCGACGGCGAGGAGGGAGGAGGCGGCGTAGGGGCGGTCGTTGACGTACTGCGCGAGTGCCGCGTCGGGGGCGCCGCCGCGGCCCTTGCCCTTGCCGCGCCGCACCAGCGCCGCGGGATCGGTCTCCAGCAGCAGGGCGGCCGTGCAGCGCGCGTCCTCCGCCTCGGGGTAGAAGACGTGCGCGGTTCCGTAGGACGTGGAGAAGCGCTGCGATTTGCCCGGGTGCTTGTGCAGCAGGTACCCGAGGTCGGTGGCCGGGTGGGCGGCGTCGCCGCTGAGGGAGATCGTCAGGAACACGTGTCCGAGTCTGGCGCTCCGGTCACCCCGCTGACCACCGGTTTTCACGCCGCTCGGCGGCCTTCTGCGTGGTTGCGTACGCAACGGCATGCATGATGGACGTATGGATCTCCGAGTCTTCACCGAACCCCAGCAGGGCGCGACCTACGACACGCTCCTGCGCGTCGCCCAGACCGCCGAGGAACTCGGCTACGACGCCTTTTTCCGTTCTGACCATTACCTCCACATGGGCAACGTGGACGGGCTGCCCGGCCCCACAGACGCCTGGATCACTCTCGCCGGCATCGCGCGGGAGACGAGCCGCATCCGGCTCGGCACCCTGATGACGGCCGGCACCTTCCGCCTCCCCGGCGTGCTGGCCATCCAGGTGGCGCAGGTCGACCAGATGTCCGGCGGCCGGGTGGAGCTGGGCCTCGGCTCGGGGTGGTACGAGGAGGAGCACAAGGCGTACGGCATTCCGTTCCCGAAGGAGAAGTTCGGGCGGCTGGAGGAGCAGCTGGCGATCGTCACCGGGCTGTGGGAGACACCGGTCGGCGAGCGGTTCAGCTACGACGGCTCGTACTACCAGTTGCAGGACTCCCCCGCGCTGCCGAAGCCGGCGCAGCGCCGGGTGCCGGTGCTCATCGGCGGTCACGGCGCCAAGCGCACTCCGGCGCTGGCGGCGAAGTACGCCACCGAGTTCAACATCCCCTTCGCCTCCGTGGAGGACAGCGAGCGGCAGTTCGGCCGGGTGCGGGCGGCGGCCGAGGAGCGCGGGCGCAAGGGTGACGACCTGGTGTACTCCAACGCGCTGGTCGTCTGTGTCGGCAAGAACGACGCCGAGGTCAAGCGGCGGGCGGAGGCCATCGGCCGCGAGGTGGAGGAGCTGAAGGCCAACGGTCTCGCGGGCTCCCCGGCGGAGGTCGTGGAGAAGCTGGGCCGCTATGCGGCGGTGGGTTCGCGGCGGGTCTACCTCCAGCTGCTGGACCTGGACGACCTGGCCCACCTGGAGCTGATCGCGTCCGAGGTCATGCCGCAGCTCGGCTGAGGTCCGGCCGACGCCGGCACCGTCGCCCCGCGGGCGGTGCCGCGCGCCCGATGCGGGATCGGTGCGCGAACCGTCGTACAGAACCCCGCGCGGCGGCTACGCGCAGGGGGCGCCCCCGAAGGGGCTGCGCTGGTTGTCGTTCGCCGAGGTCACCTCCTCACGCGCGGCCAGCTTGCGCAGCATCTCGCGGACGCGGTCGCGCGACTCGTCGGCCGCGTCGATCGCCTCCATGCACTGCCAGTACGTCGTCTCGTCCGCCGCGGCGCTGGCCATGCCGACCAGGGCCATGCCGACCTCGCCGAGCAGCCCGCCGAGGCAGAGCAGGGTCTCGCGGGCGTCCTCCAGCCGGGTGAGCTGGGCGGCGCGCAGATCGCCGGGGTCCAGTTCGGGCGGGTCGAGGGCGCCGCAGCCCCGGCCCGCCAGCTCGGTCAGCCCGAGCGCCTCGCCGCGCAGCTCCGGCGGTCCGGAGACCGCGAGCCTGCTGCCGATCGCCTGGGCGAGGGCCTGTGCCTGCCACACCTCCGCCATCAACTCACGTGTGTCCGCGCCGTTCGCCAGGGCTCTCCTGCTGGTGAGGATGAGTCGTACCGCGTCCATCCGTCGCCCCCGTCCCTTCACGCACTCGCTCGTACGTTCACTGACTCTCCTGTCCACTACCCAGAGTGAGGGCCGTTGGTGCGAAAAGCTAGAGGAAGCCCGAAATCTGGGGACAACAATTCGGATTCGACAGGTGAATTGACTGCGGAGAGTGATAACGGAACCGGGGCGTCCGCCTGTTGTCAGTCTCCGGGCGCCGGAAAGCGGTGTTCGTTGCGGTCGATCTTCTCGGACAGGGCGGTCAGCGGGTCGATGTCCAGGACCGCGCAGAACTGGAGGAGATAGGCGAGGACGTCGGCGACCTCGTCGCGGACGCGGTGCGCGGTGGCCGGGTCGGACATCACCCGAGCCGACTCCTCGGGGGTCAACCACTGGAAGATCTCGACCAGTTCGGAGCTCTCCACGCTCAGCGCGGAGGCGAGGTTCTTGGGGGTGTGGTACTGCCCCCAGTTCCGGGCGGCGGCGAACTCGGTGAGCCTGCGCTGGAGTCGGGGGAGGTCAGGGTGTTCCGTCACCCTTCAGGTGTACCACTGTGACACCCTCGGCCCCCGCGCACCAGGAGGCGTCCTGCACCGCCGCGACCAGCCGGATGTGCCCGTGCCCGCCCATCGCGGCCGCGAGGCGCAGCAGGGACCGGCGCTGGGCCGGGTCGAGGGAGCGGTCGAAGCCGTCGGCGAGGACGGTGAGGCAGCGCAGGGCGTCGGGAACCTCGCCGGGCGGGTCCATGGCCAGCACGCCGGGACCGGTCAGCAGCACCAGCGTGAGGGCCAGGTAGCGCAGTTCGCCCTCGCCGAGGCGGGCCAGCTGGGTGCGGTGGCCGTCGCCGCGGTCGAGCAGGGCGCGCACCGTGCCGCCGGCGAGCGGTTCGGCGATCAGGTCGTCCACCGGGCCCGCGCAGCCCGCGCGCAGCGCCTCGACCAGCCGGCCGTGCCGGCGGGCGCACTCGGCGCGGGTGCGCCACAGCACGTCGGCGAGGTTGTCGCAGCCGGGCATCAGGCGACCGGAGCCGGTGGGCACGGGGGTGCGCATGCAGTCCGGGCGGGGGTCGCAGACGAAGACCGAGCGCAGGGCGACGACCATCTGCTCGGCGGCGGCCAGCACCCTGCGCTGTCCGTCCGTCTTGCCGGCCACGCGCAGCGGGAGCAGGGCGGTGCCGAGGCGGTCGTCGGGCAGCGGCGCGCGGGTCACCGGTGCGGTCCCCGCGGTGTGCCAGGCGGCCTGGACGGCGCGGCGCTCCGGGTCGCGCAACGCGGTCTGGAGCAGGACGAGTTCGCCCGCGGTCAGCCGTTCGCCCACGATCCGCGGCTGCGGTTCGGCCTGTACGGCGAGGTCGAGCCGGACCGGGCCCTCGGCGCCGTCGGCCGTACAGCCGATCCGGAAGCCCCGCCGCCCCTCGCCGTCGGGCCGGGCCCGCTCGGGGACGCAGGCGGCCGGGTCGGGGAACGCCTCCACGAGCGGCGCGCCCCCGGCGAGCCGGGCCAGTGCCTCGTACGCGGCCAGCGCGGTCGTCTTCCCCGATCCGCTGGGGCCCGCGAACACCGTGACCGCCCCCAGCGGGAAGCCCGCGCCCCGGTGTCCGGCGAACGCCGACAGCCGCAGCTCGGTGATCCGGGGCCGTACGTCGAGGGACTCGGGCGGCTCCGGCACGGCGGTCCCGCCGAGCACCTCGACTACCGGCGGCTCGGCGGACGCGAAAGGCATGACCATGCCCGGAACGTAGAGCTCCGCCGAGGGGGCGAACCGTTTACCCGGCGGATGTTCCCACGTTCGGGGGCGTTCACGGCAACAACGGGGACCCGGCTTCACCCGGTGGAGCGACGCGAGGGCCCCGGCTCACGCCGTCCCCTCCATCAGCCCGCTGACCTCCGTGCCCGGCGGCGTCAGCAGGAAGACGTTGCGGTCCACCCGGTGCATCCCGCTGCCCAGGCCGAAGACGACGCCGGTGCTGAAGTCGAGGACCCGCTTGGCGACATCGCCCTCGGCGCCGGACAGGTCGAGGAGGACGGGCGCGCCCGCCATCACCGTCTCGGCGACCTCGCGCGCGTCGGCGAAGACATTGACCCGCAGGACCACGAAGCGGCGCCGGGTCTCGGTCTCGTCGTCCGGGAGGGAGCGGTGGTTGACCGCGGAGGGCCACGCGTCGCGGCCCCTCAGTGGCACGACCTGGGCGAGCCCTTCCCACTGTTCATCGGTGACGTCGTAACGGCTCACCGGCTCCCCCCGACCTGACTCGCTTTCCATGCCTGCACCAGCCAATTCTTACGCCAAGTCACCCGTTCGGCCCAACAGCGACACACAGCGACACGGAAGCGGTCGGTCCGGTGGCGCGAACACCGCCCCAATCTTGGCCAGATGTGCGAATATGCCCGCTTCTTACCTCCCTCATACCGGACTCTTCACCGCTGGTCGAGCACCGGTCACGCACCGCCGCTAGCGTCCGGTCCCGTGCACTTGGCAGAAACACAGCAGGTGACGCCCGGCCGGCGGACGCAGTCGGCGGTGTCCGCCGTACCCGGACCGCGCACGGGGTCGCCCGACGGCCCGGCGCAGTGGCATCGCGTCCTCACGGTCCTGGCCGACGTGAGCCTCTTCATCGGCACCCGCTCCCTGTGGACCCAGGCGGCCACGCACCGCCTCGTCCTCGGCGGGGTCATCTCCCTCTGTTACGCGGCGATCCTGGTGACCGGCGTCCTCGCGCTCACCGTCCGCCGGGCCCGTTCACTGGCCCGCCTGGACCTGGTGGTGCTGGCGACCGCGGTCACCCTCGCCCTGTGCGGCTGGGCGCTGAACCACGGCGGCGGCGACGAGGCGCTCCTGACCACGCAGGCCGCCAGGGAACTCGTCCACGGGCACCAGATGTACGACCATCCCTGGCCCTGGCTGTTCCGCATCAGGGGCGTCGCCCTGACCGCGACGACGACCGGCGGGTACGACTACACGTACGGCTATCCCCCGCTCGCGCCGCTGCTCACCGTCCCGTTCCTGTGGCTGGGCCACGGCGGCGCCCCGGCGACGGCGGTGGCCACCCTCGCGCTGATCGCGGGCACGATCGCGCTGTGGCGGATGGTCCCGGCGCAGTGGCGGTCGGCGGTCACGCTGGTCTGCCTCGGCTCCGGTCTGCTGACCAGCTACGGCCGCCAGGGCTACCCGGCGATCCTCGCCCTCGCGCTGCTGATCCCGGTGGTGGTCCGCTGGCCCCGGCTCGGCGCGCGCGGCCGGCTGGGCGCCTTTGGGATCGCCCGTGCCGGCTGCCTCGGCGCGGCCTGCGCGGCCCAGCAACTCCCCTGGTTCGTCGCGCCGTTCCTGCTCGCCGGGATCTACGCGGTGCGCCGGGGCGAGCTGGGCGGCCGCGCGGCCGCGCGCGTGGTACTGCGGATCACCGGGATCGCCGTCCTGGCTTTCCTGCTGGCCGACGCCTATCTGATCGTCACCGAGCCCGGACCGTGGCTGCGCGGCATCGTGCTGCCGCTGACCCAGGGCGCCGTGCTGCACGGCCAGGGCATCGTCGGCATCTCCCTGTACTTCACCCATGGCAGCGACCGGCTCGACTGGTACGGGCACGCGAGCATGCTGCTGGCCGCCGCCCTGCTGGCCCTGTTCGTGCTGTTCGTGCGGCGCCTCGGACCGGCCGCGACCGTGCTGCCCTGGTGCGCGTTCTTCCTGGCGACACGCTCGCAGGACGGCTACTACCTGATGATGACCCCGCTGTGGCTGGCGGCGGCGGTCACCGCGCCCCTGCCGGAGTTCGCGGGCGCCTGGCAGCCCCGGCCGCGCTTCCTGGCGGGCCCGGCACGCAGGCCCGCCCGGCTCGCCGCCGTCCCGGTGCTGCTCGCGCCCGCGCTGATCAGCGCGGTCCTCGCGGCCACCGGAAGCCCGCCGCTGCGGATGGACATCGCGGCGGTACGGCCCCTCGCCCCCGACGCGATCTCCGCGGTGACCCTGAAAGTCGCCAACACCGGCGACGAGGCGCTCACCCCGCACTACATGCTCACCACCGGCCAGGGCATGAGCCGCTACTGGCCGCTCGCCCACGGCCCGGCCACCATCCCGGCGCACACCACGGCGAGCGTCCAACTGCGCGCTCCCACCGGCCGCTTCACGCTCCCGGGGAAGCGGAACACCCGGCTGCGGCTGCGCGCCTTCACCGGCGGACCCCAGACGCTCTCCACCAGGGACGTACGCCCCTCCGAGCTGCGCGTCAAGGGCTGAACGCCGCCCCGCGACCCCCGCGGCCCGGCCGTCGTCCCGGCCGGGCCGCTCCGTCGTACCAGGGCGTTCACCCGCCGGAGCGGCGCGGGCCACAACCGCAAGGGGAGAAAACTCACAAGCGAATGCTCTGCACTCTTTTGAGCCCCCTGGCCTAGCATCCGAGCCATGACGGTCCTGCCTGACGACGGGCTCCCACTGGCCGCCGAGTTCCCTGACGCGACACACGAGCAGTGGCAACGCCTGGTCGAGGGTGTGCTGCGCAAGTCGGGCAAGGAAGTCTCGGGCGCGGCAGCTGAGGACGCTCTGTCCACGACCCTGGAGGACGGGCTGCGCACCCGTCCCCTGTACACGGCGCGCGACACCGCGCCCGACCCCGGTCTGCCGGGCTTCGCCCCGTATCTGCGGGGTGCGCGCCCCGAGGGCCAGATCGCGGGCGGCTGGGACGTACGCCAGCGGCACACGGCGCTCGCCGACGGCGCGGTCCTCGCCGACCTGGAGAACGGCGGCACCTCGCTGTGGCTGGTGCTCGGCGAGGGCGGCATCCCGCTCGCCGACCTGGGCCGGGCCCTGGAGGGCGTCTACCTGGACCTCGCGCCCGTCGTGCTGGACGCAGGGCGGGACACCGAGCGGGCCGCCGAGGCGCTGCTCGGCCTGTACGCGGACAACGGCGTCGAACCGACGGCCGTACGCGGCAATCTGGGCGGCGACCCGCTCGGTTACGAGGCCCGCACCGGCACCGCGCAGGACCTCGCGCCGTACGCCGAGCTGGCCGCGCGCTGCGCCGAGGACTATCCGGGACTGCGCGCGCTGACCGTGGACGCGCTGCCGTACCACGAGGCCGGCGGCTCGGCCGCGCAGGAGCTCGGCGCCTCGCTCGCCACCGGCGTGGCCTATCTGCGGGCGCTGACCGAGGCGGGCCTGAGCATCGAACAGGCCGCCGGTCAGCTGGAGTTCCGGTACGCGGCCACCGCCGACCAGTTCCTGACCATCGCCAAGCTGCGCGCGGCGCGCCGGCTGTGGGCGCGGGTCGCGGAGGTCAGCGGCGCGCCCGGCGCCCAGACCCAGCACGCGGTCACGTCCCCGGTGATGATGACCCGCCGCGACCCGTGGGTGAACATGCTGCGCACCACGGTCGCGACGCTCGCCGCCGGGGTGGGCGGCGCCGACTCCGTGACGGTGCTGCCGTTCGACCACGCGCTCGGCCTGCCGGACGCGTTCGCCCGGCGCATCGCCCGCAACACCTCCACGATCCTGATCGAGGAGTCGTACCTCGCGCGGGTCATCGACCCGGCGGGCGGCTCCTGGTACGTGGAGCGGCTCACCGACGAACTCGCCCAGGCCGCCTGGGAGTTCTTCCGGACCATCGAGCGCGACGGCGGCCAGGCGGCCGTGCTGCGCTCCGGGCGGCTGCGCACCGACCTCGCCACTACCTGGGCGGAGCGCTCCAAGAAGCTCGCCCGGCGGCGCGAACCCATCACCGGGGTCAGCGAGTTCCCGCTGCTGGCCGAGAAGCCGGTGGAGCGCGAGCCCGCGCCGCGGCCGCCGTCCGGCGGACTGCCGCGGGTGCGCCGGGACGAGGCGTTCGAGGAGCTGCGGGCGCGTTCCGACGCCCATCTCGCGGCGACCGGCGCCCGCCCGCGGATCTACCTCGCCACGCTCGGCTCGCCCTCCGAGTACACCGCGCGGGCCTCCTTCGCCGCCAACCTGTTCCAGGCCGGCGGCATCGAGCCGGTCACCGGGGGGACCTTCGAGGACAGCGGCGCCACCGAGGCCGTGCTGTGCTCCAGCGACGCCGGGTACGCCGAACACGCCGAGAAGACCGCCGCGTCGCTGCGCGCCGCCGGCGCCCGGCACCTGTTCCTGGCGGGCCGGGGCGAGTACGCCGGTGTCGACTCGTACGTCTTCGCGGGCTGCGACGCCGTCGATGTGCTGTCCGCGACTCTCGAGCGCATGGGAGTGTCCTGATGGGAATCCCCGACTTCTCCGGCATCGAGCTGGGGACCCCGGTGGCCGGCGGCAGCGCCGAGGAGTGGCAGGCGGCCGTCAAGCGGGCCACCGGCGGCGCCGAGCCGCTGTGGGAGACCCCGGAGGGCATCGGGGTCAAGCCGCTGTACACCGGGCGTGACCTGGAGGGTCTGGACTTCCTGGACACCTATCCGGGCATCGCGCCGTACCTGCGCGGCCCGTACCCGACGATGTACGTCAACCAGCCCTGGACGATCCGCCAGTACGCGGGCTTCTCCACCGCCGAGGAGTCCAACGCCTTCTACCGGCGCAACCTGGCGGCGGGCCAGAAGGGCCTGTCGGTCGCCTTCGACCTGCCCACGCACCGCGGTTACGACAGCGACCACCCGCGGGTGACCGGCGATGTCGGCATGGCGGGCGTGGCGATCGACTCGATCTACGACATGCGGCAGCTGTTCGACGGGATCCCGCTGGACAAGATGACGGTGTCGATGACGATGAACGGCGCTGTGCTGCCGGTGCTGGCGCTGTACATCGTGGCGGCGGAGGAACAGGGCGTACCGCCCGAGAAGCTGGCCGGGACCATCCAGAACGACATCCTCAAGGAGTTCATGGTCCGCAACACCTACATCTATCCGCCGAAGCCGTCGATGCGGATCATCTCCGACATCTTCGCGTACACCTCGCAGCGGATGCCGCGCTACAACTCCATCTCGATCTCCGGGTATCACATCCAGGAGGCGGGTGCGACGGCGGATCTGGAGCTGGCGTACACCCTCGCGGACGGGGTGGAGTACATCCGCGCGGGGCGTGAAGCCGGCCTGGACGTGGACGCGTTCGCGCCGCGCCTGTCGTTCTTCTGGGCGATCGGCATGAACTTCTTCATGGAGGTCGCCAAGCTCCGGGCGGCCCGGCTGCTGTGGGCCAAGCTGGTCTCCCAGTTCGAGCCGGAGAACACCAAGTCCCTTTCCCTGCGCACCCATTCGCAGACCTCGGGCTGGTCGCTGACCGCGCAGGACGTCTTCAACAACGTCACGCGCACCTGCGTGGAGGCGATGGCCGCGACCCAGGGCCACACCCAGTCGCTGCACACCAACGCCCTGGACGAGGCGCTGGCGCTGCCCACCGACTTCTCGGCACGCATCGCCCGCAACACCCAGCTGCTCATCCAGCAGGAGTCGGGCACCACCCGCGTCATCGACCCGTGGGGTGGCAGCGCGTACGTGGAGCGGCTGACGTACGACCTCGCCCGCCGGGCCTGGGCGCACATCCAGGAGGTGGAGCAGGCGGGCGGCATGGCGCAGGCCATCGACGCCGGCATCCCCAAGCTGCGCGTGGAGGAGTCGGCGGCCCGTGTGCAGGCCCGCATCGACTCCGGACGGCAGCCGGTGATCGGCGTCAACAAGTACCGGGTGGACAGCGACGAGCAGATCGACGTGCTCAAGGTCGACAACTCCTCGGTGCGCGCGCAGCAGATCGAGAAGCTGCGCCGGTTGCGCGCGGAGCGGGACGAACAGGCGTGCCGGGACGCGCTGGACGCGCTCACCCGCGCCGCCGAGGGCACCGGGAACCTGCTGGAGCTGGCGGTGCGCGCGGCCCGCGCCAAGGCGACCGTCGGCGAGATCTCCGACGCGCTGGAGAAGGTGTACGGGCGGCACGCGAGCCAGATCCGTACGATCTCCGGCGTGTACCGCAACGAAGCAGGCGAGTCCCCGTCGGTGGACCGCACCCGTGCCCTGGTGGACGCGTTCGAGGAGGCGGAGGGGCGCCGGCCGCGCATCCTGGTCGCCAAGATGGGCCAGGACGGCCATGACCGGGGCCAGAAGGTGATCGCGACGGCGTTCGCCGACCTCGGCTTCGACGTGGACGTCGGCCCGCTGTTCCAGACGCCGGACGAGGTCGCCCGGCAGGCGGTCGAGGCGGATGTGCACGTGGTCGGCGTGTCCTCGCTGGCCGCCGGTCACCTCACCCTGGTACCGGCGCTGCGCGAGAGGCTGGCGGAGGAGGGCCGCGAGGACATCATGGTCGTGGTCGGCGGGGTGATCCCGCCGCAGGACGTGCCCACGCTCCTGGAGATGGGCGCCACGGCCGTGTTCCCGCCCGGCACGGTGATCCCGGACGCGGCGCACGACCTGGTCCGGCGCCTGGCGGCCGACCTCGGCCACGAGCTCTAGGGCTCCGATGGCCCCGATCGATCTCGACACGTACGTGAAGGGTGTGCTCGACGGGAAGCGGGCCCTGGTGGCCCGCGCCATCACGCTCGTCGAGTCCACCCGGCCGCAACACCGGGTGCTGGCGCAGGAGTTGCTGACCAGGCTGCTGCCGCACAGTGGCCGGGCCCGGCGGATCGGCATCAGCGGGGTGCCGGGGGTCGGCAAGTCGACGTTCATCGACGCGTTCGGCACCATGCTGACCTCGCTGGGCCACCGGGTCGCCGTCCTCGCCGTCGACCCCTCCTCGACCCGCACCGGCGGCTCCATCCTCGGCGACAAGACGCGGATGGAGCGGCTTTCGGTCGACCCGGCGGCCTTCGTGCGGCCCTCCCCCAGCGCGGGCACGCTGGGCGGGGTCGCGAAGGCCACCCGTGAGTCGATCGTGGTGATGGAGGCGGCGGGCTACGACGTGATCCTCGTGGAGACCGTCGGCGTCGGGCAGTCGGAGACGGCGGTCGCCGACATGGTCGACTCCTTCCTGCTGCTCACCCTGGCGCGCACCGGCGACCAGCTGCAGGGCATCAAGAAGGGCGTCCTGGAGCTGGCCGACGTGATCGCCGTCAACAAGGCGGACGGCCCGCACGAGCGCGACGCGCGGGCGGCTGCGCGGGAGTTGGCGGGCGCGCTGCGGCTGATGCACGGCAAGGAAGCGTTCTGGACCCCGCCGGTACTGCATTGCAGCGCACGCGAATCCACCGGCCTCGGCACGGTGTGGGAACGGCTGGAGCAGCACCGGACGCTGCTCGACTCGACCGGCCGGCTCACCGCCAAGCGGCGCGACCAGCAGGTCGACTGGACTTGGGCGATGGTCCGCGACGAACTGCTCGGCCGGCTGCACGCGGACCCGGCGGTCCGCGCGGTGGCACCGGAGCTCGAACGGCAGGTCAGGGACGGGGCGTTGACGGCGACGCTGGCGGCGGAACGGATCCTGGGCGCGTTCGAGGGCGGCGCGGGCGGTCCGGGTACGGCTAGCTGAGTCCGCCCCGCTCGCAGATCTGCCGCGCCACTTCCCGGAGTTTGATGTTCTTGTCCTGGGAGTAGCGGCGCAGCACCTTGAAGGCCTGCTCCTCGGTGAGGTCGTGGCTGCCCATGAGGATGCCCATGGCCTCGCCGATGACATGCCGGGTGGCGACGGCCTGCTCCAGCTGGGCGTGGGTGCGGGCACTGGAGAAGGCGACGGCGGCGTGCGAGGCGAGCAGCCAGCCGGCCGTCTCGCTGGCCTCGCCGAAGGCGCCCGGCTCGCGGGAGTAGATGTTCAGGGCGCCGAGGTCCTCCTCCTCGGTGTAGAGCAGGAAGCCCATCATGCTGCCGAGGCCGAGCTTGCGGGCCTCGGACACGTATCTGGGCCAGCCGGGATGGGGCTCACGGAAGTCGGTGATCCGGAACACCCGCTCGTCGCTCTCGGGGCGGGCGACGTCGTAGCAGGGGCCTTCCTGGAGGCGCTCCTGCAACTCGTCGCTGTCGATCACCAGCTGGTCGGTGGGCGCGAGGGTGCGCACGCCCTTGGCGTGCAGGATGAGAATGCCGGCCGCGTCGCAGCCAGGGACGAGCTCGGTGGCGGAACAGGTGATCCGCTCCAGGGTGTCGCTCACCGTGTCCTGTGCCAGCAGCTCTCTGGCCAGCTTGGCCATCCGCTCGGCGAACATGCGCCAGTCCATCGCGCTCCTCTCCACCCCGCCTCCCCAGACCGTCCACCTGCCCTCTTTCCACCATCGCATCCCTGCGGGGGCCTGGCTGAGTGGGACACGAGGGCGGGGGAACGGGGCCCGGGGAAGCGCACGGGTCGAGGGAGCGGGGGTGGGGGGCGGAGAGCGGAGGAGGCGGCGGCGAGATTCGCGCGTGCCCGGTTGTCGGGGCATGGTCCTCGATGCGGATGGAGGCGGCGGACCCGATGGGGGCGGGCCGGGGCCGCTGTCGCGCGGCGCGAGCAGCGCCGCGGGGCTCTCGCGTTCCACCAGCCGGGGTCTGAGCAGGCCATCCTCCCCGGCAGGGGCTCGCCTCCTCGAACGCGGGATGCGGGATGCGGGGAACCGGGCAGTGCCGGCGGTCCGTGCGCGGGGCGGCCGGTCGGTGCGGGGGTTCCCCGATCAGCCACCGCGGGGACCAGCCGGCCGGCCCCACGGCGGGGGCGGCGTCCGGGTACCGCCGGTGGTCGGGATGCGGTGGTGTGGTCGGGCTGCATGCGTCAGACGCCCAGGTGGCGGGGGCCGTGGCGAGGAGGGTGCCGTGGTGGTCGGTGGACGGCCGCCGGCCGGGTCACCTCGACGCCTTCGGTACGGCCCCCGCGTTCGCGTCCGGTTGCCGCCTCAACTGGGCTGATGGAGCGAGGGGTTGCCCCTTCCGCCGCCACCGGGCCCGGCCGTGGCCGGGGGTCCGGGGCGCCGGGGCGGGGCGGGCCTGGGCCGCACCGTTCACGGTCCGTCCGCGTGTCGCTGCGGCGGACGGGCGGCGGGACGGCGCACACTGCCCTATTTTTTGATAGATGACCGAAAGGCCGGTTCCGCCGCTCCACGCCCCGGCCTCTGATGACTCAGGGTCACTCCAGGAGGGCGCGATGTACCGCTCCGAGACCGGACGACCGGCCGCGGGGAGCCCCTGATGGGCGGCACGGAGAACGGGGCGTCGCCGAAGCAGCCGGACGACTCCGACCTGCATGTCCGGCTACGGTCCGAGCTGGGCCGCATGGACGAGCAGATGCGGGGCCTGCTGGACGCCATGGACCGGCTCCAGGGCCTGCTCGACGCGGTGGTGGCCATCACCCGCGAGAACGAGCTGCCCTCGGTCCTGTTCCGCATCGTGACCACCGCCATGGACCTGGTGGGCGCCCGCTACGGGGCCCTCGGCGTGCTCGCCCCCTCCGGCGACGAGCTGGAGCAGTTCATCACCGCCGGTCTCACCGACGAGGAGCGGGCCGCCCTCGCGGGCACCGACTTCCCCCACGGCCGGGGCGTCCTCGGAGAGCTGATCCACCACCCGGAGCCGCTGCGGGTCGAGGACATCGCGGCCCATCCGTCCTCCGTGGGCTTCCCGCCCAACCATCCCTACATGGGCACCCTGCTCGGCGTCGCCGTCAGCGTCCGCGGCGAGATCTACGGCGACCTCTACCTCTCCGAGCGCTCGGACGGGCAGCCCTTCGACGCCGACGACGAGAGCGTGGTCATCGCCCTGGCCGGCGCCGCCGGCATCGCCATCGAGAACGTCCGCCTGTTCGAACGGATCCGCGAGGGCGCCGAGCAGTTCCAGCGCCTGCTCCTGCCCACCCTGCCCGATCTGCGTCCCTTCACCGCCGCCGCGGTCTACCGGCCGGCCGCCGAGCCCAGCCAGCTCGGCGGTGACTGGTACGACGCCATCCCGCTGCGCGGCAACGCGGTGGCGGTCGTCATCGGTGACGTGGTCGGCCACGATCTGCCGGCCGCGGCAGCGATGGCCTCCATCCGCAATATGCTGCGCGCCCTGCTGTTCGACCGGAGCAGCCCGCCCGGCACCATCCTGTCCCAACTGGATCACACCCTTCAGGCCATCGCCGAGAACCCGATCACCACCACCACACTGGCCCGAATCGAACCGGACGAGGCGGGCTGGCGGCTGTCCTGGAGCTCCGCCGGCCACGTCCCGCACCTGGTGGTCGCGCCGGGCCGCCCGGCGGAGTACCTGTTCGCCGAGCCGGGACTGCCGCTCGGCGTCGATCCCGCGGTGTCCCGCCCCGACCACTCCTGTTCCGTGCCACCGGGCGCCACCGTGGTCTTCTTCACCGACGGGCTGGTCGAACACCCCGACCGCCCGATCGACCAGAGCCTGGCCGAACTGGCCGCACTCGCTGACGAGTACGCCTCCCTCCCCCTGGACGATTTCGTCCACGCCCTCGCCGACCACCACCCCAGCGACGGTCACGACGACATGGCCGTCCTGGCCCTGCGCACCCCGCCGGCCTGACCCGGCGCCGCCCCGCCCGCTCCCCTCCGCCGGGCCCGGCCGGCCTCTGCCATGGAGGATCGCCGGGATCCGGCGGATGATGGTGGCCGGGGCGGTGTCGATGCGGAGGTCGCCCCATGACGGTCGCGCGGCATGCAGGACTCCGGCGCGGCGGTGTCGCCGTCCTGGAGATCTGCGCCCTCGCGGCCCTGTACTACGGCTCCGCCAAGCTGGGGCTGCTCCAGCAACTGGTGCGCAGCCAGGTCACCCCCTTGTGGCCGCCGACCGGTATCGCCGTGGCGGCCCTGCTGCTGCGCGGTCCGCGGATCTGGCCCGGCATCGCGCTCGGCGCGCTGCTGGCCAACCTCTCGCTCGGGCCGTCGGGCGCCGCCCTGTTCCTGATCGTCGTGGGCAACACCCTCGCGCCGCTGTGTTCGTACGCCCTCCTGAGGCGTGCGGGGTTCCGCATCGGACTGGACCGGCTGCACGACGCGCTCGCGCTGATCTTCCTCGGCGCCTTCGCCGGGATGCTGGTCAGCGCGACGGCCGGCAGCGGGACGCTGGTCCTCACCGGGGCCCTGGGCCCCGACCGGTTCTGGCCCACCTGGTGGGTCTGGTGGACCGGCGACGCGATGGGCGTGCTGGTGGTGACACCGGTGCTGCTGGTGCTGCGCCGGGCGTGGCCGCCCAGGCCGGTGGTGCCGGCCCGCTGGGCGGAGGTGCTGCTGCTCCTCGCGGCCACCGCGTGCGTCGGGGTCGTCGACACCGGCAGGACCCCCCTCCTCTTCCTCGGCTTCCCGCTGCTGATCTGGGCCGCCTTCCGCTTCCGGCTGGCCGGGGCCGCACCCGTCGCCCTCGCCGTGTCGACCTTCGCGATCATCGCCGCGACCCATGGCTCGGGCCCGTTCGCCGAGCACGGCATGCTCGGCGACATGGTCACCCTCCAGGCCTACAACGCTTCCTCCGCCCTGACCGGCTTGCTCGTGGCGGCGGCCGTCACCGAGCGGGACAGATCGCAGAAGGAGATCGCGCGGGCCTGCGGCCACCTCGCCGATCTGGTGTCCCGGCTCTCCGACACCGGCACCAAGCCGGTGCCGCCCACCACCGCCGCAAGCCCCGCCCCCAGCGTGGAGCGCCAGTACTACCGATCGACCCACCGACCGGCCCCGCCGCCACGCAGACCCGCCGACCCGAGCTGAGCTTGAGACGAAGAGCGCGGCCAGGGACCGTACCCCCTATCTCCGCCGGGCCGGCGGTCAGGCCGCCGCGAGTCTCGGGAAGAGAACCTCCGCGTTGCCCCGGTTGATCGCGTCGAGCTGTCCCGGCTCGAAACCGTCGTAGCCGTCGAGCATCGAGTCGAAAAGGGTGCCGTACTCCTCCGCCGCGAAGGGCCAGTCGCTGCCGTAGAGGACATGGCCGGGAGCGGCGAAGGCGAGCAGGGAGGGCAGGGCGGAGGGGCTGGCGGACAGGGCGGTGTCGAAGTAGAAGCGCCGCAGGTCGGCCAGGACGCCCTCGGGGGTGGTGCCGGGGCGGAACTGGGCGCCGATGGTGAATCGCCAGGCCGCGTAGGGCAGGAAGCCGCCCGCGTGGGAGAGGATCACCTTCATCCGGGTGTGCCGGCTCATCACGCCGTTGAGCGTCATGTGCAGCGCGGTGCGGGTGGTGTCGAAGGGGAAGTCGACGACGGGGCCGGGCAGGCCGTCGAGCATGGGCAGCGGCGAGCCGGTGGGGTGGATGAACACCACGGCGCCCCTGGCGTCCAGCTCGGCCCAGAGTGGGGCGAACTCCTTGTCGCCGAGGTAGCGGCCGTGGACGTTGGACATGAGCACCACGCCGTCGGCGTGCAGTTCGTCCAGTGCGTACGCCGTCTCGGCGAGCGCGCCGTCCACGTCCGGCAGGGGGAGGCTCGCGAACAGTCCGAAGCGGTCGGGGCGGTCCTTGACCAGCTCCGCGGCGTGTTCGTTGACATTCCGGGCCAGCGCGCGGGCCTCCGCGTCGTCGCCGAAATGCGTGCCCGGTGAGCTGACCGAGAGCACGCCGGTGGCGATCGAGCGGCGGTCCATCATCGCGATCGCGCTGTCCGCGTCCCATGCGGGCGTGGGCCAGCCGGCGGCCGTGGCGCCATGCCGCTCCATCACCTCCCGATAGGCACCGGGGATCAGGTGCTGATGGACATCGATGCGTCGAGAAGCAGCCATTCTCTCCTACCCTCCTAACATTTAGCTTGCTAACGATTGCTTTGCTAAAGTAGCAGCCATGAGCGACAGACGCAACAGCCTTCGCGCCGCCGAGCGGCCGACGCCGGACCGCACCCGGTCGAGCGCGGGGACCCCGCAGTCGGCGGCGCAAGGCCCCCCGTCGGCCACGGACGGCCCACGGTCGGCCTCCAAGACCCCCCGGTCGACCACGGACGCCCCCCGCCCGACCGCCGACGCGCCCCGACCGGCCACGGACACCGCGCAGCCCGCAGCGGATCGCGCCCGGTCGGCGGCAGACCCCGACCAGCCGGCGGCGGATCGCGCCCAGCGGACGCCAGGCGCCGACCAGCCGGAAGCGGATCACGCCCGGTCGGCGGCGCACGGTGACATAGGAGCGGAGGAGATCTCCCAGGCGGCCGACGCCCTCTTCTTCGCGATGCGCCGGGCTCGTTCGACCGGCGCCGAGCACTACGGCGGCCTCTCCCTCCCCCAGGTCGCCCTCCTCGAACCCCTGGCCACGGAGAAGGACCTGCCGGTGGGCCGGCTGGCAAGCAGCGCGGGCGTCAGCGTCCCGACCGCGACCCGGATGCTCCAGCAGCTGGAGGGGAAGGGGATCGTCGCCCGGCGCCGCTCCCCCGAGGACGAACGACGCGTTCTGGTCAGCCTCACCGACGACGGCGCCGAGCGGCTCGCCGGGCTCCGGGGCCACCTGCGCGAGCGCCAGGCACGCGCCTACGAAGCGTTCACCCCGGCCGAACGCGCCCTGCTGGTCACGCTGCTGCACCGGCTCACGGATCTGGTCGCCGACACGGGCAGCGGCTGAACCCCTCCGGCCGGTTTGACCGGCCCCCCGCCCCGGTTACCCATGGCCGCATGATCCCCAACGAGGTCGCCGAGACCCTGCCGGAGCTCGTCCCCTTCGTCCGCGCCGTACAGGCGCGGCGGCCCGACGACGGCACCTGGTGCGAGGCGTGGACGGTCCGGGACGTGCTGGTCCACCAGACGGGCAACGCCGGGGAAATGGCCCGCGTGCTGGAGGCGTTCCTCGCGGGCGCGCCCGTCGAGACCCGCGGTTTCGACCGCGAGCTTCCCTACCGCCGCCTCTTGGACGCCGACCTCTGGTCCGCCTTCCTACGCAACTGCGCGCACCTGACGGACATCGCCGCGGCCGCCGCGCGGGACCTCTCGCCGGACACGGAGATCACCTGGACCGGCCGGACCGTGACGGCGCCCTTCTTCGCCGAACACATGCGTGAGGAACTGATCCTGCACCGCTGGGACCTGACCGGAGACGACCGTACGGCGGTACGCGCGCTGGACGAGCCCTGGATGACGGAACACAGCGTGGTCTCCGTCGGCCGCCCCCTGCTGGCTCGTGGCCGCGCCGCCCTGAAGCTCGCCCCGGACGAACGGCTCGAAGCCCGGCTGCGCACTCCCGGCACGGACGACATCGTGCTGACCGCCGACGCCGACACCGCCGGCGTCCGCCTGGCCGCCCCCGAGGGCCCCGCCGCCATCGAGAGCGACGCGGCCACCCGGCTCCTCCTGCTGTGGGGCCGCCGCCCGGCCGACCCCTCCCGCTGGCACAGCGCCGCGGGACCGGAGACCCTGCGCCGGGTGCGGACCCTGCTGGGCGGCTACTGACCGCCGCCTACCCGGCGGCTCGTGAACCCCCGTGCGGAGTTTTACTGTTCGGCGAGGAGCGCGGGCAGCTTGCGCATGTCGTGGAAGACGACGGTGCCGGGCCCCGCAAGGCGCTCGGCGGGCGTCAGTCCGCCTGCGTACCCGAACGCACGCATCCCCGCGGCGCGCGCCGCCCGCACACCGGGCGCGCTGTCCTCGACCACCGCACAGGCGGCGGGCTCGACCCCCATACTCCGGGCGGCGTGGAGGAACAGGTCCGGCGCCGGCTTGCCGCGGGCGACCTCGGCGGCGCTGTAGATGCGGCCCGCGAAACGGTCGTAGAGTCCGGTACGGCCCAAGGTGTGCCGCATCTTGTCGTGTGACCCGCTGGAGGCCACGCAGGTCGGCAGCGTGAGCGTGTCGAGGGCCTCCACCAGCCCGGCCACGGGGGTGAGTTCGGCGTCGACGGCCTGGCGGTGCCGTTCCTCGAACCGCCGCGCCCAGATCGCGGCGGTCTCCGTGCCCAGCCGTTCGGCGACCTGCTCGCGGATCGCGGCGTGCGAGCGGCCGATGAACCGGCCGACCACCTCGTCCTCACTCAACGCCCAGCCCAGTTCCGCGCCGAGGGCGACCTGGAGGCGGACGGCGATGCGCTCGCTGTCGACCAGTACGCCATCGCAGTCGAATATGACGAGTTCGATCGGCTTGATCATCCCGGCAGGATAGACGCCTGCCCGGCGTGCCGCCCCCTCTCCCCCGAGGGGGCGGCACGCCGGGCGTGGTGTCCAGCTGTCGCGGCACTACTCGTCCGAGGCCGGGTCCGTCCCCCGTGCGGATCTGCCCTCGAATCCCCCGCGTGTTCCCTCACCCCGACCGCTGGCCGTACTGACTTACCGTCAGCAGATGGGCAGCGAAAGCGAGTCGCCCGAGACGATTACGGCGTCTCGGTCGTCCTCCTCCAGCTGGTCCTCTACGCGATCCAGCAGCGCCTCCCAGCTCACCGGATCAATCTGCGTCGGGGGCTGCCGAGTTGGTGCCCGGCATGCCGCCGCCGCCTGGCGGAGCAGTTCGAATGTCTGGTACATCCCGCGTATTCCCTCCCGAGGTGCGCGTGTGGGCCTTGTTCTTCTTCCGGGTCGCTAGGACCCAACCTGGGCTCACGGGAGGCGACATGGGCCCCCTCCCGTGAGTCCGAGTAGCGGCACTAGCTCGTCACGTCGCCCAGCACCTCGTCGTAGATCGTTTCCTTGTAGGGCTCCAGGGCCTTGCACACGTCCTTGAACCGGCGGCCCACCGTATGCCGGTCGATCTCGAGGTGGCGCGCGATCTCCGCCTGGTTGAGGCCCTCGATGATGGCGAGCCTGCCGACCGGGTACAGCCGGTCCGTCAACTTCTCGGCGAGGAACCGGTCGATGGCCTTGAGACGGACCTCCCGTGCGTGGTCGCCCTCGTCCGCCTCGACCGGCAGCTCGGGGAACTCGTGCACCGGGGACGAGAGATCGCGGTCCCTGCCGCGCGCCGCGTCCGCGATGACGTCGCGCATCACCTTGCGCGCGAAGGCCCGTCCGCCGTCCCGCCGGTCGAGCACGAAGTCCGGCCTCGACCAGGCGCGCACCAGTTGGAGCACGCAGCTCTGCACCAGGTCCTCCAGCAGGTACTGCATGCGCGCCTGGCGCACCATGCCTTCGAGGAACGGCTTCAAGCGCCCCAGCTCCTCGACCTGTTCCGCCGTGAGTCGTCGGCGGGGCTTGGGCTCCGGGGCGGGACGGGCGCCGGGGACGGGGTCCGGCGGGGTACTCGGTGGGTCGTTCGGCTCCGTCGGCCCTCGAACGTCGGGGGCGTTGCGCATAGGGACCAGTCCTTCCCGTCAGTCAGCCAAGTCGTCACTTCCCTGCGGCAGTTCACCGCTCATCCCTCCATGCCGTGGGGCGGGGTCCGTACGGTGCATTCTCGGCGCACGAGTTCCGGAAGCCGGCGCTCACCCCAGCACCTGGAGCACGAAGACCGCGACGCCGGCGCCCACGAGCAGGGCGACCCCGAGCGGCGGATCGAGAAAGGCGACGTAGGTGACCAGCCCCGCGACGACCAGGATCAGCAGGGCACGTTGAAGCTTGTGGATGGGGTCCATTCGGGCTGCTCCAGGGAGAGTTACGACACCGGTTCCGGTCCGCTGCGACCGGTCACCCGGCACTTCACCTGAGCAGGCCGCACGAGCAGCCCCCGAGGGAGCGCGCCGCAGGGTGACCATCCTCACCTCCCCGCACGCGCCTACCGCACCCCGCCTTCAAAGACGTCGGGGGAAAGCCGTTGTGGAAAGTGAGTAGGCTGCGGTGCCGTTCCTCAGAGATGTCATGCCCATTTGAAAGGCCGCAGTTGAGCACGCCACCGTCGTATCCCGATCCCCGGCAGATGCAGGGGTCGTATCCGCAGGCTCCGGGTCCGTATCAGCAGCCGCAGGCGCCGGGGCCGTATGCCCAGGTGCCGGGGCCGTACGCGCCCGTGCCGGAGTCCTATGCGCAGCCCGGAGCGGTCCAGTACGCGCCCGCTCCGGGGCCGTATCAGCAGGCGCCCGCGTCCGTTCCCGGTCCGTATCAGCACCCGATGCCGGTCGGTGGGGCGATGCAGGCGTGTCAGCTGTGCGGGGCGGGGCCCGCAGCGCAGGTCACGGTGCGGGGGCATCAGGGCATGATCGTGATCATGCGTTCCCTGCGCCGCCGGGGGATGATGTGCCGTCCCTGCGCGCTGGCCACCTTCCGGGAGATGCAGGCCAACACGCTGGTGCAGGGGTGGTGGGGGCCGATGTCCCTGGTCATCACGCCCATCACGCTGCTGATCAATCTCGGTGCCCTGTCCACGATCCGCCGGATACCCGAGCCGGTCGTGGCCGGGCACCGGCCTCCGCTGAATCCGGGCAAGCCGGTGTTCAAGCGGCCGCAGGGCATCGTGGGCCTGGTCCCGCTGCTGGGGGTGCTCGGCATGGTGCTGCTCGTCGTCATCGGCATGGCGGCCGGTTAGGGCGACGAAGAGACTGCGTCGAGGCTGACGGGCCGGTGCTTCGGGCACCGGCCCGTCTTCCGTAGGGTCGGTCGTCAGCGGTGGTGCCTGGCGCGCCACTTGCGGCCCGCGTAGACGCATCCCGCGCCCGCGCAGAGCAGCAGGGCGACCAGGGAAAGGGTCCTTCCCATGCCGGCCAGGCCGGTGCTGGCGAGGGGACCGCCGCCGCCCTGGTTGGTGCCGCCCGGTGCCGGAGCCGGGGACGCCCCGGTGGTCGGCGGCGCCGAGGACGAGGGGGCGGACGCCGTGGGCGACGGGGTGGGAGCCGGCGGCTTGGCCTTGGGGACGTACACGCCGGCGTCGATGGTGTGGTCGACCCCGCCCGGCTTCGCGGGTGCCGTGACCGGCGCCTGGCCGCTGCACAACCGGCCGGTGGTCGGCGGGGTCACGTTGGAGTCGTGGGCCCGGTCGTCGCCGGCCCGCGGGAGGGTGAACCGCAGTGCGGTGGCGGCGGGTCGGCCGGGCACCTCGCTGGTGTCCGCGGTGCACACGTCGAACCGTACGGTGTACTTCGCGCCGGGCGTCAGCTGGTAGTCGGCGCCGACCCCGCCGAAGTAGTACTCGCCGTCGGCATCCGTCTTGGTGCTGGCGACCTGCTTGCCGTGGGCGTCCAGCAGGTCGATCGTCGCGCCCGGCAGCAGCACCTGCCCGGCGTCCTGGATGCCGTTGTGGTCGCCGTCGTACCACACCACGTTGCCGATCTGGACCGGCGCGTTCGCCGCGGCGTACGCGATGTCGCCGAGGCCGCCGGCCTTGCCGAACCCGTTCTGGTTCGGTCCGATGAACTGGTAGGCGTTGGCGGCCGGGTCGTTGCCGGGTCCGGCGCCGGTGGTGATGTCGTAGTAGCCGGTGCCGTCGGTGATGACGTTGCCGGTCGGGTCCATCTGCGTGCTGACGACCCACTGCTGCTGCGGGATGTAGGCGACCGAGCCCAGCGAGGACTCCTGGTGCGGTCCGGGCTGCGTCGCGGAGCCGCCGTTCGGGAAGAAGTCGCCCGGAAAGTACTCGGTGACGCCCGCTGCCTCGGCGCCGTCTACCGCGGGAGCCGCGTGGTCGGGGCAGGCGCCGGTGCCTTCCCAGTCGTACCCGCCGGCGGGCTTGGCGCAGGCCATGTTGATGTCGCCGCCGGACATGCCGTTCTCGGGGTCGTCGTTCGACGGCCTGGGGTCGAGGCCGCCCCAGCTGACGATGTCCATGAACCGGTCGCGGAAGCCGAGGATCAGCGAGCCGTCGCGGGCGAAGGCCATGCTGGCGAGTTCCGGCTGCGGGTCGATCATCGTGCCGTTCAGCTTGAAGCTGTCCCAGTCCTTGAGGCTGCCGTTCCACGGGTTCCAGAAGTGGGACTGCGGGAAGGCGGCGTCGCTGCTGAGCACGTCGCCGCGCTGGTCGGTCAGCGTGTGGGTCAGCACCGGGGCGAACCGCTTGCCGTCGTAGGCGTAGACGACGGCCTTCAGGTCGTCGCGCTTCTGGGTGCTCTCCGCGTCGCACACACCGCCGACGTACAGGGTGTTGTCGTGGGTGGTCAGGCCGAAGGGCCGCCAGTCGCCGGAGGCCGCGCAGCCCGGATCGGGGATCGGCACGGTCGCCTTGGGCGCCGAGGCCCGCGTCCCGGTCGCGTCGAAGCTCACCAGCGCCCGCGTGCGCAGGTTCACCGCGTACAGCGTCGAGCCGTCCTCGGACAGGGCCAGCCCGCCGATGCTCTCCTTGCCCGGCGCGTCGGTGAAGCCCGCGTCCTTGATCAGGCGCGCGGTGTCGTGCGGGGTGACCGAGGCGCCCGGCACCTTCGCGAACAGCTTCGGGGCGCCCCCGCCGGCGGCCGGCACGGTGTAGATCGCGTCGCCGCCGTCGGGGCCGTACCTGGTGTAGCGGCGGGCGAACTCGGCCTGGAAGAGGCGCTGTCGGTCCTTGTCGTAGGCGAGCCCGAAGGTGGTGCCCACCTGGTCCTGGGTGTCGAGTACGGACGGACACGCCGTCTTTTCGGGGCAGTTGCCGCGGGCGCTGGTGCCGAAGGCGACCAGGGAGCGGGTGTCCGTCCCGCTGCCGCCGCTCTGGATCGGCACGAAGTACCGGGAGTTGGGCAGAGCGTAGTCGGCCGCGTCCCAGACGCCGGTGATCACCGAGGCGTCCTTGCCGCCCGAGACGTCCACGAAAGAGGTGAAGCTGTCGAAGTGGTTCGCCGCCGTCGAGGCCGGCGCGGCCCGGAGATAGCCGCTGTAGGGGGCCGGGACGCTGACGTCGACGCGGTACCGGCCGCCGGTCAGTTCGGCCGACGGCTGGACGACGACTTTTCCGGTGGCGTCGGTGACGCCGGTGACGTGATGTCCGGCGGGGTCGGTGACGTCGACCTTCATGCCGCGCTGTGGCACGTCCATGGCCGTGTTGATGACGCCGGTGCCGAAGAAGTCCCGCAGTGTCTCGACGGTCAGTGTGCCGTCGGTGGTGGCGGCGCCGGCCTGCCCGGCGCCCGTCGCGATCGTACCGGTGGCGCCGCCCATCAATAACAGACCGGACAGCCCCACCCGCAGCAGCCTACGTAATGGCATCGCATTCCTTTGCGTTGTCTGCGTCGTCGCCCGACTCGGCGAAATGACGGCAACCCCCGTAAGGAGAGTACAAGTTGACGGGCCGTCATAGAACGGAAACGAGGAAATGGGAGACGCTCGGGCAAAAACTGTTAGCGTCGCGCCGCGTGTGGACCAAGAGACGCGTGCGGACCGGGGAAAACGAGCGGGGCCTTGGGCGGGGAGCGACGGAGGGGCACCGCCGGTGGCCGCGATTACCGTGGATCGCGGGCGGGGTCGCCCTCGCGGTCGCCGCGGCGGCTACGGCGTTCCTCCTCCTCGGCGGCGGTGAGCCGGCCGGCCGGCGACCGCTGACGCCGGACGAGGCGAACCGGCTGGCGGTCACCCGCTTCCTCAACTACCAGGCGGGCGGACGCGCGATGACGATCACCGTGCCGGGCGCCGCCGGCGGGCTGGTCGTCACCGGGTCCGTCGACTACCGCGCGGGGATCGGGTACGGGGTGGTGCGCGGCACCGGACGCGACACGTCCAGCGACGGGCTGATCCAGTGGACGGCCGCCACCGTGCTCGTCCACCCCATGACCGGTGCCCCGGACTCGGCGCCGCCCGTGCCGCCCGCGTCCGGCTGGTACCGCCGCCCGCTCCTGAAGTCCGGCAGCGCGCTGGACAGTTCGCTGGCCATCGCGCTGGGCCTGGGCAGCGACCGGCCGGACAACGCGGAGTTGCTGCCGCAGAACGGCGCGGCGATGGTCGGGCGGGACACGGTGCGCGGTCATTCGGTAGAGATCATGACCGGACCGAACGCTCGTACCGAGTCCGGGAATTCGCCCGGCTCCGAAGCCAATACCGGGGAGGACGTGCGCTATTGGATCGGTGTGGACGGGACGATGTACCGGGTGCGGGTCGGCGTGGCCTCCGAGTCGCGGCCGGTCGTCATCGATTTCGACACCCGGAAATACGTACCCCTCCGGCCCGCCCCCGGCGTTTCAGCTGCGGGGTAGTCGCCCGCTCCCGCGGCCGTCCCGATCGCCGGCCGCCCGCTCAAGAGGTGTGCACCCGCGCCGCGTCGGCGAGCAGAGACGGCGGCGGCAGCGGGACGCTCGTGAGGTCCGGGAGCGCGGGCACGGCCGGCACCTCGGTGGCGCCGGTGGTGGTGGCACCCGGGAACTGCGGCTGCGGGCCGGGCGCGACCACCTCGGTGAACGGGATGCCCCCGGGGGCCGCCGGGGACCGCCAAGTGCCGGACGGCGTAGGTGAGTCGGGAGCGAGCGGACAGGATGCCGTCACCGCGAGCCGCGCGGGCACGGTCGTCCGCAGCGTGTTGCCGTGCAGGCAGTTGCCCTTGCCATGGGTCGCGGTGGGGAACGTCCAGCCGACGTCGACACCGTTGGCGGCGAAGGTGTTGTCCGTGATCCGGTTGCCGTCGGGCGGCACGTCGGCGGTCGCGGTGATCACCAGCCCGGCGTTGGTGTTGTCGGTGATCCGGTTGCGGAGGAACCGGTTGTCGCCGCCGCCGTCGACACCGATGCCGATCCCCCAGCCGCCGTCGGCCTGTTCGGGGGTCCGTGCCTGCTGGTTGTCCGCGATCAGGTTGCCGGCGACGACGGCACCGCGCTGCGGGAGCAGCTTCTCCTGGTGGTCGGAGTCGGTGGTCAGACCGACGCGGTTGCCGGCGAGGCGGTTGCCGACGACGTACAGGTCGCCGCCGGCGTTGGTGCCCTCGTACCCGACCGCGTTGAGCTCGGCGATGTTGTCGCGCACCACGACGCGGCACGGCTTGCACTGCCCGACGTAGATCCCTGAGTCGGCGCCGCCCGAGGTGTAGGAGTGCTCGATGACGCCGTTCTGGGCGGAGAACGCGTAGATGCCGTACAGCCCGTTGCGGGTCGCGGTCACGTACGAGACCAGGAAGGACTTCAGGAAGGTGACGGGCTCGTCCCCGGTGTCGTAGCCGCCGCTGCGGCCCGGCAGTCCGGCGACCGCCGCCGCGGAGCCGGTCACCAGCACACCGTTCTGCGTGTTGTTCCGCACGGTCAAATTCTCCACGGCCACGCCGGGCGCCGCGACGACGACACCGTTCGGCTGGCGCAGCCGCCCGTCGATGACGACCTTGTCGCGGGAGGTGCCGCGCAGGGTGATGCGCGGCGTCCTGAGCCGCACCGACTCGTGGTAGACGCCGGGTGCGACCAGGACCAGGTCGCCGGGCCGGGCCAGGGACACCGCCGCCGAGATGGTCGGGGCGTCGGAGGGCACTCGGATCGTGACCCGCGCGCCCTCCGGCCGCCGGCCCTTGCCCGAGCCGCCGTCGCCGCCACAGCCGGCCACCAGGGCGAGCGCGCCGAGCGCCAACGCCGCCATCACGCGAAGAGGAGCTGATCGAGGCATGGTCCCAGTCTGGCAGCGGCGCGAATTCCGCGCTGGAATACGGGAGTTGACCAGCAGGGGCGTCTCCGGTGTGGCACCCTGCACTCCATGCGCCGAGCCGATCACCGCCCGTCACGCCGCGCGTTCCTCGATGCCACCGGCGCCCTGATGGCCGCCGGTCTCACGGCCGGGTGCACGGCCGAGTCCGCAGGCTCCGGGCGGCACGGCGCCCCGGCGGCACCGGCGTCTCCGGCTCCGGTCCCGGCGCTGGGCCGGCATCAGGCTGGTGTCGCGCTCCCCCAGCCGGCCCAGGGCAATCTGCTGGTCGTGGTGGCCGACCTCGGTACGGGCGTGAGCCCCGGCGCGCTGCTGGCCGAACTCGGCGCGGCCATCCGTACGTTGACGGCGGGGACCGACCCCCGGCTGCTGGGCCTGGCTCCGGGCGACCTCACCGTGACCGTCGGCGTGGGCCCCCGGCTGGTGCGCGCGGCCGGTGCCGCCCTGCCCGGCGCGGCCGACCTGCCCGGCACGACCGACCTGCCGCGGTTCTCCCGCGAACGGATCGCCCCCCACGAGCGCGGCGGTGACCTGCTGCTCCAGATCTGCGCGAGCGACCCGCTGGTCGTCCCGGTCGCCGCCGCCGCGCTCCTGGAGCGGGCCGGTGACCGGGTCCGGGAACGCTGGCGGCAGTCGGGGCGCCGCGGTCCGAACGTGCCCGTGGGCAAGGATCTCGCCGCGCCGCGCAACCTGCTCGGCTTCATCGACGGCATCGTGGGCCCGCACAGCGCCGCCGAACAGCGGCGCGACCTGTGGCTGGCCGGGCCGCCCGCGGTCGCCGGGGGCACCCTCGCCGTCGTACGACGCATGGAGCTGGACCTGCGGCGGTTCGCCGCGCTGTCCGTCGCCGAGCAGGAGGCGGTCTTCGGGCGGCGCCGGGCCAGCGGGGTGCCGCTCTCCGGGGGCACGGTCGCCGCGGGCCCGGACCTCGGCGCCAAGACCCCCGACGGCCGCTACCTCGTCCCCGCGGACGCCCATGCGCGCAGGGCACACGCCACCGTGGTCGGCGTCGGCCTCATGCTCCGCCGCTCCTACAGCATCGACGCGCCCGCCCCCGGTCTGCTGTTCATCAGCTTCCAGAACGACCTGCGGACGTTCACCGCCACGCTCACGCACATGGACGCGGCCGACGCGCTGCTGGGGTTCACGACGACGACGGCCAGTGCGACGTTCCTGATCCTGCCCGGCTTCGACCGCCAACGGGCGCTGGGGAGCGGGTTGTTCGCCAGGTAGTGGGTGAGGTTGTGGGGTGGCGAGGGTGTGGGGGTGGTGCCGTGATGCGGACGCGCGGTCACGCCGGCGACACCGGCGTGGGCCTGCAGCGTGGCGCCGACGCCGGTGTGACCATGGGTGCGTGACGAGCCCCGGCCCGCCACACCCTCCCCCGCAGGGGATCAGAAGTCGTCCGCGCCGTTGCGCAGTTCGGGGGTCCAGTAGCCGGTGAGGGCCTTGGCCGGGTCGACGGCGATGCCGGCGCTGCCGGGCGCGGTGACCGCGATGACCGTCGGGTCGCCGGCGAGCATGACGGAGAACGCCGACACGGGCTCGTTGTCCTCCTCGCGCCCGCCGTCCGACAGCTTGACCAGGGCGTAGGCCGGCTCTCCCGCCGCGAGCACGACCGGCGCCTCCGGCTTGCTCTTGGCGACGGCCGGCACGTCCTGCTTGTGGCTCTCCAGGAACTGGATGTGCGGGAAGCTCGTCATGCGGCAGGAGTGGCCGGAGGTGATCTTCGCCGTGAGGACGATGTGGGTGTACGGCGCGCCGCCCTGCATGGCCGCGGTGATGTGGACGTCCCGTGCGGCGCAGACCGGGGTGGAGGCGTTCACCTGCTCCCCGGACGTGCCGGCCGTGCCGGTGGAGCCGCCGGTGACCTTGGTGCCGCTGGCGGAACCGGCCGAGTCCGAGGAGCCGTTCGCCCCCGTCGAGCCGGAAGCTCCGCTAGAACCGGCCGAGTTGGCCGACCCCGCCGTACCGGACGCGTCGCTCCCCTTGCTGCCCGGCGACTGGGCGGAGACCGAAGAGGCCGGGGTGGGCGCCGACTTGGTGTCCCCTTCGCCCTGGCAGGCGGTGAGGGACAGGGCGAGGGCCGTGCCCGCGGCGGCGAGCAGGGCGGTGCGGCGAAGCGTGTTCATGGAGAGTTCCCCCGTGAGTGGCGTGAGTGGTGAAGGGCCGAGGCTCAGTTGCCTCGGCCGAGGTTCGTGCTGTGCGTGTCCCGCCGTACTCCTCGCCCTTCCCAGCCGTTAGTCGGACGGCGGGATGAGCGGAGGCGGACGGCAGGGCGTGCGGCGCCGTAGGGCAGGGTGCTGCGATACCCCGTGCGGCAGAGTGGTGCGGAGCCGTACGACGAGGCGGTCGCCTGCGCCGAGGAACTGACCGACGCCGGGCTGCTCCAGAGCGACCCCGCCGCCGAGCGGTACCGCTTCCACGACCTGCTCAGGCTCTACGCGGCCGAGCAGGTCGCGGTCGAGGACGGCCCCGAGACCCGCGACGCCGCCCTCGACCGGACCGCCCACTGGATGCTGCGCCGGGCCACCGCCGCCGCGCTGCACTTCGACGTGGAACACGACCGGAGCGCGGCGCCTGGCGACGGACAGGGGCGGGCGACGACGGACCTGCCGGTGACGACCGGTTCAGAGGCACCCTCGCACCAGCAGGCGCCCGTCGACCCGCACGGACCCGTGGACCCGCACGGACCCGTAAACCCGCAGGCGCCCGTGGACCCGCAGGCGCCCGTGGACCCATACGCCACCTCCGACCCGTACGGCACCTCCGCCCCCTACGGCGACCCCGACCCGGACGGAGCCCCCGCCGGCCGTGAGGAGGCGCGGGCCTGGCTGGAGGCCGAGCGTGCCCAGTGGCTCGCCGCGCTGCGCCGGGCCCGTGACACCGGCCGGCACCGGCAGGTCCTGGACGCCGCGCAGGCGATGCACTGGTTCTCCGACCTCAACCAGCACTGGGAGCAGTGGGTGGAGGTGTTCCAGCGCTCCGCCGACTCCGCCCGCCTGCTGGGCAGCAGGCGGGACGAGGCGATCCACCTCAACTACCTCGCCTGGGCCCACAACATGTGCGTCTACGACCCGCACTCCGCCCTGACCGCCGCGGACGCCGCGCTCGTGGCGGCCCGCGAGTGCGGAGACGGCCTTCAGGAAGGCTGGGCCCTCGGCTACGGCGCGGGCGCGCTGCACCGGCAGGGGCGGGTGCCGGAGGCGCAGGCGCGGCTGCGCGCGGCGGCCGACTGCCTGGCCCCGCAGGAGTCCGCGCAGGCGCGGCTGGCCGAGCTGACCATCCTCAACTCCCTGGGCACCCTGCTCCGCCAGGCCGGCGATCCGGCCGGGGCCCTGGAGACCCACCGCCGCAGCGAGCGGATCTGCCGGGCGGGGGTTCCGGGCCGCACGGACGAGCTGATCGCGCTGTATCACGCGGTCGCCCGCCAGCAGATCGGCAACGACCTGGCCGCCCTGGAGCGCTGGGCCGAGGCCGAGGCCCCGCTCCGCCAGGCCCTCACCGCCTTCGAGGACGCCCAGATGCCGGCCTGGGCCGGCCCCGCCCGCCTCGACCTGGGCCATGTCCTCAGCGCCCTGGGTCACCCGGACGCCCGGCCGACGCTGCTCACCGCCCGCGACAACCTCACCGACCTGCGCAGCCCCCGTCAGGCGGAGGCCGCCGCGGCCCTGACGGCCCTGGACGAGGCCAAGGCCACCCGGTGAGGGGCAGCCATCGCACAGCCACTCTTCCTTCCAAACGTTTGATCCAAAGGTAAGAAAGTCATTAAGGTCAGGCCCCAACCCCTCGTTCAGTGCTCACTCAGACCGAGTGACAGCGGCGGGTCCCGCCCACCGCAGGTTCCGGCAGGCGGCTGAAGGAGCAAGGAGTTCCCCTGTGGCCTCCCACCGTCGACCCAAGCAGCCCAGCCGAACGCGTGTCACCGTCCTGACCGGCGCGGCGGCCGCCGCCGTGGCGTTGAGCGCACAGGCCGCCAACGCCGCTCCGGGCGCGAAGCCCGGCAAGGACGAGGTCAGGGCGAAGGTCGACAAGCTCTACGAGCGGGCCGAGCAGGCGACCGAGAAGTACAACGGCGCCAAGGAGCGGCAGCAGAAGCTCCAGAAGGAGATCTCCGCGATCCAGGACGGTGTCGCCCGCGGCCAGCAGGAGCTGAACGCACTGCGGGACGGGCTGGGTTCGCTGGCCAGCGCGCAGTACCGCTCCGGCGGCATCGACGCCTCGGTCCAGCTCTTTCTCTCCTCCGACCCGGACGGCTTCCTGGACAGGGCTGCCACGCTCGACCAGTTGAGCGGCCGGCAGCTCGCCGCCCTGAAGAAGATCCAGGGCAAGCAGCGCGAACTCGCCCAGCGGCGCGCCGAGGCCACCGAGAAGCTCAAGGACCTCGCCACCACCCGCACCGAGCTGGGCGCGAAGAAGCAGGAGATGCAGGGCAAGCTCGCCGAGGCGCAGAAGCTGCTCAACACGCTCACGGCCAAGGAGAAGTCGGCCCTCGCCGAGGAGCAGCAGCGGGCCGGCCGCTCCGCCACCGAGCGGGTGCGGCTCGGCGACGACAGCTCCGCCTCCGGCCGGGCCGCCGCCGCCTTCTCCGCCGCCCGGAGCCAGCTCGGCAAGCCGTACTTCCGCGGCGCCACCGGCCTCGCCTCGTACGACTGCTCGGGCCTGACCTCCTGGGCCTACGCGCAGGCCGGCGTCCACATACCGCGCACCTCGGAGGAGCAGGCGGGCATCGGCACCCGCCTCACCCGGAGCCAACTCCAGGTCGGTGACCTGGTGTTCTTCTTCAACGACCTGCACCACGTCGGCCTCTACGCGGGCAACGGCCAGATCCTGCACGCCCCGCGCACCGGCACGGTCGTACGGTACGAGTCGATGGACACCATCGGCGGCCCGTTCATGTTCGGCGTGCGGGTCTGAACCGCCCCTGAGCGTGCCGGGCCGCCGTCTTTCAGTTGGTGCGGTCGGCGAAGCCCCGGGGCAGGTCCTCGGGGCCCACCGCGACGACGCTCTCGTCGTTCTCGCCGACGTACTCGAACAGGGTGATGCGGGCGAACTCCGGGACGACGTAGATCGGATAGGTGGGTCCGGCGTCCCGGTAGGCGCGCATCTCCTCCAGGTGGTCGTTCTGGTAGAGCACCGTCTTGCCGCCGTCCTGCTCGATCCACTGCGGGAAGAAGATCGTGCCGTGCAGGACCCGCCGACGGGGCAGCACGTTGACGACGACCGAGGTGCCGGTCGGTTCGTTCCAGGACACCTTGTAGACGTCGTCGGCGAGCCGCACCAGGTCGACCTCCTGGTCCTTCACCCAGCGGCCGCCGACCATCCCGGAGTGGATGCGGTAGTCGATGGTCGTGGCGTTCTTCACGTACATCTCGTACTGCCAGCCGTTGGCGTACGTGTAGATGAACCGGTGCCCGACGATGCCGGACAGATCCTGCGGCGGGACGGGGTTCTCGACGGTCGTCGGGGTGTCGTGCTCGGTGGTCATCGTGGTGCTCCTTGCCGTGCTGCGAGCGGTCACCCGCCGGCGTGGGGTTCGGCCGGTCCGGTGCCCTCAACGTGCATGCCACTTTGCCACAAAACCTGTTTGTAACAAAACATTATCTGCTCAGTGCACAATGGAGCATGCGCAACACAAAAAGAGCGGCGGACGGGGTGGCCGGCCGCGGTGCAGCAGGGACACCGGAGGCCGCGCGCGTCGCGGCGGGACTGGGCGGGCTCCTGGGACCGCTGCGGCGTGCCGTCCTGCGCGCCACCCGCAACGCCGAGGGACTGCCCGACCTGCCGGAAGCGCAGATCGAACTGCTGCGGGCGCTGTCCTCCTCGCCCGAGGGTCTCAGCCCCGGCGCCGCGGCCACACGCGTGCGGGTGGCACCGTCCACCGTGAGCAACCTGGTCCGGGCGATGTCCGCCGCACGGCTCGTGGAGCGGGTCCGGCCCGAGCACGACCAACGGGCCGTGGTGCTCACCGCGTCGGACGAAGCCCTGCACCTGCTGGAGCGCTACGACCGGGCCAGCACCAAGGCCCTCACCCGCGTCGTGGAGGAGCTGTCCGACGCCGACCGCGCGGCGCTGCACCAGGCACTACCGGCCCTGAACCGGCTGGTTACGGCACTGGAGACCGGCGACAGCACCCGGCCGGACCCGGCCGGACCCTGATCAGGGGCCGACACGCCGTCGGGCGGGACCCCAGGCCGCGAGATCGGCCGCAGAACGGTGGGCGCCGACCCAGCCGAGGAAGAACCAGGTCGTGCCTGGGATGGCGCGACCGACGGCGGATTCGCGGTGGGCGTCGTCAGCTTGCCGGCGGCGCAGCAGGCGGTGGGCAACCGGGGGCCGGGCAGTGGGATGGCCGCCTGGGACCACCTCAGGCGGGCTCAGCCTGCCGCATGTGCCGCGGAGCGGGCCCGCAGTATTCCTTCGACGCCCTCCATGAACGTCTCGGTGATCAGCCCTGGATCGGAGAGGCACCCCGCGGCCATGGCTCCGTCCCGGAGCATGACGAAGTGCCGCCCTGCCGGCTCGGCAGGCGCGTTTCCGACCTGCGTCAGCAGGCCCGTGACGGTGTCGGAGAACCACTGCCGGTGCGCGAGAACGGCTTGGTGAATCGGATGCGCCGGATCGGGATACTCGGCCGCGGCGTTGAGGAAGGCACAGCCGCGGAAGCCCTCCGACCGGATGCCGTCGGCGATGGCGCGGCCGACCGCGCGCACCTTGTCAGCCGGCGTTCGAGCACCCTCCTGGGCAGCCGACAGCTGCGCCCTGATGCCCTGGTCGGCCTGTTCCAGGTAGGCAAGGACGAGATCCTCCTTGCCGGAGAAGTGGCGGTACAGGGTCGCCCGCGTCACCTGCGCTTCCGCGATGATCCGGTCGACACCGACGGAGTGAATCCCCTCCGCGTAGAAGATCCTTACCGCCGTCCCGAGCAGCCGCGCTCGCGCCTCGGATGTGCCGCTCTCTTTTGTCTTCCGGTTCATGGCACCCACCCTACAACCGAGGGAGAACGTTCGGTCTTGACAGGTCGGCCGACACGCTCGACGATACGACGAGACCGAACGTTCTCCCTCATCGTGAGAGGCGGTTCCGCCATGAACACCGTCACCCAGCCCCTCCCCACCGCCCCGGCAGAGCTCCCCTCAGCTCTGCGCAGGCTGTATCTCCTGCGTTTCGCGTTCGCCGCCGTCCGGGCCGCCCTGCTGTTCACGGCGGCCGACAGGCTGGGCCCGCTCAGCGGCACGCTGCTGGTGCTCTATCCCCTCTTCGACGCGGCCTGCGCGGTGATCGACCTGCGGTCGGCTCGGGCGGCCGACGGCGCGGTAAGGAGGCTGGCCGTGAACATCGCGCTCAGCGTGCTCACCGGCATCGCTCTGGCCGTCGCGCTCACCTCCGGCATCCCGGCGGTCCTGCGGGTCTGGGGCGTCTGGGCCGTCACGGCAGGCATCACCCAACTTGCCGTGGGCCTGGTCCGACGCCGGATGGGAGGGCAGTGGCCGATGCTCGTGAGCGGGGCCATCTCCGCCCTCGCCGGTGCGAGCTTCTTCCTCCAGGCCGGCAAGGACGGAGCCTCGCTCACGAATCTCGCCGGGTACGCCTTCCTCGGCGGCGTCTTCTTCCTCATCTCCGCCCTTCGCCTCGGGGCCACGGAGCGCAAGGACTGAACGCCCGGCGGCTCGCCCCCCGCCGGAACCGGCCTGCGATCTGGGGCCATGCCCTGGTCGGGCGTCGCCCATCGACGAGCGGGGTCCGGGCAGTGCCGTGCAGCCACCGTGCGATCTCCAAGAGTCGAGACGACCGCCGATGATCACGCGATGGCCGTGCCCGTTCCCTGCCGCGTCCGCGGCAAGATCGTGAACCCTGACTGGAATATCAGGAGCGATCGAACAGAGTGACTACGCTCTGCGGCGCTTCCCGGCCGAAGAAGGTCTCCAGGTTTCGCGCCGAGCGGCTGGCGGCGTCGCCACTACGCGGGAAAAGCCGATCTTCGTACGCGGTGAGCGCGATCTCGATGTCGGGTTCCTCGACCAGCTTGCCCGCCAGGTCCGCACCGTCGTACATGGCGAGGTTCGCGCCCTCCCCGGCGAAGGGTGACATCAGATGCGCGGCGTCGCCGACGAGCGTCACGCCGGGCACCCTGTCCCATTCGAGACCGACGGGCAGCGCGTGGATGGGTCGGAGCCGCGGTTCCACGTCGCTCCGCGTCACGAAGGCGGTGAGCAGCGGCGACCAGCCATCGAACTCGTCGGCGAGTCGGCGGAGACCGGCGCACGGGTCGCCGAAGTCGAGCGACCTCATCCACTCCTCGGGCTTGTTCAGCGCCACGTATCCGCGCACGTGCCCGTCGGCGCAGCGATGCGCGATGATGCCTTTGCCCGGCGCGACCGCCATCAGCGTGCCCCTGCCGATCGCGGCCACGCCCGCCCGGCAGTGCCGGTCGTCCGCGGCGAGGGCGATCTCGACGAAGCAGGTTCCGCTGTAGACAGGCCTGGCGGGGGTGAGCAGCGGACGCACCTTCGACCAGGCACCGTCCGCGCCGACGACGATGTCGGCGCGCGTGGCGGAACCTTCCGCGAAGGTGAGGACACAGCCGCCCTCCGGAAGGTACCGGACCGAGGTGACCTTGCGACCCCACCGGACCGTCCCAGGGGCCAACGAGTCGATGATCAGGCGCCTGAGTTCGCCACGGTCCACCTCAGGACGGGCCGAACCGGGGTCCGCAGGCATGTCGAACAGGATCGTGCCGTCGCGGTCGACCACACGCTTGGCGTCCTCGCCCGGACGGACAAGAGTCAGGAACTCGTCGTACAGACCAGCTGCGCGAAGCGCGACCTGTCCGGTCTCCTCGTGGATGTCCAGCAGGCCGCCCTGTGCACGGGTCGTCGCCGAAGCCTCGCCCTCGTAGATCGTCGCGGCGACGCCGTGAGCCTGGAGCACCCGCGCGAGCGTCAGCCCGCCCAGTCCCGCTCCGACAATGGCGATGGTCTTCTGCATGCTGCGCTCCTCTGTATCGCCGGCACGTGCCGGCGATGGTCAGCGCCAGATGCGGGCGGCGTGCCCGATCTCGGCAAGGAGACGCTCACCGATCAGAACCATCTGCATCGATGTACGAGCGACGTCCGGCGGGTGGACCGCGGGACATCGTTTTTCGCGACCTCGCGACTATAGCCCGGCCTGCGCCATCCGCTCGGAAGGCACCGCCCGTCTGCTCTACGCGGGCGCCAACGGTCCCCCGGTTACGGCGACGGCAGGCGACGCGTTCACCCTGTAGGAGGCCCGTCACTCGTTCCGGTCACTGCCCGGCACGACACGCTGATGATCGGTCGGAGTCAGTGGACGATGCCGTAGTGCTCGACGAGAGGCTGGCCCGCCTCGCCGCAGTCGTTTCCCATCGTCCCGACACCGACCGGAAAATCTTTCCCGTGAAGCGTCCGACCGCCGTTCTGGCCGCTGCGCTGCTCGCCGCCGGAGCCCTTGCCACCGCCCCCACCCCCGCATCGGCCACATCGGCCACATCGGCCGGCGACTGTCCTGCCGGAAGCTTCTGCGTGTGGACCGGGCCGGACTTCACGGGCCAACGGGTTGTCTTCAGCGGCGACGACGCGGAGTGGGAAGACAACGTGTCGCGCCAGGACGCCTCCTGGGCCAACCGCGCCCTGTCCGGCCCCGGAGTCAAGGACCACGTCGCCGTCTACAGCGGGCCCGACTACACAGGCAGCATCACTCTCTGCCTCGAGCCCGGCCAGGAGATCTCTGGCAACCGCTCGGCTGCCGGTCGAGGGGTGTCAAGCCGCTGGACGATGTCCTGCCGACCCACGTCCGACCACGCAACGCCCGGTCGATCCCGGTACGTCGCCCTCGGTGGCCCCACTGATATACGCCGCGTCAAATGAGCGTCCTGGCAGTGAATTGGCGACACGGTCCCACGTACAGGGAGGGGCACTTCAGCCTCTTCCACGGTCCCCGCGCACGCAGGGCCGGGGCCACTCGCGGGAGCCGGCGTCTCCTGCGCACTGCGATGCGGCCCCGCCCGCGTCACCGACCTCGTTCAGACCGTCCTCATCCCAGCAGCCATGCCCGTCGACAGCGATACCGTCCTGGTCACCGGAGCCACCGGCCGACAAGGCGGGGCCACGGCCCGCGCACTCCTGGCCGCCGGGATACCCGTACGTGCACTCGTACGCGATCCGCGGTCGAGGCCCGTACGGGCGATCGAGGCGCTGGGCGCGGAACTGGTACGCGCGGACCTTTCCGACCGGACCACCCTCGGCCCGGCACTCGAAGGGGTCCGCGCCGTGTTCTCCGTGCAGATGCCGCCGATGACCGAGACCACTGTGGACTTCGCGGGCGAGCTCACCCAGGCCACCAATCTCCGGGCCCCCGGCTGGGCCGAAGGCCGCTGGACGGCGATGGCCGGCTACTTCCCCACCAAGCAGGCGATCCTGGAGGCGGTACGTGATGCGGGCTTCGCCCGCTGGACGGTGATCAAGCCCGCCTTCTTCATGGAAAACCTTCTCCTGCTGGCACTTCGGGGGCACCGCAGCGGCCTGCTGACGGTACTGAAACCGGATACCGAACTGGCCCTGGACTCCGACCGGTTCCAGCAAGTGGAACTGGAACTGGCCGGCGACCTGCGCACGATGGCACAGATTGCGCAGACCTTGTCCGCCGCCTGGGGCGTGCCCGTGAGCGCGCCTTCCATGAGCCTGGTAGAGGCCCTCGACGCGGGCATGCCGGTCCTCCAGCCCGCCCGGCCCGAATGCGCCCAGAAGCTGGGCATTCCGACCACCACCTTCGCCGAGTGGGCGGATGAGCAGCTGGCAGCCGTGTCCGGCCATGAACCTCCGGCGCGGTGACCTCCGGCAGCGCCCGCCGGGACCGATGCCGGATTCGCCGCGCTCCTGTGCGACGGCCACGGCTTAGCGGGCACCACCGGCTCGCAAAACCGCAGGTCAGGAGCCCTTCGCGGTCGGCTCGAGAATGGCGACGCACTCCACGTGATGCGTCATCGGAAACAAGTCGAACGCCCGCAGCATCCGCACCCGGTACCCGTTCTCCCCGAAGTACCCCAGGTCCCGTGCCAGTGCCGCCGGGTCGCAGGCGACGTAGGCGATGCGGCGGGCGCGCAGGGATGCGAGGTGTTTGACCGTGTCGCGGCCTGCACCGGCGCGTGGGGGGTCGAGGACGATCAGGTCGACCTCGGTGATGCCCGTGCGCGGGAGGACGGATTCGACCTTGCCCTGTTCGATGCGGACGCGGGGGAAGTCGGCCAGGTTGTGGCGCGCGTCCTCGACCGCGCGCTTGCCGGACTCGATGCCGAGGACCGCGCCCTTGTCGCCGAGGCGGTCGGCGAGGGCGCCGGCGAAGAGGCCGACGCCGCAGTAGAGGTCGAGGGCCATCTCGCCCTTGCGCGGGAGCAGGCCCTGCATCACCGCGGTGACGAGGGTGTCCGCCGCCTTCGGGTGGACCTGCCAGAAGCCGCCGGCGCCGACGCGGTGGGTGCGGCCGTCCGCGCGCTCGCGGACGAAGGGGCGGCCGTGGACGCGGTGCACGCCGCCGGTCTTCTCGTCGACCCGCATGACCGAGACCGGCTTGTCCAGCTCGACCAGGGGCAGGCGGCCGCCCGGACGCGGGGTGAGGATCACCTGGCGGTCCTGGGAGCCCGTCGCCGCGATCGCCTCGACCGACTCCATGCCGGCCCACTCGTGCTTCTCGATGCCCAGCTCGGACACGCCCGGCGCCGCGATCATGCAGTGGTCGATGCGCTCGACCTCGTGCGAGCGGTGCCGGCGCAGGCCCGCGTGGCCCTCGGCGTCGACGGCGTACTGCACCCGCGTGCGCCACTGCGGTACCTCGCCGGCGGGCAGCTTGTCGCCCTCGGCCGGGACCACCGTGCCGTCCCAGCCCGCCTCCTCCGGGGTGAGGCCCGCCAGGCGCCTGAGCTGCTCGGCGAGGACGTCCGCCTTCAGCCGGCGCTGAGCGCCCGGCTTGGCGTGCTGCCAGTCGCAGCCGCCGCAGCGACCGGGCCCGGCGAAGGGGCAGGGAGCCTCGATGCGGTCCTTGGACGCCTCCAGGATCCGTACGGCGTCCGCGCGCAGGAACCGCGCGCCCTCCTCGCCCTCGGTCACCTTCGCCACCACCCGCTCGCCGGGCAGCGCGTGCCGGACGAACAGCACCTGGCCCTCGGCGGTACGGGCGATGCAGTGGCCGCCATGGGCGACGGGGCCGATCTCGACCTCGTACTCCTCGCCCACCAGAGACGTGGTCGGTTCTGCCTGCATGGTGGGTGACTCCAGAGGATCGGGTTCGCGGCGGCACAGGGACGGCGGCGAAGGCTGCCGAGCTGCTAAGACGGGTCCGGGGCGGTCGAGCGCAGCCCGGTGGACCGACAACAGCCCACCAGTCTACGGCCTCGCCGCCCCTCCCTCGTACCCCGGCGCCGGTGTCCCGGCGCCCCGTCAGTCCTTCGCCGACGAGCCCGACGTGCCCGCCGAGCCCGGCAAGCCCGAAGACTCCGCCGAGCCGGACGATCCCGCCGAGCCCGAGGGTTCGGCCGGCTCCGACGACCCCGACGGCTCCACCGGCTCCTTGGGCCGCACCGCCGCCGGTCCGCGGCGGACCGCGCCGGGCGCGCTCCACTCCTGGCGCCTGCGGGCCCGCATCTTGGCCGCCTCGGAGGAGGCCAGCTGGTAGGGCACCGAAGTGACCATCACACCGGGCGTGAACAACAGACGGCCCTTGAGGCGCAGGGCGCTCTGGTTGTGCAGCAGGTGCTCGTACCAGTGGCCGACCACGTACTCGGGGATGATCACCGACACCGCGTCGCGCGGGGACTCCTTGCGCAGGCCCTTGACGTACTCGATCACCGGCCGGGTGACCTCACGGTACGGCGAGTCGAGGACCTTCAGCGGTACGTCGATGCCGCGCCGCTCCCACTCCTCGCGCAGCGCCTTGGTCTCGGCCGGGTCCACGTTGACCGTGAGCGCCTCCAGGCCGTCGGAGCGCATCAGCTTGGCGTAGGCCAGGGCCCGCAGCGTCGGGCGGTGGATCTTGGAGATCAGCACCACGGAGTGCACACGGGACGGGCGGACCAGGTCGTCGTCCGGCTCCTCGGGCGCGGCGATCTCCTCGGCGACGCGGTCGTAGTGCTTGCGGATCGCGGTCATGGTCGCGAAGAAGATGCACATGCCCAGCAGGGCCACCCAGGCGCCGTGCGTGAACTTGGTGACCAGGACGACGACCAGCACCAGGCCGGTGAGGAAGGCACCGAAGGTGTTGATCGCCCGCGAGCGCATCATGTGGCGCCGCTTGGCCTGGTCCTTCTCGACCGCGAGGTGGCGGTTCCAGTGCCGGACCATGCCGGTCTGGCTCAGCGTGAAGGACACGAACACGCCGACGATGTAGAGCTGGATCAGGCGCGTGGAGTCGGCGCCGTAGATCACGGTCAGCAGCGCGGCGGCGCCGGCGAGCAGCACGATGCCGTTGGAGAAGGCGAGCCGGTCGCCGCGGGTGTGCAGCTGGCGGGGCAGGTAGCGGTCCTGGGCGAGGATCGAGCCGAGCAGCGGGAAGCCGTTGTACGCGGTGTTGGCCGCGAGGAACAGCACCAGCGCGGTGGCGGCCGCCAAGAGCACGAACAGGAAGCTGCCCTTGCCGAAGACCGCCTCGGCGACCTGGGAGATCACCGGGTTCTGGACGTAGCCGGAACCGATCGGGTGGCCGTTGTGCAGCAGGTCGGTGGCCGGATTCTCGGCCATGCGGACCTTGGTCACCGCGGCCAGCGCGATGATGCCGCAGAACATGGTGACGGCCAGCAGGCCCATCGCCGCGAGGGTGGTCGCCGCGTTCTTGGACTTCGGCTTGCGGAAGGCCGGCACGCCGTTGGAGATGGCCTCGACGCCGGTCAGGGCGGCACAGCCGGAGGAGAAGGCGCGCAGCAGCAGGAAGACCAGCGCGAAGCCCGCGAGGCCCTGGTGCTCGGCCCTGATGTGGAAGTCGGCGGTCGGCGCCCGCATGGTGTCGCCGAGCACCAGGCCGCGGAACGCGCCCCACAGGATCATGACGAAGACGCCGCCGACGAACACGTACGTGGGGATCGCGAAGAGTTTGCCGGACTCCTTGACGCCGCGCAGGTTCATCAGCGTCAGCAGGACGATCACCACGGTCGCGCAGAGCACCTTGTGCTCGACCACGAACGGGATGGCCGAGCCGAGGTTCTCGATGCCGGAGGCGATGGAGACGGCGACCGTCAGCACGTAGTCCACGAGCAGGGCGCTCGCCACCGTGAGGCCGGCCTTGGGGCCGAGGTTGGTGGTCGCCACCTCGTAGTCGCCGCCACCGCTCGGGTAGGCGTGCACGTTCTGGCGGTAGGAGGCGACCACGGTGAACATCAGCACGACGACCGCGACGGCGATCCAGGGGCTGAAGTGGTACGCCGACACGCCCGCGATGGACAGGACCAGCAGAACCTCCCCCGGCGCGTAGGCGACGGAGGACAGCGGGTCGGAGGCGAAGACGGGGAGTGCGATGCGCTTGGGCAGGAGGGTTTCCCCCAGCCGGTCACTGCGCAGTGCGCGCCCGATCAGGATCCGTTTGGGCACGTCGGTCAGTTTGGACACGAGAGAGGATCGTAAGCCTTCGAACTGGCAGCCGCCCACCCTGTCCGCAATATCTTCCCCATGGGTGAACTCCGCGGCGGTGTGATGTACGGATTCCGTGGCGCGGGCTCGGGTCGTGTCTAGATGGCAAACCCCGCCTGTCGCCGACCTCTGGAGGCCCCATGCCGCCGACTCCTGAGCTGATCGGAGCGGTGCTCGCCCTGGTCTGCCTCGGAATCCTGACCGTGTGCAGCGTGCGCAGCATCACTCGAAGACGAGCGGATGAGCCTCTGTAAGCCCGTGTGACGCCCGTGTGAGCCCGGTGCGCGGGGCTACCCAGGGCACGGGGGTGCCCGGTGAGGGTGATGCGTGTGTAGCTTAAGCGACGGTCTGAGAACCTGTTAAGGCCAAGCCAACGACTCTTGACTTCGGAAGGACGGTCGTGCACATCGTCATCATGGGCTGCGGGCGAGTCGGCTCCGCTCTCGCCCAGACCCTGGAACAACAGGGGCACACGGTCGCCGTGATCGACCAGGACCCGACCGCCTTCCGTCGGCTGGGACCGGGATTCGGGGGCCGCCGGGTCACCGGAGTCGGCTTCGACCAGGACACCCTGCGTGAGGCGGGGATCGAGGAGGCGGGCGCCTTCGCCGCCGTCTCCAGCGGCGACAACTCCAACATCATCTCCGCGCGGGTCGCGCGCGAGATGTTCGGCGTGGAGAACGTGGCCGCCCGTATCTACGACCCCCGGCGCGCCGAGGTCTACCAGCGCCTCGGCATCCCGACCGTGGCCACGGTCCGCTGGACCGCCGACCAGATGCTGCGCCGGCTGCTGCCCTCCGGGGCCGAGCCGTTGTGGCGGGACCCGACCGGCGGGGTGCAGCTCGCCGAGGTGCACGCCTCCCCGAAGTGGGTCGGCCACAAGATCAGCAAGATGCAGGAGGACACGGGCGTCCGGGTGGCGTTCCTGACCCGGCTGGGCGAGGCGATCCTGCCGACCTCCCAGACGGTGCTCCAGGAAGGCGACCTCGTGCACGTGATGATGCGGACGGACGACGTGGAGACGGTCGAGGCGGCGTTCGCCGGGGGCCCGGAAGAGGAGGGCGGTCACTGATGAGGGTCGCCATTGCCGGAGCCGGCGCCGTCGGCCGCTCGATCGCCGGCGAGCTGCTGGAGAACGGCCACGAGATCCTGCTCATCGACAAGGCCCCGACCGCCATCTCGGTGGAGCGGGTACCGCAGGCGGAGTGGCTGCTGGCCGACGCCTGTGAGATCACCTCCCTGGACGAGGCGGCGCTCCAGCGCTGCAACGTGGTGATCGCGGCCACCGGTGACGACAAGGTCAACCTGGTGGTGTCGCTGCTCGCCAAGACGGAGTACGGCGTTCCGCGTGTCGTCGCACGGGTGAACAACCCCAAGAACGAGTGGCTGTTCAACGAGGCATGGGGCGTGGACGTGGCCGTCTCCACGCCGCGGCTGATGTCCGCCCTGGTCGAGGAGGCGGTGAGCGTCGGCGACCTGGTGCGGCTGCTGCGCTTCAGCCACGGCGACGCCAACCTGGTGGAGCTGACGCTGCCCGAGGAGTCGGCCCTGGCCGGCACCCAGGTCGGGGATGTGCGCTGGCCCGAGGACACCTCGCTGGTGACCATCATCCGGGGCACCCGCGTGCTGACGCCGTCCCGCGAGGACTCCCTGGAGCCGGGCGACGAGCTGCTGTTCGTGGCGGCGCAGGCCCGCGAGGAGCAGCTGGAGGAACTGTTGTCGGTGCGCAGGCAGGAAGAAGCCTGACGGGCCCGACGGCCTCGGACACGCGGAAGGGCGCCCTTGCCGGCAAGGGCGCCCTTCCGCGTCGTAGCGACGCATACGGTGCGGCGCGGTCACGGTCCGTCCCGGCGGCCGTTCACGGTACGGCGGGCACGGCCGCGGCGACCGCATACGGTACGGCGGTCAGGTCGCGGCGACTCTCTGCGGTGCGGCCCTCACGCCTGCCTGCGATGGCGGCCCGGCATGGTCTCGGTCTCGCCGCCCTCCGCGGCCAGCGCGGCCTTGCGTTCCTTCTCCGCCTTCTCGGCCTGCTCCTCGGCCTCCATCTCCGCGAAGACGTCGATCGGGGCGGGTGCCTTGGCGAGGAAGACCCAGGTGAGCCAGACGGCCAGCAGGAAGGGCGGGATCTTCAGGGCGACGAGGACCCAGCCGAGCCGGGTGGTGTCGGACCACCAGTACAGCGGGAAGAGGATCGCGCACTTGGCGAGCAGGATCAGGCCCCAGGCCCAACTCGACTTCGCGTACGCCTTCTTGCGGCCCGGATTGCGGGTGCGCCAGGAGAGGTTCTCCTTGAAGACCGGGCCCAGCACGACGCCGATCAACGGGACGCCGAGCAGGGTGGTGACGATGTAGGCGAGCGCCAGACCCAGCGTGTAGAGCATGCCGGGCAGGTAGAAGTCCTTGGCGTTGCCGGTGAACATGGCGAACACCACGCCGAAGACCACGCCGAACACGCCGCTGAAGGCGTGCTTGACGGTGTCCTTCATGGCGAGCCGGACCACGACCAGCACCAGGGACACGGCCAGCGCGGCGATCGCCGAGAGGTGCAGGTTCTTGTCGATCGTGAAGATCGCGACGAACAGCAGGCCCGGCACGACCGTCTCGACCATGCCGCGAACGCCGCCGAACGCCTCGAACAGCGCCGCCTCCGTCACCGCACGGGCGTCGCCGTCGCCGGACGCGCCGGGTGGGGTCTGGTCGGTGTCTTCGGTCGGCTTGTCGAGGGACGTCACCGGCTACTCCCGTCCGAGGGGTCGCAGTTCGTACTTCGGGTTGAAAAGCACCCGGCGGCCCCGGCTCAGCGAGATCCGGCCCGATGCGATCAGCTTGCGCCCCGGTTCTATGCCCACGATGGAACGCCTGCCGAGCCACACCACGTCCAGCGCCGCGGAGCCGTCGAACAGCTCGGCTTCCAGGGCCGGGACTCCGGCGCGCGGACGCAGGGTGACCGTGCGCAAGGTACCAGTTACGGTGACGATCTGCCGGTCCTGGCAGTCGCCGATCTTCGTACAACCCGCCGTCTCGGCGTCCTCGCGCAGTTCCTCGGACTCCAGGTCCTCCTGGGAGGTGGAGAGCCGGTCGAGCATGCGCCGGAACCGGCCGGCCGGCTTTTCGGAACGAGGAACAGCACTCATATCTGAAGCGTACCGGGGCCCACCGACAGCGCCGTATCCCCGCTCACACTTCCCCCGTACGGGCCTTGTCACTTCTCGAACCGGTACCCCATTCCGGGCTCGGTGATGAAGTGCTTCGGGTGCGAGGGGTCGGCCTCCAGCTTGCGGCGCAACTGCGCCATGTAGACGCGCAGGTAGTTCGTCTCGGTCCCGTACGACGGCCCCCACACCTCCTGGAGAAGCTGCTTCTGGCTGACCAGGCGGCCGGTGTTGCGGACCAGCACCTCCAGGAGGTGCCACTCCGTGGGGGTGAGCCGGACGTCGCGCCCGCCGCGGTTGACCTTCTTGGCGGCCAGATCGACGGCGAACCCCTCGGTCTCCACGGTGGTCACGTCGTCCTCGCCGGCGCCGACCGGCTCGGCGCGGCGTACGGCGGCGCGCAGCCGGGCCAGCAGTTCGTCCATGCCGAAGGGCTTGGTGACGTAGTCGTCGGCGCCCGCGTCCAGGGCCTCGACCTTCTCGTCGGAGGAGTGGCGCGCGGACAGCACCAGGATCGGCACCCGGGTCCAGCCGCGCAGGCCCCTGATCACCTCGACGCCGTCCATGTCGGGCAGGCCCAGGTCGAGGACGACCACGTCGGGGTGGCGGGAGGCGGCGAGGTCGAGGGCGGTCCTGCCGTCGGCGGCCGCGTCGACGTCGTACTTGCGTGCCTTGAGGTTGATCACGAGGGCGCGCACGATCTGCGGCTCGTCGTCGACCACGAGGACCCGCGTGGGGGTGCGGTCCCCGCTCGGGCTCAGCATAGGGTCTGCCTTTCTGGTTCCGCGCCGGCCGGCCCGCCGTGGGCCGGGGCGGGGGTGGACGCCGTTTCGGTGGACTGTGTCGCCGGCTGCCGCCCGTGGACGCTGCGCAGGCTCAGCACCATGGTGAGGCCGCCGCCGGGCGTGTCCTCCGCGGTCAGGGTTCCGCCCATGGCCTCGGCGAAGCCGCGGGCGACCGCGAGGCCGAGCCCGACGCCCGCGCCGCGCGGTGCGTCGCCGTAGCGCTGGAAGGGTTCGAAGATCCGGTCCTTGGCCGCGTCCGGTACACCGGGGCCGCGGTCCACCACGCGGACCTCCACCCGGTCGGCGAGGGCGCTGGCGGAGACCAGGACGCGCCGGCCGCGCGGGCTGTACTTGACGGCGTTCTCCACCAGGTTGGCCACCGAGCGCTCCAGCAGGCCGGGGTCGGCCAGGATCATCGGCAGGGTCTCGGGCACGTCCAGGTCGACGCTGTCCTCCGGCACGCCGCCCAGGGCCATCGGCACGACCTCGTCCACGTCGATCTCGCGGATCAGCGGGGTGACGGTGCCGGTCTGGAGGCGGGACATGTCCAGGAGGTTGCCGACGAGGTGGTCGAGCCGGTCGGCGCCCTCCTCGATGCCCTCCAGCAGCTCGGCGCGGTCCTCCTCGGACCAGTCGACGTCGGCGGAGCGCAGCGAGGAGACGGCGGCCTTGATCCCCGCCAGCGGGGTGCGCAGATCGTGGCTGACGGCGGCCAGCAGGGCGGTGCGGATGCGGTTGCCCTCGGCGAGGGTCCGGGCGCGCTCGGCCTCCTCCTGGAGGCGCCTGCGGTCGAGGACGACGGCGGCCTGGGCGCCGAAGGCGGCGAGCACCCTGCGGTCCTCGGCGGGCAGTACCCGGCCGGTCAGGGCGAGCGCCATGTGGTCGCCGACGGGCATGTCGACGTCGGCGTCCTCGGGGCGCTCCAGGACGGGCCCGAAGCCGGCCCGGCCCGCGCAGGTCCACGGTTCGACGTCGCTCTGCCGCTCCAGCAGGGCCGCCGACTCCATGGCGAAGGTCTCGCGCAGCCGCTCCAGCAGTTCCTCCAGGCTGGTCTCGCCGCGCAGCACGTTGCCGGCCAGGAAGGACAGGATCTCGGACTCGGCGCGCAGCCGGGCCGCCTGGTGGGTGCGGCGGGCGGCGAGGTCCACCACGGAGGCGACCGACACGGCGACGCCGAAGAAGATCACTATGGCGACGATGTTCTTCGGGTCGGCGATGGTCCAGCGGTGCAGCGGCGGTGTGTAGAAGTAGTTCAGCAGCAAAGAGCCGAACGCCACCGAGGCGAGGGCGGGCAGCAGGCCGCCGAGCAGGGCCGCCGCGACCGTGACGGCCAGGAACAGCAGCATGTCGTTGGCGAGGCCGATGTCGACGGTGTTCAGCAGCAGCGCGAGCACGACCGGGCCGACCAGCCCCATGGCCCAGCCCGAGAGGATCCGGGTCCGGCCGAGCCGGGCGCCGCGGGCCACGGGCAGTCCACGGCCCTTGGCGACCTCCTCGTGGGTGACGATGTGGACGTCGAGGTCGGGGCCGGACTCGCGGGCGACGGTGGCGCCGACGCCGGGTCCGAAGACGTACTGCCAGGCCTTGCGGCGCGAGGAGCCGAGCACGATCTGGGTGGCGTTGACGCCGCGCGCGAAGTCCAGGAGCGCGGCCGGGATGTCGTCGCCGACCACGTGGTGGAAGGTGCCGCCGAGGTCCTCCACCAGGGTGCGCTGGACGGCGAGTTCCTTCGGGGAGGCGGCGGTCAGCCCGTCGCTGCGGGCGATGTAGACGGCGAGCACCTCGCCGCCCGCGCCCTTCTCGGCGAGCCGGGCGGCCCGGCGGATGAGCGTACGGCCCTCGGGGCCGCCGGTCAGCCCGACCACGATCCGCTCCCGCGAACCCCAGATCTTCGAGACCCGGTGCTCGCTGCGGTACTGGTTCAGGTACTCGTCCACCCGGTCGGCGACCCACAGCAGCGCCAGCTCGCGCAGGGCGGTGAGGTTGCCGGGGCGGAAGTAGTTGGAGAGCGCCGCGTCGACCTTGTCGGGCTGGTAGATGTTGCCGTGCGCCATCCGGCGACGCAGCGCCTCCGGGGACATGTCGACCAGCTCGATCTGGTCGGCGCGCCGTACCACCTCGTCGGGCACGGTCTCGCGCTGGCGCACCCCGGTGATGGACTCGACCACGTCGCCGAGTGATTCCAGGTGCTGGATATTGACGGTCGAGATGACGTCGATCCCGGCGGCGAGCAGTTCCCCGACGTCCTGCCAGCGCTTGGCGTTGCGCGAGCCGGGGATGTTCGTGTGCGCGAGTTCGTCCACCAGGGCGATGGCGGGCGCCCTGCGCAGCACGGCGTCGACGTCCATCTCCCCGAAGACGCCCCCGCGGTACTCCAGCTCCTTGCGGGGCACCTGTTCGAGGCCGTGCAGCATCACCTCGGTGCGCGGCCGGCCGTGGTGCTCCACGAACGCCACGACGCAGTCCGCGCCGCGCTCGACGCGCCGGTGCGCCTCGGCGAGCATCGCGTACGTCTTTCCGACCCCCGGCGCCGCCCCGAGATAGATCCGCAGCTTCCCGCGTGCCATGGCTCCATTGTCTTCCGCTCATCCCTGCCTACGCAGCGTCGACCTTACGGCCAACGATGGGGACAAACGGGACGGGGGCAGGCGTATGAGAGCACTTTGACGGAACCCTGATGGGTCGGGGCTCCCCCGCCGCGCGCCGGCGCGAGAAACGGGCCGCACCCCGCGAGGGCGCGACCCGTCCATGCGGAAAGCCGTCAGCGGACTTCGGTGATCTCCGGCCCCCGCTGAAGCTGTCCCATGCCCCCGGAGAACCGCGAGCCCTCTTCCTGCTGGACTCCCTCGGGAACCATCTGGGCGTCGTTCGGGAGCTTGAGGACGATCGGGTCGCGAGGCGCCATCGGGCCCTCGCCGCGGACCACGACCGTGTCCCGGAAGATCTGCTCCAGCAGCCCGGCGGCCTGGGGCTGCACCGCGCCCTGCCCGGAGATCACACCACGCAGGAACCAGCGGGGCCCGTCCACACCGACGAACCGCACCACCTGGAAGCCGCTGGTGCCGTCCGGCAGCTGCACCGGCACCTGGGCCCGCAGCTCCCAGCCGAGCGGGCCCTCGACCTCGTCGACGATGCCGCCCTGCTGGGTGATCCCGGACGCGATCTCCTCACGGACCTCGCCCCAGATGCCCTCGCGCTTGGGCGCGGCGAAGGCCTGGAGCTGGATGGCGCTGTCGTTCAGGACGACGGTCGCGGCGACGATCGCGTCACCCGCGACCTCGACCCGCAACTCCATGCCGTCCACGCCCGGCACGAACAGTCCGCCGAGGTCCACGCGGCCCTCGGCCGGGTCGCGCACCTCGGTGCTGTCCCACGGCCCGTCGGGCCGCGGCTCGGGCTCCAGCCGGACGCGCTCGCGCTCGGCCTCCGCTTCCTCGTCCGCCTCGGTGTCGACGCTGTCGACGACCTGCTCGGCCTCGCCGGCCGCGTCCTCGGCGGCACCCTTCTTGTTGCGACGTCCGAACACGTCACTGTCCTTCCCGGTCGGATACGACCGAAGCGTATCGATTCCCACCCGTCGGGCCGCCCTCGGCGGACCGACCGCTTGTGCCGCTCTCGTCGCCCACCGCGGCATGGCCACCGGTGGACCCGAAGCCCCCTTCGGCCCGCGCCGAGCCGGGAAGTTCCGCGACCTCCTGGAAGCGGACCCTCTCGACTTGCTGGACGACCAGTTGGGCAATCCGGTCGAAGCGCTCGAACCGCACGCTGTCGCGCGGGTCGAGATTCACCACGATCACCTTGATCTCCCCACGGTACCCGGCATCAACCGTCCCCGGGGCATTCACCAGGGCGACACCGCAGCGGGCGGCGAGACCGGAACGGGGGTGCACGAAGGCCGCGTACCCCTCGGGAAGGGCGATCGACACTCCCGTGGGCAGCACGGTCCGCTCGCCGGGAGCCAGTTCGCACGTCTCGGTGGTGCGCAGATCGGCGCCGGCGTCGCCGGGGTGCTCGTACGACGGAAGCGGGACGTCCGGGTCCACGCGCCGGATCAGCACGTCCAGCGGGGGGCGGCCGGCGGCGCTCACGGGTTCACCTCGAAGGCGCGGGCCCGGCGGACGTGGTCGGGGTCGCTCATCGCGGCCTGGATCTCCTCCGGGCGGCCGTGGTCGATGAAGTGGTCGACCTTCACCTCGACGAAGAGTGCGTCGGCGCGGACGGCGACCGGTCCGTCGGGGCCGTCGAGGCGGCCGACGGCGCTGGAGTAGATCTTGCGCCCGGCGACTGCGGTGACCTCGGCCGACAGATGGAGCGTGCTGCCGACCGGAACGGGCCGTACGAAGTCCGTTTCCAGGCGTCCGGTCACGGCGATGGTGCGCAGCAGCCAGTTCAGCGAGCCCAGGGTCTCGTCCAGGGCGGTGGCCAGCACGCCGCCGTGGGCGAGGCCGGGAGCGCCCTGGTGGGCGGCCTGGACGGTGAACTCGGCGGTCAGGGTGACGCCCTCGCCGGCCCGCGCCTCCAGGTGCAGCCCGTGCGGCTGGCCCGGACCGCAGCCGAAACAGTGCTCGTAGTGGGCGCCGAGAAGTTCCCCGGGCGCGGGCGCGTCGGGGTGCCGTACCGGTTTCACCGCGTCGGCCGGGGGCTGAAGACTCATGGAACTACCACTCACGAGCGCAGACCTTACCCGCGCGTCGGGCGCCACAGGATCCCGTGCCAAGCTTGGTTTCATGCAGCACTCCGCCACCCCGTACGAAGAACGCCTCACCGCCCCGCGCTCGTGGTGGCTGATCAGCTTTCTGGTCGGCGTCTCCTTCGCCCTGATCCTGTTCCCGTTCGGCACCCTGCCGATCCTGGGCGGCCTGGTCGGCGGTACGGCCGCGGCCGCGGTGGTCGCCAGTTCGTACGGCTCCCCGCGCATCCGTGTGGTCGGCGACTCGCTGATCGCGGGCGAGGCGAGGATCCCGGTGTCGGCGCTGGGCGAGACGGAGGTGCTGGACCAGGAGGAGACCCGCGCCTGGCGCACCTACAAGGCCGATGTCCGCGCGTTCCTGCTGCTGCGCGCATACATCCCGAGGGCGCTGCGGGTGATCGTCACGGACCCGGAGGACCCCACGCCCTACCTGTATCTGTCGACGCGTGAGCCGGAGCGGCTGGCGGCGGCGATCGAGGCGGCGAAGAAGGCGAACGCCCACAGCCCGGCGGAGAGCTAGGAACCGGCCCCTCGGCGAGTCCGCTGGATGGGGCCAGGGAGGCCGGAGAGGGCCCGGCAGGGGCTTCAGGGGGCTCGGGGCGGGTCAGGGGCCCTTGTGCGGACCGCGCAGTCTCAGGGGCTTGGCAGGCTGCTCCAGGGGCGGCAGCTGCTCCAGCTCCTCCCAGGGCACCTGGATCTTGCGCAGGTCGGCGCGGATGCGGGCGGCGAGTCTTCTGGTGTCCCGGCGGTTCAGGACCGCCCCGACCGCGGCGCCCACCATGAACGGCATCAGTGTGGGCATGTCCCGCACCATCCGCTTCATGATCTGCTGGCGCAGTTCGCGCTTCATGCGGCCGCCGAGGGCCGCGTCGTACGTCGACGGCTTCGTCACGTCGACGCCGCGCTCCCCCGACCAGGAGGACAGGTACGCGGTGCTGCGGACCTTGAGGTTGCCGGGCGGGCGGACGCCGTAGACCTCGTGCAGTTCCGCGATGAGTTTCAGTTCGACCGCCGCGACCCCGGTGATCTCCGTGGCCAGTTCGGTCGGCAGGGCGGGTGGCACGGGCAGCATCGCCGCCGCACCGACCCCGGCCCCGATGGTCGAGGTGCCGGCCGCGGCGCCCGCCACCAGCTTGTCGGCCAGCTCCTCGGGTCCGAGACCGGGGAACTGCCTGCGCAGGGTCGCGAGGTCGCGTACGGGCACCCGCGGGGCGATGTCGATGACACGGTCCGCGAGGTACGCCAGGCCCGCACGAGCGCGGTCGCCGCTCCTGCGGGCGCCTTCCCGGGCGACGGCCCGGGCCTTGCCGCCGATGACCCGTGCCTGTCGCCTGGCGATGGGCACGGGTCGCCGCTTGGGCGCCGGGTGGTCGGCCCGGTCCGCCGTCGGTTCGAGCGGGGCTCCCGCGTCCGGGGAGCCACGCTCGTCGTCACGCGCGCCGAGTGGGTCGTCGAGCGGCCCTTGGTCCGCTTTCCGCAGGGGGAAGCGGCGCTTCCGGGGAGGGGTCGAGCCAGTCATGGCCGACCCGTCCTCAGTCGCAGTCGCGGCAGATCGGCTGACCGTTCTTCTCGCGGGCCAGCTGGCTGCGGTGGTGCACCAGGAAGCAGCTCATGCAGGTGAACTCGTCCTGCTGCTTGGGCAGGACCCGGACGGCCAGCTCTTCGTTCGAGAGGTCCGCTCCGGGCAGTTCCAGGCCCTCGGCGGCCTCGAACTCGTCGACGTCCACCGCGGAGGTGGTCTTGTCGTTCCGTCGAGCCTTCAGCTCCTCCAGGCTGTCCGAGTCGACGTCATCGTCGGTCTTGCGTGGAGTGTCGTAGTCGGTTGCCATATCGCTCTCCCCCTCTGGGTGTCTGCGGTGTCTCCAGCGCACGTAACGCGTGAGAGGCCGGACTTGTGCCCGACCTGAGGCGGAGATTTTGCCTCACATCAAGGGCTGTTACTCAATCGACACCCAACCCGATCCCTCAAGAGTGATCGGCTTGGATGGCGGTGAGGACCGTACACGCTTCGAATACCGCACCTCAAAGGCGCCTCATCGTGTACTTCCCGTGATCAAGAGCCCTGAAAACCAGGACTTTTCAGGCTTTCTGTCCCCTGTCAGGATCACTGACAGTACATGGCCGGAAATCCGCCCATGTGATCGATCACACAGACACAAGCCCATTCGGCCTCTGGAAAATTCCGCGTGAAGCGAACATCTCCCGCGTGTGTCGGTGGTTCGGGTGACTGATCGGGCGGTGGATCACAGGGGAAGTGTCACACGCATCACGAGGCCACCGCCCTCACGGGGCCGCGCCACGATGTGTCCGCCGTGCGCCCTGGCCACGGACCGCACGATGGACAGCCCGAGGCCGACGCCCTTGTCGCTGCCCGTGCGCTCGGTGCGCAGCCGTCTGAAGGGCTCGAAGAGGTTGTCGATCTCGTACGCCGGCACCACCGGACCGGTGTTCGAGACGGTGAGCACCGCCTGTCCGTGCTGGATCTCGGTGTCCACCTCGACCCATCCCGCCTCGGCCACGTTGTACCGCACGGCGTTCTGTACGAGGTTCAGCGCGATCCGCTCCAGGAGCACGCCGTTTCCCTGCACCACGGCGGGTTCGCGCTCGCCGCGGATCTCCACGCCCTTGGCCTCCGCCTCGGTGCGCACCTGGTCGATGGCCTGGGAGGCGACCTCGGCCAGGTCGACCGGTTTGCGCTCCACGATCTGGTTGTCGCTGCGGGCGAGCAGCAGCAGGCCCTCCACCAGCTGCTCGCTGCGCTCATTGGTGGCCAGCAGGGTCTTGCCGAGCTGCTGGAGCTCCACCGGGGCGCCGGGATCGGAGAGGTGCACCTCCAGGAGCGTGCGGTTGATCGCGAGCGGGGTGCGCAGTTCGTGCGAGGCGTTGCCGACGAAGCGCTGCTGGGCGGTGAAGGCCCGCTGAAGACGCTCCAGCATCTCGTCGAAGGTGTCCGCCAGCTCCTTGAGCTCGTCGTCCGGGCCGTCCAGCTCGATCCGGCGGGACAGGTCGGAGCCGGCCACCGCGCGGGCGGTGCGGGTGATCCGGCCGAGCGGCGACAGCACCCGGCCGGCCATCGCGTACCCGAACGCGAAGGCGATCACGGCGAGGCCCAGCAGGGCCAGCAGGGAGCGGCTGAGCAGGTTGTCCAGCGCGGCCTGGCGCTGGTGGTCCACGCACCGGCTGATCGCGTCGTTGAAGTCCGCCAGCGGCAGGCTGGTGGTGTTGATCGCGGGGCAGTTGTCACTGGAGACCTTCAGCTCCTGGAAGCTGACGATCTTGAACAGCGGCTGGTTGCCGGTGCTGATGGCCTGCGCGGCGAGCAGGTAGATGATCGACAGCAGCAGGATGCCGGCGATCAGGAACATGCCGCCGTACAGCAGCGTGAGCCGTATGCGGATGGTGGGCCGCAGCCAGGGCAGGGGCGGCTGGGGGCGCCGGGGGTCCCAGGTGGGCTTGGGGGGCGCCTGCGGATGCGCGGGGGTCGTGGCCATCGCCGGTCAGATCCGGTAGCCGGAGCCGGGCACGGTGACGATCACGGGGGGCTCGCCGAGCTTGCGGCGCAGGGTCATGACCGTCACCCGGACCACGTTGGTGAACGGGTCGGTGTTCTCGTCCCAGGCCTTCTCCAGCAGCTGTTCCGCCGAGACGACCGCGCCCTCGCTGCGCATCAGGACCTCCAGGACCGCGAACTCCTTGGGCGCGAGCTGGACCTCCTTGCCGTCGCGGAACACCTCGCGGCGGTTGGGGTCCAGCTTGATGCCGGCGCGCTCCAGGACCGGCGGCAGGGGCATGCTGGTGCGGCGGCCGAGGGCGCGCACGCGGGCGATCAGCTCGCTGAACGCGAACGGCTTGGGCAGATAGTCGTCGGCCCCGATCTCCAGGCCCTCCACACGGTCGCTGACGTCACCGGAGGCGGTGAGCATGAGCACGCGGGTGGGCATGCCCAGCTCGACGATCTTGCGGCAGACGTCGTCGCCGTGCACGAGCGGGAGGTCGCGGTCGAGGACGACCACGTCGTAGTCGTTGACGCCGATGCGCTCCAGGGCGGCCGCACCGTCGTACACGACGTCGACGGCCATGGCCTCCCGGCGCAGTCCGGTGGCCACCGCATCGGCGAGCAACTGCTCGTCCTCGACGACGAGTACGCGCACGTCCCTTGTCCTTCCTGTGTCCACCCGCGTAGCGCTTCCGGGGCGCGGGCGCGGGCAGGGGTGTTCGTGGAGTGTGACCTCCATCCTGCCCTTTTCGGCCATAAGTCGGCTGTAAGCGGGGTCCGGGCGCAGGGACGGGCGGCCCGGAGCGGGAATACGAGATTTTCTCCGCCGCCGAGGTTTCCCGGATCGGGAGCGGGGGGAGGACGGGTTTACACCCCGCGATCACGCTCTGCATGTGCCGCAGCACCATGCGGTATCACGCGATCCGCTTGTGCAGGGCGGGCGCGGGTGTCCGGCACCGTAGCCGCCCGGCCGGGCGCGCCGGGCATCTGCGAGACGTGATCGTCCTTTCCCACGGCACACCCCCGTGCCACCGACCCACCGACCCAGGACGAGGGGGCGCAGCATGGACGCTTTCACCGCAGGACTCCTCCAGCGCATAAAGACGACCGAGTCCGACCTGTCGCGGGCCCGTGACGAGGGCGACGACTTCCTCGTGGAGGTGGAGCAGGCAGAGCTGGACGACCTGCGCCGCCTCGCCGCCGAACACGGCGTGGAGGTCGGCGCGACCCGCGTCTGATCCGCCCGGAGCCACAGGCTCCGATCCGCCCGAACGCACAGGCACGGCACCGGCACGCGAAAGGACCCCGGCGAATCCAGCGCCGGGGTCCTTTCGCGTCGTCCGGAGGACGCTCCGGAGCGCTCCGGGGGCGGCCGTCAGTCGTGCCAGGCGCCGAAGTCCTCCAGCAGCCCCTGGAGGGGCTCGAAGACGCCCGGCGTCCCCGCGACCGTCAGCTCCCGTGACGGGGCCTGTGCGGGCCGTCCACCGGTCATGGCGCCCGCCTCACGGGCGATGAGGTCCCCCGCCGCGTAGTCCCACGGGTTCAGTCCGCGCTCGTAGTAGCCGTCGAGCCGGCCGCAGGCCACGTCGCACAGGTCGATGGCCGCGGAGCCGCCCCGCCGGATGTCCCGGACCAGCGGGACGATCCGGGCGGCCACCTGGGCCTGGTGGGCCCGCACGTCGGTGACGTAGTTGAAGCCGGTGGAGACGAGCGCCTGGTCCAGCGGGGGCGCGGGGCGGCAGGCGAGCGCCCGTTCGCCCTCCCACGCGCCGGTGGCCCAGGCGCCGCCGCCGCGCACCGCGTGGTACGTCTCGCCGCGCATCGGGGCCGCGACGACCCCGGCGACGGTCTCGCCGTCCAGCTCGGCGGCGATGGACACCGCCCAGGTGGGCAGGCCGTAGAGGTAGTTCACGGTGCCGTCGAGCGGATCGATCACCCAGCGCACGCCGCTGGTGCCGGCGGCGGACGCGCCCTCCTCGCCGAGGAAGCCGTCGTCGGGGCGCTGCCCGGAGATCAGATCGGTGATCAGCTTCTCGGCCGCGATGTCCATCTCGGTGACGACGTCGATCGGGCTGGACTTGGTCCGTGCCACCGCGAGGTCGGCCGGGCGGCCGTCCCGCAGCAGCTCGCCGGCGCGGCGGGCGGCCTCCTGGGCCAGCCGCAGCAGGTCCTGGTGCAGGGCGTCGGTCACGGGTCTCCTCACGCGTAGGGGCTGTCGGCGCCGGCGGCGGCCGGGCGGGGCGTCCGGGCGGGGCAGCAGCCGACCGGGCAGAGGTGGTGGCTCGCGCCCAGGGTGCCCAGGGCGCACGGGGTGATGTCCTGGCCGCGCTCGACGGCTGCGCGCTCCAGGATCAGCTCGCGCACGGCGGCGGCGAACCGGGGGTCGGCGCCCACGGTGGCCGAGCGGCGCACCGGCAGGCCCAGCTCCCGCGCCTTGGCGGTGGCCTCGGTGTCGAGGTCGTACAGGACCTCCATGTGGTCGGAGACGAAGCCGATGGGGGCCATGACGACCGCCGGGACACCGGCCGCGTGCCGCTCCTCCAGGTGGTCGCAGATGTCGGGCTCCAGCCACGGGATGTGCGGGGCGCCGGAGCGGGACTGGTAGACGAGGCGCCAGGGGTGGTCCACGCCGGTGCGCTCGCGGACGGCGTCGGCGATCAGCTGGGCCACCTCCAGGTGCTCCTCGACGTAGGCGCCGCCCTCGCCGTGGGCCTCGACGGGGCCGGAGGTGTCGGCGGCGGCCGTGGGGATGGAGTGGGTGCTGAAGGCGATGTGGGCGCCGTCGCGGACGTCCTCGGGGAGGTCGGCGAGGGAGCGCAGCACGCCGTCGATCATGGGCTCGACGAAGCCGGGGTGGTTGAAGTAGTGCCGCAGCTTGCCGACCCTCGGCAGTTCCAGGCCCTCCGCCTGGAGGGTGGCCAGCGCGTCGGCGAGGTTCTCGCGGTACTGGCGGCAACCGGAGTAGGAGGCGTAGGCGCTGGTGGCGAGGACCAGGATGCGGCGGCGGCCGTCGGCCACCATCTCCCGCAGGGTGTCGGTCAGGTACGGCGCCCAGTTGCGGTTGCCCCAGTAGACCGGCAGATCGAGGCCGTGCTCGGCGAAGTCCTCGCGCAGGGCCTTCAGGAGGGCGCGGTTCTGGCCGTTGATGGGGCTGATTCCGCCGAACTGGAAGTAGTGCTGTCCGACTTCCTTCAGGCGTTCCTTCGGGATGCCGCGTCCGCGGGTGACGTTCTCCAGGAAGGGGACCACGTCGTCGGGGCCTTCGGGGCCGCCGAAGGAGAGCAGGAGCAGGGCGTCGTACGGGGTGGCATCGAGCGCGTCTGGCATGTCTCGATCCTGCCACCCGGTACCGAGGGCCCGGCAACCGCGGGATGAAGAGTCGAGATCCAGCGGGTTTATACCGGATTTTCCCCAGCCGAAACCGAGTGCACTTAGGTTCCCCTAACTCGTAAGCTGTATCCACCGCATTCGCGCCTTACGGACCGCCTCGGAGACCACGTGCCCAGCCCCTACAGAGCCCTCTTCGACGTGCCCGGCACCAGGGCCTTCTCGGCCGCGGGGCTCCTCGGCCGGATGCCGCTGTCCATGATGGGCATCGGCGTCGTCACGATGATCTCCCAGCTCACCGGGCGCTACGGGCTCGCGGGCGCGCTGTCGGCCACCATCGCGCTGTCCGCCGCTGTGCTCGGACCCCAGGTCTCCCGGCTGGTGGACCGGCACGGGCAGAGCCGGGTGCTGCGCCCGGCCACCCTGGTGGCGCTCGCCGCGGCCGCCGGGCTGCTGCTGGCCGCGCACTTCCGGTGGCCGGACTGGGTGCTGTTCGCCTGCGCCGCCGGGATCGGCGCGGTGCCGAGCCTGGGCGCGATGATCCGGGCCCGCTGGGCCGCCCTGTACCGGGGCACGCCCAAGCTGCACACCGCCTACTCGTTCGAGTCGGTCATGGACGAGATCTGCTTCGTCTTCGGGCCGATCATCTCCATCGGCCTGTGCACGATCTGGTTCCCGGAGGCCGGCCCCCTGCTCGCCGCCGTCTTCCTGGCGGCCGGCGTGTGCTGGCTGACCGCCCAGCGCGCCACCGGGCCGGAGCCGCATCCGGGCGAGCGGCACGGCGGGGGCACCGCGCTGCGCTCGCCGGGGCTCCAGGTGCTGGTGGCGACCTTCGTGGCGACCGGTGCGATCTTCGGCTCGGTGGACGTGGTCACGGTGGCCTTCGCCGACGAACGCGGCCACAAGGGCACCGCGAGCGTGGTGCTCGCCCTGTACGCGGCCGGTTCCTGTCTGGCCGGCGCGGTCTTCGGGCTGCTGCGGCTCTCCGGGTCGGCGGAGCGCCGCTGGCTCCTGGGCGTGGCCGCCATGGCCGTGAGTATGATCCCCCTCCTACTGGTCGGAAACCTGCCGCTTCTGGCCGTGGCGCTGTTCGTTGCGGGGCTGTCCATCGCACCGACGATGATCACGACGATGTCCCTCATCGAAAAGCACGTACCTCGCGCGCAGCTCACCGAGGGCATGACCTGGGTGAGCACCGGCCTCGCGGTCGGCGTGGCGCTCGGTTCCTCGCTGGCCGGCTCGGTGATCGACGCCGCCGGGGCGCGCGCCGGGTACGGGGTCCCGGTGCTCTCCGGGGCCGTCGCGGTCGTGGTCGGTTTCCTCGGGTACCGCCGGCTGCGCAGGCCGGTCGCGGGTCGGGGAGGAACCGTTGAGCAGCACGGCGAACGGGAAGACGAGCGGCGCGAACGGCACATGGCGTAACTGGGGCGGGAACATCGCGGCCCGGCCCGCCCGGCAGGTCGCGCCGGCCTCGGTCGGGGAACTGGCGGCGGCGGTGCGCCGGGCGCGGGAGGACGGGCTGGCGGTGAAGGCCGTCGGCACCGGGCACTCCTTCACCTCGATCGCGGCCACCGACGGTCTGTCGATACGCCCTCAACTCTTGACCGGTATACGCACCATCGACCGGGATGCCATGACGGTCACGGTCGAGGCGGGCACCCCGCTCAAGCGACTCAATGCGGCGCTGGCGCGCGAGGGTCTGTCGCTCACCAACATGGGCGACATCATGGAGCAGACGGTCTCCGGGGCGACCAGCACTGGCACGCATGGCACGGGCCACGACTCCGCCTCCCTCGCCGCCCAGATCAAGGGCCTCGAACTCGTCACGGCGGACGGCTCGGTGCTCACCTGCTCCGCTACGGAGCACCCGGAGGTCTTCGCCGCCGCCCGGCTGGGGCTCGGCGCGCTCGGCATCGTCACCGCGATCACCTTCGCCGTGGAGCCGCTGTTCCTGCTCACGGCGCGCGAGGAGCCCATGTCCCTGGACCGGGTCCTGGCCGAGTTCGATCAACTCTGGGCGGAGAACGAGCACTTCGAGTTCTACTGGTTCCCGCACACCGGCAACACCAACACCAAGCGCAACAACCGCAGCGCGGGCCCCGAGCGGCCCCTCGGGCAGTTGTCCGGCTGGTTCGAGGACGAGTTCCTCTCCAACGGCCTCTTCCAGGTGACCCAGTGGGTCGGCCGGGCGGCGCCCGCGAGCATCCCCGGCATCGCGAAGGTCTCCAGCAGGGTGCTGTCCGCGCGGACGTACACCGACATCCCGTACAAGGTCTTCACCTCGCCGCGCCGGGTGCGGTTCGTGGAGATGGAGTACGCCGTGCCGCGCGCGGCCCTGGTGGAGACGCTGCGCGAGCTGAAGGCCATGGTGGAGCGCTCGGGCCTGCGCGTCAGCTTCCCGGTGGAGGTGCGCACCGCACCGGCCGACGACATCACCCTGTCCACCGCCTCGGGCCGGGACAGCGCCTACATCGCGGTCCACATGTACCGGGGCACGCCGTACCAGTCGTACTTCACCGCCGCCGAGCGCGTCTTCACCGCGCACGAGGGCCGACCGCACTGGGGGAAGGTGCACACGCGGGACGCGGAATACCTCGCGCGGGTGTATCCGCGGTTCGCCGAGTTCACGGCGTTGCGGGACCGTCTGGACCCGGAACGTCTGTTCCGGAACGACTACTTGCGGAGGGTGCTGGGGTCGTAGCCGCCCCGGCGGAGCCGCTGGGCGTCGGGGCCGGGGAGGCCTGGTCCCCGCCGTCCTTCCCGTCGGGCGAGGTGCTCGGGGCGGGCGACGAGGAGCCCCCCGTACCGCCGCCGGAGCCGGTGCCGGTGCCAGTGCCGGTGCCCGAGCTGGCCGCCGGGTCCGTGCCGGCGCCCGGAGCCGGGGCGCCGCCGTCGGACGAGTCGCCTGCGCCCGGGGAGGTGTGCGGGGGGAGCCGGCCAGGGTCGTCCGTCCGGTGGACGCCGGAGCCCCGGCCGCCGACGGCGTCGCCGACCGTCGTACCGGTACCGCCGCTGAAGCTGCTGCCGGACACCAGTTCGTACGTCGTGATGCCGCCCATCGTCACCCCGAACACGAGAGCGGCCGCGACCAGCGGACGCCGCCAGCTCTTGACCCGCGCGCGGTAGACGGTGCCGGCGGAGAACTCGCCCTCGGCGGACGGGTCCTGCGCCGGGGACGCGGCGGCCGGTTTCTTCACCACCCGCAACTGCTCCCCGGTCCGCCGGAAGAAGTGCTGGAAGAGAGAGCCGCCGCAGGTGGCGATCACGCTGACGACACCGGCGCCGAGGATCGTGCCGTACACGCCGAAGGAGGAGGCCAGCTTCGCCGCGATGACGGCCGCGAGGGCGCTGCCGGCCACCTGCGCGACGCTCAGGTCGATCCGCTTCCGCTGCGCATCGGGTGTTTCGCGCATACCCGGAACTTGCCTGCCTTTCCCGTACTTGATCGACATCGGGGTACTGATCGCATGGGATAGGGACGTATGCGCGAAACCGATAGTTCCGTTTCCGGGGATTGCGTGAACTTCGCCACGTTCATGATCCACAAAACCGGTTGCGCGCGGCTCGGAGTCATCCCTTGCCGGAAGTTGGGCGGCGCGCCAATCCACGCACGTGGCCCGAATGGAGTACTGTTGCGAGCCCTGGGTCCGGCCTCCCACCAGGGTGTCCGCGGCCACCAAGGACCGCCGGGAGGGGCTAGTTGCACAGGGTGACGGACTTGGTCACTTAGCGTGGCGAACTGGTAACCGTGCCATAACGGCGACCCAGGGCCCGCGCCCGACACGCCGGGCAACTCGGCAAGGTTGTGGCAGGCTGCACCCGGGCAGGCCACACTCGACTAGCGGAAGCAGCGACGCACGTGACGTCGGCAGGCACCACCCGGGAGGTCCCCATGCCCGAACTGCGTGTCGTGGCCGTCTCGAATGACGGCACACGGCTGGTGCTGAAGGCTGCCGACTCTACGGAGTACACGCTTCCGATCGACGAGCGGCTGCGCGCCGCCGTGCGCGGAGACCGGCCGCGTCTCGGCCAGATCGAGATCGAGGTCGAGAGCCATCTGCGCCCCCGTGACATCCAGGCGAGGATACGAGCCGGTGCCACCGCGGAAGAAGTCGCACAGCTCGCGGGCATCCCCGTCGACCGGGTGCGGCGCTTCGAGGGGCCGGTGCTGGCCGAGCGCGCCTTCATGGCCGAGCGGGCCCGCAAGACCCCCGTCCGCCGCCCCGGCGAGAACTCGGGACCGCTGCTCGGCGAGGCCGTCCAGGAACGGCTGTTGCTGCGCGGCGCCGAGAAGGACACCGTGCAGTGGGACTCCTGGCGCCGCGACGACGGCACCTGGGAGGTGCTGCTCGTCTACCGGGTCGCGGGCGAACCGCACTCGGCGAGCTGGACGTACGACCCGCCCCGGCGGCTGGTCCAGGCCGTGGACGACGAGGCGCGCTCGCTGATCGGCGAGTCCGACGACCTCGCCGTACCGGAGCCGAGCTTCCCGTTCGTCCCGCGCATCGCCCGGCTGCCGCGCGAACGCTCGATGGACCGCGCCTTCGACCGGCAGACCGACCGCGAGCGGCCGAGCCTGCCCGCGCAGTCGGCCGAGCCCGCCGAGGAGACCGCCGGCGAACGGGACTCGCTGACCAGCCTGTTGGAGGCGGTGCCGTCCTTCCGCGGCGACATGGTGGTGCCGGAGCGCTCCCCGGAGAGCCCGGACGAGCCCGACGAGGAGGCCGCGGTGGAGGAGCCGCCGGCGCCCGCCGCCTCGGCCGGTTCGGCCTACGCGGATGTCCTCATGCCCCGCTCGGTCAGCAGCCACCGCGACCGGCTGACCGGCGCCACGGACCGCCAGGCCGAGGCCGACGGAGTGCGCCCCGGCCGCCGCGCGGCCGTCCCGAGCTGGGACGAGATCGTGTTCGGCACCCGCCGCAAGAAGCAGGAGTAAACCGTCGCACGACGCCAAGAGGGGCGGGACACCCAGGTGTTCCGCCCCTCTCCTGCGCCGCCCTGGCGGCTACTGCGGGTCGGCGCCCACCGCCACCGGCCGGGAGGGGTCCGCGGACCACTCCGACCACGAACCCACGTACAGGGCCGCCGGGATGCCCGCCACCGCGAGGGCCAGGACCTCATGGGCTCCGGACACGCCCGAGCCGCAGTAGACGCCCACCGGCGCGTCGGAGGAGACCCCGAGGGCCTTGAAGCGGTCCTTCAGCTCGACCGCGGGCAGGAAGCGGCCGTCGGGGCCCACGTTCTCCGTGGTCGGCGCCGAGACCGCGCCGGGGATGTGGCCGCCGACCCGGTCCACGGGCTCCACCTCGCCCCGGTACCGCTCCCCCGCGCGGGCGTCCAGCAGCACACCCGTGCGGGCCAGTTCGGCGGCTCCGTCCGCGTCCAGCAGACCGTCCGGGGCCGGCGCCGGCACGAAGTCGCCCTCGGCCGGATCGGGCACCTCGGTGGACAACTCCCCCGTCCAGGACGGCAACCCGCCGTCGAGGACCCGCACGTCCGGGTGACCCGTCCAGTGCAGCATCCACCACGCGCGGGCGGCGGCCCAGCCCTGCCCGCCGTCGTACACGACGACCGGACGGCTCGCCGACACGCCCGCGCGGCGCATCGCGGCGCCGAACTCGGCGAGGTCCGGCAGCGGATGGCGGCCGTGCTCGCCCGGCGCCCCGGCCAACTCCCGGTCCAGATCGACGAAGACCGCGCCCGGGATGTGCCCGGCCGCGTACTCGGCCCGGCCGTCGAAGGGCGGAGCGCCCGCCGCCTTCGCCAGGCTCAACTGCCAGCGTACGTCCAGCAGGACTGGGGGCGCCTCGCCGGCGAGCGCCTCGGCGAGTTCGGGTGCGGTGATGATGACTGTCATGCCGCCATGCATACGCCAGGGGTGGCCACGGCGTCCAGGTGCGGCTACTCTGCTCGGCCGGGCAGGCTCGATCACGAGCCGTAGGGGATCGAGCACACGCCGTACACCCGGCGAACATCCGTCGGACCTCCGTCGGACATCGTCAGAAAGCGGCGAAAGACGTCAGCCCAGGCATTCTTCCGGAAGACACCGCCGATCCGGCGGCGCGGCGACACGACAGGGCCGTGCGACCGTGGAGGATGCGGACACACCGGTACGGGCGTACGCGCCGGCGGCGTGCACACACCTGCCGGAGAAGCGGAAGCGACACGGCCACCGCACAAGGGGGCCGGGGAGAGAGTGATCGATGACCGAGGCACGGGAGTCGGCCGGTCCGCAGGCGCTGCGCGCGCCCGGCACACCCTGCTGGGTGAGTCTGATGGCGCACCGGCTCACCGCCACCGAGGAGTTCTACGGAGAGCTGTTCGGCTGGGAGTTCCGGCCGGGCCCGCAGCAGCTCGGGCCGTACGTGCGGGCGTTGCTCGACGGGCGCGAGGTGGCCGGCATGGGCCAGCTGCCGCCGGAGAACCTGCTGCCGATCGCCTGGACGCCCTATCTCGCCTCGGCCGACGTGGACCGCACGGCCGAGGCGGTACGGCTGTGCGGGGGCACCGTGGCGGTCGGCCCGCTGGACGCGGCCGAGGCCGGGCGGCTGGCCATCGCGGCGGACCCCTCGGGCGCGGTGTTCGGCATCTGGCAGGCGCCCGCGCATCTCGCCCCGGCGGTCACCGGGGTGCCGGGCGCACCCGCGTGGAACGAGCTGCTGACGTTTGAGACGGAGAGCGTCGCCAAGTTCTACGCGAGTGTGTTCGGGTACGAGACGGAGCCCGTGGTGTCCGCCGGGTTCGACTACGTGACCCTGCGCGTCGGCGGGCGCCCGGTGGCCGGACTGCACGGCGTGGGCCACGGGCTGCCGCGGGACCGGGGGCCGTACTGGGCGACCTATTTCGAGGTGGCCGACATCGCGGAGACACTGCGTCAGGTGACGGGCCTCGGCGGCCTGATCCTCCGCCCGGCCCATGAGGGCCCGCACGGACGGGTGGCCACGGTGGCGGACCCGGAGGGTGCGGTGTTTTCGTTGCTCCAGGAACCACACTGAGCGCCGCGCCGCTGGCCGCTGAGCTGCTGAGTTGCTGAGCGCCGGATGCTGGGCCCCGGCTCGCGCCGAGCGCTGCGGGAGGTTCGGCGAGTGATGGGGGCTCGGCGAGCGGTCGGGCGGCCCGGCGAGTGATGGGGGCTCGGCAAGTGGTTGGGAGGCCCAGAGGCAGGCTGGGAGGCCCGGCGAGCGGTGGGGCCCCGGCGACTGGTCGGAAGGCCCGGCCGCTCCCAACTCACGCCAAGCGCTGCGGGAGAACCGGCGACCAGTCGGGGGGCTTGGCGAACGGTCGCGACGCCCGGCGGCAGGCCGGGAGGTCCGGCGAGCGGTGGGGGCTCCAGCGAATGGTCGGGAGGCATGGCGGCAGGCCGGGAGGCCCGGCGAACGGTAGGGAGGCCCGGCCACTCCCGGCTCGCGCCAAGCACTGCGGGAGACCCGGCGACCGGTCGGAGACTCGGCGAACGGTCGGGAGACCAGGCGAGCGGTTGGGGCCCCGGCGAGCCGGCGGGAGATGTGGTGGCAGGCCGGGAGGCCCGGCGAGTGGTCGAGAGGCCCGGCCGCTCCCAACTCGCGCCAAGCGCTGCGGGAGACCCGGCGACCGGTCGGGGGCTCGGCGAACGGTCGGGACGTCCGGCGGCAGGCCGGGAGGCCCAACGAGCGGCTGGGGCCCCGGCGAGCCGGCGGGAGACGTGGCGGCAGGCCAGGGTCGAACGGTCGGGACGTCCGGCAGCAGGCCGGGAGGCCCGGAGAACGGCTGGGCCCCGGCGAGCCGGCGGGAGGCGGGGCGGCAGGCCAGGAGACCGGCGAACGGTGGGGTCAGGGGGAGGAGACGGGGAGGACGTCCGGGGACAGGGCCGCCGCGCGGGCCGTCGCGGCGGTCATGCGGCGCCGGTGGTGGCGGCGGCACAACACCTCGTAACCGACCTCGTCCGCCGCCTGGTTGACGTCCCCGACGACGACCTGGGCACCCTCGACCACCATCTGGCCACCGACCGTACGGGCGTTGTGCGTGGCGCGGGCGCCGCACCAGCACAGCGCCTCCACCTGGAGCACCTCGATGCGGTCGGCCAGCTCCACCAGCCGCTGCGAGCCGGGAAAGAGCTTGGAGCGGAAGTCGGTGGTGATACCGAAGGCGAAGACGTCCACCCCGAGGTCGTCCACCACGCGCGCCAGCTGGTCGATCTGCACCGGCGCGAGGAACTGCGCCTCGTCCGCGATCACATAGTCGATCCGGCCGCCCTGCGAGAGGTGGTCCACGATGTACACGTAGAGGTCCTGGGCGTCGGCGACCTCCACCGCATCGGTGACCAGGCCGAGACGCGAGGACAGCTTGCCCGCGCCCGCGCGGTCGTTGCGGGTGAATATCATCCCGGCCAGGCCCCGCGCGGAGCGGTTGTGCTCGATCTGGAGAGCCAGCGTCGACTTCCCGCAGTCCATCGTTCCGGAGAAGAACACCAGCTCGGGCATGAGGAGTTGAGCACCTTTCGGTGAGGGGGCGGATGAGGCGGAGAGGGGCGGCGGGTCAGGAACGTACTTCGAGCAGCGGGACCAACTGCTCCACGGGCGTCATCGAACCGTGGTTGCCGACCAGCGCGGACTCCTTGGGCTCCCGCTCGGAGGCGATGATCAGGACGTCGTCGCACGCGGCCGCGATCACATCGCCGAGCCGGTCGTACACCCGCTCATCCACATGCGGCCCGAACCAGCCGGCCTCGATCGCCTCGTCGCGCGAGGCCACCCAGAACTGCTCGCCGAGCACCTCGCGCCAGCAGGTCAGCACGTCGCTCCGGGCGCCCGGCACCGCGTACACATGGCGGGCCCGGCCCTCGCCGCCCAGCAGGGCGACCCCGGCGCTCAGTTCCCAGTCCGTGTCGAAGTCGAAGCGGTGCTCCTCGTCGAACGGCACGTCGATCATGCCGTGGTCGGCGGTCACGTAGAGCGCGCTGCGCGGGGGCAGCTGCTCGGCGAGGCGCTGGGCGAGCCGGTCGACGCACATCAGCTGGCCGCGCCAGGTGTCGGAGGCGACGCCGTAGCGGTGGCCCGCGCCGTCCAGTTCGGCGTAGTACGTGTACACCAGCGAGCGGTCCCCGGCGGCCAGTTGCTCGGCCGCGAGGTCCATCCGCTCCTCGCCGGACAGCCTGCCGTGGAAGGTGCCGCCGCTGAGCGCGACCTTGGTGAGCGGCGTGTGCTGAAACGTCGGCGAGGAGACCTGGGCCGCGTGCACCCCGGCGGCGTGGGCCAGCTGGAAGACGGTGGGGTACGGCTGCCAGCGGCCCGGATCGGTGTACGGCTGCCAGCGGAGCTGGTTCATCAGCGCGCCGGTGGCCGGGTCGCGGACCGTGTAGCCGGGCAGGCCGTGGGCGCCGGGGGGCAGGCCGGTGCCGACGGAGGCGAGGGAGGTCGCGGTGGTCGCCGGGTAGCCGGCGGTGAGCGGCCGGCCGGTGCCGCCGCGCGAGCTGCCGAGCAGCGAGGTGAGGAAGGGCGCCTCGTCGGGGTGGGCGCGCAGCTGCTCCCAGCCGAGGCCGTCGACCAGGAAGACGCAGGCCCGGTCGACCGGGGCCAGCTCCGTGATCGCCGCGGTGGTACCGGGGACGCCCATGCCCGCGGCGAGGGTGGGGAGCAGGTCGGCGAGGGAGCCGGTGCCGTACTCGGGCAGCGGTGCGCCGGACAGGGCGAGGGGTTCCGGGTGGCCCCAGGCGGAGAGCTGGGACATCAGCGGTCGAGGTCCGCGGTCGCCTCGGAAAGGGCCTGTGCGAAGGCGAGCGCCTCGCGCACCGTCTCGGGGCCGTCGCCGGCCTCGCTGACGCGCAGGCTGAGGTCGTCCGCCGTGGAGTTGCCCGTGTAGCCGTGGTCGGCGTCGCAGTTGGGGTCGCCGCAGGCGGCGGGCTCCAGGTCGATCCGGCTGACCGCGCCCCAGCCGATGGTCAGCACGACCTCGCGGGGCAGGGTGCCCGGTGTGTACTGCTCGGGGTTGGCGACCACCCGGCTGAGCACGACGGACGAGATCCGGCCGAGCTTCACGGACTCGGTGGAGGTAGTGGCGTACGGCGTCGGGGAGGTGCCGTCGGCGGCCTGCTCGTCGGTGTGGCTGACGATGAAGCGGTTGGCGGTGAGGACCAGGACGGTCACATGGCGGCGCACCTCGTTCTGGTCGAACGTGGTCTCCTGGTGGACCAGGTACGACCGGATGGGCTCGCCGCCCACGGCGGCCTCCACCGCCTCGGCCACGAGGGCCGGGTAGTAGCCGCTGCGCTCGATCGCCGCTCGCAGCCCCTGGGTCGTCGTACTGGTCTTGGCCATGGCGTCCATCCTAGTGCGTGGACGGGGGCACTCCGGGCCAACGGGGCGTGCGGTGGGAGGGGGGCCGGAGTGTCTCCCGGTCAGGTGCCTTCCCGCTTCTCGGGACGCGGCCCGTGCCGGATCTCCACCCGCTCGACGGCGATCAGACAGGACACGGGTTCGATTCCACCGGCGTCCGCCTCGAACGCGACGAGCACGGGGGGCGCCTGCCCGAGGGACCGGATCAGGCGGCCGGTCTCGTCGGGGGTGGGGGGGGACGGAAGACGGGGTCCTGGAAGGCGAGCGGGCAGGATACGAGGCCGGGGGCGACGAAGACGACTTCCAGGGCGTGGTGGTACGTGAGGTCGTACCCGGCGGCCAGGCGCAGCGCCCCGGCGTCCCAGCCCCGCACCTCCCAGTCCCACCAGCTGCCCTCGGGGAGTCGGTGGCCGGCGATCTCCATGGGGGCGCGCTCAGTAGGCCGGCATGGTGCGCGGGCCGTGGTCGTCGCGGGCGGGCGGGGGTGCGAGCCGTACGGTCGCGCCGAGGACGCTCGCGCCGTGCGGGGCCACGACGACCGGTTCCAGGGTGACGGCGACCACCTCGGGGTGGTCGTCGACCAGGCGGGAGACCCGCAGCAGCAGCTCCTCCAGGGCGGGGGAGTCCACGGGGGTGGAGCCGCGCCAGCCGAACAGCAGGGGCGCGGTGCGGATCGCGCGCACCAGCGAGGTCGCCTCCCGGTCGGTGACCGGGATCAGCCGGTGCGCCGTGTCGTCCAGCAGCTGGGAGGCCGCGCCGGCGAGCCCGAAGGACAGCACGGCCCCGGCCGCCGGGTCGATCACGGCGCGTACGACGGTGTCGACGCCTCGGGGCGCCATCCCCTGCACCACCGGCCGGATCTCCTCCGGCTTGCCGAACAGCTCGGTCAACTCCGCGTACACCCGCCGCAGTTGGTCCTCGTCCGCCAGGTCCAGGCGGACGCCGCCCAGGTCGGCGCGGTGCCGCAGGTGGGGGGCGGTCGCCTTCAGGGCCACGGGGTAGCCGAGGGCACGGGCGGCGTCGGCGGCGGCGTCGGGGGTGGGCGCGGGAAGCGCGCGGCGCACCCGGATGCCGTACTTCGCGAGCAGTTCGCAGGTCTGCGCGTCCGAGATGGTGAGCCCCTCGCCGCGCTCCAACAACTCCCCGATCAGCCGCGCGGCGCCCTTCTCGTCGATGTCCTCGTACTCCGGCACCCGTCCGGGCTCGGCCGCCTCCCGCCGCCACTGCCCGTACCGGACCGCCTCGGCGAGCGCGCGTACGGCGCGTTCGGCGGCGGGGTAGGCGGGGATGAGGCGGGTGCCTTCGGGGGGCGTCGGGGGTGCGGGGGGCGGGGTGGTGCCTGCCGACTCCGCGGTGGGTGCCCTTTCCGCTCCCGCGGTGGACAGCTTTCCCGCTCCCGCGGTGGGCGGCTTCTCCTCACCCGCGGTGCCCGCGGTGCCCGCGGTGCCGGCGGTGACCTCGACGCTGAGGGCCCTGTCCGCGGCCTGTGGTGCCGTACTCGCCGCCGCCGACAACGCCTCAGCCAGCCCGCCCAGCTCCACATGCACCACCAGCACCGGCTTCCCCGGCACCCGGGCGGCGGCCGACCGCAGCGCCTCCGCCAGCTCAGCGTCTCCCGGCGACGCCTCCCCGATCGCGGGTATCGCCGTCACCACGACGGAGTCGTTCGTCTCGTCGGCCAGCGCCGCGCTCAGTGCCCGGTGGAAGTCCTCCGGCGTCGCCCCGGTCGTCAGGTCGAGCGGCCGCGACGGGCGCAGCCCCTCCGCGATGCACCGGTCGTACGTCAGCACGCCAAGGGACTCGGAGTTCCCGAGGATCGCCACCCTGGGCCCGGCGGGCAGCGGCTGCCGGGCGAGCAGCAGTCCGGCGTCGACCAGCTCCGTGATGGTGTCCACCCGGATGACCCCGGCCTGCCGCAGCAGCGCGGAGACCGTCGCGTGCGGCAGCCGCGTGGCGCGCACCGCGTGGCCCTGCGGTGCGGTGCCCGTCCCCTGCACCACGACCAACGGCTTCGCCGCCGCCGTCCGCCGGGCGAGCCGGGTGAACTTGCGCGGGTTGCCGATGCTCTCCAGGTACATGAGGACGACGTCGGTGTCCGGGTCCTCGTACCAGTACTGGAGGACGTCGTTGCCGGACACGTCCGCCCGGTTGCCCGCGGAGACGAACGTGGAGACGCCGGTGACCCCGGTGACACCGCCGCCGCGCCGGTGCAGCCGGGACAGCAGGGCGATGCCGATGGCGCCGGACTGGGCGAACATGCCGATGCGGCCGGGGCGCGGCATCTCGGGGGCGAGGGAGGCGTTCAGCCGTACGTCCGGGGCGGTGTTGATGACGCCGAACGCGTTGGGCCCGATGATCCGCATGCCGTACGCCCGTGCCTGCTGCACGAGCGCCCGCTGCCGCTCCTTGCCCTCGGGGCCGCTCTCGGCGTACCCGGCGCTGAGCACCACGATCCCCTGGACGCCGTGTTCCCCGCACTCGGCGACCACCGCGGGCACGTGCTCGGCCGGTACGGCGACGACGGCGAGGTCCACCGGGGCGCCGACGTCCCGCACACAGCGGTAGGCGGCCACCCCGTCGACCTCGGCGAGGTCTGCGGGGAACGCCCTGTTCACGGCGTACAGCCGGCCCGCGTACCCGGCGTCGCGGATGTTGGCCAGAACGCCGCGGCCGACCCCGCCGAGCGCGCGGCCGACGCCGATGACCGCGACGGAGCCGGGCGCGAGCAGCCGCTGCACCGAGCGCGCCTCGGCCCGCTGCTCGCGCGCGTGCTGCACGGCGAGGGCGCGGTCGGTGGGTTCGAGGTCCAGCTCCAGGCGTACGACGCCGTCCTCGAAGCTGCGCTTCTGGGTGTACCCGGCGTCCGTGAACACCTTGATCATCTTGGTGTTGGCGGGCAGCACCTCGGCGGCGAAGCGGCGGATGCCCCGCTCGCGGGCGACAGCCGCGATGTGTTCGAGGAGGGCGGAGGCGACCCCCCGGCCCTGGTGGGCGTCCTGCACCAGGAAGGCGACCTCGGCCTCGTCGGCGGGACCGGACGCGGGCGCGCCGCCTGCCCCTATGCGGTCGTAGCGCACCGTCGCGATGAACTCGCCGCCCACGGTGGCCGCGAGGCCCACCCGGTCCACGAAGTCGTGGTGCGTGAAGCGGTGGACGTCCTTGGCGGACAGCCGGGGGTAAGGGGCGAAGAAGCGGTAGTACTTGGACTCGTCCGAGACCTGCTCGTAGAAGTGGACCAGGCGGTCGGCGTCGTCGACGGTGATGGGCCGGATGCGGGCGGTGCCTCCGTCCCGCAGCACCACGTCCGCCTCCCAGTGCGCCGGGTACTCGTACCGGCCCTGCGGTTCCGCCGAGGTTCGCATGGGGCCCAGCGTACGGCTCGCGTCCGACAACGGCGCGGGGCAGTCTGTGGAGCACGGCGGAGGGGGTGCGCAGCCCCTCTTCTGGCACGCTTCACGATATGGAACACTGGTCTAGACAACCCTGAACAGTGAAGGGCAGCAACACATGGCTGAGCGCCGCGTCAACGTCGGCTGGGCCGAGGGTCTTCACGCCCGCCCCGCCTCCATCTTCGTCCGGGCCGCCACGGCCGCAGGCATCCCGGTGACGATCTGCAAGGCCGGCGGCACCCCGGTCAACGCGGCCTCCATGCTGGGCGTTCTGGGCCTGGGCGCCCAGGGCGGCGAGGAGATCGTGCTCGCCTCCGACGCCGAGGGCGCGGACGCCGCCCTGGACCGGCTGGCCAAGCTGGTCGCCGAGGGCCTGGAGGAGCTGCCCGAGACGGTCTGAGCGGCCTGGGCGGCGAGTGGCCTGAGCCGTCCGGGGCGGGCCGGGACCGGGCTGACTCCAGGACAGTCCGGGCCGCAGCCGGGCCGGGAAGTCCGGGCCGCAGCCGGGCCGGTTAGTCCGGGCTCTGTACGGGCCGTGTCCGGGTCCGAGAAGTCCGGGCCGGATTCGTGAAGCCGCGTCATCCCTCAGCGGGTGGCGCGGCTTCCGTGTTTTCCGGGCGTCGTCGTATCGGCCACGCCGGGAATTCCGGGTGGGCCGCCTCCAGGAATTCAGGGCGCCCGGAAATACACGCTCGCCGAATATTCCCACCACTTTGTATACGGCACCCGTGTTAATTCCACGCACCGGACATGTTTACGGCATGTTGCGAAGCCCGCGCACGCGCCGCGGCCCCGGGCAGCCGCAGCCGGTGCGCCGCCGTCGCCCGCTCCGTGTGCAGCGCGGTCACCGCGCGGGCGCGCTCACTGTCGCCGCGCGCCACCGCGTCCACGATCGCGCCGTGCTCGGCCCAGGTGCCGGGCGCGTCCGGCGGCGCGTCCACCGTGTACATCCAGGCGATCTTGTGGCGCAGCTGCACGAGTGCCGAGGTCAGCGAGGGGCTGCCGCAGGACTGGGCCAGCGTCTCGTGGAACCAGCCGTCCAGGGCGCGCAGGTCCTCGCTGCCGCCCCTCCTGGCACGCTCCTGGCCCAGCCGGACCAGGCCGCGCAGCACCTTCAGATGGGCCTCGCTGCGGCGCCGGGCGGCCCGCGCGGCGCCGAGCGGCTCCAGGAGCAGCCGCATCTCCAGCAGGTCGGCCGCCTCCTGCTCGGTCGGTTCGGCCACGCAGGCGCCCGCGTGCCGGCGCGTCACCACGAAGCCCTCCGCCTCCAGGGTGCGCAGGGCCTCGCGCACGGGGACGCGCGAGACGCCGTAGCGGCGGGCGAGCACCTCCTCGGTGAGCCGGCTCCCGCGTTCGAGGGCGCCTGCGACGATATCGTCCCGGATCGCCGTGCACACCGATTGCGCCGGAATACGCATGACCGACCTCCGCCTTAATGCCCGCGACACGACGCCGACGACGAACGCGTGTTTTCCGTGACTCTATTCCACCGGGCCGCAATTTCCGACGGCGGGCCTCGATCCATGGATATCTTTTGGACAGGGCCGGGCGAGAACGTCCGGGAAAGGCGAAAGCCCCGGCCGGGTGGGCGGGGCTTTCGGTGCCGTGCGGTCGGTCAGACGTTCACGCCGTGGCCGCGCAGGTACGCGATGGGGTCGACGTCAGAGCCGTAGCCGGGGCCGGTGCGCGCCTCGAAGTGCAGATGGGGGCCGGTGACGTTGCCGGTCGCGCCGGACAGGGCGATCTGCTGGCCCGCGGTGACCTGCTGGCCCACCGTGACCCCGATGGACGACAGATGGCCGTACTGGGTGTACATGCCATCGGCCATGCGGAGCACGATCTGGTTGCCGTACGCCCCGCCCCAGCCGGTGGAGACGACCGTGCCGGCGCCGACCGCGTGCACGGGGGTGCCGGTCATCGCGTGGAAGTCGATACCGGTGTGGGAGCCGGAGGACCACAGGGAGCTGCTCGCCTTGTAGCCGGTGGACACGTAGGAGTGCGCGATCGGGGCGACGAAGGCGTTCAGCCGCTTGCGCTCGGCCTCGCGGGCGGCGCGTGCCCTGGCCTCGTGGGCCTCCTTCGCGCGCACGGCGGCGGCTTTCTCGGCCGCCTCGTGCTCGGCGATCCGCTGCTGGGCGACGGCCTGGGCGTCGATGTGCTCGGCGAGGTCGTCGCTCGCGGTGAGCACCGGGGTGAGGCCGGTCTGCTCGACGGGGGTCTCGGCGGCGAGCGCCGGGGACGCGGCGAGGGTGCCGATGACACCGGTGGTGGTCAGGGCCACGACACCGGCCGCCTGGGCGGTGGTGCGCTTGACCCGGCCGGGCTTGCGGTGCTTCCCGGTGGCGCATGCGAACGCCATGTGCGTGGCTGTTCCTTTCCTTCCCTCTCGCCTACCGGGTTAGCTGACGGGTTCGGAGCAGGAAGGTCTCCTACGGGCCCGGCGCTCGCGCGCGGACGGGCCCGATTCACCCCAGGGACAGGTGGGTCCCCGGCTCCCCTGGCTCGCGCCTCGGGGACTCGGCGATGGCTGTCCGGTGCCGCGGCTGCGGCGCACTGCCCGACGGACAACCCGGACGACGCTAAGCGGACCGGCCGCCAATCCTCAAACAGAAGGCGGCTTTTGTAGCGCATCCCACAGGGCAGACAGGAAACCTCCCCCCTAATCCGGACATCTTGGGAAGGGAGTGGAACGAAGTGGGCCCTGACGACCCGTAGGCCATCAGGGCCCCATCGCCGTCAGGGCCACCCCCTGTCGGGGCCTGATCCGCTGCCCGGGCACCGCCCCCAGGGGGCTGCCCTCGCGGGTGGTTACTCCGCCGCCACCACGGTGACCGCGCCGATGCCCAGCGCCTCGACCGGCGCCTTGATCTGGGACGCGTCACCCACGAGAACCGTCACCAGGCGGTCCACCGGGAAGGCGTTGACGACCGCCGCGGTGGCCTCCACGGTGCCCGTCGCGGCCAACTGCCGGTAGAGCGTCGCCTGGAAGTCGTCGGGAAGGTGCTGCTCCACCTGGTCGGCGAGCGTGCCCGCGACGGCCGCCGCGGTCTCGTACTTCAGCGGCGCGACCCCGACGAGGTTCTGCACGGCGACGTCCCGCTCGGCGTCGGTCAGGCCCTCCGCCGCGAGGGTGCGCAGCACCTTCCACAGGTCGTCCAGCGCCGGACCGGTGTTGGGGGTGTCCACGGAGCCGCTGATGGCCAGCATGGAGGCACCGTTGCCGTCGGGTCCGGAGCGGAGCACCTGCCCGAACGCGCGCACCCCGTAGGTGTAGCCCTTCTCCTCGCGCAGCACGCGGTCCAGGCGGGAGGTGAGGGTGCCGCCGAGGCAGTAGGTGCCGAGCACCTGGGCGGGCCACATCCGGTCGTGCCGGTCCGGGCCGACGCGGCCGATGAGCAGTTGCGTCTGGACGGCGCCGGGCCGGTCCACGATGACGACACGCCCGGTGTCGTCGGCCGTCACGGCGGGCACCGGGCGGGGCGTGCCCGGCGTGCCGGTCCAGGCGCCCAGGGTCTCGCCGAGCAGGGCTGCCAGGTCGATGCCGGTGAGGTCGCCGACCACGACCGCGGTGGCGGTGGCGGGGCGCACATGGCGGTCGTAGAAGGCGCGTACGGCGGCCGCGTCGATCTTCTCGACCGTCTCCTCGGTGCCCTGGCGCGGCCGGGACATGCGCGCGGTGGCCGGGAACAGCTCCTTGGAGAGTTCCTTGGCGGCCCGGCGGGCGGGGCTGGCCAGCTCGTGCGGGATCTCGTCCAGGCGGTTGCGGACCAGCCGCTCGACTTCATTCTCGGCGAAGGCGGGAGCACGCAGCGCGTCGGCGACCAGGCCGAGGCCCTTGGCCAGGCGCGAGGCGGGGACCTCCAGGCTGATCCGGACGCCGGGGTGGTCGGCGTGCGCGTCCAGGGTGGCGCCCGCGCGCTCCAGCTCGGCGGCGAACTCCTCGGCGGAGTGCTTGTCGGTGCCCTCGGAGAAGGCGCGCGCCATGATGGTGGCGACGCCGTCCAGGCCGGCCGGCTCGGCGTCCAGGGGGGCGTCCAGGAGCACCTCGACGGCGACGACCTGCTGGCCGGGTCGGTGGCAGCGCAGCACGGTCAGGCCGTTGTCGAGCGCGCCGCGCTCGGGGGCCGGGAAGGCCCACGGCTTCGCTGCGCCGGCCTGCGGCTGAGGGTGGAAGTCCATGGTGGCGAGCTGCTCGGTCACTTGGCCGTCTCCTCGTTCTCGTTTCCGGCCTCTACGGTGGCCTCCGACTCCGGGTCCTCGGGCAGATCGGCGTCCTCGACGGCCTGCGGGGACTTCGGCTCGTAGACCAGGACCGCGCGGTTGTCGGGGCGCAGCCGGGCCTTGGCGACCTCCCTGACCTCCTCGGGGGTGACCTCCAGGATGCGCTGCACGGCGTTCAGGGCGAGCTGCGGATCGCCGAACAGGACGGCGTAGCGGCACAGTTCGTCGGCGCGGCCGGCGACGGTGCCGAGCCGGTCCAGCCATTCGCGCTCCAACTGGGCCTGGGCGCGCTCCATCTCCTCCGCGGTGGGGCCCTCCTCGGCGAACCGGGCCAGCTCCTCGTCGATGGCCCGCTCGATGACCGGCACCTCGACGTCGCCGGAAGTCTTCACGTCCAGCCAGCCCATGGAGGGCGCGCCGGCCAGGCGCAGCAGCCCGAAGCCGGCCGCGACGGCCGTACGGTCGCGCCGCACCAGCCGGTTGTACAGCCGGGAGGACTCGCCGCCGCCGAGGACGGTCAGGGCGAGGTCGGCCGCGTCGCACACGCGCGTGCCGTCCTGCGGCAGCCGGTAGGCGGCCATGAGGGCGCGCGCCGGGACCTCCTCCACGACGACCTCGCGTAGCTCCTCGCCGATGACGTCCGGCAGGGAGCCGTCACGGGGCGCGGGCTTGCCGTCGTGGGCCGGAATGGAGCCGAAGTACTTCTCGATCCAGGCGAGGGTCTGCTCGGGGTCGATGTCGCCGACCACGGAGAGCACCGCGTTGTTCGGCGCGTAGTAGGTGCGGAAGAACTGGCGGGCGTCCTCCAGGGTGGCCGCGTCCAGGTCCGCCATGGAGCCGATCGGCGTGTGGTGGTACGGGTGGCCCTCGGGGTACGACAGGGCGGTCAGCTTCTCGAAGGCGGTGCCGTAGGGGACGTTGTCGTAGCGCTGGCGGCGCTCGTTCTTGACGACGTCGCGCTGGTTCTCCATGGACTCGTCGTCCAGGGCGGTCAGCAGCGAACCCATGCGGTCGGCCTCCAGCCAGAGCGCGAGCTCCAGCTGGTGGGCGGGCATGGTCTCGAAGTAGTTGGTGCGCTCGAAGCTGGTGGTGCCGTTGAGCGAGCCGCCGGCGCCCTGCACCAGCTCGAAGTGGCCGTTGCCCTTGACCTGCCCGGAACCCTGGAACATCAGGTGCTCGAAAAGGTGGGCCAGGCCGGTGCGCCCCTTGACCTCGTGGCGGGAGCCGACGTCGTACCAGAGGCAGACCGCCGCCACGGGGGTCAGGTGGTCCTCGGAGAGCACCACGCGCAGACCGTTGGCCAGGCGATGCTCGGTCGCTGTCAGGCCCCCGGAGCCTGCCTCGGCTGTGGTCGTGTGACCCATGGGCATGTACGTCCCTTCGCGAGCGGAGGCGGTCGTGAAACCGCGGTTTTCCTGCCGTTCCTGCCACTGTATGCAAAGCGTGCGGGGCCCCGGTGAAGTTCCCGCGGCACGTACGCCGACAGCGGATCGCGTAGCCTGCCTCGCACCCGGATCCGGTGATCGTCCGGGGCACCGGGCGAGCCGCGCGGACCGGGGCGCCGGTCCGGGTTGTCAGTGCCCCGGTCCACAATGGTCCGCGACAGATTTGTCAGACGCTTCAGCACGAGCGAGCCGAAGGGTGCGCGCCCCGAAGGCGAGCGATCAGATCAGGAGGAGCCGGCAGCGATGGCCCGCCGCAGCACGAAGACCCCGCCGCCCGACGATTCGTACGAGGAGAAGATCCTCGACATCGACGTCGTGGACGAGATGCGTGGCTCCTACCTCGAGTACGCCTACTCGGTCATCTACTCGCGCGCCCTGCCGGACGCCCGTGACGGCCTCAAGCCGGTGCACCGCCGGATCGTCTACCAGATGAACGAGATGGGCCTGCGCCCCGAACGCGGCTATGTGAAGTGCGCGCGCGTCGTCGGCGAGGTCATGGGCAAGCTGCACCCGCACGGCGACGCGTCGATCTACGACGCCCTGGTGCGCATGGCCCAGCCCTTCTCCATGCGGCTGCCGCTGGTCGACGGCCACGGCAACTTCGGCTCGCTGGGCAATGACGACCCGCCGGCCGCCATGCGGTACACCGAGTGCCGGATGGCCGAGGCCACGAGCCTGATGACCGAGTCGATCGACGAGGACACGGTCGACTTCGCGCCGAACTACGACGGCCAGGAGCAGGAGCCGGTGGCCCTGCCCGCCGCCTTCCCGAACCTGCTGGTCAACGGCTCCTCGGGGATCGCGGTCGGCATGGCGACCAACATGCCGCCGCACAACCTGCGCGAGGTCGTGGCCGCCGCCCGCCATCTGATCAGGAACCCGAACGCGGACCTGGACGCGCTGATGAAGCACGTCCCCGGCCCCGACCTGCCCACCGGCGGCCGGATCGTCGGCCTGGACGGCATCCGGGACGCGTACGCGACCGGCCGTGGCACCTTCAAGATGCGCGCGACGGTCTCGGTCGAGCCGGTGACCGCCCGCCGCAAGGGCCTGGTGGTCACCGAACTGCCGTTCGCGGTCGGCCCGGAGAAGGTCATCGCGAAGATCAAGGACCTGGTCAACGCGAAGAAGGTCCAGGGCATCGCCGACGTCAAGGACCTCACCGACCGCGAGCACGGGCTGCGCCTGGTCATCGAGATCAAGAACGGCTTCGTGCCCGAGGCCATCCTGGAGCAGCTCTACAAGCTGACGCCGATGGAGGAGTCCTTCGGCATCAACAACGTGGCTTTGGTGGACGGCCAGCCGCTCACCCTGGGCCTGAAGGAGCTGCTCGAGGTCTACCTCGACCACCGCTTCAACGTGGTGCGCAGGCGCAGCGAGTTCCGCCGCGCCAAGAAGAGCGACCGGCTGCACCTGGTCGAGGGTCTGCTGACCGCCCTGGTCGACATCGACGAGGTCATCCGGCTGATCAGGTCCAGCGACAACTCGGCGCAGGCCAAGGAGCGCCTGATGGGGCGCTTCTCGCTGAGCGAGGTACAGACGCAGTACATCCTCGACACGCCGCTGCGCCGGCTCACCAAGTACGACCGCATCGAGCTGGAGGCGGAGAAGGACAAGCTCACCGCGGAGATCGCGGAGCTGACCCGGATCCTGGACTCCGACCAGGAGCTGCGCAAGCTGGTCTCGGCCGAACTGGCCGCCGTGGCCAAGAAGTTCGGCACCGACCGGCGCACCGTCCTGCTGGAGTCCGGCGGCGCCCCGGCGGCCACCGTGCCGCTCCAGGTGGCCGACGACCCGTGCCGGGTGCTGCTGTCCTCCACGGGCCTGCTGGCGCGTACGGCGACCGCCGAGCCGTTCCCCGACCAGGCGGGCGGCAAGCGGGTCAAGCACGACGTGATCGTCTCGGCGGTGCCGGCGACGGCGCGCGGTGAGATCGGCGCGGTGACCTCGTCGGGCCGGCTGCTGCGGATCAACGTGGTCGACCTGCCGCAGCTGCCCGAGGCGACGGGCGCGCCGAACCTCTCCGGAGGCGCGCCGCTCGCGGAGTTCGTCTCCCTGGAGGACGACGAGACGGTGGTCTGCCTGACCACGCTGGACGAGTCCTCCCCCGGTCTCGCGCTCGGTACCGAGCAGGGCGTGGTCAAGCGCGTGGTGCCGGACTACCCGTCCAACAAGGGCGAGTTGGAGGTCATCACGCTCAAGGAGGGCGACCGGATCGTCGGCGCGGTGGAGCTGCGCACCGGCGAGGAGGACCTGGTCTTCATCACGGACGACGCGCAACTGCTGCGTTTCCAGTCCTCGATCGTCCGTCCGCAGGGCCGTCCGGCGGGCGGCATGGCGGGCATCAAGCTCGCCGAGGGCGCGAAGGTCATCTGCTTCACGGCCGTCGACCCGGCCGCCGACGCGGCGGTCTTCACGGTGGCCGGCTCGCGCGGCACCCTGGACGACTCGGTGCAGACGACGGCCAAGCTGACCCCGTTCGACCAGTACCCGCGCAAGGGCCGGGCGACCGGCGGCGTGCGCTGCCAGCGGTTCCTGAAGGGCGAGGACTGTCTGGCGCTGGCCTGGGCGGGCCCGGTGCCGGCGCGCGCCGCGCAGAAGAACGGCACCCCGGCCGAACTGCCGGACCCGGACCCGCGCCGGGACGGCTCGGGCACCTCGCTGCCGAAGACGGTGTCGGTGATCGCGGGGCCGGTCTTCTAGACCAGCCAGTCGCCGCGGGGCTCCGGGCCGGGTTCGTCCTCGGTGCCCTGCACATAGCGCAGGACGCCCCACATGCCGTGCTCGTCGGCGTGCGGGGCGTCGCTCTCGCAGCCCTTCAGCTCCTTGCCGAGCGCCTCGGTGTCGATGCCGGAACCGATCAGCACCAGCTGGGTGCGGCGGGGCTCGGCGGGGGCCCAGGGCTCGGGGTAGAAGCGCAGGAACCGGCCGACGGCGTGCATGGTGTACCGGTTGCGGGTGTCGTTGGGCCCGAGGGCGACGTGGCCCTTGATCCGGTACAGACCCTCGGGTCGGCTGTCCAGGAACCGCATCAGACGGCGCGGGTCCAGGGCGACGTCGGAGGTGAACGACAGGCTGTCGTAGCCGGTGTGCAGGTGTCCGGCGTGGCCGCCCGCGCCGAGGCCGTCCGCGTCGTGGGCGTCGTCGTGGTCGTGCAGGTCGTCGAAGGACAGCTGGCCGATGCGTTCCTCGCTCGGTCGGCAGTCGAAGAGGAACTCCGGGTCGACGCGCCCGTAGGTCGTCGGGACGACGGCGGCCCGGTCGGTCAGCGACCCCGCCAGGGCGAGCACCCGTTCGGGGTCCGCGGCCCGGTCCACCTTGTTGACGACCACCAGGTCGGCGAGGGCGAGGTGCCGGTCGATCTCGGGGTGCCGCGCGCGCGTGTCGTCGAACTCGGCGGCGTCCACGACCTCGACGAGGCCGCCGTAGACGATGCCGGGGTGCTCGCTGGCCAGCACCATCCGCACCAGCTCCTGGGGTTCGGCGAGTCCGCTGGCCTCGATGACGATCACGTCGACACCGGCCTCGGGCGCGGCGAGCTTGGCCAGGTAGACGTCGAGTTCACTGGCGTCCACGGCGCAGCACAGGCAGCCGTTGCCGAGGGAGACGGTGGAGTCGCCGAGGGCGCCCGCGACGGCCAGCGCGTCGATCTCTATGGCGCCGAAGTCATTGACGATCGCCCCGATCCTGCTGCCCGCGCTGCGGTGCAGCAGGTGGTTGAGGAGCGTGGTCTTCCCCGACCCGAGGAATCCGGCGAGGACGACGACCGGGATCTGCGGCTGAGGACGACGGCTGCCGTCCGTGCTGTGCACCAAGCTGTTCCCCAAGGGGCGACCTTTCTCCTGCGAACGGGCTGAGGACCAGGATAAAAGGGCCGTGGGAGGCGGAAGGGCGCCGAGAGCGGGGGCAGCGGGGACACGGGCCGCGGAGGGCGGCTGAAGGGTCCCGGGAGCCGGCGGGGCGCTGGGGACCCATTGCCGGGGGTCGGGAGCCCGCCGCGGGGCGGCGGGGTTCCGCTGCCGCTGCCGGAGCATGGGGGCCTGCCGCCGGAGCGCAGAGGATCCCGCCGCCGGGGCGGACAGCCGCGAAGCAGGGCAGATCACGCGGCGGAAGGACCCGGCGTCCGGCCGGCGGGGCGGCCCGTCAGGCGGCGGGTATCGCGGCCGCCGGTTCGGGGCCCACATAGCGCGCCGCCGGGCGGATGATCTTCGGGTCGGCCGCCTGTTCCAGGATGTTGGCGCTCCAGCCCACCACGCGGGCCGCCGCGAAGGTGGGGGTGAACATCTCCCGCGGCAGACCGCACAGTTCCATGACCACACCGGCGTAGAACTCGACATTGGTGTGGAGTTCGCGGCCCGGTTTCAGCTCGGCGAGGACGGCCTCGACCCGGCGTTCGACCTCCACCGCGAACTCCACCCGCGGGCCGCCGAAACCGAGGGCGATCTCCCGGAGCATCCGGGAACGCGGGTCCTCCGTGCGGTAGACGGCGTGTCCGAAGCCCATGATCCGCTCGCCGGCCAGTACCCGGCCCCGTATCCAGGTGTCGACGCGCTCCGGCGTGCCGATCGCGTCCAGGGTGTCCAGGGCTCGGCTGGGCGCGCCTCCGTGCAGCGGACCGGACAGCGCGCCCACGGCACCGGTGAGACAGGCCGCCGTGTCGGCGCCGGTGGAGGCGATGACGCGAGCCGTGAAGGTTGACGCATTGAACCCATGGTCAATGGTGGAGATCAAGTATTGCTCGATCGCACGGGCCCGGCGCGGATCCGGTACCGAACCGGTCAACATGTACAGGTAGTTGGCCGCGTAGGGCAGATCCTCACGCGGCTCCACGGGATCCAGTCCCTGCCCCAGTCGGTACAGGGCGGTGAGCAGCGTGGGTACGGCGGCGCAGGCGGCGAGGGCGTCGGCGCGGCGCCCGGCGGCGTCCAGGTCGTACAGCGGCCGGAACCCGCGCGCCGCGCCCAGCAGGGACAGCGCGGTGCGCAGGCCGGCCAGCGGGCCGGAGGCGTGGCTGGCGGCGGCGATCGCGGGCAGGCTCGCGCGGACCCCCTCGGGCAGCCGCCGCAGCGCCGCGGTCTCGGCGGCGAAGGTGGCGCCGCGCCCGGCGTCGGGGAGCGTGCCGTGCACGAGCAGGTGCCAGACGTCCTCGAAACGGCGGGTGCGCGCGAGGTCGACCGCGGAGTACTGCCGGTAGTGGTAGAAGCCCTCCCGCCCCCGGACGTCGCCGATCTCGGTCTCGGTGACGACGACACCGGCGAGACCGCGCGGGACGTCGACGAGGGGTGTGGCGGTCCTGTTGATGGCCATGACTGTCCTCCTTTAGCTTGATCCGACTGTCCACTATTGACGAATCAGCTGTCAATATTGATTGAATCAACTCAAGTAGCGACGGGTCATCAAGATGTGCAGAGACCGCTACCGTGGCCCCCATGCGCGATCACGAACCCGCCCCCAACCGACCGGGGCGAAGGCTGACCACCAAGGAAACCGCCGAACTGCTCGGTGTGAAGCCCGAGACGGTGTACGCGTACGTCAGCCGGGGCCTGCTGAGCAGCAAGCGGGAGCCCGGTGGCCGCGCCAGCACCTTCGAGGCGCGCGAGGTGGAGGAACTGGCCCGGCGCAACCGCCGTGAGAGCGCCGGGATTCCGGGCTCCGGCGGCGATCTCTCGGTGCGCACCCGGATCACGCTGATCGAGGCGGACCGTTACTACTACCGGGGCGTGGACGCCACCGAACTGGCCGCCCGCCACCCCTACGAGGAGGTCGCGGAGTGGCTGTGGACCGGCCGGCTCGTGTCCGGTACGGCCTTCGCCGCGCCGGAGGCGACCGTGCGCGCCGCCGGCTGGGCCGTGGAGTCGCTGCCCGAGCACACCTCCCCCATCGACCGGCTGCGGGTCGCGACGATCGCCGCGGCGGCCGAGGACCCGCTGCGCTTCGACCTGTCCGCGGAGGCCGTCCTGAACACGGCGCGCGTGCTCATCCCCACGCTCGTCGACGCGCTGCCGCCCATCGCGAGCGACCCCGGCCGCGACGCGTCGCTGGCCCACCGCCTGTGGTCGCGGCTGACCGCCCGCCCGGCGGACGAGGACGCCGTGCGCGTGCTGGATGTCGCGCTGGCCCTGCTCGCCGACCACGACCTGGCCGCCTCCACGCTCGCGGTCCGGGTCGCCGCGTCCGCGCGGGCGCACGCCTACGCGGCCGTCTCGGCGGGTCTCGGCGTCCTGGAGGGCCCGCTGCACGGTGCCAGCAGCGGGCTGGCCCACCGGCTCCTGCTGGACGTGCTCGAACTGGGCAACGCGGCCCCGGTGATCGCCGGGGAACTGCGCGCGGGGCGCCGCATCCCCGGACTCGGCCACCGCCTCTACACCGGCGAGGACCCCCGTGCGCAGGTCCTGTTCGGCCTGCTGGAGCGGCTCCCGCGCGCGGAGCCGGCCCTACTCGCCGCCCGCGACATCGTCACCACGACCGCCCGGCACACCCCGCTGCACGCTAATGTCGACCTGGCGCTCGCGGTATTCACCTCCTCCTTCGGCATGCCGGCCACCGCCGGCGAGACGATCTTCGCCGTCGCCCGCACGGCGGGCTGGATCGCGCACGCCCTGGAGGAGTACGGCGAGCGCCCGCTGCGCATGCGCCCCGTCGGCCACTACATCGGCCCGCGCCCGCCGCAGCCCTTCCCCGAGGCCGACTGAGACACCGCGCGTCGTCTCCCTGAGCCACGCCCCCTCCGGGAGGCCGCCGCCCTTCCATGAGCACGACACGGGCCCCGGCCGGAAGTCGCCCTCGCCGGAGTCAGGTTAGGCTCACCTCTGTGAGTAGGTGCGCGTCCGTCTCCCTCAGCCTCGACGAGCCCGTTTCGGCGACGGCGGCCACGGCGAGCACGTGGCTGCTCCTGGAGCAGCCCGGCCCGTGGGGTGCCAAGGCGCTCACTTCGAGCCATCTGGACCCGGCGGTCGGCCGCGCGCTGGAGCGGGCCACCGAGGGCACCGGCGTGCGCGTGGCCCTCATCCGGCGCCCCGGCCGCCACGCGGACCCCGGCACCCCCGAGATCCGCCAGGTCTACGCCGCCCACACCGTGCCGGGGCGGACCTGGCTGCGCTCGGCCGCCACGCGCGATCCCCGGCACCTCCTCGACCTGGACCTCGCGGCCCTCGGCGCGGGCGATCACCGTTCCTTCGACGCGGTGCTCGGCGGGCGTCCGCACACCGGCGACCCGCTCGCGCTCGTGTGCACCAACGGCAAGCGCGACCGCTGCTGCGCCCTGCTGGGCCGCCCGCTCGCCACCGAGCTCGCCGCGTCGGGGGAAGAGGGCGTCTGGGAGGTCACCCATCTGGGTGGACATCGCTTCGCGCCGACGGTACTCGTACTGCCGTACGGCTACGCCTACGGCCGTGCCGAGGCACACACCCTCAAGAAGGCCCTGGACGACGTCCGGGAGGGCCGGGTGGCCGTCGCGGGGTGCCGCGGCTGCTCCGCCTTCGAACGCCCAGGTCAGGCGGCCGAACTGGCAGTGCGTGAGGTGGTCGGCGAATACCGGGCGGGAGTGCTGGGCGTCGTGCGGACCGACGGCGCGGCGCCGCGCTGGGCGGTCACCGTCGCCCATGCCGACGGCCGCCGCTGGCGGGTCACCGTGACACGCGGCGTGTCGCTGCCGCCGCGCCCGGAAAGCTGCGGCGCGTCGGTGCTCGGCACGCCGGCGCGGATGACCGTCGTCGCGGTGCGCGAGCTGCGGCCGACGGCGCTGGCGAGCTGAACCGCGCGGCGGGCGCACCCCGTACTGTCGTCCCCCATGAGCCCCACTTTCTCCGCACGCCGTCTGCGCCTCGGGATGCCACGGCGGGTGTTCTCGCAGGTGCTGCTCATGCAGGTGACGATCGCCGCGGGCGTCGCGGTGCTCGTGACCGGCCTGTTCCTGGCGCCGCTGAGCAAACAGCTGGACCACGAGGCGATGCGCCGCGCGCTGGCCATCGCCGAGACCACGGCCCAGGACCCGCAGATCGCCCAGGGGCTGCTCACCACACCGCCGACCGAGGACGGCCCGGTGCAGCGGGAGGCCGAGCGGATCCGGCGGGCCACGCACGCCGAGTACATCGTGGTCCTGGACCGGCACTGGGTGCGCTGGTCGCACCCGACCACCTCGCAGATCGGCCGCAAGGTCTCCACGAGCCCTTCCGAGGCCCTGAAGGGCAAGGAGGTCATGGAGATCGACCGGGGCACCCTGGGACGCTCCGCGCGCGGCAAGGTGCCGCTGTACGACGGCCGCCACCGCCTGATCGGGGCGGTTTCCGTCGGCATCGCCTACGACAGCGTGCGCGCCCGGCTGATCGGCGTCATCCCGGGACTGCTGGCCTACGCCGGGGGCGCCCTCGCGGTGGGCGCGCTGGCGGCCTGGCTGATCGCCCGCCGGGTGCACCGGCAGACCCGTGACCTGGCCTTCTCCGATATCTCGGCGCTGCTCGCGGAGCGCGAGGCGATGCTGCACGGCATCCGTGAGGGCGTCGTCGCCCTGGACCAGGGCGGCCGGATCCGGCTGCTCAACGACGAGGCGCGGCGGCTGCTGGGCATCGGCGACGAGGCCGTGGGCCGCACCCCCGACGAGGCGCTCGGCGAGGGCCGTACCACCGATGTGCTCGCCGGGCGGGTGACCGGCACCGATCTGCTGACGGTGCGCGGGCCGCGGGTGCTGGTCGCCAACCGCATGCCCACCGACGACGGCGGAGCGGTCGCCACCCTGCGCGACCGCACCGAACTGGAGCAACTGGGGCGCGAACTCGACTCCACGCGCGGGCTGATCGACGCCCTGCGCGCCCAGGACCACGAGCACGCCAACCGGATGCACACCCTGCTCGGGCTGCTGGAACTGGAGATGTACGACGACGCGGTGGAGTTCGTCGGGGAGGTGGTCGGGGATCACCGGGTCACCGCCGAACAGGTCACCGAGAAGGTCCAGGACCCGCTGCTGGCCGCCCTGCTGGTCGGCAAGGCGACCGTGGCGGCCGAGCGCGGGGTCGCGCTGTGGGTGTCGGAACGCAGCAGGCTTCCGGACCGGCTGGTCGATTCGCGGGGCCTGGTCACGGTCGTCGGCAACCTGGTGGACAACGCGCTGGACGCGGTCGCGGGCACCCCGCACGCGCGCGTGGAGGTCGAGTTGCGCGTCGAGGGCCGTACGGTCGTGCTCAGGGTGCGGGACACCGGGCCCGGAGTGCCGCTGGACCAGCGGGAGTTGGTCTTCACCGAGGGGTGGTCCACCAAGCAGGTACCGGCGCACGGCAAGCGGGGCCTCGGGCTGTCACTGGTGCGCCGGCTCGCCGAACGCCAGGGCGGCAGCGCGACCGTGGACACCGCGGGCGGGGGCGGTGCCGAGTTCACGGTGGTGCTGCCGGAGGCGCTGCGGGAGCCGGAGCTGGAGCCCGGACCCGGACGGGAGCCCGAGCCCACGGCACGCACCAGTTGACGACGTTGACTGTCCGCCGTACTACTTGACCGCCTTGGCGAACTCGGTCGTGTACGTCTTGCTCAGGTCGACGTTCGCGTTCTTGATGTTGGGGTTGAACGCCTTGAGCACCTTCTCCACGGTCTCCGGGCCGTTCTCCGGCATCACGCCGTCGTCGGTGAACATGGGCAGGGTGGCCTTGATGGACTGGGTGTAGAGCGCCTTGTCGCCCTGGGAGTAGTCGGCGGGCATCTTGGCGGCTATCTCGTCGGCGCTGTGGGTGGACATCCACTTGAGCGTCTTGACGAATGCGTTGACCAACTTTTGGACGGTGTCCTTGTGTCCGTTCACCCAGTCCGTCTGCATGTACAGACTTGACGACGGGTACGGCCCGCCCAGCGCCTGCTGCGAACCCTCGGGGGTGCGCATGTCGAGCAGGATCTTCCCGGCCTTCTTGTCGAGGATCGTCGCCACGGTCGGGTCGGTGGTCATACCGCCGTCGATCGAGCCCCTCTGGAGTGCCGCGATGAAGGTCGGTCCCGCGCCCACTGCGACCGGTGTGAACTCGCTGACGTCCACGCCGTTCTTGACCGCCAGGTACTTGGTGAGGAAGTCGGTGGAGGAGCCGAGCCCGGTCACGCCCAGTTTGCGGCCCTTGAAGTCCTTGGGCGACGCGATGTCGCCCGCGGCCTTGTTGGAGACGACCTCCACCTCGCCCGGCGCGCGTGAGAACTGCACGACCGACTCGACCGACTTGCCCTTCACCTGGAGGTCGAGGGTGTGGTCGTAGAAGCCGACCGCGCCCTGTACCTGGCCGGCGACGAGCGCGGTCTCGGCCTGGACCCCGGCGGGCTCGGACATGAGCTGGACGTTCAGGCCCTCGTCCTGGAAATAGCCCAGACGCTGGGTGAGCATGGCGGGCATGTAGATGACCTTGTCGAGGCCACCGACCATGATCTTGACGCTCTCGCCCTTGCCGCCGCCCCCGCCGGAGCCGGCCGCGGAACCGGCCGTGTCGTTGGCACAGGCGGTGAGCGAGGACAGGGCGAGCAGGCCGGCGGCGGCCAGGGAGGCGTGTCTGGCGGTCTTGCGCATGGCGGTTCACGTCCTTGTGAGAGGGCGGTGCGGGTGAGGTGTGGGGGCTTGGCCCTGCGACGCCCGGTGGTGGCGCGAGCGGGGCCGTCCGGCTGCCGGAACCGGCGGGTCAGCCGTCCGAACCGGCGGGCTTCCAGCGGAAGATGCGCCGCTCGGCGAAGGTCAGCAGGCCTTCGGCGGCGAGGGCGACGACGGCGAGGATGACCATCGCGGCGTACACACCGGCCGCGTTGAAGGTGTTCTGCGACTGCGCGACGAGCAGGCCGATGCCCTTGGTCGCGCCGATGTACTCGCCGACGATCGCGCCGATCAGCGCGAAGCCGAAGCTGACATGGAGGCTGGTGAAGATCCAGGAGGTGGCCGAGGGGATGACGACCTGGAGGGTGACCCTGCGGTCGCTCGCACCCAGGATGCGGGCGTTGGCCACCAGATTGCGGTCCACCTCACGGGCACCCTGGAAGGCGTTGAAGAACACCGGGAAGAAGACCAGCACCACGGCGGAGGCGACCTTGGAGGACGGGCCGAGTCCGAACCAGATCAGGAAGATGGGGGCGAGGACGATCCGGGGTATCGAGTTGAGCACCTTGATGTATGGACCAAGCACCTCGGCGAGCAGGCCGATCCGGCCCAGCGCGATGCCGAGCAGGACACCGGCGACCACGCCCACGAGCCAGCCGAGCAGTGCCTCGTAGAGGGTGTACCAGACCTGCTCGCCCAGGGAGCCGAGCGCGGTGCCGTGCATGACCCAGGTGGATATCTGGTCCCAGATCTTGGAAGGCATCGAGAAGTTGAACGGATCGATGACCTTCGCCCGCGACAGCGCCTCCCACAGACCGAGCACGGCGACCAGGAGCACCACCCGCGCGGAGTTGACCAGGAGCTTGCGGCGGCGGGCGGCTTGGGCCCGGCTCTGCGCGCGGTCGGTCATCTTGGCGGTGCCGGCGACCGGGGTGTCGAGAACCTCAGGCGACATGGGCGGCGCCCCTCTCGCGGGTGATGCGGATCTCTTCGCCGAGCGACTCCCAGATCTCCCGGTAGATCTCGATGAAGTGCGGTTCGAGGCGCACCGACTCGACCTTGCGCGGGCGCGGCAGATCGATCTCGAAGACCTGCTTGACGGTCGCGGGCCCCGCCGTCATCACGACGACCTTGTCGGCCAGCGCGATGGACTCTTCCAGGTCGTGGGTGACGAAGACGACCGAGGCGCCGGTGCCCTCCCACAGCTCCAGCAGTTCGTCCGACATCAACGCACGGGTCTGCACGTCGAGCGCCGAGAAGGGCTCGTCCATCAGCAGGATCTCGGGGTCGTTGACAAAGGTGGCGGCGAGGGCGACGCGCTTGCGCTGGCCACCGGAGAGCTGGTGCGGGTAGCGGTCCTCGAAGGCGGCGAGCCCGACCCGGGCCAGCCACTCGCGGGCCTTCTGCCGGGCCTCCGCCTTGGGGACGCCCCGGAAGCGGGGGCCCGCCATGACGTTCGACAGGACGGTGCGCCAGGGGAAGGTGGCGTCCTGCTGGAAGACGAAGCCGACCTTGTCGCCGACGCCGCGGACCGGCTCCCCGGCGACCGTCACCTCGCCCTCCGTGGGCTCCTCCAGCCCGCTGACCAGGGTCAGCGTGGTGGACTTGCCGCAGCCGGTCGGCCCCACGACGGCCACGAACTCACCGCGTCCCACGGTGAGATCCAGGCCGCGCACGGCCGTGTGCAGTCCCCCGGAGGGGGTTCTGAAGGTCTTGCTCGCGCCCCGCAACTCGATGGCGGGGCCGGTGTGTGCGCTCATGGCCGGGACGGTAGGTCGGCCCGGCCACGAGCAGCAGTCTTGTGTGCACAAGGCGTTCTTTTGCTCGCAAGAAGCTGTTGTGCTCGTTTTGCTCGCGCTACAACTGCGGAGCCGCACAGGCGGGCCGGACGCCCGCCGGCCTTGAAGGAGAGGCCTGATGATTGACGTCCTGGTGGTCGACGACGACTTCCGCGTCGCTGAGATAAACGCCAAATACGTGGGAAAGGTTCCGGGCTTCCGGGTGGCCGCCCGCGCGCACAACGCCGCCCAGGCGCTGGCCGCCGTGGAGCGCGGCGCCATCGATCTGGTGCTGCTCGACCACTATCTGCCCGACCGTACCGGCCTGGAACTCGTCCACCGTATGCGGGAACAGGGCCATGGCGCGGACGTCATCATGATCACGGCGGCCGGCGATGTCGCCACCGTCCAGCAGGCGATGCGCCTGGGCGCCCTGCACTACCTGGTGAAGCCGTTCACCTTCGCCGCGCTCCGCACCCGTCTCGACTCCTATGCCGCGCTGCGCCGCACGGTCGACCGGATGGGCGGCCGGGGCGTGGCGGGCCAGGAACAGGTGGACCGGATCTTCGGGGCGCTGCGCACGGCCCCGGCTCCGTCCGCGCCCGGCCTGCCGAGCGGTCACACCGCGCCCACGACGGACCTGATATGCGACGTCCTGTACGACGCCGACCATCCGCTCTCCGCCCACGAGGTCGCCGCCCGCACCGGCCTGAGCCGCTCCACGGCTCAGCGCTACCTCCGCCACCTGGAACAGGCCGGCCGCCTGCGCCTCTCCCTGAAGTACGGCGACACCGGACGCCCGGAGCACCGGTACGCGTGGGTGGCGCCGTGACGGTGCCGGCCTGGCCCGCTAGACGGCGCCGGCCCCGGTGAGGGAGCGCACCTCCGTCTCGGCGAACTTGGCCTCGTCCGGGATCTCGTCCGAGGTGACCGTGCCCAGCCAGCCGGCGAGGAAGCCCAGCGGGATGGAGACGACGCCCGGATTCTGCAACGGGAAGTACTGGAAGTCGACGCCGGGGAACAGCGAGCCGGGGCAGCCGGACACCACCGGGGACAGCAGCACGAGCCCGAGCGCCGGGACCAGGCCGCCGTACACGGCCCACACCGCGCCACGGGTGGTGAAGCCGGACCAGAACAGCGAGTACATCAGCACCGGCAGATTGGCCGACGCGGCGACCGCGAAGGCGAGTCCGACCAGGTAGGCGACATTGAGGTCGCGGGCCAGCAGCCCGAGCGCGATCGCCACGACACCGATCCCGACGGCGGCGAACCGCGCCACGGTCACCTCACGGTGTGCCCCGCCCTTCCGCCCGTGGTGCGTGCGGCGGAGGGAGGCGTACAGATCGTGGGCCACGGAGGCGGAGGAGGCGAGCGTGATGCCGGCGACCACCGCGAGGATCGTGGCGAAGGCGACGGCGGCGACCACCGCGAAGAGAACCGTTCCGCCAGTGGAGCCCGCGCCGCCGCCCAGGTCAAGGGCGAGCAGCGGCATCGCCGTGTTCCCGGCCGCGTTCGAGGCCCGCAGGGCACCCGGCCCCACGACCGCCGCCGCCCCGAACCCGAGGACGATCGTCAGCAGGTAGAACCCGCCGATCAGGCCGATCGACCACACCGCGGAACGGCGGGCGGCGCGCGCGGTCGGCACCGTGTAGAAGCGGGACAGGATGTGCGGCAGCCCCGCGGTGCCCAGCACCAGCGCGAGCCCCAGGCTGATGAAGTCGAGGCGGGCGGTCCAGCTCCCGCCGTACTTCAGGCCGGGCGCCAGGAAGGCAATCCCGTGACCGCTGCGCTGCGCGGCCGTGACCAGCAACCGGTCGATGTCGCCATGGAACCGCAGCAGAAGGAGCACGGTCAGGGCGAGCGTCCCGCCGAGCACCAGCACCGCCTTCACGATCTGGATCCAGGTGGTGGCCCGCATCCCGCCCAGCGACACATAGATCACCATGAGCGCGCCGACCCCGATGACCGTCCACGCCCGAGCCGGTCCGCTCGTGCGCCCCAGCAGCAGCGCCACCAGGCTGCCCGCGCCGACCATCTGCGCCACCAGGTAGAGCACGGACACCACGACCGACGACATCCCCGCCGCGATCCGCACCGGGCGCTCGTTCATCCGCGCGGCCACCACGTCGGCCAGGGTGAACCGGCCGCAGTTGCGCACCAGTTCGGCGACCAGGAACAGCACCACCAGCCACGCCACGAGAAATCCCACCACATACAGCAGCCCGTCGTAGCCGTACAGCGCGATGAGCCCCGTGACACCCAGGAAGGAGGCCGCCGAGATGTAGTCGCCCGTGATGGCAAAACCATTCTCCATCGGGGAGAACAGCCGGCCGCCCGTGTAGAACTCCTCCGCCGAACCGTGCCTCCGCCGGCTCACCCACGTGGTGATCCCGAGGGTGACCGCGACGAACCCGCTGAACAGCAGCAGCGCCAGCGTCTGATGGCCTCCGGTCACCGCGCACCTCCCCGTGTCTCGCGGGTCAACTCCTGGGTGTCCCAGCGCAGTTCCAGCGCGGCCCTGTCCCGCCGCAGCCGCGCGTGCCGGGCGTAGGCCCAGGTGAGCAGGAACGTGGTGAGGAACTGCCCCAGCCCCGCGAGCATCGCCACGTTCACCGCGCCCACCACAGGGCGTGCCATCAGCCCCGGTGCGGTGGTCGCCGCAACGACATACGCCACGTACCAGCTCAGGAAGACCGCGACCCCCGGCACTACGAACCGCCGGTATCTGCCGCGCACTTCACAGAAGGCCGCGCTGCGCTGCACCTCGACGTACACATCGCGGACGGGATCCGCCGCCGTGTCCCGTTCCCCGCGGGCGGCGGGCACGGCCGGCGCGGACAACCCTGCACCGTACGGCTCGTCCCAGCCCAGGGCTGCCGGGTCGTGCCAGGGGTCCTGGTACCGCCTGTCGCGGGTGGGTGCGCCGTGGTCCCTCCGGTGCTCGGCCGAACGCTCGGGACCGTCCCCTGCTCCGCGGGCACGATCATCGCTTGACTGCATGCCCAAGGATGGACAGACCGGGAAGTTCCTCGACTCTTCTTCTCCGGGACCTTCACCCCATCAGGTGACCTCACCCCGCGGGCGGTCGCACCAGCCCCTTGGCGTAGGCGTAACGCACCGCCTGCGCCCGATCCTTGAGGCCCGTCTTCGCGAACAGGTTGTTGATATGCGTCTTCACCGTCGCGGTCGAGACATGCAGTCTGCGGGCGATGTCCTGGTTGCTGAGACCCTCGGCGATCAGCACCAGGACCTCGGTCTCCCGCACGGTCAGCCCGTCCGGAGGGACCGGAGCCGCAGGCACGACCGCGGCCGGCTGGGGCTCGGCCTGCGACAGCCGCTCCAGCAGACGGCGCTGCACGCTCGGCGACAGCCCCGCTTCCCCCGACAGCACGCTCTCCACGGCCCGGACGATCTCCTCGCCGCCCGCGTCCTTGGTCAGATACCCCCGCGCACCGGCCCGCAGCGCGGGGAACAGGGACTCGTCGTCGGCGTACGTGGTGAGCACCACCACCTGGGTTCCGGGGTACTGCTCCCGGATCCGCCGGGTGGCCTCCACCCCGTCGCAGCGGGGCATCCTGAGGTCCATCAGGACGACGTCCGGGGCGAGTTCCCCGACCAGCCGCACCGCCTCCTCGCCGTCCCCCGCGGCACCGACGACCTCGACCCCCGGCAGCAGTCCGAGCAACATCACGATGCCTTCCCGGACGACGGTCTGATCGTCGGCGACCACCACCCGCGCCGGCTTTTTCTCCTCCTCGGGCTCGGTCATACGGGCACCTTCAGCGTCACCACGAACCCCTCCTCGTCCGGCCCCGCGTCCAGCGAGCCGCCGAGCAGTTCGGCGCGCTCGCGCATACCGAGCAGACCGTACCCGCCGCCGGAGGAGGTGAGGTCGCCGGGCCGTCCGCCCGAGTCGCGTACGTTCAGCGTCACCTGGTGGTCGCTGTAGTCGAGACGCAGGTCCACCTTGGCGCCCTGGGCGTGTTTGCGGACGTTCGTCAGCGCCTCCTGGGCGACCCGGCGCACGGCCTGGGACGCCTCGGCCGGCAGGGGCCTGGGCTCACCCGTGACGGTGACCGCCGCGCCCTCGGCCCCGCTGACGAGTTCGCCGAGGAAGTCCTCCAGGGGTGTCAGTTCGCCCCGCAGCGCGGACAGCGCCTGTCTGGTCTCGGCGAGACCGTCGCGGGCCATGCCGCGGGCGGCCACCACCCGCTCCAGGATCCGCTCGCGGTCGGCGCCCTGCTCGATCAGCAGTCGGGCCGCCTCCAGGTGGACAAGCTGTGCGGAGAGGCTGTGGGCCAGCACGTCGTGGATCTCACGGGCGATCCTGGCCCGCTCGGCGAATGCCGCGGACTCGGCCTCGGCGACTCTCGCGGCCCGCTCCTGGTCGAGCAGCCGCTGCGCGTTGCCGCGCGCTTCGGCGTCCAGCCGCAGGACGTAGCCGGCGAGGGCCATGCCCGTCACCGAGGCGGCGGTGGTCAGCCAGACGTCGTTGTTGAACGCGGAGTACGCGGCGAGGCCCGCCGAGGTGACCGGCGTCGCGGCAGCGAGTGGGAGGCGCTCCAGGGCGGTGATCCCGCAGCCGCACCACAGGACGAGGGCCAGTGCCCTGAATCCGGTGGCCTCGGCGGCGACCGCGATGCCCATGAGCGTGGCCAGCAGGAGAAGGGAGGGAAGCAGCCGGTGCTGATAGGTGGTGCGGAAGAAGGCCCAGGCGAGGAATCCGGCGGCGACGACGCCGGCGAGGGCGGCGACCGCGGTCCAGGCGCCTACATGCTTCTGGTTGTACGCGCCCCACAGCAGCAGGCCGATCACCAGAGCCCTGACCGCCCAGGCGAGCAGGCGGCGGGGGCGGGTGCTTCCGGCGCGGCCGAGCGCTTCTTTGGAGGGCCACCGCGTCCAGGCGTTCCCGGTCACACGCGCTCCCTTCCCGCGGGCCTGCCGTCACCGTACGCCGCGGCGGGGCGGCTCGTGGTGCCGAGGGGCTGGGTGGTCAGAAGCGTACGACTGGCGAGGTTGCTCGCCCGCCAGGTCAGGATCCCGGCGCGGACCAGCAGGGAGGCCGCGAAGCCAAGGAGCAGGGCGGAGCTGGGCTGGTGCAGGCCGAGGGCGGCGCCGATGGCGTAGACGCCGATGCGCAGGGCGATGCCGGCGATCCAGACGGCGGCGCTCGCCTTGGTGCCCTTGCTCCACACCGCGCCGTCCGGCTCCGTCCAGACGTGGGTGGTCCAGGCCCAGCCCGCGCCCATGGCGAGGCCGATGAGGAGTTCCACGGCGAGCAGTGCGGCGGACTCGACACGGTGCTGGGCGTCGAGGATGCCGGGCTCGCGCAGCGCTATGACGCCGAGGATCAGCGGCAGCAGCCACCAGCGGCGGTCCGTGTCGATCGGGCGTGCGCGGAACTGTCGCACCAGCACGAGCGCGACGACGGCCACGACCACCAGCGCGTTGGTGAGCCCCACCATCAGATCCTCCGTGAGTGAGAAGTCGGTTGCCGGGAGCGGCGCTGCCCGACGCTTCGAAGTTACGGAAATTCGCAGGTCGGGAGATCGGAGCCGGGGTGGATCACAGGTGGAGTTCTTCGAGGGAGCGCCTCCACCCAGGGGTGGAGATGAGGCCGGCAGGGTCCGGTCGGGGTGCCTGTGGATGCAGGTGAGGGTGCGGGCTTGGGGTTGATCGGCTGCGGGGGCGCGAGGGCTCGGCGGATCTTGGCGGGGCGAGGGGGGCGAGCCTCGGAGCGGGCGGCAGTCGGAAGGAGTGGCGGTCGGAAGGAGCCGCGGTCGGACAATGCTTGGGCGGGTCCGCCCGACTGCCCAGCTGGCTGGCTGCTGGCTGCTGGCTGCTGGCTGCTGGCTGCTGGCTGCTGGCTGCTGGCTGCTGGCTGCTGGCTGCTGGCTGGGGCAGGTTGAGGGGCGAGGGGGCTTGGGGTGACGGGTGGGCCGGACTGGGGGGGGTGGGGTGGGTGAGAGGCTGGCGGGGACAGCGTGGGCCCGCATCGGCGGACAGGCTGTGTGGGGGCGCGATGCGGGCCTCGTCCAAGGCCGCCGTACCGCAAGGTGAACAACGAGGGTGGCAGACCGGGGCCAGCCTATGCAGGCCCGCGCAGTGAGGTGGACCGGCTCGGGAACTGACGCCTGGGCCGGTCCCTGCACCGGGCCACGCGGAGACGTCCGAGCTCACCGCAGCCCACGCTCGCCCGAGCGCAGCCCCGTGCGAGCCACACCCCATCAGCGCGCCCGATTCGATGCGCGTCGCCTCGTCAGCGCGCCCTCACCCGATCCGGGACGGGGCATGCCGCTCCGGTCCATGGGGTGTTCCCCGCGGGGATCGTGGCGTTGAGGGGCGCCTTGACCGCCACGACGCCCTCTGGACCCTGCCACGACCGCCCCGCCACACGCCCGTCCACGGCCACCCCGCCACACAGCCGTACGGCGGTCCTCCGCCAAACCGCCCCCAGCCAGAGCAATCCCGCCCCAGCGAGATCACTCACCGCGACCAGACCTCCGCAGCGGCCCGCAGCCAGGCCACCCCCCGCAGCCAGAACCCCGCAGCGGCCCGCCCCAGCCAGGTCACGCACTGCGACCCGCCCCGGCCCGGCCCGCCGCAGGTGTCACGCGTCGATACGCGACCGGTCCAGCGTCGCCGCCGAGCTGGAGATGAACTCCTTGCGGGGAGCCACGTCGTTGCCCATCAGAAGGTCGAAGACCTGTTCGGCGGCTTCGAGGTCGGAGAGGTTGATGCGGCGCAGGGTGCGGTGGCGGGGGTCCATGGTGGTCTCGGCCAGCTGGTCGGCGTCCATCTCGCCGAGGCCCTTGTAGCGCTGGATGGAGTCCTTGTAGCGGATGCCCTTGGTCTGAAACTCCATGAGCTTGTCCCGCAGCTCGCGGTCCGAGTACGTGTAGACGTACTTGTCCTGGCCCTTCTTCGGCTGGACGATCTCGATGCGGTGCAGCGGCGGCACCGCGGCGAAGACACGGCCGGCCTCGACCATGGGCCGCATGTAGCGCTGGAACAGCGTGAGCAGCAGGCACCGGATGTGGGAGCCGTCCACATCGGCGTCGGTCATCATGATGATCTTGCCGTAGCGGGCCTGGTCGATGTCGAAGGTACGGCCCGAGCCCGCTCCTATGACCTGGATGATCGCACCGCACTCGGCGTTCTTGAGCATGTCGGTCACGGACGAACGCTGCACGTTGAGGATCTTGCCGCGGATCGGCAGCAGCGCCTGGAACTCGGAGTTGCGCGCGAGCTTGGCAGTGCCGAGCGCGGAGTCGCCCTCGACGATGAACAGCTCGCTGCGGTCGACGTCGTCGCTGCGGCAGTCGGCGAGCTTGGCCGGCAGGGACGAGGACTCCAGGGCGGTCTTCCGCCGCTGGGCGTCCTTGTGCTGGCGGGCCGCGACACGCGTCCTGGCGGCGGCGACCACCTTCTCCATGACGACGCGGGCCTGGGCGGCGGCGTCCCGCTTGGTGGCGGTCAGGAACGCCTTCAGCTCCCTGGTGACCACCTGGTTCACGATGCGGCGGGCTGCCGAGGTGCCGAGCACTTCCTTCGTCTGGCCCTCGAACTGCGGCTCGGCCAGGCGCACCGTGACGACCGCGGTGAGGCCTTCCAGGGCATCGTCCTTGACGATGTTGTCCTCGGCCACGCGCAGCATCTTCTTGGCGCGCAGCACGTCGTTCATCGTCTGGGTGAGGGCCTGCTCGAAGCCGGAGACGTGGGTGCCGCCCTTGGGGGTGGCGATGATGTTGACGAAGGACCTGAGGGTCGTGTCGTAACCCGTGCCCCAGCGCAGCGCGATGTCGACGCCCAGCTCGCGGGCGACCTCGGTCGGGGTCATCTGGCCGTGCTCGTCCAGGACGGGGACGGTCTCCTTGAAGGTGCCCTTGCCGGAGAAGCGGAGCACGTCGCACACCGGCTTGTCGCTCGCCAGGTACTCGCAGAACTCGCTGATGCCGCCGTCGAAGCGGAAGGACTCCTCGCCCTTGCTGCCGCCCTCGCCCAGGCCGTACTCGTCGCGGACGACGATGGTCAGGCCGGGCACCAGGAAGGCGGTCTGCCGGGCGCGCTGGTGCAGCGTGTCGAGGTTGAGCTTGGCGTCCTTGAGGAAGATCTGCCGGTCCGCCCAGTAGCGCACGCGCGTGCCGGTGCGGGTCTTGGGGATCTTCTTGGCCTTGCGCAGGCCGCTCTTGGCCTCGAACTTCGCGTCCGCGCCGGCGCCCGAGAAGGCGCCCGGCACGCCGCGCCTGAAGCTGATGGCGTGGGTGTTGCCGTTGCGGTCCACCTCGACGTCGAGGCGGGCGGAGAGGGCGTTGACCACGGAGGCGCCGACGCCGTGCAGACCGCCGGAGGCGGCGTACGAACCGCCGCCGAACTTGCCGCCCGCGTGGAGCTTGGTCATGACGACCTCGACGCCGGACAGGCCGGTCTTGGGCTCCACGTCCACCGGGATACCGCGGCCGTTGTCGCGGACCTCCACGGACGCGTCGTCGTGGAGGATCACCTCGATGTGGTCGCAGTAGCCGCCGAGGGCTTCGTCCACCGAGTTGTCGATGATCTCCCACAGGCAGTGCATCAGACCGCGGCTGTCGGTCGAGCCGATGTACATGCCGGGGCGCTTGCGCACGGCCTCGAGGCCCTCGAGGACGAGCAGGTGCCGCGCGGTGTAGTTGGAACCGTCGCGGTCTGCTCCTGCCAGCAGCGCTGTGGACGGCACGGACGTATCGGCGGTCACGCGGTTCGCTCCTCGCTGAATTTCAGGTTGCCCCCTTCTGGGTAAGGGGGAGGCTTCGGTTGCCCGTCAGAGGGTACCGAGGCCTGGTAGAGCCGGTGTAACGCCACCCTCGTCGGTTCCACAGACTAGTCCAGACTCGCATGCACGTTCGATCCTTCGATGGGGTGAAGCGCATATCACGTTCCCTTGGAGGCATGAACCATTTAGGCTCCGGGCACGTCCTCATGAACAACCGGCAACCCGGCCGGGAGGATCGAGATACTAGACAGCGCGAACCCGTAAGCACCCCAACACGCACTACGGCACATTCGCCGCCAACCGGCAGCAGACAGCCGCCCCGGAAAGATTTTTTCGAGGAAAAGCCACGAGCGGGAACGTTTTCGGGCTGGTTGGATGTTGACCCTGGTACGACAGCTCGTCGAGCTAGAGAAGAGGCGACGTGACTACTGTTCTGACCCCCGCGAGCCCGCTGACGGCCGCTGATCGCTGCGACCGCTGCGGCGCCCAGGCATACCTGCGCGTCGTCTTGCTCAGCGGCGGAGAGCTGCTCTTCTGCGCCCACCACGGGCGCAAGTTCGAGCCGGAACTCAAGAAGATCGCCGCTGAGATACAGGACGAGACGGAGCGGCTGACGACTGCCCCGAGCAGCACCGCCCCCGAAGAGGAACGCTGAATCTCGCACGTACGACGAGCCAGCACCGGCGCAGGCCGATGAACGGGCGGTCGCTCCGCGAAGGAGCGGCCGCCCGTGCTCATACCCTCATGACGCCCGCGAAGGCCCCTCAGGCCCCCCTGCGGGCCCTCCCGCGGGCTTCCGCGGGCGCTTTTCCGTCCCCGCCGTCGCGGCCTGTCCCCAGGGCACGTACGACCTCGGAGACGCGCGTGTAGACGCCGGGGCTCCCGGCCCGTCCGCAGCCACTGCCCCAGGACACCAGCCCGATCAGCCGCCCGCCTGCCACCAGCGGGCCACCGCTGTCCCCCTGACAGGCGTCCGGACCACCGGCGGCCTCTCCCGCGCAGAGCATGCTCTCGGCCCGGTAGACGCCGTCCGGGCCGCCCGGATAGGCACGGGCGCAGCGGTCGTCGACGAGCACATGCACATCGGCCGCGTGCAGCCGGTGCGCGTAGGCGCCGCCGCCCGTCAGGTCGCCCCAGCCGGAGACCAGGGCCTTGGTGCCCGGCGCGTAGGCCGGGTCGCCGGGGCCCGCCATGCCGATGACCGCGCCCTGCGGCAGCGGCTCGGCGAGCGTGACGACGGCGAAGTCGCCGGAGTTCGTCGCGCTGTCGAAGCCGGGGTTGACCCGGACGGACCGTACGGCGATCTCCTGGCCCTCGTCGGACAGCAGGTCGGTGCGGCCCGCGATGACCTTGAGGTCGCGCACGCGGTCGGGGGGTGCCCCGAGTACGTCGGCGTTCATGCAGTGGGCGGCCGTGAGCACCGTGGTGCGGGCGATCGCCACGCCGCCGCAGAACTGGCCCGCACGGGTGCCTCCGAACCGGTCACGGCTGGACAGCGCCACTGTCCACGGGGCCTGCGAGACATCGATGGGGAATCCCCCCACGACCACGCTCCGGACCGCCGTGGGCGACGCCGGGAACGCGCTCACCAGGGGTATGGCGGTCACGGTGGCCGCGAGGATGAGCGACCGGATCAGTGCGCGGCCAAGGGAACGACGCATGCCGACTCCTCACTCAGGGTGTGAACTGGGAAACCCAGAGTGATCCACATGGTCTGCGCGCGCAGCACGAAGGCCCGGCTCCCGCGAGGGGACCGGGCCTTCGGCGTCGTACGACCGGCCCGCGAGCGGCCGGAGCGGCGGACTAGTCGAGGTAGTCGCGCAGCACCTGGGAGCGCGACGGGTGGCGCAGCTTCGACATGGTCTTGGACTCGATCTGGCGGATGCGCTCACGCGTCACGCCGTAGACCTTGCCGATCTCGTCCAGGGTCTTCGGCTGGCCGTCGGTGAGGCCGAAGCGCATGGAGACGACGCCGGCCTCGCGCTCGGAGAGAGTGTCCAGGACCGAGTGCAGCTGCTCCTGGAGGAGGGTGAAGCTGACGGCGTCCGCAGGGACGACGGCCTCGGAGTCCTCGATGAGGTCACCGAACTCGCTGTCGCCGTCCTCGCCCAGGGGGGTGTGCAGGGAGATGGGCTCGCGGCCGTACTTCTGGACCTCGATGACCTTTTCCGGGGTCATGTCGAGTTCCTTGGCCAGCTCCTCCGGGGTGGGCTCGCGGCCCAGGTCCTGGAGCATCTGGCGCTGCACGCGGGCGAGCTTGTTGATGACCTCGACCATGTGCACCGGGATACGGATGGTGCGGGCCTGGTCGGCCATGGCGCGGGTGATCGCCTGACGGATCCACCAGGTGGCGTACGTGGAGAACTTGTAGCCCTTGGTGTAGTCGAACTTCTCGACGGCACGGATCAGACCGAGGTTGCCCTCCTGGATGAGGTCCAGGAAGAGCATGCCGCGGCCGGTGTAGCGCTTGGCCAGGGAGACCACCAGACGGAGGTTGGCCTCCAGCAGGTGGTTCTTGGCGCGGCGGCCGTCCTCGGCGATGATCTCCAGCTCGCGCTTGAGCTTCGGGGCGAGCTTGTCGGCGTTGGCGAGCTTGTCCTCCGCGAACAGACCGGCCTCGATGCGCTTGGCGAGCTCGACCTCCTGCTCGGCGTTGAGCAGGGGGACCTTGCCGATCTGCTTCAGGTAGTCCTTGACCGGGTCGGCGGTGGCGCCGGCCGCGGCGACCTGCTGGGCGGGCGCGTCGTCCTCGTCCTCGTCGGACAGGACGAAGCCCGCGTTCTCGGCGCCCTCGGGCTCGTCGCCGACCTTGGTGTCCTCGAGGACCTCGTCCTCGAGAATCTCGGCGTCGTCCTTCTTGCCCGTGGTCTTCTTGGCCGCCGTCTTCTTGGCGGTGGTCTTCTTGGCAACCGTCTTCTTGGCGGTCGTCTTCTTGGCCGCCGCCTTCTTGGCGGGCGATGCCTCTTCGGCGGGATCGGCCGGGGTGGCGGACGCCGCGGGGGCGGCCGTGGTGGCGGTGGCCTTCCTGGTGGTCACCGTCTTCGCCGCGACCGTCTTGGTGGCGGTGCGCTTGGCCGGGCTTTTCGCTGCGACGCTCTTTCGGGTGCGCTTGGGCTCTGCTGCACTGACCATCAGCGTCACACCCTCTTCCTCAAGAATCTGGTTGAGGCTGCGCAGTACGTTCTTCCACTGAGTGGCCGGAATCTGGTCAGCTTCGAAGGCCCGACGCACATCGTCGCCGGCGATCTGCCCCTCAGCCTTTCCCCGCTCAATGAGCGCCATGACAGAGACGGACTCGGCGATCTCCGGCGGGAGCGTACGGGATGTGCTGGCCGACACGAACAACCTCTCGGAACGTTGGAAAACGGCTTCCGGCACCGTCCACTGCGGACGGGAACCGACCACCGGCCTGGGGATGGGCCGACGGCGCGGGCGCGGGCCGGGAAGATGCACAGCGCCATGTCTGGCGTCCGTATTCCCTTCGCGGCTGTCACCTCTTAGGTCATCGCGCTGTTCCCATGAGTGTTACGCCCATTCTGCGTGGCCCGAGTCACACCCCGTAAGCGAACAAAGAAGGTCAGATGCGGCCAAAAGATGTCGCCCGGCGCACCACCGGACCCCGCCGGACTCCTGAGGGTCCGGCGGGGTCCGGCGGTGGCGGGTACGACGACAGGCACCTGGGCCCGAAGCGCCATGGGAACCACGAGGGCGCCGCACACCGGCGGACCGCGCCGCCCTTGAGCGGGTCAGTGCTCGCGCGGGGCGGGAACCACCCGTTCCACCTCGGGGTGGGCGGTGAGCAGCTGGCGCATGGCTGCCTCCGCGGCGCCGCCGTCGCCGGTGCCGATGGCGTCGACGATGCGCGCGTGCTGGGCGAGGGACGCGTCGTTCGGCCGGTCGCAGGCCGTGACCGGGCCGCCGGAGACCTGGAGGGCGGCGCCGACGATGCCGGAGAGGTGCTCCAGCATGCGGTTGCCCGCGATCTGGATGAGCAGCGCGTGGAACTCGGTGTCGGCGCGCGAGTACGTGAGCGCGTCGCCCTGTGCCATGGCGTGGCTCATGATCTCGACCATGTCGGACAGGCGCTGCTGCACCTCCTCGCGGCCGTGTCCGGCGGCGAGACGGGCGGCGAGCGGCTCGATGGACCAGCGCAGCTCGCTGAGCTCGCGGCGCTGGTCGTCGCGCTGGGGGCCGAAGGCCCGCCACTCGATGATGTCCGGGTCGAGGAGGTTCCAGTCGCTGACCGGGCGCACGCGCGTGCCGACGTTCGGCCGGGCGCTGACCAGGCCCTTGGCCTCCAGGACGCGGAGGGATTCACGGACGACGGTGCGGGAGACCTCGAAGCGCTGGCCGATCTCCTCGGGCACCAGCGGGCGGTCCGCGCCCAGGTCGCCGGAGACGATCATCTGGCCCAGCTGCTGGACGAGTTGGCCGTGCAGCCCGCGGCCGCGGCTGCCCGCCGGCCGCCGGCTGACCCGGCCCAGCTCGGATTCGCCTCCGTCCCAGGCGGGCGCTCCGACGCGGTCGCCCACCGGGGCTTCGCCGTAGGAGTAGCGGTCGAGTTCGCCCGGACCGACGAGACCTGAGTCGGTGGAACGGGCGGCGGTCATCATGGTGTGCGCAAGGGTACTCACGGATCCTTTGTCGGCGTCGTCTCCAACTCCCTTGAGGTCTTTGGTGAAAAGCACACGAAAGGGTGATCGCTCACCCCGTCGCAATTGACGCCTTATCGGAAAGAAACGAGCCGCCCGCGGGGAGTTGTGGGCACAAGCGGCATCAGAACCGTAAGAGGCGTGGTCTCAGGCCCTGGCGCGCACGGTCGTGAACAGATAAGCGCACAGCAGTGCCGCCAGGGACAACGCCATTGCACCGCCGACGGGTTGGAGGAACAGCCGCGCCACCGCGAGCAGGTACCGGTCCCCTCCGAAGGGCCACGGCAGCAGGAACACCTCCCGCGTCCGCGCCGGGAGATCGGCCACCGTGTGCTCGGCCGGGCCCCGGAACGCCGTGCGCAGGAGGGGTACGACGGCCACGGGTACGGCGAGGACGGCGGCGAGCCCGCCCGAGGTTGACCGGAAGACGCCCGACGCGAGCACGCCGGCCCAGGCGCACCCGGTGCCGAGGGCGAGCCAACTCGCGGCCAGCGGGAGCCAGTCGTCGGGAACCTGGGTCAGCTCCCTGCCGTAGACGAGGTAGAGCGCTTCGGCGTCGCAGCCCGCGACGAGGAAGGCGAGCAGTATGGCGGTCGCGCCGGAGACGAGGAGTTTCGCGGCAAGTAGCCCGAGCCGGCGGGGCACGGTGCCGCGGTCGGCCGCGAGGGCGGGGTGGCGGAACTCGTCCCCGAAGGACAGCGCCCCGAGCAGCCCGGCGGCGAGCGCGGCGGGGGGCAGCGGCAGTTCCCGTGGCCAGGCCGCGAACAGCCGCGCCTGCGGGGTGTGGCCGATTCCGGCCAGCGCCACGGCGGTGAGCACGGACAACACGAGCGCCACGCCGCAGATCAGCCATCCGGTGCCGACGCCCATGGCCCGCCGCAGCTCATAGCGCAGGGGGCGCAGAGGGGTGGGGGCTGGGCGGACGGAGATGGGGGGCGGGAGGGGGGAGTGCGGGTCGAAGGCCCGGACGCTGTCGTCGCCGCCGGTCCGGGGCTCGGGGTCCGCCCGCCATGGCCGACGGACGGCCGGAGTTCTGGCGCCGGGCAGGAGGGTGCGGAGGGCGGAGATACGGGTGGGGGCGATACGGGTGAGGGTGATGAATGTGGAAGTGGTGCGAGTGAGGGCGGTGTGGGTGAGGGTGGTGCGTGTGTCGGTGGTTTCCGGCCGTGCGGGCCGGCGGGGAGTGGTCTCGGCGTCGACGGCCACGCGTGCTCCGGCCCGCGGCGGGGCCGCGGTGGCTTCGGCCGCCGAGGTCGAGGTGGTCGAAAGGGCGGGCGCTGGAGAGGAGTTGGGCCGGGGTGGGCTCTGCGGGAAGGAGGCCGAGGCGGTGGATTCCGTGTGTGCCATGGCGGGCGGCTCCGGGACGGAGAAGCCGAACACGGTCTTCCCGCGCTCCGGTGGCGTACGGCCGGTCGCCGGGCCGCCCGCGGTCGGCGCGCGGTCGGACACTGCGCCGGCTGTACCGGAGCCGGGCCCCATGTCGCCCACTTCGTCGGCGAGTTGGTGGACGAGGATGCCGTGCCGGAAGGCCGTCTCACCGATGACCGCGGTCGTGGTGCCGTACACGGAGAGGCGGTTGCCGTCCTCGCGGACCACCTCGACGGAACGGCGGCCGGTGCGGGCCTCCTTGGCGATCGCGGCCGCGAGGCGCCCCGCGTAGGGGCTGCGCACGGCCACGCGCGGGCGCAGCCGGGTTCGGGCGAACTCCCCGGCCTCCTGGTCGGCGACGAGTCTGCCGGCGTCGAGCGTGATCACCCGGTCGGCGATGTGCGCGGCTTCCCTGGGGTCGCCGGTGGTCGTCAGCACGGTGCCGCCCTGGTCGGCGTGGGCGCGCAGCATGCCGTGCAGCCACTGGGCCTCGGCGGGCGAGAGGCCGGCCGCGGGATCGTCCAGGACGAGCGTGTGCGGGTCGGTCAGCAGGGCACATGCCAGACCGAGCCTGCGGTCCATGCCGCGCGAGAGCGTGCCGAGGCGTTCCTCGCGGAAGCTGACGAGGCCGACCGCTTCGAGGGCCTCGTCGGCGCGGCGCCCCGGCACGCCCGACGCCGCGCACAGCATGCGCAGATGACCGCGGACCGAGCGGGCCGGATGCCCCGGTACGTCGCCGAGCAGCACGCCGACCTCGCGCGCCGGATGGGGGATCCGGTACAGGGGCCGGCCCCTGAAGTAGGTGATGCCGCGACCCGGTCGCAGGGCGAGCATCAGCCTCAGCGCCGTGGTCTTGCCCGCGCCCGCGGCCCCCAGGAGCACGGTGATCTGTCCGGCGCGCGCTTCGAAGGAGACGTTGTCGACGGCGGGCGGCCGCGCCTTGCGGGGGGTGCTGGTCAGTCCGAAGGCTTGGATCACTCGCAGCAAGATAGCGTGCGATGTCTTGTTTTTTGGTGTATGGGACGATTTAAAGAAGAACGCCATGCCCGCGCGCCGGTCCCTGTCCGCCGTTCGGCGCAAGAAGGGCCCGGTTTCCGCCCACGGCCGGGCGCTCGCCGGTCAGACTTCGGGGCGCAGCATCGGCGGGTTCAGCAGCGTGGCGCCACCGGCCCGGAACAGCTGGGCCGGACGGCCGCCCTGGCGTGTGGTGGTGCCTCCCGTCGGAACGAGGAACCCCGGCGTCCCGGTGACCTTGCGGTGGAAGTTGCGCGGGTCGAGGGCCACCCCCCACACCGCTTCGTACACCCGGCGCAGCTCGCCGACGGTGAACTCGGGCGGGCAGAACGCGGTGGCCAGCGACGAGTACTCGATCTTGGAGCGGGCCCGCTCCACGCCGTCGGCGAGGATCTGGGCGTGGTCGAAGGCCAGCGGGGCGACGGGCTCGCCGTCGCGGCCGTAACCGCCCTGCTGGAGCAGTTCCTCGACCGGGGCCCAGCGGGCGTTGCTGGCGTCGCCGCCCGCGCGGGGTGCGGGCAGGTCGGGGGCGAGCGCGAGGTGTGCGACGCTGACCACCCGCATGCGCGGGTCCCGTCCGGGGTCGCCGTAGGTGGCGAGTTGCTCCAGGTGCGCTCCGTTGTCCTGCGCGGGGGCCGAGGGGTCGTGCGCGTGCAGCCCGGTCTCCTCGGCCAGTTCTCGCGCCGCCGCCTGGTTCAGGTCCTCGTCGGCCCGCACGAAGCCACCGGGCAGTGCCCACCGCCCCTGGAAGGGCGGCTCGCCCCGGCGTACCGCCAACGCGCACAGCGAATGACGGCGAACGGTCAGCACGACCAGGTCCACGGTGACGGCGAAGGGCGGAAAGGCTGACGGGTCGTAGGGCATACCGCGATCATAGTCGTCTGCCTGACGATAAACACGTCCTTCCCTGGTGGGCACCGCCGGTGCTTCCGCTTCGTCGCGTTATGGGGCGGGCCGTCTCCCGCCCCGTTCAGGTCGCGGTTTCCTCCGTTCCCTCGGTGCGGATACGGGTGCCCGCCGGGTGCCGGGTGCCCGGCCGCGCGGCGTGGCCGGGGGCCGGACCGGGGCCCGTCGGCCCAAGTCGCCGACCGGGCACGCGGGCGGCGCGGGGGCCGTCCCCGGCGGCGGCGACGGCGGACCGCAGCCGGCGGCGTCGACGGATACGCGCGGCCGGATCCGGCGCGTCGGCCGGTACCGCTTCAGGGGTCGGTGACGCGTCCATCGGGTCCGTCGGGCCTTCGGTCGCCGGTTTCGTGGCCGTCGGATGGGCGGGCTCCGGAGGCGTGACCGTGAGGTTGGCAGGTGCCGGTTCCGCGGCCGTCCGATTCGCGGGCGGCGCCTGGGGGTTCGCGGACGGCGCGTCTCCCTCCGCGGGTTCCGTGCCCGGCGCTCCCCCGGTCCGTGCCGGCCGCAGGCAGCGGCGGATCGACTCCACGTCCAGTCCGTCATTGCACGCCTGGTGCAGGAGGCGCGCGAAAAGGTAGTCCGGGTCGGCTGCCATGGCCATGGCCAGGGCCTCGCGGGCCTCCAGTTCGTCGCCGGTGGACCAGGCGACCCAGCCCGCCAGGGTCAGCGGAGCGGCGGCGTGCTCGGCGTACGGTCCGACGCAGCGGCGGGCCAGGGTGCGCCAGAGCCGGAGCGCCGGGGCCGCCTCGTCGCCCTCCATCCACGCGGCGGCGCGGTCGCGGGTGTTGCGGTCCTGGAGGCCCAGGATCAGTCGTGCCGCCTCGTCGTGTCCGATCAGGCCGTCGTCGCGCAGGTCGGCCGGGAGGGTGCCCGCCACCGGGGGCGCCGAGGCGAGGCGCTGGAGGGCGCGCTCGGCGAGGACGATGGTCTCCTCGGCCACCTCCGCGCGGCCCGCCTCGTCGAGGATGCGGGGCACCAGCGCCACCCCGGCCGCGTCGAGGGCGGCCTCCTGCTCCCGCGCCGCGGCTGCCTCCCAGGGTTGCAGGCGGGCGCGCAACTCCTTGAGCGTCCCCCGGACTTGAAGGCCGGCGTAGGTGGCCGCGGCGGCGAGGACGGAGGTGCCGGGCAGCCCCATCGGCGTACCGTCCTCGGGGCAGCAGCCCTCGACGGGGCAGCAGTACGACCAGTAGCGGCCGTCGGAGACGCACAGTGCCTCGATGACCGGCACGTCGAGGTCGCCGCACTGGACGCGCAGCAGCTGGACGAGGCGGGCGAGACGGCGTTTGACGTCCCGGCCGCGCTCTCCCGGCGCGGGTTCCTGGCAGACGTAGGCCACCATCTGTTCGGGTTTGGCGCCCCGCCGCTCGCTGCCGGTCACCAGGCCCCTGGCCAGTTGCCGCGCGGCCTCTTCCCAGTCCTCTTCGTGCTCGGGGATGCCGAGCCGGGCCCGGCCGCCGAACCTGCCCTTGCCTCCGCTGTCGTGCAGGGCGACCAGGACCATGCTGTCCTCCGGCCGGTAGCCCAGCAGATAGGGGAGGGCGTCGGCCAGTTCGGCCGCGGAGCGCAGGGTGATCTGCGCGGTGGTGTCGCTGTGATTCGTCATGCGCCGACGATCTCGCGGATCCGTCGATCCCGCTCGGGCCTGTGGATAAGTCGAATCAGGGACACGACAAGGCGTCGAGGGTTGTCCACAGATCCGCCGCCGGCCCGCCCGTTCGTCGCTCCCGTCCTGTTGTATGGAACGCATGGAGCACGAGCACACGAGCAACGCGGATCTCCGGGCACGGGCGGACGCCGTCCTCGCCCGGCTCGTCGGGGACGCCACGGGCGCCGCCCGGCTGCGCGAGGACCAGTGGCGGGCGATCGAGGCGCTGGTCGCCGAGCGGCGCCGGGCGCTGGTCGTACAGCGCACGGGATGGGGCAAGTCCGCGGTGTACTTCGTGGCGACCTCGCTGCTGCGGGCCCGCGGCAGCGGGCCGACGGTGATCGTCTCGCCGCTGCTCGCGCTCATGCGCAACCAGGTGGAGGCGGCGGCCCGCGCCGGCATCCACGCCCGGACCATCAACTCCTCGAACACCGAGGAGTGGGAGGACGTGCAGGCCGCCATCGCCGCCGGGGAGGTCGACGTCCTGCTGGTCTCGCCCGAGCGGCTCAACAACCCCGACTTCCGCGATCAGGTCCTGCCCAAGCTGTCCGCGGCGACCGGGCTGCTGGTCGTGGACGAGGCGCACTGCATCTCCGACTGGGGCCATGACTTCCGCCCCGACTACCGGCGGCTGCGCACCATGCTGGCCGACCTCCCGCCCGGCGTCCCCGTGCTGGCCACGACGGCGACGGCCAACGCGCGCGTGACCGCCGATGTCGCCGAGCAGCTGGGCACCGGCGGCAACTCCGACGCGCTGGTGCTGCGCGGCCCGCTGGACCGGGAGAGCCTGAGCCTGGGCGTGCTGCGGCTGCCGGACGCGGCGCACCGGATGGCCTGGCTCGCCGATCACCTCGACGACCTGCCGGGCTCCGGGATCGTCTACACCCTCACCGTCGCCGCCGCCGAGGAGGTCACCGCGTTTTTGCGACAGCGGGGCCACACCGTCGCCTCGTACACGGGCCGGACGGAGAACGCGGAACGGCAGCAGGCGGAGGAGGACCTGCTCGCCAACCGGGTCAAGGCACTGGTCGCCACCTCCGCGCTCGGCATGGGCTTCGACAAGCCCGACCTCGGTTTCGTGGTCCATCTCGGCTCGCCCGCCTCCCCCATCGCCTACTACCAGCAGGTGGGCCGGGCCGGCCGCGGGGTCGAGCACGCGGAGGTGCTGCTGCTGCCGGGCCGGGAGGACGAGGCGATCTGGGAGTACTTCGCCTCGCTCGCCTTCCCCTCCGAGGACCTGGTGCGGCGCACCCTGGACGTCCTCGCCCACGCGGACGGACCGCTGTCGCTGCCCGCGCTGGAGCCCCTGGTCGAGCTGCGCCGCTCCCGGCTGGAGACCATGCTCAAGGTCCTCGACGTGGACGGGGCGGTGCGCCGGGTCAAGGGCGGCTGGCTCGCGACCGGGCAGCCGTGGTCGTACGACGCCGAGCGGTACGCGTGGGTGGCGCGGCAGCGGGCGGCCGAGCAGCAGGCGATGCGGGCGTACGCGAGCACCACCGAGTGCCGGATGGAGTTCCTGCAACGGCAGCTGGACGACGAGGGGGCCAAGCCGTGCGGGCGCTGCGACAACTGCGCGGGGCCGCGCTTCACGGCCGACGCCTCCTCGGCGGCGCTGGACGCGGCGCGCGGCGATCTGGGGCGCGCGGGGGTGGAGGTGGAGCCCCGGCGGATGTGGCCGACGGGGCTGGGCGCCATCGGGATCGACCTCAAGGGACGTATTCCGGCTGGTGAGCAGGTGGCGCCGGGGCGGGCGCTGGGGCGGCTCTCGGACATCGGCTGGGGCAACCGGCTCCGCCCGCTGCTCGCGCCGCGGACGCCGGACGGGCCCGTGCCGGACGACGTGGCCCGCGCCGTGATCGAGGTGCTGGCCGACTGGGCCAAGGGGCCCGGCGGCTGGGCGCCCGGTGCCGGGGGTGCCCAGCCGAGACCGGTGGGGGTGGTCACCGTCGCCTCACGCAGCCGGCCCCTGCTCGTCCACTCGCTGGGCATGCGGATCGCGGAGACCGGGCGGCTGCCGCTGCTGGGGTCCGTGGCGTACGACGAGGACGCGCCCCGGATGTCGCGCAGCAACAGCGCGCAGCGGCTCAAGGCGCTCGACGGCACGCTGGTGGTACCGCCCGCCCTCGCGGCGGCGCTGGCCGGGGCGGACGGTCCGGTGCTGCTGGTCGACGACTTCACGGAGACCGGCTGGACCCTCGCGGTCGCGGCGCGTCTGCTGCGCCGCGCCGGTGCGAAGGGGGTGTTGCCGCTCGTGCTCGCGATTCAGGGTTGACCTGGGTGAGGGACGCCCGGCCCCAGGAGCCAGGGGTTGTTCGCCCCGAGGGCCGGACGGTGATCGGGCCACCGAAAGCAGGGACGATCGGCAATCGGCCTGAAGGTGGGCTGGCGACCCATAGGTCAGGCGTAGTTCGACCCGAGGGCCAGGCGACGACAGACCCGAGGGCCAGGCGCTGATCGTCCCGACGGTCAAGCGGCATTCGACCCCAGGGCCAGACGGCGACCGCCCCGCCCGCCCAAGCAGCACCCGACCCCACCACCAGACCACCACCGCCCCGCCCGCCCAAGCAGCACCCGACCCCACGGCCAGACGGCGATCGCTCCGAAGGCGGGGTGGCGATCGGCGCAAAGGCCAGACGGTGAACGGCCGCCAGGTCGGGCGGCGTTCGGCCGGAAGGCGAGATGGCGTTCGACCGGAAGATCAGACGGTGAACGGCCCCGAGGGCCAGACGGTTACTGACGTTGTAGTCGTGGTGTCGTCGGTGTGAGCCACCCGCCTGCAAGATCAGTAACGGCCTGAGGGCCACGCGGTGTCCGGGGTACCCGTCCTGGAGACGCGCGAGCGCCCCATGCGTCATCCGCCCGAGCCGTGGGTAGGGATATAAGCCACGCACCACCCGATACCCGGCGGCAGCCCCAATTGCTCGTTGCCGCATTCCAGTTCGACAGGAAGAATTGAGATCCGCTCCCCGCACGGCCCGGCCGTGATCCGGTCGGGCTTCGCTGCGGTGCGCGGTCCCCGAATCCGACCTCGCCCGTTGTGTGGGCGCGTAGCCGAAGGGAGGAACGTGACCTTCGGATTCGCCTCGTCCCCGGCGGCCTCGTTGACGACGTCCACCGCTTCCGCCAGCCGTGTGCTGGAGCCGGCGGAGTGGGCCGCCGCGGGAATCCCGCTGCTGCGCAACCCGCGCGAGGTCGTCAGCGGACTGCACGCCCGGCATCAGCCGCGGCCGTCCACCGCGGTCGTGGCCGTCCTCGATCCGGACGAACGGCTGTGCGCCAGCGCGTCGTTCACCCGCCGGGCCGCTCCCGCGGACGGCTGGATGTTCCGCAACGCCCTGCTGTCCCAGCTGCGCCGGGTCATACCGCACGACCTGCGCCGCCGTACCCCGGTGCGCACCGCCGTCCTGCTCTACTGCCGTGAGGGCGACGCGCGTTGGACCGAGGAGGACGGCGCCTGGATGTGGGGGCTGCGCGACGCCTGCACGCTGCACGGGCTGCGGTGCGGTGCGTACATCACGCTGACCCACGACGGCTGGCAGGTGCTGGGCGAGGGGCGCGGTGGCCGCCGTCCGCACGCGCACTCGGCGCCGGAGCCGTTCGCCACGGCGGATGCCCCGCCGCCCGTACCGCGCACCGGCGGACCGGTCTCCGAGGTCCTGCGCCGCGCGGCGGCCCGCTGAGGAACGGCGCGGGTCCGGCAGTCCGACGCGCCTTCACCACCGGAAAACCCCAGGCCGGCACCGGGGAAGGCGGCAACCGCCCCACGGCCGGCGCCGAAAGACGCACGGCATGCCGGAGGGCGCACCGTGCGGTGCCCCCTCGGGCGGCCGCCGGCTCCCGGAGTCCGGCGGGTGGTTCAGGCGCCGGTGCCGAGGGCCGCATTGATCTGCTGCGGGTCGCCGCAGACGATCAGCAGGGCCTTGGCTCGGGCATGGGCCAGCGAGAGGACGTCGGCGGAGGGGGCACCCCCGTTGACGGCCACGACGACCACCGGGCGCGAGGCGGCGCGGGAGGCGATGGCGGCGTCCGTGTAGAAGACGTCGTCACCCGCGTCGTGCTGCGCCCAGTAGGCGGCTTCGCCGAAGGACAGCTCGTGCTCGGCCCACGGATGCTGGGCACCCGTGGTGATCACGAGCACGTCGCCGGGGGCGCGGCCCGAGTCCAGCAGCAGGTCGACGGCCTCCTCGGCGGCGTCGATCGCACCCTCGGCCGAGGCCGGGATCAGCTGGATCTGCGGACCCGCGACCGCGGTGGAGGCAGCGGGACCGGAGGGACCGGGCTTGGCCGGAGCCACGTCACGCGGCGTGCGCTGCACCGGCGGCGTAGGCCGCTGAGGGCCGGGACGACCGGGGCGGGACGGCGCCGCGGGACGGGGGCCGGGTACGGGGCGAGGGGTCGGGGCGGTGCGGCCGCTGGCCGGCGTGACGCGGGGACCCTGGGCACTCTCGTGAATCTGAGGCTCCTCGGGAATGAGAGGCATGAGCTGATTTTTATCAAACGTTGAGGTGGCGCTGATGAACGGGGTGGCACATCAGTGCGATCGGAACCGTCAGAAGTCGAAGCCGAGCTGGCCCTCGATTTCCGGAACGCTTCCGTCCGCCCAGTTGCGGGCCTTCTTGAGGTGCCGCCACTGGGGCAGCGCATCAAGATACGCCCACGACAAACGGTGGTGCGGGGTGGGGCCCCGCTCCTCCAGTGCGGCCTTGTGCACGGGCGACGGATACCCGGCGTTGTCCGCAAACCCGAAGTCTGCATGGTCGACAGCCAGTTCGGCCATCATTTTGTCGCGCTGAACCTTGGCGATCACCGAGGCCGCCGCGACGGCGACGCACGAGCGATCGCCCTTGATCACCGTGCGCACCTGCCACGGGGCACCGAGATAGTCGTGCTTTCCGTCGAGGATCACGGCGTCGGGGCGGACCGGCAGGGCGTCCAGGGCGCGGACCGCGGCGAGCCGCAGTGCGGCCGTCATCCCCATGCCGTCGATCTCCTCGGGGGAAGCATGCCCCAGCGCGTAGGCCGTCACCCACGACCGCAGGATCTCGTCCAGGGCGGTGCGCCGCTTGACGGTCAGCAGCTTGGAGTCGGTCAGGCCCGCGGGCGGTCGACGCAGTCCGGTGATCGCCGCGCAGACGGTGACGGGCCCGGCCCAGGCGCCGCGCCCCACCTCGTCGACACCGGCGATGACCTTCGCTCCGGTCGTGGCACGCAGGGAGCGCTCGACGGTGTGAGTGGGAGGTTCGTACGGCATGGCGCCCTTAGGTTACGCCGCCGGGGGCGCCGGCCGACACCCCGGTCGCCCGGAGAGCGGTGAAAGCGCCAGACGACGGGGCCGTAGCGGAATCCACTTCACCGGATTCGCGACAGCATATCGAGTGGGCCCGTCGTCCTGGTGGCCGCGGGAGGGCGAGAGAGGAGGAGCACCGGCCGTTCCCGGATGCCCGGATTGAACTTCCTCACACCGGCGTTGCCCCGGGGGCACGCACTCGTCGGCCGCCCCGGCCTCGCCCGTCCCACAGGCGGGCCCTCCCGAGTCCGATCGCGTCCGCGAATCACACCTCGGCTCAGGGGTCGGCAGGTCAGGCGGTCTCCTTGCGCGGGACGTACCGGATGCTGAGGATGATGACGGCGAGGAAGCACAGCGCCACCAGGACGACGCTCAGACGCAGGCCGAGCAGGGTGTCGGGCATGCCGATCAGGGAGCCGAGCAGCGCCACGCCCATCGCCATGCCCACCTGGCGGGCGGTGTTGAGGACACCGGAGCCGAGGCCGGCGTAGGCCGGGTCGATGGCCAGCAGCGCGGCGGCGTTCAGGCTCGGGGAGAACACGCCGCAGCCGAGGCCGGTCAGACCGGTGCCGACGGCGAACAGCGGCCAGCTTCCCTGGTCGGTGACGCCCAGGAGCAGGGTGCTGCCGACCAGGGAGGACAGGGCGCCGGTCCACAGCAGGAACCGCGGGCCGCGGTGCACGAGGTGGCGGTTGAGGACGATGGTGCCGAAGACCCAGGCGACGGAGAAGGGCAGGAAGTACACGCCGGTCCGCTCGGCGCTCAGGCCCCACCGCTGCTGGAGGTAGATGGCGAGCATGAACTGGAGCCCGTAGCCGCCGAACTGGAAGGCGAAGCCGTTGGTGACGGAGGCGGAGAAGGCGGCACGGCGGAAGACGGCCGGCGGAAGCATCGGGTGCGGGGAGCGGGCCTCGACGGCGACGAACGCGACGGCGGTCAGCACCGAGACAGCCAGCAGCAGGAGCGGGACAGGGGCGGCCCAGCCCAGCGAACCGCCCTCGATGAGGTAGGCGACGCTCGCGGAGAGGGCGGTGATGCCGGTCAGCTGGCCGGGCAGGTCGGCGCGGGACCCGCGGCGGGGGGTCTCACGGGCGTGGCGCCGGGCGAGGTGGAGGGTGACCAGGCCGACGGGCACGTTGATGACGAAGATCGAGCGCCAGCCGAACAGTTCGGTCAGGGCGCCGCCGCCGAGCGGGCCGGCGACGAGGGCGAGGCCGCCGGTGGCACCCCAGACCGTGATGGCCTTGGCGCGCTCCAGCGGGTCGGGGTAGGTGCGGGCGATGATGGCCAGGGTGGTGGGCAGCAGACCGCCGGCCGCGATGCCCTGGAGGAAGCGGGCCACGACCAGGACGGTCAGGTTCGGGCTGAGCGCGCACAGCAGGGAGGCGGCGGTGAACGCGGCGAGCGAGGAGACGAACAGCCGGCGCGCCCCCCAGCGGTCGCTGATGCTGCCCGCCGTGAGCAGGAGGGCGGCCAGCGGGATGGTGTAGCTGGTGACGACCCACTGAAGGGCCGCCATCGAGCCGTGGACGTCGCGTTCGATGGCGGGCAGGGCGATGTTCAGGGCGCTGCCGTCCAGCAGGATCATGAAGAAACCCAGGCAGACGGCGGCGAGGGCGAGCGCGGTGTGGCGCGCGGCGGGCGCCTGGTCGGCCGACGGTAAGGACGGGGGTGCGGCCGGAGGTGCGGGCGTGGGTGTGGGTGGGGTTACGGCCGGAGGTGGGGGCGGGGTCACGGCCGGAGGTGCGGGCGCGGGCGCGGACGGGGCTACGGCCGCAGGCGCAGGCAGGGCCACGGCCGGAGACGCAGGCGCGGGCGCGGGCGCGGGCGCTGCTACGGCCGCAGGTGTGGGCGGGACTGTCGGCTGCCGCGTCGCGTTCGTCGGTGTGCCGGGGACGGTGGTCATGACGGGAGCCCTCTTTCGGTCGGGATGCGGTGCGGTGCGGTGACGTGCGAGGGCGAGCGGGGTCGGGGGTGGGCCTCAAGCCGCGCCAGGGCACTCTTCGCGGCCTCAGTGGCCCGGCGGAACGCCGACGGGTCCCGCTGGGCACGGGCGAGCACGTAGCCGCCCTCGACCGTGGCGATGACGAGCGAGGCCATGGCCGCGGCATCGGTGTCCGCGCGCAGTTCGCCGTCCCGTACACCCTCGGTGAGCACATCGGCGATGCGCTGGTGCAGCCATGCGAAGAACTCGGCTACGGGAGCCCGGAGTTGATCGTCGGCGACGACGTCGGGGTCCTGGACGAGCCGGCCGACGCGGCAGCCGCCGAGCGGGGCGCGTTCCATGTCGAGGAAGGCACCGAGGCGCTCCAACGCCGTCGTACCGCTGCCGAGCGCCGCCTGAGTGGCACGGCGCAGTTGCTCCGCAGAGTGCCGGATGGCGGCGGCGGCCAGGTCGGCCTTGCCGGAGAAGTGGTGGTACATGCTCCCCTGTCCGGCGCGGGAGCGTTTCTGGATCATCGCCGGGCTGGTGGCCGCGTAGCCGCGTTCCCACAGCAGTTCGGCGGCGGCCTCGACGAGGAGGACCTTGGTCGGCTTCATGCCGGCGGCTGTCGACTTCACACCGTGACCGTACATACTAGTAGGTACAGAACGCAAGGCCGGGCACCCATCCCGCACCGTCACCGCAGCCGACGACCCCGATCGCGCAACGCGGTCCCGCATACCGAGACAATCCCTGAGACACCGATATAAGCCTCGGGGTCAAACTTGGTCGCCGGTGTAACTTTGCATCGCACTTGCACCGCGCACCTCAACCCGCCCCGCCCTCCCTCGGCGCGGCGGTCGTGTTTGTTCTCATCGGCCCTGATCGAAGGTGAACGTACGTGGAGCGCTTCCCGTGCGCAGGTGGCGTCCCCATAGCCGTCGTCGGCATGGGGTGCCGCTTTCCGCGCGCCAACAGCATCGCGGAATTCTGGGATCTCCTGATGGCCAACTCCGAGGCCGTGACCCGGATCCCCGAGGACCGGTTCGACATCGACGACCACTACGCCGGCCGGACTCCCGCACCCGGCAAGACCGTCTCCCGCGACGGCGGCTTCCTCGATGACGCCTTCTCCTTCGACGCGGCGTTCTTCGGGATCTCGCCGGTCGAGGCCAGGAGCATGGACCCGCAGCAGCGGATCCTGCTGCACGTCGTATGGGAGGCGCTGGAGTCGGCGGGGATCGCGCCGGCCGGCCTGGCCGGTTCCCGCACCGGGGTGTTCGTCGGCCAGGCGACCGCCGAGTACGGCGAATCCGGCCGCCCCGCCGAGGGCCCCGGAGTCCGCGACACCGTGGGCGGGCGCCTGCGGGCGGTCACCGCGGGCCGTGTCTCCTACGCGCTCGACCTGCGCGGTCCGAGCCTGGTGCTGGACACGGCGTGCTCCTCCTCGCTGGTGGCGGTGCACGCCGCCCGGCAGAGCCTGCTGACCGGGGAGAGCGACCTGGCGATCGCGGCGGGCGTCAACATCATCGTGTCCCCGCAGGACTCCATCGCGTACTCGCAGGGCGGCATGCTCTCGCCGGACGGCCGGTGCCGGTTCGGCGACGCGTCGGCCGACGGGTTCGTACGCAGCGAGGGCGTCGGCGCGATCGTGCTCAAGCCGCTGCCGGACGCGCTGCGCGACGGCGACCCCGTGCTCGCCCAGCTGCTCGGCAGCGCGGTCACCAACGACGGCCAGGGCAGCGGGCTGTTGCTGAAGCCCGCGGTCTCCGGCCAGGTGCAGATGCTGCGTGAGGCGTGCCGCAGCGCGGGGATCGAACCGGCCCAGCTGGACTACGTCGAGGCGCACGGCACCGGCACGCCGACCGGCGACACCGTGGAACTGCGGGCGCTGGCCGAGGCGGTGGGCCGCGAACGGCCGTTGCGGTGCGGCTCCGTGAAGACCAACATCGGACACGCGGAGGCCGCCGCCGGCATCGCCGGGCTGATCAAGACGGTGCTGATCGCCCGCCACGGCGTCATTCCCGCCTCCCTGCACCTGTCCGACCCGCACCCGCTGCTCGCCGGCGAGCGGCCGGCCGTCCGCGTCGTCACCGAGAACACTCCGCTCGCCAAGGCCGGTCCGCGGGGGCTGCTGGGCGTCAGCTCCTTCGGCCTGTCCGGCACCAACGCCCATGTGGTCGTAGGCGAGTTCACCGATGAGCGGCCACCGGCCGCACAGACCGCGCCGGTGGCCGGGGGCCCCCGTCTCCTGGTCCTCTCCGCCCGTTCGGCCGCGGCGCTGCGGCGCCTGGCGGCGTCGTACGCGGACCACCTCGGACCGGGCGGCGCGGGCCGCGGACAGGCGCTCGGCGACATCTGCGCGACCGCGGCGACGCGCCGCGACGCGGGTCCGCACCGGCTGTGGGCCATCGGTGCCTCACACGACCAACTCGCTTCAGTGCTGAGGGCGTTGGCGTCCGGTGAGCGCACGTCCGATGGCGGATTCGGCGAGGCGGGGTTCACGGGGCCGCGGCGCCGCGTCTTCGTCTTCTCCGGGCAGGGTTCGCAGTGGCTCGGCATGGGCCGCGGCCTGCTCGCCGCGAACGAGGCGTTCCGGACCACGCTGCGCGCCTGCGACCGGGTGGTGCGCGAGGAACTGGGCTGGTCCGTCGAAGAGTTGCTGACGCGGGAGGCCGACCGGTTCCCCGGCGGGGTGGAGTTCGTCCAGCCCACGCTGTGGGCGGTGCAGGTGGCGCTGGCGGCGGCCTGGCGGGATCTCGGCGTGGAGCCGGAGGTGTGCGTCGGGCACAGCATGGGCGAGGTGGCGGCGGCCTGCGTCAGCGGTGCGCTGTCGCTGCGGGACGCGGCGGCGGTGATCTGCCGCCGCAGCCGGCTGATGCGGCGGGTGGCGGGCGAAGGTGCCATGCTCGTCGTGGAGTTGCCCGCCGACCGGGCCCGCGAGGCCGTGGCCCGGACGCCGTCGGTGTGCGTGGCCGCCGAGAACTCCCCCACCTGCACCGTGCTCGCGGGCGACCCGGACGCCCTCGCGGAGCTCTCCGCCCGGCTGGAGGCGGACGGGGTGCTGTGCCGCCCGGTGGACGTCGACGTGGCCTCGCACTCCCCGCAGATGCGCCCACTGCACGCCGAACTGGCGGCAGACCTGGCAGGGTTGTCGCCCCGGGCCGCCGACACCGCACTGTTCTCCACCGTCCGCTGCTCCCCCGTGACCGGTGCCGAGCTGGACGCCGGCTACTGGGCGGACAACCTCTGCGAACCGGTGCGGTTCCACGCGTCCGTACGACAACTCGCCGACCGAAGCGACGGGTTGGAGAGCGTCTTCCTGGAGATCAGCCCCCACCCGGTGCTCACCGCCTCGGTCACCGACACGCTCACGGCCGACGGGGCGCCCGGCACCGCCGTACCGTCGCTGCGGCGCGACACCGACGAGGCGGCCGAACTCCTGCGCGGCGCGGGCAAGTTCTTCGCGGCCGGCGGCCCGGTGGACTGGTCGCGGTGGTACGGCACTCCGGTACGGCCGGTACCGCTCCCCCATTACCCGTGGGAGCGCACCGAGTTCCGGCAGGCACCGGCCGCCCCGCGCCCGGCACCGGAGCCCCTCGTCGGCCGGGTGGATCTTGGCCGGTGGGGCATCGCCGCCTGGGCGGAGCAGTTGGGCGTGGCCGGGGCGGCGGTGTTGCCGCCCGCCGTGCAGATCGCCGCCGTACTCGACGCGGCCGCGCGGCACCTTCCCGAGGCGATGTTCGCGGTACGGGACGTACGGCTCGCCCCCGCCCCCGTCCTGCTCCCCGACCCCGAGGCGGCCGTGCTCGCCATCGCGCTGGAGCGGTCCGGTGACACCTGGCGGGCGGTCGTGGAACTGGAGCAGCCGGACGGCGCCGCGGGGATCTTCTGCTCCTCGGCGCGGCTGTGCCCGGTGGACGACAGCGACGGCCGCCGGGCGCCGGGCGAACTGGACCGTGCCCTGGCCCGCTGCCGGCAGTACCTGTCCGCCGCCGGATTCCGTCGACTCGCCCTCGGCTACGGCCTGGAGCTCGCCGACACGTCCGGCGCGGTGGAGCAGCTGTGGCGACGGCGCGGCGAGGCGGTGGCGCGGATCCGGCCGGCCAAACCGGCGCCGGGGCTGTGGGAGACGGCACTGCTGCCGCTGCTCGCGGCCTGGCCCGAGGCGCGCCGGACCGGGGAGGCGGACCGCGGTTTCCTGCCCACCGGTTTCGAGAGCGTCCAGCTTTACGGTGAGCTGCCGGACGACTTCTGGAGCCTGGCCGCCGTCACCGCGGGGCCCGGCCCGGACGAGGCGCGCGGTGAAGTGCTGGTGCTCGACGGGGAAGGGCGGGTGCTGGCGGAGTTCCGAGGGATCTCCCTGCGCCGTCCGGGGCACCCGCGGTATCCGGGGCACCCGCGGCGTCCGGGACGGCAGGGCCGTCCGGTGGCGTCCTCGCTGGCCGGCGCGCTGCCGGTGCGGCTGCCCCCGCTCGGCGTGTCGCTGCTGGACGCCCCTCTCCTGGGCCCCGCGCGGCCGCTGCTGTCCCGGTTCGCCACCATGATCCGGCCACCGGCGGCCGGGCGGTGGCTACGGCTCGACGAGCACCCGGCGGAACGGTCCGCGCCACGCCCGGTGGAGCGGTCAGCTCCGGGCCCGGTGGAGCAACGCGCCATGATCCCGGCGCACACCGGCGAGGCTCGGGCGACCGCCCCGCACCCGCGGCCCCCGCACGCGGAGCCCCCGTACCCGCACCCCTCGCCCACGGACCCCGCCGGCATGCTGATCGCCGCCGCCTGCGAGGTGCTCGGTGTCGCCAGGGCCGATCTCGACGTGCGCCGGTCGCTGCGCGATCTCGGGCTCGACTCGCTCATGGCCGTCCAGCTGCGCAACCGGCTGAAGACCGGCTGCGGGGTGGACATCACCGCGGGACGGCTGCTGGGCGGGGAGAGCCTGGAGCGGATCGTCCGGGACCTGGCGGTGGGAGCGGCGCCCGTGTGATCCGGGGCGGTCGGCTGATTCCCTGCGGCAGGGCAGCAGTTCAGGGCCGTCGCGCCGAACCGGCGTGACGGCCCCGGCACTTGTCGCGCTGCCGGACCCGCCCCGCACCCACGGACGATCCCCCACGCCAACTACCCGCACCTCAAGCGGACTTCCGCCGGTCAGGCTGCTCCCGGCACCCAGTCGGGCAGTGCCTCGGTCCGCTGTGTCCACTCGGCGGGCGGTGCCCCCGCCTTGCCCGCGGCGAGGACGCCGCCCACGATCGCGCAGGTGGTGTCCACGTCGCCGCCCACCCGTGCCGTCGTCCAGAACGCCGTCTCGAAGTCGCCGAGACCGCGCGCGGCGGACCACAGGGCGAAGGGCACGGTGTCATGGGCGGTCCTACGGCGTCCGCAGCCCAGCACGGCGGCGACGGTGGCGGCGTCGCCGTAGTCGAGCATGTCGCGGGCGCGGCGCAGGCCCTGGCCGACCGCGCTCTTGGGGACGAGCGCGATCACGCCGTCGAGGAGCGCCTCGGGGGCGGGCGGGCCGTCCGGGGAACCGGCCAGGGCCGCGGCCGCCGCCACCGCCATGGCGCCGACCACCGCTTCCCGGTGCTGGTGCGTGGGGTAGGCGGAGATCTCGGCCTGGTGGGTGGCCTGCTCCGGGTCGTCGGCGTACCAGGCGCCCAGGGGCGCGGTGCGCATGGCCGCGCCGCTGCCCCAGGAGCCGCGCCCGTGGAAGAGGGCGGCGGCGGGCCCGCGCCAGTCCTCGCCCTGGCGGACGAGGTTCAGCAGCCGGCTCGCGGTGGGGCCGTAGCCCCGGTCCGGGTCGTGGTGCTCGGCGAAGGAGTGGGCGAGGGCCTCCTGGTCGATGCGCTGGTGGGTGGCGAGCACGGCGAGGACCGAGCAGGCCATCTCGGTGTCGTCCGTCCATGGCCAGGGGCCGGGCGGCAGTTCGCGGCGCTTGAGCAGGGGGTGCCGGGCCGGGACGAAGAACTGGGCGCCCAGGGCGTCGCCGACGGCCAGTCCGCGCAGGCTCGCCAGGGCGCGCTCAAGGCGTCCGCGGGAGGAGAAGTGTGCGGTCATCGCTCCCCCACTCTATCCGGTGGCCCAGTCCGGCACCGGTTCACGCCAGCGCTCGAAGGGCCGGTCGAGGGTGTAGCGGCCGTCCTCCCCGAGGACGAGCATCCGCATCTCGGCGTTGTCCGGATTGGACAGGGATTCGAATTCGGCGACCGTCCAGTGGAACCAGCGCATGCAGAACAGCCGCATCGCGAGGCCGTGGGTCACCAGGAGCACGTTGGGCGGATGGTCGGGGGCCTCGAAGCTGCGGAACAGGCTCTCCAGGAAGCCGCCGACCCGGTCGTAGACGTCGGCGCCGGACTCGCCCTGCGGGAAGCGGAAGAAGAAGTGGCCGTAGGCGTCGCGGTAGGCCTTCTGGAGGCGTACGTCGTCGCGGTCCTGCCAGTTGCCCCAGTCCTGCTCGCGCAGCCGGGGCTCCTCGCGCACGCGTATGAGGTCGGGGTCGAGGGCGAAGGCGCGCAGGGTCTCGTGGGTACGGCGGTACGGCGAGACGTACACGCTCACCCGTTCGGAGCCGAACAGCTCCCGGAGCCTCTCGCCGGTCTCCTCGGCCTGCCGCCGGCCGAGGTCGGTCAGCGCCAGGGCGTGGTCCGGCTCGCGCTCGTACACGGAGTCGTCGGTGTTGCCGGTGGACTCGCCGTGCCGGACGAGGACGATGCGCCGTGGTCGTGCCATGCCGAAACCCTAGATCGGGGGGCGGCGAACCGGTGAATCGTACGGGGCCCATACAGCGCACGTCACACCTCCGAATTCCGGACCGACCGGCTGGTATCTGGTGTCGGACGGTCCAGGACGGCTACGGCTGATGCCAGAGAGTCCGGGACGGCCGGGGCCTGGACGATCGGGACGGCCGGGGTCAGACGATCCAGGACGGCTCCAGGTCGACGATGTCCCCGGAGAGGGCCGCGATGTCCGCCTCGGTCTGGGCGCGCAGGGCGAGGCGCTCGATCCGTTCGGTGCGGTACTTGCCGTGTTCGGCGGCGGCCCGCCACATCGAGAGGATCAGGAACTCCTGCTCGGGGGCCTCGCCGAACATCCCGCGGATCATGCCGGGCGAGCCCGCCATGGCCGGGTTCCAGACCTTCTCCTGCATGAGGGTGAAGTGCTCCACCCGTTCCTCGCGGACCCGGCACAGGGCGAGTCTGAGCAGGTCGGAATCGGTGAAGCGGGGTTCGAAGCCGGTCTTCACGTCGAAGCGGTACTCGAACAGTTTGACCTGGGCGTCTTTGAAGGTGCCCACCTGGGCGGCGGCGAGGCGGTCGTGGGAGCGGGCCATGAAGGAGTCGTAGAAGGCGCGGCTCTCCCAGAAGGCGACGATGTGCGCCACGTCGGGCCGCCGCCGGCTCCAGCCCCCGCCCTGCCCCCGGAAACCCGGCTCTCCGGGAAGCCCCGCCCATTTCCGCTGCCCCCGCTCGAACCCCCGGCGGTCCACCACGGTGCAGCGAATCCACTTGACCAGCACCGCGCCATCGTAAGGCCAGCGGACATGGCGCCGGTCACACTCCGGAGGAGTTCGTCCGCGCGCGTGGAGGCGGGTACGTGGCACGATGGGCAAGGTTCCTCGGCCGCATGGGAGTTGGGGACGAGGTGCGCACAGGGAAGGGGAGGCCCGGTGACCGGTTTCAGCAAGGGGATGCGCAAGGTCGAGGTCGCGCTCAAGTGGGACCCCAGTCCCGCGGGTACGCCGCCCACCGATCTCGACATCATTGCCGCGACCTTCGACGCGCGGGATCCCTACGGAGCCCCGGCGTACCTGGTGCACTTCGACAGCCGCTCGCCCGACGGCACCATCTTCCTCAACCGTGACAGCACCGACGGGCGGGGCTTCGGCTGGGACGAGGTGATGACCCTGGAGGTCGACCGGCTCAGCGAGCGCTACGGCCGTGTGGTGGTGGGTGTCGTCATCCAGCAGCAGCCCGCGCGCCGTACGTTCTCCGGTGTCCTCAACCCCGCGATGCGCGTCCGCGAGGGATACACCGTGCTGTCCGAGGACGACTTCACCTCGGTGCACGACGCCACCGCCGCCACCATCGCCGAGTTCGTGCGCAACGACTCCGGTGAATGGATCTTCCACCCCGGCGTCCACGGCTTCCACGAGGCCCCGGAGGACTTCACACGGGTGATGGGCCGGGCGCACCAGGCCTGACCGCCACGCGGGGTGCGGGCCGCCCTCCGCCTCGGCCGCGGTGGGCCGGCACGGCCGCCCGCCCGACGGCGAAGGGGCGCCGGCCAGTCGGCCGGCGCCCCTCACTTCAGCGGGTCACTCGCGGAGCGTCAGCTGCAACCGCTCGTCGAGCCGCAGCCCTCGCAGATGTAGCAGGAGCCGGCGCGCTGCATCTTGGTGCCGCAGGAGAAGCAGAGCGGGGCGTCGGCCTGGATGCCCAGCTGCATCTCCACCAGCTCGGCGCTGGTGTGGGCCTGCTTCGGGGCGGGCTTCACGGACTCGGCCTCGGCCTTCGGGGCCGCGACGGCCTTCGGCTCCTGGGCGCGGGGCGCCGACTGGGCCAGGCCCTCGACGTCGACCTCGTCGTCGGCCGGCTCGTAGGAACCGGTCTCCAGGTGCCGCTGGCGCTCCTCGGCGGAGTGGATGCCGAGCGCGGAGCGGGTCTCGAAGGGCAGGAAGTCCAGCGCCAGGCGGCGGAAGATGTAGTCCACGATGGACTGCGCCATCCGCACGTCCGGGTCGTCCGTCATACCGGCCGGCTCGAAGCGCATGTTGGTGAACTTCGAGACGTACGTCTCCAGCGGCACGCCGTACTGGAGGCCGACGGAGACCGCGATGGAGAAGGCGTCCATCATGCCCGCGAGGGTCGAGCCCTGCTTGGACATCTTCAGGAAGACCTCGCCGAGACCGTCGTCCGGGTAGGAGTTGGCGGTCATGTAGCCCTCGGCGCCACCGACGGTGAACGACGTGGTGATGCCGGGACGACCCTTCGGGAGGCGCTTGCGGACCGGGCGGTACTCGACGACCTTCTCGACCGCGGTACGGATCGTGTCCTCGGCCTTCTCGGCGATCTCGGCCTTCTCCTCCTCCTTCTTCTTGGCGGAGAGCGGCTGGCCGACCTTGCAGTTGTCCCGGTAGATCGCGAGCGCCTTGACGCCGAGCTTCCAGGCCTCGAAGTAGATCTCCTCGACCTCCTCGACGGTCGCCGTCTCCGGCATGTTGACCGTCTTGGAGATCGCGCCGGAGATCCAGGGCTGGATCGCGGCCATCATGCGGACGTGGCCCATCGGGGAGATGGCCCGCTCGCCCATGGCGCAGTCGAAGACCTCGTAGTGCTCCTGCTTGAGACCGGGGGCGTCGATCACATTGCCGTTCTCGGCGATGTGGGCGACGATCGCCTCGATCTGCTCCTCCTGGTAGCCCAGGCGGCGCAGGGCCTGCGGCACGGTGCCGTTGACGATCTGCATCGAGCCGCCGCCGACGAGCTTCTTGAACTTCACGAGCGCGAGGTCGGGCTCGACGCCGGTGGTGTCGCAGGACATCGCCAGACCGATGGTGCCGGTCGGGGCGAGCACGGACGCCTGGGAGTTGCGGAAGCCGTTCTTCTCGCCGAGGCGGACCACGTCCTGCCAGGCCTCCGTGGCGGCGGCCCACACCGGGGTGTCCAGGTCGTCCATGCGGACGGCCTTGCCGTTGGCGTCCGCGTGCTGCTTCATGACGCGCTGGTGGGCGTCGGCGTTGCGGGCGTAGCCGTCGTACGGGCCGACGACCGCGGCCAGTTCGGCGGAGCGGCGGTAGGCGGTGCCGGTCATCAGCGAGGTGATGGAGCCGGCCAGGGCGCGGCCGCCCTCGGAGTCGTACGCGTGGCCGGTGGCCATCAGCAGGGCGCCGAGGTTGGCGTAGCCGATGCCGAGCTGGCGGAAGGCGCGGGTGTTCTCGCCGATCTTCTGGGTCGGGAAGTCCGCGAAGCAGATCGAGATGTCCATCGCGGTGATGACCAGCTCGACGACCTTCTGGAAGCGCTCGGTCTCGAAGGACTGGTGGCCCTGGCCGTCGTCCTCGAGGAACTTCATCAGGTTCAGCGAGGCGAGGTTGCAGGACGTGTTGTCCAGGTGCATGTACTCGCTGCACGGGTTCGACGCGGTGATCCGGCCGGACTCGGGGCAGGTGTGCCAGTTGTTGATCGTGTCGTCGTACTGGATGCCCGGGTCGGCGCAGGCCCACGCTGCCTCGGCGATCTTGCGGAACAGCGACTTGGCGTCGACCTCCTCGATGACCTCGCCGGTCATCCGGGCACGCAGCCCGAAGTCGCCGCCCGCCTCGACGGCCTTCATGAACTCGTCGTTCACGCGGACCGAGTTGTTGGCGTTCTGGTACTGGACGGAGGCGATGTCGTCGCCGCCCAGGTCCATGTCGAAGCCCGCGTCGCGCAGGACGCGGATCTTCTCCTCCTCCTTGACCTTGGTCTCGATGAAGTCCTCGATGTCGGGGTGGTCGACGTCGAGCACGACCATCTTGGCGGCGCGGCGGGTGGCGCCACCGGACTTGATGGTGCCGGCGGAGGCGTCGGCGCCGCGCATGAAGGAGACCGGTCCCGAGGCGTTGCCGCCGGAGGAGAGCAGTTCCTTGGAGGAGCGGATGCGGGAGAGGTTCAGGCCGGCGCCGGAGCCGCCCTTGAAGATCATGCCCTCTTCCTTGTACCAGTCGAGGATCGACTCCATGGAGTCGTCGACGGACAGGATGAAGCAGGCGGAGACCTGCTGGGGCTGCGGGGTGCCGACGTTGAACCAGACCGGGCTGTTGAAGCTGAAGATCTGGTGCAGGAGCGCGTAGGCGAGCTCGTGCTCGAAGATCTCCGCGTCGGCGGGCGAGGCGAAGTACTTGTGGTCCTCACCGGCCTTCCGGTACGTCTTCACGATGCGGTCGATCAGCTGCTTGAGGCTGGTCTCGCGCTGCGGGGTGCCGACGGCACCGCGGAAGTACTTGCTGGTGACGATGTTGACCGCGTTCACCGACCAGAAGTCGGGGAACTCGACGCCACGCTGCTCGAAGTTGACCGAGCCGTCGCGCCAGTTGGTCATGACGACGTCACGGCTCACCCACTCGACCTCGTCGTACGGGTGCACGCCGGGGGTGGTGTGGATGCGCTCGATGTGCAGTCCCTTGGTGCCCGCCTTGCCGCCCTTGGCTCGGGAACCTCGTGCCGGACCGCTCGCCGTCTCTGTCATGCCGCCTCCCTGATACGGGCAAAACGCCCTGAAGTGCCCCGATGTTCCCGTGGCACGGTGTTCTGTCATGTGTCGCGGGCACCCTCAGCTGCCACCCGCGACAGGTCTTCGGTCGCCGCTTCCCGCGGCCGGAGTCCGGGCCCTCCCCCGGTCTCCCGCGCCGGTCAGTCGGCGGCTTGCGCGGGCTGGGGGACCTGGGAGGTCCCGCTGGTCCCGCGTTCGTCTTCCTGGCTCCCCGCGGCCCGTGGGGCCGCCTTGTCCGTCTCGTCCGCCGCACCCCCGGCGGTGCCGGGCATCGCCTGCCGCAGCTCCGCGATGGCGGCCTCGAAGTCGTCGAGCGAGTCGAACGCCCGGTAGACCGAGGCGAACCGCAGATAGGCGACGAGGTCGAGCTCCTGCAACGGGCCGAGTATGGCCAGACCCACGTCGTGGGTGGTCAGCTCGGCGCTGCCGGTGGCCCGCACCGCCTCCTCGACGCGCTGGCCGAGCTGGGCGAGCGCGTCCTCGGTGACTGGCCGGCCCTGGCACGCCTTGCGCACGCCGTTGATGACCTTGGTACGGCTGAAGGGCTCGGTGACGCCGGACCGCTTCACCACCATGAGCGAGCACGTCTCCACGGTCGTGAAACGACGGGAGCAGTCGGGGCACTGGCGGCGCCTGCGGATCGACGTGCCGTCGTCGGTCGTACGACTGTCGACCACACGGCTGTCGGGGTGCCTGCAGAAGGGGCAGTGCATGATCTCCAACCCTCCTCACAGCAGACTCGATAGCCTCGCCGAGCCCCATGGGCCTCGCGAAGCAGCCCTAAGCATAGGCGATCGTCGAGCCGTCTCCGACCCGGGTCACCACAACTTGTGGGCCGCTGTAGCCATCCAACCACTAGATGTGGGGATCGGCTTATTCCCCGAGGCCGGATCGCGTGTCGCGCGGGCATGGCCGGGGAGGAGCGCTTCACGGGGCGCCGGACGACCCGTCCGGAAGGACACGCGGGGGCGGAGCCGTACCCCTGTGGCGGTTGCGGGGATACCGTGGGCGCCGCACGGAGGACGCGTAGGACTCCGGTGCGGAACGGGCCCCTCGTCCGGGCGGGACGGGTCCCGGATGGCAGACTGGGGAAGCGCTCACGAGGTCGGCGACCCCGACGGGAAAGAGTACAACGCACGACAAAGAGCACTTTGTCCCGCCCCGCTCCCTGCCCGTGCCGCACTCGCACCGCGTCGGCCCATACACCCAAACACGCAATCACAACAGGTGAATCGCACTTTTTCACTCGAACGTGTGTTTGGCGCAACCTTTCGAAAGCAACTACCGTTGTCCAGCAGGGAGACCATCGAGAGGGGCCGACGTGACCACCACCGCAGACAGTGCCACCATCACCGCCCAGGACCGCTCCCAGGGCCGGGTCGAGCCGGTACATGCGATGAACGAAGCCACGAATCCCGAGGGGCCCCGGCGCTCCCTGCCGGGCCGACCTCCAGGCATCCGGGCGGACAGCTCCGGACTCACCGACCGGCAGCGCCGGGTGATCGAGGTCATCAGGGACTCCGTGCAGCGGCGCGGGTACCCGCCGTCCATGCGGGAGATCGGCCAGGCCGTCGGCCTCTCCAGCACCTCCTCCGTGGCGCACCAGCTGATGGCGCTGGAGCGCAAGGGCTTCCTGCGCCGCGACCCGCACCGCCCGCGCGCCTACGAGGTGCGCGGCTCCGACCAGGCCGTGTCGGTGCAGCCCACCGACACCAGCGGCAAGCCCGCCGCGTCGTACGTCCCGCTGGTCGGCCGGATCGCCGCCGGCGGGCCGATCCTCGCGGAGGAGTCCGTGGAGGACGTCTTCCCGCTCCCCCGCCAGCTGGTGGGCGACGGTGAGCTGTTCGTCCTCAAGGTGGTCGGCGACTCCATGATCGAGGCCGCGATCTGCGACGGCGACTGGGTCACCGTGCGCCGCCAGCCGGTCGCGGAGAACGGCGACATCGTGGCCGCCATGCTCGACGGCGAGGCCACGGTGAAGCGCTTCAAGCGCGAGGACGGCCACGTCTGGCTCCTCCCGCACAACGCGGCCTACGAGCCGATCCCCGGCGACGACGCCACCATCCTGGGCAAGGTGGTCGCCGTACTGCGGCGCGTGTGACGCCCGCGGCGAGCGGCCCCCCCGCTCGCTCCCTGACCGGGCCCCGGAACCTCTGCGCCGGTTCCGGGGCCCTGCCTTTGCCTCCGGGATCCTGCCTCGACCCAAGGCTCGGTGGGCCCTACGCGGGGCTTCCGGCCTCCGCCTGCTGCGCCGCCGCGTCGATCGCCGCGAGCGACCTGCGGGCCTGGTTGGGGTCCGTGGTGTACCAGAAGTCCGGCAGGGACGCCTTGAGGTACGAGCCGTACCGCGCCGTGGCAAGACGCTGGTCCAGTACGGCGACCACGCCCCGGTCCCCCGACGCGCGGACCAGCCGGCCGGCGCCCTGGGCCATCAGCAGGGCGGCATGGGTGGCGGCCACCGCCATGAACCCGTTGCCCCCCGCGTCCTCCACCGCCTTCTGGCGGGCGCTCATCAGCGGATCGTCCGGGCGCGGGAAGGGGATCTTGTCCATGACGACCAGCTGGCAGCTGGGTCCGGGTACGTCCACGCCCTGCCACAGCGACAGCGTGCCGAAGAGGCAGGTCTTCGGATCGGCCGCGAAGTTCTTGATCAGCTCGCCGAGCGTCTCCTCGCCCTGGAGCAGGATCGGGTACTCGGGGATGCGCGAGCGCAGTTCCTCGGCGGCGAGCTGCGCGGCCCGCATGGAGGAGAACAGCCCGAGGGTACGGCCGCCGGCCGCCTGGATCAGCTCCGCCAGCTCGTCCAGCATGTCGCCGCGCTCGCCGTCCCGCGCGGGGCGGGCCAGATGCTTGGCGACGTACAGGATGCCCTGCTTGCGGTAGTCGAAGGGGGAGCCGACGTCGATGCCCTTCCACTGCGGCAGGTCCTCGCCCTCGGCGCCCTCGGGGCCGAGCCCCAGCGAGGCGCCCACCCCGTTGAAGTCGCCGCCGAGCTTGAGGGTCGCGGAGGTGAGGACGACCGCACGGTCGGCGAACAGCTTCTCCCGCAGCAGTCCCGAGACGGACATGGGGGCGACGCGCAGGGAGGCGCCGAAGCGGTCGTGCCGTTCGTACCAGACGACGTCCCACTCCGAGCCGTTCAGCACGCGTTCCGCCACGTCGTGGACCGACTCGACCGAGGCCAGGGCCTGCTTGCGGACGGCGTCCTCGTCCTGGACGGACTTGTCGCGGGTGGCGCCGATCGCGGAGATGACCGTACGCGAGGCGTCCCGCAGCGTCATCAGGGCGTAGCCGAGGTCCTCCGGGATCTCCTCCAGGCGGCCCGGCAGGGCCAGCTCCATCAGCCGCTCGAAGCCCTCGGCGGCGGTCTGGAGCTGGTCGGCCGCCTTCTCGTTGACGAGTTTCGCGGCGCGGCGCACGGCCCGGTTGACCTGGCCGGGGGTCAGCTCGCCGGTGGCGACGCCGGTGACACGGGAGACGAGCTCATGGGCCTCGTCCACGATCAGCACCTCGTGCTGCGGCAGCACCGGGGCGCCCTCGATGGCGTCGATGGCCAGCAGCGCGTGGTTGGTGACGACGACCTCGGCGAGCTTGGCGCGCTCGCGGGCCGCCTCCGCGAAGCACTCGGCGCCGTACGCGCACTTGGTGGCGCCCAGGCACTCCCGCGAGGAGACCGAGACCTGCGCCCAGGCGCGGTCCGAGACGCCGGGGGTGAGGTCGTCCCGGTCGCCGGTCTCCGTCTCGTCCGACCAGTCCCGCAGCCGCAGCAGGTCCTGGCCCAGTTTGCTGGTGGGCGCGGCGGCCTCGAACTGGTCGAAGAGGCCGTCCTCCTCGTCCTGGGGCATGCCTTCGTGCAGCCGGTGCAGGCACAGGTAGTTGGAGCGGCCCTTGAGCATCGCGAACTCGGGGCGGCGGCGCAGCAGCGGGTGCAGCGCGTCGACCGTGCGCGGCAGGTCGCGCTCGACGAGCTGGCGCTGGAGGGCGAGGGTGGCCGTCGCCACGACCACTCTCTCCCCGTGCGCGAGCGCGGGCACGAGGTAGCCGAGCGACTTTCCGGTGCCGGTGCCGGCCTGGACCAGCAGATGGGATCCGTCGTCGATCGCCTCGGCGACCGCTTCGGCCATGGTCACCTGGCCGGGGCGCTCCGTGCCGCCGACCGCGGCGACGGCGGCGTGCAGGAGTTCGGGGAGGGAGGGCTTCGTCATAGCCCGACCACCCTACGGCCCGGCACCGACAATCGGAGGCCGTTCACACCCATCGTGCACCCATCGTGAGAACTCGCTCACTCTGCGCTACAGCACATCGCGCAGCACCCGGTCCCGGATCATGAGGGCGGCGCGCTTGTCCGGCAGGTCGACCTCGGCGGCGTACCGGAATCCGGCGCCGAGGAACGCGGCGAGCGAGGGGGTGTTGCGGTGATCGGGTTCGGCCACGACGCGGGCGCAGGCGGGGCGCCGGTCGAGGATCAGGTCGGCCACGGCGCGCAGCAGCGCGGAGCCGAGCCCCCGGCCCCGGTCGCCCGCGGCGCCGAGGAGCAGGTGGATGCCGGTGTCGTGGGGCAGGACCGGGCAGTGCAGGGCCAGCGGGTCGAGGTCGGCGCGGTAGATCTCCCAGTAGCTCATCGGGGTGCCGTCCAGCACGCCGAGGCAGGGCACGCTCCGTCCGTCGCCGTCGAGTTGGGCGCGCAGGTGGTCCGCGGTGCGGTGGCGGGGCCCGGCCAGTTCCCAGAACTCGGCGACGGCGGGGTCGTTCATCCAGGCGTGCACGAGCGGGAGGTCCCGGTCGAGGCGGATGGGGATCAACTGGAAGGTGCCGACGGGGGTCCGGACCGGTTCCCAGGGGGTGCGGACGCCGTCGAGGAGGTCGTCGGCGGTTCCCTCCAGGAGATCACCTGTCATCCCTTCGCCGAAGAGGTCCAGGAACTCGGTGGGGGCGGTGCGCACGTCGGTGGGCGGCACGGCGGGTTCCTCTCTGCTCTGCCCAAGGGCCTTACGGGTGGAGGGGGTTGGCGATGGTGACGTACACGGACTGGGTGTCGACCGGGCCGACGAGTTCGTCGAGACCGTGCAGCCGCGTCAGCAGGTTGGCCTTGCAGCGCAGGACGGGCGAGTCGAGCAGCCGGGCGGGCAGCGGGGTGCGCAGGGCCGCGGGGCCGGTGGCGAGACCGGTGAGGAAGCGGCGGAACGCGGCGAGCAGCAGCCGTTCGTCGGCGAGGCGCTGGGAGCCGAGGGCGCCGATCAGGCCGAACACGTTGTTGACGGCGAGGTAGTAGGCGAAGCGTTCGTCGGCGACCTCGTCGGAGACGAAGGTGTCGCTGTGTTCGCCGATGCCGGGCAGCCGGGCGTCGAGTTCGGCGCGGCGGGAGGCGCGGAAGTAGTAGCCCTGGTTGTCCCGGTAGCGGCCGCCCCTGGGCCAGCCGTCGCGGTCGAGCAGGACGAGGGTGTTCTGCTGGTGCGCTTCGAGGGCGATACCGGCCTCGGCGTCCAGCCAGAGAACGGGGCGGACGACCTGCTCCAGGTAGCGCAGGAACCACTCCGTGGCGACGGCGGCGACGGGACGGCCGGTACGGGCGGCGAGCCGGGCGACGAGCAGCGCGAGCCGGGAGCGCATCGGCGGGACGGGGGCAGTGGCCGTACCGGAGGAGATGGCGGCATCGAAGGCGGTCCCGGCACCGGGGGCGGTCTTCGTACCGGGGGTGGCTCCCATCCGGTCGAGTGGGCGGGGCGAGACGAGTCCGGCGAGGCAGCCGGCGTCGTCGGCCGGGGTGAAGGGGTTGTGCCGGATCATCACGTCGAGGCCGGGCACCGGCCGCCCGTCCGGGTCGTCCACGGCGAGCCACGCCGGGTCGCGCACGATGTCGAAGCCGGGGTGGGCGGCGCTCCACTGCCTGGACAGGCCCGCGCGCAGCAGCCGGTGCACCTCGACGCCGCGCCGCAGCTCCTTGCGCAGGTTCTCGCGGCGGGAGTTGGTGATGCGCAGGCCCAGCGACAGCTTGAGCATGGCGGGCGCGCCGGAGCGGTAGACGGTGCGCACGGAGGAGGTGGGGTGCCAGGCGGGGCCGTGTGCGCCGAGGTCTCTGAGGAGTCCGGCGTCGAACAGGGCGGCGACGGGGGCGCGGTGCCGTGCCTCGCGGGCCTGCCAGGGGTGCAGCGGGAGGGCGGTGTACCCGTCGGGCAGGGGCAGGGCGGTGCCGGCCAGGTGCCGGACGAGGTGGTCGGCGGGGACGGGACGGCCGCGTTCGGTCCAGGCCGACTCGGTGGCGAGCAGACTGGGCGCCACCGCCAGCCAGTGCAGCGGGAAGGAGCCGCGCGACTCCGGGGAGTAGAGGGGGACTTCAGACTCAGTCAGGCCCTCGCGGCTCTTGGGGGTGGGGTGCAGGGGGTGGCCGAGGAGGAGGGCCTGTTCGGCGCCGAGGAAGAGGTCGGGGCCGTCGGCGGGGTGGGCGCGCCGGTGGCGGACGAAGACGGCGGTACGACGCAGGGAGTCGGCGACCCGTGCCACGAGGTCGCCGTCGTCGCCGCCCGTGCTCTCCCTGGTGAGCAGCGCCGCGAGGGTGACGGCGTCGACGGGCCGGGCGGTCTCGGGGGCGTCGGCGAACCGGGGCGGGCCGAAGCGGTGCCAGCCGGTCGGGGACCAGTAGCGGACCGGGACGAGCAGGCGGGTGCCGGTGGCGGGCAGCGCGATGCGCAGGGTGCCGGTCGTCGGGGCGGGCAGGCCGGTCTCCCGTACCCAGCAGCGCAGCAGGTTCTCCACGGCGGCGGCCCCCGCCGCGGCGGCGGCGTCGGGGTCGTCCAGCGCCTCCGGGCCGGGCTCGGTGTGCCGGCTCGGGTCCACGGTCCGCCGGCGCTGCTGCGGAACCGCCTCGGCGTACGGCGCGCCCGTCCCGGCGGCTCCCGGTTCATCGGGGGCTCCGGAACGGCCGTCGGGGGTGGGGGTGGCGTTCAAGACGGCTCCTCGGGGCGTGAGCGGGTCGGGCACGGGGTGTCGACGGGGCCGGGACGGGCGGCCCTGGGGACGCGGCAGTGGGTGGCGCGGGGTGCCTGCCCGCGCGCTCAGTCGGTGCGGCGGACCGGGCCGTGCGCCTCGGCCTCGCGGGCCACCGCCCCCACCGCGTCGGTCAGCCGGTCCAGTACGGCACTCGTCTGCTCGTCGGTGATCGTCAGCGGCGGCAGCAGCCGGACCACCGAGGAGTGCCGCCCGCCGAGTTCCACGATGAGCCCCCGCCGCAGGCACTCGCGCTGGACGGCGGCGGCGAGTCCGGGAGCGGCGGGCCGGGGAGCGCGGGCGGGCTCGCCGGGGAAGGCCACGGCACCGGAGTCGTAGGCACCGGGCTTCACCTGGAGAGGAGCGGCACCGGAGTCGTAACCGCCGGGCTTCCCCTCGAAGGGAGCGGCACCGGAGTCGTAGCCGCCGGGTCCCCCGCCGGCGGGCGCGGCGCCACGGCCGTCACCGACGTGCTCGACGTGGCCCGCCACCGCCCCCGCCGGCTCCACCAGTTCCACCCCGATCATCAGCCCCCGCCCCCGGACCTCCCCCACGCACGCCAACCCTCCGATGTCGGCTCGCAGTTGCGCCATGATCCGCGCTCCGAGCCGGTCCGCGCGCTCCGCCAGGCCGTTCTCCCGGACGTACGCGAGCGTCGCCGTGCCCGCCGCCATCGCGAGTTGGTTGCCGCGGAACGTGCCCGCGTGGGCGCCCGGTTGCCAGACGTCGAGGTCGTCGCGGTAGACGATGACGGCCAGCGGGAGGCTGCCGCCGATGGCCTTGGAGAGGACCATGACGTCGGGGGTGATGCCGCTGTGGTCGACCGCCCAGAAGGCCCCGGTGCGGCCGACGCCGGTCTGCACCTCGTCGGCGATCAGCGGGATGCCGCGGTCGGCGGTGACGCGGCGCATCCGGCGCAGCCAGTCGTCCGGGGCCGGGTGCACCCCGCCCTCGCCCTGCACCGGTTCGAGGATCATCCCGGCGGGCAGCGGCACCCCGGACTTGGGGTCGTCGAGGAGCGACTCGGTCCAGCGCGCGGCGAGTTCGGCGCCGTACGGGCTGCCGACGCCGAAGGGGCAGCGGTAGTCCTGCGGGTAGGGCAGCCGGACGGCCCGGACCTCGGACGCGCCGCCGGAGACGGCCAGCGCGCCCTCGGTCATGCCGTGGTACGCGCCGGTGAAGGCGAGGAGTCCGGTGCGGCCCGTCGCGGCCCGGACCAGTTTGAGCGCGGCCTCGACCGCGTCCGTCCCGGCCGGCCCGCAGAACTGCACCCGCGCCCGCCCGGCGAGACCCGCCGGGAGGGTGCGGAACAGCTCGGTGATGAACGCGTCCTTGACCGGGGTCGCGAGGTCGAGGACCGACAACGGGGCACCGGAATCGAGGACTTGGCGCACGGCGGCCAGGACCACCGGGTGATTGTGGCCGAGCGCGAGCGTGCCCGCGCCGGAGAGGCAGTCCAGGTAGCGGCGGCCGTCCGCACCCTCGATGGTCAGCCCGCGCGCCCGCACGGGCACGATGGGCAGGGCCCGCGCGTAGGTGCGCGCCGAGGACTCGCGCGCCGACTGGCGCCGCAGAATCCCCTCGTGCGCGGCGCCCGCCGGCCCCTGCGTCTCTTCCGCCAACGACTCGGTCACGGCCACGGCTGGCTGTCCTCCCGCTGCATTCAGGCGAGTTGATCCACGGGGCCAAGGACAGACAGCGGGCCCCCCACCGCCTACAACCGCTCACCGTGCCCCGGAGTCACGGCCTGACCCGGACCGATACGCGAGCCCACGCGCCGCTCGTAGCGAAACCGTTGCCGTTCCGGCGAAAGTCCCGGCCGCCGAACGCATAGGGTGTGATGCCGTTCCGAAAGGTCTCTGCACCGGCTCGAACTCTCCGTGAGGAGGCCGCCGGTGCCCTGGCCGAGCGCCGAAGTTCCGTCATCCTACGGGGAGTCACGAGCATGCGATCCATACGGCCGTCGTCCACCACCCGGCGAGAAGGGGGCAAGCGCACCCGCCGCGCCTCGACCTCGCTGGCGGCGGTCGCCCTCGCCTCGGCGCTGGCGCTGACCGCCACCGCCTGCGGCGGCGACGACCAAGCCGACGGCAACCCGTCCGCCTCCGCCGCCGCGATCGGCACCGGCGACGGAAAGATCAAGATCCCGGACGATGTGCGCCGCAAGCTCAAGGAGCACGGGATCGACATCGACAAGTGGAAGAACGGCGCCTGGAAGGACTGGAACCGCAAGGACTGGCTGCGCGAGGCCAACGACTTCATCAACCCGGTCATCAAGGGCCTGTGGGACCCGAACCGGATGCGGCACGCGGGCGACCCGGACAAGGGCGTCGACGACAACGACATCTCCGGTGACCAGGGCGTGACCGACCCGACGCCGCAGCCGGTGAAGGCGCGACAGGTCGCGGCGCCCTACCACGCCAGCGCGGCCACCTCGGGCAAGGTGTTCTTCGACTCCCCCGAGGGCCACATGGTCTGCTCGGGCACGGTCGTGGAGGACCCCGCGCACCCCGGCAAGTCCAACCTGGTGTGGACGGCGGGCCACTGTGTGCACGCCGGCAAGAGCGGCGGCTGGTACCGCAACCTCGCCTTCGTGCCGTCGTACAACAACGCGGCGCAGTCGGTCGGCCAGCTCCAGCACGCCACCCGCGCGCAGATCGCGCCGTACGGCGTCTGGTGGGCGGACGCGGCGCAGACCTCCCAGCAGTGGATCGACAAGGGCGGCGAGACCGGCGGCGACGGAGCACCGTACGACTTCGCGGTCATCCATGTGACGCCGGAGCAGGGCAACGGCGGCAAGTCACTGGAGGAGACGGTCGGCGGGGCGCTGCCGGTGGACTTCGACGCGCCGGCCGTGCCGAAGGTGCCGCACATGACGGCCTCGGGCTACCCGGCGGCGCCGCCGTACGACGGCCAGCTGCTGTACCAGTGCGAGGACAAGCCGGGCCGGCTGTCGATGAACCAGGCCGACCCGACGATGTACCGGATCGGCTGCACCATGACCGGTGGCGCCTCGGGCGGCGGCTGGGTGGAGACCGGCTCCGACGGCAAGCCGGCGCTGGTGTCCAACACCTCGATCGGCCCGGTGACCTCCGGCTGGCTCGCGGGTCCCCGCTTCGGCGATGTGGCCAAGGGCGTGTACAAGTCGGTCAGCGACAAATTCGCCGGGCAGTAGTCCTCGCCATCACGGACCGCGCGACGCTCGTAGGCCGTGACTGTACGACCGTATGACGTAGGCCCGCCGCCCCCCGAGGGGACGGCGGGCCTACGTGCTGCTGCCGTGGGTCAGCCCGCGGAGACCGGTGTGTACGGCGCGAGGTCCGCGGCCAGTTCCTCGTGCACCCGGACCTTGAGCAGGGTGCCCTCCGCGGTGTGCTCCTCGGAGATCACCTCGCCCTCGCTGTGGGCGCGGGCGACCAGCTTGCCGTGGGTGTACGGCACCAGCACCTCGACCTCGACCTCGGGACGCGGCAGCTCCGCGTCGATCAGCGCGAGCAGCTCGGCGATGCCCTGACCGGTGCGGGCCGAGACCGCGATGGAGCGCTTCTCGACGCGCAGCAGCCGCTGGAGGACCAGCGGGTCGGCCGCGTCCGCCTTGTTGATCACGACGATCTCGGGCACGCCGGTGGCGCCGACGTCCCGGATGACCTCGCGCACGGCGGCGAGCTGCTCCTCGGGGGTCGGGTGCGAGCCGTCCACCACATGCAGGATCAGGTCGGAGTCGCCGACCTCCTCCATGGTGGAGCGGAACGCCTCGACCAGGTGGTGGGGCAGGTGCCGGACGAAGCCGACGGTGTCCGCCAGGGTGTACAGGCGGCCGCTCGGGGTCTCCGCGCGGCGCACGGTCGGGTCCAGGGTCGCGAACAGCGCGTTCTCGACCAGGACGCCGGCGCCGGTGAGCCGGTTGAGCAGGGAGGACTTGCCGGCGTTGGTGTAACCGGCGATGGCGACGGAGGGCACCTTGTTGCGGCGGCGCTCCTGGCGCTTGATCTCGCGGCCGGTCTTCATGTCCGCGATCTCCCGGCGCATCTTCGCCATCTTCTCGCGGATGCGGCGCCGGTCCGTCTCGATCTTGGTCTCACCGGGACCACGCGTGGCGAGGCCGCCGCGACCGCCACCCATCTGCCGGGACAGCGACTGGCCCCAGCCGCGCAGCCTCGGCAGCATGTACTGCATCTGGGCGAGCGCGACCTGCGCCTTGCCCTCGCGGGACTTGGCGTGCTGGGCGAAGATGTCCAGGATCAGGGCGGTGCGGTCGATGACCTTGACCTTGACCACGTCCTCCAGCTGGATCAGCTGGCCGGGACTCAGCTCACCGTCGCAGATCACGGTGTCCGCGCCCGATTCGAGGACGATGTCGCGCAGCTCCAGGGCCTTGCCGGAGCCGATGTAGGTGGCCGCGTCGGGCTTGTCGCGGCGCTGGATGACGCCGTCGAGCACGAGCGCGCCCGCGGTCTCCGCGAGGGCGGCCAGCTCCGCGAGGGAGTTGTCCGCGTCCTGCGCGGTGCCGGTGGTCCACACGCCGACGAGCACGACCCGCTCCAGGCGGAGCTGGCGGTACTCGACCTCGGTGACGTCCTCCAGCTCGGTGGACAGACCCGCCACGCGGCGCAGGGCCGCGCGCTCGGAGCGGTCGAACTGGTCGCCGTCCCGCTCTCCGTCGATCTCGTAGCTCCAGGCGACGTCCTCTTCCATCAGGGCATCGGCCCGAAGATTCTCGGGGTGGGCGTGCGCCGTGCGCTTGGCGTCCTGGGAAGGGGAAGAAGAGGAGGTCATTGGATCCTTACGTCGATGGGAGTGCCGTGAGGCCGTCGGTGCGGCGGCCCGGCCGGGCCGCTCGTCCTGGTCAACGCTCGGGTACCCCGGTAGATTCCCGTGTCCCGCGCGGCGCCGACCCGAAGATGTTCGCACGAGCCGCCGCACCGCGTCACCGGGTTATCGCGGCGCGCAGCGGCAGCCGTCACCCTTGTGCGTGCCGAACCTGCCGCGGTCACCGGCGGGCCGGGCGCTTGGTGGCCTTCCCGGACTTGGCGGGCGGGTCGGCCGGTTTCCAGTCGGGGTGGCCCGGCATCGGCGGGGTCTTGTCGCCGTACAGCCAGTCGTGCAGGAAGCCGGTGAGGTCCCGGCCGGCGACCTGGGAGGCCAGCTTGATGAAATCGCCGGTGGAGGCGTTGGCGTCGCGGTGGTCGCGGACCCAGAGCCGCTCCAGCCGCTCGAAGGCCGGGCGGCCGATCTCCTGCCGCAGGGCGTAGAGGGCGAGGGCCGCGCCGTCGTAGACGCTGGGCCGGAAGATGCTGATCTTCTGGCCGGGCTCGGGCAGCTTGGGCCGGGCGGGCGGTCCGCCGGAGGCGCGCCAGCCGTCGGAGGCGCCGTAGGCGGCCTTCATCCGGTCGATCATGGGCTGGTGGCCCTCCTCCTGCGCGTACAGGGCCTCGTACCAGGTCGCGTGCCCCTCGTTCAGCCACACGTCCGACCAGGTGGCGGGGCTGACGCTGTCGCCGAACCACTGGTGGGACAGCTCATGCACCATGACCGACTCCACGTACCACTTGGGGTAGCCGGGCTCGGTGAACAGCTTCTTCTCGAAGAGGGAGAGGGTCTGTGTCTCCAGTTCGAACCCGGTGGTGGCGTTCGCCATGATCACGCCGTACGTCTCGAACGGGTACGTGCCGACCTTGCTCTCCATCCAGGCGACCTGGTCGGGCGTCTTGGCGAGCCAGGGTTCGAGGGTCTTGCGGTCGGCGCTGGGCACCACGTCGCGCAGCGGCAGTCCGTGGGGGCCCTCGCGGCGCGGCACGGCGGAGCGGCCGATGGACACCTGGGCGAGCTCGGTGGCCATGGGGTGCTCGGTGCGGTAGGTCCAGGTGGTGCTGGAGCCGGTGCGCTTCGAGCCGATGGGCAGGCCGTTGGCGACCACCGTGTAGGCGTTGGGCGCGGTGACCCGGAAGGTGAACATCGCCTTGTCGGACGGGTGGTCGTTGCACGGGAAGACCAGGTGGGCGGCGTCGGCCTGGTTCGCCATGACGAGGCCGTCGGTGGTGGGCACCCAGCCGCCGTCGCCCTTCTGGTCCCCGGTGGGCCGGGGGTCGCTGGTGTGCCGCACGGTGATCCGGACCCAGTCACCCCGGCGCAGCGGGTGGGCGGGGGTGACGACCAGGTCCTCCCCCGCACTGGCGAAGTCCGCGGGCACACCGTCGACCTCGACGGAGCGGACGGTGCCGCGCGCGAAGTCCAGGTTGAGGCGGTCCAGGTCGGCGGTGACCCAGGCGTCGATGGTGGTGACGGCCTGGAGCGGCTTGTCGTCGCTGCCGGGGTAGGTCAGGTCAAGGTCGTACGACGCGACGTCGTAGCCGGGGTTGCCCAGTGTGGGGTACAGCCGGTCACCGATGCCGAGCGGCACGGGCGGCGCGGCCGCGCCGAGCAGACACAGGGAGCAGAGGGAGGCGGCGGAGGCGAGCAGGGCGCCCTTACGGCGGCGGAGGGCCGTCCGCTGCCGGGGGGCGGGGGCGGGGGCGGGGGCGGCCCGGTGGTGGGAGGCGGGGCCGGGGGCGGCGCGGTGGCGGGGGGTGAGCAGCATGGACCACGGCTACCAGCGCCCGCGCGCCGTACGGCGGCGACGCGCGCCCGTCCCACCCGAACGGATTGCCTCCGGTGAGCGGGCCGACCGAACGGCGTGCCCCGCGTGAGCAGGACGCCCGGAAGCATGGCCTCGGGTAAGCGGCAGGCCCGAAAGGACCCCTTGCTACGGCGTTCGCTCGCTACGGCGTCCGCGAGGCAGGGGTCTGGTGCCGGGTGCGGCTCACGTCGTACACGCCCGGAACGTCCCGCATGGCGCGCATGAGGGCCGGCAGGCCCGAGGCGTCGGGGAGCTGGAGGGTGTAGGTGTGCCGCACCCGCTGCTCGCTCGGCGGTTCCACCGTGGCGGAGACGATGTCGCCGCCCGCCAGTGCGATGGCCTCGGTGAGGTCGGCGAGCAGACCCCGACGGCCGAACGATTCGGCGACCAGGGTGACCCGGCACGCTGTGCTCTCCCCCCAGCGCACTCCGATCTCGGTGCGCCCCCTGCTCTTCATGTGCGCCACCGCCGCGCACTCCACGCGGTGCACGGTCACCACTCCCCCGCGTACCGGGAAGCCGGTGATCTCGTCGGGCGGCACGGGCGTACAGCAGCCGGCGAGGCGTACGGCGGCGCCGGGGCGGTCGGTGCGGACGTCGGCGCCCTGGGTGCGTCCCGCGGGCCCGGTCTCGTAGGCGTGCCGGTCCGGGAAGTCGGCGTCGGCGCGGTAGCCGGCCGGCTCCTCGGCGGGCGCGCCGCCGCCGGGGTGGGTGGCCAGCCAGCGCTGGATGGCGATGCGCGCGGCCGGGGTGTGGGCGTGCTCCAGCCACTCGCGGGAGGGCTCCGAGGCGGGATCCTGGCCCATCAGGAGTTCGACGGTGTCGCCGTCCTCGAGGACCGTGCTCAGCGTGGCGAGGCGGCCGTTGACGCGGGCGCCGATGCAGGCGTGCGCGTCCTCGCCGTACTGCCCGTAGGCCGCGTCCACGCAACTGGCGCCCTCGGGCAGGCCCAGGGTGCCGCCGTCCGGGCGGAAGACGGTGATCTCGCGGTCCTGGGCGAGGTCCTCGCGCAGGGTGGACCAGAAGGTGTCGGGGTCGGGCGCGGCCTGCTGCCACTCCAGGAGGCGGGAGAGCCAGCCGGGCCGGGTGGGGTCGGCGCGCTCGCCGTCGGCGGGGTCGTCGGGGGCGGGGTCGTCGGGGGCGGCGGTGCCGGAGGCGTAGGGGTTGCCGAGCGCGACGACGCCGGCCTCGGCGACCTTGTGCATCTGGTGGGTGCGGATGAGGACTTCGACCACCTGTCCGTCGGGGCGGGCCACGGCCGTGTGCAGCGACTGGTACAGGTTGAACTTCGGTACGGCGATGAAGTCCTTGAACTCCGAGACCACCGGCGTCATACAGGTGTGCAACTCGCCGAGCACGCCGTAACAGTCGGCGTCCTCGCCCACCAGCACCAGCAGCCGGCCGAAGTCGGTGCCGCGCAACTGCCCGCGTTTACGGGCCACTCGGTGCACGGAGACGAAGTGGCGCGGACGGGTGAGGACTTCGGCGGTGATACCGGCCTCGCGCAGCACCGCCCGCATCTCGTCGGCGACCTCGGCGAGCGGGTCGGCGGTGCGGGCGGCGTTCCGCGCGATGAGTTCCCTGGTGTGCTCGTACTCCTCGGGGTGGAGGATGGCGAAGACCAGGTCCTCCAGTTCGGTCTTCAGGGCCTGGACGCCGAGGCGTTCGGCGAGCGGGATGAGGACGTCGCGGGTGACGCCCGCGATCCGCGCCTGTTTCTCGGGGCGCATCACGCCGAGGGTGCGCATGTTGTGCAGCCGGTCGGCGAGTTTGATCGACATCACGCGCACGTCGCTGCCGGTGGCGACGAGCATCTTGCGGAAGGTCTCGGGTTCGGCGGCGGCGCCGTAGTCGACCTTCTCCAGCTTGGTGACGCCGTCGACCAGGTAGCGGACCTCCTCGCCGAACTGCTCGCCGACCTGATCCAGCGTCACCTCGGTGTCCTCGACGGTGTCGTGCAGCAGCGAGGCCGTCAACGTCGTCGTCTCGGCCCCGAGTTCGGCGAGGATGAGGGTCACCGCGAGGGGGTGGGTGATGTACGGCTCGCCGCTCTTGCGCATCTGGCCGCGGTGCGAGGACTCGGCCAGCACGTAGGCGCGGCGCAGGGGTTCGAGGTCGGCGTCGGGATGGTGGGCGCGGTGCGCCTCCACCACATGGCCGATCGCGTCGGGCAGTCTGTCGCGGGCGGCGGGCCCGAGCAGCGCGGCCCGGCCGAGCCGGCGCAGGTCGATCCTGGGCCGGGACTTCCGGCGCACCGTCGCGGGCGCCACGGCGGCCTTCGCGGCCGTGGGCACTACCGGGACCGGGGTCGAAGGGTTCGTGGCCTCCGCACTCATGGGCACCTCCGGCTCGTGGACCGGCGGACGGATCCCCAGGGCATGCGCGGCGCAGGGCGCCGACGCTCCCCCGTCCGTGCCGGTGCTTGATGCTATCGAGCCCACCACGTGCGGCAGACCGCCTCTCGCCGAGCGTGAAACGGATCACCCATTCGAGCGACGAAAAGGAGGTTTAGATTTTGCGCCACCTGCCCTCCCATCGCCCGTGGATTCGATCCGGCCCCGGTACCGGGAACCCCTGCTCCGGGGTGTCCGAGGCCGCCACGGGGGCGGTTCCAGAAGGTCAGCGAAGCGCGTTTTCCAGCCACTCGGGGTCGATCTCGCCCTCGGCGACGATCACCGCGGGTCCGGTCATCTCGATCTGCCCGTCCGGCCGTTCGGTGATGACCAGCCGGCCGCCGGGCAGGTCCACGGTGTACGTCGCCGGGGTACCGGTGACGGCCGGGTCGGCGCCGTCGCGGCGGGCGGCGGCCACGGCGACGGCGCAGGCGCCGGTGCCGCAGGAGCGGGTCTCGCCGGAGCCGCGCTCGTGCACCCGCATCGCGACATGGCGGGGGCCGCGGTCCACGACGAACTCCACGTTGACACCCTCCGGGTAGGCGCTCTCGGGGCTGACCGGCGGCGGGGTGTACAGGTTTCCGGCGTGTGCGAGGTCGGCGACGAAGGCGACCGCGTGCGGGTTGCCCATGTTGACGTTCCGCGCGGGCCAGTCGCGCTCGCCGACGCGCACCGTGACGTCCCCTTCGGGGAGGCGGGCACTGCCCATGCCGACGGTCACGTCCCCGTCCTTGGCGATGTGCACGCTCTTGACGCCGCCGCGGGTGGCGATGGTCAGATCGCCCTCGGCGGCATGCCCGGCGTGCTGGAGGTAGCGGGCGAAGACGCGGACGCCGTTGCCGCACATCTCGGCGATCGAGCCGTCGCTGTTGCGGTAGTCCATGAACCACTCGGCCTCGCCGGCCATCCCCCGCGCCTCGGGGTGCGCGGCGGAGCGCACCACGTGCAGCACGCCGTCGCCGCCGATGCCGGCCCGGCGGTCGCACAGGGCGGTCACGGCGGCCGGGGACAGCTCGATGGCGTTGTCGGGGTCCGGGACGATCACGAAGTCGTTCTCCGTACCGTGCCCCTTGAGGAAGGCGATCCGCGTGCTCATTCCTCGATCGTACGGGGTGGGTACGACAGCGGTCCTACGGCGGCTGCGGCGACCGTCGGTGCACGGAACCCTGGGCGCGCGGTCAGCGCAGGCGGGCGACCCGCCAGACGGCGAGTACGGCCACCACGGCGACCAGCAGGGCGTAGCCGAGGACGACGCGCCAGTCCGGGCGGCGGCCGGAGCCGCGCGGGGGCAGCCCGGGCCAGGTGTAGCCGACGCGGCGGGCGGCCATCATGCCCCAGCCCGCGGCGCAGCAGCAGATCAGCAGGCCGAGCATCGCGATGACCGCGCCGCTGTCGCCGTCGAAGGCGAGCGGGAAGGCGAACATCAGGGAGCCGACGGCGGACAGTCCCACGATGGGCGCGAGCTGCCAGATACGCAGCCGGCGCTGCGGGCGCAGCTCGACCTCGACCTCGGGGCCGCTGCTGTACATCTCCTCGGGCGCCGGGCCGTCGGCGGTCACGCCGTCCGCGCTCTCGTCGGGCCCGTCCTCGGCGAGCCGGTCCCCGGCTTCTGCCTCGGCCTCTGCGAGGGGATGCGCGCCCTCGGCCGGCCCAAGCTCGCCCGCTGCCCGGAAATCGTCCTGGAGATCGTCCCGGAAGCCGTCTTGAAGGTCTTCCTGCAGACCCTCGTCCCGGTCCGATCGGTCACCCTCGGTGGTGACGTGCTCAGCACCTGATGCGGTGTCGCGAGGGCCGGCCTCCATCGCCACGCGCCCTCCCAACTAGGACTCCACTTGGTCGATCGAAGCACGATGATGGCACGGCGCCGGAGGCGCCGATGACCGGCGGCGCATCCCGATGCCATCACGTGATCAGGCTGTAACCGGTCGTTCGACCAACGTCAGGGCCTGCCGCGGAAGTTCCCCGCGGTCGGCTTCGGCGCCGCTCAGCCAGTGCACACGCGGGTCGCGGCGGAACCAGGAATCCTGCCGGCGCGCGAAGCGCTTGGTGGCGCGTACGGTCTCCGCACGCGCCTCCGCTTCGGTGCACTCCCCGGCGAGCGCCGCGAGTACCTGCTGGTATCCCAGCGCGCGCGACGCCGTGCGCCCCTCGCGCAACCCCTGCGCCTCCAGGGCCCGCACCTCGTCCACGAGACCGGCGTCCCACATCCGGTCGACACGCCGGGTGATCCGGTCGTCAAGCTCCGGGCGGGCCACGTCGACGCCGATCTGGACGGTGTCGTAGACCGAGTCGTGGCCGGGGAGGTTGGCGGTGAAGGGCTGGCCGGTGATCTCGATCACTTCCAGGGCGCGGACGATACGGCGGCCGTTGCCGGGCAGGATCGCGCGGGCGGCCTCGGGGTCGGCGGCGGCCAGGCGGGCGTGCAGGGCGCCGGAGCCGCGCAGCGCCAGTTCCTCCTCCAGGCGGGCGCGGACCTCGGGGTCGGTGCCGGGGAACTCCAGGTTGTCGACGGCGCCGCGGACGTACAGCCCGGAGCCGCCGACGAGGACCGGCCAGCGGCCCTCGGCGAGCAGCGCGTCGATGTGGCCGCGGGCCAGCTTCTGGTACTCGGCGACCGAGGCGGTGACCGTGACGTCCCAGACATCCAGGAGGTGGTGCGGTACGCCGCCGCGCTCCTCGGGCGTCAGCTTGGCGGTGCCGATGTCCATCCCCCGGTAGAGCTGCATCGAGTCGGCGTTGACGACCTCGCCGCCGAGTTGCTGGGCCAGGAAGACGCCCAGATCGGACTTTCCGGCCGCAGTGGGTCCGACGACGGCGATGACGCGGGGGGAGGGGGATGCGCTGCTCACCGCCCCAGTCTCGCAAACCTCGCGGCGGGGTCTCGAACGAGCTACGTGACAAAGCCGGTCGCCGGGTCGTTACCCGAGGTGAGGTGCCGTGTGCGGGCGGTCCGCGACGGTGACCCCGGGCGGCGCGGCCGTACGCACCGCGTGACGCGGGAAACTCCCCGCGCGAGTACCGTATGGAGGGGATATGGGCGTGATTTCACGGCTCCTGGGCAGGGTGTCCGCAGGGAGCCGTTTCGCGAGGGAAGGTTGATCATGGGTCTGTTCGACAACATGAAGGCCAAGCTCGGCCCGGCCAAGGACAAGGTGTCCGACCTCGCGCGCCAGCACGGCGACAAGGTGCAGCAGGGCCTCGACAAGGCCGCCAAGGCCGTGGACGAGCGGACCAAGCACAAGTACAGCGACAAGATCCAGGCGGGCACGGGCAAGGCGAAGGACGCCATGGACCGTCTGGCCCACATGGACGAGCACCCGGAGGGCACACCGGGCGCCCAGCCGAATCCCCCTACGCCGCCGCAGGGGCCGCCGCCGGCCTCGTGAGCCGGTTGGACCGGGTCCGTCAGGCCCAGGTCGCGACCAGGTACCCCACGCCGTACGGCGCGTCCTCGTACAGCAGGCTGCCGTCGAGGTTAGTGCCCTCGGCGGCGCCGGCCAGGATCTGCCAGGGGGCGCGGCCGGAGGACTTCAGGGTGCGGGCGAGGTCGGCGTCCAGGGACCGCAGGGCCGGGAGGTCGGCCGTGGCCAGGGCGCGGGCGGCTGCCGCGTCGTAGGGGGCCGCGCGTTCGTCCAGGTAGCCCGGAGCCTTGACCGTGCGGCAGGCGCTGCCGTCGCCCAGGACGAGAAGGGCCACGCGGCTGGCCCGGTCCGCGAGTTCCCGGCCGGTCTCGGCGCAGCGCGCCGGCGTGCGCGTCTCCTCGGCGCCGAGGCCCTCGATGGGGGCGTCCGCCCAGCCGGTCCGCGCCAGCAGCCAGGCGCCGACGGCCAGCGAGGACGGCAGCTCGCGCGCCGTCGCAGGGTCCTGGCCGGTCCCCAGGCGGACGTCCAGGGCGACGCCGTACCCCCGGAACGAACCCGGCGCGCCCGGCGGGTACGGGCCGCCCTCGCCCGGCCCGGCCGGCCCGACGACCACCAGCAGGTCAGGGCGGGCGGCCGCGAGCACGCCCAGCGCGTCCGTACAGGCCGCGCGCGCGGTGTCCAGTTCGGGTGCGGCGCCCGCGGCGACCTCGGGCACGAGCAGCGGCGGGCAGGGGCAGACGGCGGCGGCGACAAGCATGGTCGGCAGGGTAACCCGGCCGCGGCGGGTGCGGGCAGCCCGGCTGACACCGCACACCTGCGCGCCCGGCGTCAGCCGCGCCTATGACCCGACCAGTGCGTCAGTCCCGTCTCATGGCCCGACCGGCGCGTCAGCCGCGTCTCATGGTCAGCCCGGCGTCAGCCGCGTCCCACCACCCGACCGACCGCCGGTTCCGAGCGGTGGTTCCGGGCGACGGCCCGAGCCGTCGGCCCACTCGACCGCGCACCCGCTGGTCACCCCGTCCGCACCCCTCGAGCGCCGCCTCAGTCGCAGCCGCACCCGCTCGCCGCCGCCGGCAGCGGCGCCGGAACGCCGACCTTCGGCAGGCCCAGCATCACGCCGGCCGGCTTGGCGGCCTCGGCGGCCGTGCGCTTCTCCCAGGCGTCGCCGGCGCGCGTGCGGCGCACGGCGAGGGCCGGCCCCTCGGCGAGGAGGTGGTGCGGGGCGGCGTACGTCACCTCGACGGTGACCACGTCACCGGGCCGTACCTCCTGTTCCGGCTTGGTGAAGTGGACCAGTCGGTTGTCGGGGGCGCGGCCGGAGAGGCGGTGCGTGGCGCCGTCCTTGCGGCCCTCGCCCTCCGCGACCATCAGCTCCAGCGTGCGGCCGACCTGCTTCTTGTTCTCCTCCCAGGAGATCTCCTCCTGGAGGGCGACCAGCCGCTCGTACCGCGCCTGGACGACCTCCTTGGGGATCTGGTCGTCCATGGTCGCGGCCGGGGTGCCGGGCCGCTTGGAGTACTGGAAGGTGAAGGCCTGCGCGAACCGCGCCTCGCGCACGACGTGCAGCGTCTCCTCGAAGTCCGCCTCTGTCTCGCCGGGGAAGCCCACGATGATGTCGGTGGTGATCGCCGCGTGCGGGATCGCGGCGCGCACCTTCTCGATGATCCCGAGGTACCGCTCCTGCCGGTAGGAGCGGCGCATCGCCTTCAGGACGGTGTCCGATCCTGACTGGAGCGGCATGTGCAGCTGGGGCATCACGTTCGGCGTCTCGGCCATGGCGGCGATGACGTCGTCGGTGAAGTCACGCGGGTGCGGGGAGGTGAAACGGACCCGCTCCAGGCCCTCGATCTTCCCGCAGGCGCGCAGCAGCTTGCTGAAGGCCTCGCGGTCGCCGATGTCGGAGCCGTACGCGTTGACGTTCTGGCCGAGCAGCGTGATCTCCGAGACGCCCTCGGCTACCAGCGCCTCGACCTCGGCGAGGATGTCTCCGGGCCGCCGGTCCTTCTCCTTGCCGCGCAGCGCGGGGACGATGCAGAAGGTGCAGGTGTTGTTGCAGCCGACGGAGATCGACACCCAGGCGGCGTACGCGCTCTCGCGCCGCGTCGGCAGCGTGGAGGGGAACGCCTCCAGCGACTCGGCGATCTCGACCTGCGCCTCCTCCTGGACGCGGGCGCGCTCCAGCAGCACCGGCAGCTTGCCGATGTTGTGCGTGCCGAAGACGACGTCGACCCAGGGTGCCTTGCGCACGATGGTGTCGCGGTCCTTCTGCGCGAGGCAGCCGCCGACCGCGATCTGCATGCCGGGCCGGGAGGCCTTGCGCGGCGCGAGCCGGCCGAGGTTGCCGTACAGCCGGTTGTCGGCGTTCTCCCGCACCGCGCACGTGTTGAAGACGACGACGTCCGCGTCGCCGTCGGCGTCCTCCGGCGCCCGCACGTACCCGGCCTCTTCCAGCAGTCCGGCCAATCGCTCGGAATCGTGGACGTTCATCTGGCACCCATAGGTGCGGATCTCGTAGCTCTTGGGTGCGGGCACGTCCACTGCGGGGCTCCGGTCGCTGCTGCTGGTCATGGCTCAAGGGTAGGCGGTCCGGGGGACGGCTTCGCCGCCCCGTTCACCGGGGCGCCCTTCCGGACTGGCCTCTTGGCGACACGTCCTCCGAGCCGCCTGAGCGGCACGCGCCCCCCGAGCCGCAGCGCGCCGTGCTGACCTTCGCCGCTGCCTGCCTGGTGCTCGTCGTGATCCCCGGCCCCGACCAGGCCCTGATGACCCGCAACGCGCTGGCCGGGGGGTGCGGGGCCGGCTGCTGACCATGCTCGGCGGGGTGCTCGGCCTGAACGTCCATGTCGCCGCGGCCTCGCTCGGCGTCTCCGCCCTGCTGCTGGCCTCCGCCACCGCCTTCGCCGTGCCGAAGGTGGTGGGGGCGGCCTACCTGGTCCGGATGGGCTTCGCGACCCTGCGCGGCGCCCGGCGGACTCTGCAGGACGGCACCCCGGACGACGGCGCCGAAGCCGGTACGGCACCCCGTGCGGGCCAGGGCCGCGTACGTGACCAGCGTGGACCGGCTCGGCCGGATACTGCGCCGACCGCGGGTGCGGGCCCGCGTCGAGCAGGTGACGGGGCTGCTGCTGATCGGTTTCGCGGCCCGACGCGCCCTTCAGTAACCCGCGTTGAGCCGGGCGGGAAAAGCCGGTGGAGAACCGCGCCCCGGCATGCCTATGGTCGGCGGATGAACACACGGACCTTCCGCGTCACCGTGCGCGGTGTCTTCGACGGCCTCACCGACGACCAGCGGGCCGCGCTGCTCGCCGAAGCCGCCGCCCATGACGTGCTGCACGCCGCCTTCACCCCCGAGGGCAGCCTGACCTACGACATCGCCGCCCGGCCGGCCTTCGTCTTCCGCTTCTCGGACACCGGGGAGGAAGAGGAGGACATCCTGGAGGCGACCGAGCGCGCCGAGACGGCGGCCGTGGCATGGCTGACCGAGCGTGGCTACGGCTTCAAGAACCTCCGCTCCTCCGCCGAGGACCTCTCCCAGGCCCCGTTGAGCAAACGCCAGCGCCGCGCGGCCCGTTCGCCCGGTACGTGACGCCTTCGCACACATCCACCCCCTAAACTTGACTACTCAAGGAAGTCGCAAGGAGCTGTTTCCGGATGGACACGGACCATGAGTGACGCCCTGGACGCGGCCCTGCGTCTGGTGCGGGCCCAGGCGGCGCTCGTACGGCGGTTCGACGCCCGGCTCGGCGGGCTGCACGGGGTGAGCCTCGCCGACTTCACCCTGCTGCTCCGGCTCGGACAGGCGACAGGCGGCCGGATGCGCCGCGTCGACCTCGCGGAGGCGCTGGGGCTGACGGCCTCCGGGGTCACCCGCGCGCTCGCTCCCCTGGAGCGGATCGGGCTGGTGACCAGGGAACCGGACGCGCGGGACGCGCGCGTGGCCTACGCCTCGCTGACCGGCACGGGCCGGACCCGCCTGACGGAGATGCTGGCCACGGCCGAGGAAACCGCCGAGGACCTCTTCACCGCCCCGGCCTGGCGAGAGGAGGAAATTCCCCTGCTCGCGAGCCTGTTGACCCGACTGGGCGGCACCGGCGCGCGGCCCTGAGCCGCGGCGGCGGCACCCTGGCCGAAGGGGCTACTGGGCGCCCGTACGCGTGGCGTCCTCCCGCGCCGCGGGTATCCAGCCCTGGCGGCGCAGGACCGACGACACGTCCGGTGCCCGGTAGTGCTCGCCCTTGAGGACCTTGCCGTCGGCGCGGCGGCTGACCTGTCCGTCCGGGCCGAGCTTGCTCATGTTGGCGCGGTGGATCTCGGCGATCACCTGGTCCAGGTCGATGCCGTGGACCAGGGCGGTGCCGTACGCGACGTACACCACGTCGGCCAGTTCGTGTGCCAGCTTGTCCAGCGGGCCGTCGACGGAGACCTCGCCGACCTCCGCGGCCTCTTCGGCGAGCATGTCCCAGCGATGGGCGGCCAGTTCGGGCGAGACCTCGGTGGGCGTGCTGCGGGCGTCCAGGCCGAAGGCGCGGTGGAACTCACGGACGAGATCGGCGGGCGAAGTGCTCATGCGTCGACTTTAACGGCCCCCACTGACAACGCCCGCCGCCCGACCGTCTCCTCCGGTCCTGGGCAGACCGTCCCCTCCGGCCCCGGACCGCCGACCGCCTTCCGCCCCCGCCTGCGGCCCACCTCACAGCCCCGGACCTGGTCAGTGTCGTACCTCGGATGGCAGGATCGCCGCATGTCCAAGCTGTTCGCGCGCGTCGGCAGGCGCCGGGCGCTGCCGGCCGTGGCCGCCGGTGCCGTCGTCCTCGGTCTGCTGCTGTGGTGGCTGCTGCCGCTGGGCGAGAAGCCGCCGGGCGGCACGATCGTCTTCAGCACCGGCACGCCCAAGGGCGTCTACCAGGAGTACGGTGAGCGGCTGCGCGCCGAACTGGCCAAGGACATGCCGGGCCTGAAGGTGAAGCTCCTCAACAGCGCGGGCTCCCAGGAGAACGTGCGGCGGGTGGCGACCGGGCAGGCCGACTTCACCATCGCGGCGGCCGACGCGGTGCAGACGTACCAGCTCGGGCACGGCAGCGGCGCACGGAACCTGCGCGGAGTGGCCCGGCTCTACGACGACTACGTGCATCTCGTCGTGCGCAGCGACTCGGACATCCACGGCATCGCCGATCTGCGGCACAAGCGGGTGGCGACCGGACTGCCCGACTCGGGCGTGAAGCTGATCGCCGACCGGGTGCTGCGGGCCGCCGGCATCGACCCGCGCACGGACATCACCCCCTCAGCCGACGGCATAGACACCGGGCCCGGCCGGCTGCAACAGGGCGCGATCGACGCGTTCTTCTGGTCGGGCGGCCTGCCCACCAAGGGACTGGTCACGCTGGCCAGGAAGGGCGCCTTCCGGTTCATCCCGATCGACGCCGACCTCGTCACCAAGCTGCACGCACAGGGCGAGGACACGCGCTACTACCGGGCCACCAACATGCCCGAGTCGGCGTATCCGGGCGTCCAGCACGGCGTCCAGGTGCCGACGGTCGCGGTGTCCAACCTGCTGATCACCCGCGCGGACATGGACCCCCGGCTCACCGAATGGGTGACCCGTACCGTGATCAAGAGCCGCGACGGCATCGGCGCCCATGTCCACTCCGCCCAGCTGGTCGACCTGCGCACCGCCATCTACACCGACCCCCTCCCGCTCCAGGAGGGCGCCCGCCGCTACTACCGCTCGGTCAAGCCCTGAACCTCGGCACCGACACCGTCACCCGCAGTCCCCGCGGCTCGTTGGGACCGTAGGCGATCGAGCCGCCGCCCGCCTCCAGGAGGGCGCGGGTGATGGACAGGCCGAGCCCGGACCCCTTGACGTTCTGGTGGCGGCCGCTGCGCCAGAACCGGTCGCCCACGCGCGCGAGTTCCTCCTCGGTGAGGCCGGGCCCGGTGTCGGTGACGACGACCCTGGAGGTGTCCCCTTCGGACGAGACGGAGACCCGCACGGCGCCGCCCTCGGGGGTGAACTTCACCGCGTTGTCGATCACCGCGTCCAGCGCGCTGGACAGGGTGATCGGGTCGGCCCAGCCGGTGGTGGCCGGGCAGTCGCCGGTCAGCCGGACCCCCTTGGCCTCGGCGGCCGGCGTCCAGGCGGCCAGCCGGTCCTCGGCGAGCGCGCCGATGTCGGTCAGGCTCAGATCGGCCTCGGCGTGCTCGGCGAGCGCCAGGTCGAGCAGGTCGTCCAGGACGTGAGCGAGGCGCTTGCCCTCGGTGCGCACCGAGGCGATCTCCGCGTTGTCCTCCGGGAGTTCGAGCGCGAGCAGTTCGATGCGCAGCAGCAGCGCGGACAGCGGGTTGCGCAGCTGGTGGGAGGCGTCCGCGACGAACGCGCGCTGCTGTTCGAGGACTTCCTCGACGTGGTCCGCCATCTCGTTGAACGAGTGGGCGAGGCGCCGGAGTTCCGGGGGTCCGCCGGCTGCCGCGACGCGGGATTTCAGCCGCCCGGTGGCGATGTCGTGGGTGGTGGCGTCCAGTACCCGTACGGGTCGCAGCACCCACCCGGTGAGCCGCAGTGCGGCGCCGACGGCGAGCAGCATGGCGGCGATCTCGCCGGCCCCGATGAGCAGCCAGCCGTGCAGGATGCGCCCGCGCAGCGGCCCGGTGGGCGAGTCGGTGACGACGACCGCGATCACGTCCCCGTCCCGGATCACCGGTGAGGCGACCACCAGCCGGCTGTCCCGCCAGGGCCATGCCTGCTGCGGGTCGTGGCTGCGCCGGCTGAGCAGCGCCTCGTCGAACGCCTCCCGCACCTCCCCCGCCGGCGGTACGAACCAGTCGCCGGGCGCGTTGGCCATGGCGGAGCCGTTGCGGTAGAAGACCCCGGCACGTATGCCGTAGACGTCGTAGTAGCTGTCGAGTTCGCTGCGCAGGGTCTCCCAGCGCTCGTCCGTGCCGGTGCGCTGGGAGCCGCCGGGGCCCTCGGTGACGAACTGGGCGAGCGCGGCGAAGCGTGCCGTGTCGTCGATCCGGTCGACCACGACCCGCTGCTGCTCGGACGCGGCCATGCTGACGGCGAGCGGGACGCCCAGGGCGAGGAGTACGGCCGCCATCAGAACGATGAGCAGCGGCAGCAGCCGTGTGCGCACGCGATCCCCGCTAGGTGGCCGGGGCGACGAGCCGGTAGCCGACGCCGCGGACGGTCTCGATGAGCGCGGGCAGCCGCAGCTTGGCGCGCAGCGAGGCGACGTGCACCTCCAGGGTGCGTCCGGTGCCCTCCCAACTGGTCTGCCAGACCTCGCTGATGATCTGCTCCCGCCGGAAGACCACTCCGGGGCGCTGGGCGAGCAGCGCCAGCAGGTCGAACTCTTTGCGGGTGAGCTGGACGACCGCGCCGTCCACGCTGACCTGGCGGGTGGGCAGTTCGATGCGCACCGGGCCGAGGTGCAGCAGGTCGTCGCCGGCCTGGGCGGGGTCCTCGTGGGCGGTGCGCCGGCTGACGGCGTGGATCCGGGCGAGCAGTTCCCCGGTGTCGTACGGCTTCACCACGTAGTCGTCGGCGCCCAGGTTGAGCCCGTGTATGCGGGAGCGGACGTCGGAGCGGGCGGTGACCATGATCACCGGGGTGCCGGTGCGTTTGCGGATCTTGCCGCAGACCTCGTAGCCGTCCTGGTCGGGCAGGCCCAGGTCGAGCAGGACCACGCCGAAGCCGTCGCTCTCGGGGACGAGGGCGCGCAGGGCCTCCTCGCCGTTGCGCGCGTGGGTGACATCGAAACCGTGCCTGGTCAGCACGGCGGAGAGGGCCGCGGCGACGTGGTTGTCGTCCTCGACGAGCAGCAGTCTCATTCCGGCCCCCTCCGGTTCAGTGGTCGTACGGACATCGTTTATCCGCCTTGCAGATCATGCGCCCGCACGCGGGCACCATGGCAGTGACGCCGATGGAGCAGGACGTCGTCAAGTGGCTCCCGGTTGCCCGTGGCTTCCGTTATGCGGCCGATACGCATCCTGACGGGTGCCGCTACGAGATGTGCACGGCGGCTACCGGATCGTGATGCTCAGATCTCCCTCAGATGTGATGACGCAGGTCACAGGCCGTCATTACTGTCCTCCGAAACCGAGGAGGACGGAGCCGTGAAGCGATGACCGAAGTATCGGTGGCCAAGGAGGACAAGGCCGCGTCCGACGAACTGGTCGTCCTGAGCAGCGTCAACAAGCACTTCGGCGCGTTGCACGTGCTCCAGGACATCGACCTGACGATCGACCGTGGCGAGGTCGTGGTCGTCATCGGGCCCTCCGGGTCCGGGAAGTCGACTCTGTGCCGCACCATCAACCGCCTGGAGACGATCGACTCGGGCACCATCACGATCGACGGCAAGCCCCTGCCGCACGAGGGCCGGGAGCTGGCGCGGCTGCGCGCCGACGTCGGGATGGTCTTCCAGTCCTTCAACCTCTTCGCGCACAAGACCGTGCTCGAGAACGTGGTGCTGGGTCAGGTCAAGGTCCGCAAGGCCGACAAGAAGCAGGCCGAGGAGAAGGCGCGGGCCCTGCTCGACCGGGTCGGTGTGGGCACCCAGGCCGACAAGTACCCCGCTCAGCTGTCCGGCGGTCAGCAGCAGCGTGTCGCCATCGCGCGGGCGCTGGCGATGGACCCGAAGATCATGCTGTTCGACGAGCCGACCTCGGCCCTCGACCCCGAGATGATCAACGAGGTCCTGGACGTCATGCGGCAACTCGCCCGTGAGGGCATGACGATGGTCGTCGTCACCCACGAGATGGGCTTCGCGCGGTCGGCCGCGCATCGTGTGGTCTTCATGGCCGACGGCCGGATCGTCGAGGAAGCCGCGCCCGAGCAGTTCTTCAGCAACCCGCGCAGCGACCGGGCCAAGGACTTCCTGTCCAAGATCCTGCACCACTGAGGCCGCGGGCGGCCGTCGCAGGCGCCCAGGGGTCGAATTCTCCGACGGGCCTCGTCCCTCACCACTTCGAAGGATGTTCAGCATGCAGCTCCGCAAGGTCACCGCCGCCTCGGCCGCCGTCCTCGCCCTCGGTCTCGCCGCCACCGCGTGCGGCGGTGGCAAGGACGACAACGGATCCTCCGGCGGCAAGAAGATCGCCATCGGCATCAAGTTCGACCAGCCCGGTCTCGGCCAGCAGACGCCCCAGGGCTACGCGGGTTTCGATGTCGACGTGGCCACCTATGTCGCCAGGAAGCTCGGCTACGGCCCCGACCAGATCGAGTGGAAGCAGTCCAAGAGCGCGGACCGCGAGACCATGCTCCAGCGCGGTGACGTCCAGTTCATCGCCGCCACGTACTCGATCACCCCCGAGCGCGAGCAGAAGGTCGACTTCGCCGGCCCGTACCTGCTGGCACACCAGGACGTGCTGCTGCGCGCCGACGAGACGGCCATCAAGGCGCCGAAGGACCTTAACGGCAAGAAGCTGTGTTCGGTCTCCGGCTCGACCTCGGCCCAGAACCTCAAGGCCAAGCTGAACCTCAAGACCGACCTGGTGACCTACCCGACCTACTCGGCCTGTCTCTCGGGTCTCCAGAGCGGCGCCATCGACGCCCTCACCACGGACGACTCGATCCTCGCCGGTTACGCCGCCCAGGCCCAGTTCAAGGGCAAGTTCAAGCTCGGCGGCTTCAAGATGACCAATGAGAACTACGGGATCGGCGTCAAGAAGGGCAGCGACCTCAAGGCGAAGATCAACAAGGCCCTCCAGTCCATGGTCTCCGACGGCTCCTGGGCCGCGGCCGTGAAGAAGAACTTCGGCCCGGCCGACTACAAGAACGAGCCCGCGCCGAAGATCGGCGACGTCAAGAGCTGAGGCAACGCCCTGCCGGTGCGCCGCCGCCCACGGCGGCGCACCGTGGGCATCCCTACACGCGGAAGCGCGGGAGATCGTGTTCGACTTTCTTGGACATTACGACGTACTGGGCGCCTTCTGGACGACGGTGCAGCTCACCCTGCTGTCGGCCGTGGGCTCCCTGGTCTGGGGCACTCTGCTGGCCGCCATGCGGGTGGGCCCGGTACCGCTGATGCGCGGTTTCGGCACCGCCTACGTGAACATCGTGCGGAACATCCCGCTCACGGTGATCATCCTGTTCTCCTCGCTCGGTCTGAACCAGACGCTGGGCATCAGCCTGGGCGCCAAGGGCTTCGACGCGATCAACTTCCGGCTGGCCGTGCTCGGTCTGATCGTCTACACCTCGGCCTTCGTGTGCGAGGCGATCCGGGCCGGCATCAACACGGTGCCGGTCGGCCAGGCGGAGGCCGCCCGGGCCATCGGCCTCAGCTTCTCCCAGGTGCTGGGCCTGGTCGTGCTCCCGCAGGCGTTCCGCGCGACCGTCGGACCGCTGACCAACGTACTGATCGCGCTGACGAAGAACACGACGGTGGCCGCCGCGATCAACGTGGCGGAGGCGGCCCTGCTGATGAAGAAGATGATCGAGAACGAGGCGCAGCTGATGTCGATCTCGGCGGTCATCGCCTTCGGCTTCGTCTGCCTGACCCTGCCGACCGGCCTGATCCTCGGCTGGGTGGGCAAGAAGGTGGCGGTGAAGCGATGACTTCCGTCCTGTACGACACTCCGGGACCGCGCGCCAAGCGGCGCAACGTCCTGTACACGGCGGCCTTCCTGGTCGTCCTCGCGGCCCTCGTCTGGTGGGTTTACAGCGCCCTGAGCGACAAAGGCCAGCTGAACTGGGCGCTGTGGAAGCCGTTCTTCTCCGGCTCCGAGGCGTACAGCACGTACATCTGGCCGGGTCTCCAGAAGACCCTGGAGGCGGCGGCGCTGGCGATGGTCATCGCGCTTCCGCTGGGCGCGGTCCTCGGCATCGCCCGGCTCTCGGACCACACCTGGGTGCGCGTGATCGCCGCGGTCGTGGTCGAGTTCTTCCGCGCGATCCCCGTACTGGTCCTGATGATCTTCGGGCTCGCGCTGTTCGCCCAGTACACCGGCGTCAGTTCGGACGACCGGCCGTTCTACGCGGTCGTCACCGGCCTGGTGCTGTACAACGCGTCGGTGCTCGCCGAGATCGTCCGCGCGGGCATCCTCTCGCTGCCCAAGGGCCAGTCCGAGGCGTCCCTGGCGATCGGTCTGCGCAAGGGCCAGATGATGCGGCTGGTGCTGCTGCCGCAGTCGGTCACCGTGATGCTCCCGGCGATCGTCAGCCAGTTGGTGGTCATCGTGAAGGACACCGCCCTCGGCGGCGCGGTCCTCACCTTCCCCGAACTGCTGAACTCGGCCAACACGATGAGCGGCTACTACGGCAACTTCATCGCCTCGCTCACCGTCGTGGCCGTGATCTACGTGCTCATCAACTTCTCGCTGACCTCCTTCGCGCACTGGCTGGAGGGCCGGCTGCGGCGGGGCAGGAAGTCGGCCGGCGCGGTGCTGGGTGCGCAGGACGTGGCGGACATCGCGGGTACGGCGGCGACCGGCGCGGATCCGGCCGGATCCGTCTCCGGTATCGATGACATCACCGGCACCAAGAAATGACGATCATTTAATTTGCACGATTCGGCCGGGGGCAGTGGCATGATCGCCACTGCCCCCGAGGGTCACTTGACGCATACTCCCCCAATGGGTTGCATACCTTTTGTGATCGTGCACCCGGCCTCACCTTGCTGTTCACCCATCGCCACCGAGGCATCACCGCGGACAGGGGGCGTCGCGCCGTGGACCCGGTGATCATCGTCGGAGCGGGGCCCGTCGGGCTCACGCTCGCCCTGGCGCTGGCCCGCCAGGAGGTGCCGTCCGTCGTCCTGGACGAGGGACCCGGCAAGGAGGAAGCCCGGCCGGCGCGCACCGTCGTGCTGCGCGAGGACACCGCCGCGCTGCTGGAACGGCTGACCGGGGCGGCCCTCGACCACCACGGCGTGCGCTGGACCGGCTGGCGTTCGCTGCGCCGCCGGCAGGTGGTGGGCGAGATCGCCTTCGCCCCGGACGAGCCCGCCCCGGTGCACATCGCCCAGCATGTGATCACCGGCCTGCTGCGGTCGGCCGCCGCCGGCCAGCCGCTGGTGGAGATCGCCACCGACAGCCGGCTGGACGCGATCGAGCAAGAGCCCTCCGGCGTCACCGCGCACACCCGTGGCCCCAAGGGCACCTGGTGGCGCGGGAGTTACCTGGTGGGCTGCGACGGCACCCGCTCGACCGTGCGCAAACTCCAGGACATCCGCTTTCCCGGCCGTACGGCGGTGGAGCGGCACGCGGTCGCCGCGCTGCGCACGGAACTCCCCGGGGAGGGGCAGGCGTTGCTGCACCGGGTGCCGCCATGGCGGTCGTCCGGGCCCTTCGCCGGGGAGGTGACCGCGCGCCCCCTCCCGGACGGCGCCTGGCGCCTGGACTGGCTGCTGCCGCCGGGCAAGGACCTGGTCACGCCCGAACTGCTGGTGGCCCGCATCCGCGAGACCCTCGCGGGCTGGACCGACGGCTCCACACCGCCGTACGAACTGCTGGACACCGGCGTCCACACCGTGCACCACCGGCTGGCCCGGCGGTGGCGCGACGGCCGGGTCTTCCTCGCCGGCGACGCGGCGCACCTGCTCGGCGCGCTGGGCACGCAGGGGCTCGACGAGGGGCTGCGGGACGCCGACAACCTCTCCTGGAAACTGGCCGCCGCCTGGCACCACGGGCCGCACGAGGCGCTGCTCGACAGCTACCAGGCCGAGCGGCGCGCGGTGGTCGCCGCCCGGCTGCGCGCCGCCGACCAGGCACTGCCGGGGCTGCGCGGCGGGGGCGCGCTGCGGCAGATCGTGCCCGGTACGGCCCGCGGCCACGACGCGCTCCTCACCGACGGCCACCTGGGCCGCGGGGCGCTCGGCGCGCCGGGGGCGTACACGGAGTCCCCCCTTACGCCCGGCCGCCTCCAGGGTGAGATCCCGGTGGACACCGGGCCCGGCGCCCCGGTGACCGACGTCCGTGTCACGGCGGAGGACGGCTCCTTCGTCCGCCTCCGCGACCGCCTCGGCCGCGGTTCACTGCTCGTCGTGCTGATCGCTCCCGGCACCGGTGTCTGGGACCGCAAGCACTGGGTGTCCGCGGGGGTGATGCCCCGGCTGGCCGCCGCGGTGACGGCGCTGCCGCACCCCGCCGAGCTGCTGGTCGCCGAGGCGTATCCGGGCGCCCCGGCCCACAGCGTCCTCCTCGTCCGCCCCGACGGCCACCTGGTCACCACCTTCAACGGCGTCCGCCCCGCCGACCTCTACTCGGCAGCGGAGGCGACGGTGGGCGGAGTGGTGCGGGAGGGGGTGGAGGCGGGGGTGGGGTGATGGGGGGCCGGGGGCTGCCGGGGTGGGGGCTCGGGGGCGCTTTGATGAGGCTGAAGTCCGCCCAGGATGCGCGCTGGATGGCAGGGTGAGGCAGGGGCGTGGGGAGGTGAACTCGGTGGTGTGCGGGACGCCGGAGCCGCTGCCGTTCGTTTGCTCGCTCCCCCTCGCTCCCCCGCGCTCGCTCCCCCGCGCCGTCACCCTCCGTCCACATCGTGACCGTCTGTTGACCGGGTTTTCGGTGGCGTGCTGTACTCCCGTCGTGACCGACACCTGTGTGCGCCTGTGGCGGAGGGTCCATATGGACCTCGTCCGCTACGCGGGCTGTGTGTGTCGGCCGTCCTGCTGAATTCGCATCCCCTTTCCTCCGGGCGCCGTCGTGCGCCCGTTCCGCGAACCCTCTTCAGGACGGTGCACGTGTCCCTCTCGTCTGCCTCGACGTCTCCTTCGGCGTCCCCCGCCGCCGGCTCCGCGCCGACCCAGGCGGACCTCCTCGCGTTCGTACGGCGCACGGCGGCCGACGCCGAACTGCTCGCCTCTCTCCCGCTCGATCCGGAGGGCCGCACCTGGGTGCGGCTGGAGGGGCCCGGCGGCAGCGAGGCCTGGCTGATCGGCTGGCCGCCCGGTGCCGGCACCGGGTGGCACGACCACGCCGAATCCGTCGGCGCCTTCCTCACCGCCTCGGGCGAGCTCAAGGAGAACTCGCTCGCCGCCCGGCTGCCCACCGACGGCTGGAAGACCCTGGAACTCACCGAGGGCGTGGACCGCGAACGCCGGCTGCCCGCCGGACAGGGCCGCGCCTTCGGCCGCCACCATGTGCACGAGGTCCTCAACGAGTCCCCCGACCGACACGCGATCTCCGTCCACGCCTACTACCCGCCGCTCCCCCGCATCCGCCGCTACAGTCGCTCGGGCCAGGTGCTGCGCCTGGAGCAGGTCGAACGCCCGGAGGACTGGCAGTGAGCGCCGCCCCGCACCCCCACCCGGTCGGCATCGACGCGTTGCTGGAGCGGGTCCGCACCGGCTACCGGCGCATCGAGGCGCGGGAGGCGTACGACACGGCGCGCACTGGTGAGGCTCTGCTGGTCGACATCCGGTACGCGGCCCTGCGCGAGCGGGACGGGCTGATCCCCGGCGCCGTCGTCGTCGAGCGCAACGAACTGGAGTGGCGCCTCGACCCGCAGGGCAGCCACCGCCTCCCCGAGGCCACGAGCCACGATCTGCGCATCGTGGTGATCTGCAACGAGGGCTACGCCTCCTCCCTCGCCGCGGTCTCCCTCCACCAACTCGGCCTGCACCGGGCCACCGACCTGGTGGGCGGCTTCCAGTCCTGGCGCTCGACCGGTCTGCCGGTGACCCTGCCGGGGGCGTGACGACCGGCGCCCCTGGCAGGTCGACCCGGCACTGAACGCGCTGAGCACGGCGAACGCGACACCGCCGCCGACAGTGCCAGCGCGTTCAGAAGTCGGACGTCTCGCCGAGGAAGTCCGTGTCCTCGCCCTCTTCCTCCAGGGCGCGGCGGACGATGCGCAGGGACATGCCCTCGGAGTAGCCCTTGCGGGCGAGCATGCCGGCGAGGCGGCGGATGCGCTTGTCGCGGTCCAGACCCCAAGTGGCGCGCAGCTTGCGGGCGACGAGTTCCCGGGCGGTCTCCTCCTCCTGGTCGGAGTCGAGCCGTCCGACGGCCTCCTCGATCAGCGCCGAGTCGACCCCCTTGGTGCGCAGCTCCCGTGCGAGGGCCCGCCGGGCCAGCCCCCGGCCGTGGTGCCGGGACTCCACCCAGGCGTCCGCGAACGCGCCGTCGTCGATCAGCCCGACCTCCTCGAACCGCGACAGCACCTCCTCGGCCACGTCCTCGGGGATCTCCCGCTTGCGCAGGGCGTCCGCGAGCTGCTTGCGGGTGCGTGGGGTCCCGGTGAGCAGGCGCAGACAGATCGCCCGTGCCCGCTCAGCCGGGTCCCCTGAAGACTCCCCCTGCTCGGCCCTCGACGAGGAGGGGGTGCCTTCGTCCTCACCGGGCGGCTCCCCGAAGCCGCGCCGTCGGCGGCCGCGCCCCCGGCGACCGGTCGAGCCGCCCCCGTGCGGCTCGCCGCCCCCTTCGCCCGGCCAGGCACCGTCTCCGTACCCGCCCACCCCGTATCCGCCGTCTCCACCGGTCGCGTACGCGTCGTCACCGCCCGGAGCAGGGGCCGGCCAGCCCCCGGTGCCCCTCCCCCGTGAGGCACCGGGGGTGGCGTGCTCGTACTCGGACCAGTCGGTTCGTCGTGTCACGGTCAGCTCTTGGCAGCGGCGGCCTTGGGCTTGGTGGCCTTGGCGGCCTGGGCGGCCGTCTTGGCGGTGTCCTCGGCCGGGGCGGCACCCGCGGCGTCCGCACCGGGCTCGGCCGACGGCTCCTCCGGCCGGACACCCACACCCAGCTTCTCCTTGATCTTCTTCTCGATCTCGTTGGCCAGGTCGGGGTTGTCCTTGAGGAAGTTGCGCGCGTTCTCCTTGCCCTGGCCGAGCTGGTCGCCCTCGTACGTGTACCAGGCGCCGGCCTTGCGGACGAAGCCGTGCTCCACGCCCATGTCGATCAGGCCGCCCTCGCGGCTGATGCCCTGGCCGTAGAGGATGTCGAACTCGGCCTGCTTGAAGGGGGGCGCGACCTTGTTCTTGACGACCTTGCAGCGGGTTCGGTTGCCGACCGCCTCGGTGCCGTCCTTCAGGGTCTCGATGCGGCGGATGTCGATGCGCACCGAGGCGTAGAACTTCAGCGCCCGGCCACCGGTCGTGGTCTCCGGGGAGCCGAACATGACGCCGATCTTCTCGCGGAGCTGGTTGATGAAGATGGCGGTGGTCTTGGACTGGTTGAGCGCGCTGGTGATCTTCCGCAGCGCCTGGCTCATCAGACGGGCCTGGAGACCGACGTGGCTGTCGCCCATCTCGCCCTCGATCTCCGCGCGCGGCACGAGCGCGGCGACGGAGTCGATGACGATCAGGTCGAGCGCGCCGGAGCGGACCAGCATGTCCACGATCTCCAGCGCCTGCTCGCCGTTGTCCGGCTGGGAGAGGATCAGGTTGTCGATGTCGACGCCCAGCTTGCGCGCGTACTCGGGGTCGAGGGCGTGCTCGGCGTCCACGAACGCGACCTGGCCGCCGGCCTTCTGCGCGTTCGCCACGGCGTGCAGCGTCAGGGTCGTCTTACCGGAGGACTCCGGTCCGTAGATCTCCACGACGCGGCCGCGCGGCAGGCCGCCGACGCCGAGGGCCACGTCGAGCGCGGTCGAACCGGTCGAGATGACCTCGATGGGCTCCTTCGACCGCTCGCCCATGCGCATGACCGCGCCCTTGCCGAATTGCCGTTCAATCTGTGCGAGGGCGGCGTCGAGCGCCTTCTCGCGGTCGGTTCCTGCCATGGGTTCCACCCGGTTTGCTTGAGTCGATCGCTTCACGTCAAAGACGCTAGCGCCTGCCACTGACAATGCGTCCCGACATCGGCCCGGCCTGTGGATAACCAGGGTGCATATCTACCCAAACCACGACCTAACCCCCGGTCCACAGCCGCGCCGGAGCCTTCATAAGAATGGATGTTCGATTTTCGTGTCAAGCGACACCCCGAGCGGTGCCAGAGCGAAGACGAACCGGTTGCGCCCCCGAGCCGGGAAGGGCGGCGCTAGCGCCGGGTGCGCGTGGACCTGAGGCGGGCGAGGAGGCCGGGGGTGGTCTGGGGACGCGGGTGGTGTCCGTGTACGCGGGGGTCGTCGGTGACGTCGTAGCGCTTGACGTAGGCGCCCAGGAAGGCCTGAAGGGTGGCCACCGCGGGGATGGAGATCAGCGCGCCGACGGCGCCCAGCAGCGCCGTACCCACGATGACCGAGCCGAAGGCGACGGCGGGGTGGATGTCGACGCTCTTGGCGGTCAGCTTGGGCTGGAGCATGTAGTTCTCGAACTGCTGGTAGATCACGACGAAGACCAGCACCCACACCGCGTACCAAGGGGCGACGGTGAACGCGATCAGCATCGGCAGCGCGCCCGCGAGATAGGTGCCGATGGTGGGGACGAACTGCGAGACCAGCCCCACCCAGACACCGAGCACGGGCGCGTACGGCACGCCCAGGGCTTGCAGCAGGATGTAGTGCGCGATGCCGGAGACGAGCGCCATGAGGCCGCGCGAGTAGAGGTAGCCACCCGTCTTGTCGACGGCTATCTCCCAGGCGCGCAGCACCTCGGACTGGCGCGCGGGCGGCAGCACCGAGCACAGGGCGCGGCGCAGCCGGGGGCCGTCGGCCGCGAAGTAGAACGAGAACAGCGCGATGGTCAGCAGCTGGAAGAGGCCGCCGAGCACCTGCTGGGACACGTCGAGGACACCGGCCGCGCTGTTCTGCGCGTACTTGCGCAGCCAGTCGGAGTGGAGCAGCCCCTCCTGGACGTCGACCCGTCTGAGGTTGGCGTGGAAGGTCTGGTTGATCCAGTGGATGAGCGAGTCCAGGTAGTCCGGGAAGCCCTCGATCATCTTGATGATCTGGCCGGCCAGCATCGAGCCGAGCAGGGTGACGAATCCCGCGGCGGCGATGGTGAGCAGGAAGAAGACGAGGAAGGTGGCGAGGCCCCTGCGCATGCCGCGGGCGGCCATCCGGCTCACCGCGGGCTCGACCGCCAGGGCCAGGAAGAACGCGATCAGGATGTTGATCAGCAGCCCGGTGAGCTGGTGGAAGGCCCAGCTGCCCAGCTGGAAGGCGGCGATCAGCGCGAGCGCGAGCACCATGGCGCGCGGCAGCCAGCGCGGCATGCGGCCGTCCGCCACAGGACCATCCGGCATACGACCGTCGGTCATGCGACCGTCCGGCGTGACGGCACCCGGAGCCGGCGGCCGGTCGGTCGTCGCCGTCGGGTCGGCCGGTGCCGTGGGCCGGGTCGGCTGCTCGGTGTCCTCGTCAGTACGTGCCACGCGCCAAGTCTCGCCCACCCCACCGACAAACGGCGCCCACCTGCGGCTTTCGTGACCGATCAGTGCCGTAGCGTCGACTTCACACTGTACTTACCGGGCATTTCGCCCCATACCGCCGGGGATTCGGCGGCAGGCTCAGCGCCGCTCCCCTGGCACGTCCATGACGGCGCACACCACGCGCCACACGTCCTTGGCGTCCCAGCCGGCGTCCAGCGCCTCGTTCACCGTGCGGCCGCCCAGTTCCGACATCACGTGATCGCGGGCGAAGGTCTCGGCGTACCCCTGACCGAAGTGTTCCGCCATCCGCTGCCAGAAGACCGTCAACCGCATGAATCCCGCTCCATACCCGCTGTGACCTGAACGTTTCCCGCCTCTCGCACCCTCGCTCACCCGCGTCGGACAGGAAGCGCGTGCCTGTACGCAGCGAAGAACGCGTGTACGTAGGAAGCGTAGAACGAGAGCGGGCGTGCGGCGGGGCCCGTGAGCGGGTCGTGCGGTCAGGGCACCGCGGACGAGCGGGGCACCAGAAGTGGCTCCGGGTAGGAGCGGACCTCGCGGCGGATGTGGCTCGCGGGGCCCAGGCCGTTCATGATCCGGCCGATCTCCCGCCGTCCGCGCCCGTCGGGCGTGGCGTCCACGAGGGTGATCGTCGCCGCGTCGATGTCCTGCGGGCGCAGGCTCGTCGGCGTGGTGACGTCGTGCACCCGCAGCTTGGCCTCGGCGGCCTGGGACACGGCGGTCCGGACGGCGGGGGCCGAGCGGCCTCCGGCGACCAGCAGGGTGTCGGACTGGCTCAGCGCGGCGGCGACCGCCGTGTGGAGGTCCTCCATGGTGTAGCACCACTCCGAGGGGTGCTGGCCGCGCAGCCGGGGGTACCGCCGTCGCAGCACCTTGAGGATGGCCGCCACCTCGGAGACGACGGACCCCGGTGTCACCACGAACGCGAGCCGGTCCGGATCGCCGACGGCGACGGCCTCCGCCTCCTGCCGGGAGCGCACCGCGACCGGCGCGGCGCCGGTGGTCCGCGCCCGCCAGGGCGGCGGCCCGGCGGCCTGGGAACCCACGACGACGATCTCGTCCCCCCGGTCCGCTAACCGGTGCAGCGCGCTGTTCGCGTTCCGCGTCGCGGGGCACGCACGGGTCGCCGGGCACCCGCACGACTCCCAGGAGGGGGCGGCGGCCTGCGCGGGCACGGAAGCCGCGGGCGGCCGGGCGTCGGCGGTGGTGGTCGGGGCCATGACGTACAGCAGCCTGCGAGTCCGCAGGACGGCCCGGAAGGAGTCGATCTGCCGGCCCGCCAAGGCCAGCGCCGCCGAGTCCTTCGCGTCCGCCGCCAGGGCCAGGCCGTGATGGCCTCCCTCGGGTCTCTCGTAGGTGACGGCGAAGACCGTGGTCGCGGCGTCGGGCAGGTGTGTGTGCAGACACGTCGCCGGCAGGGCCCGGTTCCGCGGCACGAGCCCGCTGTTGCGGGTCAGTGCCGCGAGCAGGCCGTGGGCGGGGCAGTCGACCCGGCCGCGCGCGGGGTGGGTGAAGGACGTGGCGACCGTGAGAGTGCCGGGAGGGACGCGCAGGGTGGCGCGGAAGACTTCGGACAGGACGCTGCGGTTCATTTTCCTGCTGTCGTACGAAGGGATGAGTGGCCGGGGTACGGCGCTGCCATCCAACCGGCGTGATCGCCCGTCCCTCCACCGCCGGTCCGGTTTTCACCCTCCTGGAGCAGTCGGGCGGGGACGCGGGCGGGGTCTCGTGCTATGGGATCGGACCAGGGGCTCGGCGGCCGGTCCACATCAACGGTCGGTCCCCGCATGCCCGTTGCCGCTGCCGTTGCCACCGCCGCCCTCGCCAGCCCCGTTCCGGTGATCCTGGCCGGTCCTGGAGTGGGCCACGCGCGCGCGGGCCAGCACCGCCGCCGCGGCGGGGTGGGCCGAGTGCGGCCGGAGCGCGGCGTGCAGGGCGCGCAGCCGGTCGTCGGCGCGGGCGCTGTGGATGTGCGGGTACACGTCGAGGAAGTCCTGCCACGTGTTGCAGGCCTGGTCGAGGTGGCCCGCCGAGAGCTGGGTCTCGGCCAGTTCGGCGGCGGCCAGTGCCGCGGACCGCCACTCCTCGGCGGGCCGGTACCGCCGGGAGAGCTGGAAGGCCCGGACGGCGGCGTTCAGATCACCCGCGCTCCTGGCCACGACGGCCTGCTGGAGCGCGAGGGAGCCCTGGTGGAAGGCGCCGACAGAGGTGGCACCGCTCGCGGATCTCTCCAGGCACCGCTCGGCCGAGGTGAGGAGCCCGGCGGCCCCCGATCCACCGGCCGCCGCGCGCGCCACCGCCAACTGGCCGTAGAGGAAAGCCTGCTGGTGCGGGGGTACGTACCGGACGCCGATGTGTACGGCATTCTCGGCGAGGTCCTGGGCCTCGGCGAACCGCCCCAGGGCGTGCGCCTGCACGCTCAGCCCGCGCAGACCGAGCGCCCGCCCTACCGGATCGCCCGCCTCGGCTGCCAGTTGAATGCTCGTCAGGTACAAGCGCTGGGCGGCGACATGGTGGTTCATGTCGAAGTGGGCGAACGCGCACAGGTAGGCGAGCTGGGCGGCCACGGTGAACAACTCGCGTCGTACGGCGGGTTTCATGTCGCATCGCAGCCAAGGCAGCAGCGTGGTCGACAGGTACTGGCGCAGCGGGACGCGGACCGCCCCGGAGCCGAAGGTGCTGTCCGTCCGCGAGAAGAGGGTGAGGAGTTCCCGCGCGGAGGCCACCTGGTTCATACCGATGCGGCCCGGCGGGTCGGAGGCAGGGGCAGGGGCGAAGGCGGGGGCGGGGGCGGCGGGGCCGGTGGCGGGATCCGGCGGCTGCGGTTCGATGGGCGGGAACGGCTCGTGCGGTCCGGCCGCCGTCGGCAGGGCGTAGGGATCGGCCAGGACGAGACCGCATCGGCAGGTGCCGTGCAGTATCCGGTCCAGGCGTGCCACGGCGTCTCCTTCGCCCGTGCTCTCCCCGTCGGGGCTCGGCCGGCCGGGGGCGAGGAGCCCAGTGTCCTCCGCCCGTACCCGCCTGTCGAGGCGTCGCGAGAGGGCCAGCGCGACGAGCTGGGGCACGGGAGGGCGCGGGCGGCTGCCCGCCAGCCAGTGGGCGACCGTCGTGCGGTCGTAGCGGTACGGGGTTCCCTGGGCGGCGCCCAGGGCGTTGACCTCGCGGGCGAGCCGGGCACCGCTCCAGCGCGCCTCGGCCAGGAGTATCCGCAGGGCCTGGTTCGGAGTACGGGGCGATCGCACGTTGCTTGTCCTGTCCCGAGCGACCGGTCGTCAGTACGAACGTTCAACGCCATTTCGTGTTCAACAGGTTCGCCCCCTTGCGGGGCCATATTCACGCCTTCGGTTCCGGCAGGCTCGAAACGCGCCAAGAGCCGCGGCGACCACAGCCCCCGCGGGACCCCCGACCACCACGTGTCCCGCGCGCATCGCCCCCTTGATCGAAGGAAAGTGCCCGATGTCCACCCGTTCCACCCACGGACTTCCTTCCCGGCCCTCAGGGAAGCGTCCCGTTCATCTGTTCCCCGGACAAGGTGACTTCTCCGTCACTTCTCTGGTCCGCGCGGTACGGACCGCCGATGTCGTACGCGACGCCGTAGGCGAGGTTTTCGGAGAACTCGACGGCATAGCCGCCGAACACGATCTGCCCCTCCTTGCGGCGCGGTTGCTGGGCTCCCGGCCTCCGGGCACGCGCGAACTGGCCGAGGCGCCCGCCGGAACGCTGCAACTCGCCGCATACGGTGCCTCGGTGGCGGTCCACCGGGCGCTGAGCCGTGTCTACGGGCCGCCGGCGGCGGTCGTCGGCGTCAGCTTCGGGGAGATCGCGGCGGTCGCCGCCGCCGGGGTGCTCACGGTGGCGGACGGGGCGCGTGCCGCCCTCGACCTCGCGCAGGTCCTGGCCTTCTGTCCGGGCGGGCTGACCGTGCTCGGCTGCCCGGAGGAGCAGGCAGGCAGGCTGCTCGCGGTGGCCGGGGCCGCGGACACGGTGGTGGCGGTGGTCAACGACGACCGCTCGGTGGTGGTCTCCGGCCCGCACGCCGACCTCGTCCGGGTGGAGAAGACGGCGGAGGAACTGGGCGTGTCCGCCGTCCGGCTGCGGCTGCCGTTCTCCTCGCACCATCCCGCGCTCGCCCCGCAGGCCGAGGCGTTCGCCACCCTGCTGCGCGCCTACCCCTGGTCCAAGGCCCGCTGCCCGGTGTTCTCCGCCGTGGCCCGGCGCTCCTACCTGCCGGACGACGATCCCCGGCTGGGCCTGGCGGACTGCCTGGTCAAACCCGCCGTCGTACCCGCCGTGCTGCACCAGCTGCACACCTGCCGCCCGGACATGCTCCTGGAGGCCGGCACGGGGGACGCGCTGGCGACCTCGGCGCGCCGGGTGCTGGACCCGTGCGGCGGCCCGCCGGTCCACGCACCGCTGACGGACCTCGACTTCGCCTGGTGACACCCACCCCCTCGTAGCGCCACCTCCACCGGTGACCCCCTCTTCCCCCGGAGGCCCACCCATGCTCACCGACACCCTGCCCGCCACCGCCTGCGCCGAACTGCACCGGATCCTGCACGGCCCGTGCCCGCCCGAAGTCCTCTCCAGGCTGCGCACCGGAACAACCACCGGCACCGACGCCGGCACCCGCTCGTCCCGCGGTGCCCAACTGCTGCACGTGTTGGGCCTGATGGGGCAGACCCTCCCGCCTCCGGAGAAGATCTTCGAGGACCCGGCGCGGCTCGCCGCCGTCCACGCCTGGGCCGCCGTCACCGACCCGCCGCTGTGCCTGGCCGCGCTGGTGCACCACACGCTCTGCCTCGGGTCCATGATCCAACTCGGCTCGTATCCCGCGTATCTGGCGGAGCGCATGGCGGCCCTGACCGCCGGCCGCGCCAAGGGCGTCTACCTGATCACCGAGGCCGGTCAGGCGAACAGCCATCTGGCGACGCGGACTTGTGCCAGGTACGACCCGGCCGCCAGGGAGTTCGTCCTGGACACTCCGGATCCGGAGGCCGCGAAGTTCGGCAGCGCGGGCACGCTGGACGTCCCCCAGACGGCGGTGGTGCTCGCCCGACTGTTCATCGACGGCACCGACCGGGGGGTCTTCGGCTTCGTGGTCGACCTGACCGACGGCACCGGGCCGCTGCCCGGCATCGAGATCTCCTCGCCGATCGAACTGGGCGCGCTGCCCCTGGACTACGTCCTCGTACGGTTCCGGCGGCTGCGGGTGCCCACGGCCCACTGGCTGGCCGACGGGGCGGCCATCGGCGCGGACGGCACCTTCCGCGACCCGGCCGGATCCACCGAGCGCCGGCTTCAGCGCACCCTGCGGGTGGGCCAGGGGCTGTGGGCGCTCATGCCCGCCGTGGCCGCCGCGACCGCCCGCCAGTCCGCCGTACAGGCCGTCAACTACGCGCGGCAGCGCCGTACGCAGAGCCGGCTGGCACCGGGCGCGCCGCTGCTGTCGTACCGGACCCAGCAGCGCGCGGTGCTCGGCGCGCTGGCCGACGCCTTCGCCCTGACCTGCGCCGCGCACGGGGCCCGCGCCCTGTGGACGCGGTCTCTCGCCGCGCCCTCGGACGGCGACGGTGCCGACACGATGGGGTTCACCCCCTGGACCGCCGTCAACCGGCCGCTCGCCGCGTACAAGGCCGCCACCGTCCGGCTCGCCGCCGAAGTGAGCGCGGAATGCCAGCGCCGGTGCGGCTTCTCCGGCCACCTGGACGTCAACCGGCTGGCCAGCTACCACGGCTTCCACCACGCCTTCGACACGGCGGGCGGGGACAGCCGGCTCATCCTGTACGACATCGGGCGCTCCCTGGTCGAGGAGAGCGCGGGCGCACCCGCACCGGCCGGCGGCGCGGCGCGGCCCCCGTCCGCCTCCCCCTCCTGGTGGCCGGATCTCGCCCGCACCCACCGGGCCAGGCTCACCGCCCACCTCGCGGCGCGGCTGCGCGCCCCGGAGCGCGGTGCCCCGTTCGACGCCTGGAACCCGCTGCTGGAGGACGCGGGCCTGCTCGGCGAGCTGTACGCCGACGGCCTGATGGCCGGGGACGTCGTACGCGTGCTCGGCGAGGTGCGCGACGAGAGCGCGCGCGCCGTCCTGGCCCCGCTGGCCGCCCTGCACGGGGCGATGGCCGCCCGCCGCTGGTCCGCCTCGCTGCTCGCGCACGAGACCCTGCGGCCCGCGGACGTGCGGGCGCTCACCGATGTCATCGACCACCTCTGCGACGGACTGCGCCCGCATCTCCCCCTGCTCACCGAGGCGTTCGTGCACGGCGCCGGGGCGACGGACGCCCCACTGGCCGCGGCCGACTACAACGCCGCGCTGCGGGCCACGCTCACCTGGATCCAAGGAGCCCTCACATGACGTACACCCGCCCTATCGGCGTCCTGGGCATGGGCACCTATCTTCCCTCGACGGTCCGCACCAACGCGGAGGTGGCCGAAGGCGCCGGTGTCACACCGGAATGGATCAGCGAGCGCACGGGGGTCCGCGCGCGCCATGTCGCCGCGCCGGGCGAGGCCGCCTCCGACCTGGCGGCGCACGCGGTCCGCGCGGCGGTGAGGGCCGCCGGGCTCGACATGGCCGACATCGGCCTGCTGATCTGCGGTACCTCGACCCCCGACGAGCTGGGCCCGGCCACCGCCTGCCGGATCCAGACGCTGACCGGAGCCGCCCGCGCGGTCGCGCTCGACGTCAGCGCCGCCTGCTCGGGCTGGCTGTTCGCCGCCAAGGTGGCCCACGACTGGCTGCGCACGGCCGAGGAGGGCACCCGGTACGCGGTCGCCGTCGGCGTCGAGACGTACTCCCGGTTCCTCGATCCGGCCGACCGGGGCACCGCCGTCCTGTTCGCCGACGGAGCGGCGGCCGCCGTCCTCGGACCGGTGGCCGAGCCCGGCGGGTTCGCGCAGTTCCGGCTGGGCTCGGACGGCGCGCTCGCCGACCGCGTGCTCATTCCCGCGGGCGGCAGCCGGAGGCCGGCCAGCGCGGCCACGCTCGCCGGGCGCGACCACTTCATCCGCATGGACGGCCGCGCCATCGGCCGGTTCATCACGGACGTCTTCCCCCGCCTGATCACCGACGCCCTCGACCGGGCGGGGCTGGCCCTGGAGGACGTCGACTGTGTCGTCGCCCACCAGCCAAACCCGGTACTGCTGCGGCGGATCGGGGCCGACCTCGGCATCCCGGACGACCGTCTCGTGGTCGTCGGCGACGAGGTGGGCAACATCGGCGCCGCCAGCACGCCGTACGCCCTGGCACGCGCCGTCGACACCCGGCCGCTGAAACCCGGCGACCGGGTCCTGCTGGCCGCCTTCGGCGCCGGGATGACCTGGGGCAGCGCCCTGCTCACCTGGAGCGGCGCGCCCGCCGTCGCCGCGGACCCGGCGGCCGGCCCGGAAACCGTACCGTCCGCCGCCCGTTCGGCCGGACGGTCCACCTCACAAGGAGCCGCTCGATGAACGCCACGGACCACTCAACGGACATCACGGGCCGCTCGGCCAGCGCCCTGAGCCACTCGGCGAATGCCCTGGCCCACCCGGCGAGCGCCCTGGACCTGTTCCGCCTGGACGACGCGCGCGCGTTGGTGACCGGCGCCTCACGGGGCATCGGCAGGGCGGTCGCCGAGGCACTCGCCGACGCCGGATGCGAACTGGCGCTGACCGCGCGGACCCTGCCCGCTCTGGAGGACACCGTGCGCGCGGTGCAGGACCGGGGCCGCAAGGCCGTCGTCCTGGACGGGGACCTCGCCCAGCCGGGCGTCGCCGAGGCGCTGATCGAGCGGGCGAGCACGGCGCTGGGCGGCCTGGACATCGTCGTCCACAACGCGGGCACCCTGCCGACCGCGGCCGACGGCACCCCCCTGATGGCCCCCCTCCAGCACGCCCGCCAGCAGGACTGGGAGGCAGTCGTCGCCGTCAATCTCAACGCCACGGCCGCCCTGTGCCGGGCAGCGTACCCGCACCTGGCCGCGTCCTCGCGCGCCAGTCTGATCCTGATGTCCTCGGCCGCCGGGCTCGTCGGCGCTCCGATGATGGAGGCGTACGCCGCGACCAAGGCGGCCCAGATATCGCTCACGCGCAGTCTCGCGGTGGGCTGGGCGCGGCAGGGCATCCGCGTCAACGCCCTGTGCCCCGGCTGGGTACGCACCGACATGACCGCCTTCGCCAGCGCGCCGGGCCCGGTGTCCGACTGGCTCACCAGCCATGTGCCGATGGGCCGTTGGGCCGATGTGGACGAGGTGGTCGGAGCCGCGGTCTTCCTCGCCGCCCCCGCCTCCTCCATGGTCACCGGGCACGCGCTCGTCGTGGACGGCGGACTGTCCGTCGCCGACGGCGGCCTGGCCGGTCACCCCAAGCCCCCCTCGCCCTTCGCCGCGGAGTGAGTGACCACCTTTGACTGAAACCCCCCTCACCCTCACGCGCCCGGCGGACACCACCACCGCCGTCATCACCGGCATCGGCGCCTGCCTCCCGCCGCGCGTGGTCGACAACGACACCGTGATCGCGCGCGGCGGGCTGCGCACGGACGACACCTGGATCAGGGAGCGCACCGGTATCGCCCGCCGGCGGCACGCGGACGCCGGCACCAGCACCGGGGACCTCGCCGTCGGCGCCGGCCGGGCGGCCCTCGCCTCGGCCGGAGACCCGCGGCCCGAGACGCTGCTGCTGGCCACCGGCACGCCCGACCACCCCTGCCCGGCCACCGCGCCCGCCGTGGCGCACCGGCTCGGTCTGGACGGCATACCGGCCTTCGACCTCTCCGCGGTCTGCTCCGGCTTCCTCTACGCCCTGGCCATGGCCACCGCGCTGATCCGCGCCGGCAGCTGCGGCACCGTGCTGGTGATCGCCTCCGACACCTACACCACCATCGTCAACCCGCTCGACCGGGAGACCGCGCCGATCTTCGGCGACGGGGCGGGCGCGGTCCTCGTCACCACGGGCCAGGCCGGTGAACCCGGCGCCGTGGGCGCCGTCGACCTCGGGTCCGACGGCGGCGGCGCCGACCTCATCACCATCCCCTACGGCGGCTCCCGGCACCCCCGCCACCTGCCCGGCACCGACCCGGACGGACACTTTTTCCGCATGCGGGGCCGCGCGGTCTACGCGCAGGCGGTCCGCCACATGACCCGGTCCGCCGGCACCGCGCTGCGCGGGGCCGGCTGGGCGCCGGACACCGTACGGGCCTTCGTCGGCCACCAGGCCAACCAGCGCATCCTGGACTCGGTCGCCGACCGGCTGGGGATCGAGCCCGCGCACCGGTTCGGCAACATCGGGGAGCTGGGCAACACCGCGGCCGCCTCCATCCCGCTGGTGCTGGCCGATCCCGCGGTCCACGCCCGCGTCAAACCCGGCGAACGCGCGCTGCTGACCGCCTTCGGCGGCGGTCTGACCTGGGCCTCCGCCACCCTCCACTGGCCGGACGCCGAACCTGTTTCGGAGCGGCCGGCCGACCATCCATCCGCCTCTTCGAGGAGCGACTCGTGAACCGTGTCTACGACCGTCTCGTGACCCTGCTGCACAACAAGTTCGAGGTCCCCGCCGACCGCATCGAGCCCGCCGCCACCCTGGGCGCCCTCGACCTGGACTCCCTCGCCGTGGTGGAGCTGTACGTCACCCTCCAGGAGGAGTGGGGGATCGCGCTGGACGACTCGGCGGCGTCCGCCGAGCTGACCGTCGCGGAGGTGGCCCGCGCGGTGAGCGAGCAACTCGCCCTGGACGGACCGGTGCCGGACGACGGAAGCGGACGGTGAGCGACCGGATCGCCGTCACCGGGCTCGGACTGGTGACGGCGGGCGGGATCGGAACCGGCGCCACCTGGCAGACCCTGTGCGCGGGCCGGCCGGCGGCACGCACCGATCCCGCCCTGGCCGGCGGCCCGGTGACCATGTCGTGCCGCGTGCCCCCGCCGGAGGCGGGTCCGGGCCGGCTCTGGCGGTTCGACCCCGCCACCCGCTTTCTGCTCACCGCCGCCCAAGAGGCCCTGGACAGCGCCGGTTTGGCGCCCGCGCGGTGGGATCCGGCACGGGTGGCGGTGGTCGTGGGCAGCGCGGCGGGCGGGGTCGGCACGCTGGAGGCCCAGCACCGCAAGCTGCTCACCGCCGGTCACGGTGTCCTCTCTCCGATGACGCTGCCCGCGTTCCTGCCCAACATGGCGGCGGGCCAACTTGCCCTGCAACTGGGGGTCACGGGCCCCTCCCTCCAGACCTCCACGGCCTGCGCGTCGGGCGCGACGGCAGCCGTCACGGCCTGCCTGCTGCTGGCCGCCGGTGCCTGCGACATCGCCATCGCCGCCGGGACCGACGCCATGGTGACCCCGCTGTGCGCGTCCGCCTTCGCCAAACTCGGCGCCCTGTCGCGCCGGGACCACGCCCCCGGACAGGCCTCCCGCCCCTTCGACAAGGGCCGCGACGGCTTCGTGCTGGGGGAGGGCTGCGGCGTGCTGATCCTGGAACGCGAGCCGCACGCACGGGCCCGCGGTGCCGCGCCGATGGCGCTGCTCACCGGTCACGGCAGCACCAGCGACGCCCACCATCCCACGGCGCCGCACCCCGAGGGGGCGGGGCTGCGGGCGGCCACCACGGCGGCGCTGGCCGCGGCGGGCGCGGGCCCCGACGACGTCGACCACATCAACGCCCACGGGACGAGCACCCGCCTCAACGACGCGGTGGAGGCGGCCGTGATCAGAGACCTCTACCCCCGCAGGCCCCCCTCGGTCACCTCGGCCAAGGGCGTCCTGGGGCACACCATGGGGGCGGCGGGCGCCATCGAGGCCGCTGTCACCGTGCTGACCATCGTGCACGGGACGGCGCCTCCCACGGCGAACTTCTCCGCGCCCGACGACACCACCGCCGGCCTGCACATCGTCACCGGCGCGCCCCGTTCCCAGCCTGTCCGTCTCGCCCTCAGCCACTCCCTGGGCTTCGGGGGCCACAACACGGTCCTCGCGTTCGCGGCGCCGTCGTACGCGTGACAAGGAAAGGAGGGCAATCTCCGAGACCGTGTCCGAAGAGACCGTCAACCGCGTGAATCCGGTACCCCGCCCCTGAGAGTGGGGCCCGCCCAGGGACCGCTTGCCACGGCCGCATTCCGTCCTACGGTCTGACGCATGGCCGAAACCGGAGCTTCCCCACTCCCCTGCACGCCCCCGGCGCCTTCCCCGCTGTTCAGCGCCGAACAGTTCATGTGGCTCACCGCGCGCGTGCTGGAGCAGCGCCTTTTCGCGTACCACTTCCTGCGCGGCACCCCGGACGCGGTGGAGGCGGCCCTGGACGCCTACCGCAACGAGGACGGCGGTTACGGGCACGCGCTCGACCCCGATCTGCGCGGACCCGTGAGTCAGCCCCTGCACACCGCGCACGCCCTGCGCGTCCTGGACGCCGTCGGGCGCTGCGGCGGACAGCGGGTGGAACGCGTGTGCCGCTACCTGACGTCCGTCTCCACGGCGGACGGCGCACTACCCGCGGTCCATCCGAGCGGGCGCGGGTATCCGGCGGCACCGCTCGTCCACGGCTCTCCGACGGCCTCGGACGCGCCCGTCCAGGCCGGCTCCCGCGGCTCGCTGGCGACCACCGGTCCCGTGGTGGGACTGCTGCACCGAAACGAGGTGTGGCACGCCTGGCTGTTCCGGGCCACCGACTTCTGCTGGCAGGCCGTGGCAGACCTGGAGCTGCCGCGTCCTTACGAGGTGCTGGCCGCGGTGGCCTTCCTGGACTCCGTTCCCGACCGCCCGCGCGCGGAGGCCGCCGCGGACCGGCTGGGCCGCCTGGTGCGCGCACAGCGGCTCGTCGTACTGGACCCGGACCGCCCGGCGCCGCCCGGCCATGCCGCAGGCGTGCACCATGTCCCCCAGCAAGCGGCGCACCGGGGTGCTCCGGGCGCGCGCCACTATCCGCACGATGTCGCCCAGAGCCCCGCCTCACTCGCGCGCGCCTGGTTCACCGACGACGAGATGGCCCGGTCCCTTGACCATCTGGCCGCCGGGCAGCAGGAGGACGGGGGCTGGCCGGCCCGCCGCCGTCCGTGGGCACCGGTCCCCGCCTTCGAAGCGCGCGCCCTGGCGACGATCGAGGCGCTGTGCACCCTGCGGGCGTACGGCCGCTTCGTGGGCTGATCCGGTTCAAACCCGGTGCGGGTTCGCACCTGGTGCCGGTGTCGAAGCCGGGGCCGGGGCGGTTTCGGGGCCGATATACGTGCGGACCCGATGTACGAGGGCTCAGCCGCCGAGGGCGCGGACGCCCGCCGTCACCAGTACGGCCGCGGCGACGACCACCAGGAACGGCGCGCGCAGTACGAGGGCCACGGCAGCCGCTCCCAGCCCCGCGGCCCTGGCGTCCAGCGTCAGCGCGTGCCCCTGGGCGAACGTCTGCTGTGCGGTGAGCGCGGCGAGGAGGGCGACGGGCAGCAGCGCGGCGAGCCGCCGTACGACGGGCCGTTCGATGACGTGGGCCGGTACCAGCAGACCCGCGAGCTTGACGGCGTAGCAGCCGAGCACGGTCAGCCCGATCGCGATCCAGGTGTTCACCGGCCCTCCTCCCCGGCCTTGTCCAACGAGGTCTCCTTCACGCCGTTCGATCCCTCCGGGGTTTCGTGCGGAAATTTCCGCAGAGCGGGGCCGGCCGGCGCGCGGCCTGGGTCTCCTTTTCCGCGCCGCCCCGACATGAACAGGGCGAACGGTGCGGCCAGCGCCGCCACCAGGACCGGCACCCCGGCCGGGAGCACGGGCAGCAGACCGAGGCCCAGCAGCACCGCGAGGCCCGCGACCGCGCGCTCGGTGGCCGTCCTCAGCATCGGCGCGAGCAGGGCCAGGAACACCGCGGGGCCGGCCGCGTCCAGCCCCCAGGCGCGCGTGTCGCCGATGGCCTTGGCGCCCAGGGCGCCGAGCAGGGTGGTGAGGTTCCACAGCACGTAGAGGGTGAGTCCGGTGACCGTGAAGCCGATCCGCGCGGCGCGCCGGGTGGGCTGCGCCAGGGTGACCGCCGTCGTCTCGTCGATCACCCACTGGGCGGCGAACGGCCGCACCGCGCGCGGAAGGGCGAGGAGCTGCGAAAGCCGCAGCCCGTAGAAGGCGTTGCGCACGCCCAGGAAGAAGGCGCCGGCCGCCGCCGTGTACGGGTTTCCCCCGGCGGCCAGGGCGCCGACGAGGGCGAACTGGGAGGCGCCGGTGAACACCAGAAGGCTGAGCGCGCAGGTCTGGAGGAGTCCGAGTCCGCCGCCCGCGGAGGTCACCCCGAAGGCGAACCCGGACAGTCCCACGGCGACACCGACTCCGAGGGCGTCCCGTACGACCGCCGCGTCGGGCTTGGCCGCGTCGTCCGCCATGTCCACTGATGCTGTCTGCTGTGCCACTCGGGGACCGTACGGGCGCACATCAGACCGCGTCTTGTACGTTCTTGCGCTCCAGCGTGTTCGCGCGCCCGCGTACGCCGCCGCGTTCGCGCTGGTAGGCGCCCGGCGGCACGCCGACGATCCGGGCGAAGTGCCGGTTGAGGTGCGGCTGGTCGGTGAAGCCGACGGCGACGGCCGCCTCGGCGGGCCGGGCGCCGGTGTCCAGGAGCAGGCGCGCGCGGCGCACCCGGGCGTCGGTCAGCCAGGCGTGCGGGGGCATGCCGTAGCTGGCGCGGAAGGCCCGCAGCAGCGCGAACGGACTGGTCCCCAGCTCGGTGGCGAGCCGCTCCAGGGTCGGCGGCTCGGCCATGCGTTCCTCGAGCACGGCCCGCGCGCGGGCCGCGATCCGCGCCCCCGCCGTGCGCACCCGCCGCTCGGGCAGCGTGCCGCCGTTCAGCCGGAGCAGCCGGGTGACTGCGACCCGGAGCAGGGTGTCGGCGGCCAGCGCGTTGCCCTCCTCGGCGGCGCGCAGCACCTGGTGGACGAGGCGGCCGGTGGCGGGGTCGTCGAGGACGGGACTGACGAAGCCGGGGCTGCCGCGCAGGGTACTGGTCTCGGCCGCTATCGCCTGCACCACCTCGGGCGCCGGGTAGATCGCGCCGTACCGCCAGCCCTCCGGCACCCCGGCCCGGCCGGTGTGCGGGGTGTCCGGGTTGACCAGCGCGAGGGCCCCCGCGCCCGCGGACACGTCGGAACCGCCGTGGTGGAACACCTCGACGCCGTCCGCGATGGCGGCGATCACGAAGTTCTCGTGGGTGTGTCGGACGAACGTCTTGTGGACGTACCGGGCGCGCAGCAGGTCGACGCGGGGCAGTTCCTCGTAGCACCAGTGCCGCGCCCGCTCCACCGCCCGGCCCGCCCGGTCGCGGGGCGGACGGTCATCGCGGGGCGAGCGGTCATCGCGCGGTCCAGCCGTGCCTGTCATGGGTCCATTGTCCGCCGCTGCGGCCTGGCCCTGCCCCTCACCCGCGCGCCACGACGGGGCGTTTGCCCAGGTCAGCACGATTGTCAGTGGTCGGGTGCAGGATGGACGCATGGTCAGCTCCGCACACCGGGCCCTCGACGGCTTCTCCCCCGCGACCCGCGGCTGGTTCACGGGGGCCTTCTCCGCGCCCACCGCGGCCCAAGCGGGCGCGTGGGAGGCCATTCAGGCGGGTTCGGACGTGCTGGTGGTCGCCCCGACCGGCTCCGGCAAGACGCTGGCCGCCTTCCTCGCCGCCCTGGACCAGCTCGCCTCCACCCCGCCCCCGGCCGACCCGCGCAAGCGCTGCCGGGTGCTGTACGTGTCACCGCTGAAGGCTCTCGCCGTCGACGTCGAGCGCAATCTGCGCAGCCCGCTGACCGGGATCCGCCAGGAGTCCGTCCGCCTCGGTCTGCCGGAGCCCGAGATCAAGGTCGGCATCCGCTCCGGCGACACCCCGGCCGCCGAGCGCCGCGCCCTGTCCACACGCCCGCCGGACATCCTGATCACCACCCCCGAGTCGCTTTTCCTGATGCTGACCTCCGCCACCCGCGACGCGCTCACGGGCGTGGAGACGGTGATCCTGGACGAGGTGCACGCGGTCGCGGGCACCAAGCGCGGCGCCCATCTCGCGCTCACCCTGGAGCGCCTCGACGAGCTGCTGCCGAAGCCGGCCCGCCGGATCGGCCTGTCGGCGACCGTGCGCCCGGTGGACGAGATCGCGCGCTATCTCTCGCCGCGCCGCAAGGTGGAGATCGTCCAGCCGGAGTCCGGCAAGGAGTTCGACCTCTCGGTCGTCGTGCCGGTCGAGGACATGGGCGAGCTGGGGGGCTCCCCGGCCACCGACGCGGCCGACGGCGGGGAACGGCCGTCGATCTGGCCGCATGTGGAGGAGCGGATCGCCGACCTGGTCCAGTCGCACCGCTCCACCATCGTCTTCGCCAACTCCCGCCGGCTGGCCGAGCGCCTGTGCAACCGGCTCAACGAGATCGCGTACGAGCGCGCGACGGGCGAGCCACTGGCGGAGCACCACTCCCCGGCCCAGCTCATGGGCGGCTCGGGCGCGGCCCAGGGCGCGCCCCCGGTGATCGCCCGCGCCCACCACGGCTCGGTGTCCAAGGAGCAGCGCGCACTGGTCGAGGAGGACCTGAAGGCGGGCCGGCTGCCCGCCGTGGTCGCCACCTCCAGCCTGGAGCTGGGCATCGACATGGGCGCCGTCGATCTCGTCGTCCAGGTGGAGTCCCCGCCCTCGGTGGCCTCGGGGCTCCAGCGCGTCGGCCGCGCCGGACACCAGGTGGGCGCGGTCTCCACCGGTGTGGTCTTTCCCAAGTACCGGGGCGACCTGGTGCAGGCGGCCGTGGTGACCGAGCGGATGCGTACGGGCGCCATCGAGTCCCTCAAGGTGCCCACGAACCCCCTGGACGTGCTCGCGCAGCAGCTCGTCGCCATGACGGCCCTGGACTCCTGGCAGTTCGACGACTCGCTCGCCCTGGTCCGCCGCGCGGCCCCCTTCGCCTCGCTCCCGGAGTCGGCGTTCACCGCGGTCCTCGACATGCTCGCCGGCCGCTACCCCTCGGACGCGTTCGCGGAACTGCGCCCCCGCGTGGTGTGGGACCGCGTGGCCGGCACCATCACCGGCCGGCCCGGCGCCCAGCGGCTGGCCGTCACCTCCGGCGGCACCATCCCGGACCGCGGCCTGTTCGGGGTCTTCCTCGCCGGATCCGACCCCAAGAAGGGCGGCGGCCGGGTCGGCGAGCTGGACGAGGAGATGGTCTACGAGTCCCGCGTGGGCGACGTCTTCACCCTGGGCACCAGTTCCTGGCGCATCGAGGACATCACCCGCGACCGGGTCCTGGTCTCCCCCGCGCCGGGCGTGCCGGGCCGGCTGCCCTTCTGGAAGGGCGACCAGCTCGGCCGCCCGCTCGAACTGGGGCGCGCGGTCGGCGCGTTCCTGCGCGAGGTCGGCTCGCTGCCCGAGGACGACGCCCGGCCGCGCCTGCTCGCCGCGGGCCTGGACACCTGGGCGGCGGACAACGTACTGGCGTATCTGCGGGAGCAGCGCGAGGCCTGCGGCCATGTCCCGGACGACCGTACGATCGTCGTGGAGCGCTTCCGCGACGAACTGGGCGACTGGCGGGTCGTCGTCCACTCCCCCTTCGGCGCCCAGGTGCACGCCCCCTGGGCCCTCGCGCTCGGCGCCCGGCTGTCCGAGCGGTACGGCATGGACGCCCAGGTGATGCACGCCGACGACGGCATCGTGCTGCGCCTGCCCGACGCCGACCTGATGGGCCTGGACCTGCTCGACCAGGAGTCTGTGAAGCCGGGCGCGCCCTTCCCCGCGGACAGCGAGCAGGCCCCGGTGGGCGCGGCGGACGTCGCCTTCGACAAGGGCGAGGTCGACCAGGTGGTCACCGAGCAGGTCGGCGGCTCTGCCCTGTTCGCCTCCCGGTTCCGCGAGTGCGCGGCGCGCGCCCTGCTGCTGCCGCGCCGTAGTCCCGGCAAGCGCACCCCGCTGTGGCAGCAGCGCCAGCGCGCGGCCCAACTGCTCCAGGTAGCGAGCGAGTTCGGCTCGTTCCCGATCGTCCTGGAGGCCGTCCGCGAATGCCTCCAGGACGTCTTCGACGTGCCGGGCCTGGCCGAGCTGATGGGCGACATCGAGTCCCGCAAGGTGCGGCTGGTCGAGGTCACCACCCCGGAGCCGTCCCCCTTCGCCCGCTCCCTGCTGTTCGGGTACGTCGCCCAGTTCCTGTACGAGGGCGACTCCCCGCTGGCCGAGCGCCGGGCCGCCGCGCTCTCCCTGGACTCCCGGCTGCTGGCCGAACTGCTCGGCCAGGCGGAGCTGCGCGAACTGCTCGACGCCGAGGTGCTGACCGAGCTGGAGCGCGAACTCCAGTGGCTCACCGAGGACCGCCGGATCAAGGACGTGGAGGGCGTCGCCGACGTACTGCGGCTGCTCGGCCCGCTCACCGAGGCGGAGTTGGTCGCGCGGGGCGCCGATCCGCACTGGGTGCGGGAGCTGGCCGGGGCCCGCCGGGCGATCAAGGTCCGGATCTCCGGCGCCGACCACTGGGCGGCGATCGAGGACGCGGGCCGGCTGCGCGACGCGCTCGGCACCGCGCTGCCCGTCGGCGTGCCCGAAGCGTTCACCGAACCGGTCAAGGACCCCTTGGGCGACCTCCTCGCCCGCTATGCCCGTACGCACGGCCCGTTCACCTCGGCCACCGCCGCCGACCGCTTCGGCCTGGGCGTGGCGATCACCGACGGCGCCCTCCAGCGGCTCGCCGCGAGCGGCCGGGTGGTGCAGGGCGAGTTCCATCCGGCGGGCATCGGCCAGGAGTGGTGCGACGCCACGGTGCTGCGGCGACTGCGCCGCCGCTCCCTGGCCGCGCTGCGGCACGAACTGGAGCCCGTACCGCCCGCCGCGCTCGCCCAGTTCCTGCCGCAGTGGCAGCACATCGGCAAGGGGCACGGTCTGCGCGGCGTCGACGGACTGGTGCGCGCGATCGAGCAGTTGCAGGGCGCCTCCGTGCCCGCCTCCGCGCTGGAGAAGCTGGTCCTGCCGTCGCGGGTGGCGAACTACACGCCGTCGATGCTGGACGAGTTGACCGCCGCCGGCGAGGTGGTGTGGGCCGGCGCGGGCGCCCTGCCCGGCAAGGACGGCTGGGTCTCGCTCTATCTCGCGGACGCGGCACCCCTGTTGCTCCCGCCGCCGCACCCGCTGGAGCTGACGGCGCTGCACCAGTCCGTCCTGGACGCGCTGTCGGGTGGTTACGGCCTGTTCTTCCGGCAGATCGCCGACCAGGTCCGCGCCACCACGCACCCCGACGCCACCGATCCCCAACTGGCCGACACCCTCTGGGACCTGGCCTGGTCGGGCCGGCTCACCAACGACACGCTGGCACCGCTGCGCGCCCTGCTGGGCTCGGGCCGTACGGCGGGTTCGACCGCCCACCGTGCCAAACGCACGGTGCCGCGCGGCCGGTACGGCTCCCTGACGGCCGCGGCGCGTACGGCGTCCCGTACCGGCCCACCGACCGTCGCGGGTCGCTGGTCCCTGCTGCCCGCGGCCGAGCCGGACCCCACCGTGCGCGCGCACGCGCTGGCCCGCACCCTGCTGGACCGGCACGGCGTGGTGACCCGCGGGGCCGTCGCCGCGGAGGGCGTGGAGGGCGGTTTCTCGGCGGTGTACCGGGTGCTGTCCGCCTTCGAGGACAGCGGCCAGGCCAGGCGCGGTTACGTGGTCGAGGGGCTCGGCGCGGCCCAGTTCGCCATGGACGGCGCGGTGGACCGGCTGCGCGCGGTGTCCAACGCGCGGGACCGCGGCGAGCCCCTGCCCGCCCCGGCGACCGTCTTCCCGGCACCCGGATTCACCGATCCGAACGGCTTCCCTGCCACCGACGACGGCCCGCACGGCCACACCGCGTCCCCTTCCGCCGCCGACGCCGGCTTCGCCCACCCCGGTCTCGACGGCGACTTCACCTGGCCGCCGGCCGACCCCGGCGGCCGGGAATCCCCCCGCGACCTCGCCGACCCCTTCGCCGCCCCCGGCTACGGCGGCCCACGGGGCGGGGGAGCCACCGGCTACGGCTCGGGCTCCGCTTGGGGGGACCCCGGCCCGCAGCGGACCCGTGGCCGGGACCGTGCCGCCGACTCCCGTGCCGTCGTCCTCGCCGCGGCCGACCCGGCGAACGCGTACGGCGCGGCCCTGTCCTGGCCCGAGCCGCCGACCGGCGCCGGACACAAGCCGGGCCGCAAGGCGGGCTCCCTGGTCGTCCTGGTGGAGGGCGAGCTGACGCTGTACATGGAGCGCGGCGGCAAGACCCTGCTTGCCTGGCCGATCACCCCGGACACCGGGGCCACGGACGACCCCCGCCTGCGGACGGCCGCCGAAACCCTGGCCGCCGCCGCCCGCGCCGGCTCCCTCGGCACGGTCACCGTGGAACGGATCAACGGCACCTCCGCCCTGACCTCCCCCATAGGAACCCTCCTTGAATCAGCGGGTTTCGTGGCCACTCCGCGGGGCCTGCGGCTGAGAGCGTGAACCGACACGGGCGGACGGCCCAGCCGACGACTTGGGGCCGTGGGCCTCAAGGTCCACGAGGGCTGGGTTCGGGGGGCCTGGGGGCGGGGAGCTGGGCTCGGCGGGCCCCAGGTTCCGGGCCCAGGCCTCGGAGGCGCCGCCCCGAAGGACCGCCAGGCCCGGAGGGCCGCCAGCCATCCAACACGCGCCAGGCCGTCCGGCCGCTGAACCTCGGAGGGCTCGGGCATGGAAATCCTGGGCGTGTGGGGCTTTTAAGCCTCGGGGCTCCAGGCCCACGGAGCCGCTCATACCGAGGCCCGCCGCCAGGCCGGGCAGCGCCAAGGACGGGAGGCCAGCCAAAGGACGGGAGGCCGCCAACCGAATCATCAGACTGGGGACCATCTGGCGGACATGCCCGTCTGAGGACCGGGTCGCACCAAGCCTCGGGGCCAGCCGCACGGACCCAGAAGGCCGCATGGACCGGGACCACAGACGAGTCAGGTGGCGTCCGCCGACCCCCACCGCCCTCCCGCGCCGCCCTCTCTCCCCGCCGTGGCACCCTTGACCCATGCCCGAAGGTGACACGGTCTGGCGGGCCGCGCGGCGGTTGCATGAGGCGCTCGCCGGTGAGGTGCTGTCCCGCAGCGACTTCCGGGTGCCGAAGTACGCGACCGTCGATCTCACCGGCCGTCGGGTACTGAGCACCATCCCGCGCGGCAAACACCTGCTCACCCGGTTCGAGGGCGGCCTCACCCTGCACACGCATCTGCGCATGGAAGGCGCGTGGAAGGTGTACGGCGCGGGCGAGCGCTGGCGCGGCGGTCCGGGGCACCAGATCCGCGCGATCCTCGGCACCGTCGACCGGACCGCCGTCGGCTACCGCCTCCAAGTCCTCGAACTGCTGCGCACCACCGAGGAGGAGCGGGTGGTGGGCCACCTCGGTCCCGATCTGCTCGGCCCCGACTGGGACCCGCAGCGCGCGCTGGCCAATCTGCGCACGGATCCCGCCCGCCCCCTCGGCGAGGCCCTGCTCGACCAGCGCAATCTGGCCGGAATCGGCAACATCTACAAGAGCGAGCTGTGCTTCCTGCTCGGTGCCACCCCCTGGCTGCCCGTCGGCGCGCTCCCCGCGGACCGTGCCGAGAAGCTGCCGGAACTCGCCCGCCGGCTGCTGGAGGCCAACCGCGACCGCCCGGTCCGCCAGACCACCGGCCTGCGCCACCAGGACCTGTTCGTGTACGGCCGCGCGCCCCGCCCCTGTCTGCGCTGCCACACCCCGGTCCGCGTGGCCGACCAAGGCGACGGCTCCCAGGACCGCCCCACCTACTGGTGCCCCACCTGCCAGACCGGACCCGCCCCGGCGCCGGGCGCCCCCCAGCGCTGGCGCGAGCGCCACCGCCGTACCCCCACCTGAAAATCCTGAAGAACCAGACCAACCTGAAGGACAAGCCGGAAAACCTGCCGACCCGGCGAGCCCGACGGCTCACGGATCGGAGACTCCCCCCGGCCGACCCTGCGCGGAAAGCCCATCGGCACCGGCACCGGCCTCCCCCGCCCGCCACGCCGCCGCCCATCTCCCCGGTATCAGCACCCCCGCCGCCTTCCCCCGCGGCGCGCAGTGCACCGGCAGCACGCTGAGCCCCCACCCGCCGGCCGCGACGGCGCCCTCCAGCACTCCCGCGCCCTGTCCGAGGGCGAGCCGCAGCACGGCCCACCACCACACCGCGCCGCACACCAGCGCCACGGCCCAGCGCACCGGCCGCCCCGTCATGCCCACCACCTCCCGCCGGACGCCGGCTCACACCCGCTTTCCGGCGGCACCGGCGGACGCTACGCGTTCTCCGCCTGGAACATCCAGTGATGCTTCTCCAGGTCGGCGGTGATCTGGATGAAGATGTCCTGGGACACCGGGTCCGGTTCCTCGGTCGCGTGGACGCGCTCCCGCATCCGGGTGATGACAGCGCCGAGGGCGTCCACCATCGTCCCGACCGCGTCCCCGTCCTTGATCCAGCCCGATGGGGCGGTCTTGATGCCGCTGGTCGAGGACACCGTGGCGGCGCGGCCGTCGGGCGGGACGCCCAGCGCCGAGGCGCGCTCGGCCACCGTGTCGGAGTGGGTGCGGGCGGAGGCGACCACCTCGTCCAGCTGGAGGTGGACGGAGCGGAAGCGCGGCCCGACGATGTTCCAGTGGATCTGCTTGGCGACCAGGGAGAGGTCGACCAGGTCGACGAGGGCGCCCTGGAGCGCCTCGGCCACGGTCTTCAGGTCCGCGTCGGCCAACGGGCTCTTCACGACGTACATCCGCTTCCTCCGGCGCTCCGGCGGCCCTCACGGCCGGCATGTCCCTCCACCATGACCGCCCCACCGGACTCCGGCAAACGGACGAAGCCCCGGCCGCGCTTCCCGGTTCGCCCGAGAAGCCCGGTCGGGGCCTCGCCATGTCTGGCTGTGTCTGGCCGTGCCCGTCGGGCGCGGTGCCGCGTGTGTCAGGCGGCGACCACGTCCACCGCCTTCGCGGGCGCCTTGATGGTCACCCGTTCCGGTGGCACACCGGTCACCGAGACGGAACCCAGCATCGGACGGACCGGCGTGGGTACGGGCTCGGTGGCCGCGGCGGACTGGGCCAGTTCGGCGAGCGCCAGTTCGTCGCTCACTTCACGCATGAGTTCCGACATCCGTACGTCCAGCGCGTCGCAGATGGCGGAGAGCAGCTCGGAGGAAGCCTCCTTCTGCCCCCGCTCCACCTCGGAGAGATAGCCGAGTGAGACTCGGGCGGACGAGGAGACTTCGCGCAGAGTACGGCCCTGGCGTTGGCGCTGCCGACGCAGCACGTCACCCAGCAGGCGACGGAGCAGAATCATCGGTGGCTCCCTCCTCGGACCGCGTAGCCGCATCCTTCTCGCCCCACCGTACCGCCTCGCGCTGCGGCCGTGCGGGGAGCGATGTCGTGTTCACTCAGGGCTGCAAACATCAAAACCCCCCGTTCCGTTCCGTATCCTGTGCCCGCTCATTCCCGAACTGTTCGCCCGCGATCCGCTCCAGGAGCAGTGCGAGTACGCTCCGTACACTCTCCCTACGGATTTCCGTACGGCTGCCGTTCAACCGCAGGGCCTCCACTTTTCCGCCACCGGCGGAAGCCGCGGCGGCCGTCAGCGGGCCGTCAGCGGCCACGAAGACCGTGCCGACCGGCTGGCCGTCCTGTGGGTCGGGGCCCGCGACACCGGTGGTCGCGATGCCCCAGTCGGCGTCCAGTGCCTTGCGCACCCCGGCCGCCATCTGGGCCGCGACCTGCGGGTCCACCGCTCCGCGCCGCTCCAGCAAGGCCGCGTCGACGCCCAGCAGCCGGTGCTTGAGCTCCGTGGCGTAGGCCGTGACCGAGCCGCGGAACACCTTGGAGGCTCCGGGCACCGCGGTGATCTCCGCCGCCACCAGGCCACCCGTGAGCGACTCGGCGACCGCGAGCGTCTCGCCCCTCACCGTCAGTAGTCGCACCAGTTCGGTGGCCGGGGAACTCACGCTTCCGTCTCCTCCAACGCCGCCGCGCGCTCGGCGATTCCCTGCCTGCGCAGCACAATGGCTTGTCTTACATAGTCGAGACCGGTCACAACGGTCAGCACGACCGCCGCGGCCATCACCCAGAACCGCAGGGTGGCCAGCCATCCGGTCAGCGCCAGCACATACATGCCGACGGCCACGCCCTGGGTCAGGGTCTTCAGCTTGCCGCCGCGGCTGGCCGGGATCACGCCATAGCGAATGACCAGAAAACGCATCAGGGTGATGCCGAGTTCCCGGCCGAGGATCACGATCGTCACCCACCACGGCAGATCGCCGAGGGAGGACAGGCAGATCAGCGCCGCGCCCATGATCGCCTTGTCGGCGATGGGGTCGGCGATCTTGCCGAAGTCGGTGACCAGGTTGTAGGTGCGCGCGAGATGACCGTCGAACAGGTCGGTGATCATGGCGATGGCGAAGGCGGCCCAGGCCAGCGAGCGCCAGGCCGGGTCGTAGCCGCCGTTCGCCAGCATCAGCGCCACGAAGCCGGGCACCAGGACCAGCCGCAGCATGGTCAGCAGATTGGCGACATTCCATACGCTCGCCTGGTTGACCGCCGCCGCCGTGATCTTGCCACCGCGCGCCGGCCTGCCCTCGGTCGCCGCCTCGGTGCCGGCGGCGGACCGGCCGGGAGCAGACCCGGTGGCGGCGGAACGCTCGGAACCGGACCGGTCGAAGCCGGACCCTTCGGCAGCGGACCGCTCGGCAGCGGCTTCACCGGGCGCGGACGCGGAACCGGAGACCTCGGACGCAACGCCGTTGTCAGCGGCGGCGGTGCTCCGCGCGCCCCGCGCGCCGGAGGAGCCGCCCGCGGCGGATGCCGGGACTCCGGTCATCTGCCCGCCTCCTCACTACACGCGAGCGAGCCGGTCAGCGGCTCGGCCACCAGGTCGACACCCTCCGTACCGACCACCTTCGCCTCGACCATACGTCCGACGGCGAGGCCCTCGCCGCTCGTGAGCAGCACCTGGCCGTCGGTCTCGGGCGCCTGGTGCGCGCCGCGGCCGTAGACGCCCTCCTGTTCGTCCAACGACTCCACCAGGACGTGCACGCTCTCGCCGACGCGCTCCTCGGCGCGCTGCGAGACCAGTTCCTCGGCCAGCCGGGAGATGTGGGCCAGGCGCTCGGCCACCACGTCCTCGTCCAGCTTGTTCTCGTAGGTGGCCGCCTCGGTGCCCTCCTCGTCGGAGTAGCCGAAGACGCCGATGGCGTCCAGGCGGGCACCGGTCAGGAAGCGCTCCAGTTCGGCGAGGTCCGACTCGCTCTCGCCGGGGAAGCCGACGATGAAGTTGGAGCGCACACCGGCCTCGGGGGCCTTGGAGCGGATGGTGTCGAGCAGTTCCAGGAAGCGGTCGGTGTCGCCGAAGCGGCGCATGGAGCGCAGCACGCCGGGCGCCGAGTGCTGGAAGGACAGGTCGAAGTACGGCGCGACCTTGGGCGTCGAGGTGAGGACGTCGATCAGTCCGGGGCGCATCTCGGCCGGCTGGAGGTAGCTCACCCGGACCCGCTCGATGCCGTCGATCCCGGCCAGCTCGGGCAGCAGGGACTCCAGCAGGCGGATGTCGCCGAGGTCCTTGCCGTACGACGTGTTGTTCTCGGAGACCAGCATGATCTCCTTCACGCCCTGCTCGGCCAGCCAGCGCGACTCGTTGAGGACGTCGCTGGGGCGGCGGGAGATGAAGGAGCCGCGGAAGGACGGGATGGCGCAGAAGGAGCAGCGCCGGTCGCAGCCGGAGGCGAGCTTCACCGAGGCGACCGGGGCGCCGTCCAGGCGGCGGCGCAGCGGCGCGCGGGGTCCGGAGGCGGGCGCGACGCCCTCGGGCAGGTCGGCGGGGCCATGGCCGGGCAGCGCGACCGAGGAGGCGGAGTCCTGGCGCTCGGCCGGGCTGATCGGCAGCAGCTTGCGGCGGTCGCGCGGGGTGTGCGAGGCGTGGATGCCGCCGGACAGGATGGTCTGGAGGCGGTCGGAGATGTCGGTGTAGTCGTCGAAGCCGAGCACACCGTCGGCCTCGGGCAGCGCCTCGGCCAGTTCCTTGCCGTACCGCTCCGCCATGCAGCCCACCGCCACGACGGCCTGGGTTCTGCCATGGTTCTTGAGGTCGTTGGCCTCGAGGAGGGCGTCGACGGAGTCCTTCTTGGCGGCCTCGACGAAGCCACAGGTGTTGACGACGGCGACGTCGGCGTCCGCGGCGTCCTCGACCAGCTGCCAGCCGTCCGCCTCCAAACGGCCTGCGAGCTCCTCGGAATCCACCTCGTTACGAGCGCAGCCGAGAGTGACGAGTGCGACGGTACGGCGTTCAGGCATGGGCTCAAGAGTACTTTGTCTCACCGACAGCCCATGTCGACGGGTTGGCCGAACTCGGCCGACCCCGTCGGCGGGGCGCGGGGCGGGCCGGATCAGCCCGCGACGGGGTCGCCCTTGGTGTACGTCAGGCGCTCCACGGCGCCGGGCCGGAAGTTGTTCTGGATCTTCTTGCCGTTGACGTACAGCTCGATCGCGCCCGCGTCGCCGAGGATCAGATCGATCTTGGTGCTGTCCTGGAAGGTCTTGGACTGGCCCTTGTCCAGCAGGCCGTCGAAAAGCATCCGCCCGTTGTGGTCCTTGGCCGAGATCCAGCTGCGTCCGCTGGGCGCGCTGACCTGGACCGTCACCTTGTCCTGCGGGGCGGCGGCGATGGCGCTGTCGGTGGGTCCGGGGCTCGGCGCGGTGGACTTCTGCCTGGTCGGCGCGGACGAGGCCGCCTTGCCGGCGGCGGGCGTGGAGCCCTCGGCGAGCTGTGACTTGGCGTCACTGCCGCCGTCGCCGCCCTTGACCGCGTTGAAGCCGACGAAACCGATCACCACGACGATCGCGGCGACCATCGCCGCGGTCCAGTTGGGCCCCCGGCGCTCGGGGCGGATGCGCTCGGCCTCGAACAGGGGCGCGGCCGGGGTGGGCGCGGGCCGGCCGCCGTGCTCGGCGTCGTACTGGGCGACCAGCGGCTCGGGATCGAGATGGACGGCCCTGGCCAGGTTTCGGATGTGGCCGCGCGCATAGACGGCGCCGCCGCAGGGGCCGAAGTCGTCCGCCTCGATGGCGTGCACGATGGCCAGGCGGACACGAGTGGCGCTGCTGACGTCGTCCACGGTGAGCCCGGCCGCGATCCGCGCCTGACGGAGGGCACGGCCCACGGAGATTCGGGCTTCCTGGGACTCGTCTGGGAAGGGACGCTCGTCTTCAGGGGAGTTGCCGAGGGACACGGGGGCGCCTTTCGAGCGTGTAGCCACCTGTGCTGGAAGCTCAGTCTAGGGGGGGTACGAAAGGGTGGGGCAACCGGGCGGGTCGAACTTCTACGCCATCGGAATGGCCCGACACTCCGAGGGCTGGACAGGCGGATACCCCAGGGCGGGACGCTTACCTGTCCTCTCGCTCAACTTGACGTGGGACAAAGGGAAACGGTTGCCCGCCGCTCTCTAACGGGTGGATCACGGCGGGCACGGACGGAGCATGACGGCAGGGTCGGTCACGCCGGAACGGACCCGTCCCGGCGTACGTCACCCGGCCTTCGTGATGCGGAACCGGGCGGCTCTTATTACTATCCCTCGGATTCGCCGCGAATCACGGCGAGCACGCCGTCCAGTTCGTCCGGTTTCACCAGAACGTCACGCGCCTTGGAGCCCTCGCTGGGTCCCACGATGTTGCGGGACTCCATGAGGTCCATCAGCCGGCCCGCCTTGGCGAAGCCGACCCGCAGCTTGCGCTGGAGCATGGACGTGGACCCGAACTGGGTGGAGACGACGAGTTCGGCCGCCTGGCACAGCAGGTCGAGGTCGTCGCCGATGTCCTCGTCGATCTCCTTCTTCTGCTTGGTGCCGACCGTGACGTCGTCCCGGAAGACCGGCGCCATCTGCTCCTTGCAGTGCCGTACGACCGCCGCGACCTCCTCCTCGGTCACGAACGCGCCCTGCATACGGGTGGGCTTGTTGGCGCCCATCGGCAGGAAGAGGCCGTCGCCCTTGCCGATCAGCTTCTCGGCGCCGGGCTGGTCCAGGATGACGCGGGAGTCGGCCAGCGAGGAGGTGGCGAAGGCGAGCCGGGAGGGCACGTTGGCCTTGATCAGACCGGTGACCACGTCCACGGAGGGGCGCTGGGTGGCGAGCACCAGGTGGATACCGGCGGCACGCGCGAGCTGGGTGATGCGCACGATCGCGTCCTCGACGTCGCGCGGCGCGACCATCATCAGGTCGGCCAGCTCGTCCACGATCACCAGCAGGTACGGGTACGGCTGGAGCTCGCGCTCGCTGCCCTCGGGCGGCTTGACCTTGCCCTCGCGCACGGCCCGGTTGAAGTCGTCGATGTGCCGGTAGCCGTAGGCCGCGAGGTCGTCGTAGCGCAGGTCCATCTCGCGCACCACCCACTGGAGCGCCTCGGCGGCCCGCTTGGGGTTGGTGATGATCGGCGTGATCAGGTGCGGGATGCCCTCGTAGGCGGTCAGCTCGACCCGCTTGGGGTCGACCAGGATCATCCGCACGTCCTCCGGGGTCGCCCGCATCATGATCGAGGTGATCAGGCAGTTGATGCAGGACGACTTGCCGGAGCCGGTGGCGCCGGCGACCAGCATGTGCGGCATCTTCGCCAGCGAGTGCATGACGTAGCCGCCCTCGACGTCCTTGCCGAAGGCGACCAGCATCGGGTCGTCGTCCTCGGCGGACTCCGCGAGGCGCAGCACATCGCCGAGGTTGACCATCTCGCGGTCGGTGTTCGGGATCTCGATGCCCACCGCGGACTTGCCGGGAATGGGGCTGATGATCCGCACGTCCGGGCTGGCGACGGCGTACGCGATGTTCTTGGCGAGCGCGGTGATCCGCTCCACCTTCACGGCCGGGCCGAGTTCGACCTCGTAGCGGGTGACCGTCGGGCCGCGGGTGAAGCCGGTGACGGCCGCGTCGACCTTGAACTCGGTGAAGACCTGGGTGAGCGAGGCCACTATGGCGTCGTTGGCCTCGCTGCGGGCCTTGCCGGGGCCGCCGCGCACCAGCAGGTCAAGGGCGGGCAGCGCGTAGGTGACGTCACCGGCCAGCCGCAGCTGCTCCGCGCGCGCGGGCAGCTCGCGGGGCTGCTCGGGGGCCTTCTTCGTGAGGTCGGGTACGAGGGAGCCGGTGTCCTGCCCGGGGAGGGCGGCCGGTACGGGCTTGGCGGCCGGCTTGGCGACCGGAGCCGCGGTCGGCTTGGCGGTCGGCTCGGGCGCCGGGGCGGCGGGCGCTTCCGGGTCCGGCACCGGCGTGGTCTCCTCGCGGTCGCCGGTGCTGACGCCCTGGGTGAGATCGGCGACCAGCGGGGAGGGCGGCATGCCGTGCAGGACGGCACCGTCGAGGGCGGCGGCCGCAGCGGCGGCGACGTCCACGGCGTCCATCCGGCGCCGCGGGTCCGGCTGGGGCACCGCGGAGCGCCTGGGACGGCCACGGCGACGCGAGAGGGCCTCTTCCTCGGCCTGATCGGGGTCGTAGGCCCGAGGCCCGGCCGAGCGCCCGCGGGAGCGCGCGGGCAGCGCCTCGCGCCACTGCTCCTCGTAGCGCTCGTCGTCCTCGCCGAACTCCTCCGGCTCGTGCTCGTGCAGCACGCCGAGGCGCACCCCGAGGGCACGCAGCCGCTGCGGGATGGCGTTCACGGGGGTGGCGGTCACCACGAGCAGCCCGAAGACGGTCACCAGCACCAGCAGGGGCACGGCGAGCATCTCGGTCATGGTGTACGTCAGCGGGGTGGCCGCCGCCCAGCCGATGAGGCCGCCGGCGTCCCTTATGGCCTGCATGCCGTCGCTGCGGGCGGGTGATCCGCACGCGATGTGGACCTGGCCGAGCACGCCGATCAGGAGCGCGGACAGACCGATCACGATCCGGCCGTTGGCCTCCGGCTTCTCCGGGTGCCGGATGAGTCGTACGGCGATCACCGCGAGCAGTATCGGCACCAGCAGGTCGAGCCGGCCGAACGCCCCGGTGACCAGGACCTCCACCAGGTCGCCGACGGGGCCCTTGAGGTCGGCCCAGGTGCCGGCGGCGACGATCAGCGCGATGCCGAACAGCAGCAGCGCCACGCCGTCCTTGCGGTGAGCCGGGTCGAGATTCCTGGCGCCCTGCCCTATGCCGCGGAAGACGGCGCCGACCGCGTGCGCGAGACCGAGCCAGAGGGCGCGCACCAGGCGGTACACGCCCCCGGAGGGGCTGGGCGCCGGCTTCGGCGGTGCCTTCTTGACCACGGCCTTGCGGGCGGGCGCCTTCCTCGCGGGCGCCTTTCCCGCCGGGGCCCGCTTCGCGGCGGCGGCCTTCTTCGCCGGACCCTTCGCGGGAGCGGCCGCCTTCTTCGCGGGCTGCTTCTTGGCTGCGGAGGGACGTGAGGCCATGGGTGTGAGGTTACCGGGGGAGACGACGGTGGACACGTGTGCCCACAGCTTCACCCGTTCGTGTCGCCCTTGCCGGGGCGCGGAGCTGACGCGGGCTCATGGGCAACGGGGGCCTCGGCACGGCTCAGTTGCTCGGCGGCACCGCGGGGCCGCCCGTGCCGGTGCCCGGCTCCAGGGCGTCGAGCGCGCGGCGCAGTCCGGTGAGCTTGCGCTCCAGATGGGCCGCCGTGGCCACCGCGGCCGCGTCCGCCGAGTCGTCGTCCAGCTGTTTGGACAGCGCCTCGGCCTGCTCCTCGACGGCCGCGAGCCGCGCGGACAGCTCGGCGAGCAATCCGGCCGACTCCTTGCCGCCGACCGCGCCCTTGCCGCCGCCCTCCAACTGGAGCCGCAGCAGCGCCGCCTGCTCCCGCAGCTGACAGTTCTTCATGTACAGCTCGACGAACACCGAGACCTTGGCGCGCAGCACCCACGGGTCGAACGGCTTGGAGATGTAGTCCACCGCGCCGGCCGCGTAACCCCGGAAGGTGTGGTGCGGGCCGTGGTTGATCGCCGTGAGGAAGATGATCGGGATGTCGCGGGTCCGCTCGCGCCGCTTGATGTGCGCCGCGGTCTCGAACCCGTCCATGCCCGGCATCTGGACGTCCAGGAGAATGACCGCGAAATCGTCCGTGAGCAGCGCTTTGAGCGCTTCCTCCCCGCTCGATGCCCGCACCAGCGTCTGATCGAGCGCAGAGAGGATGGCCTCCAGCGCCAGCAGATTCTCCGGCCGGTCATCGACCAGGAGGATCTTGGCCTTCTGCACCATGGCCCGCCCTCCTCGCCCCGGCGGTACACCGGGCGCCGCCCCAGGGGACGACTCCCTTTCGCCGCCCGTCCTTGTGCCGGTCATCGTAGCCGCACCCCGCTTGTCGCCACACCCTGTCACCGCGATGTCACCGTGCACACAACGGAAACGAGGCGGGAACCCCGATGGTTCCCGGAACCCCACGTTCCCATACGTCCCCAGTCACCTTAAGCGAACAACTCCGCACACCGGCCAGGGGTTCCCGGGCTGTTCACACAGTGGTCGGCCGATCCCGTCACTTCCCCCCCATCCAGTGCTGGAGCACGCCCAGCAGATTGTCCGAGTCGACCGGCTTGGTCACATAGTCGGACGCGCCCGCCTCGATGGCCTTCTCCCGGTCGCCCTTCATCGCCTTCGCGGTCAGGGCGATGATCGGCAGCCCGGCGAACTGCGGCATCCTGCGGATCGCCGTGGTCGTCGCATAGCCGTCCATCTCGGGCATCATGATGTCCATCAGGACGACCGCCGCGTCGTCGTGCTGCTCCAACACCTCGATGCCCTCGCGGCCGTTCTCGGCGTACAGCACCGACAGGCCGTGCTGCTCCAGGACGCTGGTGAGCGCGAAGACATTGCGGATGTCGTCGTCGACGATCAGCACCTTCTGTCCGCCGAAACGCACCCCTCGCGCGGACTGCGGCTCGCCGTCCTGCTCGGGCGCCGCCGACCGCTGCCCGTCCCGCTGCTCGCCCTGCGGCAGGCTCCGCCTGCGCCGCCGGAAGAGAGCCGCGGGCCCGTTCTGCATCTCCAGGTACGACTTGACCTCGGCCGGCGTCTCGATCTCGGAGGCGGAGAGCTGCGAGGACTGCTCCGCCTCGGAGGCCGCGAGGTCGCCGGCCTCCAGCGGGGGCACCGACTGCTGGTAGCCCTGCGGCGGCAGCTCGCTCGGGTACAGCGGCAGGTACAGCGTGAACGTGGAGCCGCGGCCCGGTTCGCTCTGCGCGTGGATCTCACCGCCGAGCAGCTGCGCGATCTCCCGCGAGATCGACAGGCCGAGCCCGGTGCCGCCGTACTTGCGGCTGGTGGTGCCGTCCGCCTGCTTGAACGCCTCGAAGATCACCCGCATCTTGCTGGCCGCGATCCCGATGCCGGTGTCCGTCACCGAGAACGCGATCAGCTCGCCGTCCGGATCGGTGAGCGACCCGGCCTCCAGCAACTGCTCCCGGATGTTCTGCGGCACATCCGCGCCCGCCGGCCGGATGACCAGTTCCACCGACCCGGAGTCGGTGAACTTCACCGCGTTGGACAGCAGGTTGCGCAGCACCTGGAGCAGCCGCTGCTCGTCGGTGTGCAGCGTCGCGGGCAGCTCCGGCGAGACCCGCACCGACAGGTCCAGGCCCTTCTCCGCGGTCAGCGGCCGGAAGGTGGCCTCCACGTAGTCCACGAGCTGGACGAGCGCGATCCTGGTCGGCGAGACGTCCATCTTGCCCGCCTCGACCTTCGCGAGGTCCAGGATGTCGTTGATCAGCTGGAGCAGATCGGATCCCGCGCCGTGGATGGTCTCGGCGAACTCGACCTGCTTGGGCGAGAGATTGCCCTCGGCGTTGTCGGCGAGCAGCTTGGCCAGGATCAGCAGCGAGTTCAGCGGCGTGCGCAGCTCGTGCGACATGTTGGCCAGGAACTCGCTCTTGTAGCGCATGGAGACCGCGAGCTGCTCGGCACGCTCCTCCAGGACCTGCCGCGCCTCCTCGATCTCGGTGTTCTTCACCTCGATGTCCCGGTTCTGCCGGGCCAGCAGCTCGGCCTTCTCCTCCAGTTCGGCGTTGGAGTTCTGGAGCGCCTGCTGCCGGCTCTCCAGCTCCGCCGAGCGCTCGCGCAGTTGCTCGGTCAGCTCCTGCGACTGCTTCAGCAGCTGCTCGGTCTTGGTGTTGACCGAGATGGTGTTGACGCTGGTCGCGATCACCTCGGCGATCTGGTTGAGGAAGTCTTTCTGGATCTGCGTGAACGGCGTGAAGGAGGCCAGTTCGATCACGCCGAGCACGGTGTCCTCGAACAGCACCGGCAACACGATCACCTGGGCGGGCGGGGCCTCGCCGAGCCCGGAGGAGATCTTCAGATAACCATTCGGCGCGTCCGAGACCAGGATGGTGCGCTTCTCCTGGGCGGCCGTACCGACCAGCGCCTCACCCGGCCGGAACGACGTCGGCATGGAGCCCATCGAGTAGCCGTACGAGCCCAGCATCCGCAGCTCGTAGGCGTCCTTGCCGTCACCGGCGTCCTTGCCCTCCACCAGCGGCATGGCCAGGAAGAACGCGCCGTGCTGCGCGGAGACCACCGGCGTCAGCTCGCTCATGATCAGCGAGGCCACGTCCTGGAGGTCGCGGCGGCCCTGCATGAGCGCGGAGATGCGGGCCAGGTTGCCCTTGAGCCAGTCCTGCTCCTTGTTGGCGATCGTGGTGTCCCGTAGGTTCGCGATCATCTTGTTGATGTAGTCCTGGAGTTCCTGGATCTCGCCGGACGCGTCGACGTCGATCTTCAGGTTCAGGTCGCCGCGGGTCACCGCGGTCGCGACCCGCGCGATGGCGCGCACCTGCCGGGTCAGGTTCCCGGCCATCTCGTTCACCGACTCCGTCAGGTCCCGCCAGGTGCCGTCCACGTCGCGCACCCGCGCCTGACCGCCCAACTGACCCTCGGTGCCCACCTCGCGGGCCACGCGCGTGACCTCCTCGGCGAAGCTGGACAGCTGGTCGACCATCGTGTTGATCGTCGTCTTCAGCTCCAGGATCTCGCCGCGGGCATCGATGTCGATCTTCTTGGTCAGGTCGCCCTTGGCGATCGCCGTGGTGACCATCGCGATGTTGCGCACCTGACCGGTCAGGTTGGACGCCATCTGGTTCACCGACTCGGTGAGGTCCTTCCAGGTGCCCGCCACGCCCGGCACATGCGCCTGGCCGCCCAGGATGCCGTCCGTGCCCACCTCGCGGGCCACCTTGGTGACCTGGTCGGCGAACGAACTCAGCGTCTTGACCATCGTGTTGATGGTGTCGGCGAGCTGCGCGACCTCACCGCTCGCCTCGATCGTCACCTGCCGCGTCAGGTCACCGTTGGCCACTGCCGAGGCCACCTGGGAGATGTTGCGCACCTGCATGGTCAGGTTGTTGGCCATCAGGTTGACGTTGTCGCTCAGGTCCTTCCAGATGCCCGTGACGCCCGGCACGTGCGCCTGGCCGCCGAGCATGCCCTCGGTCCCCACCTCACGGGCCACCCGCGTCACCTGCTCGGCGAAGGACGACAGCTGTACGACCATGGTGTTGACGGTCGTGACCAGCTCCAGGATCTCGCCCTTGGCGTCCACCGTGATCTTCTTCGACAGGTCGCCCTTGGCGACCGCGGTCGTGACCTCGGCGATGTTGCGCACCTGGATCGTCAGGTTGTTCGCCATGAAGTTCACCGACTGGGTGAGGTCCTTCCAGGTGCCGGAGACCCCCTGCACCTCGGCCTGACCGCCCAGGATGCCCTCCGTGCCCACCTCACGGGCCACCCTGGTGACCTCCTGGGCGAACGACGACAGCTGGTCCACCATCGTGTTCAGGGTGTTCTTCAGCTCCAGGATCTCCCCGCGCGCGTCCACGGTGATCTTCTGGGAGAGGTCACCGCCCGCCACCGCGGTGGCCACCTGTGCGATGTTGCGCACCTGGGCCGTCAGGTTCCCGGCCATGCCGTTCACCGAGTCCGTCAGGTCCCGCCACACACCGGCGACGCCGGGCACCTGCGCCTGACCGCCGAGCCGGCCCTCCGTGCCCACCTCACGCGCCACCCGCGTCACCTGGTCGGCGAACGCGGACAGCTGATCGACCATGGTGTTGATCGTGTTCTTCAGCTCAAGGATCTCGCCCCGCGCGTCCACGTCGATCTTCTGCGACAGATCGCCGTTGGCCACCGCCGTCGTCACCTGGGCGATATTGCGCACCTGGGACGTGAGGTTTCCGGCCATGAAGTTGACGGAGTCCGTCAGCTCCTTCCAGGTGCCCGACACGCCGTCCACCCTGGCCTGACCGCCGAGCCGGCCCTCCGTACCCACGTCCCGCGCCATCCGCGTGACCTGGTCGGCGAAGCTCGACAACTGGTCCACCATGGTGTTCACGGTGTTCTTCAGCTTCAGCATCTCGCCGGAGACGTCCACCGTGACCTTCTGCGACAGATCGCCGTTGGCCACCGCCGTCGTCACCTGGGCGATATTGCGCACCTGGCCGGTTAGGTTTCGGAACGCGGTGTTGACCGAGTCGGTCAGGTCCTTCCACGTCCCCGCCGCGCCCGGCACCTGCGCCTGACCGCCCAGCTCGCCCTCGACGCCGATCTCCCGCGCGACCCGCGTCACCTCGGCACCGAAAGACGACAGCTGGTCCACCATCCCGTTGACGGTGTTCTTCAGCTCCAGCATCTCGCCGGCCACGTCCACCGTGACCTTCTGCGACAGATCGCCGTTGGCCACCGCGGTCGTCACGGCGGCGATGTCCCGCACCTGGGTCGTCAGGTTCCGGAACACCGTGTTGACGGAATCCGTCAGGTCCTTCCAGGTACCGGCCGCGCCCGGCACGTTCGCCTGACCGCCGAGGCGGCCCTCCGCGCCGACCTCGTTGGCCACGCGCGTGACCTCGTCCGCGAAGATCCGCAGCGTCTCGGTCATCTGGTTGATCGTCTGGGCGAGCTGCGCCACCTCGCCGCGCGCCTGCACCGTCACCTTCTGCGACAGGTCACCGTTCGCCACCGCCGTGGTGACCTGCGAGATCCCGCGCACCTGGGCGGTGAGGTTGCCCGCCATCGTGTTGACGGAGTCGGTCAGCTCCTTCCACACGCCGGCCACCTCGGGCACCTGCGCGCGACCGCCGAGGATGCCCTCGGTGCCCACCTCACGGGCCACCCGCGTGACCTCCGAGGAGAAGGCCGAAAGCTGGTCCACCATCGTGTTGACGGTGTTCTTCAGCTCCAGCATCTCGCCCGCGACGTGCACGGTCACCTTGCGCGACAGATCACCCTTGGCGACCGCCGTCGTCACCAGGGCGATGTCCCGCACCTGCGCGGTGAGCCGGTCCGCCATCGTGTTGACGGACTCCGTCAGGTCCTTCCAGGAACCCGACATGCCACGCACCCGCGCCTGCCCGCCGAGCTTGCCCTCGGTGCCGACCTCGCTGGCCACCCGCGTGACCTCGTCGGTGAACGTCGACAACTGGTCGACCAGGTTGTTGACGGTACGGCCGACCTTCAGGAACTCACCCCGCAGCGGATGCCCGGTGCCGCCGTCCGGCGCCTGCGTCCGCAGCTCCATGCGCGGCGACAGATCGCCCTCAGCGACCGCGGTGAGCACCCGGCCGACCTCGGAGACCGGTCGTACGAGATCGTCCACCAGCGCGTTGGAGTGGTCGATCGCCGTCGCCCAGGAGCCCTCGCACGCCCCCGTCTCCAGCCGTTCCGTGAGTTTTCCCTCACGGCCCACCATGCGCCGTACCCGCGACAGCTCTCCGGTCAGGTGCAGATTGCGGTCGGCCACCTCGTTGAAGACCGCCGCGATCTCCGACATCACCCCGTCCCCGGAGACCGTCAGCCGCTTGCGGAAGTTGCCGTCACGCATCGACACGAGGGCCGCCAGCAGCCGGTTCAGGGCAGCCGTGTCCACCTCGGTGGTGCCGCCACTCCTGCCCAGGGACGGTCCGCCCTTCGCGCGCGTCTTCGTGCCACGCGTCGCTGCGCCAGACTCCACTGTGTCCCTCCCGGGGATTCGACCCTTACTGCCCTGGCGGGACGCTTCCGTACGGCACGCCGGTGCTCGGCATACCGGTTACGTCCGCGTACCGGTTACTGCTGCGTATGTCTGCCCGACGAGATCCGGCCACACCAAGGTCTGCTGCCCGCCGTTCACGGAACACACGCGGCACGACCCGACCTCCGTCAGAAGCTTGCCCAGTGTTTCACCCTGCCCGAACCAGGCCATAACAGTTCGGCAGCTTCGCACATCGTCCGCACACCCTGGGGGGTAAACACCGGCGACCGGCCCCCGCTCGGACGGCGAAGGTAAGTAACCTTGCATCCGGCTGTCCAGCCGCACCGGTCCCGTCCGGCCTGGGCGGTGGCACCAGTACGAGCGGGCATCGGAGGGGCGGCCGCAGACCATGACCACCGGACTGATCCCGGGGGGACCGCCCCCGGAGCCGCAGCCGACCGACGCGACGATGCCGCAGCAGCGGGTCGAGCCGGCCGGCCCGTCCGTCCTGCCCGTCGACAACCGGCCGAGGAGTTCTGTGATCACCGCGCGCGCGGCCGCCAGTTTCGAGCCCGTAGGACGATCCGTGGCGACCGCCCGGTCCTTCGTCCGCGACACCCTCCAGGGATGGGGCTTCGCCGACATCGTCGACGACGCCGTCGTCCTCACGAGCGAACTGGTGACCAACGCGGTCGTGCACGCCGGCACCCACGCGGAGGTGCTCTGCCTGCGCACCGAGGACGGGGTGCGCGTCGAGGTCTCCGACCACTACCCCGAGCGCGAGGTCCCGCTCCAGAACTCCGCCAGTCCCATGGCCAGCCCCGATCGCGAGGGCGGCCGCGGCCTCCAGCTCTGCGCCGCCCTGGCCACCCGCTGGGGCGTCGACTACACGCCGACCCACAAGCACGTCTGGTTCCAGCTCAACCTGCCCGAACGCGCCGTCGGCACCCGCACCGCCGGCCCCGCCCTCCCCGCCGACCTGCTGCCGGTGGCCGACGGCCGGGTCCGCGTCGCCGTCCTCCAGATCGACCGCAAGGGCGCCATCACCTCGTGGAACGAGGACGCGGAGGACCTCTTCGGCCACCCGGCAGCCGAGGCCGTCGGCCGGCCGCTGACCGAACTCGCCGCCTGGCCGCACACTCCGGGCACCAGCACCGGCATCGCCGAGGCCCTCCAGCTCTCCCGCTGGGAGGGCAGCTACGGCATGCGCGGCGCCGACGGCCGCGTCGTCCAGGTGTACGCCTCCCACCTGCGGGTCCGGGACAACGGCGGCGAGCCCTCCACCGTGTGCCTGCTGGTGCGCGACGAGGAGCGCGCCGTGCTCCAGACACCCACCCGGGTCCCGGCCGGTGACCAGGGCACCGCGCAGGACGGCCAGAGCACCGACCCCTTCGAGGTCTTCATCGGCTCCCCCGCCCCCGACGACCTCGACGGCCTGCTCCAGCGCACCGTGGAACGCGCCCGCGACATGCTCGACGGCGACTCCGCGTTCCTGCTGCTGGCCACCGACGACGAGACCGAGCTGGAGGTGCGCGCCTCCACCGGGCTGCCCTCCGCCCGCCAGCGCTTCGCCCGCGTCCCCGTGGAGGCCGGCCCCGGCCGCTACGGCTCCGCGCGCATGCCCGCCGTCCACGACGACCTCAGCGCCGTCCCCGGCGCCGTCCCCCTGCTCGGCGGCACCGGCATGCGCTCGGTCGTCACCGTCCCGCTCAAGGTCGAGGGCCGGCTCACCGGCTCCCTCGGCGTCGCGGCCGAGGCACCGGGCAGATTCTCCAACGAGGAGGCGCTGCGCCTCCAGTTCGCCGCCGACCGCATCGCCCTGGCCGTGGAATCGGCGCGCCTCGGCGAGCTGGAACGGCTGCGGCGCGGCTCCCTGAGCTTCCTCGTCGAGGCATCCGACCTGCTGGCCGGCACCCTCGACCGCGACCAGACGCTGGCCCTCATGGCCCAGATGACGGTCCCCACCCTGGCCACCTGGTGCGCCGTCTACACCATCGCCGACCAGGCCTCGGACCCGTATCTGTCGTACGTGCTGCACGAGGACGAGGAACTCATCGACGGCATCAAGTCGTTGCTGTCGAAGGTCGCCCCGCCCGACCCGGTGCCGACGCCCGGCGCCCGTGTGTGGACGATTCCGGGCGAGGTCGCCCACCAGGCCGCTCTGCGCACCTCCATGCGCTCCCTGGGCCTGGCCGCGGGGCCCACGCACAGGATCACCGCGGGCATCGGCCCGACCCTCGCCACGGCCTCCGCGGTCGGTGGCGAAACGGTCGTCCTGCCGCTCGTCGCCCGTAACCGCGTCATCGGCATGCTGGTCCTCGGCAAGCCCGCCGACGAACACTTCCGCCAGGAGATCCTGGAGCTGGCCGAGGACCTGTCCCGCCGGGCCGCGCTCGCCCTGGACAACGCCCGCCTGTACTCGGAACGCACAGCCATCAGCCAGGCCCTCCAGCGCAGCCTGCTGCCGCCCGGCACCCCGCACATCGACGGCGTCGAGGTGGAGGTCATCTACCGCGCGGCCGGCGAGGGCAACGAGGTGGGCGGCGACTTCTACGACCTCTTCCCCATCGGCGACGGCGCCTACGGCTTCGCCATCGGGGACGTCTGCGGTACGGGACCCAACGCGGCGGCGGTCACCGGCCTCGCCCGGCACGCCCTGCGCCTGCTGGCCCGCGAGGGCCTCAGCGGCCCCGCCGTCCTGGAACGGCTGAACTCGGCCATCCTCGACGAGGGCGACCGCAGCCGTTTCCTGACGCTCCTTTACGGCGAGCTGCGGCCCCAGCCGGACGGCAGCGCCGAGCTGAAGGTGGTCTGCGCCGGGCATCCGCTGCCGCTGCGCCTGCGCCAGGACGGCACGGTCACTCCGGCCGCCGAACCGCAGCCCCTGCTGGGCGTCATCGAGGACCTGGAGCTGTACGAGGAAACGGTCACCCTGGACGCCGGCGATGTGCTGCTCTGTGTCACGGACGGCGTCACGGAGCGCCGCGAGGGCTCCCGCATGCTGGGCGACGACGGCCTCGCCGACGTCCTCACCGCCTGTACCGGTCTGACGGCGGGCGCGGTCGCGGCGCGCATCATGCGCGCGGTGGAGCGCTTCGCCTCCGACGCCCCGTCCGACGACATGGCCATTCTGGCGATGCGGGTTCCGGGACTGGACCCCAACGAGAGCTGAGCCGGGGCGGCTTGCGGCCGCCCCGGAACACGAAAAAGACCCCACCCGAAAGGGTGGGGTCTTTCTTTTGCCGAGCCCCCAAACGGAATCGAACCGTTGACCTTCTCCTTACCATGGAGACGCTCTGCCGACTGAGCTATAGGGGCTTGTCGTTTTCGAGGTTTCCCTCGCGGCGACAAAGAAACTGTACCCCGAACCGGCCCGTCTTCCCAAATTCGTTCGGGAGCCGGTCAGAAGGCGGGTTGGAGCAGTCCGCCGAGGGCGTTGCAGGCCGCGGCGACGCGCTGCATCTCCCGCTTGGTCAGCGCAGCGTCGACGGGCAGCGCTAGTGTCTCGTCGGCGGCCCGTTCGGTCTGCGGCAGCGATACGCACCGGCGGAATTCAGGCAGCCGGTGCACGGGCGTCTTCACCGGCACCCGGCAGTCGACCCCCCTGGCCCGCAGGGCGCGTGCGAAGGCGTCCCGGTCCGGCCGGCCGTTGCCGGGCACCCGCACCACGTACTGCTGGTAGGTGTGCCCGTCCCCGCCATCCGGGGTCCGTACGCCCTTCAGCTTGGCGTCCAAGTAGGCCGCCCGCTCCCGCCGTTGAGCGGTCTCGTCGTACGGCACCTCGGACTCGCCCTGTTCCAGGACCAGCAGCTCGTGCCGCTGCCCGAGGGCATGCAGCCGCTTGATGTCGGCCCGCCGGCCGAAGCGGTGGACGACAACGACGGCCGCGGTGCGGGGAGTTATCGCCGCCTCGACCGCCGCGGGATCCAGGCAGTAGGTCACGGGGTCTATGTCGGCGAACACGGGGAGCGCGCCGGCCAGGGCAACTGCCTCGGCGACCTCGACGTTCCCGAAGGCCGGTACGACGACCTCGTCACCGACTCCGACACCGGCCGCCCTGAGCATTGCGGAGGTTCCCATGCAAGGGATGCTCGGTGCGCGGGGTGAACGACACGTTACGCAGAACAAAAAAAGGTCGGACCCTGAACCGAAGTTCAGGGTCCGACCTTTTGAATGATTGTTCGGCGGCGTCCTACTCTCCCACAGGGTCCCCCCTGCAGTACCATCGGCGCTGAAAGGCTTAGCTTCCGGGTTCGGAATGTAACCGGGCGTTTCCCTAACGCTATAACCACCGAAACACTATGAAACTATCAACAACCGGCACTTTTGATTGTTCGTGGTTTCAGAACCAACACAGTGGACGCGAGTAACTGAGGACAAGCCCTCGGCCTATTAGTACCGGTCACCTCCACCAGTCACCTGGCTTCCAGATCCGGCCTATCAACCCAGTCGTCTACTGGGAGCCTTACCCCATCAAGTGGGTGGGAGTCCTCATCTCGAAGCAGGCTTCCCGCTTAGATGCTTTCAGCGGTTATCCCTCCCGAACGTAGCCAACCAGCCATGCCCTTGGCAGAACAACTGGCACACCAGAGGTTCGTCCGTCCCGGTCCTCTCGTACTAGGGACAGCCCTTCTCAAGACTCCTACGCGCACAGCGGATAGGGACCGAACTGTCTCACGACGTTCTAAACCCAGCTCGCGTACCGCTTTAATGGGCGAACAGCCCAACCCTTGGGACCGACTCCAGCCCCAGGATGCGACGAGCCGACATCGAGGTGCCAAACCATCCCGTCGATATGGACTCTTGGGGAAGATCAGCCTGTTATCCCCGGGGTACCTTTTATCCGTTGAGCGACGGCGCTTCCACAAGCCACCGCCGGATCACTAGTCCCGACTTTCGTCCCTGCTCGACCCGTCGGTCTCACAGTCAAGCTCCCTTGTGCACTTACACTCAACACCTGATTACCAACCAGGCTGAGGGAACCTTTGGGCGCCTCCGTTACCCTTTAGGAGGCAACCGCCCCAGTTAAACTACCCATCAGACACTGTCCCTGATCCGGATCACGGACCCAGGTTAGACATCCAGCACGACCAGACTGGTATTTCAACGACGACTCCACCCACACTGGCGTATGAGCTTCACAGTCTCCCAGCTATCCTACACAAGCCGAACCGAACACCAATATCAAACTGTAGTAAAGGTCCCGGGGTCTTTCCGTCCTGCTGCGCGAAACGAGCATCTTTACTCGTAGTGCAATTTCACCGGGCCTATGGTTGAGACAGTCGAGAAGTCGTTACGCCATTCGTGCAGGTCGGAACTTACCCGACAAGGAATTTCGCTACCTTAGGATGGTTATAGTTACCACCGCCGTTTACTGGCGCTTAAGTTCTCAGCTTCGCCCCACCGAAATGGAGCTAACCGGTCCCCTTAACGTTCCAGCACCGGGCAGGCGTCAGTCCGTATACATCGCCTTACGGCTTCGCACGGACCTGTGTTTTTAGTAAACAGTCGCTTCTCGCTGGTCTCTGCGGCCACCCCCAGCTCAGACCGTAAAGATCGTCACCAGGTGTGGCCCCCCTTCTCCCGAAGTTACGGGGGCATTTTGCCGAGTTCCTTAACCATAGTTCACCCGAACGCCTCGGTATTCTCTACCTGACCACCTGAGTCGGTTTAGGGTACGGGCCGCCATGAAACTCGCTAGAGGCTTTTCTCGACAGCATAGGATCATCCACTTCACCACAATCGGCTCGGCATCAGGTCTCAGCCGTTATGCAAGGCGGATTTACCTACCTTGCGGCCTACACCCTTACCCCGGGACAACCACCGCCCGGGATGGACTACCTTCCTGCGTCACCCCATCACTCACCTACTAACCGCTTGGTCCGGCGGCTCCACCACTCCCCTCAACTCCGAAGAGATCAGGGCGGCTTCACGGCCTTAGCATCACGATGCTCGATGTTTGACGCTTCACAGCGGGTACCGGAATATCAACCGGTTATCCATCGACTACGCCTGTCGGCCTCGCCTTAGGTCCCGACTTACCCTGGGCAGATCAGCTTGACCCAGGAACCCTTAGTCAATCGGCGCACACGTTTCTCACGTGTGAATCGCTACTCATGCCTGCATTCTCACTCGTCAACCGTCCACAACTACCTTCCGGTGCTGCTTCACCCGGCAGACGACGCTCCCCTACCCATCACAACACCCGTTAGGGCTATATGCTGCAATGACACGACTTCGGCGGTACGCTTGAGCCCCGCTACATTGTCGGCGCGGAATCACTAGACCAGTGAGCTATTACGCACTCTTTCAAGGGTGGCTGCTTCTAAGCCAACCTCCTGGTTGTCTGTGCGACTCCACATCCTTTCCCACTTAGCGTACGCTTAGGGGCCTTAGTCGATGCTCTGGGCTGTTTCCCTCTCGACCATGGAGCTTATCCCCCACAGTCTCACTGCCGTGCTCTCACTTACCGGCATTCGGAGTTTGGCTAAGGTCAGTAACCCGGTAGGGCCCATCGCCTATCCAGTGCTCTACCTCCGGCAAGAAACACACGACGCTGCACCTAAATGCATTTCGGGGAGAACCAGCTATCACGGAGTTTGATTGGCCTTTCACCCCTAACCACAGGTCATCCCCCAGGTTTTCAACCCTGGTGGGTTCGGTCCTCCACGAAGTCTTACCTCCGCTTCAACCTGCCCATGGCTAGATCACTCCGCTTCGGGTCTTGAGCGTGCTACTCAACCGCCCTATTCGGACTCGCTTTCGCTACGGCTTCCCCACACGGGTTAACCTCGCAACACACCGCAAACTCGCAGGCTCATTCTTCAAAAGGCACGCAGTCACGAGATGCAGCAAGCTGCATCCGACGCTCCCACGGCTTGTAGGCACACGGTTTCAGGTACTATTTCACTCCCCTCCCGGGGTACTTTTCACCATTCCCTCACGGTACTATCCGCTATCGGTCACCAGGGAATATTTAGGCTTAGCGGGTGGTCCCGCCAGATTCACACGGGATTTCTCGGGCCCCGTGCTACTTGGGTGTCTCTCAAGCAAGCCGCTGACATTTCAACTACGGGGGTCTTACCCTCTACGCCGGACCTTTCGCATGTCCTTCGTCTACATCAACGGTTTATAACTCGCCCTACGGCCGGCAGACCGTAGAAGAGAGATCCCACAACCCCGCACACGCAACCCCTGCCGGGTCTCACACGCATACGGTTTGGCCTCATCCGGTTTCGCTCGCCACTACTCCCGGAATCACGGTTGTTTTCTCTTCCTGAGGGTACTGAGATGTTTCACTTCCCCTCGTTCCCTCCACTTGCCCTATGTGTTCAGGCAAGGGTGACAGCCCATGACGACTGCCGGGTTTCCCCATTCGGAAACCCCCGGATCAAAGCCTGGTTGACGACTCCCCGGGGACTATCGCGGCCTCCCACGTCCTTCATCGGTTCCTGGTGCCAAGGCATCCACCGTGCGCCCTTAAAAACTTGGCCACAGATGCTCGCGTCCACTGTGCAGTTCTCAAACAACGACCAGCCACCCATCACCCCGAACCCACCAACGAGTCCGAGTGCACTGGGGCCGGCAACTGAGGAAAAGATCATTCCCTCAGACACCCAACAGCGTGCCCGACACCCTCCGCTGCATCCTTCATCCGTTCCACGCCGAAGCAGTACTAGGAAGAGAAGCCATCCGAAGTGTGCCGAGTAGTCAACGTTCCACCCATGAGCAACCGTGCAAGACACTTGCTTGCAGTCGGCTATTGCTCCTTAGAAAGGAGGTGATCCAGCCGCACCTTCCGGTACGGCTACCTTGTTACGACTTCGTCCCAATCGCTGGTCCCACCTTCGACAGCTCCCTCCCACAAGGGGTTGGGCCACCGGCTTCGGGTGTTACCGACTTTCGTGACGTGACGGGCGGTGTGTACAAGGCCCGGGAACGTATTCACCGCAGCAATGCTGATCTGCGATTACTAGCGACTCCGACTTCATGGGGTCGAGTTGCAGACCCCAATCCGAACTGAGACCGGCTTTTTGAGATTCGCTCCACCTCACGGTATCGCAGCTCATTGTACCGGCCATTGTAGCACGTGTGCAGCCCAAGACATAAGGGGCATGATGACTTGACGTCGTCCCCACCTTCCTCCGAGTTGACCCCGGCGGTCTCCCGTGAGTCCCCAGCACCACAAGGGCCTGCTGGCAACACGGGACAAGGGTTGCGCTCGTTGCGGGACTTAACCCAACATCTCACGACACGAGCTGACGACAGCCATGCACCACCTGTACACCGACCACAAGGGGGGCACTATCTCTAATGCTTTCCGGTGTATGTCAAGCCTTGGTAAGGTTCTTCGCGTTGCGTCGAATTAAGCCACATGCTCCGCCGCTTGTGCGGGCCCCCGTCAATTCCTTTGAGTTTTAGCCTTGCGGCCGTACTCCCCAGGCGGGGCACTTAATGCGTTAGCTGCGGCACGGACAACGTGGAATGTTGCCCACACCTAGTGCCCACCGTTTACGGCGTGGACTACCAGGGTATCTAATCCTGTTCGCTCCCCACGCTTTCGCTCCTCAGCGTCAGTATCGGCCCAGAGATCCGCCTTCGCCACCGGTGTTCCTCCTGATATCTGCGCATTTCACCGCTACACCAGGAATTCCGATCTCCCCTACCGAACTCTAGCCTGCCCGTATCGACTGCAGACCCGGGGTTAAGCCCCGGGCTTTCACAACCGACGTGACAAGCCGCCTACGAGCTCTTTACGCCCAATAATTCCGGACAACGCTTGCGCCCTACGTATTACCGCGGCTGCTGGCACGTAGTTAGCCGGCGCTTCTTCTGCAGGTACCGTCACTCTCGCTTCTTCCCTGCTGAAAGAGGTTTACAACCCGAAGGCCGTCATCCCTCACGCGGCGTCGCTGCATCAGGCTTTCGCCCATTGTGCAATATTCCCCACTGCTGCCTCCCGTAGGAGTCTGGGCCGTGTCTCAGTCCCAGTGTGGCCGGTCGCCCTCTCAGGCCGGCTACCCGTCGTCGCCTTGGTGAGCCGTTACCTCACCAACAAGCTGATAGGCCGCGGGCTCATCCTGCACCGCCGGAGCTTTACACCGTCAAGGATGCCCAAGACGGTCATATCCGGTATTAGACCCCGTTTCCAGGGCTTGTCCCAGAGTGCAGGGCAGATTGCCCACGTGTTACTCACCCGTTCGCCACTAATCCACCCCGAAGGGCTTCATCGTTCGACTTGCATGTGTTAAGCACGCCGCCAGCGTTCGTCCTGAGCCAGGATCAAACTCTCCGTGAATGTTTACCGGTAATCCGGTACGACACCACGAGAGCGGAACGGTCGGAGGAATAGTCCGACCGTTCACAGCGTCCTCGCTGTGTTTATTTCAAAGGAACCTCGACCATCGGTGATCCGATGGACGGGGTATCAACATATCTGGCGTTGACTTTTGGCACGCTGTTGAGTTCTCAAGGAACGGTCGCTTCCTTTGTACTCACCCTCTCGGGCTTTCCTCCGGGCTTCCCTTCGGTGTTTCCGACTCTATCAGATCTTTTCTCGATCCGATTTCCTCGGTGCTTTCCAGGTTCCCGCTCTCGCGTTTCCCTTTCCGGCGGTTCCGACTTTATCAGAAGTTCTGAGCCGGATTTCCCGGCCGGTCCGGGGCACCTTGTCCGGCACGTGAAGTGCTGGGGTTCCCAGCCCGGCGGGGTCGTAAACGTACTGGAGCGGGGCGCCCCGATGCAAATCGAGGTGCCCCGCTCCAGGTCCGAGCCGACGGGTCGTCAGACCTCCACGACCACGGGCAGGATCATCGGCCTGCGGCGGTAGTTGTCCGAGACCCACTTGCCGAGGGTGCGGCGGATCAGCTGCTGGAGCTGGTGGGGCTCCACGACACCGTCCTGAGCGGACCGCTCCAGGACCTCGTTGATCTTCGGGACGACCTCGGTGAAGGCCGTGTCCTCGATGCCCGAGCCGCGGGCCTGGATGTGCGGGCCGCCGGTGATCTTGCCGGTGGAGGAGTCCACCACCACGAAGACCGAGATGATGCCCTCGTCACCGAGGATCTTGCGGTCCTTGAGCGCGGGCTCGCCCACATCGCCGACGGAAAGCCCGTCGACGTAGACGTAGCCGGCCTGGACCTTGCCGGAGATCTTGGCCTTGCCCTCGACCAGGTCCACCACCACGCCGTCCTCGGCGATGACGATCCGGTCGTGCGGGACGCCCGTGAGCGCGCCCAGCTCGGCGTTGGCGCGCAGATGGCGCCATTCGCCGTGCACCGGCATCAGGTTCTTCGGGCGGCAGATGTTGTAGAAGTACAGCAGCTCGCCCGCGGAGGCATGGCCGGAAACATGCACCTTGGCGTTGCCCTTGTGGACGACGTTGGCGCCCCAGCGGGTCAGGCCGTTGATCACGCGGTAGACCGCGTTCTCGTTTCCGGGGATCAGCGACGAGGCCAGGATGACCGTGTCGCCGTCGACGATGCGGATCTGGTGGTCGCGGTTGGCCATCCGGGACAGCGCCGCCATCGGCTCGCCCTGAGAGCCCGTGCAGACCAGGACCACCTCGTGGTCGGGCAGGTCGTCCAGCGTCCTGACGTCGACCACCAGGCCCGGCGGCACCTTCAGGTAGCCGAGGTCGCGGGCGATGCCCATGTTGCGGACCATGGAGCGGCCGACGAAGGCGACCCGGCGGCCGTACTCGTGCGCGGCGTCCAGAATCTGCTGGATGCGGTGGACGTGGCTGGCGAAGCTCGCCACGATGATGCGCTTGCGGGCGCCGGCGAAGACCGTGCGCAGCACGCTGGAGATGTCCCGCTCGTGCGGCGTGAATCCGGGGACCTCGGCGTTCGTGGAGTCGCTCAGCAGGAGGTCGATGCCCTCCTCGCTGAGCCGCGCGAACGCGTGCAGGTCGGTGAGGCGGTTGTCCAGCGGCAGCTGGTCCATCTTGAAGTCGCCGGTGTGCACCACCATGCCCGCGGGGGTGCGGATGGCGACGGCCAGGGCGTCCGGGATGGAGTGGTTGACGGCGATGAACTCGCAGTCGAAGGGGCCGATGCGCTCGCGGTTCCCCTCGGCCACCTCCAGGGTGTACGGCCGGATGCGGTGCTCCTGGAGCTTGGCCTCGATCAGCGCGAGGGTCAGCTTGGAGCCGATCAGCGGGATGTCCGGCTTCTCGCGGAGCAGGAAGGGAACGCCGCCGATGTGGTCCTCGTGGCCATGAGTGAGGACGATGCCCTCGATGTCGTCGAGACGGTCCCGGATCGACGAGAAGTCCGGCAGGATCAGGTCGATTCCGGGCTGCTCCTCCTCGGGGAAGAGCACTCCGCAGTCGACGATGAGCAGACGGCCGCCGTACTCGAAGACCGTCATGTTCCGGCCGATCTCGCCGAGACCGCCGAGCGGGGTGACCCTCAGGCCGCCAGCGGGGAGCGGCGGGGGCGGGCCGAGTTCAGGGTGCGGATGACTCAAAAGACTCTCCTCAACCACACGCGCCACGTACCGGTACGGCACGTGGCGCGCATGACGTTCGTGCGAAGCAGTTGTCGTTGGTGGTGCGGGCACCGGTGGCCCGCCGTATTCGGTTGTGGTGTCTTCAGTTGTGAAGCTCCGGGAGCCGCTGGAGCCTTTGGAGCTTCTGGACCACGAGGGTCCGGGTGGTGCTGAAGTCTGTTGCTAGAGCTGTACCCCGCCGGCAGCAAGATCGATCTTGAGCTGGGCGATCTCCTCGGGCGAACACTCGACCATGGGCGAGCGCAGCGGGCCGCCGGGCAGTCCGAGCAGGTCGAGCGCGGCCTTGGTGGTCATGACGCCCTGGGTGCGGAACATGCCGGTGTAGACCGGGAGCAGCTTCTGGTGGATCTCGGTGGCCTTGACGACGTCACCGGAGGTGTACGCATCGACCAGGGCGCGCAGGTCCGGGGTGACCAGGTGGCCGACGACCGAGACGAAGCCGACCGCGCCCACGGACAGCAGGGGCAGGTTCAGCATGTCGTCGCCGGAGTACCAGGCGAGTCCGGACTGGGCGATGGCCCAGCTGGCGCGGCCGAGGTCGCCCTTGGCGTCCTTGTTGGCGACGATCCGGGGGTGCTCGGCGAGCCGGACGAGGGTCTCGGTGTTGATCGGGACGCCGCTGCGGCCGGGGATGTCGTAGAGCATGTTCGGCAGGCCGGTCGCGTCGGCGACGGCCGTGAAGTGCCGGTACAGGCCCTCCTGCGGGGGCTTGTTGTAGTACGGCGTGACGACCAGGAGGCCGTGGGCGCCGATGCGCTCGGCCTCGCGGGCCAGTTCGATGCTGTGGTGGGTGTCGTTGGTGCCGACCCCGGCCAAGACGTGGGCGCGGTCGCCGACCGCTGCCAGGACGGCTCGTACGAGGTCCGCTTTCTCCGCGTCGCTGGTGGTGGGGGACTCGCCGGTGGTCCCGTTGACGATCAGGCCGTCGTTGCCTGCGTCCACCAGGTGGGCGGCGAGCCGCTGCGCGCCGTCGAGGTCGAGTGCGCCGTCCGCCGTGAAGGGCGTGACCATGGCGGTGAGGACCCGCCCGAAGGGGGTCTGCGGAGTCGAGGTCGGAGCCATGGGTAACACGCTACTCGGTGCGCCCTGCGCGGTCTGCCCTTGGGGGTCCGGGCAAATCAGGACAAAAGTGGAACCCGGCACTGCCTGCTCGGGGGTTCAAGCAGTGCCGGGTCCGTTTGATCAGGCTAGATGAACTTCTCTAAATGCCGCAATACGGACACTTCAGGAGGCTGACCCGCACATCCGTTCCGCGCGGTGGAACAGGGCCGTGGGCGGCCCTTTCGTCCAGGGGCCTGGTTACGGGGCGACGCGGCCGTTCGCGTTGTAGGCGGCGTACGTCAGCGGCATGAGCTTCGCCCACTCCGCCTCCATCTTCTCGCCCACCATCTCGATCTCTCGCTGCGGGAAGGAGGGCACCTTGGCCAGTTCGTGCTGGGTGCGCAGGCCGAGGAAGTGCATCAGGGAGCGCGCGTTGCAGGTGGCGTACATCGAGGAGTACAGGCCGACGGGAAGCACCGAACGGGCGACCTCCCGGGCGACACCCTCGGCGAGAAGCTGCTGGTAGGCGGCGTACGACTGCTCGTACGACGCCTCCAGGGTGCCCTTGACGGCGGCGTGCTGCTCCGGGGTGCCCTCGACGAAGACGTACTTGCCGGGGCGGCCCTGCTGTACGAGCTTGCGGGAGGCGTCTGGGACGTAGAAGACGGGCTCCAGCTCCCGGTAGCGGCCGGACTCCTCGTTGTAGGACCAGCCCACGCGGTGCCGCATGAACTCGCGGAAGACGAAGATCGGGGCGCTGATGAAGAAGGTCATGGAGTTGTGCTCGAACGGGCTGCCGTGCCGGTCGCGCATCAGGTAGTTGATCAGGCCCTTGGAGCGCTCGGGGTCCTTCTTCAGCTCGTCCAGGGACTGCTCGCCGGCGGTGGAGACGCGGGCGGCGAAGAGGACGTCGGCGTCCGAAGCGCTGGACTTCACCAGCTCGACGGTGACATCGCTGCGGAACGTGAGCGACTCGGGGGTGGTCACGGGGGTTGGGGTCCTTCCCTCACTTCGGTGGTTCGCGCCCACCTTACGGGGCACCCGCCGGGGCCGGAGCGGGGCCTCACCCCGAAAAACGCGCCGACGATTTTTTCCGACATGGGCACCTTTTGCGGTACTCGATCGTCTGTACCGGTGAGACCCGCACGTTCGATGCTGAAACGGGAAAGGAGTGGCAACCGCGATGTCCCGCCGGCGTGAGCCCGTACCCTTCGCCTTCCTCACCGAGGGCGATACGTTCCGCAGCAATGTGACTCCCCCGCCGCGGCAGCGAGGGTCCTTCGGCGAGATAGCCGGGCGCTGGCTGCTGGCGCTGACCGTCGTGGCCGGGCTGGTGGGTGCGCTGCTCGTCGGCATGCCGGCGCTGTCCACGCCGGCCGATCCGCCGACGCCGCAGTCCCAGGCGTCCCAGGGGCACTGACCCTTACGGCGGTTCCGGGCTGGTGAGCGGGCAGGCGGCCGGATAGCCTCACCGGGCACAGCCCCCGCGAGCAGCGAGTGAGGAACCGCCGTGCCCCTGCCCTTCCTGACGGCCGACCGTCCCTTCGAGGTGGCCTCCGAGAGCGCATTGCCGTACGACGACCGGGACCGCTGGCGGCGTCCCTACCGGCCCGGCCCCTGGCGGGTGGGAGTGGCGGCGCTGGTGCTGATGGTGGCGTCGTTCGTGCTGTTCGCGGTGGTGCTGATCGCGGTGACCGGGTCCTCGTCGTCCGCGGCGGTGGTGCTCGGTATCGGCCTGGTGGTGATCGCCGGCGCGCTGCGGTTGCTGCGGGTGGGGGTGTGGGTGAGTCCGCGGGGAGTACGGCAGGTCGGGTTGCTGAGGACGCGGACGGTGCCGTGGGCGCGGGTGGGGTCGGTGCGGACGGTGCAGCAGCCGGTGCGCTGGCTGGGGATGCCGAGGACGGTGCAGGGGCAGGCCCTGGTGCTGGTCCGGGAGGACCGGGCGGCGGGGGACGCGGGGGTGCTGCTGACGACGGCGTCGCTGGACTTTCTCAACCGGCCGGCGGGGTTTGACCGGGCGGCGGATGCGGTGGAGGCGTGGGCCGCGGAGAACTCACGGGGCCGCTGATTCCGGGGACCCTTGGGGTGGCCTGGGCGGGGGTTGGGTCGCGTGCCGCCCCAGCGGCACGACTGCCCGCGGCTATGGCGGCCGGCCGGAGCGCCCCTTCAGGGGCGCGGGGAACTGCGCGATCAGCCACCGCGCACCCGCGGATGTGAAGTCGACCGGTGCTCCGCGAGGTCAGACGTCCGTCGGGACGCGGCCCGCGTGCAGGGCGATGGCTCGTTGCATGGCCTTGCGAGCGCGAGGCGTGTCGCGGGCGTCGTGGTAGGCGACCGCCAGGCGGAACCAGCAGCGCCAGTCGTCCGGCGACGCCTCCGTCTCGGCCTTGCGGCGGGCGAAGACCTCGTCGGCCGAGTCGCGGTCGATACGGCCGCCCGCCGTGCGCTTGAGCTCGTCCACCGGCAGGCCTCCCTCCGCGTCGAGTTCGGCGGCGAGCTGGTTGGCCCGCCGGACGAACTGGGTGTTCTTCCACAGGAACCACAGGCCGATGACCGGCAGGATCAGCACCGCGATCCCGAAGGTCACGGTGAGGGCCGTACCGGCCTCTATGAGCAGCACGCCGCGGCTGCCGACCAGGACGAAGTAGAAGACCAGGACGGCGGCCGTGACAAGGTAGTTGATCTTCGCGCGCATGGCAGGGGGTGTTCTCAGCTCAGGTCGAGGAAGTGCTCGAGGCCGAAGGTCAGGCCCGGAGTGGTGACCACGCGGCGTGCGCCGAGCAGGATGCCCGGCATGAAGCTGCTGTGGTGCAGGGAGTCGTGCCGGATGGTGAGGGTCTCGCCCTCGGCGCCGAGCAGCACCTCCTGGTGGGCCAGGAGGCCGCGCAGCCGTACGGCGTGCACGGGGACGCCGTCCACGTCGGCGCCGCGGGCGCCGTCGAGCGCGGTGACCGTGGCGTCCGGGGCCGGCACGGTGCCGGCGGCGCGGCGGGCCTCGGCGATGAGCTGCGCCGTGCGCGTGGCCGTGCCGGACGGCGCGTCGACCTTGTTGGGGTGGTGCAGCTCGACCACCTCGACCGACTCGAAGTAGGGCGCCGCGAGCTGCGCGAACTTCATGGTCAGCACGGCCCCGATGGAGAAGTTCGGGGCGATGAGCACGCCGGTTTCCGGGGACTGGCCGAGCCAGCCCGTCAGCTGCGCGAGGCGGTCCTCGGTCCAGCCGGTCGTGCCGACGACCGCGTGGATGCCGTGGCGCACGCAGAAGTCGAGGTTGCCCATGACCGAGGCGGGAGTGGTCAGTTCGACGGCGACCTGGGCGCCGGTCTCCGCCAGCGTCTCCAGCTTGTCGCCGCGGCCGAGGGCGGCCACCAGCTCCATGTCCTCGGCGGCCTCGACCGCCTTGACCGCCTCGGACCCGATCCGGCCCCTGGCCCCGAGGACCGCCACGCGCAGCTTGCTCATCCTTGCTTCCTCACGATCCTTGCTGACTTGCCGACTTGTCGATTCCGAAGGTCAGGCGACGGCGTCGTGCAGTCGCGCGGCCTGTTTGTCCTTGAGCGGGCCGATGACCGACAGCGACGGGCGCCTGCCCAGGATGTCGCGGGCGACCGCGCGGACCTCGTCCGGGGTGACCGCGGCTATCTTCGCCAGCATGTCGTCCACCGACATCTGCTCGCCCCAGCACAGCTCGCTCTTGCCGATGCGGTTCATCAGCGCGCCGGTGTCCTCCAGACCGAGGACCGTGGAGCCGCGCAACTGGCCGATGGCGCGGGCGATCTCGTCGTCGGTCAGCCCGTTGGCGGCGACCTGGTCGAGTTCGTCGCGGCAGATCCGCAGCACGTCGTGCACCTGGCTGGGACGGCAGCCGGCGTAGACGCCGAACAGGCCGCAGTCGGCGAAGCCGGAGGTGTACGAGTACACGCTGTAGGCCAGGCCGCGCTTCTCCCGGACCTCCTGGAAGAGGCGCGAGGACATACCGCCGCCGAGAGCGGTGTTGAGGACGCCCATGGCCCAGCGCCGGTCGTCGGTGCGGGCGAGACCCGGCATGCCGAGGACGACATGGGCCTGTTCGGTCTTGCGGCCGAGCAGTTCGACCTTGCCGGAGGTGCGGATCGTACGGCTGCCGTCGCGCGGGCCGATGGGCTGTGCGTCCGGGTTCTTCAGCGCGCCCGCCTTCTCGAAGGCCGCGCGGACCTGTCGTACGACCTTGTTGTGGTCGATGTTGCCGGCACAGGCGACCACGAGGTGGGTCGGGTCGTAGTGCTTCTTGTAGAAGCGGCGGATGCGGTCGGCGGTCAGGGCGTTGACGGTGTCGACGGTGCCGAGGACGGGGCGGCCGAGGGCGTTGTCGCCGAACATGGTGTGCGCGAACAGGTCGTGCACGCAGTCGCCGGGGTCGTCCTCGGTCATCGCGATCTCTTCGAGGATCGCGCCGCGTTCGACGTCAACGTCCTCCTCGACGATGAGCGAGCCGGTCAGCATGTCGCAGACGACGTCGATGGCCAGCGGCAGGTCGGTGTCGAGCACGCGTGCGTAGTAGCACGTGTACTCCTTGGCCGTGAACGCGTTCATCTCGCCGCCGACGGCATCGATGGCGGCGGAGATGTCCAGTGCGGAGCGGCGCTCGGTGCCCTTGAAGAGCAGGTGCTCCAGGTAGTGCGTGGCGCCGTTCAGGGACGGGGTCTCGTCGCGGGAGCCGACGTGCGCCCAGATGCCGAAGGTCGCGGAGCGGACGGAGGGCAGGGTCTCGGTGACGACGCGCAGGCCACCGGGGAGGGTGGTCTTGCGGACGGTGCCGATGCCGCCGGTGCCCTTGATGAGGGATTGGGTACGGGCGACGGCCCGCGCCTCCGAAGAGGGGCGGGCCGTCACCTGTGAGCTACGGGACGTCACTGCTCGGCGTCGTCCTTCGCCTCGTCGCCGTCCTCGCCCTCGATCACCGGGACGAGGGAGAGCTTGCCGCGCGAGTCGATCTCGGCGATCTCGACCTGGACCTTCTGGCCCACGCCGAGAACGTCCTCGACGTTCTCCACTCGCTTGCCGCCGGCGAGCTTGCGGATCTGCGAGATGTGCAGCAGACCGTCCTTGCCGGGCAGCAGGGAGACGAACGCGCCGAAGGTGGTGGTCTTGACGACCGTACCCAGGTAGCGCTCGCCGACCTCGGGCATCGTCGGGTTGGCGATGCCGTTGATCGTGGCGCGGGCGGCCTCGGCCGAGGGACCGTCGGCGGCACCGATGTAGATGGTGCCGTCGTCCTCGATGGTGATCTCGGCGCCCGTGTCCTCCTGGATCTGGTTGATCATCTTGCCCTTGGGGCCGATGACCTCACCGATCTTGTCGACCGGGATCTTGACGGTGATGATCCGCGGGGCGTGCGGGCTCATCTCGTCGGGCCGGTCGATGGCCTCCATCATCACGTCGAGGATGTGCAGGCGGGCGTCGCGGGCCTGCTTGAGGGCCGCGGCGAGGACGGAGGCCGGGATGCCGTCCAGCTTGGTGTCGAGCTGGAGGGCGGTCACGAACTCCTTGGTGCCGGCGACCTTGAAGTCCATGTCGCCGAAGGCGTCCTCCGCACCGAGGATGTCGGTGAGGGTGACGTAGTGCGTCTCGCCGTCGATCTCCTGGGAGATCAGACCCATGGCGATGCCGGCGACGGGGGCCTTCAGCGGCACACCGGCGTTCAGCAGCGACATGGTGGAGGCGCAGACCGAGCCCATGGACGTCGAACCGTTGGAGCCGAGGGCCTCGGACACCTGGCGGATCGCGTAGGGGAACTCCTCGCGGGTCGGCAGCACCGGCACGAGGGCGCGCTCGGCGAGGGCACCGTGGCCGATCTCGCGGCGCTTCGGGGAGCCGACGCGGCCGGTCTCGCCGGTGGAGTACGGCGGGAAGTTGTAGTTGTGCATGTAACGCTTGCGGGTCACCGGGGAGAGGGTGTCCAGCTGCTGCTCCATGCGGAGCATGTTGAGGGTGGTGACGCCCAGGATCTGGGTCTCGCCACGCTCGAACAGCGCGGAGCCGTGCACCCGCGGGATGGCCTCGACCTCGGCGGCGAGCGTACGGATGTCCGTGACGCCGCGGCCGTCGATGCGCTTCTTCTCCTTGATGACGCGCTCACGGACCAGGGCCTTGGTCAGCGAGCGGTACGCGGCGGAGATCTCCTTCTCGCGGCCCTCGAACTCCGGGAGGAGCTTCTCGGCGGCCAGCGCCTTGACGCGGTCCAGCTCGGCCTCGCGCTCCTGCTTGCCGGCGATGGTGAGCGCCTGGGCGAGCTCGGGCTTGACCGCGGCGGTCAGGGCCTCCAGCACGTCGTCCTGGTAGTCCAGGAAGATCGGGAACTCGCCGGTCGGCTTGGCGGCCTTGGCGGCGAGGTCGGCCTGGGCGCGGCAGAGGACCTTGATGAACGGCTTCGCGGCCTCCAGGCCGGCGGCGACGACCTCCTCGGTCGGCGCCTCGACACCGCCCTCGACCAGCTTGATGGTCTTCTCGGTGGCCTCGGCCTCGACCATCATGATCGCGACGTCGCCGTCCTCCAGGACGCGGCCCGCGACGACCATGTCGAAGACGGCGTCCTCGAGCTCGGTGTGCGTTGGGAAGGCGACCCACTGACCGCGGATCAGCGCGACGCGGACGCCGCCGATCGGGCCGGAGAAGGGCAGACCGGCCAGCTGGGTGGACGCGGACGCGGCGTTGATCGCGACGACGTCGTACAGGTGGTCGGGGTTGAGCGCCATGACCGTACAGACGACCTGGATCTCGTTGCGCAGGCCCTTCTTGAAGGACGGGCGCAGCGGGCGGTCGATCAGGCGGCAGGTGAGGATCGCGTCCTCGGAGGGGCGGCCCTCGCGGCGGAAGAAGCTGCCGGGGATCTTGCCGGCGGCGTACATCCGCTCCTCGACGTCCACCGTGAGGGGGAAGAAGTCGAGCTGGTCCTTGGGGTTCTTGGAGGCGGTGGTGGCCGACAGCACCATGGTGTCGTCGTCCAGGTAGGCCACGGCGGAGCCGGCGGCCTGCTTGGCCAGGCGGCCCGTCTCGAAGCGGATGGTGCGGGTACCGAAGGCGCCGTTGTCGATGACGGCCTCGGCGTAGTGGGTCTCGTTCTCCACTAGCGTTTTCTCCGTTGCTTATCGTCTTTTGTCCCTGGCCTGCCCGTGTGGCAGGGGGACGGTGGTGGAGAAGCGCGCCTGGTGCGGGCCGGTCTTCGATCGAAGCACCCGGGGTTCGCTTCCCCCCGGGGGCCACTACCGAGGACCGGCGGCGGCGTGGTGCGCTTCTCCTCGTCTTGTGTCGTGCGTTCTTGCGTACTGCGTTCTTGCCCGGTGCGTTCTTGCGTTGTGCTACCACACTACAAAGCGTGAGTGACACCGCGCACGTTTCCGCACGTACAGCAAAGGGAGCGGCCCCCGAGTTCTGTCGGGAACCGCTCCCCTCACGGCGTCCTTACTTGGCGCCGGCCGCACCGCGGCGGATGCCGAGGCGGTCGACCAGCGCACGGAAGCGCTGGATGTCCTTCTTCGCCAGGTACTGCAGCAGGCGACGGCGCTGACCGACCAGGATCAGCAGGCCACGACGGCTGTGGTGGTCGTGCTTGTGGGTCTTGAGGTGCTCGGTCAGGTCGGAGATCCGACGGGACAGCAGAGCGACCTGGACCTCGGGGGAGCCGGTGTCACCCTCCTTGGTACCGAACTCGCCGATGATCTGCTTCTTCGTAGCGGCGTCGAGCGACACGCGTACTCCTCATAGTCTGTTGAGGCCACCGAGTGCCCCCGGTCTGCGTCTCGGGGGAGCTTCCGTGACTCGGAAGGCGGGGATCCGCTGCGCGCGGCCTCCAGGGCACGGGGCTCCGGGGGTGCGTACACGAACGGCCGTCACTCAGGGTACCAGGCAGCGGCGGGCCCGTTTCCCCCGGTCGGCGAACCCCTCCGGGGAGCGGCGTGCGGCCACTAGGGTGAGCACCAGGACTGTACGTCACCGGGACCGTACGTTATGTCGGGAAGGGGTCGCCGCGAGATGGCGGAAACGGAAGCCGAGATCAAGGCACGCAAGGAGCGCGAACGCGACGAGCTGTACGCGCTCGACATCTCGGACGTCGAGTGGCACTGCGCTCCGGGCACCGAGGAGCACGAGGAGCGCGTCGAGATCGCGTACCTCCCCGAGGGGGCCGTGGCCATGCGGTCCTCCCTCGACCCGGACACGGTGCTGCGCTACACCGAGGCGGAGTGGCGGGCGTTCGTGCTGGGGGCGCGGGACGGCGAGTTCGACCTGAAGCCGATGGCGCACAACGGGGGGCTGGACGTCCAGTAGGGGCGCCGGGAACGACGGAAGGGGCGGCACACCCTGGGGGTGCCGCCCCTTCCGTCTGCGCGGGCTCGGTTCAGCTGTGCGGGGTCAGTGCTTGAGGCCGGCGGTGCCGACGCCGAACACCGAGACGACCGAGCCTGCCTTGCGCCAGTCGTCGAACTCCAACTGGTAAGGGGCGAAGAACGCGTGGCCCTGCTGGTACAGGATGAACGAGAACTCGGGGTTGTCCTCCACTTTCCCCCCGTACTTGATGTCTCCCTGAGGCACGTGGAACAAGAGATACGGGGTCTCCTTGCCGGTGCGGGGGTTCCAGTCGACGATGGCCGCGGGCTGCACGTCGTCCAGGCTGCTGCGGTAGAGGATCAAGTCGTCGCCGTTCATGCGGACGGGGAGGACGTTCTGGAATGGCCGGCCCTGGAAGGTGGCGACGGCCGTGCCCTTCCGGACGTCGAATGCCGTGATGTGGTTGGCGGGCTTGAAGATGCCGACCGAGTCCTTGCTCATGACGAAGACCCGGTCGCGGCCGACCGCGATGCCCGTGCACTTGTCGACGACTCCGAAGCCGTCCGCGGGGGCGCACTCGGGCTCGTACTTCTTCAGCGAGATGGTGGCCTGGAGCTCGCCCGTGCCGGGGTTCAGGGTGATCAGGTCCGTGACCATGATGTCCCCGGCCGCGATGGCGATCACGGGCGGGTCGGAGGACGGCAGGTACACCCTTTGGACGCCTTTGCTGACCGGATACCGCCAGACGACCCTGCCGCTGCGCGGTTCGAGCTTCTCCACCCGGTAGGTCTTCTCGTCGGCCTGCTTGCAGGTGACCAGGGCCAGCAGGACGGGGCCCCCGACGTAGCCCGTGTCGTGGCACTGGGAGGTGGCGAGGGTGGTGTTCCACAGCCGCCTGCCGCTGTCCATGTCGTACGCGACCGAGCCCTCTCCCCAGGCGACGGCCACGACACCGCGGGTCAGGGCGACGTTCATGACGGAGAAGTCGGCGAAGTCGGCGGACGGCATCTTCTGCTTCCACAGCTGCTTGCCGGTGCCGAGATCGAACACGAGCACTTGGTCGCAGCTGTCCTTCGCCGACTGGACGACGACCGCGGTGCGGCCGTCGACGGTGACGTCATGGCTGACGGCGCAGAGGGGGCCGTCGAGGTGCAGGGTCCAGGCCGTGTTGTCGGGGTCCAGCGAATAGCCGATCTTGTAGCCGGTGATCCGGTTGGAGACGCCCCGCGCGACGATCTTGCCCGTGGCCCAGAGACCGGGCGAGTACCGGAAACGGCCCTTGGGGACCTTCTCCTCGTGGTTGACGACGGTCTGGCCCTCCGGGGAGACGGGCGGCTTCTCCGTGCTCAGGCGGTTGTCGCGCACGTCGTCCGGGGACTGCCGGGCCGGCTTGGCGTCGGCCGGGCCCTTTCGGTCGCCGGACGAGTGGTACCAGAACACACCGGCGCCGACACACAGCACGATCGCCACGGCCGCGGCGATGGCCCCCAGGAGGCGTCGGCGTCGTCGGCTGCGCGACTCGTCGGCCGCCAGCGCGGACTGTGTGTATGCGGACGGGGGCGGGCCGAAGCTCACGCTGCGAGGTCCTTCTCTTCGCCGCCTCGCCGGGGGCGGGCGGTCCGGCGGTACGGGGCCCGGGTCACTTGCTGGTCATCGCGCGGGCGGCCGAGTACACGTCGAACACGGCGAGCGCGAGGGGGACCAGCGTGAGGAGGACGAAGCCCTCGACGATCTCCAGGAACCGTCCCCAGAAGGGGCTCAGGCCCCGGCGCGGGACGATGAGCCCGACGGCCGCCACGAGGGCCGCGCCGCCCGCGATCGCCGCGGCGAGCCAGATGGCGCGGATGTCGAGGCCGGAGCGGTCGCCGGTGAGCGCGTCACGCAGGATGGACTGCGGCGGATTGAGCGCCAGTCCGAGGCCGAGCAGCACGAGCGAGCCGAGCCCGGCCGCCAGGAGCGGGGCGACCTGTCCGGTGTAGCGGAACAGCTGGGCGCGCATCAGCAGGGCCAGGGCCGTGGCGAGGGCGAGCAGCTGGGCCCAGATGTCGTCGGAGAAGCCGAGTACCGCGCAGGAGGCGAGGGCGGTCAGCGCGCAGCCGCCGACGAGCCCGACGAGGATCTCGTGGCCGCGGCGGGCCTGTGCCTCGATCCGCTTCAGGTCGACCGGCTCCTGTACGACGGTCTCCGTGCCGTAGGCGCTGCTCTGGGCGGAGTTCGGCGGCTCGAAGCCGATGGGCAGCCGGGCGAAACGCATGGACATCCCCGGCAGGAAGGCCAGGCCGCCGACCGCGAGGGGCGCGCACAGGGCGGCGATGTCCTTGGGTGTCCAGTGCACGAGGACGGCCGTGAACACCGTGACCAGGCCGAGCGCGGACGCGAGGACGAAGGCGACGAACGGGGCGTCCCCGCCGGGTGTGCACAGGGTCAGTACGACCGAGGCGAGCAGGACGGCCGCGCACGCGAGCAGGAACTGGAGTTTGCCGACGCCCTGGCCGTGCGCCAGGGTGAGGAGGCCGGAGCCGGCCACACCGGCGTTGGGCAGGGCACCGAGGCCCAGGGCGATCGCGGAGCCCCGGTCGTCGTAGACCCGGCCGCGGACGGCGGCGAAGACGACGAGGAGCACTCCGGCGACGCCCGCGAGGACGCCGGGCAGGCTGTGCATGTCGTGCCGGGGGTCGGCCTGCCAGGCGACGAAGGCGAGCAGGGCGGACAGGACGCCCGCGCCGACGAGACCGCCGACGCGGGTGAGGTCGTCGCTCCACAGGGTGCGATGCCGGGTCACCGAGGAGGCGACCGCCTCGGAGACGTCGTCGAAGACGGCCGGCGGCAGCGACTCGGAGAAGGGCCGCAGGGTGAGCAGTTCGCCGTCGAGGATCCGCTGTGCGGCGAAGGAGCGCGCGCTGTCGAGGACGGTGCCGTCCCGGCGCACCAGGTGGTAGCCGACCGGGGCGCCCTCGGCGGGGTCCTGCCGGGAGAGCCGGAGGATCTCCGGGTAGATGTCGGCGACCGGGATGTCGTCGGGCAGCGCGACGTCGATCCGGCTGTCGGGCGCGACGATCGTGACCCGGCAGAAACCGAGCCCCGACCCCGTTCCGGTGCCGGGCAGCGCTGTTCCCGTGGCCGTCGTGCTCACCTCGTACTCCCCCTCAGTGATGATCCTGCGTCCGTGATGTGAAAATCCCGCGCCCCTCCCCGCCTGGAATTCCCGGGAATCGACGCAGCGGGCGCCGACCGGCTCCGCCAGGGGTGGCACGCGATGACGCCTCGCACGGAATACCCCGGTTCACGGGGTTTGTTCGCGTGTGCTCAAGCGAACACCCGGCACCCTACCCCGCACCGCTGACTCATGGAGTCAGTAGGATCACGCGGCGGCCTGCGTCCGTCCGTCAACGGGGGGCGGACCTCATTCTTGGGGCCTGGCAAAGGGAATTGGGGAGCAGTGAGCCACATCGTCGTGAAGCGCCCGCCGCGGGCGCTGCCGTCCGAAGTGCCCACGGGGGAGGTCGTTCTCCAGCCTCCTCCGGAATTGCCGCGGGGGCCGCAGGAAAGCGTCCTCATGCAATTGCTGCCGACGCTCGGTATGGGCGGCTCCGTGGTCTTCTTCTTCACGAACGGGCAGCCGTTCATGAAGATCATGGGCATGGTGATGATCGCGTCGACGGTCGGCATGTCCATCGCGATGATCATCCGCTTCCGGCGCGGTTCGCAGGGCCAACTCGCCGATGTGCGGCGCGACTACATGCGGTATCTGTCGGGGACCCGCGGCGCGGCCGTGGACACCGCGAAGGCACAGCGCGACGCGCAGTACTACCTGCATCCCTCGCCCGAACAGTTGTGGGCGCTGGTCGCCGAGGGCAGCCGGGTCTGGGAACGCAGGCCGGGTGACGAGGACTTCGCCCAGGTGCGCATCGGACTGGGCTCCCAGGAGCTGGCCACCCCCCTCATCGCGCCCGAGACCGGCCCGCCAGGCCGGCTGGAACCACTCACGGCCGGGGCCATGGAGCGATTCCTCGACGTCCACGGCACCCTGAACGATCTGCCGATGGCCGTATCTCTGCGCGCCTTCTACCACGTCACCGTCAGCGGCGACGCGGAGTGCGCGCGCTCGACCGTGCGTGCCCTCACCGGCTCGCTGGCCGCGCTGCACTCCCCCGAGGACCTGATCGTCGCGGTGCTGGCCGGCCGTGAGGCGCTGCCGCGCTGGGAGTGGGTCAAGTGGCTGCCGCACGCCCAGGCGCCGGACGCGGTGGACGGGGCGGGCACCCGGCGGCTGATCGGTCCCGACGCCCGCGAGCTGGAAACGCTGCTCGCCGACCGTCTGGCCGGCCGCCCCCGGTTCCACCCGAGCGGCGCGCCGCTCCTGGAGGAGCCCCATATCGTCGTCGTACTCGACGGGGTGTCCCTGCCGCCGGACTCCGTCCTGTCCAACATGGAGGGGCTGCAAGGCGTCACGGTGATCGAGGTCGTGCCCGGAGAGCCCACCGGCGCCCGCGGCGACCTCGCGGTCGTCGCCCAGAGCGGCCTCCTGCGCCTGGAGTCGGCGGACGGTGAGGTCTACGAGGGCACGCCGGACGCCCTGTCGTACGAGTCCGCCGAGGCCCTCGCCCGGCAGCTGGCCCCGTTGCGGCTGGCCTCCGGCGGTGACGACGACGAACCACTGCTGGCGAACCTGGAGTTCACCGAGCTGCTGAACCTCGGTGACGCGGCGTCCGTCGATCCGCAGCGCACCTGGCGGCCGCGGGGGCTGGCCGAGCGCCTGCGGGTGCCGATCGGTGTCGGTCCCGACGGCCGGCCCGTGATGCTGGACCTCAAGGAGGCCGCGCAGGAGGGCATGGGCCCGCACGGCCTGTGCGTGGGCGCGACCGGTTCCGGCAAGTCGGAACTGCTGCGCACCCTGGTACTGGGCCTCGCGGTCACCCACTCCTCGGAGACCCTGAACTTCGTCCTCGCCGACTTCAAGGGCGGCGCCACCTTCGCCGGCATGGCCCAGATGCCGCACGTGGCGGCGGTCATCACCAACCTGGCCGACGACCTCACGCTCGTCGACCGCATGGGCGACTCGATCCGCGGCGAGCTGAACCGCCGCCAGGAGATGCTGCGCGACGCGGGCAACTACGCCAACATCCACGACTACGAGAAGGCGCGCGCGGCCGGCGCCCCGCTCCAGCCGATCCCCTCGCTCGTGCTGGTGATCGACGAGTTCAGCGAACTGCTGACGGCCAAGCCGGACTTCATCGAGATGTTCGTGCAGATCGGCCGCATCGGCCGTTCGCTGGGCGTGCACCTGCTGCTGGCCTCGCAGCGCCTGGAGGAGGGCCGGCTGCGCGGCCTGGAGACGTATCTGTCGTACCGGATCGGTCTGCGCACCTTCTCCGCGGCCGAGTCCCGCGCGGCGCTCGGCGTCCCGGACGCCTACGAGCTGCCGAACGTGCCCGGTTCCGGTTTCCTGAAGTTCGGCACCGACGAAATGGTGCGGTTCAAGGCGGCGTACGTCTCCGGGGTGTACCGCTCCGGGGGCAGGCAGGGCGCTGCGGCCGGGGGTCCGCTGCCCGTCGAACGGCGCGCGGTGCTGTTCACGGCCGCGGAGGTGCCCGTGCACTACGCGCCGGTGCCGAAGCAGCGCACGGAGTCGGCGGCGCAGGTCGACGACGCGCTCGCGGACACGGTGCTCGATGTGATCGTGCGCCGGCTGGAGGCGCAGGGGCCCGCGGCGCACCGGGTGTGGCTGCCGCCGCTGGACAGCCCGCCCTCGCTGGACGGGCTGCTGCCCAAGCTCACGGCCGTCCAGGGGCGCGGGCTCACCCAGCCGGATTACGAGGGTGCGGGACGCCTTGTCGTACCGGTGGGCCTCGTCGACAAGCCGTACGAGCAGCGCCGTGAGCCGCTGTGGCTCGACTTCTCAGGTGCCGCGGGCCATTTGCAGCTCCTGGGCGGCCCGCAGTCCGGCAAGTCCACCCTGCTCCGGTCGCTGATCTGCTCCTTCGCGCTGACGCACACGCCGCACGAGGTGCAGATCTACGGTCTCGACTTCGGTGGCGGTGGCATGGCGGCGGTGTCCGGTCTGCCGCACGTGGGCGGGATCGCCTCCCGGTTGGACCCTGAGCGGGTGCGCCGTACGGTGGCCGAGGTCTACGGCGTGCTGCGGCGCCGCGAGGAGTACTTCCGGACGTCGGGCATCGCCTCGATCCAGGACTTCCGCACCCGGCGCGCCCGCGGCGAGATCTCGGTCACGGACCAGCCGTGGGGCGACGTCTTCCTGGTCATCGACGGCTGGGGAAACTTCCGCACCGACTACGACAGTCTGGAGCCGGTCGTCCTGGACATCGCCGCGCGCGGCCTCGGTTACGGCATCCACCTGGTGCTGACGGCGTCGCGCTCGATGGAGGTCCGCGCCAACCTCAAGGACCATCTGATGAACCGCCTGGAGTTGCGGCTCGGTGACACCATGGACTCCGAGATCGACCGCAAGGTGGCGGCGAACGTGCCCGCGGGGGTGCCCGGCCGCGGTGTGTCGCCGCAGAAGCTGCACTTCATGGCGGCGGTGCCGCGGATCGACGGCCTGACGTCCGACACGGACCTGGCGGATGCGACGGCCGCGCTGGCGGCCGAGGTCTCCCGGCACTGGCAGGCGCCGGGGGCGCCGCAGGTGCGGATGCTGCCGCGCGAACTCCCCGTGGCGCAACTGCCCGCGGGAGACCGGTTCCCCCGGCAGGGGGTCGCCTTCGGCATCGACGAGAACGACCTGGAACCGGTGTTCGCCGACTTCGAGACGGACCCCTTCTTCATGGTCTTCGGCGAGAGCGAGTCGGGTAAGTCGAACCTGCTGCGGCTCCTGATCAGGCAGCTGACGCAGCGCTATTCGGGCGACGAGGCGAAGTTCTTCGTGGTCGACAACCGGCGTTCGCTGCTGGATGTCACCCCGGCCTCGCATCTGGCCGAGTACATCCCGATGTCCAACGCCATGGACCACCACATGGTGGCCCTCGCCGACCTGATGAAACGGCGTACGCCCACGGCCGATGTGACGGCCCAGCAGCTGCGGGAGCGCAGTTGGTGGCGCGGTCCGACGGTGTACGTGGTGGTGGACGACTACGACCTGGTGTCGACGTCCAGCGGAAACCCGCTGAGCGGCCTCACCGATCTGCTGCCGTTCGCCCGTGACGTCGGCGTGCGGTTCATCATCGCCCGGTCGACCGCGGGCGCGGGCCGGGCATCGTTCGAGGCGTTCATGCAGCGGATGATGGAGCTGGGCGCGCAAGGCGTGGTGCTGGCCGGCGACCCGAGCGAGGGCGACATCCTCGGCGGCGTGCGGCCGCGGCCGATGCCGGCGGGCCGGGGCGTCTTCGTGTCGCGCAGGCGGGGGAAGATGCTGGTGCAGACGGGGTTGGTGGACGCGGAGTACTGAGGATTCCGCGGGAACGGCGGAGGGGCCGGAGCCGGACGCGTTCGTCCGGCTCCGGCCCCTCGGTCGCTTCGCGGCTGCGGCGGTCGGCGACAGTGACGGTGACAGCGGTCGGCGCGCTGTCGGCGAAAACACCGAGGGGTGGGCACCTCCCGCGCGTGCCCACCCCTCGCCGTTCTCGCGGCGTTCGGCTTACTCGAAGTAGCTGGCGCCCTTGAGGTCGCCGCCGCGGTAGTCGCCGCCGGCCGCGTGCACCCGCTGGGTGATGGACATCAGCGCCTGGTGGATGCCACTGGCGTGCTGGTCCCACTTCACGGACTTTCGCTGGAACGCGTCGTACGCCTCGCCGCCCCAGCCCTCGGCCGCGTCGTGTACCGCCTTCTTCAGCGCGCCGAGGTCGTCCTCGAGCTGCTTTGCCACGTTGCCCAGCTCGGTGGTGAGCGCGTCCAACGCACCGTACTTGACAGCCAGGTCCTGATAGTGCGGAGTGGTCATGTCTTCCTCTTTCTCGGGTGATCGATCGTGGTCAGTACAGGTTCAGCGCGGAGGTGCTCGCGCCGGCGTCGACCTCGATCTTGTTGATCGTCGAGTGGAGCTCGTCCTCGAGCTTGGTCTTTTCCTTCTGGTTGAGGTTGATCCCCTGGAGGAAGTCCTCGAGCATGCGGCCGATGGCGGCCATGTGCTCGTTGATCTCGTGCTGCTTGGTCTTGAACGCGTTGGAGCCCTGACCCGTCCAGTGGGTCTCGATCATGTCGATCGTGCCCTGGAGCCGACCGAGGCACTTGGTGACGGAGTCGTAGCGGTCGATGACGTTCTGCTCGAGCTTTTTCGCGTGCTCATCTACAAACTTACGGCCGTCGGCCATTGCGGCACTCCCCTTCGTGAGAGCGAGCTGTGCTTTCTTGACTGCGCATCACCGGGTGGTGACGCCTTTCCTGTGAACCGTCAGGCACGTCGTCGCGACCGGTTCACGGCGAAGGCCGCGCCACCGATCACCACGAGTGCGGCGGCGGCTCCGACGACCCACGTCAGTGTGTTGCCGGACGACTTCGAGCTGGTGTCGGCCGCGGAGGTCGTGCGGCCGGGGGTGGGCTTGGCGGAGGCCGGGGGGGACGATTTCGGCTTGGCGATCCCGTCCTCCACAGCGAGCGGATCGACGTTCGCCGGGCCGGGGTCGTAGTGGGGGTTCTCCAGCACCTTGCGGGGGCGGACGATGCCGTAGCCGAGGTAGTTGCTGGGAGTGTCCTTGGGCCACGTCCGGCTGGCAGTGTCGATCAGCGAGCGGAGGACCTGGTTGGCGGTCCAGTCCGGGTGGGCTGACCAGATGAGTGCGGCGGAGGCCGAGGCGATGGCCGTGGCATCACTGGTGCCGTACCCATGAGGGCAGTACGACTGGAACTTCGCGTTACACCATGCCGGCAAGTTCACGCCAGGGGCCGCCAGATCGACGGAGGAGCCGTGGTTCGAGAACTTTCCCACCGTTGCGGTCTTGTCAACGGCAGAGACGCCGACGACGTAGGGATACGAGGCCGGGTACATGTCCTTGTTGCTCGTCTCGGCGTCATTGCCGGTGCCCGCGAACATCAGCTTGCCCTTGGAGGCTGCGTATTTGATCGCCGCCTGCACGTCGTCGTAGCTGATGTCGTCGGCGAAGGACATGTTGATGATCTTCACGTCACTGTCGGCGATGGCCTTGATCACCGCAGCCGGGTCGGGAGCCTTGTTCTCCTCGGACAAATTCATCCCCCGTACCGCGACCCGGTAGGGCACGATCTTGGCGTCCGGAGCAAGGCCCTTCATTCCGCCACCGTGACCGGTTCCGGCGATGATTTCAGCCATGGTCGTACCGTGGCCGGTGATGTCCTTCGTGGCTCCGTAGGAAAGGGACTTCGGCACTTCGCCGGCCAGCACCTGCCCCTGCAGGGAGGGGGTCGACGGGTTGACGCCCGAGTCGACGACGGCGACCTTGACCCCCTTGCCCGTGCTCGTCTTCCACATCTCGTCGGCCTTCATCGCCGACAGGTACCACTGCTGCGACTGGACGTCGGCGGCAGCCGCGCTGGGGGCCAGGCCCACCGGCAGAGCCATCAGTGCGCCGAGCGCTGCACACGCGGCGGTCAGTCGTCTCGTGCTCGCTGACAACATGCCTCTCGTACGTCCTCGCTTCATCTCGTTACTCGGTCTCCGGCGCCTGCCGCCGGCGCGACTTCTTGTCGTCGCGGTGCCGTGTGGAGCGTCGGGCCGCCGGGCGGCCCGGCACGTGCTCGTCGGAGACACGAGCGCCGTTCCTGACCGTCGGTGTCTTGCCGTTGGGCGCCACGGGCCTACCCGCGGCCTGCGCCTCAGCACCCTCCGGATCGGCCGCCCGGATCACCCCGCGCTGGCCGGGTCGCTCGACGGCACGCGCGTCACGCGCGGCGGGCTCACCGCCGATGACCTTGCCGCGCGGCACCCGCGAGCCGTTGACGCCCTTCGCGGAGGGCGTGGTCGGCCGGCCACCGATGACACCGCCAGTGCGTGCCGCCCCAGTCGGGCCCGTCTCACCGATGCGCTCGCCGGGCACGCCCACGGTCCGAGGCGTGCCGCCGACGATGCCGCGGCCGACCGGGCCCCGGCCCACCGGAGCCTTGCCCATGGGGGACTGCCCCATGGGGGACTGCCCCGTGGGGGTCCTGCCCATCGGCGACACCGGACCGCGCGCGCCCACCTGACCGGGAACGACGGACTGCCGCACCCCACTGATGGGGCCGCGCCCCGCACCGGCTCCGGCCTCCGGTTCCTCGACAGCGGGTACGGCCGTCCGCGACGGCCCGACCGGGCCCCGGACGCCACCCGCTCCAGCGCGTGGCACGGGCATGCCCACCGGTGGGACCACGGGGCCGGTGGGGGAGGGAGCGATCGGCCCCCCACCACCGCCACCAGAACCGGGTGCGGTCGGCGGCGCGACCGGCACCGTCGGCTTCGTGTCCGGAGGCAGGCTGTTGGTGCTGTCGATGTGGGTGCCGACGTGCTGGGCCGGGTCCACGTGGACATGCTGCTCCGGCGGCAGGACCACATGGTGGAGCTTCGTCCCAGGGTCGCTCGCGACTGCACCGGGGCCGGCCGGAGCGGAGACGGCGTGCTCGTGCTCGTGCACCTGCCTGCTCCCGGACCCGTGCGCAAGAGACGTCTGGCCTGCCCCGGCGCCGTTGTCGCTCACCGGGGTTGCAGAAGCCATCGGCACCCCCATGTCCGGCATCTTCCCGAACTTGGGCTCGCTCAGCCCCCGCAGGTTCCCCTCCGAGACCGCGTAGTACGACGCCAGACGGTTCATCTGGTTGATGGCCTCTTGGCGGTGGTTCTCGACCATCTGGGCCTGTATGCCACCCGGATCCAACTTGGCCTGCTCGCCCGGCAGAATGCCCTTGGGCCGGTTGTCACGGGGCGGCATGGAGCTGCGTACGGAGGCGAGTCCCATGCTGGCCGCGGACACCTGGGTGGCCACGTTGTCCGCGAATCCGCCGAGGTCGTAAGCGTGGTTGACGAGGTCGCCGGCCCAGCTGTGGAACGCGGTGGCCGCCTCACCATGCCAGTCGATCCGGCCGATGTTCTGCAGGAGTTCACCGGCGGCGTTCCAGATGGCGTCCCGTGCGTCCCAGAAGCCGTTGGCGGCGTTCTCCAGGTCCTCCGGCTTCGCGGCATGCACCATGTCGATCATGTCGTTCAGCTGGTGGTTCTCGAAGTCGCTGACCGTGCAGCCACCGCCCGCTTTGTTGAGGCTCGGCGCGGCGCACTGGTGCTTGTTCATGGCCAACTGCTCTTGCTTGAACTGCTGGTCGGCCCCCCAGCGATCGAACTGGTGCACGTCCGGCTGCTTGTTGTGATCGCCCATCAGAAGCCCCTGTCGGATCGCTTGCCGACGGTGTGGTTCCGGTGCTGCTGATCCTTCCGCTCATCGCCGTACTTCTCGTTGATCTCCATGCGGATCTCGTGGAACCGCCGCCGCTCGTCGTCGTCCAGATTCGCGAAACCGATGTCCGCGCCGTGCACGGCGATCTGCATCGCCTCGATCTGTAGCGTCAGCGACTTGGAGAGCGTCACGAGGCGGTCGTGGACCCGCGTGTACTGGCTGTGCAGACCGGTGGCCTCGGGGAAGCCGCCGTGGCCGCAGAACGAATCGGCGGCGAGCGTGTGCATCGCCACTTTCTTCGCCGCGCCGGGCGAACGCTCGAAAGTGTCGAGCACCCCGTCCACACGTGTCTTAAAGGTCTTCAGTGCCTCAAGACCGACCTTCAGTCCGCCCGTGCCGTCGTCAGGCCGCACGTCGCGCCACCCCCGTTTCCGTCCCCTGCTCGGGGCGGCAGCGGTCCCCAAGCGTTCGTCTTCGCAACGCAGTCACTGTAGTCAACGTGACTGACACCCCCCAACTGACTTGTGTGACAAGTCTGCTGTGGCCCGGCGGCCTTCACGCATCTTTCACGCCGCTGACCGCCCCGGACCGCCGTCCGCCGTCCTTCTGCGGGCGTCACGGATCGCCACGGCCACCCCCGCCAGGGCCGCCACCAGCACGGCCGCCCCGACGGCCACGTACGTCGCCAGTCGGGCGTTGCGTTCGTCGGCCGTCTCGCCGAGCACCAGCCGGGCCGGGGTCGGCGCCTGGGCGTGACTGAGGCCCTCGTGCGGGTCTGGCTTCTCGATGGTGTGCTCGTCGTCCGTCAGGGCGCGGACCGGGTCGACGACGCCCCAGCCGACCAGCATGTCGTGCCCGGCGACCGAGCGCTCCGCGGTCTGCTCGATCTGGGCGACGATCTCGCGCGCCGTCCAGCCGGGGTGCTTCGCCTTGATGAGCGCGGCGACACCGGCCACGTACGGGGCCGAGAAACTCGTGCCGTTGTCCGAACAGTGGCCGCCCTTGGGCACGGTGGAGATCATGTCGACGCCGGGGGCTGCGACGCCCACGAAGTCGCCGGACTGGGAGAAGGACGCGCGCTCGTTGTTGCGGTCGGATGCGGCGACCGCCAGGACACCCGGATAGGACGCCGGGTACGTCAGCTTGACGTTGCCGTCGAGGCCGTCGTTGCCCGCGGAGGCCACCACCACGATCTGGTGCGCCAGGGCGTCGTCGATCGCGCGGCGCAGGCCGTCGGCCGGCTGTATGGCGTTCGCGGTGTCCTGGGAGATGTTGATGACCTGGGCCTTCACCTTGATCGCGTGCTCGATCGCCTGGGCGAGGGTGGCCGCGGTGCCGTCACCTTCCGCGTCGTTCTGCTTGATGGGAATGATGGTCGCCTCGGGTGCGAGACCGACGAATCCCGTTCCCTGCATGGGCCGGGCGGCGATGATGCCCGCGACGCGGGTGCCGTGTCCGACGGTGTCCGTCGTGCCGTTCGCCTTGCCGCGGTCGATCTTCTGGCCCTTGGTGTTCTTCGCCGGCAGGAAGTTGGCGCCGCTCGACGCGTCCACCACGTGGGCGAGTTGAGGGTTCTGGGTGTCCACGCCGGTGTCGATGACCGCGACGCGCACGTCCTTGCCCTTGGACTGGTTCCACAGCTCGTCCAGCAACACACGCTGGAGGGCCCAGGGGCGCCCGGAGTACACCTTGTTCGGGAAGTTGCACTGGTCGGCGAAGGAGTCGGCGGCGGCCGGCGGGGCCGGAGCGACAGCGGCGGTGCACAGCGTGGCGGCCGCGATCACCGCGGTACGGAGCAGACGCGGGTACGACACGTGGCTCCTCCTACGAACCCTGCGGCTGGCTCGCCGCGGTGGTCGACAGGCGCGGGCCGGTGGGCAGGAACACCGACCACGGTGCCGGGATCGGGGCGGGTTCGAGACCGGCGTACCCGAGCCGGGTCTGGGCCAGTTGGGCCTCTTGCTGGAGTTCCTTGCGCTGCTTGTCCGTCATGCCGTACTCGATGCCCTTGGAGTCGGTGTCGGCGTTCGACTGCATGGCGTAGCGCAGGCCCGTGTCGGTGACGAGGAAGACACCGCCGACCTTGGTGTCCGTGCCCTGGAACTGGCGGTAGAGCTGGCCGGAGCCGGGGGTCACGTAGGCGCTCGACGATCCGGTGGGCAGTTCGGCGGGGAAGTCGCTGCCGGCCCAGGTGCTGAGGGTCGTGTCGCCGTTGCCGGGGGCGACGTGGTCGAGGACGTTGCAGACGGTGTCGCGGCTGCCGCTCGCGGTGCCCGCGTCGTTGACGACCTTCGGGGCCAGACTCGGCCACTTGCGGTCGGCCGCGAACGCGGTCGAACCCGGTACGAAGGCGCCCGCGCTGACGTCGAGCGCCTTGCTCGCCTGGCCGAGACCGACGAGGGCCTTGCTGTTGAGGAGCAGCCTCGCGGTGAAGTCCGAGACGGGCAGGACCTTGCCCTGTTCGACGACGTACAACTGCTGGCGGTCGCCGTTGGGGGCGCGCAGCACCATGCCGACCTTGTTCGCGGCGTCCGGCAGGCTGCCTGGGACGCCGGCGGGCGCGCCCGCGGTTCCCTCGATCCGGGGAAAGGTGATCGGGTCGCCGGAGTGCAGGGTGTCGAGCCAGTCCCGCGAGACACGCTCGGGCTGCCGGCCGGCGCCGACGAGGGTGCGCAGCAGCAGCTCGTCGTCCTTGTCGACCGCGTACGCCGTGCCGTGGGCGTCCACGATGTAGCGCTGCCCGTCCGGGGCGGCGACGTACATGATGTCCCCGCCGGCGAGCTTCTCGCGGGCTCCCTCGGTCTTCTTCCTGTCGCGGGCGGCGAGCACGAACGCCGCCTTCTGGATGGCCCTGCCGCCCGCGCTCGGGCGCTCGCAGACGGCCCAGCGCTTGGGCGCGCCGGCCTCCTGGCTGGAGGGCAGGCGGTCGGGGGCGTACGGGATGCCGATGGTGACGCCGTGCGGGATCTTGCCGTTGTCGAGGATCGACTCGTCGACGGTGACCACGTCGCCCTTGCCGTCGGCGAGGAGAAGCTTCGCCGACGCCATGTTGAGCACGGGGTGCAGCTGGGTCTTGCCGTCGGTCTTGAGGACGACGTACCGGGTGGTCGACTTGCTGGCGATGATCACCTTTTCGCCCGGAGTGTCCCAGCCCTGCGGTGCGGTCGGACGGAACATCCCCCAGGCGCCGAACACGGCCATGACGACCACTCCGACGATGGTGCCGGGCAGGATCGCCCGCAGCGGCTTGGGGGCCGCTTCCTCAGAGCCGTCGGAGGAGGGCTGGACGAACGCCGCGAGCATGCGCTGCTTCGCAAAGGTGTAGGCGTTGAGTTGATCCCGCCGAGATGCCATCTGCCCCTGATTCTCCCCGTGTGGCCGTCCGGATACCGGTCGAAGACCACCGTCTCCGGCACGCCGTTGTCGGACCGAGCCCCTACTATGCCTGGTGGCTGGGCGGTTCCGTGGAGCGGGTAGGGTACCGGGGCCCTCGAGGGCACCGCTCAGGGGCCGCACGGCAGGGAGTTGTAAGGAAAATGGGGGGATGAGTTGAGGGCTTCCGGGACGCGGTCTCGTACGCGCCGGCAAGAACGGGGAACCGGCCCCTCGACGGCCGGTGAGCGGCCGGCGGCAGCTCGGCAAGTGCCGCCCGGGCAACGGCGACTCCCGGATCCGGCGGGTCCGGGCGCCCGCCCGACGCTGTCCGGTTCATTCCGCATGCAACGGCTCGTCCTGCCGGAACTCGCGTTGGCCCTGCTTGTCGTCGGGTGGGTCATCGGCCCGTTCGCCCTGGTGCCCGCCGCGATCGTCGCCGTACTGCTGGTCGCCCTCGCGTTCGTCCGGCGGCGCGGCCGGTCGCTGCCCGAATGGCTGATCACCGCGCGGGAGTTGAAGGCCCGCAAGCACCGGGCCGCGAGCACCCCGATACCGCCGGGCACCGAACCATCGCTGGTGCCCGCGCTCGAATGCGAGCCGAGCCTGCGCACGTACGCGTACGGCGGGCGCGACCGCCGCCCCGTCGGCATCGTCGGTGACGGCACCTTCGTCACCGCGGTGCTCCAGGTGGAGGCCGACGCGACCGCGTTGCGGGCGGAGCGGAGCCGGCAGCCATTGCCGTTGGGGCTGGTGCGGGACGCGCTGGAGGTGGACGGGATACGGCTGGAGTCGGCACAGGTCGTGCTGCACACGCAGCCCGCGCCCGCGCTGCACCTGCCGCAGCAGTCGGTGGCCGTCGCCAACTACCTGCCGTTGCAGGAGCAGACCGGCGCCCCGGCCGTACGGATCACCTGGATCGCGCTGAAGCTGGACCCGGAGGCGTGCGCGGAGGCGGTGGCCGCGCGCGGGGGTGGGCTGCTCGGGGCGCAGAAGTGCGTCGTGCGCGCCGCGGACCATCTGGCGAGCCGGCTGACCGGGGCGGGCTTTAGGGCCCGGGTGCTCGACGAGGAGGAGCTGATCGCCGCGCTCGCCACCTCGGCCTGCGCCAATCCGCTGGTCACCGCGGAGGCGGGGCGCGGCGAGACGCGGGAGCGGCGCACGGAGGAGTCCGCGCGCAGCTGGCGCTGCGACAACCGGCGGCACACCACCTACTGGGTGCGGCGCTGGCCCCCGCTGGGCGGCGGGCGCGGCGAGTCCCTGCCGCAGCTGGTCGCGAAGGTCACGGCGGTGCCGGCGCTGGCCACCACCTTCAGCCTCACCCTCGCGCCCGGCGACCGGCAGGAGGTGTCGCTGTGCGGGCACCTGCGGGTGACCGGCCGCAGCGATGACGAACTCGTCGCGGCGCGGCGGGCGTTGGAGGCGGCGGCCCGCGAGGCCGGTGCCGGTCTGGCCCGCCTCGACCGCGAGCAACTGCCCGGCATGCTGGCCACTTTGCCCCTCGGAGGTGCGCGGTGACGACGATTCCCACGGCTTCCCCCGGCCCGCTTCAGGCGGCGGACGGCACCGGACCGCGCGGCCTCGGCGAGCGGCTGCGGCACGGGCTCGGGCTGCTCGGCCCCCGGCACGGCCGGCACGCGCTGTCCGCCCAGCTGCTCGACGCTCTCGCGCTGCCCATCGGCGACGACGGTGTGGTGGCCGGTGTGGACGCCGAGGGCCAGCCCGCCGTGCTGGGCATCAACCGGCCGACGCCGTACGACGTGGTGCTGATCGGCGGCCTGTGGACGGCGCAGGTACTGGCGCTGCGCGCGGCGGCCACCGGGGCGCGGGTGGCCGTGGAGACCGGCCGGCCGCAGGCCTGGATGCAGATGGTGCACGCCATGGGCGGCGGGCAGAACGGGCTGTCGGTGTACGACGTCGGGCGCGTCCCCCCGCAGGGTGCCTCGGCCGGTACGCCGGTCGTGGTGGTGCGGGACTGCGGCATGCGGCCCCCGCGCGGCCGGGTGGCGTCGGGGCCCTGGCAGTCGGTGCTGACCCTGCTGCCGTATCTCAGCCCGGTCGCGCCCCGGCTGCTGCGCCAGGCCAGGCTCGCCGGTATCCAGCGGGTCTCGCCGGACGAGGCCGCCGAACTCGGCCGCACCATGGGGCTGACGCGCACCGAGGTGGAGTCGCTGCCCGCGCTGCCGGACGGTGTCACCCTGTGGTGTACCGACCGGGACCGGCAATATGTGCTGACCCAACCGACCGACGCCGAGACCGGGTTGCTGGGCACACCGCGACGCATGGACTGAATTGCCCTTGCCTGTTCGGTTTGCTCGTTTTCCCTACCCTTCCCGTTCGCCGGTTCCCTTCCGGTTGCTCCCGGTTTCGTGCCACAACTCGGGGAGCGGGCCGGGGGCTTCGCCCTGCCTTCCGGCCTCGTGTGCGCGAGCCGAGAAGCGGGCGGCCCTGCCAGGGGGCGGCTCGTGGTGATTAGGCTGGGAGCGGGCGTGACGGCAGGACCCGTGGACCGGGCTGCCCCTGACGACTACGGACGACTCGAACGACACGACATGGTCGCCCCGCCACGGCATGAGGGTGCTCGACCACACCAGGAGGAACTGTGAGCAGCGATCGGGACGGGACGCGCGGGGGCTGGGCCACACCCGGCGATGACCAGCCCGACGCGGAGGCCGTCGAGACCACCGGCGAGTTCACCATCGACTACGCTCCCCCGGCCTGGTACACGCAGAACGCGTCCGGCACGGGCGCCGCCGGCAGTTCGATCGGGGGCGCGGGGGGCGTGACCGGCGCGGGCGGGTACGCCGAGCAGGGCGGCACCGACGGGGCGGGGGCCTCGGGAGCTGCGGCTGCCTCCGTTTCCTCCGGCGCGTCCGGGTTTCCGCCGTTTCCCTCGTCGGGGAGTGCGGGGGGCGCGGATGCCGGGGTGGTGCCACCGCCGGTCGGAACCCCGGCCGTTGGCGCCCCGCCGGTCGGAACCCCGCCCGTTGGCGCCCCGCCGGTCGGTGCGCCGTCCGTCGGTACGGCGGCGCACGGGGCGCCGTTCGCTCCGCCGATGCCGCCACCCGTGCCGCCGCAGGCTCCGGTGGGGCCCGCGCGGTCGTTCGGCGATTCCGTTCCGGTGCCCAGCCTGCCCGACGGGTTCGAGCTCCAGCAGCCGCAGGGCCGGCCTGTCCAGCCCGAGGACTCGCCCGTCGAGCCCGAGACGGGCAACGGGGACCTGGAGAGCGGGGCGACCATGCGGTTCTCCGCCGTCGCTCTGAAGCGCGAGATGGCCGAGATCGCCGAACGCGCCGCCGCGCTCCAGAAGGCTGCCGCCGAGTCCGGCACGGAGGAACGGAGCGAGTCCGAGCCCGAGGTGGAGGCCGAGGCGGAGACCGCGAGTGCCGGGGACGGTGCTTCCGGCGTCGCGTCCGGTGCCGGTGGCGAGCGGGACGCGGGGGACGGTGAGGCCGCCGGGCAGGGTGAGGGCGGTGCCTCGCCGGAGAACCCGGAGAGCACGGACGGGAACGGGGGCACGGCCGCCGACGGCGCGGTGACGGGCGACGGCGTGGCGAACGCCGTGGACGCGGACTCCGCGCCGGCTGACTCCGGCCCCGCACCGGATGGCTCCGGCCGGGAAGCGACCGCGCGGGAGGGCGCCGCCGAGAACGTCCGGGACGCCGCCCCGCAGAACCCCGCGCCCCAGGACGCGGCACCGCAGGACGCCGCCCCGCAGAACCACGTACCCCAGAACGTCGCCCCTCAGGACGCCGCCGGGCAGCCCGCTCCCCCGGTGCCGCAGGACTTCCCGGCCGCCTGGACGCCGCCGCCCGCGCCGCAGAACGGTGTGCCCCCGCTGCCGCCGTCGTACCAGCCCGCCGCCCCGGCCCCGGCGAACCAGTGGCCCGCGCAGCAGCCCCTGCCGCCGCAGGCGGGACCGCAGCCACCCGCGCCCCAGCAGCCCGGTCCGGCGCAGGGGCCGCAGCCGCCGTTCCAGCCGCAGGCGCCCCAGCCCGCGCCCGCCGCCTGGAACCAGCCGAACCAGCAGGGGCAGCCCCCGCAGCCCAACCAGCACGGACAGCCCCCGCAGCCCCCGCAGCCGAACCACCCCGGCATGCCCATGGCGCCCGCCCAGCCGGGCCCCCAGGGCGTGCCGCAGCCGAACCAAGCTGGCGGCTACGCCTTCCCGCCGGGACCGGCGCCCCAGCCCCCGGCGCCCAACGCGCCCGCCCAGCAGGGCGGTTACGGCTTCCCGCCGCAGCCCCAGCCCGAGGCCCCGCAGCCCCCCGTCGACCCACGCGCCGGGGCCGCCTGGCCGCAGGCGGTCCAGCACGACCAGCGGCAGCCCACCAACCCCGGTGCCGCGCCGCTGGGTTACACCGCGGCGGTGGAGCTGTCCGCGGACCGGCTGCTCAACAACCGCCGGCAGAAGGCGCGCAGTGGGCGGCCCACGGCGGGCGGGTCCCGGTTCAAGCTCGGCGGCAAGAAGGAGGAGGCCGAGCGGCAGCGCAAGTTGGAGCTGATCCGCACGCCGGTGCTGTCCTGCTACCGGATCGCGGTCATCAGCCTCAAGGGTGGCGTGGGCAAGACCACCACGACCACCGCGCTTGGCTCCACCCTCGCCACCGAGCGGCAGGACAAGATCCTCGCCATCGACGCCAACCCGGACGCCGGCACGCTCGGCCGGCGGGTGCGCCGGGAGACCGGGGCCACCATCCGCGACCTGGTCCAGGCGATCCCGTACCTGAACTCGTACATGGACATCCGCCGGTTCACCTCGCAGGCGCCCTCCGGTCTGGAGATCATCGCCAACGACGTGGACCCGGCCGTCTCGACCACGTTCAACGACGAGGACTACCGGCGCGCGATCGACGTGCTCGGCCGCCAGTACCCGATCATCCTCACCGACTCCGGCACCGGTCTGCTGTACAGCGCCATGCGCGGGGTGCTCGACCTCGCCGACCAGCTGATCATCATCTCGACGCCGTCCGTGGACGGTGCGTCCAGCGCCAGTACGACGCTGGACTGGCTGGCCGCGCACGGGTACTCCGACCTGGTGTCCCGCTCGCTGACCGTGATCTCCGGGGTCCGCGAGACCGGCAAGATGATCAAGGTCGAGGACATCGTGTCGCACTTCGAGACCCGCACCCGCGGGGTCGTGGTCGTGCCCTTCGACGAGCATCTGGCCGCCGGTGCCGAGGTGGACCTCGACATGATGCGGCCGCGCACCCGCGAGGCGTACTTCAACCTCGCCGCGATGATCGCCGAGGACTTCGTACGGCACCAGCAGGCGCACGGGCTGTGGACCAGCGACGGCAACCCGCCGCCGATGGCCGCCCCGCCGATGCCGGGCCAGCAGCAGACGCCGGCCCAGGGCCAGCCCTACCCCCAGCCCTATCCACAGGGACCGGGACAGCAGTACCCCGGCCAGCCCTACCCGCCCCAGGCGCCGCAGCCCCAGCAGCCCTACCCGCCTCAGCAGCAACAGCAGCAACAGCAGCCGGGCCAGCCGGTGCCGCAGCCCTACCCCCCGCAGCCGGGCCAGCCGTACCCCGGCCAGCCCTACCCCCAGGGTCAGCCCCCGCAGCAGCCGTGACCCGGCGGCCGTAGCGGCATGACGAAGGGCGGCCGGTGCTCCACGCACCGGCCGCCCTTCGTCGTCGTAACAAACTCCGCCGCCGCTACCCCTCCGCCGCCACGATCTCCCGGCACCGCTTCACGTCCGCCGCCATCTGTTCGAGCAGCGCCTCCAGCGAGTCGAACTTCGCCTGGCCGCGGACGTAGGCGACGAAGTCGACGGCGACGTGCAGGCCGTACAGGTCGAGGCCGACGCGGTCGATGGCGTACGCCTCCACCGTGCGCTCGGTGCCGTCGAACTGCGGGTTCGTGCCCACCGAGATGGCGGCCGGCATGATCTCGCCTTGGGCGTGCAGATAACCGGCGTACACGCCGTCGGCGGGGGTCGCGGTGTGCGGCAGGGTCTCGACGTTGGCCGTGGGGAAGCCCAGCTCACGGCCGCGCTGGGCGCCGCGCACCACGACGCCCTCCACCCGGTGCGGGCGGCCCAGGATCTCGCGGGCGCCCTCGACGTCGCCCTCGGCGACCAGCCGCCGGGTCAGGGTCGAGGAGAACGGCCGCCCGCCGCCCGCCGCGCCGGACACGTACAGGTCGATGACCTCGACCTCGAAGTCGTAGACCTTGCCCTGTTCGGCGAGGAACTCGACGTTGCCGGCCGCCTTGTGGCCGAAGCGGAAGTTCGGGCCCTCCACGACCGCCTTGGCGTGCAGCTTGTCCACCAGGACCTTGACCACGAAGTCGGCGGGCGACAGCCTGGAGAACTCGCTGGTGAAGGGGAGGATCAGCACCGCGTCGACGCCCAGTTCGGCCATCAGCTCGCAGCGGCGGTGATGCGGGGCGAGCAGCGGCGGGTGGCTGCCGGGGCGCACGACCTCGCTGGGGTGCGGGTCGAAGGTGACGACGACGGCCCGGACGCCCAGCTCGCGGGCGCGGTCGACGGCGTGCTTGATGATCAGCTGGTGGCCGCGGTGGACACCGTCGTAGGAACCGATGGTGACGACGCTGCGCCCCCAGTCCTCGGGGATGTCCTCCAAGCCACGCCAGCGCTGCACTGTGACCGCTCCTCGAACCCGTGTCCGTGTCTACCTTGACGATTGTGCAGGTCTAAGGGTGCCATGCCGGGTGGCCGGGGCCCGCATCGGCGGGGGCGCTGTGACCCGGCGCACGTCGCCGGGGCAGCTCGGGGGCGGTATCAGGCCGGTACCCGCGCGCCCCCGAGGATTTCCAGGGTGCGGCGGGTGCTGGGGCCCACCACGGCGGCCCACTCGTCCGGGGCGTCGGCGAGCCAGCGGGTCATCCGGGCGGCGAAGCCGGGGACGTGCCGGCCGAGGTCGGCCAGGGCGCGGTCGAAGCGGGTGGCGCCCTCGGGGGTGCGGCCCAGGAGCAGCCCGGTGCGGTGGACGAGGGCGCGGACCTCTTCCACGGAACGGGATCCCGATTCCACCGCTCCCCGACCGGCTTCCAAGACCTCCTGAACGGCGCCCGAGGCCGCCGGACCGGTTTCCGGGACGGCCGACCCGGTTTCCGAGACCGCCAAACCGGCTTCCGAGACCGCCGGACCGGTTTCCGAGACCGCCGGACCGGTTTCCGAGACCGCCGCGTGCACCACGGCGACCAGCACCGACGGCTCCTTCTCGCGGGCGAGCAGGAAGTCCAGGAGTTCGGCGCGCGGCGAGCCGGGGACGCGGGTGCCGGGGGCGGCGAGGACGGTGGCGAGGGCGGCCCGCAGCGGTTCGGAGCCTTCCCTGAGCAGGCCGGTGACCAGCGGGAACAGCACAGGGCGGGCGGCGGGGTCGGGTTCCAGCCGGTGCTCGACGGCGGTGGCGATCCGACCGGCGGTCTCCGGGTGCGGGCGTGCCGCCTCCCGCAGCAGGCTCGCGGCGGCGCGGGCGAGGGCCGGGGTGGTGACATCGGCGAGCAGACGGCGCAGGCAGTCGGCCGCCTCCCGGTGCGGGCCGCGCAGCCGGGTGCGGAAGGCGTCCAGGACGGATTCCGGGTGGGTGGGGAGGGCGAGGAGCAGGGCGGTCGCGGGGACGAGCGGATCGCCGTCGGCGAAGTGGCGCAGCGCGTCGGCCAGATGCCGGTCGCGGAACCGCGGGTCGCCGGCCAGGACGGCGTGGGCGCCGCCGTGCAGGGCGTGGTCGGCGGGGCGGGCCAGCACGGCGCGCGCGGCCCGGCACAGCAGCTCGCGGTCCCCGGCCCCGCGCACATGCGGGGCGGCGCGCAGCGCGAGCGTCACCGCGGCCGGGTGCCGGGCGGACCGCTCGTCCCGCGCCCAGCGGTACACGGCCCGGCACAGCGCCGACGGCTCCTCCTCGGCGAGCACGGTGAGCAGCTCCTCCGCGTGCCGGTGCCCGCTCTCGGCCAGCGCCTCCGTAAGAGAGTCCAGCGCGCCGTGCCGATGGGTGTGCAGCAGGGCCTGCGCGGCGGTCGCCACGGTGGCGTGCGGGGCGGCGGGCAACGGCCGCTCGTCCTCGAACCACCGGGTCAGACACGGCTGTACGGCATCGGGCGCGGCCGCCAGCAACCGGGCGACGGCGTCGAGGTACCGCTCCCCCGGCGCCCCCGCGACCGGCCCACCGCCCGCACGCGCCGCACCCGCAGCCGGCACACCCGCGCCCGCCGTACCCGCAGTCAGCGCACCCGCACCCGGCGCTCCCGCGCCCGCACCCGAGGCCGACCCGCCCCCACCGGACGGCCGCGCACGCACCCTCGACGCGCCCGGCGCCGGGTCGGCGAGGACCAGCCGGCGCAGCAGGTCCAGGCGCCCCGCCATGGAAAGGGGCAGGCCGGTCCAGAAGGCGGGCCCGAACTCCACTGGCACCGGCCGCAGTTCGCGCCGCCAGGCCACCACACGCTCGGCGAGCAGCCGCAGCACCTCGGTGTACGGCGTCGCGTCCGGCACCTGTCCCAGGGCCCCGGCGAGCAGTCGGGCGGCCCACCAGGACTCGGTGTCCAGATCCAACGCGTCCACCAACTCGCGCAGCTGGAAAGCGAGTTGGCGGGAGCCCTGGCGGCGGCCGAGGTGCAGCAGGGCCTGGACGACGGGCCCGGCGCGATGGCGCGGCACCGGCGCCGCGTCCGCGTCCGCATCCACATCCACCAGCTCCGCTCCGGAGTCACGGGCGCGGTGCACCAGGGTCTGCACGGCTTCGTCCAGGTCGAGGTGCAGGCCCTGGAGCCAGTCGGCCAGTTCCTCGTGGGCGAAGCGGTAGCCCCGCCCGGCCGGCACGAGCAGGCCCTCGGCGAGCACGGCCGGGGCCCAGCCGGTGCCGCCGCCGAGCCGCTCGGGGGCCTGCCCCCACGGGAACACCGCCTCGAAGGACGCCCGGTCCAGTTCCCCCTGCGCCGCCCCGAGGCTGAGCCGGGCGGCCTCGTGCACCTGTCCGGCGACCCGCGCGGCGAGCCGTCGTACGGCCGTGCCGCGCAGCCCCCGCTCGGCGGCGAGCCGCACCGCGATGCGCAGGCACACCAGGTCGAGATGGGCCGCGAACACCTCGTGCCGGTCGACGGGACCGGCGAACGGCGCCGTCCGCAGTACGGCCCACACCTCCGACAGCAGCCGCAGGGTGAGCGGGTGCCGGGCGTCCCGCGCGGCGAGCAGGCCCTCGGGAAGCCCGTACCGCACCCGCGCCTGCTCGGCCTCCCGCGCATCCAGGTCACCAAGTACGACCGCCCGTGCTGGAGTTGAGGCAAACCCGGCCTGCTCCCAGTACTCCTCCCGGCAGGCCACCACCAGACGGGCGCCGGTCCGCCGTAGCCAGCCGAGGGTGCCCTCGGTCCATTCGGAAAGGCGCCGGGCCAGGGCCGGGGGCATCTCCTCGGGGCCGTCGAGGAGGAGCAGGAGGGGCCGGCCCGCGCGGGCGGTGAGGTGTTCGGGAGTGAGGTCGCCGAGGTCGGGGTCGAGGCGGCGGGCGGCGGCGATGATGCGGGCGGCCCGGCGCAGGGCGCGGTGGGCGGCGTCGGCCAGCGAGCCGTCGCGCTCCTCCAGATCGGCGCCGCGCAGCCACAGCGTCGGCGCGGCGGCGCGGGCGCGGCGAGCGGCCAGCGCCGCGAGTTCCGTCGTACGACCGGTGCCCGGTGCGCCGACCAGACCGAGCACGCACCGCTCGCCCTCGTCCGCGAAGACGGCCAACTCCTCTGCCACCGCGGGGCGTTCGACCGGCTGCACCAGGGCCCTGGGCGGGCCGTCCTGGCCCACCGAGGTGGCGGTCAGTTCCAGGACGCCGGCGAGGTTGAGGTCGGCGCCGTACGCGGGCACGGTGGCCGCGTTGCGGGCGAGCAACTCGGCGAGGGGGCCGTCGGCGGCGCGCGGCGGCACCGCGAAGCCGGCGTCGCGGTGGGGGGCGTGCAGGACGGTGCCGAGGACGCCGAGGACCGCGCCCGTACGCGCGTCCACCACAGGGCCGCCGGCCGCCCCGCCGCCGGGGCGCAGCGCGTCCCGGCCCGCCGTCCCGATGGCCAGCTCCAGCGCGTCGCCGATCAGATGACGGCCGTACGACACCTCGGCGGCGGCCAGCACCCGCGCCTCGCGCCAGATCCCGGCGGCGAGCCGTACGTAGGTGCCGGCCGCGACGCTCGCCCGGCCGCTCAGCGGCAGCGGCGGCACGTCCAGGCCCTCGGTGCGCACCAGGGCCAGGTTCCGGCCGGGCAGCCCGGTCACGTCCTCGGCGCCGACCACGCGGGTGCGGTCCCCGGCGCGCAGCACCAGCCGGTCGAGGCCGTCGACGGCTTCGTGGCTGGTGAGGAGGGTGCCGTGGTGGTCGGCGAGGAAGCCGGTGCCGCGGGTGCGGCCGGCGGGGTCCTGGATGTGAACCAGCGGGTCGGCGGTGCGGGCGTCCGCGAAGGGGGCGGGGTCCGTACGGCGGATGCCCACCAGGGCGCCTACCGGGTGCGGGTGGGACGTGCTGATCACTCGCGCGCCGCGCGCTCCGCCCGAGCCGGCGCTGTCCGCGCGGGCGGCCTCGGTGCGGGCGGCCTCGGTGCGGACGGTCTCCACGTGGCCGGTCTCCGCATGGGCGGCCTCCGTGCGGACGGCCTCCGTGTGGGCGGCGAACGGTCCCGTCGCGTCCGTCATGTCACCCGTGCCGTGCGCCGTGGCCCCGCGGGCGCTGCCGGTTCGCGGGTCTCCTGCCGTCATCGTCCTGCCTTCCCGCCTTGCCCGTGCCTGTGGCGACGGTAGGCGGATGAAGATCGGCGAGGCGGCCGCTCGGGGAACGCGCCCCCTTCCGCTCCCCCGGTTCACTCCGAGCGCCTGCCCGGACGGGTGAATCGGCGGGGGCGGCTGGATAACCCTAGGGGTGGGGGAAGTGGGGGGACCGTGGAGCGGCGGCAGGGGCGTACCCCCGTGCCGGCCGCCGCTCCACGGCAAAGGCCCTCGCGCGGACGAAGGCCACCGCTCAAGCGAAGACCACCGCTCAGGCGAAGGCCACCGCTCAGGCGAACACGGCCAGGCTCTTGGCCTTGCCCTTGTGCAGTTCGACGAGTGCCAGGAAGCGGCCCTCGGGGCCGAACACGGCGACGGGTCCGGCGTCCGCGTACTCGTCGGGCATCTCCAGGCGGACCCCGTTCAGCAGCAGTCTGGCGCGCCTGGCGTCTACCTCCCAGCGCGGGAAGGCGGCCCCGGCGGCCTCGGCGATCGGCATCACGGTCAGCTCCTGCTGGAGCTGGTCCAGCGTCCTCGCCGAGTCGAGCTTGTACGGCCCGACGCGCGTGCGGCGCAGCGCGGTGAGGTGTCCGCCGACGCCCAGGCCGGCGCCCAGGTCGCGGGCGAGCGCGCGGATGTAGGTGCCGGAGGAGCAGACGACGGAGACGACCAGGTCGAGGACGGGGGTGCCGTCCTCGGCGACGGCGTCCCTGACGTCGTACACCGTGAAGGACGAGACGGTCACCGGGCGAGCCGGGATCTCGAAGTCCTCGCCCTCGCGGGCCCGCTTGTACGACCGTACGCCGTCGATCTTGATGGCGCTGACCTTGGACGGCACCTGCATGATGTCGCCGGACAGCTTGGCGATGCCGGCGTCGATGGCCTCGCGGGTCACCCTGGAGGCGTCGGTGGACGAGATGATCTCGCCCTCCGCGTCATCGGTGAGGGTGTCCTGGCCGAGCCGTACGGTGCCCAGGTACTCCTTCTCGGTCAGCGCGAGGTGGCCGAGGAGCTTGGTGGCGCGCTCGACGCCGAGGACCAGCACGCCGGTGGCCATCGGGTCGAGGGTGCCGGCGTGGCCGACGCGGCGGGTCCTGGCGATCCCGCGCATCTTGGCGACCACGTCGTGCGAAGTGAAGCCCGACGGCTTGTCGACGATGACAAGGCCGTCGGGCGTGGTGTGCTTCTGCGTCATTCCGCGGCGTCGCCGTCCGTCTCGTCGTCGGCGGGCTTGCGGTAGGGGTCCGCGCCGCCGGCGTAGGCGGCGCCCGCGGAGGTCTCCCGCACCTTGGCGTCGGACTGCCGGGCCTTGTCGAGGAGGTCCTCGATGGTCCGGGCGGTGTCCGGCAGGGCGTCCGCGACGAAGGTGAGGGTCGGGGTGAACTTCACCCCGGCCGCGCGGCCGACCTCGGAGCGCAGGATGCCCTTGGCGCTCTCCAGGCCCGCAGCGGCGGCCTTCCGCTCCTCTTCGTCCCCGTACACCGTGTAGAAGACGGTCGCCTCCCGCAGGTCACCCGTCACGCGGGTGTCCGTGATGGTGACGTGCGAGCCGAGCCGCGGGTCCTTGATCCCGCGCTGCAGCTTCTGGGCAACCACCTCTCGGATGAGGTCCGCCAGCCTTTTCGCCCGCGCGTTGTCGGCCACTGGTCCAGCTCCCGTTCTTTCCTGATTCCTTGGTCTTTGATCCGCGGTCTTCGTCCGCGGTCCGGGTCAGTCGTCGTCGCCGTGGAAGCGGCGGCGCACGGACAGCAGCTCCACCTCGGGGCGGGCGGCGACCAACCGTTCGCACCGGTCCAGTACGTCCGTGAGGTGCGCCGCGTCTCCGGAGACCACGGCGAGGCCGATGATCGCCCGTCGGTGGAGGTCCATGTGGTCCACCTCGGCCGCGCTCACGGCGTACTTCCGCTGGAGTTCGGCGACGATCGGGCGGACGACGGAACGCTTCTCCTTCAGCGAGTGGACGTCGCCGAGGAGGAGGTCGAAGGACAGGGTCCCCACGTACATGTATGTTGCCGGTTCACCCGCCGGTACGGGATCGATGGCCCCTGCCGGGTGGCCGGGGGACATCAAGAAACGGTACCGCGTGCGGGCCGGTGCCTCGACAGGGTTTCCGCCGCCCACCCCGACTCGGTCGGCTGCGAGGCCGGGAAACGAGCGGATGGCCGCAGGCCAGGGATGGAGCGGAGCCCGAGCATCGAAGCCCCACAGCGCGCGCCGTCCCGAGCGACAGACCGTCGGCCGAGGACGACCGAACCAGGACCCGGAACCGCTGCCCGACCGTGCCACGCGGACCCGCTCGACATCTGAGGCCCCGGCCCAGCGGACCAGGCTCAGAGCCGAACCCACCGGCCACGTGCCCGAAGACCGCTCGGCCGGCCGCGGACCACAGTCCCGGCCCACCACCGGCCAACGGCCGCAAGCCCCCAGCGGGCCAGCGGCTCGAGGGCTGTCGCGGGCCGCAGATGTACCGCCTCGCCCCATCGACAGACCACAAGCCGGACACCCCGGAGCACCGCTCCGAGCCGTCCGGCCCCTGTCCAGCCGACCGAGTCGGGTGGGTGGGCGAAGGAGGGGCGGAAGGAAACGGCACCGCCGGCCGACGGGAACCCCCGTCGGCCAGCGCGCACCGTCACTCCGTCACGCCCGCGGCTTCTCCCGCATCTCGTACGTCGCGATGATGTCGTCGACCTTGATGTCGTTGAAGTTCCCGAGGTTGATACCGCCCTCGAAGCCTTCGCGGATCTCGGTGACGTCGTCCTTGAAGCGACGCAGGCCCTCGATGGTGAGGTTCTCCGCGACCACCTTGCCGTCGCGCAGCAGGCGCGCCTTGGTGTTGCGGCGGACCTCGCCGGACCTGACGAGCACACCGGCGAGGTTGCCCAGCTTGGACGAGCGGAAGACCTCGCGGATCTCCGCCGTACCCAGCTCGACCTCTTCGTACTCCGGCTTGAGCATGCCCTTGAGGGCCGCCTCGATCTCCTCGATCGCCTGGTAGATGACCGAGTAGTACCGGACGTCGACGCCCTCGCGCTCCGCCATCTGCGCGGCACGGCCGGCCGCACGGACGTTGAAGCCGATGACGATGGCGTCGGAGCCCATCGCCAGGTCGATGTCGGACTCCGTGACCGCACCGACACCGCGGTGCAGGACGCGGATGTCGACCTCTTCGCCGACGTCCAGCTGGAGCAGCGAGGACTCGAGGGCCTCGACCGAACCGGAAGCGTCACCCTTGATGATCAGGTTCAGCTGCTGGACCTCGCCGGCCTTGAGCACCTTGTCCAGGTCCTCGAGGGAGACACGGCGCGTGCGCTTCGCGAAGGCCGCGTTGCGCTCGCGGGCGGCGCGCTTCTCCGCGATCTGACGGGCCGTACGGTCCTCGTCCACCACGATGAAGTTGTCGCCGGCACCCGGGACGTTGGTCAGGCCCAGGACCTGGACCGGCGTCGACGGGCCCGCCTCGGACACGTTGTTGCCGCTGTCGTCCAGCATCGCGCGGACACGGCCGTACGCGTCGCCGACCACCATGGTGTCGCCGACCCGCAGCGTGCCTCGCTGCACCAGGACCGTGGCGACCGCACCGCGGCCGCGGTCCAGGCGGGACTCGATCGAGATGCCCTGCGCGTCCTGGTGCGGGTTGGCCCGCAGGTCGAGCGAGGCGTCGGCCGTGAGGATCACGGCCTCCAGCAGCGAGTCGATGTGCAGACCCTGCTTGGCGGAGATGTCGACGAACATCGTGTCGCCGCCGTACTCCTCGGCCACCAGGCCGTACTCGGTCAGCTGACCGCGCACCTTGGTCGGGTCCGCGCCCTCGACGTCGATCTTGTTGACCGCGACCACGATCGGCACGTCGGCCGCCTTGGCGTGGTTGAGCGCCTCGACCGTCTGCGGCATGACGCCGTCGTTGGCCGCGACGACCAGGATCGCGATGTCCGTCGACTTCGCACCGCGGGCACGCATGGCGGTGAACGCCTCGTGACCCGGGGTGTCGATGAAGGTGATCGCGCGGTCCTCGCCGTTGACCTGGGTCGCGACCTGGTAGGCACCGATGTGCTGGGTGATGCCGCCGGCCTCGCCCGCGATGACGTTCGTCTTGCGGATGGCGTCGAGCAGCCGGGTCTTACCGTGGTCGACGTGACCCATGACGGTCACGACCGGCGGACGGACGACCAGGTCCTCCTCGGTGCCCTCGTCCTCGCCGAACTCCAGGTCGAAGGACTCGAGCAGCTCGCGGTCCTCCTCCTCGGGGCTGACGATCTGGACGTTGTAGTTCATCTCGTCGGCCAGGAGCTGCAGCGTCTCGTCGGAGACGGACTGCGTGGCCGTGACCATCTCGCCGAGGTTCATCATGACCGCGACGAGGGACGCCGGGTTGGCGTTGATCTTCTCCGCGAAGTCGGTGAGCGACGCGCCGCGGGAGAGACGGATGGTCTCGCCGTTGCCGCGCGGCAGCATCACGCCGCCGACGCTCGGGGCCTGCATGGCCTCGTACTCCTGGCGACGCTGCCGCTTCGACTTGCGGCCACGACGCGCGGGACCACCGGGACGGCCGAAGGCGCCCTGCGTGCCACCACGGCCGCCGGGACCACCGGGACGGCCACCGAAGCCGGGACGACCGCCGCCACCGGGGCCGCCGCCGAAGCCGCCGCCACCGCCACCGGGACGACCGGCGAAACCGCCGCCGCCACCCGGACGGGCACCGCCGCCACCGCCGCCGGGACGACCGGCGAAGCCGGGACGACCGCCGCCGCCACCGCCGCCGGGACGACCGGCACCGGCCGGACCGCGGCCACCGGGGCCGGGACGCGGGCCGGCAGCGGGACGCTGCGGCATCATGCCGGGGTTCGGACGCGGACCGCCCGGACGCGGGGCGCCGCCCTGCGGACGGGGCATCGAGCCCGGAGTCGGACGGGGACCGCCGGGAGCCTGCGGACGCGGACCGCCGCCCTGGGCGCCGGGCGCCTGCGGACGGGGACCGGCGCCGGGGGCGCCGCCGGGACGCGGGCCACCCTGCGGACGGGGCGCCTGCGGGCGCGCCATGCCGGTGGAGCCGCCGGAGGTGAAGGGGTTGTTACCCGGGCGCGGGCCGGAGGGACGGGCACCCGGACGCGGGGCCTGACCACCGGGACGGGGCGCGCCCTGACCCGGACGGGCCTGACCCTGGCCGGAGGCCGGACGGCCACCGGGCTTGGGGGCGCCGGGACGGGCGCCGCCGGGACGCGGACCCTGCGCGGCCGGGGCCTGCGGGGTCTGGGCGGCGGGGGCGGCCGGCGGAGCGGTGAACTCCGGGGCGGCCGGAGCCGGACGCGGCGCGGGCTTGGGGCCCGGAACCGGACGCGGACCCGGAGCCGGCGCGGAGGCCGCGGGAGCCGCCGGGGCCGCCGGCTGCTGCGCGGCGGGCGTCGGGGGCTTGGGCGCCGGCGGCCTCGGGGCAGCCGGACGTGCCGCCTGCGCCGGAGAGGGCGCGGCGGGCTTGGGGGAAGCCTTGCGCGGGGCGGGCTTGGCGGACTTGCCGCTGCCACCACCCTGGAAGGCGTCGGTCAGCTTGCGTACAACCGGCGCTTCGATGGTCGAAGACGCCGAACGGACGAATTCACCGAGTTCCTGGAGCTTGGCCATGACGACCTTGCTCTCGACACCGAACTCCTTGGCGAGTTCGTAGACCCGGACCTTAGCCACTTCGCTCCTTTGAGGTCCGGGTGAAGCCGGACCGTCGCTAGTTCATGGGCGTACTCATCGCGTACTCATCGAGTGCTCATCGCAATCTCGACCTGCTTTCGACTCGCGAGGTACCAAGCCGCACGGGGTTCCGTGCGGCATGTCTTACGGCGTTGCCTGCTCGGCAACTGTCGCCTGCTCGACGTATCGGCGCAACGCCTTTGTGTCGAGCGCGGCCGGGGCGCGCAGTGCCCTCGGCAACGCCCGGCGGCGTACCGCCTGGTCGACACAGACCAGGGCGGGGTGCACATAAGCACCCCGGCCGGGCAGCGTACCGCGCGGATCGGGGACGCATTCGCCCTCTCTCCGCACGATCCGCAGGAGATCGTTCTTGGCCGCCCGCTCCCGGCACCCCACACAGGTGCGTTCAGGGCATGCTCCGGCATGCGTCCGGCCAGACACGGCTAAGTCTACCTCCCCGCACCGACCTCACCCCTGTGGGGGAAAGATCGAACGGCTGTTGTCCCATTCCAAGCCATCCGCGGCCTGGATCATTCCCTGGTGGCGGCGCGCCTACTCCGCGGGCTGCTCGGTGTCGGGCCGGATGTCGATGCGCCAGCCGGTGAGCCGGGCGGCGAGGCGGGCGTTCTGCCCCTCCTTGCCGATCGCCAGCGAGAGCTGGTAGTCCGGCACGGTCACCCGCGCGGAGCGGGAGGCGAGGTCCACGACCTCCACCTTGCTCACCCGAGCGGGTGACAGGGCGTTCGCCACCATCTCCGCCGGGTCGTCCGACCAGTCGACGATGTCGATCTTCTCGCCGTTCAGCTCGCCCATCACATTGCGGACCCGGCCGCCCATGGGGCCGATGCAGGCGCCCTTGGCGTTCAGACCCGAGCGGGTGGAGCGGACGGCGATCTTGGTGCGGTGGCCGGCCTCGCGGGCGATGGCGGCGATCTCCACCGAACCGTCGGCGATCTCCGGCACCTCCAGGGCGAACAGCTTCTTCACCAGGTTCGGGTGGGTGCGCGAGAGCGTCACGGAGGGTCCGCGCACGCCCTTGGCGACCCGGACCACGTACGACCGCAGGCGCTGGCCGTGCGGGTAGGTCTCGCCGGGCACCTGCTCCTGCACCGGCAGGATGGCCTCCAGCTTGCCGATGTCCACCAGCACGTTCTTCGGGTCGCGGCCCTGCTGGACCACGCCGGTGACGATGTCGCCCTCACGCCCCGCGTACTCGCCGAGCGTCGCGTCGTCCTCGGCGTCGCGCAGGCGCTGAAGGATCACCTGCTTGGCGGTGGTGGCGGCGATGCGGCCGAAGCCCGAGGGGGTGTCGTCGAACTCCCGCGGCTCCTGCCCCTCCGCCAGGTCCTCGGGGTCCTCCTTCGCCCACACGGTCACATGACCGGTCCCCCGGTCGAGCTCCACGCGCGCGTGCCGGCGGCTTCCCTCGGTGCGGTGGTAGGCGATGAGGAGGGCCGACTCGATCGCTTCGACCAGCAGGTCGAAGGAGATCTCCTTCTCCCTGACCAAGCCCCGCAGGGCGCTCATGTCGATGTCCACGGCTACGCCTCCTCCTCTTCCTTGTCCTTCTTGTCCTTGCGGTTGAACTCGACCTGCACGCGCGCCTTGGCGATCTCCGGGAAGGCGATCCGGCGGGTGGTGGCCTTGCGGCCCTTGACGCCGGGGACCTCGGCGTCGAGGCCCTCCTCGTCCACGGCGAGGATGCGCGCGACCAGTTCGCCGCCCTCGGTGAGCTGGAACTTCACGAGCCGGTCCACGGCGCGCACGAAGTGCCGGTGTTCGGTGAGGGAGCGCTCCGCGCCGGGGGTCCCGACCTCCAGGTCGTACGCGGTGTCACCCATCGCGTCGGTCTCGTCCAGCTTCGCCGAGAGCGCACGGCTCACATCGGCGATCGCGTCCAGGTCCGCCCCGGAGTCCGAGTCGACGACCACGCGCAGCACCCGCTTGCGTCCGACGGAGTCGATCGCGATCTCTTCGAGATCCAGCCCCTGGGAGGTGACGAGCGGTTCCAGCAGCTCTCGCAGCCTCTCGCTCTGGGTGGTGCTCATCCGGGTGACTCCTCGGCCGCGTGTGCTGTTGTGGGATGGGTCGCGTGTCTGGTCAAAGGGTATCCGGTCGCGGGGAGTGTTGCCGTCCACCTGTGGACAACCCCGCGCGGGACGGGTGAGGCCGGGCGGTGCCGGTGACTGGTATCGGACACATGCGCGGGTACGGTGATCACGCGCGCTCGCTCGCCGCACTTCTTGTCGTACGAGTTCCCCGAGGACGTCTGCCGTGCCGTACCCCTCGCCACCGCGTTTCCCCTCGGGGCCGCGCGTCCGCAGAAGAACCCTGCTGGCCTCGGCCGCCGGTACCGCCCTGCTCGCGGGCTGCACGTCCGGCGCGGATTCCGGCGACGACGCCTCGGCCACCGCGCGGGCCCGTGCGGCGGCCGCCGCGGACAGCACCGCGCTGCTGGCCCGCTACGACGCCGTGCTCACCGCGTTCCCGGACCTCGCGGAGCGGTTGCGCCCGCTGCGCGCGGAGGTCGCGGCCCATGTCGCCGCGTTCACGGAGGGTTCGACCCCCACGGCGACCCCCTCGGGCTCCGCCTCCCCCACCCCCTCGCCCGCTCCCGTGCCGGCGAGAGGGAAGGACGCCCTCGCCTCGCTGGCCGCCGCCGAGCGGGCGCTCGCCGACCGGCGGGCCAGGGCGCTGCTGGACGTGCCGGGCGAGCCGGCCCGGCTGCTGGCCTCGACGGCGGCGGCCGGTGCCGCGCACGCGTACCTGCTGACGACGGGGGCGGCGAAGTGAGCGACGACGGCGAGAAGGCCGAACTGACCGCCCTCCAGGCCGCGTTGGCGGCGGAGCACGCGGCGGTGTACGGGTACGGCGTCGTCGGCGGCCGGGTGGACGACGGGCGCCGGGGCGAGGCGAAGGCGGCGTACGACGCCCACCGGGCCCGGCGGGACGCCCTGACCCGCGAGGTGCGGGACCTGGGCGGCCGGCCGGTGGCGGCGAGCGCGGCCTACGCCCTGCCGTTCGCGGTGCGCGACGCGGCCGACGCGGTACGGCTCGCCGCGCGGCTCGAGGAGCGGGTGGCCGGGGTCTACGCCGACCTGGTGCGCTCGGCGTCCGGCGCGCGGCGTGCCTCGGCGGCGGAGGCGCTGCGGGAGGCGGCGGTGCGGGCGGTGGCCTGGAGCGGACGGAGCGTAGCCTTCCCTGGGCTCGCCGAGCGGGCGGGCGAGGGGACGGGGACCGGTACGGACACGGGGACCGGTACGGGGGCCGTGGGCGCGGGGCCGTCGGGGTCCGTGTCGCCGGCCCGCTGAGGCTTGCAGGGCCGAGGCTTACAGGACTGAGGAAGGGAACGGCTCGCGCATGGCTTTCGAACCGCCGCGGCGCCTGGTGCGGGCGCTCGGGGAGAGCGCCCCGGCCGGGGACGACTGGCTGGCCGGGCTGCCCGAGCTGGCCGAACGGGCCGTTTCGCGGCGGGAGTTGACCGTCGAGCGGGTGCAGGTGCCGGGGGGCCGCAGCAGCCTGGTGGTGCTGGTGCGGCGGGCGGACGGCGGCCCGGCGGTGCTGAAGCTGGCCCCGCCCAGGGCCCGGCCGGAGAGCGAGCGGGCGGCGCTGGCGCACTGGGCCGGGCGGGGTGCCGTACAGCTGCTGGAGTCGGACGCGCAGGACAGCGCGGAGGGGGCGCTGCTGCTGGAACGGCTGCACCCCGATGTCTCGGTGCGGTCGCTGCCGGAGGCGAAGGCGCTGCTGGAGGCGGCGGGCGCGCTGCGGCGGCTGTGGGTGGAGCCGCCTGCGGACCACGCGTTCGAGACCGTCGCCGAGCGCACCGGGCGGCAGGCGGTGGCGATGCGGGCGGGCGCGGAGCGGGAGCCGGAGGCGGCGCCCCTGGTGGACGCGGCGCTGGCAGCACGGGAGGAGTTGCTCGCGGCGCCACCGGAGGAGCGGCTGCTGCACGGAACGTTCCGGCAGAGCAAGGTGCTCGCCGGGGACCGGCTGCCGTGGCTGGCGGTGGGCCCGGACCCGGTGGTCGGGGAGCACGCGTTCGACCTGGCGCGGCTGGTCCGGGACCGGGTGGAGGACCTGATCGCCTCACCCGCCGGCGCGTCCATCACCCGGCGCCGGATCAAGCGCCTCGCGGAGTCCCTGGAGGTGGACCAGGAACGGCTGCGGGGGTGGACGCTGTTCCGGGCGGTGGAGTCCGGGGTGCGTGCGGTGCGGGTCGGCAGGCCGCGGGACGGGGAGTTGCTGCTGGAGTTCGCCGGGTGGCTTTAGGCGGCGGTGGCGGTGTTCACGGTTTGCGGGTCACCCAGATCATTTCCGCCGGCCAGCGGTGTCCCCAGTCGGGCGGGTCGGTCTGGTTGTAGCCGTTGGGCGTCGCGGGTTCGGGCCGCGGTTCGATGAGGTCGTCGATGACGAGGCCGGCGCCGCGCAGGACCCTGATCCAGTCGCCGTAGGTGAGCTGGTAGCTGGTCGCGCCGTCGTCCTCGGCGATGGCCTGCAGCCCGAAGTAGTCCTGGTGCAGCGTCGTGGTCACGCGGTCGGCGGCTTCGTCGTAGCAGGCTTCGAGCCAGGGGCTGGCGACGTTGAACACCAGACGGCCGCCGCGGCGCAGGACACGTGCGGCCTGCGGGACGGCCAGGTGCGGAGGCGCCCAGCTGAGCCCGCCGTAGTCACAGAACACCAGGTCGAAGGTGTCGGCGGCGAACGGGAGGTGTTCGGCGGCGCCCTGCACCAGTGGGTAGCGGGCCGCTCCCCTCGCGCGGGCCGCCGCGGCGAGCTGGGCCTCGGACAGGTCGAGCCCGACCACGCGGGCCCCCTCGGCGGCGAGCGCCCTGGACCACTGGCCGGCGCCGCAGCCGAGTTCGAGGACGCGCTTGCCGGTGACGTCGCCCAGGGCGCCCAGGTGCGCGTCGGGGATGGCGTACGTGCCCCACAGCCGGGGGGCGGCGCCGATCTGCGGGTCGTGCGCGCGCTGGTAGGCGCTGCTGAACCGATTCCAGAACCGCCGGTTGGCGGGGATGCTGTCCACGCGCCGACTCCAGCACCGCCCGCCGGGTACGGTCAACGCAATTGGCGGTGCCCCCGCACCTCTTCGGGCGCGGGGGCACAGAGCCGGGGTTACGCCGTGAGGCGCGCGAGCGCGTCCTCGACCGAGACTTCCTCGCGTTCGCCCGTCTTGCGGTCCTTCAGTTCCAGGACGCCCTCGGCCGCGCGGCGGCCGGCGACGAGGATCTGGGGGACGCCGATCAGTTCGGCGTCGGTGAACTTGACGCCCGGAGAGACGCCCGCGCGGTCGTCGACCAGGACGCGGACGCCCGCGGCGGCCAGCTTGCCGGCCACGTCGAGGGCCAGCTCGGTCTGGAGGGCCTTGCCGGCGGCGACCACGTGCACGTCGGCCGGGGCGATCTCCTTGGGCCAGCACAGGCCCTGCTCGTCCGCGGTCTGCTCGGCGAGCGCGGCGACGGCGCGGGAGACGCCGATGCCGTAGGAGCCCATGGTGACCCGGACGGGCTTGCCGTTCTGGCCGAGGACGTCGAGCTTGAGGGCGTCGGCGTACTTGCGGCCCAGCTGGAAGATGTGGCCGATCTCGATCGCGCGGTCCAGCTTCAGGCCGGTGCCGCAGGCGGGGCAGGGGTCGCCCTCCTGTACGACCACGACGTCCACGTACTCGTCGACCTCGAAGTCGCGCCCGGCGACGACGTTCTTCGCGTGGGTGTCCGCCTTGTTCGCACCGGTGATCCAGGCGGTGCCGGGGGCCACGCGCGGGTCGGCGATGTACTTCACCTTCTCGCCCAGGCCCTGCGGACCGACGTAGCCGCGCACCAGGTCGGGGCGGTCCGCGAAGTCCGCCTCGGTGACCATCTCGACGGCGGCGGGCGCGAAGTGCTCCTCCACCTTGCCCATGTCCACCTCGCGGTCGCCGGGCACGCCCACCGCGACGATCTCGCCGTCCACCTTGACCAGCAGGTTCTTCAGCGTGTCGGATGCCCGCACGCCGAGCGAGGCGGCCAGCGTCTCGATGGTCGGGGTGCCGGGCGTGGGGATCTCCTCCAGCGCGGGCACGGCGGAGCCGTCGACGGGCTGGAGCGCGTAGTGGACCGCCTCGGTGTTCGCGGCGAAGTCGCAGTTCGGGCAGTCCGCGAAGGTGTCCTCGCCGGCCCCGGCGGGGGCCAGGAACTCCTCCGACTTGGAGCCGCCCATCGCACCGGCGGTGGCCGCGACGATGCGGTAGTCCAGGCCGAGGCGCGCGAAGATCCGCTGGTAGGCCTCGCGGTGCAGGGCGTACGCCTCGGCGAGGCCCTCGTCCGCGGTGTCGAAGGAGTACGAGTCCTTCATCAGGAACTCACGGCCGCGCAGGATGCCGGCGCGGGGGCGGGCCTCGTCGCGGAACTTGGACTGGATCTGGTAGAGGATCACCGGCAGGTCCTTGTAGGACGTGCACTGGTCCTTGACCAGCAGGGTGAAGATCTCCTCGTGGGTGGGGCCGAGGAGGTAGTCGCCGCCCTTGCGGTCCTTGAGCCGGAACAGTTCCTGGCCGTACTCGTCCCAGCGGCCGGTGGCGTCGTACGGCTCGCGGGGCAGCAGCGCGGGCAGCAGCACCTCCTGGGCGCCGATGGCGTCCATCTCCTCGCGTACGACGCGCTCCACGTTGGCGAGGACCTTCTTGCCCAGGGGCAGCCAGGACCAGATGCCGGCGGCGGTGCGGCGGACGTACCCGGCGCGGACGAGGAGCTTGTGGCTGAGGACCTCGGCGTCCGCCGGGTCGTCGCGCAGCGTCTTCGCCATCAACTGGGACATGCGCTGGACCTGTGCGTTGGCCATGGTTCTCGTACTCCTACAGATAACCGGTGATGGCATAGGAGGTTAGCCGGGCTTGCCGGGCGGGCGGAAATCGGTTAACGCCCTATCGCCTGCGCAGCGGCAGCGGGGCCCCCATGACGGCGTACGGGCGCGGGGCGCTCGGGAAGTGGACGCGGCGGGCGAGGTCGACGTAGCCCAGGGAGTGGTAGAGGCCGCGGGCGGGGCTGTCGGTGTCGATCGCGGAGAGGATCGAGCGGGGTTCGGCGGCCGAGTCGGTGATCCGGGTGATCAGGCGGCGGCCGATGCCCCGGTTCTGGTGGTCCGGGTGGACGTGCAGCTCGGTGATCACGAAGGAGTCGTCCAGCCAGGAGTCGTTGCCCGCCGCGCGCAGGTACGGCTCGACGACCGTGGACCACCAGTGGGTGCGGGAGTTCGGCATGCCGTAGACGAAGCCGACGAGGAGCCCGCCGACGCTCGCGCCGAGGGCCCGCGCGCCCGGGAACTGCATGTGCCGCTGGACGATCTGGCGCCGTACGGCGACTTCGTCCGGGCCGAGGCCGAACGCCAGCGCTTGGACCGCCAGGGCCTCGTCCACGCGGGCCGCCAGGTCCAGGGGGCCGATCGCTAGATCCATGCCGGGAGCGTATCCGGGTTCAGAACAGCACACTCATGAAGGCGCCGATCTCCTGGAAGCCCACCCTGCGGTAGGTGCGGCGCGCGGCGGTGTTGAAGTCGTTGACGTACAGACTGACCACGGGGGCGACGTCCGCGAGGGCGTAGCGCAGGACCGCCGCCATGGCCGGGGCGGCGATGCCCTTGCCCCGGTGCTCGGGGGCCACCCACACGCCCTGGATCTGGCATGCCTGGGCGGTGGCCGCGCCGATCTCGGCCTTGAAGACGACCTTGCCGTCCTGGTCGAGCCGGGCGAAGGCCCGTCCGGCGCCGACGAGTTCGGCGACCCGGGCCTGGTAGAGCAGTCCGCCGTCCCCCGCCAGCGGGGAGACGCCGACCTCCTCGGTGAACATGGCCACGCACGCCGGCATGATCGTCTCCATCTCGTCCTTGCGGACGCGGCGGACGTAGGGGTCCGGGGCGATGTCGTCGGGCATGCGGTCGGTGACCATCAGCGGCTGGTGGGGCCGGACGTCGCGGGCCGGGCCCCAGTGGGGTTCCAGGAGCCGCCACAGCGCGGAGGTGGCGTCGGCGGGGCCGACGATGGAGGAGCAGCGCCGCCCGGCCCGCCGGGCACGGTCGGCGAAGCCGCGTACGGCGCGGGGGGTGGCGCAGATCGGGACCAGGTTGGCGCCCGCATAGCACAGGGACGTGAGCATGCCGTCCTCGTACCAGCCCCACATCTCGCCGCCGAGCCGCCAGGGGTCGAGCCCGGCGATCCGGACGCGCGCGGTCACGAAGGCATTCGCGACCGGCTCGCGGTCCAGGACCGCGAGCGCGGCGTCGAGGTCGCTCGGTTCGAGCACCCGTGAGGTGGTCTGGGTCAACAAGTGCGGGGGCCTCACCCTGGGATTGTGCTGGTCGTGGCACTGTACCTCGTGCGAATGCGCTGCGCTCCGGGTCCGTCCGGGCAAGCGGCCCGACGACGGATCTGCTGTTCCGCCGGGGATTATCGGGTGGTCGAATTCGTCACTCGGAGGGCACCCGCGCGAGCGTCAGGCGCCCATCATGCGTGTATTCGATCAGCATCCGGTCATCGACAGAGAACAGCCACACATCCGCACTTGTGTACAGGATGTCCTCGGCACGCCTTTTTACGTGCCCTCCGGGAAGCGCGACAGCCGGGACCGCAGCATTGCCCCAGAAAATAACCCACAGGGTTTCCGGTGAGGCGAGGCTCGCCAGCCAGCCCCGCACCATCTCCGCCGCCTCGCGTCCTCCGGAGGTGAACTCCTGGTCCACGAACGCGGCGGTCTCCCAGTCGATGCCCTCCCAGGCGGAGTGGGGAAACCTGTTCAGGCTGCACGCCTCGAAATCGCCCGATTCCTTTTTCTCGAGAATCATCAGATCCTGACGCTCCTCAGGATTCAGAGCACCCAGGAGATCATCGAGTCGCCGTCTGCCGCTTCCGAAGCATGTCCGCTTCCGTTCCGTCCCACCGTAATGCATAGCGGGCCTCGCCCTTTCCTATGGCCACATCGATGTACGGAGGGGGGCCGGGCAGGGTGACGTCGGTCTGCGGCAGGTACACCTTGCCGGTGACCAGTCGACCGGGTCGGTGTTGTCGTCCTCGACGCAGGCGGACTCCGTCGAAGTCGAACAGCGCGCGGAACCCGCCCGCGTCGCCCGCCGCCCTGGCCACCGCACCGCCGCCGCCCAGCAGCCCCCCGAACTCCATCCCGGACACCGCGGAGTCGCTGACCTCGTCCAGGTCGAAGCCTTGCTCTCACCCGTGGCCATCGAGACCGGCTGGGTCACCGCCAGGTCCACCGTGACCGACTCGATACCGCCGATCGCGGCCGTGGCGAGCGTGGTGCCCGTCATCGTCGCCACCTCGGTCGACACGGCCACGCCCGGACTGCTCGCGAGTTCCACGATCCCCGCCGTGGCGGAGGCCGCGGCGGCCTCCGAGATTCCGGCCGTGAAGACGGCCAGCGCCTGTAATGGCGGCGCCGGTACGGGTCGTTACAGGCGGAGATCGCCTCGCCCTTGGTGTCTAAAACTCCACTCAAGACCGCACGAGCCCCAGGAAGGACTGCCAGCCGGTGGTGGGGACGGAGAGGGTGGGGGCGGTGGTGGGGTTCTGCTTGGAGTCGCGGATGTGGATGGTGGTGGGGCAGGTGGCGATCTCGACGCATTCGCCGCCGCCGCCGCTGCTGTAGCTCGACTTGTGCCAGGTGAGGGCGACTTCGAGGCACTGGCCGCCATCGCCCTGGCTGTAACTGCTCTTGAACCAGGTCAGGTCCGACGGCTTTTCGACGTTCATGTCTCTCCCAGCAACTTGTCTACGAATGCCAGCGATTCGCGCGGGGGCAGGGTCTGGGCACGCAGGATCCCGTTGCACGGTATCTATCGCGGTTTCACCGTCCATTTCTCCGGAACGAGTGGTGCGGGCATCAGGTACGCGGCGAAGGCGATCTGGCACAGGACCTGCAACACCAGCGGCTGGGGATAGTCCGCCCCCACGAGCGGCCACGCGAAGAACACCATCGGGAAGGCCAGCGTCGCCCGGAACGTGGTGACCTCCATCCGCCGGTGAGCCAGGCCCGCGAGGAGGGCGAGGAGCAGCGTCGGTATGCCGGTGATGGCGAGCACGCCCAAGCTGAACCACATGATGTCGGTGTACGAGTCCTCCCGGGACGCGAGGAGCGCGATGACCACCCATGTCACGGCATGCAGGACCACATACGTCAGGACGCATCGCCCGACCCGCTCCAGCACCCGGCGCACGCCAGGACCGGCCGGGGACACCGTGCCTTGCGTCACCGGCTCAGCCATGAACCAGGCCCAGGAACGCCTGCCACGCGGTTGTCGGGACGGAGAGGGTGGGGGCGGTGGTGGGGTTCTGCTTGGAGTCGCGGACGTGGATGGTGGTGGGGCAGGTGGCGATCTCGACGCACTCGCCGCCGTCGCCATCGCTGTAGCTTGACTTGCGCCAGGTGAGGGCGACTTCGAGGCACTGGCCGCCACTGCCACTGCTGTAGCTGCTCTTGAACCACATTAGGTTCGACGGCTTTTCGACGTTCATGTCTCTCCCAGCAACTTTTCTACGAATGCCAGCGATTCGCGTGGGGGCAGGGCCTGGGCACGCAGGATCCCGTACTGCTCCTCTGCCTCCCTGACGGCCTTGCGCTCAGTAAGGAGGCGGCTGTGCTTGTGAGCCTCCACGTAGGCGATCCTGCGCCCTTTCGCCGTCTCGATCAAGGTAAATGGGCCATCGAGCGCGGCGTGCTCCTCCCGAGCATCCGGCATGATCTGGATCTCCACGTTACGCCGTTGCCCGGTGAGCAGGACTTGCTCCAACTGGCCGCGCATCGTCGCCGGTCCACCCCACCCCTTGCGTAGGAGTGCTTCCTCCATCACGAAGCTGATGGTGGGCGCAGGCTTCCGCTCGAAGATCTCCTGCCTGGCCAGTCGCGCGGCAACTCGCTGCTCGATGGTGTCCTCGTCCAACAGGGGTCGCCACATTCTGAAGACAGCCCTCGCGTAGTCCTCCGTCTGTAACAAGCCGTTGATCACCAGCGCGTCGTACACATGCCACCCGACCGCTTCCCTCTCCAGCTTCGCCGCATCCTGGAAGAACGCCGGATACTGCGCCCTGTCCATGTCCTCGATGAAGTCGACCAGCATCCCGCCCGCGCCCAGCACCTCATCCGCCTGCCGGATGAACTTCGCGTTCGGGATGCGCCTGCCCACCTCGTACGACGTGATCGTCGCGGCGGAGTACCCCGTGCGGTCCCCCAACTCCCCGCGGTCCACGCCCGCTCGGAGGCGCACCCGCTTCAGCACCCGTCCGAAGACGAGCGGAATGCCCGAGCCCGGTGCTTTCTGGCCGTCCAGGTCTTCCTGTGCTTCCTCGCTCATGTACACCCCCAATGCCCTCGCGCCGCCCTCGGTCACGGTTGCGCGCGTGTACAGCGGCACCTCGCCCTTGTACAACGCCTGGTGGTCGGGGTGCGGCCGCTGTTCAACGCTACTGAGCGTGCGGGACCGTAACGGCGTGAAATCAGAAATCTCCACCCAGGAATTCGCCATGCGCTTCACCTCCACCCCGCGCGGCGCGCGGCTCGCCCGGCGGCTGGTCTCGCTGCGGCTGCACGAGTGGGGGCATCCGTACGACGGCCGGGTCAACGAGGCCGTCACGCTGATCGCGGCCGAGTTAGCCGCCAACGCCGTACGGCACGGGCACGTACCCGGACGGGACTTCCATCTGCGGCTCGCGGCTCAGGACGGGACCGTACGGCTGGAGGTCTCCGACACCCGGAGCGAGCGGCTGCCCGAGCCCCGGGTGCCGTGCGGGGAGTCCGGGTGGGGGCTGGTCCTGGTGGAGGCGCTCGCGGACAAGTGGGGGGTGGCGCCCCGGCAGCCCGGCAAGACGGTCTGGGCGGAGGTACGGCCGAGTCCCGCCACCGGGCGGTGACGGGACTCGTGATGCCGTACGGTCAGCCCGCGACCGAGACGGAGGGCTCGCCGGACTCGACGCCGTCGTCCTGCATCTTCTCGGCCAGCTTCATGGCCTCCTCGATCAGGGTCTCGACGATCTTGGACTCGGGGACGGTCTTGATGACCTCACCCTTGACGAAGATCTGGCCCTTGCCGTTGCCGGAGGCGACGCCGAGGTCGGCCTCGCGGGCCTCGCCGGGGCCGTTGACGACGCAGCCCATGACGGCGACGCGGAGCGGGACGTCCATGCCGGTGAGGCCCGCGGTGACCTCCTCGGCGAGCTTGTAGACGTCGACCTGGGCGCGGCCGCAGGAGGGGCAGGAGACGATCTCCAGGCCGCGCTGGCGCAGGTTCAGGGACTCCAGGATCTGGATGCCGACCTTGATCTCCTCGACCGGAGGGGCCGACAGGGAGACGCGGATCGTGTCGCCGATGCCCTCGGAGAGCAGCGCGCCGAAGGCGACGGCCGACTTGATGGTGCCCTGGAAGGCGGGACCGGCCTCGGTGACGCCGAGGTGGAGGGGGTAGTCGCACTGGGCGGCGAGCTGGCGGTAGGCCTCGATCATCACGACCGGGTCGTTGTGCTTGACCGAGATCTTGATGTCGCGGAAGTCGTGCTCCTCGAAGAGGGAGGCTTCCCACAGGGCGCTCTCGACCAGCGCCTCCGGGGTGGCCTTGCCGTACTTCTGGAGCAGGCGGCGGTCCAGGGAGCCCGCGTTCACGCCGATGCGGATCGGGGTGCCGTGCTCCTTGGCGGCCTGGGCGATCTCCTTGACCTGGTCGTCGAACTTCTTGATGTTGCCGGGGTTCACCCGGACCGCGGCGCAGCCCGCCTCGATGGCGGCGAAGACGTACTTGGGCTGGAAGTGAATGTCCGCGATGACGGGGATCTGGGACTTCTTGGCGATGGTGGCCAGCGCGTCGGCGTCGTCCTGGGTGGGGCAGGCCACGCGGACGATCTGGCAGCCGGACGCGGTCAGCTCGGCGATCTGCTGGAGGGTGGCGCCGATGTCGGACGTGCGGGTGGTGGTCATGGACTGGACCGAGACGGGCGCGTCTCCGCCGACCGGCACGCTACCGACCTGGATCTGCCGGCTCTTGCGGCGCTCGGCGAGCTTGGTCGGAACGGACGGCATGCCGAGAGAAATCGCAGTCATCTGCTGTGCAACCCCAAGTCGTGGATCAAGATCCGGCCCCGTGCTACGGCGGGCTCCGGCATCCGAGATTACGGCACCGGCGTGTGCGCGGGCACATCCCACCCTGAGAAACCCCCTCTTTGGGGGGCGGCCGGGCGCGGCACGGAAGCGGCCCGGAACCCCAGGGGTTCCGGGCCGCCGTGCGGGCCGTACGGCTAGGAGATCTTGACCGGGTTGACGACGTCCGCGATGAGCACCAGGACGGTGAAGCAGACGAAGATCCCGGCCACCACGTAGGCCACCGGCATCAGCTTGGCCACGTCGAACGGGCCGGGGTCCGGGCGGCGCAGCACGCGGGCCAGGTTGCGCCGCAGCGCCTCCCACAGGGCGCCGGCGATGTGGCCGCCGTCGAGCGGGAGCAGCGGGAGCATGTTGAACAGGAACAGCGAGAGGTTGAACCCGGCGAGCAGCATCACGAACATCGCCACCTGCTGGGAGGCGGGGATGTCCAGGGTGGCGATGTCGCCGGTGATGCGGGCCGCGCCGACGATGCCCATCGGGGAGTCCGGCTGGCGCGGGGCGTTGTCGAACGCGGCGTCCCACAGGGCCGGGATCTTGCCGGGCAGGGCGGCGAGGGAGTCGACGGCGTCGCCGACCCGGTCGGTCATCCAGGTCACGGAGTCGCCGAAGCCCTGCTTCTGGACGCCGGTGGCGGAGCTGAAGCCGAGGAAGCCGGCCTTCACGTACTTGCCCTGCTCGTAGGTGCCACTGGAGTCCTTCTTGGCGACCAGGTTGGTGGCGATCTTCGCGTGCAGGGTCAGCTGCCGGCCGTCGCGCTCGACGACGATCGGCACCTGCTTGCCCGCGCTGTCGCGGATCAGGTCGGAGAGGGTGTTCCAGTCCTTGGTGGGCTTGCCGGCGAAGGAGACGATCTTGTCGCGCTTCTGGATGCCGGCGGCCGCGGCCGGGGAGGCCGGGTCGGACTTCTTGCAGGTGTCGCGGTTCTCGCTCTGCGCGATGACGCAGGGGGAGACGGAGGCGACGGTGGTGGTCTGCTGCTGGATGCCGAAGCCCATGAGCACAGTGAAGAACAGGGCGATCGCGAGGATCAGGTTCATGAACGGGCCCGCGAACATGACGATGACGCGCTTCCACGGCTTGCGCGTGTAGAACATGCGCGTCTCGTCGCCGGGCTGGAGCTCCTCGTAGGCCGCCGAGCGGGCGTCCTCGATCATGCCGCGCCAGGGCGAGGTGGAACGGGCCGAGATCCGGCCCGCGTTGTCCGGCGGGAACATGCCGATCATGCGGATGTAGCCGCCGAGCGGGATCGCTTTGATGCCGTACTCGGTGTCGCCCTTCTTGCGCGACCAGACGGTGGGGCCGAAGCCGACCATGTACTGCGGGACGCGGATGCCGAAGAGTTTGGCCGTCGACAGATGTCCCAGCTCGTGCCACGCGATCGAGACGAGCAGACCGAACGCGAAGACCAGTATGCCGAGGATGAACATCAAGGTCGTCATGCACGCGCCTCCGCGGTCGCCGTCGTGGCTGTGATCTCACGGGCCCGGGTCCGCGCCCAGGTCTCCGCTTCGAGGACGTCCGACACGGTGAGTGAAGTTCCCGTTCCCGGTGTGCCGTGTTCCTCGACCACGCGGGTGACGGTCTCCATGATCCCGTTGAAGGGCAGCACGCCGTCCAGGAAGGCCGCGACGCACTCCTCGTTGGCGGCATTGAACACCGCCGGGGCCGTCCCCGCGAGCCGTCCGACGTGCCGGGCGAGATCCACCGAGGGGAAGGCCTCGTTGTCCAGCGGGAAGAACTCCCAGGTGGAAGCCTTGCTCCAGTCGAAGGCGGGCGCGGCGTCCGGAACCCGTTCGGGCCAGCCGAGGCCGATGGCGATCGGGCCCCGCATGTCGGGCGGCGTGGCCTGGGCGAGGGTCGAGCCGTCGGTGAACTCGACCATCGAGTGGACGTACGACTGCGGGTGCACGACCACCTCGATGCGGTCGAACGGGATGTCGTACAGCAGGTGCGCCTCGATGACCTCCAGGCCCTTGTTGACCAGGGTCGCGGAGTTGACCGTGATCACCGGGCCCATCGCCCAGGTGGGGTGGGCGAGGGCGTCCTGGACGGTGACGTGCGCGAGGTCCGCCTTCGTACGACCGCGGAAGGGGCCGCCGGAGGCGGTGACGACCAGCTTGCGTACGTCGGCACGGGTGCCGGCGGCGAGCGCCTGGAAGAGGGCGGCGTGCTCGGAGTCGACCGGGATGATCTGGCCGGGCTTGGCCAGCGCGGTGACCAGCGGGCCGCCGACGATCAGCGACTCCTTGTTGGCGAGCGCGAGGGTACGGCCCGCCTCCAGGGCGGCGAGGGTCGGCGCGAGGCCGATGGAGCCGGTGATGCCGTTCAGCACGGTGTGGCAGTCGGAGGCGGCCACCTCGGTGGCCGCCCGCGGTCCGGCGAGGATCTCGGGCAGCGGCTCACCGGGGCCGTACGCGGCGGCGAGCGCCTCGCGCAGGGCCGGTACGACGTCCTCGCGGGCGACCGCGACGGTGCGCACCCGCAGCCGGTGCGCCTGCTCGGCGAGGAGCGCGACCCGGCCGCCGTTGGCGGACAGCGCGGTGACGCGGAAGCGGTCGGGGTTGCGCAGCACGAGGTCGATGGCCTGGGTGCCGATGGATCCGGTGGAGCCGAGGACCACCACGTCCTTGGGGCCGTCGCCCGCGAGGGGGTCGTAGACGAGGTGGGGGTCGGCGAGGGGTGCCGGACGGGCAGGGCTGTCGGTCATCCCCCCATTGTGGCCGCACGCGGTGACGGTCTGGACAGGGTGTCCCCTCAGGGAGTACGTCCGAGTGCGGAGTGAGGGTGAGAATCCTGTGAGGGATGGGGGCTCAGGGACACCTCGAACCACCGGTATGTCTTCCCGGACGTCACGATCGGCGCCGGGAAGTACATGAAGATCCACACAGCTCCGGCAGGGACGTACTGCTGAGCGGCACCCGTCAGCCGCCGTAGGGCCTGCGGGCGTTGGCCCGTGAGGAGGGTCCGGGGGTCGCGTCGGCGATCCACGGGCCGTCCTCCGAGGGGTCCACGATCCCCTCCTCCAGCCAGGTGTAGGCGCCGCCGAGGACGCCCTTGACGACCGTGCGGTCGAGGTCGTCGGTGTTGGTCCACAGCCGGCCGAACAGCTCCTCGACGCGGACGCGGGCCTGGCGGCAGAAGGCGTCGGCGAGCTGGTAGGCCTCCCGGCCGTGCTCGTCGCGGGTGCGCAGCCGCTCGGCCCGTACGCAGGCCGCGCTCATCGCGAACAGCTCGGCGCCGATGTCCACGATCCGCCCGAGGAAGCCCTGCTTGGTCTCCATCCGGCCCTGCCAGCGGGACATGCCGTAGAAGGTGGCGCGGGCCAGCCTGCGGGCCGTGCGCTCGATGTAGCGCAGATGGCAGGACAGGTCGACGCCGTGCCGGAACTCGCCGTACGAGGTGGGAAGTTGGCCCGGACCGGCGACGAGCTTCGGCAGCCACCTGGCGTAGAAGACACCGGCCTGCGCGCCCGCTTTCGCCTTCTCCGGCAGGGACTTGGCCGGATCGATGAGGTCGCCGGCGACGGAGAGGTGCGCGTCCACCGCCTCGCGGGCGATCAGCAGGTGCATGATCTCCGTGGAGCCCTCGAAGATCCGGTTGATGCGCAGATCGCGCAGCATCTGCTCGGCGGGCACGGCCCGTTCGCCGCGCGCCTTGAGTGACTCGGCCGTCTCGTAACCGCGCCCGCCGCGGATCTGGACCAGCTCATCGGCCATCTTCCAGGCCATCTCGGAGCCGTAGAGCTTGGCGAGGGCGGCCTCGATGCGGATGTCGTTGCGGTCCTCGTCGGCCATCTGGGAGGAGAGGTCGAGCACCGCCTCCAGGGCGAAGGTGGTCGCCGCGATGAAACCGATCTTGGCGCCGACGGCTTCGTGCAGCGCGACGGGCTTGCCCCACTGCTCGCGCTCCGCCGACCATTCACGGGCGATTTTCAGACACCACTTCCCGGCGCCCGCGCACATCGCGGGCAGCGAGAGGCGGCCGGTGTTGAGGGTGGTGAGCGCGATCTTCAGACCGGCGCCCTCGGGGCCGATGCGGTGCGCGGCCGGCACCCGCACCCGGTGGAAGCGGGTCACGCCGTTCTCGATGCCGCGCAGCCCCATGAAGGCGTTGCGGTGCTCGACCGTGACGCCCTCGGAGTCCGCCTCCACGACGAAGGCGGTGATGCCGCCCTTGTGCCCCTCGGACTTCGGCACCCGCGCCATGACGACGAGGAGATCGGCGACGACGCCGTTGGTCGTCCACAGCTTGACTCCGTCGAGGACGTACTCGTCCCCGTCCGGCACGGCGGTGGTCGCGAGCCGCGCCGGGTCCGAGCCGACGTCGGGCTCGGTGAGCAGGAAGGCGGAGATGTCGGTACGGGCGCAGCGCGGCAGGAAGGCCTGCTTCTGCTCCCGCGTGCCGAACATCTTCAGCGGCTGGGGCACGCCGATCGACTGGTGCGCGGAGAGCAGGGCGCCGACGGCGGGGCTCACGGAGCCGACCAGGGCGAGGGCCTTGTTGTAGTAGAGCTGGGTGAGGCCGAGACCGCCGTACTCCGGGTCGATCTTCATCCCGAGGGCGCCGAGTTCCTTCAGGCCCGCGACGACCTCGTCGGGGATACGGGCCTCGCGCTCGATCCGTGCCGAGTCGATCTCCGTCTCGCAGAAGGCGCGCAGCTTGGCCAGGAACTCCTCGCCGCGCCGCACGGACTCCTCCGCGGGCATCGGGTGCGGGTGCACGAGGTCGAGCCGGAAGCGCCCGAGGAACAGCTCCTTGGCGAAGCTGGGCTTGTGCCAGTCCCGCTCCCGCGCGGCCTCCGCGACCTCGCGGGCCTCGCGCTCGGTGACGGTGCTGCGGTGCTCGGTGGGGGCGGACATGGGATCACCTCGCCGCGAGGAGGAACCGACCGGGGCGGTGCGCTGCCGACCGGGGCTACTGGCTCGTTGGTACCCGAAAAGAAACGCCCCCGCCACCCCTCGCGGGGGCGGGCGGGGCTGTTCGGGTCGTTTCCGGGGGGGCCGGTGACGGCCAGGTGTGCCGCTCGCGTGGCGTCGTCGTCATCGGTCGTCGGACGCTGTCGTCCGCATCCGGCATGGTCCCCCCGGTTCCGTCCGGCTTTCGGAGGGCGCCGGCGTCCATCCCCCGCGAAGGCCCCCGGACGTGCAAGGGAACGGCCGCAGCCCCCGCACAGTGGGCTGCGGCCGTTCCGGTTTCCGACCTGTCCGTGGCAGGTCAGCTCTGGGTGACCCGATGGCAGGTCAGAGGGCGAGGCCCGTCAGGACGAGGACGCGCTCGTAGGTGTAGTCCTCCATCGCGGAGCGGACGCCCTCGCGGCCGACGCCGGACTGCTTGGCACCGCCGTAGGGCATCTGGTCGGCGCGGTAGGACGGGACGTCGCCGATGATGACGCCGCCGACCTCAAGGGCGCGGTGGGCGCGGAAGGCGGCCTGGAGGTCGTGGGTGAACACGCCCGCCTGGAGGCCGTACTTGGAGTCGTTGACCGCGGCGAACGCCTCGGCCTCGCCGTTCACCTTCTGCACGCTGAGGACCGGTCCGAAGACCTCCTCCCGGGCGAGGGTGACGTCCGAGGGCAGGTCGGTGAGGACGGTCGGCGCGTACGAGGCGCCGTCGCGGTCGCCGCCGGTGAGCAGCGTGGCGCCGGCCTCCACGGCCTCCTTGACCCAGGACTCCACGCGCTGGGCGGCGTCCTCGCTGACCAGCGGGCCGACATCGGTCTTGGGGTCGCTCGGGTCGCCGGTGACCTGGGCCTCGACGGCGGCCACGATGCGCGGCAGCAGCCGGTCGTACACCGGGGCGTCCACGATCACGCGTTGCACGGAGATGCAGGACTGGCCGCCCTGGTAGTTGGAGAAGGTCGCGATGCGGTTCGCGGCCCAGTCCAGGTCGGCGTCCGAGGAGAAGTCGCCGAGGACGACGGCCGCGCCGTTGCCGCCCAGCTCCAGCGTGCAGTGCTTGCGCGGCACCGAGTCCATGATCGCGTAGCCGACCTTCTCGGAACCGGTGAAGGAGATGACCGGCAGGCGCTCGTCCTGGACCAGGGCGGGCATCTTCTCGTTGGCGACCGGCAGGATCGACCAGGAGCCGGCCGGCAGGTCGGTCTCGGCGAGCAGTTCGCCGATGACCAGGCCGGACAGGGGGGTGGCCGGGGCCGGCTTGAGGATGATCGGGGCGCCGGCCGCGATCGCCGGGGCGACCTTGTGGGCGCACAGGTTCAGCGGGAAGTTGAACGGCGCGATGCCGAGCACGACGCCCTTCGGGAAGCGCCGGACCAGCGCGAGCCGGCCCTCGCCGCCGCCGTCGGTGTCGAGTCGCTGGGCCTCGCCGCCGTTGAACCGGCGGGCCTCCTCGGCGGCCCAGCGGAACACCGAGGCGGCACGGCCGACCTCACCGCGGGCCCACTTGATGGGCTTGCCGTTCTCGGCGGAGATCAGCCGGCCGATCTCCTCGGTGCGCTCGGTCAGGCGCTTGGCCACGTGGTCGAGGGCGGCGGCCCGTACGTGCGCGGGGGTGGCGGCGAACTCGTCCCGGACGGCGTACGCGGCGGCCACGGCCTCCTCGACCTGGGCGTCGGTCGGCACGCTGACGGTGCCGACGAGCCGGCCGTCCCACGACGAGGTGACGTCGAAGGTGGTGTCGCCGGTGACCTGGCGGCCGGCGAGCCAGAAGGCGTGGGTGGAAGTCATGTGCGATTCCCGGCCTTTCCGCGTTTGGGGGAGTCCTTGGCTTTCGTGCTCCACGGTAGGGCGGCGGGGGCCGGGGGTCGCTTGTCCGTGCCGTAGCAGTAGCCGCCGTGGCCACTACTGATTGGACTACTACTGGTCGGTCGCGGTGGCCTTCAGCGCGAGCCACAGCTCCATGCGCACGTCGGGGTCGTCCAGGGAGCGCCCGAGGATCTCCTCGACCCGGCGCATCCGGTAGCGCAGGGTGTGCCGGTGCACGCCCAGGTCGGCGGCGGCCGCGTCCCACTGACCGTGCCGGGAGAGCCAGGCGCGCAGGGAGGCCACCAGGTCGCCGCGGCCGGTGGCGTCGTGCTCGTACAGCGCGCGCAGCAGCCCGTCGGCGAACGCCTTCACCGCGTCGTCGGCGAGCAGCGGCAGCACGGAGCCGGCGGCCAGCTGCTCGTGCTCGACCAGGACCCGGCCGCGGCGCCGGGCCACCGACAGGGACTGCTCGGCCTGTTTGTAGGCGGCCGCGGCGGCGATGGGACCGGCCGGCGCGGACAGGCCCACGACGAATTCGTCCTCGTCCGCGGCCGTGTGCTCGGGGCTGGTGCGGGCCGCCTCCAGCTCCGCCGCGCGGGCGGCGCAGGCGGCCACCGCCGCGCCGCCGTCCGCGGCCAGGACGACGAGCCGCTCGCCCTCCGGCACCACGAGGACCGCCTCGCCGGAGCGCGCGGCGGCGGCCTCCAGGGTCTCCGCGAGGGTGCCGAGCCGATCGGCGCCGGCCCCGCGCGCCGCGGGCACGGACTCGGCGACGATCATCCGGAACGGCGCGTCCAGCAGCCTGCCGTACAGGTCGCCGGCGACGGCGCGGGCGTGGTCGGGTTCCCCGGCGAGCAGCATGCGCAGGACGGCGGTGCCGATGCGCTGCTCGGCGGCGTGCAGGGAGCGGGAGCGCTCGGTGGTGAGGGTGAGCAGGGCGATGGCGGAATGTACGGCGTACCGCTCGGCGGTGCCCGGCGCGGCGGCGGTGCCGACGGCGAGGGCGGCGCGGGTGCGGCGGCCGGTGCCCAGGGAGTGCAGCTCGACGCGGTCCTCGTGCTCGGGGCCGCCGACCACGGAGGAGGCGGGGGCGGGCCGCTCCCGGAGCCGTTCCACCTCGCCGGTGAGGCGGGCGGCGCGGCGGCCGGCCCAGTCGGGGGCGGCGGCGACGACGGTGCCGGAGGCGTCGTAGAGCGCGGCCCAGCCGTCGACCTGGGCCGCGAGGGCGGTGAGCAGGCCTTCGGGGCCGGCGTTCAGGGCCTGCTTGGTCAGCTCGCGCTGGGCGGCGAAGCCGGCGGTGACGGCGCGGTACTGGTCGGCGGCGATGGCGGCGGAGACGGCCTTGCTGATGGCGAGGAAGGGGGTGCGGCGAGGGACCTCGAGGAGCGGCAGGGGTTCGTTCGCGCAGGCGTCGACGAGGGCCTTGGGGATCTCCTCGTAGTTCACCCCGACGGCGAAGCCGAGCCCGACGACGCCGGCGCCGGCGAGGCGGTGCACGTACCGGCGCATGGCCTCCGGGTCCTCGGCGTCCAGCTTGAGCGCGGTGATCAGGAGGAGTTCGCCGCCCTCCATGTACGGCACGGGGTCGGCGAGCTCGCTGACGTGCGCCCAGCGCACGGGCACGTCGAGGCGGTCGGCGCCGGCCCGGACGGTCAGCTTCAGCGCCGAGTGGTGGACGAGTGAGGCGAGCGTCGGGGGCATGGTGCCTTCACGGTGACGGGGATCTGTCTTGGCCGCCGCGTACCAACGACCACCCTCGATTCTGCCTCACCGTACGATCCCCCGCCGCCGCCTTCACCCCCTCAGATCCACCAGCAACGGCGGCGCGTGCTCCCCCCGCACACTGGTCAACGACAACACGGCGTGCCCGGCGGGAACCCCGTGCGCCAACTCGGAGGCGGACCAGCGTTCGCGTTCTACTTGGCGGACGGTGACGGCGCGGGCGGTGGGCGCCTTGCCGGTGATGGCCCTGCGCACCATGTGGACGGCCTTGCCGGCCGGGGTCTCGGCGATGATCTGTCGGTCGGTGACGTCCCGCGTCTCCGTCCACTCCTTTCCCCACACCTCGGCGAAGTCCTGCCCGTCCCAGGGGGTGAGCCCGGACAGCGCCATCCGGCAGCCGACGGTGCCGAGCAGCGGGCCGCGCAGCGGTCGGGGCACGTCGTCCAGGGTGCGCAGGGTGAGCACCGCGCCGGCGTTCGCCGACCGCAGCCGCTGGATGCCGCGCACGGCCTCCGGGGTGACGACACCGGTGGCGTCGTCCAAAATCAGGCAGGCGAACAGCGACCGGTCCTCGCGGACCGCCACGGCGGCCGTGAACTGGGCGAGCACCAGCCGCGCCAGGATCCGGGAGGCGTCGGCGTGGCCCCGCTGCGGCAGGTCGATGCGCACCCGGACCGGGTGGTCGAGCGCCTTAAGCGAGAACGGCCGGGTGCTCCCGGAGGTGTCGAAGAAGGAGGCGAAGGCGGGCCGGTCGAGCAGAGCGATCCGGTCGGCGAGCACGCTGCCGATGTCGCCGGGGTGGGCCATCTGCCGCTCCCTGGCGTCCAGTTCGCGCAGCAGCGACTCGTGGCTGGTGCCCGTCAGCGCCTTGCGCAGGGCGTTCAGCGGGCCGGCCCCGCCGTCGAGGAGACCGCGCAGCTCGGGCACGGAGGGGAAGCGGCCGTGGACGGCACGGAAGGGTCCGAGCAACTGGGCGAGGATGGTGGTGGAGCGGCGGCTGTCGCTGCCCGGATGCGGGTCGGCCAGGTCGCCGACGAGGGCCTCGGCCAGTATGACGGCGGCTTCGTCGGGGTCGGTCGTGCCGCCGTACAGGTCGAGGTCGTAGGCGGAATCCGGCTGGCCGACGCGGATCACGACGTCGTACGACTCCGCCGGGCCGAGACCCGCGCCGGCCGCGCCGACGACCACGACCGAGGCGCGGCCCGCGAGGGCGTGCAGGCACAGCGACTCGGCGAGCGGCCGAACCAGGGTGCCTGTCTTGCCGGAGCCGGCCGGGCCGACGGCCAGCAGGGAGGTGCCGAGCAGGTCGGGGCCGAGACCGAGACCGGTGCCGCGGTAGTGGTAGGGGTTGCGGGGGTCGTCGGCGGTGGCGCCGAGCCGGACCTGGCCGGTGAGCAGGTCGTGCCTCGCCTGGCGGACGGGCAGGTCGCGCTGGCCGGAGGGGTGCGCGCAGGCGGCGGAGCCGTCCTGCACCACGGCTCCGGTGAACGCGGCCAGGCTGTGCCGCCCCGACCGCACCGCCTGCCAGGCCCGGTCGATCCGGGCGTGGTCCACGTCCCGCATCAGCCCGGCCTTCGCCTCCCGCGCCAGCCGCTCGGCAGCCTCCTGCGCCCCGGCGGCACGAAGGTGGGGGAACTCGGCGGGGTCGTGGTCGGGGGCCGGCGGACGCTCGGACACCGGCAGGGCGGGCCGCCAGGCGGGCGGACCGTACCGGCGCCAGACCTCGCCCCAGCGGCCGAGGCGGCCGACGACGACCAGCACGAAGACGACGACGAGGAGGGAGTAGCCGTCCCACAGGATGGCCTGCGCGACCGCGCTGTCGCTGTTCTGCCAGGAGTCCGGAGCGAGCAGGCGGACCGGCAGCACCCACCAGCTGCCGAGATAGCCGTGCGACAGCAGGGACCACACCAGCCAGGCCACGAGGAAGGCAATCAGCGCGCCGCCGATCAGCTGGTGGCCGGAGGTCCGCTCGGGCTCCTGCCGGGGGCGGCTGCGGTGCCCGAACCGCCAGACTCCGGGCGAGGCCTCGGGGCGGGGTGTACGCAGCCAGGTCAGGAAGGCCGTGCCGTCGGGCCTGGGCGGTGCCCCCGGTGGGGCCGTCGGTCTCGGGGGCGGTGCTGGTGATTCCAAGGGGCGTGCCGGGTGAGGGAGTGGGCCGGGTTGGATTTTGTGCGTGTTGTGGGTTTCGTCGTTGTGCATCCGCCCTGCCCCCTGACCAGCCGTTCCGTCCACCGTCAGCGAGCAATCTAGTGCCTGCGGAGGGGAGTTAGGGGGTTGCGGGGCCGGGTGGGGCGCCGAGGGGCCCGTACGGTCGTACGTTCGCTATGTCCACCACGGACAACCGCGGCACCGCACAACGCCCACATGGAGCATGCCCACCTGTCCGCACCCGTCTTAGCCTGCGAGAAAAGAAGGCAAGCGTCCGTAATACCCCCAGGAGCCCCGCATGACCGCACTTCCGCAGGAGCGCCGCGTCGTCACCGCCATCCCCGGCCCGAAGTCGCAGGAGCTTCAGGCCCGCCGCACCGCCGTGGTCGCCCAGGGCGTGGGCTCCACGCTGCCGGTCTTCGTCACGCGCGCCGGCGGCGGTGTCATCGAGGACGTGGACGGCAACAGCCTGATCGACTTCGGCTCCGGTATCGCCGTGACCAGCGTCGGCGCCTCCGCCGAGGCCGTCGTACGCCGCGCCTCCGCCCAGCTCGCCGACTTCACCCACACCTGTTTCATGGTCACCCCGTACGAGGGCTACGTGGCCGTCGCCGAGGCGCTGGCCGAGCTGACGCCGGGTGACCACGCCAAGAAGTCCGCGCTGTTCAATTCCGGCGCCGAGGCCGTCGAGAACGCCGTCAAGATCGCGCGCGCGTACACCAAGCGGCAGGCCGTCGTCGTGTTCGACCACGGGTACCACGGGCGCACCAACCTCACCATGGCGCTGACGGCGAAGAACATGCCATACAAGCACGGCTTCGGCCCGTTCGCGCCCGAGGTGTACCGCGTCCCGGTCGCCTACGGCTACCGCTGGCCGACCGGTGCGGAGAACGCCGGTCCGGAGGCCGCCAAGCAGGCCATCGACCAGATCACCAAGCAGGTCGGCCCGGACAACGTGGCCGCGATCATCATCGAGCCGGTGCTCGGCGAGGGCGGCTTCATCGAGCCGGCCAAGGGCTTCCTGCCCGCGATCCGCCAGTTCGCCGCGGACAACGGGATCGTCTTCGTCGCCGACGAGATCCAGTCCGGGTTCTGCCGGACCGGGCAGTGGTTCGCCTGCGAGGACGAGGGCATCGTCCCGGACCTGATCACCACCGCCAAGGGCATCGCCGGTGGTCTGCCGCTCGCCGCGGTGACCGGCCGCGCGGAGATCATGGACGCGGCGCACGCCGGCGGCCTCGGCGGCACGTACGGCGGCAACCCGGTTGCCTGCGCCGGTGCGCTCGGCGCCATCGAGACCATGAAGGAGCTGGACCTCAACGCGAAGGCCAAGCGCATCGAGGAGGTCATGAAGGGCCGCCTCACCGCCATGGCCGAGAAGTTCGACGTCATCGGCGAGGTCCGCGGCCGCGGCGCGATGATCGCCATCGAGCTGGTCAAGGACCGCGCCACCAAGGAGCCCGACCCCGAGGCCACCGCCGCGCTGGCCAAGGCCTGCCACGCCGAGGGCGTCCTGGTCCTGACCTGCGGCACCTACGGCAACGTGGTGCGCTTCCTGCCCCCGCTGGTGATCGGCGAGGACCTGCTGAACGAGGGTCTGGACGTCGTGGAGCAGGCGCTGGCCCGCATCTGAGGCCCCGGAATCCGGCTGCGGCAGGCCGTGTGAAGAAGGTGTGCGGGGTGCATGTCGGGACGGGAATCCGTCTGCCCAAGCGCCCCGGCCTGCCGTAGGTTCTACCCAGATGAGAGATACACCCCGTCCACGGGGGACCGTGGACGACCCCAGGCCGGGGCCTCCCCAGCTTCGACCTGGTCGTGCCTTCGCGCACACAACCGGCGCCTGACGCCGGGATCTCCTCACCGATCGGACGGTCGCCGCCCCAAACCCCCCGGGGCGTGCGACGTTCCGGTCCGGACGGCCGCCCCGTGACCACCCCCCCTGTTCCGGGGCGGCCGGCCTCCTTCTCCGGGCCCGCTCGCGCACACGACCCGGTACCGACCCCGGGTACGGCCCCTCCCCCGCCCGCCTGCCAAGCTGGCCCCCGTGTCGCACCCCGCCCGCCCCGGCCGCCGCGCCCTCCTCCTCGGCGTCCCGGCCGTCCTCTTCCTGCTGATCACCTGGCAGGTCGTCGGCCACGGCCCGCTGCTGCGCGCGGACGCCCGGCTCAGCCGGGACCTGGTCCACCCGGACGGGTTCGCGCAGTTTCTCTCCGACCTCGGCGACGTCCAGGTCGCCGTCCCGGTCCTCGTCGCCGCCATCGGGTACGCCCTGTGGCGGGGCCGCGCCGCCGGACACCCGCGCTGGTGGCTGCCGCCCCTCGCGGCCGCCGCCCTGATGGCGCTGCTCCCGGCGCTGGTGGTGCCGCTCAAGGACTGGGCCGCCCGGCCGGGGACCCCCGCCGTGCCCCCGGCCACCGGCTACTACCCCTCCGGGCACACGGCGACCGCCGCCGTGGCCTACGGCTGCGCGACCCTCCTGCTGCTGCCCTGGCTGCGCACCCGCGCCGCCCGCCGCACCGCCCGCGCGCTCTGCGCCGCCCTGGTCCTCGGCACCTCGTACGGCCTGGTCCGCCACGGCTACCACTGGCCGCTGGACGTGCTGGCCGGCTGGTGCCTGAGCGCGGTCCTGCTGACCGCGCTCAGCGCGCTGCCGGGGTTCAGCGGAAGTAGCCGTCGAACGTCTTCTGGAACTCCCAGTCCGAGTAGCGGTCCCAGTTGATCGACCAGGTCATCAGGCCGCGCAGATCCGGCCAGGTGCCATGGGTGGCGTACGAGCCGCAGTTCGTCTTCTTCGTCAGGCAGTCCAGGGTCTTGGTGACCTCGGCCGGAGCGACGTAGCCGTTGCCCGCGTTGGTGGAGGCGGGCATGCCGATCGCCACCTGGTCCGGGCGCAGCGGGGGGAAGACGTTGTCCGGGTCGCCGGCCACCGGGAAGCCGGTGAGGAGCATGTCGGTCATGGCGATGTGGAAGTCGGCGCCGCCCATGGAGTGGTACTGGTTGTCCAGGCCCATGATCGGGCCGGAGTTGTAGTCCTGGACGTGCAGCAGGGTGAGGTCGTCGCGCAGGGCGTAGATCACCGGGAGGTAGGCGCCGCAGCGCGGGTCCTGGCCGCCCCATTTGCCGGTGCCGTAGTACTGGTAGCCGTTCTGCACGAAGAAGGTCTCCGGGGCCATGGTGAGGACGAACTTCGCGCCGTACTTCGCCTTCAGCGTCTTCAGTGCCGAGATGAGGTTGACGATCACGGGCGTGGTGGGGTTCTTGAAGTCCGTGTCGCTGGTGTCCAGGGACAGGGAGTGGCCCTCGAAGTCGATGTCGAGGCCGTCGAGCCCGTAGGTGTCGATGATCTTCGAGACGGAGGCGACGAAGGCGTCGCGGGCCGCCGTGGTGGTGAGCTGGACCTGGCCGTTCTGGCCGCCGATGGAGATCAGCACCTTCTTGCCGGCCGCCTGCTTGGCCTTGATCGCCGCCTTGAAGTCGGCGTCGCTCTCCGCGTTCGGGCAGTCGGTGACCGGGCAGCGGGTGAACTCGACGTCCCCGGAGGTCGGGGAGGTGGGTTCGGCGAAGGCCAGGTCGATGACGTCCCAGCTGTCGGGGACGTCCGCGAGCCGGGTGTAGCCGGAGCCGTTGGCGAAGCTGGAGTGGAGGTAGCCGACGAGGGCGTGCGCCGGGAGACCGGCGGACCCGCCGCCCGGGCCGCCGCCCGACCCGCCGGCGCTCGTCGTCACGACCACCGCCGCCGACCTCGCGGACTCCCCCGCGTCGTCGACCGCCGTGACCTGGAAGCTGTACGCCGTCGAGGCCGTGAGCCCGGTGACGGTGGCCGAAGTCCCGCTCGCGGACTGGACCTTGACGCCATCGCGGTAGACCGCGTACCCCGTGGCGCCGGGCACCGCGGACCAGGACAGGGCGACGGAGGTCGCGGTGACGGAGGAGGCGGTCAACCCGGCGGGTACGGCGGGCGGTTGGGCGGTGCCGCCGGGGCCGGTGAGCGAGAGGTCGTCGGCGTCGTAGGCGCCGGTGCCGTACCAACCGTGGGTGTACACCGTGACCTTGGTGGTCGAGGGTCCGGTGGTGAAGGTGGTGCTCAGCCGCTGCCAGTCCGGGGCCGACTGGGTCCAGGTGGAGACGTCGGTGGTGCCGGTACCGCTCGCGCCCAGGTAGACGTACGAGCCCCGGACGTAACCGGCCAGCGTGTACGGGGAGTTGGGCTGGACGCTCACCGTCTGCGCGCACTGGGCGTCGTCGCTGCCCGCCGGGGTGGCCTGGAGCGCGGAACTTCCGCTGTGCACCGGTGAGTCGACCGTCGTACCGGAGGAGGCGGAGCAGTTCCAGCCGGAGAGGCCGGACTCGAATCCGCCGTTCTGGAGCACGTCCGCGTCGGCCGCGCGGGCGGCCGATGAGAGCGCGGTGAGGCCGGGCACGGCGAGGGCCGCGGCCGTGAGCAGGGCGAGCAGGGGGCTGGAGCGGTCCACAAGAGCCTCCGGGCAGGGGGGAGTTGGAGGGTGGAACGGCACTCAATTTGGTCCAGACCAATCCCGGTGTCAAGACGCACGCGCGCTACTCGTCCTCCTCCGGCCCCAGCACCAGGCGCGCCGCCGCCTCGTGCATCGCCAGTTCCAGCAGCGCCGCGTCGGTCAGCGTGCCCGAGCCGTCCGGCGGCACCAGCCAGCGCACCCCCCGGCTCGCCCGGCCCGGATGCGGTACGACGATCCAGGTGCCGTTCCCCGCGGTGCGCACCCCGGTGCCCAGCCAGCGCTCCGCCGTGCCCGGCGGCACGAAGAACCCGACCCGGTTGTCGCCGAAGTCGGCGAGCACCGGGCCGGGGCGGCCGAGCATCCGGGTCAGCACGTCCAGCGTCGGATGGCCCAGGTGGGCCGGGAGGATCAGCACGTCCCAGGCGCGGCCCGCGGGCAGCAGCGCGACCCCGTGCGGATTGCGCTCCCACTCCCGGCGGCACCCCCGCGGGTCCGGCGCCACGGACGCCAGCCACTCCACCGCCGTCTTCGTCCCGCTCATCGAAAGGCCTCCCGCTCTCCTTTGCGGGCGGCGCGGGCGCGCCGCCTCGGCAGGAGAGAGGGAGGCCGTACCGGAGCATTACGCGGGTTCCGGAACCCCTAGGGAGTGACCTGGGTCACGCGAACTAGCTGTCGAACCCGAGGCCCAGCTTGTCCATCGTGCGCAGCCACAGGTTGCGGCGGCCGCCGTGCGCGTCCGCGCGGGCCAGCGACCACTTGGTGAGGGCGATACCGGTCCAGGCGAACGGCTCGGGCGGGAACGGCAGCGGCCGCTTGCGCACCATCTCCAGCTCGGTGCGCTCGGTGCGCTCCCCGTCCAGCAGGTCGAGCATCACGTCCGCGCCGAAGCGGGTCGCGCCGACACCGAGACCGGTGAAGCCCGCCGCGTAGGCCACCTTGTCCTGGTGGGCGGTGCCGAAGAAGGCCGAGAAGCGGGAGCAGGTGTCGATTGCGCCGCCCCAGGCGTGGGTGAAGCGGACGCCCTCCAGCTGCGGGAAGCAGGTGAAGAAGTGCCCGGCGAGCTTGGCATAGGTCTCGGGACGGTCGTCGTACTCCGCCCGCACCCGGCCGCCGTAGTGGTGGATGGCGTCGTAACCGCCCCACAGGATCCGGTTGTCGGCGGACAGCCGGAAGTAGTGGAACTGGTTGGCGCTGTCGCCGAGCCCCTGCCGGCCCTGCCAGCCGATCTCCGCGAGCTGCCCCTCGCTCAGCGGCTCGGTCATCAGCGCGTAGTCGTAGACCGGGACGGTGTACGAGCGCACCCGGCGCAGCAGGCTCGGGAAGATGTTGGTGCCGAGCGCGACCTTGCGGGCGCGCACGGCGCCGTAGGGGGTGCGGACGGCCATCCCGGCGCCGTACGGCTTGAGGGTGAGCGCGGGCGTGTGCTCGTACACCCGCACCCCGAGCCGGACGCACGCCTGCTTCAGGCCCCAGGCGAGCTTCGCCGGATGCAGCATGGCCACGCCCCGGCGGTCCCACAGGCCCGCCTTGAAGGTCGGCGAGTTCACCTCGGCGCGCACGGCGTCCTCGTCCAGGAAGTCCATCCCGTCCGCGAGGCCCTGCTCCTGGAGCTCCTTGTGCCAGTCGCGCAGCTCCCAGGCCTGGTAGGTCTCGGTGGCGACGTCGATCTCGCCGGTGCGCTCGAACTCGCAGTCGATGCCGTGCCGGGCGATGGCCGCCTCGATCTCGTCCAGGTTGCGCCGGCCCAGCTCCTCCAGCTTGTGGATCTCGTCGGACCAGCGGGTCAGCCCGTTGGCCAGGCCGTGGGTGAGGGAGGCGGCGCAGAAGCCGCCGTTGCGGCCGGAGGCGGCCCAGCCCACCTCGCGGCCTTCCAGCAGGACCACGTCCCGCCGCGGGTCGCGCTCCTTGGCGTTGAGCGCGGTCCACAGCCCGCTGTAGCCGCCGCCGACGACCAGCAGGTCGCAGGTCTCGGAGCCGGTGAGGGCGGGCTCGGGCGCCGGCTTGCCGGGGTCTTCCAGCCAGTACGGGACCGGCTGGGCTTCGGAGAGAGAGGCGATCCAGTTGTCTCGGCCACGATTCATGGCGCTTGGGGCCATGATTTCAACTCCCTACAGAGCTTTTACGCGCATTTCGGCTGCGCGCTTTTCGGTGTTACGCCTTCTGGCTGTTACGGCGATTGTTGATCAGCATCGACACCAGCACCAGCACCACGGCGAGCAGGAACATGGCCGTACCGATCACATTGATCTGAACGGGCGTTCCGCGCTGCGCCGAGCCCCAGACGAACATGGGGAAGGTGACGGTCGATCCCGCGTTGAAATTGGTGATGATGAAATCGTCGAAGGAGAGCGCGAAGGACAGCAGCGCGCCCGCGGCGATTCCGGGTGCCGCGATCGGCAGGGTGACCCGCAGGAAGGTCTGCGCGGGCCCGGCGTACAGGTCCCGTGCGGCCTCCTCCAGACGCGGGTCCATCGACATCACACGCGCCTTGACCGCGGTGACGACGAAGCTCAGACAGAACATGATGTGGGCGATCAGGATCGTCCAGAAGCCCAGCTGGGCGCCCATGTTGAGGAACAGGGTGAGCAGCGAGGCGGCCATGACGACCTCGGGCATCGCCATCGGCAGGAAGATCAGCGAGTTGATGGCGCCGCGGGCGCGGAAGCGGTAGCGGACCAGCGCGAAGGCGATCATCGTGCCGAGGATGGTGGCGCCCAGCGTCGCCCAGACGGCGATCTGGAGGCTGAGCGACAGCGAATTGCACATGTCGGCGACGCCGCACGGCTGTTTCCAGGCGTCCAGCGAGAACTGCTGCCACTGGTAGTTGAAGCGCCCCTTCGGTTTGTTGAAGGAGAACACGGTGACGATGACGTTCGGCAGCAGCAGATACGCGAGGGTGAGAAGTCCCGCGATGACGACGAGATGGCGCTTGAGCCAGTTGACGACGGGCATTTAGACCAGGTCCTCCGTCCCGGACCGGCGGATGTAGATCGTCACCATGGCCAGGATCGCGGCCATGAGGATGAAGGAGAGGGCCGCCGCCGTCGGATAGTCCAGGATGCGCAGGAACTGCGTCTGGATCACATTGCCGATCATGCGGGTGTCGGTGGAGCCGAGAAGTTCGGAGTTGACGTAGTCGCCGGCGGCCGGGATGAAGGTCAGCAGGGTGCCGGAGACCACGCCCGGCATCGACAGCGGGAAGGTCACCTTGCGGAAGGTGGTCGACGGCTTGGCGTACAGGTCGCCGGCCGCCTCGTGCAGCCGGCCGTCGATCCGCTCCAGCGAGGTGTACAGCGGCAGGATCATGAACGGCAGGAAGTTGTACGTCAGTCCGCACACCACCGCGAGCGGGGTGGCCAGCACCCGGTCGCCGGCCGTCCAGCCGAGGAAGTTGGTGAGGTCCAGGATGTGCAGCGAGTTCAGCGCGTGCACCACGGGGCCGTTGTCGGCGAGGATCGTCTTCCAGGCCAGGGTGCGGATCAGGAAGCTGGTGAAGAACGGCGCGATCACCAGGATCATGATCAGGTTGCGCCAGCGGCCCGCGCGGAAGGCGATCAGGTAGGCCAGCGGGTAACCGAGCAGCAGGCACAGCACGGTGGCACCGGCGGCGTAGAAGATGGACCTCAGGAACTGGGGCCAGTACTCGGACAGCGCGTTCCAGTAGGTCGCGAAGTGCCAGGTGACCTTGTAGCCCTCCTCCAGGGAGCCCGTCTGCACGGACGTGGAGGCCTGGTAGACCAGCGGCAGCGCGAAGAAGACGACCAGCCACAGGATGCCGGGCAGCAGCAGCCAGTACGGCGTGAACCGGCCGCGCTTGCGCGGCGGCTTGGCCGCGCCTTCGGCGGGGGCGAGCGGCGGGGGCGCCTCGGTGAGCGTCGACATCAGGCGGCGACCTCTTCCCCGGTGCCCGCGTCGATGGCCTGGTGCGCGTCCAGGCCGAAGGTGTGCGCGGGGCTCCAGTGCAGGACCACGTCGGCGCCGGGGACCAGACGGGCGTCCCGCTCGACGTTCTGGACGTAGACCGAGAGTTCGGCGCAGGCGGGGCTGTCGATGACGTACTGCGTGGAGACGCCGATGAAGCTGGCGTCGGCGATCGTGCCGGTGAGGCGGTTGCGGCCCTCGGGGATGGAGCCCGCGTCGTCGGCGTGGGCGAGCGCGATCTTCTCGGGGCGGATGCCGACCAGCACCTTGCCGTCGGCCGGGGCGGGCGCGCTGCATCGCGCGGCGGGCAGCACCAGCTTGTCGCCGGCGGCCTTGAGCACGATGTCGTCGCCGCTCCTGGTGTCGACCTCGGCCTCGATCAGGTTGGAGGTGCCGAGGAAGTTGGCGACGAAGGTCGTCTTCGGGTTCTCGTACAGGTCGGTGGGGGCGCCGAGCTGTTCGACGCGGCCGCCGTTCATCACCGCGACCGTGTCGGCCATGGTCATGGCCTCCTCCTGGTCGTGCGTGACGTGGATGAAGGTGATGCCGACCTCGGTCTGGATGCGCTTGAGCTCCAGCTGCATCTGGCGGCGCAGCTTGAGGTCGAGGGCGCCGAGCGGCTCGTCGAGCAGCAGCACCTTGGGGTGGTTGATCAGCGCGCGGGCGACGGCGACGCGCTGCTGCTGGCCGCCGGAGAGCTGGTGCGGCTTCTTGCGCGCCTGCTCGCCGAGCTGGACCAGGTCCAGCATGTCCTCGACCTGCTTCTTGACGCTCTTGATGCCACGTCGGCGCAGCCCGAAGGCGACGTTCTCGAAGATGTCGAGGTGCGGGAAGAGGGCGTAGGACTGGAAGACCGTGTTCACGGGCCTCTTGTACGGCGGCAGGTGGGTGACGTCCTGGTCGCCGAGGTGCACGGTGCCGCTGGTCGGCTCCTCCAGGCCCGCGATCATGCGCAGGGTGGTGGTCTTCCCGCAGCCGGAGGCGCCGAGCAGGGCGAAGAAGGAGCCCTGGGGCACGGTCAGGTCCAGCGGGTGTACGGCGGTGAAGGCGCCGTAGGTCTTGCCGATACCGGAGAGGCGGACGTCGCCGCTGTTGTCTGTCGTCATCGTGGTCGTCACGCCCCTGTGAGCTTGGAGAACTTCTGCTGGTAGGCGGTCTCTTCCTTCTGCGTCAGGGCGCGGAAGGGATGGGACTTCGCCTGCATGGCCTTGTCGGGCACGATCAGCGGATTGCTCGCGGCCGACTTGTCGATTTTCGCGAGGTAGGGAACGACTCCCGCAACGGGGCTCACGTAATTGACGTAGGCGGCGAGTTCGGCGGCGGGCTCGGGCTGGTAGTAGTAGTCGATCAGCCGCTCGGCGTTGGTCTTGTGGCGCGCCTTGTTGGGGACCAGCAGGTTGTCGGTCGACGTCATGTAGCCGCTGTCCGGGATGAGGTAGCCGACGTCCGGGTTGTCGGCCTGGAGCTGGACGATGTCGCCGCCCCAGGCGACGCAGGCGGCGATGTCGCCCTTGGCCAGGTCGGAGGTGTAGTCGTTGCCGGTGAAGCGGCGGATCTGGCCCTTGTCGACGGCCTTCTGTAGGCGGGCGATGGCCGCGTCGTAGTCGTCGTCGGTGACCTTCGCCGGGTCCTTGCCGAGGTCCAGCAGGACCATGCCGATGGTGTCGCGCATCTCGGTCAGGAAGCTGACCCGGCCCTTGAGCCTGGGATTGTCCAGGAGGTCGGAGACCGACTTCACCTCGACGCCGTCGAGCGCCTTCTTGTTGAAGGCGATGACGGTGGAGATGCCCTGCCAGGGATAGGAGTAGGCGCGGCCGGGGTCCCAGTCGGGGGCGCGGAACTGGTCCGAGAGGTTGGCGAAGGCGTGCGGCAGGTTGGCCGGGTCCAGTTTCTGGACGTAACCGAGCCGGATCATGCGGGCGGCCAGCCAGTCGGTGAGGACGATCAGGTCGCGGCCGGTGTCCTGGCCCGCGGCGAGTTCCGGCTGGATCTTGCCGAAGAACTCGTCGTTGTCGTTGATGTCCTCGGTGTACTTGACCTGGATGCCGGTCCGCTTGGCGAACGCGTCGAGCGTGGGGTGGTGTTTGCCCGAGTCGTCCACGTCGATGTACTCGGGCCAGTTGGAGAAGTTGACGACCTTCTCCTTGGCCGAGTGGTCGTCGGCGGACACACCGCCCTGGTTCTTGCTCGCGGCGGGGATGCCGCAGGCGCTCAGGGTCCCGAGACCGCCGATCGCGAGGGCGCCCCCGGCGGAGGCGCGCAGCAGCGAACGGCGGGTCGGCGCGGCCCTGCCGCCGCTGAAACTCCGGCGTACGGCGGCCGATTCGACCGGCGTCGGCCGGTCGGGCTCGTAACTTCCCATGCGCGTGGTGGCCTTTCGGGAGGGGAGGGGGTGCCCGGTGGAGGGGACGGGCGTCGTACCCGGTGGAGCGCACCGCGGGCGGGGGTCCCGCGGCCGGGGGCGGCTCCTACCGGTCCCCGAAGATCGTGCGGTGCCAGTCCTTGCGGACCACCGCCGTGTTGTCGAACATTACGTGCTTGACCTGCGTGTATTCCTCGAAGGAGTACATCGACATGTCCTTGCCGAAGCCGGAGGCCTTGTAACCGCCGTGCGGCATCTCGCTGATGATCGGGATGTGATCGTTGATCCAGACGCAGCCCGCCTTGATGTCGCGGGTGGCGCGGTTGGCCCGGTAGACGCTGCCGCTCCAGGCGGAGGCGGCGAGGCCGTACGGGGTGTCGTTGGCGAGCCGGATGCCCTCGTCGTCGGTGTCGAAGGGCAGGACGACCAGGACCGGTCCGAAGATCTCGGACTGGACGATCTCGCTGTCCTGGGCGGCGCCGGCGATGAGGGTGGGCCGGTAGTAGGCGCCCTTGGCCAGGTCGCCGCCGGGGGCCTCGCCGCCGGTGACCACGCGGGCGTAGGAGCGGGCGCGGTCCACGAAGCCGGCGACGCGGTCGCGCTGGGCGTGCGAGATGAGCGGCCCGAGGTCGGTGCCGGGGGCGAACGGGTCGCCGAGCCGCACGGTCTCCATCAGGGCGGCGGTGCGCTCCACGAACGCCTCGTACAGCGGGCGCTGGACATAGGCGCGGGTGGCGGCGGTGCAGTCCTGGCCGGTGTTGATGAGCGCGCCGGCCACGGCCCCGTTGACGGCGGCGTCCAGGTCGGCGTCGTCGAACACGACGAACGGGGCCTTGCCGCCCAGCTCCAGGTGGAGCCGCTTGACGGTGGCGGTGGCGACCTCGGCGACGCGCTTGCCGACGCCGGTGGAGCCGGTGAAGGAGGTCATGGCCACATCGGGGTGCCCGACCAAGTGCTCACCGGCCTCCTTGCCGGTGCCGGTGACGATGTTGATAACGCCGTCCGGCAGGCCCGCGACGGTGGCGGCCTGGGCGAACAGCAGCGAGGTCAGCGGGGTCAGCTCGGCGGGCTTGAGCACGATGGTGTTGCCCGCGGCGATCGCCGGGAGCACCTTCCAGGCAGCCATCTGGAGCGGGTAGTTCCACGGCGCGATGGACCCGACGACACCGATCGGCTCGCGCCGGACGTACGACGTGTGGTCGCCGGAGTACTCACCGGCGGACTGCCCCTGGAGGTGGCGGGCGGCGCCCGCGAAGAAGGCGGTGTTGTCGACGGTGCCGGGGACGTCGAACTCGCGGCTGAGCTTGAGCGGCTTGCCGCACTGGAGCGACTCCGCGCGGGCGAAGTCCTCGGCGCGCTCGGCGAGCACGGCGGCGAAGCGGTGCAGGGCGTCCGAGCGCTCGCCCGGAGTGGCCGACGCCCAGCCCGGAAAGGCCGCGCGGGCGGCGGCGACGGCCGCGTCCACGTCGTCGGTGCCGGCCAGGTCGTAGGTGTGGACCTCGGTGCCGGTGGCCGGGTCGACCACGGCGTGGCGACGCCCCGAGGTGCCCTTGGTCAGACGGCCGGCGATGTACTGAGCGCCTTCCGCGAAACGGTCCGCTGCGGGAAATCGTTCCTGGCTGGCGGTGCCCGGGTTGTGCATGTCGCTCTCCTCCGCCGATCACCCCCGTCCCAGAGGTGGGTGGCGTAGCTCCAGCTCGATTTGAGTGCCGATCCTGACAGAGCTATTAGCCTCCAACAAGTGATTCCGTTGTTGCCTTTTGGTTACGCGACGGAATCTGTCGACCAGGTGTCGAGTCGGGCGAGGAAAAGCCGGACGGAGTGTCAGTGGTGCGTGCCAGACTCGCGTGCATGGGGAGGATCGACGGGCTCGAAGCCCTGGTCAGCGAGGTCCGGGCGGGGTCCCGGATCAGGTACCTGCACTTCTGGGGCCACCGGCCCCGGCCGGACGGCCGCATCGGCGCGAGCTGCCTGAGCCAGTGGTGGCCCTCACCCTTCGTGGTCGACGGCAGGCGGTACGCGACGGCGGAGCACTGGATGATGGCCGCCAAGGCCCGGCTGTTCGGCGACGCCGAGGCCGAGCGTCATGTCCTCGCCGCGGCGCACCCGGCACAGGCCAAGAAGGCGGGCCGGCTGGTCCGCGGCTTCGACGAGGCGATATGGGAGCGGGAGCGGTTCCGGATCGTGGTCGAGGGCAGCGTCCACAAGTTCGCCGCCGACCCGGCGCTGCGCGCGTTCCTGCTGGGCACGGGCGAGCGGGTGCTGGTCGAGGCGAGCCCGGTGGACCGCGTGTGGGGCATCGGCCTGACGGCGGACGACGAGGCGGCGGACGATCCGGCCCGCTGGCGGGGCCTGAACCTGCTGGGCTTCGTGCTGATGGAGGCGCGGGCGGAGCTGGCGGGGAGATAGGTACGGGGGCCGGGGGCTCGGGGCGGCGGGGGCGCAGATGCGGGGGCTCGGGACGCCGGGGGGCTTGAGGCGCCGGGGCTCGGGTGCCGGGGGCTCGGGTACGGCGATGCCCGCCGGACGGGTCCTGCGGTCCGGCGGGCATCGACCGGAGCGTGCGCTCCGGGACGGGACCCGCGCTATGCGGCCCCGTCGCGGGATCAGCGCTGCGCCACCGCCACCGGGACGGAGTGCAGGGAGCCGTAGTACGGATCGGTGTCCCTGCTCTCGTTGAAGGCGGTGACACCGATCACGATCATCAGCACGATCATGCCGATGCCGACGATGATGCCGATGACGCCCATGACCAGACCAGCCTGGGCCTGCCCCTGGTTCGTGGCCTCGCCGCGCTCGACCCGGCGCCGCCCCTTGACGCCGAAGACCACCGCGAGGATGCCCAGCACCACCGAGAGGACGCCGTACAGGCAGAACAGGCAGATCGACAGGATGCCGAGCACCATCGCCGCGGTGCCCATGCCGTTCTGCGGTGCCATCGGCATGCCCGTCCAGCCGTAGCTCCCGGCGGCCGGGTAGCCGGGGTAGCCGGGGTAGCCGTAGCCGCCGGCGGGCGGCGCGGACGCCGGGGGTACACCGGGGCCGGTGGGCGCGATCGGCGGGGGCGGCACCGGCTCACCCGTGCCGGGGGCGCCGAACGCGGGCGGGGTGGGGGCGCCGAAGCCCTGGGCGGGCGGGGCCGGCGGCGCGAAGTTGGGCTGGGCGTACCCACCGGTCGGCAGGTCGGTCACGGTGGCCTGGTCGTGCACGGACGGCGGCTGGACCGGGGGCTGCCCCGCACCCGGCGCGGCGGGCTGGTCCTTGTTCAGCGACAGCCCCTGCTCGGGTGGCGCCCACGGGTCGTGGCCGCCGCCGGCCGCCCCACTCGACTGCGTTCCGTCTGACACGGGTACTTCCCCCTTGGTCGTTCGTCCCGCCATGCTACGGCCTTCCCGCCCCACCCCGGCCGGCCGGTCCCACCGCCCCGGCACCGTCGCCGACCGCCCCGACCAGCCGGTCCTCCGCACTGACACCGGGCTTCCTGACACCGGCGTCCTGGCCCCGGACCTGCTGACACCGGGCCTCCTGACGCCGGGGTCGCCACGGCCGTACGGTTCCCGCCGCCTTCCCCGTGGCCGAACCGCTCGCGCCGCCTCCTCGGCTCCCGGCCGCCCCCTCGCCCCTCGCTCCCCTCACTCCGCCTCGCCCCCTCCCCTCGCCCGCCCGCCTACGATGGCCTCTGACGATCAGCCGATCACCCGCGCCGCGCCCGTAAGGGCCCGTCGGCGCCCTGCCTCGGGGAGGACCCCTTGTCCGACAGTTCCGTACCGGCCGCCGGGCACGCCGACCGCGATCTGCGCGCGTTCATCGCCGGACTGCCCAAGGCCGAACTGCACGTGCACCACGTGGGCTCCGCCTCCCCCCGCATCGTCTCCGAGCTGGCCGCCCGGCACCGCGACTCCAGGGTCCCCAGCGATCCCGAGGCCCTCGCCGAGTACTTCACCTTCACCGACTTCGCGCACTTCATCGAGGTGTACCTGTCGGTGGTGGACCTGATCCGCACCCCGGAGGACGTCCGGCTGCTCACCTACGAGGTGGCCCGCGACCTGGCCCGCCAGCAGGTGCGCTACGCCGAGCTGACCCTCACCCCGTTCTCCTCCACCCGGCGCGGCATAGACGAGCGCGCCTTCATGGAGGCGATCGAGGACGCCCGCAAGAGCGCGGAGGCCGAGTTCGGCACCGTGCTGCGCTGGTGCTTCGACATCCCCGGTGAGGCCGGCTTGCAGTCGGCAGAGGAGACGGTACGGCTCGCCACCGACGACCGGATCCGCCCGGAGGGCCTGGTGTCGTTCGGGCTGGGCGGCCCCGAGATCGGCGTGCCCCGCCCGCAGTTCAAGCCGTTCTTCGACCAGGCCATCGCGGCCGGTCTGCGCTCGGTCCCGCACTCCGGCGAGACCACCGGACCGCAGTCGGTGTGGGACGCGCTGAACGAGCTGGGCGCCGAGCGCATCGGGCACGGCACCAGCTCCGCGCAGGACCCGGCGCTGCTCGCGCACCTCGCCGAGCGGCGCATCCCGCTGGAGGTCTGCCCGACCTCCAACATCGCCACCCGCGCGGTGCGCACCCTGGACGAGCACCCGATCCGGCAGTTCGCCGAGGCCGGGGTGCTGATCACGGTCAACTCCGACGACCCGCCGATGTTCGGCACCGACCTCAACAACGAGTACGCGGTGGCCGCTCGCCTCCTCGACCTGGACGAGCGCGGTGTCGTGGACCTCGCCAAGAACGCGGTCGAGGCGTCCTTCCTGGACGCGGCGGGCAAGGCACGGCTCACGGCGGAGATCGACACGTACACCGCCGCCCGGCTCGCGGGCTGAGGCGCACCACAATGGGGGCCATGCAGACCGTGACCGCCGTGGCCCACCGCGGCGACCCCTACCGCTTCCGTGAGAACACCCTCGACTCGCTGCGCTCCGGTCTCGACCGGGGCGCGGACGCCGTCGAGCTCGATGTCCGGCTCACCCGCGACGGCGTGCCCGTGCTGCTGCACGACGACACGCTCGAACGGCTGTGGGAGGTGGGGCGGCCGCTGAGCGCGCTGTCCGCCGAGGAGGTGCGCGGGCTCACCGGCGGCGGGGTGCCGACGCTGGCCGAGGCGCTCGCCGCGACCGGTGACGGCCGGGTGATGGTGGACCTGTGCGGGCGGGTGACGCGGCGGACGATGGAGCGGATCCTGGACGTGGTCCGGCAGAGCGGGGCCGGGGACCGGGTGTACTACAGCGCGGGCGCGGAGACGATGCTCACCGTGCGCGCCGCCGACCCGGCCGCGGAGATCGCGCTGACCTGGACCACGCTGGCCCCGCCCCGCCCCGCGCTGCTCGCCGCGATCAACCCCCGCTGGCTCAACTACCGCTTCTCCCTGGTCGACCGGGACCTGGTCGCCCGTGTGCACCGGGACGGCCGGCTCGTCTCCGTGTGGACACCGGACACCCGGCGCTCGCTGCGCCGGCTGATGGAGCTGGGCGTCGACTCGATCACCACGAACCGCATCGACGTCCTGCACGACCTGCGCTCCCGCTAGCGAGACGTCCCGGCAACTCCCCCGACCGTAGAGGACGAACGGGTACTTCGCGTCGACGGCGTCGAGCCCGTCCCGCACCCGTCCGGTCCAGCCCGCCAGCCCGGCAGCCATTCCGGCACCCCCACCGCCCGCAACCCGCTTTGTGTCCAGCGCAGTTCGTGCACCAGCGGAAAGGCCGTGGCCCCGCTCAGCACCAGGCACACCACGAAGAAGACCAGCCAGCCGCGAATGCCCTTCAGGAGGGCGGCTCTGTCACTCATGGGCAGAGCCTACGCCTGAGTTGAACGCGTTCAAAACATGGTGGGGGCGAGGGGGCGGTGCCGTCAATCACGCCGCACTCCCCCACATGCCTGTACATTTCGGACGACCGTTTCGAGAGGTGACCGGCAGACGGGGCGAGGGATGAGCGCGGACGGACGTGGCACGGTGGAGACCGGGCTCGCGCGCCTGTGCGCGGCGTCCGGACTCGCCGGGGGCGGCCGGGCCGCGTCTGACCGCTCTTCGAGATCGTCGGCGCCCCCTGCCCCGACGCCCGCCGCACACCCGCGCTCACCGAACTCGCCCTGCCCGGAAGCAACTTCCGTGAACTGCGCCAGATCCCGACCTTCCGCAAGCACGCCGGGCGGCCCCTGCGCGCGGTGCGGCTCCGTGTCGCCGACCAAGCCGCGTTCCGGCCCGTGCGCACCACCGCCGCCATGCTCGCCACCCTCCGCCGCCGCTACCCGGACGACTTCGCCTGGCACCGCGCGGACGGCGCGTATGTCATCGACCTGCTCCCGCCCACACCACCGGCCGCCCGGGCGGGCGACGGCGTACTGCTGTATCCCTGAGCCGCGCCGCCGGGAAGGACGGACCCGTCGATGACAGCAACTCCGGTGACCGGTACGGAGATCCGGGGGTTCCGGCCAGGTGACGGGCCGTCGCTGGTGGCCGCCTGGTGCCGCGGTGCCCCGGCGGATCCGATCGCCCCCGACCGCTTCCGCACCCTCGTCCTGCTCGACGCCAACTTCGACCCCGCGGGACTGCGGGTCGCCGTGGCCGGTGGCCGGGTCGTCGGCGCCGCCTACGCGGTGCGCCGGCTGACCCCGGTCCACGGCACCGACCTGGAGCCGGAGCAGGGCTGGATCCCGTTCTTCTTCGTCGACCCGGCCGCCCGCGGGCAGGGCCTCGGCCGCCGGCTGCTGACCGACTCCCTCGACTGGCTGGGCGCGCACGGCCGTACCACCGTGGACTTCTCCTCGTACACCCCGAACTACCTGCTCCCCGGCCTGGACGCCGAGACCTACCCGGAGGCGGCGAAGCTCCTCGACTCGCTCGGGTTCCGGACGCTGTACGAGGCCGCGGCGATGGACCGCTCGCTCGTCGGCCACCGGATGCCGGACGCCGTCGCCCGCCGCCGGGACGAACTGGCCTCGCTGGGTTACCGGTTCGGCACTCCGGCCGACGACGACCTGGTGGAGCTGATCGCGCTCGCCGGGAGCCGCTTCAGCCGGGACTGGGCGCGGGCGATCCGGGAATGCCTGGCGGGCGGGGCCCCGCCGGACCGGATCGTCGTCGTCCGGGAGCCCGGAGGGCGGCTGGTGGGCTGGGCGATGCACGGGGCGTACGAGTCGGCGCTGGAGCGGTTCGGCCCGTTCGGGGTGCTGGCGGAGATGCGCGGCACCGGGCTCGGCAAGGTCCTGCTCCACCTGGTCCTGGCCCGGATGCGGGCGCACGGCGCGCACGGGGCGTGGTTCCTGTGGACCGGCGAGCGGTCACCGGCGGGCCACCTCTACCGCGACGCCGGCTTCAGCACGACCCGGAGGTTCCGGGTGCTGCGCCGGGAGGCCGCCCGGTGACGCGGCCCCGACCCGGCCTGAACCGGCGGCACTTCGCCCTCGCGCTGCCCTCCGCCCTGCTCACCGCGGGCTGCGCCGCACCCCGCCGGGGCACCGGCCACCCCGGCGACCCGATCGTCCTCACCCTGCTCACGCACTACTCCAGCGGGGTCCTGAAGACGGCACTCCAGGAGCCGGTGGACGAGTGGAACGCCACGCACGACCGGGTCAAGGTCCGGGCGAGAGCGGTGGAGTGCACCGATCTGCTGACCACGGTCATGGTCCGGCAGGCGGCCGGCCAGGGCGCCGACATCATCCAGCCGTACTGCCTGTGGACCGGCCAGCTCGTCCGGGCCGGTGTGCTGCGGCCCGCCCCGCCCGAGCACGCGGCTCAGATCCGGCGCGGCTACAGCACGGCCGCGGTCGGCGCCGCGTCGTACGGGGGGCGCGTCTACGGCTATCCCACCGAGGCGCAGACGTACGCCCTCTACTACAACGCCCGGCTGCTGCGCGCCGCCGGAATCGACCGACCACCGCGCACCTGGCCCGAGTTGACCGAGGCCGCCGAGCGCACCACACGCCGGGACCGGTACGGCAACACACTGGTGCAGGGGTTCGGCCTCTCGCTGTACGACGACTCCACCACCGTCGGCCAGACCCTCGCCCTGCTCAGCGCGGCCGGGGGCACGTTCGTCGCCGCGGACGGCCGGAGCACCGCGATCGACTCGCCGGCCGGGCAGGCGGTGTTCGAGCTGGAGCACCGCCTGGTGAGCCGGGGGGCGAGCGCGCCCGGCGTCAACGTCTACCAGGCGTTCCCCGCCGGTCAGGTGGCCATGGTGATCGGCGCGGGCTGGTGGACCGGTAGCCTGAAACCGCTGATGGGCGCGGGGTACCGGGAGGTCGGCGTCGCCCCCGTGCCCGTCCCCGAGGCCGGCCGGAAGCCCGCCACGCTCGGCACCGGGTTCCTGCTCGGGGTCAACGCGGCCAGCCGGTTCCCGCGCGAGGCATGGGAGTTCCTGCGCTGGCTCAACGCGGAGCGGACGGGCGCGCGGGGCGTGACCCGCATGAGCGCCCTCCAGGTCTCGGTGGGCTCGCTCACCGGTCGGGCCGACGACATGCGGGCGCTGCTCGGCAGGGGCGGGGACCGGAATCTGCGGCCGTTCCTGGACGCGCTGGCGTACGCGGTGCCGGAGCCGAACATGCCGGGCGCACAGCAGGCCAAGTCGCTGCTGCGGGCGAACATCGAGGCGCTGTGGACCGGTCAGCAGTCGGTCGGGGAGGCGCTGCGCAGCACGCGCCGGCAGGTCGATCGGGAGGTGTCGCGCCTGTGGTGAACACGCTCGCGCCGGAGCGGGCCGGGCCTCCCGCCGCCCGCGCCCTGCTGCCGGGGGCCGGCCTCGCGGCCCGCGCCCGGCGCCGCCAGACGGTGGTCGGCTATCTCTTCCTCGCCCCGGTCCTGCTGTTCTTCGCGGCCTTCCTCGTCCTGCCGCTCGCCTTCGCCCTGCTGCTGTCGGTGTCGCGCTGGTCCGGCTTCGACCTCGGGGACATCCGGCCGGTCGGCCTGGCCAACTTCACGGGGCTGTTCGCGGCCGGCTCGACGTTCCTCACGCCGGTCCTCACCAACACGGTGCTGTTCGCGCTGGGCACGGTGGTCATCGCGCTCGCGGGCTCGGTGCTCGTCGCCACCTGTATCGACCGGCTGCGGTTCCAGGGGCTGTGGCGGACGCTGTACTTCCTGCCGATGGTGACGACCGTGGTCGCCGTCGGCAATGTGTGGAAGTACATGTACGAGCCGGGCGGTCTCGTCGACGGCGTCCTCAACGCCCTGGGGTTCGGCTCGGTCGCCTTCCTCCAGGACCCGCGCACGGCGCTGCCCGCGGTGGTCGTCGTACAGGCGTGGGCCTCGGCGGGGTCGGCGATCCTCGTCCTGACGGCGGGGCTGAAGTCGATCCCGCGCTCGTACTACGAGGCGGCGGCGCTGGACGGGGCCGGGCCCGGCACGACCTTCTGGAAGATCACGCTGCCGCTGCTGCGGCCGTCGCTGCTGTTCGTGTGCGTCACCCAATTCCTCACCGGGCTCCAGTCGTTCGCGCTGATCACGGTGATGACCAAGGGCGGCCCCGGCGACGCGACGGCGGTGGCGGCGCTGGAGATGTACCGGCAGGCCTTCTCGTACGGCGACTGGGGTACGGCGAGCGCGGCGGCGTTCGTACTGTTCCTGGTGGTGCTGGTGATCACGCTGGCGCAGTTGTGGCTGTTCCGGCGCAGCGGGGAGGACGCGTGAGAGGCCGCCGCCCGCCGTGGGTGTCGTACCTCCTGGTCGTGACCGGTGCCGTGCTCATGGTGGTGCCGTTCCTCGACATGGTGATGACGTCCTTCAAGGGGCCGGGTGAGTCGGGGAAGCTGCCGTACCGCTTCCTGCCGAAGGGGTTCGGCTTCGGCAACTACCGTGCGGCGCTGGACCAGTTGGATCTGCCGGTGCTGTTCCGCAACAGCGTCACCGCGACGGCGCTGATCACCGGCTCGGTGCTGCTCACCTCGTCGCTCGCCGGTTACGCGCTGGCCAAACTCCGGTTCCCAGGGCGGGACTTCGTCTTCCGGCTGGTGCTGGCGACGATGATGTTCCCGCCGTTCCTCTTCTTCATCCCGCACTTCCTGATCCTGGTGCACTGGCCGCTGGCGGGCGGCAACGACCTGCTGGGGCAGGGCGGGGCGGGGCTGACCGTCAGCATCGTGGCGCTCGCGATGCCGTTCCTCGTCAACGGCTTCGGGATCTTCCTGGTGCGCCAGTTCATGCTCTCCATCCCGGACGAGATCCTGGAGGCCGCCCGCCTCGACGGCGCGGGCGAGTTCACCCTCTGGTGGCGCGTCGTCCTGCCCCAGACCAAGCCGGTCCTCGTCACCCTCGCCCTGCTGACCTTCGTGGACGCCTGGAACGAGTACATCTGGGCCCTGCTGATCTCCACCGCGAATCCGGGCGTGATGACCCTGCCGGTGGGCATCCAGCTCCTCCAGGACTACGTCGATCCCACCCGCACCATGCCGGTCGTGATGGCCGGTCTCGTCCTGAGCGTCCTCCCGGTCCTCGCCCTCTTCCTCCTGCTCCAGAAGCACTACATCCGCGGGGTGATGCTCAGCGGCCTCAAGTGAGGTCCCAGCGCGCGTCCAGATCCGCGCAGCGGACGGTGATCGAGGCGTCGGTGAGCGCGATCTCGTGCGTGCAGCCGCCGTCCGAGTCCGGGAGGATCTCGTCCAGCAGCACGGTGTCGACGAGCAGCCAGTCGAGAGAGCGGTGGTGGTCGACGGCGAAGTGCCGTACACCCGAGTAGACGATGCGCAGCCCCGCCTCGTGCTTCCACCGGTTGGGCGCGAACTCCAGCACCAGCTCGCCGCTCTTGTCGGTGGCGAGGTGGATCCCGGACAGCTCCAGGTCCTTCACACAGCGCGTGGCGCCGGGAATGTCGTAATGCCCCGGATCACAGGCGAAGTTCCGCGCGCCGGGCGGCAACTCGTCGCGGATCCTCGGTAGTTCCTCCAGGTACGCCCTGGGATCCACGAAGAACCCGTGGTTCTGCCAGACTGCGGTGACGTGCTGCATCAGCGTCCTTCACAGGCCCACGATCCGGTTCCAGCGCCGGGCGAACTCCACTCGTTCCGTGGAGGTGATGTCGCGGGCGATGGCGAGGCGGGAGCGCATCGTGGAGTCGGGGAAGATCAGCGGGTTGCCGGCGAGCGCCGCGGTGTCCTTGTCGGAGGAGTCCGCGAGGACCTCCTTGGCGGCCGGGACCGGACAGACGTAGTTGACCCAGGTGGCCAGCTTCGCGGCGACCTCGGGCTGGTAGTAGTAGTCGATCAGGCGCTCGGCGTTGGCCTTGTGCGCGGCGCGGTCGGGGATCATCAGGGAGTCCGACCACAGCTCGGCGCCCTCCTCGGGGACGACGAAGCGGATGTCGGGGTTGTCCGCCTGGAGCTGGATGACGTCACCCGAGTACGCCTGACAGGCCAGCACATCGCCGCTGACCAGGTCCTTGGTGTAGTCGTTGCCGGTGAAGCGGCGGATCTGGCCCCGCCGGACCTGCCGTTCCACCTCGTCGCACATGGTGTGGAAGTCGTGCGCGGTCCAGCGGGTGATGTCCACGCCGTTGCCCTGCATCAGCAGCGCGAAGGACTCGTCCAGGCCGGACAGCAGGGTGACCCGGCCCTTGAGGTCGGGCGCCCACAGGTCCTTGACCGCGCGGATCTCACGGCCGAGCTTCTTGCGGTTGTAGGCGATGCCGGTGATGCCGGACTGCCAGGGCACGGTGAACCGGCGGCCCTTGTCGAAGGCGGGCGTGCGCAGCAATGGGTCGAGGTACTTCGCCACGTTCGGCTGGTGCGCGCGGTCCATCTGCTGCACCCAGCCCAGCCGTACGAACCGGGCGCACATCCAGTCGCTGATGACGATCAGGTCGCGGCCGGTGGACTGGTGGTTCATCAGCGCGGGGCTGATCTTGCCGAAGAACTCGTCGTTGTCGTTGATCTCCTCGACGTACTCCACCCGTATCCCGGTGCGCTTCTCGAACGCCTCCAGGGTGGGCCTGCGGTTCGGGTTCTTGTCGTCGGTGTCGATGTAGAGCGGCCAGTTCGCCCAGGTCAGCCGGTGATCGGCGGACTCGTCGCTCACCGAGCGGTCGCCCGGCCGGACGTAGGCGGCGGGCACTCCACAGCCGGCCAGCGCGCCGAGCGCGGCGGTGCCGCCGAGCGCGCGCAGCAGGGAACGGCGGGAGAGGGACGTACGCGAAGAAGTCTGGGGCACCCCGGAAGGATGCCGCCGACTCGTCCGGACGCACAATCGACGCTGCGTCGAGCGGGGAGCGCCCTGTCCGACACCTTGTCGATCAGCGCAGTTCACCAAAAGGGCGGCCCCCGCACAGGAGGGTGCACCTGTGCGGGGGCCGCCGGGGACGTTCCGGGACGGCTAGCCCAGCGACGTCATCACGTGCTTGATCCGGGTGTAGTCCTCGAAGCCGTACGCCGAGAGGTCCTTGCCGTAGCCGGACTTCTTGAAGCCGCCGTGCGGCATCTCCGCGACCAGCGGGATGTGGGTGTTGATCCACACGCAGCCGAAGTCCATCTTCTTGGACATGCGCATCGCGCGGGCGTGGTCCTTGGTCCACACCGAGGAGGCCAGGGCGTACTCCACGCCGTTGGCATACTCGACGGCCTGGTCCTCGTCCGTGAAGGACTGGACGGTGATGACCGGGCCGAAGACCTCCTTCTGGATGATCTCGTCGTCCTGCTTGACGCCGGAGACCACGGTCGGTGCGAAGAAGTAGCCCGTGTCGCCGACCCGCTTCCCGCCGGCCTCCACGCGCGCGTGCGCGGGCAGCCGCTCGATGAAGCCCTCGACCTGCTTGAGCTGGTTGGGGTTGTTCAGCGGGCCGTAGAGCACGTCCTCGTCGTCCGGCTGGCCGGTCTTCGTCTCCTCGGCGGCCTTGGCCAGCGCGGCGACGAACTCGTCGTGGATCGACTCGTGGACAAGGACGCGGCAGGCGGCCGTACAGTCCTGGCCGGCGTTGAAGAAGCCCGCCATCGCGATGTCCTCGACGGCCTTGGCGATGTCGGTGTCCTCGAAGACGACGACCGGCGCCTTGCCGCCCAGCTCCAGGTGGACCCGCTTGAGGTCCTTGGACGCGGACTCGGCGACCGACATGCCGGCGCGCACGGAGCCGGTGATGGAGGCCATGGCCGGGGTCTTGTGCTCGACCATCAGGCGGCCGGTGTCGCGGTCGCCGCAGATGACGTTGAAGACGCCCTTGGGCAGCACCGAGCCGATGATCTCCGCGATCAGTACCGAGGAGGCGGGGGTGGTGTCGGAGGGCTTGAGGACGACCGTGTTGCCCGCGGCGAGCGCCGGGGCGAACTTCCACACGGCCATCATCATCGGGTAGTTCCAGGGCGCGACCTGGGCGCAGACGCCGATCGGCTCTCGGCGGATGATCGAGGTCAGCCCCTCCATGTACTCGCCGGCCGAGCGGCCCTCCAGCATCCGTGCCGCACCGGCGAAGAAGCGGATCTGGTCGACCATCGGCGGGATCTCCTCGGAGCGGGTGAGCCCGATGGGCTTGCCCGTGTTCTCCACCTCGGCCGCGATCAGCTCCTCGGCCCGCTCCTCGAACGCGTCGGCGATCTTCAGCAGGGCCCGCTGGCGCTCGGCCGGCGTGGCGTCGCGCCAGGCCGGAAAGGCGCGGGCGGCGGCCTCCATGGCGGCGTCCACGTCCGCCGGTCCGGACAGCGGCGCGGTCGCGTACGCCTCGCCGGTCGCGGGGTTGACCACCTCGGTGGTCCGTCCGTCGGCGGCGTCCCGGAACTCACCGTCGATGTAGTTGCGCAGACGACGCAGCTCGGTGCTCACTGCCGGCCTCCTGATCTGGTTCGAGGGTTCGAGCGGTCCAGTGCGGACGGCCGGTGCAGCTGTCCGATCACTGAGACACCCCACCCTAGTCGGCACCCCCACGTTTTCAACACCCCTGGCGGCGCCACTTCTGCGAAATCCGCACGCTTTGATCCTCCAGACAACGAATTTCATCGATTGGGGCTTGCGAAACTGACGAGACCTCGTGCACAGTGAGCGCGTGGCCAGTCGAAGCGCAGACCAGAGGGACTCGTCCCGCGAGTCCAGGAACGGCACCCCGCAGCTGGATGCCGTCTCCCTCGCCATCATTCAGCAGCTCCAGGAGGACGGCCGCCGGCCGTACGCCGCGATCGGCAAGGCCGTCGGCCTGTCGGAGGCGGCCGTGCGCCAGCGCGTCCAGAAGCTGCTGGACCAGGGCGTGATGCAGATCGTCGCCGTCACGGACCCGCTCACCGTGGGCTTCCGCCGGCAGGCGATGGTGGGCATCCACGTCGAGGGCGATGTCGAGTCGATCGCTGACGTGCTGACTGACATGTCGGAAGTCGAGTACGTGGTGATGACCGCGGGCTCGTTCGACATCCTCGCCGAGATCGTCTGCGAGGACGACGACCACCTGCTGGACGTCATCAACAAACGCATCCGGGCACTGCCCGGAGTGCGCTCCACCGAAAGCTTCGTGTACATGAAGCTGAAGAAGCAGACCTACATGTGGGGAACCCGATAACCGTGACCCAGAAGGACCTCAGCCGCACCGCGTACGACCACCTGTGGATGCACTTCACCCGCATGTCCTCGTACGAGAACTCTCCCGTCCCGACGATCGTCCGGGGCGAGGGCACCTACGTCTACGACGACAAGGGCAAGCGCTACCTCGACGGTCTCGCGGGCCTGTTCGTGGTCCAGGCCGGGCACGGCCGCACGGAGCTCGCCGAGACCGCGTTCAAGCAGGCCCAGGAGCTGGCCTTCTTCCCGGTGTGGTCGTACGCCCACCCGAAGGCCGTCGAACTCGCCGAGCGCCTCGCCGACTACGCCCCCGGTGACCTGAACAAGGTCTTCTTCACCACCGGCGGCGGCGAGGCGGTCGAGACCGCCTGGAAGCTGGCCAAGCAGTACTTCAAGCTGACCGGCAAGCCCACCAAGTACAAGGTCATCTCCCGCGCGGTCGCCTACCACGGCACCCCGCAGGGCGCCCTGTCCATCACCGGCCTGCCGGGCCTGAAGGCCCCCTTCGAGCCGCTGGTGCCGGGCGCGCACAAGGTGCCCAACACCAACATCTACCGCGCGCCGATCTTCGGCGACGACCCGGAGGCCTTCGGCCGCTGGGCCGCCGACCAGATCGAGCAAGAGATCCTGTTCGAGGGCCCGGACACCGTCGCCGCGGTCTTCCTGGAGCCGGTGCAGAACGCCGGCGGCTGCTTCCCGCCGCCGCCCGGCTACTTCCAGCGCGTGCGCGAGATCTGCGACAAGTACGACGTGCTGCTCGTCTCCGACGAGGTCATCTGCGCCTTCGGCCGCCTCGGCACGATGTTCGCGTGCGACAAGTTCGGCTACGTCCCGGACATGATCACCTGCGCCAAGGGCATGACCTCGGGCTACTCCCCGATCGGCGCCTGCATCGTCTCCGACCGCCTGGCCGAGCCGTTCTACCAGGGTGACAACACCTTCCTGCACGGCTACACCTTCGGCGGCCACCCGGTCTCCGCGGCCGTGGGCCTCGCCAACCTCGACCTGTTCGAGCGCGAGAACCTCAACCAGCACGTGCTGGACAACGAGGGCAACTTCCTTCAGACGCTGCAGAAGCTGCACGACCTGCCGATCGTCGGCGACGTCCGCGGCAACGGCTTCTTCTACGGCATCGAGCTGGTGAAGGACAAGGCCACCAAGGAGTCCTTCAGCGACGAGGAGACCGAGCGCGTCCTGTACGGCTTCCTCTCCAAGGCGCTGTTCGACAACGGCCTGTACTGCCGTGCCGACGACCGCGGCGACCCGGTCATCCAGCTCGCCCCGCCGCTGATCTCCAACCAGGAGACCTTCGACGAGATCGAGCAGATCCTGCGCGCCACCCTCACGGAGGCGTGGACCAAGCTGTAATCAGCTGACGGTGTGACCGCGACCGGCCCCGGAGCCGCCCGTTCGAGTGAGAACGGCGGCCCGGGGCCGTGTGCTGTCCGGCCACCGTCCGGCGGCTGCCTAGCGTGCCAGTGACCGATCGGCCCTGCCTTCGTTCCCCCATATGGAGGAACGGGGCACGGGAAAACGGATCAGGAACCGAGGTGTACGCCCATGGAGGCTCCGCCGGACAACGACGTGCTGTGGGCACGGTCCCTGCACTTCACGCACCCCGACGGCTCCCCCGGACTCGCCGGGGTCTCGCTCGGCGTCCGGGAGGGCGAGATCCTCGCCCTCAGCGGCCCCCGCGGCAGCGGCAAGACGACCCTGCTGCGCTGCCTGTCCGGCCTGGAGCCGGTGCAGGAGGGCGAGGTCTGGTTCAACAGCACGCCCGTGCACACCCTCGGCCCGGCGCAGCGCGAGCGGCTGCGCCGCGACCGCTTCTGCTGGATCGGCCCCGAGCCGGCCCTGGTCCCCGAGCTGAACGCCTGGGAGAACACCGCGCTGCCGCTGATGCTGCGCGGCACCAGCCGCCGCCGGGCCAAGACCACCGCGCTGGAGTGGCTGGAGCGCCTCGACGTCGGGGAGCTGGCCCGCAAGCGTCCGCACCGGCTGCGCCAGTCCGAGCGCCAGCGGATCTCCATCGCCCGCGCGCTCGCCCCGGCGCCCACCGTGCTGTTCGCCGACGAACCGAGCGCCCCGCTGCACCGCGCCGACCGCGGCCATGTGCTGCGCACCCTCACCAGCGCCGCCCGCTCGCACGGCATCACCGTGCTGCTGGCCACCCACGACCCGGAGACCGCGGCCTTCGCCGACCGCACGGTGAACCTGCTGGACGGCAGGCCGGTGCGGACCGTACACCTGCCGGAGGTCCCCGACGCGGAAGGCCGGGCCGCGTGCTCGATCTCCGTCTGACCCGCGCGGCCCGGCCCGCCGTCCAGCTGCGCCGCCTGCTGGTGGCGGCGGCCTCGGCGGGCACCGGGTTCCTACTGCTGTCCTGCCTCGGCTACGCCCTGAAACACCCCGAGTCCGCGAGCGCGGGCGCGCTGCGGCTGGCCTGGTGCGTGGTGCCGGCCGCCGCGACGGTGTACCTCGCGCTCGCCGTGGCCCGCACCGATCCCGGCACCCGCCCGCGCCCTGGACTGTCCGCGCTCGGCCTCGGACCGGCCCGGCTGATGGCCGTCTCCGCCCTGGTCACGGCCCTGTCCACCACCCTGGGCTCGCTCCTCGCGCTCTCCCTCTTCCTGCATCTGCGCGGCGACCTGACGGGACTGCCGTTCGACGGCGCGGCGGCGTCCTTCCTGGCCGCCGGCAAGCACCTGCCCCGCGCGGCGACCCTGACCCTGCTGGCGGTGGTACCGGGGGTGACGACGGTCGCGGTGGCGGTGGCGCTGCGCCCGCGGGACCCCCGGCCGCCGGCCCGGCCGCAGCGGAGGTACCTGCCGTTCGTACGACAGGCCGGTGCTCCGGATGCGTCCGGCCGGGCCACCGGGGCGGCACCGGCGGGCGCCGGGGGCACCCTCTCCGGGGACGGCACCGGGCGGACGCCGGGCGGCGTGATCGACCCCCGGTTCACGCCCCCGCCGGTCGCGAAGCCGGCCGACGACGACAAGGGGCCCGGCGACCCCCCCGCCGGGCTCCCCTGGGCGGTCGCCCTCCTCGCCGCCGGCCTCACCGCCCAGGCGTACGCGGGCCGCACGCCCCCCGCCCCCACCTTCACCACCTTCCCCGCCAGCACCGGCCTCTTCCTCCTCGGCTGGCTCCTCACCGCGCTCGGCCTGGTCTTCGCCGCCCCCGGCCTCACCCATCTGTGCGGCCGTCTCCTCCAGTGCGCCCGCCCCGGCGCGCTCCGCCTCCTCGCGGGCCGCGGCCTGATGGCGGAGGCCACCAGGATCGGCCGCCCCCTCGGCATCCTGTGCGCGGTGACCGCCGCCGGGTATGCCATGACCACCCTGTACCGCGCCCCCGCCCGCGCCCTCGGCCCGCTGAGCGCCCTCGGCGCGCTGGTCGTCACCGGCTGCGCCTTCGCCACGCTGCTGACCGTGGCCGTCGAGACCCGCCAGCACCGCGCCGAGACCACCACCGCCCTGCTGCGCCTCGGCGCCCCCACGAGGGTGTTGCGCGGCGCCGCCGCCCTGCGCGCGCTCGTCCTGCTGGCCTTCTTCACTCCGCTCACCCTGGCGATCGCCGCGCTGGCCGCGTTTCCCCTGACCCGCTGAACGCCCGGCCGCCCGCTCCGCCGGGCCTCCCCGCGCCCCGGATGCAGGCCACTCCAAGGGGCGCGGGGAACCGCGCGATCAACCGGCGAGCGGCCGTACCCGGCACTCGGGACGTACCCCCACGGCGCTCAGCCGAAGTTCGTGTTCTCCAGCCAGAACTCCAGCACCGCACGCTCACCCACGACGTCGAGACCCGGAGTGTCCAGCGGCAGCCGGCGGTAGAAGGCGAGCAGCACGGACGTGAGCGGCCCCCGCAACGCGACCGTCGCCTTCTCGTGACCGCGCCGCCAGCTCACACCGTCCTCGCCCATCTCGACCAGCCACTCGGCGTTCAGCTCCGGCCCGGCGTCGGTGGCGTGCAGATGGATGCTCCGGCCGGGCGCGCGCAGTTCGGCGGCCCACTCCCGCGCGCCGGTGCGCTGCACCCACTGCACCAGTTCCAGCCACTCGTCCAGCGCGTCGGCGGCGATGTCGGCCGCGACGTCGTACGGCGCCCCGGTGGTGAGCGCCGCGTCGGCGCGGTGGACGGTGATCTCATGGGTCATCCGGCGCGCCCAGAAGCCGCTGGTGGCGGGGCCGGTCCAGCTCCACACCCTGGCCTCGGGGCCCGCCTCGCGCAGCGCGCCGACGAGCAGCTCGCCGGTGTCCGCCAGCCACGCGTCCAGCGCCGCCGCATCGCCCCGCGCCTCGGGGCCGCCGCCGAGCGGGACCCGGTCCGTCGGGATCATCTCCTGCGCCCGCTCCCGCACCACCGTGCCGGACCAGCGCAGGGCGCCACCCATATGCCGTACGAGCTGTTCCAGCGACCACTCCGGGCAGGTCGGCACGGTGGCCGACAGATCCGCGCCGGAGGTGATCAGTTCCCTCAACTGCCCCACCTGAAGGGCGATTTCATCGCAGTAGCGGTCGTGCGCGAGGTAGGTCATGGGCCCACCCTAGGCGGCCGGTGATCAGTCGAGCACGACGATTTCGGCCGCGTCGAACTCCGCGCCCACCGTGTCGCCCGTCTCCGGTGCGTCCCGCAGCGCGCAGGCCGCTTCCAGCCGGGGGCCGTCCTCCGGCTGGAGGTGGACGGCGACATGGGTGCCCTTGAAGGTGCGGGCGGCGACGGTGCAGGTCAGCCCGGTGCCGACGGGAACGAGCCGTACGCCGGCGGGCCGGACCAGCAGCGTCCGGGGGCCCTGCGGGGCGTCCTTTGGCACCGGCAGCTTGCCCCAGGGGCCCTCGGCGACCGCGCCCGCGACCGTCGCCGGGACCACGTTCTCGAAGCCGAGGAAGCGGGCCACGAACGCGTCGGCGGGGCGCCGCCAGACGTCGAGTGGCGTGCCGGACTGGGCGATCCGGCCGTCCCGCATCACCACCACCCGGTCGGCCAGCGCGAACGCCTCGCCCTGGTCGTGGGTGACGGCGAGCACGGTCGTGCCCAACCGCCCGAAGAGTTCGCGGAGTTCGACCACGAGGCGTTCGCGCAGGGAGCGGTCGAGCTGGCCGAGGGGTTCGTCCAGCATCAGCAGCCGGGGCCGGGGAGCGAGCGCGCGGGCGAGGGCGACGCGCTGCTGCTCGCCGCCGGACAGCCCGGCCACCGCCCGGCGGGCGGCGCCCGGCAGTCCGACCAGTTCCAGCAACTCGCCCACCCGTGCGTCCCGTTCGCCCTTCGGCACGCCGTGCATCCGCAGCCCGAACGCCACGTTGGCGCCCACGTCGCGCTGCGGAAAGAGCTGGTGGTCCTGGAACATCAGGCCGACCCCGCGCCGGTGCGCGGGCACCCCGCCCTGGTCCCGTCCGGCGAGCGCGATCCGCCCGGCGTCCAGGGGCTGGAGCCCGGCGACGGCGCGCAGCAGGGTGGACTTGCCGCTGCCGCTGGGCCCGAGGACGCAGACCACCTCGTGCTCGGCGACCTCCAGACCCACCGCGTCCAGCACGGGCCGCCCGCCGAAGCGCACGGTCGCGCCCTCGATGCTCAGCATCAGAACTCCCCGGTCCGGTCGGTGCGCAGCCGCTCCAAGAGGAGCAGGGCGGCGGCGCACACCACCATCAGAATGGTCGAAAGGGCCATCGCCTGGCCGTAGTTGAGGTCGCCGGGGCGGCTGAGCAGCCGGGCCACGGCGACCGGCAGGGTCGGGTTGTCGGGCCGCGCGATGAACACGGTCGCGCCGAACTCGCCCAGCGAGACGGCGAACGCGAAACCGGCCGCGACCAGCAACGCCCGCCGCACCAGCGGCAGATCGATCTCCCGCCACACCCGCCAGGGCGAGGCCCCGAGCACGGCCGCCGCCTCCCGCAGCCGGGCGTCCACCGCGCGCAGCACCGGCAGCATGGTGCGCACCACGAAGGGGGCGCCGACCAGGGCCTGCGCGAGCGGAACCAGGATCCAGGACTGGCGCAGGTCCAGCGGCGGTTTGTCGAGGGCGATCAGGAAGCCGAAGCCGACGGTCACGGCGGACACGCCGAGCGGCAGCATCAGCAGCGCGTCGAAGCCCCGTACCAGCCGGCCCGCGTCGCGGCGGGCCAGCGCGGCGGCGGCGAGAGAGCCGATCAGCACGGCGATGGCGGTGGCCGCGACGGCGTACTGGAGCGAGGTCCACACCGCGTGCACCGGCGCCACCAGGAACGTACCGCCGTCGGTGCGGGTCAGCGCCCGGTAGTAGCCGAAGCCGGGGGCGTCCAGGGAGCGGCGGACGAGGACGGCGAGCGGCAGCACCAGGAGCAGCGCGACGCCGGCGAGGACGCCCGCGAGCAGCGCCCACTGCCCCGCGCCGCGCGGCCGCCGGGCGGTGGTGCCGGGGTCGACCAGGCGCAGGGCGGTCTCCCGGCGGCGTACCGTCCAGGCGTGGACGCCGAGGACGGCGCCGACGGCGGCGAACTGGACGAGGGTCAGGACGGCGGCCGTGCCCAGGTCGAAGATCTCGGAGGTCTGCCGGTAGATCTCCACTTCGAGGGTGGAGAAGGTGGGGCCGCCGAGGATCTGGACCACGCCGAAGGAGGTGAAGGTGAACAGGAACACCATCAGCGCGGCGGCGGCCACGGCGGGCGCGAGGGCGGGCAGGGTCACCTTGCGCCACGCGGCGAACGGGGAGGCGCCGAGCATCCGCGCGGCCTCCTCCTGACGCGGGTCGAGCTGGGCCCACAGCCCGCCCACGGTCCGTACGACGACGGCGTAGTTGAAGAAGACGTGCGCGAGCAGGATCGCCCACACGGTGGTGTCCAGCCGTACGCCCCACAGCTGGTCGAGCAGTCCGCCGTGGCCGACGAGGGCGAGGAAGGCGCTGCCGGCGACGACGGTGGGCAGTACGAACGGGACGGTGACGACGGCCCGCAGCACCTGTTTGCCGGGGAAGTCGAGGCGGGCGAAGACGAACGCGGCGGGCAGCGCGAGCAGCAGGGTGAGCGCGGTGGAGGCGAGCGCCTGCCAGGTGGTGAACCACAGCACGTGCCGGATGTCCGGCCGGCCGACCACGTCCGCGATCCGCCCGAGGTGCCAGGCGCCGCCGGTCTTCAGGCCGCGCGCCACGATCGCGGCGACGGGCCAGGCGAAGAACACCGCGAAGAACGCGACGGGCAGGGCCATCAGCCCCAGCCGCGCCGCGCTCCCGCGCCAGGTCCGCCCGCGGGCGGTCACTTCAGTACGAGTGACGTCCACGTCTTGACCCACTGATCACGGTCGGCGGCGATCTTCTCGGGGGCCATGGTCTCGGGGTGCGGGGCCGGGGGACCGTACTTGGTGAAGTCGGCGGGCACCGCGGCCCCCGCGACGACCGGGTAGACGTACATGTTCAGCGGCATGTCCTGCTGGAACTCCCGGGAGACCAGGAAGTCGAGGAACGCCTTGGCGCCCTTGGGGTTCCGCGCGTTGCTGAGCAGCCCGGCGAACTCGATCTGGCGGAAGCAGGTGCCGGTCGCCACGCCGGTCGGGGCGGTGGCGGGGCGCTTCTTGGCGTAGATCACCTCGGCGGGCGGGGAGGAGGCGTACGACACGACGAGCGGCCGGTCGCCGCCGGCCTTCCTGCCACCGGAGGAGCCGGAGAACTCCTGGTCGTAGGCCTGCTCCCAGCCGTCGACGACCTTGACGCCGTTGGCCTTGAGCTTCTTCCAGTAGTCCTGCCAGCCGTTGTCGCCGAACCGCGCGGCGCTGCCGAGCAGGAAGCCGAGGCCGGGCGAGGCGGTGGCCGGGTTCTCGGTGACGAGGAGGTTCTTGTACTGGGGCTTGACGAGGTCGGCGTACGACTGCGGCGGCGTCAGGTGGTGCTTGCCGAAGTACGCCTTGTCGTAGTTGACGCAGATGTCGCCGTAGTCGACGGGGGTGACGCGGTGCTTGCCGTCGAGCTGGTACCGGGCGCCGACCTTGTCCAGGCCCTTGGCGGTGTACGGCTGGAACAGGCCGTTGTCGAGGGCGCGGGAGAGAAGGGTGTTGTCGACGCCGAAGAGGACGTCGCCCTGGGGGTCGTCCTTGGTCAGGATGGCCTTGTTGACGGCCTGTCCGGCGTCGCCGTCCTTGAGGACGCGGACCTGGTACCCGGACCGCTTCTCGAAGTCCGCGAGGACGCTCTTGGAGACGGCCCACGAGTCATGGCTGACGAGGGTGACGGTCTTGGCGTCCGCCTTGCTCTGGCCCTGGGTCGTGCCGCACGCGGACAGCGCGAGCAGGCCGAGCCCGACCGCCGCGGCCACGCAGGTCTTGTTGTGCACTTGGTTGTCCTCCTGGGGTTGGCCAGGAAGAACGCGGCCCTGCCCGGAAGACCCGGACAGGGCGCAACAGCTTGAGTAGTGACCGAACTTCCTACCCAGAATGACCTGGGCGAGGTTCAGAGGGTCTGCGGCCTGGTGCCGCACTCTCAGCGCTGTGGCGCTCCCCTGTCGGAATATGAAGATGTCGAGACTGCTTCTTCGGCTTCTTCGACTGCTTCAATGGTGAAGAAGCGTTGGAACGGGCTCAGACTACCGCTCGGTGGCGGCGAGCTGACCACAGGCTCCGTCGATCTCCTGGCCACGGGTGTCCCGGATCGTCACCGGCACACCGTGCGCGGCGATCGCGTCCACGAACGCCTTCTCGTCCTCGGGCCGCGAGGCCGTCCACTTGGAGCCCGGAGTCGGGTTCAGCGGGATGAGGTTGACGTGCACGGGCCGGCCCTTGAGCAGCCGGCCGAGGCGGTCGCCGCGCCACGCCTGGTCGTTGATGTCGCGGATGAGCGCGTACTCGATCGACAGCCGGCGCCCGCTCTTCTCGGCGTACTCGAACCCGGCGTCCAGCACCTCGCGCACCTTCCACCGTGTGTTCACGGGGACGAGGGTGTCGCGCAGTTCGTCGTCGGGGGCGTGCAGGGAGATCGCCAACCGGCACTTGAAGCCCTCGTCGGCGAACCGGTGGATGGCCGGCACCAGGCCGACGGTGGAGACGGTGATGCCGCGCTGGGACAGGCCGAGGCCGTCCGGCGCCGGGTCGGTGAGCGCGCGGATGGCGCCGACGACGCGGTTGTAGTTGGCGAGCGGCTCGCCCATGCCCATGAACACGATGTTGGACAGCCGCGCCGGGCCGCCCGGCACCTCGCCGTCGCGCAGCGCCCGCATGCCGTCCACGATCTGGTGGACGATCTCCGCGGTGGACAGATTGCGGTCCAGGCCCGCCTGCCCGGTCGCGCAGAACGGGCAGTTCATGCCGCAGCCCGCCTGCGAGCTGATGCACATGGTGACCCGGTCCGGGTACCGCATCAGCACGGACTCCACGAGGGTCCCGTCGAACAGCTTCCACAGCGTCTTGCGGGTGGTGCCCTCGTCGGTCGACAGATGCCGGACGACCGTCATCAGCTCCGGGAACAGCGCCTCGCGCAGCTTCTGCCGGGAGCCGGCCGGGATGTCGGTCCACTGCTCGGGGTCGTGCGCGTACCGAGCGAAGTAGTGCTGCGAGAGCTGCTTGGCACGGAACGGCTTCTCACCGATCCCGGCCACCGCTTCCTTGCGCTCCGCGGGCGAGAGATCGGCGAGATGCCGCGGCGGCTTCTTGGCTCCGCGCGGCGCGACAAAGGTGAGTTCTCCGGGCTTGGGCATGGTGGTACCAGTGTCGCAGATCCAATCGGGTGACCTGCGGCCGCAGCTTGTGGTGCTCGTCGCGGGCGGGCCGGGCCGTTCGGCTGGGGGCCGGTCGGTGTGGGTGGTTCACATCGGCGTCGGTTTGATCATGGCGAAGGGGGCGCCCTGGGGGTCGGCGACCACCGTCATCCGGCCGGCCATCATGTCGAAGGGCGGGGCGAGGACCGTGCCGCCGCTTCTGACCAGGGCGTCCACGGTGGAGTCGACGTCGTCGACCGCGAAGTAGGCCAGCCAGTGGGCGGGGGTGCCGGGCGGGTCGCCGGCGAGCTGGGTGACGCCGCCGACCGCGCGGCCGCCGACCATCAGCGCCCAGTAGGCGTCCGCGCCCTCCATGGGCTCGATCTCGATGCCGAACGCCTCGCCGTAGAAGGCGGTGGCGCCGGGTACGTCGCTGGTGTGCAGCTCGTTCCAGGTCAGCGCGCCGGCCTCGTTGACGACTTGGGCGCCGTGGAAGTCGCCGGGCTGCCAGGCGCCGAAGACCGCGCCCTGCGGGTCGGCGGCGATCAGCATCCGGCCCAGGCTGCCGACGTCCATCGCCGGGACGAGCAGGGTGCCGCCCGCGGAGACGATCGCGTCCTGGGTGGCCTGGGCGTCGGTGGTGGCCAGGTAGCTGGTCCAGACGGTCGGCGGCGGTTCCGGCATGTCCTGGGGCTTCGGGCCGAGGCCCGCCACGGGCTTGCCGTGCAGCTCGCAGACCGTGTACCCGCCGAACTCGGCCGGTCCCGGCTGCCCCTGCCAGCCGAGCAGGTCGCGGTAGAAGTCCAGCGCGGCCTGCTGGTCCGAGGCCATCAGGTCGACCCAGCACGGGGTACCGGTCGCGTACGGGGTGGTGACGTCGGGCATCTCTCGCTCTCCCTACCAGGGGACCAGGGGGCCACGGGACCAAGGACCAGGGTGGCCACGCCACGGGTCGTTCTTTGTCACCATCGTGTGGCCAAACGTGATCGCCCGCCCGTCGGAGCAAAGCGGCGCCGGCGAGGGGCCGGACGAGCGGGCGGTCGTACGACGACGGGCCCCCGCCCTGTTCCCAGGGTGGGGGCCCGTACGGCCGCGACGACGCGCGGCAGGAGGTTTCGTCAGGCGGAGCCGACGAAGACCACCAGCAGGAGCCAGACCACCGGCGCCGTCGGCAGCAGGGAGTCCAGGCGGTCCATGATGCCGCCGTGGCCCGGCAGCAGGGTGCCCATGTCCTTGATGCCCAGATCGCGCTTGATCATGGATTCGCCGAGGTCGCCCAGGGTGGCGCTGGCCGCGACCGCGAGGCCCAGCAGCAGGCCCTGCCACCAGTGGCCGCCGTCGATCAGGAACTGCATGCACAGCGCGCCCGCGACCATCGAGAAGGACACCGCGCCGAGCAGGCCCTCGCGGGTCTTGCCGGGGCTGATCCGCGGGGCGAGCTTGTGCTTGCCGAAGCGCCAGCCGACGGCATAGGCGCCGGTGTCGCTGACGACGGTGAGCAGCAGGAAGGTCAGGACCCGCCAGGGGCCGTCGGCCGCGGTCAGCATCAGGGCGACGAAGGTGGCCAGGAAGGGCACGTAGAACGCCGCGAAGACAGCGGCCGTGACGTCCTTGAGGTAGCCCTCCGGGGGTTCCGTCATCCGCCAGACCAGCACCGCGAGAGCGGTGAGGGCCATGGCGACCCACGCGCCCTCGGCACCGCGCACATAGCCGGCGACCACCATCGCGGCGCCGCCGACCGCGAGCGGTACGAGCGGCGCCTTGATCTCCTTGCGCTCCTGGAGCCTGCTGGTCAGCTCCCACAGGCCGACGACGACGGCGACCGCGATCACGCCGACGAACACGGCCTTGACGATGAACAGCGACGCGATGATCACCACGCCGAGTCCCACGCCGACGCCTATGGCCGCGCCGAGGTCGCGGCCCGCGCTTTTCTTCTGCGGCGCCGGCGTCGGCTGCGGGGCGTCGGGCATGGGCTCCGGATTCTGGCTCGGGCTCGGCGTCGGCTGGGGCGTCCCGTACGGGGGCTGCGGCTGTGCCCCGTAGGGCTGCTGCTGTCCCTGCTGCGGCTGGGGCGCGTACGGCTGCCGGGCCGGCTGCTCGTACGACGGCGGCGTCCCGGCCGGCGACCGCGTCCCGTAAGGGTCGTACGGCACCGCGTCCCCGGGCGGGTTCGGGGTGCCGTATCCGGGCTGCCGCTCGGGCGGCGGCTGCGTCCCGTAAGGGGGCTGGCCGCCGTACTGCGCCGGTGACCCGGACTGCGGTGGTGACCCGTACTGCGGCTGGGGCTCGTCCCGGAACAAGGGGCCGCTCAGCCGAGCAGCCCCCCGGGTGTCGTCCTGGTCTCCGCCATACACGGGTACGTCGGGCACGATGGGCATGGGGCGCGTCTGCTGCGCCTCGGGCGCATCGTACGCGGGACCCGCCGGGGCGGCCTCGCCCTGGACGGGCCCACCCTCGGTGGGCCCCCAGTAGCCGGTCCGCCCCGCCGGTGGCGGCGCCCCCCAGGAAGAGTCGCTCATCAGACTTCGAGCAGCTCCGATTCCTTGTGCTTGAGGAGCTCGTCCACCTGGGCGACGTACTTCGCCGTCAGGTCGTCCAGCTCCTTCTCCGCACGGCGGCCCTCGTCCTCGCCGATCTCGCCATCCTTGATCATCTTGTCGATGGCGTCCTTGGCCTTGCGGCGCACGGAACGGATGGAGACCTTGGCGTCCTCGGCCTTGCCCCTGGCGACCTTGATGTAGTCGCGGCGGCGCTCCTCGGTCAGCTCGGGGAACACCACCCGGATGATGTTGCCGTCATTGCTGGGGTTGACGCCCAGGTCGGAGTCGCGGATCGCCTGCTCGATGTTGCGCAGCGCGCTCTTGTCGAACGGTGTGACGACCGCCATCCGCGGCTCCGGCACGGAGAACGAGGCCAGCTGGTTGATCGGCGTCAGGGCGCCGTAGTAGTCGGCCACGATCTTGTTGAACATCGCCGGGTGCGCACGGCCGGTGCGGATCGCGGCGAAGTCCTCCTTGGCGACCACGACGGCCTTCTCCATCTTCTCCTCGGCTTCGAGGAGGGTCTCTTCGATCACCACTTGCTCCTGCGTGTCTTGAGTAAGGCCCGGCTGCGGTTCCTCGGTGGTCCGGCGGCCGGCTGCGTCGCGTCTTCTTCCTGCACGGTTCCCGACCGGCAGGACATTGTCCATCCCCCGGCCGAGGCGCGTGACGTCCGTCCCTCGGACAGGTGTCGTACCCCAGGGGGCGACGGGGGCGTGCCGGTCAGTTCCGGCTGCCGTGGTCACCCACCAGCGTGCCGATCTTCTCACCCTTGACGGCACGGGCGATATTGCCCTCCGCGAGAAGCTCGAAGACGAGGATCGGGAGCTTGTTGTCGCGGCACAGCGTGATCGCGGTGGCGTCGGCGACCTTCAGGTCCCGGGTGATGACCTCGCCGTAGCCGAGGGCGTCGAACTTGACGGCGTCGGGGTTGGTCTTGGGGTCGGAGTCGTAGACCCCGTCCACACCGTTCTTGCCCATGAGCAGCGCCTCGGCGTCGATCTCCAGGGCGCGCTGGGCGGCGGTGGTGTCGGTGGAGAAGTAGGGCATGCCCATACCGGCGCCGAAGATGACCACGCGGCCCTTCTCCAGGTGGCGCACGGCGCGCAGCGGGATGTACGGCTCGGCGACCTGGCCCATGGTGATGGCCGTCTGCACCCGGCTGTCGATGCCCTCCTTCTCCAGGAAGTCCTGGAGGGCGAGGCAGTTCATCACGGTGCCGAGCATGCCCATGTAGTCGGAGCGGGCGCGGTCCATGCCGCGCTGCTGGAGTTCGGCGCCGCGGAAGAAGTTGCCGCCGCCGATGACGACCGCGACCTGCGCTCCGTCCCGTACGACGGCCGCGATCTCGCGGGCGATCTTGTGCACCACGTCCGGGTCGACGCCCAGGCCGCCGCCTCCGGAGAACGCCTCTCCGGACAGCTTCAGCAGAAACCGGCCGCGTACTTTGCCGTCGTCGCTTTTCTGGGCCTTGTCGGTCATGGGAGATCCCGCCTCTTTCACGTGTTGCACATACGAAGAAGGCCATTGCCGGTGGGGTCGCATTTCGCTCCCATACGCGGCAATGGCCTCCTCGTCAGATCTGCTGCCGTCCGCCCCGCACTCGCGTGTGGCGGTGGTCGCGGACGACTGCTGTCGACCCTATCGGGATTTCTCCGCGGGTCGCGCGTCGATCGCGGTACGGACTCAGATGCCGACCTTGATGCGCGTGAAGCGCTTCAGGGTGACACCGGCCTCGTCCAGCACCTTCTGGACCGACTTCTTGTTGTCCAGCGCGTACGGCTGGCCCAGCAGGGTGGCGTCCTTGAAGAAGCCGTTGACGCGACCCTCGACGATCTTGGCGATCGCGGCCTCGGGCTTGCCCTCGGCGCGGGTCGTCTCCTCGGCGATGCGGCGCTCGGACTCGACGACCTCGGCCGGGACGTCCTCCTTGGCCAGGTACTTCGGCGCGAACGCGGCGATGTGCTGGGCGATGCCCTTGGCGACCTCGGCGTTCGGCTTGTCCAGCTCGACCAGGACACCGATCTGCGGGGGCAGGTCGGGCATGGTGCGGTGCATGTACGCGGTGACGTAGCCGTCGGAGAACTGCGCGAAGCGGTCCAGGACGATCTTCTCGCCGAGGTTGGCGTTGGCCTCGTCCACGAACGCCTGGACGGTCTTGCCGGGCTCGATCTCGGAGGCGAGCAGGGCCTCGATGTCGGCCGGGGAGGTCTTGGCGACGTGCTCGGCGATGGTCTTGGCCACGGCCTGGAACTTGTCACCCTTGGCGACGAAGTCCGTCTCGCACTTCAGCTCGACCAGGACGCCGGAGGAGTTGTCATCGGCGATGATGGAGACCACGGCGCCGTTCTCGGCGGAGCGGCCCTCGCGCTTGGCGACGCCCTTCTGGCCCTTGATGCGCAGCGCCTCGACGGCCTTGTCGACGTTGCCCTCGGCCTCGTCCAGCGCCTTCTTGCAGTCCATCATGCCGGCGCCCGTGAGCTCACGGAGCTTCTTGACGTCGGCGGCGGTGTAGTTCGCCATGAGTCAGTGAGTCTTTCTCGAAGTCTGGGAGATCTTCAGATCCGCACGGTTTGCGATCCACATGTAGCCGCGGAGCGCATACGTCGTACCGACCTATGGGTGAACAGCGGGGGCGGAGTTGATGTCGCCGCCCCCGCTGTCAAACGCTGACGCGGCGGATCAGGCCTGCTCGCCCTCGGCGGCCTTCTCCTCGGCCGGAGCGGCCTCGGCGGCGGGCGCCTCGGTGGCCGGAGCCTCGGTGGCCTCGGCGGCGGTGGCCTCGGCGGCCGGAGCCTCGGTGGCCTCGGCGGCGGTGGCCTCGGCGGCCGGAGCCTCGTCCTTCTTCTCACCCTCGAGCAGGTCGCGCTCCCACTCGGCGAGCGGCTCGCCGGCGGCCTTCTCGCCCTTGTCACCGGTGGCGACGCGAGAGCGGGAGATGAGGCCCTCGGCGACGGCGTCGGCGATCACGCGGGTGAGCAGGGTGACGGAGCGGATCGCGTCGTCGTTGCCCGGGATCTTGTAGTCGACCTCGTCGGGGTCGCAGTTGGTGTCGAGGATCGCGACGACCGGGATGTTCAGCTTCCGGGCCTCACCAACGGCGATGTGCTCCTTCTTGGTGTCCACGATCCAGACGGCGCTGGGCACCTTCTGCATCTCGCGGATACCGCCGAGGGTCTTCTCCAGCTTGGCCTTCTCGCGGGAGAGGACCAGCAGCTCCTTCTTGGTCAGACCGGAGGACGCGACGTCCTCGAAGTCGATCTGCTCGAGCTCCTTGAGGCGCTGCAGACGCTTGTAGACGGTCGAGAAGTTGGTGAGCATGCCGCCCAGCCAGCGCTGGTTGACGAAGGGCATGCCGACGCGGGTGGCCTGCTCGGCGATGGCCTCCTGCGCCTGCTTCTTCGTGCCGACGAACATGACCGTGCCGCCGTGGGCGACGGTCTCCTTGACGAACTCGTAGGCGCGGTCGATGTACGACAGCGACTGGAGCAGGTCGATGATGTAGATGCCGTTGCGCTCGGTGAAGATGAAGCGCTTCATCTTCGGGTTCCAGCGACGGGTCTGGTGACCGAAGTGGACGCCGCTCTCCAGCAGCTCCCGCATCGTGACGACGGCCATGGCCGTATCTCCTTGAGTTTCTCGGTTGTGCCGCGTCCGCCGGACGGCGGTCGCGCCTGACGCCCGCGTGCGCCGTGCCGCGAAGGACCGAGAGGCGCTTGGCAGGAACCGTTTCCGGATGCCGTACCGGGGCGTGCGAAGTCGACCCGGTGACCCGGATCGCCAGAAGAAGTGTACGGGACCGCCGGGCCACCAGGTGACGCGGTTGTCCACAACCGGGGAGTGGTCCACAGGTGAGGAGGCCCCGGCGGTGGGGTGCGGGACGGTGGGGGCATGCGACGACTTGTGTGGTGCGGGGCGGGGACGGTGGTTCTGGTGACGGCCCTGGCGCTGATCCTGTGCGGGCGCCGGGCCTGGGCGCAGCCGCCGCCAACGCCCCCGGCGGGGGCTCCGGCCGGGGTGCCGGCCATCGCGCGGGGCTGGCCGGTGGGGGTGCGGCCCGTGGTCCTGCGCGGCTGGCAGCCGCCGGCGACGCCGTACGGCCCCGGCCACCGCGGCGTGGACCTGGCGGCCGCCCCAGGAAGCCCGGTACGGGCGGTGGCGGCGGGCCGGGTGTCCTTCGCGGGCCGGGTGGCCGGGCGGGGAGTGGTGACGGTGGAGCTGAGGGGGACGGGGCTGCGGACGACGTACGAGCCGGTGCACCCCTCGGTGCCGGAGGGGGCGGACGTGGGGGCGGGGGACGCGGTCGGGGTGGTGGAGGCGGCGGGAGCGCACTGCGGTGCGCAGGCCTGTGTCCACTGGGGTCTGCTGCGGGGCGGGACCTATCTGAACCCGTTGGCCCTGCTGCCGCCGTGGCTGCTGGACAGGGGGCCGTCGCGACTGCTGCCGGTGCTCACGGGCTGAGCGCGGTCCCCGGCGGGGCTCAGCCCCGCACGCCCCGCAGCGCCATCCTGACTGCCGCGTCGGTCACCGCCGCCGGGTCCTCCGCGCCGAGCTCGATCCGCCGTACCGCCGCGTCCACGACGCCCTGGAGCAGCATCGCCGCCAGCCGCGGCTGCTCCTGCCCCAGCTCCCCCAGCGCCTCGACGATCATCGCGACCAGCTCGCCGTGCGCCGCCCTGATCTTCTCCCGCGCCCCGGCGTCCAGCTCGCTCGCGGAGATCGCCACGACCGCCCGGTGCCGGCGGTCCCCGACGAGGGCCAGCTGCCGGCGGACGTACGCCTCGACCTTCCCCTCCGGCGAGTCCGCGTGCTCCATGGCCGCGGCCACCTCCGCCGCCCACAGCGGGAAGTCGGCCTCGCACAGCTCCTCGACCACGGCCGCCCGCGAGCGGAAGTACTCGTACACGGAGGACCGCGCGAGGCCCGTGCGCTCGGCCAGCGCGGGGAAGGTCAGCGCCTCCGTCCCGCCCTCGGACAGCAGGGAACGAGCCGCGTCCAGCAGGGCGGCTCGCTGCATCGACCGGTGCTCGGCCACGGAGGCCGCTCGAATCCTTGGCACGTCGACCACTTTAGGACGCGCCCGCGTCCGGCGGTGTCCGCTCAGCGCCCGAAGCTCGCCAGCTTGGCCCGCAGCTGGAGCACCGATTTGGTGTGGATCTGGCTGACCCGGCTCTCGGTGACTCCGAGCACATTGCCGATCTCGGCGAGCGTGAGGCCCTCGTAGTAGTAGAGCGTGACGACCGTCTTCTCCCGCTCGGGCAGCGTGTTGATGGCCCGCGCGAGGAATCTGCGCAGCTCCCGGTCCTCGGCCACCTCCACGGGGTTGTCCGCGGCGGTGTCCTCCAGCGTGTCCATCAGGCTGAGCCGGTCCCCGCCGTCGCCGCCGACGTGCAGCAGCTCCTCCAGGGCGACCACGTTGGCGAGCGACAACTGGCTGAAGACGGCGTGCAGTTCGTCCACCTCCATGCCCAGCTCCGCGGCCACCTCGCTCTCGCTCGGGGTGCGCCGCAGCCGGGCCTCCAGGGTGGCGTAGGCGCGCTCGACATTGCGCGCCTTCTGCCGCACCGAGCGCGGGATCCAGTCCAGCGCCCGTAGCTCGTCGATCATGGCGCCGCGGATCCGGGTGATCGCGTACGTCTCGAACTTGATCTCCCGGTCGATGTCGAACTTCTCGATCGCGTCGATCAGCCCGAACACCCCGGAGGAGACGAAGTCGGCCTGCTCCACGTTGGGCGGCAGGCCGACGCTCACCCGGCCCGCCACGTATTTCACGAGCGGCGAGTAGTGCAGGATCAGCTGCTCCCGCAGCCGCTCGTCCCCCGTCGCCTTGTACGACCGCCACAGCTCGTCGAGCGTCGAGGGAGCGGGCGGCCGCACGCTGCCACCGTCGCGGGCGGCTGGGGGGATCGCCGCCCGGTCGGACCCGGAGGTGTGCTGGGGCATTCGTCGCCTTGTGCCGTTCTGCCGTGAAGTGCCGTCAAGTGCCGTGACTGTGAGTGCGGTGCAAAAAGGTGGTGGGCCGAAAGGGGCCGCCTGGGTGAGGTGTCGGTCTGATGTCGAGTTGGCGTGGTCTGTGCGGACGTCTTCGTGAGCGTAGCGTGACTGAGGAGTCGCGGTGTGCGAACGACGAGGCACCACCCGTGCGCGGGTCCCAAAGGCCCCTTCGGCATCACCTTCCGCAGCTCGCTCTGTGTGATGGCCGATGGGTGCCAACTCCGGGAAACTCCAAGGGCGTCGGGTGTTCCCCCGGACGGCCGAACACACTCGGTCAGCATGGGGGGCGCCCCGTCCGGGCCGAGATCACCGCCTGGCGTGTCAACTTCCAGCCATCGCCGTGTCGTTCGACGTATCCAAGTGCTCGGAGTTCGTACAGTCTCGCGATCGCCTCGTCCGGGGTGGTGCTGGCGGCCGCCGCGAGTTCCCCGGCGGGGGCCGCGCGGTCGCCGGGCAGCGCGGCGAGGACGGTTCTCGCGGCCGGGGTCAGCAGGTCGCGGGGCAGCACCGGGCCGGTGCGCGGCGGGGCCAGGTCGCCCATGTCGCCGACGAGTTCGGCCACCTCGGCGGCGTCCGTGACGAGGGTGGCCTCGCCGCGCAGCAGCTCGTGCACCCCGGCGCTGAGGGCGCTGGTGACCGGGCCCGGCACGCCCATGGTGTGTCTGCCCAGGCGCTGCGCGGCCCGCGCGGTGGCGAGCGAGCCGCTGCGGCAGGCGGCCTCCATGACGACGGTGCCCCTGGTCAGGGCGGCGATGACCCGGTTGCGCAGGATGAAGCGGCTCGGGGTCGGGTGGTCGCCCGGCGGCAGCTCGCCGATCACTAGGCCCTGCCCGGCGATCCGCTCGATCAGGGTGGTGTGGCCGCGGGGGTAGGGCCGGTCGACGCCGCTGGCCAGGACGGCGACGGTGGCTCCGCCGGCGGCGAGGGCGCCGCGGTGGGCGGCGGCGTCGATGCCGTAGGCGCCGCCGGAGACGACGACCCAGCCGCGCTCGGCGAGGCCGGCGGCGAGGGTCGCGGCGACATGGGTGCCGTACTCGGTGCAGGCGCGGGCGCCGACCACGGCGACGGAGCGCAGGGCCCACATGCGCAGGCTGGGGCGGCCGCGGACCCAGAGCCCGAGGGGGCGGGCGTCGGCGAGGTCGTCCAGTTGTCCCGGCCACTCGGGGGTGCCCGGCGCGACGAACCGGGCGCCCACCGCCCGCGCCCGGAGGAGGTCCCGCTCCGGCTCGGCGCGCGCGGCCCGCGCCAGGAGCCCGGCCCACCGCACCTTGCCGACCCCCGGCAACGGCTCACCCCCCGCCTTGATCCGCCGCACCACCTCCCCCACCCCGAACTCCCTCACCCACCGCCCCCCGACCTCATCCCCCGGCTCGATCACCCGCCCGAGGAAGACACGGCCGAGGGTTTCCTCGTCCAGCTTCCGGGGCGGGTTCTCCTCTCCTTCGCTCATGTCAGCGCGCCGATGGTCATCGGGACCCCGCGCGGGACGCCGGTGCGCAGGTGCAGGGCGAGGGCGACATCGCTCGCGTCCGGGCGGTCGTGTCCGACGAGGTCGGCGACCGTCCAGGCGACGCGCAGCACCCGGTCGATGCCGCGGGCGGTGAGCACGCCACGCTCCAGGTTGCGCTCGGCCTCGTCCATCGCGCCGGGGACGGACTGGAACCGGCTGCGCAGCTCCCTGCCGGGCACCTCGCTGTTGGTGCGCCAGGGAGTCCCGGCGAGGCGGGCGGCCGTACGCTGCCTGGCGCTCCGGACCCGGTCCGCGACGGTCGCCGTGGACTCTCCCCGAGCGCCCGGCGCGGTGAGCTGGGCGCGGGTGACCGCATCGACCTCGACGCGCAGGTCCACCCGGTCCAGGAGCGGGCCGGAGAGCCGGGCCTGGTAGCGGCGGATCGCCGAGGGCGGGCACTCGCACAGGGCGTCGCGCTGGGAGAAGCGGCCGCAGGGGCAGGGGTTGGCCGCCAGCACCATCAGGAAGCGTGCCGGAAAGCGGACCACTCCCGCGCTGCGCGCGATCACGACATGCCCGGCCTCCAGGGGCTGCCGCAGGGCGTCCAGGGTCTGGCTGTGGAACTCGGGGGCCTCGTCGTCTTTAGCGACTCCCTGAGCGACCGTATCGGGATTGACCTGCATTGATGCTTCGCGGTCATGTCTGAAGGGAGCCCGCTCGTCCTTGTTCATCGGAATTGTCAGTGCCTGATGCAAGTCTTGTTGGTCTCGTGACAACTACCAGTGATCGCAGGGGCAGTGATGGGCCAGGCAACCTCCAAGGATCGCGAGTGTGTGAAGTGTGGTCGGGTCTTTCGAGGCACCCATCTGCGCTGTGCTCCGTGTCAGACCACGGACAGAATCTGCGCGTCATGCAGTCGAGCGTTCCGTGGCCGGGGCTTGAAATGCGACCTGTGTCGCCGCAAGAACCGGACGTGCAGCGAGTGCAAACGGCCCTTCTTGGGCAACTCGATGCGGTGCTCTAGCTGCTGGGGCGGCCAGAAGGCTTGTGCCGAGTGCGGGACCCTGTTCAAGGGGACGAGCCACCGATGCCAGACCTGCCGGGCTGAGAAGCGCCACTGCGCCGAGTGTGAACGCCCCTTCAAGGGCCTGACGGCACTTTGCGGGATCTGCCAGGCAGTAGCGCGCGAGTGTGTCACCTGCGGCCGCTCCTTCCGCAGCCGCGATCGCCGCTGCGGTGTCTGTTACTGGAACGACCTTCCGCGGGAGCATCGGGCTGCTCGGCTGAGGTCTGCCCAGAACCGTCGCCGCGCACTGAAGCAGGCCGCGCAGGTTGACGGGCCAGTCCCCGCCGCGGAGTATGCGGCGATCCTCGCCTCGGGCCCGTGTGTCTACTGCGATGCTGCGGCTGAGCATGTGGACCATGTCCGCCCGCTCAGCAAGGGTGGGTGGGAGCACGAATCGAACCTCGTCCCGGCGTGCGAAGCCTGCAACCTGAGCAAATACAACACGCTGCTCGATCAGTGGATCCCCGACCGTGTCCTTCATGGCGTCCTGGCGTCACCGAAGGTCGCTGCCGAATACGCGCGCGTATCCGGTACGGACGGGGATCCCGCGAGCGCGGTTTAGCGGGTTTCCAGCAGCTCGGCTTCTAGGGCGGCGATGCGCTTGTCTGAGAATCGGAGGTTGGAGCGTGCGCCTTCGAGTCGTTCCTGGAGCTTGCGGTGCTCTTGAGTCAGTTGCTGGACTCGGTGCTTGAGGGTGGTGTTCTCGCTGATCAGGTGCTGGACGGACTCGCCGGGGACCATCTGGTCGAAGTCGCGGATCTGTCCCATGAGCTCGCCGATCCGTTGCCGCTGGACCAGGACCTCTTTCTGGGTGCGGGTGAGTTCTGCTTCGGCGTTCAGGGCCCGCTCGCGCCAGGTTGCTTCGATGCGCTCGTGTTCGGCCTGGCCGGCGGCAACACGTCGGCTGCGGCTGTCGGTGACGGCGTTTTGGACGAGTGCGCGAGCGTCCGTGTTCTCGTAGAGGAACGTGGAGGACACGTCGGCGCGTTCAGCGATGGCGCGGACGGTCAGGCGGCCGCGATCGCGGCGAAGCTGGCCGATTGCGGTGGTGACGCGGTCCAGCTTCTCTTTGGTCTGTGTGCGGCGGGCGGCGATGGCAGCCGCAGTGTTCGAGGGCCTCATGCGGGATCTCCTGCGTCTTGAAGACGGGCGAGTTCCTGTGCTCGGAACGCGGTGGCCCAGACCCGGCCGAAGTAGTCCTGAGGTCGGCGCAGGTCCAGCTCGAGGGCCTCGTCGAGGAGACCAACGGCTGCCAGGGCCTTCTCCAGGCCGCTGATCGCGAGGGCGGTGGGCTCGAAGAGGTCGTGGAGATAGTCCGCGGTGGCAGGGTCGGGCGCCCCTTCGGCGACCATGCGCCATTGCTCGCGTTTGCGGTGCCAGTAAACGAGGTCAGCGCCGGAGAGGACGAACTTGTCGCAGTTGTGGCAGTCCATGTTCCAGGGGCAGGCATTGCCGTCGACGACGGGCTGGAAGGTGCAGAAGCCGCCCTCGGCCGGGGTGGACCGGCGTGTGAGGTCGATGGCCAGCGCCTCGGCCTGTTCACGGGTCATGGGTTCGCCCGACGACAGGAGGAGACCTGGCTCGGCGGCTCCGGGCCCGGCGACCCACAGCGTGTTGAGGGCCTCGTTCAGCCTGGGGTCGGTGTTGGCGATGTGCGCGTAGTGCTCAGCCATGGCCTCGGAGACCTGTCCGAGGTAGCGCTTGACGTGGGAGAGGTTCGCGCCGGCCTTGAGGAGTTTGGTGGCCAGGGTGTGGCGGGCCTGGTGAGGGACGCCTCGGATGTCGAGTTCGTTGACCCAGGTGGAGAAGCCGGTCTGGAAGAAGCCGTAGCTGACGCTCCGCAGGGCGGCGCGATTGGTAGAGCGGCGGGGAAAGAGCGCGATGAGGGTTCGCTCTTCCGGGGTGGGCTTGCGCCCGAACCGTTCGACGAAGCGTTCGATGGTTTTGGCCTGGCGGACCTCAAGGCGGTCGACGAGCCGTTCGGGGATGCGGATTCCCTCGTCGAGATTCCCGACTTTGGTCTGGTCGTGCCAGAGCACGGGCAGGCCGTTGATCCGACCGAGGCACTCGAGCCGGAGTTTGATGATCTCGTTCGCGCGGCGGCCGGTGAAGACCAGGGCCTCCCAGATGTCCCGCAGGCCGCGGTCTTCGACGTCGTGCTGGTCGAGGAGTTTGAGGTTGTCGTCGGTGGCGAGTGCCCGGGCGACCTCGTCGGAGAACGGTTGGCGCCGGCCACCGCGCGAGGTTCCGCCGTTCGGGACGGCGGTGACGAAGCGGCGGTCGAGGCCGGCGGTGGTGGTGAGGCCCTCGTCCATGCCGAACCTGAGCAGTCGTCGGACACCTGTGAAGATCCGGCCGACCGCATCCGGGGTCACGCGGGGCTGTGTGCGGCCGCGGCCTCCGGGGTCTGTGTGCAGGCCGAGGGGCTCCAGTCCGTTGCGGCCCCGATGGCGCTGGTCCGCGACGAAGTCCAGCATGTGCTGCTCGGTCAGCCGTCGGGGGTCGTTGCCGCCCGCCGGTGCCTGCGCGTTCAGGTAGGCGCTGAGTTCGGTGCAGGCCCGGCGGATGGCCTTGAAGGTGGTCTGGGAACGGGGCGGCTTGTTTCGCATCAGGTTGTCGTAGAAGTCCCAGAGGATGTCCCGTAGCCAGGTCTGGGAGATGCCGGTCAGGTCGAAGTGACTGCTGCAGTTGGGGAAGATCACGCCGTAGTGGGCGGTCTCGAAGAACCCGGACTGCTTGGTGTCCTGGCGGGTGAAGTAGACGAGTCGCAGTTCGCCGAGCATCGCCTTGACGATCTTCTGGTGGTGGTCCGTGAGGCCGTCGAGGTCGAGATCAGTTAGGGAACTCGCATCGTGGTCACGGCAGTACTGGGCGATGCTCTGGATGAACCGCAGCGGCCAGTAGGCGCCTTCGATCACGGTCTGGGAATGGTGGGACAAGATCCACTGGAGCTCGGCCTTCACCAGCGGCCGCAGTCCGAGCAGGGAGAGGGTGCCCGTCATGCGGACGATGGCCGGAGCGGTCCGGCACCACTGGTTGAACGCCGCCTCGTTGCCGTAGGTGATCGGTCCGTGGCCGTGCGGGCCGGAACGCAGCGAGCCGTGCCGGCGGTCCGGGACCCGGGCGTCGCCCGGCCGGCCCTGGCGGTTGTAGAGGGTGCTGTGCCGGGAACACAGGCGGAGCGGGTGGGGATCGGCGAGTTCACTGCAGGCCAGCACCCGGCACTTGCCCATGCCGGGCAGCGATCTCTGGCGGGGCAGCCAGTCCTCGAGCTGCGGTTGCAGCCCCTTCTTGCGTTCATAGCGTTCCCAGCCGGTCCACCGTTTCGCGTGGACGGTGCAGAACCCCATGTGGCCGACGGCCGGCAGGTCCGGGCAGATCAGGCAGGGGCGGGGGTCGGACCAGCTCCGGGTCTGGAGCGGTTCGGCGATGTCGAGGAACGAGGTGTAGGTGGAGCCGTCCGCGCGGTGGGCCGCCCACTGGTCCTGGTGGCTGTGGCAGAGGTCCCAGTTGCCTTCCTTGCTCCGCTGGCAGTCCTCGACCTTGCATCGCCATCCGTAGGCGGGGTGGTCTCCGGGGATCTGGAGCACATCCCCGCGGAAGACGGGATCGAAGGAGGGGCCAGCGATGAGCGCGTGGAGGATCTCCAGGCGGTCGGCGACCGTGCGGGTGGCCGCGTGCTGGTTGACCAGCAGCGAGAGAACTGAGTGGGTGGTGGTCCTCATTCGGTGTCCCCCCAGACCTCGGTCAGGGCCGCGGAGAACTCCGGGGAGTGCAGGTCCGGGTGGCCGTAGACCTCGTCGACCATAGCGGCTGACGCCCAGTTGCCGACGGCCTTGGCCACGAGCGGGTCGCCTTTCGCCGCTTCCAGGACCTTCGACGTGGTCGTGTGCCGGAACGCGTGCGGCTTGATGCGGCCGGGCAGTTTGGCCCGCCGTCCCGCCCGCCGCAGCATTCCGCGGGCCGCGTCCGCAGTCCACGGTTCGCCGATGGCCGGGCCGGCCAGCTGGATGAGGAGCATGCCGTGACCTGCGGCGTGTTTTGCGTACTCGGTGGTCATGTACTTGAAGTAGGAGCTGACCATGGCCGGGCTCGCCCGGTAAATCTCACCGCCGCAGATCACCCCGTCGGTCAGGCGCCAGTCTTCCTTCCGCTTTGCCCTGGCCCGGTTGGGGTTGTTGTGGCGGTGGCAGACGTGGACGTGCGGGCTTTTGCACTCGCCGCAGGCCGCGTCCTCCCGCAGGTGCAGGTCGACCAGGTGGAAGCCGGTCAGGGCGCCGATCCTCAAGGTCGAGTCGGAGAGCCAGGTCACGACCATCGCGTCGCGGGCCGTGTTCACCGAGGCCAGCAGGTCCGGCCGGGCCCCGTCGGGCAGCATCTTCGGATGCCGGCGCCCCGGGCCCTTCCCCGGTGCCAACGGATTCGCTGCCATCGAGGTCTTCACATGCCCCAGGAAGGCCCTCCGGCGGTCCGCCGTGGTGGGCAGCCGCGTGACGTCCAGAGCCTCACGGAGGGTCTGATTGATGCCCCGCTTCACGCACTGGTGCAAGTAGAAGTTCTTCAGGACCGTCGCCGAGATCGACAGGGCAGAGGTGCCGTACGGACGCTTCGGGGGCAACCGCCACGGCTGCCCGTACGGCATCGGCACCTGTGCCCCCACCGCCCCCTGGTACCGCTGGAGGTCCTGGAGCGTGATCGTCTCCGTGGTCAGACTCTCGCGGAGACGCCACCGGAGGTGATCGACGAGGTAGTACGCGTACGGCTCCTGCGAACCCGAGCCCTCGTAGAGACGCAGATAGCTATCGGCTTCCTCGTCGGGCGTGTAGTCCGGCCAGAGAATCGAGAACGACCAGCTGCCGTCAACCCGTCTGACCTTCTGAACACGCAGGTCCTCCAGCACCAGATTGCTTCTCACCAGGGCTTCCCTCCGAGTCGTCCCGTACGGCACGAAGAGAAACAGATCGGTAGCTAAAGGTTGACGTGAAGCGGTCGTCCTTCACCTCAACGGGTGACACGGACGCTGAGTCGGTGCTCGCTAAAGTCCAGGAACAGCACACCGCGATGGGCGAGGGACACCGCCCCCGGACGCGCGATGCCGGGCCCACCGCCCACGAGTGACTGCATCGTCGCCGAGTGGTGCGGGGCGCAGTAGGGCGCGATGTCGATGAGCGGCTTGCCCGGTGGCAGCAGCCCCGCCACCGAGTGCACCGCCGTGACCTCCAGCGACTCCTCCCTGGTGAGCCTCGGCAGTACGGCGGGCAGGCGTTCGGCCAGCATCGTCTTGCCGGCGCCCGGCGGTCCCTCCAGGAACAGGTGGTGCCCGCCGGCGGCGGCCACCTCCACGGCCGTGCGGGCCGAGGTCTGGCCGACGACATCGGCCAGGTCGGGATCGGATTCGTGCTGGGCCGCGCCGAGGCTGCGCATGCCGGTGGCGGCGCCGGTGCCCGGCACCCGCAGCCCGGCCAGCAGCGGGTCCGGGCGGCCCTGTTCGTCGGCCTCCTCCTCGGGCACGGGTTCCTCGGCCAGCACCGCGATGAGCTGGCGCAGGCTGCGGACGCCGAGCACCGACACGCCGGGGACCAGCGCGGCCTCCGCGGCGGCGCACTCGGGCACGACCACCTGCTCGTAGCCCGCGTCGGCGGCGGCCAGCACGGCGGGCAGGATGCCGCGCACGGGGCGCACCCGGCCGTCCAGGCCCAGCTCGCCGATCATGACGATGTCGGCGAGCACGCGTGGGTCGATGCGTTCGGCGGCGCCGAGGACCGCGCAGGCCACGGCCAGGTCGAACCCGGAGCCGGCCTTCGGCACCGAGGCGGGGCTGAGCCCGACGGTGAGCTTCTTCTGCGGCCACTCGGCGCCGGAATTCACCACCGCCGCGCGCACCCTGTCCCTGCTCTCCGTCAGGCTCTTGTCCGGGAGGCCGACCAGGGTGAAGGCGGCGACGCCGGGTTCGAGGTCGGCTTGGACCTCGACGACCACGCCCTCGACGCCGACCAGGGCGACGGAGCAGGTGCGGGCGAATGCCATTCAGGCCACCCCCCGCGCGTGCTCGACCCGCGGGGCGCCGCGGCCGGGGACGAGGACACCGACCAGGTCGATGCGGACGCCGCCCGGTGGGGCGCCGCCGTGGGCGTGGATCCAGCGTTCCGCGAGGTCGCGCAGCCGGGTGGCCTTTTCCGGGGTCACCGCGGCCATGGGATGTTCGTAACGGCCGCCCGCGCGGGTCTTGACCTCGCAGACGACCAAGACCTCGCCGTCCCTGGCCACGATGTCGATCTCGCCGCTGCGCCCGGCGCGCCAGTTGCGCGCCAGGATCGTCATCCCGCCCTCGGCCAGCCGCCGGGCGGCCAGGTCCTCTCCGTACCTGCCGATCGCTTCTCGTGCGTTCATGTCGGCACCACCTCCGGCGCCAACCGTCACGCATCCACCCGAGGAAAGTGGATCTTGGTGGGCTGCCGGGTGGTTGTGGAAAACCCTGTCACCCGGACGGCGTAACCGAGCGCAAACGCGCAGGTCATCAGCCGCCCGGCAGTTCCAGGTCGCTCTTGTTCAGCTCCTCGATGTTCACGTCCTTGAACGTGAGCACCCGGACCTGCTTGACGAACCGGGCCGGCCGGTACATGTCCCAGACCCAGGCGTCGGCCATCGTCACCTCGAAGAACACCTCTCCCTGGACCGAGTGCACCTGCATCTCGTAGTCGTTGGTGAGGTAGAAGCGCCGTTCCGTCTCGATCACGTATTTGAACAGACCGACGACATCTCGGTACTCCCGGTAGAGCTTCAGCTCCATCTCGGTCTCGTACTTCTCGAGGTCCTCGGCGCTCATGGCATGTTCCCCTTCAGCCGTGCGATCCCCCCATTGTGCGCCAGTTCCCCTGGCTCTCAGACGATTTCCGTGTCGAGGGTCAGGGGGCCGGCCGGGGGACCCTCGTCGAGCAGCGTGCGCAGCAGCTCGGCGAGTCTGGTCGGATACACCGTCTCATGTGCCCGGCTCAGTTCCCGGCACGTCCACCAGCGCGCTCCGGCGACACTGCGCCGCTCCAGCTCCGTCAGGCCGGCCGGCGCCGTCGCGGTCTGGGTCGTACGGGCCAGGTAGTACCACTCGTCCTGGTCCCAGCGGCGGCCCGCGAACGGGAAGGAGCAGCGGCGCCGCCACAGCACCGGGCCGAGGTCGACCTCGGTGATGCCGGTCTCCTCGGCGAGTTCCCGCAGCGCCGCCTGGGCGCGGGTCTCGGCGCCCTCCACGCCGCCGCCGGGGGTGAACCACCAGTCGTCGGCGGGGTCGTCGGGCTCATGGCCGTGCAGCAGCAGGATGCGGTCCGCGGGGTCGAGCAGCACCACGCGGGCCACCTTGCGCAGGCCCCCTTCGTACGGCGGCTGCTCGCACCCGGGCTCAGCGGACACCGGCCGCCTCCGCGCGGGCCGTACGGGCGCGGGAGCGGCCGGCCCGCTTGGCGATCGGGCCGTAGGCGCCGCCGCCGAGGACGAGGACGGCGCCGGCCACGATCAGCAGCTCGATCGTGGAAAGCGGTCCCGGCCGCGACAGGGCGCCCAGCGCCTCGAACCCGGTGGGGCGCTTCAGCCCGCCCTTCCAGGGGAAGACGACGGCGTCCACGCGGGCGATCACGGCGGTGCGGGAGACGGTGCCCTTGGCGGCGTCCGTGAGGTGGGCGGTGGAGTCCAGGGAGCCCTGGCGTTCGTCGCCGAGCAGAAACAGCCGGCCCTTGGGCACGGTCACGGTCGGGAAGTTCTGGTTCTCGGCCGCGGTCCCCTCGGGCAGGTACGGCTCCTCGATCTGCTTGCCGTCGACGGTCAGCTTGCCGTCCGTGCAGCAGGAGACGGTGTCGCCGCCGACCGCGACCACGCGCTTGACCACGTCGGAGCCGGTGACCCAGCTGCTGTCGCGGAAGACGACCACATCGCCGCGGCGCACCTCGTCGCCGTCCACGCGCTGGGCGAGCACCCGGTCGCCCGCGTCGATGGTGGGGGTCATGGAGCTGGTGGGCACGGTGTACGGCCGATAGCTCACGGCCGCCCAGCCGAAGCCGCCGAGGAACAGCACCAGGCCCAGGGCCACGGCCACCCCGGACAGCCGCTGACCGAGCCGGCCGCCGGCCGCCGCCGTGCCGTTGCCGCCGCTGCGCGGGGCCGTACGCGTCGCACTCTCACCACCCATGGACCCGCACCCTACCTGTCGGTACCGAGCGTGGTCAGCCCCTCTTCCAGTACCTGGGGCACAGCTTTCCCGGAGCTTCACACGCGGTCCGGGGAAGCGTGGGCGGGGCGCTCAGCGCTGTCCGGCCGAGGACTTCGGCAGGGCGTCCGAGCGCAGCCGGTCCGCGCGCCTGCGCCGCCACACCACGACGGGGGCGACGGCCGCGACGGCGACGCCCTCGGGGGCGACCGTCAGGGACGCGGCGGAGGAGGACTGCTGGTTGCCCAGACCGGGCTGGTCGAAGGTGTCCGGGACGGGCAGGGTGCCCCAGTGGCTGATGGGCCAGGCCTTGACGATGGCGCGGCCGACGACCTTGTCGACGGGGACGAAGCCGTGGTTCTTGTCGGTCTGGTTGTAGCGCGAGTCCCGCGAGTTCTGCCGGTGGTCGCCCATCACCCACAGGTAGCCCTTGGGGACCTTCACCTTGAACTGGCCGCCCTGGTCGTCCTGGCTGCACGGGGTGTTGCCGGGGTAGACATACGGCTCGTTCAGCGCCTTGCCGTTGACCAGCAGGGGGCCGGTGCCCTTGCACTCGACGGTGTCGCCGCCGACGCCGATCACGCGCTTGATCAGGTCCTTCTCATTCGCGGAGGGCATCAGACCGACCCAGCTGAGGACCTTCTGCACCGCGTTCGGGTTCGGCGCGGGCTCGCCCGCCAGCCAGTCGTCCGGGTCGTGGAAGACGACGACCTCGCCGCGCTCGGGCTTGGAGCCGAACCACGGGGTGAGCTTGTCGACCAGGACGCGGTCGCCGATCTGGAGGGTGTTCTCCATCGAGGCGGAGGGGATCGAGAACGCCTGGACCAGGAAGGTCTTGATCAGCAGCGCCAGGACCAGCGCGATCACGACCAGGATCGGCAGCTCCTTCCAGAAGGAGCGCGGCTTCCTGGGCGGCGGCGGGGCATCGCCCGCGCCCGCGCTCCTGGAGCCCTGTCCGTCGCGCGGTGCGCCGTCGTCGCCCGCCGCTTCATTCCCGGTGGTCATGGCGCCGTCCGTACCTGAGTCGTCCGCCTCCGCGGGGTTCCCGCGGTGCTCCTCGCCGTCGTGACCCGACCGTGCGCCAACCGCCACATCCCCCACTCCAACTCCTTACTCCGTGCCGCCGCCCGCGCCACAGACGGCGCAGGCCCACCACTCCCATAACGAGCGGGAGTTCCGCAGGGGTCGGGAGTCGGGTCATTCCGTTCGGATTCTCATGGTCAACCCTATGCGACGGGGGCGGAGCGGCAGCCGCCCTCGTCCCGGCACGGGCAACGCTTGCAAAGGTTTTAGGTTCCTCCAGGCGCGTCCAGTGGCCGATCGGCCAGCCGATCCACATGGCCCGTCCGACCACCGATTTCACCGACACCGTTCCGCCGTACGGGGAGTTGCGGTGGTAGCGGGAGTCCGCGGACTCGCCCCGGTGGTCGCCCATCACCCACAGCCGGCCCTTCGGGACGGTGACGTCGAAGCGGATGTCAGACGGGTCGTTGCCCGGATAGAGGTAGTCCTTCTCGGACAGCGGAACGCCGTTGACGGTGATCCGCCCTTGCGCGTCGCAGCACTTCACATGGTCGCCGCCGACCCCGATGACCCGCTTGATCAGGTCCTTCTCATTGGAGGACGGCAGCAGCCCGATGAAGCTGAGGCCCTCCTTGAGCTGTTTGACGACGACCGGGTCCGGCTTCTGGGCGGCCTCCTCGCCCGCCAGCCAGCCGCCCGGGTCACGGAAGACGACGACGTCCCCGCGCTCGGGCTGGGAGCCGAACCACGGCGTCAGCTTGTCGACCAGGACGCGGTCGCCGACCCGGATCGTCTGCTCCATGGAGCCGGACGGGATCACGAAGGCCTGGACGAGGAAGGTCTTCAGTACCAGCGCGATCAGCACCGCGACTCCCACCAGAAGGGGGATCTCCCGGACGGCTGAACGTCTGCGCTTGCGCTTGACCTTGCGCTGGAGTTTCCGCCGTTCCGCGCGGGTGCGGCCGCCGCCGGGCGCGGAGCTGCGCCGGGAGGCGGCGGTGGCCGGCCCTGAGCCGGCCGGACCGGAGCTCGCGCGCGGCTTGCCGCGGTTACCCATGGGCGCCGCCCGTCGCCGCCGGCACACGCGCGTAGGCGGACGGCCGGGTCAGATGGGTCCAGTGGCGGTACGGCCAGACGATCCAGTCGGCCCGGCCGATGACGCGGCCGACCGGGATCATGCCGCCGCCCGGCGAGCCGAGGTGGTCGCGGGAGTCGCTGGAGTCGCTGCGGTGGTCACCGAGGACGAACAGGGTGCCCGGCGGCACCACGATGTTGAACGGCACGCTGGAGGGGCTGTCCCCGGGGTAGAGGAACGCCGATTCGTCGACCGCGCGGCCGTTCACGTCGATCCTCCCCCGCTTGTCGCAGCAGACCACATGGTCCCCGCCCACCCCGACGACCCGCTTGATGTAGTCGCCGTCCCCGAAATACCCGCTTCCGTCGAACACAATCACGTCCCCGCGGGCGGGTCCGGCGCCGAAGCGGTAGGTCAGCTTGTTCACGAGGACGCGGTCGCCGATCCGCAGTCCCTGCTCCATGGACCCGCTCGGGATCTGGAAGGGCTGCACCACGAAGGTGCTCAGCAGGAGCAGGAACACCAGGCAGGCGAAGAGGGTGAGGGTGACGCGGCCGCCCGGCAGCCATTCGGCGATCCGGGCCGGCAACGCGAAACGCGACCGCTCCTCCGGGTCCGGGGAATCCGGACGGGAGGTGCGGTCGCGCTTCGTCGGCTGTGCTTCGGTGTCCATCGGGGCGAGATGTTATCCGGCCCCGCTGTGACTCCGGGGAGGCGCTCAGTTCTCGCGCTTCTCCTTGATCTTCGCGGCCTTGCCGCGCAGCTCACGGAGGTAGTAGAGCTTGGCGCGGCGCACGTCACCACGGGTGACCAGCTCGATCTTCTCGACGATCGGGGTGTGCACCGGGAAGGTGCGCTCGACGCCGACGGAGAACGAGACCTTGCGGACCGTGAAGGTCTCGCGGACACCGGAGCCCTGGCGGCGGATCACGACGCCCTTGAACTGCTGCACACGGGAGCGGTTGCCCTCGATGACGCGCACGTGGACGTTGACCGTGTCACCCGGACGGAAGGCCGGGAGGTCGGTGCGCAGCGACGCGGAGTCGACGGTGTCGAGCAGGTGAGACATTTCGTCTGCTTTCTTCGCTGATGCCACAGGTCATCAACGGGACTGAAGAGGTACAGGTTGGTGCCGCGCGTGTCGGGTCGGGCGTCTTGTCCCCCTGTGGCAGGGGCGCACACCGGACGGGCGCACAGCAGCGGCCTATTCTTCCATGCCGGTGGCCCGGCGCCAAAATCGGCCGGACGAGTGACCGTCCGGGTCCGGTTCCCAGCCCAGGATGGACAGCATTTCGCGGTCCTTCTTGTCGAAGGCCTTCGGGTCGCAGCGCTCGATCAGATCGGGCCGGTTGAGGGTCGTACGGCGCAGGGCCTCGTCGCGGCGCCAGCGGGCGATCTTGCCGTGGTGGCCGCTGAGCAGCACGTCCGGGATGTCCCGGCCGCGCCAGGCGGGCGGCTTGGTGTAGACGGGGCCTTCCAGGAGGTTTGCCATGGCGCCGGGCGCGAAGGAGTCGTCGCGGTGGGACTCGGCGTTGCCGAGGACGCCGGGCAGCAGCCGGGCGACGGCCTCGGTGATGACGAGGACGGCCGCTTCGCCGCCGGCGAGGACGTAATCCCCGATGGAGACCTCGTAGACGGGCATCCGGGTGGCGTACTCGTCGAAGACACGCCGGTCGATGCCCTCGTAGCGGGCCGGTGTGAAGATCAGCCAGGGCCGCTCGGAGAGTTCCACGGCGAGTTCCTGGGTGAAGGGCCGGCCGCTCGGGGTGGGGACGAGCAGCGCGGGGCCGTGGGCGCCGGTCTCGTAGCCGTCGGCGAGGACGGTGTCGAGGGCGTCGCCCCAGGGCTCGGTCTTCATGACCATGCCGGGGCCGCCGCCGTACGGCGTGTCGTCGACCGTGTTGTGCCGGTCGTACGTCCATGCGCGCAGGTCGTGGACGTGCACGGCCAGCTGTCCGCGGTGCCGGGCCTTGCCGACGAGCGAGACGTTCAGGGGGTCCAGGTACTCGGGGAAGATGGTGACGACATCCAGGCGCATTACGCGTCTTCCCCCGGCTGGTCTTCCGTCGGCCGGCCTTCCGAAGACCGGTCTTCCTCCGGCTCGCGGCTGGAGGCGATCTCGGCGCGGTCGTCGATCAGGCCGGGCGGGGGCGTGATGACGGCCTTCTGCTCCTCCAGGTCGATCTCGGCGACGATCTCCTCCACGAAGGGGATCATGACCTCGGTGCCGTCCGGGCGCTCCACGATGAACAGGTCCTGCGAGGGCAGGTGCGAGATCTCGGTGATCCGGCCGACCTCCACGCCGTCCTCGGTGACCACGTCCAGGTCCATGAGCTGATGGTCGTAGTACTCGTCCTCGCCCTCCGGCAGCTCCTCCGGGTCCACGTCGGCGATCAGCAGGGTGTTGCGCAGGGCCTCGGCGCCGGTCCGGTCGGTGACGCCCGCGAAGCGCAGCAGCAGCCGGCCGCTGTGGACGCGGCCCGTCTCGATGGTCAGCGGCCCCGCCGACGCGGGATCCGTGGCGAGGACGGCGCCGGGGGCCAGCCTCAGCTCCGGCTCGTCCGTACGTACCTCGACGGTGACCTCGCCCTTGATGCCATGGGCACGGCCGACCCGTGCGACTACCAGCTGCACCGTTCCAATTCTCCTGTCATCTGCTGCGCATGTCCTGCTCGTACGACCGCGCTGTACGGCTGCGTCGTACGACCGCGTTGTACGACTGCTGCGGATACGACTGCGGGCCGGGGACGGCCCAGTGGCCCTCCCCGGCCCGAGCCGGTTGCGATGAAGCGTCAGCGGACGTTGTCCACGTCGACCAGGTCGACGCGGACACCGCGACCGCCGATGGCGCCCACGACGGTACGCAGAGCGCGCGCGGTGCGACCGTTGCGACCGATCACCTTGCCGAGGTCGTCGGGGTGGACCCGGACCTCGAGCACGCGCCCGCGGCGCAGGTTGCGCGAGGCGACCTGCACATCGTCAGGGTTGTCGACGATGCCCTTCACGAGGTGCTCAAGCGCCTCTTCGAGCATGCTGCTCAGGCCTCGGTCGACTCGGACTCAGCCGCGGCCTCGTCCTTCTTCTCAGCCTTCTTCTTCTGGGTGATGGCCTCACCCTTGGCGTCGTCGTCGCCACCGAGGGCGTCGAACGACGGACGGGCCGGCTTGGGCTCGGCGACGAGCAGCGGCGCGGGAGCCGGCTCGCCCTTGAACTTCTGCCAGTCGCCGGTCTTCTTCAGGATGGCGAGGACCGGCTCGGTCGGCTGGGCGCCGACGCCGAGCCAGTACGCCACGCGGTCGGCGTCCACCTCGATGACCGACGGGTTGTAGGTCGGGTGGTACTTGCCGATCTCCTCGATGGCCCGGCCGTCACGGCGGGTACGGGAGTCGGCGACGACGATGCGGTAGTGAGGCGAACGGATCTTGCCCAGACGCTTCAGCTTGATCTTGACTGCCACGGGAGTGGAATCTCCTGGTTTTGACGTGGGTGGGGCACGGCGCGTTGCCGCGTGGGGTTGCGGTACCCGTGTGCCCGACGGACGCGTCAGCCGGAGGAGAGAGGGGTCCTGTGCGGCTGTCGAGTACAGCCATCCATTCTGCCATACCCGGCGGACCCCTCCGGGCCGGGGTGCGCGTCCCGCGGCATCGCAGCCCGCGCCCGCTGGCCTGGGGTGCCGACGGGCGCGGTGCGGGGTCGTGGTGTGGGGTCCGGCACCCACGAGATGCCGGGGTGGAGGGTCAGGCGGCGCCTGACATTTCCGGGATGCGGAAGGGTTTGCCGCAGCCGCCGCAGACGATGGGTGCCTGGGCGAGGACGGAGGGGACCACACGGACGTTGCGACCGCACTCGCAGACGGCCTTGACGCGGACACCGCCGCCGGAGGAGCCATGGCGGGCGGCGGGACCCCGGAAGGTGCGGGAGGTGTCCTCCGTGGTGGCCGCCGAGTGCGCCTTGAGGGCGCGCTGGAGGCGCTCGATGGTCGGGCGGTAGCGCCGCTTCGCCTCGGGGTTGAGCGTGACCAGGGAGAAGCCGCTGCTGGGATGCGGTTCCTCGGGGTGGTCCAGGCCCAGCTCCTCGGCGATCGAGAGGAACCGTCGGTTGTGGTAGCGGCCGGCACGGGAGGTGTCGCGGACCCCGCGCGCGGCGGCGATGCCGTGGACTGCCTCATGGAGCAGCCGTTCGAAGGAGAGTTCGTGTCCGCAGGCGGAGGACGACTCTCCGATCAGGGACTCTGGCGCGGCGAGATCCGGCAGATCGGGGTGGTACCGCTGAATGTCGGCCCACGCCTGTGCCAGCTCTGCGGCGAGAACAGGTGGTGTCTGTGTCGTGCTCACGTAATGACAACGAGCGGGGGGCACGCTGTGTTCCTATTCCGGGGCATCCCAAATAATTTGCACGTACCCGTCAGTTGGCACTGATGCGTCCTGACGAGGGCGCGTGCGCCGATGTGCGGAGGAAGCCTCACAGCTCATCACAAGCCGGTGCGTAGGTGGCACTACGATTCGCCCAGTAGGCCCTGTCACGACGGTGGCCCGTGGCGGCGCAAGAGGCGATTCGGCCGCTCTCGGATTCCGGCCTCGTCTTCGGTCGGCGCCGCGACGGTCGCGACGTTACCGTGCGCGACCGCACCGCCCGGCACCGGCCCGTCCTCCGGTGTGATCACCGTAAGCACAGCGGGGTTGCCGGGATGTGAATTCTCGCCACACCGGCCCACCGCGGCCAAGCAGGCGCCCTCGACCCCTGGACGGCACCGCGAGGCGGGGGTTACCTGGCATACGTGAGTCGTCGCGAGGGCGGCGGGCACGGGGGCCACACAACCGGACGCAGCGGCGAACCGTCGGCGGATGGGGGCGCTTATCCATGACAGCTTCGCTCGTACGGCGGTATCCGCCGCACGTGGAACCCACAGCCCACGAGGAAGCGGAGGCACGCGCGCGCGACTGGGCCGAGATCCAGGAACGGATGCTCGTCCCGCTCCACGAGGCCGTGTACGAACGGCTCGACGTGGGCCCGGACACCCGTCTGTTCGGCCTGCGCTGCGGCTCCGGCCTCGCCCTTCTCCTGGCGGCCGCCCGCGGCGCCGCCGTCACCGGCACCGATCCCTCCCCCGAACTGCTCGCCCTCGCCCGCGAGCGGCTGCGCCCACCGGACGGCGGCGCCCCGCGCGCGGAACTCGGCCACGGCTCCCCCGCGGACACCGGAACCGCCGGATCGTACGACCTGATCACCGCACTCGACCCGATCCGCTGCCCCTCCGGCGATCCTCAGGAGTTCGCGGCCCTGCTCGCACAGGTCCTCCCCCGCACCGCCCCCGGTACCGCCGTGGTGCTCGCCGGCTGGGGTCCGCAGGAACGTTGCACCACCTCCAGCGTGCTCCGCGTCGCGGCGAAACTGGCTGATCCTTTGCGCAGTACCGGTGGCTGGCGCCCGGCCCGGCGGGACGACCTGGAGGAGGCCGCCCAGCGGGCGGGGCTGCGCCCGGACGGCTCCGGGCGGGTCTCCTGCCCGTTCGGATACGCCGACCCGGACAGCGCGGTGCGCGGACTGCTGTCGACCGGTCTGTTCGACGCGGCGATCGCGGCGACCGACGCCAAGCAGGTCGACAAGGAGCTGACGGAGGCCCTGCACCCGTACCGCCGCGCGGACGGCACGGTCTGGATGCCCAACGTCTTCCGCTATCTGATCGCGCGCGTCCCCTGAACCCGGTGAACCCGACAGGCCCGGCGGAGCCGGTGGACCCGGCTCACCGTGCCTCCTCGGGGTCCTTGGCCAGCCGGGTGATCCCGGCGATGCGGTACGCGTCCGCCTCCTCCAGCGTCTCGTGCTCCAGCAGCGCCCGCGCCAGCGCGTCCAGCTGGCCGCGGTGGTCCTGGAGTTTGCGCAGCGCCTCCTCGTAGCAGTCGTCCACGATCCGCCGCATCTCGGTGTCGATCACATCGAGCGTGCCCGGCGCCGCCGCGAGCCCGTACGCCTGCTGGGCGTCGCTCGGCAGCGCGGACAGCCGGCCGACCCGCTCGCTCATGCCCCAGCGGGCCACCATCGCGCGGGCGATGTTCGTCACCTGTTCGAGGTCGCTCTCCGCGCCCGTGGTGACCACGCCGTAGACGACCTCCTCCGCGGCCATGCCACCCAGCGCACCGATGATCCGACCGCGCAGGTACTCCTCCGAATGGGCGTAGCGCTCCACCTCGGGCGTGGACATCGTCACCCCGAGCGCCCGGCCGCGCGGCACGATGGTGATCTTGCGAACGGGGTCCGCGCCCGGCTGGAGCATGCCGAGCAGCGCGTGGCCGCTCTCGTGGTACGCCGTACGCCGCCGGTCCTCCTCCGGCATCACCAGGGTCCGCTCGGCACCCAGCTGGACCTTCTCCAGCGCCTCGGAGAGATTCGCGCCGGTCACCCGGTCCTGCTTCCGTTTGACCGCGAGCAGCGCCGCCTCGTTGGCCAGATTGGCGAGGTCCGCGCCCGTCATACCGGGGGTCGCGCGCGCCAGCCGGGCCAGGTCCACGTCCGGCTCCAGCGGCACGTCCCGCGTGTGGATGCGCAGGATCGCCTCACGGCCGGCACGGTCCGGCGGGGCCACCGTGACCACCCGGTCGAAGCGGCCGGGGCGGGTCAGCGCCGGGTCCAGGATGTCGGCGCGGTTGGTCGCCGCGATGACGATCACGCCCTCCGAGCCCGAGAAGCCGTCCATCTCGGTGAGGATCTGGTTGAGCGTCTGCTCCCGCTCGTCGTGCCCGCTCATGGCCGTACTGCCGCTGCGCGCCCGGCCGATGGTGTCGATCTCGTCGATGAAGATGATCGACGGCGCCACCTTGCGGGCCTCCGCGAACAGCTCGCGCACCCGCGACGCGCCGACACCGACGATCATCTCGATGAACTCCGACGCCGAGGCGGAGAAGAACGGCACCCCGGCCTCGCCCGCCACCGCCCGCGCGAGCAGTGTCTTCCCGGTGCCGGGCGGGCCCGCGAGCAGCACGCCCCGAGGCAGCTTGGCGCCCATCCTGCGGTAGGCGTCCGGGTGCTCCAGGAAGTCCACCACGTCGTCCAGCTCGCCCTTGACCTCGTCGATCCCGGCCACGTCCGCGAACGTCGTGCGCCGCGCGTCCGGCTCGGGCCCCACCGGCTTGGGCGGTGCCCGGCGCCCGAACAGACCGCCCGCGCCGGGCAGCGCGCCGCCGAGCCGCCGGGCGAAGAAGACCCACACCGCGACCAGGACCAGGATCGGGATCAGGGAGAGCAGCAGATTGGAGACGAAGCTGCGCTCCTGCACCACCGGCCGGGCGGTCACCGTGACGCCATGACTGCTCAGGTTCTGCCACAACCGGTCGTCCGCGAAGGCGGGGCGCTGCGTCTTGAACCGGGTGTACCGGCCGCCGCCCTCGGGGTTGTTCCGGGCGGTCTTCAACTGGCCCTGGATGGCGTCGCCCTTGGAGTAGATCGTGGCGACATTGCCCTCGGAGACCTGCCGGCTGAACTCGGTGTAGGAGATCGTCGGCTGATTGGCCTGGCCGAGGTAGTTCAGGCCGAAATAGGCCAGCAGGAAGACGATCACCGCGGTGACGAGGAGCCCCCACCACTTCCCGCCCCGCAGCCCTCCCCCACCGGAGCGCCGGGGCCCGTCGGGGGTGCCCTCGGCGCGCCACGGCTGCTCCGGGTCCTTGCGCGGGGGCGGCGCGTTGCTCATATAGGGACGTTAAGACAGATACCGGCGCACGGCACATGCTGAAGGGCGCCCCCCGGAAACAGGGGGCGCCCTTCAGCGTCGTACAGCCGTCATGTCCATCAGACGGCGGTCGTCATGTCATACGACCATGTCGTACGACCGTCAGCCCATGAACTTCTTGAACTCGTCCGGCAGCTCGAACTCCTCGGAGCCCTGCTGGGGCAGCTGGAAGGCGTTGCCGGCCTGGGCCGCCGCGGCCTCGCGGCGCTGGGCCTCCTCCAGCTCCTGCTGCCTGCGCTTCATCGGGTTGCCGGAGCGCTGCTTGCCCTTGGCCTTCTTCTGCTGCTTCTTCTGCCGGCCGGGGCCGCCGCCCATGCCCGGAATCCCCGGCATGCCCGGCATCCCGCCGCCCTGGGCCATCCGGGACATCATCTTGCGGGCCTCGAAGAACCGCTCGACCAGGCCCTTCACGGCGCTGACCTCGACGCCGGATCCCTTGGCGATACGGGCGCGGCGGGAGCCGTTGATGATCGTCGGGTCCTGGCGCTCGGCCGGGGTCATCGACTTGATGATCGCGGCGGTGCGGTCGACGTCGCGCTCGTCGATGTTCTGGATCTGGTCCTTGATCTGGCCCATGCCGGGCAGCATGCCGAGCAGCTTGCTGATCGAGCCCATCTTCCTGACCTGTTCCATCTGGGACAGGAAGTCGTCCAGGGTGAAGTCCTGGCCCTTCTTGGACGCCAGCTTGGAGGCCATCTTGGCGGCCTCTTCCTGGCTGAAGGTCTTCTCCGCCTGCTCGATCAGGGTGAGCAGGTCACCCATGTCGAGGATGCGGGAGGCCATCCGGTCCGGGTGGAACGCGTCGAAGTCGTCCAGCTTCTCGCCGTTCGACGCGAACATGATCGGCTTGCCGGTGATCTGCCGGATGGACAGCGCGGCACCACCGCGGGCGTCGCCGTCGAGCTTGGAGAGGACCACGCCGTCGAAGCCGACGCCGTCGCGGAACGCCTCGGCCGTGTTGACGGCGTCCTGGCCGATCATCGCATCGACGACGAAGAGGATCTCGTCCGGGGAGACCGCGTCGCGGATGTCCGCGGCCTGCTGCATCATCTCCTGGTCGATGCCCAGACGGCCGGCGGTGTCCACGATCACGATGTCGTGGACCTTGGACTTCGCGAACTCGATGGAGTCCTTGGCGACCTTGACCGGGTCGCCGACGCCGTTGCCCGGCTCCGGCGCGTACACGGCGACGCCCGCGCGCTCGGCGACGACGCTGAGCTGGTTGACCGCGTTGGGGCGCTGGAGGTCGCAGGCGACCAGCAGCGGGGAGTGACCCTGCTCCTTCAGCCAGCGGCCGAGCTTGCCCGCGAGGGTGGTCTTACCGGCACCCTGGAGACCCGCGAGCATGATCACGGTGGGCGGCTGCTTGGCGAAGCGCAGGCGCCGGGTCTCGCCACCGAGGATGGTCACCAGCTCGTCGTTGACGATCTTCACGATCTGCTGGGCGGGGTTCAGCGCCTTGGAGACCTCGGCGCCGAGGGCACGTTCCTTGACGTTCTTGATGAACGTGCGGACGACCGGAAGGGCCACGTCCGCTTCGAGGAGCGCGATGCGGATCTCGCGTGCCGTGGCGTCGATGTCCGCCTCGGACAACCGGCCCTTGCCGCGGAGGTTTTTGAAAGTCGCGCTGAGGCGGTCGGAGAGGGTATCGAACACGGTGGCGTCGGTCCTCGGGGTCGGAGGGATCTGGGCTGCCCTCCAGGGTATCCGGCCCGGCAGGGCATCAGTCCCCGCCCGTCGCATTCCCGGTGCGCGTCACGGTGTCCGCAGCGTCTCCTCCAGTGCCCTCGCCACCGAGGCCGCGTCCTGTTCCGGCAGGGGCTCGCCCGTGCCCGTCGTCACGTAGAAGGCGTCGACCGCGTTGGCGCCGAGTGTCGAGACGTGCATGCTGCGGACCCGGACGCCCGCCTTCTCCAGGGCGGTGCCGATGCGGTGCAGCAGGCCGGGGGCGTCCTGGGCGCGGACCTCGATCACGGTGGCGTGGTGGGAGGCGGCGGGGGCGACCGTCACGCGCGGCGGCGGGGCGAGCAGGCCCCGGCGCCTCGGGTAGGCGGCGTCGCGCTCGGCGAGACGGCCGGCGATGTCGAGGGAGCCGTCCAGGGCGCGCACCAGGTCGGCGCGGAGCCGGGTGGCCTCGGGCAGGGAGCCGTACTCGGCGGCGACCCGCCAGTCGAGCAGCAGCACCGGGCCGTCGCCGTCGTGCACGCCCCGCGGCAGCCGCAGGGTGCGCAGCTCGGCGGTGCGCACGGTGAGCCGGTGCATGGCGAGGACCCCGGCGACGGCGGGCAGCACGGCGCTCTGGTCGGGAACGGCGATGAGCAGCTCGACGCCGAGGGGCTCGGGCGCGCCGGGCGGTTCGTCGGCGGGCACCGGCTCGCTGCGGGCGCGCACGGCGAGGACCGGGCCGCCGGTACGGAACGCCTCGACGGCCAGGCGTTCCTGTTCGGCGGTGGGCGGGGTGGGCGCGGGTTCGTCCGGGACGTCGCCGGCCAGCAGCGCGCCGACGCGGCGGACCAGGTCGGCGACGAGGGAGCCGCGCCAGGTGGACCAGGCGGCGGGGCCGGTGGCGAGGGCGTCGGCCTCGGTGAGGGCGTGCAGGAGTTCCAGGGTGCCCTGGGTGCCGACGGCGTCGGCGACGGAGCGGACGGTGGCGGGGTCGTCCAGGTCGCGGCGGGTGGCCGTGTCGATCAGCAGGAGATGGTGGCGGACCAGCGTGGACAGGACGGCGGCGTCCTCGGGGTCGAAGCCGATGCGGGTGGCCACGTCCTTGGCGATGATCTCGCCGGCCACCGAGTGATCGCCGGGCCAGCCCTTGCCGATGTCGTGCAGGAGCGCGGCGACGAGGAGCAGGTCGGGGCGGTGGACGTGCCGGGTGAGGGCGGCGGCGCGGACGGCGGTCTCGATCAGGTGGCGGTCGACGGTCCAGATGTGGACGGCGTTGCGCTGGGGGCGGCAGCGGACCCGTTCCCAGTCCGGGAGGAGCCTGCTGATCAGCCCCTCGGCCTCCAGCGCCTCCCACACCTCGACGGTGGGGCGGCCGGAGCCGAGCAGGGTGACCAGTTGTTCGCGGGCCTCGGCGGGCCAGGGAGTGGGCAGCGGGCGGGCGGTCGCGGCCAGGCGGCGTACGGCGTACCGGGAGACCGGGAGGCCGGCCTGGGCGGCGGCGGCCGCGGCGCGCAGCGGGAGCACCGGGTCGCGTTCGGGGCGGGCGGCGCGGGCGAGGACCACCTCGCCGTCCTGTTCGACCACGCCCTCGGCCAGCGGGGATCGCTCGGCCACCTGTTTCCCGCCGCCCAGCATGGCGCGCAGGCGCGGCCGTACGGCGCGTGAGCGCAGCACGCGCCCCACCTCGCGCCAGGTGACGTCACCGGCGTAGGAGATGACGCGGGCCGCCTCGTAGACCTGCCGGAGCAGGGCGTCGGCGTCGAGCAGGCCCAGTTCGGCCGCTACCTGGTCCTGTTCCTGGAGGGCGAGCCGGTCGGTGGCGCGGCCGGTGCTCAGATGGAGGGCGTCGCGGACGTCGAGCAGGGTGCGGCGGGCCTCGGACAGGCCCTCGCGGGGGGCGTCGGCGAGCCAGGAGGCGGCGACGGCGCGCAGCGCGGTGGCGTCGCGCAGGCCGCCGCGGGCCTCCTTGAGGTCGGGTTCCAGGAGGAACCGCAACTCGCCCTGGCGGTCAGCGCGTTCGTCGCACAGCTCCTTCAGCTCGGGCAGCCGTTTGGGGGCCTGGTTGCGCCAGTCGGCGAGGACGGCGGTGCGCAGTCCGGCGGTCAGGCCGAGGTCGCCGGCGAGATGGCGGGCGTCCAGCAGGCCGAGCTGGACCTTGAGGTCCTCGCCGGCCGTCCTGCGGGCCTCGGCGAGAGTGCGGACGGAGTGGTCGAGGTCGAGGCCAAGGTCCCAGACGGGGTACCAGAGGCGGTCGGCGACGGCGGCGACGGCGGCGGGGTCGGAGCCGTCGTGCAGCAGCAGGAGGTCGAGGTCGCTGCGCGGGGACAGCTCCCCGCGGCCGTAGCCGCCGACGGCGACGAGCGAGATGCTCCGGGACCGGCCCGCCGCGGCGGTGAAGAGGGCGGCGAGCCAGCCGTCGGTCAGTTCGGCGAGGGCGGCGCGGCGCGGCGGCCCGGTCCGCGCCCCCTCGGTGAGGAGACGCAGCCGGGCCGCCGCGTAGCCGCTGGGTTCCGGGCCTTCGGCCGCTGTCCGCTCATCCGTTCCCGTCACCCGGCGACTCCCGTTCCGTTCGGTTTCCTGGGCTGGGCCTGGGTTTCCAGGCCTGATGTCGAAGGCGTCAGAGGGCGTCCGGGCCGCGTTCCCCGGTGCGGACGCGTACGGCCGTCTCGACCGGGACCGACCAGACCTTGCCGTCGCCGATCTTGCCGGTGCGGGCCGCCTTGACGATGGTCTCGATCAGTTCCTCGGCGTCGTCGTCCTCGGTGAGGACCTCGATGCGGATCTTGGGGACCAGGTCGACGGTGTACTCCGCGCCGCGGTAGACCTCGGTGTGGCCCCGCTGCCGGCCGTAGCCGCTGGCCTCGGTGACCGTCAGTCCGTGGACGCCGAAGGACTGAAGGGCTTCCTTGATCTCGTCGAGCCGGTACGGCTTGACGACGGCCGTGATGAGCTTCATGCGTCCACCTTCTTGGTCTGCTTCCCGCTCTTGCTGTCGTCCTGATTCTCCGGCCGCTTGCCGGCGGCTGCGGAGAGGGCGGAGCCGAGTACGCCGCCGCCGGCGCCGCTGAAGTCGTAGGCGCTCTCGGCGTGCTGGGCGCGGTCGATGCCGGAGACCTCCTCGTCCTGGGTGACGCGCATCCCGATGGTCTTGTCGAGGAGGAAGGCGAGGACCGCGGAGACGATCAGGGAGTAGGCGAGGACGGCGCCGACGCCGGCGCACTGCTTCCACAGCTGGGTGAAGGAGTGGTCGCCGTAGAAGACGCCGGTGGCGGTGGACTGGCCCGTGCCGCTGGCGAAGAAGCCGATGAGGAGGGAGCCGATGATGCCGCCGACCATGTGGACGCCGACGACGTCGAGGGAGTCGTCGTAGCCGAAGCGGAACTTCAGTCCGACGGCCGCGGCGCAGGCGACACCGGCGATGGCGCCGACGGCGATCGCGCCGAGCGGGGTGACGGCGCCGCCGGAGGGGGTGATGGCGACGAGGCCGGCCACCGCGCCGGAGGCGGCGCCGAGGGTGGTGCAGGCGCCGTGCCGGATCTTCTCGTAGCCGAGCCAGGCGAGCATGGCGGCGGCGGTGGCGATCTGGGTGTTGACGAACATCAGGGGGCCGACGCCGTCGTCGTTGCCGAGCCAGGAGCCGGCGTTGAAGCCGAACCAGCCGAACCACAGCAGACCGGAACCGAGCATGACCAGGGGCAGGCTGTGCGGGCGCATCGGGTCCTTCTTGAAGCCGACGCGCTTGCCGATGACCAGGATGACGCCGAGCCCCGCGGCGCCGGCGTTGATGTGGACCGCCGTACCGCCGGCGAAGTCGATCACGCCCAGCTTGTAGGCCCAGCCGCCGGCGCCCCAGACCCAGTGGGCGACCGGGAAGTAGACCAGGGTGGCCCACAGCACGAGGAAGACGGCCCAGGCGCTGAATTTCACCCGGTCGGCGAGGGCGCCGCTGATCAGGGCCGGTGTGATGATCGCGAACATCATCTGGAAGACGGCGAAGACGAAGACCGGGATGGTGTAGCCGGGCCACAGGTCCGTCTTGCCGATGCCGGTCCAGCCGACGTAGCCGGAGCTCCAGCCGATCAGGGAGCCGTGGTCCGTGCCGAAGCTCATCGAGAAGCCGTAGAGCACCCACAGGATGGTGACGATGCCCATGCTGATGAAGCTCATCATCAGCATGTTCAGGGTGCTCTTGACCCGGACCATGCCTCCGTAGAAGAAGGCCAGGCCCGGCGTCATGAGCAGCACCAGGGCGGAAGCAATGAGCATGAAGCCTGTGTTGGCGGACGACAGTTTGGGTGCGTCCGCCGCAAGCATGATGGCTGGGGCCATCGGCGTCTCCTCGTCGGTCTGGGCGCCCCGTGCGGGCGGTGCCTCAGCGGTCCGGTGGGGTGGCGTGGGGGCCGGTTATGCGCCAGAGACTGACGGAGCACCGTTTCCACGGAGGCCACCCGTTGTTTCACCGGGGTGACGAAGACGACCCGTGTGTTACGCGTGCATGAACCGGCCGCGGCGCGGGCCTCTCGATGACCTGGCGTTGGGGGAGCCGAGTCGGGCGGTTCGGGAGGTCCGGCCGCGGCCGGGGTTTCGGGGCGGGGTCCGGGTCAGACGGCCTCGGACTCGGGGAGGTCGACGGCGAGCTGTTCGGCGAGGTCGACCACGGCGGCGAGGTCGCCGTGGTCCCGCACGGCCGTGCCGACCGTCTTTCGGATACGGGTGTTCACGCGCTCGGAGCGGACCTTCTTGGCCACGGTCATCGCCCGCGAGGCGAACTCGGTGCCGGCCTCGGGCTCGCCCTGGAGCAGATGCACGGTGGCCATGCCGATCAGATTGAGGGCGTACGACCGCTGGTGCTCGCCGTCCTTGGCGAACAGGTCCACCGCGCGGCGCATCAGCGGCTCGGCGAGGGAGGCGTAGGCGGGGCTGCGGCCCGCGTGGTAGGCGAGGTCGCGGAAGGAGTGGGAGTTCTCCGCGTACAGCTCGGCCTCGGAGAAGAACCGGATCCAGTCGGGGTCCGGTTCGTCCCACTCCTGTGCCTCGGCGAAGGTGTCCTCGGCCATCCGCACCGCGCGATTGGTCCGCCCGGGCTGGCCCATGTTGGCGTAGGCGCGGGCCTCCATCGCATACAGCATGGCCTGGGTGCGCGGCCCGGCACAGTCGCGGCTGCCGTACTGGGCGAGGTGGATCAGCTCCAGGGCGTCGTCGGGCCGGCCGAGGTGGATCATCTGGCGGCTCATGCTGGAGAGGATGTACGAGCCGAGCGGCCGGTCCCCGGCCTCCTTGGCGGCGTGCAGCGCGAGGACGAAGTACTTCTGCGCGGTGGGCTGGAGCCCGACGTCGTACGACATCCAGCCGGCGAGTTCGGCCAGTTCGGCGGCGACCTTGAACAGCTTGCGGGTGGTGGCCTCGGGCTGGGGTTCCTGGAGCAGGTCGGTGACCTCGTGCAGCTGGCCGACGACGGCCTTGCGGCGCAGACCGCCGCCGCACTGGGCGTCCCACTGGCGGAACATCCGGGTGGTGGACTCCAGCAGGTCCAGCTCCGGCCTGGACAGGCGGCCGGGCCGGCGGGAGTCGGCGGGGGACTCGGGGGCGGGCGCGGCCGGGGTGCCGGGGGTGGGCACGAGCCAGCGCTGCATGGGCTCGATCAGGGAGGGGCCCGCGGACAGCGCGAGGGAGGTGCCGAGGAAGCCGCGCCGGGCGAGCATCAGGTCGCTGCGGGAGAACTCGCCGAGCTGGGCGACGGTCTGCGGGCCGGTCCAGGGCAGGTCCACACCGGAGGCGGCGGTCGACTGGCGGGCGGCGCGCAGGCCCAGGTCCTCGATGGAGACCACGCAGCCGAAGCGCTCGGAGAACAGCTCGGAGAGGATGCGCGGGATCGGTTCGCGCGGGTTCTCGCCGTCCAGCCAGCGGCGCACGCGGGAGGTGTCGGTGGAGATGTGGTTGGCGCCCAACTGGCGGGCCCTGCGGTTCACTTGGCGGGCCAGCTCGCCCTTGGACCAGCCGCTGCGCACGAACCACGAGCCGAGCAGCTCATTGGGGCGCTTGTCAGCGTTTGTCCCGCTTCCGCCATTGCCGCCCACTGGAACGCCCCCATCCCTGAGACCTCTTGCCGCCTGAGTGCGCCAAGCCCTATCAGAATGCCGGTAAACACGGCCCGGCGTCCCCCGGTTCCCAGCCTTCGAACGCGATACCGAGCCGTTCTCGGGCCCTTTTCGGGTTACCGCCGAGTCGCTTCCGGGTTGCCCCCGGCATACCCACGGGCGCATGTGCCCCGAGGATTTCGCACACTCACAGTAACCCCGTGATCACCGGCCCGGCCACGCGGATCAGAGAAACGCCACCATTCGCCACCCCTTCGAATGAACTCCCGGTCCGTCCCACGCGATTCACTTGACACAGGACGAACGGAAGCGGGCGGAGTGATGCGCAAAGGGGCGCATGAATCCCGGCGTGCCACCCGACATGCTTCAAAGCGCCGCCCCGGTTCCGTCACGGCCGGGGCATGCGGAGCCGTAGCGTTACGTTCCGCTTCCGTCTCGTTCCGTGTCGTAACCACCGGCGCGCTGGACCCGTTGGAGGGGGCATGGGCTTCACGATCGGCGGCATTCGCGAGATCCGCTCCGGCACGCGTCGGCGTGGCCGGCCGGCGGAGTGCACCACCGTCGCCGAGTTCACCGGGCTCTGGGGCTGGGACGTGGTGCCGGGTGCCCGGGCCGCGGCGGGCGCCTGCTCCTGCGGCTTCGCGGAGTGTCCCGAGCCGGGTGCGCATCCGCTCGGCTTCGCGCCCGAGGTGCCGGCCGGGGCCACGCTGGACGAGGTGACCAAGGCGTGGGCGGAGTTCCCCGGCGCCTCGGTGCTGCTGCCGGTGGGCCGCGCGTTCGACGTGGTGGAGGTCTCCGAGCCGGCCGGCCGGCGCGCCCTGGTCCGGCTGGAGCGGATGGGGCTGCCGCTGGGTCCGGTGGCCGTGACCCCCGAGGGCCGGGCCCAGTTCTTCGTGGCCACCGGCGCTGCGGCCGAGCTGCCCCGGCTGCTGTACCGCATGGGCTGGGACGACCCGCGCGCCCTGGATCTGCGCGGGCTCGGGCCGGGCGCGTACATCACCGCGCCGCCCAGCGACCGGGGCGGCCGGGGTCCGGTGCGCTGGCTGCGCCCGCCCGCCCTGGACTCCGCGACCCGTCCCCCGGCGGCCCGGCTGCTGCTGGGGACGCTGGCGTATGTGGCGCACCGGTCGGGGTCGCGGGCGTGAGGCGGCGGCAGGAAGACGGCCGGAGGCCGGAAAGCGCCTGAAGAGGGAACGACCGGAAGGCGCCGGCAGAAGAAGGCCGGAAGACACTCGCGGACGGCGGTCGGAAAGAGCGAAGTGCCCGTCCTCAACTGCACCTTGAGGGCGGGCACTTCTTCACGCCGAGGGGGGTGAATTTACCCCCTCAGTCTCCGATCAGCGCGTCCACGAACGCCTCCGGCTCGAACGGCGCCAGGTCGTCCGCGCCCTCGCCGAGCCCGATCAGCTTGACCGGCACGCCCAGCTCGCGCTGGACCGCGACCACGATGCCGCCCTTGGCGGTGCCGTCCAGCTTGGTCAGCACGATGCCGGTGATGTCCACGACCTCCGCGAACACCCGCGCCTGCACCAGGCCGTTCTGCCCGGTGGTGGCGTCCAGGACCAGCAGCACCTCGTCCAGCGGCGCGTGCTTCTCGACCACCCGCTTGACCTTGCCCAGCTCGTCCATGAGACCGGTCTTGGTGTGCAGCCTGCCCGCGGTGTCGATGAGGACGACGTCGACCCCCATCTCCTTGCCCTCCTTCACCGCGTCGAAGGCCACGGAGGCGGGGTCGCCGCCCTCCGGACCGCGCACGGTGTAGGCGCCGACCCGCTCGCCCCAGGTCTGGAGCTGGTCGGCGGCGGCGGCACGGAAGGTGTCGGCGGCGCCGAGCACCACGCTGCGGCCGTCGGCGACCAGGACGCGGGCGAGCTTGCCGGTGGTGGTGGTCTTGCCGGTGCCGTTGACGCCGACGACCATGACGATGCCGGGCTTGCGGTCGGCGGGCTCGGTCTTCACGGTGCGGTCGACATCGGTGCCGACCAGCTTGAGCAGCTCCTCGCGGAGCAGGCCGCGCAGTTCCTCGGGGGTTCGGGTGCCGAGCACCTTGACGCGCTCGCGCAGGCCCTCGACCAGCTCCTGGGTGGGCTGCACGCCGACGTCGGCGGTGAGCAGGGTGTCCTCGATCTCCTCCCAGGTGTCGTCGTCCAGGTGCTCGCGCGAGAGCAGCGTGAGCAGGCCCTTGCCGAGGGCGTTCTGGGAGCGGGACAGGCGGGTGCGGAGCCGGACGAGCCGGCCCGCGGTGGGCTCCGGGATCTCGATCTCGGGAGCCTCGACGGTGGGTGCGGGAGGCTCCTCTACGACGACCGGCGGGCCGCCCGGGAGATCCACCTCCTCGATCGTCCGGCGCGGTTCGTCGCGCGGCGTCTCGGCCTCTTCGCCGACATGCGGCTCGGCCGGGGGCGCGGTGATGTCGGGCGCCTTCGGGGGCGGCGGGGGCAGCGACTTCCGGCGTCGGCTGCCCACGATCAGCCCGCCGAGCGCACCGAGCACGACCACGGCGATGACTACAGCAAGGATGACGGTTTCCATAACGCGTCCCAGTATCGGCCATGGGTTCCGCCGGGACCGGGCTTGTGGCATCCTCCGAGAGACAAACGCCACGTTTGGCGAGGAGTCGGAGCAAAGTACGATGGTCCGGGCTGCGTTGACGCGCGTAGAGTCCGACCGTCCCCTTTCCCCATCTCTAGGGCACCTTTCCCCATGAGCAAAACCGTCGAGACCGAAGGCGCTCTCGAGACCCGCGGCATCGAGCAGGTCCCGGACCACGAGCGGACCGGCCGGACCCGTGAGCTGTTCCCGACCTGGGTCGGCGCCAACATCAGCGTGCTGCTGCTGACGATGGGCGCGAGCCTCGTCGTGGCGTACCACCTGAACATCTGGCAGGCGCTGGTCGTCGCCGTGGCGGCGCCCGTCGTGTCGTACGGCCTCGTCGGTCTGATCGGCATCGCCGGCAAGCGGGGCGGGGCGCCGGGCATGGCGCTGTCCCGCGCGGTGTTCGGACAGCGGGGCAACCTGCTGCCGGGCTCGCTGATCTGGGTGGCCCGCTGGGGCTGGGAGACGATCAACGCGGTGACCGGCGCCTACGCCATGCTCTCCATCCTGGACATCCTGTTCGGGATCAAGGGGAACAGCGTCCTGGACATGGTGACACTGCTGGTGTTCGTGGTGGCGACCTTCGCGATCTCCGGGCTCGGCATCAACGCCGTGCAGAAGTGCAACAAGTACGCCACCTACTTCTTCGGCGCCTTCTCGGTGCTGGTCCTGGTCTACCTGGCGGTGAAGACGGACTGGTCGAAGGTGATGGACCACAGCGCCGGTTCCACGGCCGCGGTGATCACCGGCATCGGCATGATCGCGGCCGGTGGCGTCAGCTGGATCCCGACGGCCCCGGACTTCACCCGCTACCTGCCGCGCACGGCCTCCTCCAAGGCGATCGTGGGTACGGCGGTCGGCGGCGCCGGGGTGGTCGTACTGCCGATGGTCCTGATGGGCGCGGTGATGGCGGTCGCCACTCCGGACCTGGCCTCGGCCACCGACCCGGTGTCCTTCCTGGGCAAGATCCTGCCGACGTGGATCGCGGTGCCGTACCTGTTCATCGCGCTGGTCGGCATGCTGCTGATCAACTCGATGTCGATGTACTCGGCGGGCTTCACCGCACAGACCCTCGGCTTCAAGGTGCCGCGGCACTGGGCGGTGTCGGTCAACGCCGTGATCTCGCTGGTCTTCGGCGGCGTGCTGATGCTGGTGGCGACGAGCTTCATGGGCTCCTTCATCGCCTTCCTCTCCTTGCTCGCGGTCGCGTTCTCCGCGTGGGTCGGCGTGTTCGGCGCGGACATGCTGCGCCGCACGGAGTACGACGGCCGGGCCATGGCCGACACCACGCGCACCAGCGCCTACTGGTACAAGGGCGGCTTCTCCCCCGCCGCCGTGGCCGCCTGGGCGATCGGCCTGGTCTCGGGCCTGCTGTTCACCACCTCGGACTGGTTCACCGGTCCGCTGGCCAAGAACAACGTCATCGGCCAGTACGGCCTCGGCTGGGTCGCGACGATCGTGATCTCGGGCGTGCTGTACATGGTGCTGCCGAAGCCGGGCGTCGAGGCTCCGGCGGACGCCGCGGAGACGGCCGGGTCCGCCGGGTCCGCCCCCGCCGCCAGCCCCACCGGCGAGCAGGCGACCGCCGCGGTCTGACCGGCGCTCGACGGGTTCAGTGGCCGCTCTTGTACGGGGCGGAACGCTACTGCCCTGCCCGGCACCTGACGGTATGTCAGCCACTTGCCCCCTCCGACGCCTCGCGTCGGAGGGGGTTTTGGCATGTCTCGGCGGCGGCGGGCTGAGCCGCGAGGATCTCCTCGAACGCGGTGCGGGAGCTGACGCCGGGGGGCGGACGTCAGGGCCGGCCCAGGTGGCCCCCTGCCCCGCGGGCGCGTTGGCGTTCGTACTGCTGTGGCGCACGCCGCGTCGGCGATGACGGCGGCCACCGAGAAGGACGCGTGGAACGGCCGTCGAGCCGACCGGGCGCTCCGAGGGGATGCAGGTGTGCGCCGGCAACCAGGAGCTCGTGGAGCGCGCGGACCTGGTGATCGTCGCCGTACGCGGTCAGGACCGGCACGAGGCGCCGGCCGGTGTGCGGGTGGGCGGTGACACGGCCGTCGTCCATGTGATGGCCGGGGTCGCTCACGACGAGCTGCGGCGGACCCTCGCCATCGAGGTGCCGAGGGTGCGGACGCTTCCGCTGCCCGCGGTGCGCGAGCGCCGGTCGGTCACGGTGGTGCACCCGTCGCACCTGGACGCGTGTTCGAGGGGATGGGCGGTGTGCTCCCCCGTCGCGGACGAGTCCGCCTTCGACGTCCTCTCGGCGCTGACGGGACCCTGACCACGCACTGCGCGTATCTCGCCGCGCTCACCTCGTGGGCCGCCGACCAGGGGCATCCCCGGCCGACGCCGAGCGGTACGACCGGGGCCTCTTCCAGGGCGCCGGGCGGGCGGGTGAAAGCCCTCGCCCCCGGACCGGGCAGTGGCCGGTCCGGGGGCGAGGGGAGATACGGGGAGAGGGGCAGCGGGGTCTGAAGGCCCTTCTCCCCGGGCTCGGGGACGCCTCGGGGTTACGGGGCTCAGCCCATCTCCTCCAGGGCCTTGCCCTTCGTCTCCTTGACGAACTTCAGGACGAAGGGGATGGAGAGGGCGGCGAACACCGTGTAGATGATGTACGTGCCGGAGAGGTTCCAGTCGGCCAGCGACGGGAAGCTCGCGGTGATCGCCCAGTTGGCGATCCACTGGGCGGCGGCGGCCACGCCCAGCGCGGCGGCGCGGAGCCGGTTCGGGAACATCTCGCCGAGCATGACCCAGACGACCACACCCCAGGACAGGGCGAAGAAGAGGACGAAGACGTGCGCCGCGATCAGGGCGACCCAGCCCTGGGTGGCAGGCAGCTTGCCGTCGACCAGGTGGTACGAGAACGCCCAGGCTTCCAGCGCCAGGCCGACGACCATACCGGTCGAGCCGATGAGCGCGAGCGGCTTGCGGCCGATCCGGTCCACGAAGATCATCGCGATCACGGTGCCGATGATGTTGATGATGGACGTGGTGAAGGAGTAGAAGAACGAGTCCGTCGGGTCGACGCCGACCGACTGCCACAGCGTCGAGGAGTAGTAGAACGCGACGTTGATGCCGACGAACTGCTGGAAGACCGACAGGCCGATGCCGACCCAGACGATCGGCTTGAAGAAGAAGCCGCCGCCCAGCAGGTCCTTGAAGGTGGAGCGGTGCTCGCTGCGCATCGCGTGCTCGATGTCGGCGACGCGCTTGTCCAGGTCGGCGCCCTTGCCCTCGACCTCGGCCAGGATCTCCTTGGCGCGCTCGCGCTTGCCGACGGACAGCAGGAAGCGCGGGGACTCCGGGATGGCGAAGGACAGCAGGCCGTACAGGGCGGCCGGGATCACCATGACGCCCAGCATGACCTGCCATGCCTCCAGGCCCATGAGGTGGCCGCGCTGGTTGCCGCCGGCGGCGTTCAGCAGGCCCCAGTTGACGAGCTGGGAGATGGCGATGCCGACGACGATCGCGGCCTGCTGGAAGGAGCCGAGCCGGCCGCGGTAGGCGGGCGGGGCGACCTCGGCGATGTAGGCGGGGCCGATCACGGAGGCCATGCCGATGGCGAATCCGCCGACGATGCGCCAGAAGGCGAGGTCCCACAGCGCGAAGGGCAGCGCGGAGCCGACGGCGCTGATCGTGAACAGCACGGCCGCGATCTGCATGCAGCGGATACGGCCGATCCGGTCGGCTATCCGGCCCGCGGTGGCGGCGCCGATGGCGCAGCCGATCAGGGCGATGGCGATGACCTGCGCGAGCCCGGCGGAGCCGATGTCGTAGCGGTCGCGGATGGCCTCGACGGCGCCGTTGATGACGGAGCTGTCGTAGCCGAAGAGGAAGCCGCCCATGGCCGCGGCCGCGGCGATGAAGATGACGTGCCCGAGATGTTCGGGATGAGCCGTCCCGGCTCCTGACTGAGGTGCCTGCGCTGTGCTGGTCACGTGAAACTCCTCGGGCCACGGCAACGCTGCCGGGGTGGGGTGAGCCCTTCCAGGTCTCCAGTGGCGCATACGTTCGCGCTACTTACACCTGAAGGAAAAAAGCAACGTTGCAGAGACTATGCCTTCAACTTTCGAAGTCAATAGGGGGAATGCTGTGAGTTAGGAGATACAGCACCTCGCTCCGTGTTCAAGAAATGAACAGGGAGTGAGGTGATCTTGATCGACGGTTGCAGTGGATCTTGAAATGGGTCAGCGCAGACGCTGCGAGATGACCTTCGACACACCGTCGCCCTGCATCGAGACGCCGTACAACGCGTCGGCCACCTCCATCGTGCGCTTCTGGTGCGTGATCACGATGAGCTGCGAGGACTCCTGCAACTCCTGCATGATCCGGATCAGCCGCTGGAGGTTGGTGTCGTCCAGGGCCGCCTCGACCTCGTCCATCACATAGAAGGGACTCGGCCGGGCCTTGAAGATCGACACCAGCAGCGCGACGGCCGTCAGCGACCGCTCGCCGCCCGAGAGCAGCGACAGCCGCTTGACCTTCTTGCCCGGCGGCCGCGCCTCGACGTCGACGCCCGTGGTGAGCATGTTGCCGGGGTCGGTGAGCACGAGCCTGCCCTCGCCGCCGGGGAACAGCCTGGCGAAGACGCCCTCGAACTCGCGTGCGGTGTCCCGGTAGGCCTCGGTGAAGACCTGCTCGACCCGCTCGTCGACCTCCTTCACCACTTGGAGCAGATCGGCGCGGGTCTTCTTCAGGTCCTCCAGCTGCTCGCTGAGGAACTTGTGCCGCTCCTCCAGCGCCGCGAACTCCTCCAGGGCCAGCGGATTGACCTTGCCGAGCTGCTGGTACGCCCGCTCGGCCGCCTTGAGCCGCTTCTCCTGCTCGGCCCGCACGAAGGGGCGCGGCTGGTTGCGGGGGTGGTCCGGGTCCTGAGGCAGCGCCTCGCCGTCGGCGGGGGGCGAGGGCGGCACGAGCTGGTGCGGCCCGTACTCCGTCTCCAGCCCCGCGGGTTCGACACCCAGCTCCTCCAGCGCCCTGGTCTCCAGCTGCTCGATCCGCAGCCGCTTCTCGGCGCCGAGTACCTCACCGCGGTGGACCGAATCCGTCAACTTGTCGAGTTCCGACTTCAGTTCACGTCCGGCGGTGCGGGCGGCGGCCAGTTCCTGCTCACGCCGGGCCTTCGCGGCCTCGGCGGCGGCGCGCTCCCGGTCGGCGCGGACGAGGGAGACCTCGACGTGCGCCAGCAGCTGCCGGGCGCCGTCGGCCACGGCCCGCGCGACCGCCGCCTCGTGGCGCAGCCGGGCCCGGCGCTGCTCGGCCCGCGCCCGCGCCTCGCGCTCCGCGCGGGCGGCGCGGTCGAGGGAGTCGGCGCGGCCGGCCAGCCCCTTGACCCGCTCCTCGTGGGTACGGACCTGGAGCCGGGCCTCCATCTCGGTCTGCCGCGCGTTGGCGCCGTCGGCGGAGAGCCGGTCGCGCACCGCGGTGTCCGGCTCCTCCTCGACCGGCGTCTCCTCGGCGACGGCGAGCCGCTCCGCCAGTTCCCCGGCCTCCGCCACGGCCTTGTCCAGCGCGTCCTGCGCCCGTGCGGCAGCGGCGGCGGAGCGCTCGGCCTCACCGGCGGCGGCGCGGGCCTCGCCCGCGAGGCGGCCGAGCCGCTGGGCGACGGTGGACTTCTCGCGGTCGGCCGCCCGGCGCCGTTCGCCCAGCTCCTCCACGAGGGCGGCGGCCGCGGTACGGCGTTCCGTCGCGCTGTTCTCCTCTTCGGCCAGCTCGGCGCAGCGGACGGACAGCTCCGCGAGTTCGGCGGCGGCTTCGTCCACGGAGGCCTGGACCTCCAGCAGGCTGGGGGCGCCGGCGGAGCCGCCGTGGGCGAAGTGGGCGCCGAGGAGGTCGCCGTCGGCGGTGACGGCGGTGAGGTGGGGGTGCGAGCGGATGAGGTCTTCGGCGGCGTCCAGGGTGTCGACGACGATGGTGTCGCGGAGGAGTCCGCGGAGGGCGGGCATCAGCTCGTCGGGGGCGCGGACGAGGTTTTCGGCGGGGATCGGTCCACTGCCGGTCGCGGGTGCTTCGTGGTCGCTCGCGCGGTGGAAGCCGCATGCCGGACAGCGCCCCGCGCCCCGTTGCGGCGCGTCTTCGGGGCCGGTGATGAGCAGGGCCGCCCGGCCGCCGTCCTGTTTGCGCAGCAGGCGGAGGGCATCGGCGGCCGCAGTCGGGTTGGTCACGGCGAGGGCGTCGGCGGCGGCGCCGAGGGCGGCGGCGAGGGGGATCTCGTAGCCGGGGGTGATGGTCAGGAGTTCCGCCGCCGGGCCGAGCAGGCCGGTGAGGGTCGAGCGGGCGTCGAGCAGTATGCCGGTGCCGTCCTTGCGGCGCAGGCCCAGGGCCAGGGCGTCGTGGCGGGCCTGGGTCGCGGCGCGGCGGCGCTCGGCGACGGTGGTGGCCTGACGGGCGGCGGTCAGGGCGGCCTCGGCGTCGGCCAGCTGCCGTTTCGCGGCCTCGTGACACCCGGTCAGGTCGGTGTCGTCCGCGTCGAGGCCGTCGACCTCGGCCTGGAGCGCCTCGTACTCCTCCTGGGCGCGCACTGCGCGGTCCTGGGCCTCGTCGCGGGCCGTGGCCAGCCGGTCGATCTCGGCCTGGGCGGCGGCGGCGCGCGAACGGGCCGCGCCCACCTGGCCGTTCAGCCGGGCCAGGCCCTCGCGGCGGTCGGCGATGGCGCGGGCCACGTCCTTGAGCCGGCGTTCCTCGACGGCCAGTGCCCGCTCCAGTTCGGCGCGGTGCGCGACCGTGTCGTCCAGGGCGTGCCGGGCCGCTTCCAGGGCGGCCTCCAGTTCGGCCTCCTGCTCGCGGACGCGGGCGGCCTCGCGCTCCAGGTCCTCGGGGTCGCGGCCGCGGCGCTCCTCGGGCGGTGCGGAGGTGGCGCTGGTGACCCTGGCGTCGGCCAGCGAGATGGTGCCGCGCACCCGCTCGGCCAGCTGGGACAGCTCGTACCAGGTCTGCTGGGCGCGCTGGAGGCGGGGCGCGAGCCGCCGTACCTCGTCCTCCAGGACGGACTCGCGGTGCAGGGCCTTGCGCAGCTCCTGCTCGGCGGCCTCCTTGCGTTCCTTGAGCGCGGCCTCGTCGGCGATCTCGGCGTCGAGCGCCTGGCGCAGCCGTACGAGGTCGTCGGCGAGCAGCCGCAGCCGGGCGTCGCGCAGGTCGGCCTGGATGACGGCGGCCCGGCGGGCCACCGCCGCCTGGCGGCCGAGGGGCTTGAGCTGGCGGCGCAGTTCGTCGGTGAGGTCCTGGACGCGGGCGAGGTTGGCCTGCATCGCGTCGAGTTTCCGCAGCGCCTTCTCCTTGCGCCTGCGGTGCTTGAGGACGCCGGCCGCCTCCTCGATGAAGGCGCGGCGGCCCATCGGATCGGCGTGCAGTACCGAGTCCAGCTGGCCCTGGCCGACGATGACGTGCATCTCGCGGCCGATACCGGAGTCGGAGAGCAGTTCCTGGATGTCGAGGAGGCGGCAGGTGTCGCCGTTGATCTGGTATTCGCTGCCGCCGTTGCGGAACATGATCCGCGTGATGGTGACCTCGGCGTACTCGATGGGCAGCGCCCCGTCGGAGTTGTCGATGGTCAAGGACACCTCGGCGCGGCCCAGCGGGGGGCGGCCGGTGGTGCCGGCGAAGATGACGTCCTCCATCTTGCCGCCGCGCAGCGACTTCGCGCCCTGCTCGCCCATGACCCAGCTCAGCGCGTCCACCACATTGGACTTGCCCGAGCCGTTCGGTCCGACGACGCAGGTGATTCCGGGTTCGAACCGGAGGGTGGTCGCGGAGGCGAACGACTTGAAGCCGCGCAGGGTCAGGGCCTTGAGGTGCACGCCGCTGGACTCTACCGGCCGCCGCTGTCTCACTCCATGAACGCCGGCGACCGCGGTTTCACTCCTGGACGCGCAGGGCACACCAGATGTTGAAGATGGTGAAAGGATGCGCGGGGGAAGAAAGAAGGGACGCCGAAGCGTCCCTTGCGATTCTGATGGACGGCCCCGGATGCCGGTCGTCCGATCTGTCGAGCGGTTGATACGGGCTGCCCAACCGCTGCCGTTGTCAGCGATGCAGCGATCAGGTGAGCGCAGGCTCCGCCTGGTGTGCGTCGATGCTCTCCATGATCCTGTCCTGAGAAGCGGCAGCCGTCAGCGCGTCGTTCTCCGCCTGGATCCTGACCAGCTCGGACTCCAGGTCCTGTACACGCTGCTGAAGCCGTCGCATCTCGGCGAGGAGTCGAGGGTCGGAGCCGCCGACGTAACCGAGAAGCGCCTTTGCCATGATGGATGGTCCTCCACACTGAGTGACCGACCGATGCGGTGTGGGTCGTGAGGGATTCGCACCCGCGGTGCTTGGCACATCCGAGTGTTGCTCTGCTGTTGTTCTCATGCCAAACAGCTAAGGTGCGCGGGGCTTTCAGCGTCTCACCAAAAAGTTTGACGGTCAACACGATCACACCCCGTATTGGCGGGCGAACCGGGGCGCGCGGCCGGAAAAGCACGGCGGCGCAGCGAGTCATCCGGGCCCTGGGGCGCAGCGATCAGCTGTACCTGCGGAGCCTGCCACGCTACGCCCTTCTTGGCAACCACCAGGCCGTTTCCACTCCCGGCCGGCGCGGGCGGGGGCGCGGCGGCCGGGGCCGGGCGGCTTCGGCTCAGCGGATCGCGAAGCTGTCGTAGCCGCCGCGGGGTGTGTCCCAGATCTCGGTGACGCCGTCCACCCGGCCGGGCGTGTCGGCCCCCTGGAGCCAGTCGAGCAGCCCCTCGCAGCGGTCGCGGGCGCCCTCCGCGACGACCTGGACCCGGCCGTCCGCCAAATTGAGAGCAAAACCACTCAAGCCGCCGATCTCCAGCGCCTTGGCACGGGTGAACCAGCGGAATCCCACGCCCTGCACGTGTCCGCGCACCCAGGCGATCAGTCGAACATCCTCACTCATGGGGGCAACCTAACCGTCGGGTGTCGTTCGGGACACATCGCCCTCGGAGGGCATGAGGTACCGTCCGCACGCGGGCGCCTCTCCGGGGAAATCCACTCGATCGAGTGGGTTGGGGCAGCCCGAAGCACCAAAGATGTACGAGGAAGAGGGCAAGGTCATGGGACGCCACCGACGCTCGGACGCCGGCCGCGCCGCGGGGAGCGACGACCCGCGCGCCTCGACCACGGGGAACGACGCCCCTCGCGCCTCGACCGCCGCGACCGACGATGCGATGTCCGCGCCCACGACACCGGTCGGTGGGCACGATCAGGCGTCCGCGCCCACCGCGCCGGCCGGGAGCCACGGCCCGGCCTCCACGCCCACCGGGAACCACCATCCGGCGGGCGGACCCACCGTGCCGACCGGCGGTCAGGATCCGGCCGCCGAGGCCACCGTGCCGACCGGCGGTCACGATCCGGCGTCCGTGTCCACCGTGCCGATACCGATGGGCACCGCGCCCTATCTGAATCCCGAGGCGTACGCGGCGGCGAAGGCCAAGGCGGACGCGTATCTCTTCGCGGCCGGGCCGGCGGAGCCGTTCGCGGGGGACGCGGGCTCGCCGTACGCGGGGGCGGACGCGGCCGGCGAGGGTGCCGCTGGTTCCGGGGAGCCCGCCCGTGGCAAGCGGCGGCCGAAGCAGGCCGGGCGCGCGGTGAGCATGACGCTGCTCGGGATGTGCGTGGCCGTCGCCCTGGGCACCGCCGCGGTGGCCGCGGGCGTGGTGCCGGGCTTCCAGGGCTACCGCCTCGACGGCAGCAGTCACACCGCCGGCGGCGACCGGGTCCGGGTGGCGGGCTCCCCCAGCAACACGGCGGACGCGCAGGGCGGCACCTCCGGCAGCGCGGAGAACGGCGGCACGGACACCGGCGGCACGGACAACGGCGGCGGTGGTACGGCGGCGGGTCGCGGCACCGGGCGGTCGCTCTCCTCCCCGGCCGCTCCTACACAGTCCTCGTCCCCGGCGCCCGGGAAATCCGCGTCGCCCACGCGCTCGGCCCCCGCCTCGCCGGCCCCCTCGAAGTCCGCTAAGCCCACTGCGCCCAGGACCACCCCGGCCGCCCCCGCCGCGCCGGAGCCCACGCCCTCCCCCAGCAGAGCGAAGCCGGGCCCGGCCCCGACGAAGACCGCAGCCCCCGCGCCGACCGTCCCGCCCGTGACCGTCTCCGCGCAGGCCGCCGCCGAGGCCGAGGTGCTGAAGCTGATCAACGACGAGCGGGCCAAGGCGGGCCTCGCCGCGCTGTCCGCGAACTCGGCGCTGACGAACCTGGCCGGGGCGTTCAGCGACGACATGGCGGCGCGGGGCTTCTTCTCCGACACCGACCCGGACGGCAAGTCGCCGTGGGACCGGGCGGCGGCGGCCGGGGTCAGCGGCCTGGGCGCCGAGAACATCGCGCGCGGTCCGGCGGACCCGGCGGCCGTGGTGAAGGCGTGGATGGCCAGCCCCGAGCACCGCGCCGACATCCTGAACCCCGCCTTCCACACCCTCGGCGTCGGCGTGCACTTCGGCGCGGGCGGACCCTGGTGGACGGCGGAATTCGGCAACTGAGTTCGGCGACCGGCTTCGGTGGCCGGGTTCGGCGGCCGAGCCGGACTCCCCCGCCCGGCGGCCGGGTCAGGCGGCGGCGCGGCCCCGCGCGAACGTGCGTGCCGTCTCCGCCACCCGGCGCCCGAGGTGCTCGGCCGTGGCGATGTCCGCCTTGTGCACGCCCTCGGGGCCCTGGTCGGTGTCGGTCTGGGCGGCGGCGCCGGTGAAGAAGCCGAGGCGGTTGAGGTCGTTCTCGGAGGCGGTGCTGCTGTTCCAGCCCGGAAGCAGACCGAGGTTGACCCAGTGCATGCCGTGCTGGGCGGCGAGCGTCTGGAAGAACTGGAGCGTGTGCAGCTTGTCGCCGCTCTTGGAGCCCGAGTTGGTGAACCCGGCGGCCAGCTTGCCCTGCCAGTCCTGGTCGGCCCAGCGCGAGGAGGTCGCCTCGCCGAAGACGTGGAAGGCGCCGGAGGCGGTGCCCATGTAGGTGGGCGAGCCGAAGACGATCGCGTCGGAGCGGTCGAGTATCCGCCACTGCTCCTCGGTGATCTCGTCCACCTTGATCAGATGCGCCTCGGCGCCCGCCTCGACGGCACCGGCGCGGACGGCCTCGGCCAGGACGGCGGTGTGGCCGTAGCCGGAGTGGTAGGCGATGGAAAGAACGGGGGTGGTCATGACTCTCCTCGGAAGGGCAGCTCAACAACGGCGAAGAAAGGAAAGCACTAACTTCTAGTTAGTGCAACCTGCTAGTTAGCGCTGCGTGGGCGTATCCTTGTGTCATGACCGGATGTCCCGAGGAGCGCGACCAGCTCGCCTACAGCGTCTTCGCCAAGGCGTGCCCCTCCCGCTGCACGCTGGAGAACGTCACGGGCCGCTGGGGCGGACTGACCCTCGGCGCGCTGTACGAAGGCTCGCTGCGCTTCAACGAGCTGCGCCGCCGCGTCGACGGCGTGAGCGAGAAGATGCTCTCCCAGACCCTGCACGCACTGGAGCGCGACGGCCTGGTGCACCGCGAGGCCCAGCCGACCAACCCGCCCCGCGTCGACTACGAGCTGACCCCGCTCGGCCGCGAGGTCGCCGGGCGCCTGCTCTCCCTCATCGAGTGCGTGGAGGGCGCGATGGACGAGGTGCTGGCCTCGCGCGAGCGTTACGACGCGGCGCGCGGCGCCCGCTGACACTTCGGGCAGAAGTAGCTGGAGCGGTTCATCCAGGGGCGGCGCCGTATGGGGGTGCCGCAGCGGCGGCAGGGCTCGCCCTCGCGGCCGTAGGCGTCGAGCGAACGGTCGAAGTAGCCCGACTCGCCGTTGACGTTGACGTACAGGCTGTCGAAGCTGGTGCCGCCCACGGCGAGCGCCGCGTTCATCACATCCCTGATGTGGCCGAGGAGTTCGGCCGTGACCGGACGGGTGAAGTGGGCGGTCGGACGCTCGTAGTGGATGCGGGCGCGCCAAAGGGCCTCGTCCGCGTAGATGTTGCCGACGCCGCTGATCAACGACTGGTCCAGCAGGGCCCGTTTGACGGTCGTGCGCTTGCGGCGCAGCGCCTGGTGGAAGGCGTCGTCGTCGAACAGCGCGTCGAGGGGATCGCGGGCGATGTGCGCGATGACGTCGGGCAGTCCGTCGGGGGTGTTGTCGTGCAACGACAGCCCGCCGAAGGTGCGTTGGTCCACGAACCGCAGCTCGGTGCCGAGCGAGTCGGCGAACCGGATGCGGATGCGCAGGTGCTTCTCGTCCGGCGCCTCCTGCGGCTGCACCAGCAGTTGCCCGCTCATCCCGAGGTGCGCCAGCACCGACTGGTTGGTCTCCTCCAGCGGCAGCCACAGGTACTTGCCGCGCCGGCTGGGGTCGCCGATGTGATGCCCCTTGAGCCGGTGCGCGAAGTCCTCGCCCCCGGCCACGTGCCGGCGTACGGCGCGCGGGTGCAGTACCTCGGTCTCGGCGACGGTGCGATGGGCCACCCACCGCGCCAGCCCCCGCCGGACGACCTCGACCTCGGGCAACTCGGGCATCGGGACCCCCGTGGGAAACGCGGTACGGAACGGAAGGACGCCCTGCGAACCAGAAGGGCGCCGGATGTGACGAGCGCCCGCCCCGTCCAAAGCCGGTGGGGCGGGCGCTCGGTGGAGCTGTCCTCAGGCGGTGGCGGACGACGTGTCGTCGTCCTTCACGGCGTGCACGGCGGCCTGCCTGGCCTCCGTCGCAGCCGTCGCCGCCTTGGCGCGCTCGTCCGCGGCGGCCTTGATGGCCCGCCAGGCGGACTCGGCGGCCTGCTGCTCCGCCTCCTTCTTGCTGCGGCCGGTGCCGGTGCCGTACGAGACGCCTCCGACGCGGGCGGCAGCAGTGAAGGTCTTCTCGTGGTCGGGGCCGGTCTCCGTGACCAGGTACTCGGGCACGCCGAGCCCCTCGATCGCGGTCAGCTCCTGGAGCGACGTCTTCCAGTCCAGGCCGGCGCCCAGGTTGGAGGACTTCTCGATCAGCGGGTCGAAGAGCCGGTGCACCAGCTCGGACGCCGCGTCGAGGCCCTGGTCGAGATAGACCGCGCCGATCACCGCTTCGAGGGTGTCGGCGAGGATGGACGCCTTGTCCCGGCCACCCGTGCCCTCTTCACCCCGGCCGAGCCGGATGAAGGCGCCCAGGTCGAGGCCGCGCCCCACCTCCGCCAGCGCACGCGAGTTGACCACCGCGGCCCGCAGCTTGGCCAGCTGGCCCTCGGGCAGGTCGGGGTGGGTGCGGTACAGCGTGTCCGTGACGACGAGGCCGAGCACGGAGTCCCCGAGGAACTCCAGCCGCTCGTTCGTCGGCAGACCGCCGTTCTCGTACGCGTAGGAACGGTGGGTGAGCGCACGCACCAGAAGGGCGGACTCGACCTGGTAGCCGAGCCGCCCTTCCAGAACTGTGTGGGACGAGGCCTGCGGACTACCCCCGCGCTGACGGGGACTAGCGGCATTCGCGTCTGTCATCGGGCCTCTCACCAACCGCTCAGACTTCGAGGACCTGGCGCTTGTTGTAGGTGCCGCAAGACGGGCACGCGATGTGCTGCTGCTTGGGCTCGTGGCAGCGCTCGCACGCAACCAGGGTGGGGACCGCAGCCTTCCACTGCGACCGGCGGTGGCGCGTGTTGCTGCGCGACATCTTCCGCTTCGGAACAGCCACGGCTACTTCTCCTGCTTCTCGTCGACGCCCGCTTCGGCGCCGCTCATCTCGTCCTTCTCGCCGTCCGTGGTGGTGCCGGCGAGTCCCTGCAAAGCCGCCCAACGGATGTCGACGGCGTCATGGTGGTGTTCCGGGTCGTCCGCGAGCCGCGCTCCGCACTCGGAGCACAGACCCGGGCAGTCTTCCCGGCACACCGGCTGCATCGGCAGTGCGAGCACCACCGCATCACGCAGCACTGGTTCGAGGTCGAAAAGACCGTCCTCGATGAAGAGCCTGTCCTCGTCGTCCTCGGCGTCGTCGCCCGGTTCCGCGATCACGCGGCCCCGGTCGTCGGCGTCAGGGTACGAGAACATCTCCTGGAAGTCCGCTTCGAGCTCCAGCTCGACCGGCTCCAGACACCTTACGCACTCCCCCTTGGCCGTTGCACGGGCGGTGCCTGTGACAAGCACCCCTTCCATGACCGACTCAAGCCGGAGGCCGAGTTCCACCGGGGTGCCTTCCGGCACTTCGATGACTCCCGGAATGCCGAGATCCCCGGGGGCGTCGATCTCGCGGGTCAGGCGCTGTAGCGCACCAGGACGCCGACCCAGCTCGTGGGTGTCGAACACGAGGGGGTTGCGGTGGTCGAGGCGGGCGTTGGAAGCCATTCCTGCTTTCGATCTGCGAACTCGGAGGGACACCGCCCGTCGGTGTTTCCGGGCGGCGGCGGTCGCGGACTGCTCCCTACGCGAAGTGTCAGGGCATGCGCGACCGAAGGGCCAGGATACTGGACCTTGCGCCCAGGGCCCAATCCGGCCCCGTCAGCGGCCCCCGCGCCCCTGCTCGTAGGCCCGCAGCTGCTCCGCGCTGATCATGCTGGTGTCGAAGAGGCTGGTCTCGTCCAGAGCGTAGTCCTGCTGCGCCTGTGGCTGCTGCGGGGCCTGGGGCGGCTGCTGGGCGTCGTAGGCGGGCTGCTGGGGGTAGCCGCCCTGGTATCCGTAGGGATCGGCCTGCTGGTACCCGTACGGGTCCTGCCCGCCGTAGCCGCCCTGCTGCGGGAAGCCGCCGTAGCCGGCCTGCTGCTGGTCGTAGGCGCCGTAGGCGGGCCCCGGCTCGTACGCCGGCTGCTCCGGCTGCTGCTGCGCGTACGCGGGCTCGGCGTGCGGCTCGTACGACGGCTCACTCCCCGCTTCGTACGACGGCTCACCCTCCGCTTCGTACGACGGCTCGGCCGCCGGTTCGTACCCCGTCCGGTCCGTCCGGGGCTCGTACGACGGCTGCTCCTGCCGGGCCGCCGGGCGTCCGGCGGGGGTGTCCGAGAGGGCGGCCAGGTCGGCGAGGTAGTCGGCGTCGCTGGAGTGCTGGAAGGTCGTGGTGTCGTCGGCGAGGGCGCCGAGGTCGTCGGTGGCGATCCGGCCGTGCAGCTTCTGCCGGCCGCGGCCGACCGCCTCCAGGGTCTTGGCGAGCACCGCCTCGAAGGCGCCCAGCTTGGTGTCCACGTACGCGTCGGCGTTGTGCCGCAGGATCTCGGGGTCGGGGCTGCGCTCGGGCGCGTCCTCGTCCTCGTAGCCGTTCTCGTCCAGGCCAGGACCGGTGCCGAGGAGCTTCTCGCGGCCGCGGCCGACCGAGCCGAGGGTCTTGGTGAGGACGACCTCGAAGTTGGCGAGCTTGGAGTCGACGTAGTCGTCGGCCTCGGCGCGGATCTCCTCGGCCTCCTGGCGGGCCTCGGTGAGGATCCGGTCGGCCTCGGCCTGGGAGCGGCGGGCGATCTCGGTGCCCGCGACCAGCGAGCCGCGCTCGGCGTGCGCGGTCTCGATGATCCGCTCGGCCTCCCGGCGGGCCTCCTCGACCATCTGCTCCCGGTCGCCGATCAGCTCCTGCGCCTGCGCGAGGGAGCCGGGCAGCGCCTGGCGCACCTCTTCCAGCATCGCGAGCAGCTCGGCGCGGTTGATCACACAGGACGCCGACATGGGCATGGCCCGCGCGCCGGCGACCGCGGAGACGATCTCGTCGAGCTTCTTCTGCACGTCCACCTGTGCTCGCCACTTCCTACAGCCGGATCGGAGACGGACGGGACGACTGTAGCCCCACGTCCCATCAGTCCTTGCGCAGCCGCCTGTTGAGGGCGTCGAGGACCTGCGGCGGGACCAGGTGGGAGACGTCGCCGCCCCAGGCCGCGACCTCCTTGACGAGCGAGGAGGACAGGAAGCTGTAGGTGGGGTTGGTCGGCACGAACAGCGTCTCGACGCCGGTGAGGCCGTTGTTCATCTGGGCCATCTGGAGCTCGTAGTCGAAGTCGCTGACGGCGCGCAGGCCCTTGACGATGGCGGGGATGTCGCGCTGCTTGCAGTAGTCCACGAGGAGGCCGTGGTGGGTCTCGACCCGTACGTTGGCGTACTCGGCGGTGACCTCGCGGATCAGCCCGACCCGCTCGTCGACCTCGAACAGGCCCTTCTTGGTCTGGTTGATCATCACCGCGACGTAGACCTCGTCGTACAGCCGGGAGGCTCGGGCGATGATGTCGAGATGTCCGTTGGTGATCGGGTCGAATGACCCGGGACAGACGGCGCGGCGCACTTGAGATCCCTCGCTCTCCGGTCCGGTCATCGTGCGTCTTCGCACGTAGAGGCGGCGCGACCGTACCAAAACGTTCCCTCGCCGTAACGACGGGACCGGATCGCCTCGAAGCCGTCCGGCCACCGGAATTCGCCGCCTCTGGTGCTGCGCTCCACGGTGACCAGCGCGTCCTCCGCGAGCCACCCCTCCGAGCGGAGTGTGAGCAGAATCTCCCGGAGATCGTCGTCGGTGACGGCGTAGGGGGGATCGAGGAAGACCAGGTCGTACGGGGCGGCGGGGGGCGCGGTGCGGATGACTTGTTCCGCTTTGCCCGCTCTGACCTCCGCGCCGGGCAGGCCGAGGTTCTTCACGTTCTCCCGGACGGTCCGCGCGGCGCGGGCGTCGGCCTCGACGAGGAGGGTGTGGCCCGCGCCGCGGGAGAGGGCTTCCAGGCCGACGGCGCCGGAGCCGGCGTAGAGGTCGAGGACGCGTTCGCCGCGCAGGGGGCCGCCCAGGAGGGACTGCCAGGTGGAGAAGAGACCTTCGCGTGCGCGGTCGGAGGTCGGCCGGGTCCCTGTGCCGGGCGGTACGCAGAGGCGGCGTCCGCCTGCCTTGCCGGCGATCACGCGGGTCATTTTCGTTCCTTGTCCGGGGGTGATTGCGTAGTCAGTCTGGCAGGCCGTTCGTCGTGGCCGCGCGCGGTACCCCGCGCCCCCGCGGGCGCGTTACCCCTCAGCCCTTCTCCAGGTACTGCTCCCTCTCCTCGTCCAGCAGCGCGTCCAGGGCGGTCCGCAGGCCCGGCAGCCGCTCCAGCTCCGGGTCCGCCGTCACCAGGGCCATCGCCTCCGCCCTCGCCTCCGCGATGACCTCCTCGTCCTCGATGACGGCGAGGACGCGCAGGCTGGAGCGGGCGCCGGACTGGGCCTGGCCGAGGACGTCGCCCTCGCGGCGCTGTTCGAGGTCGATGCGGGAGAGTTCGAAGCCGTCGAGGGTGGCGGCGACCGCGTTCAGCCGCTGGCGGGCGGGGCTGGCCTCGGGCATCTCGGTGACCAGGAGGCACAGACCGGGCGCGGAGCCGCGGCCCACCCGGCCGCGCAGTTGGTGGAGCTGGGAGACGCCGAAGCGGTCGGCGTCCATGATGACCATCACGGTGGCGTTCGGGACGTTCACGCCCACCTCGATGACGGTGGTGGCGACCAGGACGTCGGTCTCGCCCGCGGCGAAGCGGCGCATCACCGCGTCCTTGTCGTCGGGGTGCATACGACCGTGCAGCACCTCGACGCACAGGCCCTTGAGAGGGCCCTCGGCGAGTTGGCCGGCCACGTCGAGGACCGCGAGCGGGGGACGCTTCTCGGCCTCGTCCTCGGCGGACTTCTTCCTGGCCGCCTTCTTCGGGTCGGCCGCCTCGTCGATGTCGTCTCCGATCCGGGGGCAGACGACGTACGCCTGATGGCCGTTCTCCGCCTCCTCGCGCACCCGCTCCCAGGCGCGGGCCAGGAAGTGGGGCTTGTCGGCGGCCGGGACGACATGGCTGGCGATCGGGGAGCGGCCCGCCGGGAGTTGGTCGAGGACGGAGGTCTCCAGGTCGCCGAAGACGGTCATGGCGACCGTGCGCGGGATCGGGGTGGCCGTCATGACGAGGAGGTGCGGGGGCTGCTTGCCCTTGCCGCGCAGGGCGTCGCGCTGTTCCACGCCGAAGCGGTGCTGTTCGTCGACGACGACCAGGCCGAGGTCGTGGAACTGCACCTTGTCCTCGATCAGGGCGTGGGTGCCGATGACGATTCCGGCCTCGCCGGTGGCGAGGTCCAGCAGGGCCTTGCGGCGGGCGGCGGCGCCCATGGAGCCGGTCAGCAGCACCACCTTGGTGGCGTGCTCGGTGCCGCCCAGCATGCCGCCCTCGGCGAGGTCGCCCATCATCTCGGTGATCGACCGGTGGTGCTGCTGGGCCAGCACCTCGGTCGGCGCGAGCATCGCGGCCTGCCCGCCCGCGTCGACCACGGCGAGCATGGCGCGCAGGGCCACCAGCGTCTTGCCGCTGCCGACCTCGCCCTGGAGCAGCCGGTGCATGGGGTGTTCGGTGGCGAGACCGGCGAAGATCTCGCGGGAGACCTTCCGCTGGCCCTCGGTGAGGGTGAAGGGCAGCCGGTCGTCGAAGGCGGTGAGCAGGCCGTCGGGCTTGGGGTGGCGGGCGACCGCCGGGAGCTGGGCGTCCGCGTACCGGCGGCGGGCGAGGGCGACCTGGAGGACGAAGGCCTCGTCCCACTTGAGGCGGGCGCGGGCGGCGGCGATGTCGGCCTTGGTGGCCGGGCGGTGGATCCTGACCAGGGCCTCGGGGAGCGGGAGCAGCCCGCGGCCCTCGCGCAGGGCGGGCGGCAGCGGGTCCACGGCCTCCTGGGCGGCGGGCAGGACGGTCTGCACCGCCTTGCCGATCTTCCAGGACTCCAGTTTGGCGGTGGCCGGGTAGAGCGGGATCAGCGCGCCCGCCCAGGTCTCGGCGGTCTCCTCGCCGTCGCCCTTCAGCAACTCGTAGGCCGGGTGGGCGAGCTGGAGGCGGTGGTTGAAGACGGAGACCTTGCCGGCGAACATCGCGCGGGTGCCCGGCAGCAGGTCCTTGTGCGGTTTGTGCACGCCGTTGCCGAAGAAGACCAGCTGGAGGCGGCCGCTGCCGTCGGTGATGGTGACCTCCAGGCGCTGGCCCTTGCCGCGGGGCGCACGGGAGGAGGCGAAGGAGTGCAGGCGGGCGTCGGCGACCTGGGCGACCACGGTCACATGCTCGTCCATGGGGAGGTCGGCGAGGTGGGTGAGCTGGCCGCGCTCCTCGTACCTGCGCGGGTAGTGGTGCAAGAGGTCGCCGACGGTGTGCAGGCCGAGGTGCTCGGCCATCACCTTCGCGGTGGCGGGGCCGAGCACTGACTTCAGTGGCTGTTTCAGTGGTTCTTCCAGTGCGGGCACGGGATCCATTGCACACCACCGCACTGACAATGCCGCAGACGCCCGCCGGGCGGGTCCGGTCCATACTGTCGTACCGATCCGGGAAAGCCCTGGTCCGCGCGGCGGTTCCGGGCCTAGGATGGCGCGCTCCGGCCATCCTTCGCGGTCACCGCCCCCTGCTGCGGGACCGCCCGACCCGGCGCCGGGTCCTCCCCTTCCGGCGCAGTGACGATGGATTCCCAGACCTCACAGTCATCCCAGTCCTCCCAGTCGCCTCTCCCCCCGCACACGTTCCAGGTCGATCTGCGCGGTCTTGTCGACCTGCTCTCCCATCACCTCTACTCCAGCCCGAAGGTCTACCTGCGCGAGCTGCTCCAGAACGCCGTGGACGCCGTCACCGCCCGGCGGGCCCTCGCGCCCGACGCCCCGGCACAGGTGCGGCTGCACCCGGCGGACGGCGGCCTGCGCGTGGAGGACAGCGGCATCGGGCTCACCGAGTCGGACGTGCACGAGCTGCTGGCGACCATCGGGCGCAGCTCCAAGCGCGCCGAGGGACTCCAGGAGGCCCGCTCCGGCTTCCTCGGCCAGTTCGGCATCGGTCTGCTCGCCTGTTTCCTCGTCGCCGAGCGGATCCGCGTGGTCAGCCGCAGCGCCCGCACCCCCGGCGCGCCCCCGGTGGAGTGGACGGCGTGCGACGACGGCTCGTACACCGTGCGGACGCTGCCCGACGCGGCGCGTCCCGAGCCCGGTACGACGGTGCAGCTGACGCCCCGGCCCGGCGCCGCCGAGTGGCTCGCGCCCGAGCGGGTGCGCGCGCTGGCCCGCGACTTCGGCGCGCTGCTGCCTTACGACGTCCGGGTCGGCGAGGAGCGGATCGGCGAGCTGCCCGCGCCCTGGGACCGGTCGTATCCGAGCCCCGGCGCGCGCCGGGTGGCGCTGGCCCGGCACTGCCAGGAGCAGTTCGGGTTCGCGCCGCTGGACTCGATCGACCTGGCCGTGCCGCTGGCCGGGGTCCGCGGGGTGGCCTATGTGCTGCCATCGGCGGTGAGCCCGGCGCAGCGGGCGACGCACCGGGTGCATCTCAAGGGCATGCTGCTGACCGAGCGGGCCGAACAGCTGCTGCCCGACTGGGCGTTCTTCGTGCGCTGTGTGCTGGACACGGACAGCCTGCGGCCCACCGCCTCGCGCGAGTCGCTGTACGAGGACGAGACGCTGGCCGCCGTGCGGGACGCCCTCGGCGAGCGGATCCGCGGCTGGCTGACCGGGCTCGCGGCGGGTGACCCGGAGCGGCTCGCGGCGTTCCTCGCCGTGCACCACCTGGGGGTCAAGTCGCTGGCGCGGCACGACCACGAGATGCTGCGCACGATGCTGCCGTGGCTGCCGTTCGAGACGACCGACGGGCAGGTGTCGCTGGAGGAGTTCGCGCGCCGGCACCCGGTGGTGCACTTCACCCGCGGGGTGGAGGAGTACCGGCAGGTCGCGGCGATCGCCTCGGCGCAGGGCGTGGGCGTGGTCAACGGCGGTTACACGTACGACAGCGAGCTGATCGAGGCGCTGCCGTCGGTGCGGCCGGGCACGGTGGTCGCCGAGCTGGACGCGGACACCGTGACCGCGCACCTGGACGGCGTCGATCCGGGCGTGGAGCTGGCGCTCACCGGGTTCCTGGCGGCGGCGCGGGCGAAGCTGGACCCGCTGGGCTGCGATGTGGTGCTGCGCGCCTTCCATCCGCTGTCGGTGCCCGCGCTGCACCTGGACGACCGGTCGGCGCGGCACGAGCAGGCTCGCGCGGCGGCCGAGGAGCAGGCCGACGAGCTGTGGGCGGGCATCCTGGGTTCGCTGCGCGGCAGCGCGCCGCGCGCCCGGCTGGTGCTCAACCATCTCAACCCGCTGATCCGCAGGGTGAGTTCGCTCGGCGATCCGGAACTGATCGGCACCGCGGTCGAGTCGCTGTACGGACAGGCGCTGCTGAGGGCGCAGCGCCCGCTGCGGCCCGCGGACTCCGCGCTGCTGAACCGGGCGTTCATCGATCTGCTGGAGTGGGCGACGCGGGGGACGGCCGATGACTGAGATCACCGACCTGGCGGGACTGCGCCGGGAGATGGCGGAGAACGCCGGGCAGCCCGAGGGCCCGGCCCGCAACGCCCGCGCGGAGCGACTGCTGGCGGCGGCCGAGAGCTTGAACGTTCCGCTGGCCGTGATCGAGGCGCTCGGGCACCAGTTGAGCGTCTACAACTACAGCTCCGAGAAGGACAAGATGTTCGTCCCCTTCGCGCGGCTGCTGCGCATGTGGGACGAGCGCCCCGAGGACTTCGACGCGTACGAGACGCGGTCGCTGCACTGGGTCTTCAAGTGGATGTCGGCGGGCATGCTGGACCAGCCGCACATCCCGCTCGCCTCGATCGAGAAGTGGCTGGGCGAGATGGAGCACCGCTACCGGCTCGCCGGGTACTCCGAACGGGCCGTGCGTGGCGCCGAGTTCAGCGTGGCCGCGCACGTCGGGGACCTGGCGCGGGCGGAGCGGGCGTACGCCGCGTGGCTGGCCGCCGACCGGGACGAGATGGCCGACTGCCACGCCTGCGAGCTGTACGGACAGGGCCTGTGGCAGGTGGAGCGGGGCCGGGACGCCGAGGCGCTGGAGCTGTGGCGGCCGGTGCTGGAGGGCGAGTTCAGCTGTGCGCACGAGCCGCACGCGGTGCTCGCCGCGTCCCTGCTGCCGCTGCTGCGGCTGGGCCGCCTGGAGGACGCCCGCGCCCACCATCTGCGGGGGCTGCGGCTGGTGCGGCCCATGGAGAGCATGCGCGGCGCGTACGCCGAGCACGTGGAGTTCTGCGCGCTGAGCGGCAACGAGGCGCGTGGCCTTGAGCTGCTGGCCGAGCGGCCCGCCTATTTCACGGACACCGGGCAGCCGCGCAGCCGGCTGGACTTCCTGGCCGTGGTGGCGCTGCTGACCGGGCGCCTGACCGAGCTGGGCCTCGGCGCCGAGCGGGTGCCGGGGCCCGCCGGGCGCGCTTGGACGGCACGGGACCTCGCGGCCCACGCCCGCACCGAGGCGCTGGCCCTGGCCGCGCGGTTCGACGCGCGCAACGGCACGTCGTACGTGGGCGACCGGACGCGGGCGCGGATGGACCGGCGGCCGCTGGCGGACCGGCTCCCGCTGGGCGTCCGCACCGCGCGCCCGGCGCCCGCCGCCCCGCCGGCCGCTCCCCCGCCGGCACCGGCCGCGGAACCGTCCCTGCCCGCTCTCCTCGCCGAGGCGCACCGGCTGGCGGACACCCTGCGCCCGGAGGCGCTGGACGCCTGGGCCGCGGTGGGGCGCGCCGCGAGCGACGGTGAACTCTCCCCCGCCGACCGCGCGTTGGTCGCCGACCACGAGGCGATGTCCCGCGGCCCCGAGGGCGCCGAGCTGTTCGAGCGGGCGGCCGGACTGTACGCGGCGGCGGGCGATCCCGGCGAGGCGCTGGCGGCACGGGCCCGCGGCGCCTGCTTCCGGGCGCTGCGGGGCGAGCGGGACACGGCCCTGGTCCGGGTGAGCGGTCTGTGCGAGGAGGTCCTCGCGCTGTACGCCGCCGGGACCACCGGGGTGCGGCAGACCGCGTCGGTCCTGATGAGCCGGGCCCGCGTCCTGATGCACCGGGCGCGCTCCGGCGCGGGTGCCGCGCAGGAGGCGGACGCCGCCGTGCGCGAGGTGCTGAGCCTGATCGAGGGGCAGGAGGTGCGGGACGCGCGGCTGGCGGCGCGGATCGCGGAGTCCTGGGGCATGCTCGCCGAGCTGGCCGGGGCGGCCGGGGACGGTGCGCGGGCGGCGGAGCTGCTGCGGCGGGCCGTCGGGGAGTACGTGCGCGCCGGGCTGCCGTGGTGCGCGGTGGAGTACGAGGTCCACCTCGCCGCGCTGGCCGAGGAGGCCGGGGACCGGGAGGGGGCCGAGCGGGCGCTGCGGGCGGCGCTGGAGCACGGCGGCCGGTACGTGGAACCGGCGGGGCAGGTCCAGCTGCACCTGCGCATAGCCGAGTTGACGGCCGCGCGGGGGGACGTCGCGGCAGCCGCGGAGCACGCGCTCCAGGCCGCGCACTGGGCCGACGAGGCCGGGGAGTCCGGCACGTCGGGGGCCTGGGCGCGGCAGCAGCTCGGCGGATATCTGCTGCGGCGGGGGCGGTGCGCGGAGGCGGCCGAGGTGCTGGAGTCGGCGCTGGCCGACCTGAGCGCCGGGACGCACGGGGACGGGGCCGTCGTACAGGCCCGCTGGTGGCTCGGGGACTGTCTGGCGGAGCTGGGCGAGCACCGGGCGGCGGCCGAGCAGCGGCTGCTGGCCGCCGACATCGCCCGGCACTGGCCCGAGCAGCGCGATCACGCCACGCTCGCCCACCTCGCCGCGGACGCCCTCGCCGACGCGGGCCTGGCGGCGGAGGCCGGCCGGGCCTACGCCCGCGCGGGCGAGCTGTGGCGCTCCCTCGGCGACACCCGGCTCCTGGTCCGCTCGCTGCGGGCCCGCGCGTGGCTGGCGCTGGGAGAGGACGCGGAAGCGGAGACGGCCGGGGCGCTGATGGCCGAGGCCGTGGCGGTGTGCGAGCGCGCGCGGCGGGACGCGGCGGGCTCCCCCGCCCTGGCCGAGCTGACCCGTGAACTGGCCCAGACCCACCACCAGTTCGGCGACCTGCTCGCCCAGGCCGGGAAGCCGGACGCGGCCCCCTTCGACCGGGCGATCGCGCTGTTCGGCTCGCTCGGCGCGGCCGGGCTGCACGACCGTACCGGCACCGAACTCGCGGCGGCGGAACTGGCCGCAGAACTGGGCCGGCCCGCGCAGACGACGGCCCACGCCCGCGCGGTACTGGCCGCCTACGAGAACGCGGACGACACGGACGACACGGTCCGGGCACGCCGGGCGGCGGCGAACCGGCTGCTCCGAAGGGCGGAGTGAGCGGGGGCGGGGCGCCCGTCGAGCACCGAGGGGAACAGGGGGGCGTGGTCCTGGACCGGTGCGCCCACAGGAGGCGGGGGTGAGCCGGGGAGCGGCGTGCCGCGGGGCAGCCGAGCCGTACACGGGCCGGGCACGCCGCGCGGAGTTCCGGGGCGGGCCGGCGGGGCGGCGCGCCGGACGAGACGGCCGAGCCGAGGCCTCCGGGAAAGGGCGGCGCCGGGAGGACGCAGGGTGCGCCGGGGTCCGGTCGGTCACTCCACGCCGATGAGCAGCAGCGCTCCCTGGCGGCCGCCGTCGTACACCACCGTGTCCACGGCCAGGTAGGACTCCCGTACGCGGGTCTCCAGGTGCCCGGCGACGGTCTCGGGGGCCTCGGCGCCCATGACGAGGGTGACCAGTTCGCCACCGGCCTGGAGCATGCGGTCCAGGACGGTGACCGCGGTGGCGGTGACGTCCGTGCCGATCACCGCCACGTCGCCGTCGATCAGCCCGAGCACATCGCCGGCCTGGCAGATCCCGGCCGTGGTCCAGGACCGGTGCTCGGCGACGACGACCTCCGCGTACCGGGTGGCGCCCGCGGCCGAGGTCATCTGGACGACGTCCTCGTCGAACCGGCGCCCCGGCTCGGACACCGCGAGCGCCGCGATGCCCTGCACCGCCGAACGGGTCGGGATCAGCGCCACCCGGACCCCCTCGGCACGGGCCTGCTCGGCGGCCGCGGCCGCGGTGTCGCGCAGCTCGGCGTCGTTGGGCAGCAGCACCACCTCGCGCGCGTGGGCCCGCCGCACCGCCGCCAGCAGCTCCCCGCTGGCGGGCGGCTCGCCGGGGCGCGCGAGCACCGTGGTCGCACCGGCCTCGGTGTACAGCTCGGCGAGCCCCTGCCCCGGCACGACGGCCACGACGGCCCGCTGGGCCCGCTCGCGCGGGGGACGCGGCCCGCCCGTGTGCACGTCGCCGAGTCCGAAGTGCGTGATCCTGATCCGGTACGGGCGCCCGGCCTCCACGCCCGCCTCCACGGCGGCGCCCGCGTCGTCCACGTGCACATGGACGTTCCACAGCCCGTCGCCGCCGACCACCACCAGGGAGTCGCCGAGCGCGTCGAGGCGGGTGCGCAGCCGGGCCACGGCGGTGTCGTCGGCCTCCAGGAGGTAGATCACCTCGTAGGCCGGGCCACCGGGTCCGCCGTACCCGGCCGTCTCGGCGGCGCAGGCCCCGGCATCGGCCTCGGAGGCGGGTTTCGGTGTCTGTCCAGGTACGACACCCCCGACCGCTACGGCGTCCGCGGCCTCCCCCGCCCCCGGTGCCGCCTCCCCCGTGCACGCCTCCACCAGCGCGCCGAGCACCGCCACCAGACCGCTGCCCCCCGCGTCGACCACCCCGGCCCGCGCCAGGACGCCCAGCTGGGCCGGGGTCGCCGCCAGGGCCGTGCGGGCGCCCTCGTGGGCGGCGCGGGCGACCGTCCCGCAGTCGCCGTCGGCCCGCTCGGCCGCGTCGGCCGCGGCCGAGGCGACCGTCAGCACGGTGCCCTCGACCGGGTGCGCCACGGCCTGCCGGGCGGAGTCCGCCGCCCGGCGCAGGGCGAGCCGCAGCGCGGCACCGTCGCAGCGCGGCTCCGCGTCGTCCGCCGCGAGCACCTGGGCCATGCCGCGCAGCAGCTGGGCGAGGATCGTGCCGGAGTTGCCCCGCGCGCCGATGAGCGCCCCGTGGGCCATCGCGCGCACCGCGTCCGCGAGAGAGGGACCGGCGGGCTGCGTCTCGTACCCGGCGAACACGGCCTCCACGGCCGTCGCGGCGGACTCCAGGGTCAGATAGAGGTTGGTCCCGGTGTCGCCGTCGGCCACCGGATAGACGTTGATCGCGTCGATCTCCTCGCGTGCCCGTCCCAGGGCGCGCAGGGCCAGACCGCACCAGGTGCGCACCGCGAGACCATCGAGGAATGTCTGCGGCACCTGCGCCACCTGCGCCTCCCTGAACCGGCTTGACGTGGTCGCAGCGTAGACCCCGACGGGGTGCCCGCCGGAAGCGGGCCGGGGCGGGACCCCTCGCGACCATGGTAGTTTCGCTGTACCGAAGCAGGCTTGCTATGCTGCTCCGGTTGCCCGATCCGATCGGGCTCTCCCCCTGGCAACGCCAACCAGATCTCAGGTCGTACGATCTCGATCCCGGCATGCCGGGATTATCCGTAAGTGCATCTGAAGTCTTTGGAGTGACCCGTGGCTGCCAACTGCGACGTCTGCGGCAAGGGGCCGGGCTTCGGCAACAACATCTCGCACTCGCACCGCCGTACGCCCCGTCGCTGGAACCCGAACATCCAGCGTGTGCGTACCGTGGTGGGCGGGACGCCGAAGCGCGTGAACGCTTGCACCTCGTGCATCAAGGCCGGCAAGGTCTCGCGCTGACGCTACAGCTGAGCGCGCGGCCACTTGTTGGTTCGCTGCACTGAGCCGGTCCATCTCAGGATGGACCGGCTTTTTGCCATGCCCGGAAGCCGGATCATCCTCTCGTCTCAGCCCGTCGGCATGCCGACCTGCCGCCGCTCCAGGGCGGAACGCAGCCTGGAGAGGGCCACCGCGACGGCCGCCGCCGAAGAGGCGTCGATCACATCCCCCAGCAGTTCGGCCAGGGTCGCGCCGACCGTCTCCTCCGCCGCGGCGACGAGCCGCGCGCCCTCCCCGGTCAGGGCCAGCAGGGAGGAGCGGCGGTCGGCCGGGTTCGGCGTCCGGACCACCCAGCCCTGTTTCTCCAGCCGGTCGACGCTCTTGCTCGTCGCCCCGACGCCGATCGCGAACTCCGCCGCGAGATCCGCCACCCGCGCCCCTTCGTGATCGCGCAGGAAGCGCAGGGCCTCGAACTGCGAGGTGACGATCGCGTGCCGCGCGCGGAGCCGGTCGTTGAGGGCGTTGTAGAGCCGCGTCTCGCAGCGCACCAGGTCGGAGAAGATATCCAGAAGCCCGGCGGTGTCCCCGGTTGTTTTATATTCCACGGCATATAGTGTAGAGGAATTCACTAGCGAGGGGGGGCACACGCATGAGCAAGGAACAGCGGGCCCGGATCGACGCCATGCTGCGGCAACTGCGCCCCGCGGGGCCCCGGACGATCGAGGAGCTGCGGGCCGGGTTCGAGGCGCTGATGAGCGGGATGCCGGTGCCCGACGGCATCCGTACGACCCGGACCGTGCTCGGCGCCCGGCCCGCGCTGTGCGTCGCGCCGCAGGAGCGCCCGCGCGCCGGCACGATCCTGTACTTCCACGGCGGCGGCTGGGTGAGCGGCTCGCCCGAGACCTCCCTGGCGCTGACCGGACACCTCGTGGCCAGGACCGGCCGCACGGCGTACTCGCTGGACTACCGGCTGGCCCCCGAGCATCCGTTCCCGGCCGCGATCGAGGACACGCTCGGCGCCTACCGCGCCCTCCTCGACGGCGGCGCCGACCCGTCGGCCGTCGTGTTCGCCGGGGACTCCGCGGGCGGCGGGCTCGCCGTCACCACCTGCCTGGCCGCGCGGGACGCGGGTCTGCCGCTGCCCGCCGCGCTCCTGGCGTTCTCCCCCGGCCTGGACGCGACCCGCACCGGCGAGAGCATCGACACCAAGGCGGGCGTCGACCCGTTCTTCACCCGCGCGTCCGTCGAACACACCGGGGGGATGTACCTCGCGGGCGCCGACCCGCGTCAGCCCCTGCTCAGCCCGGCCGTCTGCGCCGATCTCGGTGGTCTGCCGCCGATGCTGCTCCAGGTGGGCACCAACGAGATCCTGCTAGACGACTCCACCCGCCTCGCCGCGCGCGCCAGGGCGGCCGGGGTGGACGTGATCCTGGACGTCACGGCCGATGTGCCGCACGTCTTCCAGTCGTTCGCCGGCTCCCTGGACGAGGCGGACGAGGCACTGGAGCGCGCGGTCCTCTTCCTCGACCAGCGCCTGCGTCACCTGAGCACGGCGGCGGCCTGAACCGGCTCGGGCACGGACCCGGCTCGGCTCGCGCGCGTCCCGCTCACTTCCTGAACCGCCACCCGTGATCCACCGGGCCGATCCCCGCGCCCAGCGCGAACCCCGCCGCGATCGCCCCGGTGACGTACTCCTTGGCCTCGGCGACCGCCGCCGGCACGGTCAGGCCCCGCGCCAGCCCGGCGGCGATGGCGGAGGCGAGCGTGCAGCCGGTGCCGTGGGTGTGCCGGTTGTCGTGGCGGGGGGCGCGCAGCCAGTGCTCACCCGCCGCGGTGCCGTCCGTCAGGAGGTCCACCGCGTCACCGGCCAGGTGCCCGCCCTTGATCAGCACCCAGCGCGGGCCGTAGGCCAGCACCGCGTCCGCGGCCCGGCGCAGATCGTCCTCCGACTCGACGCGGACGCCGGTGAGTTGGCGCACCTCGTCCAGGTTCGGGGTCGCCACGGCCGCCGCCGGGAGCAGCCGGGTGCGCACGGCGTCCAGGGCGGAGGCGGCGAGCAGCGCGTCGCCGTGCTTGGAGACGCCCACCGGGTCCACCACGGCGGGCGCGTCCGTGCCGGCGATCAACTCGGCCACCGTCTCGACCAGTTCGGCCGAGCCCAGCATGCCGGTCTTCACGGCCTGTACGCCGATGTCGTCCACCACGCTGCGGTACTGGGCCCGCACCGCCTCGGCCGGGAGTTCCCAGACGCCCTGCACACCAAGGGAGTTCTGCGCGGTCACCGCGGTGAGCACGCTCATCCCGTGCACGCCGAGCGCGAGCATCGTCTTGAGGTCGGCCTGGATCCCGGCGCCGCCGCCGGAGTCGGAGCCGGCCACCGTGAGCACCCGTGGCGGGGTCACGGCTCTATGTCCCCGAAGTGGTCCCAGCCGCCCGCGCTGGTCCAGGGCGCGCCGTCCACCGTCACCTGCGGCAGCGCGGAGGGGTTCAGGACCTCGCCGATGACCTTCCAGCGGGCCGGGAGCTTGGTGTCCGGCGGGAAGGTCGCCACGATCGCGTGGTCCTCGCCCCCGGTCAGCACCCACTGGAGCGGGTCCACGCCGACGGCCTGCCCGATGTCGTTCATCTGCGTGGGCACGTCGATCGCGCCGGAGCGGATGTCGATACGGACCTTGCTGGCCTCGGCGATATGGCCGAGGTCGGCGATCAGCCCGTCGCTCACGTCGCACATCGCGGTCGCGCCGAGCGAGGCGGCGGCCGGGCCCGCGTGGTACGGCGGCTCGGGGCGCCGGTGGGCCTCCACGAAGGCGCGCGGCGAGCGGAAGCCGCGGGAGAGCACCGCGTACCCGGCCGCGGACCAGCCCAGCCAGCCGGTGACGGCCACCAGGTCGCCGGGCTGGGCGCCGGCGCGGGTCACCGGCTCCTGGTTGCGCAGATCGCCGAGCGCGGTGATCGACACCGTGATGGTGTCGCCCCGTACGACATCCCCGCCGACCACGGCCGCGCCCGCGACCTGGCACTCGTCGCGCAGCCCGTCCATCATCTCGGTCGGCCAACTGACCGGGAGTTCGGCCGGCACCACCAGGCCCAGCAGCAGGGCGGTGGGTACGGCGCCCATCGCGGCGATGTCCGCGAGGTTCTGCGCGGCCGCCTTGCGCCCCACGTCGTAGGCCGTGGACCAGTCGCGGCGGAAGTGCCGCCCCTCCAGCAGGACGTCGGTGCTCGCCACCACCCGCCGGTCGGGCGCGGCCACCACGGCGGCGTCGTCACCCGGACCGATACGGACCGCCGGGGTGGTGGTGAGACGGGAGGTGAGCTCCCTGATGAGCCCGAATTCCCCGAGCTCACCAACCGTGCCCTTCATGTCCCTGACTCCCCTTCTCTGCCTTCGCCTGACCGTGCTGACTCGCGCCCCATCAGTGTCCCCGATACCGTCGAGATGACCCCGACGCGGTCGGGAACGGCCGCCGGTACGGTCCCGGACGACCGCCGACCTCCGTCGCGCCCGCACCCTGGCGCGCAAGCCCGGTTCCCGCAGGTCTCCCCGCGGGGAGCGGCGACGCGATACCGTGGCGTTCCTTTTCCCCACATGATCCTCGTGGCCGCCCTGGAGGTTCCGTGGTACAGGCGTACATCCTGATCCAGACGGAGGTCGGCAAGGCGTCGACCGTCGCCGAGACCATCAGCAAGATCCCTGGAGTGATCCAGGCCGAGGACGTCACGGGTCCGTACGACGTCATCGTGCGCGCCCAGTCCGAAACCGTCGACGAACTCGGTCGCATGGTGGTCGCCAAGGTCCAGCAAGTGGACGGCATCACCCGCACCCTGACCTGCCCGGTCGTGCACCTGTAGCCCCCGTCTACGCTTGGCCGGTGAACTTCTTCCGTCACCGGCCCCCCGCCCTGCTCGCCGCCCTGGCCGCGTCCGTGTCGCTGCTCGCGGTCGCGGGCTGCACCGCGGACGACGGCGCGGCGGTCGCGGTGCCTCGCCCCGACGCGAAGACCGCCCCGCTGTGCCGGAGTCTGCACACGGTGCTGCCCGCCACGGTGGACGGGCGGCGGCGTGCCGACCCCGAACCCCGGTCCGTCTACACGGCGGGCTGGGGAAACCCGGCGATCATACTGCGCTGCGGGATCGTCCGGCCGCCGAAGATGATCGACCCCAAGGTGGCCCAGGGCGAGGACCCCGACGCGATCGCGGGCGGGGTCAACGGCGTGGACTGGCTGATGGAGAAGCAGGGCGACGGCACCTGGCACTTCACGACGGCGGGCCGCAAGGCGTACGTGCAGGTGACCCTGCCGAAGAAGCTGTCGGGGCCGGACGACAGCGCCCAGGTCCTGGAGGACCTGGCCCCGGCCGTGAAGAAGGCCATCCCCACGGGGATGGCCTCCATGCGCGGCTAGCTCGCTCCGCCGGTCAGCGCAGTCCGGTGGACCTGCGCAGCGCGGCCTGGAGCAGGCGGTCGATCAGCTCGGGGTAGCCGACCCCGGTCGCCTGCCACATCTGCGGGTACATCGAGATCGGCGTGAAGCCGGGCAGCGTGTTGATCTCGTTGATCACGAACTCCCCGTCCCGCGTGAGGAAGAAGTCCGCGCGCACCAGCCCCTCGCAGGACGCCGCCTCGAACGCGTCCACCGCGAGCCGCTGGATCTCGGCGGTCTCCTCCGCGGTGAGCGGCGCCGGGACGATGCCGGGCGTGGAGTCGATGTACTTGGCCTCGAAGTCGTAGTACGCGTGCGCGTCCGGCGGCGGGATCTCCGCCGGGACCGAGGCGCGGGGGCCGTCCTCGAACTCCAGGACGCCGCACTCGATCTCGCGGCCGGTGATGGCCGCCTCGATCAGGATCTTCGGGTCGTGCGACTGCGCCTCGGCGATCGCCTCGTCGAGCCCGGACAGGTCGTCGACCTTGGTGATGCCGATGGACGAACCGGCCCGCGCGGGCTTCACGAACAGCGGCCATCCGTGCTCGCCGGCGAAGTCCACGATCTTCTTGCGCGCGGCGGCCTCGTCCCGCTGCCACTCGCGGGGCCGGATCACCACGTAGGGGCCGACCTTGAGCCCGAAGGAGGTGAAGACCCGCTTCATGTACTCCTTGTCCTGGCCGACGGCCGAGGCGAGCACGCCCGCGCCCACGTACGGCACCCCGGACAGCTCCAGCAGCCCCTGAAGGGTGCCGTCCTCGCCGTAGGGGCCGTGCAGCACCGGGAAGACGACGTCGACCTCGCCGAGCGCCTTCGGCACGGAGCCGGGTTCGCTGTAGACGACCTCGCGGCTGGTGGGGGCGACGGGGAGCACCACGTCCCCCTCGTGCGACTCCGCCAGGTCCTCGACGGCGGGCAGGGCGCGGTCGGTGATGGCCATCCGCTCCGGCTCGTCGGCCGTCAGCGCCCAGCGGCCGTCCCGCGTGATGCCGATCGGCAGGACGTCGTACTTCGTCCGGTCGATGGCCTTGAGGACGGCGCCGGCGGTGACCACGGAGATCCCGTGTTCGGAGCTGCGCCCACCGAACACGACGGCCACGCGGGGCTTGCGCGACGGCTGCTCAGGGCTCTGGGGAAGGTTCTCGGTGCTCATATCGCGTTGAGAGTACCTGTTGGCAGAGCCCGGATACAGCGTCGGCTCCGCCCCGGAACGCACAAAAACGGGCGGATTTCGCGCAGTGTCGCGGCATTTTCGCGCAGCGGTCCCGCGGTTTCGCTCAGCGTCGCTCGGGCTTCGCGCTGCGCGACATCAGCTCCTTCAGCGCGACGACCGGCGGCTTGCCCTCGTGCACGATGCCGACGACCGTCTCCGCGATCGGCATGTCGACGCCGTGCCTGCGGGCCAGATCGAGCACGGACTCGCAGGACTTGACGCCCTCCGCGGTCTGCTTGGTGACCGCGATGGTCTCCTCCAGTGTCATGCCCTTGCCGAGGTTGGTGCCGAAGGTGTGGTTGCGCGACAGCGGCGAGGAGCAGGTGGCCACCAGGTCGCCGAGACCGGCGAGACCGGAGAAGGTCAGCGGGTCCGCGCCGAGCACGACACCCAGCCGCGCGGTCTCCGCGAGGCCGCGGGTGATCAGCGAGCCCTTGGCGTTGTCGCCGAGCCCCATGCCGTCCGCGATGCCGACGGCGAGCCCGATGACGTTCTTCACCGCGCCGCCCAGCTCGCAGCCGACCACGTCGGTCTCGGTGTACGGCCGGAAGTACGGCGTGTGGCAGGCCGCCTGAAGCCGCCGGGCCACGGCCTCGTCGGCGCAGGCCACCACGGCGGCGGCGGGCATCCGGGCGGCGACCTCGCGGGCCAGGTTGGGCCCGGTGACGACGGCGACGCGCTCCGGGCCGACCTTCGCGACATCCTCGATGACCTCGCTCATCCGCATCGCGGAGCCCAGCTCGACGCCCTTCATCAGGGAGACGAGCACGGTGTCGGGAGCGAGCAGCGGAAGCCACTCGGCGAGGTTCCGGCGGAGGGTCTGGGAGGGGATGGCGAGGACGGTGAACTCCGCTTCGCGCAGCGCCTCGGCGGCGTCCGCGGTGGCGCGCAGGTTCTCCGGCAGCTCCACGCCGGGCAGGTAGTCGGGGTTGATCCGGGTGGAGTTGACCGTCTCGGCCAGCTCGGGCCGACGGGCCCACAGGGTCACGTCACAGCCGGCGTCGGCGAGCACCATGCCGAAGGCGGTGCCCCAGGAGCCGGTGCCCATGACGGCCACCCGCACAGGCGTGCTCACTTGTTCTGCTCCTCTTCCTGCCTGACCTTGTTCTGCTCCCGCGTACGGCGCCGCTGCTCGATGCGCTCGCGGCGCGGGTCGTACGGCGTCTCGGGCGCCTTCTCGCCGCGGATCTCCTCCAGGAGGCGGGTGATGGCCGCCATGATGACCTCGGTGGCCTCCTTCTGGAGGTCCGGGGTCATCTCCTTGTCGTAGAAGCGCGACAGGTCCACGGGCGGGCCCGCCAGCACGTGGTGGGTCTTGCGCGGGAAGAGGTTCGGCTTCTTCGCGTACGGCGGCAGCAGTTCGTTGGCGCCCCACTGGGCGACCGGGATCACCGGGCACTTGGTCTGCAGGGCCACCCGCGCGGCGCCGGTCTTGCCGGTCATGGGCCAGCCGTCGGGGTCGCGGGTCAGGGTGCCCTCGGGGTAGAAGGCGACGCACTCACCGCGCTCAACGGCATCGATCGCGGCGCGGAAGGCGCTCAGCGCGTCCGTGGACTCGCGGTAGACGGGAATCTGTCCGGTGCCGCGCATCGCGGCGCCCACGATTCCCTTCTTGAAAAGGCCGCTCTTGGCCAGGAATCGCGGAACCCGGCCGGTGTTGTACTGATAGTGCGCGTATGCGAAGGGGTCCACGTGGGAATTGTGGTTCACCACGGTGATAAATCCGTCCTCGGCCGGAATGTGCTCCATTCCACGCCAGTCCCGCTTGATCAGAACCACCAGTGGCGGTTTGCAGATCACCGCGGCGAAGCGGTACCAGAAGCCGATTCTGCGGCGGGGCACAAGGACACCTTCCTCTAGGGCTATCCACGGGGGGCTGACCCCGGCGCGGGCCGCACAAGTGTCGCCCCGGAGCGCCGGTCTGTCGAGAACACCGTACGCCCGACACGCCCCGCCCCTTCGGCTGCGGGTGACAATGATCGCGACGAGAGAGGGGCGGTACGCCGGTGCAGTGGACGTTGGTCATCCCCCTGAAGCCGCTGTCGCGGGCCAAGAGCAGGCTCGCGGACACCGCGGCGGACGCGGTGCGCCCCGGCCTGGTCCTCGCGTTCGCCCAGGACACGGTGGCCGCGGGGCTCGCGTGTGCGGGGGTCGGGGATGTGGTGGTCGTCACGGACGACCCCCGCGCCGGGCGCGAGCTGTCCGCGCTGGGCGCGCGGATCGTCCCGGACACCCCGGCGGGGGGCCTGAACGCGGCGCTGGCGCACGGGGTGGCCGCGGTACGGCGGGGGCACCCGCGGGCCGCGGTGGCCGCGCTGAACGCCGATCTGCCGGCGTTGCGGGCCGATGAGCTGGAGCGGGTGCTTTCCACCGCCGCGCAATTCCCGAGGTCTTTTCTCGCGGACGCGGCGGGGGTCGGTACGACATTGCTGGCGGCGCGCGCGGACCGGGAATTGGACCCGCTGTTCGGCCCCGAGTCACGGGCGCGGCACCGGGGATCCGGCGCGGAGGAACTTCTGCTGCGGGGTGTGGATTCGGTACGGCAGGACGTGGACACGGGTGCGGACCTGCGGGCGGCGCTCGCGCTGGGCGTCGGGCCGTATACGACCACGGCGTGCGCCGAATTGCTGGCACCCGGCGCCTGACCGGGCCGCTCACCGGCGGCCGAGGGGCGCGGGGAACCGCGCGATCAGCCACGACGGACCCGCACGCGGCCACGGACCACGCATTACCCTGAACCCCATGCAGGCGACCGCGTACACCTACGACAGCGAGACCCGCAGCGGGCAGGTGCTGCTCGACGACGGCACCCCCGTGCCCTTCGACGCCTCGGCGTTCGACCGCGGCGGTCTGCGGCTGCTGCGGCCCGGCCAGCGCGTGCGGATCGAGACGGAGGGTGCCGAAGACACCCTGCGGATCACGCTCGTAACGCTCCAGACCCTGTAACTCCCCTTACACACGCCGCGGGCCGGACTCCACCGGGAGTCCGGCCCGGCGCGCGTGAGTGCCCTGGCCCGCGACCTGCGCCTAGCGCGCGGCGGTCTTCTTCGCGGTGGTCTTGCGGGCCGTCGACTTCTTGGCCGGCGCCTTCTTCGCGGTGACCTTCTTCGCCGGGGCCTTCTTCGCGGTGGCCTTCTTGGCGGTGGTCTTCTTCGCCGTCGCGGTCTTGGCCGTCGCCGGCGCCTTCTTGGCGGTCGCCTTCTTCGCGGTGGTCTTCTTCGCCGCGGCGGGGGTGGTGGTGGTGGTCTTCTTCGCCGTCGTCTTCTTGGCGGTGGTCTTCTTCGCGGCCGCCTTCGCGGTCTTCTTCGCGGCGGCCTTCTTCACCGTCGCCGCGGCACCCCCGGTCAGGCTGCCCTTGGGCGCCTTCTTCACCGAGACCTCGCCGCCGCGCGGCAGCTTCTTCGAGCCGCTCACCAGGTCCTTGAAGCCCTGACCGGCGCGGAAACGCGGCACGGAGGTCTTCTTGACCCGAACCCGCTCGCCCGTCTGGGGGTTACGGGCGTACCGCGCGGGGCGGTCCACCTTCTCGAAGGACCCGAAACCGGTGACCGAGACCCGCTCGCCCGCGACGACCGCGCGGACGATGGCGTCCAGAACATGATCGACGGCTTCCGCCGCCTGCTGGCGGCCGCCAACCTTCTCGGCAATCGCTTCTACGAGCTGCGCCTTGTTCACGTCTTCCCCTTCGGAGACATCGCCAGAACGAATGTGTTCAAGCTTTTTCGCACGTTAGGCAGATATATACCGCAAATCAAACACGAAACGGGCTTATCACCCTTGTGCCGCAACAGGCTCGGCGCTCTCGGGCTGTTCAGCGGTCCTCGTCGGGGATCCGACCCTCGTCGAGGTCCGCGGTGAACCGCTCGAGCCGCCTTGCCGCACCGGCGAGATCGTGCTTGGCCGCAGCCGTAATGACCAGCAGCTTCCGGGTCAGCGCCATCCGTACGCCCTCCGGGACTTGCAGTGCGCGCACTTTTGCGTGCGCTTCCTTGAGTTGGTTCGCGACCGCCGTATAGAGCTGGAGTTGGCCGTCGTGTTCCATGCACAGATTGTGCCATCTGGGGCGAGTTGTCGCCTGCCCAGGGGGCAACTCCCGCCACAAATGGCCTTCCAGGCACTTGCGGAAGGCTCGATCCTCTGCCTCATTTACCCTGTCAACGCCCTTCATAACATGGGAAGTTGAGAGAACACCCAGCGCCATGGGGGTGTGTACGGACCCGAACATGCCTGTACCCCCGATCGGGGCGATCGGGGGTACAGACGGGTTCGTTGGGGTGGCCGAAACCCGACCCTCGCGGGGTTCGGGACAGGCTACCCGGTCAGCCCTGGAGGGTCTGCGGCTTGTAGGCGGGCCGGCGCTGCTCGTACGCGGCGATGTCCGCCTCGTTCCGGAGGGTGATGGAGATGTCGTCCAAGCCGTTCAGCAGCCGCCAGCGGGAGTTCTCGTCCAGCTCGAAGGAGGCGGTGACGCCCTCGGCACGCACCTCGCGCGCCTGGAGGTCCACCGTGATCTCGGCGCTCGGGTCGGCCTCGGTCAGCTCCCACAGCGCGTCCACGATCTTCTGCTCCAGAACCACGGTGAGCAGGCCGTTCTTCAGCGAGTTGCCCCGGAAGATGTCCGCGAAGCGGGAGGAGATCACGGCCTTGAAGCCGTAGTTCTGGAGCGCCCAGACGGCGTGCTCGCGGGAGGAGCCGGTGCCGAAGTCGGGGCCGGCGACCAGGACGGTGGCGCCCTGCCGCTCGGGGCGGTTGAGGATGAACTCGGGGTCTTTGCGCCAGGCCTCGAAAAGCCCGTCCTCGAACCCGTCCCGCGTCACCTTCTTGAGCCAGTGAGCGGGGATGATCTGGTCGGTGTCGACGTTGCTGCGGCGCAGCGGGACGGCCCGGCCGGTGTGGGTGGTGAAGGCTTCCATGGTTTCTCAGACTCCAGCGGGCGCGGGGGCGTCGGACAGGTCGGCGGGCGAGGCCAGGTGGCCCAGGACGGCGGTGGCCGCCGCGACCTGCGGCGACACCAGGTGGGTACGACCGCCCTTGCCCTGCCGGCCCTCGAAGTTGCGGTTGGAGGTGGAGGCGGAGCGCTCGCCCGGCGCCAGCTGGTCCGGGTTCATGCCCAGGCACATCGAGCAGCCCGCGTACCGCCACTCGGCGCCGGCCTCCTTGAAGACCACGTCCAGGCCCTCGGACGCCGCCTGGAGACCGACCCGCGCCGAGCCCGGCACGACCAGCATCCGTACGCCGTCGGCGACTTTGCGGCCCTTGAGGATCTCGGCGACGTTGCGCAGGTCCTCGATCCGGCCGTTGGTGCACGAACCTACGAAGACGGTGTCCACCGTGATGGAGCGCAGCGGCGCCCCGGCCTCCAACCCCATGTATTCCAGGGCCTTTTCGGCGGCCAGGCGCTCCGATGCGTCTTCGTACGAAGCCGGATCGGGGACGTGGGCCGAAAGCGGCGCGCCCTGGCCGGGGTTGGTGCCCCAGGTGACGAACGGGGACAGCGTGGCGGCGTCGATGACGACCTCGGCGTCAAATTCCGCGTCGTCGTCGGTGCGCAGCGTCTTCCAGTACGCGACGGCCGCGTCCCACTCGGCGCCCTCGGGGGCGTGCGGGCGGCCCTTGAGGTACTCGAAGGTGGTCTCGTCGGGGGCGATCATGCCCGCGCGGGCGCCGGCCTCGATCGACATGTTGCAGATGGTCATCCGGGCCTCCATCGAGAGCTTCTCGATGGCGGAGCCGCGGTACTCCAGGACGTAGCCCTGGCCGCCGCCGGTGCCGATCTTCGCGATGATCGCCAGGATCAGGTCCTTGGCGCTGACGCCCTCCGGCAGTTCGCCGTCGACGGTGATCGCCATGGTCTTCGGGCGGACCATCGGCAGCGTCTGGGTGGCCAGCACATGCTCGACCTGGGAGGTGCCGATGCCGAACGCCAGCGCGCCGAAGGCGCCGTGCGTGGAGGTGTGGGAGTCACCGCAGACCACGGTCGTGCCGGGCTGGGTCAGGCCCAGCTGGGGGCCGACCACGTGCACCACGCCCTGCTCGACGTCGCCCAGCGGGTGCAGCCGCACCCCGAACTCGGCGCAGTTCTTGCGCAGCGTCTCCAGCTGGGCGCGGGAGACCGGGTCGGCGATCGGCTTGTCGATGTCGAGGGTGGGGGTGTTGTGGTCCTCGGTCGCGATGGTGAGGTCGAGGCGGCGGACCCGGCGGCCGTTCTGGCGCAGCCCGTCGAAGGCCTGCGGGCTGGTCACCTCGTGCAGCAGGTGCAGATCGATGTAGAGGAGGTCGGGCTCGCCGTCGGCGCGCCGGACGACGTGGTCGTCCCAGACCTTTTCCGCGAGTGTCCTACCCATCGCTTTCCCTCCGGCCGGCATGCGTGCGCCGGCCCAACTAGAGATCTTGAGGACGGCGCCCGCGCCCCTGATTCCGGGCGTCCGCCGCCGGGCCCATCGATGGACGGGCCGCCGTGTGAATCCAGAGTGGCGCGTTCCGCGGAAAATTGAACTTGCGTTTCACAGAGTGAGACGTGAGTATCGTTGCATGGACAACAGTAGCGGCGTCGGCGTTCTGGACAAGGCGGCCCTCGTCCTGAGCGCTCTGGAGTCCGGTCCGGCCACCCTCGCGGGACTGGTCGGAGCCACCGGACTGGCACGACCCACGGCCCACCGCCTGGCCGTGGCCCTGGAACACCACCGCATGGTGGCGCGCGACATGCAGGGCCGGTTCATCCTCGGCCCGCGCCTCGCCGAGCTCGCGGCGGCGGCGGGCGAGGACCGCCTGCTGGCGACGGCGGGCCCGGTGCTCACCCACCTCCGCGATGTCACCGGCGAGAGCGCGCAGCTCTACCGGCGCCAGGGTGACATGCGGATCTGCGTGGCCGCGGCGGAGCGGCTGTCCGGCCTGCGGGACACCGTCCCGGTCGGCTCCACGCTCACGATGAAGGCCGGCTCCTCGGCACAGATCCTGCTGGCCTGGGAGGAGCCCGAGCGGCTGCACCGCGGACTCCAGGGCGCCCGCTTCACAGCGACGGCCCTGTCGGGCGTGCGGCGCCGCGGCTGGGCCCAGTCCATCGGTGAGCGCGAGCCGGGCGTCGCGTCCGTCTCGGCGCCCGTGCGCGGCCCCTCCAACCGCGTGGTGGCCGCCGTCTCCGTCTCGGGCCCCATCGAGCGCCTGACCCGCCATCCCGGCCGTATGCACGCCCAGGCCGTCATCGACGCCGCCACCCGCCTCTCCGAGGCCCTGCGCCGCACGGGCTGACGGCGACCGGTACGACGTGGACCGTCGGGAGCCGCCTCAACGCCGCGGCGGCTCCCGACCGACGGGAGCGGAGCCACTCACCCCCCCGTCAGTCGATCTTCTCCCCGGACCCGGCCTCCGCGGCCGTCTGTCCCGACCGGTACGCGAACCGGTCCTTCGCGTACCGCCCGCGCGCGGCGAGCGGCACCTGCCCGTGCGCCGCCGCCAGCCCGAACGGCGGCATGTCCGCGTAGATCGCCTCGTAGGACCCCTGCGGCACCACGTACGCCTCGTGCCAGATGCCGACCTCGCCGCGCAGCTTCCCGGCCCGCTCCATGCGGTTCAGCCGCGACCAGACCCTGTGGTGGAAGGCGTCGGGCGCCGTGGCGTAGGCGTACAGCTTCTCCTTGGACTCCCAGTACTGCACGACGTAGTACGTCCGCGGCGACGCCGTGAGCAGGATCTTCTCCCGCAGCCCCCGCTCCGGGTGCCGCGCCAGTTCCCGCAGCATGCGGAGCATCGCGAGCATCACCGGCACCCACCGGTGCACCGCCCGGAAGCGGTTGACGCGCATGCCGATCAACAGGACGACGACTTCGCCCTGCGCGTCGGCGGTCGTACGGGACACCATGGCTTCCCCCTTCATCGCGTGATTGGATAGTGCTCTTATCCAAGGAAGGGCGCAAGACATGCGGCTGGCCGAACTGAGCCGACGCAGTGGTGTCTCCACCGCGACGATCAAGTACTACCTGCGCGAGGGCCTGTTGCCGCCGGGCCGGCAGGTCAACGCGACCACGGCGGAGTACGACGAGGGGCATCTGCGCCGGCTGCGCCTGGTCCGGGCGATGATGCAGGTCGGCAGGCTGCCGGTGGCGAAGGTGCGCGAGGTGCTCGGGCACGTGGACGACGAGTCCCTGGGCAGCACGATCCGGCTGGGCGCGGCGCCCTGGGCGCTGCCGCAGGTCCCGGAGCCGGACGAGGACGACGCATGGGTGCGGGCCGCACGCCGGGAGGTCGAAGCGCTGCTCGGCCGGCTGGGCTGGGAGAACGCGATGCGGGTCTCGACGATCTCCCCCGCGTACCGCTCGCTGGTGGTGGCGGTGGCCGCGTTCCGCCGGCTCGGCTACGAGTGGGGGGCCGAACAGCTCGCGCCGTACGCGGAGTTGATGTACCGCACGGCCGTACGCGACCTGGACAACCTGGAGACGCTGCCGCCGGGGGCGGAGCGGGTCGAGTTCGCGGTCCTCGGGGCGATCCTCAACGAGCCGGCGCTGCGGGCGCTGCACCGGCTCGCACAGGAGGAGGAGACGGCCCGGCGGTACGGCTTCGAGTGAGCGGCGCCGGGAACGGGCGAAGGCCCCCCGCCGCAGCGGAGGGCCTTCGTTCTGTACCCCCGACCGGATTCGAACCGGCGCTACCGCCTTGAGAGGGCGGCGTGCTAGGCCGCTACACAACGGGGGCGTGGACCCTGCGTTTCCGCAGGTCCGAGCTGGTCTACCTGGACTCGAACCAAGACTAACTGAACCAGAATCAGTCGTGCTGCCAATTACACCATAGACCAATGATGGTTTAGACCAGTCGTACCCCCGACCGGATTCGAACCGGCGCTACCGCCTTGAGAGGGCGGCGTGCTAGGCCGCTACACAACGGGGGCCCTAGCGATCCCGAAAGATCAGGATCAGTACCCCCGACCGGATTCGAACCGGCGCTACTGCCTTGAGAGGGCAGCGTGCTAGGCCGCTACACAACGGGGGCTTTGCAGATAAGCTCTGCGAGCTGGCCTACCTGGACTCGAACCAAGACTAACTGAACCAGAATCAGTCGTGCTGCCAATTACACCATAGGCCACTGGAACTCAACCCCCTGGAGGGTTCTTGTTCTAGTTTTCGCTCCTCGGGGCTCCGGCCTTTCGGCCCGTTCCCCTCGGCGCAGGAAGAACATTACCCGAAGGTGGACGGGGCTCCAAAACGAGTATCCGAGCGCAGCAGCGCCGGGAGTTCGGACAGGCTCGCGATGCGGTGCACGACGGCGCCCCCGGCGTCCCGCGCGGGCGCCGTGCCCCGGTCGATCCACACGGACAGCAGCCCGGCCTCGGCCGCGCCCCGCCCGTCGATCTCCGGGTGGTCGCCCACGTACGCGACCTCGTGCGGGGCGAGGGACAGCGCCTCGCAGGCGGCCAGGAAGGCACCGGGCCGCGGCTTGGAGACACCCAGCTCGGCGGCGCACAGCACGGCCTCGAAGCGGTCCAGCAGGCCGAGGGTGCGCAGCTTGCGCTCCTGGACGGTGATGCTGGAGTTCGAGAGCACCGCGTGCCGGTGGGTGGGCACGAGCGCCGCCAGCGCGGGCAGCACGTCCGGGAACAGCCCCCAGGCGGCCTCGTAGTGACCCACGTACCGCTGGAACCAGGCCTCCGCCTCTGCGTCGTCCATCTCCGCCTCGACGAACGCCCGGACCCGGTCGCGGCGCTGTTCCTCGAAGCCGCACTCCCCCGCCGCGTACCGCGCCCACTGCCGGTCGGTGATCTCCCGCCACCGGGCCAGCGCGTCCTCCACCGCGCCGTAGCGCCCGAGCAGCCCCTCGGCGAGGAGGTGCGCCCGCATCCCGCTCCGGTCGGCGCTGGTGTAGTCGAAGAGTGTGTCGTCCACGTCCCAGACCACGGCTTGGATGCTCACGCCTCCGACCGTAACGCCGGGGGGCGGGGCGCGTCCGGGGAACGGCGGTTGTGGGGGCGGCGCGGTGAGAGTCGTCACATCGCTCAGGCCGGGTACGGCGAAGGGGCGGCGCCCGGAATTCGGGTGCCGCCCCTTCGCACGTGGTGGGCCTTTAGGCGGTGAGCCTCGTCAGGGCCGCGTCGATGCGGGCCAGGGTCGGCTCCTTGCCCAGGATCTCCAGGGACTCGAACAGCGGGAGGCCGACGGTGCGGCCGGTGACGGCGACGCGCACCGGGGCCTGCGCCTTGCCGAGCTTGAGGCCATGAGCCTCGCCCGCGGCCAGGACGGCCTCCTTGAGGGACTCGGCCGACGTCCAGTCCGCGGACTGGAGCTTCTCGCGGGCCGTGCGCAGCAGGGCGTCGCTGCCCTCCTTCATCGCCTTGGCCCAGGACGCCTCGTCGAAGACCGGCTCCGGCAGGAACAGGAAGTCGACGTTCTCGGTGATCTCGGATAGCACCTTCAGGCGGGTCTGGGCGTGCGGCGCGATGGCCTCCCACTTGGCCTCGTCGAACGCCTCCGGCGCCCAGGGGGCGAACGGGGCCTTCAGCCAGGGGCGGCAGCGCTCGGTGAACTCCTTCACATCCAGCATGCGGATGTGGTCGGCGTTGATCGCCTCGCACTTCTTCAGGTCGAAGCGCGCCGGGTTGGGGTTCACATCGGAGATCTCGAAGGCCGCGACCATCTCCTCGATCGTGAAGATGTCCTTGTCCGCGGAGAGCGACCAGCCCAGCAGGGACAGGTAGTTGAGCAGCCCCTCGGGCAGGAAGCCGCGCTCGCGGTAGAGGTTCAGCGAGGACTGCGGGTCACGCTTGGAGAGCTTCTTGTTGCCCTCGCCCATCACGTACGGCAGGTGGCCGAAGGCCGGGGTCTGCTTGGCGATGCCCAGCTCCGTCAGCGCCTTGTACAGCGCGATCTGGCGCGGGGTGGAGGAGAGCAGGTCCTCGCCGCGCAGCACGTGCGTGATCTCCATCAGCGCGTCGTCGACGGGGTTGACCAGCGTGTACAGCGGGGCGCCGTTGGCGCGCACGATGCCGTAGTCCGGGACGTTCTCCGGGGTGAAGGTCAGCTCGCCGCGCACCAGGTCGACGAAGGTGATCGTCTCGTCGGGCATCCGGAACCGGACGATCGGCTGCCGGCCCTCGGCCCGGTACCGCTCGACCTGCTCGGCGGACAGGTCGCGGCAGTGGCCGTCGTAGCCGGAGGGCTTGCCGGCGGCGCGGGCGGCCTCGCGGCGGGTGTCCAGCTCCTCCTGGGAGCAGTAGCAGTGGTAGGCGTACCCGCCGTCGAGGAGCTTCTGCGCGACATCGGCGTAGATGTCCATGCGCTGCGACTGCCGGTACGGCGCGTGCGGGCCGCCGATCTCGGGGCCCTCGTCCCAGTCGAAGCCGAGCCAGCGCATCGCGTCGAGCAGCTGGTTGTACGACTCCTCGGAGTCGCGGGCCGCGTCGGTGTCCTCGATGCGGAAGACCAGGGTGCCCTGGTGGTGCCGGGCGAACGCCCAGTTGAACAGGGCGGTGCGGACCAGGCCCACGTGGGGGTTACCGGTGGGCGAGGGACAGAAACGGACACGGACGGGAGACGGAGAGCCGGGTGCGCTAGCCACGCTTGACAACCTTGTTGGTGAGAGTGCCGATGCCTTCGATGGTGACGGCGACGTCGTCGCCGGCGTTCAGGGGGCCGACCCCCGCGGGGGTGCCGGTGAGGATGACGTCGCCGGGCAGCAGCGTCATGGCCTCGGTGATGTTGACGATCAGGTCCTCGATGGGGTGGATCATCTCGCTGGTGCGGCCCAGCTGGCGCTGCTCGCCGTTGACGGTGAGCTGCACGGTGAGGTCGTTGGCCCGCGCGAGGTCGATGTCCGTCTCCACCCAGGGGCCGAGCGGGCAGGAGCTGTCGAAGCCCTTGGCCCGCGCCCACTGCTTCTCGCGGCGCTGCACGTCGCGGGCGGTGACGTCGTTGGCGCAGGTGTAGCCGAAGATCACGTCCTTGACCCGCTCGCGGGGCACCTCGCGGCACATGCGGCCGATGACGACGGCCAGCTCGGCCTCGTGGTGCAGCTCCTCGGAGAAGGAGGGGTAGTGGATCTCGTCTCCGGGGCCGATCACCGAGGTGGACGGCTTGAAGAAGGCGAACGGGGCCTCGGGCACCTCGTGGCCCAGCTCCCGCGCGTGCTCGGCGTAGTTGCGGCCGAACGCCACGACCTTGTTGGGGAGGACCGGCGGGAGCAGCCTGACCTTGCTCAGCGGCACCTTCGTCCCGGACAGCTCGTGGTCGGCGAAGGGGATGCCCTTGATGATGTCGAGGACGAGTTCGTCCTCCTTGTCGCCCTCGACCGCGCCGAAGGCTACGTTCCCGTCGATGGAGAACCTGGCGATGCGCACGGGTGCTTGCGCCCCTCACTGAGAACCGGCGTACTGACGCCCAAGGTTAACCGCTCGGGCGGCCCGATGTTCGGCCGGGAGGGCATGGCGAGGGGTTTTCCCGGGGCCGTAATGCGCTTAAGGGGAATTCCCGTTTCCGGTGTTTTCGGGGGCGCCGACGGCAGGGCTTCGGATGCTCTCCACCTCGCTGAGCTGCGCTGATGGCATCTGCCCGGCTCGCGCTCCGGGGGCCGGGAAGGCTACGGCGCCCGCCGTAGCCGTCACCGATAAACGCGGCGGCGCGAATGCGCTGGAAAACATGTGCGGCCCGGCGCCCGGAGCCGCCGAAAAGACGAGCGCGGCCCGGAAGACCGTCGCAGTCGGTGGATCTTCCGGGCCGCGCTCGGGGCTCCCGCGGTCGCTTCGGCGGTCACTCGCCGGCGTTCGCCCCCGCGGTCTCGGGCAGGTCCATGAGGATGGTGCGCCGGGGGTTGGCCGTCTGGGCCGGGAGTTCGACGGACTGCTCCGGCAGCGCGGGCGTCTGCAGCTCGCCGGCGTCCTCGAGGTGCGCCAGGGTCGTGCGTCGCGGGTTGGCTATCTTGCGGAACATCATCGTCGTCTTCACGGTTGTCGGCGTCCTAGTCCTGTGTCGGCGGGTGACGGTACGGGGCGACAGATACGTCCCTCATGTAAAGCGTCAGGCTAAACATCCGATTCCCTGACCAACTCGCCAACCAGCCCTGATGGTTGTGTGATTTTGCTCACCAACAAGGGGACATATGGGTCAATTCCGGCCGACAATCCGCGCCAACGAAACGGACATTGGGGGTGGGAAGCCCCCATTCCGCTGCCGATCATGGCGACTGGGACACGTGCCACCGCGCGGCGACTCGCAGGGATACGTCCGTTATGGAGCAGATCGACTTCCACGACTGGTGACCCGACATGCACGCCCTGTCACGGTTGTCACAGCTCGGCACGCGGCCCTTGTTGGAGATCCGCCACTGTGCTGGAATTCCACGGACCGCCGCAGGATCGAGCCGGCGCAGGGGGCGCGACGCAGCGCCGAGTGGCGGCGAGAGCAAGGGGGAAACCAGCGCCGGTCACTCCAGACCACCGGGGGGCGTTTTCAGGGCGCCTTCCACGACGCCGACACCGTGTTCGTCCGCTCGCGCGGCCGGACGCCTGGTCCAGAGGTTGCGACGCTAGTGCAGGGACGTTTCAAGAGGGATGGCAGCGCTTCGGCGGAGCCGGAGCCGCACGACGGGACTGGCCCCATGAAGGGCAGCGCCTCTCCCCAGCACGCCCAGAACCCGGGCCCCACCCCGCCCGGTGAGGGCCCCGAGCGCGCACGCCCCGGCGCGTCGGCCGCCTCCTCCCCCAAGGGCTCGGCCGGCAAGGGCTCCTCCGGCAAGGGCTCCGCGAAGCCCGCGGGCAGCGCGCCGTCCGCGAAGCCCGCCCCGGCCGCGAAGTCGGCGGCGGTGCCCACGAGTTCCGGCTCCCGCATGGCGCTGCGCAACTGGCGCATCTCGACCCGTCTGGTCTCGCTGCTCGCGCTCCCCGTGGTCGCGGCGACCTCGCTGGGCGCACTGCGCATCAACGAGAACCTGAACGACATCCAGCAGCTCGACAACATGAAGCTGCTGACGGACATGACCAAGCAGGCCACCGAGCTGGCCGCCGCGCTCCAGGAGGAGCGCGACCAGTCCGCCGGTCCGCTCTCGCACGGCCTCAGCGCGAGCGACTACACGGTCAAGGGCTACCAGCAGAAGACCGACCGGGCCCGCGCCAACTTCCTCGACGCCTCCGAGCAGATCGACGAGGCCAGCAAGAACGGCCAGCTCCAGGGCGTGCGCGACGCGCTCGTCGGCCTCGCCAACCAGCTGGACGACCTGGCGAAGATCCGCCGGTCCGCCTACCAGTCCAAGGAGAACTCGACTCAGACCATCGAGTCGTACCACCGGCTGATCACCCAGCTGATCGACCTCTCCCAGGACATGGCCGAGGCGTCCAGCAACCCCGAGATGATCTCGCGCACCCGCGCCCTGGCGGCGTTCTCCACCGCCAAGGAGTACGCGTCCGTGCAGCGCGCGACCATCGCCGCGGCGCTGCCCTCGACCACCTCCAGCAAGGCCGACCTCTCGGAGAACGACCGCCTGTACGGCGAGTCGGCGTACGAGAGCGAGAACTCCGAGCTGGCGATCTTCCGCAAGATCTACGCGAGCCAGAACGCGGAGGAGCTGCTCAAGCCGATCGACGGCGGCAACAACCCGACGATCGAGTCCGCGGACACCTACGCCAAGCGCGCCTTCGCCCAGCGCGGCGGCCTGTCCGACCTGCCCCCGCGCTCCTACCGCGACTGGGTGGACGACAGCTCGACCAAGATCGAGCAGATGAAGAAGATCGAGCACACGCTGCTCGAGGACATGGAGCAGAAGGCACGCGAGCTCAAGAGCGCCACCCAGCGCGACGCCATCATCTCCGGTGTGCTGATCCTGCTGGTGCTCGGCGTCTCGCTGGTCGGCGCGTTCGTCGTGGCCCGCTCCATGATCCGCTCGCTGCGCCGGCTGCAGGAGACCGCCACCACGGTCGCCCAGGAACGCCTGCCCGAGCTGGTCAAGCAGCTCTCCGAGTCCGACCCGCAGGACGTGGACACCTCCGTGGAGTCGGTCGGTGTGCACTCCCGCGACGAGATCGGCCAGGTGGCCGCGGCCTTCGACGACGTGCACCGCGAGGCGGTCCGCCTCGCCGCCGAGCAGGCCCTGCTGCGGGGCAACGTCAACGCGATGTTCACCAACCTCTCGCGCCGCTCCCAGGGTCTGATCCAGCGCCAGCTGTCGCTCATCTCCGAACTGGAGTCCCGCGAGGCCGACCCGGACCAGCTCTCCTCGCTGTTCAAGCTGGACCACCTCGCCACCCGTATGCGCCGTAACGGCGAGAACCTCCTCGTCCTCGCCGGTGAGGAGCCGGGCCGCCGCTGGACCCGTCCGGTGCCGCTGGTCGACGTGCTGCGCGCCGCCGCCTCCGAGGTGGAGCAGTACGAGCGCATCGAGCTGGCCTCCGTGCCGACGACCGAGGTCGCCGGCCGGGTCGTCAACGACCTCGTGCACCTGCTCGCCGAGCTGCTGGAGAACGCCACCTCGTTCTCCTCCCCGCAGACCAAGGTCAAGGTCACCGGTCACGCGCTGCCCGACGGCCGGGTGCTGATCGAGATCCACGACACCGGTATCGGCCTCTCCCCCGAGGACCTCGCGGCGATCAACGAGCGGCTGGCCTCGCCGCCCACCGTGGACGTCTCCGTCTCCCGCCGCATGGGCCTGTTCGTGGTCGGCCGGCTCTCGCAGCGGCACGGCATCCGCATCCAGCTGCGCCCGTCCGACTCCGGTGGCACGACCGCGCTGGTCATGCTGCCCGTGGATGTCGCCCAGGGCGGCAAGAAGGCTCCCGGCAAGCCCGGCGGCCCCGGTGCGGTCGGCGGTCCGGCCGCGGCGCAGGCGGCAGCGGGCGCCGCGGCGGCCCGCCGCGGCGGCGCCGGTGCCGGTGCTCCCGGCGGTGGTCTGCTCGGCGGCGGCTCGCGCGGCCAGGTCAGCGCGGGGCAGGGTCCCCGAGCCGCGTTGCCCGGCACGGGCCAGGGCCAGGGCGGTCGTCCCGGCGGACCCGGTGGTGCGCGCGGTCCGCAGCGCGGCGGCCCCGGTACCCCCGGCGGCCCCGGTGCCCCCGGCGGCTTCGGTGCGCAGGCGCCGCACGCCCCGCAGAACCTCCAGGCCGCGAACCCGGCCGCCCCGCAGGGGCTCCAGGCCGCGAACCCGGCCGCCCCGCAGGGGCTCCAGGCCGCGAACCCGGCCGGGCCCCAGCAGGACCTGTTCGGCGGGCGCGGCTCCCAGCGCAACGCCGGTGGCGGCGCCGACCAGGGCCGTCAGCCCCAGCTGCCGCCGCGCGGCGGCCCGCGGGCCGAGCTGCCCGGCGGCGACTCCCGGCGCGGCCAGGACTGGGGCAACGGCCGGTCCTCCCTCGACACCCCGCGCGGCCACGACGAGCAGGACCCGACGGGGACCGCGCAGATGCCGGCGATCGACGACCGGCAGGGTCCGGGTTCGACCGCGCAGATGCCGCGGATAGATCCGCACGCTCCCGTCCCCACGGGCGACTTCGGCCGCCCCGAGCTGCCCGGCTCCCAGGGCGCGGACCAGTACGGCCGTACGGAACCGGCCCAGCAGACCGGCCAGTTCGCCCGGCCGGACACCACGGGCCAGTACCAGCGACCGGACGCCGGCCAGCACACCGGCCAGTTCCAGCGGCCCGACGCGGCGCAGCACACCGGCCAGTTCCCGCAGGCGGACGCGGGCCAGCACACCGGCCAGTTCCCGCAGGCGGACGCGGGCCAGCACACCGGCCAGTTCCCGCAGGCCGACGCGGGCCAGCACACCGGCCAGTTCCCGCAGGCCGACGCGGGCCAGCACACCGGCCAGTTCCCGCAGGCCCAACTCCCGCAGCAGACCGGCCAGTTCCCGCGCCCCGACGCTTCCCAGCAGACCGGGCAGTTCCCGCAGCCGGGGCGGTACGACGCTCCCGCCGGGCAGCAGGAGAGCGGCTCGTTCGTGCGCCCGGACGTCTTCGGGACGCCGGCCCGGCCGGAGGAGCCCGCCCAGGACACCGGCCGGTACGCGGCGCCGGGTGGCTACGACGGCGGCACCGGACAGCACGCGCTGCCCAACCGCCCCGACCCGGCGCACACCGGGCAGTTCGAGCTCCCGCAGCCGCCGGTCCGTGACGACTTCGGCGCCCCGCGCCCGCCGGCCCCGCAGCAGGTGCCAGCCCACCAGGAGCGCCCGGTGCGCGAGCCGGAGGCGCTGCCCCCGGCCACCGGTCCCGGTGACGGCCGTACCCCGCTGTTCGACACGCTGGAGACCAACTGGTTCCACGGCGCGGCCGGACAGCAGCAGGGTCAGCAGGGCCAGCAGCAGGACGCGCCCGCCGAGCAGCAGCCGCAGCCCGCGCCGCGCGAGGCGGCCGCCACCGGCTCATGGCGTGCCTCGCCGAACGACGAACTCGTGCGGCAGGCCGAGCGGGTGCGGCAGCCCGCCGCGGGCGGCATCACCACGTCCGGCCTGCCGCGCCGGGTGCCCAGGGCGAACCTCGTGCCGGGCACGGCTCAGCAGCAACAGCACCAAGCTGGTCCGCAGGTCTCCCGTGCGCCCGATGACGTACGCGGCCGGCTGACCAATCTCCGTCGGGGCATCGCACAGGGCCGTCAGGCCGGCAGCGGCCAGACCGGCAGCTACCCGAGCCCCACTCACCAGCAGGAGCGTTAGTTGAGTCCGATGAGCCAGGCGGCACAGAACCTGAACTGGTTGATCACCAACTTCGTGGACAACACACCCGGTGTGTCCCACACGGTGGTGGTCTCCGCCGACGGCCTGCTGCTGGCGATGTCCGAGGGCTTCCCGCGGGACCGCGCCGACCAGCTGGCGGCCGTCGCCTCCGGCCTGACCTCGCTGACGGCCGGGGCCTCCCGGATCTTCGAGGGCGGCACGGTGGCCCAGACGGTCGTGGAGATGGAGCGGGGGTTCCTCTTCCTGATGTCCGTCTCGGACGGGTCCTCCCTCGCGGTACTGGCCCACCCCGAGTGCGACATCGGCCTGGTCGGCTACGAGATGGCACTGCTCGTCGACCGCGCGGGGGCGGTACTCACCCCGGACCTGCGCGCCGAACTACAGGGCAGTCTGCTCCACTGACCGGCCCCGGCACCACACACCTCACCGAAACACCGTCCGGCCGCCACAAACCCCCCACCGGCCCCGTCAGACGGCTTGACTGACCGACTTGCTGTCCCGCCCGGAGGATCCATGACCCCGCCCACCGCCCATCACGATCCGTATGCGGAACCGTACGGGGACGAGGGCGACCAGCCGCTGGTGCGCCCGTACGCCATGACCGGCGGCCGCACCCGGCCGCGCTACCAGCTCGCCATCGAGGCGCTGATCAGCACCACGGCCGACCCCGCCGCCCTCATGGGGCTGCTGCCCGAGCATCAGCGGATCTGCCACCTGTGCCGCGAGGTCAAGTCGGTGGCCGAGGTCTCGGCGCTGCTGAACATGCCGCTGGGCGTGGCCCGGATCCTGGTCGCCGACCTGGCCGAGGCCGGCCTGGTCGCCATCCACCAGCCGGGCGGGGACGAGAACAACGGCGGCGCTCCGGACGTGACGCTGCTCGAAAGGGTGCTCAGTGGACTTCGCAAGCTCTGACGCGGGACGGGCCACCACCTCGGCGAAGATCGTGGTGGCGGGCGGCTTCGGCGTGGGCAAGACCACGTTCGTCGGCGCCGTCTCGGAGATCAACCCGCTGCGCACGGAGGCCGTGATGACCTCGGCCTCGGCCGGCATCGACGACCTGACGCACACCGGGGACAAGACCACCACCACGGTGGCCATGGACTTCGGCCGCATCACCCTGGACCAGGACCTCATCCTGTACCTGTTCGGTACGCCGGGTCAGGACCGTTTCTGGTTCATGTGGGACGACCTCGTCCGCGGCGCCATCGGCGCGGTGGTCCTCGTCGACACCCGGAGGCTCGCCGACTGCTTCCCGGCCGTCGACTACTTCGAGAACAGCGGGCTGCCCTTCGTCATCGCGCTCAACGGCTTCGACGGACACCAGCCCTACACGCCGGACGAGGTGCGCGAGGCGCTCCAGATCGGTCCCGACACGCCGATCATCACCACCGACGCCCGGCACCGGGCCGACGCCAAGAGCGCGCTGATCACCCTGGTCGAGCACGCGCTGATGGCGCGGCTGCGGTAACCGGCCGCGGTAGCACTCAAGTGCGACGCCCCGTACGGCAGTTGCCGTACGGGGACGCACGGGGCCCGGCGGGGCCCACTGTGGCCTTTGACACGGTGGGCCGCGGCGTTCATAACAGTTCGGCAGAGGAATCACCCGAGGCCGCCACGCGACGCGGTCGGCCGGTGCCGCTGCGCGCACGACCGCCCCGCCTTTTGGCGGGGCTCGCTCTTTATGACCGTTTTATCTCTCGCTCACAGCCGAACCGTCACAAGGTTTCCACTGTTTGGAAGTGCGCTGGTCCACGTGCTGGAATGCCTGAACTGCCCCATGGTCCCTGACGTACTGCGTCGTCGTCGGCCGAACGGGCTCTGAGAGACTGCGGCACGACGTAGGTGCCGACCGCCGAGAGGTTGTTGGTCGAGTGAGGCGAAGCAAGAACGGTCCCGAGCCGTCGGCACGGGGCAACTTCACCCCGCCGCCGCGCGCCGCGGCGCCCGCCCCGGTGTCCGGTGCGGAGCAGGCGGACACTCCCGCGCCGGGCGGCGGCCGCTTCTCCCCGCGCAACTGGCGGGTGCCCACCCGACTGAACGCGATCCTGCTCATACCCGCGGCCGTCGGCCTCGTCATGGGCGGCTTCCAGGTGAACAACTCGATCGAGACCTGGCAGCAGGCCCGTGACGCCGAGAACACCGCCCGGCTGGTGCGCGCGGCCCTCGTCTACGCGGACGCCGTGGAGAACGAGCGCGACATCACCGCCGAGCCGCTGCTGCTGAACAAGAAGGACAGCAAGAGCAAGGCGACGATCGAGGACGCGCGCAAAGCGACCGACGAGGCCGCCGCCGGCTTCACCGAGGCGACGAAGAGCATGCCGCACACGCCCGGTCTGGAGCGTCGGCTGAAGCTGTTCCGCAAGGCCGAGCCCGAGCTCCAGGTCCTGCGCAAGACCGCCTACACCTCCAAGCTCACCGGCGTGCAGACGGAGGAGGCGTACGTCGAGGTCGCCCACCCCCTGATGGAGTTCGCCAACGAGCTCGGTCTGGGCACCGGCAACATCACCTCGTACGGCCGTACCGTCTACGCCATGTCGCTGACCAAGGCGGCGCTGTCGCTGGAGCGGTCCATCGGCATGCACCTGCTGGTCAAGCCGGGTCCGGACGCGCCGAACCTGTCCACCCAGCGGGTCTCCCTGGCGTCGTACGCCTACCTCGAGCGCATCGCCATCGAGGAGTACCAGGGCGGTGGCACCGCGCAGGACTCGCAGGTGCTGGCCGAGGCGCAGAAGAAGGTCGCGGCACAGGCCAAGGCCGAGGCGGCACAGGCCAGGCAGGACGACCCGAACTACGTGCCGCCGCCGAGCAACCCGAACACCATGGTCTCGGCGCTGGCCACCATGAAGGACACCAGCCAGGCCACCCGTGACGCGCTCGCCGCGAACGGTGTCAGCGCCCAGAACTGGTTCGCGGTCAACACGCTGAAGTACAAGGCGTACCGCAAGATCGAGTCGGACATGGCCGACAAGGCCGTGAACGAGGCGTCCGGCATCGCCGACGACGCCCGCACCTCCGCGATCATCACCGGCACCATCGTGGTCCTCGCCCTGCTGCTCGCCTTCCTCCTGGCCGGCGCGGTCGCCCGGCAGATGAGCCGCTCGATGCGCCAGCTGCGCAACGCGGCCTTCGGCGTCGCCGAGCAGCGCCTGCCGATGCTGGTCGACCAGCTCTCGCGCACCGACCCCGGCCGGGTCGACACCCGCGTCGCCCCGATCCCGATCCACACCAAGGACGAGATCGGCGAGGTCGCCCGCGCCTTCGACCAGGTGCACCGCGAGGCGGTCCGGCTCGCCGCCGAGCAGGCCCTGCTGCGGGGCAACATCAACGCGATCTTCACCAACCTGTCGCGCCGCAACCAGTCGCTGATCGAGGGCCAGTTGACCCTGATCACCGACCTGGAGAACAACGAGGCCGACCCGGACCAGCTGGAGAACCTCTTCAAGCTGGACCACCTGGCCACCCGTATGCGACGCAACGGCGAGAACCTCCTGGTCCTCGCCGGCGAGGAGCCCGGCCGCCGCTGGGACCAGCCGGTCCCGCTGGTCGACGTGCTGCGCGCCGCCTCCTCCGAGGTGGAGCAGTACGAGCGCATCGAGCTGTCCGGCGTCCCGGACGCCGAGATCCACGGCCGCGCCGTCACCGACCTGGTGCACCTGCTGGCCGAGCTGCTGGAGAACGCCACCACGTTCTCCTCGCCGCAGACCAAGGTCAAGGTCACCGCGACCCGGCTGCCCGACGGCCGGGTCATGATCGAGATCCACGACAAGGGCATCGGTCTGACCGCCGAGGACTTCGCGGACATCAACCACAAGCTGGCCAATCCGCCGACCGTGGACGCCGCGATCTCCCAGCGCATGGGCCTGTTCGTGGTCGGCCGGCTGTCCGACCGGCACGGCATCCGGGTCCAGCTGCGCCCCTCGGGCGAGCAGGCCGGCACCACCTCGCTGGTCATGCTGCCGGACGCGATCACGCACGGCGGTGGTGGCGACACGGCGCTGGACCGCGAGGAGTTCACGGTCTCGCAGATCATCCCGGAGCAGCAGTTCCAGGCGCAGCACCCGGAGGCGCAGCCGCTGCGCACCGCCGCCGAACTCGGCTTCGACGACAGCCAGTACACCGAGGTCCCCGACGACATCCGCGAGCTGGACCCGGTCGGCCGCTCCCTGCTCCGCGAGGGGCGCCGGGCGGCGCTGGAGGCGCAGGCCAACGGCCAGCAGCAGCCGGAGGAGCCGCGCCAGGACACCGGCGAGACCTACGCCGAGCCGCTGTTCGAGGGGCAGCGGCACACCGGTTACCCGGAGCAGCCGCGGCAGCCGTACGAGGAGACGCCGTACCAGGAGGCCGGAGCCGGCTACCAGGGGCAGGGCTACCAGGAGCCGTACACGGAGACGCCGTCCGCGTCCTACGAGCGGTCGTACGACGGGCAGTTCTACCCCCAGGGTGGTGAACTGCCGGGCTCGGAGGGCTACCCGGCGGCCGGCGGTTACCCGCAGAACGGCTATGCGGAGCCCTCCTACCAGGGCGACTGGCAGCAGCAGGACGCCTACCAGAACGGCTACCCGGCCCATTACGCTCCGGAAACGGAATCCGCGCCGGCCGACGCGGGTGAGCAGAACCGCGTAGGCTTCGAGGGTCCCGAAGCGGTCGCTCCCGCCGCGCACGCGCTGACCGACGCCGGGCTGCCCCGCCGGGGTTCCGCCGCGAACGGCTTCGACGGTGCGGCCCCCGCACCGCAGGAGCCGCCGGCCGCCGCACCGGGGAACGACGGCGACGACGACTGGCGCTCGGCCAACGACGAGCGCTGGCAGCAGGCTTCGCAGCTGCGCAAGCCCAAGGCAGGCGGGGTCACCGCCTCCGGGCTGCCGCGGCGGGTACCCAAGGCCAACCTGGTCGAGGGCAGCGCCGAATCGACCCCCCAGGGAGGCCCCCAGGTCTCCCGCGCTCCGGAGGACGTCCGGGGCAGGCTGAGCAACCTGCGCCGGGGCGTCCAGCGCGGACGCAGCGCAGGCAGTGAAACGAACGGCCAGGCCACTGGGAATCACCACAGTGGTCCTGACAGCACCTACAACCAGGAGCGTTAGTGTGAGCCCGATGAGCCAGGCGGCACAGAACCTGAACTGGTTGATCACCAACTTCGTGGACAACACCCCGGGGGTGTCCCACACGGTGGTGGTCTCCGCCGACGGACTCCTTCTGGCGATGTCCGAAGGCTTCCCCCGTGACCGCGCCGACCAGCTCGCCGCCGTCGCCTCCGGTCTGACCTCGCTGACCGCCGGTGCCTCGCGCATCTTCGAGGGCGGCAGCGTCAACCAGACGGTTGTGGAGATGGAGCGGGGATTCCTCTTCATCATGTCCATCTCGGACGGATCGTCCCTCGCCGTCCTGGCCCACCCGGAAGCGGACATCGGCCTCATCGGGTACGAGATGGCCCTGCTGGTGGACCGCGCGGGCACGGTCCTCACCCCGGATCTCCGCGCGGAGCTCCAGGGCAGCCTTCTCAACTAGTAATCGGACGGTGCGTATTCGCGTCCCGGGGCCTTAAGGTTTCGGGACGCGGCTCCACACGGATGGGTGCCCGACGCAGTCGGAGGAGGAGAAAGTGGCAACACCCCCAGGAGGTTCGCCCTCGGGCAACTGGTCGTACGGCCCTGCCCAGGGCCACGGCGACGGCTCGGCGAGCCCGTACGACTTCCCCTCCGCCCCCCACCACCGGCAGCCGTACGCCCCGCAGGGACCCGGCCCCTCGCCGTACAACCAGCCGCAGGGGCCCGGCCCTTCGCCGTACGACCAGCCGCCGGCCCCGCGTATCCAGCCGGTCCAGCCGCAGCGCCGCCCCGAGCCGGCGCCCGCGGCGAACAACCCCCTGGTGCGTCCGTACGCCATGACCGGCGGCCGGACCCGCCCGCGCTACCAGCTCGCCATCGAGGCACTGGTGCACACCACCGCTGCTCCGCACCAGATGCAGGGCCAACTGCCCGAGCATCAGCGGATCTGCAATCTCTGCCGGGAGATCAAGTCGGTGGCCGAGGTCTCGGCCCTGCTCACGATCCCCCTCGGCGTGGCCAGGATCCTCGTCGCCGACTTGGCGGAGGCGGGCCTGGTCGCCATCCATCAGCCCGGCGGCGACGAGAACGCCGGTGGCCAGCCAGACGTGACACTGCTCGAAAGGGTGCTCAGTGGACTTCGCAAGCTCTAGCGGAGGGCCGGTTTCTCAGAGTCGCTCCACCACCTCCGCGAAGATCGTGGTGGCGGGCGGCTTCGGCGTGGGCAAGACCACGTTCGTCGGCGCCGTCTCGGAGATCAACCCGCTGCGCACAGAGGCCGTCATGACGTCCGCTTCGGCCGGCATCGACGACCTCACCCACACCGGGGACAAGACCACCACCACGGTGGCCATGGACTTCGGCCGCATCACCCTGGACCAGGACCTCATCCTGTACCTGTTCGGTACGCCGGGTCAGGACCGTTTCTGGTTCATGTGGGACGACCTCGTCCGCGGCGCCATCGGCGCGGTGGTCCTCGTCGACACCCGGAGGCTCGCCGACTGCTTCCCGGCTGTCGACTACTTCGAGAACAGCGGGCTTCCGTTCGTCATCGCGCTCAACGGTTTCGACGGGAATCAGCCGTACAGCCCGGACGAGGTGCGCGAGGCGCTCCAGATCGGTCCGGACACGCCGATCATCACCACCGACGCGCGGCACCGGGCGGACGCCAAGTCCACGCTCATCACGCTCGTGGAGCACGCGTTGATGGCTCGTCTGCGGTAGGTGGGTCCGCGGCTTCCGGGCTGCCCGTCACGGTCGTACGCCGGCTGCGGGCAGCCTTTGGCCGTTCGCGGACCCCGCGCCCCTTCGGGCGCGCACAGAAGTGGGGCCCCTCCGGAGAGGGGCCCCACTTCTGTGTCTGCTTCTTCGCTCAGCCGTGCCAGCTGTGCGGGGCGCGGAAGCCGGGCTCGCGCTCCAGGCGGCGCCAGCCGGCCTTGGGGTGCGGGCGGTGGTGGGCCGGCTCGGGGCGGGCGGCGGCGCGGGCGAGCAGGACGGCCGTGATGGCGGCGACCTCCTCGGGCTCGGCGTGGCCCTTCTCGACGCGGATGTCGGCAGTGCTCATGGGTGTCAGTCTCCGTAAGAGAGATGGCCGCTCGGTTACTGCGGGGGGTTGCCGTGCTTGCGGGAGGGGAGGTCGGCGTGCTTGGTCTGGAGCATCGCCAGCGACTTCACCAGCACCTCGCGGGTCTCGGCCGGGTCGATGACGTCGTCGACCAGGCCGCGCTCGGCGGCGTAGTACGGGTGCATCAGCTCGGACTTGTACTCCTTGACCATGCGGGCCCGCATGGCTTCGGGGTCCTCGGCCTCGGCGATCTGGCGGCGGAAGATGACGTTGGCCGCGCCCTCCGCACCCATCACCGCGATCTCGTTCGTGGGCCAGGCGTAGGTGAGGTCGGCGCCGATCGACTGGGAGTCCATGACGATGTAGGCACCTCCGTACGCCTTGCGCAGGATCAGCGAAATCCTCGGCACGGTGGCGTTGCAGTACGCGTACAGCAGCTTCGCACCGTGCCGGATGATGCCGCCGTGCTCCTGGTCGACGCCGGGGAGGAAGCCCGGCACGTCCAGGAAGGTCACGATCGGGACATTGAAAGCGTCACACATCTGGACAAAGCGCGCAGCTTTTTCACTCGCCTCGATGTCCAGTACGCCGGCGAGGACCTGCGGCTGGTTGGCGATGATGCCGACCACCTGGCCGTCGAGGCGGGCCAGGGCGCAGATGATGTTGCGGGCCCAGCGCTCGTGGACCTCCAGGTACTCGCCGTCGTCGACGATCTCCTCGATGACCTTCGTCATGTCGTACGGCCGGTTGCCGTCGGCCGGGACCAGGTCGAGCAGGATGTCCGAGCGGCGGTCGGCCGGGTCGGAGCACTCCACGCGCGGCGGGTTCTCGCGGTTGTTCTGCGGCAGCAGCGAGAGGAGGTAGCGCACCTCGGCGATGCAGGTCTCCTCGTCGTCGTAGGCGAAGTGGCAGACGCCGGAGGTCTCGGCGTGCACGTCGGCGCCGCCCAGGCCGTTCTGGGTGATCTCCTCGCCGGTGACCGCCTTGACCACGTCGGGGCCGGTGATGAACATCTGCGAGGTCTCGCGGACCATGAAGACGAAGTCCGTGAGGGCCGGCGAGTACGCCGCGCCGCCCGCGCAGGGGCCCAGCATCACGGAGATCTGCGGGATGACGCCCGAGGCCTTCGTGTTGCGCTGGAAGATGCCGCCGTATCCGGCGAGCGCGCTGACGCCCTCCTGGATGCGGGCGCCCGCGCCGTCGTTCAGGGAGACCAGGGGGGCGCCGGCCGCGATGGCCATGTCCATGATCTTGTGGATCTTGGTGGCGTGGGCCTCGCCGAGGGCGCCGCCGAAGATCCGGAAGTCGTGCGCGTAGACGAAGACGGTACGGCCCTCGACCGTGCCCCAGCCGGTGATCACACCGTCGGTGTACGGCTTCTTGGCCTCCAGGCCGAACCCGGTCGCCCGGTGCCGGCGCAGCTGCTCGACCTCCTGGAAGGACCCCGGGTCCAGGAGCAGCTCGATCCGCTCCCGCGCCGTCAGCTTGCCCTTGGCGTGCTGCGCCTTGGTCGCCTTCTCGCTGGGGCCGGCCACGGCCTGCGCACGGATGTCGTGCAGTTCGGCGACCCGTCCGCGCGCGTCCGTCGGCTCGCCGGTCGGCTCACCCGTCGTCTCTTCCAAAACGGTCATGTAGCGACCTTACGAAGGACACCAAGGAAAGCGAGCCGTCGACTCCGTACAGTCTCCGGCCCGTTTTCCTGGTGCCAGTGAACAGAACCATGGCGCGGTGCAGCCGTTCCGACTGCTCAGAGGCGGCTTGCGTTGTGGGAATACAACAAGGACACCACCGGCCGGCCATCCCGCATTCGTGGGAACGCGCATGCCATCCGTGGAGTGACGCCACCCCTCGGACGGCCCTCAGCCACGACCCCGGCCCCCACGCTACGCGCTTCTCCCGGCGGGCACGCACGGTGACTTCCAGTCATCGACGCGCCACGCTGCGGATGATGTTGAAAACCGAACGGAATGGGTCTACCGTCGGAGTCGTCGGGTTCGTTGAACGTTAAACCGAATGGCTCCCGGGAGGACACCATGGGCATCTTCGGCCGCAAGGACAGCACGACCACCGCCACCGCGCAGAGCGCCGGCCCCGACCTGGCCGCGCTGACCGGCGACTACACGATCGACCCCGCGCACAGCACGATCGGGTTCGTGGCCCGGCACGCGATGGTCACCAATGTGCGGGGCACCTTCCAGGACTTCACCGGCACCCTGCACCTGGACGGTCAGGATCCGGCCAAGTCCACCGCCACCCTCGACATCGCGATGGCGAGCATCGACACCGGCAACGCCGACCGCGACGGCCACCTGAAGTCGGCCGACTTCTTCAAGATCGACGAGTTCCCGACCATGACCTTCCGCTCCACCGAGGCGGAGGCCCTGGGCGGCGACGAGTACCGCATCACCGGCGACCTCTCGCTGCTCGGCGTCACCAGGCCGATCACCGTCGACCTGGAGCTCAACGGCGTCGCCAGGGACCCGTTCGGCAACGAGCGCGCCGGCTTCGAGGGCAAGGCCGAACTGCTGCGCTCCGAGTGGGGCCTGACCTGGAACGCCGCGCTGGAGACGGGCGGTGTGCTGATCTCCGACAAGATCAAGCTGAACTTCGACATCTCCGCGATCAAGAACGCGTGAGCCCCGGCCGGCCGCGCCCCACCGGCAGCAGCCACCACGCCGACGCCACCGAGAGCACCGCCCCGACCGCGATCGCGGACAGCCGGGCCGGCAGCAGCTCGGTGGCGTTCTGGCCGTAGTAGCCGTGCAGCAGGGACAGGGCGGTGGTCATGCCGGCCGCCCAGAAGGCGTAGTCGAGCGGGCGCAGCCACAGGGCCACGGCGAGGACGGCGAACAGCGCCACACCGCCCGGTGCCCGCCGAGCCCGGCCGCCGCCACGCCGGTGGCGAGCAGCGTGCCCGCGCAGGCACCGGCGAACCGGCGGACTCCCTTGTGCAGGACGTCCGTTCGTCCCCGGTTTCCGCTCGCCACGACGTAGGCGGTGAGCACGAGCCAGGGCCAGTGGTCGGCGTACAGGAGCCGGCCGAGCGCGAACGCGGCGGCGATGGCGGCCGCCAGCTGTACGGCCATCCGGGTGCTGGGGCGCGGACGCGGCGCGGTGGCGCGGCGGGGCGTCGGCGGTCCGGGGTCCTCGGGGCGCGGGGCGAGGCGGCCGGCCAGGGTCCGCACCAGCAGCATGCTCGTCCAGGCCAGGGCGCCGATCAGCGCGGACCAGCCCGGGTTCACCGCCGCGGACCGGGCGCCAGGAGGCAGGGTGGGTACGGGGACGATCAGCAGGGCGATGAGCGGCAGGGTGAGCAGGGTGCCCGCACGGGTGGCGGCGGGGCCGTAGCGGCGGATCCAGACGGCGAGGGCGAGGCCCGCGGTGAAGAGGGCGGCGCCGGGCCAGTAGTGGGCGGCGAGCAGCCGGGACAGGCCCGCGCACAGGGCGGCGGACGGGGGCAGCAGGGCGAGCGCGGTGAGCCGGCCGCGCCGGTCGGCACTCCACCGGCCCCGCGCCAGGGTCAGGGTCAGGGCGACCGCGAGGACCACGGAGTCGGTGTGCAGCCCGGCCGCGCCCTCCAGCCACAGGGCGGCCGCCCAGGAGAGCAGCACGGCCGCCATCGTCACGGCCGCTTCATAAGCGTTGCGTATCAGTCTCCGGCGCATTGACCGAGAATAGAGCCCCGGAGTCGTCTCATTAATAAGCTGCTGCGTACGATATCGCGATGGACGATCATCTCGCCGATGCCGCCGCCCTCCGCAGTGCCGTCGTCCGGGTCAACCGGCGGCTGCGACAGGAGCGCGGCGAGGGGGGCCTGAGCCCCAACCAGCTCGCGGTGCTGGGGTATCTGCACGCGCACGGCCCGGCCACACCGGGGCGGATCGCGGCGCAGGAACGGCAGCGGCCGCAGTCGCTGACACGGGTGTTCGCGGACCTGGAGGCGGAGGGGCTGATCGCGCGGGAGCCGGACGCGGGCGACCGCCGGCAGTCCGTGCTGACCCTGACGGAACCGGGGCGGCGGGCGCTGGAGCGGGACATGGCCGAGCGGGACATCTGGCTCGCCGCAGCCCTGAGCACACTCGGGGAAACGGAGCGGGGGGTGCTGAGGCTGGCGGCGGCGCTGCTGGAACGGGTGGGGTCGATGGAGATACCGGGCACGGAACCCTGACCGCCCCCGGCCGCCTCCCCTTACGGGTCCGCCTCAGTCGGCGTCTGTCGCCTTACGGGTCTCCCTCTGTCGCCTTACGGGCCGGCCCCTCAGTTGCCGAAGCCGCCGCCGAAGTCGCCCCCATCTCCCCCGCCGAAACCGCCGCCGTCACCGAAACCGCCACCGAAGTCGCCGGGGTCGAAGTCGGTGCCGGAGACGTCGCCGCCCTGGTAGCCGGCGCCGCCGAAGTCGCCGTACCCGGCGCCGTAGTCGGCGGCGTACGAGGGCGTGGCCATCATGCCGCCGAGCACGGTGCCGAAGAGGAGGCCGGGGAGGATGCCGCCGCCGAAGTAGCCGCCGGCCCAGGGGCCGTAGGCGGGTCCGGCGTCCCAGTAGGGGCGGCGGCCGTACTCCGTGTCGACCTCGCGGACCACGGGATCGCGGCCGTCGGCGAGGCGGGTGGCGTCGGCGGCGCAGACCGGGACCTCGCGCGGGGCGCCGCCGGGCGGGGTCCAGGTGGCGTCGGCGACGGAGGGGCCGTGCCGGGGGTCGAAGAAGCAGGGCGGGCGGCGCTCGGGCAGCGGGCGGCCCTCGCGGCGCGCGGCCAGCTGGGCGAGGCTGAAGCGGCCGTCCTCCAGCGCCTCGGTGACCGGCCGGACGTCTTCCGGTCTGCCCGCCTCGGCCATCCGCTGTTTCGCCCTCTCGTAGGCGTCCAGGGCCCGCTCGTAGTCGGCGCGCATCGCGTCGTCGGCGCCGGGTTCGGCCGGGTGGAAGTCGAGGCGGTCCAGTTCCTCGCCGAACGCGGTGATGTCCTCGTCCACCACCACCCGGAGCCGGTCGAGCGCGGCCCGCTGCTCCCGCTCGCGCCGCCGCCGGTTCCGCCGTACCAGCGTGTACGCGCCCGCCGCGCCCGCCACCAGCACCGCGGCGACCGCGATCAGGCCCGCGCCGGAGCCCTCCCCGCTGCCCGCGGCGCCCCAGCTGCGGGGCGCGCGGCCGCCCATGTGGGCGAGGGCGCGGTCGGTGAAGTCGGTGAGCTGGGTCTTGGTTTCCTCGCCCTGGACGCTGGTCACCAGGTTCTGCCGGGCGGTCGGCGACATCACGGAGGCGTCGGCGCGGGCGTCGAAGCGGTCGCCGAGCCGGATGCCGTACAGGCCGGTGATGCCGGTGGCGGCGCGCAGGTCGGGGAAGAGGCTGGTCGTGGGATAGCCGGCCGGGAGGACCGCGATGAACAGCGGTTTGTTCGCGTCCTTGATCCGTTTCGCCAGCGCGTCGGCGTCCGCGCGGGAGAGCCGGCCGGAGGCCGCCGGATCGACGTAGACCGGGCCGGAGCGCAGCGCGCGGGCGATGGCGGAGACGCTGGTGTCCGCGCTCGCTCCGGGGGCGAGTCCGGTCGCCAGGACCAGGGCGAGCGCGGCGAGCAGCAGGGCGGTGAGGCTTCGGGTCCGCGGGACTGCCTTCATGTCTCGACGCTACCCGAAGCCTCCCGCAAGGGGTGATTCAGGGGCGAACCGGGTCAGGCCGCCCGGTACGCCTGCATCAGCTTCTCCAGCGCCTGCCCGTAGTGGCCGGTCAGCAGCAGGTGGTCCGCGTCCGCGAAGGGTTTCGCCACGGCCGCCGTCATCCGCTGCCCCACCTTCCGCTGGACCAGCAGCCGGGCCTGGTCGACCAGCTCCCGTCCGGTACGCCCGTCACCGCGCCGCTGTGCCGTCGCCGCCCGCGCGGCCAGCGACCTCAGGGTGCCCGCGCCGCCGTGCGGGACGGCGGCGCGGGTGGTCAGGCCCCACCCGTAGGGGAACTGGGGGTCGTACGACGCGTCGCCCACGTTGATCGGGAGCTGGGACTCGGACTTCGGCCAGGTGACCGGGAGCTGACCGGTGAAGGGCCGGGTGCCATAGAGGACGTCGGCGACGCCCTCGCCCTCGGTGCCGGGCAGCCAGGAGGCCACCAGGGAGTCGATCTCGCCGAGCCGGTCGCCGATCAGCTGGGGCCGACCGGAGACGATCAGCACCACGCACTTCATGGCGCCGCACACCTTGTCCACCGCCGCCTGGTCGGCCGCCGTGAGGGACAGCGAGTGCCCGTTGCCGACATCGCCGACGCCCTCGGCGTAGGGGGTCTCGCCGACGACGACCACGCCCACGTCGTATCCGGCGGTCGGGGCGGAGGCGTCCTTGGAGTAGGTGACGTTCCCGCCGGCCTCGCGCATGCCCTGGAGGATGGTGGTGCCGGGGACGGTGCCGCCGGAGGCGCCCTGCCAGGTGAGGGTCCAGCCGCCGCTCTGGTTGCCGATGTCGTCGGCGTTGGACCCGGCGACGTACACCTTCTCCCGCTTGTCCAGCGGCAGCAGCCCGCCGCTGTTCTTCAGCAGCACCTGCGATTCGGCGGCCGCCTGGCGGGCCACGGCGCGGTGGGCGGGAGAGCCGATGGCGGCGGCGCCGCTGGTGTCGGCGTACGGGTGCTCGAACAGGCCCAGCTCGAACTTGCGGGTGAGGATGCGGGAGACGGCGTCGTCGATCCGCGCCTCGGGGACCCGGCCCGCCTTCACCTCGTCGATCAGGGTGGAGCTGAAGTCCTTGTAGGTGTACGGCACCATCATCATGTCGACGCCCGCGTTCACGGCCGTGCGGACGTGGTCCGCGTAGTCGCCGGGGAGCTGGTCGATGGCGTTCCAGTCGCTGATCACGAAGCCGTCGAAGCCCAGCTTCCCCTTCAGCTCGCCGTTGATCATGTCGCCGCGGGCGTGCATCCTCATCGCGCCCTTGCCGTCGCCGGTGATGTCGAGGGAGGAGTACGAGGGCATCACGGTACCGATCCCCCGCTCGACGGCGGTCTTGTACGGCGCCAGGTGGATGTCCGCCAGCTGCTGCCGGGTGACGGTGGTGACGCCCTGGTCGATGGTGTACGTGCCGGTGGTGGAGGAGCCGTAGGCGGTGCCGCCGTCGCCGACGAAGTGCTTGGCGGTGGCGAGGACCTTGTCGTCGCGGCTCAACTGGCTGCCGTCCGCGCGCCCTTGGAGGCCCTGGATCACCGTCTCCATGGACTGCACCAGCGCCGGGTCCTCGCCGAAGGACTCGTAGGAGCGGCCCCAGCGTTCGTCGCGGCTCACGCACAGGCAGGGCGCGAAGTCCCAGGGGACGCCGGTCGCGCGCACCTCGGCGGCGGTCACCGCGCCGGTCCGCTCGGCGAGTCCGGGGTCTCTGGTGGCGCCGATGCCGATGTTGTGCGGCATGACGGTCGCGCCGTACAGGTTGTTGTGGCCGTGCACCGCGTCCACGCCGTAGATCAGCGGGATCTGGAACCGCGTTGCCCGCGCCTGGAGTTGGAAGCCGTCGATCATCTGCGCCCAGCCCTCGGCGGTGTTGGGCGTGGGTGTGGAGCCGCCGCCGGACAGCAGCGAGCCGAGGCCGTACGAGGCGATGTCGCCCGGCGTGGTCAGGCCCGCGCGTTCGGCCTGGGTCATCTGCCCGGCCTTCTCGGCGAGCGACATCCGGGACAGCAGATCGGCGACCCGCTTCTTCACCGGCAGCTTCGGGTTCAGGTACGGCAGTCCGTGCGCGTCGATGACGACCTGCGGGACCTCGGCGGGGGCCTTGGCGCCGTCGGCGGTGAGCTTGAGGGGGATGGTCTCGGCGGGCTCGGCGGCCCCGTCCCTGCGGGTGGGCACCTCGATGGTCCGGGTGGTGCCGGAGGGGGTGCCTGCGGGGAAGGTGAGGGTGCCGGAGACCGGGGTGTAGTCCCGGCCGGCGGTGGCGGTGCCGCCGCCGGTGGCGTAGGTGACGGTCACCGGGTCGTCCACGGGCTTCGCGCCGGTGGTGGCGAGGGTGACCCGCACCCTGGCGGTGCCGCCCCCGGTCACCGGGTAGACGGTCGCGTCGGTGCTGACGGAGGCGTGCAGCGCCTGATCGGCCTTGCCGTAAAACTCCACGTCGTCCATGGCGAATTCGCCCTTGAGGCCGGTGGGGAGGGTGACCGCGTACCCCCACATCCGGGTGAGGCCGAGGACGTGGTCGATGCCGCCGACGGGCTGGTAGTCCGTGCGGTAGGTGAAGTCGGCGAACGGGATATGGATCTGCTTCCAGCCGGTGAAGTCATCGGTGAAGGACGTCGTCCACAGCTCGGACGCCTCGCCGTTGGCGCCGCCGTCCTTGATCTCGAAGCCGATCTTCCTGCCGTTGTCGTGCCCCTCCCACCAGAAGCGGATGCCCTGGTGGGCCGACCAGTCGTGGGCGGGCTGGTCGGCGGCGAAGTCATGGGTGAAGCCGCCGTAGCCGCTGATGTCGTAGGTGCCGGTGAGCACCTCGGCGCCCTCGGGGGCGTCGGCGCGCTCGGCGAGGCGCAGCGTGGGCGGGTCGTCGCTGTCGCCGCCCCAGGTGAAGATGCCGTCGGCGGGCTGGGCGGCGAAGGGCACCTCGCCCTCGAAGCGGTCCACGGGCACCGGTGGCGGATCTCCGGCGGCGTGCGCCGCGGCGGACAGGGGCAGCAGGGCGGCGAGCAGGGCTCCGGGGACGAGCAGGGCGGTTCTTGGCCTCGGCATGGACCTTCCCTCGTCTCTCATGGTTCACTCATGACTTAGCTCACGGCGTGAGTTAACTGACGGCTCCCCAACTCGTCAAGACCGGGCGTCAGTTGCTCCCCCCGCTCAGCCCCGCTCTGTCGACCCGAGAGGAAGGGCGACGCACCATGAGGAGATCCCCCCGCGCACTCCGGCTGCTGCTGGCCGGGCTGCTCTCCGCCGCCGGATTCACCGCGGCCACGCTCCCCGCGCATGCCACCGGTGAGCAGGTCACCGCGTGGCTGACCACCACCGACGACTCCGCGGGCCGCCATGTCGTACGCGGCCTCGAAGCGCAGGCGCCGTTCGCCTTCCAGTCCGGGACCGGCGGTGGCGGCACGAACATCACCGTGGACGAGAACACCCGGTACCAGACCTTCACCGGCGCCGGCGCCTCGTTCACCGACACCGCGGCCTGGCTGCTGAACAGCAGCGGCGCGCTGTCGCAGGCGACACGGGACGCGACGATGCGCAAGCTGTTCTCGCCGACGGACGGCATCGGCCTGTCGTTCCTGCGCAACCCGATGGGCGCCTCGGACCTCGCCCGCTACGGCTACACGTACGACGACGTGCCGTCCGGGCAGAGCGACCCCGGCCTGAGCAAGTTCTCCATCGCGCACGACCTCGCGGACGTCGCGCCGCTCACCAGGCAGGCGCTCCAGCTGAACCCCGCGCTGACCGTGATGGCCTCCCCCTGGACCGCCCCGGCCTGGATGAAGGACAGCGGCTCGCTCGACGGGGGCTGGCTGAAGGCGGAGGACTACGGCGCCTACGCGTCGTACTTCGTCAAGTACCTCCAGGCGTACCGGGATCAGGGCATCGACGTCGCGTACGTGACCCCGCAGAACGAGCCGACCTGCTGCTCCGGCTACCCGTCGATGAGCTGGAACGCGAGCGGTCTGGCCTACTTCCTCAAGAACGACCTGCTGCCGCAGCTCCAGTCGGCGGGCCTGAGCACCAAGGTCCTCGCACACGACTGGAATTGGGACACGTACGACTCCTACGCCGCGCAGTCCGTGGACGACCCCGCGATCCGCGACCACCCCAACTTCGGCGGCATCGCCTGGCACGGCTACGGCGGCGACGTCTCCGAGCAGTCGGCGATCCACGACAAGTACCCCTCGCTGGACGCCTTCGGCACCGAGCACTCCGGGGGCACCTGGATCGCCGACCAGCAGCACGAGGACATGTCGAACATCATCGACTACACCCGCAACTGGGCGAAGTCGGTGACCAAGTGGTCGCTGGCCGTGGACCAGAACATGGGCCCGCACAACGGCGGTTGCGGCACCTGCACCGGACTGGTCACCGTGCACGACGGGGACAGCAGGAGCGGGAGCGTGGACTACACCGTCGAGTACTACGACATGGGCCAGCTGACCAAGTTCGTACGGCCCGGCGCGCAGCGGATCGCCTCCACGGCGTCCACCACGGTGCCCAACGTGGCCTGGCGCAACCCGGACGGCAGCAAGGCGCTGATCGCCTACAACGGCTCCGCCTCCGCCCAGACGGTGACCATCGACTGGGGTTCCGAGCACGCGACTTACTCGCTGCCCGGCAAGACCTCCGCGACCTTCACCTGGTCCGGCACCCAGTCCGGCACCGGCGCCGCGAGCGGGGCGTTGGTGGGGCTGGCCGGCAAGTGCCTGGACGTGGCGGGCGCGTCGAGCGCCAACGGTACGGCCGTACAGCTCTACGACTGCAACGGCAGCGCCGCCCAGCAGTGGACCCTGTCGGCCGACGGCTCCGTGCGGGCGCTCGGCAAGTGCCTGGACGTCATCTCGGGCTCGACGGCCGACGGGGCGAAGGTGCAGCTCTACGACTGCAACGGGACCGGCGCCCAGCAGTGGTCGTACAACGCCGCCACGCATGACGTGGTGAACCTCGCCGCCGACAAGTGTCTGGACGTCACCGACAACTCCTCCGCCAACGGGGCCCGCGCGCAGATCTGGTCCTGCACGGGGGCGGCCAACCAGAAATGGCAGCTGCGGTGACGAGCGGCGGGCCGGTGGCTGGGGGACGATGAGGGGCAACGGCCGCGTCGATCTGGAGCCACCATGACCACACCGCAGGACCTGTTCCTCGTCAGCGTGGACGTTCCCGGCGCGCGCCCCGTCGAGCAGGGCGATCTGTCGCTGGCCCTCGCGGGGGCCGAGCTGATCGACCTGCTCGGGGTGCGGGCGCTCACCCTGGACGGGGAGCGCATCGTGCCGGGTCCGGTGCTGACCACCGGTGACCGGATGCTGGACGAGGCGGGCGCGGCGCTGGTGCGCGAGGAGCCGTACGAGACGGTCGAGGACTGGCTGTGGCGGCGCGGGCGCGGACTGGCCACGGCGTACCACGACGTGCTGGACACCGAGGGGCAGCTCACCGGGGAGCGCCGGCGCTGGCTGCCCCGGCTCGGCGGGGAGGCGCCTCAGCCCGACACCCCGGCCCGCCGCCGCGCCGCCGACCGCTGGTGGTCCGGCGAGCCGGTCCTGACCGCGCTCGCCGTCCCGCTGGGCATCGGCGAGGACCGCGCGGACGGCAACGAGAACGCCGACGACGCGGTCCTCACCGTGCTCGCCGCCGTCGGCGACGCGATCACCGAACTGACCGCGGTCCGCGAACGCCGCCGCATCGAGAACGCCGCCTTCGACAACATCTGGCGGGCGCCGTGAGGGCGGGGGGTGGACCGGCGGCGAAGAGGCGACGGAGCCGGGTCCCCGTCGGGGAGTCGGCACCCTGAGCCCGCCCCCGCGAGAGGACCCAGCTCAGCCCCGCCGGGGGCCGCGCCTCGGCACCGCTGGGGTGGGCGGCGCAGATCCGCCGGGGGGTGGCCCGGAGCCGCGTCCCATCCCCGCCGGCGCGCCCCCACGCCGGGCGCCTGGGGAGGGGCGCGCCCCGGAGCCCGTCCAGGCGGACATCGCGAGCCCCTGGGAACCCGGGGGCCCCGTGGAGGGTTACGCCGGTTGTACGCCCGCGCGCAGGAGGCCGTAGGTGTAGGCGTCCTCCAGGGCCTGCCAGGAGGCGGCGATGACGTTTTCCGCGACGCCGACCGTGGACCACTCGCCGGTGCCGTCGGAGGTGGAGATGAGGACGCGGGTGGTGGAGGACGTGCCGTGGCGGCCCTCCAGGATGCGGACGCGGTAGTCGACCAGTTCCAGGCCCGCGAGCTGGGGGTAGATCTTCTCCAGGGCGACCCGCAGGGCGCGGTCGAGCGCGTTGACCGGGCCGTTGCCCTCGGCGGTGGCCACGATGCGCTCGCTCTTGGCCCACAGCTTGACCGTGGCCTCGTTGGCGTGGGTGCCGTCGGGCCGGTCCTCGGCGATCGCCCGCCAGGACTCGACATCGAAGTACTTCAGCGCCTTGCCCTCGACCTCGCCGCGCAGCAGCAGCTCGAAGGAGGCGTCCGCGGCCTCGTACGTGTAGCCCTTGAGCTCGCGCTCCTTGACCCGTGCCACCACCCGCCCGATCAGCTCGCGGTCGCCGCCGAGGTCGACGCCGAGTTCCTTGCCCTTCAGCTCGACGGAGGCGCGGCCCGCCATGTCGGAGACCAGCATCCGCATGGTGTTGCCGACCCGCGCCGGGTCGATGTGCTGGTACAGGTCCGGGTCGACCTTGATCGCGGAGGCGTGCAGCCCGGCCTTGTGTGCGAACGCGGACACGCCCACGTACGGCTGGTGGGTGGAAGGCGTGAGGTTGACGACCTCGGCGATGGCGTGCGAGATCCGGGTCATCTCCCGCAGCCGCCCCTCGGGCAGCACCTTCTTGCCGTACTTCAGCTCCAGCGCCGCCACCACCGGGAACAGGTTCGCGTTGCCGACCCGCTCGCCGTACCCGTTGGCCGTGCACTGCACATGCGTGGCACCGCCGTCCACCGCCGCCAGCGTGTTGGCGACCGCGCACCCGGTGTCGTCCTGGGGGTGGATGCCGAGCCGGGCGCCGGTGTCGGCGAGCACGGTCGCGACGACGGCGTGCACCTGGGCGGGCAGCATGCCGCCGTTCGTGTCACACAGCACCACCACATCGGCCCCGGCCTCGGACGCGGCGCGCACGACGGCCTTGGCGTACTCGGGGTTCGCCCGGTAGCCGTCGAAGAAGTGCTCGCAGTCCACGAACACCCGGCGCCCCTGCTCGCACAGGTAGGAGACGGTGTCGCGGACCATCTCCAGGTTCTCGTCCAGCGTGGTGCGCAGCGCCATCTCGACATGCCGGTCGTGCGCCTTGGCGACCAGCGTGATCACCGGGGCGCCGGACTCCAGCAGCGCCCTGACCTGCGGGTCGTCGGCGGCCTTGGCACCGGCGCGGCGAGTGGCGCCGAAGGCGACCAGCCGGGCGTTGCGGAACTCGATCTCGTTTTTGGCGCGGGCGAAGAACTCGGTGTCGCGGGGGTTGGCGCCGGGCCAGCCGCCCTCGATGAAGCCGACGCCGAAGTCGTCCAGGTGCCGGGCGATGGCGAGCTTGTCCGCGACGGTGAGGTTGATGCCCTCACGCTGCGCGCCGTCGCGCAGCGTCGTGTCGAAGACGTGGAACGAGTCGTCGAGCTCGCTGGTTGCCGTCTCGGTCATGGTCTCAAGGCTCCTGTTGTGGATCTTCGGTCTTACCGGAATGACCGGCTCCACCGTCCCCCCAATACTCCCCCGCGCTCGGTTCACGGCTGAAGGTGGGCCGTAAAACGAAAAAACCCCTCGCGGATGCGAGAGGTCTGCGCGCGGGTCGAGGACGAACGGTGGCCACCCGCACCTGGTCGTACGAGATGGTCACTGCGGACCGGCGCGCCTGTTGCCGATAATCGTGGCGAACGTAAGCACGGGGGAAGTCTGGCACAGCACCGCCCCCGGCTCACCGTCCGTCTCAGGATGCGGTCGTCACGCGGGACTCCCCCACTCCGCCGGCCCCCCGGACGCCGGTCAGGTCCCGGTCCTTCGTCTCCCGCATCGTGACGTACACGATCAGCGATACGGCTGCGCATCCCGCCACGTACCAGAAGAAACCGGACTCGATCCCAGCCTTCTTGAACCACAGGGCGATGTATTCGGCGGTCCCGCCGAAGACGGCGTTGGCGAGCGCGTACGGGAGGGCGACGCCCAAGGAGCGGACACTCGTGGGGAACAGCTCGGCCTTCACACAGGCGTTGATCGAGGTGTAGCCGGTGACGATCACCAGCGCGAGCAGACTGAGGCCGAGGGCGGGCCAGTAGCCGCCGGTGTGCTTGAGCAGGGTCATGATCGGCACCGTCAGGACGGTGGAGCCGACCGCGAAGGTGATCAGCAGGGGCCGGCGCCCGATCCGGTCGGACAGGGCGCCGGCGAGCGGCTGGATCGCGGCGAAGACGATCAGCGCGGTGAAGGAGACGAGGGTCGCGGTGTCCTTGGACAGGCCCGCCGAGTTGGAGAGGTACTTGGTCAGGTAGGTGGTGTACGTGTAGTACGCGACCGTGCCGCCCATGGTGAGCGCGATGACGAGGAACGCCTCGCGCCGGTGCCGCCACAGGGCGCGCAGGGTGCCGCGCTCCTCGGCGGCCGAGGCGTCCTCGTCGTAGACCTCGCTCTCCAGCATGGTGCGGCGCAGGTAGAAGACGACGGCCGCGCCGAGGGCGCCGACGACGAAGGGGATGCGCCAGCCGTAGCTGTGCAGGGCGGAGTCGGACATGGTGCGCTGGAGGACGATCTGGAGGCCGAGGCCGAGGATCTGACCGACGGTCATGGACACGTACTGGAAGCTGGAGGCGAAGCCGCGCCGTTTCGGGTCGGTGGCCTCGGTGAGGTAGGTGGCGCTGGCCGCGTACTCGCCGCCCACCGACAGGCCCTGGAGCAGCCGGGCGACGAGCAGCACGAGGGCGCCGCCGTACCCGGCGACCGCGTACGTGGGCGCGACGGCGATCAGCACCGCCGAGGCCGACATCAGGGTGACGGTCAGCGTCAGCGCCGCCTTGCGGCCCCTGCGGTCGCCGACCCGCCCGAGCAGCCAGCCGCCGACGGGCCGCATGAAGAATCCGACGGCGAAGATCCCGGCGGTGTTCATCAGCTGCGCGGTGGGGTTCCCACTCGGGAAGAACGCCCCGGCGAAATAGGTGGCGAAGCTGGCGTACACGAACCAGTCGAACCACTCGACCATGTTCCCCGCCGAGCCGACCCAGATCTTCTTCCAGTGTTGGATTCCCATGCCCCCTTACCTGCCCGACTCCGCGACACGGGATGCGCCCCGAAAGGGCCGGGGGGACTGCGCGGTCGACCACACGGAAACCCGCACCCGCCGAACCGCCAACGCGGTCACGGCGATGGGGCGACTAGTCCTTGCTCGATGAACTCACTTACGTGCTGGAGCACTTGTTCTCGACGCACTCCCCGCAACCCGATCGCCACGTGGATCGAGAAGCCGTCGAGCAGCGCGCGCGTCCGGGTGGCGAAGCGGTCCGCGTCCACGGTTCGGAACTCGCCCCGTGAGATGCCCTCGGCGATCAGTGCGACGAGGTCCCGGTGCCAGGCGCCCTCGATCGCGGCCTGACGGGCGCGTGCGTCGTCGTCGGCGTTCTGGGAGCGGTTCCAGACCTCCAGCCACAGGCTCCAGTGGGGATCGCGGTGGCCGTCGGGCACGTACAGGTCGACGTAGGCCGCCAGCCGCTCGCGCGCCGGGCCCTGGCCCGCGAGCAGCCGGCCGCGCGCCGCTCCGAGCCGGCCCTCGCTCCACTCCAGGGTCTGGAGCAGCAGCTCGTCCTTGGAGCGGAAGTAGTAGAGGAGGTGCCCGCTGCTCATTCCGACCTCGCGGCCGAGCGCCGCCATCGTGAGCTTCTCCAGGCCGCGTTCGGCGATCATGCCCATGGCCGCGGCGAGCAGTTCCTCGCGGGGCGGGGCGGGGGTGCGCCGGCGCGGCGCGGAACCCTCGCTCATGCGGACACCGTCCGTGCGGCGAGGGGACGGCGTGCGGGCGACGCGGGCAGCGGCCGGACCGGCTCGGGGAGACGGTGGCCGCGGCCCGTACAGACCAGGACGTTCACCCGTATGTTCTACCCGACGCGGAGGCCCGGCGGTCGCCGGGACGCCGGGACGCCGGTTCCCCGACGCCCGCAGGCGGCCGCCCCTGCGTCCAGACCGCGCGGACGAGCATCCCGGCGAACCGCCAGCCGTCGCCGGTCCGCGTGAGGTCGGCCTCGAAGACACCGCCGACCTGGAACAGCGTGGCGTCGTGGTGGACGTGGACCATCAGGGCGTTCCAGGAGGCCCGCGCCGTGGCGCCGGACACGTCGGCGACGATGCCGGAGGCGAGGTGCTGCGTACGGTCGTACCGCGCGAGCGCCTCCTCGGTCGCCCGGACGGCCGCCGCGCCCCCGGACGTCCCGAGCGGGGTTTCCATCCGGGCGTCCGGGGTGAGGAACCCGTCCGCCCAGCCGGGCGTGAACTCCCGCGCGTCCAAGGCCCGGAAGTACCGGCCCACCAGGGCGGCGATCTCCGTCTGATCCGTGTGCGTGGTCATGTCCGTGGTCATGTGCAGACCGGCCGCCTTCCACGCCTTTCGCGTCCGGGGCCGCCCGGTGCACGCTACCGGTCGGCCGGGCCTTCAGCGGAGGTCAGCCCGGCGAACAGCGCTCTTGGGCTGCTGCTGGGTGATGCAGTGGATGCCGCCCCCGGCCGCGAAGATCTGGCGGGCGTCCACGAGGGTGACCGTGCGGTCGGGGAAGAGGCGGCGGAAGATGGCGGCGGCGGTCTCGTCGCGGGGGTCGTCGAAGGCGCACAGGACGACGCCGTCGTTGCACAGGTAGTGGTTGATGTAGGAGTAGTCGGCCCAGTGGCCGTCGGCCTCCAGGACGGTCGGGGCGGGGACCTCCACGACCTCCAGGGGGCGGCCTTGCGCGTCGGTCGAGGACTTGAGGAGGCCGATGATCTCCTTGGTGACCTCGTGGTCGGGGTGCGCCGGGTCCGGCTGGTGGTGGGCGAGGACGACACCGGGACGGGCGAAGGCGGCGACGATGTCGACGTGGCCCAGCGTGCCGAAGCCGTACGGCGGATAGTCGGCGGTCAGCCCGCGCGGCAGCCAGATCGCCTTGCTGGTGCCGAGGTGGGCGTGGATCTCCGCCTCGACCTGCTCCTTCGTCCAGTGCGGGTTGCGCTCGGGGCCGAGCTGCACGGTCTCGGTGAGCAGCACCGTGCCCTCGCCGTCGACATGGATGCCGCCGCCCTCGTTGACCAGCGTCGAGGTGTACGTCCGCGCGCCCGCGAGGTCGGCGACGTACGCGCCGATCTTCGCGTCGTGCTCCCAGCGGGCCCAGTCCTGGGCGCCCCAGCCGTTGAACGTCCAGTCCACGGCGGCCAGTCGGCCCTGGTCGTCGGTGAGGAAGGTGGGGCCGATGTCGCGCATCCAGGCGTCGTCCAGCTCGCGCTCCACGAGGTCGATGTCCGGCCCGAGCAGTTCCCGCGCCTGCGCCGAGGCGCCGGGGCCGCAGACCACGGTCACCGGTTCGAAGCGGCGGACGGCGCGGGCCACCGCGGCCCAGGCGCGCCGGGAGGCGGCGAGGTCCTCGGCGTCGTCGAAGGTGGGGTTGGGGCCCGGCCACGCCATCCAGGTGCGCTCGTGCGGGGTCCACTCGGCGGGCATGCGGAAGCCGTCGGCGGCGGGGGTGCTCATCTGGGGGTCCGTTCCAAGGTCGCGGGGGCGAGGTTCACAGGAAGTAGAGGCGGTTGAGGGAGACCGAGTCGGCCGGCTCCGAGCGCAGCGGGTCGCCGTCGAGGGTGACCAGGCCGGTGCGCTGGTCGACGTCGACCGCTCCGGTACGGGCGTTCAGGCGCAGGTCGGCGGGGCCGATGCCGCGGGTGCCGCGCACGGCGACCCGGCGGCGGCGCGTCGGCATGGTGTCGTTGCCCTGGTCCACGGCCGCCTGCGCGACGAACGCGACCGAGAGGTCGGCGGCCGTCGCGCCGTACGCCCCGAACTGAGGTCCCAGGACGAGGGGTTCGCAGGTGTCGGTGGCCGCGTTGGGGTCGCCGACGACGCCGTACGCCGGGAAGCCGGACTTGAGGACGAGCTGCGGCTTGGCGCCGAAGTACTCGGGGCGCCACAGCACGATGTCGGCGAGCTTGCCGACCTCGATCGAGCCGACCTCGTGGGAAAGGCCGTGCGCGACCGCGGGGTTGATGGTCAGCTTGGCCATGTAGCGCAGCACGCGGGCGTTGTCGTCGGCCTCGCCGTCACCCTCCAGGGGGCCCAGCTCGGCCTTCATCTTGCCGGCCATGGCGAAGGTGCGCCGTACCGTCTCCCCCGCGCGGCCCATGCCCTGGGCGTCGGAGGAGGTGATGCCGATCGCGCCCAGGTCGTGCAGCACGTCCTCGGCGCCCATGGTGCCGGCCCGGATCCGGTCGCGGGCCATGGCGGCGTCGCCGGGCAGCTCGGGCTTGAGGTCGTGGACGGAGACGATCATGCCGTAGTGTTCGGCGACCGCGTCCCGGCCGAAGGGCAGGGTGGGGTTGGTGGAGGAGCCGATGACGTTCGGCACCCCGGCCATCTTCAGCACGTTCGGCACGTGTCCGCCGCCGCAGCCCTCGATGTGGAAGGCGTGGATGGTGCGGCCCTCAAGCACCCTGAGCGTGTCCTCGACCGACAGGCACTCGTTCAACCCGTCGCTGTGCAGGGCTACTTGGACGTCGTGCTCCTCGGCGACCCGCAGCGCGGTGTCCAGGGCGCGGGTGTGGGCGCCCATGTCCTCGTGCACCTTGAAGCCGCTCGCGCCGCCCTCGGCCAGCGCCTCGATCAGCGGGGCTTCGTGCGAGGACGAACCCCGGCCCAGGAAACCGATGTTGACCGGCCAGGCGTCGAAGGCGCCGAAGGCGTGGCGCAGCGCCCAGGGGGAGTTGACGCCGACGCCCCACACCGGGCCGAACTCCTGCCCGATGATCGTGGTCACTCCGGAGGCGAGGGACGCCTCCATGATGCGCGGCGACAGCAGGTGGACATGGGTGTCGACGGCGCCCGCGGTGGCGATCAGGCCCTCGCCGGAGACGATCGAGGTGCCGGTGCCGACCACGACGTCCACGCCGTCCAGGGTGTCCGGGTTGCCCGCGCGGCCGATCGCGCTGATGCGGCCCTCGCGGATGCCGATGGACACCTTGCGGATGCCCTGCACCGCGTCGATCACCACGACGTTGCTGATCACCACGTCGCAGGTCTCGCGCACGGCGGCGGCCTTGAGGTGCAGTCCGTCGCGGGCCGTCTTGCCGAACCCGGCGAGGAACTCGTCGCCGTAGCGCTGGGCGTCGGACTCCACCCGGATGGTCAGGCCCGAGTCGCCGAGGCGGACCCGGTCGCCCGCGCGGGGGCCGTGGGTGGCGGCGTAGGCGCGCGGGTCGACATGGATCTCCCGGCTCACCTCGCGCCCCTTGGATCGGCTCATCGGTCCTGCCCCTTCTCCTCGTCGCCCGCGGCTCGCGGATCTCCGCCGGCCGTGTCCTCCCGGCAGCCCTCGCCCGGGACATCCCGGCAGCCCTCGCCCGTGACCCCCAGATATCCGCAGGCCGCGGCCCTGCGCAGCGCCTCCGTCCGGGCGCCCGGCGCGTCCAGCGGCCCGTCGACCAGCCCGGCGAAGCCGATCGCGATCCGCTCGCCGCCGATCGGCACCAGCCCGACCTCCTCGCTCTCGCCCGGCCCGAACCGCACGGAGGAGCCGGCGGGCACGGCGAGCCGCATGCCGTAGGCGGCGGCGCGGTCGAAGTCGAGGCGCGGGTTGGCCTCGAAGAAGTGGAAGTGGGAGGTGACGGAGACCGGCACGGAGGCGGTGTTGGTGACGGTGAGCCGGAGCACCGGCTCGGGGTCGGCGTGCGCGGGTGCCGGCAGCAGCGCGCCGGGGGCGTCCGTGCCCAGCCCGCCGCCGATGGGGTCGGAGACCACGGCGAGCCGGGAGCCGTCGTCGAACACGGCCTCGACCATCACCTCGGTCACCACGTCGGCGACGCCCGGCAGCACGTCCTCGGGGCCGAGCACACCGCGCGCCGCCTCGATCGCCTCCGCGAGCCGCCGGCCGTCGCGGGCGGCCTCGCAGACGGTGTCCGCGATCAGCGCGGTCGCCTCCGGCACGTTGAGCCGCAGGCCGCGGGCGCGGCGGGCGCGGGCCAGCTCGGCGGCGCCGAAAAGCAGCAGCCGGTCTCGTTCCGTGGGGGTCAGTCGCACGGCGCGGCGCCTCCTTCTCGTCGACCACTTTAGAGCGGCACTCTAAAGCTTTCGAGCACCACTCTAAGCAGGTGAAGCGGGGGTTGGCCAGAGAAGCCTGCGTGATGGATCGAACACCGCTCCAAAAACGCGCAGGGCCGCCGACGACCCCTGAGGGGTCACGGCGGCCCTGCGCGAGGGGCGGCCCCGTGCGAGGGGGCCCGAGCGTCAGCCGACCTTGTGCATCCAGCCGTGCTTGTCCTCGGTCATGCCCCGCTGGATGCCGAGCAGCGCCTCGCGCAGGCGCATGGTGACCTCGCCGGGGGTGCCGTCGCCGTGGGTCCACTCGTCCGTCTTGGTCTTGACGTGACCGATCGGGGTGACCACGGCGGCGGTGCCACAGGCGAAGACCTCGGTCAGCGCGCCGGAGGCGGCGTCCGCGCGCCACTGCTCCAGGGTGACCACGCCCTCCTCGGCCCGGTAGCCGAGGTCGCGGGCGACCTGGAGAAGGGAGTCGCGGGTGATGCCCTCCAGGATGGAGCCGGTCAGCGAGGGGGTGACGATCCGGTCGCCGTAGACGAAGGCGACGTTCATGCTGCCGCTCTCCTCGACCTTGGTGCGGGTGACCGCGTCGAGGTAGACGACCTGGTCGCAGCCGTGCGCGGCGGCCTCGGCCTGCGGGAGCAGGGAGGCGGCGTAGTTGCCGCCGGTCTTGGCGTCGCCGGTGCCGCCGGGGACGGCGCGGACGTGGTCCTCGGCGACCCAGATGGTGACCGGCTTGACGCCGCCGGAGAAGTAGGCGCCGGAGGGGGAGGCGATCAGCAGGAACAGGTATTCGTTGGCCGGGTGCACACCGAGCGCGGCCTCGGTGGCGATCATGAACGGGCGCAGATAGAGGGCCGCCTCGCCGCCGTGCGGCGGGACCCAGTCGGCGTCCTGGACGAGCAGCGCGTCCAGGGCGGCGATGAACAGCTCCTCGGGCAGCTCGGCCATGGCCATGCGGCGGGCGGAGGTGCGGAAGCGGCGGGCGTTGGCCTCGGGACGGAACAGCGCGATCGAGCCGTCGGGCTGGCGGTACGCCTTCAGCCCCTCGAAGATCTCCTGGCCGTAGTGCAGCACGTGCGTGGAGGGATCGAGGGAGATCGGGCCGTACGGCACGAGCTGGGCGTCGTGCCAGCCGCGGCCCTCGGTCCACCGGATCGTCACCATGTGGTCGGTGAAGTGGCGGCCGAACCCGGGGTTGGCCAGGATCGCCTCGCGCTCGGCGGCGGCGAGGGGGCTGGCGGAGGGCTTGAGCTCGATCGTGGGCGTCGTCATGAGTGATTGTCCTTCACCGGTTGTCGTGACGGGCCGCGCTCACACCTGACACCGGTTGGCGACCGGTGCTCGGACGTCCGAGCTTTCCCTCATACCGCGGCTCCGCGTTCGATTATCGCGCGCGTCCGTCGGCCGACGGAATCGGGTGGGCTGCGGCCCAGGGGTCGTGGTGGCGGCCCAAGGGGCGATGGTTTCACCCGGCGGGGACATGCGGAAGCCGCCGGGCGGTCGTGCGGCCCGGCGGCTTCTTGCGAAGGGAGCGCCGGGTCAGCCGGCTACTCGGGCGGCGAGCGCGTCGCCGATCTCGGAGGTGCCGCGGGCGGGCCGGTCCGCGCGCTCGGTGAGGTCGGCGGCGACCGCGGCGTCGATGCGGTCGGCCTCGGCGTCGTACCCGAGGTGGCGCAGCAGCAGGGCGACGGAGAGGACGGTGGCCGTGGGGTCGGCCTTGCCCTGTCCGGCGATGTCCGGGGCCGAGCCGTGCACCGGCTCGAACATGGACGGGAACTCGCGGCTGGGGTTGATGTTGCCGGAGGCGGCCACGCCGATGCCGCCGGACACGGCCGCGGCGAGGTCGGTGATGATGTCGCCGAAGAGGTTGTCGGTGACGATCACGTCGAAGCGCTCGGGCTGGGTGACCAGGAAGATGGTGGCCGCGTCGACGTGCAGGTAGTCGGTGCTGACCTCGGGGAACTCCTGGGCCACCCGGTTGAAGATGTCGGTCCACAGGTGGCCGGCGAAGGTCAGCACGTTGTTCTTGTGGACCAGGGTGAGCTTCTTGCGCGGGCGGGCCTGGGCGCGGGCGAAGGCGTCGCGGACGACGCGCTCGACGCCGTACGCCGTGTTGACGGAGACCTCGGTGGCGACCTCGTGCGCGGTGCCCTTGCGGATGGTGCCGCCGTTGCCGGTGTACGGGCCTTCCGTGCCCTCGCGGACGACGACGAAGTCGATCTCCGGCTGCCCGGCGAGCGGGGTGGAGACGCCCGGCAGCAGCTTGCTCGGCCGCAGGTTGACGTGGTGGTCGAAGGCGAACCGGAGCTTGAGCAGGAAGCCGCGCTCCAGGACGCCGGAGGGCACCGAGGGGTCGCCGATGGCGCCGAGCAGGATGGCGTCGTGCCGCTTCAGCCGCGCGAGGTCCGCGTCGGTGAGGGTCTCACCGGTGGCGTGGTAGCGCTTGGCGCCGAAGTCGTACTCCTGCGTCTCCAGCTTCACATCCTGCGGAAGGACGGCGGAGAGGACCTTCAGGCCCTCGGCCACGACCTCCTGGCCGATGCCGTCACCGGGGATCACTGCGAGATTGAGGCTGCGAGACATGTCGGCACCCTACTCCTCGTCCCACGGGATGACATGACCTGTCCGGCATTCGGACAGGCCATGTCCCGCGGGGCGGCACGGCGAGGGGCTCAGTGGCCGGTCTGCCCGCCGTTGTCCCTGCGGTCGAGGGCGCGCTGGAGGGCGGCGGCGGCCTGCCTGCGGTCGGTCTCGCTGGCGCGGTGCGTGTGGCGGACTCGGCGGACGGTCGTCTCGGCCATGGCAATCGACTCCTTCGGCAGAACCGGAGCACGGAATTGAGGGGTACGCAGGCGATACGAGGCGCCGGAAGGGGCGGGGAGCAACGGCCGCAGGGGTTGCCTGCACAGGGCCCGGCTCACAACCGCCGTTCGCTGGGTCGAGCGAGATGTTCGGCTTCCTCCAAAGTACGGGCATGCCCCTGTGCCTGTCTGCACAAATACTCGGGCTTCCTACTATCTGAGACGGACGATCCGGCGACCCTCCCCTGACCTGGCCCTTTACTTATCCGGCCGCGGGCTTTCCGGACATTTCCCCGGCGCGCAGGGCCCGGATCAGGGCGCGTACGGCGGTGGTGGCGGCCAGTTCGGGGGTGGTCACGTAGCCGACGCGGCGGTACGGCCGCTCGGGGCCGAGGTCGGTGATCTCCACCGAGGGCGGCGCCGCGGTGAGCGACAGCGCGGGCATGACGGCCATGCCGAGGCCGCTGCCCACCATGGACAGCACCGCCCCGTCGTCCTCGGCGCGGACGGTGGCGGCCGGCAGCCAGTCCTGGGCGGTCCACCAATCGCGGGTGTAGGAGCCGCAGTTCTCGGCCCAGTCCACGAGCGGCAGGCCGCGCGGGTACGGGTGCCCCGCCGGGTGCACCAGGGCGTACGGCTCCTCCAGCAGCACCCCGCCGACCAGGGGTGCCCGCGGCGTCCCGGTCAGCGTGGCGATCCCGAGGTCGGCCCGCCCGGCGGCGACCTCGCCCGCGGTGCCCGCCCCCAACTCCCGTACGACGGTGACCTTCACCTCGGTACCGGGGTGCGCGGCGGCCAGCCGCTCCAGGGCGCGCGGCAGCAGATGCAGGGCCGCGCTGCGGAACGCGGCGACGCGCAGCGTCCCTTCGGGCCGGCCGCCCCGCGCACCGCCCGCCGCGCCGCGCACCTCGCCCGGCATCAGCTCCAGCAGGCGCAGCACCCGCCGGGCGTGCGCGGCGGCCCGCTCCCCGGCGGGGGTGGGCCGGGCGCCGAACCGGCCGCGCTCGAACAGCACGGCGCCCAGCTTGCCCTCGATGCCGCGCACGGCGTGGGAGACGGCGGACTGGGTGGTGCCGAGCCGGGCGGCCGCGGCGGAGAAGCCGCCCTCCGCGTCCACGGCGGCCAGGACCCGCAGCTCCCGCGGGGCAAGGTCTGTCACTTCGGGGCTCCCACCTGCGTCTATGAGTCCGCTTCATGGATCCGCGGCTTCCATGAGCCCAACCCCCTGCTTCCGTGCGGCATTCCTCCCTACCGTCCTGCTCATGACCGAGACCGCGCTCACCGTGCAGCAGACCGCCCGCCCCACCGGCTTCCCCACCGCCGCCCACTTCCGCTTCGCCGAGTCCCCGGTGCCCGCACCGGCGCCGGGCACCGCCCTGGTGGAGAACCTGCTGTGGTCGGTGGACCCCTACCACCGCGAAATGATGGACGGCGACTTCGAGTTGGGCGCCCCGCTGGAGGGCCGCACCCTGGGCCGGGTGATCGCCTCGCGCACCCCGGACCTGCCCGAGGGCGAGATCGTCTTCCACCGCCGCGGCTGGCGCACCCACGCCGTACTCGCCCCCGAGGACGTACGGCGGCTCCCCCACCATCCCGGTGTCCCGCTGACCGCGTACCTCAGCGTGCTGGGCGGCACCGGTCTGACGGCGTACGTCGCCCTGACCCGGATCGCCCGGCTGCGCGCGGGCGAGGACCTGTTCGTCTCCGGCGCGGCGGGCGGCGTCGGCACCGCGGCCGGCCGCTTCGCCCGGCTCCTCGGCGCGGGCCGGGTGATCGGCAGCGCGGGCACCCCCGAGAAGGTGAAGTACCTGACGGAGCGGGTGGGTTACGACGCGGCCTTCGACTACCACGCCGGACCGGCCGCCGAACTGCTGGCCGCGGCCGCGCCCACCGGCGTCGACGTCTTCGTGGACAACGTCGGCGGCGAGCAACTCGGCGCCGCGATCGGCGCGTTGCGGCTCCGGGGCCGGGTGGCGCGGGTCGGCACGATCAGCCGCTACAACACACCCGACGCCCGGCCCGTCGCCCTCGACCACCGGGCCGTGGTGGAGAACCGGCTGCGCGTCGAGGGCTTCCTGGTCTCCGACTACCGGGATGCGCAGGAGGAGTTGTACGACTTCGCCGTGCCGCATCTGCGCGACGGCGCGCTGACGGCGGACGAGACGGTGATCGACGGCTTCGACCGGATCGTGGAGGCGTTCCTGCTGATGCTGCGGGGCGGCAACACGGGCAAGATCCTGGTGCGCAAGGCGGGTTGACGGGCGGAGCGGCGTGACGTCAACAGGTGGACCGGCGTCACGTCACATCACCGTCGCGCCAGTCGAGCACGAGCGCGTCGGCGGGGTCCAGTCCCGGTCGTACGTAGACGCTGCCTTCCTCCTCCGGCAGCCGCACGATCCCGTCCCGCGGCGACAGGGCGCACACCTGCCCCTCCCAGCGCCGCCATCCGCGGGCGGCGTACAGCAGTGCCCCGTCCGCACTGGCGGACAGCGCGCCGAGATCGTACGCCCGCTCGACAATCCGTTCGAGCTCCGCCCCAGTCCTCGTCGGAGAACCGGCCGCCGAAGGAGTCGTCCAACGAATGGGAAACGGGCCGGGAAGCCTGTTCGGACGTCAGGCTTCCCGGCCCGTCGTTCGGGTCAGGCTGTGGGTCAGCCCATGTGCGGGTACGTGTAGTCGGTCGGCGGGACCAGGGTCTCCTTGATGGCGCGGGTCAGGGTCCAGCGCATCAGGTTCTGGGGGGCACCGGCCTTGTCGTTGGTGCCGGAGGCGCGACCGCCGCCGAAGGGCTGCTGGCCGACCACGGCGCCGGTCGACTTGTCGTTGATGTAGAAGTTGCCCGCGGCGAAGCGGAGCTTCTCCATCGTGTACGCCGCCGCCGCGCGGTCGTTGGCGATGACCGAACCGGTGAGGGCGTAGTCCGAGACCGACTCCATCTGGGTCAGCATCTCGTCGTACTGGTCGTCCTCGTAGACGTACACCGCGAGGATCGGGCCGAAGTACTCGGTCGTGAAGACCTCGTTCTCCGGGTCCGAGCACTCGATGACGGTCGGGCGCACGAAGTAGCCGACCGAGTCGTCGTACGTGCCGCCCGCGACGATCGTGCAGGTGGCGTCGGCCTTGGCGCGGTCGATCGCGGCCTTGTTCTTGGCGAAGGAGCGGTCGTCGATGACGGCGCCCATGAAGTTGGACAGGTCCGTCACGTCGCCCACGGTGAGGGAGTCGACCTCGGCCGCGAACTCCTCCTTGAAGCCCGAGTTCCAGATGGACGCCGGGATGTACGCGCGGGAGGTGGCGCTGCACTTCTGGCCCTGGTACTCGAAGGCACCGCGGGTCAGGGCGGTCTTCAGGATCGCGCGGTCGGCGCTCGGGTGGGCGACCAGGAAGTCCTTGCCGCCGGTCTCGCCGACCAGACGCGGGTACGAGCGGTACTTCTCGATGTTGTTGCCGACCGTCTTCCACAGGTACTGGAAGGTCTTGGTCGAGCCGGTGAAGTGGATGCCCGCGAGGTCGCGGTGCTCCAGGGCGACCTTGGAGACCTCGATGCCGTCGCCGGTGACGAGGTTGATGACGCCCTTCGGCAGACCGGCCTCCTCCAGGAGCCGCATGAGCAGCACGGCGGCGTGGGTCTGGGTCGGGGACGGCTTCCAGACCACCACGTTGCCCATCAGGGCCGGGGCGGTGGGCAGGTTCGCGGCGATCGCGGAGAAGTTGAACGGCGTGATCGCGTAGACGAAGCCCTCCAGCGGGCGGTGGTCCATGCGGTTCCACACGCCCGGCGAGTTCGCCGGGGGCTGCTCGGCGAGGATCTGGCGGGCGTAGTGCACGTTGAAGCGCCAGAAGTCGACCAGCTCACAGGGGCTGTCGATCTCCGCCTGCTGGGCCGTCTTGGACTGGCCGAGCATGGTGGAGGCGGCGATCGTCTCGCGCCAGGGGCCGGACAGCAGCTCGGCGGCGCGCAGGATGATCGCGGCGCGGTCGTCGAAGGACATCGCGCGCCAGGCCGGGGCGGCGGCCAGGGCCGCGTCGATGGCGTCGCGGGCGTCCTGCTGGGTGGCGTGGCGGCCGGTGCCGAGGACGGCCTTGTGGTTGTGCGGCTGCACGACCTCGAACGGCTCGCCGCCGCCGAGCCGCTTCTCGCCGCCGATGGTCATCGGCAGCTCGACCGGGTTCCCGGCCAGCTCCTTGAGCTTGGCCTCAAGGCGGGCGCGCTCGGGCGAGCCGGGGGCGTAGCCGTGCACCGGCTCGTTGACGGGGGTGGGGACCTGGGTCACAGCGTCCATGAGATCCGAACTCCTTGTACGTGAGCGGGTGGTGGGCTCAGCCCTTGCTGACCATGCTGCGGAGGAAGAAGCGCAGGTTCGCCGGCTTCTCCGCCAGACGGCGCATGAAGTAGCCGTACCAGTCGGTGCCGTACGCCGTGTAGACGCGCATGCGGTGGCCCTCGGCGGCCAGCCGCAGGTGCTCGTCGCCGCGGATGCCGTACAGCATCTGGAACTCGTACTCGTCGAGCTTACGACCGGCCTTGTGGGCGAGCTCCTGCGCGATGGATATCAGGCGCGGGTCGTGGGACCCGATCATCGGGTAGCCCTCGCCCTCCATCAGGATCCGCAGGATCCGCACGTAGGCCTTGTCGATCTCGTGCTTCTGCTGGTAGGCGACCTCGGCGGGCTCCTTGTAGGCGCCCTTGACCAGGCGGACCCGGCTGCCGGCCTCGGCGAGCCGCTTGGCGTCGGCCTCGGTGCGGAAGAGGTACGCCTGGATGACACAGCCCGTCTGCGGGTGGTCCTTCCGCAGCTCCTCGTGGATGGCGAACATCGAGTCGAGGGTGGTGTGGTCCTCGGCGTCCAGGGTGACGGTCGTACCGATGGCGGCGGCGGCCTCCACGACGGGGCGGACGTTGGCGAGCGCCAGCTCGTGGCCGCCCTCCAGCGCCTGTCCGAACATCGACAGCTTGACCGACATCTCGACCTTCTCGCCGAGTTCGAGGTCCTTGAGGTGGTCGATCAGCGCGAGGTAGGCGTCACGGGCCTGGGTGGCCTGCTCGGCGGTGGTGATGTCCTCGCCGACGACGTCCATCGTCAGCTGGAGGCCCTTGGCCGTCAGGTCCTTGATGATCGGGACGATGTCGGACACCGTCTCCCCCGGAATGAAGCGGTCGACGACCTGCTTGGTCACCGGGGCCGCCGAGATCAGGCGACGCATCCGGTCGCTGCGCGACGCGGCGAGAATCACGGGACCCAGCACGGGGCACCTCCACAGACAAGCACCAGAAGAAGCCATCACCCGACGATTCGGGTACGGCACGGAGAACCACCGTGAAACCTACGGATCCCTCTGATCGTCGGCCATCGACAGCTGTCACGCATCCGTGCCCGCGATCTCAGACATCTGTATGAAGGTGGCCGGAATATGGGGGAGAATGCCCGTGTGGCGTCGGTTTACAAGGGTGATTACCAGGAACTGGTCGACGAGATCTCGGAGCTGCTCGGCGTGCCCGCGACTCTGGAGAACCGCGACTTCGAGCTGCTCGCCTTCGGCGCGTACGACAGCGACGAGGAACTGGACGCCTCGGCGCTGGACCCGGTGCGCACCCGCTCGATCCTGACCCGGCGCTCCACGGCGGGCGTGCGCACCTGGTTCGAGGGCTTCGGCATCACCCGCGCGACCGGCCCGGTCCGCATCCCGCCGAGCCCGGAGGCCGGCGTCTACCGCGGCCGGATCTGCCTGCCCGTGCGCCACCGCGGTGTCGTCCTCGGCTACGTCTGGCTGCTGGACGGCGACCCCGGCCCGACGGACGCCCAGCTGACCGCCGCGATGCGGGTGGCCGGCCGGATCGGCGCGCTGCTCGCGGACGAGGCGGAGGCCGGGGCGGGCCTGAGCCGGGAGCTGCGGGCCGTCCTCACGGCGGAGGGGGGCTGGCAGCGGGACATGGCGGTGGCCGACCTGCGCACGGCGCTGGGCCCCCGCGCCGACGGTCCGCACACCCTGGTCTGCGTGGCCCCCTGGCCCTCCCCCGACCCCGACGACGCCCCGTCCGCCCGCTCCATCCCGCACGCGGCCGCGCTGTGCACGATCCCCTGGGGCACGGCGGCCCAGAGCCTCGCGGTCCTGGTGCGCCTGCGCTCCACGTCGGTGGGGGCACCGGCGCTGGCGGCGGCGGCCCGGGTCCTGGAGGAGACGGAGGGGATGTGGGGGGCACTGGGTGTACGGAGCGGCCCGGAAGCCGAGTCGGACACGGGGGTGCGCGGAGCACGGGAAGCTTCTGGGGGTGCGGCGCGGGGAGCTTCGGGGGTTCCGGGCGCTTCGAGCGGCACTTCGGCGACGCCGAGCGGTGCTTCGGGGGCTTCGCGGGCGGGGGCTTCAGGGACGCCGAGCGGCGCTTCGGGGGCGGGGGCTGCGGGAGCGTCGGGTAAGGGGGCGGCCGTGGCTCGGGGTGCCGGGGCGGTGGTGGCCGCGGCGGTGGCGGCGGGAGCCCTCGGGGCGGCCGGCTTCGCCGGGGGCCGTGGGACGGCGGCCGGGTTCGGCGGGGCGGCCGCCGGGATCGGGGAGCCGCGCCTCGGACTGGCCGAGCTGGGCACGGTCTGGCAGGAGGCGCGCGCCGCAGCGCAGGCGGCGCTGGCCGAGCGGCGCCTCGGGCCGATCGCGCAGTGGCGGGGCATCGGGCCGTACCGCCTCCTGACCGCGCTCCCCCCGGAGTCCGCGCAGGACCCGGCCGCCGGCCCGCTCCTCTCCCCCGCCCACCGCGAGCTGGCCCGCACCGCCGAGGTCTACCTCGACTGCGCGGGCCAGGCGGGCCGCACGGCGTCCGAGCTGGGCATCCACCGCCAGACCCTCTACTACCGCCTCAACCGCGTGGAACAGCTGACCGGCCTGGACCTGGACGACGGCGAGGACCGGCTGCTGCTGCACATGGCGCTGAAGCGGGCGCGGTTGTGAATCAGCCAGAGTATTCCGATCGTAACCAATGGCAGTCGAACCGTCTCTGAAGTACACCGGGTCACCCGAATCGAGCACGATATCGCCCGGCTCCCTGGGCGGCACAGCAATTTCCGACTCCGGCGCGGCCGGCGTGGCGGGTGGAACCGTCGACGTGAGACCCACCGGACATATGGTGGCCACCGAAAGCACCGTGGCCCACGTGCCCCACACCGCCATCCGTATGAGCACCCGTGCCGGCCAACGCCGGTTCACGGGCCGGGGGGTCGAGTCGAGGCATCTCAGCAGGGGCCGTCCGAGAGGCCACCAGGTCGTGGGGCGCGTCCGACGCGTGCTGCACGACGTGGCCGTGGTGATCCAGGAGTTTGCCCTGTGGGTCGTAGTACCTAGCAGGAGCATGCTCGCCTGCGGGGAGCTTGGTCGTGCCTTCCGGCAAGACCCGCCCCTCATGATTTGCCGTGGGCTCGCAGGGGGAGTTCGGATCCGGCCTGTCACAGGATCGGCGAACATCCAGGCAAAAACTTGAGGACGTCGTACTGGTGGCCAACGCGGCGGTGCGCACAAAGGCCGCCGGTCACCAATTACTCCGCGCGGACCCCGGCAAGACGGTCCGGGCTCGTCTCAACCCAGCTGGCGGCGGCGGTAGTAGTGGAGGGTGACCACGCCGAGCAGGGGTCCCCATGCCGCCAGCGGGATGTAGCAGGCGTTCATCACCCACTCGCCCCACACCGTGATGTCCATGTCGGCGTGCAGCGTCGTATAGACGAACAGCACGCCGTAGACGGTACAGGCGAGTGCTCCGAGCGCCGCGGGCGCGACGGCGGCGTACAGCGGGATCCGGCGCCCTCCCAGACCGGGGATCCAGCGGGGCCACACCTCGCCCCACGGCCGGACGAGTCCCAACGCCAGCCAGGCGAGCCCCTCTTGGAACGCGCAGAGCAGCGGGAGGACTAGATAGCCCCAGCCGGGGATGAGCATGTCGTCGTACTCGGACGCGGCGAGCCCCAGCGGGACGCCGAGCACCACGGCGAGGCGCCACAGCGCCGAGGGCAGCGACGCCCAGACGACGGCCTGTGCCGTCCGGCGGGCCCAGGCAGGGACGGGCGAGGCGGTCGCGAGACGCGGGGAAACGGGTAAGGGCGCGCTGGTGGTCATGAGTCCGACTCCTTGAGCGGCGAACATGCTCCGACACCCAGGGACGTTGCCACGCGGCGATCCCCGCCACGTCCGCCCGCAGGACGGAAAGACGTACCTATCCGGACGCACCCGAGGAGCCGCCGGTCAGACCTCGGTCGCAGAACCCGTACGACCTACGGCCGCAGGGACTTTGACGCGTCAGCCGGCCACAGCCGCCTCGATGACCCGCCGCAGACCCTCCGTCAGTGCCTCCCCGTCCGGTGCGGTCGTCGGGTCGAAGGTCCACTGGGAGATCAGGCCCGTCATCAGGGTCAGGTAGAAACGGCCGACGGTGTCGGCGGTCTCGTCGGAGACGTCCTCCTCCGGCATCCCCATCAGCGCCGAGACCAGGCCCCGGCCGCCCTCGCGCTGGGCGCGGGACAACTGGTCGCGGACCTCGGGGAGTTGGTCGCCCATCGCGAGGATCTCCACGCTGAGCCGCCAGATCGAGCCCGGTTCGCGCAGGCTGTCGACGACGCCCGACCACACCTCCCGGAACCGCTCCAGCGAACCGGGAGCGCCGCTGAACCCGGCGTCACCTCCGAAGGACATCCCCTCCACCAGCGCGACGTAGGCCTGCGCCAGCAGCGTGTCCTTGGAGCCGTAGTGGTAGCCGATGGAGGCCAGGTTGGTCCCCGACGCCTTCACGATGTCGCGCGCGGTCGTCCGCGCGAAGCCCTTCTCCAGCAGACAGCGCTGCGCGCCGTCGAGCAGATCCTCGCGGTGTCCCATGCCGGCAGCCTACCGCGCCGTCCATACAGGCGTCCTAGACGCATGGCTTATACAAGCGTTCTAGACAGGCGTTTAAGACGCCCGTACGTTTCCCTGTCATGAAGCGTGAATGGACCGCCCTCTACGTGCTGATGCTCCCGCTGCTCCTGGTCTCGATGGACGTCTCGGTGCTGTACTTCGCCACTCCGGCGATCAGCGCCGACCTGCACCCCACCGGCACCCAGCAGCTGTGGATCTTCGACAGCTACGGCTTCGTGCTCGCCGGGTTACTGATGACCATGGGGTCGCTCGGGGACCGCATCGGCCGCCGCAAGCTCCTGCTCATGGGCGCCGCCGCGTTCGGCGGGGCCTCCCTCCTCGCCGCCTACGCGGACAGCGCCGGGACCCTCATCGCGGCCCGTGCCCTCCTCGGCGTCGGCGGCGCCACCCTGATGCCCTCGACCATGGCCCTGCTGCGCACGATGTTCACCGACCCGGCCGAGCGGACGAAGGCGATCGGGCTGTGGTCCGGCGTGATGACCGGCGGCATCGCCCTCGGCTCGGTGAGGAGCGGCATCCTGGTCGAACACTTCTGGTGGGGGTCCGTCTTCCTCGTCAACCTCCCCGCCATGGCCCTGCTGCTGGTGCTCGGACCCGTGCTGCTGCCCGAGTCCCGCGATCCCGCCCCCGGCCCCTTCGACTGGGTGAGCGTGCCCCTGTCCCTGGCCGCCGTACTCCCCGTGATCTACGGCCTGAAGGAGATCCCGTCCGAGGGCTGGCACCCGCTGTACGTCGTCTCGATCACCGTCGGCCTGCTGTTCGCGGCGCTGTTCGTGCACCGTCAGCGCACCCACACCGCCCCGCTGATCCCGCCCGCCCTGCTGAAGGGCCCCGGCTTCGCCCCGGCGCTGGTGCTCAACCTCCTCTCCGCGCTCGGCATGATGGGCTCGGCCGTCTTCACCACGCAGTACCTCCAGTCGGTGCTGGGCAAGAGCCCGCTCGCGGCCGCGCTGTGGAGCCTGCTGCCCTCGGTGTTCATCGGCCTCGCCGGGCCCCTCACCGCGTGGCTGGTCCAGCGGGGCGTGAACCGGGGGTCCGTCGTCGCGGGCGGATTCGTGACCATGGCAGGCGGATACGCGCTGCTCGCCCTCGCCGGCACCGACTCGCTGTGGCTGGTGCTCGCCGGGGCGGGCGTCCTCGCCTGCGGTGTCGTCGCGATCATGTCCCAGCTGAGCGATCTGGCGATGAGCGCCGCCCCGGTGGAGCGGGCCGGTGCCGCCTCCTCGCTGCTGGAGACCAGCTCGGAGTTCGGCGGGGCGCTCGGGATGGCCGTACTGGGGTCGATCGGTGCGGCGGTCTACCGCCATGAGATGCCGGGCACCGCCCCGGCGGGATCCCGCGAAACCCTGGGCGGCGCGCTCGCCACGGTGGGTCAACTGCCGCGCGCGGCCGGGCAGTCGCTGCTCGCCGCCGCCCGGAACGCGTTCACCAGCGGGATGCGGGATGCCGCGCTGGCGGGGGCGGTGGTGCTGGTGCTGGCGGCGGTGGGGGCGGCGATGACCCTGCGGAAGGCCGAGGGCAAGCCCTGACGGGAAAACCGGGGAAACCCCTGGGGGGCCGAGGTGTTCCTCGGCCCCCCAGGGGTTTCACACCGGCCCGCCACCCGCCGGGTCAGGTGGGCGGGTGGGCGGGAACGCGTCAGACCAGGTTCACCGAGCGGGCGGAGGCCGCGCCGATCTCGGCGGCGACCTCGGCCAGGACGTTCGGCGTCACCGTGTCGTCCACCGTGAGGACGGCCAGCGCCTCGCCGCCCACCGTGGCGCGGGCGACCTGCATGCCGGCGATGTTCAGACCGGCCTCGCCGAGGATCCGGCCGACGGTGCCGACGACGCCGGGGCGGTCCTCGTAGCGCAGCACCAGCATGTGGTCGGCGAGGGCGAGGTCGACGTCGTACTCCCCGACCGCGACGATCTTCTGGATGTGCTTGGGGCCGGCCAGGGTGCCGGAGACCGAGACCTCCTCGCCAGTGCCCAGCGTGCCGCGGACCGTCACCACATTGCGGTGCTCGCTCGCCTCGGAGCTGGTGGTGAGGCGCACCTCGACGCCGCGCTCCTGGGCGAACAGCGGCGCGTTCACGTACGACACCGTCTCGGCGACGACATCCTCGAACACGCCCTTGAGCGCGGAGAGTTCGAGCACCTTCACGTCGTGCTGGGTGATCTCGCCGTAGACCTCGACGTCCAGCCGCACGGCCACCTCGCCGGCGAGCGCGGTGAAGATGCGGCCGAGGCGCTCGGCGAGCGGCAGGCCCGGCTTGACGTCCTCGGCGATGACACCGCCCTGCACATTGACCGCGTCCGGGACCAGCTCGCCGGCGAGGGCGAGCCGCACCGACCTGGCGACCGCGATGCCCGCCTTCTCCTGCGCCTCGTCCGTGGAGGCGCCCAGGTGGGGGGTGCACACGACCTGGTCCAGCTCGAACAGCGGAGAGTCGGTGCACGGCTCCTTGGCGTACACATCGAGGCCGGCGCCGGCGACGCGGCCCTCCTTCAGCGCCGCGTACAGCGCCGCCTCGTCCACGATGCCGCCGCGCGCGGCGTTGACGATGCGCACGCTCGGCTTGACCTTGCGCAGCGCCTCGTCGCCGATGAGGCCGAGGGTCTCGGGGGTCTTCGGCAGGTGGACGGTGATGAAGTCGGAGACCTCGAGAAGCTCGTCCAGGGAAAGGACCTTCACGCCCATCTGGGCGGCGCGCGCCGGCTGCACGTACGGGTCGTAGGCGACGACCTTCATGCCGAAGGCGGACATGCGCTGCGCGACCAGGGCGCCGATGCGGCCGAGGCCGACGACGCCGAGGGTCTTCTCGGCCAGCTCGACGCCCGTGTACTTGCTGCGCTTCCACTCGCCGTTCTTCAGCGCCGCGTTGGCCTGCGGGATGTTGCGGGCGGTGGACAGCAGCAGACCGCAGGCCAGTTCGGCCGCGGTGACGATGTTGGAGGTCGGGGCGTTGACGACCATCACGCCGGCCTTGGTGGCGGCGGACACGTCCACGTTGTCCAGGCCGACGCCCGCGCGGGCGACGACCTTGAGCTTCTTGGCCGCGGCGACGGCCTCGGCGTCGACCTTGGTGGCGGAGCGGATCAGGATCGCGTCGACGTCGGCGATGGCGGGCAGCAGCTCCGCCCGGTCGGCTCCGTTGCAGTGCCGGATCTCGAAGTCGGGGCCGAGGGCGTCGACGGTCGCGGGCGAAAGCTCCTCGGCGATGAGTACGACGGGTTTCGAGCTCACGTGGGTCCTCACAAGTCCAATGCGGACGGCCGTCCCGACGGCCGCTGGCGGAGGGGTGCTAGCCGCGTGGAAGACGCACGACGCTGTGGGCCTGACGCGTATGTTGTGCAGCAGTCTAGTGGCGCCGCGGTCTTTGCTTTGCGCCGTTGCGGAAGGATCACCCGGACGGGGAACTCCACTGTGGAGTACTGCCGGAGATCGTGGCGAATGGGGGCCGGAGCAGCATGCCCCGGCCCCCTGACGCGAGGCTTACGCCTCCTCGTTCACCCAGCTCATCAGCTGGCGCAGCTGCTTGCCCGTGGTCTCCAGCAGGTGCTCGGAGTCCTGCTTCTTGTACTCGTTGTACTTCTTCAGGCCGCCGTGGTACTCGTCCATCCAGTTCTTGGCGAAGGTGCCGTCCTGGATCTCGGCGAGGACCTTCTTCATCTCCGCCTTGGTGGCGTCGGTGATGATGCGCGGACCGGTGACGTAGTCGCCCCACTCGGCGGTCTCGGAGATGGACCAGCGCATCTTCTCCAGGCCGCCCTCGTACATGAGGTCCACGATCAGCTTCAGCTCGTGCAGGCACTCGAAGTAGGCGATCTCCGGCTGGTAGCCGGCCTCGGTCAGGGTCTCGAAGCCCGCCTTGACCAGGGCGGCGGTGCCGCCGCACAGCACGGCCTGCTCGCCGAAGAGGTCGGTCTCGGTCTCCTCGGTGAAGGTCGTCTTGATGACGCCGGCGCGGGTGCCGCCGATGCCCTTCGCGTACGACAGGGCCAGCGCGAAGGCGTTGCCGGAGGCGTCCTGCTCCACGGCGGCGATGCAGGGCACGCCGCGGCCTTCCTCGTACTGGCGGCGCACCAGGTGGCCCGGACCCTTCGGGGCGACCATGCAGACGTCCACGCCGGCCGGGGGCTTGATGAAGCCGAAGCGGATGTTGAAGCCATGGCCGAAGAACAGCGCGTCGCCGTCCTTCAGGTTCCCGGCGATGGACTCCTCGTAGACCTGGGCCTGGATCGGGTCCGGGACCAGGACCATGATGACGTCGGCCTCGGCCGCGGCCTCGGCCGGGGTGACCACGCGCAGGCCCTGCTCCTCGGCCTTGACCTTGGACTTCGAGCCCTCGTGCAGACCGACCCGGACATCGACACCGGAGTCGCGCAGCGACAGGGCGTGCGCGTGGCCCTGGCTGCCGTAGCCGATGACCGCGACCTTGCGGTTCTGGATGATGGACAGGTCGGCGTCGGCGTCGTAGAACAGCTCGGCCACTTTGGGTCTCTCCCTATGTGTGCAGGTGGTGCGTCCCACCGTATGCCGGTGGGCGGTGAGGTGGTTCGGGGGTCTCGGCATACGGGCGAGCGGTGCGGACCGGCCGCCCGTACGCCCGCGTGCCGGGTGTTACGCGGAGCGGTCCAGCGCGCGCAGCGAGCGGTCCGTGATCGAACGGGCGCCGCGGCCGATGGCGATGGTGCCGGACTGGACCAGTTCCTTGATGCCGAACGGCTCCAGCATCTTGAGCATGGCGGAAAGCTTCTCGCCCGACCCGGTGGCCTCGATGGTCACGGCCTCCGGGGAGACGTCCACGGTCTTGGCGCGGAACAGCTGGACGATCTCCACGATCTGGGAGCGGGTCTCGTTGTCCGCGCGGACCTTCACCAGGACGAGTTCGCGCTGGACCGCCTGAGTGGGTTCCAACTCGACGATCTTCAGCACCTCGACGAGCTTGTTGAGCTGCTTGGTCACCTGCTCCAGCGGCAGTTCCTCGACACCGACCACGATGGTGATCCGGGAGATGTCGGGGTGTTCGGTGACGCCCACCGCGAGCGAGTCGATGTTGAAGCCGCGGCGGGAGAACAGGGCGGCGATCCGGGCCAGGATGCCCGGCTTGTTCTCCACCAGGACGGAGAGCGTGTGCTTGGACATGGTCTTTTTACGTCTCTCTCGCTCAGTCGTCTTCGCTGTCGCCGAAGTCGGGGCGGACGTCCCGCGCGGCCATGATCTCGTCGTTCGAGGTGCCGGCGGCGACCATCGGCCACACCATGGCGTCCTGGTGGACGATGAAGTCCACGACCACCGGACGGTCGTTGATGGAATTGGCCTCCTCGATGACCTTGTCCAGGTCCTCGGGGCGCTCGCAGCGCAGCCCCACGCAGCCCATCGCCTCGGCCAGCTTCACGAAGTCCGGCACCCGCGTGCCCCGCGCGTCGGGGTCGATGTCGTCGGGACCGCTGTGCAGGACGGTGTTGGAGTAGCGCTGGTTGTAGAACAGAGTCTGCCACTGGCGGACCATGCCGAGCGCGCCGTTGTTGATGACGGCGACCTTGATCGGGATGTTGTTCAGGGCGCAGGTGGTCAGTTCCTGGTTGGTCATCTGGAAGCAGCCGTCTCCGTCGATCGCCCAGACCGTCCGCTCGGGCCTGCCCGCCTTGGCGCCCATGGCGGCCGGGACCGAGTAGCCCATGGTTCCGGCGCCGCCGGAGTTCAGCCAGGTGGCGGGCTGCTCGTACTGGATGAAGTGCGCGGACCACATCTGGTGCTGGCCGACACCGGCCGCGAAGATGGTGCCCTCGGGGGCGAGCTGTCCGATGCGCTCGATGACGGCCTGCGGGGACAGCGAGCCGTCCTCGGGGCGGTCGTAGCCGAGCGGGTAGGTCTCGCGCCACCGGTTGAGGTCGTTCCACCAGGCGCTGTAGTCGCCCTGGCTGCCCTCGCTGTGCTCCTTCTGCACGGCCTGCACCAGGTCGGCGATGACCTCGCGGGCGTCGCCCACGATCGGCACGTCGGCCTCGCGGTTCTTGCCGATCTCGGCCGGGTCGATGTCGGCGTGCACGATCTTGGCGCCCGGCGCGAAGCTGTCCAGCTTGCCGGTGACGCGGTCGTCGAAGCGGGCGCCGAGGGCGACGATCAGGTCGGCCTTCTGGAGCGCGGTGACGGCGGTGACCGCACCGTGCATGCCCGGCATTCCCACGTGCAGCGGGTGGCTGTCGGGGAACGCGCCGAGCGCCATCAGGGTGGTGGTGACGGGCGCTCCGGTGAGTTCGGCGAGGACCTTCAGCTCGGCGGTGGCCTTGGCCTTCAGGACGCCGCCGCCGACGTAGAGCACGGGCCGCTTGGCGGCGGTGATCAGCTTGGCGGCCTCGCGGATCTGCTTGGCGTGCGGCTTGGTGACCGGGCGGTAGCCGGGCAGGTCCATGACCGGCGGCCAGGAGAAGGTGGTCTTCGCCTGGAGGGCGTCCTTGGCGATGTCGACCAGGACCGGGCCGGGGCGGCCGGTGGAGGCGATGTGGAAGGCCTGCGCGATGATCCGCGGGATGTCCTCGGCCTTGGTCACCAGGAAGTTGTGCTTGGTGATCGGCATGGTGATGCCGACGATGTCCGCCTCCTGGAAGGCGTCCGTGCCGATCGCCTTCGACGCCACCTGGCCGGTGATCGCGACCATCGGCACCGAGTCCATGTGGGCGTCGGCGATCGGCGTGACCAGGTTGGTGGCGCCCGGTCCGCTCGTCGCCATGCAGACGCCGACCTTGCCGGTGGCCTGGGCGTACCCCTCGGCCGCGTGCCCGGCGCCCTGCTCGTGCCGGACGAGAACATGGCGCACGCGGGTGGAGTCCATCAGCGGGTCGTACGCCGGCAGGATCGCGCCGCCGGGAATTCCGAATACCGTGTCCGCCCCGACCTCCTCGAGGGAGCGGATGAGGGACTGCGCGCCCGTGACGTGCTCGACGGGGGCGGAGTGCTGTCCGCCGGATCGGGGCCGGGGCTGCGGATGATGGGCCCCGGTGGCCTGCTCGGTCATCGGCTTCTCTTCTCGATGCTGAGGTTTTTTGCGAGGTTCGGGCGGAGTTCGGGTGTCGTACGAGGGTCACTCGTGCAACAAAAAACCCCTCGTGCCGTGAGGCAAGCGAGGGGAGCGCGCCGGTGAGGGTCGCTGGGGATTCCGGATCGCGTTCCGGTAGGTCCCAGCTCAGCCGACGCGCTGTCCAAGTACGAGAATTCGGGTGCGCATGGCACTGACCCTCCCTCCGGGGCGCACCACGTGTCAAGTGGGTGGGACGGACGTCTCAGAATGTGAGCGAAGGGCACTGCCGCCTCCGAGAACAGCGGGTACCCCTCCGGTCTACACCCCCGCGGCACCCAGCCGCCCCTGGGTTTCCCGAACCCGGCCCGCGAACGCCGGTTCGGCGGATGGGTGCGCCCCGGTGGGCGCGTGGGGGACGGTGGGCGCGTGCGGACCGGCGGGCGCGTGGGGGACGGCCGGTGAGTGCGGGCCGGCCGGCAGGTGCGGTCCGGTCTGTACGTGCGGCCCGGCCGACGGCGCCGGGCACACCCCGGCGCCGAGCGCCCGGCGCAGCCGGTACTCGTCCAGCGGGCCGGAGAACGCCGCGCCCATGCCATGGGTGCAGCCCATCGCACGCAGGGCCAGGGCCTGCTCGGGCAGGTCCACGCCCTCGGCGACGGACTGGAGCCCGAGATCGCCCGCGATCCGCAGCAGCCCGCTGGTGATCTTGTGCAGCCGCGCGGACTCCAGCACGCCCTCGACCAGGCCGCGGTCCAGCTTGAGGATGTCCACGGGCAGCCGCCGCAGCGCGGTGATCGCCGCGTGGCCGCTGCCGAAGCCGTCCAGCGCGATGCGCACCCCGAGCCGGCTCAGCGCGGTCAGCCGCCGCTCCAGCTCGTCCAGACCGAGACCGGGATCGGTGTCGGACAGCTCGATGACCAGCGCTCCCGGCGGCAGTCCGTATCTGGTCAGCAGCGCCTCCACGGAGCCGGGCGGCAGCGAGCGGTCCAGCAGCCGCCGGGCGCTCATCCGCACCGCCACCGGTGCGACGAGCCCGCTCGCCGCCCGCTCGGCGGCCCCCGCCACGGCCTCCTGGAGGGTCCAGCGGTCCAGCTCGGCCGTCTTGTCGCCGTCCTCGGCCACCCGCAGGAACTCGGCCGGGGTGAACAGCACCCCCTGCGAGGAGCGCCAGCGGGCCTGCGCGGAGACCGCCGTGATCCGGCCGTCGTCCAGGGACACCACGGGCTGGTGCAACAGCGCGAACTCCCCGTCGTGCAGCGCGGCGCGCAGCCTGGTGGCCAGCTCCGCCTTGCGTACGACGTCCTGCTGCATCTGCGGCTTGTACAGCTCGACCCGGCCCTTTCCGGCCGATTTCGCGCGGTACATCGCGAGGTCGGCGTTGCGCAGCAACTCGCCCGCGCCGAGGCCGGGTTCGGCGAAGGCGACGCCGATGGAGGCGTTGACCCGGACATCGTTGCCGTCGATCGCGTAGGGCTGGGAGAGGGCCATCCTGAGGCGGTCGGCGAGCTCCAGGATGTTGCGCTCGCGGGCGGCGCGGTCATGGGTGCCGTCCCCGACGATCAGGGCCGCGAACTCGTCGCCGCCCAGCCGGGAGGCGGTGTCGCCCTGGCGGACCGCGTCCTGGAGCCGCCGGGCGGCCTGGACGAGGAGTTCGTCGCCGGCCTGGTGTCCGATGGTGTCGTTGACGGCCTTGAAGCCGTCGAGGTCGATGAAGAGGACCGCGGTGCCGCGCAGGGCGGCGCCCCGGTCGGTGGCCCGACGGCCGGACAGGGCCTGCTGGACGCGCCGGGTGAACAGCGCGCGGTTGGGCAGGTCGGTCAGCGGGTCGTGCTCCGCGTTGTGCTGCAACTGCGCCTGGAGGCGCACGCGTTCGGTGACGTCCCGGCTGTTGAAGATCAGGCCGCCGTGGTGACGGCTGACGGTGGACTCGACGTTCAGCCAGCCGCCCGCGCTCCTGGCTTCGCCCGGCCGGGAGGTGGCCCCGCCCCCGGAGCGGAAGCGGCACTCGATGCGGGTGGTGGGCTCCACGGCCGGGGAGGCGGCGAGGAAGCGGCGCACCTCGTGCACCACACAGCCCAGGTCCTCGGGGTGGATCAGGGCGGCCAGCTCGGTGCCCACCAGTTCTTCGGCGGCGCGGCCGTAGACCCCGGCGGCGGCCGGGGAGACGTAGCGCAGGATGCCGTTGGGCGCGGCGATCATGATGACGTCGCTGGAGCCCTGCACCAGGGAGCGGAAGTGGTTCTCCTTCTGCGCCAGTTCCTGGGTGAGGGCGATGTTGTCCAGCAGCATGATGCCCTGGCGGATCACGAGGGCGAGCACGACGCAGCCCGCGGTGATCAGCACGACGTGGTCGGGCCTGCGGCCGTTGAGGACGTTGTACAGGATGCCCAGGGTGCACACCGCGGCGGCGAGGTACGGGGTGAGCGCGCCGAGCGAGCCGGTGATCGGGCGGCCGGCCGGGTAGCGGATGTGGTCGGCGCCGGGGTAGGGGGCGGGCTCGGGTGCCGGACGCGGCCCGTGCCCGGCGCTCGGGAACAGGCCGTCCCCGGCGTCCGGGAACGGGCTGCCTCCGGCGTCGCGGGGGTGGCCCGGTTCGGTGGCCGGGTACGAGCCGTGCCCGGAGCCCTCGTACGCGTCGCGCCCGGCGCCCCCGTACGTGTCGTGCCCGGAGCCCGGGTACGCGTCCTGACCGGAGCCGGGGTCCCGGCTGTGCTCGGCGGTCGGGGCGGGGACGGACGGCGGCTGGTGACCGGCGGCGGGCGCGGACGGCGTCCGGGTGCCGGTGGCGCGCGGCTGCCCGGCGGCCGCGCGGAGGTGCCCGGTGGCCGCGCGGGTGTGCCCGTCCGCCGCCCTGGCCTGCGGTGCGCTCCCCGGCCGGGGTGTGGCCCAGGGGGCGTAGGCGAGCAGCAGCGATCCGGCGAACCAGCCCGCGTCCAGCAGCTGCCCGGAGCGGTAACTGCTGTGCAGCAGCGGCGAGGTGAACAGCGCGTCGCACATCACGGTCAGGGCGAGCGCGCCGATCGCGGTGTTCACGGCGGTGCGGTTGCCGGGGGCGCGCCGGAAGTGCAGCGCGAGCACCATGCTGACCAGCGCGATGTCCAGCAGCGGGTACGCCAGCGACAGCGCGGTGTGCGCCACGCTCGGCCCGTCGAACCGGGCCGCCTGGGCGAGCGCGAGGCTCCAGGACAGGGTGAGCAGCGAGCCGCCGACCAGCCAGGCGTCCAGCCCCAGGCAGATCCAGCCCGCCCGGGTGACCGGACGGCTGGCGAGCACCAGCAGCCCCACGATCGCGGGCGGCGCGAAGCACAGGAAGAACAGGTCGGCGTACGACGGGCTGGGCACGGGCCGGCCGAGCACCACCTCGTACCACCCCCAGACGGCGTTGCCCAGGGAGGCCATGGCCGAGGAGAGGCCGAACAGCAGCCAGGCGGGGCGGTAGCGCACCCGCGGCCCGCGGGCGTACAGGAAGCAGGAGACGGCGGCGGCGCCGGCCGCGGCGCTGAGCCCGAAGTCGCCCATGATCAGCGCGATTTCGTCGGTGCCCCAGTCGAACGCGGCGCCGACGGCGTACGCCGCGCAGACCAGGGCGAGGACGAGTTGCTCGGAGGCGCGGGTGCGCCGGATGCGGAGCCGTCCGGGCGCCGGCGGGTCCTGGTGCGGGTGCGGCGCGCGCGCCTGCGCGTGGACGGTGGTGGTCGGCGTGGGGGCGCTCACCGGGGCCTCCCGGTGGCCGACGCGCCCGCTTCCCGCCGCACCCGGCGCACCGGGTGTGCGTGCCTGCGGGGGCCGGCCGGCCGGCGCGGGTGGTGGGTGTGGTGAGCGGTGTGGTGGTCGCGGCTGCCCGCGGCCGCGCGCCAGGGCCGCCGTCGCCGGCTCCACCGCGTCGGATCGTTCGTCCATAGGCCGTGCATCGCCCGTCGCCCCCCTCACATGATCTGAAATGTCATCCCCGGCGCCGATGTAGGCGGCGCTGCCCCAGTCGGGACGATACACCAGGATCGTCACTCAGGGACATAGCTTCTCTACGCTCCGTGACGATCAGCGGTGATGCGCGCACGGGCCGCGTCCGAGAGGTCGCGGAGGGTGCCGGAAAGGCCCTAAAGCCCGTTCGTTCCGGGGCTGTCCGGGCCCTCCGGATCTGTTCCCGACGGATCACCGGGGGCGGTTCCCACCGGGTCCTTCGGGTCCTGACCCGTCGTCAGGATCACGTTCCGCAGCGGCTCGTGGTTCACGAACCGGGTCAGCTGATCGACCAGCAGCCGCTTGGCGCGCGGCAGGAAGGCGGAGGTGGGTCCGCCCACATGCGGGGTGATCAGTGCGCCGGGGGCCTTCCACAGGGGGTGGCCGGGCGGCAGCGGCTCGGGGTCGGTGACGTCCAGGGCGGCGGTGATCCGGCCCCGCTCCAGCTCCGCGAGCAGCGCGTTCGTGTCCACGACGGGCCCGCGCGCGACGTTCACCAGGAGCGCCCCGTCCTTCATCCGGGAGAGGAATTCGGCGTCCACCAGACGGTGGGTGGCGTCCGTGAGGGGGGTGGACAGAATCACGACGTCGGCGTCCGGAAGCACAGAGAGCACATCGGCGATCGGATGCACGAGACCGCGCGCCGTGGTGCGCCGGGAGCGCGCAACGCGCGCCACCCGCGCAACCTCGAAGGGCGTGAGCCGGTCCTCGATGGCGGCGCCGATCGAGCCGTAGCCGACGATCAGCACGTTCTTGTCGGCGAGCGCGGGCCGGAACGCGCCCTGCCAGCGCTCCTGTTGCTGGGCGCGCACGAAGTCGGGGACGCCGCGCAGCGCGGCCAGGGTCAGGGTGAGCGCCAGCTCGGCGGTGCTCGCCTCGTGCACCCCGCGCGCGTTGCACAGCCGTACGCCCGGTCTGATGGCCGAGAGCCGCGCGGTGATGTCGTCGACACCGGCCGTGAGCGTCTGGATGACCTCGACGCCGCTCAGCCGCTCCAGTGGGCGCACCTTGACCGGCCCGCGCTTCATGTACGGCACCACGTACATCACGCAGCGCGCGGGGTCGCCCGGAAAGTCCTGGTCGCCGTCCTCGCCGCCGTCCCAGAACAGATACCGGAGGCCCTCGGGCAGCCCCTCGATCTCCTCGGGCGGAAGCGGAAGCCATACGTCTGCGCTCATGGTCAGGAGGCTATGTCAGGTACGCGCGGCGCAGAGGTTAGGTTGGGGACCGGCCAAGGGAGGTTCCGGAGCAGGTGGAGCGCAGGACGATCGGCGCGGGGGCGCTCGCGGTGGGGGCCGTCGGACTCGGGTGCATGCCGATGAGCTGGGCCTACAGCACCTCGCGGCAACGGGGCGACGAGTCGGTGAGATGCGTGCACCGGGCGCTGGACCTGGGGGCGAGCCTGCTGGACACCGCGGACATGTACGGCCCGTTCACCAACGAGCTGCTGCTCGGGCGGGTGCTCAGGGAGCGGCGGGCGGACGCGTTCGTCTCCACGAAGGTGGGGCTGCTGGTGGGCGAGCAGCACATCGTGGCCAACGGCCGCCCCGGCTATGTGCGACGGGCCTGCGACGCCTCGCTGCGCCGGCTCCAGACGGATGTGATCGACCTCTACCAGCTGCACCGCCCCGACCCCGAGGTGCCGATCGAGGAGACCTGGGGCGCGATGGCCGAGCTGGTGCGGGCCGGGAAGGTGCGGTCGCTGGGCCTGTGCGCGCTGGGCGCGCGCGGCGGACGCCGCTCGGGCGCGGGCCTGTACGACGGCACGCTGCGCCTGTTGCAGCGGGTGCAGCAGGTGTTCCCGGTGGCCGCGGTGCAGGCGGAGCTGTCGGTGTGGTCGCCGGAGGCGCTGCGGACGCTGCTGCCGTGGTGCGAGGCGCGGAGTGTGGGCTTCCTGGCGGCGATGCCGCTGGGCAACGGCTTCCTGACCGGCACGCTCACTCCGGGCGAGGGCTTCGAACCGGACGACGTGCGCGCCCGGCATCCCCGGTTCACCGCCGAGATGATGGCCGCCAACCAGCCGATCGTGGCCGGTCTGCGCCGCGTCGCCCGGCGGCACGGCCCGGAGGTCACCCCGGCGCAGGTGGCACTGGCCTGGGTGCTGTCGCGGGGGCGCCATGTGATCGCGCTGCCGGGCACGAAGCGGGAGCGGTGGGCCGCTCAGAACGCGGCGGCGGCCGGGCTGCGGCTGTCGCCCGCGGATCTGGCGGAGATCGCGCGGTTGCCGGGGGCGCAGGGGTCGTGGGACTGAGGGACCCTTGGGAAGGGAAGACCCCCCGCTGGAACGCCGCCCCGAAGGGATCATGATCGTGCGACGTCGAGCTGTGCCGACCGCGCTGGCCGCGGCCGCCCTCCTGCTGGCGGCGGGCTGCTCGTCCGGCTCTCCGGGCGTGGGCTTTCCGGGGCAGTTGCCCCGTACGGCGCCGCCGAGCACCGCGTCCGCCGCCCCGGCCACGGAGTCGGCGGCGCCGGCCAAGGGCTCGGTACGGGTGCTGCGCACGGTGGCCGAGGGCCTGAAGTCACCGTGGGGGCTGGCCGTGCTGCCGGGTGGCGATCTGCTGGTCTCCTCCCGCGACGACGGGACGATCACCCGCATCGACCCCGGCACGGGCCGTAAAACCGAACTGGGCACGGTCTCCGGGGTCGCCCCGGCGGGCGAGGGCGGCCTGCTGGGCATCGCGCTGTCCCCGCACTTCGCCTCGGACCGCATGATCTACGCCTACTTCACCTCCGCCTCGGACAACCGCATCGTCCGCATGCTGTACGACGACAGGAAACCGGCCGGTGAGCAAGTGGGCGCCCCCGACACGGTGTTCAAGGGCATCCCCAAGGGCCCCATCCACAACGGCGGCCGGATCGCGTTCGGCCCCGACGGCATGCTGTACGCCGGCACCGGTGAAAGCGGCCGGCGCGGGCTCGCCCAGGACCGGAACTCCCTGGGCGGCAAGATCCTGCGGCTGACCCCGGACGGCGAACCGGCCCCCGGCGACCCCTTCCCCGGCTCCCCCGTCTACTCCCTGGGCCACCGCAACGTCCAGGGCCTCGCCTGGGACGACCGACAGCGCCTGTTCGCCTCCGAGTTCGGCCAGGACACCTGGGACGAGCTGAACGCCATCAAGCCCGGCGGCAACTACGGCTGGCCCGACGCCGAGGGCAAGTCCGCGAACCCCCGTTTCCAGAACCCGCTCGCCCAGTGGCACACCGACGACGCCTCCCCCAGCGGCATCGCCTACGTGCACGGCGTCATCTGGATGGCCGCCCTCAAGGGCGAACGCCTGTGGCGCATCCCTCTGCGCGGCACCCGAGCGGCGGCCGCTCCCCAGTCCTTCCTCACCGGCACCTACGGCCGCCTGCGCACGGTCGCCCCGGCCGGTGACGGCAGACTCTGGCTGCTCACGAACAACACGGACGGCCGGGGACATCCGAAGAAGGGGGACGACAGGCTGCTGGAACTGCAGGTGAGCTAGCCGCCCTACGGCTCCCGGGGGTCTCCCTCCGTCCCTTCGGGCTCCGGCTCCGTGGTGGGGGCCGGAGCGGCAAGGCGTATGACCGCCTTGCCGGAGGTGAGGTCTATGGGACCGCGACCGGGATCGCTGTCGCCGACCTCCTCGCGGGTCAGTTCGAGGCGGTTCTGCTCCTCGCGGGTGTGTTTGCGCCCTGGCGCGAACAGTTCACTGAAGGCGTCGAACACGGCTGCTCCCCCTTGCCGGTTGTCCTGGGGCCATCATCTCCCGCACCGCACGCGTAAGGGGCCTCGGGGAACCGCGACGTGTGCACGAGTTCCCCGAGGCCCCTGGGCGTCGTGGTCTACCGCCCGCTCAGCTCGCCGACGGCAAGGCCAGGAGGGCGTCCGAGTACTTCAGGACCGCCAGCAGCAGCCCGATGACGCCGAGTGAGACGCCTGCCCAGGCCACCGACTTGATCCAGGGCGCCTGCGGGCGGCCGGGGGCGCCGAAGGCGGGGCGGGCGAGGACGACCACGCCGGTGATCAGCGCGAGCAGGGCGAAGAAGCCGGCCCACAGCGCGGTGGTGTGCCAGGCGTCGCCGTAGACCGCCTTGATCTGCGTGGCGACGCCCGCCGTGGAGGACGTCCGCAGCTGACCGATGAGCTGCTGGCGGGCGCCCGCGACGGTGCCGACCCAGCCGCCGGTGAGCGAGACCAGGCCCAGCGCGGCGGAGACGACGGCACCGGCGCCCTGGCCGACCCCGGTGGGCGTCTTGGCGTCCGCCGCGTCGTCCGCGTCGGCCGCGTCGTCCTCGGGCTCGTCCACGGGACCGTCCGCCGCGTCCGCCGCCTCCCCGGCGCCCTCGGCGACCGCGCCCTCCGCGCTCGTGCCCGCCGTCTCCGCCTTGACCGCGGTGTCCTGCCCCCCGGTGTCGCCCCCCTGTGTCGTCTCGTCGTCGTGCTGCGCCGCCGTCGTACCGGCCGCGGCGTCTTCCGATGTCTTCGTTGCCATGGCAGCAACCGTACGGATGCCGTCTGAGAGGGCGCTTAATGATCGTCAGTGGGCGTGTTGCGCGTCACCGGAACGGGCCATGCGCCATTCGGGTGCCAGCAGGGACCAGATCTCGGTGCTGGTGCGCTTTCCATGGTGCGGGTAGTTCTCGCGCAGGACACCCTCACGGGTCATGCCGAGCCGCCGGGCCACGTTGATGCTGGGCTGGTTCGCTGTGGAGACGTGCCACTCGACGCGGTGCATGCCGCGCTCCTCGAACGCCCAGTCGAGCAGGACCCGCATGCCGCGCGTGACGAGCCCGCGTCCGGCCGCCGCCGGCTCCAGCCAGCAGCCGGCCTCGCACACCCCGCTCGGCGTGTCCCAGGTGCGGAAGAGGAGGCCACCGACCAGCGTCCCGTCCTGCCGGATGCCGTGCAGCGCGCCGGCGTCGGCGGCGCGCTTGTCGGCGTACGACCGCAGATAGGCGCGGGCTCCGTCCAGGTCGGCCACCACCTCCGGCAGTCCGACGTGCTGCCCGATGAACGCGCGTCCCCGGTCGATATGGGCCAGCAGTTCCTCGGCGTGCCAGACCTCCAGCGGGCGCAGTTCTGCGCCGTCACCCAGGGATATCGCGTACATGATGCTGTGCTTCCTCCTGCCGTCCGTCCGGTCGGTCGCGGCCGATCCGGTCGGCCGGGACCCGTGCGAGCCTCTCATGCGCGGCGCGGCACTCCGGCGGCTCGATGCTGATGCGCGGCAGCCTGCGCTCCAGCCAGCCGGGCAGCCACCAGTTGGCCGCGCCGAGCAGATGCATCAGGGCGGGCACCAGCAGGGTGCGCAGCACGAAGGCGTCCAGGGCGACGGCGGCGGCCAGCGCGATGCCGAACATGGCGATCACGCGGTCGCCGCTGAGCACGAAGGCCAGGAAGACCGAGATCATGATCACGGCCGCGGAGTTGATCACCCGGCTGGTCTCGGCGAGGCCCACCCGGACGGCGCGCCGGTTGTCGCCGGTCGCCAGCCATTCCTCGTACATCCGGCTGACCAGGAAGACCTGGTAGTCCATGGAGAGCCCGAAGAGGACGGAGACCATGATCACGGGCAGGAAGGGCTCGATGGGGCCCGCGCGGCCGAGACCGAGCGGTTCGCTGCCCCAGCCCCACTGGAAGACGGCGACGACGACGCCGAACGCGGCGGCCACGGCGGCGATGTTCATCACGGCGGCCTTGAGCGGGATGCCGAGCGAGCGGAAGGCGACGAGCAGCAGCAGGCAGCCGAGCCCGATGACGGTGCCGACGAACAGCGGGAGTTTTCCGACGATCACATCGGCGAAGTCGTCGTAGCTGGCGGTCACCCCGCCGACCTGGATGTCGAGGGAGGTGCCCTGTTCCGCGCGGGGCAGCACGCTCTCGCGCAGCCGGTCCACCAGGGCGCTGGTGGCCTTCGACTGGGGCGCGGAGTCGGGCACGACGGTGAGGTAGGCGGTCTCGCCACCGGTGGCGTAGGCGGCCGGGGTGGCGGAGGCGACACCGGGGGTGGCGCGCAGGGTGGAGTCGAGGCGGTCCAGGGCGAGCCGGTCGGCGGCGCCGTCCACGCGGGTGACGAGAGTCAGCGGCCCGTTGACGCCGGGGCCGAAGCCGTCGGCGAGCAGGTCGTACGCCTTGCGGGTGGTGGAGGTGCGGGGGTCGTTGCCCTGGTCGGAGGTGCCGAGGTGGAGCGAGAGGGTGGGCAGGGCGAGCAGCGCGATCACGGCGACGGCGAGCGCGCCGAGCAGTTTGGGGCGCCGTTCCACCAGCGCGGACCAGCGGGCGGCGAGGCCGGTGGGCACCTCGGGGCGCGGCCCGTGCTCGGCGAGCCGGCGCCGTTCGCGGCGGCTCAGGGCGCGCGGTCCGATGTACGACAGCAGGGCGGGCAGCAGGGTGACCGAGGCGGCGACGGTGAGGAGCACGGTGAGGCTCGCGGCCACAGCGACGCCGTTGAGGAAGCTCAGCCGCAGGATCAGCATGCCCAGCAGGGCGATGCACACGGTCGCGCCCGCGAAGACGACGGCGCGTCCGGTGGTCGTCACGGCGCTGACGGCGGCCTCGGTGGCGTCCAGGCCGCGTTTGAGTCCGCGCCGGTGCCTGGTGACGATGAACAGCGCGTAGTCGATGCCGACGCCGAGGCCGACGAGCATGCCGAGCATGGGCGCGAAGTCGGCCACCGTCATGGCGTGGCCGAGCAGTCCGATGCCGGCGTGCGCGGTGCCCACCCCGATCAGGGCGGTGGCGATCGGCAGCAGGGATGCGGCGAGCGAGCCGAAGGCGAGGAAGAGGACGACGGCGGCGACGAGGACGCCAACCACCTCGGCGGTGCGGTCGTCCGGCGTCTCGGTGAGCCCGATGGCGCTGCCGCCCAGCTCCACCTGGAGTCCGTCGCCCCCGGCGGCCTTGGCGGCGCCCACGACGGCCTGGGCCTCCTTCTTGCCGATGTCCTCGGCCTGCTGCGCGAAGGTGATGGTGGCGTAGGCGGTGCGGCCGTCGGCGCTGATCTGCCGGGCGCCCTGAGCGCCGTACGGCCCGTCCACGGAGGCGACGCCGGGCAGTTCGGCGATCCGGTCGAGGGCGCCGGTCATGCTCTGTTCGACGTCGGCGGCGCGGACGGTGCCCTCGGTGGTGTGCCAGACGACGGTGTCGCTGTCGCCGCCGAGGCCGGGGAAACCCGCCTGGAGCAGCTGGGCTGCGCGGCCGGACTCGGTGCCGGGGACCGCGTAGTCGTTCGAGTACGCCGTGCCGGCGACGGAGGCGGCCGCGGTGACCCCGCCGAAGGCGCACAACCACAGCAGGACGGCGATCAGTCGGTGCCGGACGCACCAGCGCGCGAGGGCTGCCACGGACGTGCTCCCAGGATGGTTTGTGGATCTTTGACCGGGAACGATCGTCCATAGACGGAACAGCCCGCAAAGAACGCATGAGCAATCACTGGACACTCTTGCAGGCAAAAGTGATCGTTTGCCGCGTTCGTGGGCTTACTCACAGCGGGAGCGGACGACACCGGGAAACGCCGAGGGGGACGCGCCGGTGCGGCGCGTCCCCCTCGGGTGACGGTGGCTCAGCCCTCGCTGACGCCGAGCTTCTCCAGGATCAGCTCCTTGACGCGGGCCGCGTCGGCCTGGCCGCGGGTGGCCTTCATGACCGCGCCGACCAGGGCGCCGGCCGCGGCCACCTTGCCACCGCGGATCTTGTCCGCGATGCCGGGGTTGCCGGCGATGGCCTCGTCCACGGCGGTGCCGAGCGCCGAGTCGTCGGAGACGACCTTCAGGCCGCGCTTGTCGACGACCTCGTCCGGGGTGCCCTCGCCCGCGAGGACGCCCTCGATGACCTGGCGGGCCAGCTTGTCGTTCAGATCACCCTTCGCGACCAGCTCGGTGACGCGGGCCACCTGCTGCGGGGTGATCGGCAGCTCGTCCAGGGAGGTGCCGGACTCGTTGGCGCTGCGCGCCAGCTCGCCCATCCACCACTTGCGGGCGGACGCCGCGTCGGCCCCGGCCTCGATGGTGGCGACGATCGGGTCCAGCGCGCCGGCGTTCAGGATCGCCTGCATCTCGGTGGCGGAGATCCCCCACTCGGCGAGCAGCCGGGTGCGGCGCACCAGCGGCAGCTCGGGCAGCGCCGCGCGGATCTCCTCGACCCACTCGCGCGAGGGCGCGACGGGGACCAGGTCGGGCTCCGGGAAGTACCGGTAGTCCTCGGCCTCCTCCTTCACGCGGCCCGAGGTCGTGGACCCGGTGTCCTCGTGGAAGTGGCGGGTCTCCTGGACGATGGTGCCGCCGGAGGAGAGCACGGCCGCGTGCCGCATGATCTCGAAGCGGGCCGCGCGCTCCACCGAGCGCAGGGAGTTGACGTTCTTCGTCTCCGAGCGCGTGCCGAACTTGTCGGCGCCCTTGGGCATCAGCGACAGGTTGACGTCGCAGCGCATCTGGCCCATCTCCATGCGGGCCTCGGACACGCCGAGGGCACGGATGACCTCGCGCAGCTCACGGACGTACGCCTTGGCCACCTCGGGGGCGCGCTCGCCGGCGCCCACGATCGGCTTGGTGACGATCTCGATGAGCGGGATGCCGGCGCGGTTGTAGTCCAGCAGGGAGTGGGACGCGCCGTGGATCCGGCCGGTGGCGCCGCCGACGTGCGTCGACTTGCCGGTGTCCTCCTCCATGTGGGCGCGCTCGATCTCCACGCGGAAGGTCTCGCCGTCCTCCAGCTGTACGTCGAGGTAGCCGTCGAAGGCGATCGGCTCGTCGTACTGGGAGGTCTGGAAGTTCTTCGGCATGTCCGGATAGAAGTAGTTCTTCCGGGCGAAGCGGCACCATTCGGCGATCGAGCAGTTCAGCGCGAGGCCGATCCTGACGGCCGACTCGACGCCGGTCGCGTTGACGACCGGGAGCGCGCCGGGCATGCCGAGGCAGACGGGGCAGGTCTGCGAGTTGGGCTCGGCGCCCAGCTCCGTGGAGCACCCGCAGAACATCTTGGTCTTGGTGCCGAGTTCGACATGGACCTCAAGGCCCATGACGGGGTCGTACGACGCCAGCGCGTCCTCGTACGACACCAGGTCGGTCGTGGTGGTCACGGTGAAAACTTCCCTCTCAGCCCAGCAGGACGTCGTCGTCGCCCAGCCGCTTCAGCTCGCGGTAGAGGATCGCGAGGCCGGTGACGATCGCGACGGCGGAGACCGTGGCGTCGATCAGCCGCAGCGTGTCGTGCTCGGCGCGGGCCTTCTTGATCTGCTTGGTGACACCGATCGCGCCGAACGCGGTGGTGGCCATGGACAGGTACGTACCGGACTTGGACTTCTTGAAGTCCTTGGCCTTGGACAGCTTGCTCACAGCGACGGAGCCTCCTCAAGCAGCGGGTGTCCCCACTTTTCCACGAAGGCGGCCTCGACGGCGGCGCCCACCTTGTACAGGCGATCGTCCCGCATCGCCGGGGCGATGATCTGAAGACCCACCGGGAGGTTGTCCTCCGGGGCGAGACCGCAGGGCAGGGACATGGCCGCGTTGCCCGCCAGGTTGGTCGGGATGGTGCACAGGTCCGCGAGGTACATCGCCATCGGGTCGTCGGCGCGCTCGCCGATCGCGAAGGCGGTGGTCGGGGTCGTCGGGGAGACGATCACGTCGACCTGCTCGAACGCCTTCTCGAAGTCCCGCGTGATGAGGGTGCGGACCTTCTGCGCGGAGCCGTAGTAGGCGTCGTAGTAACCGCTCGACAGTGCGTACGTGCCGAGCATGATGCGGCGCTTGACCTCGGGACCGAAGCCGGCCTCGCGGGTCAGGGAGGTGACCTCCTCGGCCGAGTGCGTGCCGTCGTCGCCGGTCCGCAGGCCGTAGCGCAGGCCGTCGAAGCGGGCGAGGTTGGAGGAGCACTCGGACGGCGCGATCAGGTAGTACGCCGACAGCGCGAGGTCGAAGGACGGGCAGTCCAGCTCGACGATCTCGGCGCCCAGCTCCTTCAGCAGCTCGACGGACTCGTCGAAGCGCTGGATGACGCCGGCCTGGTAGCCCTCGCCGCGGAACTGCCTGACGACACCGACGCGCATGCCCGCCACGCTGCCGTTGCGGGCGGCCTCGACCACCGGCGGGACCGGGGCGTCGATGGAGGTGGAGTCCATCGGGTCGTGGCCCGCGATGACCTCGTGCAGCAGGGCCGCGTCCAGGACCGTGCGGGCGCAGGGGCCGCCCTGGTCGAGGGAGGAGGAGAAGGCGACCATGCCGTAGCGGGAGACCGCGCCGTAGGTCGGCTTCACGCCGACGGTGCCGGTGACGGCGGCCGGCTGGCGGATGGAGCCGCCGGTGTCGGTGCCGATGGCGAGCGGCGCCTCGTAGGAGGCGAGCGCGGCGGAGGAGCCGCCGCCGGAGCCGCCGGGGATCTTGGTGAGGTCCCAGGGGTTGCCGGTCGGGCCGTAGGCGCTGTTCTCGGTGGAGGACCCCATGGCGAACTCGTCCATGTTGGTCTTGCCGAGGATGACGACGTCGGCGTCCTTGAGGCGCTTGGTGAGCGTCGCGTCGTACGGCGGGATCCAGCCCTGGAGGATCTTCGAGCCGACGGTCGTGGGCACGCCCTCGGTGGTGAAGATGTCCTTGAGCGCGAGCGGGACGCCGGCCAGCGGGCCGAGCTTCTCGCCGCGGGCCCGCTTCTCGTCCACTGCGCGGGCCTGGGCGAGGGCGCCCTCGCGGTCGACGTGCAGGAAGGCGTGCACCTTCTCGTCGACGGCCTCGATGCGGGCGAGGTGGGCCTCGGTGACCGCGACGGCCGTCAGCTCGCCGGAGGCGATCTTCTCGGCGATCTGCGCGGCCGTGAGCTTGATGATGTTGTCCGTCATGGTCACTCCTCCCCCAGGATCTGCGGCACCTTGAAACGCTGCTGTTCCTGGGCGGGGGCGCCGGAGAGCGCCTGCTCGGGGGTGAGCGAGGGACGGACCTCGTCCGCGCGCATGACGTTCGTCAGCGGGAGCGGGTGCGAGGTCGGCGGTACGTCTTGGTCGGCGACCTCGCTGACGCGGGCGACCGCGCCGATGATGTCGTCGAGCTGGCCGGCGAAGTGGTCGAGTTCTTCGGGCTTCAGCTCCAGACGCGCCAGCCGGGCGAGGTGGGCGACCTCCTCGCGCGTGATGCCAGGCATGCAGCGATCCTCTGGGTGAGTGTGTGTGGTTTGGAGCCAATCCTATGGGGCGGGGTGGCCCGGCCGTTAAACGGTTTCCCCGCAGGCGCTCGCTCAGCGGTGCCGACCGTCCCAGGCGGCGCTCTCCAGGAAGTGATTGTCGTACCGCTCCTGTACCTCCAGCAGGCTCTCCGGGGTGAGCTCGCCGAGGCGGATGCGCTGGAGGTGGCGGAAGTACTCGAAGCGCTCGACGCCCGGCGCGATGACGACCAGGAGGTCGGCGGTGGCGCCGGGGGCCGCGGCGAAGGCGTGCGGACGGTCCGGTGGTACGACGATCAGATCGCCGCGCTCGGCGGTGACCACGTCCTCGCCGGAGAGCACCTCGGCGGCGCCGTCCAGCAGGTAGAACATCTCGGCGGAGCGGTGGTGCACATGCGGGCGGGCACCGTCGGCGCCCGCCGCGAGCGTGACGCGCACCGTGGACAGGGCGCCGCCGGTGGCACTGCTGTCCGCCAGCAGCCGTACGGCGACGGGGTCGTCGCCGACCACCTCGGCCCCGGCCTCCCGCACCAGCGCGGTGTCCTCGAACCTCGGTACGAACAGCGACATGCCCATCTCCCCACGATGCGATCCGGTCAGGCCGCGAACAGGACCGCGGCGCAGACGAGGACAACCACCGCGGTGGCGAAATGCATCCCGAACGCGACGGCCTTCCGTCCGCCGTGCCGCTGGCGGACCGGTTCGCGAGAGGGGGGCCGACGGGAGAGTAGGGGGGCGCGGGGGGCGTACGCCACCGGGCGCCGGCGCGCTCGCGGGGGCGCGGGGGACTGACGCGGGGAACTGAGGGGTACGCACCGGGTGCCGGCACGCTTGCGGAGGCGCGCCGGGAACCGCGTCCGCGCGCGGGGGCGCCGGGAACTGCGCGACCGGCCGCGACGCGCCCGCGGGCGGACGATCCGCGGCACCGCTCGACGCCCGCACGGTTCACGCCACCGCCCGACGCCCACACGGTTCGCGGCACCGCTCGGCCGCTGCCCCGGTCGCAGCCGGCGACGAGCGGCTGTGACCGGCGCGTTCACCGCAGGGCCTAGGCGGACGGCTTGCGGCCCCCCGTCGTCGCCGGAGGCGGGCCGCTCGCGTCCGGGACCGAGACCTCGCCCTCGGGCAGCGGGCGGCGCGTGGGTGAGCCGACGCTGGTCTGGCGGAAGCGCAGCCATGCCGTCGTCTCCTCCGGCGGCATCGCCGCGGCCACCAGCCATCCCTGCACCGCGTCGCAGCCCAGGTCCCGCAGCCGCTCCCAGGTCTCGTCGTCCTCCACGCCCTCCGCGACCACGAGCAGCCCCAGGGAGTGCGCGAGGTCGAGGGTGCAGCGCACGATCTCCGCGTCCTCGGCGTCCACCGCGAGGCGGGCCACGAAGGAGCGGTCGATCTTCAGCTCGCTGACCGGCAGCCGCCGCAGGTGCACCAGGGAGGAGTACCCGGTGCCGAAGTCGTCCAGGGACATCTTCACGCCGTGCCCGGTCAGCGCCGCGAGGGTGTCGGCGGCCCGCTGCGGGTCCTCCAGCAGGACGTGCTCGGTGATCTCCAGCTGCAACGCGCCCGCCGGCACCCCGTGCCGGGCCAGCCGCGCGGCGACCGAACCCGCGAAGCCGGGCGTGTGCACATCGCGGGGCGAGACGTTGACCGCGACCGGCACCCGGATGCCCTGCGCCCGCCAGCGGGCGACCTGGGCGAGGGCGGTCTCCAGGACGTACTCGGTGAGATGGGGCATCAGCCCGGAGGACTCGGCGATCGCGATGAACTCGTCCGGCGGTACCTTCCCGCGCTCCGGGTGCACCCACCGCACCAGCGCCTCCAGACCGGCCACCTGGCCGTCGAAGCGCACCTTGGGCTGGTAGTGCAGCTGCACCTCGTGGGCATCCAGCGCCCGGCGCAGATCGCCGAGCAGCCCGAGCCGGTCCGGGGTGTTGGAGTCCCGCTTGGACTCGTAGACCTCGACGCCCGTACGGTCCCGCTTCGCCTGGTACATGGCCACGTCGGCCCGCCGCAGCAGCCCCTCCGCGTCCATCGCGTGGTCCGGGAAGACGGCGACCCCGGCGCTCGCCTCCAGGACGAGGGTGAGGCCGTCCAGGTCGAGCGGGGAGCTGAGGGCGGTCACCAGGCCGCGGGCGACCCGCATCGCCGACGTGATGGAGTCGGCGGCGGGCAGTAAGACCGCGAACTCGTCGCCGCCGAGCCGGGCCGCCTCCGCGCCGCGCGGCAGGGCGAGCCGCAGCCGCTCGGCGATCTGCAACAGCAGCCGGTCACCGGCGAGATGGCCGAGGGTGTCATTGACCGAACGGAAGCGGTCGAGGTCGATCAGCATCAGCGCGGAACGGGCGCCCGCGCGGTCGGCGTCGTCCAGCGCCGTCCAGATCCGCTCCTGGAGCCACTGCCGGTTGGGCAGTCCGGTCAGCGGATCGCGCAGCTGCTCCTCGGCGCGGGCGCGGGCCATCCACAGAGCCGAGTCGAGGGCGATGAGGGGGATGGCGAACAGCGGCAGCAGCACCGGCTGGGCCTCCGCGACCACGCAGAGCAGCGGCGCGATGCCGAGCAGCGCCACGGCCACCAGTCCCTGCCGGACCAGGGCGGGCCGGGGGATGCTCGGCAGGCCGTGCTCGCCCGGCGCGGTCAGGTACCACAGCAGGCCCCGGCCGACGGCGAGATAGGCGACGGCGGCCAGCGCGACCTCGGGCACGGTGGCGAGGCTCCAGCTCTGCGCCCGCCAGGGCTGCTCCACGCTGGGCACCCGGCCCAGCGCGCCGAGCAGCAGGGCGGCCACGACGATGCCGAGGATGTCCGTCGCGCCGTGCAGCACGCCCTGGCGCCAGCGGTGCCGGCGGGCGATGCCGACCAGGACGACGACGGTCAGGCTGACCATGCCGGCGGGCACCCAGCCGTAGAGCAGCAGCACGGCGAGGGTGAGCGCGGCGCCCGAGCCGGTGCCGCCCCACCAGCGGGCGCGGCCCAGCATGACGAGGTGCCCGACGATGATCCCGGTGAGCAGGGCCAGCGACCAGCCGAGGGTGCCGCACGGGAAGAGGGCGTGGCCGCCGTCGAAGGCGCGGACGAAGCCGGCGGCCAGGACGAGCGCGGCGGCCGCCGTGACGGCCGCGGGCAGCGCGGGCCAGGGGCCCTGCCGGCCGGGCTCCTGCCCGGCGCCGAGGCTGGTGCCCGCGCCCGCCAGGCTGGGCGCGGGTTCGATGGCGAGGGGGACGCGGGTGCCCGGCGCGCCGGCGGGGCCGGCCATGGCCGGGTGGACGCGCGGGCCGGTACGGCCGCCACCGCGTCCGGGCCGCAGGATCTCCCGCCAGGCGAGCGCGCGGCGGCGCAGGCGCAGCCGTGAGTCCGGGGCGACGCTCTCGGTCGGTTCCATTCCCGTCCCTCTCACAGCCGGCGGTGCCCACGCCGCGCGGCCCGATGTCCGACACCATCGACGGCTCCGCACTGAAGAAACCCTCGCCGCGCCCGCGGCGGGCAGGGAAATGCCCCCGTCCGCCGCCGGGCACGGCAGGTGCACAACTCAACACTAGGCCGCGTGGGGCTTCCACGGGCACCGGTCGTCGGCGGTTGCCCGAATGCGCCCGGCGCCACCCGTATGCAACTGGTATGCGCCGAACGGGTGGCCTTCAACCGCTACTCCTCGGTCGGAAGCGCGGCCTCCGTCGCGGCCTCGGGACCCTGCTCCAACAGGACGCCGAATCCGTCCTCGTCGAGCACCGGAACCTTCAATTGCATGGCCTTGTCGTATTTCGATCCCGGATTGTCACCAACGACAACGAAAGAGGTCTTCTTCGAAACCGAGCCGGTCACTTTGGCGCCCCGGCTCTGAAGCGCCTCCTTGGCGCCGTCCCGTGTGAAGTTCTCCAGCGTGCCGGTGACCACGACGGTCAGCCCCTCCAGCGGACGCGGACCCTCCGCCTCCCCGCTGACCTGGTCCTCCAGCGGAACCCCGGCGGCCTTCCACTTGCGGACGATCTCGCGGTGCCACTCCTCGGCGAACCACTCCTTGACCGCGGCGGCGATGATGGGTCCGACGCCGTCGGTGGCCGCCAACTCCTCTTCCGTGGCCTGTTCGATGCGGTCGGTGGAGCGGAACTCGCGGGCGAGGGCCTGGGCAGCGACCGGGCCGACATGCCGGATGGACAGCCCGTTCAGGAAACGCGCCAGCGGGCGGGACTTGGCCGCCTCGATGTTCTCCAGCAGCGCGAGAGTGTTCTTCTTCGGCTCGCCCTTCTGGTTGGCGAAGACCGTGACGACCTTCGCCTCGCCGGTCTTGGGGTCGTGCTTGGGCAGCCCGCTGTCCGGGTCGAGGACGTACGCCTTGATGGGCAGCAGCTTCTCCACCGTCAGGTCGAACAGGTCGCCCTCGTCCACCAGCGGCGGGTCGGCCGGCTCCAGCGGGCGCGTGAGGGCGGCGGCGGCCACCCCGCCGAAGTGCTCGATGTCCAGGCACTCGCGGCCCGCGAGGTAGGAGACGCGCTCGCGCAACTGGGCCGGGCAGGTGCGGGCGTTGGGGCAGCGGAGGTCGATGTCGCCCTCCTTCATGGGCCGCAGTGGGGTGCCGCACTCGGGGCACTCGCCGGGCATCACGAACTCCCGCTCGCTGCCGTCGCGCAGGTCGACCACCGGGCCGAGGATCTCCGGGATGACATCGCCGGCCTTGCGGATGACGACCGTGTCACCGATCAGCACGCCCTTGGCCTTGACGACCTCCTGGTTGTGCAGGGTGGCGAACTCGACCTCGCTGCCCGCGACGGTGACCGGCTCGACCTGGGCGTACGGCGTGACCCTGCCGGTGCGGCCGACGCCCACCTTGATGTCGATGAGCTTGGTGTTGACCTCCTCCGGCGCGTACTTGTAGGCGATGGCCCAGCGGGGGGCGCGCGCGGTGGAACCGAGGCGGCCCTGGAGGCGGATCTCGTCCAGCTTGATGACGGCGCCGTCGATCTCGTGCTCCACGGAGTGGCGGTTCTCGCCGTCGTAGTGCGCGATGAACTGCCGGACGCCGTCGAGGTCGTCGACCACCCGGTTGTGCGAGGAGGTGGGCAGGCCCCAGGACTTGAGGAGGTCGTACGCCTGGGACAGGCGGGTCATCCCGCTGAAGCCCTCCAGGGCACCGATGCCGTGCACCACCATGTGCAGGGGGCGGGTGGCGGTGACCCGGGGGTCCTTCTGGCGCAGCGAACCGGCCGCCGCGTTGCGGGGGTTGGCGAAGGGCTTGTCGCCGGCCGCGACCAGGCGCTCGTTCAGTTCGAGGAACTTCTCCATCGGGAAGTAGACCTCGCCGCGGATCTCCACCAGGTCGGGGACCTTGTCGCCGTCCAGCCGGTCGGGGATGTCCGCGATGGTGCGCACGTTGGGCGTGATGTCCTCGCCGGTGCGGCCGTCGCCGCGGGTCGCGGCGCGGGTGAGACGGCCGTGTTCGTACGTGAGGTTGACGGCGAGGCCGTCGACCTTCAGCTCGCACAGGAAGTGGTACTTCTGGTCGCCGAGTTCGCGGGCGATGCGGTCGGCCCAGGCGGCCAGTTCCTCGTCGTTGAAGGTGTTGTCGAGGGAGAGCATGCGCTGGCGGTGCTCGACGGCGGTGAACTCCGTCTCGTACGACCCCGCGACCTTCTGGGTGGGCGAGTCGGGGGTGCGCAGTTCAGGGTACTGCTCCTCCAGCGCCTCCAGGGACTTCAGGAGCTGGTCGAACTCCGCGTCGCTGATGACGGGAGCGTCCTTCACGTAGTACCGGAAGCGGTGCTCCTCGATCTGCTCCGCCAGCTGCGCGTGCCTGTCGCGGGCCTCGGCGGGCACCGCCGTGGTCTCCGCCTGCTTGTCGCCGGCCACCGTGTTGTCCTCCCGTTACTCTGGGTTGTCCGCGAGGGATCTCGCCGCCCGGACGCAATGGGCGAGCGCCTGGCGCGCGTAGCCGGGGGAAGCGCCCGCGAGACCGCACGCCGGGGTGAGGGTGACCGCCTCGGCGAGCAGGCCCGGATGCAGCCCCAGCCTGCGCCACAACGTCCTGACACCCATGACGCTACCGGCAGGGTCTGACAATGGGCCGTCCGTGCCGGGTACGACACCGGCGAACAGCCGGGTACCGGCCTCGACGGCCTCGCCGATCGCGTCGTCGTCACGTTCGGTGAGCAGCGCGAAGTCGAACGACACGGCGTCGGCGCCGGCCCGGCGCAGCAGGGCGAAGGGCACGTCGGGGGCGCAGGAGTGGACGGCGACGGGGCCGTCCGGGTGGGCGCCGACGACCTCCCGCAGGGTGTGTTCCACGACCTGGCGGTCCACGGCGCGATGGGTGCGGTAGCCGCTGGCGGTGCGGACCTGGCCGCGCAGCACGGCGGTGAGGGAGGGCTCGTCGAGCTGGAGCAGCACGCGGGCGCCGGGGACGCGGCGCCGGACCTCGGCGAGGTGGAGTCGGAGCCCCTCGGCGAGGGAGCCGGCGAGGTCGCGGCAGGCGCCGGGGTCGGAGAGGGCGGCCTCGCCGTTCCTCAGCTCCAGGGCGGCGGCGAGCGTCCAGGGCCCGACCGCCTGCACCTTCAGGTCGCCCTCGTAGCCTTGCGTGAACTCCTCCAGCGCGTCCAGGTCCTCCCTGAGCCAGCCGCGCGCCCGCCGGGTGTCCCGCCCCGGCCGGTCCCCGATCCGCCAGCCGCTGGGCTCCACGTGCGCGTACAGCTCGACCAGCATCCCGGCGGTCCGGCCGATCATGTCCGCGCCGGGCCCGCGGGCGGGCAGTTCGGGCAGGTACGGGAAGTCCTCGAAGGACCCGGTGACGGTCTTGACGGCCTCCCGGGCGTCCCCGCCGGGCATGGACCCGACTCCGGTGGCCCCGGCGAACCTGAACACGCTGTTTTCGCTCACCGGAGAAGCCTACGGAACCCGCGGGCCCCGCTCACCGTCCCGGTCGTACCGTCAGATCATTGACCTCGGCGTCTCGCGGGAGGTCCAGCGCCATCACGATCGTCGTGGCCACCGACTCGGGATCGATCCACTTGCCGGCGTCGTACTCCTTGCCCTCCTGCTGGTGCACCTTGGCCTGCATGGGGCTCGCGGTGCGGCCCGGATAGACGGAGGTGACGCGGACGCCCGCGGCGTGCTCCTCCTGGCGCAGGGCGTCGGCGAGGGCCTTGAGGCCGTGCTTGGAGGCGGCGTACGCGCCCCAGCCGGCGTGCGCGGCGAGGCCCGCGCCGGAGTTGACGAAGAGGACGTGGCCGCGGGCCGCGCGCAGCTGGGGCAGCAGCAGGCGGGTCAGCTCGGCGGGGGCCATGAGGTTGACGTCGAGCTGGTGGCGCCAGGACTTGGGGGTCAGCTCGCCCACCTCGCCGAGGTCCACCACGCCGGCGATGTGCAGCAGGGAGTCCACCCGGTCGGGCAGTGTCTGGTGGGAGAGCGCCCAGGAGAGCCGGTCCGGTTCGGCGAGGTCGCCGACCAGGGTGCGGGCGCCGGGAAACTCCCCGGCCAGTTCCTTCGCGCGGCCCGCGTCCCGCGCGTGCAGCAGGAGTTCGTCCCCGCGCGCGTGCAGCCGGCGGGCGACGGCCGCGCCGATGCCGGAACCGGCCCCGGTGATCACATGTGTAGCCATACCCGCCATGCTCGCATCAGCGGGTACCGAGCTGCTCCTCCAGGTAGGCGAGGGCGCCGACCGGCTCCTCGGCGAAGAAGACCAGCTCGGCCAGGGGGCGGGGCAGGAAGCCCTCCTCCTCCATGCGGCGGAACTGCTCGCGCAGCCCGTCGTAGAACCCGGCGGTGTTCAGCAGCACCACCGGCTTCTGCGTGCGCCCGTGCTTCTTCAGCTCCAGGATCTCGGTGGCCTCGTCCAGCGTGCCGGTGCCGCCCACCATGATGACGACGGCGTCGGCCTTCTCCAAGAGGAGCTTCTTGCGCTCGGCGAGGTCGGCGGCGATCACCATCTCGTCGGCGGCGGGCCGCGTCTTGTTGGCCAGGAACTCCACGGACACGCCGACCAGCCGGCCGCCCGCCTCATCCACCCCGTCGGCGACGACCTTCATCAGACCGACGTTGGAACCGCCCCAGACCAGGGTGTGGCCGCCCTTGCCGAGCAGCTCCGCGAACTCGCGGGCGGGGCGGGTGTACCGCTCGTCGAGATCGGCGGCGGAGAGGAAGACGCAGATGTTCATGTTCCCTACCGTACGCGGGAGGAACCCGGCGTCGTACGCGGGAAGAACCCGGCGCCCGGCGGCGCTGTCCTGGTATGGCTGAAGGACACATCATCACCATCGAAGCCGGCGAGCGGCACGTGCGCGTGGTGCACGGCGACCAGGTGCTCGCGCAGACCGACCGCCCCCTCCTCCTGCGCGAGACGGGCTGCCCGGACCGCTACTACATCCCGGCCGGGGACGTACGCCTCGACCTGCTGACCCGCTCCGGGACCCACACCGTCTGCCCCTTCAAGGGCACGGCATCCTACTGGTCGCTGCCGGACGCGCCCGATCTCGCCTGGGCGTACCCGGAGCCGAAGCCGGACGTCGCGGCGATCAAGGACCACCTCTGCTTCTACGACGTCGACGTGTCGTGAGCGACGAGTCCGGGCTCGTGCGGCAGTCTGCACCGACATGGACAAGAGGACGACTTCACGCGACGGAACCCCCCTCGCCTACGCGGTGACCGGCCGGGGGCCCGCGGTGATCCTGGTGAGCGGCGCGATGTCCACCGGTGGCACCCTGGCCCCCCTGGCCGAGCGGCTCGCGGACCGGGTGACGGCCGTCGTCTACGACCGCCGGGGGCGCGGTGAGAGCGGCGACACCCCGCCGTACGCGGTGGACCGCGAGATCGAGGACCTGGCCGCGCTGCTCGACGCGGTCGGCCGGGACGCCGCGCTGTTCGGCGTCTCCTCCGGCGGCGCGCTGGTGCTCCAGGCGGCGGCGAGCGGGCTGCCGGTCACCCGTGCGGCGGTGTACGAGGTGCCGTACGCGGACCATCTGGCGGGCGGCGCCGAGCGGGAGGCCGCGTACAAGCGGGACCTCGGCCGGGCGCTCGCGGCGGACCGGCGCGGGGACGCGGTCGAGCTGTTCCTGCGGCTCACCGCGCTCGGCGAGGAGATGATCGGGCGCGCCCGGCAGTCCCCCATGTGGCCCGGCCTGGAGGCCGTCGCGCCGAGCCTCGCGTACGACGACGCCGTGATGGGCGACGGACTGCTCCCCCGCGACCGCCTCGCGGCCGTCTCCGTGCCCCTGCTGGCCATCGCGGGCGGCGCGAGCCCCGAGTGGATGCGCCGGGCCGGCCGGGACATCGCGGACGCGGTGCCCGGCGGCGCGTACCGGGTCCTGGAGGGCCAGACCCACATGGTGGAGCCGGAGGCGCTGGGCCCGGTACTGGCCGAGTTCTTCACGGCCTAGGTGTGCTGTCCCAGGGGGGGGTCACACCGCCGTCGTCGCCCGTGTGGTGGAGGCGATCGTGGCCGAGCCGACGACGCGGGTGCCGTCGTAGAGCACGATCGCCTGGCCGGGGGCGACGCCGCGGACCGGTTCGGTGAAGGTGACGCGCAGTTCGCCGTCGACCGGCTCGGCCCGCACCTCGGTCTCGCCGCCGTGGGCGCGCAGCTGGGCGGTGTAGGTGCCGGGGGCGGTGGGGGCGGTGCCGCACCAGCGGGGCTTGATCGCGGTGAGGGCGGTGACGTCCAGGGCGGCGGCCGGGCCGACGGTGACGGTGTTGGTGACCGGGGAGATGTCGAGGACGTAGCGCGGCTTGCCGTCCGGGGCCGGGGTGCCGATGCGCAGGCCCTTGCGCTGGCCGATGGTGAAGCCGTACGCCCCCTCGTGCGTGCCGAGGCGGGTGCCGGACTCGTCCACGATGTCGCCCTCGGCCTTGCCGAGCCGCCGGGCGAGGAAGCCCTGGGTGTCGCCGTCGGCGATGAAGCAGATGTCGTGCGAGTCGGGCTTCTTGGCCACCGCGAGGCCCCGGCGCTCGGCCTCGGCGCGGATCTCCTCCTTGGTGGTGACCGTGTCGCCGAGCGGGAACATCGCGTGCGCGAGCTGCTTCTCGTCCAGGACGCCGAGGACGTACGACTGGTCCTTGGCCATGTCGGAGGCGCGGTGCAGCTCGCGGGAGCCGTCCTCGCGGACGATCACCTTGGCGTAGTGGCCGGTGCAGACGGCGTCGAAGCCGAGGGCGAGCGCCTTGTCCAGGAGCGCGGCGAACTTGATCTTCTCGTTGCAGCGCAGGCACGGGTTGGGGGTGCGGCCGGCCTCGTACTCGGCGATGAAGTCCTCGACGACGTCCTCGCGGAAGCGGTCGGCGAGGTCCCACACGTAGAAGGGGATGCCGATGACGTCGGCGGCGCGGCGGGCGTCGCGGGAGTCCTCGATGGTGCAACAGCCCCGCGCGCCGGTGCGGAAGGACTGGGGGTTGGCGGAGAGCGCGAGATGGACGCCGGTGACGTCATGGCCGGCTTCCGCGGCGCGCGCGGCGGCGACGGCGGAGTCGACACCGCCGGACATGGCGGCGAGGACGCGGAGGGGGCGCTGCGGGGTCTCAGTCATAACGCTTCCAGGGTACGGGCCCCGGAAAAATCATGGGCCGGGCTCTTTATGTCTGGTATGGGCGGTCTTATCCTGAACACAGACCTACGAGACGAGTGAGGGAGTCCAAGCGGAGTAGCCGACGTCAGCGTGAGACCGCGAGGGATCCGCTGGTGCCGACGTCGACGCTCGGGCTGAGAGGCCGGATGGTCGTAGACCGGAAGGCGACCTCCAGACACCTGATCCGGACAATGCCGGCGAAGGGAACCCGCCTCGTAGGTCGTTTGCATGCCCGCCGCGGGGTCCGGTTCAGGTGAGACCGGCGGCGCGGGCGCGTTCCACGGCGGGGCCGATGGCCTTGGCGACGGCGTCCACGTCCGCCCGGGTGGAGGTGTGGCCCAGGGAGAAGCGCAGGGTGCCGCGGGCCAGGTCCGGGTCGACGCCGGCGGCGAGCAGGACGTGGCTGGGCTGGGCGACGCCCGCGGTGCAGGCGGAGCCGGTGGAGCACTCGATGCCCTGGGCGTCCAGCAGGAGCAGCAGGGAGTCGCCCTCGCAGCCGGGGAAGGTGAAGTGCGCGTTGGCGGGCAGCCGGCCGCCGGGCGCGGGGTCGCCGCCGAGGATCGCGTCCGGTACGGCGGCCAGCACGGCGTCGGCCAACTGGTCGCGCAGGGCGCCCACTTCCCGCTCGAACCGCGCGCGCCGCTCCGTCGCCAGGCGGCCGGCGACGGCGAAGGAGACGATGGCGGGGACGTCGAGGGTGCCGGAGCGCACATGGCGCTCCTGGCCGCCGCCGTGCAGCACGGGTACGGGGGTGTGCTCGCGGCCCAGCAGCAGGGCGCCGATGCCGTACGGACCGCCGATCTTGTGTCCCGAGACGGTCATCGCGGCGAGGCCGGAGGCGCCGAAGCCGACGGGGACCTGACCGAACGCCTGGACGGCGTCGGCGTGCAGCGGGATGCCGAACTCGGCGGCGACGTCGGCGAGTTCGCGGATCGGCATGATCGTGCCGATCTCGTTGTTGGCCCACATCACGGTGGCCAGCGCGACGTCCTTCGGGTTGCGGGCGATGGCCTCGCGCAGGGCGTCGGGGTGGACGCGGCCGTGGGAGTCGACGGGCAGGTACTCGACGGTGGCGCCCTCGTGCTCGCCGAGCCAGTGCACGGCGTCCAGGACGGCGTGGTGCTCGACGGGGCTGGACAGGACGCGGGTGCGGGCGGGGTCGGCGGCGCGGCGGGACCAGTACAGGCCCTTCACGGCGAGGTTGTCGGCCTCGGTGCCGCCGGAGGTGAACACGACCTCGCTGGGCCGTGCGCCGAGTGCGTCGGCGAGGGTCTCGCGGGATTCCTCGACCGCCCGACGGGCCTGGCGGCCGGAGGCGTGCAGGGAGGAGGCGTTGCCCGTAACGCTCAGCTGGGCGGTCAGAGCCTCCGCCGCCTCCGGGAGCATCGGGGTGGTCGCGGCGTGATCGAGGTAAGCCATGGTGGGGAGATTCTACGGCGCGGCGGGTCATCGGGCCGTGCGCCCCACGTCGGCCGCACCGGACGCGGCCGCGGCGCACCCGGCACCGCGCTCCTCCCAGCGGCCCCGCGGGAGGCATGCCCGCGTCGGCGGGCGGTGCGCCGGCGGGTCACAGGCTCCAGGAGACCGTGTGGGAGACCTGCATGACGATCAGCAGGACGGCCAGGTCGGCGACGCCCAGGGCGAGGCCCAGGTAGGCGCGGCCTCGGCGGGCCGTGCCGCGCCACAGGGAGACCGCGGCCAGGACGATGGCGATCGGGCCGAGGAAGAGGTTGAGGACGAGGAGGCCGAGAAGGCCGAGGATGAAGGACGCCACGGCCATGCCGTCGGCGTCGCGCTTGCGTGCGGGGGCCTGGGAACGGGCCGGGGCCGGTGCGGTGAGCTGCATGGTGCTCGCCTCCTGAGGGTCGGTGGGCGGTCGGCGGGCGGTCAGTTGGCCGAGGTGCGCCGGCGGCGGCCGAGCCGCTCGCGGACGGCGAAGACGCCGAGCCAGACGGCGATGACGGCGGCCAGGACACCGGTGACCGGCAGCGGTGCGTGGGCCACGGTGCCCAGCACCACACCGAGCAGCATGAGTGCGGCGACGAGGAACAGCATGGGATCGGATCCCCCTCCGAGATGCCTCGTGTGGCAGGCTCTGTAAAGTTTCGGTGAACAGCTGTAGTAACACTTGTTCACTCACTTTGAGTGTATCCCGTCCGGCCGCTTTTCAATTCCGGAGAACAGTTGTTAACTGGATGACATGAGTCACACCCTCGGCGTCCGGCAGGCCCAGAAGCAGAAGACCCGGCAGGCGTTCCTCGACGCGGCGCTCGCGCTGCTGGAGGAGCAGAGCCTGAGCAGCCTGGGCCTGCGCGAGGTCACCCGTGCCGTCGGGGTCGCCCCCACCGCCTTCTACCGGCACTTCCGCTCGATCCCCGACCTCGGTGTCGCCCTGGTCGACGAGGCGCTGGGCAGCCTGCACCCGATGGTGCGCGAGACGGTGTCCACGACCGGTGACAGCGAGGAACGCATCACCCGCGCCGTGGAGCTGATCGCCCGTTACGTCGCCGCCCACCCCTCCCACGTCCGCTTCATCGCCCGCGAGCGGCACGGCGGGGTGCAGCCGGTACGCGAGGCCATCGGCGACCAACTGGCCCGGTTCGCCGGGGAGGTGAAGGCCGAGCTGGCCCAGGACCCCGCGTCGGCGGGCTGGAGCGACGACGACGTGCTGATGCTCGCCCGCCTGTACGTCGACCAGATGCTGATCAGCGCCTCCCAGTTCCTGGAGGCGCTGGACGGCCCGGTGCAGGAGCGGCACCGGGTGACCCGGCTGGCCACCCGGCAGCTGCGGCTCATCACCATCGGCCGCGACCACTGGCTGGACTGAACCGCCGCCGCAGGTTCCGGCCCGGCAGCGCCGTCAGCGCTTGGTCTCGCTGTTGAACAGCGAGCGCGACCAGAGGTGGCCGATCAGGGCGATCCCGGCGCACCAGGCCAGCGCGATCCATCCGTTGTCGCCGATCTCCGTGCCGCAGAGCAGTCCGCGCAGCGTCTCGGTCATCGGCGTGAACGGCTGGTTCTCGGCGAACCAGCGCAGCCCCGGCGACATGGACCCGGCCGGCACGAACGCCGAGCCGAGGAACGGCAGGAACTGGATCAGCAGCGGCTTGTTGCTCGCGGACTCGACCGTCTTGGAGATCAGACCGAGCGCCACCGACAGCCAGGTCACCGCGAACGCGATGGCCGCGAGGAGGCCGGCCGCGGCGAGCCACTCCAGCGGGCTCGCCGCGGAGCGGAAGCCGACCGCGAGGGCGACGCCCACGACCGGGACGCAGCAGAGCATCGTCTGGATGACGCTGCCGACGACGTGCCCCGTCAGGAACGACGAGCGGGTGATGTTCATGGTGCGGAAGCGGTTGATGATGCCTTCGGTCATGTCGTTGCAGACCGCGATCGACGTCGACATCGAACCGGCGGCCACGCCCATGATGACGATTCCGGGGGTGAGGTAGCCGATGTAGGCGTCCCGGCCGCCCATCCCGGCGCCGATCGAGCCCCCGAAGGCGTACACGAACAGCAGCATCATCAGGATCGGCATCATGGCGGCGCCGAGCCCGACGGACGGGTAGCGGATCGCGTGCTTGAGGTTGCGCCGCAGCATCGCCCGGGAGTCGTGCACGGCGTGGACGAAGGTGCTCATCGGTTCTCCTTGAAGTGGAGCGGGGCGCCGGGGCCGCCGGTGCCCTGGCCGGTCAGGGCGAGGAAGACGTCGTCGAGGTCGGGGGTGTGCACGGAGAGGTCGGCGGTCCCGATGCCGGCGTCGGCGAGCCGGTCGAGCAGGGCGCGCAGGGCGTCGAGTCCCCCGTCGCCGGCGACCCGCAGGGCGAGTTCGCCGTCGTCACGGGCGGCGCCGGGGAAGGCCGCCGCCGCGCGCCCGTACGCGGCCGGGTCGGTGAACCGCAGCCGTACATGGCCGCCGGGGATGCGCGCCTTCAGCTCGTCGGCGGTTCCCTCGGCCACGATCCGGCCGCCGTCCAGCACCGCGATCCGGTCGGCCAACTGGTCGGCCTCCTCCAGGTACTGGGTGGTGAGGAAGACCGTCGTACCGCCCGCGACCAGCTCGCGGACCATCTCCCACATGGTGCGGCGGCTGCGCGGGTCGAGGCCGGTCGTCGGCTCGTCCAGGAAGATCACCCGGGGGTCGCCGACCAGTGTCATGGCGAGGTCGAGCCGGCGCCGCATGCCGCCGGAGAAGGTCGCGGCCCGCTTGCCCGCGACGTCCGCGATACCGAACCGTTCGAGCAACTCCCGTGTGCGGGCGCGCCCTTCGCGCTTGCCGAGGCGGAGCAGGTCGGCCATGAGGAGCAGGTTCTCCTCGGCGGTGAGCAGGTCGTCGAGCGCGGCGAACTGGCCGGTGACCCCGATCGCGGCGCGCACCCCGTCCGGGGCGGTGGCGATGTCGTGGCCGGTGACCTGCGCCTGTCCGCCGTCCGCGGCGACGAGCGTGGTCAGGATCTGCACGGTGGTGGTCTTGCCGGCCCCGTTGGGCCCGAGCAGCGCGAACACGGTGCCGGCCGGGATGCGCAGATCGATGCCGTCGAGGACGGTCTTGTCGCCGTACGACTTGCGCAGATCGAAGGCGGAGACGGCGGCGGGTGCCTGCGCACCGCCACCCTTTCTTGGTGTGAGCATGACAGAAGAAGGCATGACGCCCCCCGTTCGAAGGCTGAAGTGGGTGAAAGAGCGGAAGTGGCGGAAGAAGCGGGCGGGTTGCGGCGTGCCGGCCTCTGGTCAGCGCCGGGCGCGGCGCACGTCGATGCTGCCGTAGCGGGTACGGGCGCGGACCTTGACGGTCTCCTCGGACTCCTCGGGGGCCCCGGAGGCGGTGAGCGCGTTGCGCACGTGCCCGCGCTCGGAACTGACGTCCAGCCAGGCGGCCGTGCCCTCGCGGACACCGACCTCGATGGCGCCGTAGGAGGTCTCCAGCTGGACGCTGCCGCGCACGACTTCGGCGGCGCGCAGGGTGCCGTGGGCGGTGGTGGCGACGACGTCGCCCTCGGCGCACTCGATGTCGATGTCGCCGTTGGCGCCGTTCACCCGCAGGTCACCGGTCACGCGGCCGACGACCGTGCTGCCGTGCGAGTTCTTCAGGACGGCGGGGCCGTGGACGGCGCCGACGCGCAGACTGCCGGAGCTGGTGGTGATCTCGGCCCCGCCCGCGGCCCGGTCGACGCTGATCGAGCCGTGGGACACGGTCAGCTGGAGCGGCCCGGCGGTATCGAGGCGGACGTCGCCGACCGAGGTCTTCACGCGGGTCTCGCCGAGCGCGCCCTCGGCGAACACCTGGACCCAGGAGCCGCCCACGTCGACGCGGGAGCCCGCGGGCAGTTCGACCGTCACCTCGACGGTTCCGGTGGGTCCGATGAAGGTGCGCTCCCTGGTCCGGACGCTCAGCTCGCCGTTCGCGTACGTGACCTCGGTCTGTTCGGCGGCCCGTACGTCCTTGTTCCGCTTGCCGCCGGGCAGTACCTCCACGACGGTGTCGAGGCGGTCGCTCGCGATGAACCGGACGGAACCGGCGCCCACATGAGCGGTGACCGAAATGGGCTCGGGTGTGTCGAAAGCAGGCATGGCTGTGCCGTCCTCATGAGTCCGTGGGGCGTCCCCGCTGGTGGGACGTGGTGTGGGTGAAGAGGTCGGGCGGGGCGCTGCTAGCGCACCCAGCCCGTGAAGCTCTGCCCGAACGTCTGGGTCTTCTCCGTGGAGCGCGGCCGTGCCCCGCCGTCGACCGCGGCCGACACGGCCCGTACGAGCCAGGCGTTGACCGACAGCCCCTCCCGGCTCGCGGCCTCCTCGGCCCGCGCCTTGAGCTGGGCCGGCAACCGCAGATTGACGCGCGCGGTGCCGCCCTCGTCCGTGTCGGCGGGCACCTGCGGCAGCGCGACCGGCTCGCCGGCGGCCTCGGCGGGGCCGCCGGTCTCCGGCAGCGTCACCACGAAGTCGGGATCCAGTCCCCGCAGCCGCACATCGACCGAGCCGGGCGCCAGGTCCCGAGTGATCTCGTCCATCGCCGCGGACAGCACGTTGAGCATCGTCAGGCGGGTCGCCGACTCCAGCGGAGCGGTCAGCCGCTCGGCCAGCTCGCGGGCCTCCTCGCCGCCCGCTTCGGCGGCGACGGAGAGTTCGCGGCGGAGGTTGTCGACATAGGGGGTGAGGTCCATGACGCCATCATGGCACCACTTTGGCGCCATCCGCAAGAGGGTTTGGCGCTACAGGTCTCGACGTCTTGAGCAAAGCGAGGCGCGACCGCCTTGACCTGTATTAACGCGCAACAGCAGGCGCGTACGCCAAGGTGGCACCACATGGCGTCACGTGATGCCATGTGGTGCCATCCGGTTCACGCGCGTGTCGGCACGGCGAACGCCCGGCGGCTGTGCGCGAGGAGTGCGCGCACCGCCGGACCCTGGCCGCCCTTCCAGATCAGGGCGAGCAGTGCGGGGGCTTCGGCGTCCTCGATCAGGCGGGCGGTGAGCCGGTCGGTGTGGCGTGCGGCCATGGACTCACTGAGGACGGCGACCGCGAGATCGCGGGCCGCGAGGTCGGCGATGGCGTCCGCGGCGGTGGCCTGGAGGGCGATGACGGGACGGAGGTCCCGCGCGGCACACGCCTGGTCGAACACCGTGCGCACTCCGGTGCCCGGCGGCATGCACACGAGCGGGTGCGCGAGCAGCTCGGACAGGGTGATCCGGGGCCGCGCCGCCAGCGGATGGCCGGGCGGGACGGCCGCGACCAGCCGCTCGCCGACTAGGGTCAGCGCCTCCAGGTCCGTCGGTACGGCGGCGGTGCCGACGAGCGCCAGGTCGACCGCGCCGGTACGCACCCCTTCGAGGAGCCGGTCGGAGTTGTCCTCCAGCAGCGAGAGCTCCACGCCGGGGTGGGCCCGGTGGAACGCGGCGAGGGCGTCGAACAGCGGTGTCACGGTGCAGCCGACGACCATCCCGACGGTGAGCCGGCCCCGGATCAGGTCGCTCACCTCGCCCACCGCCTGCCCGACCGCCCCGGCGGCGGCCAGCGCGGCCCGCGCGTGGGCGAGGGCGGCCTTGCCCGCCACGGTGAGCGTGACCGTGCGGGCCGAGCGGTCGAACAGCTCAGCGCCCAGCTCCCGCTCCAGCCGGCGGATCTGGGCGCTGACGCCGGACTGGCTGATGTGCACCCGCTCGGCGGCGCGGGTGAAGTTCCGCTCCTCGGCGACCGCGACGAAGTACTCCAGCTGCCTCAGCTCCATGACCGGGGATTCTATGACCCCTGGTTCTGGTTTCCATACGTTCCATCTGTTGGACTTCTGGTCGGGCCACCACCAGGCTGGGAGGTGTCGGACGGAGTCAACAGGAGGAAGCCGTGCCGGAGTACGAGAAGGCCATGCGGCCCGAGGACATCACCCGCCTGTTCGTCGAGCGGTCCAACGCGGGGGACGCTACCGGGGTCGCCGCGCTCTACGAGGAGGAGGCGGTGCTCGCCTACCCGCCGGGCGAGCGGACCGTGGGCCGGGAGGCGATCCGGGCGCTGTGGGAGAAGGTGCTGGCGGGCCGGCCCCGGTTCGAGCCGGAGCCGCCGCTGCCCACGCTGGTCAGCGGCGACATCGCGCTCACCGCCACCCCGCCGAGGGACGGCGCCGGGGCCCGCGCCCAGGTCGCCCGGCGCCAGCCCGACGGAAGCTGGCTTCGCCTGCTCGACCAGCCCGAGTTCGTCACGCCCGCCCGCTGACCGGGGCTCGGGGCGCCCGATCAGGCCAGCCTGACCCGCGCCAGCTGGCGGGACTGGGCCACCAGCCGGTCCTCGCTGTCCCAGACTTCCGCGTCCTCTTCCAGGAAGCCGCCGGCGAGGTTGCGGGTCGTGATGGCGACGCGCAGCGGGCCCGGCGCGGGGCGGTGGCGGATGTGGGCCGTCAGCTCGACGGTGGGCACCCAGCCCTTGAGGCCCATCTCGAAGGCGGTCGGGGGCAGGGCGTCCACCGCCAGCAGCAGGGAGAGCGGGTCGGCGTCCCGGCCGTCCGCGAGCCCGAACCAGGCCCGCATCTCACCCTTGCCCGAGGGCTGCCCGAGCGCCCAGCCGAGGGTGGCCGGGTCCAGCTTCAGCAGCAGCCGGTCGGTGATGGCCGAGGTGCCCTTGAGCGGGTCGGGGCCGTCGGCGGGGCCGAAGCACTGCTCGAAGGGCGGGATCGCGGGCGGCTTCGCGGTCGTACGGACGTCATCGGGGAGGGCGGCGAGGTCGCCGTAGGAGGCGAGGACGCGGATGCGTTCGACCTCGTTGCCCTCGTCGTCGTACTGGAGGAGCGAGGCCTGGCCGGTGGAGAGGGTGCGGCCGGCGCGCACGGTCTGCGTGCGGATCACGGCCTTGCCCGGCCGCGACGCGGTCAGATAGTGCGCCGAGATGGTGAAGGGGTCCGGATGCGGGAGGGCGTCGCCGAGAGCCCGGCCGAGCACGGCCAGCAGATAGCCGCCGTTGACGGCGCCGAGGATGGTCCAGCCGGCCGAGAGGTCGAGATCGTAGACACCGGGCGCGCGGCGGGCGACGGCGGTGTCGCGGTCGAACTCGCTGTCGCCGATCACGGCCCGCGACGAGGAGGACGCGGAAGCTGCTTCTGACATGGTGAAACGGTACAACAGGCAATTACTAAGCGGTAGCTTTCTGGTTCGATCACCCCTCGCCGTCACGGTAGGATTACGGGAGGTGAGGTTTCGGCAATTTCTCGGTAAGTGTCAGGACACGTCCGTAACCCCGAGCCCTTGTTTCCCCTCTATGGGGACATGAGCCTCACCGGGACTCCGTTCCTCTACACGACCATCGTGCTGGCCGTGGTCGCCCTCATACTGCCGCTTCTGTTGTGGTCGAAGATGCGCGGCCCCAGACACCTGCGCACCGCCGCCCGCGTGCTGATGCTGCTGTTCGCCCAGGGCACGGCCGTCACGCTGGTCTTCGTGCTGGTGAACAACCAGAACAACCTGTACGACAACTGGGCCGACCTCTTCGGCACCGGCAGCCACGTCGAGCAGGCCGCCGACCTCGGCCGCGACGGCACCGGCGGCATAGCGGTCAAGAACCTGCCGAAGGTGAAGCAGACCTTCACCCAGGCCACCGGCCCCGGCATGCACTCCGCCGGCGGCGTCCGCGTCACCCAGCTCAAGGGCCGGGTCTCGGGCGTCGACGCCGAGGTCTACGTCTGGCTGCCGCCGCAGTACAACGACCCGGCCTACAGGCACAAGAAGTTCCCGGTGGTCGAGGTGCTGCCCGGCTACCCCGGATCGGCGCGCGCCTGGTTCGGCTCGATGAAGGCCCATGAGCAGCTGCTGCCGCTGATGCGCAGCGGCCAGGTGGCCCCCTTCATCATGGTCGCGCCGCGCACCAACCTGCTGGCCGGCGTGGACACCGGCTGCGCCAACATCCCGGGCCAGGTCAACGCCGACACGTGGCTCAGCATCGACGTGCCCAAGATGGTCATGGACAACTTCCGTGCCCAGCCGGCGCCGCAGGGCTGGGCCATCGCCGGGTACTCGGCGGGCGCCCAGTGCGCGGTGAAGCTGGCCGTGGCGCACCCGGACCGGTACCGGGCCGCGGTGAGCATGTCGGGCTACAACGACCCGATCGGCGAGCGCAACTCGCTGGCCGCGCAGAACCCCACCCTGCGCGCCGAGAACAACCCGTACCTGCTGCTGAAGAAGGCCGCCGTGCCGCCGCCCGTCGCGCTCTACGTCTCCGGCGAGTCCGGCGACGGCTACGAGGCGGGCATGGCGCTGGAATCGGTCGCCAAGGCGCCGACCACCGTGCACGTGGTCTTCCTGCCGAAGAGCGCGGGCGGTCACACGATGGCGCTGTGGCGGCCGCAGGTGCCCGCGGTGTTCCGCTGGCTCACCCTCCAGATGGGCCAGAGCCACGCCAAGGGCCGGGACCACTCGGTCACCGGCACGCCGGGCACCGGCGTCGGGGCGGCCGGCGAGGCCGGTACTACTCCTCCGTCACGGTCGACCGGCGGTTCCACGCACGCGGAGCTCGCCAGTGGAACCGCATCGCGAGCAGGCGCAGCACAAAAGCGGTGACGGCCGCGATCCCACTGGTGAGGGGGGTCAGCGCGTCGTAGCGGATGCACAGCGCCACCATGCCCGCGCCGACCATCGCCGGGACCGCGTACAGGTCGCGGTCCCAGCGCAGCAGCGAGGGCACCTCGTTGGCCACCAGGTCGCGCAGCACACCGCCGCCGACCGCGGTGGCCAGCCCCAAGGTCGCCGACGCGGTCAGGCCGAGGCCGTAGCCGTACGCCTTCGTCGTACCGCTGACACAGAACAGGCCGAGGCCGGCCGCGTCGAAGACGAGCACCGCCGTCTGGATCCGCTCCACGTGCGGGTGCAGGAAGAAGACGACGAGGGTGGCGAGCAGCGGGGTGACGAAGTACCCGAGGTCCGTGAAGGCCGCCGGGGGTACGGCTCCGATCACCACGTCGCGGAAGAGTCCCCCGCCCAGCGCGGTGACCTCGGCGAGCACGGCGATGCCGAACACGTCGAAGTTCTTCCGCACGGCCAGCAGCGCGCCGGAGATCGCGAAGACGAAGATGCCGATCACGTCGAGCGTGTGCTGGACGGAGGGGCTGAAGAACTGTTGGAGCTGCACCCTGACATTCTCACCTGTCGAGCGGGTCGAACCTTACAAAGCCAGGCTCACAGGGCCGGTTTACCTGTAGTGAACAGCCAGGTGTCGAACAGATCGCCGAGGTGCTGTCCGCTGATCCGTTCGGCGAGCCGGATGAAGTCGGCGGTGTCGGCGTTGCCGTACCGGTGCAGCCGGGTCCAGGCGGGGAGCAGCTTGAAGAAGGCCCTGTCCCCGATCCGCTCGCGCAGCACCTGGAGGGTCATGGCGCCGCGGTCGTAGACGGCGTCGGCGAACATCGTGTCGCGCTTCGGGTCGGCGACCTTCGTCTGCCAGAACGACGAGTCGGCCGGGATGGAGCCGTAGTCGGCCAGGAAGGAGTCGCGGGTGCTGCGGGTGCCCCGGTGCTCGGCCCACAGCCACTGGGCGTAGGTGGCGAAGCCCTCGTTCAGCCAGATGTCCTTCCACTGGGCCACGCTCACCGAGTCGCCGAACCACTGGTGGGCCAGCTCGTGCACGATGGTCGTCTCGCTGCGCACGGCGGAGTACGCCGGCTTGCTCTGCACCTCCAGCGAGAACCCGGCCTCGGGCATGTCGTCCACGATCGCGCCGGTCTCCTCGAACGGGTACGGCCCGAAGACCTTCGACCAGTAGTCGGTGGCCGCCGCGGTGACCCCGTACACGTCGACCTTGTTCGCGTTCTTCAGCACCGGGTCGACGGCGACGTAGATCGGGGTGCCGCCGGGGGTGCGGCCGGTGCGGACGTCGAACTTCCCGATGGTGGCGGTGGCGAGATAGGTCGCCATCGGCCTGGCCTCCCGCCAGTGGGTGTACGTCGAGCCGCCCCGGTCGCGCGTCGACACCAGCAGGCCGTTGGAGACGGCGGTCAGGCCCTTGGGGGCCTTGATCCGGATGTCGTAGGTGGCCTTGTCGGAGGGGTGGTCGCTGGAGGGGAACCAGGTGGAGGCGGCATTGGGCTCACAGGCGACGAAGACGCCGTCGGGGGTCTTCATCCAGCCGTACTTGGAGCCGAAGACGATGGGTCCGCTCAGCGGCTGGGGCACACCGCCGTAGGTGACACGCACGGTGAAGCGGCGGTTCTCGGCCAGCGGGTGGCGCGGGGTGACGGTGACCTCGTCGCCGTTCCGGCTGAAGCGGGCGTTCCTGCCGTTCACCTGGACCTGGGATATCTCCAGCTTCTGGAGGTCCAGGTCGAAGGAGGAGAGGTTCTGGGTGGCGCGGGCGATGAGGGTCGTACGACCGTCCAGGCGGCCGGTGCCGGGGGCGTACGCGATGTCGAGGTCGTAGTGCAGGGCGTCGAAGCCGCCGTTGCCCAGCTCAGGGAAGTAGAGGTCGCCGACGCCGGGGGCGCCGTGGACGGGGGCCGGGGCGGCGGCGATGAGCAGGAAGGAGACCGCGGCGGTGGCCAGGATCCCCGCGCGTGCCGAACGGGAGAGTGCCATGAGTCGTCCCTTTCGAGCGTGTACCGATCAGCTGTCGGACACGGACGACTCTGCACTCTCCCGTTCGGTCATGTACATGCCCTTGCGGGAACTCGGCCGGTGGATGACCTTTCCCGGCTACTTGCCCTTCGGCTTCGGCGACTTGGGGGCGTCGCCGGACTCGGCGGCGGCCTCCGCCGAGGGCCCGGCGGTCTCGGCCTCCGGCTCGGTCTCCTCGGCGGCGGACTCCGGCTCCGCGGCGGTCGCGGGCCCGGCGGCCGCGGCTTCCGCCCCGGACGCGCCCTCCGACTTCTCCGTGGCCTCGGGCTTCGTCTCCGCGCCCGGCGAAGCCCCGGCCGCTTCCTCGGACTTGACCCCGGCCGCACCCTTCACCCCGGAGGCCGGCCCGATCGCAGCCTCCGGCTCCGGCGAAGCACCGGCCACGGCCCCGGACCTGGCCTCCGCCGCGGACTCCGACCCGGCCCCGGCACCCGCCGCCGCCTCCGCCTTCTCCGCGGCCTCCGGCTTCGCGTCGGACTTCGGGGAAGTCCCGGTCACCGCCGCGGACTTGGCATCGGACTTCGCCGCGTCCTCCGCCGCCGGCTTCGCCTCGGTCCCGGCCTCCGCCGAAGACTCCGACCCGGTCCCGGCCTCCGCTGCCTCCGGCTTCTCCGCGGCCTCCGGCTTCGCGTCGGACTTCGGGGAAGTCCCGGTCACCGCCGCGGACTCGGCATCGGACGCGGCCGCGTCCTGCGTCGCCGGCTTCGCCTCGGTCCCGGCCTCCGCCGATGACTCCGACCCGGTCCCGGTATCGGCCCTTTCCGCCGGCTCCGGCTCGCCGGTCAGTACCGCGTCCGGTACCAGTTCCGACGCCTCCTTCGCCGCCGACAGCAGGACCGTGTCCTGCGGTGCCTGGTCGGCGAAGTTCTCCGGGTGGTGGCACGCGACGCGCTGGCCCGGCTTCAGTTCCAGCAGCGGCGGCTCGGTCGTCGTGCAGATCTGCGTCGCCTTCCAGCACCGGGTGTGGAAGCGGCAGCCCGACGGCGGCGCGATCGGCGAGGGCACGTCGCCGCGCAGCAGGATGCGCTCGCTCTTGAGCCCCCGGCGCTTGGTGTCCGGCACCGGCACCGCCGACATCAGCGCCTTGGTGTACGGGTGCATCGGCGCCTCGTACAGCGCGTTGCGGTCGGCCAGTTCGACGATCTTGCCGAGGTACATCACCGCGATCCGGTCCGAGACGTGCCGGACGACGGAGAGGTCGTGCGCGATGATGACGTAGGTCAGGCCCAACTCCTGCTGGAGGTCGTCCATGAGGTTGACGACCTGGGCCTGGATCGACACGTCCAGCGCGGACACCGGCTCGTCGGCCACCACCAGCTTCGGCTTCAGGGCGAGCGCGCGGGCGATGCCGATGCGCTGGCGCTGGCCGCCGGAGAATTCGTGCGGGTAGCGGTTGTAGTGCTCGGGGCTCAGACCGACCAGTTCGAGCAGCCGCTGGACCTCCTTCTTCACCCCGCCCTCGGGCTCGACGCCCTGGAGCCGGAAGGGCGCCGAGACGATCGAGCCGATGGTGTGCCGGGGGTTCAGGGAGCCGTACGGGTCCTGGAAGATCATCTGGATGTCGCGGCGCAGCGGACGCATGCCGCCGGTGGACAGCCGGGTGATGTCCTGGCCCTCGAAGGTGATCGTGCCGCCGGTCGGGTCCTGGAGGCGGGTGATGACCCGGCCCATGGTCGACTTGCCGCAGCCCGACTCGCCGACGACGCCCAGGGTCTCGCCCTTGCGCACCTCGAAGTCGATGCCGTCGACGGCCTTCACCGCGCCGACCTGGCGGCGCAGGATGCCCTTCCTGATCGGGAAGTGCTTGGTCAGGCCCTCGACCCTGAGCAGCACCTCCCGCTCGTCCGGAGCCGGCGCCTGCGCGGGGACCGCGGCCTTCGCGGCGGCGTCCGCGGTGTCCGCGGTGTCCGTCTTCTTCGTCTCACTCACAGCTTCGGCGCAATCTCTTCGGTCCAGATCCGCTCACGGTCCTCGGCCGCCAGGTGGCAGGCGGACCAGTGTCCGGCGCCGACCAGCTCCAGCTCGGGGCGCACCGTGCGGCTGACGTTCTCCGCGGGGATGTCCGCGTACGGGCAGCGCGGGTGGAAGGCACAGCCCGAGGGGACGTTGATGAGGCTCGGCGGCTGGCCCTTGACCGGGATGAGCCGTTCGGAGGTCTCGCGGTCGATGCGGGGCATCGAGCCGAGCAGGCCCCAGGTGTAGGGGTGCTGCGGCTTCTCGAAGACCTCGGTGGCGGTGCCGCGCTCCACGCACCGGCCGCCGTACATCACGAGGACGTCGTCGGCGATCTCGGCGACCACGCCGAGGTCGTGCGTGATCATGATGACCGCGGACCCGAACTCCTTCTGGAGGTCCCGGATCAGGTCGAGGATCTGTGCCTGGACGGTCACGTCGAGCGCGGTGGTCGGCTCGTCGGCGATGAGCAGTTCGGGGTTGTTCACCAGCGCCATGGCGATCATGGCGCGCTGGCGCATACCGCCGGAGAACTCGTGCGGGTAGCCGTCGACGCGCTTGGCCGGCTCGGGGATGCCGACGCGGTCGAGCATCTCGATGGCGCGCTTGCGGGCTTCCTTCTTGCCGACCTTGTGGTGTACCCGGTACGCCTCGACGATCTGGTCGCCGACCTTGTAATAGGGGTGCATCGCGGACAGCGGGTCCTGGAAGATCATCGCCATCTCGCGGCCGCGGAGCCTGCGCACCTCGTCCGGGGAGGCGCCCACCAGCTCCTTGCCGTTGAGCCAGATCTCGCCGGACATCCTGACGTTCTTGCCGCGCGCGCCGAGCCGGTGCAGGCCCATCACGGCGAGCGAGGTGACCGACTTGCCGGAGCCGGACTCGCCGACGATGGCGAGGGTCTTGCCCTTCTCCACCGAGAAGGAGAGCCCGTCGACGGACTTGACGAGGCCGTCGTCGGTCGGGAAGTGCACCTTGAGGTCGCGGACCTCCAGGAAGGCCGAGGGCGCCTCGGCGGTGGCGTCCTTCTCGCCTGCGGCGGTCTTGGAGAGTTCGGTCACGAGAGCCTCACCCGCGGGTCGGCGGCGGCGTAGAGCACGTCCACCAGGAGATTTGCGATGACGACGAAGATGGCGGCGAGCAGGGTCACGCCCAGGATCTTCGGCAGGTCGTTGTCGGTGATGCCCTGCACCGCGTACTGGCCGACGCCGGGCAGCGAGAACACGGACTCGGTGATCACCGCGCCGCCGAGCAGCAGACCGACGTCCATGCCGAAGACGGTGATGATCGGGGTGAGGGCGGCGCGCAGGCCGTGCCGGACGACGACCGTACGTTCGGGCAGGCCCTTGGAGCGGGCCGTGCGGATGAAGTCCTCGTTCATCGTCTCCAGCATGCCCGAGCGGGTGAGCCGGGCGTAGATCGCGGAGTACAGCAGAGCGAGCGAACACCACGCGGGGAACAGGGTGTTGGCCCACTGCGCGGGGTTCTGGGTGAACGGGACGTAGGTGCGGCCGAAGATCGGCCAGGTGTAGGTGAACAGCAGGATCGCCAGGTTGCCCGTGAAGAACATGGGCAGCGAGACGCCGGCGAGGGCCACGCCCATGAAGGTGCGGTCGAACAGCGAGCGCGGCTTGAGCGCGGAGACGACACCGACGGCCACACCGGAGAGCAGCCAGAGCACGGCGGCACCCGCGGCCAGCGAGAGGGTGATCGGGATGCGCGAGGTGAGCTGCGACCAGACCGCGACGTGATCCTTGAAGGAGTAGCCGAAGCAGGGAACACCGCAGTGCACCGTCTTGGGACCGAGGTTGTAGTCGGTGCCGACCACGATGCCCTTGATGAAGTGCCAGTACTGGACGTAGAGGGGCTGGTCCAGACCGAGGTTGTGCTTGACCGCAGCGATGTCCGCCTTCGACGGGCTCTTTCCGATGTACTGCTGCGCCAGTTGGTCCGCCGACTGGCCCACGAGCCGTGGCAGCAGGAAGAAGATGGCGAAGGTGACCGCGGTGACGACCAGCAGCAGGATCACTGCCGCGAACGTCCGGCGGAGGATGTACGAGATCACGGGGACCGGCGCTGGTGCCCGCGGGCCGCGAAGCCCGCGGGCACCAATGCCTTCACCTGCCTTCCGGGGCTGCTACTTCTTCGTGGTGCCGAGGTTGAGGTAGTCGTACTGACCGCTGAAGGCGGCCGTGGAGACCACGTTGGTGGCGTACGGCGAGCGGTACAGCAGAACCTTGAAGTAGGTCAGCGGGACCAGGACGGCGTCGTCCATCGCCTGCTTGTCGATCTGCGCGTACAGGGCGTTGCGCTTGGCCGTGTCCGGCTCGGCGATCGACTGCGCGAGCAGGTCGTCGACCTTCTTGTTCGTGTACTGCGACAGGTTGGTGTTGCCCGACTGGCTGATCGCCTTGCTGTTCAGGATCTGCTGGAGGAAGCCGTAGCCGGAGGGCCAGTCGGCACCCCACTGCATCATCATCAGGCCGACGTTCTGCTTCTTGTCGAAGCTCGGCACACCCGCGTAGTCGGTGAAGTACTTGCCCTGCGGGTACTGCTTGAGGCTGGCGTTGATGCCGACCTTCTTCAGCGAGTTGATGATCGCGGTGGCCGCGTCCACCTCGCCCGGACGGTCGGAGCGGGCCGTGATGTTGGTGTTGATCGTCTTCTGGCCGCAGGCCTTCAGCTGCTCCTTGGCCTTCGCGACGTCGCCCTTGTCGCCCGGCGTCGCGTAGGTGTCCGCCTTCTGGTAGCCGGTGATGTCCGGCGGCAGGACGGTGGAGGCGATGTCACCACGGATCGGGCCGCCCATGGCGGTCTGCACGGAGACCTTGTCGATGGCGTACTCGACGGCCTTGCGGCAGGCGACGTTGTCGAACGGCTTCACCTTGGTGTTGATCGCCGCGTAGACCAGCCGGCCGCCGAAGGTGTTGTCGGTGCTGGCCTTGCCGTCCGCGGAGTTGAGCAGGTCGGCCTGGGTGGAGGCCTGGACGCCGGTGCCCGCGAGGTCGACGGTGGCGTCGCCGGACTGGAGGTCCTTGTCGATCGTCTCCGCGTTGACCTTCAGATTGACGACGATCTTGTTGGCCAGCTGCTTGCGCAGCGGGTCGGTCTTCGGGTCCCAGTTCTTGTTCGGGACCAGCACGACCTGCTTGCCGTCCTGGTAGCTCTGGAACTGGTACGAGCCGGAGGACACGATGTGCTTGACGTAGTCGACGCCGTCGTCCTTGGACTGCGGCACCGGGGCCGTCTCCGGCGTGGCGACCAGGTAGTCGAACTCCTGGAACGGCCGGTTCAGGTGGAAGACGATCGTGGTGGCGTCCGGGGTCGCGATCGAGGCCAGGCCCTTGGCGCTCTTGTCCTTGTAGGGACCCTTGTACTTGTCGCCGCCCACCAAGTACTGCTGGAAGTAGTTCGGGCCGAGCGAGAGCACGTCACGGGCGAAGTTCGACCGCTCGACGGCGTACTTGACGTCCTTCGAGGTGATCGGGGTGCCGTCCTGGTACTTCAGGCCCGAACGCAGCTTGTACGTCCAGGTCTTGCCGCCGTCGCTGGAGACGCCCTTGCTGGCCGCGAGGTCCGGGACCAGGGTGTTGCCCTTGGAGCCGGGGGCGGGCTCGAACGTCATCAGCGGACGTGCGTACAGCCGGCTGAAGTTGTACATGTACGCGTAGTACGTGTTGCCCGTCGAACGAGTCCGGCACGTCCGACATCTCGTAGGTGACCGTGCCACCCTTCTTGTCGGACGCGTTGACGACGCTCTTGGTCGCCGCGTTGGCGCCGGCCGCCTTCGGAGTGTCCTTGTTGTCATCGGCCTTGCTACAGCCTGCGAGCAGCAGGCTTGCGGAGCCGATGGCCGCGACCGCGGCCAGCGCTGACCTTCGCATGATGGTCTGCTTCCCCTCCATTGATCGGAAAACTTGGGTGAGCTCTCTGGCTGCCTAGCGGCTGCGCGGGTCGAGAGCGTCGCGGAGACCGTCGCCGAGCAGGTTGAACGCGAGGACGGTGATGAAGATGGCGAGGCCGGGCACGATCATGTACTGGGGATCGACCTGGTAGTAGGTGACCGCTTCGCGGAGCATGCCGCCCCAGGAGGCCTGCGGGGGCTGGATACCCACCCCGAGGAAGCTCAGGGACGCCTCGAAGAGGATGTTGGTCGGGATGAGCAGCGTCGAGTAGACGATGATCGGGCCGACCAGGTTCGGCATCAGCTCGCGGAAGAGGATGTACGGCGCCTTGGCGCCCATGCCGCGGGCCGCGTCGACGAACTCGCGCTCGCGCAGGGCCAGCGTCTGGCCGCGCACGATCCGGCCCAGATAGGGCCAGTTGAAGAAGCCGATCACGAAGATGAGCACGGCGAGGTGGAGCGGAAGACCGTTCAGGCCGAAGGCGCCGCCCTGGAGCGTTGCGGAGATCGCGATGGCGAACAGGAGCAACGGGAAGGCGAGGAAGGTGTCCATCAGCCGGCTGATGACCGAGTCGACCCGGCCGCCGTAGTAGCCCGCGATCACACCCATGATCGCGCCGATCACGTTGGACAGGATCGTGGCGCCGAAGGCGACGACCAGCGAGACCCAGGAGCCCTCCAGGACGCGGGTGGCGATGTCCCGGCCGAACTTCGGGTCCACACCGAGCGGGTGGGCCAGGCTCATGCCGCCCATGCCGCCCTTGGGCAGCGAGGTGTCGGGGACGATCAGGTCCTGGTGGAAGGCGTTGGGGTCGAGGCCGAGGGCGGCCTGGAGCGGGCGCGAGAGGATGGCCAGCAGGATCAGCAGGATCACGATGACGCCGCCGGCCACGGCGGCTCTGTCACGCTTGAAGCGGGTCCAGGCGATCTGGCCCAGGGAACGACCCTCGATCCGCCCCTTGTCGGCTCCCGCCAGCACAGCCTCAGGCTGCGCGCCGGCTGCCGCCCCGGTGGTCTCGATCGGTGCGGTCACGATGTGCGACCCCTCTCGCCGGTGGTGACCGGCCTGCGCTGCCGCGGTTTGCGGCTTTGTCGACTTGCAAGCGAACACGAGTTCTGAAGGCTCGTGGTCTGAGTGGGGAGTCTTCAGCGTCCTCGCGATCACTCGCCAGAGCTGACGGTGAAAGTATGCGCAACCGTGATGCACCGCGGAGGATTCCGTTATCCGGACAGTGGGTAACGGCCCCCGGACAGGGGCTAGTTGGGACACACCGGCGTAATGCCGCGGTTCGGGAGGTAGGGCGGCAACGGCTCCGGAAGCGGCGGAAGCTCAGTAACCGCCGTGCACCGGTGGATAGCCGTAACCCGGCGCGGGGGCCTGGAGCCGGGGGCCGGGGCGGCCGGCGGGGGCGGGGGCGTGGGCCTCGCGGTCGTAGAACGGGCGGGCGGTGGCCCGCATCCACATCACGACCGGGTCGTGGTCGTCGGTCAGCGCGACCGTGGACACGGGCAGGCCCTCGGGGACCGCGGTGACCGAGCGCTGCATCATCGCGCGCACCGAGTCGACCGCGGCGGGCGAGGTCTCGTACAGGTCAAGACCGATGGCGAGGTACGGCGCGCCGAGCGCGGGCTGCACCCAGGCGCGGCGCAGGGAGCGCAGGGCGGGGGTGCGGTGGGCGTGCTGGGTGAGCAGGGCGTAGAACTGCGGGATCGCGATGCCGGGTTCGGACAGCCGGAGGGGTCCGGCGGGCTGGCGGTCCAGGCCGGTGGCGATGCGGCGCAGGTCCAGCCAGGGGATGCCGACGCCGCCGCCGGGCGCGTGCGGATTGAGCCAGAGGCCGTAGTGGTCGGGGTAGAGGGTGCGGGCGACGTCCAGGCCGTCGACCACCTCGTACGAGCGGTTCCAGCCGCTGGCCGACAGTTCCTGGGCGGAGGTGACACAGGGCGCGTAATGGCAGCCGCCGACCTCCATGTCTCCGTACTGCGCGTCCGGGGAGCCGGCCTGGCCGTGCCACAGCAGCATCCAGATCTGGCCGGCGGAGGGGGTGGCGAGGGCGCGGAGAAGAGCCTCGTAGGCGTCGTAGCGTCCGGGCGTGACGTGGCGGAGCGTGTGTTCGACGCTTCCGCTGTGGGTGGCGCTCACCTGGTCATGCCCTTCTTCTCCATCGTGCCCCGCGTGTGCAGACAGCTTATGCGCCGACGGGCACGGGGCCCGTTGTCCGTTCGCCCCGGCCGGGGCTAGCGGACGTAGAAGGGCCGGACGCTTGACTTCAGCCATTCGGCCACCGGGTCGTCCGTCACGTCCAGGAGGATCAGGTTGACCGGCCAGGCGGTGGGGACCAGGGCGAGGGCGCGGCCGAGGGCTTCCAGGGGCAGGGCGCGGAAGTCGCCTTCCCACTGGGAGAGTTCCACGCCGACGAACATGACCGGGTCGGCGTTCTCGATGGCGGCCAGGCAGCGGCGGGCGGTGAGGACCACACCGGTGGCGGCGAACTCGGCGGAGGCGGCGGAGAGGAAGTCGACCGGGTCGACCTGCCAGTCGGGCTCGAAGAGGCGGACGCGGCCGCCGGTGGCCGGGCCGTCCAGCGGAGTGCGTCCGGCACGGCACAGCTCGGCGACGGCCTCCGGCGGGAGCGGAATCCCGACCGTGCCGCCGGGGTTGACCGCGATGCCCGCCTGCGGGGGCAGACCGCGGGCGAACTCCACGGCCGGGGCGATGGTGTACGACATGTGGGAGCCGACCGCCTGGCGGAACTGCTCCTCGGAGCTGAACACCGGGACGTACGCCTGGCCCTCGATCTCCAGCGTGGGCAGGTCCAGCGGGCCGCTGCCCGGTCCGCCGCCGGACGGCAGCGGCACCCAGACGAAGCTGCGGCCGAGGACCTCGATGATCCGGCCGCCCGCCGCGGGTATGCCGAGGGAGGCCGAGAGCACCTCCTCCAGCTCGTTGCCGGGCCAACCGCCGTGCGGGTGGGGGTGCGCCTGTGCCGGGAAGTCCGCGGGAAAGTCCGCCGGGAAGTCCATCTGCCTACCGCCTGCTGGAAACCACTGGTGACCATGAAGGCTAACGGGTACCGGTGACAGAGCCGTACTCCGTGAACACGATCCGCTGTACGGCGTCGGCCGCGGCCCGGTCCAGCAGCACCGCCGATCCGCAGCCCGCGGGCATCTCGCCCCGCCTGAGGGCGCCGAGCAGCCGGGCGGTCGTGCGCCGGTGGCGTTCGAAGGCGCGGCGGGAGACGGTCCGGCCGCGTCGGTACTGGCCCGCGCGGGCCGCCTCCGCGGGCACGTCCAGCAGGAGCAGGTGCAGGGTGGCGCCGGAGCGGCGGGCGGCGCGGGCCAGCCAGCGGCGCACCCAGGGCTGGGTCCCGCAGTCGTGCACCACCAGCCCCTGTTCCGCGCGCAGGGCGCGGCGCAGGGCCCAGTAGTGCGCGGCGCGCGCCAGGGGGCGGTAGAGGGCGTACGGCAGCGGGCGGGGCAGGCGGGCGGCGAAGCGGGCGCGGGTGTCCTGGGAGTCGAGGCGGCGGGCGGTGACCGCGCGCCGCATCAGCGTGGACTTGCCGCTGCCGGGCAGCCCGGTGACCACCACGATGTCGCGGGGGCCGAAGCGGAGGGTGTCGGGGCACCGGGCCGGCCGGCCGCGCAGGTCCAGCACGCCGGGCGCGGGGCGGGCGGCGCGATCGCGGAATGCCGGGCGCTCGTGAGGCGCGGCGCGCTCGCGGGGCGTGGGGCCGCTCGGCGCCGGGACGCCGGTCGCGTGCGCCATGGTCCTGTTCACCGTGATCGTCCTCCCCTTGTGGTTCGCAATATCCATGCCCAGGGGAAGTAAAGGGAAGGTAATGGCCGGTGTGCCGCGGGAGGGTGCGCGTACCGCCACAGGTCGGTTACGGATGCGGCCCCTGACGGGCGGGGGCCCGACGTGCAATGATGTGGCCGCCAACTGCATACCGGCCGTTTGAATCCGCGCGGGAGAGTCCCCAGCAGGCTTCGCTGGGGCGCCGAAGGAGCAAGTCCCTCCCTTGAATCTCTCAGGCCCCGTTACCGCGCGGGCGAGGCACATCTGAAAAGCGGGCCGCCGCGACGGCGGCCCCACCCAAGGTGCAAGCCGTGGTCGCCCCCGTGGCGGTCCCGGCGAACCTCTCAGGTTCCGATGACAGATGGGGAGGAACGTTCCTCGCCCCATCCCTGTTGCCCTGGGAGACGACCGACCGATGAGCAGTACCGAACTCCGACACACCGCGCTGGACGCCGTGCACCGCTCGCTCGGTGCGACGATGACCGACTTCGCGGGCTGGGACATGCCGCTGCGCTACGGCTCCGAGCGCGACGAGCACCTGGCCGTGCGGACCAAGGCGGGTCTGTTCGACCTCTCCCACATGGGCGAGATCACCGTCACCGGCTCCGAGGCCGCCGCCTTCCTGAACACCGCCCTGGTCGGCAACATCGCCTCCATCGGTGTCGGCCGCGCCCGCTACACGATGATCGTGCGGGCCGACGGCGGCATCCTGGACGACCTGATCGTCTACCGGCTCGCCGAGACCGAGTACATGGTCGTGGCCAACGCCTCCAACGCCCAGGTGGTCCTGGACGCGCTGGCCGAGCGCTCCGGCGGCTTCGACGCCGAGGTCCGCGACGACCGGGACGCCTACGCCCTCCTCGCCGTCCAGGGCCCGGCCTCCCCCGGCATCCTGAAGTCCCTCACCGACGCCGACCTGGACGGTCTGAAGTACTACGCGGGCCTGCCCGGCACCGTCGCCGGCGTCCCCGCGCTGATCGCCCGCACCGGCTACACCGGTGAGGACGGCTTCGAGCTGTTCGTGAAGCCCGAGCACGCGGTCGAGCTGTGGCAGGCGCTGACCAAGGCGGGCGAGGGCGCCGGCCTGGTGCCCTGCGGCCTGTCCTGCCGGGACACGCTGCGCCTGGAGGCGGGCATGCCGCTGTACGGACACGAGCTGACCACCTCGCTGACCCCCTTCGACGCCGGACTCGGCCGGGTGGTCAAGTTCGACAAGGAGGGCGACTTCGTGGGGCGCGCGGCGCTCACCGAGGCCGCCGAGCGCGCCGCGCAGAACCCCCCGCGGGTCCTGGTCGGCCTGATCGCCGAGGGTCGTCGGGTGCCGCGCGCCGGGTACCCGGTGGTCGCGGACGGCAAGGTGATCGGCGAGGTCACCTCCGGCGCCCCCTCCCCCACCCTGGGCAAGCCGATCGCCATGGCCTACGTGGACGCCGCGCACGCCGCGCCCGGCACCGAGGGCGTCGGCGTGGACATCCGCGGCACCCACGAGCCCTACCAGGTCGTGGCGCTGCCGTTCTACAAGCGCCAGAAGTAGACAGCAGCCCCCTCGCGCCCCGCCCCCGCCGAGCGGCCGCGTGACCCTGCGCACATTCGCCCGCCCACCGGCGGTCACCGCGCTCCCCCCGTCATCACCACTCCCGCGCGTACAGGAGAATTCAGGCCATGAGCAACCCCCAGCAGCTGCGCTACAGCAAGGAGCACGAGTGGCTGTCGGCCGCCGGCGACGGCGTCTCGACGGTCGGCATCACCGAGTTCGCGGCCAACGCGCTCGGCGATGTGGTCTACGCCCAGCTCCCCGAGGTCGGCTCCACCGTTGAGGCGGGCGAGACCTGCGGTGAGCTGGAGTCCACCAAGTCGGTCTCCGACCTGTACTCCCCGGTCACCGGCGAGGTCACCGCGGTCAACGAGAACGTCGTCGACGACCCGTCGCTGGTGAACTCCGAGCCATTCGAGGGCGGCTGGCTGTTCAAGGTACGCGTCACGGAGGAGCCGGGCGACCTGCTCTCCGCCGCCGAGTACGACGCCCACATCGCCGGCTGAGGAGTCGTAGCCGTATGACTGTCCTGAACACGCCCCTGCACGAGCTGGACCCGGAGATCGCCGCCGCGGTCGACGCCGAGCTGCTCCGCCAGCAGTCCACGCTCGAGATGATCGCGTCCGAGAACTTCGCGCCGCTCGCGGTGATGGAGGCCCAGGGCTCGGTCCTCACCAACAAGTACGCCGAGGGCTACCCCGGCCGCCGCTACTACGGCGGCTGCGAGCACGTCGACGTGGCCGAGCAGATCGCCATCGACCGGATCAAGGAGCTGTTCGGCGCCGAGTACGCCAATGTGCAGCCCCACTCCGGCGCCTCCGCCAACCAGGCGGCCCTGTTCGCGCTGGCCCAGCCCGGCGACACCATCCTGGGCCTGGACCTGGCGCACGGCGGCCACCTGACCCACGGCATGCGGCTGAACTTCTCCGGCAAGCAGTTCAACGTGGTCGCCTACCACGTGGACGAGGAGAGCGGCCTGGTCGACATGGCCGAGGTCGAGCGGCTCGCCAAGGAGCACCGCCCCAAGGTGATCATCGCGGGCTGGTCCGCGTACCCGCGGCAGCTCGACTTCGCGGAGTTCCGCCGGATCGCCGACGAGGTCGAGGCGTACCTGTGGGTCGACATGGCGCACTTCGCCGGCCTGGTCGCCGCCGGTCTGCACCCGAACCCGGTCGAGCACGCGGACGTGGTCACCTCCACGACGCACAAGACCCTGGGCGGCCCGCGCGGCGGCATCATCCTCGCGAAGAAGGAGTTCGCGAAGAAGCTGAACTCCTCCGTCTTCCCGGGCTTCCAGGGCGGCCCCCTGGAGCACGTGATCGCGGCGAAGGCGGTGTCCTTCAAGGTCGCGGCCTCCGAGGAGTTCAAGGAGCGCCAGCGGCGTACGGTGGACGGTGCCCGCATCCTCGCCGAGCGCCTGACGGCCGACGACGCGCGCGCGGCCGGGATCAACGTGCTGTCCGGCGGTACGGACGTGCACCTGATCCTGGTCGACCTGCGCGCCTCCGAGCTGGACGGTCAGCAGGCCGAGGACCGGCTGCACGAGGTCGGCATCACGGTCAACCGCAACGCGGTCCCGAACGACCCGCGTCCCCCGATGGTCACCTCGGGCCTGCGGATCGGCACGCCCGCCCTCGCCACCCGCGGCTTCACGGCCGAGGACTTCGCCGAGGTCGCGGACGTGATCGCCGAGGCGCTGAAGCCGTCCCACGACGCTTCGGCGCTGAAGGCCCGGGTCGAGGCCCTGGCCGCCAAGCACCCGCTGTACCCGGGTCTGAGCAAGTAATCCCCCGGTGGGGCACCCGCCCATGGTCGGGTGCCCCACCACTGCCCCAAGGAGTGACCGTGGCCATCTCGGTCTTCGACCTGTTCTCGATCGGCATCGGCCCGTCCAGCTCCCACACGGTCGGCCCGATGCGCGCCGCGCGCATGTTCGCGCACCGGCTGCGCAACGAGGAACTGCTGGCCTCGGTCGCCTCCCTGCGCTGCGAGCTGTACGGCTCGCTGGGCGCGACCGGACACGGCCACGGCACCCCCAAGGCGGTGCTGCTCGGCCTGGAGGGCGACTCCCCGCGCACGGTCGACGTGGAGACCGCCGACGACAAGGTGGAGTCGATCAAGCGCTCGGGGCGGCTGTCGCTGCTCGGCGAGCACGAGATCGCCTTCTCCTTCGACGACGACCTGATCCTGCACCGCCGCAAGGCCCTGCCGTACCACGCCAACGGCATGACGATATGGGCGTACGACGCCTCCGGCGCGGAGCTGCTCACCAAGACGTACTACTCGGTCGGCGGCGGCTTCGTGGTGGACGAGGACGCGGTCGGCGCGGACCGGATCGTGCTGGACGACACGGTCCTGAAGTACCCCTTCCGCACGGGCGACGAGCTGCTGCGCCTGACGAAGGAGACCGGCCTGTCGATCTCCTCCCTGATGCTGGAGAACGAGCGGGCCTGGCGCACCGAGGACGAGATCCGCGCCGGTCTGCTGGAGATCTGGCGGGTGATGCGCGGGTGCGTGCAGCGCGGTCTGACCCGTGAGGGCATCCTGCCGGGCGGCCTCAAGGTCCGCCGCCGGGCGGCCGGTTCCGCCCGCCAACTGCGCGCCGAGGGCGAGCCGCTGGCGCGCGCGATGGAGTGGATCACGCTCTACGCGATGGCGGTGAACGAGGAGAACGCGGCCGGCGGCCGGGTGGTGACCGCCCCGACGAACGGCGCGGCCGGCATCATCCCCGCGGTGCTGCACTACTACATCAACTTCGTGCCGGGCGCGGACGAGGACGGCGTGGTCCGCTTCCTGCTGGCCGCGGGCGCGATCGGCATGCTGTTCAAGGAGAACGCCTCCATCTCCGGCGCCGAGGTCGGCTGCCAGGGCGAGGTCGGCTCCGCGTGCTCCATGGCCGCCGGCGCCCTCGCCGAGGTCCTGGGCGGCACCCCCGAACAGGTGGAGAACGCCGCCGAGATCGGCATGGAGCACAACCTGGGCCTGACCTGCGACCCGGTCGGCGGCCTCGTCCAGATCCCGTGCATCGAGCGCAACGGCATGGCTGCGGTGAAGGCGGTCACTGCGGCCAAGATGGCGATGCGCGGGGACGGTTCGCACATGGTCTCCCTCGACAAGGTCATCAAGACCATGAAGGAGACCGGCGCGGACATGTCGGTGAAGTACAAGGAGACCGCGCGGGGCGGGCTCGCGGTGAACATTATCGAGTGCTGACATTTACATGATCGGTCCGCGGCACAATCATGGCTTCCATGGACCGACCGAGTCAGCTCATCGAGTGCGCGGAATTCGCCCTCCGGCGTTTACGGGGCGAGCGTGATTTCGCTCAACTGTTCACGCTGATAGTGGAATCCAGGGATCATCTGCGGCCGTGGATGCCCTGGGCCGACGGTCACGACGAGCAGAGCACGCGAGAACTGCTGGCGCGTTCCGAGGCGAAGTGGGAGAGCGGGGAGCTGTACAACTACGCCGTCGAAACGGACGGCCGGCTCGTCGGGATGTGCCAGGCGTACCGCGCCGAGCCCCGTGGGCTGCGGCTGGGGTACTGGCTGCATCCCGCAGCCGTGGGACGGGGCATCGCGACGCGGGCGACGGCGGCGCTGGCCGGGGAGCTGTTCGCGCTGCCGGACGTGGACTACCTGGAGATCGCGCATGACTTGGCGAACGCCCCCAGTCGCGCCGTTCCGCGCCGACTGGGCTTCACCGAGCTCCGGCGTGAGCAGGCGCCCGGGCCGGCGGCGCCGTCGGGCTGCGGTATCGACGCGATCTGGCGTCTGAATCGCCCCGCGACCGGGGGCAAGTTTCCGGGGGGCCCTGCGGGGGGCACAAACTCTGCATGCTCCACGGCATCGACGTAAGTTCTTTCCAGTCCACGTCATATGACACGGACGGCCTTTCCTTCGTCTTCATGAAGGCGACCGAGGGCCGTTCGTATGTGAACCCCCGCCTCACCGCGCAGACCAAGACCGGCCGTGACGCCGGACTGGTCGTGGGTTTCTACCACTTCCTGTGGCCGGGCGATCTTTCGGCCCAGGCCGACTACTTCCTCCAGCACGCGCCGGAGCGCTCCGGTGACATCCTCGCCGTCGACTGGGAGCCCACCAGCGACGGTTCCCATGCCAGCAACGCGGAGAAGGACTCCTTCATCCGCAAGCTGAAACAACTGCGCCCGCACAACCGGGTCGTGCTCTACACCAACCGAGACTTCTGGCTGAACATCGACCGCACCTCGTATGCGGGCGACGGCCTGTGGATCGCCGACTACGTCACCGCGGGCAAGCCCCGCATCAAGGCCAAGTGGCGCTTCCACCAGTACGCGAGCCAGCCCCTCGACAAGGACGTGGCCGACTTCTCGTCCAAGGCGGCGCTGAAGGAGTGGGCGGCCGGCTGACGCACGCAGGGGTGCCCGTTCCCGTGAGACGGGGCACCCCTGCCGGCCCGTGTCACTTGTTCAGGTAGGTCCAGAACTCGTCGAAGGACAGGACCTGGTCGCCGTTGAGGTCACGGGACTTGATGATGGCCTCCGCGACCGTGTCGGTGACGTTCCAGTCGCCGCCCTGGGCCAGGGCGGACTTGAACTCGGCGGCGGTGATGAAACCGTCTCCGTCCGCGTCGATCCGCTGGAATTCCTTGCGTGCTTCCTCGATGTCCGCCACCGATCCGCCCCTTTTGTTCGTGTTTCTTGTGCCGTGCAGGCGTACTGACGCTGGTCAGATTAGCTGTCCGTGCGGGCACGCAGTGCCGCGACCACCCAGGCGAAGTCCTCGGCGTGCGGCGGCGCGGGGACGCGGTTGACCAGGGCGACGAGTTCGCGGTAGCGGGCGACCCGGTCGTTGAAACCGGCCGCCATGCGCTCCAGGACGTCCTCGTACGCCGCGTCGCCGAAGAGGTCGTGCAGCACCGGCTCCGCCGCCGGTGACTCGGGGGCGACGCCCCGCTCGCGGGCCGGGGCCACCAGTTCCACCAGCCGCTTGGCGAACCAGAGCGAACGGCCGCGCCCCTCCCCCGGCGCCCCGTCCGCCGCGTTGAGCTCCATCGCCCGGCGCATCTGCGCGCGGAACTCCGGGTCCTGGAGCATCTCCGCCAGCTCCACCCACGCGTCCACCTCCTCCGGCGTGGGGTCGTCCGCCAGGTCCACCGTGGTGGCGCGCAGCCGCTCGCGCACCTCGGGGTCCACCGCGTCGAGCCCCTGGAGGGCCTCCGCCACGAACTCCGCCATGATCCGCTGCCGTTCGGCCGCCGACAGCCGGGCCAGTTTGTTCATCAGGGTCGTCTCCCTCGCACTCGAACCGCGCCTCGCGACCGACGACAGCACCGCACGGGTCACCTTCAGCGACCTGATCTGCGCGTCCAGCGCGGCCACGTGCGCCGCCGCGACCTGTGCCACGGTCCGCTCTCCCGTCAGCACCCGTCGCACGTCGTCCAGGCCGAGCCCCAGCTCGCGCAGGGTCCGGATCAGCTCAAGCCGGGCGACGCTCGGGGCGTCGTACAGCCGGTAGCCGCCCGAGGAGCGGGTCACCGGGGTGAGCACGCCCTCGTCGGACCAGTAGCGGATGGTGCGCACGGTCAGTCCGGTGGCCCGTGCCAGCTCGCCGATGGTGAGAAGTCCGGTGCCGTCGTCGTTCATGTCTGGGAGTCTGGGCCTTCCAGCGGGTGGAGACTCAAGGGGGGCGTCTTGGCGGCCTTGCGGGAGATTCTCGACGGTGCGGTCCGGGGCGTGTTCCCGCCGACGGACGGGGGTACGACGGTCCTGCCGCAGCCCTCGCCGCGGCACGCGGGCGTGCTGGCGTTCACCGCGCACTCCGTCGTCGTCACGGACGAGGACCCGGCGTGGGTGTACGAGGCGCTGCGCGGCCCGGACTGCGATCCGTTGGCCGCCGCCCTGCACCCGCGCTTCCTGACCGCGCTGCTGGAGCGCACCGGGCGGCGGGCGGAGACGGTCGACGCGGTGCTGGCGGCCACCCCGCTCCCCGGCGCGCCCCCGCTCGCCCTGACGGAGATCCGGGACGCCGGTCATCCCCGCATCCGCTACGCCCGCGAGCGCCGCGAGGCGGTGCGGGCCTGGCGGGCGGCGGGCGGGGTGCTGGTGACGGGGCGTGGGATGGCCGGGCGGCTGGAGGTCTCGGTGGAGGTGGACGAGGCGGCGCGGGAGAGGGGTCTGGGGCGGCTGCTGGCGGGCGCGGCCCGGCACCTGGTGGGCGAGCCGCTGTGGGCGCAGGTGGCGCCGGGGAACGCCCGGAGTCTGCGGGCGTTCCAGGCGGCCGGCTACGCGTCCGTCGGCGCGGAGCTGCTGCTCCAGCCCCCCGCCTCAGCGGAAGACGCCCGTGTGACCCAGTGAGTAGCGGCCCGGCTGGGGGTAGACCGCGAGGCCGTGCGGGCCGCTGCCGACCGGGATGCGGGCCAGTTCCCGGCCGGTGCGGGTGTCGATGGCGTACACCTCGGCGTCGTAGCGGCCGGAGAGCCACAGGACCTTGCCGTCGGCGGAGACGCCGCCCATGTCGGGGCTGCCGCCGCCGGGCAGCTCCCACTTCTTGGTGAGCTTGTTCCGGGCGAAGTCGAAGACGGAGATGCTGCCCTCGCCCCGGTTGGAGATGTACATCTCGCGGGAGTCGCGGCTGACGTAGAGGCCGTGCGCGCCCTTGCCGGTGGCGAGGAAGGCCGGCTTGGTGAAGCGGTCGCCGTCCAGGACCCACACGCCGTTCGCCATCATGTCGGCGATGTAGAAGCGCTTGCCGTCCGGGGAGACCTTGACGTCCTGCGGCATGGAGCCGTGCACGGGCAGCTTCTGCTGGCCGACCACCCGCATCCCCGCGGTGTCGACCTTCAGGATCTCGCCGCTGAACTCGCAGGAGACGATGAAGTAGCGGCCGTCGCGGGAGAAGTCCGCGTGGTTGACGCCGTAGCAGTCGACCGGCACCGCCTTGACGGTCTTCATGGTGTGGGCGTCGCGGAAGACGAGCTGGCGGTCCATGGAGGCCATGACGACCGCGTACTTGCCGTCGGGCGTGAAGTACAGGTTGTACGGGTCATGCACGGCGACCGGCTTGCCCGCCTTGCCGGTGCGCGGGTCGAGGGGGGTGAGGCTGTTGCCGAGGTCGTTGTTGACCCAGAGGGTCTTCAGGTCCCAGGAGGGCACCACGTGCTGGGGCTGGCGGCCGACCGGGATGGTGTCGATGACCTTGTAGGTCTTCGGGTCGATGACGGTGACGGTGTCGGAGTTGGTGTTGGGCACGTACACCCGTGAGGGGAAGTCCCTGACCACCGGGGAGAGCAGGCCCGGCCGGTCCGCCGCGTAGACGTCCGCGGGGTCCTGGACCGGGGGCATGCCGGGCAGCACGTTCACCCGCGCCTGGTCCACCTGGGGCTGGGCCGGCGGCTTGCTGCCGAGGCTCTGGGTCGCGTGCCGTGCGCCCTGCCCGCTGCACGCGGACACCAGGGCCAGGGCGGCGAGGGCGGCACCGGCGGCCAGCCGGCGGGCGGCTTTCGTGGTTCGCATCAGCTCAGCAGCTCCGTGGTGGTGACGGCGCGCAGGTGGCGGCGGCCGAGTTCCGTGAGGACGTCGGGGAGGGCGGCGACCGTGTCCTCGTACCCGAAATGCAAACTCACCACCGACCCCTCGCGCACCTCCGAGAGGACCTTGCGGGTGACGGCGGCGGCGCCGGGGCGGGTGTAGTCGAGCGAGTCGACGTCGTACGACAGTACGTGCGGGTAGCCCGTTTGGCGGGCCAGTTCCGCGACGAGCGCCGACGCCGTCGGGGAGCGGGAGGGGCGGAACCAGGTGCCGATGGAGCCGGTGAGCCGGCGGAGCCGGTCGGCGCAGTCGGCGATCTCCTTGCGGGCGTCGGCCTCGGCGAGGTCGTTGACGGAGATGTGGTGCTGGGTGTGGTTGCCGAGGTCGTGGCCGCCGTCGAGGATGCGGCGGGCGATGCCGGGGTGTTCGTCCAGCCAGGTGCCGACGGCGAGCACGGTCAGACGGGCGCCGTGCCGTTCGGCTCTGGTGAGCAGGGTGCGGGCGAGGTCCGGGTCGCCCTGGCCGTGGAAGGTGAGCGCGACCTGCGGGCGGGTGCGGGGGCCGTGGGTGATCTGGGCGGGCAGGCCGGGGTAGGCGCGGGGGGCCGGGGCGGTGGACGCGCGCACGGTGGCGGAGGGGGCCTGCGGGGTGGTGGGGGACGCGGTGGCGGCGGCCGGGGCGGCCGGGCCGCTCGCGCAGCCGGCGGCGAGCGCGCCGCCCGCGAGCAGCCCGGCGCCCGCGCGCAGCGCGTCGCGGCGGTTGGTGGTGGTCACGCGCGCCATTTAAGGGACGAAAGGTAAGAAACGCGCGTTTTGTCCGAATTGACGTCCAGGGGCGCGCCGCGGCCGCCGCCTACCGCTCGTTCACCCGGATCTCGAACCACGTCGTCTTGCCGCGCGGCAGCAGGTCGACGCCCCAGCGGTCGGACAGCTTGTCGACCAGGAACAGGCCCCGGCCGCTGACGTCCAGCTCCTGGACCGGCATCAGGCAGGGCAGCCCGCGGGAGGGGTCGCGCACCTCGACGCGCATCCAGCCGGGGCGGCAGCGCATGCGCAGGCCGAAGACGCGGGCGCCGGTGTGCCGTACCGCGTTGCCGACCAGTTCGGACACGAGCAGGACCGTATCCTCGGCCAGCTTGGGGGTGAGCCGCCAGGTGCGCAGGACGACGACCTGGGCGAGGCGGCGGGCGGTGGCGGCGGATTCCGGGCGGGAGGGCAACTGCACCTCGCGCTCCGTCGGATTGCCGAACAGTTCGAGCGCCTTGAGCGCCTGTTCGTCCTCGACCGTGGGCGACCAGCGTGCCGCGGATGCGCGGCTGTGTCCCCGCGGCTGTTCGATGCCCTCCAGCCCCGCCATGCCCCCATGATGGCCGTCGCAAGCCGTCTTGGGGGCCGTTCCGGAGGAATACGCCCCCCGTACGCCCCCGCTGCACACCGCGCATCCGGCATATGCCGACGGCATGTCACTGGCCGGTACACCCCGGCTGAGCTGCGAGGACGACTCACTTCCGGGCAATCGCGGGGCTCCCTCGACCGGACAGACTTAAGGGTGCTTTAAGGCTCCCATAATCCGCCCCATCGAGGGACCCGTATGAGACGACACGTCAACTGGTGGTGGACTAAAGGGAGTTCGGTCCACGTTTCAAAGAACTCCGGAGAGCATTCGCCAACCCCGCTTCGTCTAGGCGAACTTGGCCTTGCCCGGCCCCTCCTCCACGAAGCTGCGCATGCCGCGCTCGCGGTCCTCGGTGGCGAACAGACCCGCGAACCAGTTGCGTTCGACGGCGAGCCCGGTGTCGATGTCGGTCTCCAGACCGACGTCGACGGCCTCCTTCGCCGCGCGCAGCGCGACGGCCGGGCCCTGGGCGAGCCTCGCCGCCCAAGCGTGCGCCTGCTCGTAGACCTCGGCGGCCGGGACGACCCGGTCCACCAGGCCGATCGCGAGGGCCTCCTCGGCCTTGACCATGCGGCCGGTGAAGATGAGGTCCTTGGCCTTGGAGGGGCCGACCAGGCGGGGCAGGCGCTGGGTGCCGCCGGCGCCGGGGATCAGGCCGAGCAGGATCTCGGGCTGGCCGAGCTTGGCGTTGTCGGCGGCGATGCGGAAGTCGGCGCACAGGGCGAGTTCGCAGCCGCCGCCGAGGGCGTAGCCGGTGACGGCGGCGACGACGGGCTTGGGGATGCGGGCGACGGCGGTGAAGGCGTCCTGGAGGCCGCGGGAGCGCAGGACCATCGCGGTGTGGTCCATGTTCTGCATCTCCTTGATGTCCGCGCCCGCCGCGAACACCCGTTCCCCGCCGTAGATCACCACGGCGCGTACGTCCTCGCGGCGCGTGGCCTCCTCGGCGAGTTCCCTCAGCCGGTCCTGGGTGGCGACGTCCAGCGCGTTCATCGGGGGGCGGTCGAGACGCAGCGTGCCGACGCCTTCGGCGACATCGAGTGTGACGGTCATACGGCCCAGGTTAACGGCGACTAACGGCGGCGGGCCCGGTGCCGTAGGTCACAGCACCGGGCCCGCACACCGTTCGGGGCGCGCCCCGAAGGGGAGATGGGCTACTTCTTCCAGTCCGCCCAGGACATGTTCCACCCGTTGAGCCCGTTCGCCGGGTCCACGGTCTTCTCGTGGGAGTTCTTGACGACGACCACGTCACCGAGGATCGAGTGGTCGAAGAACCAGGCGGCCGGCGTCGAGGAGTCGTAGCCGCCCTTGACGTCGCGCAGGCCGATGCAGCCGTGGCTGGCGTTGTAGTTGCCGAAGGCGCCGCCGCCCCAGTAGTTGCCGTGCGCGAAGGTGCCGGAGGTGGTCAGGCGCATGGCGTGCGGGACGTCCTTGATGTCGTACTCGCCGCCGTAGCCGACCGTGTCGCCGTTCATCCGGGTCACGGCCAGCTTCTCGCTGATGACCATCTGGCCGTTCCAGGTGTCGTAGCCGGGCTTGCCGGTGGTCACCGGGAGGGTCTTGATCACCTTGCCGTCGCGGGTGACCTTCATCGTGTGCCTGCTCGCGTCCACGACGGAGACCTGGGCGCGGCCGATGGTGAAGGACACCGTCTTGTGCTGCTTGCCGTAGACGCCGTCGCGGCCCTCGACGCCGTCGAGGTCGAGGTCGACGGTGACTTTGGTGCCGGGCTTCCAGTAGTGCTCGGGGCGGAAGTCGAGGCGGTCGTTGCCGAACCAGTGGCCCTCGACGTCGACCGGCGGGTCCGTCTTGATCTTGATGGACTTCTCGACGGCGCCGGGGTGGGTGATGCCCCGCGAGAAGTTGACGGAGAACGGCATGCCGACGCCGACGGTGGAGCCGTCCTCGGGCGTGAAGTAGCCGGTGAAGGTGGCCTTCGGGGTCAGGGTGGTGAAGCTGGAGTCCTTGGTGGTGGCCTTGCCGTCGGTGTCCTTGGCGACGGCGTGCACCGTGTACCTGGTGCCGGCGGCCAGATGGGCGGAGGGCGTCCAGGAGGCGCCGTCGGCGGTGATGCTGCCGTCGACCTTCGCGCCCTTGGCGTCCTTGACGGTGACCTCGGTCAGTTTGCCGCGGGCCGCGCTGACTTTGAGGGCGCCGTCGGTGGCGACGCCCGTGGCACCCTGCTCCGGGGCGATGCTGACGTCGGCCGTGGCGGGCCGGCCCTGCTGGGTCGCGGCGCCCTTGCCGTCGTCCTTGCCGCCCCCGCCCCCGCCGCACGCCGCGAGCGCGAGCACCAGGGAGCCGGCTATGAGCCCCCCGGCCGCGCGCCGCCGCCTCGCCACCGACGCCCCCGATATCGGCCGCACGTTCACGTCGTTCTCCCCTCGCAGGGCCTGCCCGGCCCGCTCCCCACCACAGTTGGTGCGCGCATATTAACTGCCCTGATGTGAGCGGGATGTCAGGCGTCGGTCACCGTTCCGTCGCAACGTCCGCCTGCCACCCGAACCGTCCCCCCGCGCACCGCCCGTGGCCGTCCACGTGGTTATTTCACCGCGGAACCCGCCTTCCATGCCTGCCAGGACAGGTTCCACCCGCCGAACCCGTTACCGGGGTCGACGGTCTTGTCCTGGCTGTTGACGATCTCCACGACGTCACCGACGAGGCTGCGGTCGAAGAACCACCCGGCGGGGGTGTCCGAACTGCCGCCCTGGACGTCCCTGAGCCCCACACAGCCATGGCTGACGTTGGCCACGCCGGGGGCGGTCGGGTCCCAGTAGTTGCCGTGCAGGAAGGTGCCGGAGTCGGTGAGCCGCATGGCGTGCGGCACGTCGGGGATGTCGTACTCGCCGCCGAAACCGACCGTCTGACTGTTCATCCGGGTCTCCTCCAGCATCTCCATCACCACCATCTTGCCGTTGTAGGTGGGGTTCTCCGGGGCGCCCGCGGTGATCGGGACGGTGGCCAGCAGCCGGCCGTCGCGCCGCACCTGCATGGTGTGCGCCGCCGCGTCGACCAGGGAGACCTGGCTGCGCCCGATGGTGAAGGAGAAGGTCTTGGACTGAAGTCCGTAGACCCCCTTGGCGGCCTCCACGTCCCGCAGGGCGAGGTCGACGGTGACCTTGGTGCCGGGCTTCCAGTAGTGCTCGGGGCGGAAGTCGAGGCGGTTCTTGCCGAACCAGTGCGCCCGGACCTCCACCGCTGGCCGCGCGGTGATCCGCACCGCGCGTTCGACGGCGGCCTTGTTCACGATGTCCGTGCTGAAGGCCAGGGAGACGATCTCCCCGGTGCCGACGAGGGAGCGGTTCTCCGGGGTGGCGTAGGCGATGAACCTCTTGTCGGGGACGTAGGTGGTGAAGGAGGCGTGCCGGGCCGAGCGGCGCCCGGCGGAGTCCAGCGCCACCGCGTCCACGGTGTACCGGGCGGCGAGCGCCAGCCGGTCGTCGTCCGGCCGCCAGATCAGCCCGTCGGAGCTGAGGTGGCCGCGCACCGGGGTGGCCCGCGCGTCCTGTTCCCTGACGACCTTCACCTTCTCCAGGCGGCCGTCGGGCACACTCACCCGCAGCCGCCGGCTCTGCGGGACCGCCCTGCTGCCGTCGTCCGGGGCGATCCGGATCGTGTCCTTGGGTGCCGAAGTCCCGCCGGGTCTGCCGCCCAGGCCCAGCGGGCCCGAGCCGCCCGCGGAGCATCCGGCCAGCAGTCCGGCCCATGTCAGTACGGCCGCCAGTGCGGCCCCCGCGCGCCGTGCGCGCCCATGTACGTGCCTCACGCGCTGCTCAACGACCGGGCATGCTCCGGGGAAACGTGAGTGCGAGCCATGCGGTGGGCAGAACTGTGGGAAGGACGACACGTCAGGGAGCCGACCGCCGCGCCCGCACCGGAGCCGAGGGGCGCGGCCGCACCGGGCGGCCGGGTTCGCCGGCGGCCCGGAGCGCCGGGCCGCGCCGGGTCCGTCCGGGTGCCTTCGGGCCCGCCCGGCGGCCCGGCGCGCGGGGCTGCGCCGCTCCCGGCCGAGCCACTGGAAGAGGGGCCGACAGGTGACGAGCGCAGCCGAGCAGCGGGCACCGGCCGGAGGGCGGGCCGTGGTGCCCTCGACGAACGGCGCCCGGCGCGCCCCGGTGCCCGCCCCGGCGGTGTGGCCGGGGTCGCCGACCCCGTTGGGGGCCCGGTTCCGGGTCGGTCCGGACGGGGTGGCGGGCACCAACTTCGCGCTGTGGGCGGCCGGGGCGCAGGCGGTCCGGCTGTGCCTGTTCGACGCGGACGGCCGGGAGATACGGGTGCCGCTGACCGAGCTGACGCACGAGATCTGGCACGGCTTCGTGCCGGGTGTGCTGCCCGGACAGCGGTACGGCTACCGGGTGGACGGCCGCTGGGACCCGTGGACCGGCGCCCGCTGGAACCCCGCCAAGCTGCTCCTCGATCCGTACGCCCGCGCGGTGGACGGCGAGTTCACCCTGCCGGCCGAGGTGTACGGCCATGTGCGGGACTGGCCGGAGCAGCACGCCGCCGACACGGTGCGCGACGACCGGGACTCGGCGCCGTACGTCCCCAAGGGTGTCGTCGTCCACGATGACGACGACTGGTCCGACGACCGCCGCCCCAAGACGCCCTGGGCGGACTCGGTCATCTACGAGCTGCACGTCCGCGGCTTCACCAAGCTGCACCCCGGCATCCCCGAACACCTGCGCGGCACCTACGCGGGGCTCGCCCACCCGGCCGCGATCGAGCACCTGGTGAAGCTCGGCGTCACGGCCGTGGAGCTGCTGCCGGTCCACCAGTTCGCGCACGAGGACCACCTGCTGCGCCGGGGCCTGGCCGACTACTGGGGCTACAACTCCATCGGCTACTTCGCCCCGCACGCCGGCTACGCCGCCTCCGGTACGGCCGGGCAACAGGTCGGCGAGTTCAAGCGGATGGTACGCGCGCTGCACGCGGCCGGCATCGAGGTCATCCTCGACGTGGTCTACAACCACACCGCGGAGGCCGGGGAGCTGGGGCCGACGCTGTCCCTCAAGGGCATCGACAACCGCGCCTACTACCGGCTCCAGGACGACGCCCGCCGCTACGCCGACTACACCGGCTGCGGCAACACGCTGCACGTGGTCCGGCCCCAGGTGCTGCGGCTGATCACCGACTCCCTGCGCTACTGGGTGACCGAGATGGGCGTGGACGGCTTCCGCTTCGACCTGGCGGCGGCGCTCGCCCGCTCGATGCACGACGTGGACATGCTCTCCCCCTTCCTCGCGGTGATCGCCCAGGACCCGGTGCTGCGCCGGGTCAAACTCATCGCCGAGCCCTGGGACATCGGCTCGGGCGGCTACCAGGTGGGCGCCTTTCCGCCGCTGTGGGCCGAGTGGAACGACCGGTACCGGAACACCGTGCGGGACTTCTGGCGGCACGCGCTGCCCGATGTGCGCGAGATGGGCTACCGGCTCTCCGGCTCCAGCGACCTGTACGCCTGGGGCGGGCGCCGCCCGTACGCCTCCGTCAACTTCGTCACCGCGCACGACGGTTTCACGCTGCGCGACCTGGTGTCGTACGAACGCAAGCACAACGAGGCCAACGGCGAGGAGAACCGGGACGGCACCGACGACAACCGGTCCTGGAACTGCGGCGCGGAGGGCGAGACGGCGGACGAGCGGGTGCGTGCCCTGCGCCGCCGCCAGCTGCGCAATCTGCTGACCACGCTGCTGCTGTCCACCGGCGTGCCCATGCTGGTGGCAGGCGACGAGCTGGGGCGCACCCAGGGCGGCAACAACAACGCGTACTGCCAGGACAACGCGACGAGCTGGCTCGACTGGTCGCTGCTGGAGGAGCCGGGCTGGCGGGCCCTGTTCGCCCTCGCCGCCCGGCTGATCGCGCTGCGCCACCGGCATCCGGTGCTGCGCCGCCGCGCCTTCTTCTCCGGGCGGGCGCAGACCGCGGACGGGCTGCGGGACCTGGCCTGGTTCACGGCGCGGGGCGCGGAGATGACCGAGGCCGACTGGTACGCGCCCGCGGCCACGCTCGGCATGTACCTGTCCGGGCGGGACATTCCGGGCCGCGACGAGCGGGGCGCGCGGGTGGTGGACGACAGCTTCCTCGCCGTGCTGCACGCGGGCGAGACCCCGACCGGCTTCGTGCTGCCGGGTCCGCCCTGGGCCGAGCGGTACGAGGTGGTGGTGGACACCTCCCGCGAGGACCAGTCGGCGGCGCCCGGCACGGTGCACCCGGCGGGCGCGGAACTCACGGTGCCGGAGCGGGCGGTGCTGCTGCTGCGGGTCGTCTGAGCCTGTGCGCGGACTGTGCGTGACGTGGATCACGCACGTCCGGTGCAGCGCGCGCGGGGGTCCAGGGCCTTACCTCTGGTGAGAAGCGCCGGCGAGAGACGAGGACCCGTGGGAATGGAGCAGGCTCGGGCCGGTGAGTACGACGCGTTCGTGGCGGCCCGCTGGTCGGTCCTGTGCCATCTGGCCCGTCTGCTCACCGGGGGCGATCGGCATCGGGCCGAGGACCTGTTGCAGGAGTCCCTGGTCAAGCTGTGGTTCGCCTGGCCGAGGGTGGCCGACCAGGCGCCGGAGGCGTATGTGCGCACCGTGCTGGCGCGGGCGGCGGCCCGTTCGGCGCGGCGGCGCTGGTGGGGCGAGCGGCCCGTGGAGCAACTGCCCGAGGTGGCGGCGGCCGGCGACCTGTCGGCGGCCGTGGCCGAGCGCTCCCGGCTGGAGGCGGCGCTCGCACAGCTGACGCCGCGGCAGCGGGCCGCCGTGGTGCTGCGCTACTACCAGGACATGCCCGACCGGCAGGTCGCCGAGACGCTCGGCTGCCCGGTCGGCACCGCACGCTCCCACGCCGCGCGCGGGGTGGCCCGGCTGCGGCAACTGCTGTCGGACGTCATCGAGCCGGTGGGGTGAGTGATGAAGCTCGGTAATCACACGGACGCGACCGGCGAGGCCGAGGGGCCCGACGGGACCGGCGGGGGGTCCGGCGGGCCCGACGGATTCGAGCAGGGGCTGGCGCGGCTGATGCACGGGACGCTGGAGCCGGCGCCGTTCGAGGCGCGGCACCGGGAGCGGCTGCGCGCCCGCGTGCGTACCCGGCGCCGGGTGCGGGCGGTCTGCCGGGCCGCCGGTTCCGCGGCGGTGGTCGCGGGGCTCGGCCTCGGGCTGTTCCTGTGGCCGCACGGGCCCACCGAGGTGCGGCCCGGCGCGCCGGGGCCCCGGCCCACGACCAGTCCGGCGCCCTCGCCGTCGGCCGCGCCGAGCACCACGCCGACCGCTCCGCCCACGTCGGCCCCGGATGCGTCGTCGAGTTCGACGAGTTCGGTACCGCCCGGCGCTCCCAGTACGGCCCCGACCACCTCGTACCCGCCGCCGCCCACGACCACCACGACCACCGCCAGGTGACACCGAACGGGGATCCCCTTTGCTCAGCATCCGACCGGGCCGGTATTCCGCGCCAGCCCAGGCCCCGGCGCCCCGCCGCGCCCCGCTGCCCACCCACCACGTCGAGCCCGTACTGGACCTGGTCGTCCCGGTGTTCAACGAGGAGAAGGACCTGGAGCCGAACGTCCGGAGGCTGCACGCGCATCTGCGGGACACCTTCCCCTACCCCTTCCGGATCACGATCGCCGACAACGCGAGCACCGACGGCACCGAGCGCATCGCGGCCCGACTCGCCCTGGAGATAGCCGAGGTGGCCTCGCTCCGGCTGCCGGTGAAGGGCCGCGGCCGGGCGCTGCGGGCGGCCTGGTCGGGTTCGCGCGCGCCGGTGCTGGCGTATCTGGACGTCGACCTGTCCACGGGGCTCGCGGCGCTGCTGCCGCTCGTCGCGCCGCTCATCTCCGGCCACTCCGACCTGGCCATCGGCACCCGGCTGGCGTCCGGCGCGCAAGTGGTGCGCGGGCCCAAGCGGGAGGTGATCTCGCGGTGTTACAACGTGCTGCTGCACTGGACGCTCGCCGTCGGCTTCTCGGACGCGCAGTGCGGGTTCAAGGCGGTGCGCCGCGAGGCCGCCGAGCGGCTGCTGCCGCTGGTGCGGGACGAGGAGTGGTTCTTCGACACCGAGCTGCTGGTGCTCGCCGAGCGGGCCGGGCTCAGGATCCACGAGGTGCCGGTGGACTGGGTGGACGACCCGGACAGCAGCGTCGACATCCTGGCCACCGCGCTGGCCGACCTGCGCGGGATCGCCCGGATGCGGCGCACCCTGGCGGCCTCGGTGCCGCGCGCCCGCCGTCCCCGCCCGGCCGCGTGACCGCGACCCTGCCGCGGCCCCTCGCCCCGGCCCTCGCGCCCGGCTCCCGGCTGCGCGCCGCCGCCCGCCGGCACGGCCCGGTCCTCGGCGTGTTCGGCGCGCTGAAGCTGGCCGGGTTCCTCTCCTTCATGTACCTGCTGTCCGCCGCCGGTGACTACCGGGGCAAGGACCCCCGCTTCGGCGGCGGGGCGCACGCCTGGGACGTGCTGGCCACCTGGGACGGCTGGTGGTACCAGCAGATCGCGCTGCACGGCTACGACCCGAAGCTCGTCCCCGTGCCGGGCGCCACCGGGATGATCACGCTGGAGGGCAACTCGGCGGCGTTCTTCCCGCTGTACCCGGCGCTGATCCGGATGGCCTCCGCGGTGACCGGCCTCGGCTCGTACGGCGCCGGGCTGCTGGTGTCGATCCTCGCGTCGTTCGCGGCCGCGCTCGGCGTCTACGCGGTGGCGGAACGCTTCGGCGGACGCCGCGCGGGGCTCGCCGCGGCCGGCCTGTGGGCGGTGTGGCCGGGCTCGGGCGTGGAGTGGGCGGTCTACTCGGACTCCCTCTACGTGGCCCTGGCCGTCTGGGCCTGCCACGCCGTGCTGACCCGCCGCTGGCTCACCGCCGGGGTGCTCACCTTCGCGGCCGGCCTCAACCGGCCCACGGCCGGGGCCCTGATCGCCGCGCTCGCGGTGGCCGCGCTGCTGGCGGTGCGCCGGGGCGAGGACGGAGTGGCGCGCCCGCTGGCCGCGCTGGCGCTGGCCCCGCTCGGACTGCTCGGCTACCTGCTCTGGGTCGGCGACCGGATGGGCGACCTCGGCGGCTACTTCAAGCTCCAGTCGGGGGCGTGGGCGCACCGCTTCGACTACGGCAGCCAGACCCTGGACGTGCTGCGCTCGGTACCGGTGGGCCGGTTCGGCGACTACCTGTTCGCCTACCCCTACGCGGACATGATCGGCGTCGCCGTGGTGCTGCTCGCCCTCACGCTGCTCCCGCTGCTGATCCGGCTGCGCCCGCCGGTGGTACTGGTCGTGTACACCGTCCTCACCCTGGCCCTGGTCCTCGGCAGCCAGCAGATCTTCGCCAACGTCTCGCGCTACCTGCTCCCCTGCTTCCCCCTCTTCCTGCCGCTCGCCACCGCGCTTCGCCGGCTGTCGCTGCCGATGCTGTGCACCGTGCTCACCTTCGCGGCCCTGGCCTCGGGTTCGTACGCGGGGTACGCGCTGTTCGAGCTGGGGGTGCCGTAGCCCAGAGCACCTCGCCGTCCGTGCTCCGGTCCGTCGGCCGCAGGCCGAGGGACCGGGCGATGCCCTTGGACGCCTCGTGTCCGGGATGGATGTGCGCGGTCAGCCGGTCCGCCCCGCGGGCGCGCAGCCACGCGGCCATGGCGAGCGCGCCCTCCTGTCCGTAGCCCTCGCCCTGGTGGCCGACGCCGATCACCCAGGCGAGTTCGGCCTCCGTGTGGTCCCCGTCCGATGCCTGGAGGGTGGCCTGCACGGTGCCGACGAGCCGCCCGTCCGCGCGCCTGCGCAGCATCCAGTTCAGCCAGCCCTGCGAGCCGTCCGGGGAGTGCCCGGCCGACTGGCGCCGGTACCTGGCCTCCAGTTCGGCCAGGGTGGCGGGTGCGCCACCGGTCCAGGTGTGCAGTCGTACGTCGTCGAAGACGCGCACCGCCTCCGCCGCGTGCGCGACGCGCAGGGGTTCGAGGCGCAGGCGGGGCGTGTCGAGGGGGGTGGCGGTCGGCCGGATCACGAGTCTCCCGTTCAGGCCAGGCTGTCCTGCCACGCCTGGTGCAGGTCGGCGAAGCTGCCGGTGCCCGCGATGAGTTCGGCGGGTGAGCCGTCCTCGATGACGCGGCCGTCGGCCATCACCAGGACGCGGTCGGCGATCTCCACGGTGGACAGGCGGTGGGCGATGACCACGGCGGTACGGCCGCGCAGGACGGTGGACATGGCGCGCTGGACGGCCCGTTCGCCGGGGATGTCCAGGGAGCTGGTGGCCTCGTCCAGGATGAGGACGGCCGGGTCGGCGAGCAACGCGCGCGCGAAGGCGACGAGTTGGCGCTGGCCCGCGGAGATACGGCCGCCGCGCTTGCGCACGTCGGTGTCGTAGCCGTCGGGCAGCGCGCTGATGAACTCGTGGGCGCCGATCACCTTCGCGGCCCGCTCGATCTCCGCCCTGGAGGCGTCCGGGCGGCCGATCGCGATGTTGTCCGCGACGGTCCCGGAGAACAGGAACGCCTCCTGGGTCACCATCACCACCCCGCGCCGCAGCTCGGCCGTGGGCAGGTCGCGCAGGTCCACCCCGTCGAGCAGCACCCGGCCCCGCGTGGGGTCGTAGAAGCGGGCGAGCAGCTTGGCGAGCGTGGACTTGCCGGCGCCGGTGGAGCCGACCACCGCCACCGTCTGCCCGGCCGGCAGGGTCAGGTCGAAGCGGGGCAGCACCTCGCCGCCGGTGCGATAGGCGAACGCGACCCCCTCGAACCGCACCTCGCGGCCGGGGAACCCGCCGCGGGCGGGCGGGAGTTCGGCCGGGGTGGCCGGCTCCGGCACGGACGGCGTCCGGGCGAGCAGGCCCGCGATCTTCTCCAGGGAGGCGGCGGCCGACTGGTAGGAGTTCAGGAACATCCCGAGCCGGTCGATCGGGTCGTACAGGCGGCGCAGGTAGAGCACCGCCGCCGCCAGCACGCCCAGCTCCAGCGAGCCGGACGCCACCCGGTAGGCGCCCCAGAGCACGATGCCCGCGACCGCCGTGTTGGCGACCAGCCGGGAGCCCACCACATACCGGGCCATCTCCAGCATCGAGTCCCCGTTGGTCCGCTCGTGGGCGTGGTTCAGCTCGGCGAACGCGGCGTCGTTGGCCGCCTCCCGGCGGAAGGCGCGCACCGGGCGGATGCCGTTCATGGTCTCCACGAACTTCACCATCACCGCCGCGATCGCCGTCGACCGGGACCGGAACACCCGTCCCGCGCGCCGCTGGTAGAGCCGGATGAGGAAGTACAGCGGGACGAAGGACGCCACCGCGACCGCGCCGAGCCCGAGGTCCAGCCACAGCAGCATGGCCGAGATGTAGACGAAGGACAGGACGACCGTCACCAGTTCCTGGAGCCCGTCCTCCATCAGCTCCCGCAGCGACTCGACGTCGGTGGTGGAGCGGGAGATCAGCCGCCCGGAGGTGTACCGCTCGTGGAAGTCGATGCTGAGCGCCTGCGCGTGCCGGAAGATCCGCCCGCGCAGGTCGAGCAGGACGTCCTGGCTGACCCGCGCGGACTGCCGTACGAACGCGACCTGGAGGCCGCCGGAGAGCAGCGCGCACAGCAGATAGCCGGCGCCCACCGCGATCAGCGGAGCGTACCGGTGGTCCCGGAACGCCGGTACGGCGCGGTCGATGGCGTACGCCACCAGCAGCGGGCCCACCTGCACGGCGGCCTGCTGGAGCAGCACCAGGGCGGCGGCCAGGGCGGCGCGGGCCTTCATCGGTGCGAGCAGCGAGCGCAGCAGGGCGGCGGTGGCGCCGGGCGGGGAGGGCAGTACGTCCCGGTCGAAGGGGTTCTCGGGGCTGGTGGCGGTCAACGGGAATCCTCCTCGCCGGACATGAGGTGCGCGTATTCGGCGTTGCCGCGCAGCAGCTCCTGGTGCGTGCCCACGGCCGCGATCCGGCCGCCGGAGAGCAGCGCCACCCGGTCGGCGAGCAGCACGGTGGAGGGGCGGTGCGCGACGATCAGCGCGGTGGTGTCCGCGAGCACCCGGCGCAGCGCGGCCTCCACGGCGGCCTCGGTGTGCACGTCCAGCGCGGACAGCGGGTCGTCGAGGACCAGGAACCGAGGGCGGCCGACGACGGCCCGTGCCAGCGCGAGCCGTTGCCGCTGACCGCCGGAGAGGCTGAGGCCCTGCTCGCCGACGCGGGTGCCGGTGCCCTGGGGCAGCGCGTGCGCGAACTCGGCCTGCGCGATGGCGAGGGCGCGGTCGAGCTCGTCCCCGCCGGTGCCGTCCGTGGCGCCCATGAGGACGTTCTCGCCGACGGTGGCGGAGAAGAGGGTGGGTTCCTCGAAGGCCACGGCGACCTTCGCGCGCAGCTCCTCGCGGGGCATGGCGGTGATGTCGACGCCGTCGAGGGTGATACGGCCCGAGGTGACCTCGTGGAGACGGGGGACGAGGGCGGTGAGCGTGGTCTTGCCGCTGCCGGTGGCGCCGACGAGGGCCATGGACTCGCCGGGGCGGATGTGCAGGTCGATGTGGTGGAGGAGGGGCGGGGAGCCGGGGGGCGCGTCGGGGTAGCGGAACCGGACGCCCTCGAACCGGAGCCCGGCAGTCGCTTTGGCCGCGGGCAGTCGTGCCGCTGGGGCGGCACGGGTGGGCGCGGCGGCACCCGGCGAGCGCCGGTGAGCGTCCCCGCCCCCGGCCGGTTCTTCCTCCGGTGCCTCGTCCATCGCCTCGAAGTACCGTTCCGTGGCGGTGGCCGCCTCCTGGCTCATCGCCAGCAGGAACCCGATCGACTCCACGGGCCAGCGCAGCGCGAGGGCCGTACTGAGGAAGGCCACCAGCGTGCCCGCCGACAGGTTCCCGTCCGCGACCTGGACCGCGCCCAGCACCAGCGCCACCCCGATCGCCATTTCGGGCAGGGCGACGATGACACCCCAGATCACCGCCAGCAGCCGCGCCTTGCGCAGCTCGGTCCCCCGCAGTTCCGCACAGAGGGTGGCGAACGCCCGCGCCTGGCTGCGGTGCCGACCGAACCCCTTGATGACGCGGATGCCGAGCACGCTCTCCTCGACCAGCGTGGTCAGGTCCCCCACCTGGTCCTGGGCCCGCCGCGCCGCCCGCGCGTACCGCCCCTCGAAGACCACGCACGTCCACAGCACCGGCACCGCGGGCACCAGCACGACCAGCCCGAGCAGCCAGTCCTGGGCCAGCATGATGGCCACGCCGACCAGGATCGTGACGCCGTTGACCAGCAGGAACGTCAGCGGGAAGGCGAGGAACATGCGCAGCAGCATCAGATCGGTGGTGCCCCGCGACAGCAGCTGACCGGATGCCCACCGGTCGTGGAAGGCGACGGGCAGCCGCTGGAGATGCCGGTACAGATCGGCCCGCATCCGCGCCTCGACGTGCGACAGCGGCCGGGCCACGAGCCAGCGCCGGATGCCGAACAGCACCGCCTCGGCGATCCCGAGCAGCAGCAGGTACAGCGCGCCGAGCCAGACCCCCGCCGGGTCCCGGCCAGCGACGGGGCCGTCCACCATCCACTTGAGGACGAGCGGGATCACCAGGCCCGTGCAGGAGGCGACGATCGCGACGAGGGCCGCGGTGAGCAGCCGCGCCCGCACCGGCCGCACATACGGCCACAGCCGCAGCAGGCTGCGCACGGCGGATCTGTCCTGGGCGGTTTCACGTGTCGTGGGCATCGCGAACGAGCGTACGGAGCGGCACCCGGATCGCCCACCGAGTTTTGACTGGCCCCCGCTCCGCCGCTGGTCCTACGCCCCCGGGCGCCCGTCGGGTCGTAGTCCGGCATCAACCGATCGGCTGATGCGACATCGGGCGGGCCGGCCGATGTGCCGGGCCGTCGCCGGACGGGATTCTCGGTGCATGCCATCCGTCATCGAAGTCACCGATCTGCGCAAGTCGTACGGCGGCCGGACCGTCGTGGACGGCGTCTCCTTCGCCGTCGAGGAGGGCGAGATCTTCGGGATCCTCGGCCCGAACGGCGCCGGCAAGACCACCACCGTCGAGTGCGTCGAGGGCCTGCGGGTCCCCGACGGCGGCCGGGTCCGGGTCGCCGGGCTCGATCCCGTCGCCGATCACGCGCAGGTCGCCGGACTCCTCGGCGCCCAGCTGCAACAGAGCGAGATCCAGGCCAAGTTGACCGTGCGGGAGGCGCTGGAGCTGTACGCCGCCCTCTACCCGCGGCCCGCCGACTGGCGGCCGCTGGCCGAGCGGCTGGGGCTCACCGACAAGCTCGGCACCCGGTTCGGGAAGCTGTCCGGGGGGCAGCAGCAGCGGCTGTTCATCGCGCTGGCGCTGATCGGCGGCCCCCGGATCGTGGTCCTGGACGAGCTGACCACCGGTCTGGACCCGCGGGCCCGCCGGGACACCTGGCAGCTGATCGAGGACGTCCGCGCGAGCGGGGTCACCGTGCTGCTCGTCACCCATTTCATGGAGGAGGCGCAGCGGCTGTGCGACCGGGTGGCGGTGATCGACAAGGGGCGGGTGGCCGCCCTGGACACCCCGGCCGGACTGATCCACCGCTCGGCGGGCGCGACCGTCATCAGCTTCACCCCGTCCGCGCCGCTGGACGAGCGTGAGCTGGCCGCGCTGCCCTCGCTCGCCTCCATCGCGCACCACAACGGCCGGCTCACCCTGTCCGGCACCGACGCGACCGTCGACGCGGTCCTCACCCTGCTCGCCCGGCACCGCGTCACCGCCCATCAGCTCCGCGTCGTGGACGCCACCCTGGACGACGCGTTCCTCGATCTGACCAAGGAGGCCACGGCATGAACACCGCCGTCCTGCGGACCGAGTTCCGGCTCTTCCGGCGCGAACCGGCCGCCGTCTTCTGGATGTTCCTGTTCCCGACGCTGCTGCTGGCGATCCTCGGCTCGATCCCCGCGTTCCGGAAGGCCGACGCCTCGATGGGCGGGCTGCGGCCCATCGACGCCTATGTGCCGGTGGCCGTGCTGATCGCGCTGCTGCTGTGCGGGGCGCAGTCGCTGCCGCAGGTGCTCACCGGCTACCGGGAGCGGGGCATCCTGCGCCGGATGTCGGCCACCCCGGTGCGGCCGGCGGCACTGCTGACCGCGCAGATGACGGTGCAGGGCGGGGTGGCGCTGGCCTCGGCGCTGCTCGCGCTGCTGACCGGCCGGCTGGTGTTCGGCGTACGACTGCCCGCGCAGCCGGGCGGCTACCTGCTGGCGCTGCTGCTCACGGCGGCGGCCTCGCTCGCCCTCGGCTCCCTGCTGTCGGCGCTGTCGCGGACCACGAAGATCGCGGGGGCGGTCGGATCGGCGGTGTTCTTCCCGATGATGTTCTGCGCGGGGGTGTGGCTGCCGGTGCAGAGCATGCCCCACACGCTGGCCCGGATCGTGGGGTACACCCCCTTCGGGGCGGCGGCCGAGGCCCTGAACCAGGCGGCCGCGGGCCACTGGCCCGGCTGGGCGCACCTGGGCGTGCTCGCGCTGTGGGCGGTGCTGCTCACGGCGGGCGCGGCGCGCTGGTTCCGCTGGGAGTGAGTACGGCCGTGCCGGACACTGGGCGCATGACGTACGCGACCGGCTGGCAGCGCAGGGCCTCCTTCGACCGCTGGGGGCCCTATGTGATGCTCGCCGTGGGGCTGGTGACGTCGGCCGCCTCGGCCCGGGTGATCGGCATGTCGGGCGGCGAGGTGACGGCGGCCGGTGCCCTGGCGTCCGCCGCCGTGCTGCTCCAGCTGGCGTGGCGGCGGGTGACTTCGGACATACCGGGGCCGGACCGTGTCACCGCGTGCCTGTACTTCGTGCGCTGGGGGCTGGCGTTCGCGCTGACCTGGCTCAACCCGTTCTTCGGGATCTACGCGGCGGTCGGCTACTACAGCTCGGGCCTGCATCTGCCGCGCCGGCTGGCGCCGCTCGGGCTGTTCCTGACCGCGGTGACCATGGCGGGCAGCGAGGTCGGCGGGATGCCGCCGCACGGGCCGATGATGTGGCTGATCTTCGCCGCGGTCTTCTGCACCAACCTCGGCCTGGTCGGCCTGCTGTTCCGGTTCGCCGACCAGGAGCAGCGGCGCATCGAGACGCAGGCGGACACCATCGACGAGCTGGAGCGCACCAACGCGGCGTTGCAGCAGGCGCTGGACGAGAACGCGGCCCTGCACGCCCAGTTGCTGGTGCAGGCGCGGGAGGCGGGCGTCGCCGATGAGCGGCGCAGGCTCGCCGCGGAGATCCACGACACGATCGCGCAGGGCCTGACCGGGATCATCGCCCAGCTCCAGGTGGTGGCGGGCGCGCGGGACCTGGCGACCGCCCGCACCCATCTGGAGCGTGCCTCCTCGCTCGCCCGGCACAGCCTCGGCGAGGCCCGCCGCTCGGTGCACAACCTCGCCCCCGTCGAACTGGCCGCCGCCGGGCTGCCGGAGGCGCTGAAGAAGACCGTCGCCGACTGGGGCGAACGCACCGGGATGCGGGCCGAGTTCGCCGTCACCGGCACCGCCGAGATGCTGCACGAGGAGGTCTCGGCGACGCTGCTGCGGATCGCCCAGGAGGCGCTGTCCAACGCGGCCCGGCACGCCCGCGCGGGCCGCCTCGGCGTCACGCTGACGTTCCTCGGGGACGAGGTGATCCTGGACATCCGTGACGACGGCACCGGCTTCGACCCGGCCGCCGTCCCCGCCCGCACCCGCGCCGGGGGCTTCGGGCTTGCCGGGATGCGGGCGCGCGCCGAGCGGATCGCGGGCTCCCTCGCGGTGGAGTCGGAACCGGGGCAGGGCACCGCGGTGTCGGCTCGCGTACCGTTGGTCCGCGATGACCACTGAGCCCCCCATCACGCTGCTGATCGTCGACGACCACCCGGTCGTCCGGGACGGTCTGCGCGGCATGTTCGAGTCCCAGTCCGGCTTCCGGGTGCTCGGCGAGGCCGCGAGCGGTCCGGAGGGGGTCGCGCGGGCGGCCGAGCTGGACCCCGACGTGATCCTGATGGACCTGCGCATGCCGGGCGGCTCGGGCGTCGCCGCGATCCGTGAGCTGACCCGGCGCGGCGCCCGCGCCAAGGTGCTGGTGCTCACCACGTACGACACCGACTCCGACACGCTTCCCGCGATCGAGGCCGGTGCCACCGGGTACCTCCTCAAGGACGCCCCGCGCGACGAGCTGTTCACCGCCGTGCGCGCCGCCGCCGAGGGCCGTACCGTCCTCTCCCCGGCCGTCGCCTCCCGCCTCGTACGGGCCGTGCGCTCCCCCGCCCCCGGCAACGAGCCCCTCTCCGCGCGCGAACGCGAGGTCCTCGCCCTGGTCGCCAAGGGCACCTCCAATCGCGAGATCGCCCGCGAACTCTTCATCAGTGAGGCCACGGTCAAGACCCATCTCACCCACCTCTACGCCAAGTTGGGCGCCAAGGACCGCGCGGCCGCGGTGGCGGCGGCCTACGACCGGGGCATCCTCGGCTGACCCCTGCCGTCCCGGCCGGATGAGTGAATCGGCCAATGGAGCGGTGGGTTCGGGTGGTGGGAATCAGGCCACGTACGGCGTGCCCGCACGGGGCGGACGGAATACGGCGTTCCCGTAAACCGCATCTCAACGGCCCGAGAAATCAAGGTGGTTGGGGCGCGCCGCCCCCTTGAGCGCCACTTGTTCACACCACTGCAACATTTCCCGGCCGATCGCTTTTCAGCCAACATCACTTCAGGGTCCTGACATGTACGCGCCCTTGATGTCACTCTCTCTCCACGCCGCAAGCAGCACAGCAGCTTCACAGCGAAATACCCGGCCAGTAACCCCACGCTGACCGGCCTCCCCCACGAAGGAGCTTGCGTGAGCCCCCTCTCCGCGCGTCACAAGCGCACCACCCTGGCCGTCGCCACCGCCGTCGCCGCCGGAGCACTCGTCTCCGCCTCCCTGGCCACCAGCGCCTCGGCCGCCCAGACCCCGGCCGCCGCCAAGCCGCTGGCCGCCGCGCCCGCCGCGCTCTCCACCGCCGCCCACACCTCGCTGATCAAGCAGGCGCAGGCCGACGCGCCCGAGACGGCCCAGCGGATAGGCCTCGGCGCCAAGGAGAAGCTGGTCGTCAAGGACGTCGTCAAGGACGTCGACGGCACGGTCCACACCCGCTACGAGCGCACCTACGCGGGCCTGCCGGTCCTCGGCGGCGACCTGGTCGTGCACACCGCCAAGTCCGGCAAGACCGAGGGCGTCACCAAGGCGACCAAGGCCACCATCAAGGTCGCCTCGCTCACGCCGAAGCTCACCCCGGCCAAGGCCGAGAAGCAGGCCGTGTCCGCCGCCAAGGCCCTCGGCTCGGCCAAGTCCACCGCGGACGGCGCCCGCAAGGTGATCTGGGCCGGCTCCGGCACCCCCGTCCTCGCCTACGAGACGATCGTCGGCGGCCTCCAGGACGACGGCACCCCGAACCAGCTGCACGTCATCACCGACGCCGCCACCGGCAAGAAGCTGTTCGAGTACCAGGGCATCGAGAACGCGACCGGCACCGGCAAGACCCTGTACTCGGGCACCGTGAGCCTGAGCACCACCCAGTCCGGCTCGTCGTACCAGCTCACCGACGCCACCCGCGGCGGCCACAGCACCTACAACCTGGCGCACAAGACGTCCGGCAAGGGCACGCTGTTCACCGACGCGGACAACGTCTGGGGCACCGGCACGGCCTCCAGCTCCACGACGGACCAGACGGCCGCCGCGGACGCCGCCTACGGCGCGCAGGAGACCTGGGACTTCTACAAGAGCACGTTCGGGCGCAGCGGCATCAAGAACAACGGCGTCGGCGCGTACTCCCGCGTGCACTACGGCAGCCAGTACGTGAACGCGTTCTGGGACGACAGCTGCTTCTGCATGACCTACGGCGACGGCGAGGGCAACAACCACCCGCTCACCGCGCTGGACGTGGCCGGCCACGAGATGAGCCACGGTGTCACCTCCAACACCGCGGGCCTGAACTACAGCGGCGAGTCCGGCGGTCTGAACGAGGCCACCTCGGACATCTTCGGCACCGGTGTGGAGTTCTTCGCGAACAACGCGTCCGACAAGGGCGACTACCTCATCGGCGAGAAGATCGACATCAACGGCGACGGCACCCCGCTGCGCTACATGGACAAGCCCAGCAAGGACGGCGGCTCGGCGGACTACTGGTCCTCCTCCGTCGGCAACCTGGACGTCCACTACTCGTCCGGCGTCGCCAACCACTTCTTCTACCTGCTGTCCGAGGGCAGCGGCGCGAAGACGATCAACGGGGTGTCGTACAACTCCCCGACGTACAACGGCTCCACGGTCACCGGCATCGGCCGGGACAAGGCGCTGCAGATCTGGTACAAGGCGCTGACGACGTACTTCACGTCGACCACCAACTACAAGTCGGCCCGCGCGGGCACGCTGTCCGCGGCGTCCGCCCTGTACGGCTCCTCCAGCACCGAGTACAAGGCGGTGGCGGCGGCCTGGTCGGCGGTCAACGTCAACTGACCCCCGTACGGCGGTGACGAGGGCAGGGTTGTGAAGAGGGCGGCACCCGGAGCGGATCTCCTCCGGGTGCCGCCCTACTCTTGGGCCCCATGTCCTCGGCACCCTTCACGTACGCACCGGTCGGAGCGACCCACGACGACCTGACCTTCTGCCCGCCCGGCTTCCGCCCGCTGCTGGTGCGCGCCCGCCTCGGCGAGGGCGAAGAGGTCTTCAGGCGGGCCGCCGAGGCGGTCCTCACCTGGGAGATGCACCGCGCGCTCGGCGTGGGCATAGACGCCACCGCCGACCGCGCCGCCCCCGGCGTGGACGTCACGGTCACGCTGGCGGGCCTGGTCAGGGCGCCCTGCCGGATCATATGGACCGCCGAGGAACCCCGCCGCGCGGGCTGGGCCTACGGCACCCTGGAGAGCCACCCCGAATGCGGCGAGGAAGCCTTCCTGGTGGACCGCACCGGCGACGGCACGGTCTGGCTCACCGTCGCCGCCTTCAGCAAACCGGCCAAGTGGTACGCCAAGGCCGCCGGCCCGGCCACCCGCGGCTTCCAGCACGCGTACGCCCGCCGCTGCGGAGCGGTCCTGAGGAAACTGTGCGCCGGGGTGGAACCCGACTGACCCTCTCCCGTCCGTCCGCCCTGACCCGACCGGCACCGATGACCGCGACCGCACCCGTTTTCGCCCCGGCCCGGCGCCGCCGCGCGCCGCTGGTCCCGCTGGCGGCCGCGGCCTGAGCGGTGTTGCCGGGGGCGCACCGCGCCTTCGGTTGCGACACCTACCGCGGCTGCCGCTGTCCGGGCCCGTCGACCCGGATGTACCTCACCTGCCGCGCTCCGAACGGCGTGAACTGCCCTGCTGTCCGCGGTGGCCGGGCTGCTGCAGGCGTTCGTGCCGGCCACGACCACCTGCTGGCGGTACGCCCCGGACCCCGCCGGTGGGGACGACCGCTCCGGACTCGCGCGGCTGGTCGCGCCGTAGGGCGGCCGTCCCCCGCCGGGTCTCAGCGCAGCAGCACCCCCGCCCCCTCCCCCGTGTCCTCCGTCGGCAGGGCGACCACACCCAGTTCGGCCGGTGAGGCGAGGAGGCGGTGGGTGGGGAGGATGCGGACCGTGCAGCCGTAGGGGCCGGTGCGGTCGAGGGAGAGGTGGCCCTCGTAGAGGCGGCGGCCCTCCAGGTCGGGGGTGCCGGCCGGCTTGAGGGGGACGACGGTGGCGTCGGTGATGCGGTCCTGGGCGTCGACCCGTCCGGAGACCGCCTGCACCTCGACGTCGTCGGGGGTGAGCGCGCCGAGCCCGACGCGCACCCGCAGCCCGATCGTCGTACCCAGTTCCGCCGTGGCCGTCGTCTCGGTCGTCTCCACGTGGTCGACGCTCACCCCGTGCCAGGCGTCCCGCACCCGCGCCTTCCACCCGGCCAGTTCCCGCGCGGTGTCCGGGGTCAGCGCGCGGTGGGAGCGGGCGGCCGGGGCGTAGAGCCGTTCGACGTACTCGCGGACCATGCGGCCCGCCAGCACCTTGGGCCCGAGCAGGGTGAGGGTCTGGCGGACCATCTGGATCCAGCGGTCGGGCAGCCCGCCCCGGCCGCGCTCGTAGAAGCGCGGCGCGATCCGCTGCTCCAGCAGCTCGTACAGCGCGGCCGCCTCGATGTCGTCGCGCCGCTCGGCGTCCGTGCCGGTGCCGTCGGCGGTCGGGATGGCCCAGCCGAAGTCCGGCCGGAACCACTCGTCCCACCAGCCGTCCCGCACCGAGAGGTTGAGGCAGCCGTTCAGCGCCGCCTTCATCCCGGAGGTGCCGCACGCCTCCAGCGGGCGCAGCGGGTTGTTCAGCCACACGTCGCAGCCGGGGTAGAGCTTCTGTGCCATCGCCATGCCGTAGTCGGGCAGGAAGACGATCCGGTGCCGCACCCGGAGGTCGTCCGCGAACCGGACCAGCTCCTGCACCAGCCGCTTGCCGCTGTCGTCGGCCGGATGCGCCTTGCCCGCCACCACGATCTGCACCGGCCGCTCGGGGTGCAGCAGCAGCTCCCGCAGCCGGTCCGGGTCGCGCAGCATCAGCGTCAGCCGCTTGTACGACGGCACGCGCCGCGCGAACCCGATGGTGAGGACGTCCGGGTCGAGCACCCCGTCGATCCAGCCCAACTCGGCGCCGGCGGCCCCTCGTTGACGCCAGGACGCGCCGAGCCGCTCGCGCACCTCCAGCACCAGCTGTTCGCGCAGGGTGCGGCGCAGCTCCCAGATGTCCTGGTCCGGGATGTCCGCCACCGAGTCCCAGCGCTCGGAGCCGCCGACGGCGAGCGCGTCCTCCGCGCGCTGGGCGCCGATCTTCCGGGCGCCGAGCCGCAGCACCTCCGGGGCCACCCAGGTGGGGGCGTGCACCCCGTTGGTCACGGAGGTGATCGGCACCTCCTCGGCGTCGAATCCCGGCCACAGCCCGGCGAACATCTCCTGGCTGACCTGTCCGTGCAGCAGCGAGACCCCGTTGGCGCGCTGGGCCAGCCTGAGCCCCATCACGGCCATGTTGAACAGGTTCGGCTCGCCGCCCGGATAGGTCTCCATGCCGAGCCCGAGGACGCGGGACGTCTCGATGCGGGGCAGCTCGGCGTCCGGGCCGAAGTGCCGGGCGATCAGGTCGCGTTCGAAGCGGTCGATGCCGGCCGGGACCGGGGTGTGGGTGGTGAACACCGTGCCCCCGCGCACCGATTCGAGCGCGGCGTCGAAGTCCAGCCCCCGCGCGCACAGTTCGGCGATGCGCTCCAGGCCGAGGAAGCCCGCGTGCCCCTCGTTGGTGTGGAACACCTCCGGCTCGGGGTGTCCGGTGAGCCGGCAGTACGCGCGCACCGCCCGGACACCTCCTATGCCGAGCAGCATCTCCTGGAGCAGCCGGTGCTCGCTGCCGCCGCCGTAGAGCCGGTCGGTGACGGAGCGGGCGGCGGGGTCGTTCTCCTCCACGTCCGAGTCGAGCAGCAGCAGCGGCACCCGGCCGACCTGCGCCAGCCAGATCCGCGCGTTCAGGACCCGGCCGCCGGGCAGCGCGAGGCAGACCCGGACGGGCGTTCCGTCGGATTCCGCCAACTGGGTGAGGGGCAGCTCGTTGGGGTCGAGCACCGGGTAGTGCTCCTGCTGCCAGCCGTCGCGGGACAGGGTCTGCCGGAAATAGCCGTGCCGGTAGAGCAGCCCGACCCCGACGAGGGGCACGCCGAGATCGCTGGCCGCCTTCAGATGGTCGCCCGCGAGGATGCCGAGCCCCCCGGAGTACTGCGGCAGGGCGGCCGTGATGCCGAACTCCGGGGAGAAGTAAGCCACCGCGGAGGGCAGTCCCTCGGGCTGTGCCTGGTACCAGCGGTCACCGGTCAGATAGTCGTCCAGGTCATCGGCGACCGCGTTCAGGCGCCGCCGGAGCCGCCGGTCCCCGGCGAGTTCGGCGAGCCTCGCGGGCCGCACCCGGCCCAGTAGCCGCACCGGGTCGCGCCCGGCGGCGGCCCATGCCTCCGGGTCGACGGACTGGAACAGATCGCGCGTCTCCGCATGCCACGACCAGCGCAGATTGTGCGCCAGCTCGCTCAGCGGCCGGAGGGGTTCGGGGAGAACGGGACGGACGGTGAACCGACGGATCGCCTTCACATGCCACCTCGGCGGGCGCGTTACGGGGTGAGACGCACGGCGCCGTACGTCTCGTCGTCCCTTCGACGGTAGTGGTTACCGGGGCGTCGGTGGGGACGTACCGGCGGGGGTGTCGGGGCGTGGGGAGGCGGGCCGGGGGCACCCGTACAAGTGGGCCGGTCTGGTGGGTGGACATACGCGCGAGTAGTTAACAAAGTTCCGGATTGCCCACCCGAAAAGGATGGGAAGGCTCCACCGGTACCCACCCCACAGGCACCCACCAGCACCGCCCGCAGGACCCACCTCCCCTAGTCATGTCACGTTGACGCGGACAGGAGCGGTCATGCCCGCCACGCACCACTCGTCAGCCGCAGCGCACACACCGTCAGGCGCCACGCACACATCGCCGGACGCTACGCACACCCCGCCGGCCGCCGCGCGCGGCTCCTCGGCCGCCGCGCGCACCTCGTCGTCGTCCCCGCCGGGCGCCGCGCCACCCTCCGGCGGCGTGCCCGCGGCGGCCGGGAAGCCGGCGGCGAAGAAGGCGGCGGCCCGCAAACGCGCCAAGTCCCCCGCCCGGACGCCATCGAGGCTGGCCACCGCCGTCGGCCGGATCCCGGTCCTCGACGTGCGCCCGGTGGTCCAGCACGGGCGCCGGCCCGCCAAGGCGGTGACCGGGGAGTCGTTCGAGGTCTCGGCCACCGTGTTCCGCGAGGGGCACGACGCGGTGGCGGCCAATGTGGTGCTGCGCGACCCGCGGGGCCGGCGGGGACCCTGGACGCCGATGCGGGAACTGGCGCCGGGCACCGACCGCTGGGGCGCGACCGTCACGGCGGGCGCGCCCGGCCGCTGGACGTATACGGTCGAGGCCTGGGCCGATCCGATCACCACCTGGCGGCACCACGCCGGGATCAAGATCCCCGCCGGCCAGGACACGGAACTGGTGCTGGAGGAGGGCGCCCGGCTGTACGAGCGTGCCGCCGCCGGGGTCCCGAAGACGCACCGGCGCAAGCTGCTGGACGCGGCGGCCGTCCTGCGGGACGAGGAACGCCCGGCCGCCTGGCGGCTCGCCCAGGCGCTACGGCCCCCCGTGCGGGAGGTCCTGGAGCGTTACCCGCTGCGGGAGTTGGTGACCGCGTCCGACCCGATGCCGCTGCTGGTGGAGCGGGAGCGGGCGCTGTACGGCTCCTGGTACGAGTTCTTCCCGCGCAGCGAGGGCACGGCCGAGCGGCCGCACGGTACGTTCCGTACGGCGGTGCGGCGGTTGAGGCCGATCGCGGAGATGGGCTTCGACGTGGTCTACCTGCCGCCGGTTCATCCGATCGGCGGCACCTTCCGCAAGGGCCCCAACAACAGCCTCACCGCCGGACCGGACGACGTGGGGGTGCCCTGGGCGATCGGCTCCCCGGAGGGCGGCCACGACGCGATCCACCCCGACCTCGGCAGCATCGAGGACTTCGACCACTTCGTCGGCGAGGCGCGGAAGCTGGGCCTGGAGGTCGCGCTCGATTTCGCGCTTCAATGCTCCCCGGACCACCCCTGGGTGCAGAAGCACCCGGAGTGGTTCCACCACCGCCCGGACGGGACGATCGCCTACGCCGAGAACCCGCCGAAGAAGTACCAGGACATCTACCCGATCGCCTTCGACGCCGACATGGACGGTCTGATCGCGGAGACGGTCCGGGTGCTGCGGCACTGGATGGACCACGGGGTGCGGATCTTCCGCGTGGACAACCCGCACACCAAGCCGGTGGTCTTCTGGGAGCGGGTCATCGCCGAGATCAACCGCAAGGACCCGGACGTGATCTTCCTGGCGGAGGCCTTCACCCGCCCGGCGATGATGCACACCCTCGCGCAGATCGGCTTCCAGCAGTCCTACACCTACTTCACCTGGCGCAACACGAAGCAGGAACTGACCGAATATCTGACCGAGTTGACCGGTGAGGCGGCCGCCTACATGCGGCCCAACTTCTTCCCCAACACCCCGGACATCCTGCACGCCTACCTCCAACACGGCGGTCGTCCCGCCTTCGAGGTCCGGGCCGTGCTCGCCGCCACCCTCTCCCCCTCCTGGGGCATCTACAGCGGCTACGAGCTGTGCGAGAACACCCCGCTGCGGGAGGGCAGCGAGGAGTACCGCGACTCCGAGAAGTACCAACTCCAGCCGCGGGACTGGGAGTCGGCCGCACGTGAGGGGCGTACGATCGCACCGCTCATCACCCGCCTCAACGCGGTCAGAAGGCGCAACCCCGCCCTGCGGCAGCTGCGTGACCTGCACTTCCACCACGCCGACCAGGACGCGGTGATCGTCTACTCCAAGCGTGCGGGATCGAACACGGTTCTGGTCGTCGCCAACCTCGACCCGCACCACACCCAGGAGGCCACGGTCTCGTTGGACATGCCGCAACTCGGCCTGGACTGGCACGAGTCGGTGCCGGTACGCGACGAGCTGACCGGCGAGACCTACCACTGGGGCAGGGCCAACTACGTGCGCCTCGAACCGGGCCGGCGCCCCGCGCACGTCCTCACCGTCCTGCGACCGTCCAACCCGCAGATCGGAGGGTCACCCACCATATGATCGTCAATGAGCCCGTCCCGGACACCTTCGCGGACACTCCCGCCCGGGACCGGGACCCGGACTGGTTCAAGCGTGCCGTCTTCTACGAGGTCCTGGTCCGCTCCTTCCAGGACAGCAACGGCGACGGCGTCGGCGACCTCAAGGGCCTGACCGCCAAGCTCGACTACCTCCAGTGGCTCGGCGTGGACTGCCTGTGGCTGCCGCCGTTCTTCAAGTCGCCGCTGAGAGACGGCGGTTACGACGTCTCGGACTACACCGCCGTACTGCCGGAGTTCGGCGACCTCGCCGACTTCGTGGAGTTCGTGGACGCCGCCCACCAGCGCGGTATGCGTGTGATCATCGACTTCGTCATGAACCACACCAGCGACCAGCACCCGTGGTTCCAGGAGTCCAGGCGGGACCCGGACGGTCCGTACGGCGACTACTACGTCTGGGCCGACGACGACAAGCAGTACCAGGACGCCCGCATCATCTTCGTCGACACCGAGGCGTCCAACTGGACGTACGACCCGGTACGCAAGCAGTACTACTGGCACCGCTTCTTCTCGCACCAGCCGGACCTCAACTACGAGAACCCGGCGGTGCAGGAGGAGATGATCTCCGCGCTGAAGTTCTGGTTGGACCTCGGCATCGACGGGTTCCGGCTGGACGCGGTGCCGTACCTGTACCAGAGCGAGGGCACCAACTGCGAGAACCTGCCCGCGACCCACCAGTTCCTGAAGCGGGTCCGCAAGGAGATCGACACCCAGTACCCGGACACGGTGCTGCTGGCCGAGGCCAACCAGTGGCCGGAGGACGTGGTCGACTACTTCGGGGACTTCCCGAGCGGCGGCGACGAATGCCACATGGCGTTCCACTTCCCGGTCATGCCGCGCATCTTCATGGCCGTACGCCGCGAGTCCCGCCACCCCGTCTCCGAGATCCTCGCCAAGACGCCCGCGATCCCGTCCGGTTGCCAGTGGGGCATCTTCCTGCGCAACCACGACGAGCTGACCCTGGAGATGGTCACCGACGAGGAACGCGACTACATGTGGGCCGAGTACGCGAAAGACCCCCGCATGCGCGCCAACATCGGCATCCGCCGCCGCCTCGCGCCGCTCCTCGACAACGACCGCAACCAGATCGAGCTGTTCACCGCCCTGCTGCTCTCCCTGCCCGGCTCGCCGATCCTCTACTACGGCGACGAGATCGGCATGGGCGACAACATCTGGCTCGGCGACCGCGACGCCGTCCGCACCCCCATGCAGTGGACCCCCGACCGCAACGCCGGTTTCTCCTCCAGCGATCCGGGGCGCCTCTTCCTGCCCACGATCATGGACCCGGTCTACGGCTACCAGGTCACCAATGTCGAGGCGTCGATGTCCTCGCCGTCCTCGCTGCTGCACTGGACCCGGCGCATGATCGAGATCCGCAAGCAGAACCCCGCCTTCGGTCTCGGCTCGTACGACGAACTCCAGTCCTCCAACCCGGCGGTGCTCGCCTTCCTGCGCGAGTACGAGGACGACCTGGTGCTGTGCGTGCACAACTTCTCCCGCTTCGCCCAGCCCACCGAACTGGACCTGAGCCGGTTCCGCGGACGGCACCCGGTGGAACTCTTCGGCGGGGTGCGCTTCCCGGCGGTGGGCGACCTGCCGTATCTGCTGACCCTGGCGGGACACGGCTTCTACTGGTTCCGGCTGAGGCGCGATCCGGCGTAATACCGCCCGTCGGGGCGGCGGTGTGTTTTCGCCGCCCCGGTCCGGGCACCCATCAGTGACACCCCGACCAGATCCGGGGAAAGGACGTGACGCCCGTGACGGAAGCGGTCACCCCTTCGGCGAGCACCACCCTCGATTCACTGGCCCCCCTGCTGCGCGCCTGGCTGCCCCGGCAGCGCTGGTTCGCGGGCAAGGGCCAACCGGTCACCGGTTTCACCCCCGTGGCCGTGACCCAACTCCTGCCCGAAACCGAACGGTTGGGTCTGTACCACGTGCTCCTGCGCGTCCATCAGCCGCCGGATACCGCGCGCCCCGGCGACTGCTACCAGCTCCTCATAGGCACGCGCGAGGCGCTGCCGCCCCGGCTGGCGCCCGCGCTGATCGGCCATGTGGACCAGGGCCCGCTCGCCGGACGCACGGTGTACGACGCCCTGTACGACCGCCGGCCCGCCGAAGTGCTCCTGGAAGCCCTGCGCTCCGGCGCCCGCGTCGGCGGGCTGCGCTTCGAGCGGGACCCGCGCCGGGAGATCCGGCCTCATCTGGTGGCCCGGCCGCTGGCCGCCGAGCAGTCCAACTCCTCGGTGATCTACGGAGATACGTTCATCCTCAAGCTGTTCCGCCGGGTCGTCCCCGGCGTCAACCCCGATCTGGAGCTGCCGCTCGCGCTGGCCCGCGAGGGCTGCCCGCGGGTGCCCGCGCCGACCGCGTGGCTCCGTGCCGAGCTGGACGAACAGCCTTATGTGCTCGCGGTGTTGCAGCCCTTCGTGAGCGGTGCCGCCGACGGCTGGGAGCTGGCGCTGCGCGAGCTGGCCAAGGGCGAGGACTTCACCGCCGAGGCGCGGGCACTGGGCCGGGCCACCGCCGAGGTGCACACCGCGCTGGCCCGTGCCCTGCCGACGGTCACCCTCGGCCCGGCTCAACTCGGGCCGCTGGTCGAGGGGATGACCGAACGCCTCGCGGCGGCGGTGCAGGCCGTACCGGCGCTGCTGCCGTACGAGCCGGGGCTGCGGTCGGCGTACACCGCGCTCGGCGAGCTGGCCGCCGACGGCCGCACCTGGACCGCGCAGCGCATCCACGGCGACCTCCACCTCGGGCAGTGCCTGCGCGCACCGTCCGGCGACTGGTCGCTGATCGACTTCGAGGGGGAACCGGCCAGGCCCCCCGCCGAGCGGCGGATGCCGCAGCCGACGGCGCGGGACATCGCGGGGATGCTCCGCTCCTTCGACTACGCGGCCTGCACGGCGAGTTCGGCCCCACCACGGTGGGCGCACGACTGCCGGGCGGCCTACTGCTCCGGGTACGCCGAGGTGTCCGGCCGCGATCCGCGCACCGATCCGGTGCTGCTGCGCGCCTTCGAGACCGACAAGGCCGTCTACGAGGTGGTGTACGAGGCCCGCCACCGCCCCGACTGGCTGTCCGTGCCGCTGTCGGCGGTCCGCCGCCTCGCCGTGTCCGACCCTCACTGACCCGACTCTCGCCCCAGGGGAGACTCGCTCGTGACGTCGAAGAAGCACCTGTCCGATCCCGCCGTGGGAGCCGAGGACCGCGCACGGCTGCTGGCCGGGACCCACCACGACCCGCACTCCGTGCTGGGCGCCCACCCGGTGCCGGGCGGGGTCGCCTACCGCGCCCTGCGCCCGGGCGCCCGCTCGGTCACCGTCGTCTGCGGCACACCGCACACCGAACTGCGCGACGACGGCGACGGTTTCTTCTCGGGACTGCTCCCCCTGGACGCCGTACCGGAGGAGAGCCGGCTGCGGGTGGCGTACGGCGACACGGTCCACGAGACGGCGGACGCCTACCGTTTCCTGCCCACCCTGGGCGAACTGGACCTGCATCTGATCGGCGAGGGCCGGCACGAGGAGCTGTGGCGGGCGCTCGGCGCGCACGTCCTGACGCACCAGGGGGTGCGCGGGACCCGGTTCGCGGTGTGGGCGCCGAACGCGCGCGGGGTGCGGGTCGCGGGGAGTTTCAACTTCTGGAACGGCACCGGGTTCCCGATGCGGTCGCTGGGCTCCTCGGGGGTCTGGGAGCTGTTCGTGCCGGGGATCGGCGAGGGCGAGCTGTACAAGTTCGAGATCACCCGCCCGGACGGCTCGCACACCCTGCGCGCCGACCCGCTGGCCCGCCGCACCGAGGCGCCGCCCGCCACCTCGTCGATCGTGCACGCCTCGCACTACGAGTGGGGCGACGCGAAGTGGATGGCGCACCGGGGCGACACCCCGGTGCACGAGGCGCCGTTCTCGGTGTACGAGGTCCACCTCCCCTCCTGGCGCCCCGGCTCGACGTACCGCGAGCTGGCCGACCAACTCACCGCTTACGTCTCGGAGATGGGCTTCACGCATGTGGAGCTGATGCCGGTCGCGGAGCACCCCTTCGGCGGCTCCTGGGGCTACCAGGTGACCGGTTTCTACGCGCCGACGGCCCGGCTGGGCGCCCCGGACGACTTCAAGTACCTGGTGGACCGGCTGCACCAGGCCGGTATCGGGGTGCTGATGGACTGGGTACCGGCCCATTTCCCGCGCGACGCGTGGGCGCTGGCCGAGTTCGACGGGCGGCCGCTGTACGAGCACCCCGATCCGCTGCGGGCCGCGCATCCCGACTGGGGCACGCTGGAGTTCGACCTCGGCCGCCGCGAGGTGCGCAACTTCCTCGTGGCCAACGCCCTGTACTGGTGCGAGGAGTTCCATGTGGACGGGCTGCGGGTGGACGCGGTGGCCTCCATGCTCTACCTCGACTACTCGCGCGAGCCGGGCGGCTGGCGGCCGAACGAGCGCGGCGGCCGGGAGAACCTGGACGCGGTGGCCTTCCTCCAGGAGATGAACGCCACGGTCTACCGGCGCTGTCCCGGCGTGGTAACCATCGCCGAGGAGTCCACCGCCTGGGACGGGGTGACTCGGCCGACCCATGTGCAGGGTCCGAGCGGGTTCGGCGGGCTGGGCTTCGGCCTGAAGTGGAACATGGGCTGGATGCACGACTCGCTCCAGTACATGGCGCACGACCCCGTGCACCGCGCGTACCACCACGACGAGATGACCTTCTCCATGGTGTACGCGTACAGCGAGAACTACGTCCTGCCGATATCCCACGACGAGGTGGTGCACGGCAAGGGGTCCCTGGTGTCCAAGATGCCGGGCGACTGGTGGCGGCAGCGCGCCGACCTGCGCGCCTACCTGGCCTTCATGTGGGCCCACCCCGGCAAGCAACTCCTCTTCATGGGGCAAGAGTTCGCCCAAGGCGCGGAGTGGTCCGAGGCCGCCGGGCCCGACTGGTGGCTGCTCGACCCTTCGTACCCCGCCGCCCCCGACCACCGGGGCGTGCGCGATCTGGTCCGCGATCTGAACGCCCGCTACCGGGGCACCCCGGCCCTGTGGCAGCGCGACACCGATCCCTCGGGCTTCGAGTGGGTCGCCGGTGACGCGGCGGCCGACGACGTCCTCGCCTTCCTGCGCCTGGACGCCACCGGCTCCCCGCTCCTCGCCGTCTGCCACTTCTCCCCCGTCGTCCGCCCCGACTACCTCATCGGCGTCCCGGACTCCGTGCCCGCCTGGACGGAGATCCTGAACACGGACTCCCCCGCCTACGGCGGCAGCGGCGTCACCCACCCGGACCCCCTGAAACCGGAGCCCCGCCGCGCCCACGGCCACCCGGCCGCCCTCCGTCTGACCCTGCCGCCGCTGGCCACGGTGTGGCTGCGACCGGCCTAGGGATCGGCGCCGAGCGGCCGGGATCACGGGGGGGGATGCGCGGGCCCCGGAGAAGGGGGGTTTCTCCGGGGCCCGCGCGGCGCGTGCGCACTACGCCTGTTGCCGGGCCAGGGCCTCGGGCAGGTTCCCGGTGTGCAGGACGCCCAGGCGCTGGGTGGCGCGGGTCAGGGCGACGTAGAGGTCGCTGGTGCCGTACTCGGCCGGTTCGACCACCAGCACCGAGTCGAACTCCAGGCCCTTGGACTGTCGGGGGTCGAGCAGGACGACCGGCCGGGTGAGGTCGGGTTCGGCGCCGGCGGTGACGCCGTCCAGGCGGGCGGCGATCGGGCGGTGCAGCCGGCGCGGCGCGATGATCGCCAACCGCCCCTCGACCGGTGCGAGTTCGGCGGCGGCCTTGGCGACCGCGCCGGGCAGGTCGTCGTCCTCCCGCCGCACCCAGGGCCGTACCCCGGTGGAACGTACCGAGCTGGGCGGCCGGAAGTCCGGGTGCTCGGCGCGGACCACGGCCGCGGCGAGGTCCATGATCTCCGAGGGGGTGCGGTAGTTGACGCCGAGGCGCGTGTGCTCGTACCGGTCCTCGACATACGGCGCGAGGATCTCGGCCCAGGAGCCGACCCCGGCCGCCTCCGCGGTCTGCGCGGGGTCGCCGACCAGGGTCATGGAGCGGGTCGGGCAGCGCCGCATCAGCAGTCGCCAGGCCATCGGCGACAACTCCTGCGCCTCGTCCACGATGATGTGCCCGAACGCCCAGGTCCGGTCGGCCGCCGCCCGCTCCGCCGCGCTGCGGTGGTCCGCCTCCTCCTGCCGCTCGGCGAACCGCTCGGCGTCGATGATGTCGTGCGCGGACAGCACCTCGGAGGCGTCCGGGTCGCCGTCCTCCTTGTCCTCGAACTCGTAGGTCCGCGACGCGTACGACACGTCCAGCACGCCCTGCGCGTACGCGATCTGCGTCTCGCGTTCGCGATCGGCGCGCAGCCGGGCCGACCGGTCGTCCTCGCCGAGGAGTTCGGCGGCCTCGTCCAGGAGCGGCACATCGGCGACGGTCCAGGCGCGGGTCACCGGGCGGCGGATCGCGGCGGCGTCCGCGTCGCTCAGGTACCCCTCGGGTTCGGCCAGGAAGTCGGCGACCAGCCGCTGCGGGGTGATCCGGGGCCACAACTGGTCGATGGCGGACCAGACTTCGGGGTTCTCGGCCAGCTCGTCGCGGATCTGGGTGATGTCGGAGGCGTCGAGCAGACTGCTCCCGTCATAGGGGTCGGTGCCGACCCGCTCCGCGTACAGCTCGGTGAGCGTGTTCAGGATGTGGCCCTCGAAGTACTCGCGGGCCGCGTTGTGCGGCAGCTTCGCGGCGCGGGCGCGTTCGCGGGCGACGCCCACCAGGCCGTCGTCCAGCATCAGCACCTCGCGGTCGTGCTCGATCACGAGGACCGGGTCGGGCAGCGCCTGCCGGTCGCGGACCACCTCGGCGAGCACGTCCGCCATGCCGGCACGCCCCTTGACCGCGGCCGCCTCGGGGGTGTCGGTGGCCGTCGCCTTCACGCCGGGAAAGAGCTCGCCGACGGTGGCCAGCAGGACACCGGTCTCGCCGAGGGAGGGCAGCACCTCGCCGATGTAGCCGAGGAAGGCCGGGTTGGGGCCGACGATCAGCACGGCGCGGCGGGCCAGCAGCTCCCGGTGCTCGTACAGGAGGTACGCCGCCCGGTGCAGGGCCACCGCGGTCTTGCCGGTGCCGGGGCCGCCCTCCACGACCAGCACGCCCTGGTGCGGCGCCCGGATGATCCGGTCCTGGTCGGCCTGGATGGTGCGCACGATGTCGCCCATCCGGCCGGTGCGCGCCGAGTTCAGCGCGGCCAGCAGCACGGCGTCGCCGTTGTGGTCCTCGTGCCCGGTCCGGGTGGCGTCGCCGAGGTCCAGGATCTCGTCGTGCAGCCGGGTGACGGTACGGCCCTCGGTGGCGATGTGCCGGCGCCGCCGCAGCCCCATCGGGGTGTGCCCGGTGGCCAGGTAGAACGGCCGGGCGACAGCGGCGCGCCAGTCGATCAGCACCGGCGTGCGCTCGGCGTCGTCCGCGCGCAGCCCGATCCGGCCGATGTGGTGGGTCGTACCGCTCGCGAGATCGATCCGGCCGAAGCAGAGCGAGCCGTCGACGGCGTTCAGCGCGGCGAGCAGCCCCGACCGCTCCGCGACCAGGATGTCCCGCTCCAGCCGGGCCTGCATGGGCTTGTCACCCTGCCCGAGCGCGTCCCCGACCGCGGCCTCGGCGTCGCCGCGCAGCACGTCGACGCGCGCGTACAGTCCGTCGATGAATTCCTGCTCGCGGCGCAATTCATCGTCTGGAAATTCGGCGTTTGACAATTCCACTCCCGCCCGGATATACTGTGCCCACAAAGCTTTTCGTGACCGCATTGATATGAAGTCGCGAACCATTGAATATACCCGCATAAATCCCCTGGACGCAATTGTCCGGGGGATTTTTCGTGCGCGTGGCGACCATGGGGGCACCCTGGCGAGTCCCGCCGCGAGTCCCACTGGACGGCGCCCGACGAGGACGAGAACCAGCCGTCTCGGACCGCCCGACGCCCCCGGACCCGACGCCAACTGACACAGAAATCACACAGTCGATGCACAGAACCTCCATGGTCAGGCTACGTATCGGCCGTCGCCTCGGACGCGTGACCAGCACGGACGCATTCCGGCCAACGGGCCGCGGCCACCGGATCACGCTCCGTACTGAGCGATCCGTGCATGCGTAAGGTGTCGCCGCGCCTTACCGGATCTTGACCAATCCGTGGTTGCACGCACATCGCTCGATGACCGGGGGAACACCGTCGCTCGCGGGGAGCGGGACTCTGCTCGTACGCGGACCGGCTGCTTGCTGTTGTGCGGCGGATCTCCCGGCCCGACCGTTCGACAGTGAAGAGGGGGGACGCTCCTTTGCGCTCCAGATCTTGGTTCCGCCTGCCCGGATTGCGAAGACCGGCAAAGCTGACCGCGGGCGTGTCGTCCGTGGCCGCGCTGGCCGTCGTGGCCGGCATCGCCGTACAGCCGGGTCTGTCCCGGCTGACCGCCGAGCCGGCGGCCGATTCCTACCCCTGGTACCAGGACACCGCCGCCGAGCAGTTGCGGCAGGACCAGTGCCTGATGACCGACGTGCTGCGGCTCGGCGGCCCGTCGATGGCCGCGACCGCGCAGGACGGCCTCAATCAGAGCCCCGACAAGCTGCACGTTCTCGCCGACCGGAAGAACTGGGAGAAGACGCCGCTGGCCGTCGCGTACCAGAACGACCGGGAAGCGGCGGGCAAGCAGCTTGACGATCTCGGCGCGCTGCGGGCCGGCTGGCAGAAGCCCCTCGAGGGCCTGACCACCCCGGCCGGGTTCACCGACGCGGATTTCCACTGGCCGCCGAGCGGTGACCAGAGCTTCTACAACCAGACCGGTCTGAGCCAGTGGGTCGCGGACCGGTTCTGGCAGAGCGACGACGACTTCTACGAGGACGAGACCCCCAAGGCCGACGGCGCGACCCTCAAGGCCGTCGACGGCCTTGGCAACGACCTCTACGGCAAGGCCCCGGACACGTCCGGGATGACCCCGCAGGAGCGTGACCGGGCGTGGGCCGAGCATGACGCGTTCCAGTGGATGCACGGCGTTCCGGGCGCCAACGCGGGTGCCGACGACGCTCGGGTCTTCCTGTCCTTCGGCGGTTTCCCGCATACGGCTCCGCAGCCGGGGACGCCGGAGTACCGCATCGCGGTGGAGGACGTGAAGTCCCGCTTCGCGGCCTGCGGCTGGCGGGATCCGCTCGACCCGGACGGCGTGCTGGGCGATGTCACCTCCACCGCCGCGGCCGAGTGGCAGCAGGAGGTCTCCTCGCAGGCCGCCCAGCGCAACCGGATCCTGGACGCGAACAAGTCCGCGGTCGACGCCCTGTCCAAGGGCGCGAAGGCGCTGAGCGAGATGCTGGGGCACTCCTGGGTCGCGGACCATCTCACGCGCTGGCAGGACTACTGGTCGCCGGGCGGCATCGGATGGATCGGCGACGGCTCCCTGGTCATGCAGGTGGAGGCGGCCGACGGCAAGTGCCTGGACGTCCAGGGCGGCGGGACGGCCAACGGCACCCCGGTGCAGATCTACACCTGCAACGGCAGTGCCGCCCAGCAGTGGAAGTTCTGGGGCTCCTACGACGGCGGCTATGCCCTGTACAACACCAAGGCGCAGAAGTGCCTCGACGTGAAAAGCGCCGCCGACGCCAACGGTACGAAGATCCAGGTGTGGACGTGCAACGGCACCGCGGCCCAGCAGTGGCAGTTCGACGTCCGCGCCGCCGGGGAGCTGCGCAATGCCGCCACCGACAAGTGCCTGGACCTGCACACGTTCACCAACGGAAACGACAGCCAGCTGTACACATGCAACGGCACCGACGCGCAGAAGATCCGTGTGGTGGCACAGTCGCACGACGGCGCCGACAAGCTGTCGTACCCGGACAAGGCACAGTTCGCCAAGGCGACGGCCGGTGTCACCGCGGCCCGCAACGGTGCCGGTGCGAAACTGGCCGTGCTCAAGGGGCAGTTGGTCGCCGCAAGGCACGCCGACGGCATCTCGGATGCCGCCCTTCAGACCGCGTACGGCATCGCCGACGACGAGGGTGCGCCGCGCGGCCGGGGTCTGCTGGTGGGGCAGCAGAAGGCGCAGGTGACCCGAGGCGTGGTGGCCGCGTTGCAGGCGATGGAGAAGGCCGGTGAGACGGCCCAGGCCGCCACCCGTGCGGCGGCCGGGGACAGCGCGACCATCGCACAGCGCGCGCTGGCGCAGGCCGCGCAGGTCAAGGCGGAGTTCCGCAAGGAGGCCGCGAAGGCGGCCGAGGAGCAGGCCAAGGCGGCCGCGGACGCGGCGAAGGTGCATCGTGACAACGCCAAGGCGGACAAGGAGACCGCCGAGGCCAGGCTCGGTGACGCGCTGAAGGCCGAGGGAGACGCGAAAGCGGCCGCCGCGGACGCTCACGCCAAGCGGCTGGCCGCGGAGGCCGAGGAGAAGACGGCCAAGGCGGAGAAGGAGACGGCCGCCGCCAAGCGGGCCGACGCCGCCCAGTACAGACAGGCTGCCGAGGCGCAGGCGACCAAGGCCGGGGCAGCCAAGGACAAGGCGGACGCGGCCGAGAAGACCGCTCAGGACAAGCGCGACGACGCGGTCAAGGCCAGTGACCATGCCAGGGCCATGCGCGACGACGCCTGGGACGCGGAACAGAAGGCCGACGCGGCCCGCGCCAAGGCCGACGCCAAGGACGCCTACGCCGACTCCCTCGACTCGGGGGACGCGGCCGACGCGGCTCGCTCCGCCGCCGACGACGCGGACAAGGCCGCGACCGAGGCGGAGACGGCGGCGACGAAGGCCCGCGCGGACGCGGACGCGGCCACTCAGGCGGCGGCCGACGCCGACGCCGCGGCGACCCGTGCGGAGGCGGCCGCCAAGCGGGCCCGCTCCGACGCGGACGCCGCCCAAGCGGACAAGCTGAAGGCGGACGCGGCGGTCCGCACCGCCACCAGCGCGGTGGCCGACGCCATCGCGGCCTCCCAGGACGCCGCCGCCGAGGCGAAGACCGCCGTCAAACTCGCCGACGAGGCCGAACAGCACGCCAAGGACGCCAAGAACCAGGCCGACCAGGCGAACGCCGAGGCGGGCAAGGCACTGGCGGCCTCGGCGAAAGCCGCCGGGTTCGCACATGTCACCGCGCAGGCCGCCGTCGATGCCGGCAAGGCCGCAGGGCAAGTCGCCGCCCCGGCCAACGACGCGATCCAACTCGGTTCACCGTATGTCGACACCGACTCGGCGGCCGGCCTGGTGGTCTTGACCGGGCAGGCGTCCAAGTCCATCGCCGACCAGCAGCGGGCCGTCGCCGACGCACACGCCAGGAACGCCGCCGCCGAGGCGGACGCGGCCAAGAACCTTGCCGAGCAGGCCAAGGGCGACGCCAAGGAGGCCTACCAGCACGCGGCCGGCGCCGCCCAGTACGCGGCCGACGCCCGCACCTACGCCAAGGAGGTGCTCGGCTACGCGGCCGACGCCGCCACGGCCGCATCGGCCGCGACCGCGTCCCTGACCCGCACCATCGCCTACGACAAACAGGCCGCCGACGACGCCGCGGCCGCCGACAAGGCAGCCGGCAGCGCCGAGGGCTACGCCAAGGACGCCCGCGCCTCCGCCGACGCCGCCGAACTCGACGCCGCGGCCGCCCGTTCCGCCGCCGACCAGGCCGAACAGGACGCCAAGGACGCCCGTGCGGCCGCCGACCGCGCCGACACCGCCGCAACCGAGGCCGAACAGGCCGCCAAGGACGCCGACAAGTACGCCAGGGACGCCCAGGAGGCGGCCGACCGCACCGAACGGGAGCAGGCCAACAAGCAGGCGTCCAAGGGATCCGGTACCGGCATTCCCGGCGTGTTCGCCGTTCCGGACGAGTCCACCGTCGAGATCGTCAGCTCCCAGCAGATCGGGGAGTGTCCCCCGATGCCGCAAGCCGCCATGACGGGCTGCGACGCCGCGTACAACCTGGTCGTCACCTACGAGGCCGACTTCTACCTGTGCACCGACGACGCGGCACAGGCCACGGCCGACGGCTGCCCGAAGCCGGCATGGCAGTTCCTCCAGCGGTCGACACTGAAGAACGTCAAGATCGAGAACTGGCAGCACCACTTCTCCGGCAAGGACATCGTCCGCGCCGGATGGCAGAGCCTTTTCGGCGACGTGGCCGGGGCGGTCCTGTTCTCTTTCTTCGCCGACGACATGATGGACTGCCTCCACGGCAGCGCCGGCGGCTGCGCCTGGACCTACGCCACCTACTTCCCTCTGGGAGGCGCGCTCAGCGACATCACCAAGGCGGTCAAGGCACTCGACGCCGCCGCCAGGACCGGCATCGACTTCGACGACGCCTACAAGGCACTGCGCGGCCTGGATGGTCTGTCGCCGCTGGCAAAAGAAGGAATCGGCGCCAAGGTCCTCAGGCAACTGTACGAGACGTGCACGAAGCGGAGCAGAGCCGCGTTGGCGCTCTCCGCGAACAATGCGTGCGAAGGCATGATTCCGTACGCCAGTTCGGAACTGGCCGTGGTCGCGTACAAGTTTCGGGTGGCCAGCGGACTCAGGTACAAGTTCGGCCGGAACATCGCGGTTGCAAGGGTTCCGGGGTGGGCCGCGGCTACCGGCGCGAAGGACGACTTCGTCGTCTTCGCGAATATCCCCAAAGGACTCCACTCGGAGGAATTGATCATACAGAAGCTGGAGGAAAAGGGATTCAATAGGAACCAGATCTCCGAACTCTACAGCGAACGCAGCCCCTGCGAGAACAAGTGCTCTCCGCTCCTGCAAGGCATTCCGGTGACCTATTCGACCCCGGATGGACCCGGCGCGTACTATATGTTGGAGCACTTGCTCGACACGTTCGAGCGTGGAAAGTTCGCCCGCTCCAGTCAGCGGACCGAGTCTGAGTGACGCGGAAAGAGGGGGCGCTGGAAAGACTTTCCGGCGCTCCTCTTGCGCCTATGGACATACAACGCGATGACTGCCGGCGAGGAAGCCAGGAGATGCCCCGTTGAAGCACAGAGGTCCCGAGAACCGATCCGAGGCCGAGGCGTACGGCCATCCGTCCACCTCGGAGGAGGACATCGCCGCCGGGAATGAGCTCGCAGACCGAGTCTGCCGGGAACTGCACCGCGCCGGTATTCCCGCGTACGTCATGCGCCCGGAAGTGACAAGACAGCCCGGCGCACGGGTGGAAGTCGACGACAGCCAGGATGATCACGCTGGCGGCCTCTACATTCGCTGGAGTGCACCGAATCTGGCAGAGGCCGGGATAAAGGCGGTGACAGAACAACAGGACCCGGCGGCGCCAGAATGGAAACATCATGCCGAGGTCGTTCTCCTCATGCAGAGGGCATTGATCGGCATCCTGCGGTTGGCCGGCTTCTCCGCCGTTCCGGCCGAGGATGTCGACGACATCGCCAGGGGCGATGTCTACGTCCACGGCTGAGACGGCCGCAACGGAACCCGCACACGGCGTCGCCCTCCCTCCCACGAGCGGTGGGAGGGAGGGCGACACCGCACGGTGGCCTCAGACCAGCACCCCCGCCGACTCCTCCACCTCCAGCAGGGACGCGCTGCGGCGTTCCTCGTCGAATCTGCGGCGGCCGCCGCGCAGACCGAAGAGGCGTTTGGCGAAGGCGATGTAGAGGACGGCGAGGATGTTGAGGGCCAGGGTGGCGATCTTGAGGTAGCTGACCTTCTCGGTCAGCTCGTAGATCTCCAGCGGGAGGAACGCGGCCGTGGCGACGACCGTGAGGTACTCCGCCCAGCGCTTGGCGCGCCACAGGCCGACCGCCTCCACCAGCTCGATCAGCGCGTAGGCGAGGAGCAGTCCGGCGACGAGGAGCAGCGTGGAGTGCTTGTAGCCGAACGCCTTCTGGATGGAGCCGACCACGGGTGAGTGGTCGAGGTCGTAGTGGAAGTGCCGGAAGACCGGGCGCAGCACGGCCAGGTACTCGTTGAACAGCCGCCGCACCGCGTCCTGGCTGTTGCTGAACTTCCACACGGCCACCGCGACCAGCACTATGAACACCCCGCGCACGGCCCGCTCGACGGCGAGGAACCGCAGGATGAACAGGTCCCGCAGCACCTTGCCCCGCGGCACCAGCGGCGCGTTCCGCGCCGGTCCCGACCCGTGCGGCTCGCCGAGCACGAAGTCCCCGCAGCGCAGGCAGCGCCACGCGTCCCCGAGCCCGGTCCGCGCGTGCAGCCGTACCCGCAGCCGCGGATCGTCGGGCGCGTAGGTCACATGCCCCTTGCGCGCGCAGGTCCGCCGGTCCCAGTCGATCTTCATGTCCCCCGTGCCTCCATGACGGTACAGACGCCACGCACGAGCGTGCCGTTCCGGTGATCCGGAACGGCACGCTAATGGATGTCGGCCGGAAACCGTCAGCCGGCGGTGGTCCGCGCCAGTTCCTTCTCCGTTTCCTTCACCTCTTCGGTCGTCGCGCGGCGCGGCAGCAGGAACGCGACCAGGACCGTGCCGATGCCGAGGATGACCGCGCCGACCAGGCTGGTGTGGGCCACGGCGGAGGAGAAGGAGGAGCCCACCGCGTCGGCCATCTGGCGGGCGCCCGCGGCCAGTTCGGCGGCCTGCTGCTTGAGCGCGGCGGCCTGCTGGGGGCTGCCCGCGTGGGCGGCCTGGGCGGCGGCCTGGTGGGCCTTGTCGGCGATGCCCTGTGCGACGGCGTAGCCGGCGCCGACCGAGTCCTTGGCGGTGTCCAGGGCGCTCGGCGGGAGCTTGCTGCCGGCGGTCGCGTCGGTGAGGTGGTTGCCGTACGACGTGGCGAGCAGCGAGCCGAGGATGGCGATGCCGAGGGAGCCGCCGAGTTCCAGCGAGGTGTCGTTGACCGCGCCGCCGACGCCGAGTTCGGACTCGGGGAACGCGCCCATGATCGCGTCGGTGCAGGGCGAGAGGGCGAGGCCGATGGCGAGGCCGAGGATGATCAGCGGGGCCAGGAAGTCGCCGTACGTCGAGCCCGCGTCCACCTGGGTGAGCAGGGCCAGCGCCACCGTGCCGAGGACCATGCCCGCGCTGACGGTCCACTTCATGCCGAGGCGCGGTGTGAGCCAGCCGGTGAGGGCCGAGCCGACGAACACGGCGCCGGCCAGCGGCAGCATCCGTACGCCGGTCTCCAGGGCGTCGTAGCCGAGGACGAACTGGAGGTGCTGGGTGAGGAAGTAGAACGCGCCGAAGACGGCCAGGAAGAACAGGGCGACGGCCAGGTTGGAGCCGGCGAAGCGGCGGTGCGCGAAGCGGCGGACGTCCAGGATCGGGCGCGGGTGGCGCAGCTCCCACAGGACGAAGGCGATCAGGCCGACGCCCGCGATCACGGCGGCGGCGACGGCCTTGCCGCTCCAGCCGAAGTGCGGGCCCTGGATGATCATGTAGACCAGGGAGCCGGTCCAGATCACGGACAGCAGGCCGCCGACGTAGTCGATGCGGTCGTGGTGGCCGGCCTTGGACGGCGGGACCAGGACGAAGGCGGCGACGAGCGCGACGAGCGCGATCGGCACGTTGATCAGGAAGGTGGAGGACCAGCCGTGGTCGCGCAGCAGCGCGCCGGCGACCACCGGTCCGGCGGCGATGGCGAGGCCCGCCGTCGCCGTCCACAGCACGATCGCCTTGGCCCGCTCGGCCCGCGGGAAGGTCGCCGCGAGCAGCGACAGCGTGGCCGGCATGATCAGCGCCGCGCCGACGCCCATCACCGCGCGCGCCGCGATCACGGTCGCCGCGCTGTCCGCGAGATAGCCGAAGACCGCGCCGCCGCCGAAGACCAGCAGGCCGAGCACGAGCGCCCCGCGCCGGCTGTACTTGTCGCCGATCGCGCCGAGCAGCAGCATCAGGGCCGCGTAGGGCACGGTGTAGCCGTCGATCACCCACTGGAGGTCGGCGCTGGAGAGCCCGAGGTCCTTCGTCATGTCGGGCGCCGCGACCGTGAGGGCGGTGTTGGCCATCACGATGATCAGCAGGCTCAGGCAGAGCACCAGCAGTGCCCACCAGCGCCGGGCGTACGGGCGCTCCATCTTCTCGACCGGTTCGGTCATGACGAGTCGCATGGCAGGGGTTTGCCTTCCTCAGGTTCGCGAGGGTATTTGCACAGCACCGTGCAATTGCACAACAATGTGCAATGTACGCCGCTGCACAGCACTGTGCAAGTCGGGTGAGGAAGTGCAGAATGGCCTCCATGACCACGGGTAACCCCAGCCGCGCCGACGCCAACCGCCGCCGCATCCTCGACGTCGCCCTCGCCGAGCTGCTGCGTGACCCGGACGCCTCGATGGACCAGATCGCGCGCGCCGCCGGGGTCGTACGACGGACCGTGTACGGTCACTTCCCCAGCCGGGAGGCGCTGATCAGCACCCTCACCGACGAGGCGGTGCAGGCGCTCGCGGACGCGGACGCGACGGTGCGTACGGGGATCACGGACCCGGCGGAGGCTCTCGCCCGCTCGGTGCTCGGACTCTGGGCGACCGCCGACCGCTACCGGCTGCTGATCGCCCTCGCGCAGCGCACGGTCACCGTGCAGGGCATCCGCGAACGCCTCGCCCCGGTGCGCGCGGCCAAGATCCGGGTGCTCCAACAGGGCTTGGACGAGGGTGTGTTCAGCTCACCGCTGCCAGCGCCCGCGCTCGCCTATGTGCACGAGCAGTCCCTCTTCGCGGTCATGGAAGCGGTCAACGACGGGCTGCTGGCGGCACAAGAGGCGGGCCGCGCCGCCGCGGTCACCGTGCTGACCTCGGCGGGCGTACCCGCCTCGCTGGCCACCGCCCTGGTGGCCAAGGTGAGTTCGGACCTGTAGGGCGTGCGGGGCGATCGCGCGGCCCGGAAGCGGCACGGACACACGGCCCGGAAGCGGCGCGGACACGCGGTCCCGGACGGCCGGATGCCCGGACCCGGTTCAGGCGGGGCCGGGCATCCGGAGCAGGCGGCCGGGGGCTAGGCCCTGGCCAGCTTCTCCTCGCGGGGCTCGGGGGCCCCGGTCACGGTACCCGCTGTCGCGTCCATCACCGTCTCGTCGAACGGCAGCTCTCCCGAGAGCACCCGCGCCACCCGCGCCCGGTCGATCTCCTTGGTCCAGGTGCCCACCAGCACCGTGGCGATCGCGTTGCCCGCGAAGTTCGTCAGCGCGCGCGCCTCGCTCATGAACCGGTCGATGCCGACGATCAGGCCGACGCCGTCCACCAGCGCGGGCTTGTGCGACTGGAGGCCGCCGGCCAGGGTGGCGAGGCCCGCGCCGCTGACGCCGGCCGCGCCCTTCGACGCCAGCAGCAGGAACAGCAGCAGCGGGATCTGCTCGCCGACCGACATCGGCGTGCCCAGCGCGTCCGCGATGTAGAGCGACGCCATGGTCATGTAGATCATCGTGCCGTCGAGGTTGAAGGAGTAGCCGGTCGGCACGGTGATGCCGACGACCGGCTTGCTGACGCCGAGGTGCTCCATCTTCGCGATCAGGCGCGGCAGCGCGGACTCGGAGGAGGAGGTGGACAGGATCAGCAGGAACTCGCGGGCGAGGTAGCGGCACAGGGAGAAGACGTTCACCCCGGCGGCGATCCGCAGCATCGCGCCGAGCACCACGAAGACGAACAGCGCGCAGGTGACGTAGAAGCCGAGCATCAGCACGGCGAGACTCTTCAGCGCGTCCAGCCCGGCCGAGCCGGTGACGGCGGCGATCGCGCCGAACGCGCCGACCGGCGCGGCCCACATGACCATGGACAGGATGCGGAAGACGAGCCGCTGGAGGTGCTCGACGCCGCGCAGCACCGGCTGCCCGGCCGCCCCCATGGCCTGGAGGGCGAACCCGGTGAGCAGCGCGACCAGCAGCGTCTGGAGGACCTGGCCCTCGGTGAAGGCGGACACGAAGGTCCCCGGGATGATCGACAGGACGAAGTCCACGGGCGGCAGCGCGTCACTGCTGACCTGGGCGTGTCCGGTCTGCCTGAGGGCGTGGGTCAGATGGAGCCCGGCGCCGGGGTGCAGCACATTGCCGACCACGAGCCCGATGGCGAGGGCGACCAGCGACATCACGAGGAAGTAGCCGAGGGCGATGCCGCCGACGGCGCCCACCTTGGCCGCCTTGCGCACCGAGCCGATGCCGAGCACGATCGTGCAGAAGATGATCGGCGAGATCATCATCTTGATCAGGTTGACGAACCCGGTGCCCAGCGGCTGGAGCCGGACGGCGGCATCCGGCCACAGGAGTCCGACGGCGATGCCGAGCGCGACGGCCACGATGACGGCGATGTACAGGTAATGGGTCCGGTCCCGCCGGTCTCGGGGTGCGGCGGGTGCCGTCTCGGGAGTGGTGGCGGCCACGACTGCCCTCCTTGACGTCTTCGTCGACGTCGTCGTCGGTCCACGACCGGCGTGCGGCTCACGTCCGGGCGGTGCTGGGGAACGCGGCGACTATCTCCCGTCCTGTGAGGGCGGTCACGCTTGCGTTCATTTAGTTCACGCCAGAACCGGGGGCACACTGGCTGGCATGCGCCTTCCGTCCCTGACCCGGCCGCGCAGCCTGGCGGGCCAGCTGTTCGCCATGCAGGCGGTGCTGATAGCGGTGGTCGTGGCCGGATACGCGCTGTTCGCCTACGTCAGCGACCGGAGGCAGGCGCGGGACGCAGCCGCCCGGCAGACCACCGCGGTGGCCCGCTCGGTCGCCGACTCCCCCGCGGTCCGCGACGCGATCCGCTCCCCGGACCCGACCGCGCGCCTCGAGCCGTACGCCCTGGAGGTCACCCGGCACACCAACGTCGACTTCGTCACGATCATGAGCCCGGACGGCATCCGCTGGACCCACCCCGATCCCCGGCAGATCGGCAGACGCTTCCTCGGCACCACCGCCCCCGCCCGCCACGGCCGCACCTTCACCGAGACCTGCACCGGCACCCTCGGCCCCTCCGTGCGGGCGGTGACCCCGGTGACGGACGGCGGCCGGATCATCGGCCTGGTCAGCGCCGGCATCACCGTGGACCGGATCAGCGAGCGGCTCCAGGACCAGGTCACGGCGCTGCTCGGGGTGGCCGGCGGGGCGCTGCTGCTGGGCGCGGTGGGCACGTACGTCATCAACGCCCGGCTGCGCCGGCACACCCACAACATGAACGCCGCCGAGCTAAGCCGGATGCACGACTACCACCAGGCGGCGCTGCACGCGGTCCGCGAGGGCCTGCTGATGCTGGACGGGCAGTACCGGGTGGCGCTGATCAACGACGGCGGCCGGGAACTGCTCGGGATCGGCCCGTGCGACGAGGTGGTGGGCCGGTCGGTGGCCGGACTGGGCCTGCCGGCACCGCTGACGGGCGCGCTGCTCTCCTCGCGGCCCCGCGTGGACGAGGTGCACCCGACCGTCTCCCGCGTCCTGGTGGTCAACACCTCCCCGGTCTCCGGCGGGGAGCGCAGGGGTACCGTCGTCACCCTGCGCGACATCACGGAACTCCAGTCGCTGATGGGCGAGTTGGACACCGAGCGCGGCTTCAGCCAGGCGCTGCGCTCGCAGGCGCACGAGGCGGCGAACCGGCTGCACACCGTGGTCTCGCTGATCGAACTGGGCCGCTCCGAGGAGGCGGTGGAGTTCGCCACGGCCGAACTGGAGCTGGCGCAGGCGCTGACCGACCAGGTGGTGGCGGCGGTGGCCGAACCCGTCCTCGCCGCGCTGCTGCTGGGCAAGACCGCGCAGGCCAACGAGCGGGGCGTGGAGCTGGTGGTGTCGCCGGACAGCCGCCTGGACGACGGCCTGCTGGCCGGCGGTCCGCCCGCGCGGGACCTGGTGACCGTGCTCGGCAACCTGATCGACAACGCGGTGGACGCGGCGCAGGGCAGCACCCCGGCGCGGGTGACCGTGACGGCGTACGCCTCGGCGGCCGCACTGGTGCTGCGCGTCGCGGACACCGGCCCCGGCGTCCACCCCGGCCACGCCGGCCTGCTGTTCCAGCGCGGCTTCACCACCAAGCCGGCCGGGCCCGGCGGACGGGGGCTCGGGCTCGCGCTCGTACGGCAGGCGGTGACCCGGCACGAGGGCACGCTGACGGTCACGGACGCGGCGCCCGGCGGCGGCGCGGTGTTCGAGGTACGGCTGCCGCTGCGCCCGGCGCCGGTGCCGGCCGAGGGCGGTGCCGCGTGACGGAGGCCATCAGGGTGCTCGTGGTGGAGGACGACCCGGTCGCCGCCGACGCGCACGAGCTGTACGTGGGCCGGGTACCGGGCTTCGTCCCGGTCGCCAAGGCCCGCACCGGCGCCGAGGCGCGGCGCGTCCTGGACCGCACCGGGGTGGATCTGCTCCTGCTCGATCTGCATCTGCCCGATGTGCACGGGCTCCAGTTCGCCCGCTCGCTGCGCGCCTCGGGTCATCACGCGGATGTGATCGCGGTGACCTCGGCGCGGGATCTCGCGGTGGTGCGCGAGGGGGTCTCGCTGGGGGTGGTGCAGTACGTGCTCAAGCCGTTCACCTTCGCCACGCTGCGCGACCGGCTGGTGCGCTACGCCGAGTTCCGCGCCGCGGCGGGCGAGGCGAGCGGGCAGGACGAGGTGGACCGGGCGCTCGCGGCGCTCCGGGCGCCCGCGCCCGAGGCGCTGCCCAAGGGGCTCAGCGGGCCGACGCTCCAGCGGGTGACCGGCGCCCTGCGCGAGGCACCCGACGGACTCACCGCGGCCGGCGCCGCCGAGGCACTGGGCATCTCGCGGATCACCGGGCGCCGCTACCTGGAACACCTGGTGGCCACCGGCCGGGCCGCGCGCAGCCCGCTGTACGGCCAGGTGGGGCGGCCGGAACTGGTGTACCGCTGGGTGCCGGGGCCGCGGTGAGCCCGGCATGATCACCGACTCCCTTTCACCGCACGCGGCATTGACCTGAGGGGACCGGCGCTCTTACCTTCACGGACACCACCGAGGCCACCCCCACGTGTGCCCGCAGGAGGTCATGCCCGTGCGCCCCACCGCCGCCTACACCGCCCTCCTCACCACCGTCCTCGCCGCCACCGCCCTCACCGCGTGCGGTGCCGGGTCCGGCGAGGGCCCCAACACCCTGAAGGTGTCGTACAAGCAGTCGACCGACAACTCCGTCAAGGTGATGGACACCTACCTCGCCGGGATCAAGAAGCAGTTCGAGCGCGAACACCCCGGAAAGAAGGTCGAGTTCGTGCCGATCAAGGCGCCGGACTCGGAGTACTACACCAAGCTCCAGCAGATGCTGCGCTCCCCGCGCACCGCCCCCGACCTGGTCTACGAGGACACCTTCCTCATCAACTCCGACATCACCAGCGGGTACTTGAAGCCCCTCGACGGGTATCTGGACAAGTGGCCGGACTGGAAGCGGTTCCTCGGCACCGCGAAGGCCGCGGCCCGCGGGCAGGACGGCAAGACGTACGGCGTCCCGGACGGCACCGACACCCGCGGACTCTGGTTCGACAAGCGGGTGTTCCGCAAGGCCGGGCTGCCCACCGACTGGCAGCCGCGGACCTGGGACGACATCCTCGCCGCCGCCCGCGCCATCAAACGGAAGGTGCCCGGCGTCACCCCGCTCAACGTCTACACCGGCAAGGCCGCGGGCGAAGAGGCCACGATGCAGGGCTTCGAGGAGCTGCTGTACGGCACGAACGACGGCCGGAGCGACCCGCTGTACGACGCCGCCCGCAAGAAGTGGATCACGGGCAGCCAGGGCTTCAAGGACGCGCTCGCGTTCGTGCACACCGTGTTCCAGGAGAAGCTGGGCCCGGACGTGTCCGACGCGCTCGACCCCAACTACGCGACCACCGTGCGCGGTGAGCTGCTCCCCCAGGGCAGGCTCGGCATCGATCTCGACGGCTCCTGGCTGCCGCAGGACTGGCTGCCGGGCAGCGGGCACGCGTGGCCGGACTGGTCGAAGGAGCTCGGGCTCGCCGCCATGCCGACGCAGCACGGGCAGGCGCCGGGCAAGGTGAGCATGTCGGGCGGCTGGACGTGGTCGATCCCGGCGCGGGCGGCCCATCCGGACCTCGCCTTCGACTTCGTCAAGACGCTCCAGACCAAGGACAACGCGCGCAGGTGGTACATCGCCGACTCCGGTATCGCGGTGCGCGAGGACGTGGCGGCGGACCCCGCGTACGTGGGCGCGCAGCCCGGCATCAAGTTCTTCACCGACCTCGTGGCCACGACGCACTACCGGCCCGCGTTCCCCGTCTACCCGAAGGTGTCGACCGCGATCCAGGAGGCCATGGAGAGCGTGACCACCGGGGACCGGTCGGTGGCACAGGCGGCGGGTGACTACGACGCCGCGCTCAAGGACGTCACCGGCGGCCGGGTGGTGGGCGGGTGAGGCGACGGGGCGCGGCGCTCGCGCTCACCCGTGCCCTGCCCCTCACCCCCGCCGTCGTCCTGCTGCTGCTCTTTCTCGCCGGCCCCATCGCCTACTGCGTCCTCATCGCCTTCACCGACCTCCAGCTGACCGGCCAGGCGCACTCCTCCTTCGTGGGCCTCGCCAACTTCCGCCGCGCGTTCGGGGACCCAGAGTTCCTCAACGCGGTATGGCTGACGCTGGTGTTCACCGTGCTGTCCTCGATCGTCGGGCAGAACACCCTGGGCCTCGCGCTGGCCGCGCTGATGAAGCGGGCGTCGCGCCCGGTGCGAGCGGTGGCCGGCGCGGTGGTGGTCACGGCGTGGGTGCTGCCCGAGGTGGTCGCCGGATTCCTGCTGTACGCGTTCTTCCGGCGGGAGGGGACGCTGGACGCGATCCTCGGCTGGCTGCAACTGCCGCGCCAGAACTGGCTGTACACCCTGCCGGTCCTCGCGGTGTCGTTCGCCAACGTGTGGCGCGGCACGGCCTTCTCGATGCTGGTGTACTCGGCCGCGCTGGACGAGATCCCGGCCGAGATCAGCGAGGCGGCCGAGGTGGACGGGGCGGGCGGATGGCGCCGGCTGTGGCACATCACGCTGCCGATGATCCGCCGCTCCATCGGCACCAACCTGATGCTCAACACCCTCCAGACGCTCTCGGTGTTCGGGCTGATCTGGGTGATGACGCGGGGCGGGCCGGGCGACCGGAGCCAGACGCTGCCCCTGTTCATGTACGAACAGGCCTTCCAGAACAGCATGATCGGGTACGGCACCGCCGTGGCGCTGCTTCTGCTGCTGGTGGGGGCGCTGTTCTCGGCCGTGTACCTGCGGCTGCTGCGGACGGAGGTCTGATGTCCCGCGCCCGCCTCCGCACCGGCCCCCGCCCTCGCCTCCACCCGCGCTCCCGCCCCCGCGTCCACGCCCGTGCCGCGCGCCGCCTGCTCGCGGACGCCTGTCTGCTGCTGGTGGCCGCGGCGTTCGCGCTGCCGCTGGCATGGGTGGTGCTGGCCGCCGTGGACCCGGCCGCCGGTCTGCGCGTCCGGGTCCCGGGCGCGCTCACCCTCGGCAACTTCCGGGCGGTCCTCACCCCGGACATCACCTACACCCCACTGCTCAACAGCCTGATCCTGTGCGGCGGTGGCACCGCGCTCACCGTCGTCTGCGCCGCGCTCGCCGCGTACCCGCTCTCCCGGTTCCGCTCCCGGCTCAACCGGCCGTTCCTGCTGACGGTCCTCTTCGCCACCAGCCTGCCCATCACCGCGATCATGGTGCCGGTGTACGCGCTGTTCGTCCGGGTGAACCTGATCGACACCCTCCAGGGCACGATCCTGTTCTTCGCCGCGACCCAACTCCCGTTCGCCATCTGGCTGATGAAGAACTTCATGGACGGCGTGCCGAAGGAGCTGGAGGAGGCGGCCTGGACCGACGGAGCCTCGCCCCTCCAGTCGCTGCTGCGCATCGTGCTGCCGCTGATGGGGCCGGGCCTCGCCGTCGTGACGGTCTTCTCGTTCGTCATGATGTGGGGCAACTTCTTCGTCCCCTTCATGCTCCTGCTCACCCCCGACCAGATGCCGGCCTCGGTCAGCGTCAACGACTTCTTCGGCAACCGCGGCATGGTCGCCTACGGCCAGCTCGCCGCGTTCTCCGTCATCTACTCGACCCCGGTGATCCTGCTCTACGTCCTGGTCTCCCGCCGCCTGGGCAGCGGCTTCGCGCTGGGCGGCGCGGTCAAGGGCTGAGCGGGGTCCGGGGCCCTGTGCGTTCGGACAATCCGTGATCCTGTCGGAACGGACCGTATCCCCCGCGCCCCGCCGGGCCTACCTTGTGCGGGGTGCGCCCACCCTCCTCGCCCCCGCCCCCGTTCGACGCCCTCGCCGCCCGCCGGCTGCGCGGCGCGCTCGGCATGGGTCCCGAGCATGTCGCCCACACCCTGCGCTCCTCGTACGGGCTGCCCTACGTCACCCCCGGTCATGTGCTCGCCTGGGAGCGCGGCACCGCCGCCCCGGACCACACCGAGCTCGCCGCTCTGGCCGGGGCGTTGTGGTGCGACCCCGGCGAACTCCTCGGCCGCCCCGGCACCCTGCGCGAGCACCGCATCGCCCGCGGGGTCGCGCCGCAGGACGTGGCCCGCGCCGTCGGCATGGACCTTCCGGCGTATCTGCGGATGGAGGAGGACGGCAGCTGGCGCGGCACCGAGCGCCAGCTGGCGGAGCTGGTCCGGGTGCTGCGCCTCCAGCCGCCGGACGTGGTGGCCGTCACGGGTCGTACGGAGCGGCTCGCCGAGTTGCTGCGCGGGGCCGTGACCACCCGCTGGCAGGCCTATGTACGGCAGGTCGAGGAGCTGGTGGCCGTGGAGCGCCCCGACCTGGAGGAGGCGCTGCGCCGGCTGCACCGGGACTACCAGGGCCGGATGACCGCCACCCTCGGCTGGGGCGGCGGGGGTGCGGCCGGGGCCGCCGGGGAGGAGTTCCTGGAGCGGATCGTGGAGAACTTCTGGGCGGCCGCCCGGCGGGAACCGTAGGAATCCCGCCGGGCGGCGGCCCTCGGAGTCCGGCGGGCTAGAAGACCGACTCCGCCTCGTCCATCCGGTCCTTCGGGACCGTCTTCAGCTCGGTCACCGCCTCCGCGAGCGGCACCATCCGGATGTCGGTGCCGCGCAGGGCGGTCATCCGGCCGAACTCGCCGCGGTGGGCGGCCTCCACGGCGTGCCAGCCGAAGCGGGTGGCGAGCACGCGGTCGTAGGCGGTGGGCACGCCGCCGCGCTGGACGTGGCCGAGGATGACCGGCTTGGCCTCCTTGCCGAGGCGGCGCTCCAGCTCGTAGGCGAGGGCGGTGCCGATGCCCTGGAAGCGCTCGTGGCCGTACTGGTCGATCGCGCCCTTGCCGTAGTCCATGGTGCCCTCGGCGGGGTGCGCGCCCTCGGCGACGCAGATCACGGCGAACTTCTTGCCGCGCGCGAAGCGCTCCTCGACCATCTTGACCAGGTCAGCGGGGTCGAAGGGCCGCTCGGGCAGGCAGATGCCGTGGGCGCCGGCGGCCATGCCGGACTCCAGCGCGATCCAGCCCGCGTGCCGGCCCATGACCTCGACCACCATCACCCGCTGGTGGGACTCGGCGGTGGTCTTGAGGCGGTCCATCGCCTCGGTGGCGACGCCCACCGCGGTGTCGAAGCCGAAGGTGCGGTCCGTCGAGGAGATGTCGTTGTCGATCGTCTTGGGCACGCCGACGACCGGGAGGCCCGCGTCGGAGAGCATCCGGGCGGCCGTCAGGGTGCCCTCGCCGCCGATCGGGATCAGCGCGTCGATGCCGAACTCGCCGACCATGTCGGTGGCCCGCTCGCACGCCTCCCGCAGCCGGTCCCGCTCCAGCCGGGAGGAGCCGAGGATGGTGCCGCCGAGGGCGAGGATGCCGCCGACCGCGTCCAGGTCGAGGGCGCGGTAGTGGCGGTCGAGCAGGCCCCGGTAGCCGTCCTCGAATCCGATGACCTCGTCGTCGTACTGCGTCACCGCGCGGTGCACGACCGAACGGATCACGGCGTTCAGGCCGGGGCAGTCGCCGCCTGCGGTGAGAACTCCGATGCGCATCGTGCTGTGTCTCCTGCTCGCTGTCTCGTCCGTGCGTGAGCCTGCACCGATTCTTTCACGTCCGCCGGGGAGCCCTGGGATCCTGACGGGCGCCTTATCCCGAGTGAGGGGTACTGTCAAGAGGGTTCCGCTCACCCTGGTGGGCGATTTTTATGCCGACCCTTTGACGACGACCTTTCGACGGCGAGCGACATCAGAAACGGAGTGGATACGTGACGCGCAGCGTGTACCTGACCGGCATCGACCGCGGCGACGGCCGCCAGGTCGTGGAGCTGGGGGTCATGGAGCTCCTGACCCGGCAGGTCGACCGGGTGGGCGTCTTCCGCCCGCTCGTGCACGACGGCCCCGACCGGCTGTTCGAGCTGCTGCGGGCGCGCTACCGCCTCTCCCAGGACCCGGCGACCGTGATCGGCATGGACTACCGGGAGGCGTCCGCGATCCAGGCCGAGCGGGGCACCGACGAGCTGGTCTCCGCCCTCGTGGACCGCTTCCATCTGCTGGCCCGCGACTACGACGTCGTCCTCGTCCTCGGCACGGACTTCGCCGCCACCCAGCTCCCCGACGAGCTGGCCCTCAACGCCCGGCTGGCCAACGAGTTCGGCGCCGCCGTGCTGCCGGTCGTCGGCGGCCGCGGCCAGCACGCCGAGTCGGTGCGCGCGGAGGTCCGCAACGCCTACCGCGCCTACCACGGCCTGGGCTGCGACGTCCTCGCCATGATCGCCAACCGGGTCGCCCGCGAGGGCCGCGCCGAGATCGCCGAGCGCCTGGCCTCCCGGCTGCCGGTGCCCTGCTACGTGCTGCCCGACGAGCCCGCCCTGTCCGCGCCGACCATCGCGCAGATCGCCCAGGCCCTGGACGCGCGGGTGCTGCTCGGCGACGACTCCGGGCTCGCCCGCGACGCCCTCGGCTTCGTCTTCGGCGGCGCCATGCTGCCGAACCTGCTGACCGCCCTGACGCCGGGCTGCGTGGTGATCACTCCGGGCGACCGCGCGGACCTGGTGGTCGGCGCGCTGGCCGCGCACAGCGCCGGTACCCCGCCGATCGCCGGCATGCTGCTCACCCTGGACGAGGTGCCGAGCCAGGAGATCCTCACGCTGGCCGCCCGGCTCGCACCGGGCACCCCCGTCCTCTCGGTGCGCGGCAACAGCTTCCCCACCGCCGAGCGGCTGTTCTCGCTGGAGGGCCGGATGACGGCGGCCACCCCGCGCAAGGCGGAGACCGCGCTCGGCCTGTTCGAACGCCATGTGGACACCGCCGAGCTGGCGCGCCGCATCTCCGCGCCGAGCGGCGACCGCGTCACCCCGATGATGTTCGAGCACACGCTGCTGGAGCGGGCCCGCGCCGACCGGCGCCGGGTGGTGCTCCCGGAGGGCACCGAGGAGCGGGTGCTGCACGCGGCCGAGGTGCTGCTGCGCCGGGGCGTGTGCGACCTGACCCTGCTCGGGCCCGCCGACCAGATCCGCAAGAAGGCCGCCGACCTGGGCATCGACCTCGGCGGCACCCAGCTGATCGACCCAGCCACCTCCGAACTGCGCGACGGCTTCGCCGAGAAGTACGCGGCCCTGCGCGCCCACAAGGGCGTCACGGTGGAGCTGGCGTACGACGTGGTCACGGACGTGAACTACTTCGGCACCCTGATGGTCGAGGAGGGCCTCGCCGACGGCATGGTCTCCGGCTCGGTGCACTCCACGGCGGCCACCATCCGCCCGGCCTTCGAGATCATCAAGACCGAGGCTGCCGCGCGCAGCGCGTCGAATAGGGCGGTGGTGGGAGACGGGCGGGGCCGCCCGGAGGCGGCGATCGTCTCCTCGGTGTTCTTCATGTGCCTGGCCGACAAGGTGCTGGTCTACGGCGACTGCGCGGTCAACCCCGACCCGGACGCCGAGCAGCTCGCGGACATCGCCATCCAGTCGGCCGGTACGGCGGCCCGGTTCGGGGTGGAGCCGCGGATCGCGATGCTGTCGTACTCCACCGGCACCTCCGGCACCGGCGCCGACGTCGACAAGGTGCGCGCCGCCACCGAGCTGGTGCGCGCCCGCCGGCCGGACCTGAAGATCGAGGGGCCGATCCAGTACGACGCCGCCGTGGAGCCCACCGTCGCCGCGACCAAGCTGCCGGGCTCCGAGGTCGCCGGGCAGGCCACCGTGCTGATCTTCCCGGACCTCAACACCGGCAACAACACCTACAAGGCCGTGCAGCGCTCGGCCGGCGCGATCGCCGTCGGCCCGGTCCTCCAGGGGCTGAACAAGCCGGTCAACGACCTGTCCCGCGGCGCCCTGGTGCCGGACATCGTGACCACCGTCGCCATCACCGCCATCCAGGCCCAGACCTCCGCAGACCGAGCAGAAAGCGTGCCCGCACCGTGACCGCGACCCGTGTCCTCGTCCTCAACTCCGGTTCCTCCTCGCTGAAGTACCAGCTGCTCGACATGCGGGACGCGAGCCGGCTCGCCCTCGGTCTGGTGGAGCGGATCGGCGAGCAGACCTCCCGGCTCAAGCACACCTGCGCGAGCAGCGGCGAGACCCGCGAGCAGAACGGCCCGATCGCCGACCACGACGCCGCGCTCAAGGCGGTCGCCGGGGAGCTGGCCCGCGACGGCATCGGCCTCGACTCGCCGGACCTGCTGGCGATCGGGCACCGGGTGGTGCACGGCGGGATGTTCTTCACCGAGCCCACCGTCGTGGACGACGAAGTGATCACCGAGATCGAGCGGCTGATCCCGGTCGCCCCGCTGCACAACCCGGCCAACCTCACCGGCATCCGCACCGCCCACGCGCTGCGCCCCGACCTGCCGCAGGTCGCCGTGTTCGACACCGCCTTCCACACCACGATGCCGGAGTCGGCGGCGCGCTACGCCATCGACCCGAAGATCGCCGACCGCTACCGGGTGCGCCGCTACGGCTTCCACGGCACCTCGCACGCCTATGTGTCCCGCGAGACGGCCCGGCTGCTGGGCAAGGACCCGGCCGAGGCCAACGTGATCGTGCTGCACCTGGGCAACGGTGCCTCCGCCTCGGCGGTGGCCAGGGGCCGGTGCGTGGACACCTCCATGGGGCTCACGCCTTTGGAGGGGCTGGTGATGGGTACGCGATCCGGTGATCTGGATCCCGCCGTCATCTTCCATTTGGCGCGGGTTGGCGGAATGTCCATGGACGAGATCGACACTCTTCTCAACAAGAGGAGCGGCCTGTTCGGTCTGTGCGGGGACAACGACATGCGGGAGATCCGCCGCCGGATCGACGAGGGCGACGAGGAAGCCGCCCTCGCCTTCGACATTTACATTCACCGGCTCAAGAAGTACATCGGCGCCTATTTCGCCGTCCTCGGGAAGGTGGACGCGATCGCGTTCACCGCCGGGGTCGGGGAGAACGCGGCACCCGTGCGGGAGGCGGCGATCGCGGGCCTGGAGGGGCTGGGCGCGGCGGTCGACCCGGAGCTGAACCTCGTACGGAGCGGCGCGGCGCGGCTGATTTCGCCCGCGTCCGCACGGGTGGCCGTGGCCGTGGTGCCGACGGATGAAGAACTGGAGATCGCGACGCAGACCTACGCACTGGTCGGAAAGAGCAATTGAGAGCAGCTGAGCAGGCCGCCTCTCATTTGTATCTTCCGCCAGACGGAATATTCCGTAGCGAAACAAACCGATAGGATCGCCCCATGCGCCGTTCGAAAATCGTCTGTACTCTCGGCCCCGCGGTCGACTCCCACGAGATGCTCGTCGCCATGATCGAGGCGGGCATGAATGTGGCCCGCTTCAACTTCAGCCACGGCTCCCACGCCGAGCACCAGGCGCGGTACGACCGCGTCCGGGCCGCCGCCAAGGAGACCGGCCGGCCCATCGGCGTCCTCGCCGACCTCCAGGGCCCGAAGATCCGCCTGGAGACCTTCGCCGAGGGCCCGGTCGAGCTGGAGCGCGGTGACGAGTTCGTCATCACCACCGAGGACGTGGCCGGCGACCGGCACATCTGCGGGACGACGTACAAGGGGCTGCCGGGCGATGTCTCGCGCGGCGACCAGGTCCTGATCAACGACGGCAACGTCGAGCTGAAGGTCGTGGACGTGGACGGCCCGCGGGTCCGGACGATCGTGATCGAGGGCGGCGTCGTCTCCGACCACAAGGGCATCAACCTGCCCGGCGCGGCCGTCAACGTGCCCGCGCTGAGCGAGAAGGACGTCGAGGACCTGCGGTTCGCGCTGCGCATGGGCTGCGACATGGTCGCGCTGTCCTTCGTGCGCGACGCCAAGGACGTCCAGGACGTGCACCGCGTCATGGACGAGGAGGGCCGCCGGGTCCCGGTCATCGCCAAGGTGGAGAAGCCGCAGGCGGTGGAGAACATGCAGGACGTGGTCAACGCGTTCGACGCCGTGATGGTGGCGCGCGGCGACCTCGCGGTGGAGTACCCGCTCGAGAAGGTCCCGATGGTGCAGAAGCGCCTGATCGAGCTGTGCCGGCGCAACGCCAAGCCGGTGATCGTGGCGACCCAGATGATGGAGTCGATGATCACCAACTCCCGGCCGACCCGCGCCGAGGCCTCCGACGTGGCCAACGCGATCCTGGACGGCGCCGACGCGGTGATGCTGTCCGCCGAGTCCTCGGTGGGCGCCTACCCGGTCGAGACGGTCAAGACGATGTCGAAGATCGTCCAGGCCGCCGAGCAGGAGCTGCTCTCCAAGGGCCTCCAGCCGCTGGTGCCGGGCAAGAAGCCGCGCACGCAGGGCGGTTCGGTGGCCCGCGCGGCCTGCGAGATCGCCGACTTCCTGGGCGCCCGTGGCCTGGTCGCGTTCACCCAGTCCGGTGACACCGCGCGCCGCCTGTCGCGCTACCGCGCCGCCCAGCCGATCCTCGCCTTCACCACCGAGGAGGCCACCCGCAACCAGCTCACGCTGAGCTGGGGCGTGGAGCCGTACGTGGTGCCGTTCGTGGACACCACCGACGACATGGTCGAGCAGGTGGACCAGGAGCTGGCCAAGCTGGCCCGGTTCGAGAAGGGCGCCACCGTGGTCATCACCGCCGGCTCGCCCCCCGGCGTCCCCGGCACCACCAACATGATCCGGGTGCACCACCTGGGCACCGACAACTGACGCGTCCCGTACGGGACTTGAATGGCACTGAGGGCGCCCCCTGCGAACAGGGGGCGCCCTCAGCGGTGTTGCGGCTCCCGGACGGGTCGGGGGGGACCGGTCAGCCGGTCGTGTACACATGCATTCCGGGCACGTGCAGGCTGCCGCCGAACTGGGCGGCCTGGGTCACCTTCACGTTGGTGAAGTAGATCAGCGGAAGGTTCAGCGGGGGCGGGCTGTCGGGGCTGAACGTCATCGGGATCAGACCGAACAGGTTGCCCGAGATCGACTCGGTGTACATCACGGTCTTGCCGTCGCTGATGGTCGACGTCGAGCCCTTGGCCGCCTGGACGTGGTACGTCTTGCCGGACAGCGAGTCGTGCACGGTCTGGTGCAGGTCGCCGATGTCCGTGCCGTCGGAGATGACGTACTTCAGCACCCTCTTGGTGGTGCCGCTCGCCGTCCTCACCTCCACGATGCCCTGGTAGTCGGCGCCCTTGAGCAGCAGCGAGCTGGCCTGGAGGTACCAGGGGTCGTCCGCGACCGGCACCGCGTTGTCGACGCCGCCCTCGTCGGTGGTGGCCGCCGGGCAGTCCGTGGCGGAGGGGCCCGGGCTGGTGCTCGCGGAGGGGCTCGGGGACGGGGACGGGCCCCTGGTGGCCGAGTCCGCCGTGTCCTTGACCGTCTTGCCCGCGCTGTCGACCGCCTTGCTCGCGCCGTCGGCCGCCTTGGAGACCGTGCCGGTGGTGTTCTTCACCGTGTCCCCGACCGTCTTGGCGGCCTTGGAGGTCGTGTCCTTGACGGTGTCGGACACCTTCGTGCCGGACGACGACGCCGTGGAGCCGGACGCGGAGGGCGAGGGGCTCGCCGAGGGCGTGCTGCTCGCGGAGGGCGCGGGAGAGTCGTGCTTGCCGCCGGTGAGGATGTTCCCGATGGTGTCGCCGATGGTGCCGAGCAGCCCGCCGCCGCTGCTCTGGCTCGGGGACGTGCCCGTCGTCGTACCGGAACCGGAACCCGAACCCGACCCCGAGCCGGAGCCCGAGTCGGAGGAGCCGGAGGTCCCGGTCGGCTTGGGCGCGGTCTTGTCCGCGGAACCCGAGCCGGAACCCGAACCCGAGCCGGAACCCGAACCCGCGTCCCCGGACGACGAGGAGCCCGACGTGTCCTTGGATGTGTCCTTGCCCGTGTCCTTCGTCGCGTCGCCGCTCGGCGAGGACGACGGCGCCGGCGCGTCGGTGGACTTGTCGGCCGAGGGCGAGGGCGAGGTCGAGGGGTCCTTGCCGTCGCCCAGTGCCTTGACGCAGTCCTTGTACTCCTCCGCCGACATGCTCTTGGCCGCGGGCGAGGTGGCCGGGCCGCCGCCGTTGCCCGCCGCGAGGGCGAGCGTGGAGGTGAAGCCCATGCCCATGAGCACGGCCGTCGGCATCGCCACGGTGGCTATCGCCTTGCCGGCCGGCATGTGGAACCTGGTGAACAGCGGCTTCCTGGGAGCCGCGTGGCGGGGTCCGGTTCTCCCGCGGGACTCGTCCGCGACGCTCCCGCGGCTCACCTCGTCAGCCGGCACTGTGCCTCCCGTTCGCCCCGTTGGCCGGGCTCGTTCCTGACAGGTCGTTCGGCTCGTACGCCCCGCCGGTGCCCTGACCGGGCAGCGGCACGGTTCCGGGTGCGCCGCCCGCGTCCGGGGCGGCCGCACCGGCCTGCGCCTCCGGCCCCGCGGGCTCGCCCGGCGCCCACGCCACGGCCATCGCCCCGCCGATGAGGGAGAACAGGAAGCCGAGGACGAATCCACCGAAGTTGGACACAGGGAGAGACACCAGCGCCAGCAGGATGGCGGCGACTCCCGCGAAGGTCCGCACATGCTTCTGGAACCAGAGGCTGACCCCCAGCACGACGAGCAGCACACCGATGATCAGGGACCCCGCTCCCGCGGTGGTCGCCATCGCCAGCGTCAGGTGCCCCAGCTGGAGATGGGCGTACGGGAAGTACATGATCGGAAAGCCGCCGAGCAAGACGAACAGACCTGCCCAGAACGGCCGCGCGCCCCGCCAGGCGCGGAACTGCTGCCTCCGGATGGTGAACTGGCCGGGGTCGGCGGCAGGGGTCTCGGCGCTCATGGAAAACAGCTCCCTGGTGCGGCATTGCTGTGGTGATGACGTGTGCCGCGCGTGAAGACGCGGCGGATGTGGCGCGGGCGGGGGCGCCGTCGGCTCCCCCGCCCGTCAACGAGTGCCTAGTAGCACTCGTGCGTGCCCGCCTGCACGGACATGTGCAGACCACTGAGCTTGAAGGTGCCGGCCGTGGTCGCCCACGCCGTCTGCTTCACACCCGTCAGCGTGGCCGAGTCGGCCTGCTGCGCGAAGCCGAACGGGTTGGCCTGCTCCTTGCCGCCCTTCATGCCCGGACCCTTGGCGGCGTCCTTGGCCGCAACACCGATGTCGATGTTGTTGAAGGTGGCGTCGGCGTTCAGGTCGTCGACGTCGATGTACAGCTGGTCGGCCTCGACCGGCTTGTTCGCCCCCGCCTTCAGCACGAGGCTGACCGAGCCGAGCACCGGGATGTTCGGCGTGACGACCGACTGGCACATGTTCGTGATCTGGGCCGACTTGAAGGCCGAGACCGCGACCGGGTGGGTCGTCTGGTCACCACTGAGGGTGTAGCCGTTGTCGAGCGCGCCGTACTGCTCGAAGCCCTGGCCGACCAGTTTGTCCGCGGTCACCTTGAAGGACTGACCCGACACGCTGAACGAGGCGGCCAGCGCACCCTGAGCGAGGGCCACGCCTATACACGCCGTGGCGGCGACGCTGGGCACCATGACCACAGCGAACCGCTTCCATCTGGTCCCGCCACGCACCTGGGACTCCATATTTCCTCCTTCTCGGACGTACATCTCCTGGCCCGGACTCGCCCACGTACGGCGGCTCAGCCGGGGCAGGGATGGGAGAAGTGCTACGTCCTCGGGAAGGAGCGCCCGTACTCGCGGGCGCATAGCGCGCCCGAATCACCGGCGATCACCCCCGAGCGACAACCACTGGTCGCGCCTGACACACATCACGCACAACCTTGCTGGACAGGCTTCGCCGGCCGGCGAAGACCCCCCTGCCCGAGAGCCGGCGCCACTGCCGCCGGCTCTGCTCGGTGGGGACCCAGAGTCTCCCTCGCCCCGACCGGGTTGCCGGGGTGCGGGAATGGACCGAGCGTCGCCGATCGTGGTGCAAATTGGCCGCCCGCACAAGGGGGTTCGTTACTGGCTAGTAACGGGGGGATAACCGGGACACGACCAGGTGATCTCGGAGCGCGACACTCCGTCGCAACGGAGGGCAGAGCAAAGCCGTTGATCTCTGTACGAAACCAGACAGATCAACGGCCTTGATTTACTCGGAGTAACAGCCGCCCCGATTGCCAAGATTTGGCAAAGCGGAGCGGCCTCAACGCCTTGTCGGCGAACCTTTCACCTCGGCATCACAGGCCGTGGTGTTTAGCGACTGGTCAGAAAAGCGCCCGCGCGAGCGCCCTGCGCGCCCCGACCACCCGCGGGTCCTCGGAGCCCACGACCTCGAACAGCTCCAGGAGCCGGCGGCGTACCGCGTCCCGCTCGTCACCCGCCGTGCGCTGCACGGTCTCGATCAACCGCCCGAAGGCGTCCTCGACATGACCGCCCACCAGATCCAGGTCCGCGGCGGCGATCTGCGCGTCCGCGTCCTTGGGCTTCTCGGCCGCCTCCCGGCGCACCTTCTGCGGGTCCATGCCCTGCACCCGGCGCAGCAACTCGGCCTGCGCGAGACCGAGTTTGGCCTCCGGGTGGGCCGGGTCGTCGGCCAGTACATTCTGGTAGGCGCGGACCGCGCCGTCCAGATCGCCGGCGTCCAGGGCCGCGGCGGCCGCGTTCAGAAGCGACTCGTACGGGCCCGCCGGGGCCTCGGCGCCCGCGCCGGACGCACCGCCCGGCTGCGCGTCCGGGTCGACGGTCAGACCGGTCAGGCCGAACCGCTCCTCGGCGACCTGCACCAACTGGTCGAGGGTGCCGCGGATCTGCGCCTCGGCGGCCGCCCCCTGGAACAGGGGCAGGGCCTGCCCCGCGACGACGGCGAACACCGCCGGGATGCCCTGCACCCCGAACTGCTGCATCAACATCTGGTTGGCGTCGACGTCGATCTTGGCGAGGAGGAAGCGCCCGTTGTACTCGACGGCCAGCCGCTCAAGGACCGGGCTCAGCTGCTTGCAGGGCTGACACCACTCGGCCCAGAAGTCGATGACGACGGGCACCTCGGCGGAGCGCTGGAGCACCTCGCGCTCGAAGCCCGCCTCATCGACGTCGATGACGAGATCGGCCGGGGAGACGGCACCCGTGCCGCCCTGCCGGGCCGCTTCGGCGCGCGCCTGCTCGGCCTTGGCCTTGGCCTCCTGGGCCGCCTTCACCGCGGCGAGGTCGACCACGCCGCTCATGGACATGTTCCGTGGCTGCATGGGTCTATCCTCCCCCGATCCCGCGTCTGAAGAAAAAAGCGCCGATGTCCGGCGCCGGGTCCCCACCCGCGCCGTGCCGTACCGCCCGCGTACGTCCGTCGCGAGCTTTCGCTACGACCCGTAGCGTAATGGCAATGAGGGGTCACGCTCCACCATGATCCGGTGATCTGCCTCACGGCGCCACGGAATGGACCGGTACCGGCCGGTTATGGTCGGGGCATGCAGAGCCGCACCCCCGCCAGCCGCACCGGGCGCCCGCGGAGCGCCGCCGCGGACGCCGCGATCCTGGCCGCGACCCGGGAAGCGCTGGTGGAGCTGGGCTGGTCCAAGCTCACCCTCCAGGACGTGGCGATGCGCGCCGGGGTCGCGAAGACCACTCTCTACCGCCGCTGGGCCGGCAAGAACGAGCTGGTCGTGGACGCGGTCGCGGAACTCTTCGACGAGCTGCGGCTGCCCGACGCGGGCAGTCTGGCCGCCGACATCGAGGGCGTGGTCCTCCAGTTCGCGGCACTCCTGGACCGCCCCGAGTGCCGCAGCGGTCTGATGGCGGTGGTCGCCGAGTCGACCCGCGACGAACCGCTGCGCGAACGCATCCGCGCCTCGGTCGTGGAACGCCAGAAACGGCTGGTCGTCGAGGGCCGCTCGCGCGCCCAGGCCCGCGGCGAACTCCCCCCCGAATCCGACCCGGAGGAAACCGCCCGCACCATCGACCTCACCTTCGACATGGTCGCCGGCGCCGTCGTCCACCGCACCCTGATCAGCGGCAAACCAGCGGACGGCCCGTGGGTACGGAGCTTCATCAGAGCGCTGCTGCTGGGTTTGTCGGCGCCGGCGTGAGGACGGGGGCTCCGCCGTCCGCCCCGCCGCAGAGTCCGGCGGCGCCCGTGTGAACGTGCCGAAGGCCCGGCCGTCCTTCAGAAGCCCGCCGGTTCCGTGTACGCGCCCCATTCGTCTCGCAGGGCGCCGCAGATCTCGCCGAGGGTCGCCTCCGCGCGGACCGCGGCCAGCATCGGCTCGATCATGTTGGAGCCGTCGCGGGCGGCGGTGAGGAGCGCCGCGAGGGAGGTGCGTACGGCGCCCTCGTCGCGCGCGGCCCTGCGGTCCCCGAGCATCCGCACCTGGGCCCGTTCCACCTCGTGGCCGACACGCAGGATCTCCAGTTCGCCGGTGACGGAACCGGTGTGCGCGTTGACGCCCACGACCTTCTTCTCCCCTTTCTCCACGCCCTGTTGATAGCGGAAGGCGGACTCCGCGATCTCACCGGTGAACCAGCCGTCCTCGATCCCGCGCAGGATCCCGGAGGTCATCGGCCCGATGGGATGCCGCCCGTCCGGATGGGCCGCGAGCCCCCGCTCCCTGATCCGCTCGAAGATCTCCTCCGCGGCCGCCTCGATCCGGTCGGTCAGCTGCTCGACGTACCACGAGCCCCCCAGCGGATCCGCCACCGCCGCGACCCCGGTCTCCTCCATCAGCACCTGCTGCGTGCGCAGCGCGATCTCCGCGGCCCGCTCACTGGGCAGCGCCAGCGTCTCGTCCAGGGCGTTGGTGTGCAGCGAGTTGGTCCCGCCGAGCACCGCGGCCAGCGCCTCCACCGCGGTGCGCACCACGTTGTTGTACGGCTGCTGCGCGGTCAGCGAGACCCCGGCGGTCTGCGTGTGGAACCGCAGCCACTGCGCCTTCTCGCTCCGTGCGCCGTACACGTCCCGCAGCCACCGGGCCCAGATGCGCCGCGCGGCACGGAACTTGGCGATCTCCTCGAAGAAATCGACATGGGCGTCGAAGAAGAACGACAGTCCGGGCGCGAACACGTCGACGTCCAGGCCCCGGCTCAGCCCCAGCTCCACGTACCCGAAGCCGTCCGCGAGCGTGTACGCCAGCTCCTGCGCGGCCGTCGCCCCCGCCTCCCGGATGTGGTACCCGGAGACCGACAGCGGCTTGTAGGCGGGGATGCCGGCCGCGCAGTACTCCATGAGGTCGCCGATCAGACGCAGATGCGGCTCCGGCTGGAACAGCCACTCCTTCTGGGCGATGTACTCCTTGAAGATGTCCGTCTGGAGCGTGCCGTTGAGCACCGAGGGAGCCACACCCTGCCGTTCCGCGGCGACCAGGTACATGCAGAAGACGGGCACGGCGGGCCCGCTGATCGTCATGGACGTGGTGACCTCGCCGAGCGGGATATCCTTGAACAGGATCTCCATGTCGGCGGCCGAGTCGATCGCGACCCCGCAGTGCCCGACCTCGCCGAGCGAGCGGGGGTCGTCGGAGTCCCGCCCCATCAGCGTGGGCATGTCGAACGCCACGGACAGCCCGCCGCCGCCCGCCGCGAGGATCATCTTGTAGCGCTCGTTGGTCTGCTCGGCGTTGCCGAATCCGGCGAACTGCCGGATCGTCCAGGTGCGCCCGCGGTACCCGGTCGAGTAGAGCCCCCGCGTGAACGGGTACTCCCCCGGCCAGCCGATCCGCTCGAAGCCCTCGTACGTGTCTGTGGGCCGCGGCCCGTACACCGGCTCCACGGGGTCGCCGGAGAGCGTGGTGAAGTCGGCGTCACGCTTGTGCGCGGCGTCGTATCGGGCCTGCCAGCGCCGGCGGCCCTCCTCGATCGCGTGAGCGTCCATACCAGCGAATTTACTTGGACGCCCTAGTAACTGTCGATGGCAAAGCCGCCGTACGGGTGCCGTACGGCGGCTGCGGCCCGAGTTCCGCCGCGGGCCCTACGCCTCGGCGACGGCCGGCGTGCGCCCGGCGATCTTGCCGTCCAGCTCGCGGCTGATCTTCCGCTCCACGACGAATGCCGCGGTCGGGATGGTGCCGGCGAGCAGGACCCACAGCTGCTTCCCGACCGGCCACTTCGCCTTGGAGCCCAGGTCGAAGGCGAAGACCAGGTAGACGACGTACAGCCAGCCGTGGGCGATGGCGACGACACGGGTCACGTCGGCCGCGCCGCTGATGTCCAGCCCGTACTTCGCGATCATGCTCAGGCACAGCAGCACCAGCAGGACACCCGTGGTGTAGGCCATGACGCGGTAGCGGGTCAGCACGCTTTTCTTCATGGAGTCGAGCGTAACCACCCGTTCCGGGAGATCTTGGCGGGGGTCACCCCTCGTCGAAGTCCAGCGCCGCGATCCGCAGCGGGCGGAACATCGCGAAGATCTCCCGGCACTCCTCCGCGTCGTACACCCCGAGTCCGAAGTCCATGGCCATGAGGTCGCGGGAGGCCGCGTCGACCACCTCGCGGCCCTTGTCGGTGATCACGGCGAGGGTGCCGCGGCCGTCGTTGGGGTTGGGCCGCTTGGCGACGAGGCCGGACTTCACCAGCCGGTCCACGGTGTTCGTCACGGACGTGGGATGCACCATGAGCCGCTCGCCGATCTTGGACATCGGCAGCTCGCCGGCCTTGGAGAAGGTGAGCAGCACCAGCGCCTCGTAGCGGGCGAACGTCAGCCCGTACGGCTTGACCACCGCGTCCACCTCGGCGAGCAGGATCTGCTGGGCCCGCATGATCGAGGTGATCGCGGCCATGGACGGCACGTTTCCCCAGCGCTGCTGCCACAGCTCGTCGGCGCGGGCGATGGGGTCGAACGGGAGGCTGAGAGGCTTCGGCACGTCATCAGACCCTACCGGCCGGTCATATGCCGGTCAGCTCCGTCTCACCTTTCGGCCGCCCGCGTCCAAGGGCCCGCTCTTCCAGGCACCACCCCGTTCGGCCCCCTCCTCACCGCCCGGTCCGCCGCAGGCGGTGCCGTACGGCCCGCTGTGCCACCGGGCCCAGCTCCTCTAACGCCGCCACCAGTGCGGCCAGCTGGTCCAGCGCCCCCAGCGCGGCCTCCGCCCCCTCCGCGTCGACCCCCTCGTACAGCTCGATCCCCACGAACGACGCGGCCACCGCCCGGGCGAACCCCGCGGGGTCGACGAACTCGGCGACCGGGGTCCCGGCCAGCAACCGGGCGAGCACCTGTTCGATCTCGGCGATCCACAGCCGCAGCCCCGCAGCCGTCGCGGGCCCGAGCGCCGCGTGCGTGGGGGCGCCGGCGAGCAGCTGGCCGAGGAGGGCGACATGGCCGCCGTCCCGCTCGCGCTCATGGATCTCCCGGCCGAGGGCGAGCAGTTCAGACAGCGAGGTGACCGCGGCGAGCCGCGTCCGGTAGCGGCCGACCGCCTGCTCCGCGCCGTACCGGCAGGCCGCCGCGAGCAGCTCGTCCACCGTGCCGAAGTGGTAGAAGACCAGCGCCTGGTTGACGCCGGCCGCGGCGGCCACCGTACGGGCGGAGGTCTTGGCGATGCCCTGCTCGGTGAGGGTGCGCAGGGCGCCCTCCAGCAGCTTGGCCTTGGTCTCCCGTGCCTTCGCCGTCTCGGGGCTCACGCGGGCGCCTCCACGCGCTTCTGGAGGGCCCGCAGCAGCCGCGGTGCCCGGATCCGGGTGGCGGGCGCGCGCAGACAGCGGCGGGCGGCCGGGGTGCACGCGAGCGGCGCCTTGAACAGGGCGAGGCAGACCGCGCCGAGCAGCAGCACCGGGCACAGGTAGGCCATGGCGGCGGCGAACGGCCCGAACACGCGCAGCAGCCGCTCCATGCGCAGGCCGCCGAGGCACGCGGCGAGCAGCAGGGTGCGTACGGCGATCTCGGCGAGCCAGTTGCCCAGGGCGCGCTCGGGGGTGATGCCGCGTTCCAGCCAGAGCCGGAGCCGGTCGAAAGACCAGGCGGTGGCCCAGTCGAGCAGCGGGCGGACGAGCAGTCGGTCGGCGGCGGCGCCGAGGGCTTTGCCGCGGGGGCGGTAGTCGTAGCCGGTGAGGAAGCGCACGCCCTGCGCGTCGGGGACGTAGCGCCAGTAGCCGCTGCCCTCGGCGATCAGGCCGAGGGGGTGGGTGGAGGAGAAGCAGAGGGCGGAGGTGCGGGTGCCGTCGGGGCGTTCCTTCTCGCCGGCCGAGACGCCGGTGCCGGAGAGGGTGAGGAAGGGGGGCAGGCGCGCGGTGAAGCGGAAGGGGCGCGGCTCGCCGGGGGCGCTCGGGAGGTGGTGGAGCTCGGTGACGAGCAGGTACCAGCGCCGGTGCAGGACGGGGTCCTGGGTGTGCGCCCACAGTCGGTCGAGGTCGGCGCGTATGTGTGTCTCCGTATAGAGACCCATGGTGTTCCCCCACGTCAGGCCGCTGTTTGAGCGACCGCTCAAAGGATCTTCGAGGAGAAGGTACTTCCCTTTGAGCGGTCGCTCAAAACCGCGGCCCGCACGGCGGCGTCCGGCCGGCCCGATCAGGCGGTGTCCGGCCCGTCCGCCGGTGGTGGTGGCCGGCTAGTCGGCCAGGGTGGTGTCCATCTGGTCCGCCAGGTGGCGTTCGACCGTCTCCACCTTGGAGGTGAGGCCGTCGGTGACGCCGGGCCGGATGTCGGCCTTGAGGACGAGGGAGACGCGCGGGGCGCGCTCCTCCACGGCGGCGACGGCGCGCCGGACGACGTCCATGACCTCCTCCCAGCTCTCGCCCTCGACGGAGGTGAACATGGCGTCGGTGCGGTTCGGCAGGCCGGACTCGCGGACCACGCGGACGGCGTCGGCGACGTACTCCCCGACGTCCTCGCCGACCCCGAGGGGCGTCACGGAGAAGGCGACGATCATGCGTTCACGACCCCTTCCTTGCGGGCGCGGGCGGCGATCACGGCGTCCTCGGCCTCGCGGCGCAGCGCACGCTCGATGATGAAGCCGCCGAAGGGGATGACCGAGTAGGCGATGTAGAGACCGGCCTTGCCCTTGTTCCACTTGGCGCGGTTCCAGGCGTCCGCCCAGAAGAGGACGTAGAGGATGAACAGCACGCCGTGGACCGGGCCCATCACGGGGGCGACGTTCACGCCGGAGTCGACCGTGTACTTGATGATCGTGCAGGCCGCCAGCACGATCCAGGAGATGCCCTCCGGCACGGAGATCAGGCGCAGGCGGCGGATGGCGGAGGCTGTCTTGAGGTCCACGGGTCACCTTCGGTGGGAGTGTCGCTGAGGGGCGCTGGGGCGCGTCCGCTGTCGTGATCGGCTTTGTGAAGGCACGCACAAGCGTGCCGCCATTGTGGCAAACCGTGCCCCTAGGGGTCCGCTCAGGGTGTGGCTCCACCCGCGGGTGCTGTTCGGTCCACCCGCGGCGGCGCTACGTTCGCAGCGTGGCGATGTTCCGATTGCAAGGCAGCAAGGTGCTCGCCGTCGAGATGACCGGCGACGCCGTGAAGGCGAAGAACGGCTCGATGGTCGCGTACGACGGGCAGATGTCCTTCAAGAGACTCAGTGGGGGCGGGGACGGGCTGCGCGGGATGGTGACCCGCCGGCTCACCGGTGAGCAGATGGCGGTGATGGAGGTGAAGGGGCACGGCACCTGCTGGTTCGCCGACCGGGCGACCGAGATCAACCTGGTGCGGCTGCGGGGCGAGAAGCTGTACGTCGAGTCGGGCAACCTGCTGGTGACCGAGGCGGCGCTGCGTACGGGCACCACGTTCACCGGGCTGCGCGGCGCCTCCCAGGGCAACGGCCTGTTCACCACGACGGTGGAGGGACACGGCCAGGCGGCGATCATGTCCGACGGCCCGGCGGTGGTGCTCCGGGTCAGCCCCCAGTACCCGCTGACCGTCGATCCGGGGGCCTATGTCGCCCATCAGGGCAATGTGCGGCAGTCCTTCCAGTCCGGTGTGACGTTCCGCACCTTCCTCGGGGAGGGCGGCGGCGAGGCCTTCCAGATCCGCTTCGAGGGGGACGGCCTGGTGTACGTACAGCCGAGCGAGCGGAACACGATCGCGGGGGACCTGTGAGATGACCTTCCGTGAGATCAACTCGAAGATGGTCGAGGCGACGGTGCTCCCCGGCGGGCGGCTGTTCAGCCAGCGCGGGGCGATGCTCGCCTACAAGGGCGAGGTGTCCTTCACGCCCAACATCCAGGGCGGCCAGGGCGGGGTGATGTCCATGCTGGGGCGCCGGGTGACCGGGGAGGCGACCCCGCTGATGACGGTGGAGGGCAGCGGCACGGTGTTCTTCGGGCACGGCGGCCATCACGTCCACGTCATCCACCTCACCGGCGACACCCTGTACGTGGAGGCCGACCGCCTGCTCGCCTTCGAGGGCACCCTGCGCCAGGGCACCATGTTCATGGGCTCGCAGGGCGGGGTGATGGGCCTGGTGCGCGGCCAGGTCACCGGCCAGGGGCTGTTCACCACCACTCTCCAGGGCCAGGGCGCGGTCGCCGTGATGGCACACGGCGGCGTCTTCGAGCTGCCGATCACCCCCGACCGCCCGGTCCATGTGGACCCGCAGGCGTACGTCGCCCATCACGGCGACGTCCGCAACAGACTCTCCACCGCCCTCGGCTGGCGGGAGATGGTGGGCCGCGGCTCCGGCGAGGCGTTCCAGCTGGAGCTGAGCGGCAGCGGCTCGGTGTACGTCCAGGCCTCGGAGGAAAAGCTGTGAGCGCGTACTCGGGCACCTACGGCACCGCCGGTCCCGGCGGCCCGGTGGTGTACGACCCGATGACCCTGCCCGCCGACGACAACGTGAACAGCTACACGTTCTGCGTCGAGCTCAAGGACGGGGAGTGGTTCCTCCAGAAGGGGAAGATGATCGCCTACTACGGGACGATCGAGTTCAACGGCATCGGACACGGCCGGCTCGACCGTCTCGTGCGCACCTCGTTCCATTCGCCACTGCACGCGAGCGACTGGGTCGTGGCGCACGGCTCGGGCAAGATGCTCCTCGCCGACCGGGCCTTCGACGTCAACTCGTACGACCTGGACGACGGGAACTTGACCATTCGCGCGGGCAATCTGCTCGCTTTTCAGCCAACTCTCGCGCTCAAACAATCGATCGTGCCGGGTTTTCTGACCCTCATCGGAACCGGACGATTCGTGGCCGCGTCCAACGGACCGGTGGTGTTCATGGAGCCTCCCCTGCGGGTGGACCCCCAGGCGCTCGTCGGCTGGGCCGACTGCCCCTCCCCGTGCCATCACTACGACCATGGGTACCTGACCGGTGTACTGGGCGGACTCCGTGCGATGACGGGCCTGGGCGGGGTTTCCGGCGAGGAGCACCAGTTCGAGTTCGTCGGCGCGGGGACGGTGCTGCTCCAGTCGTCGGAGGCGCTGATGGCCGAGGTCGACACGGGGGTCGTCCCGTCCGATCCGGGGACGCCCGGCGACGGCGCACCGGGGCGGGCCGGACACGGTCCGCAACCACCCGGTGCACCGCGCCTTCCCGGACAGCTGGGAGACCTCCAGCGTCGCTTCGGGCTGTGAGCGGTAGTCTGCGGAGTGTGACGTCGAACGCGTGCGCACAGTCACACCACCCGAAGTAGTTCGTCATTCAACTTCTTAGGTAGACTTCATTCATGGAGACCGAGACGGCCACGCGCTGGCTGACCGATGCGGAGCAGTGCGCTTGGCGCACCCACCTGGAGGTCAACAGGCTGTTGACGTACCAGCTGGAAAAGGATCTTCAGCCGTTCGGCCTGACGATGAACGATTACGAGATCCTCGTGAACCTGTCCGAGTCGGAGGACGTACGGATGCGGATGAGCGACCTCGCCTCCGCGACGCTCCAGTCCAAGAGCCGGCTCTCGCACCAGATCACCCGGATGGAGAACGCGGACCTCGTGCGCCGCGAGAACTGCGAGTCGGACCGCCGGGGGCTGTACGCGGTGCTCACGGAGCACGGCATGGAGACGATGAAGAAGGTGGCGCCGCACCATGTGTCCTCGGTGCGGCGGCACTTCATCGACCTGCTCTCGCCGGAGGCCCTGGTGGAACTGGACAAGGCCCTGAAGCCGATCGCGGAACACCTGCGGGGACAGCGGGGACACCCCTAGGCAGGCGCCGGTTCCCCGCGCCTCAAGGGGCGCGGGGAACCGCGCGGTCAGCCGCGACGCGACCGCGCGAGGCCACCGGCCCCTGCCGCGGCGGCGGACGCCAGAGCCGTGCCGCCGGCCACCAGGAAGCAGACGGCCAGCGACATCCGGCCGATCAGCAGCCCCGTCGCCAGCGCTCCGGCCGAACTTCCCGCGTTCACCCCCATGTTGACCCACGCCCCGGCCTGAGTACGGGACTCGGCGGCCACCGACTCGTCGGCCGCGAGGTACGCCGTCGTCAGGGTCGGTGCGATGAGGGCCCCGGCGAGGGCCAGCGCGGCGGTGAGCACCCACAGGGCGGGGGCCAGACCGGCCACCGCGACGATCAGGCCCAGCCCCGCCGAGAAGCGGAGCAGCCGCGTGCGGGCCGGGATCAGCCACCGTACCGCCCCGTTCGCGAGGCCCCCCAGCACGCTGCCCGCCGACATCGCGCCCAGCACCCACGGCACGAGAGCGGTGTCGTACGCGTGCGCGGAGGCGTACGCCATGGTCAGCAGGTCCACCCCGCTGAGGGTCAGCCCGGCGCCGAGGGTGACGACGACGGGGGCGAGCAGACCGGGGGCGCCCCGGAGCCGGGCGGGACGGGCGGCGGGCCGGGGGTCCGGCAGCACCGGAGACGTGACGAAGAATCCGGTGCCGCCCACGATCAGCGCCGCGCTGAGCAGGATCCCGGCGGCCGGCGGGGCGAACCCGGTCAGGGGCCGACCAGGACGGGCCCGGAGACGTAGAGCAGTTCCTCGGCGACACCGTCGAGGCTGTAGGCGCGCTGCAACAGGAGCCGGTCGGGCGCGAGTTCGGCCCACAGCGAGCGCATCGTCGGCCCGAGCGGCGGCGTACACGCGCCGGCGAGCGCCGCGACCGTCGCGAGCAGGGCCACCGGCGCACCGGGACGCCAGGTCAGGGCGGCGAGCAGGGTCAGCAGGGCGCCGTACACGAGCGCCATGGCTGCGAGGGCCCGGCGAGGGCCGTGCCGGTCGATCAGGGCGCCGCGTACCGGCATCAGGAAGACCGACGCGGCGCCGAACAGGGACATCAGCGTCCCGGAGACGGCGTAGGAGCCGGTGGCGCGGGTGACGGACAGCATCACCGCGAGGGACACGGTGCCGTAGGAGAGGCGGGCGGTCAGGGCGGCCGTGAAGGCGCGGCGGGCGCCCGGCAGGCGCAGTACGGCAGCGTACGAAGGCCGCGCGGGAGCATGCGTGGACATGCGGAAGTTCCTCTGGTGGAGGCGGAAAAGGGCACGCGAGGGCATGCGGCGCCGGAATCGTCACGGCGTCGCGCGCGGGGCGTGCTCTATGCCAGCAGCAGGAACATGAAGCCCAACTTAGCCGCAGGATACGGACCTTGACCAGCTCCAGCCTTCCGGACCCGGCTTCGGCACCCCTCGCGGCGGTCCGGCAAGAGCGTTGACCGGCTCGGGCCTGCGCGACCAGGCTTCGGCACCAGTTCCGGTCTTCGGGGCTCGGCTTCGGCACCGACTCCGGCCGGTACCAGCCCCGGCCCCGAGTCCAGCACCAGCCCCCACACCATCCCCGGCACCGGCACCCGCACCCGCACCGGTCCCGTCCCGGGGGCTCAGCCCTCCGTGACTCCCGCCACCAGTTCGTCCGCCGCACGGTACGGGTCGAGTTCGCCCGCGACGATCCGCTCCGCGAGGGCGCCCAGGCGCCGGTCGCCGTGCAGGTCCCCGATGCGCTCGCGCAGCGCCGTGACCGCGATGGACTCCACCTCGCGGGCCGCGCGGGCGCGCCGGCGTTCGGTGAGCACCCCGTGCTCCTCCATCCAGGCGCGGTGCTTCTCCAGCGCCTCGACCACTTCGTCCACTCCCTCGGCGCGGGAGGCGACCGTCTTCACGATGGGCGGCCGCCAGTCGCCGGGTTTGCGGGCCTCGCCGAGGCCCAACATGTGGTTCAGCTCGCGGGCGGTGGCGTCGGCGCCGTCCCGGTCCGCCTTGTTGACGACGTAGACGTCGCCGATCTCCAGGATGCCCGCCTTGGCGGCCTGGATGCCGTCACCCATGCCCGGCGCCAGCAGCACCACGCTGGTGTCCGCCTGGGCGGCGATCTCCACCTCGGACTGGCCCACGCCCACCGTCTCGACCAGGACCACGTCGCAGCCGGCCGCGTCCAGGACGCGGATCGCCTGCGGGGCGGACCAGGCGAGGCCGCCGAGGTGGCCGCGGGTGGCCATGGAGCGGATGTAGACGCCGGGGTCGGAGGCGTGCTCCGACATGCGCACGCGGTCGCCCAGCAGGGCGCCGCCGGAGAAGGGCGAGGACGGGTCGACGGCCAGCACGCCGACCCGCCTGCCCTGCTTGCGGTAGGCCGCGACGAGCGCGGAGGTGGAGGTCGACTTGCCGACGCCCGGCGAGCCGGTCAGGCCCACCACATAGGCGTTGCCGGTCAGCGGGGCCAGCGCCGCCATGACCTCCCTGAGCTGCGGGGACGCCCCCTCCACCAGGGAGATCAGCCGGGCCACGGCCCGCGGCCTGCCGTCCCTGGCCTGGGCCACCAGAGAGGAGACGTCCTGCATCGCACAGCTCCGTTCACTTCACCGACCGACGGAAGGGCTCAGGCCTTCGGTACCCGCACGATCAGCGCGTCACCCTGGCCGCCGCCACCGCACAGCGCGGCCGCGCCGAGGCCACCGCCCCGGCGCTTGAGCTCCAGCGCCAAGTGGAGCACGAGGCGGGCGCCGGACATGCCGATCGGGTGGCCGAGCGCGATCGCGCCGCCGTTGACGTTCACCTTTTCCGTGGACACACCGAGGTCCTTCATTGACTGCACGGCGACGGCGGCGAAGGCCTCGTTGATCTCGATCAGGTCGAGGTCGGCGATCTCCTTGCCCTCCTTGCCGAGGGCGTGGCGGATGGCGTTGGACGGCTGGGAGTGCAGCGAGTTGTCCGGGCCCGCCACATTGCCGTGCGCGCCGATCTCGGCGAGCCACTGAAGGCCCAGCTCCTCCGCCTTGGCCTTGCTCATCACGACCACGGCGGCGGCGCCGTCGGAGATCTGCGAGGAGGTGCCGGCGGTGATGGTGCCGTCCTTGGCGAAGGACGGGCGCAGCTTGCCCAGGCTCTCCACGGTGGTGTCGGCGCGGATGCCCTCGTCCTTGCTGAACAGGATCGGGTCGCCCTTGCGCTGCGGGATCTCCACGGGGGTGATCTCCGCCTCGAACACGCCGTTCTTCTGCGCGGCGGCGGCCCGCTGGTGGGACAGGGCGCCGATCTCGTCCTGCTCGGCGCGGCCGATGCCGAGCCGGCCGTTGTGGTGCTCGGTGGACTCGCCCATGGCGATGTTCTCGAAGGAGTCGGTCAGGCCGTCGTACGCCATCGAGTCGAGCATCTCGACGGCGCCGTACTTGTAACCCTCGCGGGACTTGGGCAGCAGGTGCGGGGCGTTGGTCATGGACTCCATGCCACCCGCCACGACGATGTCGAACTCGCCGGCGCGGATCAGCTGGTCGGCCAGGGCGATCGCGTCGAGCCCGGACAGGCACACCTTGTTGACGGTGAGGGCCGGGACGCTCATCGGGATGCCGCCCTTGACGGCGGCCTGGCGGGCCGGGATCTGGCCGGCGCCGGCCTGGAGCACCTGGCCCATGATCACGTACTGCACCTGGTCGCCGCCGATGCCCGCGCGGTCCAGGGCGGCCTTGATCGCGAAGCCGCCCAGGTCGGCAGCGGAGAAGGACTTCAGGGAGCCCAGCAGCCGTCCCATGGGCGTACGGGCGCCCGCGACGATCACCGAGCTGTTCGTTCCAGAAGACATGAGGTGCGATCCCCTTCCAGCTCCGCAGAGCCGAGGAGTGAACGAGGGTTTACTCGAATGTACTGAGCGTCACTCAGTGCCGTCATCGTCCTGTCGGTGTGATCGCGCGCACGTTGCGTAACCACCGCCGTGGCGCTGCACTGAGACCATGCTGACGCGAATCGACCACATCGGGATCGCCTGCCACGACCTCGACGCCACCGTCGAGTTCTACCGTGCCACCTACGGCTTCGAGGTGTTCCACACCGAGGTCAACGAGGAACAGGGCGTGCGCGAGGCCATGCTCAAGATCAACGAGACCTCGGACGGCGGCGCCTCCTACCTCCAGCTCCTGGAGCCGACCCGCGAGGACTCCGCGGTCGGCAAGTGGCTGGCGAAGAACGGCGAGGGCGTGCATCACATCGCCTTCGGCACGGCGGACGTCGACGCCGACTCCGCGGACATCCGCGGCAAGGGCGTACGGGTGCTCTACGACGAGCCGCGACGCGGTTCCATGGGGTCCCGGATCACCTTCCTGCACCCCAAGGACTGCCATGGCGTCCTCACAGAACTGGTGACTTCGGCGCCTGTTGAGTCTCCCGAGCACTGACCGCCGTACATAAGGGCCGGTAGGGTTGGGAGCGGTCGTCCCGTTGAACCGGGGCGGCCGCATGCCGGGGTCCGGGTTTCGGGGGACGTGCGTCGGGGCAGCAGGCCGTGCTCCGCCGTTGATCTGACACCATTTCCCCGGGGGCCCCGTTCGGCGGTTGGACGTGGCTCGTTGGAGAAGCTGACCAGGGGACGGATGGGACCGCGCAGTGCGGGGCTACGAGAGCCAGGAGCGAGAGCCGGCGGCTGACGTCGACCACCTCTCTCGGTTCGAGGCCGATATGAAGCGGCTGAGGACCGAGCGGGAGAAGGCGATCCAGCACGCCGAGGACCTCGGCTACCAGGTCGAGGTGCTGCGCGCCAAGCTGCACGAGGCGCGCCGCACCCTGATGACCCGTCCCGCCTTCGACGGCGGCGACATCGGCTACCAGGCCGAACAGTTGCTCCGCAATGCCCAGATGCAGGCGGAGCAGCTGCGGCAGGACGCCGAGCGCGAGCTGAGCCAGGTGCGCGCGCAGACCCAGCGGATCCTCCAGGAGCACGCCGAGCAGGCCGCGCGGCTCCAGGCCGAGCTGCACCAGGAGGCGGTGACCCGGCGCCAGCAGCTCGACCAGGAGCTGGCCGAGCGCAGGGCGACCGTCGAGTCGCACGTCAACGAGAACGTGGCGTGGGCGGAGCAGCTGCGCGCCCGCACCGAGCAGCAGGCCCGCCGGCTGCTCGACGAGTCCCGCGCGGAGGCCGAGCAGGCGATGGCCGCGGCCCGCGCGGAGGCCGAACGGCTGACCCGCGAGGCCCGCGAGCGGCTGCGCGGCGAGGCCGAGGAGGCCCGCGCGGAGGCCGAGCAGATCCTGCGCCGGGCCCGCACCGACGCCGAGCGGCTGCTGAACGCGGCGTCCACGCAGGCGCAGGAGGCCACCGAGCACGCCGAGCGGCTGCGCACCACCACGGCCACCGAGTCGGACGCCGCCCGCCGGCAGGCGACCGAGCTGAGCCGGGCCGCCGAGAAGCAGATGGCCGAGGCGGAGGAGGCGCTGCGCAAGGCGCAGTCCGAGGCCGAGAAGCTGGTCGCGGCGGCCGAGGAGGCCGCCGCCAAGAAGCTGGCGGGCGCCGAGGCCGCCAACGAGACGCGCACCCGCACCGCCAAGGAGCAGGTCGCGCGGCTGGTCGAGGAGGCCACCAAGGAGGCCGAGGCCACCCGCTCGGAGGCCGAGCAGCTGGTGGCGGACGCCCGTGCCGAGGCGGAGAAGATCGTCGCCGAGGCCGCGGAGAAGGCCCGCGCGGCCACCGCGGAGGAGACCGCGACCCAGCTGTCCAAGGCGGCCAGGACCGCCGAGGAGGTCCTCAACAAGGCGTCGGAGGACGCTCAGAAGACCACGAAGGCCGCCGCCGAGAAGGCCGAGCGGATCCGCAAGGAGGCCGAGGCCGAGGCGGACCGGCTGCGCGCCGAGGCGCACGACATCGCCGAGCAGCTCAAGGGCGCGGCGAAGGACGACACCGAGGAGTACCGCGCCAAGACGGTCGAGCTCCAGGAGGAGGCCCGCCGGCTGCGCGGCGAGGCCGAGCAGCTGCGCGCCGACGCGGTGGCCGAGGGCGAGTCGATCCGCGCGGAGGCCCGCCGGGAGTCGGTCACCAAGATCGAGGAGGCGGCCAAGTCCGCCGAGGAGCTGCTGGCCAAGGCCAAGGCGGACGCCGACGAGCTGCGGCAGAAGGCGACCGCCGACAGCGAGAAGGTCCGCACCGAGGCCATCGAGCGGGCCACGGCGCTGCGCCGGCAGGCCGAGGAGACCCTGGAGCGCGCCCGCGAGGAGGCCGAGCGGCTGCGCACCGAGGCCGCCGAGCGGGCCGAGTCGGTCGAGGCGGAGGCCGAGCGGGCGGCCCGGGAGCTGCGCGAGGAGACCGACAAGGCGGTCGAGGCGCGGCGCGCGGAGGCCGCCGAGGAGCTGACCCGGCTCGGGACCGAGGCGCAGGAGCGGCTCACCGCGGCCGAGCAGGCACTCACGGACGCCCGCGAGGAGGCCGGGCGGATCCGCAAGGAGGCCGCCGAGGAGACCGAGCGGCTGCGCACCGAGGCCGCCGAACGGATCCGGACGCTCCAGGAGCAGGCCGAGACCGAGGCGGACCGGCTGCGCACCGAGGCGGCGGCCGACGCGTCCGCCTCCCGCGCCGAGGGCGAGTCCGTCGCCATACGGCTGCGCAGCGAGGCCGCGACCGAGGCGGAGCGGCTGAAGACGGAGGCGCAGGAGAGCGCCGACCGGGTGCGCGCGGAGGCGCAGTCCGCCGCCGAGCGGCTGGCGGCCGAGGCGTCCGAGACGCTGGCCGCCGCGCAGGAGGAGGCCGCCCGGCGCCGCCGCGAGGCCGAGGAACTGCTCGGCGCGGCCCGCGAGGAGGCCGACGAGGAGCGCCGGCGCGCCCGCGAGCAGAGCGAGGAGCTGCTGGCCTCGGCGCGCAGGCGGGTCGAGGACGCGCAGGCCGAGGCGGTCCGGCTGGTCGAGGAGGCCGAGCGGCGGGCCGGCGAGATGGTGTCCGCCGCCGAGCAGCACGCGCAGCAGGTGCGGGACTCCGTGGCCGGGCTGCACGAGCAGGCGCAGGAGGAGATCGCCGGGCTGCGCTCGGCCGCCGAGCACGCGGCGGAGCGTACGCGGGCGGAGGCCGAGGAGGAGGCCGCGCGACTGCGGGCCGACGCGCACGCCGAGCGGGAGCGGGCGGGCGAGGACGCCGGGCGGCTGCGGCAGGCGGCGCGCGAGGAGTCCGAGGCGGCCAGGGAGGTGGCCGAGCGCACCCTCGCGGAGGCGACGGCGGAGGCCGAGCGGCTGCGGGCGGACGCGGGCGAGTACGCGCAGCGGGTGCGGACCGAGGCGTCCGACGCGCTGGCGGAGGCGGACCAGGCGGCGGCGCGGACCCGTGCGGACGCCCGCGAGGACGCCAACCGCATCCGTTCGGACGCGGCGGCGCAGGCCGACAGGCTCATCACGGAGGCCCGCAAGGAGGCGGAGCTCCTCCAGACCGAGACGGTCGCGGAGGCGGAGCGGCTCCAGGCGGAGACCGCCGCCGAGGCCGAGCGGGTGCGCACGGAGTCGGAGGCCCGGGCCGAGCGGCTGCGCACGGAATCCCAGGCTCAGGCCGAGCGGGTGCGTTCGGAGTCCGTGGCCGAGGCCGAGCGGGTGCGGGCCGAGGCGCGGGCCGCCGCGGACCAGCTGGTCGGCGAGGCCACCACGGAGGCGGAGCGGCTGCGGGCCGAGGCCGCCGAGACGGTGGGTTCCGCGCAGGCGCACGCCGAGCAGACGCGGGCGGAGGCCGAGCGGCTCAAGGCGGACGCGGCGGCGGAGGCCGAACGGCTCCTCGGTTCGGCGCGCGAGGAGGCCGAGCGGACGCTGGACGAGGCCCGCAAGGAGGCCAACAAGCGGCGTTCGGAGGCGGCCGAGCAGGTCGACAAGCTCATCGGGGAGACCACGGCCGAGGCCGACAAGCTGCTCACCGAGGCGCAGCAGCAGGCGCTGAAGACCACGGCGGACGCCGAGGCGCAGGCCGACACCATGGTGGGCGCGGCCCGCAGCGAGGCCGAGCGGATCGTCGCCGAGTCGACCATCGAGGGCAACTCCCTGGTGGAGAAGGCCCGTACGGACGCGGACGAGCTGCTGGTGGGCGCGCGCCGGGACGCGACCGCGATCCGGGAGCGGGCGGAGGAGCTGCGCGAGCGGGTCACCGCCGAGATCGAGGAGCTGCACACGCGGGCCCGCCGGGAGGCCGCCGAGACGATGAAGTCCGCCGGCGACCGCTGCGACGCGCTCATCAAGGCCGCCGAGGAGCAGTTGGAGAAGGCCCAGGCGAAGGCGAAGGAGATCCTCTCGGACGCCGACTCCGAGGCGGGCAAGGTGCGCATCGCGGCCGTCAAGAAGGCGGAGGGCCTGCTGAAGGAGGCCGAGCAGAAGAAGGCGCGGCTGGTCAAGGAGGCCGAGGAGCTGAAGGCGGAGGCCATCCAGGAGGCGCGGCGTTCGGTCGAGGAGGGCAAGCGCGAGCTGGAGGTCCTGGTGCGCAGGCGCGAGGACATCAACGCCGAGATCTCCCGCGTCCAGGACGTGCTGGACGCGCTGGAGTCCTTCGAGGCGCCGGGTGCGGGCAAGGACGGTTCGGTCAAGGCCGATGCGACGATCGGCGCCCCCCGTTCGGGTGGCAAGTCGTCAGACGGCTAGCATCCAAGGGGTGTTTCGGTGTCGACTGAGGGCTTTGCCCTGCTCGTTGGCAAGCCCTCTGGCGGTCAGCCACTCAAAAGAGGTGTCATTCTCCAGATCAAACACGTATCCGCTCGATGACACACCGCTTCGGCGCCTAGGATTCCCCCTATCACCTCACCGGTCTCATTTGACAGGAACCCCATGAGCGACACTTCCCCCTACGGCTTCGAGCTTGTGCGGCGTGGGTACGACCGCGCTCAGGTGGACGAACGTATCTCCAACCTCGTCTCCCAACGTGACCAGGCCAACGCCCGTATCACCGCCCTGGAGAAGCGGATCGAGGAGCTGCACCTCGAGACGCAGAACGCCCAGACCCAGGTGAGCGACGCCGAGCCGTCGTACGCCGGTCTCGGCGCGCGGGTCGAGAAGATCCTGCGCCTGGCCGAGGAAGAGGCAAAGGAGCTGCGTGAGGAGGCCCGCCGCGCGGCCGAACAGCACCGCGAGCTGGCCGAGTCGGCCGCCCAGCAGGTGCGCAACGACGCCGAGTCCTACGCCACCGAGCGCAAGGCGAAGGCGGAGGACGAGGGCGCGCGGATCGTCGAGAAGGCCAAGGGCGAGGCCTCTCAGCTGCGGGCCGACGCGCAGAAGGACGCGCAGTCCAAGCGCGAGGAGGCGGACGCCCTCTTCGAGGAGACCCGCGCCAAGGCCGCGCAGGCCGCCGCCGACTTCGAGACGAACCTGGCCAAGCGCCGCGAGCAGTCCGAGCGCGACCTGGCCTCGCGTCAGCAGAAGGCGGAGAAGCGGCTGGCGGAGATCGAGCACCGCGCCGAGCAGCTGCGCCTGGAGGCGGAGAAGCTGCGCACCGACGCCGAGCGCCGCGCCCGCCAGACGGTGGAGACCGCGCAGCGCCAGGCCGAGGACATCGTGGCCGACGCCAACGCCAAGGCGGACCGCATCCGTTCGGAATCCGAGCGGGAGCTAGCGGCCCTCACCAACCGCCGCGACAGCATCAACGCCCAGCTGACGAACGTCCGCGAGATGCTGGCGACGCTGACCGGCGCGGCGGTGGCCGCCGCCGGCACGACCGGTGAGGACGAGCCTGTTTCCCGTGGAGTTCCGGCGCAGCAGACCCGGTAGTCGCCGGTCGCGGGGTGGCCGCGGGTCCGTTGTGGCCGGCCGCGCCCACGCGGCGGAGCCGCATACCGGAGAAGCCCCGCGCCCCTTACGCGGCACGCGTGTGAGCCCCCTGCCTCAAGTGGCAGGGGGCTTTGTCCCGTTCTAGCGTGGCTCCATGATCGAGCTGGACGGGCTGACCAAGCGGTACGGCGAGAAGGTGGCCGTCGACGGTCTGACCTGTGCCGTGCGGCCCGGCGTCGTCACCGGGTTCCTCGGACCCAATGGCGCCGGGAAGTCCACGACCATGCGGATGATCCTGGGGCTCGACCATCCCACCGCCGGTGATGTGCGGATCGACGGCAGGCGGTACGACCAGCTGACGGACCCGCTGACGTACATCGGCGCGCTGCTGGACGCCAAGGCGGTGCACGGCGGCCGCAGCGCCTACCACCATCTGCTGTGCCTCGCGCAGAGCAACGGCATCCCGCGCGCCCGGGTGGGCGAGGTGCTGGAGACGGTGGGCCTGGTGGCCGTCGCCCGGCAGAAGGCCAAGGGGTTCTCGTACGGCATGTCGCAGCGGCTGGGGATCGCCGCCGCGCTGCTCGGGGACCCGCGGATCCTGATGTTCGACGAGCCGGTGAACGGGCTCGACCCCGAGGGCATCCACTGGATCCGCAATCTGATGACATCGCTGGCCGCGCAGGGCCGGACGGTCTTCGTCTCCTCCCATCTGATGAGCGAGATGGCGCAGACCGCCGACCACCTCATCGTGATCGGGCAGGGCCGGCTGCTCGCGGACACCTCCATGGCGGAGTTCATCCGGCGGCACGCGCGCAGCTATGTGCGCATCCGCTCGCCCCAGCGCGAACGGCTCCTGGACGCGCTGCACGAGGCCGGGATCACCGTGGCCGGGGCGGCGGACGGAGCGCTGGAGGCGGAGGGCGACAAGGCCGAGCGGATCGGGGAGCTGGCCGCGGGCCACGGGATCGTGCTGCACGAGCTGAGCCCCCGGCAGGCGTCCCTGGAGGAGGCGTTCATGCGGCTGACGGCCGGGTCGGTGGAGTACCACGCGCAGTCGGAGACCGCCCCGCGGGGCTGGGGCGCCGGCCGGCAAGGGGGTACGGCATGACGAGCGCCGGCCCGGTGAGCGCCCGTGCCGCGCGGATCCTCCGGTCCGAGTGGACGAAGATCCGGTCGGTGTCGTCCACGGGCTGGACCCTCTCCGTCGCCGTCGTGGTCACCATCGGCATCGGCATGCTCATCTCCGCGCTGACCCGCAACGAGTACGACTCGATGCCGATCAGGGAGCGGCTGACCTTCGACGCGACCTTCACCAGCTTCGCCGGCATGACCCTCGGCCAGCTCGCCATGATCGTGTTCGGGGTGCTGGTGGTCACCAGCGAGTACAGCACCGGCATGATCCGGGTCTCGCTGGCCGCCGTACCGCGCCGCGGCGCCTTCCTGTCCGGCAAGATCGCGGTGGCGGGCGCGCTCGCCCTGCTCGTCGGGATGGTCACCAGCTTCGCCGCGTTCTTCCTCGGGCAGGCCATGCTCGGCCCCTACCGGGCGGAGCTCGGCGACCCCGGAGTGCTGCGCGCGGTGGTGGGCGGCGGCCTGTACCTCACCCTGATCGCCGTGTTCTCCATGGGCGTGGCCACCATGCTGCGCTCGCCACTGCTGTCGCTCGGCATCCTGATGCCGTTCTTCTTCCTGATCTCCAACATCCTGGCCGCCGTCGACACCACCAAGAAGGTCGCCCGGTACCTGCCCGACCAGGCCGGCAGCCGGATCATGCAGGCGGTGCCGGGCGCCGACGGCACCCCCTACGGGCCCTGGGGCGGGCTCGGGATCATGGCGCTGTGGGTGATCGCCGCCCTCGCGGGCGGGTACGCGCTGCTCAGGCGCCGGGACGCGCAGTAGAGGCCCCGTTCACGCAGCGTATTACTTCAGCTTTACTCTTCTTTGGGCGGAACCGTCAGCGCCCCGTTATCCTCCTAACCCTTACGGGGGCGGTTCCCCGCTGTCCTGAACCTTCCGATGGGTGCGGAGCATGATCGAGGCTGTAGGCCTGACGAAGCGGTACGGCGACAAGACCGCCGTGTACAACCTTTCCTTCCAGGTGCGACCGGGAGCCGTGACCGGCTTCCTCGGGCCCAACGGCTCGGGCAAGTCCACCACGATGCGGATGATCCTCGGCCTGGACAACCCCACGTCCGGCCAGGTGACCATCGGCGGTCACCCGTACCGCAGGCTGCCCAACGCGCCCCGCCAGGTCGGCGCGCTGCTCGACGCCAAGGCCGTGCACGGCGGCCGCTCCGCCCGCAACCACCTGCTGAGCCTCGCCCAGCTGTCGGGCATCCCGGCCCGCCGCGTGGACGAGGTGCTCGGCGTGGTCGGCCTCCAGGACGTCGCCAAGAAGCGCTCCAAGGGCTTCTCCCTCGGCATGGGCCAGCGCCTCGGCATCGCCGCCGCGCTGCTCGGCGACCCCCAGGTGCTGCTTTTCGACGAGCCGGTCAACGGCCTCGACCCCGAGGGCATCCTCTGGGTGCGCAACCTGATGAAGGCGCTGGCCGCGGAGGGCCGGACGGTCTTCGTCTCCTCCCATCTGATGAGCGAGATGGCGCTGACCGCCGACCACCTCATCGTGATCGGGCGCGGCCAGCTCCTCGCCGACATGAGCGTCAAGGACTTCATCTCCGCCAACTCCGCCGACTTCGCGCGGGTGCGCACCCCCGACACCGAGCCGCAGCTGCGCGAGAAGCTCGGCGCCGCGCTCACCGGCGCGGGTGGCCATGTGCTGCCGGAGCAGGACGGCGCGCTGCGCGTGATGGGGCTGCCGCTGCCCCGCATCAGCGACCTCGCGCACGAAGCGGGCGTACGGCTGTGGGAGCTGTCCCCGCACCAGGCCTCGCTCGAAGAGGCGTACATGCGGATGACGCAGGGCGCGGTGGACTACCGCTCCACCACCGACCAGAAGGCGGGGCTCCAGCAGCCGCTGCCGCCCGGCGCCGAGCCGCCCATGCCGGTGCCCGGCCAGGGCCAGCCCGGCTGGTACGCCCCGCCGCCGCCCCAGCAGGGCGGTCAGCCCTTCGGGATGCCGGCGGGCGGCCCCGGCGCGCCCGCGGGCCCGTACGGCGGCGCCCCGGCGGGTGCGTACGGCGCTCCGGCGGCCCCCGCGGGCCCGGCGCCCGCGGCCGCCAACCCGTACGCCCAGCCGGCCCCGCAGGCCCCGGCCGCGCAGAGCCCGGCCGCACAGGCGCAGGCACCCGCCGCGCCCCCGGCCGCCCCCACCGCCACTCCTGACGCCTCCTCCCCCGCCGCCGACCCGAACCAGCCCGAGGACGCCCGATGAGCACCCACCAGCCCCCGATGCCGCAGGCCCCCGCCGCGCCCGACCGGCAGGCGGCGCCCGGCGGGCCGTACCCCGGCTACACCTCGCCGATCCCCGTGGTGCCCACCCACCTCGGGCACGCGGTGGCCTCGGAGTGGACGAAGATCAAGTCGGTCCGCTCCACGATCTGGACGCTCAGCGTCTTCGTGTTCCTCGTGGTGGGCATCGGCCTGCTCGTCGGAGCGCTGGTGTCGGCCCACGCGAGCGAGTCCTCGCTGAGCGGCACCAACCCGCTCTCCTTCGGCTTCTTCGGACTGCTCGTCGGCAACATGTGCATCATCACGCTCGGCGTGCTGACCACGGCCTCGGAGTACGGCACCGGCATGATCCGTACGACGATGACGGCGTGCCCGAGCCGCGGCCGGGTGCTGGCCGCCAAGGCGATCGTGTTCTTCGCGGTGGCCTTCGTGGTGTCCCTGGTGTCGGTCACCTTCGTGGCGATGGTGCAGTCGTCCATGCTGACCGGCTCCGGCGCGAAGTCGCCCTCCGGCGCGGACTGGTTCAAGGCCACCGTCGGCGTGAGCCTGTACATCGCGCTGCTCGGCCTGCTCGCGCTGCTCGTCGGCTCGATGATCCGGCACTCGGCGGGCGGCATCACCATCATGATCGGCCTGGTGCTCGCCCCGCTGGTGCTGGCGCTGTTCATGGCCACCGAGTCGCTGCACTCGGTACGCGACTTCCTGTTCGAGTACAGCTTCCCGAGTCAGCTCAGCGTCTTCTACGACAACACGCTCAGCGGCTCCGGCCCCCGCGGCTGGGACCCGCTGTGGATCATGATGGGGCTGACCGCGGCGGCCGGCGCGGGCGCGTACGCGCTGCTGCGCAACCGGGACGTGTGAGCGCGGGCCCTCAGAACTTCGGCGCGTTACGAGACCGCCGCACCCGGCTGGTGCGGCGGTCTCGCGCGTTCCAGCAGGACTTGTGCCAGTGGCGGCGGTCGTCCACGCCCGCGTACTCCGGCCAGGCCACCACGTGCGGCACCGCGGAGGGGATCATCTGGTCGCAGCCGGGGCAGCGGTACGTCTTGCCCTCGGCGCTCGCGCCCGCGACATGGCGCACGCTCCACTCCTCGCCCTGCCAGTCCTCGGTGGACTGGAAGCCGCCGTACCGCCGGCTGGGGTCGTCCTCGGCGCTGCGGCCGGACGAGCCGGCGGCCTTCGGTCGGTTGCGGCGCGGGGACACGGGACACCTCTCGGGGCTCGGCGGCAGGAAAGGGCTGCGCCAAGCGTACGCGGCGCCGGGCGGGGTACGCGAAGGCCGCCAAGCGGCGCAAGTCCCTCTCCACAACAGCCGATTCTGAAGACAATCCGTCAATTACCTCGCCAGGCCGTGTCCTTGGCACGTGTCGGACGGTTATGCCGGTGGGGGAGCTCGGGTCGGAGCCGAGAAGGCGGGAAACGCGATGTACGTAGGAAGCTTTGTGCTGGGCGCCCAGTTCCCGGGCCAGGGCCAGGGGGAGGCCCTGTACCGGGCGGTCCGCTCGGCGGAGGTCGCCGAGGAGGCCGGGCTGGACTCGGTGTGGCTGGCGGAACACCACTTCGTGCCGTACGGCACGTGTCCGTCCGCCGTCACCCTGGCCGCGCTGCTGCTCGGCCGCACCCGCCGGATCCGGGTGGGCACCGCGGTCAGCGTACTGCCCACGGTCCACCCGGTCGCACTCGGCGAGCAGGCCGCGCTGCTGCACCTGACGAGCGGCGGGCGGTTCACCCTCGGGGTGGGCCGCGGCGGCCCCTGGGTTGACCTGGAGGTGTTCGGCAGCGGCCTGGACGCGTACGAAAACGGGTTCCCCGAGTCACTCGATCTGCTGCTGCGCTGGCTGCGCGAGCCCGCGGTGGGCGCCTCCGGGGAGCGGTTCGCGTTCCGCGAGGTGCCCGTCGTACCCCGCCCCTCGGAGGCCCTGACGGACACTCCGGGCCCGGAGGTCGTCGTCGCCTGCACCTCGCCCACGAGCGTGCGGCTGGCCGCGGAGCGCGGGCTGCCGATGCTGCTCGGGATGCACGCGGGCGACGAGGAGAAGGCCGAGATGGTCGCCCTGTGGCGGCGCACCGCCCGTGCGGCGGGCCGGGATCCCGAGGAGATCGCGGCGGCGGCGCATGTGGCGGCCGGGGTCTGCCAGCTCGCCGACCGCCGTCAGGACGCGGCCGAGACCCTGCTGAAGGCGATGCCGGGTTGGCTGAAACAGGGGCTCGACGCGCATGTGACGGTCGATGGGCGCAAGCGCGCCATGCGCGACCCGGTCGCCTACACCGAGCTGCTCTGCGGACTGCACCCGGTGGGCACCCCCCGGCTCGCCGGCGACCGGCTCGCGGCCACCGCCGAGCGCACGGGCATCTCCCGCTTCGCTCTGCTGGTCGAGGGCTCGGGCGATCTGGCGGCGACGGAGGACACCCTGCGGCGCCTGGGCGCCGAGGTGCTGCCGCAACTGCGCTGACACAAGCCGGCGCTTGCGCTGACACAGGTCGGCAAAGGCTGATGAAACGGTACGAATGGCAAGCCACCTGGGGGGCTTGCCGCCCAGCACCGAATACACCTCCCACGGGCGGAGCGGCAAGCAGGCGACGCACCGCCCCGGACGCACCGGGGCAGCGGGTCAGCAGTCCCGAAGCTCCGGCGACTGGTTCAGCAGCTGGGCCCGCACCGAGGTGAAGCGGGACAGCGTCTCGTCCACCGAGGCGTCCAGCGGGAACACCGCGACCCGGTGGCAGTTCTGGAAGGCCAGCCGCACGCCGAAGTGCCGTTGCAGCGCGCCGCGGATGGCGTCACTCGCGAGGGCACGCAGCAGCTGGCCACGCGCCTGCTCGTTGGGCGGGGGCGTCTGGTTGTCGGCGAAGGGTCCACCGTCCACCTTCAGCTGGGCCACCAGGGAGCTGATCATCTCCCACGCGTAGGGCAGGGAGGTCCGGACGCAGTCGACGAAGTCTGCTTCGTCGACCTCGCCTCGCTCGGCCGCGTCGAGTAGGGCCGGTGAGACGTCGAGCGACATGGGTTCTCCTCTCGCACCCCCGACGAGCAGGGGTTGCCGGACGGATAAAGGGAGTTCGGCGCCGAAAAACACGCTGAGTACATGGATCGCGACCTCCCGTCCCTACGGTAGGCAACGGTCGGTGACCACACCACCAGAATGCGTATATGGAACGGTCGGGTTGCACCCACAATCGGCCATGGATGAACAAGAGTTTCCAGGGACAAAGCAGTGACAACTGGGACGATCCACAGGGAGCGGCTCGGGCGAATCGCGTGTGGCGGCGGGTGTCGAGTAGCGTTGCCGACCATGCGTCTCGTCATTGCCCGGTGCTCGGTCGACTACGCCGGCCGGCTCACCGCCCACCTGCCCTCGGCGCCCCGCCTGATCCTGGTCAAGGCGGACGGCAGCGTCTCCATCCACGCCGATGACCGGGCCTACAAGCCCCTCAACTGGATGTCGCCGCCCTGCACGCTGAAGGAGGGCACGGGCGAGGACGAGGGTGTGTGGACCGTCGTCAACAAGGCGGGCGAGAAACTGATCATCACGATGGAGGAGATCCTCCACGACTCCTCGCACGAACTGGGTGTGGATCCGGGCCTCATCAAGGACGGCGTGGAAGCGCACCTCCAGGAGCTGCTCGCCGACCGCATCGAGACGCTCGGCGAGGGGTACACGCTCATCCGCCGCGAGTACATGACGGCGATCGGCCCGGTGGACATCCTGTGCCGGGACGGCGAGGGCCGGACGGTCGCGATCGAGATCAAGCGCCGCGGTGAGATCGACGGCGTGGAGCAGCTGACCCGCTACCTCGAACTCCTCAACCGCGATCCCCACCTCGCGCCGGTCCGCGGCATCTTCGCCGCCCAGGAGATCAAGCCCCAGGCCCGCGTGCTCGCCACCGACCGGGGCATCGACTGCCACATCATGGACTACGACGCCCTGCGCGGCATCGAGGACGACAAGCTGCGGCTGTTCTGAGAAACCGGGAGCCTCTCAGGGAGGCGCCGGTCCCGAGGGCGGCGACTCTCCCCCGCCGCGACGGCTCTCGTACGGCGGTGAACGGCGGTGCCGGGTCGGCACCGCCGTTTGTCACTGCTGCGCCCCCACCGCCGGGTCCGAGTCCGTCGGTGCGGGCGGCTCGGACGCCGACCTGGTGAACGGCGCCAGGTCGCTCGCGGAGCCCGAGGGCGGGCCCGTCGGGGTCGGCGGGGTGGTCGAGCCGGACGGGGAGGTCGAGGGCGCGCTCGGCGTCGGCTTGGTCGGGGTCGGGGACGGCGACTTGGTCCCGGTCCTGGTCGGCGCCGGGGACGTGCCCCCGCTGCCTCCGCTGCTCCCGGTGCCGCCGCCACCGGTGGCCGTGCCCGCGCCCGTCGGGCCCGGGTCCGTCGGGTCCGCCGTGGGGCTCGTCGACGGCCGCACGGGGGCGTTCGTCCGGGCGTACGTGCCCGCCGGCACCGGGGTCGAACGCTGCCCCGCGGCCGGGCCCGAGTCCGTGCCCGTAGCCTGCGCCGGGGCCGGGCCGGTGACCGGGTCGCCCGCGTCCTGGCTGGTGGAGGGGTTGTCGTCGGCCCGTCCCGCGGGGTTCTTGTCGTCGCCGTCATGAGAGGTCATCCCGAGCGTCACCACCGTGCCCAGGACCGCCGCGAGCAGCGCGCCGGAACCGGCCGCCACCAGGTTGCGGCGCGCCAGCCGACGGATGCCGATCCCCTTCGCCGGGGGTGCGGCGACGACCTGCGGTGTGACCAGGGTGTCCGGCACGGCCGGCACCGACAGCACGGACGGCAGCGCCGGCAGCGGCTCCGTCACGGGCTCCCCCACGACCCCCGGCAACGGTGCCGGTACTGCCACCGGCACTCCGGGCAGCTCCCCCGCCCGGTCCGCGACCAGCGCCAGCGCCCGGCGCCCCGCGACCGCGCCCCGCTTGTCGGCGAGCGCGCCGCGAAGCCCGATCGACGCCTCCAGCTCCGCGCGGGCCCGGTCCAGTCGTCCCCCGCACAGCGCGAGGACTCCCAACTCGTGGTGGAAATAGGCTTGTTCGGGCACCTCACCGGAGTGCAGCGCGGCCTGTGCCCCGAGCCGCAGGGCCCGTTCCCAGGCGCTCCACCGCAGCGCGGCGGCGAACGCGGGCGCGGCGGTGCGCGCGAGCCGTACCCCCCGCCCTTCGTCGTCCTCGGCCGGCGGCACCACGGCCGCCAGCGCCGCGAGGACCGCGTCGGCCTCCGCGCCGACCCGCTCGGGGGTGACCGAGGGGTGCCCGGCCCACCAGGCGTAGTGCTCGGCGGCGGTACGCGCCCGCTCCGGCGCGTCGTCGCCGTACCCCGCGGCCTCCAGCTTGGCGCGCACGCCCGCCGCGAGCCGGTAGCGCGAGCCCGCCGGGGAGACCAGTCCGCAGCTCGCCAACTCGCCGAGCGCCGCGTCGGCGTGGGTGTCGCCGACCAGCGCGGGCAGGTGCGCCTGGTGCGGGACCTCGCCCCCGAGGGCGACCGCGAAGCGCAGCGTGGCGCGGGCGGAGGCGCTGAGCCGGGAGGCGAGCAGCGGCGCGGGGGCGGCCGCCTCGCCGAGCGAGGGCAGCGGTCCGCCGTCCTCGCCGGAGAACTCCCGCACCGTGTGCACCACGGGCCGTACGTCCTCGAAGACGCCGTACTCGTCCACCGCCCCGGTCTCGGCCCGCAGTTGGTCCCGCTGCCGCAGCAACGCGCCCGCCTGGACGAAGCGCAGCGGCAGCCCCTCGGACTCGAACCACAGGTCGCCCGCCCAGTTGGCCTCCTCCTCGGTGAGCACCCGCCCGACCGTGCGCTCCAGGATGTCCACCCCGCCGGCCCGGTCGAGCCCGCCGAGGAAGACCTCCTCGACATCGGCGTCGGCGGACGGCGCGGGCACGTCCGGGGTGGCGGAGACCAGGAAGGCGCACTCGGGCGTCGCGTCCAGCAGCTCGTCCAGCTCGGCGCCGCCGAACCCGATGTCGTCCACCACCACGACCGCGCCGATCTCCGCGAGCGGTGCCCGCAGTTCGCGGCGCTCGGGGCGGTGTCCGGGGGCGTCGTAGACGGTGTGGAAGAGGTCGTACAGCAGGTCCTCGGCGGTGCGGTGGACGCCGCACAGGCGCACCACGCCGTCGGGCGCGAGGTCGGCGCAGTCGTCGGCGACCAGGTCGAGCAGGGCGGTGCGGCCGGACCCGCCGGAGCCCGTGAGCCGTACGGTACGGCCGCGCGCGAGCAGCCGCACCAGCCGCTCCCGCACCTCCTGACGCTCCAGCAGGGGCAGCGGATGCGGGGCGGCTCCCGGCGGCACCGGGGGCCGGGCCGCGCGCTCGGCACCGGCCCGCTCTGCGGCGCTCCGCTTGCGGGGGCTGCCCGGCCGGTCGGCCGGCGGGCAGGGCTCGATCTCGCTGCCGTCCACGGGGTTGACGGTCAGCAGCAGATCGCCGGAGACGAGGTGCGCGGTGCGGGCGGGCGCGGGTGTGCTCGGGCCGAAGTCGGCGGTGAGGGGATCGCGGTGCGGGCGCCGGGCGCCCGTGTGTCCGTACTCCTCAGGCCCAGGGCTGATCGGGTCCATGGGTTCAAGCCCCCCATAAGCGTCGTGTGCTCGTGTTACGGCCCTCCCGGCCTGCCGCACGCCGCTCACTCGCTCCGGTCCGGGCCCGCTCGGTCGAGGGATGCGAGTCAGGCGGGCGACCGAACACTAAACCTTTGCCCAGTATCCACGACAGGGCGGGGTGCCCGGCGGTCCGGGACGTCACGGTCCGGCGCGGATTGCCCGCCGGCCCGTGCCCGCGCCCGCGCCCTTCGGGGACTCAGACCCGCGGCAGCGAGTCCACCCCGATGCCGCCCTCGATCGCGAGGATGCGGTGCAGCCGGGTGGCCACCAACAGGCGCTGCATCTGCGGCGGTACGGCGCGCAGCACCAGGCGGCGGCCGCAGCGGCCGGCCCGCCGGTGGGCACCCATGATCACGCCGAGTCCGGTGGCGTCCCAGGAGTCCAGTTCGGACAGGTCGAGCACCAGATCGCCGGCGCCGTCGTCGACGGCCGAGTGCAGGGCCGTACGGGCGTCCGCCGCGCTGCGGACGTCGAGGCGCCCCCCGACGACCAGCTCGGCGTGGTCGCCCCTGATGTACATATGCGCTCCCCGTTGAGTGCGGTTGTGGCCAACTCCGTATCGATGGTGTGCACCGTCTGACTCGATGGTGTGCACCGTCTGACTGAATGCGTGGCGGTGCGGTTGCTGCTTGTAAGCGAACCGATACCGAATTCACCCCTGAGAGTGATGCTGCGGGGGTGAATTCGGTGCCGGGACGCGTCCGGGCGCCGCTCAGTACGTGTAGAAGCCCTGCCCGCTCTTGCGGCCGATGTCACCGGCGTCCACCATCCGGCGCATCAGCTCCGGCGGGGCGAACTTCTCGTCCTGGGACTCGGTGTAGATGTTCCCGGTGGCGTGCAGCAGGATGTCGACGCCGGTCAGGTCGGTGGTGGCGAGCGGGCCCATGGCGTGCCCGAAGCCCAGCTTGCAGGCGAGGTCGATGTCCTCGGCGGTCGCCACGCCCGACTCGTAGAGCTTGACGGCCTCCACGACGAGCGCGGAGATCAGGCGGGTGGTGACGAACCCGGCGACGTCGCGGTTGACCACGATGCAGGTCTTGCCGACGGACTCGGCGAACTCCCGCGCGGTGGCGAGCGCTTCGTCGCTCGTCTTGTAGCCGCGCACCAGCTCGACCAGCTTCATCATCGGCACCGGCGAGAAGAAGTGGACGCCCACGACCCGCTCGGGGCGCTCGGTGGCCGCCGCGATCTTGGTGATCGGGATGGCGGAGGTGTTGGACGCGAGCACGGTCTCCGGGCGCACGATCTTGTCGAGCGCGCGGAAGATCTCGTGCTTGACCTCCAGCTTCTCGAACACGGCCTCCACGACGATGTCCGCGTCCGCGGCGGCGTCCAGGTCGGTGGTGGGGGCGATACGGCCCAGCGCCGCCTCGGCGTCCGCCGCGTCCAGCTTGCCCTTGCTCACGAACTTGTCGTACGACGCCTTGATGCCGTCGGTACCGCGCGCCAGCGCCTCGTCGGTGACATCGCGCAGGACGACCTCCCAGCCCGCCTGCGCGGCGACCTGAGCGATACCGGACCCCATGAGACCGGCCCCGATGACGGCGAGCTTCCCTGCCACGTCCGACTCCCTCTTCCCGCTGTTATCCGCTATGGACATGTGCGTCTTCGGCGGACGATAGCGCTCCGAAGCGGCCGTGTGACCAGTAAGTAACGCGCGTCACGTCTCATTTGACGGACGTCACATCGGGACGCGTTTCCGTTCGAATCCGGCGGCGTCCCGGCCCCGTTCACCCCTTCGGGGACGGCCCTTCGCCCTGCCCGCGCACCGCGTAGGCGAGCACCCGCTCGCTCAGCAGGGCCTCGACGTCGTCCAGCAGCGCGAGGACCTCCCGTGAGACCTCCGCCGGCGCGCGGCGCTTGAGCATCTCGCGGCCGATGACCCTGACGACCGTGCCGTATACCCAGCTGATCTGACCGGCCATCAGCCGCGGCAGTTCGTCGTCCCCGGCCGCCCCGGTCTCCTCGCGCAGCGCCTGCTCCAGGTTGGCCTCCACCTCCTGGGCGAGCGCCCAGAGCCGGGAGCGCAGGGTCGGCGCCTCCTCGATCACGCGCATGAAGTCGGCGTAGCCCGCGAGCAGTCCGACGCGCGGGGACACCGCCTCGATCTCCTCGCGCAGTTCGCGCAGCACCGCCACCGCGGCCGACTCCCCCTCCCGGCGGCCGCGGACCCAGCGGGCGAGCCGGTCGACCATGCCCGCGGAACGGTCGAAGAAGAGGTCCTCCTTGGCCGGGAAGTAGTTGTAGACGGTGTTGACGGAGACGTTCGCCGCGTCGGCGATCTCCGCGACCGTCACCGCGTCGAAGCCGCGCTCGACGAACAGGCCCGTGGCGACATCGGAGATGTACTGCCGGGTCTGCCGCTTCTTCCGCTCCCTGAGTCCCTCAGCCATGCCCGCATCCTAACTTCGCTGGCCTTCCTGAAACTTTGGGGTCATTGCAAACTTTCAGAGACTCTGTTTTTCTAGGGGCATGACAGCAGTCATCAGCGCGGCGGACCTCGCCCGCACCTTCCAGACCAAAGCCGGCCCCGTCGAGGCCGTACGCGGCGTCGATCTCACCGTCCACGAGGGCGAGATCCTCGGCTTCCTCGGCCCCAACGGCGCCGGCAAGACGACCACCCTGCGCATGCTCACCACGCTTCTGAAGCCGACCGGCGGCACGGCCACCGTCGCCGGGCACGACCTGGCCACCGACCCGGCGGGGGTGCGCCGGGTCTCCGGATACGTGGCCCAGTCCGGCGGCGTCGACCCGCGGATCACGGTGCGGGAGGAGCTGGTCACCCAGGGGCGGTTCTACCGGCTGTCCAGGCCCGACGCCGTCGCCCGCGCCCGGGAACTCGCCCGCGAACTCGACCTCACCGACCTCCTCGACCGCAAAACGTCCGCCCTCTCCGGCGGTCAGCGGCGCCGCCTCGACATCGCGATGGCACTGACCCACCGCCCCAAGGTGCTGTTCCTGGACGAGCCCACCACCGGCCTCGACCCCGGCAGCCGCGCCGACCTGTGGGACCTGGTCCGCCGGCTGCGCGACGAGCACGGCACGACCGTCTTCCTCACCACCCACTACCTGGACGAGGCCGACGCCCTCGCCGACCGCCTGGTGATCGTGGACGGCGGCACGGTCGCCGCCGAGGGCACGCCGAGCGCGCTCAAGCTGCGGTACGGCGGCTCCCTGGACGCCACGCTCCAGGACACCTTCCTGGCCGTCACCGGCCGCGCCCCCGCCCCCGCCGACGACACCCCCGTCGCCGTCTAGCCCCCGTCCAGCCCCCAGAAAGCCACCGGCATGCTGCTGCACGACACGGCCCTCGTCTACGGCCGCTACCTCCGCCAGTCCCTGCGCTCGCGCTTCGCCCTCCTCTTCGGCGTCCTCACCCCGCTGCTCTACCTGCTGTTCTTCGGTCCCCTGCTCACCAAGCTCCCGCTCGGCCAGGCGGGCAGCTCCTGGCAGGTCCTGGTGCCGGGGCTGCTGCTCCAACTCGGCCTGTTCGGCGCGCTGTTCTCGGGGTTCACGATCATCATGGAGAGCGCGCAGGGGGTGGTGGACCGGATGCGGGTCACCCCCGTCAGCCGGCTCGCCCTGCTGCTCGGCCGGGTGCTGCGCGACGCCACGGTCTTCGTGTTCCAGGCGGTCCTGCTGGTGCTGGCCGCCGTGGCGATGGGCCTGCGCGCTCCCCTGGCGGGGGTCCTCATCGGCTTCGGGTTCGTCGCCCTGCTCACCCTCTCCCTGGCCTCGCTGTCGTACGCCATGGGCATGAAGGTCCGCACTCCGCAGGAGTTCGGCCCGCTGATCAACGCGGTGTCGATGCCCTCGATGCTGCTGTCCGGCCTGATGCTCCCGATGACCCTGGCACCGGGCTGGCTGGACGTGCTGTCCCACTTCGTGCCGTTCCGCTACCTGGTGGACGCGGTGCGCGACGCCTACGTCGGCCACTACGCCACCGCGCACATGCTCTACGGCGTCCTCGTAACCGTCGGCTTCGCCGCGCTGGCCGTGACGGCGGGCACACGGGTGTTCCGGACGGCCGGGGCGTAATTACGCTGGGCCCATGGTCAATCTGACGCGTATCTACACCCGCACCGGGGACAAGGGCACCACGCACCTCGGTGACATGAGCCGGGTGCCCAAGACGGACCTCCGGATCTCCGCGTACGCGGACTCCAACGAGGCCAACGCGGTCATCGGCACCGCGATCGCCCTGGGCGGCCTGGACGAGGAGGTCGTGCAGGTCCTCACCCGCGTACAGAACGACCTGTTCGACGTGGGCGCGGACCTGTCCACCCCGGTGGCGGAGAACCCGCAGTACCCGCCGCTGCGGGTCGAGCAGTTCTACATCGACCGCCTGGAGGCGGACTGCGACCGCTTCAACGAGCAGCTGGAGAAGCTGCGCTCCTTCATCCTCCCCGGCGGCACCCCGGGCGCGGCCCTGCTCCACCAGGCCTGCACGGTCGTCCGCCGCGCCGAACGCTCCACCTGGGCGGCCCTGGAGGTGCACGGCGACCTCATGAACCCCCTCACCGCCACCTACCTCAACCGCCTCTCCGACCTCCTCTTCATCCTGGCCCGCATCGCCAACAAGGCCACGGGCGACGTGCTGTGGGTACCGGGCGGCGAGCGCTAGCGCGCCTGCTCCCGCGCCGACCTCACCGTCAAGTCGCCGTTCGTCGTCGACAGGTCCAGGACGTAGCGGCCCGAAGGGTCGTCCTGGAAGGCCAGGTTCCGGTCGCCGTTGGTGTTGTGCGCCGATATCCGGTACCTGGCGGGCGGTGCCGTGACCGTGAGGTCGCCGCTGGAGGTGTGGGCCTTGATGTTCTGGGGGGTGGCGGTCTGGATCGTCACTCCGCCGTTCGAGGTCTGCGCGTCGATGCCGCCCTTGGCATTCTTCACCCTGACCTCGCCGTTCGAGGTGCGCAGCTTCACCGGGCCCGCTGTGTCGCGCACCGTGATCCCGCCGTTGCTGGTGTGCACGTCGACGGCGCCGACGCCGACCAGCGCGAGGCCGCCGTTGGAGGTGCTGCCCGTGACCGGGAGGGCGGCGGGGACCTTGACGTCGTAGTCGACGCCGCAGTGGTGGCCGCAGCCGGCGAGGGTGAGGACGCCGTCCGCGACGCGGAAGGACACACCGGTCGGCTTGTCGCCGCTGTAGGTGACCTTGCGGTGCACGGAGATCCCGGAGGTGTCCCGTGACGCCTCCACCTTCACCCCGCCGTCGCCGCTGTCGATCCGGATCGACGTGACCTTCTGGGACACCTCGGCGTCGTCCTGGAAGGTCTTCTGGTCGAGGACCGAGCACGCGGACAGTCCGCCGACGGACAGTGCGGCCAGGGCCACGGCAGCAAGGAAACGCGCGCGACGCATGAAGGGTCCCCCGTATACAGAGCATCGGATCGCTGATCGGTCACTGCGATCGTACGCACCCCGCCGCCTGCGCTTCGCTGGGGAAAACCCCCCAATCCACCGGGGGCACACCCCAGTTGGATTGGTCCAGACCTATTGACCCATGGTCCAGACCTTCCTACCCTCGGGGCACCGTGGACATGAAGGCTCAGTCATGTCCGCCCTCTGTCACCCCACTACCGAGGGAGGCGCTCGATGCGCTTCAGAGACAAAGTCGCGGCAGGACTCGCGACCCTGGCACTCCCCCTGGCCGGACTGGTCGGACTCGCGAGTCCCGCGCCGGCCGCGGACGGCGCCCAGGCGGCCGGCGTCACCGCGAGCTTCACCAAGTCCAGCGACTGGGGCACCGGCTTCGGCGGCCAGTGGACCATCAAGAACTCCGGCTCCGCGAGCATCAGTTCCTGGACCGTCGAATGGGACTTCCCCTCCGGCACGTCCGTCAGCTCCGCCTGGGACGCCGACGTCATCAACTCCGGCAACCACTGGACGGCGAAGAACAAGTCCTACAACGGCACCCTCGCCCCCGGCGCCTCCGTCAGCTTCGGCTTCAACGGCGCCGGCTCCGGCAACCCGAGCAACTGCACGCTCAACGGCGGCAGTTGCGACGGTACGACGGCCCCCGGCGACGCCGCCCCGAGCGCCCCCGGCACCCCGACCGCCTCCGCCGTCACCGACACCTCGGTGAAGCTCACCTGGAGCGCGGCCACCGACGACAAGGGCATCAAGAACTACGACGTGCTGCGCGACGGCAAGGTCGTCGCCACCGTGACCAGCACGTCGTACACCGACACCGGACTCACCGCCGGCAGCGACTACTCCTACTCCGTACAGGCCCGCGACACCGCCGGCCAGACCGGCCCCGCCAGTGCCGCGGTCGCCGTGCACACCACCGGCGGCGGCTCCACCACTCCCCCGCCCGCCGGCGGCAAGGTCAAGCTCGGCTACTTCACCGACTGGGGCATCTACGCCCGCAACTACAACGTGAAGAACCTGGTGACCTCCGGCTCCGCCGCCAAGATCACCCACATCAACTACGCCTTCGGCAACATCACCGGCGGCAAGTGCGCCATCGGCGACTCCTACGCCGACTACGACAAGGCGTTCACCGCCGACCAGTCCGTCAACGGCACGGCCGACACCTGGGACCAGCCGCTGCGCGGCAACTTCAACCAGCTGCGCGAGCTGAAGGCCAAGTACCCCAACCTCAAGATCATCTGGTCCTTCGGCGGCTGGACCTGGTCCGGTGGCTTCGCCGACGCGGCCAAGGACCCGGCCGGCTTCGCCCAGTCCTGCTACGACCTCGTCAACGACCCGCGCTGGGCCGATGTGTTCGACGGCATCGACATCGACTGGGAGTACCCCAACAACTGCGGTCTGACCTGTGACACCAGCGGGCCCGAGGCGTTCAAGAACGTACTGGCCGCGCTGCGCGCCAAGTTCGGCTCCAGCAAGCTGGTCACCGCCGCGGTCACCGCCGACGGCTCGGACGGCGGCAAGATCGACTCCGCCGACTACTCCGGCGCCGCCCAGTACGTCGACTGGTACAACGTGATGACGTACGACTTCTTCGGTGCCTGGGACGCGAAGGGCCCCACCGCCCCGCACTCCCCGCTCACCTCGTACAGCGGCATCCCGAAGGCCGGCTTCACCACCGCCGACGCGATCGCCAAGTACAAGGCGGCCGGCGTCCCCGCGTCCAAGCTGCTCATCGGCATCGGCTTCTACGGCCGCGGCTGGACCGGCGTCACCCAGGACGCGCCCGGCGGCACCGCCACGGGTCCGGCGGCCGGCACCTACGAGCAGGGCATCGAGGACTACAAGGTCCTCAAGTCGTCCTGCCCCGTCACCGGCACCATAGCGGGCACCGCGTACGCCCACTGCGGCAGCAACTGGTGGTCGTACGACACCCCGTCGACCATCGCCGGGAAGATGAGCTGGGCCAAGTCCCAGGGCCTGGGCGGCGCGTTCTTCTGGGAGTTCAGCGGCGACACCAGCGACGGCGAGCTGGTGAACGCGATCAGCAGCAACCTGTAGGACTCATCAACTGCACGAAGCCTCAAGCGACAGCGAGTGAACGCGGCTACGCCACGTTCACTCGCTGTCCGGGCGGGGCTGCCTCCAGCCACGCGAGGAAACCGGTCAGCGCGTCTTCGCTCATCGCCAGTTCGAGGCGCGTGCCCCGGTGGATACAGGCGAGGATCACCGCGTCGGACAGCAGCGCCAGTTCCTCCTCGCCCTCGGGCAGCCGGCGCCCGGCCACCTCGATCTGGGCGCGTTCCAGGACGCGGCGGGGGCGGACGGCGTAGGAGAAGACCCGGTACCACTCGATGCGGTCGCCGTTGTAGCGGGCGACGCCGTAGCTCCAGCCCTTGCCGCCGGTGTCCGGCTTCTCGGCCACGTCCCAGCGCAGGGAACAGTCGAAGGTCCCGCCCGAGCGCTGGATCAGCCGGCGGCGCAGCCCGAACAGAAACAGTCCCACCACCACGAGCGCGACCACGATCCCGCACACAGTCAGAGCGAGGACCATCGGCACCGACCTCCTCGTCTCCTAGGTAGGGGAACTGCTTCTGCTTCTACTACTGAGTAATGAAACGGAAAAAACACCTACATCTGCCTCAGCCGCGACCGGCACCGGATTGCTCCGGGCCGGCCGCGGCTGAGTGATGTCAACGTACCGCGCGGCTGGATCAGCGCGCGGTCGCCGCACGAAGTCGGACGTCCGCGCGGCGCTCGGCGGCGGCGTCGCCCTCCGCCTTCGCCCGCTCGAGTTCCCGCTCCGTGCGCTGGACATCGATCTCGTCCGACAACTCGGCGATCTCGGCCAGCAGGGACAGCTTGTTGTCCGCGAACGAGACGAAACCGCCGTGCACCGCGGCGACGACGGTTCCGCCATCACTCGTACGGATGGTCACCGGGCCCGACTCCAGCACACCGAGCAGCGGCTGGTGACCGGGCATGACGCCGATGTCGCCGGAGGTGGTGCGCGCGACGACCAGGGTGGCCTCGCCGGACCAGACCTGGCGGTCCGCGGCGACCAGCTCGACGTGCAGCTCAGCAGCCAAGAGTGGCTCCTCGGGTCACCACCCGGCAGGGGCGCCGGGTGTTGGGGTCAATTCTAGTGGGCGTTACTGAGGGGGCGGGACGCGCCCGCCCCCTCGTACGAGCGCGAGGCTCAGGAGACGCCCAGCTCCTTGGCGTTGGCCTTGAGGTCGTCGAGGCCACCGCACATGAAGAACGCCTGCTCCGGGAAGTGGTCGTACTCGCCGTCGCAGATCGCGTTGAACGCGGCGATCGACTCGTCCAGCGGCACGTCCGAACCGTCCACGCCGGTGAACTGCTTGGCGACGTGGGTGTTCTGGGACAGGAAGCGCTCCACGCGACGGGCACGGTGGACGACGAGCTTGTCCTCCTCGCCGAGCTCGTCGATACCGAGGATCGCGATGATGTCCTGAAGGTCCTTGTACTTCTGAAGGATGTTCTTCACGCGCATGGCCGCGTTGTAGTGGTCCGCGGCGATGTACCGCGGGTCCAGGATCCGGGACGTCGAGTCCAGCGGGTCCACGGCCGGGTAGATGCCCTTCTCCGAGATCGGACGGGAGAGAACCGTCGTCGCGTCGAGGTGGGCGAAGGTGGTGGCCGGGGCCGGGTCGGTCAGGTCGTCCGCGGGGACGTAGATCGCCTGCATCGAGGTGATCGAGTGACCGCGGGTCGACGTGATGCGCTCCTGGAGGAGACCCATCTCGTCGGCCAGGTTCGGCTGGTAACCCACCGCGGACGGCATACGGCCGAGCAGCGTGGAGACCTCGGAACCGGCCTGCGTGAAGCGGAAGATGTTGTCGATGAAGAACAGCACGTCCTGCTTCTGGACGTCACGGAAGTACTCGGCCATGGTGAGGCCGGCCAGCGCGACGCGCAGACGGGTGCCCGGCGGCTCGTCCATCTGACCGAAGACCAGGGCGGTCTTGTCGATGACGCCCGAGTCGGTCATCTCCTCGATGAGGTCGTTGCCCTCACGGGTGCGCTCGCCGACACCGGCGAACACGGAGACACCGTCGTGGTTGTTGGCGACACGGTAGATCATCTCCTGGATGAGCACCGTCTTGCCGACGCCGGCGCCGCCGAACAGACCGATCTTGCCGCCCTTGACGTACGGGGTCAGCAGGTCGATGACCTTGACGCCGGTCTCGAACATCTCGGTCTTCGACTCGAGCTCGTCGAAGTTGGGCGCCTTGCGGTGGATCGGCCAGCGCTCGCCCTCGTACTGCTCGTCGACGTTCAGCACCTCGCCGAGGGTGTTGAACACCTTGCCCTTGGTGAAGTCGCCGACGGGCACCGAGATCGGGGCACCGGTGTCGATGACCGGGGCCTGGCGGACCAGGCCGTCGGTCGGCTGCATGGAGATGGTGCGGACCAGACCGTCACCCAGGTGCTGGGCGACCTCCAGGGTCAGCGTCTTCTTCTCGCCGGCGTTGGCCGGGTCGGCCACCTCGACGTGCAGCGCCTGGTAGATGTCCGGCATCGCGTCGACGGGGAACTCCACGTCGACGACCGGGCCGATGACCCGGGCGACGCGGCCCGTAGCCGTCGCGGTCTCAACAGTGGTGGTCATTTATCGGTCACTCCCCGCGGTCGCGTCGGCCAGGGCGCTCGCGCCACCGACGATCTCGCTGATTTCCTGGGTGATTTCGGCCTGGCGGGCCGCGTTGGCAAGGCGGGACAGCGTGTTGATCAGCTCGCCCGCGTTGTCGGTGGCCGACTTCATCGCACGCCGCGTGGCGGCGTGCTTGGAAGCGGCCGACTGAAGCAGCGCGTTGTAGATACGGCTCTCCACGTAGCGCGGCAGCAGGGCGTCGAGGACGTCCTCCGCCGAGGGCTCGAAGTCGTAGAGCGGAAGGATCTCGCCCTCGGTCCTCGTCTCCTCGGCGACCTCTTCGAGGCGCAGCGGAAGCAGCCGTGCGTCGAGCGCGGTCTGCGTCATCATCGAGACGAACTCGGTGTAGACGATGTGGAGTTCATCCACGCCGCCCTCGGCCGTGTCCTTCTCGATGGCCTCGATCAGGGGTGCCGCGACCTTCTTGGCGTCCGCGTACGTCGGCTCGTCGGTGAAGCCCGTCCACGACTCCGCGACCTTGCGCTCGCGGAAGTTGTAGTGGGCGACACCGCGCCGGCCGACGATGTACGTGTCGACCTGCTTGCCCTCGCGCTCCAGGCGCTCGGTCAGCTGCTCCGCCGCCTTGATGGCGTTGGAGTTGAAGGCGCCGGCCAGACCGCGGTCGCTCGTGAGGAGCAGGACCGCGGCACGGGTCGGGTTCTCCGCCTCCGTGGTGAGCGGGTGTTTGGTGTTCGACCCCGTACCGACCGCCGTGACCGCGCGCGTCAGCTCGGTCGCGTACGGCGTGGACGCCGCCACCTTGCGCTGCGCCTTGACGACGCGCGAGGCGGCGATCATCTCCATCGCCTTGGTGATCTTCTTGGTCGCGCTGACGGATCGGATGCGACGCTTGTAGACCCGGAGCTGGGCTCCCATGAGTCAGGTCCCTTCCTTACGTCACTTGGCGGCAGCGGCAGGAGTGTCCTCGCCGAGCAGCTTGCCGTCCGAGGTCTCGAACTGCTTCTTGAACTCGGCGACGGCGTCGTCGATCGCCTGGATGGTGTCGTTCGACATCTTGGCGCCCTCCTTGATGGAGGTCATCAGGCCCTGGTGCTTGCGGTGCAGGAAGTCCAGCAGCTCCCGCTCGAAGCGGCGGACGTCCGCGACCGGGACGTCGTCCATACGGCCGTTGGTGCCGGCCCACACGGAGACGACCTGGTCCTCGGTGGCCATCGGCTGGTACTGGTCCTGCTTCAGCAGCTCGACCATGCGCTGGCCGCGCTCCAGCTGGGCCTTGGAGGCCGCGTCCAGGTCGGAACCGAAGGCGGCGAACGCCTCCAGCTCGCGGAACTGGGCGAGGTCCACACGCAGGCGGCCGGAGACCTGGCGCATCGCCTTGTGCTGGGCGGAGCCACCGACTCGGGAGACCGAGATACCGACGTTCAGCGCGGGACGCTGACCGGCGTTGAACAGGTCCGACTCCAGGAAGCACTGGCCGTCGGTGATGGAGATGACGTTGGTCGGGATGAACGCCGAGACGTCGTTGGCCTTGGTCTCGACGATCGGCAGACCGGTCATCGAACCGGCACCCATCTCGTCGGAGAGCTTGGCGCAGCGCTCCAGCAGACGCGAGTGCAGGTAGAAGACGTCACCGGGGTAGGCCTCACGGCCCGGCGGGCGGCGCAGCAGCAGGGACACGGCGCGGTAGGCGTCGGCCTGCTTCGAGAGGTCGTCGAAGATGATGAGGACGTGCTTGCCCTCGTACATCCACTGCTGACCGATGGCCGAACCGGTGTACGGCGCGAGGTACTTGAAGCCGGCCGGGTCGGACGCCGGGGCGGCGACGATGGTCGTGTACTCCAGGGCGCCGTTCTCCTCCAGCGAGCGGCGCACGCCCGCGATGGTGGAGCCCTTCTGGCCGATGGCGACGTAGATGCAGCGGACCTGCTTCTTCGGGTCGCCGGTGCGCCAGTTGTCGCGCTGGTTGATGATGGTGTCGACGGCCAGGGCGGTCTTGCCGGTCTGGCGGTCACCGATGATCAGCTGACGCTGACCACGGCCGATCGGGGTCATCGCGTCGACGGCCTTGTAGCCGGTCTCCATCGGCTCGTGCACCGACTTGCGCTGCATGACCGTGGGGGCCTGCAGCTCAAGCGCGCGGCGGCCGGACGTCTCGATCTCGCCGAGGCCGTCGATCGGGTTGCCGAGCGGGTCGACAACACGGCCGAGGTAGCCCTCGCCGACCGCGACGGAGAGCACCTCGCCGGTACGCGTGACCGGCTGGCCCTCCTCGACGCCGCTGAACTCGCCGAGGACGATGGCACCGATCTCGCGCTCCTCGAGGTTGAGGGCGAGGCCGAGGGTGCCGTCCTCGAACTTCAGCAGTTCGTTGGCCATGGCCGAGGGAAGACCCTCGATCTTCGCGATGCCGTCGCCGGCAAGGGTGACCGTACCGACCTCCTCGCGCGAGGCCGCGTCCGGCTTGTACGACTGGACGAAGTTCTCCAGCGCGTCCCGGATCTCCTCCGGCCGGATCGTGAGCTCCGCCATCTGGGTTCCCTGCTCTCCTTGTTGGGCCCGAAGTTTCACTTTGGGGGGATGGGGACTCCCCCCAACAGGAGGTGAATCCTCTGCACGGCCCAACCAGGGCCGTATGTACGTACTGCTATATCGGTATGTCGAGGTGCCGCGTCGCCGACGCGTCGCCGTCAGCCCGCCATGCGGCGGGCGGCCTCGTCCAGCCGGTCCGCGAGCGAACCGTTGATGACCTCGTCGCCGACCTGGACCCGCATTCCGCCGACGACGTCGGGGTCCACGTCCAAGTTGAGGTGGATCCGGCGGCCGTAGAGCTTGCCGAGGGCGGCGCCGAGGCGCTGCTTCTGGACGTCGCTCAGCGGTACCGCCGAGGTGACGACGGCGACCAGCCGGTCCCGGCGCTCCGCGGCCAGCTTGGACAGGGACTCCAGTCCCGCTTCCAGGCTACGACCACGCGGCGCGGCCACGAGGCGCACGACCAGGCGCTCGGTGACGGGCTTGGCCCGTCCGCCCAGCAGCCGGTTCAGCAGCTCGGTCTTGGCCCCGGCGGCCGCGGCGCGGTCGGTCAGGGCGGCACGCAGCTCGGTGCTGGAGGAGACGATCCGGCCGAACCGGAACAGCTCGTCCTCGACCTCGTCGAGGTTGCCACGCTTCTCCGCAGCGGTGAGGTCGGCGATGTCCGCCAGCTGCTCCAGTGCGTCCACCAGGTCGCGGGGCTGCGACCAGCGGGCGCGGGCCATCCCGGCCACCAGGTCGGCGGTCACGCCGCTGACCTGGGTGCCGAGCAGGCGCTGCACCAGCCCGGCCTTGGCCTCCGAGGACTGCGCCGGGTCGGTGAGAACCCGGCGCAGGCCGGCCTCGCGGTCGAGCAGCGCGGTGACGGCCGCCAGCTCGTCGGCGAGCGTGCTCGCGTCCACGGACGTGGAGTCCGTCAGCGCGTCGAGACGCTCCCGTGCGGCTGCCAGGGCCTCGCGGCTCGCTCCGTTCATCGCGCGGCCTCGGCCTTCTCCTCGAGCTCGTCGAGGAAGCGGTCGATCACGCGGCTCTGCCGGGCGTGGTCCTCGAGGGACTCGCCGACGAGCTTGCCGGCCAGGTCGGTGGCGAGCTTGCCGACGTCCTGGCGCAGCGCGGACGCGGCGGCCTTGCGGTCCGCCTCGATCTGGGCGTGACCGGCGGCGACGATCTCCTCGCGCTGCCGCTGGCCCTCGGCCCGCATCTCGGCGATGAGCGTGGCACCCTGCTCCTGCGCCTCCTGGCGCAGTCGCGCGGCCTCGTGCCGTGCCTCGGCCAGCTGGGCCTTGTACTGCTCAAGGACGCTCTGGGCCTCGGTCTGCGCGGCCTCGGCCTTTTCGATACCGCCCTCGATGGCCTCGCGACGCTCTTCCAGAACCTTGTTGATGTTCGGGAGGAGCTTCTTGGCGAGGAAGCCGAAGACGATGACGAAGGCGATCAGGCCGATGACGAGCTCCGGCCACGGCGGAACGAGAGGGTTCTCCTTCTCCGCCGCAAACTGAACCCATGAGTGGGTCATCTCAGTGCCTTTCGTCGAATGGGCTGTCGCTGTCGTTCGACTCAGGAGTAGACGAACGGCATGACGAGGCCGATGAGGGCCAGCGCCTCACAGAACGCGAAGCCGAGGATCTGGTTGGCGCGGATCAGGCCCGCAGCCTCGGGCTGACGCGCAAGGGCCTGCGTGCCGTTACCGAAGATGATGCCGACGCCGACGCCGGGGCCGATGGCCGCAAGGCCGTAACCGACGGAGCTGAGCGAACCAGTGACAGCGGCAAGGGTCTGGGACATGCCAGTTCTTCCTTTTCTTTACGGACCGGTGGGGGTTGGCCACCGGACGACCAGGGGTTTCGGGGCGGTGTGGCTCAGTGGTGCTCGGCGAGCGCGCCCTGGATGTAGGAGCAGGTCAGCAGGACGAACACGTACGCCTGGACAGCCTGGATGAACAGCTCGAAGGCGGTCATGACGATCGTCATCGCGAACGAGACACCGGAGTAGGCGATGCCGATGCCGTTCAGCATGTACCAGCTGGCGATCGTGAAGAGCACGAGCAGAGTGTGACCGGCGAACATGTTCGCGAACAGTCGGACGGCGTGCGTGAAGGGGCGGACCAGCAGGTTCGAGAAGAACTCGATCGTCATGGCCAGCGGCAGCACCGCGCCGAGCGACTTGTCGTAGCCCGTGAAGTTCTTGAAAGCGCCGACGAAACCGTGCCGCTTGAAAGTCAGAGAGACCCAGAGGATGTAGACGATCGCGGCCAGCACCATCGGGTACGCGATGATCGACGTGACCGGGAACTGGGCGACCGGGATGACCGACCAGAGGTTCATCATCCAGACGAAGAAGAAGAGAGAGACGACGAGCGGTACGTACTTCTCTCCTTCCTTCTTGCCGATGGTCTCGTAGACGACACCGCGGCGCACGAAGTCGTAGCCGGCCTCGGCGACCATCTGGAGCTTGCCCGGGACGACCTTGGCCTTGCCGAAGGCGGCCCAGAAAAAGCCCACGATGATGATCGAGCCGAGCAGGGCCAGCAGCATCGGCTTGTTGAAGTAGAGGCCGTTCGTGTTCCCCCAGAGAGGCTCGAAGAGGAACGAGTGCAGGCCCGGAGCGACGGTGTCGAAGCCGCACCCGCTGAACAGGTGGCAGCTCGAGTCGAAAGCGAGCGTCTGCGTCGGATCAGCACTCACCGCGGGCTCCTTCATCGTGGCGCATAGGTACGGCAACCTCGTTGTGTCGGCGCGGCGTGCGGCCGCGGGTCGGCACGGGACTGGTGTGACGGATGTGGGGGCGGCTGGGGGGCATCTCGCCTCGCGATCGAACAGGCGTCAGCTCGGATGCCCGCGCCCGCGATGCCGCAGTTGGCACCGGACGATAGCAGCAAGCGTGCTGCGCCTTTATCCCGGCCCTACCTCTCACGACGTACGCCCTGTCTTTTCGGGCTTGTCACCCGAGGACGAGGCGTCCGGTTCGACGTAGAGGGTCTTGGCCTTCATGTGCGCACGTGTCTGCGCGCCGATCCACGCGAGGGTGGCGACCACGAGCGTGATGGCGAAGGCACGCGGGTTGAAAAGCGTGGTGTTCTTGAACAGTGCGACGAAGATGACCAGCAGAAGCAGCTGAGCCGCGTAGAGCATCAGGCCCATCATCTGGAACAGCTGCGGGAAAGACTTGGCGGTGCGCTGGAGCACGTACAGACCGAGCCCCATGAACAGGATCACGACCAGCGTCGCGACGACGGCCCCGATCGCTCCCTTGCCGCCCGCGACCACACCACTGACGACGGCGGCGAGCGCGCCGACGACAGCCGTGGGTACGGCGGCCTGGGCCAGGATCCGGGCGTCAGAAGACGGCATGGCGGCAACTCCGCTTTCACAGGGGGCAGGTGTCGTCATGGACGAGCGTAGTCCCGGGCTGAGCGATCGAGATCTCACACCAATGGACCGTCGCACTACGGTCCTTCGGCTCTATCCGGGGTTCTCGTGAACAGTATCACAAACTATTTGATGAGGTCTTTACCTGGTCGGTGTGCTTGCTGTCACACATGAGAGTGACTCTGCACGTCTGATCAGAAACCCCGCCGCTTTGTCTGGTATTGGGGATCTTTGCTCCCCCACGAGTTGGCAATGCTCTAGTCAGATTCTTACCTTGACCGTCTCAGGAACGGTCAGGAATTCGCCCACGAGTGCCGATTGCGGTCGCCCCGTTGACGCCGGACACACCGGCGGGGACGGGGGCGCGGTCTTCGCCCTCCGGAACCTCCGAAGTGCCTTGTCCGGCAGCCTCGCTGGCGAGTTCCGCTTCCGCCGCCGCGGCCGCGCGCCGGCGCCGGTAGCGGGGCGGCACGAAGCGCTGGGCCCACACGGGCACCCGCGGCGTGAAGCGCGGCAGGAGCAGCAGGACGAGGCCGACGGCGCTCAGGAAGACGACGCCGAGCACGATCCACATGGACGCCGAGTTCACCGAGTAGGCGAGCGCGCCGAAGGCGATCAGCGCGGACCAGAAGTACATGATCAGCACCGCGCGGCTGTGCGAGTGGCCGATCTCCAGCAGCCGGTGGTGCAGATGCCCGCGGTCCGCGGCGAACGGCGACTGGCCGCGCCAGGTGCGGCGCACGATCGCCAGCACCAGGTCGGCGGCGGGGATCGCGATGATCGTCAGCGGCATCAGCAGCGGGATGTAGACCGGCACCATCTGGTGGACGGTGGCGCGCTCCGAACCGGAGAACAGGTTCATCACGTCCGGGTCCACCTGACCCGTGATCGAGATGGCGCCCGCGGCCAGCACCAGGCCGATCAGCATGGAGCCGGAGTCGCCCATGAAGATCCGCGCCGGGTGCATGTTGTGCGGCAGGAAGCCCAGGCACATGCCCATGAGGATCGACGCGAACAGGGTGGCGGGGGCCGCGGCCTCGATGCCGTACGACACCCAGACGCGGTACGCGTACAGGAAGAACGCCACCGTCGCGATGCACACCATGCCGGCCGCGAGACCGTCCAGGCCGTCCACGAAGTTGACCGCGTTGATGGTGATGACCACGAGCGCCACGGTCAGCAGCGTGCCCTGCCACTGGGTGAGCGCCACATTGCCGACGCCGGGGATGGGCAGCCACAGGATCGTCAGGCCCTGCATCACCATGACGCCGGCGGCGATCATCTGGCCGCCGAGCTTGATGAGGGCGTCGATCTCGAACTTGTCGTCCAGGACGCCGATCAGCCAGATCAGGGCGGCGCCGGAGAGCAGGGCCCGCGGCTCGTTGGACTTCTCGAACACCCAGTTGAGGCTGGACAGGTGGTCGGCGACCAGCAGGCCGGCGCACAGCCCGAAGAACATCGCGATCCCGCCGAGGCGCGGAGTGGGCTCCCGGTGCACGTCACGGGCCCGGATCTCCGGCATCGCCCCCGCCACGATCGCGAACTTCCGCACCGGCCCCGTCAGCAGGTACGTCACCGCGGCCGTGATGCAGAGCGTCAGCAGGTATTCACGCACGGGCTTCCCCACAGGTCTCGCTGGCCATCACAGCCTCACAGCCTAGCGGCGGGCGTATACGGATGAGGACTTACGGGTAGCCAGGATGGTTGCAGACCTTGCTGTGACCGTCGCTGTGGCGGGGCTGTGCCCTGGAAGGCGGCTACCCCCTTCATCCCGGATACGGCGGGAACGCCGCGGTCAGCTCGCGCACCTCCGCCCGCGCCCCGGCTGGTTCCGGGTGCCCGCGCACCACCGCGGCGAGCAGCTTCGCGATCCGCTCCATCTCCGGCTCGCCCATGCCCTGGGTGGTCACCGCGGCCGTCCCCAGGCGCAGGCCCCGCCCGTCGCCGCCGGGCAGCGCGCAGCAGTCCAGGACGATCCCGGCGGCGGCGAGCCGGCCGCGGGCGGTGCGGCCGTCCACGCCGAACGGCGCCACGTCGGCGGTGATCAGATGGGTGTCCGTGCCGCCGGTGGTGACGGCGAGCCCCTCCTCGGCGAGGTGGCCCGCCAGGGTGCGGGCGTTGGCGACCACCTGGTGCGCGTACGTGGCGAACGCCGCCGTCGCGGCCTCGCCGAACGCGACGGCCTTCGCGGCGACGGTGTGCATCTGCGCCCCGCCCTGGGTGAACGGGAACACCGCCCGGTCCACCCGCTCGGCGAGTTCCTCGCCGCACAGCACCATGCCGCCGCGGGGGCCGCGCAGCACCTTGTGCGTGGTCGCGCACACGATGTCGGCGTACGGCACCGGGTTCGGGGCGGCGCCGCCCGCGACGAGGCCGATGGGGTGGGCGGCGTCCGCGATCAGATAGGCGCCGACCTCGTCGGCGACCTCCCGGAAGAAGGCGTAGTCGATGTGCCGCGGGTAGGAGATCGAGCCGCACACGATCGCCTTGGGGCGGTGGTTGCGGGCCAGGTGGCGCACCTGGTCGTGGTCGATCAGCCCGGTCTCCGCATCGACGCCGTAGCCGACGAAGTCGAACCAGCGGCCGGAGAAGTTGGCCGGGGAGCCATGGGTGAGGTGACCGCCGTAGGGCAGCCCCAGGGCGAGGACGGTGTCGCCGGGGCGCAGCAGGGCGGCGTACGCCGCGAGGACGGCGGAGGAGCCGGAGTGCGCCTGCACGTTCGCGTGCCGGGCCCCGAACAGCGCGCACGCCCGCTCCACGGCCAGCCGCTCGGCCATGTCCACCAGCTCGCAGCCGCCGTGGTGGCGGGCGCCGGGGTAGCCCTCGGCGTACTTGTTCGCCAGCGGCGACCCGAGGGCGGCGAGCACGGCACGGGAGGTGAAGTTCTCCGCCGCGATCAGCTGGAGCGACGTCGACTGCCGCCGCAGCTCCCCCAGCAGGATCTCGGCCACCTCGGGGTCCTGCTCCCGCAGGACATCGGCCTCGTGCAGGGTGATGACCGACATGACGGACTCCGGGCGGTCGACGGTGACGTATCCCCAATGTAGGCCGGGGTCCGTCCGGGGGCGCGGTGTCGGCGAACTCGCCTGGTCCGCTACATCCGCGCCGGGACACCCGTCAGCGCCGTCACCACCGGGTCCAGCGCGTCCCGTATCTCGTCGCCGATGGAGCGGAAGAAGGGCAGGGGGGCGCCGTAGGGGTCGTAGACCTCGTCGGCCTCGGCCGTGGGGGCCAGGAGCCAGCCGCGCAGGGCGGCGGCGGCGCGGACCAGGGCGCGGGCGCGCATGACGAGGCCGTCCTCCAGGGGCGGCAGCGTCGCCGGGTCGATCGCGCGGACCAGGCGCGTGAACTCCTTGAGGGTGAAGGTGCGCAGGCCCGCCGAATGGCCCATGGAGATGACCTGGGCGCGGTGGTCGCGGGTCGCGGTCAGGACCAGGTCGGCCCGGATGACGTGCTCGTCCAGCAGCTCCCGGCCCATGAAGCCGGAGGCGTCCGCGCCGAAGTCGGCCAGCACGGTCTCCGCGTTGGCCTCCATCGGCGCGCCCTCGTGGCCCCAGGTGCCCGCGCTCTCCACGATCAGGCCGCCGCCGAGCACGCCGAGGCGCTCGGCGACGAAATGCCGGGTCAGCCGCTCGGTGATCGGCGAGCGGCACACGTTGCCGGTACTGACGTGGAGGATGCGGAAGGTGTCGCGCGGAAACCCGAAGGTCGTCGTCTCCTCCGCGAGGCGCTCCCCGATGCCTATGCCACGCCCCGCTTCAGGGGCCGTCAATTCGCCACCTCAAGGTCGGGTACGACCTTGCGCAGCTCGTCCGGCGAGATGGCGCCCTCGCGCAGCAGCACCGGCACGTCGCGGGAGACGTCCACGATGGACGAGGGCACGTTGCCCGGCGTCGGGCCGCCGTCGAGGTAGACGGAGACGGAGTCGCCGAGCATGTCCTGCGCGGCGTCGCAGGTCTCCGGCGACGGGTGTCCGGTGAGGTTGGCGGAGGAGACCGCCATCGGACCGACCTCGGTGAGCAGCTCGATGGCGACCGGGTGCAGCGGCATGCGCACGGCGACCGTGCCCCGCGTGTCGCCGAGGTCCCACTGGAGGGACGGCTGGTGCTTGGCGACCAGCGTCAGGGCACCCGGCCAGAACGCGTCGACCAGGTCCCAGGCCAGCTCGGAGAAGTTCGTGACCAGGCCGTGCAGGGTGTTCGGGGAGCCGATGAGCACGGGGGTGGGCATGTTGCGGCCCCGGCCCTTGGCGGCGAGCAGATCGGCGACGGCCTCGGCGGAGAACGCGTCGGCACCGATGCCGTAGACCGTGTCGGTCGGCAGCACCACCAGCTCGCCCCGGCGGACGGCGGACGCGGCTTCGCGCAGACCCGTCGCGCGGTCGGTCGCGTCGTTGGTGTCGTATCGCCGTGCCATTTAACGGGCCTCCTCGTACACGAACTGCGGGGTTGACGTCTCGCTGCTCACGGCAGCGCCTTGCGGGCGGTGGCGAACCGCGGCCGGTTGTTGAGGTCGGGGTGATCGGCCGCGTCGGCCCAGCCCCGCTCCTCGGTGAAGATCCACGGCACCTGTCCGCCCTGGGTGTCGGCGTGTTCGATGACGACGACCCCGCCGGGCCGCAGCAGCCGGTGCGCGGTGCGCTCGATGCCGCGGATCAGGTCGAGCCCGTCCTCCCCCGAGAACAACGCCAGCTCGGGGTCGTAGTCGCGGGCCTCGGGGGCGACGTACTCCCATTCGGTGAGCGGGATGTACGGCGGGTTGGAGATGACCAGGTCGACCTGGCCGTCCAGGTCCGGGAACGCGGCCAGGGCGTCACCCTGACGCAGGTCGACCCTGGACCCCTCCACGTTCTTGCGGGTCCAGCGCAGCGCGTCCTCCGACAGCTCCACGGCGTGCACCCGCGAGCGCGGCACCTCCTGGGCGAGGGCCAGCGCGATGGCGCCGGAGCCGGTGCACAGGTCGACGATGCAGGGCTCGACCACGTCCATGGCGCGCACCGCGTCTATGGCCCAGCCGACCACCGACTCGGTCTCCGGCCGGGGCACGAACACGCCCGGTCCGACCTGGAGTTCCAGGTAGCGGAAGTAGGCCCGCCCGGTGATGTGCTGGAGCGGCTCGCGCTGCTCGCGCCGGGCGATGACCTCCCAGTACCGGGCGTCGAAGTCCGCGTCCTTCACGGAGTGCAGTTCGCCGCGCTTGACGCCGTGCACGAACGCGGCGAGCTCCTCCGCGTCGGTGCGCGGCGAGGGCACGCCGGCGTCGGCCAGCCGCTGGGTGGCCTGGGCCACCTCCGATAGCAGCAGGTTCACGCAAGTCCTCCGGAAGTCAGCAAGTCCTCGTGGTTCCTTACGCGGCCGCGAGCTTCGCCGCCGAGTCGGCGTCGACGCAGGCCTGGATGACCGCGTCGAGTTCGCCGTCCAGGACCTGGTCCAGGTTGTACGCCTTGAAGCCGACGCGGTGGTCGGAGATGCGGTTCTCCGGGAAGTTGTACGTGCGGATCTTCTCGGAGCGGTCGACGGTGCGGACCTGGCTGCGGCGGGCGTCCGCAGCCTCCCGCTCGGCCTCCTCCTGGGCCGCGGCGAGCAGCCGGGAGCGCAGGATGCGCAGGGCCTGCTCCTTGTTCTGGAGCTGGCTCTTCTCGTTCTGGCAGGAGGCGACCACACCGGTGGGCAGGTGGGTGATGCGGACCGCGGAGTCCGTGGTGTTGACGGACTGGCCGCCGGGGCCCGAGGACCGGTAGACGTCGATCCGGAGGTCGTTCGGGTTGATCTCCACGTCCACCTCCTCGGCCTCGGGGGTGACGAGGACACCGGCGGCGGAGGTGTGGATACGGCCCTGGGACTCGGTGGCCGGCACGCGCTGCACGCGGTGCACGCCGCCCTCGTACTTCAGCCGCGCCCACACGCCCTGGCCGGGCTCGGCCTGGCCGCGGGTCTTCACCGCGACCTGGACGTCCTTGTAGCCGCCCAGCTCGGACTCGGTGGCGTCGATGATCTCGGTCTTCCAGCCGACGCGCTCCGCGTAGCGCAGGTACATGCGCAGCAGGTCGCCGGCGAACAGCGCCGACTCGTCGCCGCCCGCGCCCGCCTTGATCTCCAGGATGACGTCCTTGTCGTCGCTGGGGTCGCGCGGGACCAGCAGGAGGCGCAGCTTCTCGGTCAGCTCCTCGCGCTGCTGCTCCAGCTCCTTGACCTCGGCGGCGAAGTCGGGGTCGTCGGCGGCCAGCTCGCGCGCGGTCTCGATGTCGTCGCCGGCCTGCTTCCAGGAGCGGTACGTGCCGACGATCGGGGTCAGCTCGGCATAGCGCTTGTTCAGCTTGCGCGCGTTCGCCTGGTCGGCGTGGACCGACGGGTCGGCGAGCTTCTTCTCGAGGTCGGCGTGCTCGGCGACGAGCTCCTCGACTGCCTCGAACATCTTTCGGCTCCTGTACTGCGGTGAAGGGAAGGGGCGGGCGACCAAAAACGCCGGTCCCGGACGCACGCCCTCGCGGACGTACGGCCGTGGACCGGCGAATGGGGGCTCGCTACTTCTTGGAGCCGGCGGCAGCCTTGCCGAAGCGGGCCTCGAAGCGGGCCACACGGCCACCGGTGTCGAGGATCTTCTGCTTGCCCGTGTAGAACGGGTGGCACTCGGAGCAGACCTCGGCACGGATGGTGCCGGACTCGATGGTGCTCCGGGTGGTGAACGAGGCGCCACAGGTGCAGCTGACCTGCGTCTCGACGTACTCGGGGTGGATGTCGCGCTTCAAGGTTTCTCCTAGGTTCCGGGAGGGCTCCGGGTCGCCGCCGCGGGCTGCGGGGACGTGAACCGGGGCCGACGTACCAGTCTGCCAGGACTGGGGCCATCCCCCAAAACCGGGGGTGCGGCTGTTCTATTCCCGGGGCGGAAACGGGGGCGGCTCCGGGGCTCAGCGGGCGGGACCGGGGGCGACCGCAGGGGCTCCGCGGGCGGGACCGGGGGCGACCGCGGGGGGGCTCCGCGGGGGCCCGGGAGGCGGTTGCGGGGGCTCCGCAGGGCGGTTCCGGGGACGGCTGCGGGGGCCGCAGGCGGGACGGGGGGGGCGATCACGCGGGCTCCGCAGGGCGGTCCCGGAAGACGGCTGCGGGGACTCCCGGGAGGCGGTTTCGAGGGGTCCGCAGGCGGGACCGGGGGCGATCGCGGGCATCGCAAGGCGGTCCCGGGAAGACGGCTGCGGGGACTCCGCGGGACGGCCCCGGAAGACGGCTCCGGGGCTCCGCGAGCGGGACCGGGGGCGATCGCGGGGGCGGACCGGGAGCGACCGCGGGGGCTCCGCGGGACGGTTCCGGGAGACGACTGCGGGGGCCGCAGGCGGGATCGGGGGCGATCGCGCGGGTTCCGTAAGGCCGGTCCCGGAAGACGGCTGCGGGAGTCCCGGGAGGCGGGACCGGGGGCGATCGCGCGGGCTCCGCAGGGCGGTCCCGGAAGATGGCTGCGGGGCTCCCGGGAGGCTTGCGGGGGGGGGCTCCGCGGAGGGTCCCGGGAGGCGGTTGCCGGGGCTCCCGGGTGGCGGTTGCGGGGGCTCCGCAGCGGTCCTGGGAGGACCCCGCGGGCGGTTCCGAGAGACGGCTACGGGGGCTCCGCAGTCGTCTCCCGGAAGGCGGTTGCGGAGACTCCCGGGAGGCGGTTGCGAAGGCTCCGGGGGCGGTTGCGGGGGCTCCGCAGCGGTTCTGGGAGGACCCCGCGGGCGGTTCCGAGAGACGGCTACGGGGGCTCCGCAGTCGTCTCCCGGAAGGCGGCTGCGGGGGCTCCGCAGCGGTCCTGGGCGACCCCGCGGGCCGTCCAGGAAGGCGGTTGCGGGGACTCCCGGGAGGCGGGACCGGGGGCGATCGCGCGGGCTCCGCAGGGCGGTCCCGGAAGGCGGTTGCGGAGACTCCCGGGAGGCGGTTGCGAAGGCTCCGGGGGCGGTTGCGGGGGCTCCGCAGCGGTTCTGGGAGACCCCGCGGGCGGTTCCGGGAGACGGCTGCGGGGGCTCCACAGGCCGGTCCCGGAAGACGGCTGCGGGGGCTCCCGGGAGGCTTGCGGGGGGCTCCGCGGAGGGTCCCGGGAGGCGGTTGCCGGGGCTCCGCAGCGGGTCTGGGAGACACCGCGGGCGGTCCGGGAGGTCACGTGGGCGACCCCGGCCGGCCGTCAGCCGCTGATCACGCCGCCGGCCTCGCCCGTGGCCGTGCCCTGCGTGGCCGGCTTCGGGATCGGGCGGTCGTTCTTCAGCGCGTCCCACACCAGCTGGGCCTTGGACTTGACCAGCAGCACCCGGTTGGGGTTCGCCGGGTCGTACTCGACGGGCATGGTGACCATCGTCATGTGCCGGGAGTCGATGCCCTTGAGGCCGTCGGCGAAGTCGATGAGGGAGTTGACCGAGCCGAGGTCGGAGTCGGTGGTGACGGCCTTGGTGGCGGTGTCGGCGAGGTCGTACAGCTTCTTCGGGTCGCTGAACACGCCGACGCTCTTGACCTGGCCGAGCAGCGCCTTGACGAAGGCCTGCTGGAGCTGGATGCGGCCGAGGTCGGAGCCGTCACCGACGCCGTGCCGGGTGCGGACCAGGCCGAGGGCCTGCTGTCCGTCGAGGGTGTGCGTGCCGGCCTTCAGGTCGAGGTGGCTCTGCGGGTCGGCGATGGCCTTGGTGGTGGTGACCGGGACGCCGCCGAGGTCGTCGATGAGCTTCTGGAAGCCCGCGAAGTCGACCTCCAGGTAGTGGTCCATGCGGATGCCGGTGAGGGATTCCACGGTCTTCACGGCGCAGGCGGCACCGCCGGTGGAGTACGCCTCGTTGAACATCACGGCGCTCGCCGCCGGGTGCGTGGCGCCCTTGGTGTCGGTGCACGCGGGGCGGTCCACCAGAGTGTCGCGGGGGATGGAGACCACGCTGGCCTTCTTGTGGCCCTCGTAGACGTGCACGATCATCGCGGTGTCGGAGCGGGCGCTGCCGTCGTCCGTGCCGCCGCCGAGCTTCTTGTTGGAGCCGGAGCGGGTGTCCGAGCCGAGGACCAGGATGTTCTCGGAGCCGTTGTCGATCTTCGTGGGCCGGTCCTTGCCGAGGACCTGGTTGATGTCGACGCTGTGCAGGTTGCCGTTGAGCTTGAAGTACAGGTAACCGGCCCCGGCGCCGCCGAGCACCAGCACGCCCGCAGCCGTCCAGGCCGTCGCGAGCAGGGCCTTGCGGCCGGTGCTGCGGGGCTTGCGGCGCCGTCCCCGGCCGCTTCGGCCGGGCTCCTGGGCGCCGGGCTGGGGTATCGGTTCCGGCATGCTCTCGGCGGACACGGCACTCCTAGGTCTCGTCGATCGGTTACCCCCTGCGGTCAGGGTCAGGCGCGGTCATCACCGCTCCATCGTCCCTCCGTACGGGAGGACGGAGAAACTCGGGACAGCGTTGCACAACGCAGAGTGCCCACCGCGTGCGGCGATGGGCACTGTGTGTAGTCGCCAGGGTCCGGGGTACGGCGCTCACCTGGGGTTTTGGCACCGGTTGTCGTATGTTTCCGGCCGGGTACGGATCGTAACCCTTGTGGCAAAGGTCTCGCGCCGACGCCCTCCGGCATCCATACGGCGAAGAGGCCGCCCCCTGGAAGGGGACGGCCTCTTGTTCGGCGCCGGGGACGTCAGTCGCCGTTGCCGGGGGTCGGCGTCGTCTTCTGGATCTGCATCAGGAACTCGACGTTCGACTTGGTCTGCTTCATCTTGTCCAGCAGCAGCTCGATCGCCTGCTGCTGGTCCAGGGCGTGCAGCACCCGGCGCAGCTTCCAGACGATGCCCAGCTCCTCGGCGCCCAGCAGGATCTCCTCCTTGCGGGTGCCGGACGCGTCCACGTCCACCGCCGGGAAGATGCGCTTGTCGGCGAGCTTCCGGTCGAGCTTGAGCTCCATGTTGCCGGTGCCCTTGAACTCCTCGAAGATCACCTCGTCCATGCGGGAGCCGGTGTCCACGAGGGCCGTCGCCAGGATGGTGAGCGAGCCGCCGTCCTCGATGTTGCGCGCGGCACCGAAGAAGCGCTTCGGCGGGTACAGCGCGGTCGAGTCGACACCACCGGACAGGATGCGGCCGGAGGCAGGCGCCGCCAGGTTGTAGGCGCGGCCCAGGCGCGTGATGGAGTCCAGCAGCACGACCACGTCGTGACCCAGCTCCACGAGGCGCTTGGCGCGTTCGATGGCCAGCTCCGCGACCGTGGTGTGGTCCTCGGCCGGGCGGTCGAAGGTCGAGGAGATGACCTCGCCCTTGACCGACCGCTGCATGTCGGTGACCTCTTCCGGACGCTCGTCGACCAGGACGACCATCAGGTGGCACTCGGGGTTGTTGTGCGTGATCGCGTTGGCGATCGCCTGCATGATCATGGTCTTGCCGGTCTTCGGCGGGGCCACGATCAGACCGCGCTGGCCCTTGCCGATCGGCGACACGAGGTCGATGATCCGGGTCGTCAGCACACCGGGGTCCGTCTCCAGGCGGAGGCGGTCCTGCGGGTACAGCGGCGTCAGCTTGTTGAACTCCGGGCGGCCGCGGCCGTGTTCGGGCGCCATGCCGTTGACGGAGTCGAGGCGGACCAGCGCGTTGAACTTCTCGCGGCGCTCGCCCTCCTTCGGCTGGCGGACCGCACCGGTGAGGTGGTCGCCCTTGCGCAGGCCGTTCTTGCGGACCTGGGCGAGGGAGACGTACACGTCGTTCGGGCCCGGCAGGTAGCCGGAGGTCCGGATGAAGGCGTAGTTGTCGAGGATGTCCAGGATGCCCGCGACGGGGATCAGGACGTCGTCCTCGGCGACCTGCGGCTCGGCGATCTCGTCGCGGCCACGACGGCCCCGGCGGTCCCGGTAACGGCCGCGCCGGCCGCGCCGACCGCCGTCGAAGTCGTCGTCGTCCTGCTGCTGCCGGTCCTGGCGACCGCCCTGCTGGCCCTGCTGCTGACGCTGGCCGCCCTGCTGGTCGTCGCCCTTGTTGCGGCGGTCACCGCGCTCACCACGGTCACCACGCTCACCGCGGTCGCGGTCACGGCCGCGCTCACGGCGGTCGCGGCGGCCACGGCCCTCGCCGTCACCGGCGTCGTTCTTCGCGGACTCGCCCTGCTGCTGCGGCTGCTGGCCGTCGGTCTTGGCCTCGCCCTTCGCCTCGGCGGCGGCCGTCTCGGCGCCCGCGGCAGGGCTGCCGGCCTCGGCGGTGGCGCGACGGCGACGGCGCTCGGCCGGTGCCTCGTCCGCCCGCTCGGCCTCGCTGGCGCGGGCGGTGCCCCCGGCGACGGGCTGCCCCGGAATCTCGATCTGCTGCTGCGCCTTCTCGGCGGACGCCTCGGACTTGGCGGCCTTCTGCGCGCCGTCCGCGCTCTCGCCGGTGCGGGCCTTGGAGGTGGCCCGGCGCTTCGGCTTGGTCTCGGCGGCGGCCTCGGCCTTGGGGGCGCCGCCCTGGGCCTGCGCCTCCTTGATGACCTCGATCAGCTGGCTCTTGCGCATCCGCGCGGTGCCCCTGATCCCGAGGCCCGAGGCGACCTGCTGCAACTCGGCCAGCACCATGCCCTCAAGGCCGGTACCCCGGCGCCGCCGGGAGCCGGCACCGGTGGCAGGCGCGGAGGCGTCCGTGGCGGGCGCGGCAGCGGTCTCCTCGACACGTGCGCCCATCAGATCGGTGGTGTCGCTCACGAAGGGTCCTTCCCTGGAGCGGACGTCGGCCTTCTGGCTCGGCGACCGGTTGTGCTGTCCGGCTACGGTCCTGTCTTCGGTGAACCGTGCCGGGGCGGTGGTCCGCCAACGAACGCGGCGGAAGAGAAATGTGCGGTGATGGCGCTTCCGCGAGCCGTGGCACCCAGTGTCACGTGGCGTGGTCGCACCTGTTCCGGAGCATGCCCTGCGACCGGCTCAGTGCTCGCGTCCGTCGTACTGCCCAGGTACGGCGCACGGAACACGGAGTGGCGTGGGGGGCTCCCGGAAGAATGTCTGTCCCGGACGGGGACACGTGGCACCTCGCCATGGTGAGGTCGGGTGCAGACTTGAGATTAACACTACCGGATCCAACAAACATTCCCCCTCTCCAAATCCGGCAACCGTGTGTCAGGGCGCAAGCGGCAGCACGCTCGCTCCCCGGGTGTCGAGGTCCAGCCGGTTGGCGGCCCAGCCCTCACCCGCGAGGTGGGAGACCTTGTCGGCGGTGCCGGCGTCGGTCAGGGCCATGACGGTGGGTCCGGCGCCGGAGATGACCGCCGGGATGCCGTCCGCCCGCAGCCGCTCCACCAGCGCGGCGCTCTCCGGCATGGCCGGGGTGCGGTACTCCTGGTGGAGGCGGTCCTCGGTGGCGGGCAGCAGCAGTTCGGGGCGCCGGGTGAGTGCCTCCACCAGCAGGGCGGCACGGCCCGCGTTGGCGGCGGCGTCGACATGCGGCACGGTGCGCGGCAGCAGTCCGCGGGCGGTCTCGGTCAGGACCGGCTTTCCGGGCACGAAAACCACCGGAACGATGGAATCGTCGGGGTCCATCCTGATCGCGCGGGCCACGCCGGTCTCCATCCAGGACAGGGTGAATCCGCCGAGCAGACAGGCGGCCACATTGTCGGGATGGCCCTCGATCTCGGTGGCCAGCGCCAGCAGGGCCGCGTCGTCCAGCCGGGCCTCGCCGCCTATGGTCACGGCGCGGGCGGCCACGATGCCTGCGCAGATGGCGGCGGAGGAGGAGCCGAGCCCCCGGCCGTGCGGGATGCGGTTGGCGCAGACGATCTCCAGGCCGCGGGGCTGGCCGCCCAGCAGGTCGAAGGCGGTGCGCAGGGAGCGGACGAGGAGGTGGCGCTCGTCGCGCGGCAGGGTCTCGCTGCCCTCGCCCGCGATGTCGATGTGCAGCCCGGAGTCGGCCACCCGGACGACGACGTCGTCGTAGAGCCCCAGCGCGAGGCCCAGGGCGTCGAAGCCCGGACCGAGATTGGCGCTGGTGGCGGGGGTGCGCACCCGGACGGCGGCGGCACGGAAGGCTGGACCGGCCATCGCTCGAAGACTCTCCTTGAGCTGCGTGACTGTCTGAGACATTCGATACGTACGTGGAGACCCTCGCGCAGTCGGCGCGGCGTTGCCCCTATGCGCAGTGCATATGCAACGAGCGGGTTCGGTACAGCCTATCGAAGGAAGGTTCAGTAGCGACATAGGGCGCACAGGAGGCGCACGATGCGTGTCGTGGGCCCCCTGTGCCCCTGTCGGGGAAGACTCAGGCGAGGCCGAGGCGCTCGGCCGCGGTGGCGGCGTCGACCGGGACGGTGACCGGCTGCGGCGCGCCGGCGACGGCCCAGTCGGGGTCCTTCAGACCGTTGCCGGTGACGGTGCAGACGATGCGCTGGCCCGGATCGACCTTGCCCTGCTCGGCGGCCTTCAGCAGACCGGCGACCGAGGCGGCGGAGGCGGGCTCCACGAAGACGCCCTCCTGTGCGGCCAACAGCCGGTAGGCGCGCAGGATTTCACGGTCCGTCACCTCGTCGATGGCGCCGCCGGATTCGTCCCGTGCCGCGAGCGCGTACTGCCAGGAGGCCGGGTTGCCGATCCGGATGGCGGTGGCGATGGTCGACGGGTCCTTGACCACCTCGCCGCGCACGATGGGCGCGCTGCCGGCGGCCTGGAACCCCCACATGCGGGGCGTACGGGTGGCGGCCTTGTCGGCGGCGTACTCGCGGTAGCCCTTCCAGTACGCGGTGATGTTGCCCGCGTTGCCGACCGGCAGGACGTGGATGTCGGGCGCGTCGCCGAGCATGTCCACGATCTCGAAGGCGGCCGTCTTCTGGCCCTCGATCCGCACCGGGTTGACCGAATTGACCAGCGCCACCGGGTAGTTCTCGCTCAGCGCGCGGGCGAGGGTGAGGCAGTCGTCGAAGTTGCCGTCGACCTGGAGGATCTTCGCGCCGTGCACCAGGGCCTGGCCCATCTTGCCGAGCGCGATCTTGCCCTGCGGCACCAGCACGGCCGAGACCATGCCGGCGCGTACGGCGTACGCCGCGGCGGAGGCGGAGGTGTTGCCGGTGGACGCGCAGATGACGGCCTTGGCCCCCTCCTCCTTCGCCTTGGAGATGGCCATCGTCATGCCGCGGTCCTTGAAGGACCCGGTCGGGTTCGCACCCTCCACCTTGAGGTGGACCTCGCAGCCGGTGCGCTCGGAGAGCACCTGCGCGGGCACGAGGGGCGTGCCGCCCTCACGGAGCGTCACGACCGGCGTGGTGTCGGAAACCGGCAGCCGGTCCCGGTACTCCTCGATGATTCCGCGCCACTGGTGGGTCATTGCTGGTTACTCTCCTTCAACCCGCATGATGCTGGCGACACCCCGCACGGTGTCGAGCTTGCGCAGCGCCTCGACGGTACCGGTGAGGGCGGCGTCGAGGGCCCGGTGGGTGACGACGACGAGGGACGCCTCGCCGCCCTCCCGTCGCCCGCCACCACCCTGTTCGATGGCGGCTTCGCCGCCGCTGCTTACATTTCTGCCCGACTGCCGAACGGTGTCGATGGACACCCCGTGCTCGGCGAAGACCGTGGCGACCTGGGCGAGGACGCCCGGTTTGTCGGCCACGTCCAGGCTGATGTGATACCGCGTGACGACATCGCCCATCGGGGAGACCGGCAGCGCGGCGTACGCCGACTCGCCGGGCCCCGTGGTGCCGTTGAGCTTGTTGCGGCAGACGGCGACGAGGTCGCCGAGCACGGCGGAAGCGGTCGGGGACCCGCCGGCGCCGGGGCCGTAGAACATCAGCCGGCCGGCCGCCTCGCTCTCCACGAAGACGGCGTTGTACGCGCCGCGCACGGAGGCGAGGGGGTGGCTCAGCGGGATCATGGCGGGGTGCACACGCGCCGTGACAGACGCCCCGTCCGCCGCCCGCTCGCAGATGGCGAGCAGCTTGATGGTGCAGCCCATCTCCTTGGCCGAGCGGAAGTCGGCGGCGGTGACCTCGGTCATCCCCTCGCGGTGGACGTCGTCCAGGCGCACCCGCGTGTGGAAGGCGATGCCGGCGAGGATGGCGGCCTTGGCGGCGGCGTCGAAGCCCTCGACGTCGGCGGTCGGGTCGGCCTCGGCGTACCCGAGCGCGGTGGCCTCGTCCAGGGCCTCCTGGTAGCCGGCGCCGGTGGTGTCCATCTTGTCGAGGATGAAGTTGGTGGTGCCGTTGACGATGCCGAGCACCCGGTTGACCTTGTCGCCGGCCAGGGACTCGCGCAGCGGGCGGATCAGCGGGATGGCGCCGGCGACGGCGGCCTCGTAGTAGAGGTCCCGGCCGTGCTCCCCGGCGGCGGCGTGCAGGGCGGCGCCGTCCTGGGCGAGCAGCGCCTTGTTGGCCGAGACGACGGACGCGCCGTGCTCGAAGGCGGTGGTGATGAGCGACCGGGCGGGCTCGATCCCGCCGATCACCTCGACCACGACGTCGATGTCACCGCGTTTGACGAGCGCGGTGGCGTCCGTGGTGACCAGGGCCGGGTCGATGCCCTCGCGCACCTTGGCCGGACGGCGTACGGCGACCCCGGCGAGCTCCACCGGGGCGCCGATCCTCTGGGCGAGGTCGTCGGCGTGCGTCGTCATGATGCGCGCCACCTCTGAGCCGACAACCCCACAGCCCAGCAGCGCCACCTTCAGCGGACGCGTACGCATCATCCGACCTCGTTTCCTCTTACCGTCTACGGTTGGACCAGTCTCACTCACCGGACGGGAGTTTCTACCCTTCGTCCGGATCCTGAGACGTTTATTTCATTTTCGCGGGGCCGGCAGACCGCAGATCTTCCACCCCCCGCGGAGGGGATTCACCCGACGTCGAGACGCAGGAGATCCTCCTCCGTCTCCCGCCGGACGATCAGCCGGGCCTCGCCGTCCTTCACCGCGACGACGGGCGGCCTCGGCACATGGTTGTAGTTGCTGGCCATCGACCGGCAGTACGCCCCCGTGGCCGGTACGGCGATGAGGTCGCCCGGCGCCAGATCGGCGGGCAGGAACGCGTCCTTGACCACGATGTCCCCGCTCTCGCAGTGCTTGCCGACGACCCGGACGAGCATCGGTTCGGCATCGCTGGCCCGCGAGACGAGGGCGACGCTGTACGCGGCGTCGTACAGCGCGGTCCGGATGTTGTCGGACATGCCGCCGTCGACGGAGACGTAGGTGCGCAGCGCCTCCAGCGGCTTCACGGTGCCGACCTCGTAGAGAGTGAACGCGGTCGGGCCGACGATGGCGCGCCCCGGCTCGACCGAGATGCGGGGGGTGCGCAGCCGCGCCGCCTCGCACTCGCGGCTGACGATCTCGCCGAGCGCCTTGGCGATCTCGTGCGGCTCGCGCGGGTCGTCGTCGCTGGTGTAGGCGATGCCGAGGCCGCCGCCGAGGTCGATCTCGGGCAGCTCGACGCCGTGCTCGTCGCGGATGTCCTTGAGCAGTCCGACGACGCGGTGGGCGGCGACCTCGAACCCGGACATGTCGAAGATCTGCGAGCCGATGTGGGAGTGGATGCCGATCAGTTCGAGCCCGTCCAGGTGCAGCGCCCGCCGCACCGCCTCGGCGGCCTGCCCACCGGCGAGCGGGATGCCGAACTTCTGGTCCTCGTGGGCGGTGGCGATGAACTCGTGGGTGTGGGCCTCGACGCCGACGGTGATCCGGATCTGCGCCTTCTGCCGCTTGCCCAGGGACTGGGCGATGTGGGCGACCCGCACGATCTCCTGGAAGGAGTCGAGCACGATCCGCCCGACACCGGCCTCCACGGCGCGGGTGATCTCCCCGACGGACTTGTTGTTCCCGTGGAAGGCGATGCGCGCGGGGTCCATCCCCGCGGACAGCGCCGTGGCCAGCTCGCCGCCGGAGCAGACGTCGAGATTCAGCCCTTCTTCCGCAAGCCAGCGCACGACGGCCCGCGAGAGGAACGCCTTCCCGGCGTAGAACACGTCGGCGTCGGCCCCGAAGGCGGTGCGCCAGGCGCGCGCCCGCGCCCGGAAGTCGGCCTCGTCCATGACGTAGGCGGGCGTGCCGAACTCCTCGGCGAGTCGGGTCACGGGGACCCCGCCGACGGTGACGACCCCGTCCTCACCGCGGCCGACGGTCTGCGCCCAGACCTTGTGGTCGAGCAGGTTGAGGTCGGTGGGCGGCGCGGAGTAGTGCCCCTCGGGCAGGACATCGGCGTGACGGGGCCCGGCGGGATGGGCGGAACGGCTCATGACGGTGGCTCTCAGACTCTCTGTCTCTCTCCGGGGGACATCTGTGCCTCGGTCCCCTCAGAGATGTTCGGGTGCGTCGATGCCGAGCAGGGACAGGCCGCCGGCCAGCACCGTCCCGGCCGCTTCGGCAAGCGCGAGCCGGGCCCGGTGGGCGGCCGAGGGTTTCTCCTCGCCGATCGGCAGCACACAGCTCAGAAAGGGCAGCACGGCATCCGCGACGGTGACGAGATGCCGGGCCAACCGGTCCGGGGCGCGGTGGGTGGCGGCTGCGGTGAGGATGCGGGGGTAGTCGGACAGGGGGGCGTGGAGGGGGGCGGCGAGGGCCGGGGCGCCGACGTGGACATCCGCACCGGGAGTGACGGGGGACGGGGGGTGACCGGGGGCGGGCCGGGGGGTAGGGGCTGCCGAGGTGTGGGGGGTGCCGGCGTGGGGGGTGGTGAGGGGGTGCTGGGTTGCCGGGGGGGTCGGCTCGGGTAGGGGGCGCGGCTCGGCCGGGGAGCCCTGCTTGGGCTGCGGTGCCGGCTCGGTCAGGAGGCTCGGCTCGGTCTGCGGAGCCGGCCCGGTCAGTGAGCCGCGCTCGGTCTGCGCAGTCGGCCCGGTCAGGGGGCCGGGCTCGGCGGCGAAGCCCAGGTCGGCGGCGTTCCGGCCGAGGGCCCGGATGCGGGCGTGGGCGTAGCGCACCCGGAACAGCGGATTGCCCTCGCGCTGGACGAGATGGTCGGCGGTGATGCGGGGCCGGTCGTGCGGCGCGGGGTGGAGCAGTGCCCAGCGGGCGGCGTCGGGCCCGAGCGGCGCGGGGTCCTCGGGCGCGGGCACGGGCCGCAGATTGACGGGCTCACCATGCGCCGCGGTGGCCCGCCCGCCCTGCGTGGCGACGATCCGTACGACGGCGTCGGCGACGACCTCGGCCCGCACCTCGTACGGCACCCGCAACGCGAGGACCTGCCCGGCGAGGGCATCCCCATGCCCGTACCGTTCCCCCCGCGCGCGGATCTCGCGCACCAGCGCCTGGAGCGGATCGACCCGCCGGTCGAGCCGGAAGTTGAGGAAACCGGGCCCTGTGACGACGACGTCCTCGATGCCCTCTGCCGCGAGGAGCCGGGGCCGCAGGATCTCGGCGACCTTGAGCGGCGGCTTCCCCGCCGCGCGCGCGAGCTGGAGCGCGACGTTGGTCGCGTACTGGCCGCATCCGCCGGCCCCCGGCTCGGTCACGACCACCCGCTCGGGAACGGTGCCGCTCAGCTCCCCCTCGTCCACGGCACGACGCACCGCGTGCAGGACGGTGCGGGAGAGCTCGACGGGGGTCACGGGACAAGGGTAGGGGAGGAGGGGGGTGGGAGGGCGAGCCGGTTTCCCTGGTGAGACGGGGAGGGGTCGTAGGCAGGCGATGGTGGCGAGGGCTTGACGAGGGCTTGGTAGTGGCGCGCGCGTTTGTCGTGGCAGGTGGCCGAGGCCTTGTCGTGCTTGAGCCGGTTGAAGCAGCGCTCGATCACGTTGCGGCGTCGGCAGGCCACCCGGTCCGGCAGGCAGCGGCCCTCACCCCGCCGGATCCGCCCGCATCACCCGATGGAAACCCCGCCGGCCACCCCATCCGCGAGCCCGTCATCGTCATCGTCCTCATCCCCGTCTCCACCACCGCCCCCTCCCCCACGCCCGGCGCGGCCCTGGATCAGCTGCTTGACGAGGCGCACGAGTTCGGCGGGTTCGAAGGGCTTGGAGAGGAAGGCGTCAACCCCGACGTCGAGGCCGGTCTCGACCTCGTACTGGGTGCACGCGCTGATGATGGCGAGGGGCAAATGGTTCGTACGGGGATCGGCACGGAGCCGGGCGGCGGTGCGCAGCCCGTCCAGCCGCGGCATGACGACGTCGAGCGTCACGAGATCGGGCCGCACGTGGTGCACCACGTCCAGACACTCGGCACCATCGGCCGCGGTCACGACCTCAAGCCCTTCCAGCTCGAGATTGACCCTGATCAGCTGCCGGATGACCTTGTTGTCGTCGACAACAAGCACCCGGCCCGACGCGCCCGGCACAACTCGAGAGTAGGACCGCCCGGGCCACCGCGTCCGGGTTTTCCCCACTTCCACCCCCTACAGGGGACCGCTCCCCGCAAACGGGTTCCTGATCACCCCACCGGACCTGCTAGTGTTCTACCCGTCGCCGCGAGCACAACGCTCCGCAACCGACACGCCCCCGTAGCTCAGGGGATAGAGCAACGGCCTCCGGAGCCGTGTGCGCAGGTTCGAATCCTGCCGGGGGCACCTCGAAGAAGGTGCCGAAAGACCCCGCCACCAGCGAAAACGTTGGGTGCGGGGTCTTTGCTTTTATGCAGCCGTACACCGCCCGGAGCGGCCGTATGCCGGCGTCTGTGGACGAGGCGTGGACGGGATCTTGGAGCATCGTCGCAGGTAATGACCCTGTTCCGAGTCGAGCAGGCCTGCTCCTCGCTATCGTCGTTCTGGCCCTGAGGTCCACCGTGGCGAGACATCAAGCCGGCCGTCGCGAGCTGTCGCAGGTGCCCTCAGTCGCCGGCTCCAGACAGACGAACAGACGAGTTGGGGGGACTCATGGATCTATCCGCTGTGGCCGTTGGGCTGATCACCGCTGGAGGAACTCTGGGCGGGGCGACGTTCAACGAGTTCGCCAGCCAGAAGCGCGAAAAGCGTGCTGATCAACAACGCATGCAGGAACGCGACGACAGAGCACAGCAAGCAAGACGTGACCTCTATGCCCGTCTGAACGCCACCGCTCGCGCATATCGGGTCGCTGCCCGAGATGCAGTCCGAGCAACCGAGCGGGGTGAAGAGGTCGAGTCAGCGGTACTCGATGCTGCCAAAGAGGCTTGGGCGGAGGAATATTCTCAGGCGCAGATGGCACTGTCGAAGGACGTTCTGGAAGTGACTTCGGCCCTGAACAGGGCTCTCGGTGTCGGATACGCCGTTGTAAAGCAGTTGCCGGGCAGTCTCAGCCCAGATGCCGCTTACAGCCGGGCGAATGCTTGGTTCAGCGGTCCACTGTCCGACGGGGTGTACCTACTGCGGGTCACTTTGCGACATGACCTCGGCGTCGAGGTGCAGCCTGACTTCGAACGCTCTCGCATGCGAGCTCTCGCTGCCCTCGACAGTGGACGAAGAACCCTTGAGGGCCAACTCGATTCAGAGCAGACCCAGACCAGCCGGTCCGCATAACGCACAATGCCGAGGCCCCTGGGCATGACGCTCAGGGGCCTGGCAGATGATCAAGTCTTGTCACTCGTATTCGCGCAGCAGGTCTTCGATGCGGCGGTTGGCGTCGTCCTGCCATCCGTCGAGGCACTTCGCGTAACGCGCCAGCATGGGCAAGGCCAGCCCTTCGCGGCCAGCACAGTGATTCTCGCTGAAACGCTGCTGGTGGGACGAATGCGGCCCATGCCTCCGCGTCGTCACCGGGCATAAGTCACGCGACAACGAGTTCGGAGGTCCGGGTTCCAGTCCACTCCCTGGCCGAGGGGCCGGGAGGGCTCCTGGCTCTCGAAGCGGGCGAGACCCGCGGCAAGCATGCCCTCGATCCATGGCGCTAGGAACCGGTTGTCGCTCACCGCGGGAGCCTCGATCCGCGGGCGGCCGATGTCAGGCCGTCGTTGGTTCCAGGCTGGGGAGTGGGCGGCGGGAGGTTGGGCCGTCGAGGTGGATGGCCACCGTGGTGTAGAAGCGGTGGATCGCGTTGTCGACGCTGCGGATGAAGCCGGATTCGGCGTTGCCGCGGGTGCTGCCCATATTCTTGAAGAGGGAGAGGCGGAAGCCCTGGATCCGGGTGGGGTTGGTCTTGGGGAGCAGGTCGGCCGGCTCGGGGCGGAGGCGTTCGAGGGTGCCGCGGGGGCCGCCGGTCCCGCCTTCGACGAGAGTTTCGATGTGGAGGTCGGCCGGTGCCTCGGCCAGGCGCCGGATGAGCCGCTTGGCCCAGGCCAGCGGGTAGCCCTGCTCGGGTGCGGGGATCTCGATGGAGGTGCGGAGCTTGCCGGTGCGCAGGTCCGCGCTGATCGCCAGGACGCCGGGCGTTCCCTCGATGCGCAGCTCCGCCTGGAGCCTGCCGTCGAGACAGAGCCGGTCGGCGAGGCGGTCCCGGCGTGCCTTCGGGTCATTGCCGCGTCTGGCGCGCTGGACGGGCAGGACCTTCTGCCCCAGTTCGCCGCCGAGTCGCAGGCAGACCTGGCGGATGAGCCGCTCCCAGCTCTCCACCACCTCCAGTGCGCGCGGGTCTCCCTGGCAGAGGGTCTCGTCGTCGATGCCGTTGCGTACCGGCACCCACGCCGGGCCCATGTTCTGGAAGCCGTGGCAGCCGGAGTTCTCGTGCCGCAGGTAGTGCAGCAGTTCCTGGAGGAGCCAGGCGTGCGCGGCGTTGCCGACACCCTCGTGCCGGATCAACACCTGGGCCTGGTGGGCGACTTCCGCCCAGGACAGGTGCCAGAGGGCCACCTTGTGCTTGCGCCGTCCGTCGGTCTTCACCGCGACGAGGGGGCTGCCCTCCAGGGCGACATCATTGGACAGCGTGATCACGGCCTCGTAGCCGCGGCGCGCGGCGATGTCCATGTATGCCTGTACCTGTTCGGCCCTGAGCGCGTTGCCGTTGGTCTTTGTCTCGACCAGCGCCGTCCACAGCTTGCCTGCCCGCTCGACACGGATCACCCCGTCGGGGCGGCGGGGGCTGTCACCGTGCGGGAGGGTGACCTCGGCGAAGGTCTCCATGCGGCCGGCCGGCGCTCCGAACGCGGCGGTGAGTCTCCTGCCGAGCTCCGGTACCTGCGCCATCACCGACAGCAGCACCGAGGTGGCACGTGTCTCGCGGTCCCGGTCGCTCTTGAGCGCCGATACCGGGAAGAGTCTGGCCTCGTTCCACGACTCGTTCTCCGCCAGCGTCTTCCTGGGGGCCTTGGGCAGGGTGACCCTCTTCTTGGCGGTACGAGGCCGCCTGGCCGGCTTCTTGGGGCCGGTCTCCTCGTCGGGCTCGCGGGGAGCGGGGACGGCGTCCAGCATCGCCCGGCGTATCGGGGCGCCGTCCGGCGCCGGCGGTGGCGTGTCCGGCCGGTCGTCGGCACCGGCGGCCGTCCCCCGCACTTCCCGTGCCTCCTGCACGTCCCGCGCGCCCTGTGCGTCCAGTGTCTCCTGTGCGTCCTCGGCCGTCGCGTCGTCGTCTATGTCCACGCCGAAGTCCGTGGCGAGGCCGGCGAGTCCGGTGTCGTAGCCTTGCCCGACGGCGCGGAACTTCCACTCCTCCCCGCGCCGGTACAGCTCGCCGAAGATGATCGCGCTCACCGAGTCGGCGTCCTCGACGGTGAAGCGGAGGAGTTGCTCACCGCTCCCGTCCGCCAACGACAGCCGTACGTCCTCTAGTTCACCGAAGCGGGCGCCCTCGTAGCGGCTGGCGGCCACGACGATGCGGGTGATCTCGCGCGGGACCGCGGTCAGGTCGAAGCTGATCCGGTCCTCGTTCCCGTCCGCCGCAGGTGCCTTGCCCAGGAGTTGCACACTCCCGTCGGCGGCGACCGGGTTGTTGTAGAAGTAGAAGTCCGCGTCGCTGCGGACCTTGCCCTTCGCGTTCAGCAGCAGGACCGACACATCGGCGTCGCCTTCGCCGGTCGGGCTCGCCCAGCCAAGGCTGACGATCACCGAGTTGGCGTTCTCGCTCAGGGCGGGCAGCGACACGTTCGAGCCCATGACCATTTCGCGCACAAAGCCCCCAAACGATGCGGACCGGGCGCGGGAAAGCGCCTGCCCCGGCCGCCTGATGCGATGCGTGGCGCTCTGTGACCGGCCGCGCGCGGATGACTGTAGTACCCACAGAGTGCGAACGCAGGAGACGTGCGGAAATTGTGTCGTATCTGTGGAGGCGATCGCGTTCCCTCCCGGCTCGCTCACCAGCCTCCCTTCTCGTCTTCTTCTGAACCGCTTTCCACGGGCGCGGCATGCCTACGGGGTCGGTGGAAGGCCGTTCGAAAGGGGGTGGAGGTGGAATGGGACGCGGCTCGGGGGAGGCCCCGGCGGAGGGAACCCGTGGATGAGGAGAGAGCGATGACGAAGACCAGGGTCGTGGCCCGCGCGGTGCTCGGTCTGGTGGTCGGGGTGGCGGCGGTGCTGACGGTGACCGGAGCGGACCGGGCCGCCGCGTCCGCTCCCGGCGACACCCACTGGGGCACGACCCACGCCGCCCTCGCCTCCACGTCCGCACCCGGCGACACCCACTGGGGCACGACCCACACCACCCCCGCCGACACCCACTGGGGCACCACCCACACCACCCCCGCCGACGCGGCGCCCGGAGACACCCACTGGGGTGGCACCCCGGCCGCGCTCGCCGCTGGTCCCGGGGACACCCACTGGGGGGCCGCCGTCGCCTAGGGCGACTGGTGCGATCCGTCCCCGCTCGTACTTCCCAGGAGCAGCCGCCCATGCCCTCACTCGGTGAACTCAGCAGTCCGTACAGCGAGTTCGATGATCGCGTCGACGCGTTGCTGCGCGGCTCCGGGTACGCGGAGCCGGTGCGGTTACACCGGGGCAGGACCGTCTTCGAGCCCTGTGCGCGGCCTCGGGGGTGGGAGGAAGCGGAGTTCGGGGTCGGGGCGCACGAGGAGGCGCCCGTGGCGGGCGTGCCCGCGTTGCGGGCGGCGTTCGCCGAGCGGGTGAGCGGCCGGCGTGGCGGGGCCGTGCCGCCCGAGCAGGTGCTGGTCACCGGTGGGGCCACGCACGCCCTCTCACTCGCGTTACGCGCCGTACTGCAGGCGGGCGACGAGGTGTTGGTGCTGTCGCCGCAGTGGCCGCATGCCACCGGGCTGGTGCGGGCGGCGGGCGGGGTGGCTCGGGAGGTGCCGGTCTTCCTGGAGCTCGGGGGCGGGTTCGGGTTCGACTTCGCCGGGGCCGTCGAGGCGGCGGTGACCAGCCGGACGCGGGCCGTCTACTTCAATAGCCCCAACAATCCGACCGGTTACCGGATGGACCGGCGACGGCTCGCCGCGCTCGTGGAGCTGGCCGAGCGGCACGATCTGTGGTTGATCGCCGACAACACGTACGACGAGTACGACTTCACCAGGGAGGGGTTCGCCGACATCGCGGCGGTCGGCGCGGCGGCGGAGCGTACGTTCTCGGCGCACGGCTGCGGGACGACGTACGCGATGCCCGGCAACCGGGTGGGGTACCTGGTCTGCCCGCCGGGGCTCGCCGCGCCGGTGGCCGCCTGGGCGCCGTACACCGGCGGGCCCGTCCCCACCGCGGCGCAGTTCGCCGCGTACGAGGCGCTGCGCACGCCGCGCGAGGAGCTGAACCGACGCCGGGACCGTGCCGCGGCGGCCTGGTGGCTGGCCGATTCGACGCTGGAGGTGCCGCACACGGACGCGTCCGGCGGCCTGTACACGTTCCTCGACCTGCGGGCCTGGGGGGACGGGGAGCGGTTCGTACGGCGGTGTGCCGAGCTCGGCGTGGGCCTTGCGCCGGGGCGGAACTTCGGGGCGCGCTACGGCGGTTGGGCGCGCCTGTGCTTCACGGCCGCGCCGCCGCGGCGCGTGGCCGAGGCGATCGAACGCATCAACAAAATCTACGGGGAAGGCGCCGATGAGGACTGAGACGGTCACGCTCGAACGCCCGAGAGCGGCTTTGACGGGGGACGGTGGGGGGACGAGAACGGCGATCTGCGGTGTGCGGCCGCTCGTGCTCATGGGTCTCACACACCTGCTGACCACGCAGTCGCCCTGCGAGGTCGTCTTCACCTCGGCCGACGCCTTTCCCGAGCCCGGCGCCGCCATCGATGTGCTGCTGGTCGAGGACACCCTGGAGCGGGACGTGCCGGAGCGTGCCGTGTGGGGCGCGAGCGCGCCGGACGTCGTCGTGGTGCGGGCCGACGCGACCCCGGACCAGGTGCTGCGCCAGGTGTACGCGGCACTGGCGCGGCGCGCGCCCCTCGCCGCGGGCGACAGGGCGCCGGCCGGGCTGTCGCCGCGCGAGGAGCAGGTGCTCCGGTTCATCGCGTCGGGCATGACCCATGGCCAGGTGGCCCGGCGCATCGGCATCAGCCAGCACACCGTGGACACGTACGTGAAGCGGGTGCGATCCAAGTTCGGCATCGGCAACAAGGCGGAACTCACCCGCGTCGCGCTCGGTCTTCAGCCCCAGTGAGCGGCCGTCGTACCGTCAGCAGCCGTACCGTCAGTAGTAGTCGCGCATGATGGTGGTGGCCCACTCGGGCTGGGTGGTCTCGCCCTGGGGGCCGAACTCGCTCATGTAGGGCTTGATGTCGAGGACGGGGGTGCCGTCGACGGCGTCCAGGCCCTGGACGTGCAGGTCGAGGCCGTCGGCCTTGATCAGGCGGCAGCGGGAGACGCCGAGCCGGTTGGGGCGGTTCTTGCCGCGCTGGGCGAAGATGCCGACGCGGGGCCAGTCGGTGTTGCCGCGCGGGTGCCGGGAGCCGGTCTCGATCTTCTCGACGGGCACGCGGTCGAAGTGGTAGACGACCTCGAGGTGGGAGAAGGAGTCCAGGCCGGCCATCGCCTCGGGGCCGTACTGGCCGGCGTCCAGACGGATGATCGCGGTCTCCCGGCCCCAGTCGTCGTCGCGGACCTCAGCCCGGCCGCCGACCACCCGGCCCACCGGGACCGAAACCACCTCGGCGGGAGTGTTGTTCTCGGGCATGAGCAGCGCCTTTCGTTCAGAGCGTGCGACACGTCGGAGGGCCGACGCGTCAGGGGGTCGGTACATCCCTGCGTCGGTACGTCAGCGGTTCGGTACGTCAACAGGTCGGTACATCAATGGAGTTGCCTACCGTATCGACCGGCCGCGGCGCGCCGGCACCCGGTGTGTCCGCAGCGCGCCAGAACCGGTCCATCCGCTCGCCGATCCGGCCGAGCAGCGCCCGCAGTTCGGTGTGGTCGGCGGCGGAGCCGTAGAGCGTGCCGATCGCGCCGAGCGTGCCCCGGCGCCAGTCGGTGTGCCACTCGGCGGGCGGGCGGAGGTCGGCGAGGTCGACGCCGGGCAGGTCCCCGAGGCCGTCGAGGAGGGAGGGCGGGCCGGGCCGGAGCGGGCCGGTGGGCGGGAACAGCAGGTACTGGAAGGTCACCCGGTCCCCGTGCAGCCGGGCGGGGGCCGGTTCGGTGACGGGCAGGCCCAGGGCCAGGCGCAGGGCGGCGGCCACCATGTCGTAGCCGGTGCGCCGTTGCACGATCTCGGCGATGAGTCCGCCGAGCCGTCCGTTGACCTCGATGATCCTCGGCCCGTGCGGGGTCAGTTTGACCTCGGTGTGGGTGATGCCGTGGCGGATGCCGAGGGCCCGTACCGCCGCCTGTGCCAGTCCTTCGGCCTCGGCGGCGAGACCGGGCGCGAGGGGGGCGGGCAGGACGTGGCCGGTCTCCCGGAACGGCGGGACCATCGGCGGTTTTCCGCTGATCGCGGCGGTGCGCGGTTCACCGTCGACGACCAGGGACTCCACGGAGACGAAGTCGGCCCAGCCGGGGCCGGTCCGGGTGGGGTCGCCGGGCAGGAACTCCTCCAGGACGAACTCGCGTTGGCCGTCGGTGGCGAACTCGCCCAGTAGGGTGCGCAGTTGGTCCGCCGAGGTGATCAGGCAGGTGTCCACGCTGCCGGCGCCGTGCCGGGGTTTGAGGACCGCGGGTGTCCCCACGCGGGCGAGCGCGGCGGCGGCCTCGTCCGGATCGCGGACGAGGCCGCACGCGGTGTGCTGGACGCCGGCGTCCGAAAGCATCTGCCGCTGGCGGTACTTGTCGGTGAGGGCCGCCGCGGTGGCGCGGGAGTGGTGGCGCAGCCCGCAGTGTTCGGCGACCGCCGCGGTGGTGCGCAGCCGGTACTCGCTGAAGGTGACGACGCCCGCGGGGCGCAGGCCCTCGGCGAGCCGGCACACCTCCTCCTCGCCGAGCCCGGTGGTGTCGGCGATCTCGGCGTGCCCGTCGATCTGCGCAAGCTCGGCCTGGTACGCCGGGTTTCCGGGCTCGCACAGGAAGACCACCCGGCACAGTCCGCGGGCCGCCGACAGGACGCGCCACGCGGTGGCGGAGCCCTGGCCGTGGACGACCAGGACGGTGGGGAGCGCGGAGTGTGCCATGGGTGCCTCCGTCAGGCCCGGCGGGCGGTGATGTTGAGCCGTACGTAGTCGACGACGGGTTCGGGCAGGCGGGCGGCGACCGCGCGCACGAAGTCCTCGTGGTCGGACTCGGGGAGCTTGTCGAGGTGGGAGCCGAGGACCACGGTGGCCAGGTAGCTGCACAGCTGGTCGCCGGGCTCCAGTCGAGCCGGGTCGGGCAGCAGGTTGACGTCGATGTCGGTGAACCCGGCCGCCGCCAGCCGCTCGGTGGTCTCCTCGACGCCGCCGAAGTACCAGACCTGGTCCTTGCCCTCGGGCTCGTCCTCCGCGCTCTTGCCGAGCACCTCCCCCACGGCCGCGTTGATCAGGGCGACATTGCCCTGGCCTCCGCACTCGGCGACGAACTGGCCGCCCGGCCGCAGATGTCCGGCCAGGTTGGCGAACAGGGCGGCGTGGTCGGTGATCCAGTGGAAGGTGGCGACGCTGGTGATCGCGTCGACCTGGCCGGAGATCGGCAGCGGCTTGGTCAGGTCGGCCTGGACGATCTCCAGCCGGTCGAGCCGGCCGGCCAGCTTGGTGCGCAGCTGGTCGAGCATCCGGGCGGAGCCGTCGACGCCGATCACCCGGCCGTCGGGGACCAGGTCGAGCAGCGCGGCGGTGTCCCGGCCGGTGCCGCAGCCGGCGTCCAGGACGGTCTCGCCGCCCTTGAGGTCCAGCCTGCCGAGGGTGCGCTTGCCCCACTGCTGGTGCGGCAGGGGCAGCGAGTCGTACGTCTTGGCGTCCCATTCACGGGGCACGGTGGGGTTCCTTCGTGTCGGTGGTGCGGTCGTTCTCGGGGTGCGGTACGGGGACGGGGGTGCCGTCGAGGACCAGGCGGGCCCCGATCGGGTGCGGGTCCCGGACCAGCCGCAGGGCGTCGCCCCCGGCGAACCAGCGGCGTATCGCGTCCGGCGCGGACTCGTCGTCGCGGGTCGGGTCGGCGGGCAGCAGCTGGACGAGGATGTCGCGCAGGCCGACGGGGGCGTCCTGCGTGGAGTAGGGGCCGCGCAGGTCGATCCGGCCGGAGGCGTGCACGGAGGCGGCCGGCGCGCCGGGCGCGGCGGCGCGCGGGTCGGCGAAGCCGAGGGCCTCGGCGGCCAGCGCGGCCAGGAAGTACTCCTGGGCGCTGGGCGCGAGGTCGGCGCCGAACAGCTGCTTGGGCTGGTCGGATTCGGCGTGCACCCCGTCGACCTCGGCGAGGACGTGGGTGCCGATCTCCCACAGGACGCGGGCGGTGCGCCGCCGGACGGTGGTGCGGTCCGGGCCGTCGGCCGCGGCGGGCGGGCTGGCGAGGTGCACGTCCCGCGCGGTCTGCACCACCGCCTTGATGCCGTTGGGCTCCTCCAGGGTGCGGTGGGCGGTGCACCGGGCGCGGGCCGCGGCCACCGCCCGCCGGGCGTGGTCGGCCGGGACCTCGCCGTCGAGCCGTATCTCGTACGAGAGCCGGCCGGTGCCGTCCGCCGCGAACTCGGCGCAGGGCAGCACCTCCAGCAGCGCCGGGCCGCAGCCCCGGCCGGACAGCTCGGTGACGACGCTGTCCGCGACGGACGCGCCGAGCGCCACCAGCACCGAGCCGACCGGGTCGAGGCAGTCCGCGGCGCCGGGCCCGAACCGCTGGTCGATGCCGAAGGCGCGGGCCACCCGCGTGGAGCCGAGCCGCATCGGTTCGGTGCGCACCCGGCAGCGGCCGGCCGCCGCGGCCTGGGCCGCCACGCCGATGCTCAGCTGCGCCTCCCAGGAGTCCTCCGCTATCTGCTCGGCGAGGGACCGCCGGGCGCGCAGGTCGACGCCGTTCAGCATCGTTCGTCACCTCCGGTGCGCTGGGCGAGTGCGGTGTCCAGGGCCCGCCGCAGCCGGCCGGACAGGGCGTCGGCGTCGGTGACGCCCACCGAGAGGCGGACCAGTCGCCGGGTGATGCCCTGTTCCCGGCGGACCCGTTCGCTGAGGTGGGCGTGGCTGGTGCGGGCGGGCAGCCGGGCGGTGCTGCCGAGGGGGCTGTGGTCGCCCGTGCAGGCGGCCAGGATGCCGGTGAGGTCGTGGATGTCCGGGGCGACCTCGAAGGACAGCAGCCCGCCGAAGCCCCGGTGGGTCTCCAGCGCCCAGGGTGCCGCGTCGAACGACGGGCGGTGTACGGCCCGTACGGCCCGGTGGGCGCGCAGCATCCCGGCGACCCGCTCGGCGCCGTCGCGCTGGGCGGTCAGCCGCAGCGGGAGGGTGGCCAGGGAGCGTTCGAGGAGGTGGGCGGACCAGTCGGGTACCGCGCCGCCGAGCCGCGCGCACTGCTCCGCGATCCTCGGCAGGTACCGGTCCAGGCCGGTGACGAGGGCCGCGCCGACGTCGCCCCAGCCGTCGAGGAAGGGCACCGTGTCCTCGATGACGATCACGGCGCCGGTCTCCAGGGGCCGCAGTTCGGCGGGGGACAGCGCGGTGTTGTCCACGACCAGCAGCAGATCGTTCATCTGGGCGTGGATGGCGATCTCGTTGAGCGGGGCGGGCCGCATCAGCGGGTCGCTGAGGGACTGCGTGTAGACGACCTGGGTCTCGGGCCGTACGGCGGTCAGGACGGCGTCCGCGTCGGTGGGGTCGACGAAGGTCACCGTGCGGCCCAGGCCCGCGAGTTCGCGGGTGAGGACGCCGCGCAGCGGGTCGCAGGTCTGGTCGGAGGCGATGAGGTGCCCGCCGGGGTTGGTGAGCGCGAGCAGCGTGGCCGTGGTGGCCGCGACGACGCCGGGCACGAGCAGCGCGCTGTCGGCGCCGTGCAGGGCGGCGAAGGCGTCCTCGACCCGCCGGGCGGGGCTCGCGAAGGCCGGTTCGGCGGTGGCCGCGGGGGCGGTGGAGTGCATGGTCACCGCCGGCACACGGGCGCGTCGGACAGGCCGATGCGCTGGTGGAAGTAGTGGAAGATGATCTCCTCGTGCAGCGCCTCGCCGTCCAGGGTCGGCTTGAGGGCGGTGCCGTCGTTGACCTTCTCGACCAGTCCGCGCTCGATCAGCTCGGCGAAGGCGGAGGCGAACGGTTCCGTCTCCAGCAGGTCGGCGCCGAAGCGCTCCTGGTAGCGGGCGAGGTCGATCGGCTGGTTGGCCTTGAAGTTGAAGCCGAGCGCGGTGCCGATGGCCTTGTGGCCGCTGAGCCGGCGGCCGAAGTTGAGCGGCAGTCCCTCGTCGTTCTGCATGAACGACACGTACTTGCTGATGTCGGTGATGTTGTGCGTCTGGAGGAACTCCTCCTGGTCTCCGGTGAGCCAGCCGTAGGCACCGGGACCGTACGCGATCATGGTGTTGTAGTGCTCCCACTTGTTCTTCGAGGTCTGCGGGATGTTGCCGCCCTCGTAGGTGCCGGGCCGGCTCCACCAGCCGCAGGGGCTCGGGTAGTAGCCCTGCTCCAGCAGGACCTCGACGGCCTCCTGGCGCATCGCGTACGTCGAGTCCAGCTCCGGGAACCGGCCCTCGCGGATGAGCCGTTCACGCACCGCGGGGTTGTTCCAGACCGCGCGGTTGCCGATGCCCATCTCCTCGCGGTCGGCGTTGCGCAGCCGGTAGATGGTGATGGTGGGGACGCCGAGGCCGGTGAGGATCTCCATGTCCCGGCGCACCGACTCCGGGGTCTGGTACGGCAGGCCGAACATCATGTCGACGTTGAAGGGGCAGCCGGTCGCGAGCAGGTTCTCGATGGCCTCCAGCGACTGGGCCGTGGAGTGGCGGCGCTTGGTGAAGTCGTTCACCTCGTCCTGGAGCGACTGCACGCCGAGGATGAACCGGTTGAAGCCCAGCTCCCGCGCGGTCTCCAGGTGGTGCTGCTGGAAGTTCTCCGGGTTGCCCTCGATGTTGAACTCGATCCCGTCCGCGAGGTCGTAGTTCTCCCGGACGTGCTCGACCAGCGGCCGGATGTACTCGGGGCTGTTGAGCAGCAGGGCCGCGGTGCCGCCGCCGATGTAGAACGACTCGATGCGGGCGCGGGGTATCCAGTCGAAGCGGTCCAGGTAGCGGCGGGACTCCTCGATGAGGAGGTCGGACCACAGGCGCAGGGCGCCGTCCTCCTTGCCGCGGGGCACCAGGCGTTTGACGTAGTTGCAGAAGTGACAGATGTAGTTGCACAGCGGGAGGTGGAAGTACAGGTGGGCCGGGTGTCCCGCGCCCGCGAACCGGCCGTACTCGGTGGCGAGTTCGTCGGCGGAGAGGCGGTCGCCCTCGTTCGAGGTGACGTTGATGTTGTACTCGTCGCGGGGGATCTGGAGCTGCGGGTTGCGGTCCAGGAGGCGGCCGAGGTTGAGCTCCAGATCGACCGTGGTGCCGTCGGTGGTGGGGACGGACATGGGAACTCCTTGGCTGTGGACGGGCCCGGATGGCTTGTGGCGGCACCGGGGCGGTACGGGATGGCGCGAGGAGCGTGGGTTTCGTCGGGAGGCGTCGGACTCGTGGGGGCGTGGTTCAGCGGGCGTAGTACCGGGACATCGCCTCGTGCAGCCAGGCCGGTTCGCGGACCGTGTCCGCCGGCGGCGCGAAGATCCGCTGGTAGGGCTTGACGTCGAGGACCGGGGTGCCGTCCAGCGCGTCGAGCGCCCGGACGTGCAGGGTCAGCCCGTCGACCCGGACCAGCTCGCAGCGCGAGACGCCGAGCCGGTTGGGGCGTTCCTTGAGGCGCTGGGCGAGGATGCCGAGGCGGGGCAGATCGGTGCGGCCTCGGGGGTGGCAGTCGCCGGTGACGGCCGCCGACTCGGGGATCAGGTGGAAGTGGAAGACGATTTCGAGGTGCGAGAACTGCTCCAGGCCGGTCACGGCCTCGGGCCTCAGCCGCTCCGGGTCCAGTTCGATGACCGAGGTGACGCCGCCCCAGTGGTCGTGCTCGGGCACGCTGCGCGGCGAGCGGACGACGCCGATGGGCTGGAGGGCGTACGGGGGCGGGGTCCCGTCCGGGTCCTGCACGGGTGCTCCTTCGCGGGGCTGGGGGGTCAGGAGGCGACGGCGGACGCGGCGGCCAGGTCGAGCTGTTCGCGCAGCCGCCGGCCCAGGACCTCGACCTGGCCGGGCTCGACCATCGTGAAGTGGTCGCCCGGGACGTCGACGACGACGGCGCGCCCGGCGACCTCGCTCCAGCCCAGGTCCTCGGGGAGCGTCCCGCCCTCCATGGAGCGGTCGGTGACCCGGAAGACGGTGACGGTGCCGTCGTACGGCTTGATCTCGTAGGCCGCGAGGGCGTCCAGGTTGTACTGGTACATGTCGATCATGCGGCGCAGCCGGTCGGCGTCGAAGTCGGCGGGCATGGTGCCGGCCTCGACGGCCAGCTCGACCAGGGTCCGCGCCCGGCTGTCCGGGTCCAGACCGCGCAGCCAGTCGATGTCCAGCTCCAGCTTGAGCCCGCGCCACAGCAGGGCGCGCAGCGCGAAGTCCGGGTCGGCGCTGGGCTCGACGGTGATGCGGGTGTCGAGCAGGCCGACGAGCCCGACGCGTTCGCCCCGTTCCCTCAGACGCCGGGCGGTCTCGTAGGCGAGCAGTCCGCCCATCGAGTAGCCCATCAGGTTCCACTCGACGCCCTCGGGGTGGACGGTGCGCAGCTGCTCGATGAAGTGCTCGGAGATCGCCTCGATCGAGGTCAGGGGCTCCTCGCCGGGCAGCAGGCCGAGCGACTGCACGGCCCAGAAGGGCTGGTCGAGGCCCATGGCGCGGGCGATGGGCGGGTAGAGCAGGACGGTGCCGGACACCGGCGGCAGGGCGTACACCGGGCTGCCGCTCGCGCCCTGCTGGATGCGGACCAGCTGGCCCGGCCGGTCGGCGGTGCCCCGGCGGACGATCTCCGCGAGTTCGGCGACGGTGGCCGCGGCGAGCAGATCGGCGGCGGTCAGGTCGACCTGGAACAGCCGGCGCACCTCCACGGTCAGCTTGATGGCGAGCAGGGAGTGGCCGCCGAGCGAGAAGAAGTCGTCGTGGATGCCGACGTCGTCGCGGCCCAGCAACCGGCGCCATACGTCCGCCAGTTGGAGTTCCACTCCGTCGCGACCGGGGTCCGTGGTCGGGTTGGGGTGAGTCATCGTCTCCCTCGTCCGGTGTGTCGTGGGGATGTGCTGCGGGGGCCGCGGCGCCGGTCAGGTCGCGGGCACCGTCGCGGGGGCGGCTTCCGCCGCCGCGGCCCTGCGGCGCTCGGCCCAGCGCACCGCCGGTGCCATCGCGAGTCCGCCGAGCAGGAACACCGCGCCCAGGGTCAGCCAGCCGGGGGTGCCCCAGTCGATGAGCAGCAGGGTCAGCGAGACCGGGCCGAACATCTGCACCGCCGCGATGCCGGTGTTGAACAGCCCCTGGTACTGGCCCTGTTTGTCGGGCGGGGCGAGTTCGTAGCCGATCACCCAGGAGCCGGCCGACTGGACCATCTCGCCGTACACGTGGAGGGCGGCGGCCACCACCAGCGTCACGGTCGCGGCCCAGGGGCCGCGGCCCGAGGAGAGCGCGAACGCGGCGCAGCAGCCGAGCAGGGCCACTCCGGCGACGCGGAAGGCGCGGACGGCGGAGCGCAGTTCACCGATCTTCTTGGTCACGGGGACCTGGAGGCCGACGCAGGCGAGGGTGTTCAGGAGGAGGAGTACGGCGGTGAGCGCGTGCGGGGCGCCGGTGTGCAGGGCGATCCACAGCGGCAGGATCACCTCGAGGATCGGGATGTGCAGCTGCATCACCATGTTGAGCACGGCGAGCAGCGCGTACGGGGTGTCGCGCAGCACCGCGAGCCGCGGTTCGCCCGGCGGGCGCCGCGGGGCGGGCGGTACGGCGGGCAGCCGCAGGAACACCAGCCCGCAGACCACGAAGCTGAGCGCGTTGAGCAGGAAGGTGAGCCGGTACGCCGTCCCGGTGTCCCACAGCAGGGCCAGGCCGCCGAGCGCGGCGCCGGCCGAGACGCCCACATTGGTGACCACACGGATCTTGGCGCGGACCCGGACCAGGTTCTCGCCGTCCAGCACGGCCGGGATCAGGGCCTGGCGGGCCGCGTAGGCGCCGCGGTCGAACAGCGCGTACAGAAAGGCGAAGACGATGAACAGCGGGTACGCGTCGGTGAGCAGGTAGGCGGCGGTGGCGAGGCCCGCGAGGACGAGGAGCGCGGCCGCGGTGCCGCGCGGGCCCCTGCGGTCGGCGAGGTGTCCGAAGGGGACGCCCGCGAAGAGTCCGGCGATGCCCGCGATGCTCAGGCCCAGGCCGAGCTGGGCCGGGGTGAAGCCCGCGATCCGGGTGAAATAGAGGGCGGAACAGGTGACGAAGACGCCGTTTCCGAGGGAATTGGCGAGCGTGCCGAGCACCAGGGTGCGGGCAGGCCCTTCCTCGACGAACCGGGATTTCATGCGGCTTCGCCCTTCTCGGCGTTTTCCTTGCCGGGAATTCCCGGAAATGCGGTGCGGTAGAAGTCGCGCATCACGGAGGTGATCTCCGTCGTATTGCGATAGCAGTCGGCGTGCGACCCCCGCACGGTCTCGACCCGGAGCATGCCGCCGGCGCGGGCTGCGAGACGCTCGCGTTCGCCGGGCAGGATGTTGCGGCTGTCCGCGCCGGCCAGCACCAGCACCGGGACACCGAGCCGCTCCAGCAGGTCCGGCAGATGCCCGAAGTCGTAGGTCCAGCGCAGCAGGCTGCCCTCGGCCCACTCGTCGGCCTCGTGCAGCGCGGGGTGCGCGTCGAAGGACTGGTCGATCACCACCAGGCTGCGGACGCGGGAGGCTCCCCAGGTGACCGCGGAGACGGCCGCCACGAGACCGCCGTAGGAGTATCCGACCAGGTGCACCTCGTCGGGGAGGATGTCGGCGATGCGGTGCAGGTCGGCGGAGAAGTCCAGCACCGAGTAGCCCCAGACCGGCCGGTGGCTGTCGCCGTGGGCGCGCAGCGAGGGGTGGACGGCGACCGCGCCGGCCGGGCACAGGGCGTCGCCGAGGGGCCGCAACTGGCTCTTGTCGCCGCCGAATCCGTGCAGCAGGAGCATGCTGCCCGGAGCGCCGCCGGCGCCGGAGCGTCCGGGTACGGCGTCGTAGTCCAGCAGTCGGACACCGCTGCCGTGTCCCGCCAGGGCCGGTGTGGGAAGCACGCGGTCTTCCGGTCCGGCAACGCTCATCGAGATCAACCCCCTTGAGGAATGCCGAGGTCGCTGCCCGGCCCGCTCAGATTCCGGTTCCGCGGCGGGGGAAGTCAACTCCCTTCGCTGTCCCCGGATTCGGGTACGTGACACCGCATGTGAAGGGGGCGGAGTATCGGTGGCGGGTTGCCGGAATTCCGGCCGGCCCGGTCCTCGTACCGTTCGCGGAACCGGAGGGAATTCCATGGGAGTCGGCCTCATCCACCAGGCGGTCGCACACCGGGCCCGGACGCGGCCGGACGCCCTGGCCGTGGTGGACGGCTCCATCCGGCTCGACTACGCCACCCTCGACGCGACGGCGAACGCCTGGGCGGCGGCTCTCGCGGCGGCCGGCGCGGGACCGGGCACGCTGGTCCCCGTCCTGCTGCCGCGCTCGGCCCGGCTGTACGTCGCGCTGCTCGCGGTGCTCAAGTGCGGTGCCGGGTACGCCGCATTGGATCCGAGGTGGCCGCGGGAGCGGGTCGAGTCGGTGCTCGGGCAGCTCGGCGGGCCGGTACTGGTGACGGACGCCGGGGCGGCGTACGGCGAGTGGTCTGTGTGGCAGCCTCCCGCTCCGTCCGGCGAGTTCGATGCCGTCGCCGCGCGCGCTTTCCGTGCCTACGACGGGCCGTCCGACGCCCCGGCCACCGTCTTCTTCACCTCCGGCACCAGCGGCACGCCGAAGGGCGTGGTGTCCCCGCACGCGGCCACCACCCGGCTGTTCCCGGCGGACGGGCCCCTCGCCTTCGGCCCCGGCACCGTCATGATGCAGGCGGCCCCGTCGTCCTGGGACGCCTTCTCCCTGGAGCTGTGGGGGGCGCTCACCACCGGCGGCACCTGTGTCACCGCCGCGGAGGACTACCTCCTGCCGGACACCCTGCGCCGCCTGATCGACACCAGCGGGGTCGGCACCGCCTGGCTCACGTCCTCCCTGTTCAACCTGTTCACCGAGATCGACCCGGACTGCTTCCGGGGCCTGCGCGCCCTGTACATCGGCGGAGAGCGGCTGTCGGCCGCGCACGTGGGCCGGTTCCTCGCCGCGCACCCCGGCACCCGGCTGTTCAACGGCTACGGCCCTGTGGAGAGCTGCGTGTTCGCCACCGTGCACCCCATCACCGCGGCGGACTGCGCGGCAGAGCACGGCATCCCCATCGGCCGCCCGGTGCCCGGCACCCGGATGCATGTGCTGGACGAGACCGGGCGGGAGTGCCCGCCCGGCGTCGGCGGCGAGCTGTGCGTCGGCGGTGCGGGGCTGGCGCGGGGCTATCTCGGCGACCCGGAGCTGACCGCCGCGCGCTTCACCGAGCACCCGCCGACCGGCACCCGGCTGTACCGGACCGGCGACCACGGCCTGCGGGACGCCGACGGCGTCTTCCACTTCACCGGGCGCACCGACCGCCAGGTCAAGATCCGCGGCTACCGCATCGAGCCGGAGGAGATCGAGGCCCACGCGGCGGAGCTGCCCGGCATCACGCACTGCGTGGCCGTGCCCGTCCCCGGCCAACTCGGCAACTACGACCGGCTCGCGCTGTTCTACACCTCCGCCGCCGGGACCGACGAGGACCCGGTGCTGCTGCGCCGCTCCCTGTCCCAGCGGCTGCCCGCGCACGCCGTGCCGGACGTCGTACGGCGCGTGCGGCGGCTGCCGATGACGGCCAACGGCAAGATCGACCGGGCGGAGCTGCTCGCCACGCTGACCGACTGAGCGCCCGAGGGGGCCGGGGCCCCGCGCGACGGCCGTACTCCCGTGGACGCGCGGGCACCCCGCGCGTCCGCCGGTCCCCCGCGCCCCGAGAAGACTCCACGCCGAGAAAGGCACTGTCATGCCCGTCATCACCCTGATGTCGCCCGACGCGAGCCCCGGCCGTCCCGCCCTGGCGAGGATCGCCGAGGCGGTCACCGGGCTGCTGGGCATCGCCCCGCAGCACTGCTGGGTGATCTGGCAGCGGCTCGACGCCGACGCGGCGCACCGGCCCGAATGGGACCGCCCCGCCCCGCCCGCGCCGATGCCCGGTCAGCAGCCCCCGGCGGCCGCCCGCCCGTGTGCCCCGATCGGCTTCGTCACCTGCAAGGCGAGCTATCCGCGGGAGACCGTGGGCCGGCTGCTGCGGCTGCTGCGCGACGAGTTGAGCACCCTGCTCGGGGTGCCGGCGGACGAGGTCTACCTCGCGGTGCGCCGGGCCGTGCCGGGCGAGCTGCTGGTGCGGGGCGATGTCTGGGCCGGGGCGGAACCGGCGGCGACGCGGGCTCCGGCGCGGGCCGGGGCGGCTCCGGCGGCAAGCTCGCGCGACCATCACTGACCGGCCCGTCCTGAGGAGTCACCGTGTCCCGTCGTCTGTTCACCTCGGAGTCCGTGACCGAGGGCCATCCCGACAAGATCGCCGATCAGATCAGCGACTGCGTCCTGGACGCGCTGCTCAAGGAGGACCCGGCCGCACGGGTCGCCGTGGAAACGCTGGTCACCACCGGTCTGGTGCATATCGCGGGCGAGGTCACGACCACCGCGTACGCCCCGATCGCGGCCCTGGTGCGGGACCGCATCCTCCAGATCGGCTACGACAGCTCGCTCAAGGGCTTCGACGGCGCCTCCTGCGGGATCTCCGTGTCCATCGGCGCCCAGTCCCCGGACATCGCGCGGGGGGTGGACACGGCGTACGAGTCCCGTGCCGGGGGTGCCGCCGCCGGTGGAGAGGGCGACGAGCTGGACCGGCAGGGCGCGGGCGACCAGGGCCTGATGTTCGGTTACGCCTGCGACGAGACGCCGGAGCTGATGCCGCTGCCGATCACCCTGGCGCACCGGCTGTCCCGGCGGCTGTCCGAGGTCCGCAGGAACGGCACCCTGCCGTATCTGCGCCCGGACGGGAAGACGCAGGTCACCATCGAGTACGACGGCGACAGGCCGGTCCGCCTCGACACGGTCGTCGTCTCCGCGCAGCACGCCGCCGACACCGACCTGGACGCGACCCTCGTCCCGGACGTCCGCGCGCATGTGGTGGAGCCCGAGCTGGCCGGCCTCGGCATCGGCACCGAGGACTACCGTCTCCTGGTCAACCCCACCGGCCGGTTCGAGACCGGCGGCCCGATGGGGGACGCGGGCCTGACCGGGCGGAAGATCATCATCGACACGTACGGCGGCATGGCCCGGCACGGCGGCGGCGCGTTCTCGGGCAAGGACCCGTCCAAGGTGGACCGCAGTGCCGCGTACGCGATGCGCTGGGTCGCCAAGAACATCGTGGCGGCGGGGCTGGCCCGGCGCGCCGAGGTCCAGGTGGCGTACGCGATCGGCAAGGCGGAGCCGGTCGGACTCTTCGTGGAGACCTTCGGCACCGAGACGGTGCCGGTGGCGCGCATCCAGGACGCGGTGACCGAGGTCTTCGACCTGCGTCCGGCCGCGATCATCCGCGACCTCGACCTGCTGCGCCCGATCTACGCCCAGACGGCCGCGTACGGTCACTTCGGCCGCGAACTGCCGGACTTCACCTGGGAACGGGTGGACCGCGCGGAGCGGCTGCGGGCAGTGGCGGGGGCGGCCGGCGGGGAGCCGGGCGCGGCGGCGGGCTGAGCCGAAGAGGCGGGGGCGCCGGAAGGTGGCCTAGGGGATCGTGGCGCCGGGGGCGGCGGTGCTCGGGCCGCCGGCCTCGATCATCAGGTCCTCGGTCCGTTCCAGCCAGGTACGCGAGCCGAGCCGGGCGAACAGGTCGCGCGCCGCCTCCAGTTGGGCCGCGGCCAGCTGGTGGTCGCCACGGGCCAGGGCGATCTCGGCGAGCGCGTAGCACGATCTGGCCTCGACGACCCGCTCCCCCACCTGCCGCGACAGGGCGAGCGCGCGGGTCAGGGTGTCGGTGGCGCTGTCGTACCGCTTCTCCCGGCGGCGCAGCGCCCCGAGGCCGTACAGCGCGTACGCCTCGCCGATCCGGTCCCCGCTGTCCCGGACGATCCGCAGGACCTCCTGAAGCGCCTCCCGGGCCTGGCGCGGCTGGTCGAGCGCGAGGTGCAGCTCGGCGAACCGCTGGAGCACCTGTGCCTGGACGCGCAGGCAGTTCTCCGCACGGGAGATGGTGAGGGCCTGCTCCAGCAGGGTGCGGGCGCGCTCGGTGTTCCCCGAGGCCAGCCACCATCCGGCCAGACTGCGCAGGATGTGGGCCTCGCCGATCCGGTCGCCCACCAGCCTGGTGATCGCCAGCGCCTCGTCGTACTTCTCCCGCATGGCGGCGTCGTCCCCGCGCACGCTGTCCAGGTAGGCGGCGTTGCGCAGCACCAGGGCGCGCCCGTGGTCGTGCCCCGCCGCCTCGAACAGCTCCCGCGCCCTGCCGAAGCTCTCGTCGGCCTGCTCCATGCGGGTCTGGAACATGTGCAGGGTGCCCAGGGAGTACGCCATCGCCGCCTGGCCGATGCGGTTGCCGGCGCGGGCGGACGCCTCGTACGCCAGGCGCGTGGTCTCCCGCCAGTCGTCGAAGTACCCCTTGGCCTCGAACAGGGTGACGGAGGTGAGGGCGAGGTCCCAGCACAGCTCGTCCATTCCGGCGGCGGCGGCCTGCCGTACGGCCGTCACCAGCGCCCGGCGTTCCCCGCTGAGCCGTTCCACGGGCCGCCCGGCGGGCTCCGCGTCCGTGCCCTCGGGCAGCCTCCAGCGCGGGGCGCGGCCGTGGATGATCGTGTAGTCCCCGCCGTACTCCTCCCGGTGGGCCTCCTCGACCAGGGAGAGCCAGCCGCCCAGCACGCGCGCCAGGGCGGCGTCCTGTTCCGCCGGTGGTCCGCTCGCGAGGAGTTCCTCGCGGGCGTAGGCGCGGATGAGGTCGTGGAAGCGGTAGCGCGGCCGGAGCGAGTCCGGGTAGCGCACGGTGTCCATGACCTGTGCCTCGACCAGGGCGTCGAGGGTGTCCTCCGCGGCGCCGAGGCCGGTGTCCAGCAGGGCGGCGGCGACCCAGGCCGGCGAGTCGGGCGCCTCGACGAGGGAGAACAGCCGGAACAGGCGCTGGGCGGCGGGGGTCAGCGCCCGGTACGTCAGGCTGATGGTGGAGCGCAGCTCCAGGCCGCGGTGGCTCAGCTCGTCCAGGCGGCGGCGCTCGTCCCGCAGCCGCTGGACCAGCCATTCGATCCGCCAGTGCGGGTGGGAGGCGAGCCGGGCGCCGGCGATGCGCAGCGCCAGCGGCAGCGCGTCGCACAGGTTGACCAGTTCGACGGCCGTGTCGAGTTCCGCCTGGACGCGTTCGCGACCGACGATGCCGGCCAGCAGTTCCAGGGCGTTGGCCATGTCGAAGGCGGCGAGGTCGATGCCGCGGACGCCGTCCGTGCCGGCCAGCCGGGCCCGGCTCGTGGTGATCACCGCGCAGGTGGGGCTGCCGGGCAGCAGCGGTGTCACCTGCTGCGCGCCGGTCACTCCGTCCAGGACCACGAGCACCCGGCTGTCCGCCAGCCGGCTGCGGTACATCTCGGCGCGTTCCTGGGCGTCGTCGGGGATGGCCTTGGCCGGTACACCGAGGGCCCGCAGGAAGCGGGCCAGCAGCGCGGTGACCGGTGCGTCGCCGGAGACGGTGTGCAGGTCGGCGTACAGGTGGCCGTCGGGGAAGTGCTTGCTCACCTCGTGCGCGGCGCGTACGGCGAGGGCCGACTTGCCCACGCCGCCGGGGCCGGAGATGTCCACGATCGGCACGGCGTAGCCCGCGGTCTCGCTCCGGGAGGGGGCCAGGAGCAGTTCCCTGATCTCGTCGAGTTGGGCGCGGCGTCCGGTGAAGTCACCTATGGTGGCCGGGAGTTGGCGCGGTATGAGGCGGAAGCCGCTCTCCGGTCCGCCCGGCGCGTCCGGGACGTCCGGTCCATCCGGGACGTCCGGTCCATCCGGGGCGTCCGGTCCATCCGGGGCGTCCGGGGCGTCCGGCGCGGCGAAGGGGCGTGCGGGGGCGGTCCGGCCCGGCGGTGGTGCGGGAAGGTCGAGCGCCGGGGACTGTCTCAGGATCGCCTGTTCCAGGTCGCGCAGTTCCTGCCCAGGCTCGATGCCCATCTCCTCGACGAGGGCCTTGCGCGCCCGCTGGAACGTCTCCAGCGCCTCCGCCTGCCTCCCCGAGCGGTACAGCGCCAGCATGAGGAGCTCGTAGAGACGCTCGCGCAGCGGGAACCGGCCGATCAGCACCGTCAGTTCCGCACAGACCTCACCGTGCCTGGCGAGCAGGAGTTCGAGGCGCAGACACTCCTCGATCGCGGCCAGCCGCCGGTCGTCGTAATGCCGGGCGACATGCCGTACGGAGTCGCTGGGGATGCCGTCCAGGGCGGGGCCCCGCCATAGGCCCAGGGCCGTGCGCAGGGCGGCGGCCGCCTCCGGGATCCGGTCGGCACGGGCGTGCTCGCGCGCGGTGGTGACCAGCCGGTCGAACTCCAGGCTGTCCACCCGGTCCGGGTCCAGTTCGAGCGCGTAGCCGGGGGCTCGGGTCTTGATCGCGTCGGGCCGGCCGGCCAGGGCGAACTGCTTGCGGAGCGTCGAGATGGCCACCTGGATCTGGCCGCGCGCGGTGACGGGGGGTGCGTCGCCCCATACGGCGTCGATGAGCTGTTCCGTGGACATGGTGCGGTTGACGTGCAGGCCCAGCATCGCCAGGACCACCCGCTGGCGCGGCCCGCCGACGTCGAGCGGACGACCTTCGTGGACCAGCTCGACCGGCCCCAGCAGCCGAAGGATCATGTCGTCCACCCTTGCCTTCCCCCCACACGTAGCATCGCGGTCAACGATCAGCACCGTAGCCCTGGTCGCAGCTGACATCCGGTGATTGCCATGAGTTTCCTGATGCATGGCACAGGAATGGCGGACACCCCATGGGCACGGCCCGGCGGCCGCGTTCTCGGCGCCGGGTGGCGGCGTGACCAGGGGTGGGGCCAACTCGGCGCGGCCCGGAGCCGGTTCGCCGCTCAGGCGTTGCCGGGCAGCGGTCCGGGCCGCACGGGGCGGGCCCGCGGCGTCAGGCGGGATGGCGCCGGGCGACGGCGCCCGGCGGGAACGACGGGTCCGGGGGCGACGGCTTCGGAAGCGACGGTCTCCGGGGTGCCGGGTCCGGACAGTGCGCCCGGTCGTCTTCCGCACTGCTACGTTTCATGTCCGCCCCCGCTCAGCCCGCACGGCCGATGCCGCGCACCTGCGCATCTCTCCGGCGCGCGCCGCCGACACGTACGGTCGGGCAGCGCGGACCGGCCGAAATCTAATCCATCTTGCCCGCAGGGCACTCCATATGCAAAGGGCGATGAGCAAGGTCACGCGCGTGCGCGCGCGGCCCGGCCGGGACGGGTGCGGCAGGCCCCGCCGTGGCCGGTTCTCGGTGCTGCCGGCGGCGAGCGGCAGGGCTCGCACGTGCCCGACCGGCGTCCGGCCGCTCCTCGGACGGGGGCGGCGGCGCGCTCAGCCAGGGCCGGTGGCGTGAGTGTTCGGCACAGGGCGTTCGCCGGACGGGACGGGTGGGGCGGGTGTGGACCGGGGAGGCGGGGTGCGGCCCGGCAGGCGCGTTCGGGAACCCGTGGCCGGTGAGTCACGGCCGGGAACCGCCCCGGAGGGCCGGCGGCAGCGTCGTACGGCGTGGCCCGCCGGCCCCCCGTTCAGTGCCTCCTGCGTCCCCGGCCGCCCGCTCCTGTGCCGCACGAGGCGCGGATGGCCAGGGAGGGTTGCAGGGTCAGGTGGTGGACGGGCAGGGGGCGGTCGGAGCGGAGGCGGGAGGCGAGGAGTTCGATGCCCTTGCGGCCCAGGGCGCGTTTCGGTGGGGCGACGGCGGTCAGGGGGACGCTGGCCAGGGCGGCGACCTCGTCGTCGTAGGAGATGATCGCGAGGTCCTGGGGCACGCGGATGCCGCGCTGGGCGGCCAGTTGGAGCAGGACGATGGCCTCGGCGTCGCCGTGGGCGAGGACGGCGGTGGCGCCGTGGGCGCACAGGTCGTCGAGGACCTCGTCGACGCGCTGCTCGGTGTGCGGGGAGGTCTCGCGCTGCGGGACCAGGTGGACGGGGGTGTCCTGGTCGAGGCCCAGGGCGCGCAGGGCGTGGGTGTAGCCGAGGCGGACGGCGGGGGCCGTGGGGCCCAGGTCCTTGACCATGAGGGCGATCCGGCGGTGCCCGAGGCGGGCCAGGTGCTCCACCGCGAGGCGGGCGCCGGCCTGGTGGTCGGTGACCACGTGGTCCAGGCGGTCGACCAGTGTGGTGGAGCGCAGTTCGCGTTCCACCAGGACCACCGGGAGCTTCAGCTCGCGCAGGCGCTCCTCGAAGCGGGTGTGGCGGGAGTTCTCCAGGGTCGGCGGGGCCAGCAGGAGGCCGTCGACGCCGTCGTCCAGGTGGCGGCGGACGGCCACCAGGTCCTGCTCGGGCTGGTAGTCGGAGAAGGCGAGGGTGAGTTCGGCGTTCAGCTCCGACGCCGCCTCGCGGGCTCCCTCCAGAACCTCCCGGAAGTAGGGGCCGTTGGGCAGCAGCAGGCCCAACCGCAGCGCACTGGAGGTGGGTTCGGGCCCATGGCCGAGGGTCGTGGCTCTGCGGTCCAGGGCGACGCCACCGTGGAACCGCCGTACCAGGCCCTCGCGTTCCAGGGCCTCGACATCGCGTCGCACCGTGACGTCGGAGACCCCCAGCAGGCCCACGAGGTCGATGATCCGTGCCGAGCCGTGTTCCCGCAGATGGGCGAGGAGCAGGTCGTGCCGGTCCGGAGAGAGCATCACGCGTCACATTTCCCTTGGCGCTGGCATGGAAGAGGTTCCGAACTGTTGGGAACGGAAGAAACCTAGCGCGCCTGGCGGACGTTGGGCAGCCCCCGGCGGCCCGTGGAGGGTGCGCAGGCGGCCGGGCGGCGGGTGATCGAAAGGAGGGATAAGGGGCGGACGGGGAGGGAGCGGGGTATCGGAATGCTCCGGACGGTTCCGGATAGTTCCAGGTACGTACGACCTCATTGACGGGTTACGGACCCGACCGGATGCTGAAGCCGCACCGGACGGCCGGGGTCTTAGCGGCGTCCCGTCGTGTCCGGCGGCGTCCTCGATGTCCCACCTCTCCCCCGGAAGGAGGCCCCTGTGTCCCTGGTCGGCCAGCGGCCCGGCAGTACACCGGCCGAGCGACAGCACGTACCTCCCGAAACGCCCACCGCACCGGTCGCCCGGCACGCGGTGCCGTGGTGGCGGCGGGTGCGGCGGGACCGGGTGCCGCTGCTCATGATGGTGCCGGGCGTGCTGTACTTCCTGGTCTTCCAGTACGGCGCCCTCGCCATGAACGTGATCGCCTTCCAGCACTACATCCCGTTCCTCGGGATGAGCCACAGCCCGTGGGCCGGGTTCTCCAACTTCCGGGCGCTGTTCGGCGATCCGGGGTTCTGGCGGGCCGTGGGACACACGGTGAGCCTCGCCCTGCTCCAGCTGGTGTTCTTCATCCCGGTGCCGCTCGCGGTGGCGCTGCTGCTGCACAGCGTGCTCAACGGGCCGGTACGCAAGTTCGTGCAGTCGGTGGTGTTCCTGCCGCACTTCGTCTCCTGGGTCGTGGCCATCGCCCTGATCCAGCAGATGGTGGGCCCCACCGGCATGCTGACCAACCTGCTGTCCGGCGGCGGCAGCCATCTGGTGAACCTGTTCACCGAGCCGGCGCTGTTCCAGCCGATGATGATCGCCGAGCTGGTCTGGAAGGACTGCGGCTGGGGCACGGTGATCTTCACCGCCGCCCTCTTCCAGGTGGACGAGCAGCTCTACGAGTCGGCGGCCATGGACGGCGCCGGTCCCTGGCGCCGCTTCTGGCACGTCACCCTGCCCGGAATCCGGCCGGTCGTGGTGCTCGTGCTGATCATGCGGCTCGGTTCCGTCTTCAGCGTCGGCTTCGACCAGGTGCTGCTCCAGCGCGACGCGTTCGGGCAGCGGGTCTCCGAAGTGATCGACACGTACGTCTACTACCACGCCACCGTCAACGGCGACTGGTCCGTCGCCGCGGCCGCGGGACTGTTCAAGGGCGTCGTCGCCCTGGTCCTGGTGGTCGCCGCGAACAAGGTCGCCCACCGGCTCGGCGAGCAAGGGGTCTACCGATGAGCGCGGTCACCGGGGCGGGGGCGGCCAGCCGCACGAAGGACAGCCGCACGAAGGCCGGCCGCCCGGTCTGGCAGGAGCGGCCGACGGCCCTCACCACGGCCGGCAAGGTGCTGGCACTGGTGCTGATCACGGCGGCCGTGGTGGTGCCCTTCTGGGTGGTGCTGGCCACCAGCCTCAGCTCCAGCCGCCAGGTCACCGCGGACGGCGGCTACACGCTGTGGCCGCGGGAGTTCTCGCTGCACGCCTTCCACCAGATCCTCACCGGCTCCACCGCGGGCCGCGCCCTGGTGGTGTCGCTGCTGCTGGTCGTGGTCGGTACGGCGGTGTCGCTGGCCGCGACCGTCCTGCTGGCCTACGCCCTGGCCCGGCCCGGCGTGATCGGGGGCGGCTGGGTGCTGAGGATGACGCTGATCGCCTTCCTCTTCCCGCCCGGCATCATCCCCGCCTACCTGGTCGTCTCCAACCTCGGTCTGATCGACGACTACTCCTCGCTGGTGCTGCCCGTCGTCATCGACGTCTTCAATCTGGTGGTGCTGCGCGGCTTCTTCCAGGGGCTGCCCGGCGAACTCTTCGAGGCGGCCCGCCTGGACGGCGCCGGCGAGTTCACCATCCTGTGTCGGATCGTGCTGCCGCTGTCCAAGTCGGTGATCGCGGTGGTCGGGTTCTTCTACGGCGTCACCTACTGGAACGACTTCTTCCGGGCCCTGTTCTACCTCAACGACCCCGGCCGCTGGCCGCTCAGCACCCTGCTGCGGCTCCTGGTCACCCAGGGGGTCACCGCGGACGCGAACGGCACCACCGCGAGCGCCCTCCAGGACACCTCCCAGACCACGCTGATGGCCACCATCGTCCTCGCGGTCGTTCCCGTCCTGCTGGTCTACCCCTTCGTCCAGCGGTTCTTCACCAAGGGCGTGCTCACCGGCGCGGTCAAGTCCTGACCCCCGCTCCTGTTCCGCTCCTTTATCCGCATGCACACACGCGTCCGCTTGGAGCCCTCATGTCCCTGAACATGTCCCGCCGCTCGGTGCTCAGAGCCGCCGGTGCCGGTGCCGCCGTCCTCGCCGCCGGTCCCGCGCTCGCCGCCTGCGACGGCGGTGGCGGCCCGGTGTCCGTCTCCAACGAGGGCACCAAGCAGGCCGCCTGGCCCGCGTACGTGCCGGCCGAGGTCCACTACGACCTGCCCGCACTGCCCGCCGACGGAGCCCCGGCGGTCCTCACCTACCCGTCGCTACCGCTGCCTTCGTCGGTGAAGGGCAAGCCGGGCGACGGTTCGACGGTCTCCTGCATGGCGCTGAGCTACGGCGCCGCCGTCAAGCTCGACTCCTCCAACCGGATGGTCAAGGCCATCGGCGACGCGATGGGCGTCACCCTCAGGCCGCGGTTCGTGGTCGACACCGGCACCAGCTACACCACCGCGCTGGCCACCATGATGGCGGGCGGCGATCAGCCGGACATCCTGATGATCCCGGCCACCGGCGCGCCGCACATCAGCGAGTTCATCCGCTCGAAGTGCGCCGACCTCAGCGCGTACCTGTCCGGCGACGCGATCAAGGAGTACCCGAACCTGGCCGCCCTGCCCACCCGCGGCTGGCAGCTGATGGGCCGCATCGGCGGCGGGATATACGGCGTCCCGACCTACCGCTACAACGCCCCGCAGGTCGCCCTCTTCGCCGACCGCGACACGCTGGAGAAGGCGGGGATCTGGGGCAAGGGCGTCGGTGTCCAGGAGTTCACCGACGGCATGGCCAAGCTGAGCGTCAACGGCCGTTACGGCATCGGCAGTTCGAGCGCGGCCGCGTTCGGCTGGACCTTCCACGCCGGTGCGGCCGGCGCCCCCAACTGGTGGGGCGAGTCCGGTGGGACCTTCCGCTTCACCGCCGACACCGAGGAGTTCGAGCAGGCGGTGGAGAACATGCACCGCTTCTACTCCCGCCGTATCTACAACCCCGACGCGCTGACGCTGGGCGCCGGTGACGCCCAGCCCAAGTTCCTCAACGGCACCTGGCTCACCTGGCCCAACGGCACCGGCGCCGCCGCCCAGATCTTCTCCCAGGCGCGGGGCTTCACTCCGGACTTCGCGTATCCCTACGGCGACAAGCCCAACATCCCCGGCGGTGACTCGGTGTTCGGGTTCACGGTCGTCAAGAAGTCCTCCCCGGACCGGATCAGGATGCTGCTGCGCGTCCTGGACTTCTTCGCCGCGCCGTTCGGCACCAGGGAGTTCGAGCTGACCCGGTACGGCGTCGAGGGCGTGCACTTCACCCGCGACAAGGCCGGCGCCCCGGCCGTCGCGACCAAGCTCGGCCAGACGGAGAACAGCACCAACCTGCCGTTCCAGTACTTCAACATGGCGCCGCAGCCACTGTTCTTCCCCGGCCTCGCCGACCTCACCAAGCGGCTCTACACCTCGCAGAAGACGCTGCTGCCGATCTGCGCGCCGGACGCGTCGGCCGCCTACCGGTTCTCCTCGGCCACCTTCAGCGCCAAGTGGGCCGGAGTCTCGCCCGCGCTTAACTCCGCGGTGGAGGACGCCGTTTCCGGCAAGACGACGGTGTCCGACTGGAAGGGCACCGTCGCCCGGATCAAGCAGCAGAACGGCATCGACCAGATGGCCGAGGAATTCGCCAAGGCCAAGGCGGCGGCGGGGTGAGCCCCGCCGCTCTCCGGTGAGTCCGGCCGCCCCGCCGGGCCCGGCCGCCGCCCGCCGACGTACCGCATCTCCCGCGTGGGGCGCCGTCTGCCACCGGTGCCCCACGCCCATGACCCGAGGAGTCCTGTGTCCGACCTGCCCCCCGCGGCCCGCCGCCCGCGGGTCCTGCCGCCCACGACCCGCCGGCCACGGGTCCTGCTCGCCATGCAGCGCGATCTGCTGCCCCTGCTGCTCGACCCGGCGCGGATGGCCCGGCTCACCGGACTCGCCGACCTGGACCCGGCGCTGGTCGCCGACGACTTCACCGCCGACGGCATCGCCGCCGAACTCGCCCGCGCGGACGTGCTGTTCACCTTCTGGGGCTGCCCTCCGCTCGGGCCCGAGGTGCTCGCCGGGGCGCCCCGGCTGCGGGCGGTGGTGCATGCCGCGGGCTCGGTGAAGGACTTCGTCACCGACGCCTGCTGGGAGCGGGGCATCGCCCTGTCCTCCGCCGCCGACGCCAACGCGCTGCCGGTGGCGGAGTACGCGCTGGCGATGATCCTGCTCGCCAACAAGCGGGCGCTGCGGACCCGCGACCACTACCGGGCCGTGCGCGCCCGGTTGTCCTGGCAGCACGAGTACCGCGACGCCGGCAACTACCGGCGGGCCGTCGGCATCGTCGGCGCCTCGCGCACCGGGCGCCGCCTCATCGCGCTGCTCGCCCCCTACGACATGGAACTCCTGGTGTACGACCCGTACTTGAGCGCGGCGGAAGCGCGGGCGCTCGGCGTGCGGCCGGCCGGCCTTGACGAGCTGTGCGCCCGCTGCGACGTGGTCTCGCTGCACGCGCCCGCGCTGCCCGAGACCCGGCACCTGATCGACGAGCGACGGCTGAAGCTGATGCCGGACGGCGCCACGCTGGTCAACACCGCCCGTGGGGCGCTGGTGGACACGGACGCGCTGGTCCGCGAGCTGACCAGCGGCCGGCTGAACGCCGTACTGGATGTGACCGAGCCGGAGGTCCTGCCGCCCGACTCCCCGCTGTACGACCTGGACAACGTGGTGCTCACCCCGCACATCGCCGGTTCGCTCGGCGGTGAGCTGCACCGGATGGCGGACTCGGCGCTGGACGAGCTGGAACGCCTCGCGCACGGACGGCCGTTCGCCCATCCGGTCGTCCGCGAACAGTTCGAGCGCTCGGCCTGAGCCCCCGGCGGGGAGGGAAGAACTGACCCGGCCACCACCACGGCCACCTGACCGACCGCGAACACGGCAGTCGGCCCGCGGCCACCGAACCGACCGCGGCCGCACGGCCCGACCGTGCCCACCGGCCCGACCGCAGCCACCGGACCTTCCCGGACGAGGAGCCATGACCCGCAACCGCCCGCACCCGTTCTCCGGCAATCCCTCCTCCAGCCGCGCCGACTGGCAGCGCGCGCTGCTCGCCCTGTGCGCCCCGCTCGCCGATGCCTACCCCGACGACGCGGCGCTGGCCGCCCCCGGCACCGCGTACGCACCCCGCGTCGCCCGGCTGGAGGCGACGGTACGACCGCTGTGGGGGCTGGCCCCGTTCGCGGCGGGCGGCGGGCGGTACGACGGCTGGGAGCGCGTCCGGCGGGCCGTCGCCGCCGGAACCGATCCGGCGCACCCGGAGTACTGGGGCGAACCCGCTGCGATGGACCAGCGCCTGGTCGAGGCGGCCGGGCTCGGGTGCGCGCTGGCCCTGGCACCCGGCGAACTGTGGGAGCCGTTCTCCGGGGCGGAACGGACGCGGCTCGCCGCCTGGCTGCGCGCGGCGGCGGGGGCCGAGCGCGTCCCCGACAACAACTGGCATCTGTTCCCGGTGATGGCGGAGCTGGGCCTGACGGCGGTCGGGGAGGCATCTGAACCGGGTCTGGTCGAGCGGGCGTTGGCGCGGGTGGAGAGCTTCCACCGGGGCGGCGGCTGGTATTCGGACGGACCGGACGCAAAACCTTGTGACTACTACGGTCCTTGGGCCCTGCACCTGTACACGCTGCTGTACACGGCCCTCGCCCCGGACGCCGACCCGGCGGTCGTGGCGCGGGTACGGGAGCGGGCCGCGCTGTTCGCCGGGGAGTTCCGGCACTGGTTCGCGGCCGACGGCGCGGCGCTGCCCTTCGGCCGCAGTCTGACGTACCGGTTCGCGCAGTGCGCGTTCTGGGGCGCGCTCGCCCACGCGGGCGTGCAGGCGCTGCCCTGGGGGGTGCTGCGCGGGCTGTGGGCGCGGAATCTGCGCTGGTGGGCCCGGCAGCCGGTGTTCGCCGCCGACGGCACGCTGTCGGTCGGCTACGCCTACCCGAACCTGTTCATGAGCGAGCAGTACAACGCGGCGGGCTCCCCCTACTGGGCGTTCAAGGCGTTCCTGCCGCTCGCCCTGCCCGCCGGGCACCCGTTCTGGACCGCCGAGGAGGAGCCGCTGCCCGCCGCGGACGCGGTGCACGCCCAGCCGGGGGCGGGTCTGCTGCTCCAGCACGGCGGCGGGCACAGCACGGCGCTGGCCGCCTGCGACGCCGACACCTGGGTGCGCAACGCGCCCGCCAAATACGGCAAGTTCGCCTATTCCACGGCCTTCGGCTGTGCCGTCGCCACCGGCCCGCTCGGCGCGGAGGCCGCCGCCCCGGACAGCGCCCTGCTGCTCAGCGAGGACGGCCTGTACTGGCGCTCCCGGATCGCCTGCGCGTCCCGCTCCGTGACCGCCGACGGGGTGCGCGCCCGCTGGCACCCCTGGCCCGATGTCACCGTCGACACCTGGCTGCTGCCCGCCGGACCCGGCCGGCACGTCCGCGTCCACCGCCTGGTCACCCCCCGTCCGCTGCACACGGTCGAGGGCGGCTTCGCGCTCCCCCGCGAGGGGGCCGTCACCGGGGCCGGGGGCCGGGAGGCGCGGGCGGTGTGCGGCGACCTCGCGAGCGCCGTACGGGACCTCACCGGGGCACGCGCCGGTGAGGTCATGTTCCCCGACCCCAGCAGCCATCTCCTGTGGCCCCGGACGACACTGCCCGTGCTGAGGTGCCAACTCCCGCCGGGTGAGCACTGGTTGGCCGCCGATGTCCACGCCACCGCCGACGGCGGCACTCCCCTGACGGAGCCGCTCGACTGGCGCGCCCTGCCCGGTCTCCCCCGCGCCCTGCCCGCGCTGGAGGAGCAGCCGCCCGGCGACGAGGGAGGCGCGGACGCCCCGCCCCGCGCCCGCTGAACCGGGCCGCTCAGGCCGAGCGTTTGCGCGCGGACGTCTTCTTCGCCGCCGTCTTCTTCGCGGCCGTCTTCTTCGCCGTCGCCTTCTTGGCGGGTTCCGCCGGCTTCGACGCCGTCTTCGACGTGGACTTCCTCGACGGGGTCTTCTTCGCGGTGGTCTTCTTCGCCGTGGAGGTGGACTTCTTGCCGTCCGTCTCCTTCGGGGTGGAGCGGCGGTCCGGCAGGGATCTGACCTCGGCCTCGCCCGCGGGTTCACGGGACTCGCGGGCGGCGCGGACGCTGTTCTCCAGGGCGGCCATGAGGTCGAGGACCTTGCCGCCGGGCGCCGGCTCCGGGGCCTGCGGGGGTGCCTCGCCCGCGGCCTTCGCGGCGATGACCTCCTCCAGCGCCTCCCGGTACTCGTCGTGCAGGTCCGCCATCTCGACCTCGCCGAGGGTGTCCATCAGGGCGTCAGCGAGATCGAGTTCCTTGTCGCGGATGGTGACGTCCACGTCCGGGGCGACGCCCTCGGGGGCCCGTACCTCGTCCGGCCAGAGCAGGGCGTGCATGGCGATCGCGTCGTCGACGACCCGGAGCATCCCGAGCCGTTCCCGCCCGCGCAGCGCGAACTTGGCGATGGCGACCTTGTTGCTGCGCTTCAGGGCCTCGCGCAAGAGGGTGTACGGCTTGGCGGCCGGGGCCCCGCTCGCGGCGAGGTAGTACGCCGCGCCCATCTGGAGCGGGTCGATCCGGTCGGCCGGCACGAAGGCGACGATCTCGATGGTGCGGGCCGTCGGGATCGGCAGGTGGGACAGGTCCTCGTCGGTGATCGGGACGATGGTGCCGTCCGCGTCCTCGTACGCCTTGCCGATCTCGGACTGGCTGACCTCGCGGTCCTCCACCTCGCACACCTTGCGGTAGCGGATGCGGCCGTTGTCCTCGGTGTGGATCTGGCGGAAGGAGATCGCGTGGCTCTCGGTCGCGTTGACCAGCTTGATCGGGATGCTGACCAGCCCGAAGGAGATGGCGCCGTTCCAAATCGATCGCACGTGCCGCACCCGCCCTTTCCCGTTTCTCCCGTTTCATCTGGGATTGTCATCTTATGACGCCTATCACAGAGGTGGAGGGGCGGCGGGTCCCGCTGACCAACCTGGAGAAGGTGCTGTATCCGGCGACCGGCTTCACCAAGGCGGAGCTGGTGCACTACTACGCGACCACCGCCGACGCCCTGCTCCCGCATCTGCGCGACCGCGCGGTGTCCTTCCTGCGCTACCCGGACGGCCCCGAGGGTCAGGTGTTCTTCACCAAGAACGTGCCGCCGGGTACCCCCGAGTGGGTCACGACCGCCGAGGTGCCCAGGTCCTCGGCGGAGGGCCCGGCCCGGATGGTCGTCGTACAGGACCTGCCGAGCCTGGTGTGGGCGGCGAACCTGGTCACCGAGTTCCACACCCACCAGTGGAAGGTGCCCTCGCCGGGGGAGGCCGACCGGCTGGTGTTCGACCTCGACCCCGGTGCCCCGGCGACGGTCGTGCAGTGCTGCGAGGTCGCCCTGTGGCTGCGCGAGCGGCTCGCGGCGGACGGGATCGAGGCGTACCCGAAGACCGCCGGGTCCAAGGGGCTGCACCTGCTGGCCGCGGTGTCCGGCGCCTCCTCGGAGCGGACCAGCGAGTACGCCAAGGCGCTCGCGGTCGAGGCGGAGCGGGCGCTGCCCCGGCTCGTGGTGCACCGGATGACCAAGAGCCTGCGGCCCGGCAAGGTGTTCGTGGACTGGAGCCAGAACGCGGCCCGCAAGACCACCGCCACCCCCTACACCCTGCGCGCCCGCCGTGCCCCCCTGGTCTCCGCGCCCGTGACCTGGGACGAGGTCGCCGGGTGCCGCTCACCGGAGCGGCTGGAGTTCCGCGCCGAGGACATCGCACCGCGTCTGCGCGACCACGGCGACCTGCTGGCACCCCTGCTGGACGGACGGCGGGCCGCACCCCTGCCCGAGCGGAGCTAGACCTGCTCCCAGGTGCGCCGGTCCCGTGCCATCGCGTGCAGTGCCTCCACGTCCGCCGGTTTCAGCACGCCGCCCAGCCGGGCCAGTCCCGGCAGGTCCGCGGCGGACAGGATCCGCACCTCCCGCGGCACGGCGGTCAGGGTCACCCCGGAAGGGTCGGTCAGGGCGAGGACCGGGCGGACCTCGGCGGTCAGGGCGAAGGCGGCCCGGTCGGCCCGGTCCCGCAGCCGGCGCAGCAGGGGCTCGGCGGCGCGCCGCCCCACGGCGACCATCGGGTCGGCGATCCGCACCCGCGCCCTGCGGGCGTACAGGGCGTGGACGGCGAACAGCCCGCCGGGGCCGATCAGCAGATGGTGGACCCGGTCGCCGCCGGGCAGCGGCAGCGAGTGCAGCGCGTGCCAGCCGCCGCCCTCCAGGCCGTCGAGGGCCGCGCCCACGGTCTGCTCGGCCAGCAGGGCGCGCCGGCGCGGGTCGGGGCGCAGCCAGTGCCCGGTGCCCGGATCGCGGTCGAGGGCGATCAGCAGCGCCTCGCCGGGCCGGTTGGGCGCGAGGTCGTCGTCCGGGTGCAGGGTCAGCCGGGCCAGTTCGGCGGGCGTGGGGACCGGGGGCGGGCCCACGGCGACCGGGCCGGTGAGGAAGGGTCCCAGGGCTTCGAGCACCCGTTCCCGTTCGTCCTCGGCGAGCAGGTCGACCCGGCCGGCGTCGCGGTCGTACCAGGCGATCCGGCTGCCGTCCGGGCGGCAGACGTACAACCGGTCCCGGCCGTGCCGGCGGGCCGGGACCACGCGCAGTGCGCTCATGCGCATCACCCCTCGACCATGGGAACAGGCCGGGTGCTTACCGGGCAAGAGCGGCTACCGTGGAGGGCGGTCCTGCGCAGGGGAGTTGGGGAGGCGCCGGTGCGAACCCGCGGGATGCAGCCCGACGTGCCCGCTCCACGGAGCCCGTGGAGCGAGATCGTGCCCGGCCTGTGGATGGGCGGGCACCAGTACCGGGGGCGTACGGGGCGGCTGGAGACGGTCGTCGTACGGGACGAGTTCGACGTGGTGCAGTCGCTGCTGCGGCTGCCGGGCCACGGCCCGGACGCGGGCGTCGAGCACCATGTGTGGCCGATCCCGGACGGGCCGCTGGACGGGACGCAGCTCGCCGGGGTGATCCGGCTGGCGCGGGCGGCGAACGAGGCGCTGGACGCCGGCCGCCGGGTGCTGGTGCGCTGCTACCACGGCTACAACCGCTCGGGTCTGGTGGTGGCGCACGCGCTGATCCAGCGGGGCGAGGCGGCGGACGAGGCCGTCCGGCTGATCCGGGCCCGCCGCTCGGCGTGGGCGCTGCACAACGAGCTGTTCGTGGCGTATCTGCGCGCGGGGCTGCCTACCGTACGACTCCTCGAAGAACTGGCCGAGTAGCCTCTCTCCCAGCTTCCGGCAGCCGGGGGCGCAGAACGGACGAAAAGGGGCTTCCTTGGAATCTATGTGCATACTGGCCTACTGACCTGCAAAACCATCGTCTCTGGAGCACCGTGCCCCTCCGTCGCCCCCTGCGCACCGCCTTCGCCGCGGTCGCCGTCGCCCTGCTGTCGGTGACGGCGGCGGCCTGCGGGGACGCCGGACAGCTGCGCAGCGCCGGGCCGACCCAGACCGCGGACAGCCCCGCCAAGCTCTGGCCCGACCTGCGCCCGGCGTCCAGCCCGGCCTACCCGTACGACGTGGCCACCCGCGAGGTCGTCAAGGGCCTGACCGTGCCCGGCGGCGACATACGCCGGGTCGATCCGGTGGACATCGTGGAGGCGGAGCTGAAGGCGCACCCGGCCGACTACGGGTCCAAGGGGGCGTTCCACGGGACCGTGGACCGGGTGAAGGAGTGCCGCGCGGGCGGCGACCGGGCGCTGTGCCCGCTGCTCAAGCCGTACTACCGGGACCTCACCGGGGACGGCCGGCCCGATCTCACGCTCGGCTTCCGGCTCTACCCGACCAACCAGACGGCGGTCCGGGTCTACACCGTCGAGGGCCGCCATCTGGTGCAGGTGCTGGCCGACAACGACGCGATCCTCGGGGTGGAGCTGGCCGGGCGGGCGCTGATCGAGCGCAACCCGGCCGACATCTCCGGCTACGAGTACCGCACCACCTGGGAGTGGGACCCCGGCCAGCGGGCGATGGTGTTCTCCCGCGACGAGTACCTGCACACCGGCACGGGCCGCCGCGCCCACAAGGCCACCCCGTCCGCCGCCCCGTCCCCCTCGGGCACGCCATGAGGCTGCTGCTGGCCCGCTGGGCCGGGCCCCTCGCCGTGAAGGCGGCCGTGTTCATCACCGTGATGTGCTGCGCGCTGGCCGCGCTGCTCGGCGTGCTGGTGCACGTCTCGGTGACCGACCAGACCGTCGGCCAGGCCCGCGACCTCGCCCTGTCCCGGCTCGCGGACGCCACCCGCGCCTACGAGGCCGGGGACACGCTGCTGCCGAACGCCGGGGTGGACCCCGAGGGGCTGCCCGGCTCGCTGCGGGCGCTGGCGGTCTCCGGGCGGCGCGGCACCATCGTGTCCACGCACCGGGGGCGGCCGACGATGTGGGCGGCGGGCCCCGTCCAGGGGCACCGGGCGCTCGCCGTGGAGATCGACTACTCGCAGCAGTCCCGCACCATCGCCGGGCTGGACAGCTCGATCCTGTGGTCCTCGGTGCTCGCCATCGGCGCGACCGTGCTGGTCGGCGTGTTCGCCGTGTCGCGGGTGACCCGGCGGCTGCACGGCACCGCGCGGGTGGCCCGCCGGATCAGCGCGGGCGACCTGGACGCGCGGGTCGACGACCCCCGTACGAAGGACCCCACCCGGCCCCAGGACGAGGTGGCCGCGGTGGCCGCCGCGCTGGACACGATGGCCGCCACGCTCCAGAGCAAGCTGCTCAGCGAGCAGCGGTTCACCGCGGACGTGGCGCACGAGCTGCGCACCCCGCTCACCGGGCTGCACGCGGCGGCGGAACTGCTGCCGCCGGGGCGGCCGACGGAGCTGGTGCGGGACCGGGTGGCGGCGCTGCGCACGCTCACCGAGGACCTGCTGGAGATCTCCCGCCTGGACACCGGGCGGGAGCGGCTGGAGGCCGACGCGGAGGAGCTGGGGGCGCTCGCCGAGCGGGTGGTGCGGGCCTCGGGGACGGACACCGAGGTGCGGGTGGTGCGGGACGCGCTGGTGGAGACCGACCGGCGGCGCCTGGAGCGGGTGCTGGGGAACCTGGTGGCCAACGCGCACAAGCACGGGGCGCCGCCGGTGGTCCTCACGGTCAACGGGCCCGTGGTGACGGTGCGGGACCACGGGGGCGGCTACCCCGACTACCTGGTCGCGCACGGGCCGCAGCGGTTCCGCACCGAGGGCGGGGCGAAGGGGCACGGACTCGGGCTGACGATCGCGGCGGGGCAGGCGGAGGTGCTGGGCGCACGGCTGTCGTTCCGGAACGCGGCGGAGGGGGGAGCGGTGGCGACGCTCGTCCTGCCGGTGGCTTCGCAGGCGCGGTAGAGCGCGTTGCAGTGAGGCGGAATTGCCTGTTTTAGGTAAGTTCGCGGCATGACCGACGCCGGAACTGCCGCGGCGACGGCTCCGGCCGCCGTGAGCGGCGCCCGGCTGCCCCCGCGACGCGGCATCGAGTTCGCGCTGATCGTGCTGGCCGTCACGCTGTCGGTGTACGGGTACTGCGCGGTGGGCCTGGCGCGGTCCGGGCGGGTGCCGCCGGGGGCGCTGGCGTACGGGGCCGGGCTCGGGGTGCTCGCGCTGCTCGCGCATCTCGCCGTACGGCTGCGGGCGCCGTACGCCGATCCGCTGCCGCTGCCCATCGGGGTGCTGCTCAACGGGCTCGGCCTGGTGCTGATCTACCGGCTCGACCTGGAGACGCCGGGCGACGGCGCCGCCCCGGCCCAGCTGGTGTGGTCCGCGCTCGGAGTGGCCCTGTTCATCGTCGTCGTCCTGCTGCTGCGCGACCACCGGCTGCTCCAGCGCTACTCCTATGTGTGCGTGGTCGCGGCCCTCGTCCTGCTGCTGGCGCCGATCCTCTTCCCCGCGGTCAACGGCGCCCGGATCTGGATCCGGGTCGCCGGATTCTCCATCCAGCCCGGCGAGTTCGCGAAGGTGCTGCTGGCGGTGTTCTTCGCCGCGTACCTCGCCGCCAACCGCAACGCGCTGGCGTACACCGGCCGCCGGCTGTGGCGGATGCAGTTCCCGACTGGGCGGGTGCTCGGGCCGATCGTGACGATCTGGCTGCTCAGCGTCGGGGTGCTGGTCCTGGAGCGGGACCTCGGCACCTCGCTGCTGTTCTTCGGGCTGTTCGTGGTCCTGCTGTACGTCGCCACCGGGCGCACCGGCTGGATCGCGGTGGGGCTGGTGCTCGCCGTGCTGGGCGCGGTGGCCGTCGGCCGGGTGGAGCCGCACGTGGGCGGCCGGATCGCGGACTGGCTGCACCCGTTCGCCACCATCGAGGCCGGGCGGGGCCCCAACCAGCTCTCCCAGTCGCTGTTCGCGTTCGCCGCGGGCGGGCTGCTGGGCACCGGGCTGGGGCTCGGGCACTCGGTGCTCATCGGTTTCGCCGCCAAGTCGGACTTCATCCTGGCCACGGCCGGCGAGGAGCTGGGCCTCGCCGGTCTCGCGGCGATCATCCTGCTGTACGCGCTGCTGGTGGAGCGCGGCTACCGGGCGGGGCTCGCGCTGCGCGAGCCGTTCGGGCGGCTGCTCGCGGTGGGGCTCGCCTCGATCCTGGCGCTCCAGGTGTTCGTGATCGCGGGCGGAGTGACCGGGCTGATCCCGCTGACCGGCATGGCGATGCCGTTCCTCGCCCAGGGCGGCTCCTCGGTGGTGACCAACTGGACGATCGTGGCCCTGCTGATCCGGGTCAGCGACTCGGCGCGCAGCCAGTACGACGGCAGGGAGGCGCCGTGAGCGAGTTCTCCGGGGTGGGCGAGGGCGGCCGGCCGATGGCCCGGTACATCCGGCACGCCTGCGCGTTCTGCACGCTGCTGCTCGCCGCCCTGCTGGTGAACGCGGCCCGCGTGCAGCTGGTCCAGGCGGGCGTCTACACCGGCAACCCGGCCAACCGCCGTGCGGCCATCGCCCGTTACCAGCAGCCGCGCGGCGACATCCTGGTCGGCGGCAAGCCGGTCACCGGCTCCGTGGACACCCATGAGCAGCTGCGCTACGAACGCACCTACCAGGACGGCCCGTTGTACGCCCCGGTGACCGGGTTCGCCTCCCAGTCGTACGGCACCACCTTCCTGGAGAACGCCGAGGACGGGGTGCTCTCCGGCACCGATCCGCTGCTCGCGCCGCTGCCGCTGTGGAACGACCTGACGCGGGGCCGCGATCCGGGCGGGAACGTCGTGACGACCCTCAACCGGGCGGCCCAGGAGGCGGCGTACCGGGGGCTCGGCGGGCGCAAGGGCGCGGTGGCCGCGATCGAGCCCTCCACCGGCCGCGTCCTGGCGCTGGTGACGAGCCCGTCGTACGACCCGGCCCAGCTCTCCGGCAACGCCGAGTCGGTGGCCTCCGCGTGGGCGCGGCTCAACGGCGACCCGGACAAGCCGATGCTCAACCGGGCGGTCTCACAGACCTATCCGCCGGGTTCCACGTTCAAGGTGGTCACCGCGGCGGCGGCGCTGGACGCGGGGGTGGTCACCGACCCGGACGCGCGCACCCACTCCCCCGACCCCTACCGGCTGCCCGGCACCCGCACCCAGCTGACCAACGAGGCCGACGGCTGCGCGGACACCTCGCTGCGGGACGCCTTCGAATGGTCCTGCAACACGGTCTTCGCCAAGCTGGGCGTGGACGTCGGGGTACGGAACATGACGGCCACGGCGCGGGCGTTCGGGTTCGACGACGACGGGCTGCGCATCCCCTTCCGGGTCGCGCGCAGCACCTTCGACTCCCTCGTGGACAAGGCCCAGTTGGCACTCTCCTCGATCGGCCAGTACAACACCCGCGCCACCCCGCTGCAGATGGCGATGGTCGCCGCGGCCGTCGCCGACGACGGGCGGCTGCACACGCCGTACCTGGTGGAGCGCACCACGCGGCAGGACGGCGAGACGGTCACGGGCAGCGGGACGCATCCGGTGCGGCAGGTCATGCGCCCGTACACGGCCGAGCAGTTGAAGGAGCTGATGACCGGGGTGGTGCGGGAGGGCACCGGCACCCGCGCGGCCATTCCCGGTGCCGTCGTCGGCGGCAAGACCGGCACCGCGCAGCACGGGGTGGGCAACACCGGCCTGCCGTACGCCTGGTTCGTCTCCTGGGCGCGGGACCAGGACGCGGTGGAGCCGGCGGTGGCGGTCGCGGTGGTGGTGGAGGACGCCTCGGCGGACCGGGGCGAGATCAGCGGCGGAGGCGACGCGGCGCCGATCGCGCGGGACGTGATGCGGGCGGTGCTCGGCCGGTGAGACGGGGCTGCCGCGAGCGGCCCGGATCTCCTTAGGGTGGCGCCCATGACGGATATCGCACCCGCGTACGAACTGGCCCAGGTCAACATCGCCCGCCTCAGACACCCGCTGGAATCCGCCGAGTTGAAGGACTTCGTGGACGGGCTCGACCCGGTGAACGCGGTCGCCGACGCATCGGACGGCTTCGTGTGGCGGCTCCAGAGCGACTCCGGCAACGCGACCGACGTCCCGGTGCTGGGGGACGCGTGGATGATCGTCAACCTGTCGGTGTGGCGGGACCCGGAGGCGCTCACCGCCTTCATGTACCGGGGGCTGCACCGGGAGTTGCTGGCCCGGCGCAGGGAGTTCTTCGAGCGGCTGGACGAGGCGGTGACCGCGCTGTGGTGGGTGCCGGCCGGCCACCGCCCGGCGGTCGCCGAGGCGGAGGACCGGCTGCTGCACCTGAGGGCGCACGGCCCGACGCCGTACGCCTTCACACTGCGGGCGCCGTTCGCGCCCGGTCCCAAGGCGGCGGTCAGCCGATCGGCTTGACCGCCTCGGAGCGGACCTGGAGCGTCTGCCTGGCGAGTGCCGCCAGATCGACCTGGGAGGGGTCCTTCGCCATGTCGGTCATGTCCACGATGGCGATCGTGGCCGCCGTGTTGCCATCGGCCCAGGCGCAGGAGGGCATGGTGATCTTCGTGCCGGCGTGGTCCTGGACCACCACCTCGCAGCTGATGGTGATGCCCAGGTCGAAGTCCTTGGCGGGCACGGCGAGCGTGGAGCCGGCGGTCTGGGTGACGCCCTTCATCATGTTCCGGCGGATCTGGTCCGTCTCCTTGAGCCGGCCGTACATGCCCGACACCACCAGGTTGCCCTTGACCGGGTCACCGCCCAGGGCGTACGTGCCCACCACGGCGTGCACGTCCTTGGCGCTCCAGGAGGAGTTCGCCTCGCTCTCGATCCCCTGGCCGTCCTCCGCGGAGAGGTCCTTGGAGAACTCGTACTTCCCGTCCAGCAGCGTCCGCGGCAGCGTGAGCCTGTTCTTGGCGTCGGGGAAGGTGGTGGCCGCCTTGTAGCCGATCGCGCCGAGGGCGACCACACCGCCCACGATCAGCACGACGGCACCGCCGACGATCCCGAGGATCAGACCGAGCCTGCTCTTCTTCGGGGGCGGCGGCACGACGGGCGGCATACCGCCCCAGCCCTGGTACGGCGGCTGCTGCGGGACCCCCGGCTGGGGCCCGTGCTGGGGGTACGGCGAGCCGCCGTACGGGCCGGGGTTCTGCGGCTGGGGCTGCCCGTACGGGGACTGCTGCCCGTACGGGGGCTGCTGGCCGTACGGGGAACCGGACTGGTTCGGGTACGGCGGCTGCTGCGGCGGAGGCATGGACACGCCAGCACGCTACTGCACCGGAGTGAACGGCCGGGCACCGAGCCGACGCGGGACGTACAGGCCATGGACGGACCTGTCCCGCGGACCCACACGTAAGACACGTAGTCAACAAGTCGCGCGCAGGGGATTGACGGCCTTGCTGACAGGCAGTCTCATAAGTTACGGACCACATACCACCGGGTAACGAGGTGAGGGAGCCATGACGACCCTGACGGATGCGGACGCGCTGGACGGCCTGCGCGACGCGCTCGGCCTGCTCAAGGACCGGGAGCAGGTGGCCGAACGGCTGCTGGTCTCCTCCGCCAAACACTCCTTCGACCCCGACAAGGAGCTGGACTGGGACGCGCCCTTCGAGGAGGGCAAGTGGTTCTGGCCGCCCGAGCTGGTCTCGCTGTACGGCACGCCGATGTGGCAGCGGATGAGCGAGGAGCAGCGCATCCTGCTCTCCCAGCACGAGGCGGCGGCGCTGGCCTCGCTCGGCATCTGGTTCGAACTGATCCTGATGCAGCTGCTGGTGCGGCACATCTACGACAAGGCCGCCACGAGCGCGCATGTGCGCTACGCCCTCACCGAGATCGAGGACGAGTGCCGCCACTCGAAGATGTTCGCCCGCCTGATCGAGCGCGGCGACACGCCCTGGTACCCGGTCAGCAGGACCCACCTGAACCTGGGCCGCCTCTTCAAGACCATCTCCACCACTCCGGGTTCCTTCACGGCGACCCTGCTGGGCGAGGAGGTCCTGGACTGGATGCAGCGCCTGACCTTCCCGGACGAGCGGGTGCAGCCGCTCGTCCGGGGCGTGACGCGGATCCATGTGGTGGAGGAGGCGCGCCATGTGCGGTACGCCCGTGAGGAGTTGCGCCGTCAGATGGTGACCGCGCCGCGCTGGTCCCAGGAGTTCACCCGGCTCACCTCCGGGGAGTTCGCCCGCGTCTTCTCCATCGCCTTCGTCAACCCCGAGGTGTACACCAATGTCGGGCTCGACAAGCGCGAGGCGATGGCCCAGGTCAAGGCCAGCGGCCACCGCCGCGAGGTCATGCAGACCGGCGCGAAGCGGCTGACCGACTTCCTGGACGACATCGGCGTGCTCCGGGGCGCCGGGCGGCGGCTGTGGCGGTCGTCCGGACTGCTGGCGTAGCCGGGCGCGCGAAGTCCCCGCCGGCGGAACTCGGTCCGCCCGGCGGGGACTTCGGCCTACCGGTGCCCCCTACGCGTGGGCGCTGATCACCCCGCCATTGCTGAGCACGATGTACACGCCGTTGGCGTCGAGGCCGGCGTCGTGCCGGTCCTTCGTCTCGATGGTGGCGGCCACACCGTCGTGGCCGATGATCTGCGCGCGGTAGCGCAGCTCGCCGAGCCGGGTGACCTTGGCGGTCCAGCCGCCCGCGAGCCTGAAGGTTCCCGGACCCTGGTGGCCGCCGCCCATCCAGGCGTGCACCTCACCGCCCAGCGTGAGCACGATGAACATGTCGTTGGCGTCGAGCCCCGCGTCGTGCCCGTTCGTCTCCAGGGTGGCGAGGACCGAGCCGCCGTTGACGATCTCGGCGCGGTAGCGCTGCTCACCGAGCCGGTAGATCCTGGCCGTGCTGCCGTCCGGCAGTTTCTGGGTGCGCTCGGGGGACGGCTTCTTCGCCGTCGCGGCCGCCACGGTGGTGCGGTGCGCGCCATGGAAGGTGGCGGCGTGGGCGGAAACGGCGGTCAGTGAGAGCACCGCGGCCGCGGCGACGGCCACCAGGCCGGTGGTGCGAGCGGTACGGCGAACACTGCGAGCGGTCATGATCGGACTCCCCCTTGGTCGTCTGCTGTTCCCTACGCACCATCAGATGACCATCTCCCAGGCGGAGTTCACCCGGTTCTGTCCGCACTTGGTAACAACGCGCACGCACGCCCTACGGCTCCCCGCCCGCCCCGGTGAGGGTGACGAGCGCGGCGACACCGGCGACATCGAGGGCCCCGCCGAACGGGACTCCGTCGGACAGTGCTCCGTCGAGCAGCGCCGCGTCGAAGCGCCCGAGGGCCGTGCCCTCCCCGTCGAGGACGGCGGAGCCCGCCAGGACGACGGCGAGCAGCACGGCCCCGGCCGGCGGGGCGGGCAGCGCCACCCGCCCCCGGACGATCTCCACCCGCGCGCCGGCCCGCCCGCGCCGGGTCATCACGTTGAAGTCGACGAGCGGCCCGCCGAGCAGCCGGCAGCCGGTGTCCGCGTCGCCGGGGAAGGCGAAGGGGACGTACGGCTCGGCCACGGTGTGCGGGGTCCCGTCGACGGTCAGCACCATGCCGGGGCCGTCGACCAGGGTGATGACCCGGTCGACCCCCTCGAAGCGGGAGAACGGGCCGCCCTGGGCCACCTCGGCGAGGCTGACCCGCCACGCGAAGTCAGCCATCCCCGCCCCGGCGGGGGCCGCGGCGATCTCACGGGTCAGGCCGCCCCCGTTCTTCCACGCCACCGCCGCCCGCTCCCCGGCCCACAGCACGCGCACCGTCATCCCGCACTCCCTCTCGTCCGATCTCCCCCGTGTGTATCCGCGGACCGCCCCCGCTGTCGAGCGCGGTAGGCCGGCCGGCACCCCCCGCTCCGCCGGGCGCGCAAGTTACGCTGCGTGGCATGACCCCCCAGACCGCCACCACCCCCGCCTACCGCCGGCTCAGCGTCGAGGAGCGGCGGCGGCAGCTGCTCGACGCCGCGCTGTCGCTGTTCGCGCACCGGGCGCCCGAGGACGTGTCGCTGGACGACGTGGCGGAGGCGGCCGGGGTGTCACGGCCGTTGGTGTACCGGTACTTCCCGGGCGGCAAGCAGCAGCTGTACGAGGCCGCGCTGGGGTCGGCCGCGGACGAGCTGCGGCAGTGCTTCGACGAGCCCCGCACCGGCTCCCCGCTGGCCCGGCTGACCCGCGCCCTCACCCGCTACCTGGCCTTCGTGGACGAGCACGACACCGGCTTCGCCGCCCTGCTGCGCGGCGGCAGCGTGGCGGAGACCTCGCGCACCACGGCCATCGTGGACGGGGTGCGGCGGGCCGCCGCCGAGCACATTCTCAGCCACCTCGGCGCCACCGACCCCGGCCCCAGGCTGCGCATGACCATCCGCATGTGGATCACGGCCGTCGAGGCGGCCTCACTGATCTGGCTGGACGAGGACAAGCAGCCGCCCACCGAGGAACTGCGCGACTGGCTGGTGGACCAGTTCGTCGCCGCCCTCTCGGTCACCGCGGCCCGCGACGAGCAGACCGCCGCCCTCGTGGGCACCCTCGCGGGGGATGGCCGAGACTGAGACCGTGAAGACCCAGGACATCCCGTTCGAGGACGGCCCCATGGACGGACGCGTGCTGCCCGTCCTGCTCGGGCCGACCGGACACCCCCCGAAGACGTACCGCATCCCCGTCCCCGCCCCGGACGACGGCCCGCCCACGGTGTACGTCTACCGGCGCGCGCCCCGCGGCCACAGCAAGCGGCTGGGCCTGGTCCAGGGATGGAAGTACGTGTACGACCCCGACGACACCTCCGGCGGCCGCCTGCGCTGGCCCTGGTCCAGGCCGCACGCGAAGCCGCACACCGAACCGCACGCCGGGGCGGACGACAAGCCGGGTGACACGCGCGGGTGACACGGTTGCGCCGAACCGCGCACACGCGGCGCGCGCCAAGCGGGGATACGTCTGATTATCGCGTTCGGATAGGGCACGGCAATGCGCCCACCCCTTCCGCACCCGAGGTGATGACGTGTCAGGAAAGCTTGTGCGCCTGGCCTGTACGGCCACGGTGGCGGCCCAGGCCGTCCTCGCGCCCGTGCCCGCCACCGCCGCGCCCGACTCGCCGCAGCGCTCCGTCTCGCAGCTGCTGACGGACCTCCAGACGCTGTACCGGCAGACCGAGCAGGCCACCGAGACCTACGACGCCACCGCCGACCGGCTGGGCCGGCAGAAGTCCGAAGTGGCCCGCCTCGACAAGGACCTCCAGCGCGCCCGGCAGGCCCTGGAGGCCGGCCGCGCCGACGCCGGGCGGCTGGCCCGCCAGCAGTACCAGGGCGCCTCCGGCGGGCTCGGCCCCTACGTGAGTCTGCTGTTCGCCCCGGACCCGCAGCGCATGCTGGACGAGAGCCATGTGCTCGGCGAGCTCGCCCGCCAACGCGCCCACGCGGTCGACCGGTTGACCGGCGCCGAGCGGCACTCGGACGCCGTCGCCCGCACCGCCCGCAAGGCCCTCGACACCCAACGGGCTCTCGCCGGGCAGCAGAAGAAGGAGCGCGACGCCGTCCAGGCGAAACTCGCCGACGTGGAGCGCCTTCTGGCCACCCTCGACCCCGATCAGCTGGCCGCCGTCGACCGCCTCGAACAGCAGGGCGTCACCGCGGCCCAGCGGGCCCTCGCCGGCTCCCTCTCCGACGACCGCTCGCCCTCCCGCGCCGGCGAACGCGCCCTCCACTTCGCCCTGAAGCAGGTCGGCAAGCCCTACGTCTGGGGCGCCCAGGGCCCCTCCTCGTACGACTGCTCCGGCCTGACCTCCCAGGCGTGGCGCCACGCGGGCACCCCGATCCCGCGCACCAGCCAGGAACAGTGGCGGCACCTGCGCCACATCCCCCTGCGTCAACTGCGCCCCGGCGACCTGGTGATCTACTTCCCGGAGGCCACCCACGTGGCGATCTACGCGGGCGACGGCAAGGTCGTCCAGGCCCCGAGACCGGGCACACGGATCAAGATCTCCCCGGTGGCGTCGAACCCGGTCCTCGGAGCCGTACGCCCGGATTAGCGGCCGTGGGGGCGCGGGGCGGTATCCGGCGTGCGGCTCCGCCGCGCGGACGCGACCAGCCACCACGAACCGGCAGCCTGCCCACGCACCCGCGCCCCCACGACGACCAGGCGACTACGCCCCGGCCACCGAGCCGAGGTACGCCTCCGCCTTCTCCGGCTCGAAGAAGAACTCCTCGAAGTCGGCAGGGTTGTCGAACCCGTTGGCGAACCGGTCCGCCACCGGCTGAAGCTGCCCCGCCGCGCCGATGAGGTTCAGGACATGCTCCGGCGGCGGCGCCAGCATCGCGTTCGTCCACTTGGTGACGTGGCGCGCCGTCTGCCAGTACCGCTCGAACGTGCCCCGCATCCACTCCTCGTCGAACGGCTGCTCCCCGCGCTCCAGGATCGACGCGAGGTACGAAGCCGCGCACTTGGACGCCGAGTTGGAGCCCTGCCCGGTGATCGGGTCGTTGGCGACGACCACGTCCGCGACGCCCAGCACCAGGCCGCCCGAGGGCAGCCGGCCGATCGGGTTGCGCACGGTCGGCGCGTACCGCCCGGCCAACGTGCCACCGGCGTCCGTGAGTTCGACCTTCGTCGCCCGCGCGTACTCCCAGGGCGTGAACCTCTCCATGAGTTCCAGGGTCAGGGAGAGGTGCTCGGCCGGGTCCTTGACGCCGTTGAAGACGTCGAGCGGGCCGCCCGGTATGCCCTCCCAGAACAGGATGTCGGCGCGCCCGGAGACGGTGTACGTCGGCATGACGAACAGCTCGCCGACGCCCGGCACCAGGTTGCAGCGCACCGCGTCGAACTCCGGGTGCTCGGGGCGCGGGCCGAGCCCGTGGACGTACGCCACCGCGAGCGCGCGCTGCGGCTCGCTGTACGGGGAGCGCGCGGCGTCACGGGCGAACATGGACACCAGCTCACCCTTGCCGGCCGCGACCAGCACCAGGTCGTAGGTGCGGGAGAAGTAGTCGAGGTCGCCGACCGCCGCGCCGTGGATGACCAGCTGGCCGCCGCGCTGGGCGAAGGTCTCCATCCAGCCGGCCATCTTCACGCGCTGGTCGACGGACTGGGCGTAGCCGTCGAGCCTGCCCACCCAGTCGATGGCGCGCTGGGTGGGGCCGGGGTCGTGCGAGCCGGGGGCCGCGACCGAGACGCCGAGGCCCTGGATCTTCGGGGCCTGGGACTCCCAGAAGTTCAGCTGGAGGTCGCGCTCGTGCTGGAGCGCGGTGTGGAACATGCACTGCGTCGACATCACACGGCCGGACCGGATCTCGTCCGCGGTCCGGTTCGACATCAGGGTGACCTCGTAGCCGTGCGACTGAAGGCCGAGGGCGATCTGGAGGCCGGACTGGCCGGCTCCGACGACGAGTATCTTCCGCATGCGGGTGGTGGCTCCTTACAGGACTACTCGGGGGTTTCGTCCAGCGCGTGGCCGACCAGGGCCAGGAGGGTCTCGATGGCCGAAATCCGCCGGCGCGCATCCATGATCATGACAGGGATGTGCGCGGGTATCGTCAGCGCCTCCCGTACGTCCTCGGCGTCGAACCGCTCGCTGCCGTCGAAGTGGTTGACCGCGACGACGTACGGCAGTCCGCAGCTCTCGAAGTAGTCCAGGGCGGGGAAGCAGTCCTTGAGCCGGCGGGTGTCGGCCAGCACCACGGCGCCGATCGCGCCGCGCACCAGGTCGTCCCACATGAACCAGAACCGCTGCTGGCCCGGCGTGCCGAACAGGTAGAGCACCAGGTCGTCGTCGAGCGTGATGCGGCCGAAGTCCATGGCCACGGTGGTGGTGACCTTGTCCGGAGTGTCGGACAGGTCGTCGGTGCCCTCGCTCGCCTGGGTCATCAGCGCCTCGGTCTGCAGGGGCGTGATCTCCGAGACGGCCGTGACCAGCGTGGTCTTGCCGACGCCGAAGCCGCCCGCCACCACGATCTTCGTCGCGACGGGGGCCCGCGTCCGGTCCGTCTGCCAGGCCTTCAGGTCCTCGTCGGGCTCGGCGAACCCGGCCACGAGGGGGGCGGCGCCTCCCATGGAGGCGGTGGCGTCAGAGACGGCGAAGTCCACTCAGCACCCTTTCCAGCAGAGCGCGGTCCGGGCGGCCGGTGCCGTGACCGGTTCCGGTGCCGTACACACGGATCTTTCCCTGGTCCGCGAGGTCGCTCAGGAGGACGCGGACCACGCCGAGCGGCATCTTCAGCAGCGCGGCGATCTCGGCCACCGTGCGCATACGGCGGCACAGTTCGACGATGGCCCGCATCTCCGGCATGACACCGGCGAGCGATCCCTTGGTCAGTTCCCTGCGCTCCTCGGGCGCCTCGATGGCCGCGGTGCTGGCCACGAACGTCTCCACGAGGAGGACATGCCCGAAGCGGGTGCGGCCGCCGGTGAGCGAGTAGGGGCGCACGCGGGCGGGTTTGCGCTCGCCGCCGCGCACGGGGAGCTTCTTGGGCGCTGCGCTCATCGGGCGCTCCCGGCCGACTCCAGGGACTTGCGCAGCTCGCTGCGGAGTTCCGGGGTGAGGACGTGGCCGGCGCGGCCGACGAACAGCGCCATGTGATAGGCGACCACGCTCATGTCGCATTCGGCGGAGCCGTGCACGCCGAGCAGTGAGCCGTCGCTGATGGACATCACGAACAGGCTGCCCTCCTCCATGGCGACCATGGTGTGCTTGACCCCGCCGAACGCCATCAGCTTGGCGGCGCCGACGGTGAGGCTGCCGATGCCGGAGACGATGGTGGCGAGGTCGGCGGACGAACCGCGGGGGCCCTTGCCGGGACGGGCCTGGCGGGACTGCTCCGTGTGGCCCGGATCGGACGACAGCAGCAGCAGACCGTCCGAGGAGACCACGGCGACGGACTGGATGCCGGGGACCTCCTCGACCAGGTTGGTCAGCAGCCAGTGCAGATTGCGGGCCTCAGTGCTCAGCCCGAAGGTACTGGGAGCGGTCAACTGCTTGCCTCCTCGACAGGGCCCCCCGTGGCTTCTTCGGAATGGTCTGCGATCTCTGCCTCTACGTCGCGGTAGCCGGCCTGTGCTCCTCGGCGGAAGCCACCGAGCCTGCGGCGCAGGGCCTCGGCATCGACGCTGGTACTGCGCTGGCGGGGCGGGGGTGCGGGTGCGGTGATCCTGGGCGTGCGCTTGGGCAGCCCCTTGCTGGTCACCCGCTCCTCGGCCCCGTCGTCCTCGGCGGCGCCCCCGTCTGCGGGCCGCGCGTGGCTGGTGTGGTCGTTGTGGCCGGTGTGGTCGGCACCGGCGGGAGCCGCGGCTTGGGCGGCGGAAGCCGCGGGCTCGGTGACGGCGGGAGCCGCGGGCGCGTCCGCCGTCTGGTCCGCCGTCCGGTCCGGTGCCTCGTCCGTGACCGGGAGCAGCAGCTCCATCGTCGTCTCGGCGAAGCTCTCCAGCGGGGCCTTGGGACGGGCCTCCGCCTCCTGCGGGCCTGCCCCCGCCTGCTCGTGCGTCGGCTCCTCGGCCGCGTCCGGCCCCGCGTCGTCGGCTTCCGGCTCCGCGTCACCGGACGGGTCCAGGGCCGCCTCCCGCTCGGGCGCCCGCTCCGGCTCCGGCTTCTGGTCCTGGTGCTGGGCCGGCTGCGCCCCGGCGTCCCTGACCGCCTTCTCGGCCAGCGCCACCAGCGGGTCCTGCTGCCCGGTGCCGTCCTTCGGGCGGGCCGGCAGGAGGTTGGAGTTGGCCTCGGCGGCGGCGCCCGGCAGGGTGAAGGTGCCGGTGGTGGAGGTGGCCGGCTGCGGGGGTACGGCGGTGGCGGGGGCCTCGGACAGCAGCGTGGCCGGGAGCACCACGACCGCGGCGACCCCGCCCTGCTTCTGCTCGCGCAGCTGCACCCGCACCCCGTGCCGGTGGGCGAGGCGGGCCACGACGTACAGGCCGAGCCCGAGGCCGTCGTCGCTCTCCTGGTCGTACGCCGCCTCGGGGTCGAAGTCGGCGAGGCGCGCGTTGAGGCGGGTGAGGCGGTCCTCCGCCATGCCGATGCCCTCGTCGTGCACGGAGAGCATGACCTCGCCGGACTCCAGGAGCCAGCCGGAGACCTCGACCGGCACGTCCGGCGGGGAGAACGTGGTGGCGTTCTCCATCAGTTCGGCCAGCAGGTGCGAGAGGTCGTCCGCGGCGAAGCCCGCGAGGTGCGCGTGCGGCGGCAGCGAGGCGATGCGCACCCGCTCGTACCGCTCGATCTCGCTGACCGCGGCGCGCACCACGTCGACCAGCGGCACCGGCCCGTGGTGCTGCTGCACATGCTCGGTGCCGGCGAGGACCAGCAGGTTCTCGCTGTGCCGGCGCATCACCGTGGCGAAGTGGTCCAGCTTGAAGAGGGTGGCGAGGCGCTCCGGGTCCTGCTCGCGGTCCTCCAGCCCCTCGATGACGGCGAGCTGCCGCTCGACCAGTCCGAGGGTGCGCAGCGCCAGGTTGACGAAGGTGCCGCCGATGCTGGCGCGTACCCGGCCCAGTTCGGCCGTCGCCCCGGCGAGTTCGGCGCGCAGCTCCTCGCGGGCGTCGGCCATCTTCTGCCGCTGCCCGACCAGGTGCTTGCGGTCGGTCTCCAGGGTGGTGACCCGCTCCTGGAGGGCGACGGCGTGTGCGTGCAGGGCGTTGACCGAGCGGACGACCTGGGCGAACTCGTCGTTGCGGCCGGTGAAGGCGATGGGCTCGCGGGCGCAGACGTCGCCGGGCTCGGCGAGCCGGGCGGTGCCGCGGCGCAGCACCGACAGCGGCCGGGTGAGGGTGCGGGCCATGGCGGTGGCGACGCCGACCGCGACCAGCAGCAGCACGCCGAGGACGGCGACGCGGATCTCCAGCGCGGTGACGTCGTCGTCGCGCAGCTTCTCCAGGTCCTGGGTGCGGTGCTCGTACAGGGCCGACTCCGCGCCGCGCATCAGGTCGATGCGCCCGGACAGGGCCGCGTCCAGCTTGGCGGCGCTGGGGACCGATGCGCCCTCGGGGAAGGTGGGCTGGGCGGTGAGGGTGTCCAGGTACTTCTCGGCCGAGTTGACCTCGCCGCCGGTGACCGTGGAGTCATACGCGTCGACGGCCGCCTTGGGCGCGGTGTCGCGGAAGTCGGCGAGGGCCGCGTCGGAGCGCAGCCGGGCCTGCTGGGCGGCGGCGACGAGCGCGTCGCGCTGCTTGCGGCCGGCCGCGGTGGGCACGGAGGTGGTGGTGGACAGGCCGGTGACCGGGTTGTACACCGTCTGCGTGGTCGCCGGGACGTTGAGGGCGGCGAGCAGCAGGCCTCGCGCGGCGGCGGACTGCTGGACGGCGGTGTCCAGTTCGGCGAGCGCGTGGGCGCCGGAGCCGGCCCGCGGGGGCATCCGGTCGGCGAGCTGCTCGGCGAGCCGGTGCAGCTCGGTGATCGTCGCCGTGTACGCCTGGTGGGCCTCCAGGGCCGTGCTCTTGCCGGTGAGGGCGGCGCGCCGGACGGTCGCGATGTGGTCGAGGTCGCCGCGCAGACCGGCCGGGATGCCGCTGTCGGCGCGCAGGTCCTGCACTTGGCGGTCGACGCGGGTACTGCGGTCCTCTGAGGGCGCCTTGGACTCGGGGCGGCCGGCCGCGACGTAGGCGGTGACCTCGTCGCGCTCGTCGGCCAGGGAGCCCTCGAGGGCGAGGGCGTCCTGCGTGCGGGTGGCCAGCGTCACCAGGTCCTGGGAGTCGCTCACGTCCGAGGACGCGGTGAGCAGCGAGGGCGCTCCGGCGCCGGCCACCGCGGCGGCCACGACCGCGACGGCGACGATCAGCCGGGTGCGCACATGCGTGGGCCGACCGGTGCCCACGGGGGTCTCGGGGGCGGCCTTCTCGGGGGCCGTCTGCCTGCCTGTGCGCCGAGGCCGCTTCATCTGCACCGGTGCTCGCATTCCTGAACTCGTCTACCCAAGGGCCCGGGTGGCGCCCCGTCAGCTCGGTGCCAAGTGGTGCGTGCACCCGGTTCGTACGGTTCCCGACCCTCCCAGCGCCGGTGGGCAGTGGCCGCGCATCACCTGACCCGCCACCCGAAGGAGTGAACATCGGAGGGGAGTTGGCGGGCAAGTTCCTCTGGCGTGTGCGGGGCTGCCCTGCGGCGGGCCGGTTGGACGCACGCGACAGGGTTTGGCAATATTCGCCACCGCGCTTTTTCGGAGTAGACCATTTCCGCCCAAACCAGGCGGCTGGCCTGCGCGAGCATGTCAATCCGACGGCGATTGCCAGCCTTTGGGGGACGTGGTGAAGGGGTCGTGCAGACTGGCCGGATGCGAACTGATCTCGTTTCGGAACCCGGCGACGCGAACCGACCCAACGAGGACTTCGCCGATGTCGGACTGGCCGCCTCCGGACAGGGTGGTTGCGCGATCTTGCTGGACGGGGTGACACCGCCGGCCGGGGAGAGCGGCTGTCTGCATTCCGTCCCCTGGTTCACCGCCCGGCTCGGCGGCGCGCTGACCGAACTGACCCTTTCCGGCCGAGATCTGACGCCGGCCTGCATCCTTTCCCGGGCGATCGAGCGCACCGCGCAGACACATGCGGACACCTGTGACCTTTCTCACCCGCGCACGCCGCAGGCAACCGTGGTTATGGTGCGGTGGTCCGCCGAGACGGTCGAGTACCTGGTGCTCTCGGACTCGGCGCTGCTGCTGCGCTCCCCCTCGGGCGGCGTCACCCCGGTCCTGGACGACCGGCTCGCCCGGCTGCCCCGCTCGGCGCTGGCCACCGAAGCGCTGGTGGACGCGCGCCTGCGCAACAAGGAGGGCGGCTTCTTCACGGCCGCCGCGGACCCGGCCGTCGCCGCCCGCGCGGTGACCGGCACCGTGCCCCGGTCCGAGGTCGCCGCGCTGGCCGCCCTCTCCGACGGCGCGACCCGCTGGACGGAGACGTTCCGCCAGGGCGACTGGACGGATCTGTTCGGCCTCCTCGCCCGCGAGGGCGCCCGCTCGCTGGTCGACCGGGTACGGCGGCTGGAGACGGCGGACCGGGAGGAGCGGGCGTTCCTGGGGCGTGGCAAGACGCACGACGACGCGACGGTGGTGTACGTCGAGCTGTGACCCCCTCGGCCGCGGCTACTTCTCCATGACCCCGTTCAGCTGGTGCAGCAGCCGGGCCAGCTCGGCCACCTCCCGGCGGTCCCAGTGGGCGAGCTGGCTGACGTACCGGGCGCGGCGGGCCTCGCGGACCGTGTCGACCCGGCGGCGGCCCTCCTCGGTGAGGGTGACGAGCCAGGCGCGGCCGTCGGCGGGGTCGGGCTCGCGGGTGATCAGGCCCAGCTCCTCCAGGGCACGGAGCTGGCGGGACATGGTGGCCTTGCCGACGCCGAAGTAGCCGGCGAGTTCGGTGGCGCGCCGGCCGCCGTGCTCGTTCAGCCGGATCAGCAGTCCGTAGGCGGAGGACTCCAGGTCGGGGTGGACCTCCCGTGCCATCTCGCCCTGGTTGGCCCGGGCGCGTCGCAGCAGTACGGTCAACTCGCGTTCGAGCGCCAGGAATTCCTGGTCTGCACCACTGGGCGTCACCTGCTCGGCGACGCGTGCTTCTGCGCCGTTTGCGTCCTCGTGCACGTCACACCCCTGATCGGTTTCGCGGTCCTGAAAGTTTCTGCCAAACGCCGTCATAGCCGCAGCTCCGTAAGTATTTCGCAGGCGTAGACCAACGGCGGCGGCCGGACCCCCTTCCCACGCCGCTTTCTACGTGCGTAGCTTTTTTCGTCAGAGGCATTGAATGACATGCCCACGACAGTGCGCCACTTCCGCGTCACTGCCCTGTTCCCCCCACACTCACCCCACGCTCCCCACCCTCCCCGGAGGCACGTCATGCCCGCGCCCAGACCCCGCCCGCTCCGCCCCCGCCCGCTCGCCGTCCTGGTCACGGCCCTGCTCGCGGCGGCGGCCTGCGCCCTGCCCCTCGGCTCCGCACAGGCCGCCTCCACGCCCACCCGCGGCACCGCCTACATGGGCGAGACCGTCGCCGCCCACGACGGCACGCACTCCACACCCACCAGTGGTGACGCCACCCAGACCGAGGGCGTGGACGTCTCCAACTACCAGGGCAACGTGGCCTGGTCGACCCTCTACGGCAGCGGTGTCCGCTGGGCGTACACGAAGGCGACGGAGGGCACGTACTACACGAACCCCTCCTTCACCCAGCAGTACAACGGCTCGTACAACGTGGGCATGATCCGCGGCTCGTACCACTTCGCGACCCCGGACACCACCAGCGGCGCCACCCAGGCGAGCTACTTCGTGGCGCACGGCGGCGGCTGGTCCAAGGACGGCAAGACCCTGCCGGGCGTGCTCGATATCGAGTGGAACCCGTACGGCGCCGACTGCTACGGCAAGACGGCCGGCCAGATGGTCAGCTGGATCGCGGACTTCCTCGGCACCTACAAGTCCCTCACCGGCCGGGACGCCGTGATCTACACCGCCACCAGCTGGTGGACCGAGTGCACCGGCAACTACGCCGGCTTCGCGGGCAGCAACCCGCTGTGGATCGCCCGCTACGCCTCCACCGTGGGCACGCTCCCGGCCGGCTGGTCGTACTACACCATGTGGCAGTACACCTCCTCCGGCGCGACCGTCGGCGACCACGACTACTTCAACGGCGCGCTCGACCGCGTCCAGGCGCTCGCCAACGGCTGACGGCCCGGCACGCGCCGGCGGAGGCCGGCGGCCGGTGCCCCGCCACGCCCGGCCCGGCGGGCCGGGCGTGCGCACGGCGAGGGCCCGAGCCTCCCTCACGGGACCCGGGCCCTGCCTCTCCCCCGGCGTCCGTCACGCCGCCAGGGGAACCTCCGGCGCCGGCGCCTCGGCCGCGGGCGCCAGCGCCAGCTCCAGGACCTGGCGCACATCGGTCACGGTGTGGACGTCGAGCTTGTCCAGCACCTCGGCCGGGACGTCGTCCAGGTCGGGCTCGTTGCGCTTGGGGATGATCACGGTGGTCACCCCGGCGCGCTGCGCGGCGAGCAGCTTCTGCTTCACGCCGCCGATGGGCAGCACCCGGCCGGTCAGCGAGACCTCGCCGGTCATCGCCACCTCCGGGCGCACCTGGCGGCCGGAGAGCAGCGAGGCCAGCGCGGTGGTCAGCGTGATGCCCGCGCTCGGGCCGTCCTTGGGGACCGCGCCCGCCGGGAAGTGGATGTGCACCCCCCGGTCCTTCAAGTCGGTCACCGGAAGCTCCAGTTCGGCACCGTGGCTGCGCAGGAAGCTCAGCGCGATCCGCGCCGACTCCTTCATCACGTCGCCCAGCTGTCCGGTGAGGGTCAGCCCCGCGGCGCCGGTCTCCGGGTCGGCGAGGGACGCCTCCACGAAGAGGACGTCGCCGCCCGCGCCGGTGACCGCGAGCCCGGTCGCCACACCGGGCACGGCGGTACGGCGCTCGGCCGGGTCCTGCGCCGACTCGGGCACGTGGTGCGGCCGTCCGATCAAATCGCGCAGATCGCCGTCCGCGACGGTGCACGGCAGCTCCCGCTCGCCCAGTTCGTGCTGGGCCGCGACCTTGCGCAGCAGCCGGGCGATCGAGCGCTCAAGATTGCGCACGCCCGCCTCGCGCGTGTACTCGCCCGCGAGCTTGCGCAGCGCGCTCTCCGCCAGCGTGACCTCGTCCCCGTCGAGCCCGGCCCGCTCCAGCTGACGCGGGAGCAGGTGGTCCCGTGCGATGACGACCTTCTCGTCCTCGGTGTAGCCGTCCAGGCGGACGATCTCCATCCGGTCGGCGAGCGCCTCCGGGATCGCCTCCAGGACGTTGGCGGTGGCCAGGAAGACCACGTCGGACAGGTCGAGTTCGACCTCCAGGTAGTGGTCGCGGAAGGTGTGGTTCTGCGCCGGGTCGAGCACCTCCAGGAGGGCGGCGGCCGGGTCGCCCCGGAAGTCCGAGCCCACCTTGTCGATCTCGTCCAGGAGCACGACCGGGTTCATGGACCCGGCCTCCTTGATGGCCCGCACGATCCGGCCGGGCAGCGCGCCGACGTACGTACGGCGGTGACCGCGGATCTCGGCCTCGTCGCGGACGCCGCCGAGCGCGACGCGGACGAACGTGCGGCCCATGGCGTGCGCGACGGACTCGCCCAGGCTGGTCTTGCCGACGCCGGGCGGGCCGACGAGCGCGAGCACCGCGCCCCCGCGCCGCCCGCCGATCACGCCGAGGCCGCGCTCGACGCGCCGCTTGCGCACGGCCAGGTACTCGGTGATGCGCTCCTTGACGTCCTCCAGGCCCGCGTGTTCCGCGTCCAGGACCGCCCTGGCGCCCCGGATGTCGTAGGCGTCGTCCGTCCGCTCGTGCCACGGCATCTCCAGGACGGTGTCCAGCCAGGTGCGGATCCAGCTGCCCTCGGGGGACTGGTCGGAGGACCGCTCCAGCTTGTCGACCTCCTTGAGCGCGGCCTCGCGGACCTTCTCGGGCAGGTCGGCGGCCTCCACGCGGGAGCGGTAGTCGTCGGACTCCTCGCCCTCCGTGTCGCCGTTCAGCTCGCGCAGCTCCTTGCGGACGGCCTCCAGCTGACGGCGCAGCAGGAACTCGCGCTGCTGCTTGTCGACGCCCTCCTGGACGTCCTTGGCGATGGACTCGGCCACGTCCTGCTCGGCGAGGTGGTCGCGCAACTGCTGGGTGGCGAGCCTGAGCCGGGCCACCGGGTCAGCGGTCTCCAGGAGTTCGACCTTCTGCTCGGTGGTCAGGAAGGGCGAGTAGCCGGAGTTGTCGGCGAGCGCGGAGACGCCGTCGATGGCCTGGACGCGGTCCACGACCTGCCAGGCGCCGCGCTTGCGCAGCCAGCTGGTGGCCAGCGCCTTGTATTCCTTGACGAGTTCGGCGACCTGGCCGGGCAGCGGCTCGGGCACGGTCTCGTCCACCTCGGCGCCCTCGACCCACAGGGCGGCGCCGGGCCCGGTGGTGCCGGCGCCGATGCGGACGCGGCTGCGGCCGCGGATCAGCGCGCCGGGGTCGCCGTCGGCCAGCCGGCCCACCTGCTCGACCGTGCCCAGCACACCGGTCCTGGCGTACGTGCCGTCGACCCGCGGCACCAGCAGCACCCTGGGCTTGCCGGGTTCGGAGCGCGCGGCGGCCTGTGCGGCCTCCACCGCGGCGCGGACCTCGGCGTCGCTCAGGTCCAGCGGGACCACCATGCCGGGCAGCACGACCTCGTCGTCGAGCGGAAGCACGGGCAGGACGAGCGTGAACGCCGGTGACTCAGCAGCCATGATCTCCCCTTCGGCAGTCAACTTGAGCTATGCCGACTCAATGTTTGCTGCGCGGGGAATGTTCCCGGTCCGGCGTTCGCTGTCAGCGATCAGCTCGTCCGTGCAGGCGGGAGGGGCTTTCGGCGGCCCACCGGCGCAGCAGCGGCCAGGTGGAGACGCCGATCGCCAGCGCGATCAGGTGGCCCCAGTTCGTCATGGGGTCCGCGTAGGCCATCAGGTCGTTCAGCAGGAGTGCCGCGGTGCCGGCGAGCAGGGGCCAGCGCAGCCAGGGTCGCAGCAGCCCGGCCAGGGCGCCCGTGCTCGCGGCCACCCCGAAGCTGATGCCGTAGTCCAGGCGGTGCAGGGAGGTCCCCGGGAGATGCCCGGCCAGCACCGCGAGGCCCACCGGGACCTCCGTCGCCAGGGTGGCGAGGACATGACCGGCGAGGAAGACACAGGCGGTGCGCGCACCCCCTATCCGGCGCTCCAGCGCGGTGAGCACCAGGACGAACGCGACCGCGTACGGCGACAGGAGCCCGCCCGCGATCCACAGCGCGCTGGTCAGCAGCACCACCGCCGGAGAGCACACCAGGTGGGCCACGTCCGTGCTGGAGCCCTGGTAGAGGGCGTACACCAGGGAGGGGGGCGCCATGGTCGCGATCAGGGAGGTGACGAGCAGCAGGGCCGCGTAGCCGAGGGTGAACGGCGTCCCGGCGGGCGTCGGCAGCGGCAGCGGCAGCCAGGGGCGCCCGCGTGGCACCGCGAGGCGGCGGGCGGGCGGGGGCGCGGGCAGCACGGACCGCTGGCGGGGCACGCCGTCCAGCAGGTCGGCGCCCACGGTCTTCGGCGCGATCCGTTCCACGGTGGCGCTCCTTCCGTCCCGCCCCACCCTCCGTGCTGCGGGAAGCCGCTGTCCATCACCGCAGCCGCAGGAGAGCGATTTCACGGCAACCTCATACGTTCCGGACGCGTTCCAGGGGCGCCCGCGTCCGCGCCCGGCCTCACCCGCCCGCCCCCGCGTCCGATCCCCGCGCCCCCGGCCGGCATCCGTAATTGCCGTGAAAGCAAAGCCCTGTTCAAGCAGGATGGACCCATGGTTGCCCCAGACGACTCCCCCGTGGTGCTGGACCGGCGCGAGGGGCCGCACGGCGAGGTGGTGCTGCGCAGGCACGGCGCGCTGCTCCAGATCATCGCCAACGGCTGCTTCCTCATGGACACTTCGGACGGCCGCTCGGAGCGGCTGCTGGTCGACGCGGCGCGCGACGCCCTCGACGGCCGCCCGGCACCGGCCGTGCTGATCGGCGGGCTGGGCGTCGGATTCTCACTCGCACACGCGTCCGAGGACCCCCGCTGGGGACGGATCACGGTCGTGGAGCGGGAGGCCGCCGTCATCGACTGGCACCGCACCGGCCCCCTGTCCGCGCTGACCGCCGCGGCGCTCGCCGACCCGCGCACCGAGGTCGTCCGGGACGACCTCGTCCATTACGTCAATGAGACATCGGACACGTTCGACGCCCTGTGCCTCGACATCGACAACGGCCCCGGCTGGACGGTCACCGAGGACAACGCGGGTCTGTACTCACCGGACGGACTCGCCGCCTGCGCAAGGGCGTTGAGACCCGGCGGGGTGCTTGCCGTCTGGTCGGCGAAACCGTCTCCGGAATTTGAAGGAACCTTGCGGAATGCCGGGTTCCGACGGGTGCGTACCGAAGAGGTGCCCGTTGCCCGCGGAGTTCCGGACGCCGTGCACCTCGGCGTCCGCCCTGGATAGCGACGGCACGGCCGATCCCCGTAGGGTGCTGCCCTGACGCGGATCTTTCGCGTCGATCGCAGACATGGGATCACCCCACGGGTTCCGGAAAGCAACAAGCAGGGGCGGGCGATGGAGCAGACACACACCTCCCAGAGCGGCGCGGCGGCGACCACCACCACTCCGGGCGCCCAGCGCCGGGTACTGGTCGTGGAGGACGACCAGACGATCGTCGACGCCATCGCGGCCCGGCTCCGCGCCGAGGGTTTCCTCGTGCAGACCGCGGCCGACGGGCCGGCGGCCGTGGACACCGCCGAGGCATGGCAGCCCGACCTGCTGATCCTCGACATCATGCTGCCCGGCTTCGACGGCCTGGAGGTCTGCCGGCGCGTACAGGCCCAGCGCCCGGTGCCGGTGCTGATGCTCACCGCGCGGGACGACGAGACGGACATGCTGGTCGGCCTCGGCGTCGGCGCCGACGACTACATGACCAAGCCGTTCTCCATGCGCGAACTGGCGGCGCGGGTGCATGTGCTGCTGCGCCGGGTGGAGCGGGCGGCCATCGCCGCCTCCACCCCCCGCTCCGGCATCCTGCGCCTCGGCGAGCTGGAGATCGACCACGCGCAGCGCCGGGTGCGGGTGAAGTCGGAGGACGTCCACCTGACGCCGACCGAGTTCGACCTGCTGGTCTGCCTGGCCAACACCCCGCGCGCGGTGCTCTCCCGCGAGCAGCTGCTGGCCGAGGTGTGGGACTGGGCGGACGCCTCCGGCACCCGCACCGTGGACAGCCACATCAAGGCGCTGCGCCGCAAGATCGGCGCCGAGCGCATCCGCACCGTGCACGGTGTGGGCTACGCGCTGGAGACGCCGACCCCGTGAGCGCGAGCGGGCGCCAGGCCGCACGGAGAAGGGCCCGCACCGAGGACCCCTGGGGCGGCGTACGCCCGTTCTCCATCAAGACCAAGCTGACCGCGCTGGTGATCATCGCGGTGCTGATCACCACCGGGCTGTCGATCGTCGCGGTGCACACCAAGACGGAGCTGCGCTTCATCACGGTGTTCTCGATGATCGCCACCCTGCTGATCACCCAGTTCGTGGCGCACTCGCTCACCATGCCGCTGGACGAGATGAACACGGTCGCCCGTGCCATCTCGCAGGGCGACTACACCCGCCGGGTGCGCGAGGCCCGGCGGGACGAACTGGGCGACCTGGCGCAGACGATCAATGTCATGGCCGACGAGCTGGAGGCCCAGGACCGCCAGCGCAAGGAGCTGGTCGCGAACGTCTCCCATGAGCTGCGCACCCCGATCGCGGGGCTGCGCGCCGTGCTGGAGAACATCGTCGACGGGGTCACCGAGGCCGATCCGGAGACCATGCGGACGGCCCTGAAGCAGACCGAGCGGCTCGGCCGCCTGGTGGAGACGCTGCTGGACCTGTCCCGGCTGGACAACGGCGTCGTACCGCTGAAGATGCGGCGCTTCGAGGTGTGGCCGTACCTGTCGGGCGTGCTGAAGGAGGCCAACATGGTCGCCTCGGCGCGCGCCGGCATGGCCACCGGGTCCGGCAGTCACACCCGGACCGACGTCCATCTGCACCTGGACGTCTCCCCGCCGGAGCTGACCGCGCACGCGGACCCCGAGCGCATCCACCAGGTCGTCGCCAACCTGATCGACAACGCGGTCAAGCACAGCCCGCCGCACGGCCGGGTGACGGTGAAGGCGCGGCGCGGTCCCCAGCCGCACTCGCTGGAGCTGGAGGTCCTGGACGAGGGCCCCGGCATCCCGCGCTCGGAGTGGCACCGCGTCTTCGAGCGGTTCAACCGGGGTGTCGTGACCCGGCCGCACGGCCCCGGCAGCGACGGCGGCACGGGCCTCGGGCTCGCGATCGCCCGCTGGGCGGTGGATCTGCACGGCGGCCGGATCGGTGTGGCCGAATCCGAGCGGGGCTGCCGGATCATCGTCACTCTTCCGGGAGAGAGCTCCCCTTCAAGTTGACGTAAAGTGCGGGCGGAGGCACAAGATCCACGGTCGTCCGCGCCGTCTTCGCGCAGCTGGACACGTGTGCGTCGCCACAGGCCCGCGCCGCCCGCAGAAGCCGGGGGCGCAGGGCCGGACCAGTGCACCCTCGTTCTCCGGAACCACGCTTGTTTCCCGCCATTTCAAGCCCTGAAACAAGATTTTCGATGTGACTTACACGACGATGAACCGGCCCGACCTGACCTTCCCCGTCTCCAAGGCGTAGCCTTTATTCCCGCTGTCCATCACCTTGTGAAGCGGAAGAGGGCGGTTGCCGCCGTGTCGCCACAGTCCCCCAGTAACTCGAGCATCTCCACCGACGACCAAGCCGCCGGGAAGAACCCCGCGGCCGCGTTCGGCGCGAACGAGTGGCTCGTCGACGAGATCTATCAGCAGTACCTCCAGGACCCGAATTCGGTAGACCGTGCCTGGTGGGACTTCTTCGCCGATTACAAGCCGGGCGCGCCTGCCACGCCCGCGCCGGCGGGTACTGCGGCCGCGGGGGTCGCAGCGACCCCCGCCCCGGCGCCCGAGGCCGCTCCGGCGCCCGCGGCCCCGGCGGCCCCGAAGCCCGCCGCCGCCCCGGCGCCCGCGCCCGCGGCTCCCGCGGCGAAGACGGCCCCCTCCCCGGCCAAGCCGGCGCAACCCGCACAGGCGCCCGCTCAGCCGAAGCCGAAGGCCGCTCCCGCCGCCGAGGCCCCCGCGGGGCCCGAGCAGATCACCCTGCGCGGTCCGGCCGCCGCGGTCGCCAAGAACATGGACGCCTCGCTGGAGGTGCCGACCGCCACCTCGGTCCGCGCCGTCCCGGTGAAGCTGCTGTTCGACAACCGCATCGTCATCAACAACCACCTCAAGCGCGCCCGCGGCGGGAAGATCTCCTTCACGCACCTCATCGGGTACGCGATGGTGCAGGCCATCAAGGCCATGCCGGCGATGAACCACTCGTTCGTCGTCAAGGACGGCAAGCCGACCCTGGTCAAGCCGGAGCACGTCAACCTCGGTCTCGCCATCGACCTGGTCAAGCCCAACGGCGACCGCCAGCTCGTCGTCGCGGCGATCAAGAAGGCCGAGACGCTGAACTTCTTCGAGTTCTGGCAGGCCTACGAGGACATCGTCCGGCGCGCCCGCGAGGGCAAGCTGACCATGGACGACTTCACCGGGGTCACGGTCTCCCTGACCAACCCCGGCGGCCTGGGCACCGTGCACTCCGTGCCGCGGCTGATGCCCGGCCAGTCCGTGATCATGGGCGTCGGCTCCATGGACTACCCGGCCGAGTTCCAGGGCACCAGCCAGGACACCCTGAACAAGCTCGGTATCTCCAAGGTCATGACCCTCACGTCGACCTACGACCACCGGGTCATCCAGGGCGCCGCCTCCGGCGAGTTCCTGCGCCAGGTCGCCAACCTGCTGCTCGGCGAGAACAACTTCTACGACGACATCTTCGAGGCGCTGCGCATCCCCTACGAGCCGGTCCGCTGGCTCAAGGACATCGACGCGTCCCACGACGACGACGTCACCAAGGCCGCGCGCGTCTTCGAGCTGATCCACTCCTACCGGGTCCGCGGCCACGTCATGGCCGACACCGACCCGCTGGAGTACCGCCAGCGCAAGCACCCCGACCTGGACATCGTCGAGCACGGCCTCACCCTGTGGGACCTGGAGCGCGAGTTCGCCGTCGGTGGTTTCGCCGGCAAGTCGATGATGAAGCTGCGCGACATCCTCGGGGTGCTCCGCGACTCGTACTGCCGCACCACCGGCATCGAGTTCATGCACATCCAGGACCCGAAGCAGCGCAAGTGGATCCAGGACCGCGTCGAGCGCGGCCACGCCAAGCCGGAGCGTGAGGAGCAGCTGCGCATCCTGCGCCGCCTGAACGCGGCCGAAGCGTTCGAGACCTTCCTCCAGACCAAGTACGTCGGCCAGAAGCGCTTCTCCCTGGAGGGCGGCGAGTCCGTCATCCCGCTGCTGGACGCGGTCATCGACTCCGCCGCCGAGTCCCGCCTGGACGAGGTCGTCATCGGCATGGCCCACCGCGGCCGCCTGAACGTGCTCGCCAACATCGTCGGCAAGTCGTACGCGCAGATCTTCCGCGAGTTCGAGGGCAACCTGGACCCGAAGTCGATGCACGGCTCCGGCGACGTGAAGTACCACCTGGGCGCCAACGGCACCTTCACCGGCCTGGACGGCGAGCAGATCAAGGTCTCGCTGGTCGCCAACCCCTCCCACCTGGAGGCGGTCGACCCGGTCCTGGAGGGCGTCGCCCGCGCCAAGCAGGACATCATCAACAAGGGCGGCACGGACTTCACCGTCCTGCCGGTGGCGATCCACGGCGACGCGGCCTTCGCGGGCCAGGGCGTGGTGGCCGAGACCCTGAACATGTCGCAGCTGCGCGGCTACCGCACCGGCGGCACCGTGCACATCGTCATCAACAACCAGGTCGGCTTCACCGCGGCCCCCGAGTCCTCGCGTTCCTCCATGTACGCGACGGACGTGGCCCGCATGATCGAGGCCCCGATCTTCCACGTGAACGGCGACGACCCCGAGGCCGTCGTCCGTGTCGCGCGCCTTGCGTTCGAGTTCCGCCAGGCGTTCAACAAGGACGTGGTGATCGACCTCATCTGCTACCGCCGCCGCGGTCACAACGAGTCGGACAACCCGGCCTTCACCCAGCCGCTGATGTACGACCTGATCGACAAGAAGCGCTCGGTGCGCAAGCTCTACACCGAGTCCCTGATCGGTCGCGGCGACATCACCCTGGAAGAGGCCGAGCAGGCGCTCCAGGACTACCAGGGCCAGCTGGAGAAGGTCTTCACCGAGGTCCGCGAGGCCACCGCGCAGCCGACCGCCGGTTCCCCCCAGGAGGCCCAGGACGGCTTCCCGGCCACGGTCCCGACCGCGATCTCCGCCGAGGTCGTCAAGCGGATCGCCGAGTCCCAGGTCAACATCCCCGAGCACATCACCGTGCACCCGCGGCTGCTGCCGCAGCTCCAGCGCCGTGCGGCGATGGTCGAGGACGGCACCATCGACTGGGGCATGGGCGAGACCCTGGCCATCGGCTCCCTGCTGCTCGACGGCACCCCGGTCCGCCTCGCGGGCCAGGACTCCCAGCGCGGCACCTTCGGCCAGCGGCACGCGGTGCTGATCGACCGGGAGACCGGCGAGGAGTACACCCCGCTCCAGTACCTCGCCGAGGACCAGGCGCGGCTGAACGTCTACAACTCGCTGCTGTCCGAGTACGCGGCCATGGGCTTCGAGTACGGCTACTCGCTGGCGCGTCCCGACGCGCTGGTGATGTGGGAGGCCCAGTTCGGCGACTTCGTCAACGGCGCCCAGACGGTCGTGGACGAGTTCGTCTCCTCGGCCGAGCAGAAGTGGGGCCAGACCTCCGGCGTCGTCCTGCTGCTGCCGCACGGCTACGAGGGCCAGGGCCCGGACCACTCGTCCGCGCGCCCGGAGCGGTTCCTCCAGCTGTGCGCCCAGAACAACATGACGGTGGCCATGCCCACCTCGCCGTCGAACTACTTCCACCTCCTGCGCTGGCAGGTGCACAACCCGGCCCACAAGCCGCTGGTCGTCTTCACCCCGAAGTCGATGCTGCGCCTGAAGGCCGCCGCCTCCAAGGCGGAGGAGTTCACGACCGGCGGCTTCCGCCCGGTCATCGGCGACGCCACGGCCGACGCGGCCGCGGTCCGCAAGGTCGTCTTCTGCGCGGGCAAGGTCTACTACGACCTGGAGGCCGAGCGGAAGAAGCGCGGCGCCACGGACACGGCGATCATCCGCATCGAGCGCCTGTACCCGCTGCCGGGTGCCGAGCTCCAGGCGGAGGTCAACAAGTACCCGAACGCCGAGAAGTACCTGTGGGTCCAGGAGGAGCCGGCGAACCAGGGTGCCTGGCCGTTCATCGCGCTCAACCTGATCGACCACCTCGACCTGGCGGTCGGCGCGGACATCCCGGCCGGCGAGCGGCTGCGGCGCATCTCGCGCCCGCACTCCTCGTCCCCGGCGGTGGGCTCCGCCAAGCGCCACCAGGCCGAGCAGGAGCAGCTCGTGCGTGAGGTGTTCGAGGCGTAAGCCTCCGGCACGGCAACGCCGAAGGGCCCGGTTCCATCACGGAACCGGGCCCTTCGGCGTTTTTCCCGCCTACTTCGGCGTCTTTCCCGCCTACTTCGGCGATTTCCCGTCTACTCGTCGTCCTCGTCGTCGAGGCGGGCGAGCCAGGTGGCCAGGCGTTCCACGGGCACCTCGAAGTCGGGGTTGAGGTCCACGAAGGTGCGCAGCTGCTCGGCGAGCCACTCGAAGGTGACCTCCTCCTCGCCGCGCCGCTTCTCCAGCTCCTCGATGCCGCGGTCGGTGAAGTACATGGGGTTGCGTCTCCTGGTGTGCGTATGCGCCGTGTGCGTGGGTGCCCCGGGCCGATGGGGCAGGCGGCGGCGTCCTCACCAGCCTAAGCAATGCGCGGGGCGGCGTTCCCGAAAGAGTGTCTTGAGCTTCGCGACGCCGCGATATATCGTGTTTCTCGACAGACGCGATATGACGCGTCGCGATACCGTACGGCCGAGGAGGTCCCCATGTCCGAGTGGTCCGTCGCCGAGCCACGGAAGCTGACGTTCGACGCACCGGTGAGCACCCTCCAGGTGCGCATCGCCGGCGGCACGGTGAACGTGGTGGCGGCCGAGGAAGGCCCGGCCCGCCTGGAGGTCTCCGACCTCGAGGGGCCACCGCTGACGGTGATACACGAGAACGGCACCCTGACGGTGGGCTACGAGGACCTGACCTGGCAGGGCTTCACCAAGCTCCTGGACCGCAAGAGCTGGCGCCGCAGCGCGGTCGTCTCGCTCGCGGTCCCGGCGGACGCCAGGGTGGAGGTGGGCACGGTCGGCGCCGGCGCGGTGGTCTCCGGCATCCGGGGCCCCGCGGTGATCCGGGGCGTCACCGGCGACACCACCCTGGTCGGCCTGTCCGGACCGGTCCAGGCGAACACCGTGTCGGGGAACCTGGAGGCGCAGGCGGTCACCGGCGAGCTGCGCTTCACCTCGGTCTCCGGCGACCTGACCGTGGTCGAGGGCTCGGGTCCCGCCGTGCGGGCCGACTCGGTCAGCGGCTCGATGATCGTGGACCTGGACCCGGAGGGGCCGACGGACGTCCACCTCACCAGCGTCTCGGGCGAGATCGCCATCCGGCTGCCGCACCCGGCGGACGCGGAGGTGGAGGCGAACACGGCGAGCGGCCGGATCTCCAACGCCTTCGACCAGTTGCGGGTGCACGGCCAGTGGGGCGCCCACAAGATCACCGGCCGGCTGGGCGCGGGCACGGGGCGGCTCCGGGCCACCACGGTCTCCGGCGCGATCGCCCTGCTCCGCCGCCCCGACCGGGCCCCCGGGGACCCGGCCGACGGCGCCGGCGCCGGCCCGGCCGACGGCCCGACCGACAAGAAGGTGCTCTGACATGCCCCCGGTCTTCGCTCACGGACGTCTGCGCCTGTACCTGCTCAAGCTGCTGGACGAAGCGCCGCGCCATGGCTACGAGGTGATCCGCCTCCTGGAGGAGCGCTTCCAGGGGCTGTACGCCCCCTCGGCGGGCACCGTCTACCCCCGCCTGGCCAAGCTGGAGGCCGAGGGCCTGGTCACCCACACCACCGAGGGCGGCCGCAAGGTGTACGCCATCACCGACGCGGGCCGCGCCGAACTGGCCGACCGCAGCGGTGAGTTGGCCGATCTGGAACTGGAGATCCGCGAGTCGGTGGCGGAACTGGCGGCCGAGATCAAGGCCGATGTGCGCGGCGCGGCCGGCGATCTGCGCCGCGAGATGCGCGCCGCCGCCTCCGAGGCCCGCGAGGGGGGCGACGCCGGGGACGCCGGGGACGGCCCGGAGTCCAAGGACGCCTGGCGCGCCGCCAAGGAGGAGATGCGCCGGGTCAGGCAGGAGTGGAAGGAGCAGGCCCGCCGCGCCAAGGACGAGAGCCGCCGGGCCCGTGAGGAGGCCCAGCGCGCCCGCCACCAGGCCCAGGAGGCCCAGGCCCGCGCCCGCGCCCAGGCGCAGGAGGAGATGCAGCGCATCGCCCGCCGCGTCCAGGACCACTTCGCGCGCGGCAATTGGCCGGCGGGCGTCCGCGAGGGCCTGACCGAACTGGCGCGGGAGCTGGGCGATCTGGGCAAGGACTGGACCACCCCCCGCCCGGCTCCGACCCCGACCTACACCACGGCGGACTTCCCCGCCGAGTACGTCCCCTCGTGGACGCACGAACCCCCCACCGACAACCCCGCCCGCGACCTCGACCGCCTCCTGGACCGGTTCCGTGACGACATCCGCGATCTGTCCCGCGACCACGGCGTGACCCCGGACCAGCTCCGGGCGGCCCGTGAGCATTTGTCACGCGCGGCGGCGGAGATCACCTCGGTGCTGCGCCCGCGGAAGGGAGAGGAGACGACGGGTTAGGAAAAGGCGGGCCCGGCACCGGTCCGGACCCGCCGCCACTTCGCCGGCGGACTCAGGACGTGGTCAGCACGATCTTCCCGAACTGCCCGCCGGACTCCATCCGTTCGAAGCCCTCGCGGGCGCGGTCCATGGGGAGCACCTCGTCGATGACGGGCCGTACCCCGGTCGTGGCGCAGAAGGAGAGCAGGTCCTCCAGCTCCTCCTTGGTGCCCATCGTGGAGCCGACCACCTTCAGTTCGAGGAAGAAGATCCGGGTCAGCTCGGCGTGCGAGGGCCGGTCGCCGCTGGTCGCGCCGGAGATCACGATCGTGCCGCCGGGGCGCAGCGACTTCACCGAGTGGGACCAGGTCGCGGCGCCCACGGTCTCGATGACCGCGTCCACCCGCTGCGGCAGCCGCGCCCCGCTCTCCACGGCCTCCACCGCGCCCAGCTCCAGGGCCCGCTTCCGCTTCGCCTCGTCCCGGCTGGTGGCGAACATCTTCAGCCCCGCGGCCTTGCCGAGCACGATCGCGGCCGTGGCGACCCCGCCGCCCGCGCCCTGCACCAGGACCGAGTCTCCGGGTCGTACCCCCGCGTTGGTGAACAGCATCCGGTACGCCGTCAACCACGCGGTGGGCAGACAGGCGGCCTCGGCGAAGGACAGCTCCTTCGGCTTGGGCAGCACATTGAAGGTCGGTACGGCGACCTGTTCGGCGAATGTGCCCTGGTAGCGCTCGGTCAGGATGGAGCGCGGCTCCCCGGGGCCGACGCCGTGGCCGGTCTGGCCGATGACGGAGTGCAGGACGACCTCGTTGCCCTCCGCGTCGACCCCGGCGGCATCGCAGCCGAGGATCATCGGCAGCCGGTCCTCCGGGAGGCCGACGCCCCGCAGGGACCAGAGGTCATGGTGGTTGAGGGAGGCGGCGCGCACATCGATGGTGCTCCAGCCGGGACGGGCCTCGGGAGCCGGACGCTCCCCCAACTCAAGGCCGGAGAGCGGCTGGTCGCGGTCGATTCGGGCGGCGTAGACGGCGAACATGGTGCCGACGATAGGTGCGCCGGGCGGCCGGCGGAACCGGGCCGCGCTGTGACACATGCCCTCTTGCACGACGGCACCCCGTCGGCGCAGCTTGCCGCGAGGCCGTTCCAGGGCCGCCTCGCGACACGGAATCCGGGGACGGGCGGGAAGGAGACGGCCCCGCCGACACAGGCGGGGCCGTCTTCAGCCGGTGTCAGCGGCGGGCGACGCCCTCCGCGCGGGCCGCCGCGGCCACCGCCGCCGTGACCGCCGGAGCGACCCGCTCGTCGAACGGCGACGGAATCACGTAGTCCGCCGCGAGATCGTCCCCGACCACCGCGGCCAGCGCCTCCGCCGCCGCGATCTTCATGCCCTCGGTGATCCGGGTGGCCCGCACCTGGAGCGCGCCGGCGAAGATGCCGGGGAAGGCCAGCACGTTGTTGATCTGGTTCGGGAAGTCCGAGCGCCCGGTGGCCACGACCGCCGCGTACTTGTGCGCGACCTCGGGGTGCACCTCGGGGTTCGGGTTGGCCATCGCGAACACGAAGGCACCCTCGGCCATCCGGGCCACGGCCGCCTCCGCGACCGTACCTCCGGAGACGCCGATGAAGACGTCCGCGCCCGTGAGCGCGTCCTCCAGCGTGCCGCTGAGCCCGGCCTTGTTGGTGAAGCCGGCCAGCTCGCGCTTGACCGGGGTGAGGTCCTCGCGGTCCGCCGAGACGACGCCCTTGCGGTCCGCCACCGCCACATCACCGATGCCGGCCTCGACCAGCATCTTGGCGATGGCCACACCGGCCGCGCCGGCGCCCGAGATCACGGCGCGCAGCTGCCCGATCTCCCGGCCGCTGAGCCGCGCCGCGTTGCGCAGCGCCGCGAGCGTGACCACGGCGGTGCCGTGCTGGTCGTCGTGGAAGACCGGGATGTCCAGGCGCTCCTGGAGGCGGCGCTCGATCTCGAAGCACCGGGGCGCCGAGATGTCCTCCAGGTTGACTCCGCCGAAGGAGGGAGCGAGCCGGACGACGGTCTCCACGATCTCGTCCACGTCGGTGCAGTCGAGCGCGATCGGCACCGCGTCGACACCGCCGAACTGCTTGAACAGGATCGCCTTGCCCTCCATCACCGGGAGGGAGGCCTGGGGACCGATGTCCCCGAGTCCGAGCACCGCCGTGCCGTCGGTGACGACGGCGACGACGGAGGACTTCCATGTGTAGTCGTTGACCAGCTCCGGCTGCTCCGCGATCGCGGTGCACACGCGCGCGACGCCGGGCGTGTACGCGAGGGAAAGGTCGTCCTTGTCGCGGACCGGCACGGTGGCTTGCACAGCCATCTTGCCGCCGCGGTGCAGAGCGAACACCGGATCGAAGGAATCGAGGGGCTCGGCCCCGCCGTCCTGGTCCGTACCGATGTCGCTGCGAGGATTGACGATCTCCGCTGCCACTTGTTCTACCCCTTAGGTATGCATGATTTGAGGGTCGACCACTCCTGGTGAGGGGTGGGCGGGCACCGCGCAGGGCCCGATTGCGGATACGCACGGGTCATGCGCGACGGGCGCGCCGCACACGCGCCCTGGGCCCCGGATGAGGGGTGTAAAGAACCTTCTTACCGGACGGACGGCGCCCACGACGAGTCCAATAGGTGCAAGGTCACATCTCGGAACCAGATAGCCACACGGAGATGACACACCGCTGACGGCCGCGCTGACGGCGGCACGGGGGGGGCGGGGGGGCGGGGGCGTCCGGCCGTCCGCATGCCGGGATGGGCCGGAGGTTTTCCGGCGGCGGGACGGGATTCGCGCAGGTGGTCCGGTGCGATATGGCTCCAAGGACCGGGGATGTACCGACCTGATGGGATTCGGGGGTCACCCGTTATCCGATTTTGACATATCGGCGCCCCTGGATGGCGTAGTCCGAATGGCAAGATGCCGTAAACCCGCGAGGTCGCGCCACCCAATGGTGTGTGTTCTCGTCTACCCAGCGGCTAACTCTTCGCATACGCCGGAGGAATCCACGATGACCGCACGTTCTCCCCGTCGTCCGATCGCCACCCGCCCCCGGCTGGCCGCGGTCGGTGCGCTCGCGGTCGCAGGCGCCCTGCTGGTCACCGGCTGCGGTGACCAGACGAAGGGCAAGGGCAACGACTCCGGCGCCGCCTCCTCCGCCCCGCTCGCGAGCAAGCTCCCGCAGTCCGTCCGCGGCAAGGGCAAGATCCTGGTCGGCTCGGACATCGCGTACGCCCCGGTGGAGTTCAAGGACTCCAGCGGCAAGGCCGTCGGTCTGGACCCCGACCTCGCGGCCGCGCTGGGCAAGCAGCTCGGCGTGAAGTTCGAGTTCCAGAACGGTACCTTCGACGCCCTGCTCACCGGTCTGCGCTCGGGCCGCTACGACATAGCGATGTCGGCCATGACCGACAACAAGGACCGCCAGCAGGGCGTCGACCCGGACACCGGCAAGAAGGTCGGCGAGGGCGTCGACTTCGTCGACTACCTGACCGCCGGCGTCTCGATCTACACGCGCAAGGGGGAGACCGAGGGCATCACCGGCTGGTCCGACCTGTGCGGCAAGAAGATCGCCGTCGAGCGCGGCACCGTCTCGGAGGACCTGGCCAAGACCGAGGCCAAGAAGTGTCCGGCCGGCAAGAAACTCTCCATCGAGCCCTTCGACGACGACCAGCAGTCCCAGACCCGGCTGCGCTCGGGCGGCGTGGACGCGGCCTCCTCCGACTTCCCGGTGGCGGCGTACGCGGTGAAGACCTCGGGCGGCGGCAAGGACTTCCAGCTCGTCGGCGACCAGGTCTCGGCGGCGCCGTACGGCATCGCCGTCTCCAAGGAGGCCACCCAGCTGCGGGACGCGCTCAAGGCCGCGATGGACGCGATCATCAAGAACGGCGAGTACCGGAAGATCCTCGAGAAGTGGGGCGCCCAGGACGGCGCCGTCAAGGAATCCGTGATCAACGGCGGCAAGTGACCCGCGGCGTACCCAGCGGCCACCGAGAGGCAGCACATCCGTGACTGACATAGAGAAGGCGGCCGGGGAGCAGGGCACTCCCCCGGCCGGCCCGGAAGCCATCAGAGCCATCCCGGTGCGGCACTACGGACGCTATGTGTCCGCCGTCGTCGCCATCGCGATCCTCGTCGCGATCGTCCACGCCTTCAGCCAGGGCAAGATCAACTGGCATGCGGTGCCGGAGTACTTCTTCGACCACCGGATCATGACCGGGGTCAGCAAGACGCTCCTGCTGACGGTCCTGTCGATGCTGATCGGCATCGTCGGCGGCATCGTCCTGGCCGTCATGCGGCTCTCGAAGAACCCGGTGACCTCGTCCATCGCGTGGTTCTACATCTGGTTCTTCCGCGGCACCCCGGTCCTGGTCCAGCTGTTCCTGTGGTTCAACCTGGGCCTGGTCTTCGAGTACATCAACCTGATGCCGCTCTACAAGGACTACTGGTCGAACTTCATGACGCCGCTGCTGACGGCGCTGCTCGGCCTGGGCCTGAACGAGGCGGCGTACATGGCCGAGATCTGCCGGGCGGGCCTGCTCGCGGTGGACGAGGGCCAGACCGAGGCGGCCCAGGCGCTGGGCATGAGCCACGGCAAGACCCTGCGCCGGGTGGTCATCCCGCAGGCGATGCGGGTGATCGTGCCGCCGACCGGCAACGAGGTCATCAACATGCTGAAGACGACCTCGCTGGTGGCGGCCGTCCAGTACCCCGAGCTGTTCCGCTACGCCCAGGACATCGGCCAGAACTCCGGCGCCCCGGTGGAGATGTACTTCCTGGCCGCGGCCTGGTATCTGATCATGACCTCGGTGCTCAGCGTGGGCCAGTACTACCTCGAGCGGTACTACGCGCGCGGCTCCAGCCGCAGCCTCCCGCCCACCCCGTGGCAGAAGGTCAGAGCGCATCTGACGACCTTCTCCAGCAGGAAGGTCATGGCATGAGCGACGACCGGCTGAGCGAGCGGCAGAGCCCCACCGCGATGGTCAGGGCGGAGGGCGTCCACAAGTCGTTCGGGCATGTGGAGGTGCTCAAGGGCATCGACCTGGAGGTGCGCCCCGGCGAGGTGTTCTGCCTCATCGGCCCCTCGGGCTCGGGGAAGTCCACCTTCCTGCGGTGCATCAACCACCTGGAGAAGATCAACGCCGGGCGGCTCTACGTCGACGGCGAGCTGGTCGGCTACCGCCAGAAGGGCGGCAAGCTGTACGAGCTGAAGGACAGCGAAGTCGCCAGGAAGCGCCGGGACATCGGCATGGTCTTCCAGCGCTTCAACCTGTTCCCGCACATGACGGCGCTGGAGAACGTCATGGAGGCGCCGGTCCAGGTCAAGGGCGCGCCCAAGAGCGAGGCGCGGGAGCGTGCCGCGGGGCTCCTGGAGCGGGTGGGCCTGGCCGACAAGGCGGGCAACTACCCCTCGCAGCTCTCCGGCGGCCAGCAGCAGCGGGTGGCGATCGCGCGGGCGCTGGCGATGGACCCCAAGCTGATGCTGTTCGACGAGCCGACCTCGGCCCTGGACCCGGAGCTGGTCGGCGACGTCCTGGACGTCATGCGCGACCTCGCCGAGTCCGGCATGACGATGGTCGTCGTCACCCATGAGATGGGTTTCGCCCGCGAGGTCGGCGACAGCCTGGTGTTCATGGACGGCGGTGTCGTGGTCGAATCCGGCCATCCGCGGGACGTGCTGACGAATCCGCGGCACGAGCGGACGCAGTCGTTCCTGTCGAAGGTGCTGTAGCCGGCCGGGGCGCGAACGGCCGCGGCGCGGCCGGAGCGGAAGGAACGGTTCACGGCCCGCGCGGAAGCGGCGGCAACGCGGACCGAACGGGAGGAGCGTTGCCCGCACCGCTCCTCCCCCGTCCGTCCGCCCGCCCCTTCGACGCCTACTTGAGGGCGAGAACCAGGCCGTCCGACGGCGAGCACCACACCGGCCGGGCCTCCGCGAAGCCCTTCTCCCGCAGGGTGCGCGCGTGCCAGGCGGCGGAGGGCGTGTCGCCGTCGGCGTGCTCGCCGTAGATCTCGAAGCGGCGGGCGGTCGGCTCGGCGAGCACCGGGTCCTCGGCCGCGAGCTGCCACCACTCGGCCCAGTCGAGGGCGCCGTCCCGCTTGGCCTGTTCCATTCGGGCGTGCCGCTGGGCGCGCTCGGCCGCGTTGATCCGGGGCGTGCTGTCGTCGATCATGTGGTCCGCGTTCATGAACACACCGCCGGCGCGCACGAGTTCCGCGATCCGGCCATAGAGGTCCGCGAGGGGTTCGCTGTGCAGCCAGTGCAGGGCCGTCGCGGTCAGTACGGCGTCGTACGACTCGTACGGCAGCCGCGTCGTCCAGTCGGGGTCCTTGAGGTCGGCGGTCACGAAGGAGACCCGGTCGTCGCCCTCGAAGGTGCCGCGCGCGATGGCGAGCAGGGCCGGGTCGAGGTCGACGCCGGTGCTGGTGGCCTCGGGGAACCGGGCCAGCAGCCGGGCGGTGATGCTGCCGGTGCCGCAGGCGAGGTCGAGCACGCGCGGTGCCGTGCCGACGAGGGCCTCGACCATGTCGAGCATGATCCGGAAGCGGTCCTCGCGGTCCGGCATGTACCACTCCTGCTGCCGGTCCCAGCTGCTCTGCCAGGCCGCCCAGTCGGTTCCGGTACCCGTGGTCATGGAACCCGCCTTTCCCCTCGGATGCGTAATACCCTGGATGCACGATCGACTGTTACCCGACCGCTGGTACGACGATAGAGCGCCTCCGTAAGGACTACAAGTGGAACTGGCCTATTACTCGGATTACGCCGTACGACTCGTCAACACCGAGGAACCGAGCCGGGGCAAGGACTGCCTGACCTCGGTCGAGGCCATCCGTGACCTCTTCGGCGTCAACGCGTCCGCTGCCCGCCGCGCCACCGACGCCGACGTCACCCGCTTCCGCTCGGTCCGGGCCCGGCTGCGCTCGGTCTTCGAGGCGGCCGACGGCGGCGACGAGACGCTGGCCGTGGACCTGCTGAACTCGCTGCTGCTGGAGTTCCCGGTCAGCCCCCAGATCTCCGGCCACGACCACCGGGACGAGGACGACCGCCCGCTGTGGCACATGCACCTGGCCGACCACCCCTCCAACGCCACCGCGGGCTACGCGGCGATCGCGGCGATGGGCCTGGCCTTCCACCTCACCGAGTACGGCGTGGACCGGCTCGGCCTGTGCCAGGCGGCGCCCTGCCGCAACGCGTACCTGGACACCTCGACCAACCGGTCCCGCCGCTACTGCTCCGACCGCTGCGCCACCCGCGCCAACGTGGCCGCCTACCGGGCCCGCAAGCGCCTGGAGGCCGACCGGTCGCCGAGCAGCGGCCGTACGGCCGAGACGGCCCAGCCCAGCACGGCCAGCGGCGAACGCTGACCGGCCCGGAACGGCCGCAGCCGCACCCAGGCCCGCCCCAGCACCAGCTCCTCGGGCACGACCCCGTAGTCGGTGCTGTCCCCACCCGCGTACGGGTTGTCCCCGAGCACCCACCAACCGCCCTCGCGCCGCTCCACGGCCCGCTTGACCACCAGCAGGTCCTGCTGGAACGGATGCCGCAGTACGACGATGTCACCGGGCCTGACGGTGCCCCCGTAGCGCACCAGCAGCTGATCGCCGTGCTGGAGCGTGGGCACCATGGACGGCCCTGTCACCTCGGCCAGCCCGAACGGCGCGGGCGACCTCCCCCGCTCGCTCTCCTGCGACAGCTCCGGCATTCCCGGCACCTCCCCGGTCCGTTCCTCCACCAGTCTCAGTCTGACCCTGGACTTTTGTCCTAAGCCCTAGGGGGCACTCAGGAAAACAGGTCGCCCAGGGAGTAATGTCGCACCTGAGAAGACGATCACGAGGAAGGAATGCTCCATGCTTTCCCGCCTGTTTGCCCCCAAGGTCAAGGTCAGCGCCCACTGCGACCTGCCCTGCGGCGTGTACGACCCGGCCCAGGCCCGCATCGAGGCGGAGTCGGTCAAGGCCGTCCAGGAGAAGATGGCCGGCAACGACGACCCCCACTTCCAGGCCCGCGCCACCGTCATCAAGGAACAGCGCGCGGAGCTCGCGAAGCACCACGTCTCCGTCCTCTGGAGCGACTACTTCAAGGCCCCGCACTTCGAGAAGTACCCCGAGCTGCACCAGCTGGTCAACGACACCCTGAAGGCCCTCTCGGCCGCCAAGGCGTCCACCGACCCGGCGACGGGCCAGAAGGCGCTCGACTACATCGCCCAGATCGACAAGATCTTCTGGGAGACCAAGAAGGCCTGACCCACCCGGTCACGCTGCTTGACCTGCGATTTCCCTTATCGCCCGGTCTACTTCCCCGCACCCGGCCCACAGGGCGCCGTAACTTGGCGCTCGTGGGGGCCGGGTGCGGTCTTTTCTGCGGGACGAGGGAAGGGCGTCCGCACGGTGGAGCCGGCGCCGCGTCCACCGGTCCACCGGCTCGCGAAATCGATTGGCCGTCCGAGTCGCTTCCGACATGATCGGCTCATGGACACCTATCTGGACACCGAGCGCCTGGTGCTGCGCCGATTCACCGACGGGGACGCCGATCTGCTGATAGAGCTGGACGGTGACCCGGCGGTGATGCGGTACCTGAGCGGTGGTGAGCCGACCGCGCCGGAGGTCGTCCGGGAGCGTCATCTGCCGAACATCCTCGCCGGCTACGACAAGTGGGGCGGCGACTTGGGGCTGTTCGCCGCGCACGAGAAGGACGGCGGCGCGTTCATCGGCTGGTTCATCCTGCGTCCCGAGGCGGAGGGCCCGCTCGACGAGGTCGAACTCGGCTACCGGCTGCGGCAGGCGGCCTGGGGCAAGGGGTACGCCACCGAGGGCTCACGGGCCCTGCTGCGCAAGGCGTTCACGGAACTAGGGGTGCGCATGGTCTGGGCCGACACGATGTCCGTGAACCGGGGTTCGCGCAATGTCATGGAGAAGGTCGGGATGACGCTCGCGGAGAGCATCCCAACCCCTCCTGACATGGCGAAAGTCGAGGGCGCCGAGTTCGGGGGCGTGCGGTACGAGATCACCAAGGAGCAGTGGGAGAGGCGGTAGCCCGCCCCCGCACCGCACGACACCGAGCCACCGCCTCCCCTGGTGACCGCGCGGACGCCCCGAGGAGAGCCCCGTCCAAGAATTCATCAAGCAACTTGGCAAAGTTGCTTGATGAATTCTACGGTGAGGGCGTGACCTCCGGCTCCGCCACCACTCCCCCACCGCCCCCCTCCGACACCGCCCAGCGCCTCAACCAGGCGATGAAGCGCCTGCGGGCACGGCTGCGCGCGGAGTCGGGGCAGCACGCGACCGGTCTGACCGCCACCCAGCTCGCCGTCCTGGCCGAGGTGGTGCGCGAGGGCCCGGTGACGGCGGCGCGGCTCGCCGCGCTGGAGCACGTCACGCCCCAGGCCATCGCCCAGAGCCTCGCGGTGCTGAAGGCCGCCGGACTGGTGCACGGCGCGTCCGATCCGCTCGACGGCCGCCGCAAGCTGATCAGCGCCGACCCCTCGGCCGGCGAACTGATCGAACGGCTGCTCGCGGGGCGCGCCTCCTTCCTGGCCCGCGCCATCGCACAGGTCGTACCCCCGGAGGAGCTGGACGACCTGGAGAAGGCCGTCGAGCTGCTGGAGCGTCTCGCCGGGGCCGAGATCCACCCGCACACCCCATGAGATCCGCGAGGAGAACCACCGTATGACCACCCCCGCCACCCTGACCTCGATCGCCCCCGAGCGCACCGCCCTGCTGGCGATGGACCTCCAGGGCGGGATCCTCTCCCACGCCCCCGACGCGGACGCGCTGATCGAGCTGATCAAGGGCGCCATCGCCGAGGTCCGCGCCGCCGGAGGCACCATCGGCTACGTCCGGGTCGCCTTCACCGAGGAGGACTGGGCCGCGATCCCGGAGCGGAACAAGCCCTTCGGCCCGCTCGCCGCGGCCAGGCTCAACCACCACGAGGACCCCGCGACGCAGGTCGACGAGCGGATCGCGCCCGAGGACGGCGACATCGTGGTGCGCAAGGTCCGCATCGGCGCGGCCTCCACGACCGACCTGTACGAGCAGCTGGACGCGCGCGGCATCGACACGCTGATCCTCTCCGGGATCAGCACCAGCGGAGTCGTCCTGTCCACGCTGACCGACGCCGCCGACCGCGACTACCGGGTCATCGTGCTGTCCGACGGGGTCGCCGACCGTGACCCGGAGGTCCACCGGGTGCTGCTGGAGAAGGTGTTCCCGATGCGGGCGCACGTCATCGACACCGCGCGGCTGCGCGAGTTGCTGGGTGCGGCCTGACGCGTTCCGGCAAGCGAGCGAGGGGGCCCCTTCCAGCCGGGCCGTGTCGGCACGACCATGCCTGCGGTGCGGGACCGGTGGGCCGCGCGCCAGGCGCGGTCAGTGGAACTGCGGCACGATCAGGTAGATCCCGTACCCCACCACCACCGCGCAGACCAGGAAGCACAGCCCCGCCTGGGCGCGGGCCGCGGTGGCGGCGCCCGCGCGGCGGTCGGCGGCGCGGGACAGGCCCAGCACGCCGAGGGTGAAGACGACGACCACGGTGACGGTGACGCCGAGGCTGACCGCGGCGACGCGGGCGAGGGCGGACCAGTCGATGTGCATGGCGGACTCCCGGAGTTCAGACGGCGGAGCCGATGTCGGTGGGCGTCTGGGCGCGGAGGGTGACCTCGTGGTGGTCGTTGACGTTGTCGGCGTGCACCGGGTTGCGGCGGGAGACGGCGACGCCGCCCACGGCGAGGGCCAGCACCACCAGGGCGACGACGACCGTGCCGACGTTGCCGCCGTGCTTGACCACGCTGGCCGCGAGGCCGCCGACCAGCGCGGCGAACGGCAGGGTGATCAGCCAGGCCAGCGCCATCCGCCCGGCCACGCCCCAGCGGACCTCCGCGAGCCGGCGGCCGAGTCCCGCGCCGAGGATGCTGCCGGAGGCGACCTGGGTGGTGGACAGGGCGAAGCCGAGGTGGGCGGAGGTGAGGATCACGGCGGTGGAGGCCGTCTCGGCGGCGAAGCCCTGCGGTGACTGGATGTCCGTCAGGCCCTTGCCCATGGTGCGGATGATCCGCCAGCCGCCCAGATAGGTGCCGAGGCCGATCGCGAGTCCCGCGGAGCCTATGACCCAGACCGGCGGCCCGGCGTCATGGCCGAGCGCGCCCGCGGAGATCAGGGTCAGCGTGATCACGCCCATGGTCTTCTGCGCGTCGTTGGTGCCGTGCGCGAGGGAGACCAGGGACGCGGAGGCGATCTGGCCGAGCCGGAAGCCCTTGGTCACCTGCTCTTGGCGGGCGCGGGCGGAGAGCAGATAGGCGAGGTAGGTGGCGGCGCAGGCGGCGACGCCGGCCACCAGAGGGGAGACGACGGCGGGCAGCAGCACCTTGTCGAGCACCTGCTCGAAGTGCACGCCCTTGGACCCCGCGCCGACCCAGACCGCGCCGATCAGCCCGCCGAACAGGGCGTGCGAGGAACTGGAGGGCAGCCCGGCGAGCCAGGTCGCCAGATTCCACAGGATCGCCCCGACCAGCCCGGCGAAGATCATCGCGGGGGTGACCAGGGCGTCGTCCACGATGCCCCCGGAGATCGTCCGGGCCACCTCGGTGGACAGGAACGCGCCCGCGATATTGAGAACACCGCTGATCAGGACCGCGATTCTGGGCCGGAGCGCGCCCGTGGCGATGGAGGTGGCCATCGCGTTCGCGGTGTCATGGAACCCGTTCGTGAAGTCGAACGCCAGCGCCGTCACGATGACGACCGCCACGAGGAACGTGAAGTGGTCCATGACTCCAGCCAACCAAGACCCGGCCAATCCCACGCGAACTGGGAGCGAATGCCCTCCGATACCGAGGCGGAGACGGGGTGGGGACGGCGGGGCCGACCGGTCCCGGCCCGGTGTCGGTGGGCTGTGCCAAGCTGGTGGGCGTGAGTCTGGAGGATCTGCGGCGGTTGCGGCGCGTGCGCGACCGGATGGACCGGGAGTACGCGGAGCCGCTCGACATGAGCGAGCTGGCGCGCGGCGCCCTGATGTCCCCCGGCCATTTCCAGCGCAGCTTCCGCAAGGCGTTCGGGGAGACGCCCTACAGCTATCTCATGACCCGCCGTATCGAGCGGGCCAAGGCGCTGCTGCGCCGGGGTGACCTCACCGTGACCGAGGTGTGCCTGGCCGTGGGGTGCACGTCGCTCGGGTCCTTCAGTTCCCGTTTCACCGAGCTGGTCGGCCAGACCCCGAGCACCTACCGGGCGGCCTCGCACGAACCGGCCGCGGTGATCCCCTCCTGCGTGGCCCGCGCCTTCACCCGGCCACGCCGCCGCCCGTACTGATCTCGCCCGTAGTTCCCCCGAGCCGCGCGCGCCGTCGTCCCGACCGGCTTAGCGTGAACGCATGAACGTACGACTCGCGCAGTGCTTCATCGCCGTGGACGACCACGACAAGGCCCTCGCCTTCTACCGCGACATCCTCGGCCTGGAGGTCCGCAACGACGTGGGCTTCGAGGGGATGCGATGGGTGACCGTCGGCTCGCCGCACCAGCCGGACGTGGAGATCGTGCTGGAGCCGCCGGGCGCCAACCCGGACGCCTCCCCGGCCGACCGGCAGGCGCTCGCCGAACTGCTCGCCAAGGGCATGCTGCGCGGGGTCATCCTGGCCACCGACGACTGCGACGCGCTGTGGGAGCGGCTGCGCGAGGCCGGCGCCGATGTGCTCCAGGAGCCGACCGACCAGCCGTGGGGCGTGCGCGACTGCGCCTTCCGCGACCCGGCGGGCAATCTGCTGCGCTGCTTCCAGCGCCCGGCCGCCTGAACGCGCCTGAGGCGGGCGGCACTTCAGCCCCAGGGCTCCACCTCCACCACGGCGCTCACCGGCAACGGGCCGTACAGGTGCGGGAAGTCCTCGCCGCCCGGCTCCCCCGGCTCGTACCTCAGCGGCGCGTCCAGGAGCGCCGGGTCCACCACCAGGAGCACCAGTTCGTCCGGGCCGTCGTAATCGCCGTACAAGAAGGCCGCTACGGGCGGGAGTTGCTCGCGCGAGGAGAAGTGGATGAAGCCCACCTCGTCGAGGGTGCGGCCACGGGTCGACACCTCGTAGGTGCCGCGCTCGCGGGCCGCCTCCCACAGGGAGCGCTCGGTGAGATGGACGATGCGGGACGGTTTCGGCATGCCCCCACGGTAGACGCCGGGGCCAGGCGACCGGTGGGGAGGCAGGCGGTCGTACGACCGGAGCCCCCGGAGCGCCGTGCGGGGTCAGGAGCCGCACGGGCCCGGAGGCTCCGGGTCCCCGGGGCCGCCGGACGGGCCGGCGGCACGGACCGCGACGCTCAGCTGCTGCGCCGGGTCACGAACTCGGCGAGGGCGAGCAGCCCGCCCGCCGCCTCCGGGTCCGGGATCGCGCGGGCCAGCTCCTGCATCGCGCGGGCCATCCGGTCGGCCGCCTCCGCCTGCGCCCAGTCCCGGCCGCCGGCCCGCTCCACGGCCAGCGCGGTCCGCGCTATGCCCTCGCTGTCCCCGGTGCTGTACGGCTTTCCGTACAGCGCGGCGAGTTCGGCCGCCGCCGGGGTACCGGAGACCAGCGCCGCCACCACCGGCAGGGACTTCTTGCGGGCCGCGAGATCGGCACCGGCCGGCTTGCCGGTCCGCAGCGGCTCACCCCATATGCCGATGACGTCGTCGATCAGCTGGAAGGCGAGCCCCGCCTGACGCCCGAAACCGTCCAGCGCGGCCACCGCCTCGGGCCCCGCGCCCGCGTACAGCGCGCCGAGGGCGCAGGCGCAGCCCAGCAGCGCCCCCGTCTTCGCCTCGGCCATGGCGAGCACCTCGTCCAGCGTCACCTCGGCCGGCGCGCGGTGCTCCAGGTCGGTGTCGGCGTGCTGGCCGGCGCACAGCTCCAGCACGCAGTCCGCGAGCCGGGCGGCGGCTTGAGCGGCGGCCGGGTGCGGGTCCTCGGCCAGCAGGCGCAGCGCGAGCGCCTGGAGCGCGTCCCCGGCGAGGATCGCGTCCGCGTCCCCGAACACGGTCCAGGCGGTGGGCCGGTGCCTGCGGGTGGGGTCCCGGTCCATCACGTCGTCGTGCAGCAGTGTGAAGTTGTGGACCAGCTCCACCGCCGCCGCGGCCGGTACGGCGGCCGCGCGGGCCGCCGGGCCGCCGAGCGCGTCGGCGGCGGCGAGCACCAGGGCCGGGCGGATCGCCTTGCCCGCGTGGCCCGCGGCCGGGCTGCCGTCCACGTGCTCCCAGCCGAAGTGGTAGCGCGCGATCCGGCGCATGGAACCGGGCAGCGACTCCACGGCGGCGCGCATCGCCGGGTCGACCAGCGCCCGGCTCCGCTCCAGCAGCGCCGGCGCCTCCTGCCCGTCGTGCGGACCGGGGCCCGTGTCCCCGGTCCCCCGCCGCCCCTGTGGTGCGCCGGGGTACGGCACACCACAGGAACGCTCATCGATCTCCGTCATGGACTCGGCCATGTCTCCCCCTCGCCAGGTCCGCGGGCACCGGCGGATCCTGCCCGGCCGGACGCGTACCCCGAGGGTGTACCCGCCCATACGGCCGGGGACACGGCCGCGACGTGCGGAAACGTCACCTCCACCGGCCGATTTCGACGTTCTCCAGCACACCGAGCGCGTCGGGCACCAGGACGGCGGCCGAATAGTAGGCCGTGACCAGGTACTTGATGATCGCCTGCTCGTTGATCCCCATGAAGCGGACGGACAGGCTCGGTTCGATCTCGTCCGGGATGCCGGACTGCCGCAGGCCGATGACGCCCTGCTCCTCCTCGCCGGTACGCATCGCGATGATCGAGGTGGTCCGCGCCTCGCTGATCGGGATCTTGCCGCACGGGAAGATGGGCACCCCGCGCCAGGTGGGGATGCGGTTGCCGCCCATGTCGATGGTCTCCGGCACCAGCCCCCGCTTGTTCAGCTCGCGGCCGAACGCGGCGATCGCGCGCGGGTGGGCGAGGAACAGCTTGGTCCCGCGGCGGCGGCTGAGCAGCTCGTCCATGTCGTCCGGGCTCGGCACGCCGTCGTGCGGCTGGATCCGCTGGTCGTACTCGCAGTTGCTGAGGAGACCGAACTCCGGGTTGTTGATCAGCTCGTGCTCCTGGCGCTCCTTCAGCGCCTCGACCGTGAGCCGCAGCTGCTGCTCGGTCTGGTTCATCGGCTGGTTGTACAGGTCGGCCACGCGGGAGTGGACGCGCAGTACGGTCTGGGCGATGCTCAGTTCGTACTCGCGGGGCCGGGGCTCGTAGTCGACGAAGGTGTGCGGGATGTCGGGCTCGCCGGAGTGGCCGGCCGCCAGGTCGACCGCCTTCTCGCCGTACTTGTTGGTGCGCTGCTCCGGGATCGAGCGGAGCTGGGCCAGGTGCGCGCGCAGGGATTCGGAGCGCTCGGCGATCTGCTCGAAGTCCTGGCGGCTGAGGATGAGCACGGTGCTGGCGGTGTCCGCGCGGACCGTGTACTCCCAGATGGCGTCCGGGTCGACCAGCGCCTGGTCGCCGAAGTAGGAGCCGTCGGCGAGGACGCCGAGGACCGAGTCGTCGCCGTAGGGGCCGGTGCCGATCTTCTCGACGCGGCCGTGGGCGAGCAGATGCACCCCGTCGTTGCGGTTGCCGAAGTCGGCGATCACCTCGCCGGGGGCGAAGTCGCGCTGGCGGCAGCGCCGGGCCAGCTCGGCCAGGACCTCTTCGTCCTCGTACGACCGCAGGGCCGGGAGCTCGCCGAGCTCGGCCGGGATGACCTCGACCTGACCCCCGGTCTTCACGAAGGTGATGCGGCCGTCGCCGACGGCGTACGTCAGGCGGCGGTTCACCCGGTACGTGCCGCCCTGGACGTCCACCCAGGGGAGCGTGCGCAGCAGCCAGCGGGAGCTGATCTCCTGCATCTGCGGAACGGACTTGGTGGTGGTGGCCAGGTTCCGCGCTGCCGCGGTCCCGAGGGACTGCTGCGGCTTGCCCTGATCCGTGCGGACCTCATCGCCTACCGACATGTGGAAATGCCCTCCCATGTAATGCACCGGCCGCAGCGGGCCGGTCTCGCATCGAGCGTCCCATCACGCACGGTCGCCCCGCCATTACCCGAAAGAGGGGGAATGGATCATCGGACTAGTGGGCAGAAAGGAGGACTTCGGAAATCGGGCCGTGCCCGGACGCGCGTGCCCGGCGTCGGCGACAATGGCACGGTGACCGGCAGCGATCCCCTCGTCCCCCGCCTTCCCTCGCCGCTCCAGGAGCTGCGGGACGAGCGGTTCGAGCGGCGCGGGGTCCGGCTGCTGCTCAAGCGGGACGACCTGATCCACCCGGAGCTGATCGGCAACAAGTGGCGCAAGCTGGTGCCGAACCTCGCCGCGGCGGGCGGGCGGCCGCTGGTCACTTTCGGCGGGGCCTACTCCAATCACCTGCGGGCCACCGCGGCGGCCGGACGGCTGCTCGGGGTGGCCACCACCGGGGTGGTGCGCGGTCAGGAGCTGGCCGGCCGGCCGCTCAACCCCTCCCTCGCCCGGTGCGCGGCCGAAGGGATGCGGCTGCACTTCGCCGAACGGTCGGTCTACCGGCGCAAGGCCGAGCCGGAGACGCTGGCGGCGATCCTGCGCGCGGCCGGCGCCGAGGGCGCGTACGTCGTGCCGGAGGGCGGCAGCAACGCGGCGGCGGTGCGCGGCTGCGCGGCGCTCGGCGCGGAACTGCGCGGGCACGCCGATGTCGTCGCGGTCGCCTGCGGCACCGGCGGGACGCTCGCGGGGCTCGCGGCCGGGCTGGCGGAGGGGCAGCGGGCGCTCGGTGTGCCGGTCCTCAGGGGCGGCTTCCTGGCCGCCGACACCGAGGTGTTGCAGGAACGTGCCTTCGGTGGCCGTACCGGCGACTGGTCCCTGGACGACCGCTTCCACTTCGGTGGATACGCGCGCACCACCCCCGAACTCGACGCCTTCGCCGAGGACTTCGAGCGGCGGCACGGTCTGCCCGTGGAACGCCTCTATGTCGCCAAGCTGCTCTACGGACTCGTCACCCTCGCCGGGGAGGGTGCCTTCCCGCGCGGCACGACGCTCGCCGCCGTCGTCACCGGCCGGCCGTTCCCCGAGCCCTAGATGTATTGACCCGTGAGGTTGGGGACGCGGCTGGCGGGTGGTTGGCCCTTCAGCGCGGTGTGTCCGCGGTGGTGATTGTAGGTGTGCAGCCAGGCGGGGAACGCGTCGCGTCGTTCGGTCTCCGTGCGGTAGGGACGGGCGTAGGCCCACTCGTCGAGCAGGGTGCGGTTGAAGCGTTCGACCTTGCCGTTGGTCTGGGGCCGGTAGGGCCGGGTGCGCTTGTGGGCGATCCCGGCCGCTGCCAGCGCATCTCGCCAGTTGCGTGAGCGGTAGCAGGAGCCGTTGTCGGTCAGCACCCGCTCGACCGTGATCCCGTACTCGGTGAAGAAGGCGTGGGCCCGTTGCCAGAAGCCGGTGGCGGTCTCCTTCTTCTCGTCGGTGAGGATCTCGCTGTAGGCCAGGCGGGAGTGGTCGTCGACGGCAGTGTGCAGGTAGCTGTAGCCGGCGCCGGATCGGGTCTTGCGGCCTGCGGCCCGGCCGAGGACCTTGTGCCCGCCGCCGTCAGGGATGTTGCCGAGCTTCTTGATGTCGACATGCACCAGCTCGCCGGGCCTGTCGCGTTCATAGCGGCGTATGACACGGCCGGTGGCCCGGTCCAGGTTGGCGAGGCGGGCCAGGCCGTAACGGGTCAGCACGCGGTGCACGGTCGAGGGCACCAGCCGCAGCAGGTGTGCGATGCGGGCCGGCCCCCAGCGGCGCAGAAGCCGGACCTTGATGATCCGGCGCTCGGTGCGGGCCGGGGTCCGGCGCGGGCTGGCGTGCGGGCGGGAAGACCGGTCGCACATCCCGGCCTCGCCGAACTGCCGGTAGCGGTCGGCCCAGCGCTGGGCCGTGGTCGGCGAGACCTGGAAGCGTTCGGCGGCTGCTCTGAGGGGCCAGTTGTCCTCGACCACGCAGCGGGCCAGACGAAGACGTCCGGTCTCGGTCAGGGGTGCATTACGGTGGGGCACGAGGGCCTTTCTGTTGCTGGTGCAGATGTCGCAATCCACACCAGGCCAGAAGGCCCTCACCCATTTCAAGATCGCTCAGCCGTGAGCCCCGTCACCGTCCACAACCTCCCGAGACAGAACACCTAGAGGCGCATCACGCCGTCTCCCGGTACGCCGCCGCCTCCTCCAGGTCCAGGTGCCGCAGCAGGGCGCGCAGCATCTCGTCGTCGATGTGGCGGCGGTCACGCAGCCGTACGAAGACCTCGCGTTCGGCGCTGATCATCGCGCGGGACAGCCTGCGGTAGGTGTCGTCCACGGACTCGCCCGTGACCGGGTTCACCTGGCCGAGGCGCTCCCAGACGGCGTTGCGGCGGCGCTCCAGGACGTCGCGGAGGCGGTCGGCGAGCGGCGGCGGCAGCGCGTTGCGCTCGTCGGCGAGGAGTTCATCCAGGCGGCGTTCGGCGGCCAGGGACGCCTGCGCCTGCGCGTTGGCCTCGGCCAGGGTCTCGGCTTGCCGGTCGCGGCCGGGGAACTTCATCAGGCGGATCAGCGGGGCGAGGGTGAGGCCCTGTACGACCAGGGTGCCGATGACCGTGGTGAAGGTCAGGAAGAGGATCAGGTTGCGCTGCGGGAAGGGCGCGCCGCCGCGCACCGTCTCCGGGATGGAGAAGGCGATGGCCAGGGAGACCACGCCCCGCATCGCCGCCCAGGAGACCACGACCGGCGCCCGCCAGGTGGGGTTCTCCTCGCGCTCCCGGACCCGCCCGGACAGCACGCGCGGCAGGAAGGTCGCCGGGAACGTCCAGACGGACCGGGCCGCCACGACGACCAGGAAGACGGCGAGGGCGTACCAGGCCGCGTCGGCCCCGTGGTAGGCGGCGAGTCCCTTGAGGATGGGCGGCAGCTGGAGGCCGATCAGTGCGAACACGGCCGACTCCAGCACGAAGGCGACCATCTTCCACACCGCCTCCTCCTGGAGCCTCGTCGCGAAGTCGACCTCCCAGGCGCGGTGTCCGAGGTAGACGGCGACCACGACGACCGCGAGCACTCCGGAGGCGTGCAGCTGCTCGGCGACCCCGTAGGCGACGAACGGGATCAGCAGCGAGAGGGTGTTCTGGAGCAGCGCCTCGGTCAGATGCGTGCGCAGCCAGTGGATCGGCACCATGAGCACCAGGCCGACGACCACGCCGCCGACCGCCGCGCGCAGGAACTCCTCGATGCCGCCCGCCCAGGTGGAGCCCGCGCCGACGGCGGCGGCGACGGCCACCTTGTAGGCGGTGATCGCGGTGGCGTCGTTCAGCAGCGACTCGCCCTGGAGGATCGTGGTGATCCGGGACGGCAGCCCGACCCTGCGGGCGATCGCGGCGGCCGCGACCGCGTCCGTCGGCGCCACGACCGCGCCGAGCACCAGCGCGGCGGGCAGCGGCAGTCCGGGCACGACGAGATAGGCGGCCCAGCCGACGACGAAGGTCGCGAACAGCACGTACCCGACGGACAGCAGCCCCACCGGGCGCTTCTGGGCCCGCAGGTCCAGGTAGGAGCTCTCGGTGCCCTCCTTGTAGAGCAGCGGCGGCAGCACCAGGGGCAGGACGACCTCGGGTTCGAGGGTGTAGTCGGGGACGCCGGGGACGTACGACACCGCCAGGCCCACCGCGACCAGCAGCAGCGGCGCGGGCACCGGGGTGCGCCGGGCGGTCCCGGCGACCGCGGCACTGCCCGCGACCAGCAACAGCAGGGGCATCACGTCCATGCTTCTCGCCCACCCTCGTTTTCCGCGCGGTCACCCGCACGCCCGTCGTAATCTGGCAATCATGAAACAGTGCACGCACGCCGACGCGCTGCCGCAGCCGGAACCCGAGCCGCGCTCCGCGACCTGCCCGGAGTGCCTGGCGAGCGGGACGCACCCGGTGCAGCTGCGGCTCTGCCTGACCTGTGGCCATGTCGGCTGCTGCGATTCCTCACCGGGCCGGCACGCCACCGGGCACCACGAGCAGACCGGGCACCCGGTGATGCGGACGTTCGAGCCGGGCGAGGACTGGCGGTGGTGCTTCGTGGACCACGTCCTGGTCTGAACGGCACTCGATCCGGTCTGAACGGCACTCGATCCGAGCGGCGCCCGTCCGAGCGCGGTTCCCGTGCGATTCCCGGCCGAATCGGGACGGAATCGGGGCCTGACCCCGTACGAGTGGCCTCCGATCGTTGATCATCTTCCCGATCGGGGGCTGTGTCGTGTGACACTGCATGCGGCGGCGCGCGCACGACGGTTCGGGCGTCTGACGTCTGGGTACGTCAACCCGGCGCGGGCTCTCCCGATTTGGGGCCGCACACCCCCTAGACACGGAGCGTATCCACAGCTTTACTGTGAGTGACGCCAGGGGGTCGGGGTCCCGGGGACGGAAACATTCGGCGCGCGATAGCGTCACCGCTTGAACCACTACGCGTTAGCCCCGGGGGGCGACCCTCGGCCCCTGTAAAGCTTGTACCACCATGGAGGTGAGGGTGTCCCAGATCGCAGGCGAACCCGCGGCGAACCAGGATTTCGTGGAGGTCCGGCTGCCGGCCGCGGGTGCCTACCTGTCGGTGCTGCGGACGGCCACGGCCGGTCTGGCGGCCCGCTTGGACTTCACCCTGGACGAGATCGAGGATCTGCGCATCGCCGTGGACGAGGCCTGCGCGATCCTGCTCCAGCAGGCCGTGCCGGGCTCGGTGCTCAGCTGTGTCTTCCGGCTCGTCGACGACTCGCTGGAGGTCACCGTGTCGGCTCCGACCACGGACGGCCATGCCCCCTCGCGGGACACCTTCGCCTGGACCGTGCTGTCGGCCCTCGCGGGGAAGGTCTCGTCCGCCGTCGACGAGGACAAGACGGTGTCCATCAGCCTCTACAAACAGCGCGGCGCGGGTCCCGGGCCGGCGTGAGGGAGAACGGGGACGGTCCGGTGCGGGACGAAGATCGCGGCACGCGTGAGCTGCCGACCGGGGACGGGGGTGCCCCCTGGTCGAGTGCGGCCGAGACGTCCGGGGAGGGCCCCCGCGACGGCCGGCGCATGGCGGACGGCATCGACGGCATCCCCGAGCAGGCCAGGCCACACCCGGAGGACCACTCCGCGGAGCCCGGCGGTGCGGGCGCGGACCCCGGCTCCTCGCCCGCGGCGCGCGGCGGGACCACTCCCGCCGGCCGCGCGGGGGCGAGGCCTCGGGGAAGGGCTACGGGCGGGACGATGAGCGAGCACGAGCGATATGCCGACGACGACGCGCTGAGCGCACAGGCCGCACCGCACGACCCGCACGACCGCAGCGGGGCCCGTGCGCTGTTCGTCGAGCTGCGCGGGCTCGACACGGGCAGCGCGCAGTACGCGGAGCTGCGCAATCAGCTGGTCCGCATGCATCTGCCGCTCGTGGAGCACCTGGCGCGCCGGTTCCGCAACCGCGGCGAGCCGCTGGACGACCTCACCCAGGTCGCCACCATCGGCCTGATCAAGTCCGTGGACCGGTTCGACCCCGAGCGGGGCGTGGAGTTCTCCACGTACGCCACGCCGACCGTGGTCGGCGAGATCAAGCGGCACTTCCGGGACAAGGGCTGGGCGGTCCGCGTGCCGCGCCGGCTCCAGGAGCTGCGGCTCTCGCTGACCACGGCGACGGCGGAGCTGTCCCAGCTGCACGGCCGCTCGCCGACGGTGCACGAACTGGCCGAGAAGCTCGCCATCTCCGAGGAGGAGGTCCTGGAGGGCCTGGAGTCGGCGAACGCGTACTCCACGCTGTCCCTGGACGTCCCCGACACCGACGACGAGTCCCCCGCGGTCGCCGACACGCTCGGCGCGGAGGACGAGGCGCTGGAGGGGGTGGAGTACCGGGAGTCGCTCAAGCCGCTGCTGGAGGATCTGCCGCCGCGGGAGAAGCGGATCCTGCTGCTGCGGTTCTTCGGGAACATGACGCAGTCGCAGATCGCGCAGGAGGTCGGGATCTCGCAGATGCACGTCTCCCGGCTGCTGGCCCGGACGCTGGCGCAGCTGCGGGAGAAGCTGCTGGTGGAGGAGTAGAGCGCCTGCCCTACTCGGCGCGGCCCGGACCCTTGATGCCGAGGGCCTGGGTCGTCTCCCGGTTGACCAGGAGCACGAGCGCCGCGACGGACACGACGGCGAGGACGATGCCGACGGGGACGGCGGCGCCGCCGGACTTCAGCATGGTGAGCCCCACCGGGAGGGCCATCAGCTGGGTGATCACGGCGGGACCCCGGCTCCAGCCGCGGCGCAGCAGGAGGCCGCGGGTGGCGAGGAGCGGGAGCAGGGCGAGTACGGCGAGGGTGATACCCAGCGTCACGGCCTGCTGCCGGTCGTCGGGGGCGCCGGTGATGCCGAGCACGAGGACCCACAGGCCGCCGGCGAACAGGGCGATGCCTTCGAGGGCGGCCAGGGTGGCGGCGTACGTCAGCCTCCGGGGCCGAGTTCCTTCGGTGCCGGTCGTTTCCTGCGCGGGCTTCTGCTCACTGCTCACCCCAGCAGGGTAGCCGCCGGCGGGGGCGGGCCGGGGGTGGGCTCGGTCACCGGCGCGTGCGGGTCGCTTGCCCACGCCGGCGGGGTGCCGCCGCGCCCCCGAAGGGGCGCGGGGAACCGCGCGATCAGCCCGCCACTCACCCGCACCACGAAGCGGACCGCCCCGCCCCTGACCAGCACAGCCGTGCCGAGCCTCGCCCTCTCCCCTCTTACCCGATCCCTACCTCGGTCTGGGGCCGGTACCGCCGGGTAGGTACGCTGACGTGCATGCGTGCTCTCCTCGTGGTCAATCCGGCGGCAACCACCACCAGCGCACGCAGGCGTGACGTGCTGATCCACGCGCTGGCCAGCGAGGTGAAGCTGGAGGCGGTCACCACCGAGTACCGCGGGCACGCGCGCGACCTCGGCCGGCAGGCGGCGGAGAGCGACGACATCGACATGGTCGTGGCGCTCGGCGGCGACGGCACCGTCAACGAGGTGGTCAACGGACTGCTGCACGCCGGCCCCGAACTGGCCCGGCTGCCCGGCCTCGCCGTCGTACCCGGCGGTTCCACCAACGTCTTCGCCCGCGCCCTGGGCCTGCCCAACGACCCCGTCGAGGCCACCGGCGCCCTGCTGGACGCGCTGCGCGAGGGCCGGGAGCGCGCGGTGGGCCTCGGCCTCGCCACCGGCACGCCGGGCAGCGAGGACGAAGGGGTCCCGGCCCGCTGGTTCACCTTCAACGCCGGTCTCGGTTTCGACGCGGGCGTCGTCGGCCGGGTCGAGCAGCAGCGCGACCGGGGCAAGAGGTCGACGCACGCCCTCTATGTACGGCAGGTGATCCGGCAGTTCCTCGCCGAGGCCAATCGCCGGCACGGCCTGATCACGCTGGAGCAGCCCGGCGAGGACCCGATCGAGGATCTCGTTGTCGCCATAGTCTCGAACACGTCCCCTTGGACGTATCTCGGCAATCGCCCCATGTACACATCACCTAAGGCCTCGTTCGATACGGGCATCGACGTGCTCGGGCTCAGCCGTCTGTCGACGGCCGCGGTTGCCCGGTATGGCACCCAGTTGCTCACTTCGTCCCCCGAGCGCGGACCCCATGGCAGGCATGCCTTCCCGCTCCATGATCTGGACCGCTTCACCTTGCATTCGAAGGCTCCCCTGCCGCTCCAGATGGACGGTGACCACCTGGGGCTGCGCACAAGCGTGACGTTCACAGGCGTACGCCGCGCACTGCGTGTGATTGTGTGAGTGGAAGAGGCCAAAGTCCTTTCACTCGAACGTTTAGGCCAGGATCCACCCCATGGAAGTACGGCTGTGACCCAGTCGACACCGAGGAATCAAAAAAAACTTTCCGGAAGGGGTTGTATCCGCCGCTGAGGTTTGCGAGTCTCTACGTGGCGATCGGGACGGCCCCCAACACCGGCCTCCACTGATCACCGGAACCCCTCTTCATACCAAGGACCCCGCCGGGGGAGACTCGGCGTTCGGCCCTTCACTTGTCGAGGGATTCGTGAAAGCGTTCACATTCACAAGCAACTTGCACGTAATACCAAGGAGAGGTAGCAGCCATGGACTGGCGTCACAACGCCGTTTGCCGCGAGGAAGACCCCGAGCTGTTCTTCCCCATCGGCAACACCGGTCCCGCGCTGCTGCAGATCGAGGAAGCCAAGGCCGTCTGCCGTCGCTGCCCGGTGATCGAGCAGTGTTTGCAGTGGGCGCTCGAGTCCGGTCAGGACTCCGGCGTCTGGGGTGGCCTCAGCGAGGACGAGCGTCGCGCGATGAAGCGCCGTGCCGCCCGCAACCGGGCTCGTCAGGCCTCCGCCTGATACACCCACCCCAGCTGACAGCCTGAGCTTGGCGGCGCGTGCATCGCGCACGCATCTCCCGCCCCCGAGCAGCAGCGCGCAGTATCCCCCGATGCCGCCAGCGAACAGCAGCGCAGCAACGAGCACGAGCCTCGGACCGAAGACGGTCCGAGGCTTTCTGCTGTCCGGGCCCCGGCACACTCCCCGGCGCCATTGGTCGATACCAACGGCGGCGCCGCAGGGGGCCGTTGACTACTTCTCCGCGCGCACCGGGATGTCCAGGATCACCCGCGTGCCCCGCTGTGGCGCCGGGACCATGTCGAACGTGCCGCCCAACTCGCCCTCCACCAGGGTCCGTACGATCTGGAGCCCCAGGTTGCCCGAGCGGTGCGGATCGAACCCCTCGGGCAGACCGACCCCGTCGTCCTGGACGGTGACCAGGAGGCGGGACTCCTTCGTCGTGCCGCCGCGCACCGCCGTGACCTCCACCGTGCCGGTCTCGCCCTCGCGGAAGCCGTGCTCCAGGGCGTTCTGGAGCACCTCGGTGAGGACCATCGACAGCGGCGTGGCCACCTCGGCGTCGAGTATCCCGAACCGCCCGCTGCGCCGGCCGGTCACCTTGCCCGGCGAGATCTCGGCGACCATCGACAGCACCCGGTCGGCGATGTCGTCGAACTCCACCCGCTCGTCCAGGTTCTGGGAGAGCGTCTCGTGCACGATGGCGATGGAGCCGACCCGGCGCACCGCCTCCTCCAGGGCCGCCCGCCCGCGTTCGGAGTCGATCCGCCGGGCCTGGAGGCGCAACAGGGCGGCCACGGTCTGGAGGTTGTTCTTCACCCGGTGGTGGATCTCCCGGATGGTGGCGTCCTTGGTGATCAACTCACGCTCGCGGCGCCGCAGCTCGGTGACGTCCCGGCACAGCACCAGCGCCCCGATCCGGGTGCCCTTGGGCTTGAGCGGGATGGACCGGAACTGGATCACCCCGTCGGGTGACTCGATCTCGAACTCGCGCGGCGCCCAGCCGCTGGCCACCTTCGCCAGCGCCTCGTCCACCGGGCCGCGGGTGGGGGCGAGTTCGGCGGTGGTCTGGCCGAGGTGGTGCCCGACCAGGTCGGCGGCGAGACCGAGGCGGTGGTAGGCGGACAGCGCGTTCGGGGAGGCGTACTGCACGATGCCGTCAACGTCCAGCCGGATCAGTCCGTCGCCGACGCGCGGCGAGGCGTCCATGTCAACCTGCTGGCCGGGGAAGGGGAAGGACCCGGCCGCGATCATCTGGGCGAGGTCGGAGGCGCTCTGAAGGTAGGTCAGCTCAAGGCGGCTCGGGGTGCGCACGGTGAGCAGGTTGGTGTTGCGGGCGATCACCCCGAGGACCCGGCCCTCGCGCCGTACGGGGATGGACTCGACCCGTACGGGGACCTCTTCGCGCCACTCCGGGTCGCCCTCGCGCACGATCCGGCCCTCGTCCAGCGCCACGTCCAGCATGGGCCGCCGACCGCGCGGGACGAGGTGGCCGACCATGTCGTCCTGGTAGGAGGTGGGGCCGGTGTTGGGGCGCATCTGGGCCACCGAGACGTACCGGGTGCCGTCCCGCGTGGGGACCCACAGGACCAGGTCTGCGAAGGAGAGGTCGGAGAGCAGCTGCCACTCCGAGACCAGCAGGTGGAGCCACTCGAGATCGGAGTCGTCGAGCGCGGTGTGCTGGCGGACCAGTTCGTTCATGGAGGGCACGGTTGCGAGCGTACCCGCGGGCCCGGCATGGCCGGAAAACACCCGCGGGCCGCGGCGCCTGGAAGGGACCCTCAACCCTCCCGGCACCGCAGCCCGGAGCATCATCGGCCGTGGGGTGTGCGGTCCCGGTCGGCCGAAGGCCGAGGAGCCGGGGCAGTCAGGGCAGAGAGCGCCGGTTCCTCGATCCGCCTTCCTGTGCGGGGAAGGCGGGGCTTGTTCGCTTCGTGCTGTCCGCTCGCGTACCGCGTCGTACGCCCCGCCCGGACAGTCGCTTCGATTGTGGACTAGACCACGGGGCATGTCCATGCCCTTGCGGGCGGGCGCGGCCCATGGCACTCGATGCCACGCAGCCTAGCCCGCCGGGGTCGACCATGGGGACAGAAGGCGTCGGAAATTCCGCGACCCCGCGCACCGGGCCATCGGCGCGGGGGCCCGCTCTGCTAGATTGGTCTAAACCACATAGACGCACGAGCCCTCTCCAGAACGGCAGGTCCAGCGTGGAAGTTGTCATCGTTCCGGACGCCGCGGCGGGTGGCGAGCTGATCGCCGAGGCCATGGCACAGCTGCTGCGCCGCAAGCCCGACGCCGTGCTCGGCGTCGCCACCGGCTCCACCCCGCTGCCCGTCTACCAGGCGCTCGCGGCCAAGGTGCGCTCCGGCGCCGTGGACACCGCGCGGGCCCGGATAGCCCAGCTCGACGAATACGTGGGGCTGCCCGCCGAGCACCCCGAGTCCTACCGCTCGGTGCTGCGCCGCGAGGTGCTGGAGCCGCTCGGCATCGCCATGGACTCCTTCCTCGGCCCCGACGGCACGGCCGAGGACGTCCAGGCGGCGTGCGAGGCGTACGACCGCGCGCTCGCCGCGGCCGGCGGGGTGGACCTCCAGCTGCTCGGGATCGGCACCGACGGGCACATCGGGTTCAACGAGCCCTGCTCCTCGCTCGCCTCCCGCACCCGGATCAAGACCCTGACCGAGCAGACCCGCGTGGACAACGCGCGCTTCTTCGACGGCGAGATCGAGCAGGTCCCGCACCACGTCATCACCCAGGGCATCGGCACCATCCTGGAGGCGCGGCACCTGGTGCTGCTCGCGACCGGCGAGGGCAAGGCGGACGCGGTGGCGGCGACCGTGGAGGGGCCGGTGGCGGCCGTGTGCCCGGCCTCGGCGCTCCAGCTGCACCCGCACGCCACCGTCGTCGTGGACGAGGCGGCCGCCGCCAAGCTGAAGCTGGCGGACTACTTCCGGCACACGTACGCGAACAAGCCGCGCTGGCAGGGGATCTAGGAGGCCGGGCCCTGTCCCCCGCCGGGCTCTCTGTTGGACTAGACCAGCTCGGGCCCCGGCGGTATACAGAGGGGATCACGGAGCGCGCGGGTGGAGTCCTGACGCGGCAAGCCGTGCCACGATGTGAGCCGTGGCCGATGGGGATGTCGGTCGCTTTCGGCATCCGGAGCCGGGAAGGCAGAGCATGAGCACCGACGTCAGCAGTGCGGAGAACGAGGCCGGCACGACCGTCCGTACCGCGCGCGTGCCGAAGTACTACCGCCTGAAGAAGCACCTGCTCGACATGACGCAGACGCAGGCTCCGGGCACCCCGGTCCCGCCGGAGCGCACGCTCGCCGCGGAGTTCGACACCTCCCGCACCACCGTCCGCCAGGCGCTCCAGGAGCTGGTGGTCGAGGGCCGCCTGGAGCGCATCCAGGGCAAGGGCACCTTCGTCGCCAAGCCCAAGGTCTCCCAGGCGCTCCAGCTCACCTCCTACACCGAGGACATGCGCGCCCAGGGCCTGGAGCCGACCTCGCAGTTGCTGGACGTCGGCTACATCACCGCCGACGACCGGCTCGCCGAACTGCTCGACATCTCCGCCGGCGGGCGCGTGCTGCGCATCGAGCGGCTGCGCATGGCCAACGGCGAGCCCATGGCCATAGAGACCACCCACCTGTCCGCCAAGCGCTTCCCCGCGCTGCGCCGTTCGCTGGTGAAGTACACGTCCCTCTACACCGCGCTCGCCGAGGTGTACGACGTCCACCTCGCCGAGGCCGAGGAGACCATCGAGACCTCGCTGGCCACCCCGCGCGAGGCCGGTCTGCTCGGCACCGACGTCGGGCTGCCGATGCTGATGCTCTCCCGGCACTCGCTGGACCGCGAGGGCCTTCCGGTGGAGTGGGTGCGCTCGGTGTACCGGGGCGACCGGTACAAGTTCGTCGCCCGGCTCAAGCGCCCGGTGGACTAGGACCCGGAGGGGCCTTCGCCGAATCGATATACCGACCTGCGGACAGGGTCTTCCTCTGCCGCGACACCGTCACCTAGATTGCCTGCTCATTACACAGGTGATCTACGAGGGGACGGAGCCGCAGCATGTCTGAAACGCCCGAAGTGAGACCACCGGTGGTGACACCGCTGCGCGTGGTCATCGGCATCTGTCTGGTCGCGCCGTTCGTGGCGATGCTGTGGGTCGGCTCGTACGCGAAGACGGACCCGGCGTTCATCGGGATCCCGTTCTTCTACTGGTACCAGATGGCCTGGGTGCTGATCTCCACCGCCCTCACCATGCTCGCGTACAAGCTCTGGCAGCACGACCAGCGCACCCGCCGTGCCGCGCAGGGGGGTGCCGCGAAGTGAAGACCGGAGTCAACGGCGTCGCGCTCGGCGTCTTCATCTTCTTCTTCCTGGCCGTCACGGTCCTGGGCTTCCTCGCCGCGCGCTGGCGCCGCGCCGAGAACGAGCACACGCTGGACGAATGGGGCCTGGGCGGACGGTCGTTCGGCACCTGGATCACCTGGTTCCTGCTCGGCGGCGACCTGTACACGGCGTACACCTTCGTGGCCGTACCGGCGGCGATCTACGCGGCGGGCGCGTCCGGCTTCTTCGCGGTGCCGTACACGATCCTGGTGTATCCGCTGATCTTCACCTTCCTGCCGCGGCTGTGGTCGGTCTCGCACCGCCACGGGTACGTCACCACCTCCGACTTCGTGCGCGGCCGGTTCGGCTCGAAGGGGCTGTCGCTCGCGGTGGCGGTGACCGGCATCCTGGCGACGATGCCGTACATCGCGCTCCAGCTCGTCGGCATCCAGGCGGTGCTGGACGTGATGGGCGTCGGCGGCGGCGACAACACCAACGCGTTCGTGAAGGACCTGCCGCTGCTGATCGCGTTCGCGGTGCTCGCGGCGTACACGTACTCCTCGGGGCTGCGGGCGCCCGCGCTGATCGCGTTCGTCAAGGACGCGCTGATCTACATCGTGATCGGTGTGGCGATCATCTACATCCCGATCAAACTGGGCGGGTTCGACGACGTGTTCGCCAAGGCGGCCCACGCGTTCAGCCAGGTCAACCCGGCCACCGGCAAGCCGCGCGGGGCGCTCGCGCCGCCGCCCGCCGGGCAGTGGACGTACGCCACGCTGGCGCTCGGTTCCGCGCTCGCGCTGTTCATGTACCCGCACTCGATCACCGCGACGCTCTCCTCCAAGAGCCGCAACGTGATCCGCCGCAACACCACGATCCTGCCGCTGTACTCCCTGATGCTCGGCCTGCTGGCGCTGCTGGGCTTCATGGCGATCGCGGCCGGGGTGAAGGTCAGCAACGGTCAGCTGGCGATCCCGCAGCTGTTCGAGGACATGTTCCCGGACTGGTTCGCCGGCGTGGCGTTCGCGGCGATCGGCATCGGCGCGCTGGTGCCGGCGGCGATCATGTCGATCGCGGCGGCGAACCTGTTCACCCGCAACATCTACAAGGACTTCATCAAGCCGGACGCCACGCCGAAGCAGGAGGCGCAGGTCTCCAAGTTCGTGTCGCTGCTGGTGAAGGTCGGCGCGCTGGTCTTCGTGCTCGGCATGGACAAGACGGTCGCCATCAACTTCCAGCTGCTCGGCGGCATCTGGATCCTCCAGACCTTCCCGGCCCTGGTCGGCGGCCTGTTCACGCGCTGGTTCCACCGCTGGGCGCTGCTCGCGGGGTGGGCGGTCGGCATGGTCTACGGCACCCTCGCCGCGTACGGTGTCGCCTCGCCGACCCAGAAGCACTTCGGCGGCTCCGCCGACGACATTCCGGGCATCGGCCAGATCGGCTACATCGGCATGACGGCGTTCGTGCTCAACGTCCTCGTCACGGTCGTGCTGACCGTCGTCCTGAAGGCCGTGAAGGCCCCCGAGGGCGTCGACGAGACCCGTCCCGAGGACTACACGGCGGACGCGGGCGATCCGGGCGTCCAGGTGGAGCTGCCGCCGGCCACGGCGGGAAGCGCCCACTAGAGCCCACGAGAGTCCGCGCCCGAAAAGCGCGCACCGTGGCGGGTCGCCGGAAAGCACGTGCTCCGGCGGCCCGTCGTCGTACACACTCCTCGCCATGACCCTTCGCATCCGACCCGTTCTCCCGTCCGAGTACGACGCGCTCGGCGAGATCACCGCGCAGGCCTATCTCCAGGACGGCCTCCTGGACTTCGGTGAGAGCGACCCGTACCTCGACCAGCTCAGGGACGTGGCCAAGAGGGCGTCGGCGGCCGAGGTGCTGGTGGCCACCGACGACGAGGTCCTTCTCGGCGGTGTCACCTTCGTCCCCGCCCCCGGCCCCATGGCCGACATCGCCCGCCCCGGCGAGGCCGAGATCCGCATGCTGGCGGTGGACAAGGCGGCCCGCGGCCGGGGGGCCGGCGAGGCGCTGGTGCGGGCCTGTGCCGAGCGGGCGCGCGCCGTGGCAGGCTGCCGCGCGATCGTGCTCTCCACGCAACGGGCCATGTGCGGCGCCCACCGCATCTACGAACGGCTGGGCTTCATACGCACGCCCGAGCGGGACTGGCAGCCCCTCCCGGAGCTGGCGGACCTCACTCTGCTCACCTACCAGTTGACGCTCTGAGATCGGCGACGACACAACATCTGGGGGTGGCACGACGACCCGGCACTAGATGTATGCTCATGGTCGCTGTCGTCGCAGGGGAATCCGGTGCGAATCCGGAACTGTCCCGCAACGGTGTACTTGTGCGCATCCGCGCACAGGAGTCAGTCCGAGGACCTGCCGGCAGCGCACCCGGCCCACCGGTCCGGGTGCTCTGAGACGTCCGGGCCTCGTGGAGTGGGCCGGTGGACGCGACGCCGTGTGCGCTCGTGGCTGCCCCCTGCCCTCCGCCAGGCCCCGTGCCGAGCGAGGGAGAGCCCCACGTGACCATCGCGCCAGCCGAACCGGCTTCAGCCCAGGGCCTGGAGAACGACGGTCCCGGTGCCGCACTGCTGCGGACCCTGACCGAGCTGACCGGGGACCTCCCCGACGCCGATCCCGGCCGGGTCGCGGCCGCCGCGCTGCGCGGCCGCTCGGCCCACGCCGACGAGGCGGAGCTGCGCGAACTCGCGACCGAGGCCGCGGCCGGCCTGATCTCCGAGGACCCCGCGTACTCGCGGCTCGCCGCCCGGCTGCTGACCCTCTCCATCCGCGCCGAGGCCGCCTCGCAGGGCGTGACGTCGTTCACCGAGTCGGTTGCCGTCGGGCACCGCGAGGGGCTCATCGCCGACCGGACCGCCGAGTTCGTGTGCCTGCACGCCGCCCGGCTGGACCAGCTCGTCGACCGGGCCGCCGACGACCGCTTCGGCTACTTCGGCCTGCGCACCCTGCACAGCCGCTACCTGCTGCGCCACCCGATCACCCGCCAGGTGATCGAGACCCCCCAGCACTTCATGCTCCGCGTCGCCGCCGGCCTCGCCGAGGACGACTCGGCGCGCTCCGTGGACGAAGTGGCCGCGCTCTACCGGCTGATGAGCCGGCTCGACTACCTGCCCTCCTCCCCCACGCTGTTCAACTCCGGCACCCGGCACCCCCAGATGTCGTCCTGCTACCTGCTCGACTCCCCGCTGGACGAGCTGGACTCCATCTACGACCGCTACCACCAGGTCGCCCGGCTCTCCAAGCACGCGGGCGGCATCGGTCTGTCGTACTCCCGCATCCGCGCCCGCGGTTCGCTGATCCGCGGCACCAACGGGCACTCCAACGGCATCGTGCCGTTCCTGAAGACCCTGGACGCCTCGGTGGCCGCGGTGAACCAGGGCGGCCGGCGCAAGGGCGCGGCGGCGGTGTACCTGGAGACCTGGCACTCCGACATCGAGGAGTTCCTGGAGCTGCGGGACAACACCGGTGAGGACGCCCGCCGTACGCACAACCTGAACCTGGCGCACTGGGTGCCGGACGAGTTCATGCGCCGGGTCAACGCCGACGAGCAGTGGTCGCTGTTCTCCCCGGCGGACGTGCCCGAGCTGGTGGACCTGTACGGCGCGGAGTTCGACGCCGCCTACCGCGCGGCGGAGCGCAAGGGCCTGGCGAGCAAGACCATGCCGGCCCGTGAGCTGTACGGCCGCATGATGCGCACCCTCGCGCAGACCGGCCAGGGCTGGATGACGTTCAAGGACGCCGCCAACCGCACCGCCAACCAGACCGCCGAGCCGGGCCAGGTCATCCACTCCTCCAACCTCTGCACGGAGATCCTGGAGGTCACCAACGACGGCGAGACGGCGGTCTGCAACCTGGGCTCCGTCAACCTCGGCGCGTTCGTGGCCGACGGGGACATCGACTGGGAGCGGCTCGACGAGACCGTCCGCACGGCCGTCACCTTCCTCGATCGCGTGGTGGACATCAACTTCTACCCGACCGAGCAGGCGGGCCGCTCCAACGCCAAATGGCGCCCGGTGGGCCTCGGCGCGATGGGCCTCCAGGACGTCTTCTTCAAGCTGCGGCTGCCCTTCGACTCACCCGAGGCGAAGGCGCTGTCCACCCGGATCGCCGAGCGGATCATGCTCGCCGCGTACGAGGCGTCCGCCGACCTCGCCGAGCGCAGCGGCCCGCTGCCGGCCTGGGAGCAGACCCGTACCGCGCGCGGTGTGCTGCACCCCGACCACTACGGCGTCCAGGAGACCTGGCCCGAGCGCTGGGCGGCGCTGCGGACCCGGATCGCGCGGGTGGGCCTGCGCAACTCGCTGCTGCTGGCGATCGCGCCGACGGCCACCATCGCCTCCATCGCGGGCGTCTACGAGTGCATCGAGCCGCAGGTGTCCAACCTGTTCAAGCGCGAGACGCTGTCCGGTGAGTTCCTCCAGGTCAACTCGTACCTGGTGCAGGACCTGAAGGAGCTGGGCGTCTGGGACGCGCGCACCCGCGAGGCGCTGCGCGAGTCCAACGGCTCGGTGCAGGGCTTCGCGTGGATCCCCGAGGAGGTGCGGGCGCTGTACCGCACGGCGTGGGAGATCCCGCAGCGCGGTCTGATCGACATGGCGGCGGCGCGCACCCCGTTCCTCGACCAGGCGCAGTCCCTGAACCTGTTCATGGAGACGCCGACGATCGGCAAGCTCTCCTCGATGTACGCGTACGCCTGGAAGTCCGGGCTGAAGACGACGTACTACCTGCGCTCGCGCCCGGCGACCCGGATCGCCCGCGCCGCCCGGGCGCAGCAGGCCATCCCCGTCCAGCAGGCCGCCGACCCCGACGCCGTGGCCTGCTCCCTGGAAAACCCCGAGTCCTGCGAGGCCTGCCAGTAATTCCCGCCCGCCACCCGACCACCACCCCTGGAGGACGGCGCTTCGCGCCGAAAGCAATGACCCGAAACCAAAATCTCCTCGACCCGGGCTTCGAGCTGACCCTGCGTCCCATGCGCTACCCGGACTTCTACGAGCGCTACCGGGACGCCATCAAGAACACCTGGACCGTGGAGGAGGTCGACCTCCACTCGGACGTCGCCGACCTCGCGAAGCTCAGCCCGGCCGAGCAGCACCTGATCGGCCGCCTGGTCGCGTTCTTCGCGACGGGTGACTCGATCGTCGCCAACAACCTGGTGCTGACGCTGTACAAGCACATCAACTCCCCCGAGGCGCGGCTGTACCTGAGCCGTCAGCTGTTCGAGGAGGCGGTGCACGTCCAGTTCTATCTGACGCTGCTGGACACCTATCTGCCCGATCCGGAGGACCGCGCGGCGGCGTTCGCGGCGGTCGAGAACATCCCCTCGATCCGCGAGAAGGCCGAGTTCTGCTTCAAGTGGATCGACTCGGTGGACACGATCGACCGGCTGGAGACGCAGTCGGACCGCCGGCGCTTCCTGCTGAACCTGATCTGCTTCGCCGCGTGCATCGAGGGCCTGTTCTTCTACGGCGCCTTCGCGTACGTCTACTGGTTCCGCAGCCGGGGTCTGCTGCACGGCCTGGCCACCGGCACCAACTGGGTGTTCCGCGACGAGACGATGCACATGTCCTTCGCCTTCGACGTGGTCGACACCGTGCGCAAGGAGGAGCCGGAGCTGTTCGACGAGCAGCTCCAGCAGGAGGTCACCGACATGCTGCGGGAGGCCGTCGAGGCCGAGCTGCAGTTCGCGCGCGACCTGTGCGGTGACGGCCTTCCGGGCATGAACACGGACTCCATGCGGCAGTACCTGGAGTGCGTGGCCGACCAGCGCCTGACCCGGCTGGGCTTCGCGCCGGTCTACGGCTCGGAGAACCCCTTCTCCTTCATGGAGCTCCAGGGGGTTCAGGAGCTGACCAACTTCTTCGAGCGCCGCCCGTCGGCGTACCAGGTGGCGGTGGAGGGCACCGTCGACCTGGACGAGGACTTCTGAGCCTCCTCGTCTCCGCGGGCCTCCTGGGCCTTCCTGATCTGCCGGTCGATGCGCCGCTCGCGCACGATGCCGAGCACCGAGGGAAGGACCAGGAGGACGAGGATCCCGAGGGTCGCGGTCATACCGATCAGGCCTTGGATCTGGTTTCCGGTCATGCCACTACTGTCCTGCCGGACACTGCTGACCGGGAGTGGCAGGACTGCCGAGCACCCTCGAATTACTGCCAGCTCTGCGGCACACTGGGGGCATGCTCAAGAACGTGGCCGCCGTGCTGCTGAACGGAGTGCACCCCTTCGAGCTGGGCGTCGTCTGCGAGGTGTTCGGTATCGACCGCAGCGACGAGGGACTGCCGGTGTACGACTTCGCCGTGGTCTCGGCCGAGGGGCCCGACCTCGGCACCCACTGCGGGTTCACCGTGTCCACACCGCACGGCCTGGAACGGCTGGAAGAGGCCGATCTGATCGCCGTACCGGCCGGTGAGAGCTATGTGGACCGGGAGTACCCGCCGGAGCTGCTGGCGGCGCTGCGGCGGGCCGTCGGGCGGGGCAGCCGGGTGCTCAGCGTCTGCTCCGGGGTGTTCGTGCTGGCCGCCGCGGGGCTGCTGGACGGGCGCCGGTGCGCGGTGCACTGGCACCATGCCGAGCAGCTGGCCCGGCGCTATCCCCGGCTCGCCGTCGAGCCGGACGTCCTCTATGTGGACGAGGACCCGGTGATCACCTCCGCCGGCACCGCGGCCGGCATCGACGCCTGTCTGCATCTGGTGCGCAAGGAGCAGGGGCCCGAGGTCGCCAACAAGATCGCCCGCCGGATGGTGGTGCCCCCGCACCGGGACGGCGGCCAGGCCCAGTTCATCGAGCGGCCGCTGCCCAAGGCACCCTGCGACACCGTCGGCGAGGTGCTGGTGTGGATGGAGGAGCACCTCGACCTGGAGGTGACCGTCGAACAGCTCGCCGCCCGCGCCCATATGGCACCGCGCACCTTCGCCCGCCGCTTCCAGCAGGAGACGGGGACCACGCCGTACCGCTGGATCCTGCGCCAACGGGTGCTGCGCGCCCAGGAGTTGCTGGAGGGCACGGACGAGACGGTGGACGCGATCGCCGCCCGCACCGGGTTCGGTACGGCGGCCGCGCTGCGCCACCAGTTCGTGCGGGCGCTCGGCACCACGCCGAACGCCTACCGGCGCGCGTTCCGGGGCCCGCAGGCCGCCTGAACACACGCCGGTAGCGGCAGCACTCCCGGCGTCTCACCAGGGCAGCGGGCGCAGCCGCAGGTTGTCCGGGCGCAGCGTGATGCCCACCCGGACCCTGTCGTCGTTGCCGTCGGCGGGTTCGAAGCGGTACTTCGCCGTGATCGCCGCGGTGATCAGGCTCAGCTGGGCCATGGAGAAGTGGTCGCTGGGGCACTTGCGGTTGCCGACGCTGAAGGGGCTCATGGCGTACTTCGGCACCTCCTTGGCCCGCTCCGGAAGCCAGCGATCCGGGTCGAAGTCGAGGTGGCGGTCGTAGGAGCGGGCGTCACGCTGAATGGCGTACGGGCTGTAGATGATGTCCGCCCCGGCCGGAATGCGATATTCCCCGAGCACGGTGTCGGCGGTCGCCCGGCGGGTCAGAATCCATACGGCGGGGCGCAGCCGGATGGCCTCCAGGATCACATTGTTGGTGTGCCTGAGGGAGCGGACGTGCTCGAATCCGACGGGCTGGCCGCCGGTCACGGATTCGACCTCGGCGCGCACCTTCTCGGCGTGCTCCGGGTGCTGTGCGAGCGCCTGGAGCAACCACATGATCGTGGACGCGATCGTTTCGGCGCCGGGGGTGATTATCGCGACGACCTGGTCGTGGATCTCCTGTTCCCCGATGGCCTCACCATTGTCGTCCTTCGCCTCCAGCAATGCCGTCAGCAAATCGTCCGGCTTTTGACCAGATGCCCTCCGCTCGGCGACGATCTCGTCCACGAGCAGATGCAAATCGGCCAGTGCGCGGTTGAATTCGCGGTTGGCCGGAAACGGCAGCTTGTACAGGGGGCCCAGCGGCACCACCATCCTGCGGTACATACCGCGGAAGACGGTGGCGAGGTCGGTGCTCAGCCGCTCGGCGCGCTCGTCCATGAAGTCGCCGCGCAGCAGGCAGCGGGCGGCCATCCGCACGGCGACCCGGAAGGACTCCGAGGTGCAGTCGATGGGCTCGCCGGGGCGCCAGCGCTCGGTCAGCGCGTGCGCCTCCTCCTCCATGACCGGGCCGTAGTTGGGTATGGCGTCCATCCGGAACGCGGGCTGGATGGTGCGGCGCTGACGGCGGTGGCGGGGGCCGTTGGCGGTGGCCACGCCCTCCTTGCCGAGCAGGCCCTCCAGCGACTCCCACACCGGGCCGTCGATCTTGAAGTCGGGGCTGAGGGCGAGCGCGCCCGTCAGTTCCGGGGTGGTGACGGCGTACACGGTCTTCGGGCCGAGCCTCAGGCGCACCATGTCGCCGTGGGAGCGCAGCGAGGACATGAAGTCCAGCGGGTCGCGCACCAGTTGGAGGCCGTGCCCGAAGACCGGGACGGCGCCGCCGGCCAGGGGTGGTTCCCGCAGCTCCGGTCGGACTGCGGAGGTCTCGGGCTGCACGGACTCTACGGTCATTTCTCACCTGCCGCTTCGTTGGTGACGTACGGGGGTGTGGAGCGGTCGGCCCAGCTGTCCACCATGTACCGGCCGGACTCGTGGTGGAACCAGTAGACCGCGCTGAACCAGTTGCGCATATTGCCGACGCAGGTGCGTACGGCGGCGCTCAGTTCCTTTCCGTGGACCGTGCCGTCGGCAAGTGCATCCGCGAACCGGAGTGCCCCGCGTTCGGCTTCCAGGAATTCACCGACGCATGTCTCGACGCGCCGCCTGAGGTCGTCCACCGCCTCTTCGAGAGTCAGTCCCTCATGGGTGATGAGACTGATTCCGAGATTGTGGACCTCGTCGCCCGCGATTTCCTTCGGGAGGGAGCACAGATCGTTGTACCAGGCGGCGAATTCCTGACTGAGAAATGCCGCCCGGCGATAGGAGGGGTGCTTTCTTATGACGTCGGGGAGTTCGCATCCGGCACTGGGTTCGAGGAGGTCCGTCCAGATCCAGTGCGCGAAGGTCAGCCGGCGCAGGGCGAGATACTCCTCGACGCCGGGCACATACCCCTGGGTGCGATTGCGGTATTCACGGTCGTACGCCTCGATGACCGTGTGGAAATGCCGGGCGAAGCGCTGGTTCCAGGTGCCCGGCAGGAAGCCGTAGAGCCGCAGCACGCTGTCGGCGAACCCCGCGACCAGCGGGTCCGGGTGGCGCAGATGGTGCCGGGGCGCGTCGAGTGCCGTGTGCAGCCGGTGGCGCAGCCGCCGCCAGTCGCCCGCGCGCCCGTGCACGATGTCGCGGTCGTGCCGGTCGTCCCAGACGAAGAACCAGGCGCTGTAGTCCGCTATGGCCTGGAGCACCTCGTCGGGGGCGTCCGTGTAGTAGCCCGCCATCAGGTCGGTGTAGCGCAGATCGTCCGCGAACTCGCGCACCTTGTCTTCGGGCATCAGCCGCTTTTCCAGCAGCCACAGCCGGGTCTTCTCCTGGAGCCGCGGCCAATACGAGTGCAGTCGCCGGGGAAAGCCGGACTCGATCACCGGGAGTGCCAGTGAGGGTGGTACCACGACCGCCGTCGTCGTCTCTGTGGTGCTGTGTGGGAAAGCTTGCACAGAACAAACCCCTCTCAGCCGCCGGATACGCACCCGCTCGGTGGGGCCGGTGCGCCTCGTTACCTGTCCCGCACTTCCCATTCAGCACTACAACTGACCGCCGTGGGAACGGATTTGCGCCACTCACTACCCCATGATGCCGAGATTCCCCCCTCCTGTGACTGATTAATGATCACCGGCATCGCAGAAGCGGCCGTTTGTACGACGCACTGGCGAGCGAAGAAGAAGCCGGAGAAGGGCAAGAAGAAGGGCGCCGGGCCGGGAGCGGTCCCGACCCGGCGCCCAACGGCCCACCTGAGCCTAGTCGTTGGCGACCACGGGGTAGCGCGGCTCGTTCTCGGCCATCTGCCGCAGCGCGTCCTTGCGGTCGCGCTTGGAGAGCCGGTCGATGTAGAGGTAGCCGTAGAGGTGGTCCGTCTCGTGCTGCAAACACCGTGCGAAGTATCCGGTGCCGCGGACCTTGATCGGGTTGCCCTGCTCGTCCTGACCGGTCACCTCGGCGACGTCGGGACGCGGCAGCTCGGCGTAGGCGCCGGGCACCGACAGGCAGCCCTCGTTGCTGTCGTCGAGCCGGCGCCGCTCGGCGGGCAGCTCGACCAGCTTCGGGTTGCACACCACGCCCACGTGCCGGACGCCCTCGTCGTCCTGGCAGTCGTAGACGAAGACCTTCAGGTCGACGCCGATCTGGTTGGCGGCCAGGCCCACGCCCTCTGCGGTGCGCTGGCTGGCGAACATGTCGGCGACCAGCTGCCGCAGCTCCTCGCCGAACTCGGTGACGTCCTTGCACTCCTTGTGCAGCACCGGGTTGCCGACGACGGTGATCGGCCGCGAGGTGCCGCTCTCCCGCCAGGCCTTCTCGCGCCCCTCGCAGTCCTCCGTGTCCACGACATAGCCCTCGTCGTCGACGGGGAGCACGCCCGCGTGCTGCTGATCGGTGTCCTGCTGCGCCATGACCGACGTACGCCTTCCTGCAAGCCTGGAAAATTCTGCGTGTACAGCCTAAAGGCGGCCGGTCACCCGCTGCTCAGCAAACCTCTTCCAAGTCCCGCCAGTCCCGCGAATCCGGGCTGTCGGCGACCCATCCGTCCAGCAGCCCCCGGACCAGCGAAGGCGGCGCGGCCACCCCGCACTCCCGCTCCGGCACCCACAGCTGGCCGTCCGTGCGGTGGCCCAGGGGGCCGGGGTGGCCGGGTTCGCTGTGGTCGTGGGGGTCCAGGTGCTCCCCGTCGCCCTCGTCGGACGGCATCCGGGACTCGCTGCACATCCGGCACAGCAGCCGCACCGACGACGACCAGTCCTCCGCGGCGAACCCGGCGTCCGCGGCCAGCTGCTCCAGCGCGTCCCGGTCCGCCTCGGTGGCCGCCTCCAGGAGGACCACCCAGGTCGGCACGGGCGAGGGCGCCCACAGCTCGATCTCGTCGAAGACGGGGTAGCTGTGCCCCGCGGAGGTGGTGCGCTCCCCGTGCGGGACGCCGTCGTGCAGGACGACCTCGCCCCAGCGCCGCCCCGAGGAGGGCAGCGGGATGGACAGCACCTCGATCCGCGCGGGGTCCAGCCTGCGGCCCCACACCACCTCGGCCTCGCCCTCCGGGGAGAGCCGTACGGCCGCGCTGCCCAGCTCCATGCCGAGCGGTTCCCCGGCGGCAGTCGCACCGCCGGGCACCTTCAGGCCGTACGCCTGCCAGGCGCGGCGGGCCAGCGGCCAGTCCTGGAGGGCGGTCGCGGCGATGCCCACGTTCCACCAGTCGGGGGCGCCGCTCTCGCGGTCGAGCAGGGCGACGGCGCGCAGCCCGGCGGCGCGGGCCTGCTCCCAGTCGTGCCGGAACTTGTGCAGCAGCGCGAGGTTGAACCAGGACTCGGACAGCCAGGGTTCCAGGTCGGCGGCGCGGGTCAGCAGTTCACCCGCGTCCTCGTACCGGCCGTCGCCGATGAGCGTGAACGCGCGGTCGGTGGCCTGCCGCCAGGAGGCGGAGGGCCGGTGCCGTCCCTTGCCGAAGATCCTCACGATTCCCGCCTGCCAGTTCCAGTTCCGCACAGTGGGCTGGCTTGTGCCCCCAGGCGCCCTCTCCCTCGCATCCAACCACGTGCGGTGGGAACGGCGCTCATTACCCATGGGTTACCCGGATGCGGGCGGGATCAGACAGTGCCGTACCTCTCGCCGGTACCGGGGGCTGATCCGGGGGCGCGACGGGAAGGCGCGGGGCGCGGGCGGCGCGCGGGCTCAGTTGTCCTGGGCCGTGGCGGTGATGTCGTGGTCGGGCGCGGGCTGTCCGGAGCGGATGAGTTCGAGCCGCCCCATGACCTTGGCGCGCAGGTCGGCGGGCACGTCGTCATGGCCGCAGCACCGCTTGACCAGCTTCTTCACGGCCTCTTCCAGGCCGTACTTCTCCAGGCACGGCGAGCACTCCTCGAAGTGGTGCCGGAACTTGTCGCGGTCGACGTCCGGCATCTCGCTGTCGAGGAACTCGTACAGATGGTCCAGGACCTCACCGCAGTCCGTCTCGTGCGGATCTCCGCAGCTCATGAGCCCGAGCCTTTCGCTTCGTCCGACTCTCCGGCGCCCGCCGGGACCAACCCGCGCTCACGGGCGTAGTCCTCCAGCATGCCGCGCAGTTGCCGGCGGCCCCGGTGCAGCCGGGACATCACCGTTCCGATGGGTGTCCCCATGATGTCCGCGATCTCCTTGTAGGCAAACCCCTCCACATCCGCGAGATACACGGCGATGCGGAACTCCTCGGGGATCGCCTGGAGCGCTTCCTTCACGTCCGAGTCGGGCAGATGGTCGAGCGCCTGCGACTCGGCGGAGCGCAGCCCCGTCGACATGTGCGACTCGGCACGGGCGAGCTGCCAGTCCTCGATCTCCTCCGCGGCGGAGCGCTGGGGCTCACGCTGCTTCTTGCGGTAGGAGTTGATGAAGGTGTTGGTGAGGATCCGGTACAGCCACGCCTTGAGGTTGGTGCCCTCGCGGAACTGGTGGAAGGAGGCGTATGCCTTGGCGTACGTCTCCTGCACGAGGTCCTCGGCGTCGGCCGGATTGCGCGTCATGCGCAGGGCGGCCGAGTACATCTGGTCGAGGAACTCGAGTGCGTCCCGCTCGAAGCGCGCACTGCGCTCCGCGGACGACTCGGCGGACGCCTCCGCGCTGGTGCCCCGGCCCTCGGGCTGCTCCGCCTGGCCGTTGTCGGTCCCCGCGTCGGTCCCTGTGACCGGACCCACCTCCTCAAGATTCCGGGCGGGACCGGGAGTGGTCCCACTCGATTCGGAGGATAGAACACGACCCGTGCCCGCCGCCCCTCGAATTGTGGCGGCCTTGGGCGCGTGGAACACCGTCCAGGCCAGCTCAGAGCTGTTCTGGCGGGCCGGGCAAACGGTCGGACCCATGCGGCGGACTTCCCTTCCCACGACGTCGGTGCCGAGGCCTCAGCACTTCTGTGCGACACAACAGCGCCCCACCGCGCGGCATTCCCGCGGGTCACGCCAGTGACGCGGTCCACTCCACGACAGCGTCGGTGATGATCTCCAGGGCCCGTTCCTGGCCGGTTGCCGCGCGCTTGGGCACGGCGAAGCCGTGATCGGCGTCCGGCACCTCGACCAGCCGGTAGCCGCCTTCGGGGAACTCGGCCGGCTTGCCGAAGGGGTCGTTGCCGCCCTGGACGACGAGGGTGGGCACGCCCGTGCCCAGCAGTTCCCCGGCGCGGGACTTCTCCGGCTTGCCCGGCGGGTGCAGCGGGAAGCTGAGGGCCAGGACGGCGCGGGCGCCCAGTTCGGCGGCGGTGCGGCAGGCGACGCGGGCGCCGGCGCTGCGGCCGCCGGCGATCACCGGCAGCTCCATGCCGGCCAGCGCGGGCCACAGCCCCCGCCAGCCGGTGTCCAGCGTCTTCGGGGCGGGCGCCACCTTGCGGCCGGCGACCCGCCAGGGCTGCTCGACGAGGGCCACGCTCACCCCGTGTCCGGGCAGGGCCCCGGCGAGCGCCGTCAGGTCGCGCGCCTCGATGCCGCCGCCCGCGCCGTGGCTCAGCGCGAGGACGGCCCGCGGGTCGGCGGCCCGGTGCCAGGTGATGCGGGCGGTTCCGGCGTCGGTCTCGACAATCTCGATCACGCTAGAAGAGTGTGCCCTCTTCGGGGGCTTCCAGCTCCTTCAGCAGCTCCGGTCCGTTGTTGCGGACGTTGCTGACGGCGGTGGCGACCGGGTAGGCGCGCATCAGTCCGGGCGGGGGCGGGGCGAGCAGGGCGCGCAGTTCGTCCGGGTCGGTGCGGGAGGGGTCGAGCCAGGCGTCCCAGCGGTCCGGGGTGAGCATCAGCGGCATCCGCGGGTGGATGTCGGCGAGCGAGCGCGGCCCCTCGGCGGGGGCGACGGCCAGCGGGGTCCGCTCGGCCTCCATGGTGATCACCGAGCAGGTGACCCACCAGGCCTGGGGGTGGTCGTCGGGCAGGGTGCGGTCGCGCCAGAACTCGTACAGGCCGGCCATCGCGAACACGGAGCCGTCGGCGGGCAGCACGAAGTACGGCTGCTTGCGGGGCCGCTTCTTCCTGCCCTCGACCTCCAGGTCGCGCTCCTGCCTGCCGGTCACCCACTCGTAGTAGCCGTCGGCGGGCAGGATGCAGCGGCGGGCGGCGAAGGCGCGGCGGTAGGACGGCTTCTCGTGCACGGTCTCCGCGCGTGCGTTGATCATCCGGGCGCCGCCCTCGGGGGTCTTCGACCAGGACGGCACCAGTCCCCACTTGAGCGTCCGCAGCTGGCGAACCGGACGCGGCGAGTCCGCGTCTTTCAAGGGACGGTCGAGCACGGCGTGGACCTCTTTGGTGGGGGCCACGTTGTAGTCCGGCTCCAGGGTCTCCTCGGGCTCCCACTTCTCGATCCCGAACGTCCGGGCGAGGTCCTCGGGCCTACGACTGGCTGCATACCGTCCGCACATACGTGCCACACTGCCAGACTCCGCCCGCCACCAGGGAGCCACTCGGACACATGAACAGCCTCGCCGCCCTCGCGCCGTCCGGCCTCTGGGACCGGCTCACCGGTATCCAGCCCGACCCTGACCTGTGGGTGGTGCTCGCCACTCTGGCCGCCGCGCTGGTGGTGGTCGTACCGCATCCGCTGTGGCGGGTGTCGCGCAACGCGGTCACCATCGCGCACGAGGGCGGCCACGGGCTGATCGCCCTGCTCACCGGTCGGCAGCTCACCGGCATCCGGCTGCACTCCGACACCAGCGGGCTGACGGTGAGCCGGGGCAAGCCGTACGGGCTCGGCATGATCCTCACCGCCGCCGCGGGCTACACCGCCCCCTCGCTGCTCGGCCTCGGCGGCGCCGCCCTGCTCGCCGCGGGCCGCATCACGCTGCTGCTGTGGGCGGCGACCGCCCTGCTGGCGGTGATGCTGGTGATGATCCGCAACGCGTACGGCGTGCTCACCGTGGTGCTCGCGGGTGGGGCGTTCCTGCTGGTGTCGTGGCTCACGGGACCGCAGGTGCAGGCGGCGTTCGCGTACGCGGTGGTGTGGTTCCTGCTGCTCGGGGGCGTACGACCGCCGTTCGAGCTGCAGAGCAAGCGGCGACGGGGCGAGGCCGGCGACTCGGACGCGGACCAGCTGTCCCGGCTGACGCATGTCCCGGCGGCCCTGTGGCTGTTCCTGTTCCACGCCGTGTCGCTGTGCTCGCTGATCGGCGGCGGGCGGTGGCTGCTGGAGGTCTGAGGGCCGTTCGTCCCGGACGGCGGGCCCGTTGCCGGAAGGTTCGGCTGCCGCCCTCCTTATAAAGTGGGCCCCATGGCCCCGAACACCGCCTCCTCCGCCCTCTGGCCCGCTCCGCACGCGAGCAAGGCCGTCGACGCCACCGTCCATGTGCCGGGGTCCAAGTCGGTCACCAACCGCGCCCTGGTGCTGGCCGCCCTCGCCTCCGAGCCCGGCTGGCTGCGCCGCCCGCTGCGCTCCCGCGACACGCTGCTGATGGCCGGTGCGCTGCGCGCGATGGGCGTGGAGATCGAGGAGGGGGTCGGCCCCGACGGCACCGGCGAGGCCTGGCGGGTGCTGCCGACCGGCCTGCGCGGCCCGGCCACGGTGGACGTCGGCAACGCGGGCACCGTGATGCGCTTCCTGCCGCCGGTGGCCGCGCTGGCCGACGGCCCGATCCGGTTCGACGGCGACCCGCGGTCGTACGAGCGTCCGCTGCACGGTGTGATCGACGCGCTGCGGCAGCTCGGCGCGCGGATCGACGACGACGGCCGGGGCGCGCTGCCGCTGACCGTGCACGGCGGCGGGGCGCTGGACGGCGGTCCGGTGTCGGTCGACGCGTCGTCCTCCTCGCAGTTCGTCTCCGCGCTGCTGCTCTCGGGCCCCCGCTTCAACCAGGGCGTCGAGGTCCGGCACACCGGTGCGAGCCTGCCCTCGCTGCCGCACATCCGGATGACGGTGGAGATGCTGCGCGCGGTCGGCGCCCAGGTGGACACCCCGGAGTCGGGCGGCGAGCCGAACGTGTGGCGGGTGACCCCGGGCGCGCTGCTCGGCCGGGACCTGACGATCGAGCCGGACCTGTCCAACGCGCAGCCGTTCCTGGCGGCGGCCCTGGTGACCGGCGGCAAGGTGCTGATCCCGGACTGGCCGGAGCGCACCACCCAGCCGGGTGACCGGCTGCGGGAGATCTTCACCGAGATGGGCGGCACCTGCGAACTCACCGAGTCCGGGCTGGTGTTCACCGGTTCCGGCGCCCTGCACGGCATCGACGTGGACCTGGGCGACGTCGGCGAGCTGACCCCCGGCATCGCGGCCGTCGCCGCGCTCGCCGACTCCCCCTCGACGCTGCGCGGTGTGGCTCATCTGCGGCTGCACGAGACGGACCGGCTGGCCGCGCTCACCAAGGAGATCAACGAGCTCGGCGGCGACGTCACGGAGACGGCCGACGGTCTGCACATCCGCCCGCGCACCCTGCACGGCGGCACCTTCCACACCTACGAGGACCACCGCATGGCCACCGCCGGCGCGATCATCGGCCTGGCGGTCGAGGGCGTACGCATCGAGAACATCGGGACGACGGCCAAGACCCTGCCGGACTTCCCCGAGCTGTGGACCGGGATGCTCGGGCAGTAGGGAAAGCCATGCGCCGCTACGGCAAGCACACCGACGAGGACGACATCCGCTCCCGCCCCAACCGCAAGGGCAACCGGCCGCGGACGAACATCCGGCCCAAGCACGAGGACGCGGCCGAGGGGCTGGTCCTGACCGTGGACCGGGGGCGGCTGACCTGCCTGGTCGAGGACCGGGTGGTGATGGCGATGAAGGCGCGGGAGCTGGGCCGCAAGGCGGCGGTGGTCGGGGACCGGGTGATGCTGGTCGGCGATCTGTCCGGAAAGAAGGACACGCTCGCGCGGATCGTCCGGATCCAGGAGCGGACGTCGGTGCTGCGGCGCACGGCGGACGACGACGATCCGTACGAGCGGGTGGTGGTCGCCAACGCCGATCAGCTGGCGATCGTCACCGCCCTCGCCGACCCCGAGCCGCGTCCCCGGCTGATCGACCGCTGCCTGGTCGCGGCGTTCGACGGCGGGCTCGAACCCCTGCTGGTGATGACCAAGTCGGACCTGGCCCCGCCGGACGAACTCCTGGAGCTGTACGGCCACCTGGACATCCCGTACGTGGTCACCAGCCGCGCGGAGCTGGAGAACGGAGACGCGGCGGAGCGGGTGCGCGAGCTGCTTAACGGGCGGATCACCGCGTTCGTGGGGCACTCCGGCGTCGGCAAGACGACGCTGGTGAACGCGCTGGTGCCGCGGGAGCGGCGGCGTACGACGGGACATGTCAACGCGGTGACCGGGCGCGGCCGGCACACCACCACCTCGGCGCTGGCGCTGCCGCTGGCGGGCGATGACGGCTGGGTGATCGACACTCCGGGCGTCCGGTCCTTCGGCCTGGCGCACGTGGATCCGTCCCGTGTCATCCACGCCTTCCCCGACCTGGAGCCCGGTACGGCGGACTGCCCGCGCGCGTGCAGCCACGACGAGCCGGACTGCGCGCTGGACGCGTGGGTGGAGGCGGGGCACGCGGATCCGGCGCGGCTGTACTCGCTGCGCCGGCTGCTGGCGACGCGGGAGCGGACGGAGGGCGACTGAGGAAGACGGCCTTCGCGTTGTTTGCCCGGACGGCGGTGCGGCAAGTGCATAATCGCACCGGACCGGAGATCCGGATCAACGAGAGGACAGCGCATGGCGTGGCTGCTGGTCATCGTGGCCGGAGTGCTGGAGACCGGCTTCGCCGTGTGCCTCAAGCTCTCCCACGGCTTCACCCGCCTGTGGCCGACCATCGCCTTCGCCTCCTTCGCCCTCGGCAGCTTCGGCCTGCTGACCCTCTCGCTGCGCAAGCTCGACGTGGGCCCCGCGTACGCCGTGTGGACGGGCATCGGCGCGACCGGCACGGCGATCTACGGCATGATCTTCCTGGGGGATGTGGTGTCCACCCTGAAGATCGTGTCGATCAGCTTCGTGATCGTGGGGATCGTCGGGTTGCAGCTGTCGGGTTCGGCGCGGTAGCGCTGCCGCTGGACTCGGCGGTGGGTTGCCGGGTGCGTCGTCCGTTCTCGGGTGCGGGTGCGGTGTGGTTGGTCGCGCAGTTCCCCGCGCCCCTTCGGGGGCGCGTTACAGCACCGCTCGTTCTTTCGGGAAGTGGCAGGCGGCGCCGTCGCCGGTGAATTCCGGTGCCTCGTGGGCGCAGCGCTTCTGCTCGTCCGGCGGCAGTTCGGCGTACAGCGGGCAGCGGGGGCGGAAGCGGCAGCCGTCGTACCGCCGGGTCGGGCTCGGGGGGTCGCCGAGGAGGAGGATGCGGGCCCGCCGGCGTTCGCGTTCGCGGACCGGGTCCGGGACGGGGACGGCCGACAGCAGGGCCTGGGTGTAGGGGTGGCGGGGGCGGGCGAAGACCTCGGAGATCGGTCCTGACTCGACCGTGCGGCCCAGGTACACCACGCTCACCCGGTCGGCGATGGCGCGGACGACCGCGAGGCGTGGGAGACGAAGAGGTAGGCGAGGCCCAGCTCCCGCTTGAGTTCCCGCAGCAGGTCGAGGATCTCCGCCTGGACGGAGACGTCGAGCGCGGAGGCGGGTTCGTCCAGGACCAGGAGTTCCGGCGAGACGGACAGCGCGCGGGCGATGGCGATCCGCTGGCGCTGACCGCCGGAGAACTCGTGCGGGAAGCGGTCGGCGTGGGCCGGTTCGAGACCGACCCGGCCCAGCAGTTCGGGCACCCGCCGGGAGATCACCGCCCGCTCCGCGCCCTGCGTGCGCAGCGGCTCGGCGATGATGTCGCCGACCGGCATCCGCGGGTCCAGGGAGGCCATCGGGTCCTGGAAGACGATCTGGACGCGCCGCCGCAGCGCCCTGGTCTCCGCCTTGGTGAGCGTGCCCAGCCGCTGCCCGAACAGCTCCACCGAACCGCCTTGCGGCGCCGCGAGTTCGAGCAGTTCGAACAGCGTGGTCGACTTGCCGGACCCGGACTCGCCGACCAGCGCCAGCGTCTCGCCGCGCCGGATGTCGAGGCCCACCCCGTCGACCGCGTACACCGTGCCGGTACGGCGCCGGAGGGCCGTGCCGGTGCGCACGGGGAAGGTGCGGGTCAGGCCGCGCACCTTCAACACCGGCTCTGTGTTGATCGGTTGAGGGTCGAGGGGGGCGTCGATGCGCGGGACCGCCGCGAGCAGTTGCCGGGTGTACGGCTCCCGCGAGGTCTCGAACACCTCCCGCACCCCGCCCTGTTCGACCACCCGGCCGGCCCGCATGACCGCCACCCGGTCCGCCATCCCGGCGATCACGCCGAGGTCGTGGCTGACGAGGAGCAGCGCCGCCCCGGTCGCCTCGCGCGCGGTGCGCAGCACATCGAGGATCTGCGCCTGGATGGTGACGTCGAGCGCGGTGGTGGGCTCGTCGGCGAGGATCACGTCCGGGTCGTTCGCCATCGCCATGGCGATCATGGCCCGCTGGCGCATGCCGCCGGAGAACTCGTGCGGGAACGCCCGTGCGCGCAGGGCGGGTTCGGGGATGCCGACGAGGCCGAGCAGCTCGACGGCCCGCTCCCGCGCCCGCTCGCGCGACACGTCCCGGTGGGCCCGTACCGCCTCCGCGATCTGGTCGCCGATCCGGTACACCGGCGTGAACGCGGACAGCGGGTCCTGGAAGACCATCGCGACACGGCCGCCCCGCACGCGGGCCAACTCCCGTTCGCTCGCGCCGAGCAGCTCGGTGCCGTCGAGCCGTACCGAACCCCGTGCCTTCGCGTTGCCGGGCAGCAGCCCCAGCACGGCGAGCGCGGTCGCGGACTTCCCGGAGCCCGACTCGCCGACCAGGCCGAGGACTTCGCCGCGCTCCAGGGTGAGGCTCACGTCCCGTACGGCCGGTACGCCGTCGAACGCGACCTTCAGGCCCCGCACTTCCAGCAGCGCACTCACCGCCGGCCTCCCTTCGACGTCGGGTCGAGGGCGTCCCGCAGCCCGTCGCCGACCAGATTGACCGCGAGCACGAACACGACGAGCAGCCCGGCGGCGAAGAAGAACATCCACGGATAGGTGATCGCCGCACCGGTGCCGTCGGCGATCAGCGTGCCCAGCGACACATCGGGCGGCTGCACCCCGAAGCCGAAGTAGGACAGCGCGGTCTCGCTCATCACCGCGCCGCCGACCTGGATGGTCGCGTCGATGATGAGGAAGGAGGCGACATTGGGCAGCACATGCCGCCAGATGACGCGGAAGGGGCCGACGCCCATGTACCGGGCGGCGCGCACGAAGGGCTGCTCCTTCAGGGAGCGGGTCATGGACCGTACGACCCGCGCGGTGATCATCCAGGCGAAGACCGCGAGCAGTCCGACGAACGCCACCCAGCCGCCGAACCGCAGCCGGGGCGAGACGATCGCGATGATCAGGAAGGACGGGAAGACCAGCAGCAGATCGACCAGGAACATCAGCACCCGGTCGGTCCAGCCGCCGAAGTAGCCCGCGCAGGCCCCCACGAGCGAGGCGAGACCGGTGGCGAGCACCGCCACCAGCAGGCCGATGATCAGGGACTTCTGGAGCCCGTGGACGGTCTGCGCGAAGACGTCCTGGCCGATGCGGTTGGTGCCCCACCAGTGCGCGGGACCGGGCGCGGCCCGCAGCGCGCCATAGTCGATGTGATCGTACGACCACGGGGTCAGGTAGGGCCCGGCGAAAGCGAGCACAAAGAGCAGCAGCAGGACGACGGCCCCGGCGAGCGCGGACCGGTCGCGCAGGAAGCGGCGCAGGACGAGCGCGGCCCGCCCGCTCGGCGCGGCGGCGACCGGCGCGGGGGCGCCGGGGACCTCGGGGGTCTCGGGGATCTCGGTGAGCGCCGTCATGACGCCTGCCGGACGCGCGGGTCGAGCGCCGCGTGCAGCAGATCGGCGAGGAAGCCGGAGAGCAGCACGATGACGGCGGCGAAGACGTTGACGGCGACGACCGAGTTCACGTCGTCCTTGCCGATGGAGTCGATGAACCACTCCCCCATGCCGTGCCAGCCGAAGATCGTCTCGGTGAAGGTGGCGCCGGTGAACAGGGCGAGGAAGCCGTAGGAGAAGTACGTGGACATGGGGATGAGCGCGGTGCGCAGCCCGTGCCGCAGCAGCACGGCTCGCCGGTTGAGCCCCTTGGCGCGGGCGGTGCGCAGATAGTCGGAGCCGAGCACGTCGAGCATGGTGCTGCGCTGGTAGCGGCTGTAGCCCGCGATGGCGAACAGGGCGACGGAAACGGTGGGCAGCAGCAGATGGACCGACCGGTCCTTCAGGACGGTCCAGAAGCCGCCGTCCAGCCCCGCGCTTTTCTCGCCGGTGAACTGGATGAGATCGGTGCCCGTGCTCCGGTTGAACCAGAGCGCGCCGGTCTTCAGCAGGACGGCGAGCAGGAACACCGGCGTGGACAGCAGCGCGAAGGAGACGACGGTGACCGCGCGGTCGCTGAGCCGGTACTGCCGCACGGCCGTCCACGCGCCGACGAGGACGCCGGTCACCGTGCCGACGACGGTGCCCGCGACCAGCAGCCGCAGGCTGACGCCGATCCGCCGCCCGAACTCGGCGTTGACCGGGGTGCCGTCGATGGTCTCGCCGAGGTCGCCGTGCAGGAAGGCGCGGTCGGCCCAGTGCAGGAAGCGCTGCCGCAGCGGCTGGTGGTCGTCGAGGCCGAGCGCGGCCAGGTGGTGGTCCACGGCGGCCGGGGACAGCGGTGGCTGCCGGCCCGCGTAGTAGGCGCGCGGATCGAGCGCCAGGGAGGCCAGCAGGTACGACAGGCACACGGCGGCCAGCAGCAGGACGGCGTGGTAACCGAGACGTTTGGCCAGGTAGAGGGGCACGCCTCCCATGGTCCAGTCCTCTTGTTGCCGCATCATGAAGAGAACATGTCAGTAACCTCGGAGGCCTCCCCTGCCCCACCCGCGGCGTTCTACGTTCGGCGCGTCCCCTGTCGACCTCACGAAGGAAACCGACATGCGCCCCACATCCGCCGCAGCCTGGATCGCCGCCACCGCGGCCACCGCGCTCCTGGTGACCGGCTGCGGCTCCACCGGCCAGGACGGCACGCCGAAGAAGGCGGCGCCCGGGGTCGACGGCCAGGACATCGGCGCGCGCCCGCTCGCCGACCTGCGCCAGGGCGGCACGCTGCGGTTGGCGATCGACCAGTGGATCACGCAGTACAACGTCAACGACGTCGACGGTCAGCAGGGCGACGCCCAGGAGATCATCAAGACCGTGATGCCCGACCTGTTCGACTCCGACGCCCAGGGCACCCCGCACGCCAACCCGGACTTCCTGGTCTCCGCGAAGGTGGTCTCCACCAGCCCGCAGGTGATCGAGTACGACCTCAACCCCAAGGCCAAGTGGTCCGACGGCAAGCCGCTGAGCTGGCACGACTTCCGCGCCCAGTGGCAGGCGCTGAACGGCTCCGACCCGGCCTACGAGGCCGCGGACCCCAGCGGCTACGACCAGATCGCGGACGTCGGGCAGGGCTCCGGGCCGCACGCGGTGAAGGTGACCTTCAAGGCGCCGTACGCCGACTGGCAGCGGCTGTTCGACCCGCTGTACCCGGCGCGGTACTACGACAGCCCCGCCAAGTTCCTCAAGAGCTGGGCGGAGAAGGTGCCGGTCTCCGGGAACGCCTTCAAGATCGGCGGCACCGACAAGACCGCGCAGACGATCACCCTCGTGCCGGATCCCAGGTGGTGGGGCCGCAAGCCCAAGCTGGACTCGATCGTCTACCGCGTCCTGGACACCTCTGCGCGCCCCGACGCCTATCTCGACAAGGAGATCGACTACACCAGCGCGCTGCTGCCCGAGGACTACCAGCGGCTGGCCAAGGCGCCGGACACGGACATCCGGCGGGGCGCGCGCTGGGACGAGGTGCACATCACGCTCAACGGCGGCCGGGGCGCGCTGAAGGACCTGCGGGTACGGCAGGCGGTGCAGCACGCCGTGGACCGCCAGGGCATCGACGAGGCGTTCGCCAAGGACCTCTCCTTCCAGCTCAAGCCGCTCGACAACCACTTCTTCATGCCCAACCAGAAGGGCTACAAGGACACTTCGGGCGGATACGCGGACTACGACGTGGCCGCGGCGAAGAAGCTGCTGGCCGCGGCGGGCTGGAAGGACGCCGGCGCGGGCAAGCCACGCACCAAGGGCGGCAGGCAGCTCACCCTCGACTACGTCCTCAGCGCCGGCAGCACCTCCGCCCAGACCGACCAGGCTCAGCTGGTGCAGCAGCAGCTGGCGCAGGTCGGGATCAAGGTCGAGCTGAAGAAGGTCCCGGCCAACGACTACTTCAACCAGTTCGTCAACCGCGGCAACTTCGACCTCACCAGCTTCCGGAACGTCGACGCCGTCTACCCGTCCATGCTCACCCCGGTGTTCGTCCAGCCCAGGGGGCGCAACCTCTTCCAGAACTTCGGCTCCGTGGGCTCACCGAAGATCGACGCTCTGCTGAAGAAGGCCGGCGAAACCACCGATCACGCGAAGGCCTCGGATCTGTACAACCAGGCCGACACCGAGATCTGGCGCCTCGCCCACTCCATCGAGCTGTACCAGCGCCCGGAGATCCTGGCCGTGCGCTCGGGGCTGGCGAACTTCGGGGCGGAGGGGCTCGCCGACGTCGACTACACGAAGGTGGGCTGGGTGAAGAAGTGACGGCGTAGCTCAGGGCGCCGGGCGGCCGGCGAGGGCCCGGACCAGTCCGGCGACCCCGCCCTCCCCCGGCGGCACCGCGACGCAGGACAGGGCGAGGCGGACCGCCAGTTCGCAGGCGCGGGCGAGTTCGGCGGTGGCGGCGGGGCCGGCGCCGGGTCCGGACAGCGCGGTGACGGCGCGCTCGCGGACCATCCGTACCAGGTCGGGGGGCGAGGGGAGCGGCTGCTCCGGGCGGCGCTGCGCCGGTACCGGTGAGGGGCCGCGCGGCGGCGCGGGGAGCCGTTCGCTCCAGCAGCCGGTGAGCAACGCCCGTACCAGCGCGTCCCGCTGGGCCGCGGCCGCCGTCCACTCGGCGGCGGCGGTGAGCCGCTCCCAGGTGCCGCCGCCGCCCGTGAGGGCGCGCTCGACACCGGCGAGGTAGCCGTCGGCGGCCCGCCGCACCAGCGCCCGCGCGAGGCCGTCCTTGCCGCCGAACTCGTTGTACAGGGTCTGCCGAGACACACCCGCCGCGGCGGCCACCTCCACCATGCGCACGGCCGGCCACGGCCGGCGCGCCAGGGCCGCGGCGGCGGCGTCCAGCAAGGATTCCCGGGCAGCAGCCATCGTGGCCTCCCTGGGGAAGACGGCGTTCCGCCCAGATTTGACGGACTTTCGGATGATGTCAAGGGGCCGCTCACCGGGGCACGGAGGGTCAGGGAGGGGGTGCGGGGGGTGCCTCTATGTCTTTCGTCAAGGCACCCTTGTCGGGTTTGGGGTGGTCCGGGGTTGCTGGGTTATGCGGCGAGCTCGATGTCCGTGCGCGTCCGGGATTCGTAGAAGGTGCCGTCGCGGAGCATGGCGAACAGGACGCTGATGCGTTGGCGGGCGAGTCGGAGGAGGGCCTGGGTGTGGGTTTTGCCGCGGGCTCGCTGGCGGTCGTAGTAGGTGCGGGAGGCCGGATCGGCGTTCATGCAGGCGAAGGCGGACAGAAACATCGCGCGTTTGAGCTGCCGGTTGCCGCCTCGGGGTGCGTGTTCGCCGTGGATCGAGGTGCCGGACGACTTCGTGGTCGGGGCGAGTCCGGCGTAGGAGGCGAGGTGGGCGGCGGTGGGGAAGCCGGTGCCGTCGCCGACGGTGACCAGCAGGACGGCGGCGGTCCTGACGCCGACGCCGGGCATCGACGTCAGGACCGGGGAAAGAGGGTGGGCCTCCAGCAGCGTGTTGATCTGCGCTTCCATCGCCCGGCGCTGGGTGTGGACGGCGGCCAGGGATGCGGCCAGGGAGGGGATGACGATGTCGAGGGTGCCGGTGCCGGGGACGGTGACGGTCTGCTCGTCGAGTGCGTCGAAGACATCGTCGATCAGCCGCTGGGCCATGCGGGGAGCTTTCGGGCGGATCAGCTCGACGAGTCTGCGGCGGCCGGCCTTGCGCAGGGCGGCCGGAGAACCGTAACGCTCCAGCAGCCAGGTGACGGCCTGGTGGTCCAGACGCGGTCCCAGGACACGTTCCAGGCTGGGGTGGAACTGGGTGAGCAGGCCGCGTATCCGGTTGGACGTGCGGGTGGACTCGGCGGCGAGGTCTTGGTCGAAGCCCACCAGGACCGTGAGTTCGGCGGTGATCTCGTCGGTCAGTTCCAGCGAGCGCAGGGTGTGCGGCATGGTGCGGGCCGCGTCCGCGATCACCGCGGCGTCCTTCGCATCGGTCTTGGCCTCGCCCGGGTAGAGATCGGCGATCCGGCGCATGGCCAGTCCGGGCAGGTAGGCCACTTGGCAGCCCGCGTCGCGGGCGACGGTCAGCGGAAGGGCGCCGATCGAGGCGGGCTGATCGACGACCACCAGGACGGTGCCGAACTTGTCGCGCAGCTTGTCGAAGACGGCCCGCAGCCTGGGTTCGCTGTTGGGCAGCGGTTTGTCGAAGACCTTCTTCCCGGCCGGGGTGCGTCCGTGGCCGTGATGGGCGCTCTTGCCGACGTCCAGGCCCAGGAACACGCCAACGTCTTCGATCTCGAACATCGTGCCCCTTCCCAAGGGGTGTTGACGGTGCCGGCCTCGGCTCGGGTGTCGTGCTCGCGCATCCACGTTATGCAGACCTGCCGCCCGCGAACTGCCCGGCGTTGCGCCGGACCGGACGGTGGCCGGACCTCTGATCAGCGTCTCCGACGGACACCTCCCGGGCCCGGTGACACCACCCCCCAGGTCATGCCTTCGACAGGGGGACACAGTCATACCGGGCCCGGAGGCCAGCGGCCCTCTTGCAGGACCGCGAAAAAGATAACGGGGACCGGGGGGCGGTTGGCCGCGTGCGGATGTGCGGTGGCCGCCGTGCGTGTGTGCGGTTGGCCGCCCTGCCGGTGCCCGGTCGCCCGCGTGCGGGCAGGCGGGGGTCACGTGCGGGTGCCCGGTCGCCCGCTCTGCGGGTGCCCGGTTGGCGGCGGGCGAGTGTGCGGCGGTCGCGCGCGTGTGCACCGTTGCCCGCGCGCTTGCGCGGTGGCCGGCCGCGCTCCCGCGTAGCACCGCGGTCGGCGGGCCCGACACACGCACGCCCCCGGTGGCTGCCGTACCCGGCCAGCCGATAGCGTGACGTCCATGCCGGACTACCTCGACGACCTCCGTCTCGCCCACGTCCTCGCCGACGCGGCCGACGCGGCCACCATGGACCGTTTCAAGGCCCTGGACCTGAAGGTGGAGACGAAGCCGGACATGACGCCGGTGAGCGAGGCGGACAAGGCGGCCGAGGAACTCATCCGCGGCCAGCTCCAGCGCGCCCGCCCCAGAGACTCGGTCCTCGGCGAGGAGTACGGCGTCGAGGGCACCGGCCCCCGCCGCTGGGTGATCGACCCGATCGACGGCACCAAGAACTACGTGCGCGGCGTCCCGGTGTGGGCCACGCTGATCGCGCTGATGGAGGCGGGCGAGGGGGGCCACCACCCCGTCGTGGGCCTGGTCTCCGCCCCCGCCCTCGGCCGCCGCTGGTGGGCCGCCAAGGGCCACGGCGCCTTCACCGGCCGCAATCTGACCTCCGCGAGCCGGCTCCACGTCTCCGGCGTCAGCACCCTCGCGGACGCCTCCTTCGCCTACTCGTCGCTGTCCGGCTGGGAGGAGCAGGACCGCCTCGACGGCTTCCTGGACCTCTCCCGCCAGGTGTGGCGCACCCGCGCGTACGGCGACTTCTGGCCGTACATGATGGTCGCCGAGGGCTCCGTGGACATCTGCGCGGAGCCGGAGCTGTCGCTGTGGGACATGGCCGCCCCCGCCATCGTCGTCACCGAGGCGGGCGGCACCTTCACCGGTCTCGACGGCCGCCCCGGACCGCACAGCGGCAACGCGGCGGCGTCCAACGGACTGCTGCACGACGAGTTGCTGGGGTATCTCAACCGGCGCCAGTGAGACGCACGGGGCGCTTGCGCACGCCCCCGGCGGGCCACGCGCGCCCTCTTGTTGCCCTGGTCTTGACCTGAGACGCTGAAGCCACCCCCACTTGTGAATTTGTGAATCCGGGAACAAGGCCCCCGGACCCCCAGGAGGTGGCCCCGCCCATGCTGGTCCGCGACGCCATGAGCACCGTGATCCTCACCCTCGGCCCCGCCCACACCCTCCGTGAGGCGGCCACCCTGATGTCCGCCCGGCGCATCGGCGCCGCCGTCGTCTTCGATCCGGACGCGGGCGGCATCGGCATCCTCACCGAGCGCGACATCCTCAACTCCGTCGGCCTCGGCCAGAACCCGGACGTCGAGCGCGCCCACGCCCACACCACCACCGACGTCGTCTTCGCGGCGCCGACGTGGACGCTGGAGGAGGCCGCCGGTGCCATGGCGCACGGCGGCTTCCGGCATCTGATCGTCCTCGACCGGGGCGAGGTCGCGGGGATCGTCTCGGTCCGGGACATCATCCGCTGCTGGTCCCCGGCCCGCGCGCCGGCCCCGCTGGCCAGAGCGGGGTCCTGACCGGTCCGGGCGCCACATGCGGGGACCCCGGACACGGCGAACGGGCCGGACCCCGAGCACCAGGGGATCCGGCCCGCCCGGCGGACGAATGCCGCCGTCTGGGTCGCGCTCAGTCGCGCAGCGCCCGCACCGCCGCCTCCAGCCGCTTGCCGAAATCGGCGTCCGCGGCCGCGAAGTTGCCGATCGCGCGCTCCGCGATGTCCTCGCGCGAGACCTGGGAGATCGACCCGGCGAGGTTGGCGATCAGCCGCTCCTTCTCCGGCTCCGTCATCAGCCGGTACAGGTTCCCGGCCTGCACGAAGTCATCGTCCTCGGCGTGCCGCGGGGTCGGGTGGTCGCCGGTGCCGGCGGTGAAGCCGTCGAACGGCTGCCACAGCGCCCGGCCGGTCTGCGCGGGCCCCCCGAAGCTGTTGGGCTCGTAGTTCTTGGCGCCGCCGTGCCGCCCGTCGTAGAGGTGGCCGTCGCGGGAGTTCGTGCGGGCCTCGGTGGCGTGCGGGCGGTTGACCGGCAGGTGGTCGGCGTTGATGCCGACGCGGTAGCGGTGCGCGTCGCCGTACGCGAACAGCCGGCCCTGGAGCATCTTGTCCGGCGAGGGGCCGATGCCCGGCACGAAGTGCGAGGGGCTGAAGATCGACTGCTCGACCTCGGCGAAGACGTTGCGCGGGTTGCGGTTGAGCTCCAGCTTGCCGATCTCGACGACCGGGTAGTCCGCGTGCGGCCACACCTTGGTCAGGTCGAACGGGTTGAAACGGTACGCCGCCGCGTCCGCCGCCGGCATGATCTGCACGCCCACGGTCCAGCTCGGGAACTCGCCCCGCTCGATCGCCTGGCGCAGATCGCGCTGGTGGGAGTCCGGGTCGGTGCCCGCGAGCACCGCGGCCTCACCGGCGGTGAGGTTCTTGATGCCCTGGTCGGTCTTGAAGTGGTACTTGACCCAGAAGACCTCGCCCGCCTCGTTGTTCCACTGGAAGGTGTGCGAGCCGAAGCCGTCCATGTGCCGGTACGACGCCGGGATGCCGCGGTCCCCGAACAGCCAGGTCACCTGGTGGGTCGCCTCCGGGGACAGCCCCCAGAAGTCCCACACGTTGTCGGCCTCCTGGCTGCCCGTGTACGGGTCGCGCTTCTGGGTGTGGATGAAGTCGGGGAACTTGATCGCGTCCCGGATGAAGAAGACCGGGGTGTTGTTGCCGACGAGGTCGTAGTTGCCCTCCTCGGTGTAGAACTTCACCGCGAAACCGCGCGGGTCGCGGACCGCGTCCGCCGCGCCCAGGTTCCCGGCCACCGTCGAGAAGCGCAGGAAGACCTCGGTCTCCTTGCCGACCTCGGAGAGGAAGGCGGCCCTGGTGTACGGCGTGACGTCCGCGGTCACCGTGAAGGTGCCGTAGGCGCCGGCGCCGCGGGCGTGCACGACCCGCTCCGGGATGCGCTCCCGGTTGAAGTGGGCCAGCTTCTCCAGCAGGAGCTGGTCCTGGACCAGCACCGGGCCGCCGACGCCCGCCGTCTCGCTGTTCTGGTTGTCCGCGACCGGAGCCCCGGCCTCGGTAGTGAGCGGTCCCTGCGTCACGTGCGCCTCCTGCGTCTACGCCGGCCAATCCTGTCCCTTGGCCAAAGCCGTTCCCGATCCTACATTGGACTAAGTCCAAGTCAAGCTGGGTTCCAAACTCACACCTATTCCCGTCCTGGTCCCCTCTGCTGTTAGGCTGGTAGCCATGAGCGACCTTCTGGAACGGCTGCGTGGACGCGGATGGCGGATGACCGCGCAGCGACGCGTGGTGGCCGAGGTCCTCGACGGCGAGCACGTGCACATGACGGCCGACGAGGTCCACGCGCGGGCTGTCGCGAAGCTGCCGGAGATCTCCCGCGCGACCGTCTACAACACCCTGGGCGAGCTGGTCACGCTCGGTGAGGTGCTGGAGGTCTCCACCGACAAGCGCGCCAAGCGGTACGACCCGAACGCACACCGGCCGCACCACCACCTGGTCTGCGCCCGCTGCGGCGCGATCCGCGACGTCCACCCCACGGGCAACCCGCTGGCCGACCTCCCCGACACCGAGCGCTTCGGCTTCACGGTGTCGGACGTCGAGGTGACGTACCGGGGGCTGTGCCCGGAGTGCGCGGGCGCGTGACGGCTCGGCGGTTCACGCGGTGACGGAGGGGGCGCGAGCCCCCTCCTTTTTTCGCCCCCTGTGGGCTCCTTTTTTCGTGTCTCGCGGAGGTCACGCGCATACGGCCGAGGGCCGGAACCCATTTCTGGATTCCGGCCCTCGGCCTTCAGTAGCGGGGACAGGATTTGAACCTGCGACCTCTGGGTTATGAGCCCAGCGAGCTACCGAGCTGCTCCACCCCGCGTCGGTGAACACGACACTACGCGAGGGAAGCCGACGGAAGCAAATCCATTCGAGGCCGAGTGACCAGGGCCACTCACGCGGACAGCTCCTCGCGCAGCGCGTCCCGCAGCCGGCCCGCCCGCTCGGTGACCTCCGCGGGCCCCAGCTCCGCCGCACGCGTCGCCCAGCGCTGCCCCTCGTCGAGATCCCCGCGGCGGGCGCAGACGAGGGCGAGGCGCAGGGCCGCACGGCCGTGGCCGTCGTCGGCCGCGCGCGTCCACCACACCACCGCCTCCGGCTCGCTTCCCTCTCGGGCCAGCAGCAGCCCCAGGTTGAACGCCCCGTTGCGCGAGCCCGCCTCCGCCGCCGCCCGGTACCAGCGCGCCGCCTCGACCACGTCCCCGCGCGCTGAGGCGAGCATGCCGACCCGCACCTGCGCCCGGCGGTGCCCCTGCTCGGCCGCCCGCTCGTACCACTCCTCGCACTCGGCCTTCTGCTGGACGCTCTCCCCCAGCTCGTGCGCGGGGCGCGGGGGGCGGCGGGCATCCAGCAGCGCGGCCAGCCGGTAGGCCGCCTCCGCGCTGCCGCCCCCCGCCGCGCACCGCAGATGCCGCTCGGCCGTCCGCTCGTCGCCCTCGCGCAGCCGCGCCATGCCGACCTGGAGCGCGGCCTCGGTGTGCCCCGCCGAGGCCGCCCGCTCGTACCAGCGCAGCGCCATGGCCTCCTCGCCGCGCCCGGCGTACAGGATGCCGAGGTTGAACGCCGCGTCCACGCTCCCCGCCTCGGCCGCCTTGGAGAACCACGGCTCCGCGCCGGAGGTGTCGCCGACCTGGAGCAGCAGGATGGCCAGCGCGTTCGCGGCCTCCCGGTGCCCGGCGTACGCGGCACGCCGGTACCACTGCTCGGCCTGGGCCGTGCGGCCCTGCTCGGCGCAGAGCAGCCCGAGGTTGTACGCGCCGTTGTCGTCCCCCGCGTCCAGCGCCGCCCGGTACCAGCGCTCGGCGGTCTGGGTCTCGCCCCGCTCGGCGTGCAGCGCGCCGAGCGCGTTGGCCGCGTTGCCGTCGCCCTCCTGTGCGGCGCGCAGCCACCACACGGCCGCGCTCTCGGTGTCCCCGGCGTCCCGCAGCAGGAAGCCGAGGGCGCAGGCGGCCCGCGGTTCGCCGTCCTTGGCGGAGGTCAGGTACCAGCGCCCGGCCTCCTTCAGCTCCCCGCGCTGCTCCAGGATCGCCCCGAGGTGCAGGGCGGCCCGCCGGTGCCCGCGCGCGGCGGCCTGCCGGTACCACTGCTCGGCCTCCGCGACAGCGTTGTCACCCCCGCCCTCGCCCCGGTCGCCGGCCTCCCGGTCGAGCGCACGCGCGATCCGGTACGCCGCCTCCCGGTGCCCGCGCTCGGCGGCGAGCCGCATCCAGTGCCCGGCCGCCGCGTCCCCGCGGTGCTCCAGCAGGTCGGCGAGCGCGTAGGCGCCGAGGACATGGCCCTGCTCGGCGGACTGGCGCAGCCAGTACTCGGCGGCCGGTTCGTCCCCGCGTTCGCGGTGGTAGCGGCCGAGTGCGTGCGCGGCGGCCGCGGAACCGGCGACGGCGGCGATCCGCCACCACCCGGCGGCCTCCTCGGCATACCCCCGCTGGTGCAGCAGGACGCCCAGGTTGTTGGCGGCGGCCCGGTCACCGGCCGCGGTGGCGGCCCGCAGATGGGTCTCGGCACCGTCGAGGTCGCCGCGGCGCAGCAGCATGGCGCCGAGGACGCTGGACGCCTCCGCGTCACCGCTGCGCGCGGCGAGCGCGAGGCGCACCTCGTCGGCGGCTTCGGTCATGTCGCCCACCTCGTCGCGGGCCGGCCCCTCACCGGAAGTCTGTACAAATCGCCCTGACTCGAACAGAGTTGCCTTGTCCCCCATAACGTCCATCGTCGCACCACCCGCAACCTGGGTACACCCGGTATACCCCACCCCGTGAGGTCACTTCAGCGTTTTGTCGACATGCCCACAGGGCGACAAGTCAAACACACAGCGCCCCGCTCCTCACGGCGGCGCGGCGCGAACTCCTTCCCCAACTTGTGTTCGCGCGCCGCGAGTTCACACACCACGAAGGCCCGGATCCGTAAAGGATCCGGGCCTTCGATATCAGTAGCGGGGACAGGATTTGAACCTGCGACCTCTGGGTTATGAGCCCAGCGAGCTACCGAGCTGCTCCACCCCGCGCCGTTGTGAGCCAACCGTATCACGGCGCGGGGCGGTCGTGATCAGCCCTTCTTCTTCGGCTGCTCCTGCTGCTTCTGCTGCTGCTTCTGTGCGTCCTGGGCCCGTTGCAGCGCCGCCTTGAGGTCCTTCTGCGCCTTCGCGTACGCGTCCCAGTCGGGGCCGCCGGACTGCTTCAGGGCCCGCTGCCCGGCGTCGAAGGCCTTCTGGGCATCGACCAGGTCCTGCCGGACGTCCGGATCGCTCGCCGTGGGCGGGGTGGCGGGCGGGGCCTTGGAGCCGTCGTCCGGTGAACCGGCCGCGGCGGAGCTGGTGCCGAACACCTTGTCCAGCGCCTCGCCGAGCGTGTTCTCGAACGCCGGCGGCCGGTCCCCGTAGGTGACCAGCACCTTGCGCTGCAACGGGAGTTTCAGTCCGCCGCCTCGTACATAGACCGGCTCCACGTAGAGCAGCCCGCCGTCCAGCGGCACGGTCAGCAGATTGCCGTACTCCACCTCGGAGTCGCCGCCCTTGAGGAGCTTGATCGCTGCGGCGACGTCCTGTTCGGAGTTGAACTGGCTCTGGACCTGTTTGGGCCCGTCGACCGTCGTACTGGTCGGCAGCTTCAAGATCCTGATCTTGCCGTAGTCCTTGCTGTCCGCCTCGGAATCGACCGACATGAAGGCGCTGAGGTTGTCCCGGCCGCTCGGGGTGAACGTGGTGGACAGCGAGAACGCCTGCTCGCTCTGGCCGGGCATCTTCATGCTCAGGTAGTACGGAGGCACCGCGTCGCCCGACTTGTTGGTCGGGTCGTTCGGCACCTGCCACACCTCGCTGCCGGTGAGGAAGGTCTGCGGGTCCGTCACGTGGTAGCGGGTGAGCAGCTCGCGCTGGACCTTGAACAGGTCCTGGGGGTAACGCAGATGGGACAGCAGCTGCGGGGAGATCGCGCTCTTGGGCAGCACCGTGCCGGGAAACGCCTTCATCCAGGTCTTCAGCACCGGGTCCGCGGTGTCCCACTGGTACAGCTTGACCTCGCCGGTGTAGGCGTCGACGGTCGCCTTCACCGAGTTGCGGATGTAGTTGACCTGGTTCTGCGGGGCCACCACGCTGCGGTTGTCGCTGCCGGCGGTCAGCGAGTCGGCCGTGGTGTCGCCGAGGGTCGTACGGGAGGAGTACGGGTAGCCGTTCGACGTCGTGTAGCCGTCGACGATCCACTGTATGCGGCCCTTGACGACGGCCGGGTAGGCGTCGCCGTCGATGGTCAGCCAGGGGGCGACCGCCTCGACGCGCTCCTTGGGCGTGCGGTTGTACAGGATCCGCGAGCCCTTGCCGATCGCACCCGAGTACAGGATCTGCGGCTCGTTGAACGCCATCGCGTACGCCGCCCGGTTGAGCGGGTTGTCGAGGTTCACACCGCTCTTGCCGGTGTAACTGGTCGTCACCTCACCGTTGTTGTCGGTGGGGCGGTCGATCTCCTTCTGGGGGCCGCCGACGATGGAGTACGTGGTGGTCTTCTCGCCGTAGTAGACCCGCTGCTCGTAGGTGCCCAGGTCGCCCTTGGACGGCAGGTCGGACTCGGTGAAGACGGGCTGGCCGTCGGCCGCCTCGGTGCCCTTGGCGGCGACCACGCCGTAGCCGTGCGTGTAACGGAAGTGGTCGTTGATCCAGTTGTGCTTGATGCCCCTGCCGTCGAGGTTCAGCTCGCGCACGCCTATGACGGTGTCCTGGAGCTTGCCGTCCTTGGTGAGGTACCGGTCGACGTCGAGGTTGGCCGGGAACCCGTAGTAGTCCTTCATCTGCTGCGCCTGCTGGAACGTCGGCGAGACGATGTTCGGGTCCATGATCCGGATGCTCGCCGCGTCGTCCACGTCCGCGCGCAGCTTGGCCTTGTCCGTGGTGGTGGACTTGCCGTCGTACGGGGTGACCTCGCTGTCGTCGATGCCGTACGCCGCGCGGGTCGCCGTGAGGTTCTTCTGGACGTACGGGGCTTCCTTGGCCTGCTCGTTGGGCTCGACCTGGAACTTCTGCACGATCGCCGGGTAGAGCCCGCCGATCAGGATCGCCGACAGGACCATCAGGCCGAAGCCGATGACGGGCAACTGCCAGGTGCGCCGCCACAGGGTGGCGAAGAACAGCAGGGCGCAGATGACGGCGATGCAGAACAGGATCGTCTTGGCCGGCAGATAGGCGTTGGCGTCGACATAGCGCAGACCGGTCCAGTCGCCGGTGTCCTTGAAGGCGCTGGACTTCACCGCCAGGCCGTACCGGTCGAGCCAGTAGGCGACCGCCTTGAGGGCGACGAACAGGCCGAGCAGCACCGAGAGGTGCCCGGTCGCGGCGGCGGTGGCGCGCGCGCCGGGGCTGGTCAGGCGCAGCCCGCCGTACAGGTAGTGCGTGAAGGCGGCGGCGATCAGGCACAGGATGACGGCGGCGAAGCCGAAGGCCAGCAGGAACCGGAACCAGGGCAGATCGAAGGCGTAGAAGGCGATGTCGAGGTGGAACTGGGGGTCCTTCTTGTGGAAGGGGACTCCGTTCACCCACATCAGCCAGGTGCGCCACTGGCCGGCCGCCGAGGCGCCCGCGATCAGCCCGACCAGGGCGCAGACACCGACCAGCAGCCAGGTCTTGTACGGCGCGAGGCCCATCCGGTAGCGGTCCAGGCTCTGCTGCTCCATGGACATGGCACTCAGCGGGGGCCGCAGCCGGTGGGCCAGCCAGATGTTGACGCCGACCACGGACGCGGCCAGCAGACCGAAGACGAAGAACAGCCCGATCTTGGTCCACAGGGTGGTGGTGAACACGGACGAGTAGTGCACCGACCGGTACCAGAGCCAGTTCGTCCAGAAGCCGGCGAACATGCTGAAAGTCATACCGAGGACGGCGAGCACGCCCAGCGTCAGGAGCAGGACCCTCACCCGCCGGGACGGTCGGCTCGCCCCCGTCCGTGGCCCCGCAGGGCCTTGGCCGCGGTCCGGCATCTGGAAAGCCAAGGTGCGCCCCTCGAAATTCGCTCTCGATCCCTCGGGCCCCCGTGCTCCGCGGGCCCCGGTGGCCCCCCGTGATCGCGGGCCGACACATATGCAACTTACTCAGGCCCTGCTCGGTTCCCGATTCCGGTGGGGAACGAGGCAGGATTGTGACCATGTCCAACACTCCCATGGCAGCGAGCCCGCTCACCCGGGCCGTACTCGAGATCGACGAGTACGCCTCCGGCCTCGGCTGGGACCAGCCCGCTCGCCTCTTCGCCCTCGTAGACACCGCTCGGCTGCGCAGCCAGGAGCCCGCGCTCGCGGCCCAGCTGGGTCTGGAGGGCGAGTCCGAGACCGCCGGTCTCACCCCGATCGAGCAGGACGAGATCCCGTCCGGCAAGCCGCTCGACGAGTTCCTCGCCACCATCGCCTGGCCCGACGCGGTGGCCGGCTGCGCGCTCACGGTGGAGCGGCTGATGCTGCCGCCGTCCGCCGAGGCGCAGGTCCCGAAGAACCTCAGCGAGGCCAAGCTGGCCAAGTGGGTGGCGGACCACCCCGAGCGCCAGGAGGTGCGGATGACGGTGGCGGTGCTGCGCGGCGGCGCCCGCGAGTCGGCGCTGCGGCTGCGCGAGAAGGACTCCCCGACCGAGGTCCTCACCGGCCCCGACCTGGTGCCGGGCCTCGCGGACGCCCTGACGGCGACGTTCGCCGACTGATCTCCCGCCGACCGATCTTCTTGTACGACAGCAGGGGTGCCGCCGGCTTTCGCCGCTGGGGGCGCCCCTGCTCCTTGTCACGGCACCGGGGGCCGCCCTCAGCCCGAGCGGCGGCCCCCGGTCATGTCACGTCGCTCCGGCCGGCCTCAGCCCTTGGCCGTACACTTCGGCAGGGCAGCGGTGTTCCCGTCGCGGATGTCCTTGAGCGCGGCCAGCGCGTCCTTGATCGTCTTCACCTTGACCAGGGTGAGGCCGCCCGGCTTGTCCGCGGCGGCCTCGGCGCAGTTGTCGGCGGGCGTCAGGAAGTACTGGGCGCCCTTGTTCCGCGCGCCGACGGTCTTCATGTCGACCCCGCCGATCGGCCCGACGGTGCCGTTGTCGTCGATGGTGCCGGTGCCGGCCACGAACTTGCCGCCGGTCAGGTCGCCCGGCGTGAGCTTGTCGTAGATGCCGAGCGCGAACATCAGACCGGCGCTGGGACCGCCGACATCGGCGAGCTTGATGTCGATCGTGAACGGAAACGTGTGATCGGTCCCGGCCGAGATGCCGACGATGGCCCGCTTGGGCCCGCTGTCGTCGGAGGCGGCGGTGGTGATCGCGACGTCCTGGGTCTTCACGGCCGTCTTGTGGGCCTTCTCGGCGGCGGCCTGCTCCTTGGCGGGGACGACGGTGAAGACCACCTTCTGGCCCGCCTTGTGCTTCGTGACGAAGCCGGCGACGTCGGAGGGCTGCCTGACCGCGTGGCCGTCGACCGCCTTGATCACGTCACCGGCGTGCAGCCTGCCCTCGGCCGGGGAGCCCTTGACCACGGTGGAGACGATCACCCAGGACTTCACCGGGACGTTCAGCTGCTTCAGGGCGGCGACCTTGGCGCTCTCCTGGGACTGGCTGAACTCCTCGGCGTTCTGCTGAGAGGACTGTTCCTCCGTCGTCCCCTTCGGGTAGAGCGTGTCGTGCGGCACGACCTTGCTGTCGCGCGACAGCCAGCCGTAGACGGCCTCCACCAGGTTCATCCGGAAGTCCACGCTGGTCACGCGCACGGTGGTCATGTTCAGGTGACCGTCCGTCGGGTACGTCTTGCGGCCGGAGATCTGGAGCACCGGCTCGCCCTGATGGTCCCCGAGCGTGTTCACGGTCGGGCCGGGGGACATCTCCGCGTACGGCACGGGGATGAGCACTCCGGCGCACAGGAGCGCGATCAGCATCAGGGTGGAGGCGAGCATCGTCGCGGTGCGGCGTGGCATGCCCCGACAGTACGTGACGCGTCTGTCGGCGCACTGTCAGGGCACCCCTGTCAGACGCCGCCCGCGCCCGTGGTGGACCGCTCCATCGCCTCGCGGAACCGGGCGTATCCGTCCAGCTCGGGCCCGTCGCTACGGGCCCTGCGCGTCCTGTTGGCCCAACTGCCCCACAGCCCGCCGCCGACCGCACCCATGAGCGGAATCAGCAGCCAGACAAGCGCGCCCATGCCGACCTCCCAACACTGTGAGCGTCCGCAACTGACTGATCAGCAGATTAACCATCCGCACCCACAACGCTCACGTGCGGGGGTCGGTTACGCAACCGGAGACAGTGATGGGCCGGGAGTGACCGGTTCGGCGCAGCGCTCCGCCCCGTTTCGACAGGGCTCGCCCGTTTTTCGGCGCGTCCGGTTCACTTCAGCGCGCCCCCGTCCGTGTCAGCAGGCGCCGACCCACTCCTCCGTGCCGTCCGAGAACTTCTGGTGCTTCCAGATGGGCACCTCGTGCTTGATGTCGTCGATCAGCTTCCGGCACGCCTCGAAGGCCTCCGCGCGGTGCGGGCACGCCACGGCGACGACCACCGCGATGTCCCCCACGCCCAGCTCCCCGACCCGGTGCACGGCGGCCAGGGCCCGCACCGGATGGTCCGCGACGACCTTCTCGGCGATCCGCCGCATCTCGGCCTCGGCACTGGGATGGCAGGAGTAGCCGAGCGCGTCCACGTCGGCGCCCCCGTCGTGGTTGCGCACCGTCCCGACGAACAGCGCGATCCCGCCAGCCGCGGCGTCACCGACCGCCCGGAACACCTCGTCCACCGAGAGCGCGCTCTCCCGGACGCCGATCAGCTTGACGGGATCCTGCGCGGCCCGCTCGCCGGGGTGCTCGCTCATCTCAGCCATGCCCCCATCGTGCCGCACGGCCGGGACGGCGAGGAATACGAGGTTCACCCGGCGCGAGCGCGGTCGTATTGGATGCTCGTACGGACGGGACCGGCCGCGAGGGCCGTACGGCCGCGGCCGGCCTGACGCCCGTACGGGCGCCGCCTACCGCCGGCGCGCCTTGCGGGCCCGCCGTACCACCGCGGCCGCGCCCAGCAGGGCGACCGTCGCGCCGGCCGCGCCCGCCGCCGTGGCGTCCTTGCGGCCGAGCCGCCGGCCGGCCACCGTATGCCGCCCGGAGACCTCCTCCAGCAGCTCCGCGAGGACCTCCTCGTTGGTCCACTTCGGCCGCCATCCCGCGTCGTGCAGCCGGCTCCCGCTGACCACCCACGGGTACATCGTGTAGGCCAGGTCGCCCGCCGGTGACGGGGTGAGCCCGATCCGGTGCAGCCGGGCCGCCGCGCCGAGCGCGACCGCCGAGGGCAGCTCCATGCGCCGGATGCCGCTGAGCTCCTCGACCTCCTCCTGCTCCAGCCACCCGTCGCAGCCGACCGCCAGCTCCCCCTCGACCTTCTCCAGGACGGCGTACTCCAGGGCCCCACACAGATCCTCGACATGGCAGAACTGCCACGCGGGCCGCGACCCGGCCACCACAAGGAGTCGCGGCGACTCGAAGTACCTGGTCAGCGCGGTGTCCGTGCCGCCGACGAGCACGGCGGGGCGTACGACGGTGACGTTCAGACCGGGGTGTGCGCGGGGCGCGCGCCGGGCGAGGCGCTCGATCTCCAGCAGGTCGCCGACACCGGTCGCCTCGGCCGTCGCCCGCAGCTCGGCGTCCTCCGACAGCGGCAGCTCGTTGTCCGGCAGCGCGCCGTAGACCATCGCGGAGGTGCACAGCACCACCCGGTGCACGCCGGCCGCCGCCGCGGCGGTCAGCACGGTCTGCGTCCCCCGGACGTTGTAAGCGGTCCGCGCGGCCGCGTCGCTGCCGAGATCCAGGTCGAGCGCGAGGTGGACGACCACGTCGGCGCCGCGCAGTTTGTCGGCGATGGCCGGATCGCGGACGTCCAGGATGTGCCACTGCGCCTCTTCGCACTCCCCGCGCCGCTCGTCGATCGCGACGACCCGCCGGATCTCCTCCGACGCGGCGAGCCGCGCCGTGAGCAGGGCTCCGACGCCGGTCGCGGCGCCGGTGACCGCCACGACGGGCCCGCGCACGGCGGGTCTGCGCCCGGCGGACGCCTCTGAGTGGTTTCGCGCTGCGCGAACCTGCGGATCTGGGGAACTCACCCGGCATCTCCAGCGGTTGTCTTCTGTACGGGCGCGGTGACGCGCGCGTACGAGGTGCATCCATCCTGCCGCAGGGCTCCCGCGGGCGGAGCATCGAGGCCCGATCGGGTCCGGGTGTCTACGCTGGGTGGTGTTGTCGGGCAGCCGCGCCGCCGGAGAAGACCGGTGGCCTTACCAGCCGAGGAATCCCGTGAGTGACACCCCATTCGGTTTCGGCCTTCCGCCGGAGGAGCCGGAGGACGGCGACGAGGGCAAGAAGAAGGACCAGCAGAGCGGTGGTGAGCAGGGACCGGCCAACCCGTTCGGTTTCGGCGGCATGCCCGGAGCCGGTGGCTTTGGCGGCCCCGGCGCCGACAATCCGCTCGCTGCCATGTTCGGTTCGCTGAACCCCACCGACCTCGGTGCCGCGTTCCAGCAGCTGGGCCAGATGCTCTCCTACGAGGGCGGCCCGGTGAACTGGGACATGGCCAAGCAGATCGCCCGCCAGACGGTCGCCCAGGGCACCGCGGACGGCACCAAGGACGCCAGCGTCGGCCCGTCCGAGCGCAAGGCCGTGGAGGAGGCCGTACGCCTGGCCGATCTGTGGCTGGACGACGCCACCTCCCTGCCGTCGGGCTCCGCCTCGGCCGTCGCCTGGTCGCGCGCGGAGTGGGTCGAGGCGACCTTGCCCGCCTGGCGCGAGCTGGTCGACCCGGTCGCCGAGCGGGTCGGCGCGGCCATGGGCGATGTGCTGCCCGAGGAGATGCAGGCCATGGCGGGCCCGCTGATCGGCATGATGCGCTCGATGGGCGGCGCCATGTTCGGCACGCAGATCGGGCAGGCCGTCGGTGTGCTCGCCGGCGAGGTCGTCGGCTCCACGGACATCGGCCTGCCGCTCGGCCCGGCCCGCAAGGCCGCGCTGCTGCCGGCCAACGTGGAGGCGTTCGGCAAGGACCTGGGCGTGCCGCTGGAGGAGGTCCGGCTCTACCTGGCCCTGCGCGAGGCGGCCCATCAGCGGCTGTTCGCGCATGTGCCGTGGCTGCGCTCGCACCTGTTCGGCGCGGTCGACGGCTATGCGCGCGGCATCAAGGTCGACACCGCCAAGCTGGAGGACGTGGTCGGCCAGTTCGACCCGCAGAACCCGGAGCAGCTTCAGGACGCGCTCCAGCAAGGCATGTTCCAGCCCGAGGACACGCCCGAGCAGAAGGCCGCCCTGGCGCGCCTGGAGACCGCTCTGGCGCTCGTGGAGGGCTGGGTGGACGCGGTGGTCCACGCCGCCGCCAAGCCCCGTCTGTCGTCCGCCGACGCGCTGCGCGAGACCCTGCGCCGCCGCCGCGCCACCGGTGGCCCGGCCGAGCAGACGTTCGCCACGCTGATCGGCCTGGAGCTGCGCCCCCGCCGGCTGCGCGACGCCTCCCGCCTGTGGGCCTCGCTCACCGACGCGCGCGGCGTCGACGGCCGGGACGCCCTGTGGCACCACCCGGACATGCTGCCGACCGCGACCGACCTGGACGACCCGGACGGCTTCGTGCACCGCGAGCAGCTGGACTTCTCCGAGCTGGACAAGATGCTCGGCGAGGCCGCCGGCAAGCCGGACCTGCGCAAGGACGCCGAGAACGACGACAAGGGCGACAAGGGCGACAAGGCCGGGGGCGACGACACCGAGTGAGCCTGTACGACGACGCGGTCCTCGTCCTCAAGGGGTACGAGGGCCAGGACGAGCTGCGCCAGTCCTACCTGGACCACCTGGCGGCCCACCCCGACGGCATGTGGAAGGCCTGTCACGCGGGCCATGTCACGGCGAGCGCCCTGGTGATCGATCCCGAGCGCGGCCGGGTGCTGCTCACCCTCCACCGCAAGCTGCGGATGTGGCTCCAGATGGGCGGCCACTGCGAGCCGGGCGACGCGACCGTGGCGGCGGCCGCGCTGCGCGAGGCGACCGAGGAGTCGGGCATGGCGGGGCTCACGCTGCTGCCCGGCGGCCCGGTGCGCCTGGACCGGCATCCGATCCCGTCGCCGTGCCACTGGCACTACGACGTCCAGTACGCGGCGCTGGCCCCCGCCGGCGCCGTCGCAGCCATCAGCGACGAGTCCCTGGACCTGCGCTGGTTCGGCTACGACGAGGTCGCGAGCGTGGCCGACGAGTCGGTCGTACGGCTCCTGGCCGCGACCCGCGCGAGGCTGTGAGCCGGTAAGGGGCGACCGCCATGGCGATCGCCCCTTACTTCCGCCCTACGGATCGGCGTTCTGCTGCTGCCTACGGGTGTGCGTCCCCCGGCGGTCAGCTCCAGACGTTGCCCTGGTTGGCGCCGCGCGCCCCGTGCTGGCCCATGCCGAACTGGGCGGCGAGGCCCTGGCCGATCACCGCGTGCTGCGGCGGCATCAGCTCGCTGGGCTGGACCAGCGCGAACCCGGAGCCCATGAAGCTCAGCTCCCAGCCCTCACCGGTGTCACCGCGCCTGCGCCACACCCCGGAGGAGTGCGTCTGGGCCTGCATCTGCACGCGCAGCCCGGTCGACCAGGCCACGATCGCGTCGGCGTCGCAGTTGACGTACCGGTCCGGGGTGACCTGCATCAGCAGCGGCGACCCCGAGGTCATCAGGGCGACCCGGCCGCGCCCGGTGATGTTGAGCTGGTACTTCCCGGAGCCGGAGATGCCGTAGAGGCTGTCGACGGCGATGACCTCGTGGTGCAGCGAGGAGTCCATGGCGAGGACGTAGGAGCTGTCGACGGTCAGCCCGTCCTGCTCCACGTCCATGATGTGCACGTGCTGGGCGAGGTTGGCCAGATAGACCGTGCCCTGGCCGTGGCAGCGCATCAGGTCCAGGCCCTCGCCGGTGTGGGCACGCGCGCGCCGCTGGTTGCCGCTGCGGTACTCGGCGTCGAACTCGACCAGTCCCTGGTAGGCGACCATGGTGCCCTTGCGGGCCAGGAGGTCGTCGTGGCCCTCCAGGACGACGCGCAGCAGCTGCGCGTTCTGGAGGCTCCAGCGCTCCTGCGTCTGATTGTCGTTGTACGCGAAAATCGGGCTCTGCATGGCGTGTTGACTCCCCCTCAGCCCCGGACCCGCAGGCGGTCGGTGCTGTCCTCGCTGGGCTGGACGACGACGATCCCCTGTCCGGAGAAGGCCATCTGGTAGGCCTCGCCGCTGCCCCGGCCGATCAGCGACTGCGCCTTGAAGCTGCGCTTGCCCTTGACCTTGAGGTTCGGCGACCAGGCGACGAGCGCGTCCGGGTCCACGTACGTCTCGTCCTCGCCGCCGCCGCAGTCCACGACGATCGGCGTGCCGCGGGAGGTCAGGGCGACCCAGCCCTGCCCGGAGATCCGCGTGTTCCACAGGCCCTGCCCGGCGAACTTCGCGAGCCCCTTGACCCGCTCCACGCCCCAGCTCAGGTGGGCGTCGAAGGCGAGCAGGTTGGTGGCGTTGACGGAGATGCCGTCGCCGTCGAGGTTGATCACGACGACGTTCGCGCCGTAGTCGGCGAGATAGAGCAGCCCGTCCCCGGAGCACTTCATCAGCGGGGCGCCCTCGCCGGTGATCCAGTCGCGGGCGATCTGGCGGACGGCCGGCGGGTTGGGCTCGTACTGCACGAAGCCCTCGTAGGCGACCATCGAGCCCACGCGCGCGAAGAGGTCGTTGCCGGTCTGCATGGCGACCTTGAGCATGTAGTCGCCGTGGTTCGCCATACGGGCGGTGACGGGTGCGGGAGCGAAGCCCGCGAGCGGCTGGTTCATGACGGGCTCCCTCAGACCTCGTACGGCTGGACGACGATGAAGTTGCCGGGCGCGCCCCGGAACTGGAGGTTGACGCTCTCGCCGGTGTCGCCGGGGTAGGCGTTGCGGCGCATGCGGACCTGGCTGGAGACGATCACCTGGGCGGCCGCCGACCAGGCCACCACCGCGTTGCAGTCGGCGAAGGTGGTCGGGGTGACCGGCAGCACCACGGGTGTGCCGTGCGTCTTGACGACGATGGTGCCGGTGCCCTGGAACTGCATCGTGAACAGCGCGCCGCCGGGAATGCCGTGGCCCTCGATGCGGCGGACCTCGTACTGGAGGGTCTCGTCGAAGGCGAGCACGTTCTCGGCGGACACGCAGATCGCGTCGCCCTGGAGCTCGATCGGGTGCAGGTTGGTGGCGTTCTCGGCGAGGAACACCTGGCCCTGGCCGGTGCAGCGCATCAGCTGCATCTCCTGGCCGGTGGTGTTGCCGACGATGCGTCCGGCGAAACCGGCGCCCTTGTAGCCGAAATCGACCTTGCCCTGGTAGAGCACCATGCTGCCCTGCTTGGCCAGCACCGGCTGTCCGCCGATGCCGAGGTCGACGCGCATGAGCTTCTTGTTCTGCTGCGTCCAGCGCTGCCCGGTGGGCGTCTCCTTGAACTTCTGGAGCGCGACGCCCACACCGGCACCGCCCTGCGGGGCGCCCTGGGGCACGCTGTAGGAGGCGGCCTGCTGGCCGGGGATCTGCCCGTAGCCCGGCGGCATCGGCGCGCCGGGCTGTCCGCCGTAGCCGGGCGCCATCGGGGCGGCGGGCTGGCCGCCGTAGGAGGGCTGCGGGGGCTGGCCGTACGACGGCTGCTGCGGCGGCTGCCCGTACGGCGCGGGGGCCGGGGCGGGCGGCGGGACGGGGGGTGGGACGGTGCCCGTCGGCCCGGCGGGCGGGGTCAGGGGTGCGATCACCGTCGGTGCGCCGTGCACGTCCGGCGCGGTCGGGGCCGGGGGCGGGGTCTGGCCGGGGGGTGTGAACCCTTGCGGGGGCGTGTTGCCGACCGGCGGGGCGTAGCCCTGGGCGGCGGGCTGGGGGGCCGCGGGGGCGGGGCCCGGCGGGGCGGCGAACGCGGGCGGGGTGGCGGCCTCGGTGGGCGGGGCGAACGCGGGCGGGGCGAAGCCGGGGGCACCGGACTGCGGCTCCGGCGCGGCGGGCGCCTCCTCCTCCAGCACCTCGCCGCCGAAGTTCTTCAGCAGCGCCTCCAGGCCGCCGTCGAAGCCCTGTCCGACCGCGGCGAACCGCCATCCGTCCTTGAAGTAGATGTCGCCGAGCATGACGGCCCGCTCGGTGGAGAACTCCGCACCGGTGAAGGAGTACCGGGCGACCTCCTCGCCGCCCGCGACGATCCGCAGGTAACCGGGGCCGACCTGCGACATCTGCCCGGCGCCGTCGAGCGTCGCCGTGAAGGACAGCTTGCGGACGCGCTCCGGGACGCGGTCGAGCGTGACCCGGAACGACTCCGTGTCGCCCGCCTGGGCCCCGAGCAGCTGGATGGACTCCTCCGGCGATTTCGGCTGGTTGAAGAAGACGAAGTAGCGGTCGTCCGAGAGCCGTTCCTCGGCGTCCAGGCCGAAGCAGCTGATGTCGAAGGTCAGTCCGGGGCCGGCGATCTGCACGCCTACGTACAGATCGGTGCCCGCCGTGAGGTCACTGATCCTGGCCTTGTGGCCGCGTTGGAATTCCCTGGCCATGCGCTACGACCGTCCCCCATCCCGAAATATGAGTGCGTCGCGCCAGGCTAACGGCTGTGTCCGGTCTTCACTCCGGCCGGTCCCCGTCGGTACAGACCCGGTACACAACCGATTCCGGCCACACATACGCGGGCCGGGGGGTCACTCGCCCTGCGCGTCGGGCACATGCGGCAGCCGTGCGGCGGCGACCACGCCCTCCAGATAGCCGCGGGCCCGCTCGGTGCGCGGATACGCCTCCAGCAGCCGCCAGAAGTCGGGACCGTGGCCGGGGACCAGGAGGTGCGCCAGTTCGTGGCAGAGCACGTAGTCGATGACGTACTCGGGCATGCCCTGGAGCCGGTGGGAGAGGCGGATGCTCCCCTCGGCCGGGGTGCACGAGCCCCAGCGGGTGTTCTGGTTGGTGACCCAGCGCACGGAGGCCGGGCGGGCGCTGCCGTCGAAGAACTGCGCCGAGAGCCGCTCGGCGCGCTCGGCCAGCTCGGCGTCACCGAGCACCCGCCGGCTCTCCTGGGCGGCGAGTTTGTCGAGCATGACGGTCACCCAGCGCTGCTCCTCCGCCTTCGACATCCGGGCGGGGATCAGTACGACCGTACGATCGCCCTCGCGGTACGCGGAGACCGTGCGGCGGCGTCGGGCACTCCTGCGGACCTCGATCGCGCTCGTCGCGCTGCGCTCTGTCTTTCCGGCGCGGTGCTGCAAGGGGTCGGCGGACACGCCCCGACGTTACCCGCTGAGCAGGGGCAAAGTCCCGGCTCCCGGATGGTTCGCCGTGCCTGCCGGCTCATATGAAGATCACCGTCGCCTGTGGATAACTTTCCACGCCTCGCGGGCCGAGCGGGCATGCTGGCAGGCGTCGGCGGAACACGACCGATCCGCTGCTGTCCTGACAGTCATGCCGATACAGGGAAATGGGGGCCTGTCATGCATCCGGTGGTGAAACCCGCGCTGCGCCGCGGCTGGCGCGATCTCGGCACAGTGCAGTTCGGGATGACGCCCGCGCACGCGCTGACACTGGGCCCGATGGACACCGCCACCAGCCGCTTCCTGGACCTGCTCAACGGCACCCGCGGGCTGCCGCTGCTGCGCGCCGAGGGCCGCCGGCTGAAGCTCCCCGAGGGCCGGGTCGACACGCTGGTGGACCGGCTGGCCCGCGCGGGCCTGGTGGACGACGCGCGCGGCGGTGGACCGGCCGCGGAAGCGCTGCGCGGGAAGACGGAGGTGCTGCGGCGGCTGCGCCCCGACCTCGCCTCGCTCTCCCTGACCTCGCCGGAGCCGGGCGGCGCGCTGGCCCGGCTGGCCGCCCGCCGCGCGCTGCGGGTCCGGGTGCTCGGCGCGGGTCGGGTGGGGGCCGTGGTGGCGGCGGTGCTGTCGGGAGCGGGCGTCGGCGAGGTGGAGGTGCGCGACGAGGGGCGGGTGCGGCCGTGGGACGTGGCGCCGGGCGGACTGCCGACCGAGTCGGTCGGTGACCTGCGGGCCGCGGCGGCAGCGGCGGCCGTCCGCCGGGCCGCCCCGGACCGCCCTCCCCGCCACGCCCACTCCCCCGGCTCCGGCGCCGGGGAACCCGGCCTCTCCCTGGTGATCCTCGCGCCACGGGACGAGGTGGCCGTGCACGCCCCGGACCCGCGCGCCGCGCAGCCGCTGCTCGCCTCGGGCACCCCCCATCTGTACGCGGGTGTGGTGGAGGGCACAGGAGTCGTCGGCCCGCTGGTGCTGCCCGGCGAGACGGCCTGTGCCGGCTGTCTACACGAGTCGCGCACGGACCGGGACCCGGCCTGGCCCCGGCTGCTTGCCCAGTGGCGCTCCGGCGCCGGAAACCGCCCGGTCGGGGCCTGTGACCTTGCCCTTTCCACGGCGGTCGCCGGACTGGCCGCGGCCCACGCCCTGGCCTTCCTGGACGGCGCGTCGCCCTCCGTCGCGGGCGCCCGCTGGGAGGCGTCCCTACCCGGTCTGAACTGGCATTCCCGCCCCCTCCCGCCGCACCCGGCCTGCCGCTGCGGCTCGGCGGAAAGGGAGGGTGACAAAGCAGACGGGGCACACTCCGCAATCCGCGGGCCCGCACGCGCGACAATGGCGGTGCAACGGCCGTCGACGGAGCGGGCACGCGAAGCGGGCGCGGCGCGGCCGACAGGGACTTGGAGGGCGCATGTCTGATCTTCCCCGCAAGGCGGTCACCCGGACCGCCAAGCTCGCCGCGCTCCCGCTGGGCTTCGCCGGCCGGGCGACCTGGGGGCTGGGCAAGCGGATCGTGGGCGAATCCGCGGAGATCGTCGGCCGGGAGCTGCAACAGCGCACGGCGGAGCAGCTTTTCAAGGTGCTGGGCGAGCTGAAAGGCGGGGCCATGAAGTTCGGGCAGGCCCTGTCCGTCTTCGAGTCCGCGCTGCCCGAGGAGGTCGCCGGACCCTATCGGGTGGCCCTGACCAAGCTCCAGGAGGCGGCCCCGCCGATGCCGACCCGTACGGTGCACGCGGTGCTCACCGAGCGGCTCGGACCGGACTGGCGGGAGCTGTTCGAGGAGTTCGAGGACAAGCCGGCGGCCGCGGCCTCGATCGGCCAGGTGCACCGGGCGGTGTGGCACGACGGCCGCGAGGTGGCGGTCAAGGTGCAGTATCCGGGCGCTGGCGAGGCCCTGCTGTCCGACCTCGTCCAACTGGGCCGCTTCGCCCGGCTGTTGGGGCCGCTCATTCCGGGCGTGGACATAAAGCCGCTGATCGCGGAGTTGCGGGACCGGGTCTCCGAGGAGCTGGACTACGCCCTGGAGGCCGCCGCGCAGACGGCGCACGCGCGGGAGTTCGCGGGCGATCCGGACGTGGTGGTCCCGGCGGTGGTGCACCAGTGCGAGCAGGTGCTGGTGACGGAGTGGATAGACGGCATCCCGCTGTCGGAGATCATCGCCGACGGCACGCCGGAGCAGCGGGACCGGGCCGGTCAGCTGCTCGCCCGCTTCCTGTTCTCGGGCCCGGCCCGCACCGGGCTGCTGCACGCCGATCCGCATCCGGGCAACTTCCGGCTGCTGCCGGGCGGCCCGGACGGCGAGGACGACTGGCGGCTCGGGGTCCTGGACTTCGGCACGGTCGACCGGCTTCCCGGAGGGCTGCCGACGCCGATCGGGATCTCTTTGCGGCTGACGCTGGACGGCGACGCGGAGACGGTCTACGAGCTGCTGTGCGAGGAGGGATTCGTCAAGGAATCCATAGAGCTCGATCCCGACGCGGTCCTCGACTATCTGCTGCCGATCATCGAACCGGCCCGCGTGGACGCGTTCACCTTCACCCGCTCCTGGATGCGCAGCCAGGCCGCCCGTATCGCCGATCCGCGTTCCCCCGCCTACCAGCTCGGCAAGCAGCTCAACCTGCCCCCCGCCTACCTCCTCATCCACCGCGTCACCCTCAGCACCATCGGCGTCCTGTGCCAGCTGGGCGCCACGGTCCGCCTCCGCGAGGAGCTGGAGTCCTGGCTGCCGGGCTTCTTCCTGACTGAGGATGCGGAAGATCTGGAGGAGACGGAGGAGGAACACCTGGAAGTCGACGTCGCCGAGGAGTCCGCGGCGGAGGCGTGACCCCGGTGGTGGATCACCACCAGTGGGAGTCCAGGCGGCCCTCGATGGCGCGGAGGTTGTCGCGGGAGCAGGCGGCGCAGAAATAGCGGGGGACGCCGTCTTCCACCGAGCAGGTCCAGGTGACGGGGTGGGGGGCGGGGGCGGGGGCACCGCAGCGGGCGCACACGAGGGGGGCCGGGCGCTCCGTGCGGTCGCCCTGATCGCTTCCTGGAGGAAGACTCGTCATCCGGTGACGATAACTCCGTCACCGTCGGGCGGCACGCAGAACGCACCGCGGGGGCCGGTCCGTTCGGCCGGACCGGCCCCCGTGTGATCTCACCGCATCGGTCGAGTCCTCCCCGGCACGGGGAGGCACCTTTGTTCTCGTATGCGGTCTCTGCGGTCGCTACTGCATGACGGCCATGGCGAGTGCGCGGCGGGCGCGCAGGGAGGCGCGTTCGGCACGGCGCTGCATGCGCTGGGCGACGGCCAAGCGGTTGGCCTGGCGTTGCCGCTGGGCCTCATGGAGGCGCTCGTGCATATGCGCACGGGCCAGGGCTTCTTGCATGAGTTGCATCTCTCGGGTCCTGTTCTGGCGGGCTTCGGTCGCGCCGGAGGCGGAGTCTGGGGTCACGGAGCCTGCGGGCTCGCTGGTGGACGGCTTCATCGGGGCCTGCTTCTTGGGGTCGTGCGTGAGGGGGCGGTCGATCGTTCCGGTGATGTTCATGCTGTGACCGGGTTCTTCCGCGGGCGGCCGCGCGGCCGCTTCCGGGCGACGACGACACCCTGGACGAACAGCTCGCCACCCCAGACGCCCCAGGGCTCACGCCGCTCCTTCGCCCCGGCGAGGCAGGCCTCCATCAGGGGGCAGGTGCGGCAGAGGGACTTGGCGTACTCCACGTCCGCGGGCGACTCGGCGAAGAAGACCTCCGGGTCGTAGGAGCGGCACGGGACGGGTACGCCGAGGTTCTCGATGGCGTCGTCGAGCGCGGTGAGCGCGGTGAGCGGGAACAAGGTGGAGTCCTCCGTGAGGCCGGGCGGGGGGATCGTTTGCGAAGGCGGTACGGACGGGGCGTGCGCTTCGAGTTGCACGGGTGGTCTTCCTCGTCTGGTCGTCCGGCCGGTTGACCGGGTGTCGGCTGGTACCGGGTTCTTTTCTTGTCCCGAGGCCCCTTCGCGCCGTCCTTCCCGTTCGGGAAAAACTGAAGGGCCGCGGATCCCGGATGGGGTTCCGCGGCCCTGAAGGCGCCGGCCTGATCGAGTCAGGCTGGATAACTCCAGGGTTTTGGCCCACGGAAGGCCCACATCTGGTGGTGCTGCGTCGTCTGCTTCCGGAATCCGGCACCAGTCGCCGTAAAGGCATAGGCAGTCGCCTGCGCCTCTACTGCTCCCAGTGCCTTGGTCGGTCGCTCATTGCGCTCGTCACGGACGGGAAGGCCCGCGACGAGCAGGGAGGACGCCGGGCGCGCGGCACGGATGCCGGACAGACCGGTGCCCCGGTCAAGGGCGCCGAGCAGGCACAGGGAGACGGCCGAGCGATCGGTCAGTTTGGCCGTGCGGATGTCGCTGACGTTGATGCTGATCACTGGACTCGCCTCCTCTCGGCGTCTCAGGGACCGGTGAACCGGTCCGTTTCGTATATGCAAGTACATCACGGAGAGCGGGCCTTGGAGAAGGCCGCTGCTTCCGTGCCTAGAACCTATGGGGATTCCCGGCGCATGCGCAAACTATTTTTGCGACGAGTTCGCATCAGTCCGCCTCGATCTCGCCATCGAGCTCCTGACCTGCGCAGATGGCCAGAACTTCGGCTCCGTAGCTGCGCAGCTTGCGGCTGAGGACGCCGGGGATGCGGGAGAGTTCGGCGGCGCTGTCCGGGCGGGACTCGGCGATGGCCATCAGGGTGCGGTCGGTGAAGACGCAGAAGTCCGGCTGCCCGCTGTTGGCGGCCTGGATCGCGCGCCATGCGCGCAACCGCTCGTACAGCCCCTCGTCCATGTCGGAGGGGCAGTCCTCGCAGCGCATCAGCTTCATCTCGCCGGCGTCGGTGAGGGTGCGGCCGCAGACCCGGCAGCGGGCCGGGCTGCGCTGGGCGCGCCGGGGCACCGCGGTGGTGTCCGCGCCCCGGATGCCGCGCTCGACGCCTCCGGTGGACCCGGCGCTGCGGCCGACGGTGGGGGTGGTGCCGGGGCGCAGTCCGTCGAGGAAACGGCTGGCCCTGCGGCTGTGGCGGCCGCCGGGTGAGCGGGTGAGGGACCAGGAGAGGTGCAGGCGCTCGCGGGCGCGGGTGACGCCGACGTACAGGAGGCGGCGCTCCTCCTCGATCTGTTCGTCGGTCCTGGCGTAGCTGATGGGCAGCATGCCCTCGGCGACGCCCACCAGGAAGACGACGTCCCATTCCAGGCCCTTGGCCGCGTGCAGGGAGGCGAGGGTGACGCCCTGGACGGTGGGGGCGTGCTGGGCGCCCGCCCGCTCGTCCAGTTCGGCGACGAAGTCGGCGAGGGTGGCGCCGGGGCGGGCGGCGGCGAGGTCCTGGGCGAGGCTGACCAGGGCGGCGAGGGATTCCCAGCGCTCTCGGACGGCGCCGGAGCCCGCCGGGGGCTCGGGGGTCCAGCCACCCTCGCCGGACAGCACGGCGCGCACCTGGGAGGGCAGGTCCACGACGTCGTCCAGGAGGGAGTCGTTGTCCCCGAAGCGGGCGGCGCCGCGCAGGGCGACGCCGGCCTTGCGCACCTCGGGCCGGTCGAAGAAGCGCTCGGCGCCGCGCAGCTGGTAGGGGACGCCCGCGTCGGCGAGTGCCTGCTCGTAGGTCTCGGACTGGGAGTTGGTGCGGAACAGGACGGCGATCTCGGCGGCGGGGACGCCGGCTTCGATCAGCTCGCGGATGCGGCGGGCGGCGCCCTCGGCCTCGGCGGGCTCGTCGGTGTACTCGGTGTAGACGGGTTCGGGGCCGGAGGGGCGCTGGGAGACGAGTTCCAGCCGGTGGTCGGCGGCGCGGCCGTGGGCCTGGGCGAGCAGGCCGTTGGCGAGGCGGACGACCTGGGGGGTGGAGCGGTAGTCGCGGACGAGCTTGACGACGGTGGCTCCGGGGTGGCGGGCACGGAAGTCGAGCAGATGGTCGGGCGTTGCTCCGGTGAACGAGTAGATGGTCTGGCTGGCGTCGCCGACCACGCACAGGTCGTCGCGGTCGCCGAGCCAGAGCTCCAGCAGGCGCTGCTGGAGGGGGCTGACGTCCTGGTACTCGTCGACCACGAAGTGCTGGTACTGGGCGCGCACCTGTTCGGCGATGTCCTGGCGGTCCTGGAGGACGGCGACGGTGAGCAGCAGGACGTCCTCGAAGTCGATCACCGCGCGCTCACGTTTGAGGTCCTCGTACGCCGCGTACAGGTGGGCGATCTCGGTGGGGTCGCGGGGGGCGTCGCGGCCGGCCTTCGCGGCCGCGTACGGATAGTCGGCGGGGATGGTCTGGGTGACCTTGCACCATTCGATCTCGGAGGTGACATCGCGCAGCTCGCCGCGGTCGAGCCGGGTGCCGAGGCGGGCGGCCGCGTCGCCGACGAGCTGCACCTTGCGGTCGACCAGCCGGGGCAAGCTGCCACCGACGGCTTTCGGCCAGAAGTACTGGAGCTGGCGCAGGGCCGCGGAGTGGAAGGTGCGGGCCTGGACGCCCTGGGCGCCGAGCTGGCGCAGCCGGCCGCGCATCTCGCCCGCGGCGCGGTTGGTGAAGGTGACGGCGAGCACGCTGGCGGGCTGGAGGATGCCGGAGCGCACCCCGTAGGCGATGCGGTGGGTGATCGCGCGGGTCTTGCCGGTGCCCGCGCCGGCCAGCACGCACACCGGGCCGCGCAGGGTGGTGGCCACTTCGCGCTGCTCGGGGTCGAGCCCTTCGAGCACCGCGTCGGCCGAGTCCGGGACGTCCGGTACCTGCGGGAGGAGGGTGGAGTGCGTTGCTGCTGTCACACAGCCATGCTGCCAGGTCGCGCGGGACGGCCGCGGCGGTTGTCCACAGGCGGGACCTCATAGTCGTACTAGTACGTCCGGCGTCACAGCCTCATGCCTCCGGTGTCGCAGCGGGCGGGTCCGGGCCGGGCGCCCGCCTCCGCCGGGAACGCCCAGGTAGAGGGCACGCTCCCCGGCATACCCCCGGCGGGAATGGTGGAGCGTTCCCCCGCGTTCCCCCTCCGGACGACCTTTACCGAGTTGCCTGAGGAGCGCGAGAGACATGCAGGGCACTGTGACGATGTACAGCACGACGTGGTGCGGGTACTGCCGTCGGCTCAAGAGCCAGATGGACCGCGAGGGCATCGCCTACACCGAGATCAACATCGAGCAGGACCCCGAGTCGGCGGCCTTCGTGGAGAAGGCGAATGGCGGAAACCAGACGGTCCCGACCGTGCTTTTCGCGGACGGCAGCACGCTGACGAACCCCTCGCTGGCCCAGGTGAAGCAGAAGCTCGCGGCGTAACGCGCCCGAGCGGGTGAACGGCGGTTCCCGGGCCCGGAGCGGCTCAGGAGCCGCCGTTTCCCGTGCCGGGAGCGGTGCCGGGGGCCGTCGCCGGCTTGTCCCACACCAGCACGTACCGCCACAGCAGCCGGCGCCGGAAGCGGCAGCCCGGCAGCAGGCGGCGGGCGAGCGCGCGGACCTCGCCCCAGTGCAGCTCGGTGTCCCGCACCGGCATGCCCGCCGGGCCGCGCCTGCCGCCGCGCAGCCGGGCGTACAGCCGACTCGCCGGGAGCCCGCAGCCGCTGATCACCCAGTCCAGGAGCGTGTGATTACGGGCCAGGCCGACGACGACCAGGCGGCCACCGGGCGCGAGCAGCCGGGTCAGACCGGTGATCGCCGCCGCGAACGGGGCGTGGTGGACGACGGCCACCGCGGTGACGAAGTCGTGGACACCGAGCGAGGGGCCGTCGAGATAGTCAGCCTGTATGAAGGTCACGTTCCGGGGCGGCCCGGCCTCGCGAGCCTGGCGGAGCATCTCCGGTGAGCGGTCCACGGCCGTGACCCGCTCGGCACGGGCCGCGAGCTTGCGGGCCAGGAGGCCATCGCCGCAGCCGACGTCCAGGGCCGTGCGGCAGCCGGGCGGTACGGCGGCCAGCACGGCCCGGTGGTAGTGGACGTTGTGGTTCCCGTACGGTCCCGGCCCACCCGGAGCCCCTCAGACGAAGCTGCGCGTCGGCAGCGGCTTGCCGTACCACATCTCGATCAGGCGGGCAGCGATGGAGATGCCGAAGGGCGGCAGGACCGTGCCGGACTCGAAGGCCTCGTGCAGTTCCTGGCGGGAGAACCAGCGGGCCTCGGAGATCTCGTCGCCGTCGACGTTGATCTCGGTGGTGGTGGCGCGCGCCATGAAGCCGAGCATCAGGCTGGACGGGAAGGGCCAGGGCTGGCTCGCCACGTACTCGACGCCGCCGACGGTGACGCCCACCTCCTCGGCGACCTCGCGGCGCACCGCGTGCTCGATGGACTCGCCGGGCTCCACGAAGCCGGCCAGCGTGGAGAAGCGGCCCTCCGGCCAGTGCACCTGGCGGCCGAGCAGGATCCGGTCCTCCGCGTCGGTCACGGCCATGATCACGGCGGGGTCGGTGCGCGGGTAGTGCTCGGCGCCGCAGGCCTGGCAGCGGCGGATGTGCCCGGCCGCGGCGATCACGGTCCGCTCGCCGCAGCGGGAGCAGAAGCGGTGGGTGCGCTGCCAGTTCTCCAGGCCGACCGCGTGCACCATGAGCGCGGTGTCGCGCGGGGACAGCAGCAGGCCCGCCTCGCGCAGGCCTGCCGGGCGCGCGGACTGGTCGATGCGGCCGGGCAGCGCGTCCTTCTGGAGCGCGAAGTAGGCGACGCCGTCCTCGTCGATGCCGAGGAAGTAGCGGTGCGCCTCGGTGAGCGGGGCCTCGAAGGAGGGGGTCATGACGAGTTCGGTGCGGCCGTCGGCCGTCTCGTCGACGAGCACCTGGCCGCCGGAGACCACGAAGCAGCGGGTCGAGGGGTGGCTCCACGCCGCCGCGAGCCAGGCCTCGTCCAGCCGGTGGTGAGCGGCGCGGTCGATGCCGCCGGTGGCGGTCAGCGAGATGGGTCGGTCGGCTGTGTCGTCGGTCCAGGTGGTCACGGGTGCTTCCAACTCCCCCAGTACGGCGGTTCTCGGTTCGGCGGGCGGTTCGGGCGGACGTGGCACGGCGTACGACGGGACTGTGTGGCGTACGACGGGACGCACCGGGTCGGGCGCGGGCGGGGCGGTGTCTCCAGTGTGCCTCCCGCCGGCGGCGCCCTTCCCCACGGCGGCGCTGGTCAGGGCGTGGGCCGCCAGTTCTCGGCCAGGTCGGCCCACAGGTAGGCGCTGGTCTCGACGCCCTTGAGGAGGAGGTCCAGCTCCACCTTCTCGTTGGGCGCGTGCCAGCCGTCGGAGGGGACGGAGATCCCCAGGAAGAGTACGGGGGCGCCGAGGACCTCCTGGAGGTCGGCGGCGGGTCCGGAGCCGCCCTCGCGGGTGAAGCGGACCGGGCCCTCGAAGGCGCGGCCCATGGCGCGGGCGACGGACTCCAGGGCCGGGTGGTCGAGCGGGGTGAGGCAGGGGCGGGTGGCCGACCCGAACTCGATCTCGCAGCGGATGCCGGCGGGCACCTGCTCGGCGGCCCAGGCGCGGACGGCCTTCTCGACGTGGTCGGGGTCCTGGCCCGCGACCAGCCGGAAGGACAGCTTCACCAGGGCGGCGGACGGGATGATCGTCTTGCTGCCGGGGCCCTGGTAACCGCCGCCGATGCCGTTGACCTCGGCGGTCGGGCGGGCCCAGATGCGCTCAAGGGTGGTGTGCCCGGCCTCGCCCGCGGTCGCGCGGGACTTGGCGGTACGCAGCCAGCGCTCCTCGTCGAAGGGCAGCTCGGCGAAGAGTTCGCGCTCCCGGTCGGTCAGCTCCACGACACCGTCGTAGAAGCCGGGGACGGCCACCCGCCCCCGCTCGTCGTGCAGGGCGGCGACCAGGCGAGCGACGGCGGTGGCCGGGTTGGGCACGGCGCCGCCGAAGGAACCGGAGTGGATGTCCTGGTCGGGGCCGTACAGCCGGATCTCGCACTCGGCGAGGCCGCGCATGCCGGTGCACACGGTCGGGGTGTCCTCGGCCCACATGCCGGTGTCGGAGACGATCACGGCATCCGCCGCCAGGCGCCCGGCCCGCTCCTCCACCAGGGCCCGGAAGTGCGGGGAGCCGGACTCCTCCTCGCCCTCGATCAGCAGCTTCAGGTTGACCGCGGGGGCGGTGCGGCCGGTGGCGGCGAGGTGGGCGCGGACGCCGAGGGTGTGGAAGAAGACCTGGCCCTTGTCGTCGGCGGCGCCGCGCGCGTAGAGGCGGTCGCCACGGACGACGGGCTCGAAGGGCTCGCTGTCCCAGCCGTCCTCGCGGGCGGCGGGCTGCACGTCATGGTGGCCGTAGACCAGCACGGTCGGCGCGGCCGGGTCGCCGGAGGGCCACTCGGCGAAGACGGCCGGGGCGCCCGCGGTGGGCCAGACCTCGACGGTCGGGAAGCCGGTCTCCGTGAGCTTCCCGGCCAGCCAGTCGGCGCTGCGCCGCACGTCGGGCGCGTGGTCGGGCTGGGCCGACACGGAGGGGATGCGCAGCCATGCGGCGAGGTCGTCGAGGAAGGCGGCGCGGTGCTGCTCGATGTACGTGCGGACGGCGCTGTCCGGGGTCTGGCTCATGCTCACGAGCCTATCGGCCCGCGCCCCGGTCTCCGGCGGGCGGTTCGTCACACTCGGGGGGCGCGCTGGATCACGTCGCCCTCGCCGCCGGCTGCCGTGGAGCCGCCGGTGAGCACCCGCTCCAGCGCGGCCCGGTCCGGCAGGTCCGGAGGGCGTACGGCCTCCCCGGTGCGCACGTACAGGAACGTGGCGGTGACCGCGTCGAGCGGGACGCCCTGCTGTTCGGCCCAGGCCAGCCGGTACACGGCGAGCTGGAGCGGGTCGGCGGTGTGCTCCCGGCCGGTCTTCCAGTCCACGATCTCGTACGTAGCCGCCGCGCCCTCGCCCTCCCGGTAGACGGCGTCGATCCGGCCGCGGACGACCCGCCCGGCGAGGACGAGCTGGACCGGCTCCTCGACCCGGTACGGCGTGCGCCGGGCGTACTCGGTGCGCTCGAAGGCCTCCTTGAGCGCTTCCAGGTCCTGTTCATCGGCGATCTCGGCGTCGGTGCCGGGCAGCTCGTCGGGTTCCAGCAGGGGCAGCGCCAGCTCCTCGTAGCGCGATTCCACCCAGGCGTGGAAGCGGGTGCCCCGGCGCGCGGCGGGCTGCGGGGGGCGCGGCATGGGGCGCGCGAGCTCCTGCGCGAGCCCGTCCGGGTCCTCGGCCAGCCGCAGCAACTGGGTGGCGGTCAGCGTCGCGGGCAGGGGCACGTCGGTGACGGCACGGCGGGCGAGCAGCAGCTCACCGGCGAGCGCGTCCAGGTCCCGGTCCCAGGAGGCGATCAGCCGGGACTCCTCCGGGGTGAGGGCCGGGCGGGGGTCCGGATCGGCGGGAGCGGCGGCCTGGTGCGGGATGGCGGGGGCGGGGGCGGCGTACGGGTCGCCGGCGGGGGGCGCGTGGTGCGGCTCGGCGTCGTACGGGTCTTCGTACGGCGGCACGTCGTAGGGCGGGACCTCGTCGTACGGCGGTTCTTCGTACGGCTCGTCGTACGGCGGCTCCTCCGGTGGGGGCGGCCAGTCCGGGTCCTCGGCGGCGGCCGGGTCGGCGGGGGCGGGGGTCTGGAGGGCGTCGAGGTGGGCGAGGACCGTCTCGGCGGCGGCGCGGCGACGGGCGAAGGCGCCGGCGTCCAGGGGCAGCGGCCAGGCCAGGTCGGCGCCGGCCTGGTGGAGGGCCGGGTTCTCCTCGTCGTCGGCGGGCTCCCCGGCCCAGACCTCGATCTCGCCGTACCCGGCGGCGCAGTGCGCGTACAGGGCCTGGAGGAAGTCGGAGGGACCGCGCTTCTTCTTCTGGCTGGGGCCCCACCAGTGGCCGGAGCCGAGCAGGAGGGAGCGGGGGCGGGTGAAGGTGACGTAGCCGAGGCGGAGTTCCTCGGTGTGCTGGTGCTCCTTCATGGCCTCGTGGAACGCCTTCATGCCGCGCGCGTCCCAGTCGTCCACGTCGGGCAGGGTGGCGGCGTCGCCGCGCAGGGCGTGCGGCAGCACCTTGGGCTGCGCGGTCCACTTGTCGCGGCCTCGGGCACTGGGGAAGGTGCCGGTGACCAGTCCCGGCACCGCCACGACGTCCCATTCCAGACCCTTGGACTTGTGCGCGGTGAGCACCTTGACGGTGTTCTCGCCGCCGGGCAGGGCGTTGTCCAGGCCCTTCTCGTACTGGGCGGCGGTGCGCAGGAAGCCCAGGAAGGCGAGCAGGGTGGCCTCGCCGTCGCCCGCGGCGAAGGCGGCGGCTACGTCGAGGAAGTTGGCGAGCGTCTCGCGGCGGCGGGCGGCCAGCGCGCCGGGGGACGCCGACAGCTCCACCTCCAGGCCGGTGACGGCGAGGACCCGGTGCAGGACGTCCATCAGCGGGTCGGACAACGCGCGGCGCAGATCGCGCAGTTCGCCGGCGAGGCGGGCGAAGCGCACGCGGGCGTCCGGGGAGAACGGCAGCCCGTCCTCGTCACCGCCGTGGGCGTCCAGGAAGGTGTCCAGGGCGTCGGCGAGCGATATCACCTCGGCCGGGTCGGTGCCCTCCACCGCGGCGGCGAGCCGGCGGTCCGGGTCGTCGGTGTCACCGGCGCCCGCGTGGGCGACGAGCAGGCGGGCGCGGCGGCCGAGCAGGGCGAGGTCGCGGGGGCCGATGCGCCAGCGGGGGCCGGTCAGCAGCCGCACCAGGCTCGCGTTGGCGCCGGGGTCCTGGAGGACCTCGCAGACGGCGACCAGGTCGGCGACCTCGGGCAGGTGCAGCAGCCCGGACAGGCCGACCACCTCGACGGGGACCTCGCGGGCGACGAGGGCGCCCTGGATCGCGGCGAAGTCGGCGGCCGTACGGCACAGTACGGCGATCTCACCGGGTGCGGTGCCGGTGCGCACGAGGTGGGCGACGGAGTCGGCGAGCCAGTCCAGTTCCTCGGCGTGGGTGGGCAGCAGGGCGCAGCGGACCAGGCCGTCGCGCTCGGCGCCGGGGGCCGGGCGCAGGGCCTCGACGCCCGTGTGCAGGGCGCGCAGCGGGGCGGCGAGTCCGTTGGCGAGGTCGAGGAGGCGGCCGCCGCTGCGGCGGTTCTCGCTGAGCGCCTGGCGGGTGGCGGGGCGGCCGTCGGCATGGCGGAAGTGGTCGGGGAAGTCGTCCAGGTTGGCGACGGAGGCGCCGCGCCAGCCGTAGATGGCCTGGCAGGGGTCGCCGACGGCGGTCACCGGGTGGCCGGTGCCGGCGCCGAACAGGCCCGCGAGCAGGACGCGTTGGGCGACGGAGGTGTCCTGGTACTCGTCCAGGAGGACCACCCGGAACTCCTCGCGCAGCTGGCGGCCCACCTCGGGCAGCGCCGCGAGGCGGGCGGACAGGGCGATTTGGTCGCCGAAGTCGAGCAGGTCGCGTTCGCGTTTGGCGGCGCGGTAGCGCTGGACCAGTTCGGCGAGTTCGCGGCGGGCGGTCGCGGTCTCGGGGACCTTGCGCAGGTCGGCGTTGCCGAGCTTGGCGCCGTCGAGAGTGCTCAGCAGCTCCGCGTCCCAGGAGCGCAGTGTCCCCGGCTCCACCAGGTGTTCGGAGAGTTCGGAGTCGAGGGCGAGCAGGTCGCTGACGAGGTCGGCGAAGGAGCGGGTGAGGGCCGGGTAGGGGCCGGGGGCCTCGCGCAGCACGCGGGCGGCGAGCTGGTAGCGGGTGGCGTCGGCGAGGAGGCGGGAGGCGGGCTCCAGGCCGATGCGCAGGCCGTGGTCGGTGAGGAGGCGGCCGGCGAAGGAGTGGTACGTGGAGATGACCGGCTCGCCCGGCGGGTTGTCCGGGTCGATCGCATCGGGGTCGGTGACGCCCGCCTTGACCAGGGCCTTGCGGACGCGTTCGGCCAGCTCGCCCGCGGCCTTGTTGGTGAAGGTCAGCCCGAGGACCTGCTCGGGGGCGACCTGTCCGGTGCCGACCAGCCAGACCACGCGGGCCGCCATCACGGTCGTCTTGCCCGACCCCGCACCGGCCACGATCACCTGCGGGGCGGGCGGCGCGGTGACGCAGGCCGTCTGCTCCGGGGTGAAGGGGATGCCGAGGAGCTCCTTGAGCTGCTCGGGATCGGTGAGGGGGGCGGGCATGTCCAAAAAGGTAGCGGGAGGCACTGACAATCCCGTGCGCGCCGATCCCCGGGGCAGGTGTCGGCGCAGGTCAGGGGCGTGGGGTGGGGTGCGCGGGGTGCCGTACGTCACTCCACCACGTGCCGCCCCTCGGGGCGCGCGCTGCACGAGGCACGGAAGGCGCAGTGGGCGCAGTGCTGGCCGGCGCTCGGGCCGAACCGCTCGTCCAGGACCTTTCCGGCGGCGGTGGCCAGCAGTTCGCCGACCCACTCCCCCGAGAGCGGCTCCTGGGTCTGCACCCTGGGCAGGATCTCGCCGCCGTCCCGCTTGGCGGCGCCCTGCCTCAGGTGCACCAGTTCGGCGCCGCCGGGCTCGGGGCGCGCGCCGTCGAAGGCGGCGTCCACGGCGCCCTCGCGGACGGCGAGCTGGTAGACGGCGAGCTGGGGGTGGCGCTCCACCTCGCGCGCGGTGGGCGCCTGCTTGCCGGTCTTGAAGTCGACCACGTAGGCGCGGCCCTCGGCGTCCGTCTCCACCCGGTCCATCTGGCCGCGGATGCGCACCTGGTAGTCGCCGGCCTCCAGGGTGACGTCGAAGTCCTGCTCGCTGGCGACGGAGGTACGGGTGGCGCGGTTCATCACGTGCCAGTTGAGAAAGCGTTCGAGTGCCGCGCGGGCGTTGTCCTTCTCCTGGTGTGACTTCCAGGGCGCGTCGAAGGCGAGCGCGTTCCACACCGAGTCCAGGCGCTCCATGAGGACGTCCAGGTCGGCCGGGGTACGCCCGGAGGCGACCTCGTCGGCGAGGACGTGCACGACATTGCCGAAGCCCTGGGCGGTGGTGGCGGGCGCGTCGGCCTTCACCTCGCGGCCCAGGAACCACTGGAGGGCGCAGGTGTTGGCGAGCTGGTCGAGGGCGCTGCCGGACAGCACGACGGGCTGGTCGCGGTGGCGCAGCGGCACCTTGCTCGCGGTCGGCTCGAACATCCCCCACCAGCGGGAGGGGTGCGCGGCCGGCACGAGGGGACGGTCGTCCTCGTCGGTGAGCGCAGCGAGCCGGGCCAGGCGGCGGGCGGCGGCCTCGCGCAGGGCGGGGGAGGCGTCCGGGTCGACGGTGGTGGCGCGCAACTCGGCGACCAGCGCGGCGACGGCGAGCGGGCGGCGGGGCCGGCCGGTGACGTCCCGCGGCTCGACGCCCAGCTCGGTCAGGAAACGGGAGGGCTGGTCGCCGTCCTCGGCGGGCGCCTTCACGGCGGTGACGACCAGGCGGTCGCGCGCGCGGGTGGCGGCGGCGTAGAACAGCCTGCGCTCCTCGGCGAGCAGCGCGCCCGGAGTCAGCGGTTCGGCGAGTCCGTCGCGGCCGATGCGGTCGGCCTCCAGGAGCGAGCCCCGGCGCCTGAGGTCCGGCCACAGGCCCTCCTGGACACCGGCGACGACGACCAGGCGCCACTCCAGGCCCTTGGCGCGGTGCGCGGTCATCAGGCGGACGGCGTCGGGCCGTACCGCGCGGCGGGTCAGCGTGTCGGCGGCGATGTCCTCGGCCTCGATCTCGGCCAGGAAGTTCAGGGCGCCGCGACCGCCGGTGCGCTCCTCGGCGCGCGCGGCGGTGGCGAACAGCGCGCATACGGCGTCCAGGTCCCGGTCGGCGTTGCGGCCGGCCGCGCCGCCACGGCGGGCGGCGCGCTCCAGGCGGCCGGGCCAGGGGGTGCCGTTCCACAGGTCCCACAGCGCCTCCTCGGCGGTGCCACCGTTCGCGAGGCGCTCGCGGGCCGTGCGCAGGAGTGCGCCGAGACGCTGGGCGCCGCGGGCGTACGCCGGGTCGTGCACCGCCAGCCGCTCCGGCTCGGCGAGCGCCCGTGTGAGCAGGTCGTCCGAGGACGGCGGCACCATGTTCCCGCCGGCCCGCTCCTCCTCCCGCAACGCCCGGCCCAGCCGGCGCAGGTCGGCGGCGTCCATCCCGGCGAGCGGCGAGGCGAGCAGGGTGAGCGCGGTCTCGGTGTCGAGCCAGGGGGGCTGCTGTTCCGCGGCGCCCGGGGAATCCGGCGCTCCCGGCACGGGCTCACCCGCGCCCCGGTCCCGGCCGTCGGCGCCCCGGTCCGCCGCCACCTGCCGACCGTCCGCGCCCCGCTCCCGTGCCTCCGCCGTCGCCACCGCGCGCAGGGCCGTCAGCAGGGGGGCGACCGCCGGTTCGTGGCGCAGGGGGAGGTCGTCGCCGTCGATGTCCAGGGGGACGCCCGCGGCGGTCAGCGCGCGGCGCAGGGTCGGCAGGGAGCGGGCGCCGGCGCGGACCAGGACGGCCATCTCGCGCCAGGGCAGGCCGTCCTCCAGGTGGGCGCGGCGGAGGATGTCCGCGATGTTGTCCAGCTCGGTGCCCGGCGTCGGGTACGTGTAGACCTCGACCCGGCCGCCGTCCCGAGCCGCGGCCGGCTCCCGGTGGGCGCGCACCTTGTCGGCGGGCAGCCGGGGCAGCGGCATGCGCTGGGTGATCAGCCGGGTCGCGGCCAGCAGGTTCGCGCCGGAGCGGCGGTTGGTGCGCAGCACGTGCACGGGCGCCGGTGTGCCGTCGGCGCGCGGGAAGGACCGCGGGAAGTCGAGGATGCCGTTCACGTCGGCGCCCCGGAAGGTGTAGATCGACTGGTCCGGGTCGCCGAGCGCGACCAGGGTGCGGCCGCCGCCGGCCAGGGCGTGCAGGAGTCGTACCTGGGCGGGGTCGGTGTCCTGGTACTCGTCCACGTACACGGCGTCGTACCGCCCGGCCAGGTCCGCGGCGACCTCCGGGTGGCGGGCGAGCAGGACCGCGCGGTGCACCAGCTCGGCGTAGTCGATCACGCCCTGGAGGTCGAGCACGTCCAGGTACTCGGCGAGGAACGCCGCGGCCGCGCGCCAGTCGGGGCGGCCGATGCGGCGGGCGAACGCGTCCAGGGCGCCCGGCGCGAGCCCCAGCTCGCGGCTGCGGGCGAGGACGGCGCGGACCTCGTCGGCGAAGCCGCGCGTGGTCAGGCAGGCGCGCAGCTCGTCCGGCCAGCGCACATGGGTCAGCCCCAGCCGCTCCAGCTCGGGCTGCCCGGCCAGCAGCTCGCGGACGGTGACGTCCTGCTCGGGCCCGGAGAGCAGCCGCAGCGGCTCCACGAACAGCCCGCTGTCCTGGTGGGCGCGGACCAGGGCGTAGCTGTACGAGTGGAACGTGGTCGCGCGGGGGGCGCGGGCCGCGCCGATGCGCAGGGCCATCCGGTCGCGCAGGTCGACGGCGGCCCGGCGGCTGAACGTGAGCACCAGGAGGCGATCCGGGTCGGCGCCGCGGGCGATCCGCGCGGCCACCGACTCGACCAGGGTCGTCGTCTTGCCGGTGCCCGGTCCCGCGAGCACGAGCAGGGGACCCGAGCGGTGGTCAACCACGGCGCGCTGGGCGGCGTCCAGAACAGGAGGAGCCGTGCGGGCCGCCGGGGTGCGGACCAGGCGGTAAGCGCCACGGCTCCCCCGCCGCGCCTCGGGGTGCGGCGGGTGTCCGGTGGAGGAAGAGGAGCTCACGTGGTTGGCCGGTCCTGGTGGTCGTACTGCTGGTGGTGCGGGCGGGCGGGCGGTCACGCGCGCGGGGCGGTGTGCTCCGGGTGAGGTGGGCACGGGCCGCCGGCGCGATACCGCCGACTCTCGAACGTACGGCATGCCACGGATGTCCCGGCCATCACCCGTACGGGCCACAGGTTGCCGCCGACCGCCCCCTATGGCGGAAGCTGTCAGGTGTGACCCGTGTCCGCACCGCCGTCCCACCGGGCCCGCCGCATGTCGAGCCGCGGCAGGTGGCCCCCGGCACTCCTGCCCGCCTCGCGCAGCGGTGTGCCCTCGGCGCGGTAGTGCGCGAGCGCGCGCAGTTCGTGACCCGGCAGCAGCACCCCGTCGGACCGTACGACGCGCCACCACGGCACCGCGCCGCCGTACAGGGACATCACCCGGCCGACCTGGCGCGGGCCGCCCTCCTCCAGCCACTCGGCGACATCGCCGTACGTCATGACCCGTCCCGGCGGGATCAGCTCGGCGGCCTCCAGGACCCGCTCGGCGTACTCGGGCAGGTCGTCCGGGGGCGTCTCGCGGGGTCCCGCGCCGGGGCTCTGCTCGCTCATTCGCCCCATCCTGCCGCACCCCGCCGACATCGCGGAGCGCGGTGCGGTGAACGCCCCTCTCGCCCCCGGACGGCACTTCCGGCAGACTGTGCGACCGCGCATCCGCACCCTGGCGCGCCCGTGTGCCGGTGGGGCATGCCACCATCGTGCGGGCGGTGACCGGTGATACGAGACCAAGAAGAGATCATGAATCAGCAGGGAGTGCACCCCGAGGGCGGGTCGGGCACCCCTGGCGCCGGCGCACGTCCGGACACCGGCCGTAAGGGCGAGGGCGGCCAGGACGCCCACCGGGATCCGCACCCCGCGGAGACGGAACGCACCGAGGCGGAACGCACCGAGGGGGCGCACATCCCGCAGAACCCGCCGACCGACCGGAGCGGCTCCACAGGCGACGCGGACGACGGCGATCCGCACGCGGAACCCCACGCCGACCACCAGGACCCCGTGGAGGGCGACGAGCCGCTGCTCCCCGCGCGGGTGCACCGGCCCTCGGATCTGATGCGGCTCCTGGTCGGGCTGCTCGCCATCGCGGTGCTGCTCGCCATCGCCGCGTTCGCGCACGGCACCACCTCGGGTCTCGAACAGGACATCAACAAGGGCACCGGACAGGCCCCCGATCTGCTGATCAGATTCGCGGGGCTGGCCTCCAGCCTCGCGATTCTGCTGGTGCCGGTCGCCTTCGCGATCGAACGGCTGGTCAAACGCGACGGGCTGCGCATCGCCGACGGCGTGCTGGCCGCCGTCCTGGCGCACGGGGTGACGCTCGCCACCGACCTGTGGGTCGCGCGGGCCGCGCCTGGCTCGATCCAGGACGCCCTGACCCAGCCCTCACCGGTCGACGTGCACGCCCTGACCGACCCGGTGCACGGCTATCTGGCGCCCGTCATCGCCTACATGACGGCCGTCGGCATGTCCCGCCGGCCCCGCTGGCGCTCGGTGCTGTGGATCGTGCTGCTGCTCGACGCCTTCTCCATGCTGGTCACCGGCTACACGACCGCCTTCTCCATCGTCCTGACGGTGCTGATCGGCTGGTCGGTGGCGTACGGCACGCTGTACGCGGTCGGCTCCCCCAACGTCCGCCCCACCGGCCAGACCCTGATGGCCGGGCTGCGCCACGTCGGCTTCCGTCCGGTCGGCGCGGCCCGCGAGGAGGTCGTGGAGAGCGAGAACGGCGACCGGGGCCGGCGCTACTTCGTCACCCTGGAGGACGGCCCGCCGCTGGACGTCACCGTCGTGGACCGGGAGCAGCAGGCCCAGGGCTTCTTCTACCGGGCCTGGCGCAATCTCACCCTGCGCGGCTTCGCCACCCGCTCCAGCCTCCAGTCGCTGCGCCAGGCGCTGGAGCAGGAGGCGCTGCTGGCCTACGCGGCGATCGCGGCGGGCGCCAACGCGCCGAAGCTGATCGCCACCTCGGAGCTGGGCCCGGACGCGGTGATGCTGGTCTACGAGCACACCGGCGGACGCACCCTGGACGCGCTGGCGGACGAGGAGATCACCGACGAGCTGCTGCGCGGCACCTGGTCGCAGGTGCGCGCGCTCCAGTCGCGGCGCATCGCGCACCGCAGGCTGGCCGGGGACGCGATCCTGGTGAGCGACTCCGGCGAGGTGATCCTCACCGAGCTGCGCGGCGGCGAGATCGCGGCCGGCGACCTGCTGCTGCGGATGGACGTGGCCCAGCTGCTGACCACGCTGGGCCTGCGGGTCGGCGCCGAACGCGCGGTGGCCTCGGCGGTCGAGGTGCTCGGGCCGGACACGGTGGCCGACTGTCTGCCGATGCTCCAGCCGATCGCGCTCACCCGCTCCACCCGCAACACCCTGCGCCGACTGGGCCGCGAGCGTGCCGAGCGGGAGCGGGAGGCGGTCCTGGAGGCGTCCCGGCAGGCCAAGCTGGCCCGGCTGCGGGAGGCCGCGGCGGCGAACGGGACGACGCTCACCGAGGACGCGGACACCGACGAGCAGCTCGACAGGCTCCACAGACTCGACAAGTCCGACAAGAAGGTCGTACGAGCGGAGCAGCGGGCCGAGCGGCGGGCGATCGACGAGGCCATAGAGGAGGCCCGCGAGGAGGACCTGCTCACCCAGATCCGGCACCAGGTGCTGCGCATCCGGCCGCAGGCCCCGGTGCAGCCGGCCCGCCTGGAACGGGTGCGCCCGCGCACGCTGATCAGCTTCATCGCCGGCGCGATCGGCGCGTACTTCCTGCTGACACAGCTCACCCACATCCAGTTCGGCACCCTGTTCGCGCAGGCCCAGTGGGGCTGGGTGATCGCGGCGGCGCTGTTCTCGGCGGTCAGCTATGTGGCGGCGGCGATGGCGCTGCTGGGGTTCGTGCCGGAGCGGGTGCCGTTCCCGCGGACGGTGGCGGCGCAGGTCGCCGGGTCCTTCGTGAAGATCGTGGCACCGGCCGCGGTCGGCGGGGTGGCGCTGAACACGCGCTTCCTCCAGCGCGCGGGCGTGCGTCCGGGGCTCGCGGTGGCGAGCGTCGGCGCCTCGCAGCTGTTCGGGCTCGGCTGCCACATCCTGATGCTGCTGTCCTTCGGTTATCTGACCGGCACCGAGAAGACGCCGACGCTGTCGCCGTCCCGGACCGTCATCGCGGGTCTGCTGACCGTCGCGGTGCTGGTGCTGGTGGTGACCTCGGTGCCGTTCCTGCGGAAGTTCGTGGTCACCCGCGTCAGGTCGCTGTTCGCCGGGGTCGTGCCGCGCATGCTCGATGTGCTCCAGCGGCCGCAGAAGCTGGTCACCGGCATCGGCGGCATGCTGCTGCTGACCGCCTGCTTCGTCATGTGCCTCGACGCTTCCGTGCGGGCCTTCGGCGACGGCACCACCTCGCTGAGCATCGCCAGCGTCGCGGTCGTCTTCCTCGCCGGCAACGCGCTCGGCTCGGCGGCGCCCACCCCCGGCGGTGTGGGCGCGGTCGAGGCCAGCCTCACCCTCGGCCTGATCGCCTTCGGGCTGCCCAAGGAGGTCGCGGCCCCCGCCGTCCTGCTGTTCCGGCTGATGACGCTGTGGCTGCCGGTGCTGCCGGGGTGGCTGGCCTTCAACCACCTGACCCGTAAGGGAGCCCTGTAGATCACCGGGTTCCCCGCAGGCGAGCCCCGTAGGCCGTCGCGGGGGCGTGCGCGGGAGCGTCGTACCTCGTACGGCCCGCGCCCCGCGCGGCCCGGCGTGCGCGCCCGCAGGATGGGGACATGGCCTCTCCCTCCCGGCTGCGAGCCGCCGCTCCCCCCTGGCCGCGTACCACCGCCCTGACGACGGCCGCCGTGCTGCTGGCCGCCCTGCTGGCGGGCTGTGGTGACGACGACGTCCGCACCGGCGCCGGCGCGTCCCTGACGTCCCTCACGACGCAGACGCTGGACTGGACGGCCTGCCCGGCTCCGAGCGAGGCGGAGGGCGGTGGGGGCGCGCCCTCGCCGCTGCAGAACGGCACCAGCTGGGAGTGCGCCACCATGCGGGCACCCCTGGACTGGAGCAGGCCGCAGGGGTCCACCATCGGCATCGCCCTGATCCGGGCCAGGGCCAGCGGACCCGCGAGCGAGCGGATCGGCTCGCTGATCTTCAACTTCGGCGGGCCCGGCGGCAGTGGCGTCACCGCGCTGCCCGCGTTCGCCCAGGACTACGCGACCCTGCGCACCCGCTACGACCTGGTCAGCTTCGATCCGCGCGGGGTGGGCCGCAGCGCGCCGGTGAAGTGCAAGACGGACGCCCAGCTCGACACGTTCTTCCAGCAGGACGCGACCCCGGACAACGCGACCGAGCGCAGCCAACTCGTCCAGCGCACCCGGAACTTCAACGCGGGCTGCGAGCGCGACTCCGGGCAGGTACTGCCGCATGTGCGCACCACCGACGCGGCCCGGGACATCGACCTGATGCGGCGGGTGCTCGGCGACCGAAAGCTGCACTACTTCGGCATCTCGTACGGCACCCAACTCGGCGGCGTCTACGCCCACTTGTTCCCCACGCACCTCGGGCGGGCGGTGTTCGACGGGGTGGTGGACCCCACCCAGGACCCCGAGCAGAGCGCGCTCGGCCAGGCGAAGGGCTTCCAGCTCGCGCTCGGCAACTTCGCCGAGGACTGCGTCTCCAAGCCGGACGGCTGTCCGATCGGCGACACCCGGCAGGACGTCGAGAACCGCATCGCGAAACTCCTGGCCGACCTGGACAAGAAGCCCATTCCGGGCATCGCCCCGCGTCTGCTCACCCAGACCGCGGCGACCAACGGCATCGCGCAGTCCCTGTACTCCAAGGACTTCTGGGAGTACCTCACCGAGGGCCTGGAGCAGGCCTACGACGGTGACGGCAAGGTGCTGATGGTGCTGTCCGACGCGATGAACGGCCGGGATGAGAACGGCCACTACAGCAACATCACTTCGGCCAACGTGGCGATCAACTGCGCGGACGAGAAGCCCCGTTACACCGTCGCCGACGTCCAGCGCGTGCTCCCCGGGTTCCGCGCCGCCTCGCCGCTGTTCGGGGACTTCCTGGCCTGGGGCATGATCGGCTGCACCGACTGGGCCGTGCCCGGCGCCGCCGACCACCCCGACGTCAGCGCCCCCGGCGCGGCGCCGATCCTGGTCGTCGGCAACACGGGCGACCCCGCCACCCCCTACGAGGGCGCGCGGCGGATGGCGGAGGCCCTCGGCAAGGGCGTCGGCGTCCAGCTGACGTTCAAGGGCCAGGGGCACGGGGCGTACGACAGCAAGGACCCGTGCGTGCAGAGCAAGGTGAACGCGTACCTGCTCGACGGGACGATCCCGAAGGCGGGCGCGGTCTGCGCCTGAACCGCGCGCGAGCCGGCCCCGGCGGGGAAACCCCTCCGGGGCCGGCCGCCGTATGCGTCCCCGCCGGGTCAGACCGTGCCGAGCGCGCCGCGCAGCACGGCGACGGCCTGGGCGATGGCGGCGTCGGCGGCGCGGGTCCCGCGCAGCGCGTCGAGCATCACGAAGTCGTGGATGACGCCCTGGTAGCGCACGGCGGTCACCGGCACCCCGGCGGCCCGCAGCCGGGCGGCGTACGCCTCCCGGCCCGCAGCCGGGCGGCGTACGCCTCGCCCTCGTCCCGCAGCACATCGGCCTCGCCGGTGATGACCAGCGCCGGGGGCAGCCCGGCGAGCTGCTCGGTGGTGGCGCGCAGCGGCGACGCGGTGATCTCGGCGCGCTGCTTCTCGTCGGTCGTGTACTGGTCCCAGAACCACTGCATGGCATCGCGGCGCAGGAAGTAGCCCTCGGCGAACTGGTGGTACGACGGGGTGTCGAAGGACGCGTCGGTGACCGGGTAGAACAGCACCCGCTGGACCAGCGGGACGTCGCCGCGCTCCTTGGCCATCAGGGTGAGCGCCGCCGACATGTCGCCGCCGACGGAGTCGCCCGCGACCGCGATCCGGGCGGCGTCCAGGCCGCGCGCGGCGCCCTCGCGGACGACCCATTGGGCGACGGCGTAGTTCTGCTCGATGGCGACCGGGTAGCGGGCCTCCGGCGAGAGGTCATACTCGGGGAAGACGACGGCCGCGCGGGCGCCGACGGCCAGTTCGCGGACCAGGCGGTCGTGGGTGTGGGCGTTGCCGAACACCCAGCCGGCGCCGTGGATGTAGACGATCACCGGGAGGGTGTCGGTGACCCCGGCCGGGCGGACGATGCGGGCGCGGACGGAGCCGGTGGGCCCGCCCTGCACGTTCACCCACTCCTCGTCGACGGGCGGCTTCCCCCTCCCACCGGACTGCACCTCGTCGACGGCCTTGCGGCCCTCGACTGGGCCGAGGTCGAAGAGGTACGGCGGGTTCGCGGTGGCCTCGGCGAAGGCGGTAGTCACGGACGTCTCGAAATCGGCCGGGCGGCGGTACGACAAGGAAGGTAGCGCTCTATTTAATTGAGCACAACTAAGTTGTTGTCAATTAAATAGCGGCAGGGTGGACCGGGGGCGGCAAAAAGCCCGCGGCCCTGAACTCGGTTCAGGGCCGCGGGCTTTGGAGCGGAGGCCGGTCAGTAGACCGGCTTGTGCGGTTCGATCTGGTTGACCCAGCCGATGACGCCGCCGCCGACATGGACGGCGTCGGAGAAGCCCGCGGACTTCAGGACCGCGAGGACTTCCGCACTGCGGACACCCGTCTTGCAGTGCAAGACGATCTTCTTGTCCTGGGGCAGCGACTCCAGGGCGGTGCCCATGAGGAACTCGTTCTTCGGGATCAGCCGGGCGCCCGGAATGGAGACGATCTCGTACTCGTTCGGCTCGCGGACGTCGATGATCTCGATGTTCTCGCCGTCGTCGATCCACTCCTTGAGCTGCTTGGGAGTGATCGTCGAACCGGCCGCCGCCTCCTGCGCCTCCTCGGAGACGACGCCGCAGAAGGCCTCGTAGTCGATGAGCTCGGTGACGGTCGGGTTCTCGCCGCAGACCGCGCAGTTCGGGTCCTTGCGGACCTTGACCTGGCGGTACTGCATCTCCAGGGCGTCGTAGATCATCAGCCGGCCGACCAGCGGCTCGCCGATGCCCGCGAGCAGCTTGATGGCCTCGTTGACCTGGATGGAGCCGATCGACGCGCACAGCACGCCGAGCACGCCGCCCTCGGCGCAGGAGGGGACCATGCCCGGCGGCGGGGGCTCCGGGTACAGGCAGCGGTAGCAGGGGCCGTGCTCGGACCAGAAGACCGAGGCCTGGCCGTCGAAGCGGTAGATCGAACCCCAGACGTACGGCTTGTTCAGCAGCACACAGGCGTCGTTGACCAGGTAGCGGGTGGCGAAGTTGTCCGTGCCGTCCACGATCAGGTCGTACTGACGGAAGATGTCCATCACGTTCTCGGCTTCGAGCCGCTCCTCGTGAAGGACCACGTTGACGTAAGGGTTGATGCCCTTGACGGTGTCACGTGCCGACTCCGCCTTGGAGCGGCCGATGTCGGACTGGCTGTGGATGATCTGGCGCTGGAGGTTCGACTCGTCGACCTCGTCGAACTCCACGATGCCGAGCGTGCCGACGCCCGCCGCGGCCAGGTACATCAGCGCGGGCGAGCCGAGGCCGCCGGCGCCCACGCACAGCACCTTGGCGTTCTTCAGCCGCTTCTGCCCGTCCATGCCCACATCGGGGATGATCAGGTGGCGGGAGTACCTGCGGACCTCGTCTACGGTGAGCTCGGCAGCCGGCTCGACCAGGGGTGGCAGCGACACGGGGACTCCGTTGGTCGGTCAATCACTACGTTTGTTCTCCCCGTAACACTGCCACGCCCTTCTTCATTCCGAGACACCTGTTCCGAGGCGCGAGACGATCTCGTCCCAGTAGCCGGGCATCGCCTCCCAGGGCTCTCCGGAGGTCCGGCCTCGGGTGCGGTCCGTGAAGTAGATGGTGGCCGCGCCCTGCCAGCGCGCGATGCGCAGCGCCTCCTCCAGGTGCCCGCGCGGCACGCCGTGCACGAAGTGGCAGAACCGCTCGGGCGGATGGTCGGCCGTCCACTCCGCGACCTGCGACCAGCGGTAGTCGGACCAGGAGCCCGAGAAGGTCACCAGCTGGTCGGCGTAGTCGGCGTAGCCCGGATGCGGGTGGCTGCCGTGGCCGAGGACGAGGTGGGCGGTGCCGGTGACCTCCCGCAGGTCCGCGAGCACTCCGCGCACCCCGTCGAGTTCGGCGCGGCCGAGGGGGCAGCGGTCGAGGAGGAAGCCGTCGACCCGGTACCAGTCGAGGTAGCGGTGAGCATCGCGGACCAGGTCGGCACGGGCGCGGACGCCCCGCGCGAGGTCGAGCCGGCCGAGGACGCGGACGCCTGCCTGGTGCAGCGGGTCCACCGCCTGGAGGCAGTTCGGGTCGGGCCGCGCGCCGGGGCCGCCGGCCACATCCAGCACCACCCAGTCCAGCGGGGTGCCGGGACGGGCGAGCGCGGTCCACTGGGCGGGGGCGACGAGGGGGTGGGCGAAACCGGGAACGCCGAGCGCGGTGCGTACGGCGGTGCCGGTGGCGCCGGCCGGGCCCCCGGCGGTACCGCTCGCGCCGGCGGCGCCCCCGGTCAGATGCGGCATGCCGCCTCCATCCAGATGTCGGCCAGGGACTCCTCCAGGTTGATGCGCGGACGCCAGCCGAGACGGTCGCGCGCGGTGCGCACATCGGCCTGCTGCCAGCCGCCGCAGCCGTCCGGGTAAGGGAAGGCCGCGGGGGCCGTGTGCTCCGCCTCGGCCCTGGGGTGGCCGAGGGCGCCGCGGGGCGCGCCGGGCGGGGCGTCGAGTTCGTGCAGCGCGCCGCCGTATCCGGCCACGCGGGCGAGCACTCCGGCGGCGTCCCGCAGGCGTACGGCACGGCCCGAGCCGATGTTGATCACGCCCTGCGCGGCGGAGAGCGAGGCGGCGTGCACGGCGCGGGCGACGTCGCGTACGTCCACGAAATCGCGCTGCACACCGAGTCCGGCGAGCTTCAGCTCCCCGTCGCCGGACTGCATCGCGCGGCGCATCGCCTCGGCGAGCCGGCCGAGCGGGGAGCCGGCCGGGGTGCCGGGGCCGCAGGGCGAGAAGACGCGCAGCACCACGGCGTCCAGGCCGGAGCCGAGGACGAGTTCGGTGGCGGCGAGCTTGCTGACGCCGTACGGGCCGCCGGGCCGCGGTACCGCGTCCTCGGCCGTGGACGAGCCGGGCTGGCTGGGCCCGTACTCCGCCCCGCACCCGATCTGCACGAGCCGGGCGCCGCAGCCGCTGCGCCGCAGCGCCTCGCACACGGTGGCCACGGCGACGGTGTTGTGCCGGGTCAGCTCGCGGGCGCCGCCACGGGTGGCGCCGGCGCAGTTGATGACGACGCCGGGGTGCACCGCCCCCAGGAACCGGGTGAGCGCGCCGGGGCTGCCGGTGGCGAGGTCGAACCGGACGTCCGCGTCGTCGCCCCGCCCGAGCGCGGTGAGCTGGACGGCGGGATCGGCGAGCAGCCGCTCGGCCACGAACCGGCCGAGGTAGCCATTGGCTCCGATCAGCAGGACCCTCATCGGGCGGCTCCCTGGGTGAGGGGTTCGGTGGACATCTGGAGGTCTCCTTCAAGGGGTGGTGCTGGTGGTTCGGTACGGCGCGGAAGGGCGCTTACTCGGGTGCTCCGGTGGGTGCGTGGGCCGAGGCGCGGGTGAGGGTGCGGCCGGCGTGCAGCAGCAGGGTCAGCGCCGCGATGCCGCAGGTGAGCGCCGGTACGGCGGGCTCGCCGAGGGTGTCCGTGAGGGTGCGGACCGGAGTCGCGAGGAAGCCCAGGTGGGGCAGTCGCCCGGCGAGGGGCAGCGCGAGGGCCGCCGCCTGTGTGACCGCGGCGGCGCCGAGGACGAGGGCGGGGGCGCGCCGGTGCCGGTGCGTGATGAGCAGGCGGGCGAGCAGGAGCAGGGCGCCGAGGGTGAGCGCCTGCGGGCAGGCCGCGGGTTCGCCGAGGACCTTGCCGCACGCCAGGAGCAGCGCGGCGAGCGCGCCGAGGTACAGGGCGAACGTGCCGAGCAACAGGGGGCGCACGGCGGCCGTGAAGTCTCCGAGCCCCCGGCTGCCGGCGAGCCTGCGCCGGGCGCCCGCGGTGAGGAGGTGCGCGCACCAGGCCGCCGGCGCGGGGGAGAGGGTGAGGGCGAGCGCGGGCGCGGTGGCGGTGGGCCAGGCGCCGCCGGGTGCGCCGTCGGGGAGCGCGTCGGGGCCGCCGGTGAGCACGTTGTGCAGCAGGCCGTCGCCGAACAGGGCGTAGCCGAGCAGCCAGAGGGTGCATGCGGCGAGGCGTGGGCCATGGGCTCCGCGGCGCGCGGCGAGGGGCCCGGTGCGCAGGGCGACGCGGGTCGCGAGGGCTACGGCGACGATGCCGGCGACGGCCACGAGCAGCCGCGGCTGCCCCTGCGTGAGCCGCGTCCCGGCCACGGTGCCCGCCGCGGCGAGCCCTGGCAGCAGGCTCGCCAGGGCCCACTTCGCGCCGGCTCGGGGCACGGGCAGCGACGGCTCCGGCTGGGGTCCCACGGCGCGCGGCACCCGCGCGTACAGCTCCTCCGCGAGCGAGAAGACATCCCGGTGCCGGAACCGCGCCGCCGTCCGGTCGGTGATCCCCTCCGCCTCCAGCCCGGCCGCGATCTCCAGCGCGTCGACGGCCCGCTCGCACAGGTCACGGTGCCGGTGCAGCAACGCCTTGACGGGGTCGCCGGAGGGGCGGCGGGGGGCGGGTGTGGGGGGCTTGGCCGCGGAGGTACGGGGCTCGCCGGCACGGTGCTTGGAAAGGGACACCCCGGAACCGGAGGGCACACGCACCGACCCCGAGCCCACCGAGACGTCCGGCCAGCCCGCGGAGACCTCACCCGAACGCGATCCCTCAGCAGAGGAGACCCCACCCGAACGGAGTGGTTCCGCAGGGGAATCGACGGGGGACGCCCCAGCGCCGGGCGCGGAGGACAGGTGCTCCGAGACATCCGAGGCATCCGGCCAGCCTCCGGAAGCCCCGCCCCCGTGCGGCAGCCTCTCGGGAATGTCGACGCGATCCGTCGCGGTCGTCGTCTCCGGCCACTCCCCCGCCCCAGAACCCGCCCCGGTCGAGGTCCACTTCCCCTGCCCCGAACCCGCACCGGTCAAGGCGCGCTCCCCCACCGCCGAAGCCACCCCTGCCGAGGTCTCCCCCCGCCCCGAATGCGTCCCGGCCGAAGTCCGCTCCCCGTCTCCCGGCCCCGTCCCAGCCGACCTCCGCCGGCCCGTCTCCGTCGAGGGTCCCACGCCCGCTCCCCACGGCGCCCCGCCGCTCGGCATTCTCGGTGTGTCGCTCATCGGGCGGGCTCCGTCGTGGGGAGGGCCCAGGTGGGGGTGGCGGGCCAGTGGGCGGGGACGTGGGATTCGGCGGGAGCGGCGAAGGGCAGCGGCGCGCCGGACGCGTCGAGGAGGTCGCGGCGGACCGGGCAGTGCGAGACGATCTCCAGGTAAATGCCGTGGAAGGCCGCGACGTTCTGCTCGACGGTGAACAGCTCCAGCGCTCGGGCCCGCGCCGCCGCACCGAGGCGCGCACGGCGCTCGGGGTCGCGCAGCAGCGCCACGCACGCATCGGCGAGCGCCCGCGGATTGCGCGGGGGCACGACCAGTCCCGTACCGCCGATGACCTCCACCACCGCGCCGACGTCCGTCGAAACGGTCGCCCGGCCGCAGAACATGGCCTCGATGAGCCCGGTCGGAAACCCCTCCACCACGCTGGAGAGCACGACGACGGCGCCGGCGGCGTACACCTCGGGCAGCGTGGGCGCGTCCGGGCCGCCGAGCTCCTCGAAGGACACCGGGTTGCAGCCGACCGCGTGCGCCCCCTCCGCCTCGTCCGGAAAGAGCTGGGCCGCGAGCGCCCGGCAGTGCCCGAGGTACGCCGGCCCCTCGGGTCCGTCCGGCGAACCGACGACGCGCAGCCGGGCGCCGGGCGCGCGCCTGCGCACCTCGGCGAAGGCGTGCAGCAGCGAGGCCAGGTCCTTGGCGGGTGCCACGCGCCCGACCCAGACCAGGGTGTCCGGGTCCGCGCGGTCCGGTGACTCGCCGGCCTCGGCGAAGCCGTCGGCCGCCATGCCGGGGTAGACGGTGCGGATCCTGGCCCGGTCCGCGCCGCACCGCTCCTGCCAGCGGCGGGCGTGCGCGTTGCCCGGGGTGAGGATCTCGGCGCGGCGGTAGACCTCGGTGGCGAGCCGCCCGTGGAAGGCGGCGAGCAGGGCGCGCACGGCGGGCGTGGCGCCGGGCCCGCGCTCCAGGTAGTGCGCCCGCAGCTGGACGCCGTACTCGGTGACCAGCAGCGGCACCCCGTGGAAGTGCCGGGCGAGCAGTCCGGGCAGGGCGGTGGGGCCGCCGGAGGTGGCGTGGCAGAGGTCGGCCGCGCCGAGCGCGTCGTCGCCGTACCAGTCGAGGGAGAGGGGGCGCAGGGCGCGTTCGAGGTGAGCGGTGACGGTGAGCAGGTCGGCCACGCGCGCCTCGCGCGCCGTGCGCGGCGCACCGGGCGCGCGGCAGGCGCGCTCCAGGGTGCGCACGCCGAGGTCGGAGCGGAGCGCCGCGCCGAGTCCGCCCTCCGCGCGGGCGAGTTCGGCGAGCCCGTACAGGGCGTTGGCGAAACGGTCCGCCACCGCACCGGCGGCGCTGTGGTCCACGGCCGTAACCCCTTGGCCGGCGTCCGCCGCCGTGCACACCGCGGCGGTCAGTTCGGCGTAGTGCTCGGTGAAGCGCCGGCGTGCGCGCCGCCCGTATCCGACCGGGCCACCGTCGCCGTCCGCCGTCCACAGCGGTGCCGTACGGACGCGGGTCACCTGGGGCGGGAGCGGGAGCAGGCCCTGTTCCTCCTGGCGCCTGCTGCGGCTGAGCGCGTAGAGGTCGAACTCGTGCTGCCCGAGCCCGCGCACCAGCCGGTCGCACCAGAGGCCGGCGTCGCCGCCCACGAAGGGATAGCCGCCCTCGGTCAGCAGTCCCGTGCGCACGCGCGCACCCCCGATCTTCCTCCTGGTCGGCCGCCGTTGGTCCCGGCGGCTCACAGCGGGACGAACGTAAGCGGACAAGAGGGCGGCGCGACGGACGGTTGTCCGTCGCGCCACCAAAAGGGGTGAACGCGCGTGACTTTCCCGTGCGAACCGCGTTTTGTCGCGCTAGGCGTTCACGCGGGTACGAAACGTCACGCTGGGCGCGTTGTCACACGGCCGCCGGTGCGTGGCGCGCCGCGCGGCGCTCGGCGGGGCCGTACTCGACCAGCCGGCCCCGGCGCATCACCGCGAGCCGGTCGCCGACCTGGCGGACGACGGCGAGGTCGTGCGCGATGAAGACCAGCGCGAGGCCGAGCCCCCGCTGCAACTCGCCGAGGAGGGCGACCACTTGGCTCTGGGTGGTGACGTCGAGCGCGGTGGTGGGCTCGTCGGCGATCAGCAGACGGGGTGCGCAGGCCCGCGCCATGGCGATGAGCGCGCGCTGGCGCATTCCGCCTCTGAACTCGTGCGGGCGCGAGCGGGCGCGCCGGGCGGCGTCCGGGATGCCCACGCGGTCCAGACCTCGACGGCACGCGCGCGGGCGGCGCGGCCCGAGGCGCGGGTGTGCGCCCGGTACACCTCGGCGATCTGGTCGCCGATGGCGTAGCAGGGGTCGAGCGAGGGCAGCGGGTCCTGGAAGACGATGGCGGCCCTGGCGCCGCGCAGCCGCCGCAGGCCCAGCAGGGCGCCCGCGACCGTGGACTTGCCGGAGCCGGACTCGCCGACCAGGGCCGGCGCGCCGCCCTCGGTCAGGCGTACAGCACGTCCGGCCCGGCGGCTCACGTCAATGTGACATAAGCGCGGGTCGTCAACTCTTGGGATACGGCCAGGCGTTGGGCAGGCAGTGGATCCCGTCGTGGTCGAGGAACTTGGTCTGCTGCTGCATGACCGGCGCGAGTTCCCCGTCCTTCTGGCAGGTGACGTGGTTGTGACCGAGCCGGTGGCCGACCTCATGGTTGATCAGCATTTGCCGGTACATATGGATCTTGTCGCCGTATGTCTTGCTTCCTTGAGCCCATCGGTACGCATTGATCATCACGCGCTGGGTGGCGGCCGAGTCGCAGGAGACGTTGTCCTCGGTGGTGTCCAGGCCGGACTTGGCGCACCAGGTGGCGGTGGTGCCGGGGCTGGCCAGGGTGATCACGAAGTCGGGTTTGCCGGAGGAGATCCGCTCGAAGGTACGGGTGCCGCCGTGTCCCCAGCTCCGGTCGTCGTTCAGCGTCTTCTGCACGGCCTCGGCGAACAGCGCGCCGTCCAGGCCGAGCCCCTGCTCGATGTCGACCCGGTAGCGGTACTTCCGGCCGGTGCCGGGCGCCTTGTCGAAGCCGGGGACGGTGTCGAACGACCCGGACGCCTTGAGGGTCGCGCTCAGCGGATACGTACGGTCCATCTTCTGCTCGTACGTCAACGGCGCCACGCTCGGCTTCGCGGAGGACCCGGCGTGCGCGCCGGCGCCCTGGTCCGGCGCGGAGTGCCCGGCCGCCGCGCCTCCGCCGCGCCCCTCGGTCACCTGCCCGGCGACGACCACCGCGAGCACGGTGGTGACGGCGGCCGCGGCGATCCCGGTGAAGGCCCGCCCCTTGTTCCCGCGCTGCGCGGGCGGGACCGCCTTGTCCGCACCGGTGCCGGAGGCGGCACCGGGTGTCTCAGCCGCCGGCTCCGGTTCCCCGGCCGGCCGCTCCTTCGTACGGACGCCACCCGGCCGGCCACCGCCGCCGTCGAAGGCGTCCAGGTAGTCCTGCCGCGGCCCGCGCCCGCCGGGGCCGACGGGACCGGCAGGGCCGACGGCACCGGGAGGGCTGGCAGGGCCGGCGGGTGACGCCTGCCGCTGCCGGGGCAGTACGGCCCCGTGCGCACCGGACCCGGCCCGCGCCGGGAACTCCCCCCAGCCGCCGCCGGGTTCCCGCTGCTCGGGATGCCCACCGCGCGCGGCACCCGCGCCGGGGCCACGCGGGGCGCCGTGCGCGGTAGCGCCGGCGGAGAGCCCCGGAACACCACGGGCGGGCGTGCCTTCGGGCAGGCGCGGGACACCACGGGCGGGGGTTCCGGCCGGTGTCCCCCCGGACGCGCGCGGCGCGCCCCGCCCCGCCGCCTGCTCCGCAGACCCCGGCCCACCGCGGCCCGGCACTCCCGGCGCGCCGCGGCCCGGCGCGTCCCGCTCGCTCCTCGCCGCTGTCTCCGCTGTCTCCGGACCCGTGTCCTGCGCGGCCGGTTTGACCGGCCCCCGGCGGCTGTGGCGTCCCACGGTGTCCTTCAGCTCCCCGCTTCCGTACCCTCGGCGGCCGTCCGGCCGCCCGTGTCCGTGCCCTCGTCGTCCGTACCGCCGTCGCCCGCGCCGCCCGCCTCCGTGCCGCCGTCCCCCTCGGCCTGCGCCAGCAGCTCACGGAAGGCCCGCGCCACCACGCCCGGATACTCCATCATCGCCACGTGCCCGGCGTCCGGCAGGGTCAGCAGCCGGGAGTCGCGGAAGGAGCGGGCGGCCTTGCGCGCCATGCGGTAGCCGACGAGCTGGTCCCGGCCGCCGTAGACGAGCAGGGTCGGCGCGAGCACGCGCTCGGCCTGCCGCCACAGCCCGTGCTGCCCGCCGAGCGTGTACGCGTTGACGATGCCGCGCGCCGAGCGGGCCATCGCGTCCCAGAAGTACGGCAGTTGCAACCGCCGCTCCAGCTCCTCGACGGCCTGCCGGAACGCCTCCGGCGTCACCTGGCCGGGGTCGCCGTAACAGAGCCCCATGACGCCGCGCACCCGCTGCTCGGCCGTCCAGTCCTTGCTCATCCGGGTGAAGAGGGCGGCGATGCCGGGCACGCCGAGCAGCCCGGTCGGCACCGCGGTGCGCTGGATCCGCAGCTCCGGCAGCGCGGGCGAGATCAGCGTGAGGGTGCGCACCAGGTCGGGGCGTACGGCGGCCACCCGTGTGGTCACCGCGCCGCCGAGCGAGTTGCCGAAGAGGTGGACGGGGCCGTGTCCGGCGGCGTCCAGGTAGCGGATGACGGCCCGCGCGTGCCCGGTGACGGAGTAGTCGCCGTCGTCCGGGGGCGGGGAGTCGCCGAAGCCCGGCAGGTCGAGCGCCTCGCCGGCCACGACGCCGTCCAGCTCGGCCATCAGGTCCGACCAGTTCTGCGAGGAGCCGCCGAGCCCGTGGACGTACAGGGCGCGCGGCAGGCCCGCGCGCGCGGACGGCCGGTAGCGCACCGTCAGGGTGACCCCCGGCAGGCCCACCGTCCGCAGCCGCTCCCCCTCGCCGACCCGGACGGGCGCCACCCGAGGGAGCACACTGGCGGCCGGCGCGGAGGGCGACTCGGTGGAAGACATGCGGGCAATGTTACGAGGTGATCACACCGGCTTTCGTGTGTTCGCCGTCACAGAATGAGCCGTTCCGTCGCGGACAACCGGGGGCGGACGGGCGCACACGGCATGGCGTCCGGATCGGCCGTCTCCTAGGCTCGTACACAGGGCACCCGCGTGTGGCCCCTGCCGTGCCCCCGGGGACGTTCGTAGGAAGGGAGCCCATCATGGCCCAGGACCCGACCGAGCCCGACACCATCGAGGAGCTGGACGAGGACACGGCCCCCGAGCTGGGTGTCGAGGAGCCGGAAGTGGACGCCGTCGAGCAGCAGGCCGATGTCCGGCCCGAGCGCGACGACCCGCTGCCGGCGGAGAAGCAGGACCGGGCGAACGAGGCCGACCTGGCGGAACAGGCGCGCGTGGTCGCGCTCGACGAGGACGACTACCGCTGATCGCCCGCGCGACTCGGCTTTCGCCGCCGTCCGGTACGTGAAATTCTGCGTTCGCACCGCGCACACCACGGTTACCGAAAAGTACGATGGCCACGCGGTCGACACCGCATGTGGACGACATTGGGAGGCGGCGTGACAGCCATCGAGCAAACAGAGGCAGCACGCCCACGCGGCACCCGGCTGCCGCGCCGAGCCCGACGGAACCAGTTGCTGGGCGCGGCCCAGGAGGTCTTCGTCGCACAGGGCTACCACGCCGCGGCGATGGACGACATCGCCGAGCGGGCCGGCGTGAGCAAGCCGGTGCTCTACCAGCACTTCCCGGGCAAGCTCGACCTCTACCTCGCGCTGCTGGACCAGCACTGCGAGGCGCTGATCCAGTCGGTGCGCGGCGCGCTGGCGTCGACGACCGACAACAAGCAGCGCGTGCGGGCGACCATGGACGCCTACTTCGCCTATGTGGAGGACGACGGCGGCGCCTTCCGGCTGGTCTTCGAGTCCGACCTGACGAACGAGCCGGCCGTGCGTGAGCGCGTCGACAAGGTGACCACCGAGTGCGCCGAGGCGATCTGCGACGTCATCGCGGAGGACACCGGCCTGTCCCGCGCGGAGTCCATGCTGCTCGCCTCGGGCCTCGGCGGGCTCGCCCAAGTGGTGGCCCGTTCCTGGCTGCACAGCGACCGCAGCGTGCCGCGCGACCACGCGGTGCAGCTGCTGGCCTCGCTCGCCTGGCGCGGCATCGCGGGCTTCCCGCTGCACGGCAACGAGCACCACTGAGCCGGGTCACGGCGTTCATTCCCGGACGGTGTTCGCTGTTGGCGTTCCCGGCCGGCGGCGTGCGCGTCCCCTCACCGGGCTAATGTGTGCTGGTACGGCGCGGAAGATCGCGCACATCACTGACCGTCGGAGGGACAAAGCCGTGGAGGTCAAGATCGGCGTGCAGCACGCGCCCCGCGAGATCGTTCTGGAGAGCGGTCAGAGCGTCGAGGAGATCGAGCGTCTGGTGTCCGACGCCCTGGCCGGGAAGACGCAGCTGCTGTCCCTCGAGGACGAGAAGGGCCGCAAGGTCATGGTGCCGACGGACCGGCTGGCGTACGTGGAGCTCGGCGCGCCGACCGTGCGCAAGGTGGGCTTCGGCGCGCTGTAGCCCGGTTGTGTCAAGGGCCCGGCGGCATTCGGCCGCCGGGCCCTTGTGCTGAGCGGATTCGCGCACAGAAACGACACAACTCCGCCATAGCGGAGGATTGCAGTCCGCAGGTCAGGGGTAAGACGGGCTACGACCGTTCAAGGCAGACCGGCCGTGGGAGGGACCCCCGTCATGATCCTGGAAGCACTCGGCACCGCCGTGCTCGGTCTCCTGCTCGCCTGGGCGGCGACCGCCCGCCTCGCCCACCGCCTCCCGAACCGCCCCCTGGTCTACTCGACCGGCACCGCGGGCGCCCTGCTGGGCGACTTCGTCACCCACAGCGCCCTGGGCCCGGGCTTCACCCTGATCCCCGTCCTGGGCGCGGCGATCATCTCGGCGGCCTCCCTGTCCCTGCTCCTGCGCCCGTCAAGGGCCCGCCGCTCCCTGACGGCGTAAGCGGATGCGCCCCGAGGGGGCGCGGGGCCCTGTTCGATATGTGCGGCTCCGCCGTGTGGGCGCGACGAGCCACGACGCACCGGCAGCCGCGCAACTGCCCCTGACCGCGCCCCACGGAGCGCCCCCTTCTCAGGCTGCGAGGCCCAGCGCAGCCATCCGCTTCGTGTGCGCCTCCGTGATCCGTGTGAACATCCGCCCCACCTCGGCCAGATCGAAGCCGTCGGCCACCCCGCCCACGAGCATCGTGGACAGCGCGTCCCGGTCCGCCACCACCCGCTGCGACTGCGACAGCGCCTCGCCCATCAGCCGCCGGGCCCACAGCGCGAGCCGCCCGCCGACCCGCGGGTCGGCGTCGATCGCGGCCCGCACCTTCTCCACCGCGAACTCCGCGTGCCCGGTGTCGTCGAGCACCGCGAGCACCAGCTCCCGCGTGTCGGTGTCGAGCCGCGCCGCCACCTCCCGGTAGAAGTCGCTCGCGATCGAGTCGCCGACGTACGCCTTGACCAGGCCCTCCAGCCAGTCCGAAGGCGCCGTCTGCCGGTGGAAGCCGTCCAGCGCGGCGACGAACGGGTCCATCGCAGCCGTCGGGTCCTCGCCGATCTCCGTCAGCCGGTCCCGCAGCCGCTCGAAGTGGTGGAACTCCGCCGAGGCCATCTTCGCCAGCTCGGACTTGTCACCGAGAGTGGGCGCCAGCTTCGCGTCCTCCGCGAGCCGCTCGAACGCCGCGAGCTCTCCATAGGCGAGCGCCCCGAGCAGATCCACGACGGCGGCGCGGTAGTGCGGCTCGGCGGCGGCCTGCGCCCAGTCCTGCGCGGCGACACCGGTCGGTACGGGGGCGGCGGACGCGTTCTCAGGCTTGTCAGAGCTAGTCATGAGGCGCACAATAGCCCGCTTGGCGCCCCCCTCAAGCCCCCGGCCGACCACTGTGACCGCGACTACGTGACCGAATCGGCCATCGCGTGTGCGCGAATCCGAGGTATGGTGGTAATGCGCCTGGGAGTGCGTCGACGGTGTTCGACGTGTTCCGACAGGGCGCACGCATGAGGATGCCCGGTCGGTGGCCCGATCGGCTCCGACCCGACAGACCTCCGTGGCCGTACGGCTCAGTACGTACGACGACCGGAGGGACACCCTCAGCGGTACGAGCGCTAGAGCGTCGGCAGAGGTCCCGTGTCTTACGGCTTGCCTTGACAGGTTCGCCCGTACGGCAGCCGACGTCCCCGGCACGGTCAGTCATGACCCCCGCGCTCGCCTCGCACCGCGCCACACAGAAGAGGCAGCACCCTGACTACGACGTTTCGAGACCTTGGGATTCTCCCCGAGACCGCCGAGGCCCTGGAGGCCGTCGGCATCGTCAATCCCTTCCCCATCCAGGAGATGACGCTCCCCGTCGCCCTTTCCGGCACGGACGTCATCGGCCAGGCCAAGACCGGCACCGGCAAGACGCTGGGCTTCGGCCTCCCCCTCCTCGAGCGCGTGACCGTCCCCGCCGATGTCGAGGCCGGACGCGCCACCCCCGACGACCTCACCGACGCCCCGCAGGCGCTGGTCGTCGTCCCCACCCGCGAGCTGTGCACGCAGGTCACCAACGACCTCCAGACGGCCGGCAAGGTCCGTAACGTGCGGGTGCTGGCGATCTACGGCGGCCGGGCCTACGAGCCCCAGGTCGAGGCCCTGCAGAGGGGCGTCGACGTCGTCGTCGGCACTCCGGGCCGGCTGCTCGACCTCGCGGGCCAGAAGAAGCTCGACCTGAAGCACGTCAAGAGCCTGGTCCTCGACGAGGCCGACGAGATGCTCGACCTGGGCTTCCTGCCCGACGTCGAGAAGATCATCGCCATGCTCCCGGTCAAGCGCCAGACCATGCTGTTCTCGGCGACCATGCCGGGCGCGGTCATCGGCCTCGCCCGCCGCTACATGTCCCGGCCCACGCACATCCGCGCCACCGCGCCGGACGACGAGGGCGCGACGGTCGCGAACATCAAGCAGTTCGTCTACCGCGGCCACTCCATGGACAAGCCGGAGATGATCGCGCGCATCCTTCAGGCCGAGGGTCGCGGGCTCGCGATGATCTTCTGCCGCACCAAGCGTACGGCCGCCGACATCGCCGAGCAGCTCCAGCGCCGCGGGTTCGCCTCCGGCGCGGTCCACGGCGACCTCGGCCAGGGCGCCCGCGAGCAGGCGCTGCGCGCGTTCCGCAACGGCAAGGTCGACGTCCTGGTCTGCACCGACGTGGCCGCGCGCGGCATCGACGTCGAGGGCGTCACGCACGTCATCAACTACCAGTCCCCCGAGGACGAGAAGACGTACCTGCACCGCGTCGGCCGCACCGGCCGCGCGGGCGCCAAGGGTACGGCGATCACGTTCGTGGACTGGGACGACATCCCGCGCTGGCAGCTGATCAACAAGGCGCTGGACCTGGGCTTCAACGACCCGGTGGAGACGTACTCCACCTCCCCGCACCTGTTCTCCGACCTCGGCATCCCCGAGGGCACCAAGGGCATCCTGCCGCGTTCGGAGCGGACCCGTGCCGGGCTGGACGCGGAGGAGGTCGAGGACCTGGGCGAGACCGGCGGACGCGGCGCCCGCGGCCGTGACCGTGACCGTGGCCGCGGTGGTCGAGGCGACCGCAATGACCGCCATGAGCGGGCCGAGGCCCCCGCCGCCGAGCGCGAGCGTCCGGCGCGCACCCCGCGCCGTCGCCGTCGTACCCGTGGCGGCGCCCCGCTGGACGCGGCCGCGCAGGCACCGGCGACGCAGGCACCGGCCGCCGAGTCCGCGTCCGTCTCCGTGGAGGAGTCGGCGACGCGCACCCCGCGCCGCCGTCGCCGCACCCGTGCCGGCGCCCAGGCTCCGGCCGCGGTGACGCCGGCCGCCGAGGCGCCGCAGGAGGCGCCCGTGGCCGCCCCGGCGGAGGTCGCGGAGGCCGTGGAGAAGCCGCGTCGCCGCCGTACCCGCAAGACCGCGGAGCCCGTGGCGACGGAGACCGCCGTTGTGGAGGCCGCCGTCGTGGAGGCCCCGGCGCCGGCCCCGGCCGTCGTCGCGGAGCCCGAGGCGGAGGCCAAGCCGCGCCGCCGCACCCGCAAGGCGGCCGAGCCGGTCGCCGAGGCCGCGACGGACACCGCCGAGGTCGCGGAGGCCAAGCCGCGCCGCACGCGGAAGACCGCCGCAGCCGTCGAGGCGACCGAGGACACCGAGGCCACCCCGCGCCGCCGCACCCGCAAGGCCACCGAGCCGGTCGCCGAGGCAGAGACCACCGAGTCCGAGCCCAAGGCGCGCCGTACGCGCAAGGCGGCCACCACGGAGACGGACGCGGCCGAGCCCGAGGCCAAGCCGCGCCGCACCCGCAAGACCGCCGCCGCCAAGCCGGAGACCGACGCCCCCGAGGCCGAGGCCAAACCCCGCCGCACCCGCAAGACCGCGGCCAAGGCCGAGACCGCAACGGACACCACCGAGGCCGCGGAGGCCAAGCCGCGCCGCACGCGGAAGACCGCCACCGCCGCCGAGGCAGCAGCCACCGAGTCCGAGCCCAAGGCGCGCCGCACCCGCAAGACGGTCGCCACGGAGACGGACGCGGCCGAGCCCGAGGCCAAGCCGCGCCGCACCCGCAAGACCGCCGCGGCCAAGCCGGAGACCGACGCCCCCGAGGCCGAGGCCAAACCCCGCCGCACCCGCAAGACCGCGGCGGAGCCGGAGGCCGCGACGGACACCGCCGAGGCCGCGGAGGCCAAGCCGCGCCGCACGCGGAAGACCGCCGCCGCCGTGGAAACGGCCGACGGGGCCGAGGCCGCCGCTCCGAAGGCGCGGCGGACCCGTAAGGCCGTCGCCGAGACGGCCACCGCGGAGATCCCGGCGCAGGCCACCGGCGAGCCGGAGGCCAAGCCGCGCCGCCGTACCCGCAAGGCGACGGCCGCCGCGGAGGCCCCGGAAGCCTGATCCGGCGCCGCCCGCGCGGCGGCACCGCAGCCCTGACGGCCCGGTTCACCTCGGTGGACCGGGCCGTCGGCGTTCTCCCGTCACTCTCCGGCTAACCTCTCCCCCATGAGCAGGCCCGATACCTTCGTCCCGCCCCCCGGCGCCCGCGCGTACCCGCTGCGTACCGCGCGCGGGGAGTTCGCCGTCGTCGACGCCCCGGTGGCCGAGGGGGTCGAGGCGAAGGGGGTCGCCCTGCTGCTGCCCGGGTTCACCGGCAGCAAGGAGGACTTCAACCCGCTGCACGTGCCGCTGGCCGAGCGCGGGTACCGGACCGTGGCCGTCGACGGGCGCGGGCAGTTCGAGTCGGACGGCCCCGAGGGCGACGAAACGGCTTATGCGCAGGGCGAGTTGGCGGCGGACGTGCTGGCGCAGGCCGCGGCGATCGGCGAGCCGGTGCATCTGCTGGGCCACTCCTTCGGCGGACAGGTCGCCCGCGTCGCCGTCCTGCTGGACCCGTCACCCTTCCGGTCGCTGACCCTGATGGCATCGGGGCCGGCGCGGATCTCGGCGTCCCAGCAGGAGCGGGTACGGCTGCTGCGGGACGCGCTCGCCGTGATGACCATGGCGCAGGTGTGGGACGCGATGCGGCAGATGGAGGCGCCCGAGCAGACCGGAACGCCCGAGCCGGGCGACACCCCGGACGTCCAGGAGGACATGCGCCGCCGCTGGATGGGCACCAAGCCCGCCCAACTCCGCGCCGCCGGGCGCCAGTTGTGCGCGGAGCCGGACCGGGTGGCGGAGCTGGCCGCCGTCGCCCTGCCGTTCCACGTCGTGTCGGGCGCCTACGACGACACCTGGCCGGTGCCCCTGCTGGACGACATGGCGAAACGGCTCGGCGCGCACCGCACGATCATCGGGGGCACCGAACACTCCCCCAACACCGAACGCCCACTGGAGACCGCCCGCGCCCTCGCCGACTTCTGGGACGGGACGGAGCGGATGGGGGAAGCCGGTTAGTACTGCGCCTGCAAGTGGTCCCAGAACCCGTCCCTGAGGGAGCGGCGCAGGTCGGCCTGGCCGCGTAGGGAGTACTGGAGCAGGCCCTCGGCCTCGACCAGCAGGTCCTGGTCGACGGAGCCGGGCAGATAGGGGTGGCCGGGCAGCAGTTCGACCAGGGCGTCGCGGCCTCGGGAGGCCAGCCACTTCGCCGCGATTTGGGCGCCGACGAAGCGGACGTCCTCACGGGTGGGCCGGGTCCCGGTGCCGGCCTCATAGGCGGCGGCCGTGCGCCGGGAGACGTACGGCTTGAAGAACTCCAGGTCCAGGGTGCGCTGGCTGTCGACCTCCCACAGCAGCGGCTCGGCCTGGTTGCGGCCCTCGGGCGCCTCGATGCCCCACAGATGCACGCGGGCGCCGTAGCCCTGGGCGGCCTCGACCGCGGAGACCAGGTCCTCGTCGCCGCCGAGCAGGGCCGCGTCGCTGATGGCGCGGTGCCGGGCCAGCGACTCCAGATCCGTGCGGATCAGTGAATCGACGCCCTTCTGCTGGTTGTTGGCGTTGAGGTTGCCGAGGCGGACCTTGACGTCGGGGAGTTCGGCGATGGTCTGCTGCTCGGCGGTGTGGATGCGGCGCCGGGCGCCGTCGTACCAGTAGACGCGCAGCAGCCGGCTGTCGGCGAAGACGGTGCGGGCACGGTCGATCAGCGCGTCGATCAGGCCCTCGGCGTCCACGTCGAAGGCCCGGCGGTCCTCCGTCCCGGCGATCAGGCGGCCGGCCGCCGCGTACAGGTACCCGGCGTCCACGAAGATCGCGTGGGTCGAGGGTGTCTTCGCCACCTCGGCGAGCATGCGTTCCAGCAGCTCGTTCGTACGGTCGATGCGGGTGGCGAGATGCGCCAGGTCGTCGTTCATCGCCGCCCATTCTCCTCGTCGTCACAGTGTGAACACAACCGGTCCCGCGCAGTCCCAGGCGTTCTCACACGGTCACCGACCGCTACTTACCGGTCGGTAGTTAGGCGTTCGAAAAATTTCTTTAGCGTAGGGAATGTTTGTAACACGCGGCGTGTTCACTCAGTACGACGCCGGATACACAACCGGCGCGCCAAGTAGTTCTCCGCAGGAGGATGACCAGACGAAGGGAGAAGCCTGTGCGCTTCGAAATCATGCGACTCGACGAGGTCGACGGGACCACCGTGGACAGCACCGTCGTGGACGCCGCCTCCGTCAACCGGATCGTTCAGCAGGCAGCGGCAGTGGGGCAGCGCCTGTGGATCCGCCCGGCCGAGACCCCGGCCTCGTAACGGGGTTCCCGCTCAAGCCTTCCGGGGGAACCGAGCCGTGTACGACGGCCCGGTCCCCCCGGATCACCTGAGCGTCAGCTTCCGTGGATCACCTGGGTGATCCCGTTGATGATCTGCTGTACCGCGATCGCGGAGAGCATCATGCCCGCGAGCCGCGTCACCAGGACCACGCCGCCGTCCTTGATGATCCGGATGATCAGCAGCGAGTAGCGCATCACCAGCCACAGCACCACATGGATCGCGAGGATCGCGGCCCACACCGATATCTGGGTGCTCACGCTGCCGGCCTTCTGCACGGCCAGGATGACGGACACGATCGCACCGGGCCCCGCGAGCAGCGGCATGCCGAGCGGCACGAGGGCCACGTTGACGTCCTTGGTGGCCTTCGGCTCGTCGTTCTTGCCGGTGAGCAGGTCGAGCGCGATCAGCAGGAGCAGCAGGCCGCCCGCGATCATCAGCGCGGGCACGGACACGTGCAGGTAGTCGAGGATCTGGTGCCCGAGGACGCCGAAGACGGCGATGACCCCGAACGCGACGCAGACGGCCTGGAACGCCATCCGCTTCTGCACCTTCGCCGGCCGGCCCGCGGTCAGGGCGAGGAAGATCGGGGTGATCCCAGGGGGATCCATGATGACAAAAAGGGTCAGGAACAGAGAGCCGAAGACGGCGATGTCGAACATGCGGAAGTACTGGCCTTGCTGAAAGAAGACGAACTGAGGGTGTGAGCGCGCGTCGGCCGCGAAGAGGCGGCCTCAGACTCCGCCGGCTCCGGGAACCGGGAACGCGCCGGTCGCCCGGCGGGTGATCTCCCCGTACACCTCGGGGTCGGTGGTGTAGTCGCCGAGCGCGACGGTCTTGCGGCTGCCGTGGTAGTCCGAGGAGCCCGTGACCAGCAGGCCGAGGTCCTTGGCCAGGCCGCGCAGCCGGTCCTTGGCCGCGTCGTCGTGGTCCATGTGGTCGACCTCGATGCCGTCCAGGCCGGCCGCGGCCATCTCGGCGATCGCGGACTCGGGGACCGTCCGGCCCCGCTTGGCGGCGGCCGGGTGCGCGAACACGCAGACCCCGCCGGCGGCCTTGACCAGCCGGATCGCCTCGAAGGGGTCGGTCTCGTGCTTCGGCATGTAGGCGCGGCCGCCGTCGGCGAGCCACTCCTCGGTGAACGCGTCGCTCACCGTCTCCACCACGCCCAGCTCGACCAGCGCGGAGGCGACATGCGGACGCCCCACGGAGCCGCCGACGGCGATCCGCTCGACCTGCTCCCAGGTGACCGGCACACCCAGCGCGTTCAGCTTGGCGACCATGCCCTTGGCCCGCGGCACCCGGTCGTCCCGGACCAGCTCGCGCTCGGCGAGCAGGGCGGGCTCCTCGGGATCGAAGAGGTAGGCCAGCAGGTGCATCGAGATGCCGTCGATACGGCAGGACAGCTCGGCGCCGGGGACCAGGGTGAGTCCGGCGGGCAGCGCGGCGATTGCCTCGGCGTGGCCGCGGGTGGTGTCGTGGTCGGTCAGCGCGACGACGTCCAGACCGGCCGCGGCGGCGTGGCGCACCAGCTCGGCGGGGGTGTCCGTGCCGTCGGACGCCGTGGAGTGACAGTGCAGATCGATGCGCACGGTGACTCCAGACGGGCCGCGGGACAGGAAGAGGACACCTCAGGATAACCGCCCCGGACACCCGTTCTGTCACGACCGCGGCGGGGGTACGCCCCCTACAGCGATGCGCGGCCGCCCACGTGGACGGGCACGTCCCGGCACGACGCCTCCTATGGCCCCTGGGGGCGCAGCAGCCGCGGTGACAGCGCCCCGCAGGGCGCCAGGTCCAGCTCGGCGCCCGCGTCGCGCAGATCGGTCAGGACCAGCTCGTCGTACAGGAGCAGGCCCGCCTGTTCGGGCCACACCACGGCCCACAGCCACATGCCGAGCGCCTCGCCGGCGAAGACGGCGCGGTCGTCGGGGGTGCGGTAGACGTGCCAGAGCGGGGTGGGGCGGCCGGCGGCGAGGACCTTGGTCTGGGGCGGCTTCTCGACGTTCATGTACGGCCCCGGATCCGGACCGTCGATGCCCGCGTACCGCGCGCCGAGGCCGACGCCCATCTCCTCGGCCACCAGGATCAGCTCGCCGGGGCCGCCGAGCGGGCCGGGTCCGGAGCAGGCGACGGCGCTCGCGCGGCCGCCGCTGCGGTCGTCGCCCGCGTACGCCACCCCGGTGAAGAGCCAGCCCACCGGCAGCGGCCACGGCATCCACAGCGGGACATGCGTGCGCCGCGTCACCGCAGCGAGGGCCTCGACGCTGGGCGGGATCACGGGCTGAAGCGGAAACACCGCACCGTGCACATCGCACTGCCACGTGTCGGCGAAGAGGCCGGGAGCCCTGACCCGGCCACCACACCGCGGGCAACTGGGTTCGCCCCTCATAGGGCTCCACGGTCCTACCCCGGCCCGTCCACGTCAAGGACGATCACCCGTCCGGGCGTCCCGACCAGGGCAAAGTAGATGCGCCTTGCATTAATTAGCACAGCTAACTTAGTATGTGTATAAGCCAACTATCTACGCGCTATCCAGCAGAACGGGAGAAGCACATGGATCCCCTGGACGCGGGAGCCGGCAGCATCCTGCGGCAGCCCAAGGCGGTCTGGGCCACGGCCGGCGCCTCCGTCGTCGCCTTCATGGGCATCGGCCTGGTCGACCCGATCCTGCCGTCGATCGCGCAGGGCCTCGACGCCACACCCAGTCAGGTGTCCCTGCTTTTCACCTCGTACTTCCTGATCACCGCGGTCGCGATGCTGCTGACCGGCTTCGTCTCCAGCCGTATCGGCGGCAAGAAGACGCTGCTGCTCGGCCTCGCCTTCGTGGTCGTCTTCGCCGGTCTCGCCGGCACCTCGGACACGGTCGGCCAGCTGGTCGGCTTCCGGGCGGGCTGGGGCCTCGGCAACGCGCTGTTCGTCTCCACCGCGCTCGCGGTCATCGTCGGCGCCGCGGCCGGCGGCAGCGCGGCCGCGATCCTGCTCTACGAGTCCGCGCTCGGCCTCGGCATGGCCTGCGGCCCGCTGCTCGGCGCGGTCCTCGGCAACATCAGCTGGCGCTACCCCTTCTTCGGCACCGCCACGCTGATGGCGATCGGCTTCCTGTGCATCACGGTGTTCCTGAAGGAGCAGCCGAAGCCGGCCCGCAAGACCTCGATCCTGGACCCGCTCAAGGCGCTCGGCCACGGCGGCCTGGCCTCGGCGGCGGTCTCGGCGTTCTTCTACAACTACACGTTCTTCACCGTGCTGGCCTTCACGCCGTTCGTGCTGGACATGACCCCGTACCGCTCCGGTGCGGTGTTCTTCGCCTGGGGCGTGCTGCTCGCGGTCTTCTCGGTGGTCGTCGCCCCGCGCATGCAGGAGCGGTTCGGCTCGCTGAAGGTGCTCGGCGGCTCGCTGGTGCTGCTCGCGGCCGACGTCCTGGTGCTCGGCTACGGCGGCCACACCGCCGCGATCGTCTGCACCATCCTGTCCGGCGCCTTCATCGGCGTGAACAACACCGTCTACACCGAGCTGGCGCTCGGCGTCTCGGACGCGCCGCGCCCGGTGGCGAGCGCGGGCTACAACTTCGTCCGCTGGTTCGCGGCGGCGGCCGCGCCCTACTTCGCGCCGAAGATCGAGGAGTGGACCGACATCCACATCCCGTTCGTGGTGGCGGCGGTCACCGCGCTGCTGGGCGCGGTGGTGGTCGTCGTACGGCGCCGCGCCCTCGCCCACGAGGCGGAGGAGCTGGCTCCCCGGCACGCCACCGAGGACGGCGTCACGGTCTTCGCCAACTGACGCGTGGCGCGGTGAGCTTGCTCACTCGAGCGGTACGGACCTGCGGACGGGATCCCGCAGGTCCGTACCGTGTGCCAGCCACCGTTCCTGGAGGGCCTGGGCGCCCTGCACGCGCTTGAAGGCGGCCTCGTTCGGAGTCATCGGGAGCAGCGGCAGGAACCGTACGGGCTCCAGCGGCTCGTCCAGCTCCAGGTCCTCGACCAGACCGCCGCCCTCGCCCACCAGGACCGAGGTGAAGGGGGCGCCGGGCCACAGCGGATCGCCCACGTCCAGGGCGGCGCCGGGCGTCACGATCAGCCCCTCGACCTGCGGGGAGGCGGCGAGCACGGCGAGCGGGCGGAGCACCTTGTCGGTGTCGGCGAGGCCCGCGCGCACGGACAGGACCAGTTCGGCGCGGGGCCCCCTGAGGGGGTCGGCGACCAGCGCGGTGGGATCGCTCATGGGGTGCGCGGACATGCCGAGGGTCGCGTAGCGGACGACGTCCCCCTCGGTGAAGCGGAGCACCTCGATGCGGTCCGTGCCGAGGAAGGTGACGGCCGCGCGCGCGTCCGGGGCGCCCAGCGCGGTGGTCAACCGTGCCTCGACCAGAGGAAGAACATCAACCATGCGGTGAGCATAGAACTCGTCACCGACGGGCAAAGCGGCACCTTGACAGCGAGGGCGGCTGGTACTCTGAGCCGGTGGTTCGGGGCGGTGCGCCAAGCGTGCTGTCAAGCCCCGGAACCCTGGGAACTCCCTTACGAGGGACCGGCCGGAGGAGGTGGGGCTGTCATGGATCGAAGTCGACCTGGTAGTACCACTCGCTCTTCCGCCCGTTGAATGTAGTCACTGGCTGTCGTAGCCACTGACCGGTTTCCGTTCTGGCCGGCTACCGCCTTCCCGTGCGCGTCACTGTTCGGAAGAGCACTTCGTCTCGCTTTGCCTGATCTGCATCAGTTCTGCATCAGCAGCGAAATCGCCACCGCGACGGTGCGGTGCTCCCCGCTTTGTGGACGAGCCAAACGTCCTTCCCCCGCCCCGGCCGGGGAAATTTCTGGAGGACGTCCTCATTCCGGGTAGTTCCACCCGTCTTCGGCGGTCTTTCGTTGCCTGTCGCGAAGGAGCCTGCCCATGTCGATGATCCGCGACCTGCGCGCCGTGGTCCGTCCGCCCCGCGTCTCGCTGCGCAAGGCCACGAGCACGCCGTCCGCGCCGTACGACACCACGCGCGACCCCGCCACCCCCTCCGCCGTGGTCGACTGCGCCGTCTACCGCGACGGGCGGCGCCTCATGAGCGCCAAGCCGCTGACCCCGCAGGAGGCGATGCGTCTGGTGCGGCGCGACGGCGGCTTCGTCTGGATCGGGCTGCACGAGCCGACGGAGGCCGAATTCGCCGGTATCGCGGGCGAGTTCGGGCTGCACCCGCTGGCCGTCGAGGACGCGGTGCAGGCACACCAGCGGCCGAAGCTGGAGCGGTACGACGACTCGCTGTTCACCGTCTTCAAGACCATCCACTACGTCGAGCACGACCAGCTGACCGCGAACAGCGAGGTGGTGGAGACCGGCGAGGTGATGTGCTTCACCGGCCGGGACTTCTTCATCACCGTGCGGCACGGCGGCCAGGGCTCGCTGCGGGCGCTGCGGCACCGGCTCCAGGACGACCCGGAGCTGCTGGCCAAGGGCCCCTCGGCGGTGCTGCACGCGATCGCGGACCATGTGGTGGACGGGTACATCGCGGTGACGGACGCGGTGCAGGACGACATCGACGAGGTGGAGACCGAGGTCTTCTCCCCCGGCCGGGGCGGGGTCTCGCGCGGTGTGGACTCCGCGCGGATCTACCAACTCAAGCGGGAGGTCATGGAGTTCAAGCGGGCGGTGGCGCCGCTGCTGCGGCCCATGCAGCTGCTCAGCGAGCGGCCGATGCGGCTGATCGACCCGGACATCCAGAAGTACTTCCGGGACGTCGCCGACCATGTCGCCCGCGTGCACGAGCAGGTCGTCGGCTTCGACGAGCTGCTCAACTCCATCCTCCAGGCCAACCTGGCACAGGCGTCCGTGGCGCAGAACGAGGACATGCGGAAGATCACCGCGTGGGCCGCGATCATCGCGGTGCCGACGATGGTGACCGGTGTGTACGGGATGAACTTCGAGTACATGCCGGAACTGCACTGGAAGTACGGCTACCCCATGGTGCTGTCCTTCACGGTCGCCGTGTGTGTCGGCATCCACCGGGTGCTGAAGCGCAACGGGTGGCTGTGAGCGGCGTGGATAGGGTGGACGCATGACTGGCGAGCTGCTCGAGAGGGCTCTCATCGAGGAGGCCGCGAAGAAGTCCGGCCTGCTGTGGGTGCGCGGCGCGGACGCGTCCGCCGCGCGTGCCGTGTGGCATGTGTGGCACGAGGGCGCGGTGTGCCTGGTCGGCGACGGGCCCGGCGAGCAGCCGCTCACCGGGCTGGCCGACGGGGGCACCGCCGAGGTGACCGTGCGCAGCAAGGACAAGGGGGGCCGGCTGGTCTCCTTCACGGCCGCGGTGAGCGAGCCGGCGGCCGGTACGCCGGAGTGGGAGGCGGCGGTCGCCGAGCTGAAGGGCAAGCGGCTGAACGCCCCCGACGCCGACCGGATGACGGAGCGCTGGGCGCGCGAGTGCCGGGTGCTGCGGCTGGCGCCGACGGGTGCGGTGGCCGCGTTGCCCGACGGGGACCTGGCGCAGAGACCGGTCCCGACCCCGGCGACCACCCGCCGCCCGGTCCCGGCCGCCCTCCCCAAGCTCCTCGCCAGACGCCGCAAGGGCCGGTGACACCCAGAGCGCCGGCATGAGCCGGTACCGGGGTGACCCGGTACCGGTACCAGCGTGCGTTCCGGTGCCCGTGGTCAGGTGTCCGCCCCGCTACGACGTCGGCAGTTGCCGGCCGTAGTCCACCGTCTCGGAGTCCGCGGGCTCGGTGACGGTGAAGTTCCCGCCCCAGTCGGAGAAGCGGAGCGTGCCCGCGTTGCCCGCACGGGTGAGGGCCAGCGGGTAGGGGGTGCCCTTGAGGGAGACGTCGAGGGTGCCGCCCGAACCGTGGTCGCCGGTGATCCGGACCGTCGGGGTACCCGCCTCGGTGTGCCGGCCGTCGGTCGCCAGTGAGCCGTGCAGTGTCAGCAGACCCGAGAGGAGGACGTCCTTGTCCGTGAAGCCGCTGAACTTCTTGTACGCGGGGTCCTGCTGCGGGACCTTCACGTACTTGCCGTCGAGCTTGGCCGCCGCCCCGCCGTCGCTCCCGTCGCCCTTGCCGTCCGCCTGCGACCAGAAGGCCGCGTCGGCCTTCAGGTACAGCTGGGTGCCGACCCGCAGCAGCTTGAACGTATCGGCGCCCGAGGTCACCGAGCCGGTGCCGCCGTCGTCCTTGAGCCGCATGTCGAGCCTGTATGTGACGCCGCTGGTCACCACGGTCCCGGAGAGCCGGACCGCCGAGGCCGCCCGCGCCGCCGACCGCGTCCGCGCCTGGATCCGGTCGGCGGACAGCTTGCCGACCCCGTTCGTGCCCGCGTCCGGATCGCCGCCGCATCCGGTCAACACCGCCGCGCCCGTCACGGCCAGCGCGCACAGCGCGGTCACCGGGCGGCTACGGCCGGGGGGAATCGCAGTCACGGGTGAGCTCGCCTTTCCGACGGTTCCTGTAGCGGCGTACCGCAGCGTACCGGTGCCACGGGCGCCCGGCGGAGCCAGTCCGTCCGGACCCCCCACCAGGGCGTATCCGGTCGGTACGGGCTAGCCTGAAGCGCAACCGTGCGGGCAAATCCGAGCAATTCACCGACAAAAGCTATCCCTGTCGTACACCACTTCGCCCAGTCCCCCGATGTAAACCTCGTCGCACACATCGTCCGCACGTTCCCTGACAAGGAAGCAGAACCATGGCAGCCGGAGCCCCCCGGATCTTCGTCTCGCACCTCGCCGGGGTCCCCGTCTTCGATCCCAACGGCGACCAGGTGGGCCGCGTACGCGACCTCGTCGTGATGCTGCGCGTGGGCAGGAGACCCCCGCGCGTGCTCGGCCTCGTCGTCGAACTGTCCACCCGGCGCCGCATCTTCCTGCCCATGACCCGGATCAGCGGCATCGAGTCCGGGCAGGTCATCAGCACCGGCGTCATGAACGTCCGCCGCTTCGAGCAGCGGCCCACCGAGCGCCTGGTCTTCGGCGAGCTGCTGGACCGGCGGGTCACCCTGGTGGAGACCGGCGAGGAGGCCACCGTCCTCGACATGTCCGTGCAGCAGCTGCCCGCGCGCCGGGACTGGGAGATCGACCGCGTCTTCGTGCGCAAGGGCAGGAAGGGCAGCGCGTTCCGCCGGGTCAAGGGCGAGACGCTGACCGTGGACTGGTCCGCCGTGTCCGGGTTCTCCCTGGAGGAGAACGGGCAGGGCGCCGAGAACCTGCTCGCCACCTTCGAGCAGCTGCGCCCCGCCGACCTCGCCAATGTGCTGCACCACCTCTCCCCCAAGCGGCGCGCCGAGGTCGCCGCCGCCCTGGACGACGACCGGCTCGCCGACGTCCTGGAGGAGCTGCCGGAGGACGACCAGATCGAGATCCTCGGCAAGCTCCAGGAGGAGCGCGCGGCCGACGTCCTGGAGGCCATGGACCCGGACGACGCGGCCGACCTGCTCTCCGAGCTGCCGGAGGAGGACAAGGAGCGGCTGCTGAGCCTGATGCAGCCCGGCGACGCGGCCGACATGCGGCGTCTGATGTCGTACGAGGAGCACACCGCCGGCGGTCTGATGACCACCGAGCCGATCGTGCTGCGCCCGGACGCCACCGTCGCCGACGCGCTCGCCCGCGTCCGCAACCCCGACCTCTCCCCCGCGCTCGCCGCCCAGGTCTACGTCTGCCGACCGCCGGACGAGACGCCGACCGGCAAGTACCTGGGCACCGCCCACTTCCAGCGGCTGCTGCGCGACCCCCCGTACACCCTGGTCAGTTCACTCCTGGACGACGATCTCCAGCCGCTGTCCCCGGACGCCTCGCTGCCGGTGATCGCCGGGTTCTTCGCCACCTACGACATGGTGGCCGCGCCCGTGGTGGACGAGGCCGGATCGCTGCTGGGCGCGGTGACCGTCGACGACGTACTGGACCACATGCTGCCCGAGGACTGGCGCGAGACCGAGTTCCACCTGGCGGAGAGCCCCGCGGACGGCAAGGAGGCCGGCGATGCCCGCTGAGCGCGAGGGCGTGCGCGAGCGCACGCCCGCCGGTGCCACGGCCGCCGGCCGCCCGCGCACGCCCCGGCTCGACCAGCCGAGGCCGCCCCGGCGCCGCTTCCTCCCCGAGTGGGACCCGGAGGCCTTCGGCCGGCTGTCGGAGCGGATCGCCCGGTTCCTCGGCACCGGACGCTTCATCGTCTGGATGACGATCGTCATCATCGTCTGGGTGGTGTGGAACGTGAGCGTGCCCCGCCATCTGCGGTTCGACGAGTACCCGTTCATCTTCCTGACCCTGGCCCTGTCCCTCCAGGCGTCCTACGCCGCCCCGCTGATCCTGCTCGCGCAGAACCGGCAGGACGACCGCGACCGGGTCAACCTGGAGCAGGACCGCAAGCAGAACGAGCGGTCCATCGCGGACACCGAGTACCTGACGCGGGAGATCGCCGCGCTGCGCATGGGCCTCGGTGAGGTCGCCACCCGCGACTGGATCCGGGCCGAGTTGCAGGACATGCTCAAGGAGATGGAGGAACGGATGGGTCACGGCGGCCCGGTCGTATTCCCGGCGGAACGGACGGAACGCCCGCCGGGACGTGACGCAGACGACCGCTGAGGGGCTACCCGGAGGGCCCTCGGCGCGCCGTACCATCGTCCTTATGGCTACGGAAGACGCGGTGCGCGAGGCACTGGCGACGGTGAACGACCCCGAGATCAACCGCCCCATCACCGAGCTGGGGATGGTCAAATCGGTGGAGATCGGGGAGGACGGCGCGGTCGCGGTCACCGTGTACCTGACGGTCTCCGGCTGTCCCATGCGCGACACCATCACCCAGCGGGTCACCGAGGCGGTCTCGCGTGTCGAGGGCGTCACCCGCGTGGACGTCACGCTCGACGTGATGAGCGACGAGCAGCGCAGGGAGCTGGCAGCGGCCCTGCGGGACGGTCAGGCCGAGCGCGAGGTGCCGTTCGCCAAGCCGGGCAACCTCACCCGTGTCTACGCGGTCGCCTCCGGCAAGGGCGGCGTCGGCAAGTCCTCGGTCACGGTGAACCTCGCGGCGGCGATGGCGGCCGACGGCCTCAAGGTGGGCGTGGTGGACGCCGACATCTACGGCCACTCGGTGCCGCGCATGCTGGGCGCGCAGGGCCGTCCCACTCAGGTCGAGAACATGATCATGCCGCCGTCGGCGAACGGCGTGAAGGTCATCTCGATCGGCATGTTCACGCCGGGCAACGCGCCGGTCGTCTGGCGCGGCCCGATGCTGCACCGCGCGCTCCAGCAGTTCCTGGCCGACGTGTACTGGGGCGACCTGGACGTCCTGCTGCTCGACCTGCCGCCCGGCACCGGCGACATCGCGATCTCCGTGGCCCAGCTGGTCCCGAACGCCGAGATCCTGGTCGTCACGACCCCGCAGCAGGCGGCCGCCGAGGTGGCCGAGCGCGCGGGTTCCATCGCGGTGCAGACCCACCAGAAGATCGTCGGCGTGGTCGAGAACATGTCCGGGCTGCCCTGCCCGCACTGCGGCGAGATGGTCGACGTCTTCGGCACGGGCGGCGGCCAGATGGTCGCCGACGGCCTCACCCGTACGACGGGTACGAGCGTCCCGGTCCTCGGCTCCATCCCCATCGACGTCCGGCTGCGCGAGGGCGGCGACGAGGGCAAGCCGGTCGTGCTGACCGACCCCGACTCCCCGGCGGGCGCCGCCCTGCGCTCCCTCGCGGGCAAACTGGGCGGCCGCCAGCGGGGCCTGTCGGGCATGTCGCTGGGCCTGACCCCGAAGAACAAGTTCTGAGCTTCGCGCACGGGAAAACGGCACGGGAATACGGCACAGGATTACGGAACAGGAAAGGGGCGCCGGAAATGACCGGCGCCCCTTCGTCATACGTACGCGGAACTCATACGTACGCGGAAATGTCCTGCACCACCGCGAATCCCAGCCCGTACGCGCTCATCCCCCGTCCGTACGCCCCGAGATGCACCCCCGCCTCCGTGGTCCCGGCGAGCACCCAGCCGAACTCCGACTCCCGGTAATGGAAGGACGCGGCCACCCCGTCCACCGGCAGCGAGAGCCTGGACCACTCCGGCCCGTCGAGATCGTCGGCCAGTTCCCACGCCGCCTCGGTCTGCTGCGCCAGCCAGTCGTCCCGCAGCGCGTGATCCATCTGCCCCGGCCAGGTGAAGGACAGCAGCCCGACGCCCGCGAGCCACGCCGCCGACGACACCGATGTCGCTTCCAGCATCCCCGAGCCGTCGGCCACCCGCCGGGACGGATGCGCCGCGACGGTCACCACGGCCGTGAACTTCTCCCTGGGCTCGGCGGAAACGCCGTCATGCAGCACGGACGGCGTGTCGCCGTGCCCGATCGATCCGTGCTCCACGGCCCCGTCGGAGGCCATGCCGACCTGCATCAGCCAGCGCGGCCCCGTGAACGCCTCGTCGAGCCCGTACCAGGGGAAGGGCGCCCGCAGGTAACCGTCGACCGTGCCGCGGTCGGCGGCGAGACCCTGTCCGCCCTCCGTGGCCGGCGCCGTCGCGCCCACCCGACTCGTCGTCTCCATCTGCCCGGACGCCTCCTCGCGCTCGTCGGACCGAAGCGACGGCCCGCCCCCCTTCGGGCGTACTCGTCCGGTCCGCACAACAACTCGGCAGCATATCCACACCGCTGAGAGCCGCCGGGCAGGCACCGGATCATCGGGTCCCTCGAACGGCCTGTTCACGCCGTTCGAGGCAGGCGCACGCTATGACGCGCGTCACGTACCCGTGTCGGAGCGACTTATGGGGCCGGTGTGGCTCAGGTGGCGTCGGAGTCGAACGGCGGCCGGTCGTCCTTCCCGGACTCCTCCTCCGGCTTCTTGGTCATGTCGATCTTCCCGCCGGTGGACGGCGTGGACGGCGAGGAGCCGGAGGAGGCGGCCGGGGAACCGGTGTCACGGCCGTTCACCGCGTCGGTGAGCTCGGCCATCTCCTTCTTCAGGTCGAAGCCGTTGCGGATCTCCTGCAGACCCAGATCGTCGCCGCTGAGCTGCTTGCGCAGGAACGTCTTCGGGTTCAGGTCCTCGAAGTCGAAGTCCTTGAACTCGGGCCCCAGCTCGCTACGGATGTCCTGCTTCGCGCTCTCCGAGAACTCGCGGATCTTCCGGATCGTCCGGGTGACATCCTGGATGACCTTGGGGAGCTTGTCCGGACCGAACACGAGCACCGCGATGACGATGATCGTCAGTAGCTCCATTGGCCCTATGTCATTGAACACCTGACGCTCCTTGCGATGTCCTCGGTCGCTCAACGGTACCCGGCGTTCTGGTCCGACCGGTACCGTCCCTAGGTGAGACTTGTGTCAGTTCTGCTCCGCGGCGCCCAGGACGAGTGAGACGTCCCGCCGGGCCCCGCCGCGCTCGACCGTCAGGCGCAGCCGGTCGCCGGGCTGGTGGGCGCGGATCCTGACGATCAGCTCCGCCGCGGTGTGCACCCGCTCGCCGTCCACCCCGGTGATCACATCGCCCGGCTTGAGCCCGGCCCGCGCGGCCGGACCGCCCCGGACGACGGCGGGACCGCCGTTCGGGGCCCGGCTGTCGACGCGGGCGCCGTCGCCGGTGTAGCCCATGTCGAGGTCGACGCCGATGACGGGGTGGGTGGCACGGCCGTCGTCGATCAGTTCCTCGGCGACGCGCTTGGCCTGGTTGACCGGTATGGCGAAGCCCAGGCCGATGGAGCCGGCCTGGCCGCTCCCGGTCTCGGAGCCGTTGTCGGCGGAGCGGATGGCGGAGTTGATGCCGATGACATGGGCTCGGGAGTCGAGCAGCGGCCCGCCGGAGTTGCCGGGATTGATCGGCGCGTCGGTCTGCAGGGCGTCCACGTACGACACATCGCTGCCGTCGCTCTCCTCGCCGCCCGCGGTGATGGGCCGCTCCTTGGCGCTGATGATGCCCGCGGTGACGGTGTTGGCCAGGTCGAAGGGGGCGCCGATGGCGACGACGGGGTCGCCGACCCGGACGTCGTCGGAGTTGCCGAGGGCCAGCGGGGTGAGCCCGTGCACGCCGCTGACCTGCACCACGGCGAGGTCGTAGCCGCTGTCCCGGCCGACGACGGTGGCCTTGACGGAGGTCCCGTCGCTGAAGGTCGCGGATATGTGGCCGCCGGACGCGGCGGGCGCGACGACGTGGTTGTTGGTGAGGATGTGCCCGCGGTCGTCCAGTACGAAGCCGGTACCGGTGTCCTCCTCGTCGGTGCCGGCGACATGCAGGGTGACGACGCTGGGCAGGGCGCGGGCGGCGATCCCGGCCACGCTGTCCGGCGCCCGCCCGGCGGGCACGCTCCCCGCCTGCGGCAGCCGTACGTCACCGCCGAGTCCCTCGCGCTCGACATAGCCGCCGGCGAGCCCGCCGACCGCGGCCGCGACCAGGGCGACGACGAGCGTCCATCCGGCCATGCCCCGCCGCCGACCGGTCCCTCCCCCACGCACTGACACGGCACCGGGCTGCTGGAGCGGTCCCGCGGCCCAGGAGTCGTAGCGCCGCCAGGGGTCTGCCGGGGGCTGATGCGCGGAAGGGGGCGCGGGTGCGGGCGCCGGGGGCGCGGGCGGGGGCACCGAGGGCGCGAGCACGGGGGGTACGACGGGTGCGGGGGCGGAGGTGGGCGCGGGGCCGGAGGTGGGCGCGGCTACGGACGCGGGTGCGGCGGGCGCGGGTATCGGCGCGGCTGCGGGCGCGGGTATCGGTGCAGGGGCCGCGGGGGTGGCGGGTGCGGGTATCGGCTCGGCTGCGGGCGCGGGTATCGGTGCGGGGGCCGCGGGGGTGGCGGGTGCGGGTATCGGCGCGGCTGCGGGCGCGGGTATCGGTGCGGGGGCCGCGGGGGTGGCGGGCGCGGGTATCGGCGGGCGGGCCGCGAGCGCGGTGGGCTCCGGGACGACGCCCACGGGCCCGGCACCCGGCTGTGCCGCGGCAGCCCCCTGTACCGGTGTCGCCAACGGGTGCTGGACCGGCGGGGCAGGGGCCCAGGGGCCCGGTTCGCCGTAGGGCGGGGTGCTGTAGGGATCCGGTTCGTGCAGGGGCGTGGGACGCTCCGGCCTGGCCAGTTCGAAGTCGCCGTCCGGCAGCGGCTCGGCCCCCGCCGCCGACTCCGGCTCCGCCCCCGGCGGAACGCGGTTCCCCTCGTTCATGCTCTCCCCAAGCTGACCGGGGCCCCGCGCTCGGGCGGCGGCCCCGGAACATCGACTACGTGCCCGGATTCAACCAGGTCGCGGGCCGTGGCGCAGAGCGGGCCGGCGCGCCCGGCTCAGGGCGTCGGGCCGGGCGTGACCGGAGCAGCCAGCGGTGACGCCAGCGGGGCCGCGGACGCGGCGGAACGCAGGGGGTCGCGCGGGGCCGGCTGCGGACCGGTGCCGGTCACCATGCCGGGAATCATGGGCGCCGTGGACCACTTGCTCAGCGGCAGGTCCATGGCCTTGTCCAGCGGGCGTATCAGCGGGGTGACGGCGTTGATGCCCGCCATTAGCGGGCCCACCGCCCGGCCGCCGGTGCCCTGGATCTGCCCGGCGGCGGTGTCCGGCGCGCCCGGCACCAGCGGCGCGGCCACGGCGGACGGCGGCGGTGTCGTACGCCCGAGCGGCGCCCCGCCGCCCTGAGCCGCCTGCGGGCCCTGACGGCGGCGCTGGGCGTCGGCGGACGTCGTCGCGCCCGCGCCGCCGGTGCCCGTGGTGCGGGCCGGAATCACATTGCTGCCGGTGCCGCGGGCGTCCGCGGCCGGGTAGCCGGGGATGGCGGTGGTCACCCCGCCGAGGGCGACCGCGGCCAGCGACACCGCTCCGGCGGCGGCGAAGGCGAAGCGCAGTCCGCGGGACGCGGAACGGCCGTCGTCCGCGCGGCCGACGGGATGGATGCGGAAGCCGTCCTCGCCGAGGGGGCCGCCCGGTGCGCCGAATCCGTTCTCCCCGCCGAGACGGGGCTCCCGGTGGAAGCCGCTCCGCTCGGGGCCGGGGGCCTGTGCGCGCGCCGGCACATAGCCGAAGGAGAAGCCCCGGCGCATGCCGAAGGCGTCCCCGTCGCCAGGTGTCCGGGGCTCGGGACCGGGCCCGAGCAGCCCGCCGGGCTCGCCGTCGCCGCCGGGCAGGCCCTGGAGGCGGGCCAGCAGGCTCGCGGAGGGCGGGGGCGGGGCCGCGGTCGCGAATACGCTTTTCAGCGCGCGCTGGGCGTCCGCCTCCGCCTTGCAGCGGGCACAGGTGGCCAGGTGGGCGAGGACGCGTTCGCGCGTGTCATGGCCGAGCTCTCCGTCCACCAGGGCGGAGAGCCGGTCTCCCAGATGCTGCTCGGCGAGGTGTGCCTCGGCCGGTTTCTGCCGTGATCCGCTCACGCCGTCGCGCCCCCTCCCCCCAGTGCGGGGACCCGTGCCATGAACGAGCGCCGCTCGGCCGCGCGGGCCTCCGGGGAGCGGTGCGCAAGGGCCTTGCGGAGCTGGGAGCGGCCGCGATGGATACGGGAGCGGACGGTGCCGAGCTTCACGCCGAGGGTCGCGGCGATCTCCTCGTACGACAGCCCCTCGATGTCGCACAGGACGACTGCGGCGCGGAACTCGGGCGCGAGGGTGTCCAGGGCCTGCTGGACGTCGGCGTCGAAGTGCGCGTCGTTGAACAGCTGTTGCGGGGTGGGTTCGCGGCTGGCCAGGCGCTCGGCCGCGTCCTCGCCGAGGGCGTCGAAGCGGATGCGCTGCTTGCGCCGGACCATGTCCAGGAACAGGTTCGTGGTGATGCGGTGCAGCCAGCCCTCGAAGGTGCCCGGCGAGTACGTCGACAGGGAGCGGAAGACGCGCACGAAGACTTCCTGGGTGAGGTCCTCGGCGTCGTGCTGGTTGCCGGTGAGGCGGTAGGCCAGGCGGTAGACGCGGGCGCTGTGGGTGCTGACGATCTCGTCCCAGGTGGGCGGGGTCCACGCCTGCCCGTCCGCGTCACTGGTGAAGGTCGCGGTCTGGGTGTCGCGCACGGCGGAGCCGGTGGCGTGGCTGTCAGCAGCGGTGTCGGTCACGGATTTCGGCCTGCCCGCCGATCCGAGGAAGCGCCGTAGCACTCCGCCCCGGTCCCCGGGCGTGGCCGCACCTCCCCTGTCGGCTCTGGTGGTGTCCAGTGGAGCCCCTACCATAGCCACCTCGCCCGTTAGCTCCGGATAAGCGTTTTTACGAGAATTTGGTACTCGCTGACGCGGCTCGTGCCACTGCGTCAGCACTTGTGCGGTGCCCTGCTCCACCTCTCGCCCCCCGAAGCGTCCCCACCCCTGTCTCTTCCCTTCAAACGCCCGGTCCCATCTGCGGGTTCCCGACGCCAACGGATACAGTCACGCCGAGGCATCCATGGGGACGACAGGAGAGGGTCATTACCGGCAACCGGCAGACGAGCTCGGCTTTCGCCGACGCCTTTGCCGCCGAGGACGAAGCACTGCTGTGGGCCCGCGACCGCGCCCTCGACGCAGGACTGCGCTCGGTGTCGCCCGGCACGGGTTCCGCGCTGCGCCTGCTCGCCGCCTCCGTGGACGCGAAGGCGGTCGCGGAGATCGGCACGGGCTGCGGGGTGTCCGGAATCCATCTGCTGCACGGCATGCGCCCGGATGGGGTGCTGACCACGGTCGATCCGGAGCCGGAGCACCAGCAGTTCGCCCGGCAGGCGTTCCGCGCCTGCGGCTTCGCCAGCAACCGGGCCCGCTTCATCCCCGGCCGCGCCCTGGAGGTGCTGCCCCGGCTCGCGGACGCGGGCTACGACCTCGTGTTCTGCGACGGGGACCGGCACGAGTACCCGGAGTACCTCGCCGAGTCGCTGCGACTGCTGCGCGCCGGCGGCCTGGTGGTCTTCGAGGGGGTCTTCGCGAGCGGCCGTACGGTCGGCTCGGGGCCGCAGCCCTCGGAGGTGCTGCGGCTGCGCGAGCTGCTGCGCACGGTGCGCGAGAGCCAGGAGCTGGTCTCCTCGCTGCTGCCGGTCGGCGACGGGTTGCTGTGCGCCGTCAAGCGGTGACGGCACGGCGGGGACCCCGGCGCGGCGGGCGCACCGGTCCCGGCGGGCGGGTGGGGCCCGGCGGGCGTGCCGGGCCGGGGAACGCGGCTGCCCCGGCACCGCGTACGATGCCGGGGCAGCCGTGAGGACTGACTCGTGCGCGCGTCAGACGACGACCTTCTTGAGCGCGTCGCCGAGCGCCTCGGCCTCGTCAGGGGTCAGCTCGACGACGAGTCGACCGCCGCCTTCGAGCGGAACGCGCATGACGATGCCCCGCCCCTCCTTGGTCACCTCGAGCGGACCATCGCCCGTCCGCGGCTTCATGGCCGCCATGCTCGTTCCCCTTCCTGAAACCAGCTCATCGTCTGCCGAAATGGCACCCGGCGGGCACCCGCGGGACCGAACCGGACACGCGACACCGGCATCGAACACATTGCTTCCAAGCCATTATCCCGCATCTCAGGACCCGATGACCAACATCGGTAGGCATCGCTTGGGCAACGCGCGCGAGCAAAACCACTCAATTCGGGGATGTGGCTGCGATACTGCGCCACCGCACGGACGCCCTCCGGCCATCCGGGGCCCGGTTTTCTTTGACGCAGCTCACACCCGCCGTCGGGCCCTTGGCCGGTGATCTCCGCCATGCTGTGATCGGACAGGGACGTACCGAGCGGTACGCCACCACCGCGAACCGGAGGGGATGCGCCATGGCCGACACCGTGCTCTACGAGGTGAGCGACGGGCTCGCGACGATCACGCTGAACCGCCCCGAGGCGATGAACGCGCTGAACGTGGCGGCCAAGGTCGCGCTGCGGGACGCGGCCGAGGAAGCGGCCGGGGACCCGGCCGTACGGGCGATCCTGCTGACCGCCGCCGGGGAGCGGGCGTTCTGTGTGGGCCAGGACCTCAAGGAGCACATCGGGCTGCTGGCGCAGGACCGGGAGACCGGGTCCGGGCAGACGATGAGCACGGTCGGCGAGCACTACAACCCGATCGTGCGGGCGCTGGCGGGGGCGGCGAAGCCGGTGGTCGCCGCGGTGAACGGGGTCGCGGCGGGGGCCGGGTTCGGGTTCGCGCTCGCGGCGGACTACCGGGTGGTCGCCGACACCGCGTCCTTCAACACGTCGTTCGTGGGCGTCGCCCTGACCGGGGACTCCGGGATCTCCTGGACCCTGCCGCGGGTGGTCGGGCCGAGCCGCGCGCAGGATCTGCTGCTGTTCCCGCGCAGCATCGGCGCGCAGGACGCGCTGGAGCTGGGGATCGCCAACCGGGTGGTGCCCGTGGCCGAGCTGCGGGCCGAGGCGGAGAAGGTGGCGCGGAAGCTGGCGTCGGGGCCGACGGTCGCCTATGCGGCGATCAAGGAGGCGGTGGCGTTCGGGCTGACGCACACGCTGGCGGAGACGCTGGAGAAGGAGGACGAGCTCCAGACCCGCGCCGGGCAGTCCGAGGATCACGCGATCGCGGTGCAGGCGTTCGTCAACAAGGAGAAGCCGAAGTATTCGGGGCGGTGACGCACCGTGGGCCGGCGCCCCGCGCCCCTTCGGGGCGTCAACGAGCGACGCACGTCTCCAAGTGATCGTTGACCAGACCGCATGCCTGCATCAGGGCGTACGCCGTCGTCGGGCCGACGAATTTCAGGCCCCGCTTCTTCAACTCCTTGGACAGAGCCGTGGATTGCGGGGTGACCGCCGGGACGTCGGCCAGGGTCTTCGGGGCCGGGCGCCCGCCTGGGTCGGGGGCGTGGGACCAGATCAGCTCGTCCAGCTCGCCGGGGGCCCAGCCGGCGAGGACGCGGGCGTTGGCGAGGGTCGCGTCGATCTTGGCGCGGTTGCGGATGATGCCCGGATCGGCCAGCAGGCGCTCGCGGTCCCCGTCGGTGAAGGCGGCGACCTTCTCGATGGAGAAGCCCGCGAAGGCGGCGCGGAAGCCCGGCCGGCGGCGCAGGATGGTGATCCAGGACAGGCCCGACTGGAACGCCTCCAGGCTGAGCCGCTCGAAGAGGGCGTCGTCGCCGTGGACCGGGCGGCCCCACTCCTCGTCGTGGTACGACACGTAGTCGTCGGTGGACAGGGCCCAGGGGCAGCGCGGCGCGCCGTCCGGGCCCGCGATGGCGGCGGTCACTGCTGGTCCTCCGGGTGCCGGGACGTGTCCGGGGTGGGGCGCTCGGCGGCGGCGCGCGCCCCGGCCAGCGCGGACTCCAGGCCCGCGATCCGGGCGTCGCGCTCGGCGAGTTCGGCGCCGAGGCGGCCGAGGGCGTCGTCCACGTCGGACATGCGGTAGCCGCGCACGGCGAGCGGGAAGCGCAGGCTCTCGACGTCCTCGCGGCCCACCGGCCGGTCGTCGGGCAGCGGGTCATGGAGCCGCTCGGGCGCGGCGTCGGGCAGCGGGCCGCTCTCGCCGCCGCCCACCACGGCGAGGGTCACCGCGGCGACCACGACGGCCAGTGCGATGACCAGGAAGAGGAACATCACCATCGTCTCGGGGCCCCCTGCTCGGGTGCCGGCGCTGTCGCCGGACGCGGAATCTGTCAGCTCCGATCGTGCCATGCGCCTCCGACAGTTAGGGTCACTGGCGGTCGCAGTGCCGGACGCGCGAGGAAGAGGTCACAGCGGATGCTCAGGCTGGGCAGGCGGGAATTCGGACCGCACGATCGGGTGATCATGGCGATCGTGAACCGGACCCCCGACTCCTTCTACGACCGGGGGGCGACGTTCCGCGACGAGCCGGCCCTGGCGCGGGTCGAGCAGGCGGTGGCCGAGGGCGCCGCGATCATCGACATCGGCGGGGTGAAGGCGGGCCCCGGCGAGGAGGTCTCCGCCGAGGAGGAGGCGCGGCGCACGGTCGGCTTCGTGGCGGAGGTACGGCGCCGGTTCCCGGACGTGGTGATCAGCGTGGACACCTGGCGGGCGGAGGTCGGCGAGGCGGTGTGCGCGGCGGGCGCCGATCTGCTGAACGACGCGTGGGGCGGCGCGGACCCCGCTCTCGCCGAGGTCGCGGCGCGCCACCGGGTGGGCCTGGTGTGCACGCACGCGGGCGGCGCCGAGCCGCGCACCCGCCCGCACCGGGTGGAGTACGACGACGTCATGGCGGACGTCCTGGAGGTGACCGTGGGCCTCGCACAGCGCGCGGTGGCGCTCGGGGTGCCGCGCGAGTCGGTGCTGATCGATCCCGGTCACGACTTCGGCAAGAACACCCGGCACAGTCTGGAGGCGACGCGGCGGCTGGACGAGATGGTCGCCGCGGGCTGGCCGGTGCTGGTGTCGCTGTCCAACAAGGACTTCGTCGGGGAGACGCTGGACCGGCCGGTCAAGGAGCGGCTGATCGGCACGCTGGCGACGACGGCGGTGTCCTCCTGGCTCGGGGCGATGGTGTACCGCGTCCACGAGGTCGCCGAGACCCGCCAGGTCCTCGACATGGTGTCGTCCATCGCGGGCCACCGCCCCCCTGCGGTGGCCCGGCGCGGTCTCGCCTGACGGGCAGCTAGCGCGCGGCCTCCTTGGAGACCAGGGCCACCGCCTCTTCCACGTCGTCGGTGACGTGGAAGAGGAGCAGGTCCTTCTCCAGGGCCTTGCCGCTGGCCACCAGGGTGTTCTTGAGCCAGTCGACCAGACCGCCCCAGTAGGCGCTGCCGAAGAGGACGATCGGGAAGCGGGTGACCTTCTGGGTCTGCACCAGGGTCAGCGCCTCGAACAGCTCGTCCAGGGTGCCGAGGCCGCCGGGCAGCACCACGAACCCCTGGGCGTACTTCACGAACATCATCTTGCGGACGAAGAAGTAGCGGAAGTTCAGCCCGATGTCGACGTAGGGGTTCAGCCCCTGCTCGAAGGGCAGCTCGATACCGAGCCCGACCGAGACGCCGCCCGCCTCGCACGCGCCCTTGTTCGCGGCCTCCATCGCGCCGGGGCCGCCACCGGTGATCACCGCCCAGCCGGCCTCGACCAGACCGCGGCCGAGCCGCACCCCCGCCTCGTACTCCGGCGAGTCCGCGGGCGTGCGGGCCGAGCCGAACACGCTGATCGCGGGCGGGAGTTCGGCCAGCGTGCCGAAGCCCTCGATGAACTCCGACTGGATGCGCAGCACCCGCCAGGGATCGGTGTGGACCCAGTCGGAGGGGCCGCCCGCGTCCAGCAGCCGCTGGTCGGTGGTGCTCGGCGTCACCTGGCCCCGCCGCCGCAGGACCGGCCCGAGCCGCTGCTCGTCCGGCGGCTGCTTCTTCCCCTCGGGGTTCCCGGTAGGCATGTGCGCGCTCCCTCCGCTTGCCGGTGGTTCGTTCTCAGCCTAGATCTACGCGGGTTACGCAGGGGGGACATACGCATGTCCGCCAGGCGTGCGCCGCGCGCGGGCTCAGGCGGTGAGCCAGCCGCGCAGCCGCTCCTCGGCCTTGAGGATCTTGGCCGTCTCCACCCGCTCGTCCCGCTTGTGCGCCAGGTGCGGGTTGCCGGGGCCGTAGTTGACCGCGGGGATGCCGAGCGCGGCGAAGCGGGAGACGTCCGTCCAGCCGTACTTGGGGCGCGGGGTGCCGCCGACCGCCTCCATGAAGGCGGCCGCGGCCGGGTGGGAGAGGCCGGGCAGCGCGCCGCCGCTGTGGTCCTCGACCACGAACTCGGCCACCCCGCAGTCCGCGAACACCTCGCGGACGTGCGCGATCGCCTCCTCCTCGGTGCGGTCGGGGGCGTAGCGGAAGTTGACGGCGACCACGCACGCGTCGGGGATGACGTTGCCCGCGACCCCGCCCTCGATGCGCACGGCGTTCAGGCCCTCGCGGTACTCCAGGCCGTCGATCACCGGGTAGCGGGGCTCGTAGGCCGCGAGGCGGGCCAGGATCGGCGCGGCCGCGTGGATGGCGTTGGCGCCCATCCAGGAGCGCGCCGAGTGCGCCCGCTCGCCCTCGGTGCGCAGCAGCATCCGCAGGGTGCCCTGGCAGCCGCCCTCGACCTCGCCGTCGGAGGGCTCCAGGAGCACCGCGAAGTCGCCGGCCAGCCACTCCGGGTGGGCCTCGGCGACATGGCGCAGGCCGTTGAGGTGGGCGGCGACCTCCTCGTTGTCGTAGAACACGAAGGTCAGGTCGCGGTTGGGGGCGGGCACGGTGGCGGCGATGCGCAGCTGGACCGCCACGCCCGACTTCATGTCGCAGGTGCCGCAGCCCCACAGCACGCCGTCCTCGTCCAGGCGCGAGGGCACGTTGTCCGCGATCGGCACGGTGTCGATGTGCCCGGCCAGCACGACCCGCTCGGCGCGGCCCAGGTTCGTGCGGGCGATCACGTTGTTGCCGTAGCGGTCCACCGTCAGGTGCGGCAGGGCGCGCAGCGCGGTCTCGATCGCGTCGGCGAGCGGCTTCTCGGTGCCGCTCTCGGAGGCGAAGTCCACGAGCCGCGCGGTGAGCGTGGCGGCGTCCAGCGTGAGGTCAAGCGAGGTGTCGGCCATGGCCTCGACCCTAGCGCGCCACCCCGGCCCGCCCCCGCCCCGCGCACGCCGGCGGACCGCTGGTGAGCGGTGGTGATCCCTCCGCTACCTTGTACGCGTGTCACAGCCGTCCCCCACCCGTCCCAAGCGCCGCGGCCGTCTTCTCCGGTTCGCCGCGGCCCTGTTGGTCCTGTGCGGTGTCGCCGCCTACCTCGTGGTGCAGTACGTCACCGGAGGCGGCGGGGCACACGGCTGCAAGGTGGTCTCGGCCACCGGCGCCAGAGCGTCGTACGAGTTCACACCCGAGCAGGCGGCGAACGCGGCGACGATCGCCGCCGTCGGCACCGGCCGGAACATGCCCGAGCGGGCCGTGACCATCGCGCTGGCCACCGCGCTCCAGGAGTCCGGGCTGCGCAACATCGAGCACGGCGACCGCGATTCGCTCGGCCTGTTCCAGCAGCGGCCCTCGCAGGGCTGGGGCACCGAGCGGCAGATCATGGACCCGACGTACGCGGCCGGGATCTTCTACGCCCATCTCGCCAAGGTGCCCGACTACACCGAGCTGCCGCTCACCGTGGCCGCGCAGAAGGTGCAGCGCAGCGGCTACCCCGAGGCGTACGCCAAGCACGAGCCGGACGCGGAGCTGCTGTCGGCGGCGCTGACCGGGCGGGCGGCGGCCACGCTGACCTGTGACGGGCGGTTCGACACGACGGCCACCGCGGTCGGTCCTGACGCGGTACGGGCCGCGCTGGTACGGGACTTCGGGCGGGACGCGCTCCAGGAGACCGGTGCGGAGGTGGGCGGGGCGCCGGTGCCCTCGCCGTCCCCCTCGCCGAGCGTGACGGCGACGGCGAGCGGGCGGACGGTGACCGTGCCGGTGCCGCTCGGCACGCGGACGGACGCGAGCGGGCGCGACGAGCGGGAGCGGGGGTGGCAGCTCGCGCACTGGGCGGTCGCCAACTCCTCGGCGCTGCACATCCAGCGGGTGACGTACGCGGGGCGGGTGTGGACCGCCGGGAGCGACGGCGGGGCGTGGCAGCAGGTGCGCTCGCCGGGGGCCGCGGGGGCGGAGAAGTCCGTGGGCGTTGTCCGGATCGTGACCGGACAGTAGTACGGGTCACCCTGCTTGCGGGTGGCTTCGGCGTTTCACACGCGGCCAAACGGGCGAGCTTTGGAATTCGGGCGAGATCCCTTGTGGCCCAAGGGGCGGAAGGATTCTGCTGGGCGTTCTCGCAGACGCCCTTTGCCCGTTTTTATCCCCACCTGATAATGCGATGCGTTATCGGTTCTTTACCGGGGACGTCCGCAACCTTCGGGGGCTTCGAGCGGTAGTCATGGCGTCCGAGCCCGGTGCCGGGTCCGGATGACACAGATCGTTCTTCTCCCGTCGAATGGAGCATCATGTCCCTCCCCCTGACCCGCCGGATCGCCCGTGCCGCGCTGCTCGTCGCAGCGGGAGCGGCCGCCGGGGTCGGTGCGGCCGGCTCCGCCGGTGCGGCCACGAACCTGCCGGCCGCGAACCTGAGCGGCCTGACCGCGCTGGACGCGGCGCACGTCGGCGACACCGTCGACGGTGCCGCGGAGCACGTCACCTCGCTGGCGGGCAACGCGGGCGGCAACGCCGTGAAGTCGGCCGTGCCGGCCGCGGGCAAGACGGCCGGCGGCGCCGTGAAGAAGGCCGCCCCGGCGGCCCAGCAGGCCGCGGGCGGCGTCGCCGGCGCCGCGGGCAACGCCCTGGGCGACGCGGCCGCCGGCGCCACGCAGGGCGGTCTGCCGACCGCCAACCTCCCGATGCAGGGTCTGCCCCTCACCTGAGCCGGCACCGCCCGGTGAACGGGGTCCAGGGGACGTCCCCTGGACCCCGTTCGGCGTTTCGCGTCCGCGGTGGCGGGTCCTACCGCAGGCGGGCGACCGCCGCCGCGATCCGTTCGTCCGTCGCCGTCAGGGCCACCCGCACGAAGTTCTCGCCGGCGGGGCCGTAGAAGTCGCCGGGGGCGACCAGGATGCCCAGGTCGGCGAGGTGGGCGACGGTGGTCCAGCAGGGTTCGTCGCGGGTGGCCCACAGGTAGAGGCTGGCCTCGCTGTGCTCGATGCGGAAGCCGTGGGACAGCAGGGCCGAGCGCAGCGCCTCGCGGCGGGCGGCGTAGCGGGCGCGCTGTTCCCGTACGTGCGCGTCGTCGCCCAGCGCGGCCACCACCGCGGCCTGGGTCGGCGCCGAGGTCATCATGCCGCCGTGCTTGCGGATCTCCAGGAGGGGGGCGAGGACGGCCGGGTCGCCCGCGATGAAGGCGGCGCGGTAGCCGGCCAGGTTGGAGCGCTTGGAGAGGGAGTGGACGGCCACGATGCCGTCGTACGAGCCGCCGTTGACGTCCGGGTGCAGCACCGAGACCGGGTCGGCCTCCCAGCCCAGCTCCAGGTAGCACTCGTCGGAGACGACCAGGACGCCGTGGGCGCGGGCCCAGGCGACGATCTCCGTCAACTCCCGCTTGCCCAGCACCTTGCCCGTCGGGTTGGACGGGGAGTTCAGCCAGAGCAGCTTCAGGCCGGCCGGGTCGAGGTCGCGCGGGTCGTCGTACGTCTCGTACTCCGCGCGGGCGAGCCGCGCGCCGACCTCGTACGTGGGGTAGGCGAGGCGCGGGTAGGCCACCTTGTCGCCGGGGCCGAGGCCCAGCTGGGTAGGCAGCCAGGCCACCAGTTCCTTGGAGCCGACGACCGGCAGCACGTGCCGGTGGGTCACCTCGCGTGCGCCCAGGCGCCGCTCCAGCCATCCGAGGATCGCGTCCCGCAGCTCGGGCGTGCCCCAGACGGTCGGATAGCCCGGCGAGTCGGCCGCGTCGATCAGGGCCTTCTGGACCAGCTCGGGGACCGGGTCGACCGGGGTGCCGACGGAGAGGTCGACGATGCCGTCCGGATGGGCCGCGGCCGTCTTCTTGTACGGCTCCAGCTTGTCCCAGGGGAACGTGGGAAGCCGGTCGGAGACTGCGGACACGATCAGTGGCTCACTTTCGTCTGGTGCGGCAAACGCCTCGGTCCCGTGCGGCGGTGATCTGGGCGATCGGGGCCGTACGGGACCGAGGCGGCGCGGTGCGGGCCGCTTGGGAGCTAAACGGTCACTCGCCCTGCGGCGGCAGCGCGGCGATGAAGGGGTGGTCGCGCTCGATCAGCCCCAGCTTGCTGGCACCGCCGGGCGAGCCCAGCTCGTCGAAGAACTCGACGTTCGCCTTGTAGTAGTCCTTCCACTCCTCGGGAGTGTCGTCCTCGTAGAAGATCGCCTCGACCGGGCAGACCGGCTCACAGGCACCACAGTCGACGCATTCGTCCGGGTGGATGTACAAGGACCGCTGGCCCTCGTAGATGCAGTCGACCGGGCACTCCTCGATGCACGCCTTGTCCTTGACGTCGACACAAGGCTGCGCGATGACGTAGGTCACGCTGTCGTTCCTCCTCGATAGGGCGCTGGCGGGCCTCCTCAGGCTCCGCCGCCTGGCGCGCGGGAGCGCGGCGTCGTCGATGCCCGCCCCTAGTATCTCCGTTCCGGAGCATGATCCGAACAGGAGGGGTGAACTGACCGGTGGAAATCTCGGCACAAGGGCGCCTGGAAGTCCGAATCACCCCAGCTGACGTGGGGAAACGCGTCTCCGTGCGGCGCTTGAGCGAAGCCGGAGCGGCGCGGGAGAAGTTCACCGACACGGTGGGCGTTCTCACATCCTGGGATCATGGCGTGCTCATGATCACACAGCGGAGCGGTACAAGCGTGCGGTTTCCGGAAACCACGCTCGTGGCGGGCAAGGTCGTCCCGGCCGCCCCGGCACGCCGCAGGGGCCCGGCGGCAAGCTACGCGGAGCTGGCGCGGGCCGTCTCGCGCGGCTGGCGCCCGGTGGAGAGCGAGCGGCTCGGTGAATGGGAGCTGCGGGCCGCGGTCGAGAGGGAGCCGCGCGAAGCGCGTCCGGCCGGGGTGGCGGTCGGGCGACGGGAGGGCTATACGCGGCGTGCCAACAGCGTGCTGCCGCTGGGCGATCCCGGACTTCCGCTCGACGCGGCCCTGGACGCCGTACGACGCTGGTACGACGAGCGCGGGCTGCCGGCCTACGTGCAGACCGCGACGGGCGCCGAGGGAACGCAGGAGCTGCTCTGCGCGGAGCTGGAGCGGCGCGGCTGGGAGCGGGAGGTGAGTGCCGAGGTGTGGATCGGCGCGCTGGCCCCGCTCGCGGACCGGCCCGAGGGCGCCGAGGTGGTCCTCGGCCGGGAGGCGGACGAGGCGTGGCTCGCGCGGTACCGGCGCAAGGGGGTGAGCGAGGTGGCGCTGCGGGTGCTCACCGGGGGCCCCTCGGTGTGGTTCGCCTCCGTGCCGGGCGAGCCGGGCGGGGTCCCGGCGGCGATCGGGCGGTGTGTCGTGGACGGCCGCTGGGCCGGGTTCGCCGCCGTCGAGGTGGACCCCGCCAGACGGCGGCAGGGCCTGGCCACCGAGGTGATGGCCGCGCTCGCCCGCCGGGCGCTGACCGAGGGCGCCTCGGCCGGCTGGCTCCAGGTGGAGAGCGACAACGAGCCCGCGAAGGCCCTGTACGCCGCGCTGGGCTTCTCCCGGCACCACGCCTACCACCACTACCGGCAGCCGCGGGAACAGCCCGCTCACGGCCCGTCGTAGACCCTCCTCGGAAGGGCGTAAACCGCCATGCATCACCCGTATCTGCCGCCCCCGTACCCGCCGCCGCCCGAGCGGTCCGCCGAGGTGCGGGCGCACTTCGCCGAGCAGGCGCGCTCCGAGCGGCCGGACCTGGCGGCGCTGTGCCTGCTGATCGCCGCGGAGACGGACGGCTCGCTGGACGAGGCCGGGATCGACACCGCGCAGGCGGAGCTGGACCGGCTCGCCGGCGAGCTGCCGTACCGGCCCGGCGGCCCGCGCGCCTGGGCCGAGGCTGTACGGCGGCTGCTCGGCGGGCGCTACGAGTTCCACGGCACGCCCGGCGACTACCAGCGCCTTGAGTCCTCGCTGCTGCACGAGGTGCTGCGGCGCCGGCGCGGGCTGCCGATCCTGCTGTCGGTGGTGTGGCTGGAGGTGGCCCGGCGGGCCGGGGCCCCGGTGTACGGGGTCGCGCTGCCGGGGCACTTCGTGGTCGGGTTCGGGGCGGCCGGGGAGCGGGTGCTGGCCGACCCGTTCGAGGGCGGCCGGGTGCTGACCGGGCCGGACGCCGAGCTGCTCGTGGTCGGGGCGACCGGCGCGCCGCCGGACCCCGCGATGATGGAGCCCGCGCCCCCGCTGGAGGTCGTCCAGCGCATCCTGAACAACATCCGCGCGTGGGCCGCGGCCCGCCCCGAGCACTCGGACGTGGCGCTGCGCGCGGTGGAGCTGTCGCTGCTGATCCCCGCCCACCCGGCTCGGCTGCGCTACGAGCGCGGGCAACTGCTGGTGCAGCGCGGGCAGTTCACGGCCGGGGCGGACGAACTGGACGCGTACGCCGAGCTGATCGAGGTCGTCGACGAACCGGCCGCCGAGCGGGTACGGCGGCAGGCCCGCACCGCCCGCGCCAAGCTCAACTGACCGGCCGTACCCGCGGCTTCTACAGCCAGCCCTTCTCCCGCGCGGTGCGCACCGCCTCCGCGCGGTTGCGGACGGCGAGCTTCTGGATGGCCGTGGAGAGGTAGTTGCGGACCGTGCCCTGGGACAGGTGCAGGGCCTTGGCCAGCTCGGCGTTGGTGGAGCCGTCGGCCGCGGCGCGCAGCACCTCGCGCTCGCGTTCGGTGAGCGGGTTCGCGCCCCCGGCGAGCGCGGCGGCGGCCAGCGTGGGGTCGATGACCCGCTCCCCGGCGAGCACCTTGCGGATGGCGGCGGCGAGTTGGGCCGCGGGCGCGTCCTTGACGAGGAAGGCGTCGGCGCCGGCCTCCATGGCGCTGCGCAGATAGCCGGGCCGCCCGAAGGTGGTCAGCACGACCAGCTTGACGGCCGGGAGGTCCCGGTGGACCCGCGCCGCGGCCTCGATGCCGGTGCAGCCCGGCATCTCGATGTCCAGCAGCGCCACGTCCACGTCGTGCGCCCGGACCGCGTCGAGCACCTCGTCCCCGCGCGCCACCTGGGCGACGACCTCGATGTCGTCCTCCAGGCCGAGCAGCGCGGCCAGCGCCTCGCGGACCATGGACTGGTCCTCGGCCAGCAGGACCCTGATGGTGCTCGTCATGCCCCGGATCCTACGTCCCCCGCGGGGGCCACGGGCACGCGGGCGACCAGCCGGAACCCGTGCTTGACCCGGGCCGCCTCCAGCGTCCCGCCGGCCTTTTGCAGGCGTTCGGTCAGCCCGGTCAGACCGTTGCCGAAGCCGCCGGTCCCGACGCCCGACCCGTTGTCCTCGACCGCGAGTTCGAGCATCGGCCCGGCCAGCGTCTGGTGGTGCGTGAGGCGTACGGCGCACCGGTCGGCGCCGCTGTGCCGCACCACGTTGGTGACCGCCTCGCGCAGCGCCCAGGCGAGCGCCGACTCGGCCTCCTCGGGCACCCCGGAGAGGTCGGGCTCGGGCGGCAGCTCGGCGGCGACGCCCGCGGCCGTGAGCGCCACCTGGGTACCGGCCAGCTCCACGGCGAGCCGGGGGCGCCGGTAGCCGGTGACGGCCTCCCGGACGTCCACCAGGGCCTGGCGGCTGACCTGTTCGATGTCGCCGATCTGCTGGGCCGCCTTGTCGGGGTGGTCGGGCAGCATCCGACCGGCCAGCTCGCTCTTGAGCGTGATCAGGGAGAGCGAGTGGCCCAGCAGGTCGTGCAGGTCGCGGGCGAGCCGCAGCCGCTCCTCGTTGGCGGCGAGCTGGGCGACGGTGGCCCGCGCCTTGCGCAACTCGACGGTGGTGCGCACCAGTTGGCCCACGCCGACCATGGCGAACCCGATGAGCACGACCATCAGCATGTCGTCGTCCACCGTGTAGACGCCCCAGTGCAGCCCGACCAGGTACATCAGCACGGCGGAGCCCGGAATCGCCCAGTTCGCCAGGCGCAGCGGCAGGGTCGCCCCACAGGCCACCGAGAGGTAGACGAACAGCGTGCTCCACTGGGTGCCGAGGCCGTAGGTCAGGGCGGGCGCGAGGACGAGGAGGGTGCCGAGCAGCAGGGCCACGGTCCGGGGCGCGAAGGGCGCCCCGAGCTGCCGGAAGACCAGGGTGAGGTACACGCCCACGAAGACGGTGAGGCCGGCCGCCCCCGCCACGGCGCCGGCCGTGGTGTGCCGGCCGCCGGTCAGGTCCCGGATCGGGGAGCCGAGGAAGACCAGCCACACGGCGATCCACAGCGCCTTCACCACCAGCTCGCGCCGGCCCTGCACGCCCTGTCCGATCCGGACCCGTGTCTCCGGCCGTGCCCCGGCCGCCTTGGGGTCTTCCGTCATGGTGCTCACGCCTTCAGCGTGTCCTTCCGGTACAGCCAGGCCGCGCCGCCCGCGAAGAGGACGAAGTACGCGACGAGGACGGCGATGTCCGTGGTGTGCGGGGCCTGGCTCTGCTCGATGGCCCGGCCCAGCGCGGCGTAGGCGTGGGTGGGCAGCCACTTGGCGATGTCCTGGAGGAACTGCGGGAAGGTGGTCGAGGGCATCCACAGGCCGCCGAGGATCGACAGACCGAAGTACACGATCATCGTGATGGGGCGGACCGCGTCCCCGGTGGCGAGGTAGCCGAGGGCCACGCCGAGCGCGGCGAAGACCAGGCTGCCGGCCCAGATGACCCCGGTGAGCGCGAGCCACTGCCAGGCGTCCAGCCGTACGTCCTTGATCACGGCGGCGGCCAGGAAGACCACCACGATGGACGGCAGGCTCACCACGGCGGCGCTGGCGGTCTTGGCGAGGACGTAGCCGCGTCCGGGCAGCGGGGTCAGCCGCAACTGCCGTACCCAGCCGCTCTCGCGCTCCTTGGCGATGCGCTCGCTGTTGCCCATCAGCACGGCGGTCAGGGCGCCGAAGGAGGCCATGGACACCATCATGTACGTGGCCAGGGTCAGCCCCGTGCCGTCGATCCTGGTGTTGTCGGCGTTGCCCGCGATGATCAGGAAGAGGACCGCCGGGTAGAGCACCGAGAAGAACAGGAACTTCTTGTTGCGCAGGGCGCGGGTCAGTTCCAGCTTGATGAGACTGTTCATGACTGCTTGGCCTCCTCGGCCTCCGTGATGGCGACGAACGCCTGCTCCAGGCCGAGGCCGGCGACCTCGAGGTTGCGGGGGTAGACGCCGAGGCCGTACAGGGCGTGCACGGTGGCGTCGGCGTCGGCGGACTGGATGCGCACGGTCTGGCCGGACACGTCGACGGCGGTCAGGAACGGCAGGGCGCGCAGGGCGGCCTCGTCGATGGCGCCCGCCAGGTCGAAGGAGATCCGCCGGGCGCCCGCGCGGGCCTTGATCTCGGCGGCGGTGCCGTCGGCGAGCAGGCGGCCGCGGTGCAGCACCAGGACCCGGTCGGCGATGGCGTCCGCCTCTTCGAGGTAGTGCGTGGCGAACAGGACCGTGCGGCCCTGGTCGGCCTGCTCGCGCATGGTGGACCAGAAGGCGTGGCGGGCGGAGACGTCCATGCCGGTGGTCGGCTCGTCCAGGATGATCAGATCGCTGTCGCCCGCGGTGGCGAGCGCGAAGCGGACCCGCTGGGCCTGGCCGCCGGAAAGCTTGTTGACCTTGCGGTCGGCGATCTGCGCGATGCCGGCGCGGGCCATCACATCGGCGGGCTTGTACGGCCGCGGGTGCAGGGAGCAGGACAGCTTGACCAGTTCGGCGACGGTGACGTCGTCCATCAGTCCGCCGCTCTGGAGCATGGCCCCGACCCGCCCGGCCACGATCGCCTCGCGGGGGCTGGTGCCGAACAGGGACACCGTGCCGGCGTCGGGTTGCTTGAGGCCGAGGAGCAGGTCGAGGGTGGTGGACTTGCCCGCGCCGTTCGGGCCGAGCAGGGCGACGGTCTCTCCGGGATGCAGCCGCAGCGTGAGCCCGTCGACGGCCCGTACCGTCCCGTACGTCTTGGTCACCTGGTCGAACCCGACCACCTCGGTGGCGGAGGCGGTCGGTACCGCTGTCGTTGTCATGTCGTCCATGGTGCCGGTGCGGGGCGGGCGTCCGGCAGTGTCAGGGGTCCCGGTTGCCGGATGACAGATGTCATGGGGTGGGAGTGACAACCCGCAAGGGGCGCCCGGCGGCACGCCGGACGCCCCTCACGAGCCGGGTCGCGCCCCTAGTCGGGGTTGGTGCTGATCACCGCGACCCGGTTGGTCTTGCTCATCAGTGCCTGGCGCAGCGCTCCGTAGACGTCCTGCGGTGTGACCGGCGTCTTCTGGCCGTTGCCGCGGGTGATGAGGACGCCGTCGAAGGCCCCCCCGTACAGCTGCTTCAGGGCGGCCAGATCGGGCTTGTCGACCAGTTTGCCGTTGACTGCGGTGACGCGGAGGAACTTCCACAGCGAGTTCTGCGGGCTCATCGGGACCGCGTGCGCGGCGTCCGTCATCACGGTCACCTTGGCCGACATCGCCGGCTGCGCGAACTCCTTCATCTCGCGGTCGACCTCGGCGTTGGAGACCGCGGGCTGCCGGTTGGTGGTGGGCACGGTGACCGTCGTGGGCTCACCTGTCTCCACCGCGGTGCGGTACGCCTGTTCGATCGCCTGCGTGGAGCGGGCCGCGTCGATGGCGGTGCCCGCCTTCCCGTAGACGGGCACCGCCTTGCCGGCCTCGAACTTGATGCCGCCCTCGACCACCGCGCCCGAGCCGGAGCCGCCGCCCACCTGCCGCAGCGCGGCCTGGAGCTTCTCCTCGTCCACCGGCATGACCGGCTCGACCACGCGCTGCTGCCCGAACAGCGTGCCGACCACGGAGACCGGGTTGTAGTCGCTCTTGGCGGCCGCGCTCGCGGTGGCCTGGAAGTCGAACTGGAGACCGGCGTTGGCCGGGGCGAGCATGACCGTGCGGCCGCCCACGGAGAGCTTCAGCGGCTTGGCGACGCGGGAGCCGAACACGTCGTCCAGTTTCTTGACGGCGTCGTCGCGGGTGCCGCCGCCGACGTCGACGCCGAGCACGGTGGTGCCCTTGGGCACGTCGGTGTGGTTCATGAGCAGCCCGGCGCCGTAGACCCCGCCCGCGATCACGACCACGGCGGCGGCGAGCAGCACCAGTTTGCTGCGGCCCTTCTTCTTCGGCTTGGCCGACGCCTTGGGTGCCGCCGCGGTCGCGGCCGGCTCGGGCTTGGGCGCCGCCGGGGCGGCCGGGCCGCCGGCGCCGAACGGGGCACCGTTGCCACCCGGAACGACCGGGATGCCGCTGGTGACGGTGTGTCCGGAGACGTTGTCCGGGGCCCGGTAGCCGGGCGTGCCCGGTTCGGGGGCCGGCTTCTGCGGGGTGAGGATAGCCGTGTCGTCGCTGAGCCCGCCGCCGGGGCCGAGCCCACCGCCCGGCACCCCGGCCGGTCCGTCGGCGTCGGCGAGGTCCGTGCGGGCGCCGCCCCCGGCACCCTGCTGCCCGTAGGGGCCCTCGGCCTGGTGCCCGTAGGGGCTCTCGGCGGCCGGCCGCAGCGGGCTGTCCCCGGTGACCGGGCCACCGGTCGGCCCGGCGGGCCCCTGCGGGCCGCCCCGGCCGCCCTGGCCCCCCCGTCCGCCCATGCCGTTCGCGCCGCCCGCGCCCGCACCGTTGCCGAAGGGGTCCTGGCCGCCGCCCGCGCCGCCGTTCTCCGAGAAGTACGGCAGATCGTCGCGGCGCGGTTCGCCGCCGCCCGCCTCCGGGGAGCGGGAGCCACCGGCCAGCGGGCCCGCGGCCAGCGCCTCGGTGACGTCGAAGGAGCCGGTGCCGCCGCCGTGTCCGGGGGCCACCGGGCCGCCGGTGGCGCCGGGCAGACCCGAGCCGTTCGTCTTGTTGGAGCCGCGGCCGGGCACGCTCATGGAGCCGACCACACCACCGGGGCGTGCACCGGTGCCACCGGCCGGGCTCCCGGTTCCCCGCGCACCCGGCGCGCCGGCGGAACCGCCGGGGTTCTTGGCCCCGTTGGCACCCGCGCCGCCCTTGGCGGGCGTGCCCGGCTTGCGGGGCGCGAACCAGTCGCTGGTCTTCTCCTCGGCCGGGGCCGACGGCTCGGCGGGGGCCTCGGGGGCGGGCGCCGACGCGGCCGGGGCGCTGCTCGCCTCGGCGGCGGGCCCGTCGTCCCGAGCGGCGTCGGCGGACTCGCCGTCGCCGACGGGCTTGCGCACGACGACCGGCGGGATGGGCCGGGAACCGGGGATGTTGATCCGGATCCGGGTCGTCAGCGTGGTCTCGGTCTTGCGTTCCTCGGACTGCGCGCCCGAACGGCCCGCGTCCGCACCGTCGCCGGAAGCCATGGGGGTTCCGTACGGCGGGGTGCCGGACGGGTACGCGGCTCCGCCGCGCCCGTTGGGCCCGGAGGACGGAGTGTCAGTTTCACGACTCAAGGCAGGTTCTCCCAGTTGGCTCCGCCGCCCGACACTGACCTCACTGCTTCGGCGGTCCCCCCGGCTCGAACGGGGTCGAGAGCACGGGGGAGGCTCGGCGGCGCGCACCACCATACTGGCCGCCTCTGGCGTATATCCCCTGACCGCTGAGGAAACCCACACCCGACTCGCACGCGGGCCGCACGCGGGGCGCACCGGAAAGCGGTACGTCACTTCCCAAGTCGGGCGGAGCCGGGGCGCGGTTGCCTCGTGGCGCCGAGGGTGGCGCAGATCACAGCGAGGGCCATGCCGCCGAAGAGGAAGAGATAGGAGCCGCCGCCCGCGCCGAAGAGGAAGTCGCCCTCGGGACGGGAGGAGGTGAGCAGGATGGCGGTGACGATCCAGCCCGCCGCCGGGGCCATCGCGCCGCCCCGGCTCCGGGTGGCGTACGCACCGCCGAGGAAGGCCCCGACGGCGCCCGCGAGGGCGAGCAGCAGCCCGCCGGGGAACCAGGCCGCCTGCACCAGGGTTCCGGCGAGCGCGACGACCGCGCCCAGCAGGAAGAGGCCGACGCAGGCCAGGGCCCGGCCCGGCGACGGCGGGCGCAGCGGCTGGGCGAGCATCGGGCTCGGAGTGCCGGTGCCGCGCTGGGTGCCGCTCACAGCGCCTCCCCGGCGGCGATCCCGGCGAACAGGTCGCTCTCGCCGGGAGCGGCGGTGCCGCGCACCAACTCGTAGTATTCGGTGGTGAACAGCGGCTGCGCCAGCTCGTTCGAGAGCGCGAACGAGGACCCGGCCACTTCGATCTGGGTGGCGTGGGCGCGCATCGCGGCGGCCTTCGCGGCGGCGTGGGCGGTGCCGTCCACCGCGGTGGTGACGCGCGCGTCGTCCACCACGCCGGGCACGTCCTCCAGGGCCGCGATCTTCTCGAAGGGCAGGGCCGGGAGTTCGTCCTGGAGCCGGGCGAAGGCGTCCTCGGCGACGGAGCGCGGGGTGCGGTTCCAGTAGACCTTGTCGATCGTGTGCCCGCGTCCGGCGGCGAGGTCGGCGGCGCGCATGGCGACGCGGTGGGCCTGGATGTGGTCCGGGTGGCCGTACCCGCCGTTGTCGTCGTAGGTGACGAGGACCTGGGGGCGGACCTCCAGGATCACCTGGACCAGGTGTTCCGCGGCCTCGTCCACGTCGGCCTGCCAGAAGCAGCCGGGGTCCTCGTTGTCGGCGGTGCCCATCATCCCGGAGTCGCCGTAGCGGCCCGCGCCGCCGAGCAGCCGGGCGTCGGTGACCCCCAGCTCGCGCAGGGCGGCGGCCAGCTCGCCGCGCCGGTGCGCGCCGAGCGCGGCACCGGTCAGATGCCGCAGGCCGGGCGGGATGCACTCCCCGCGCTCCCCCAGGGTGCAGGTGACCAGCGTCACCTGCACGCCCTCGGCCGCGTACCTGGCCATGGTGGCGCCGTTGTTGATCGACTCGTCGTCCGGGTGCGCGTGCACCAGGAGAAGACGCCGGGCTGGCAGTTCCGTCATGGGGACCAGCCTACGAGGCGGCCGGCCCTCCTTCGGTCACCTCCTGGTCTTTGCTGTCGAGAACGTGAGCGATGGCCAGTGCGATGCGCTCGATCCAGTCGATGGCGTCCGTCACGTCCGCCTCGTCCATGGGGCACCGCTGTTTCAGGTCGCCGTCGATCAGGTCGGCGTCATGCGCGATTTTGTTACGTCGCCGGGTGATCTCCAGATAGCGGCTGCGGAGCTTCTTCTCGTTGAATGTGGTGCGCCCCTGGAAGAATTCCTTGTTGACGCATCCCGCCGCCTCATACCAGACTTTCTTTTCCGTTACGAGTTTGAGTACTTCGGAAATCTTTCCGGGATGCTGGAGCGCCTGTCCCGACAGCTTTTCCCTCAGGTGCTCGACCACGGCTTCGGACAGGGCCACATCGCCACGCCGCACAGCCTCGACCGTGTGCAAAGGCAGCTCGTAGACCCGGAGCTGGTACGGCATCTCAGGACTGCCCTTGGCCGCCAGCTCGGCGACCCGGCGCAGGACCTCCTCGTGCAGCCAGTGATCGATGGCCGCGACCGCCTGAACCCAGGCCGCCCGGTAGAAGTCGTCGATGTCGATCGTCGGAGACCTGAAGGGCGTGAGCATGGCACCCGCTTTGACCATGCGCCGGGCGTAGGACAGGTTCGTCATGAACGCCTCGAACTGCCGTGTCTGCGGTCTGGAAATGGCCATGTGCTACCCCGGGAGAAATCTTCGCGACGATCTTGACGATCTTTACGAGAACGATTCCCCTGACGTAGGGGGGTCAGTCAAGCCAGGGCCTGCCACCTCGGATCAAGGTGGCCGAAACCGGCTCATCCGTATCCGGAAAGACGCTCTTCGGCTTCAGGACCGGGGCTCCGGCTCGGCGCCCTCGTCCTTGTAGCGCGGCAGGCCGTCCGTCGAGATGGTCCAGTCGGCGATGGTGACGTCCTCGCCGTAGACGAAGTCCTTGCGGGTGGCGTAACGGGGACCGCCGGGGGTCGGGTGGATGTCCGCGAAGACGGCACCGGTGCCGGTGCGCGGGTCGAAGATCGCGTAGGCTGGGATGCCGATCAGGGGATAGTCGCGCATCTTGGTGACCCAGTCGTTGTCCGGGTTGGACCGGGAGACGATCTCGATGGCGGCGATGAGCGTACGAGGGTCGAAGGACCCCTCTCCTTCCATGTCCGCCTCGGCGATCACCATGATGTCAGGGCGGCGCATGATGCCTTCCGGCTCCACCTCCACATCGGGTTCGCCCGTGTGGGCCACGATCTCCTCGGGCATGACCTTCTCCAGGCGTTTCCGGAGACGCAGCGCGGTGAGCTCGTGCGGCCGGACAGGCGACATCATGTCGAGGACGATCCCTTCCTTGGTGATCTCGAACTTGCCGGGGAGGGTGCCGTCCGTGGACTCCACGAAGTCACGCATGGCCCGGTAGAGGTGGGAGGCGCCCTGCTGCGCGTTGTCCGGGGCGATGGTCATGGCGCTCGCTCCTCGTCTGTGCCCGGGGGCAAGGATCGTCACGTTCATGTTAGGCGGCCTCCGGGAGATCGGTTCGGCAGTCGCGGCAGCGGCCGGGAGCGGGCGCGCGGAAGGGGCGGTCGCAACCGTCGCAGGTCTGGAAAGGGTGCCGTACGGGCTGTGGGGCGGCCGGTGACCGGAACGGCGGTGGGGGTGGCAGCTGGGCGGCGAGGCGGTGGGCCAGAAGGGCGGCGGGGCGTCGTAGCCCCTCAGGTGGCAGATCGGCGGTCAGTGCCCGGCGCACGGCCGCGGGGCTGACGTCGCGCTCCAGCCAGGCGGCGACGCCGGGGGCCAGATGTGCCGTGTCCTTCTCCGAGAGAAGCAGGCCCGGGTCGTGGCGGCGCAGATCGACGAGAAGGTCGGCGGCGGCCTGGAGGGCAGCGGGGGCGGTGCAGGCCGGCTGGGGCACGGCGGGGAGGGGCTTGGGGGCGGTGCGGGGAGGGCGCTGTGCCGGTGCCGCCGCCGGTCGTGCCGGCCGCCGGGTGGGGCAGCCGGGCCTGTCGGGGTGCTGGCGCTGGGCTGTCGGCTGGTTGCAGGAGATCGTCCGCGTGACGATACGGCCGCCGGGGACGCGGGCGCGTTCGCGGCGCAGGTAGCCGTGGGTCTCCAGCTCGCGCAGGGCGGCGGCGATCCGGGTGGCGCCCTCAGGGAAACGAGCGGTGAGGGTCTTGATGTCGACGCGGGCGCCCCTCGGCAGCGACTGGATGTGGCAGGCCAGACCGATCGCGAGGAGGGAGAGGTCGGGGTGCTGGACCAGGTGGTTGCCGATCACCGTGAAGCGGGTGGTGTGGCGGGTGTTGTCGTGGGTGAGCCCGCCGGAGCCGGAGCGTGCGGCAGCTTGAGGGCCCCGGTTCGGGTGCTTGTTGCCGCCAATGCCGGACTGGGCGCGCAGGGGCACGCTAGGGTTCTGGGTATCCATCGGGAAGTTGCCTCTTCCTCGGTGGTCAGGCCCTCGCACTGGGATTGCCGTCCCGGCGAGGGCCGTCGCATGTCTGCGGTGGTGTTGCGCTGAGCGTACGGGTAGCTGGGGCTGTGAAATCCAGCTGACGCAGGCATATTCACCCGGCCGAGTGAGCGAGTGGCTCGGGCGGGAGGGGTGGGGTTTGGTGGGTTCCTTTCCCCGTCCGTTCTTGGCTTTCAGCCGCCGGTGTCACCGGAACCCGTGGGGGCGGGTTCCGGTGTCTGAAGGCACAGTTCGGCCCAGATGGTCTTGCGCGGGAAAGGGCCCTCGGCGACATCCCAGCGGTCGGCGAGCGCGTCGACGATCAGCAGGCCGCGACCGGACTCGGCGTGCGCGTCCGGCACTTGGAGCTCGGGCAGACGGTCACCGCGCGTGTCGGCGACTTCGATGCGCAGAGTGTGGCCGACAACGTAGAGGGTGAGGCGGAAGCTGCGGCCGGGCAGGCGGCCATGGGTGGCGGCGTTGGCGGCCAGTTCCGCCACGATGTGCGTCGCGGACTCCGACGGAATTCCCCAGCTTCGGAGCTGGTCGGCCGCGAGTAGCCGGGCCAGGCGGGCTCCGCGTGGGGTGGAGGACAGCAGGACGGTCAAGTAGCGGATGGCGCTGTCGAGTTCGGTGTTCCGGGCGTTGGGGTCGGCGAATTTCTGATTCACGTCACTCAGAGTGGCCGACTACGCCTACCGTGATGAGTGATTGCGCCGTTGCGTACGGTGACTGTCCGGCGGTTGTCCGGAACGTCGGCACGTGTCAGGAGGGGTGATGACGGACGAACTCAAGGGCGAGTCGGACGAGCCGGGTTGGGGAGGTGGATCCGGATGACGAGTGGGGCGTCGCGGTCATCGCCATGGTGGGACGACAGTTGAAGCTGCGCCGGGAGGCGGCGGGGATGAGGGCCGGCGAGTTCGGCAAGGCCATCGGCTACGGCGAGGACCTGGTCTACAAGGTCGAGGGCGGAAAGCGGATTCCCCAGCCCGGGTACCTGGACAACGCCGACAGGGTGTTGAGGGCGGGTGGGCTGATCTCGGCGATGAAGGAGGATGTGGCCAAAGTCCGGTACCCCAAGAAGGTACCGGATCTGGCGGCGTCGGAGGCGAAGGCGGTCGAGCTGCTCTCGTATGGCAGCCACGCCCTGCATCGTCTGTTGCAGACCGAGGAGTTCGCGCGGGCGCTGCTGATGACACGGCGGCCCGTGCCTTCGCCGGACCAGCTGGAGCAAGCGGTAGCCGCTCATGGCCAGAAAGGCGATCTTCGAGCGTTCACCTGCCCCGGAACTCAGCTTCGTCCTGGAAGAGATGACGCTCCAGCGCCCAATCGGCGGCAAAATGGCGCACCGCAGCCAGCTTGAGCACCTGTTGGATGTGGCGCGGCTGCCGACTGTCGGGATTCAAGTGATGCCGGTGGACCGCTGGGACCATCCTGGCTCGGGAGGGCGAATCCAGGTACTGAAGTTCGAGGACGGCACGGCGGTCGGGCGCATGGACGACGAGTTCAACGGCCGTCCCGTCTCCGACCCGAAGCACCTACGGGTCCTTGAACTCAGCTATGGGATCATCCGAGGCGAGGCTCTGACTGCAAGCGAGTCGCTGGCCTTCATCGAGCGATTGCTGGGAGAGACATGATCCGCAAGGCCCCTGCCGGAGCAGCTTCCGAGCTCAGGTGGTTCAAGAGCAGCTACAGCGACACCAGCAACCCAAATGATTGCGTCGAGGTCGCCATAGCGCCCCGCACCATCCACGTCCGCGACTCCAAGAACGTCGAGGGCCCCCGGCTCACGCTGGCGCCGGGGGCCTGGGCTCGCTTCGTGTCGTACGCCTCCGAAGACTGACCCGACCGGCCGATCACTCGACCTCGACCTCCGGTACGTCCACCTCGCCGCCCAGGGAGCGGGCGATGGCCGTGAACTCGTTCAGGGCGGACTGGAGGTCGCGGACGATCTCCTCGGCGATCACCTCGGGCGGCAGACCGCTGTCGGCGTCGCCGAGGGCCGGGTCCTTCATCCACGTGATGTCGAGGTTGACCTTGTCGCGCGCGATCAGTTCCTCGTAGCTGAACTTCTTGAACGGCCCGTTCTCGTCCTCGGACTCGATGCGCGACGACCGCGGCTTGCCGGGCCGGTAGGCGGCTACGAAGTCGTCCAAGTGCGCGCGGGTGAGCGGGCGTTGCTTCAGCGTGAAGTGCTGGCCGGTACGGAAGTCGTAGACCCACGTCTCGGTGGTGTGCGGCTTGCCGTCGGCGCGCGGGGACTTCTTGTCGAAGAAGAGGACGTTGGCCTTGACGCCGCCCGTGTAGAAGATGCCGGTGGGCAGTCGCAGGATGGTGTGCAGGTCGAACTCGTCCAGGAGCTTGCGGCGGACCTTCTCACCGGCCCCGCCCTCGAAGAGGACGTTGTCGGGCAGGACGACGGCGGCACGTCCGCCAACTGCCGTGAGCGACATGATGTGTTGCAGGAAGTTGAGCTGCTTGTTGGTCGTGGTCGCGGTGAAGTCGTCACGGTCGTACTGGATGTCCTCCTTCTCCACCTCGCCGTCCTGACCGATCACGGTGATCGCGGACTTTCGGCCGAAGGGAGGGTTGGCGAGGACGAGGGTGGCGTGCTTGCCGCTGGGCTTGTCGGCGAGGGCGTCGCCGACGGTGATGAGGCTCGGGCCGTCGCTCTTGCCGATGCCGTGGAGGAGCATGTTCATGGCGGCGAGGCGGGCGGTGCCGGTGACGAGTTCGTTGCCCCAGATCTTGCGGCCGCTGTCGTAGGCCATGCGCTCGTCCAGCGACATGGTCTTCATGTGGTGCTCGCGGATGTAGGCGTGGGCGGCGATGAGGAAGCCGCCGGTACCGCAGGCCGGGTCGGTGATGGTGTCGTCGTGGTCGGGCTGCGTGAAGTCGACCATGGCGTCGATGAGCGCGCGGGGGGTGAAGTACTGGCCGGCGCCGGTCTTGGTGTCCGAGGCGCCCTTGGCGAGCATGGCCAGCGAGACGCCCCGCTGTTCGCCGGCCGGGATCAGTGGGCGGGCGTCCACCAGAGGCGAGTCGGTGACGCCCACCGCGTCCATGAGGACGAAACGGTCCTTCGTCAGGTCGGAAGCCGCCTCCGGAGTCACCTTCTTCAGGTCGTCCGGGTCGATGGAGCGGGCCCCCCGGCCCTTCATCTGCTCGAAGAGCACCGGACTCTTCACCGACCTCAGGAAGATCACGCACTCCAGCGGCTTCACGTCCGTGCCCGTGGCGATCATGTCGACGGTCACCGCGACCGCAGGCGAGGCGAGTTCCGCAGGTCGTTGATGAGGGAGTCGGGGTCGTCACCGTTGGCCCGCGACCGGTAGGTGATCTTCTTCGCGAACTCGTCGCCGCGTCCGAAGACCTCCTTGACCTGCTTGAGCACCTCCTCGGCGTGGTCGTCGCCCGCCGCGAAGACCAGGGTCTTGGGAAGGTCGGCCCGGCCCGGGAACCAGCGCTGCCAGTTGTTCTTGTACGTCGTCAGCACGGCGCGGATCTCGTCCTCGGTGATCACCGAGCGACCCAGCTGTGAGGTGGTGTAGGCGAAGTCCTCGTCCAGTTCCTCGTACCGCTGGGCACGCGTCTGCCGGTCCCGGATCCGGACGGTCGTACCCTTCTCGATCTTCGCGCCGCCGTTCTCACGCAGGTCCGTGTTGAGGCGCACGATGTCGAAGTCGACGTTGACGCCGTCGGCGACAGCCTGTTCGAAGGTGTACTTCGAGACCTCGTTGTGGTCGAAGAAGCCCCTGGTCTGCCGGGTGGGCGTGGCGGTGAGGCCCACCAGGTGGGCGTCGAAGTACTCCAGGACCCCGCGCCACAGACCGTAGATCGAGCGATGGCACTCGTCCACGATGATCACGTCGAACGACTCGATCGGGACGTCCGGGTTGTACTCGACAGTGATCGGCTCGTCCGCCACGTACGTCTCGTTCAACGGGGCGCCCGCTGATTCGTCCGTCTCCGGCTCGTCCGTCGTCTCCGGCTCGTCCGTCAGCGGCTCGCCCTTGAGAAGCGCGTACATCCGCTGGATGGTGGAGACCACGACCGAGGAGGTCTCCTGGAGCCCGCCGCGGCCCAGCATGTCGACGTTGTAGAGGTCGGTCAGCTTCCGGTTCTCGTCCGGCGTGCGGTACTTGTCGAACTCCGCGCGGGCCTGGCGGCCGAGGTTGTTGCGGTCGACGAGGAAGAGGACCCGGCGGGCGCCCGCGTGGCGGAGCAGCCGGTAGGTCTCCGTGACGGCCGTGAAGGTCTTGCCTGCGCCCGTGGCCATCTGGATCAGGGCGCGTGGCTTGTCGGCGGCCAGGGAGTCCTCCAGGCCGGTGATCGCCTCCACCTGGGCCATGCGCAGGCCGTGGGTCTCCAGCAGCGGCATACTCGTGCGCAGGGCCGCCCTGAAGGTGGGGGCGTCCGGATGCTCTTCGGCGTACCGCATCCACGCCGCGAGAGTCTCCGGGCGGTGGAAGCCGAAGACCTCCCGGGAGCGGGCCTCCGGGTCGATCCGGTTGAGGAAGTACGTCTCCGTGCCGGTCGTGGCGTAGCGGAACGCGAAGGACTCCTCGCGGCGCCACACGGCCATCGCGTGTTCCTTGAGCACGCCCGCCGCGTACCGCTCGTTCTGTCCCAGCGCTCCGGCCAGCGGCGTGCCTTCGCGCTTGGCCTCGATGACGCCGACGATCTTGCCGTCGACGTAGAGGACGTAGTCGGCGCGGCCGGTGGCAACGGTGAACTCCTCGATGGCGCCGCCCCTGCCCGCCAGCGGGTTGGCGTCCGCCTTCTTCTGCACCGCCCAGCCCGCCTCGGCGAGCATCGCGTCGATCTTCGCCCGCGCCTGGACCTCGTTGAGAGGCGCCGGGCGCTGGGCGCGCTCCACGATCGCGTCGCGCGCGGCGGAGGCGATCCTGCGGGGCTGGAGGCGCTCGCGGTCGTACTGCTGCCGGTGCGCCGCCCGCAGTTCCTCGACCTGAGCGGCGTGCATCACCTTGGCCTGCTCCGCGCTGGCCATGAGTTCCTCGGCCCTGGCACGGGCGCGGCGCTCGGCCTCCAGACGGTCACTGGTCTCCGAGAGCTTCACCTGCGACTCGGCGAGAGTACGACGATGCTCGTTCAGGGCCTCCCGCAACTCCGCGAGCTCTTCGGGAGAGACCGACGGGGTCTCGGCAGGCAGTGTGGGAGGCACGAAGGCCGTCACCGTGCGCGTGCCGCCCAGGGCCCGGTCGAACAGGTCGCCGAGCTGCCAGCACAGCTTCAGGGCCTCCAGGGCCTTCGTCGTGTCAAAGAGGTGGTTGTGCGCGGCGTCGTTCCGGCCTCGGCGCAGCTTGTCGAAAGCCGCACGGCTCCAGCCCACGAGCACGCCGGCGCGCGTGCGTTCAAGCGGTCGACCTGGCGGGTGCCTTCGACCCGGGTGCCCGTACGGGTGACGAACTCCTCGGCCAGGACCTCACCGAACTGACCGGCGCTGACGTAGGCCGCGTTCGGGTTGGTCAGAACGGTGAGTTCGGCCTGCGAGCCGCAGATCGCCAGGAGAGGCTGGTACCCATACAGCCGCCCGAAGTTGGTTGACGCCTTCGCCAGTTCCCTCAGTCTCCGGTCCACGCCCTGCTCGTCCACCCGCTGCCCCCAGCCTCACTCGTCCCAGGACGGTCAAGCTTACGAAGTCAGGCAGCGGGCCGAAGCAGAACAGGTCAGAACTTGATGCTGCCGATCATGCTCGCCACGTTGGTGGTCAGCTGGCTGATCGTGGGCGCGATGGTCGAGGAGGCGAGGTAGAAGCCGAGCAGCATGCAGACGACCGCGTGGCCGCCCTTCAGTCCCGACTTCTTCATCAGCAGGAAGACGATGATCGCCAGCAGCACCACCGCCGAAATCGAGAGTGCCACGGCGGCTCACCTCCAAAGATCCCAGGGACACGGCTGTTCGGAAAGATCGGTAGAGCAAGTCCATGCGGACACCGGCAGGTTCATACCCACACAGCGGTAGTGATCATAACTATCCGTACTCGCGCATCTCTCGGCGCACGGCCGCACAAGGGGGCGCATGGCCAATATGGTCGGGGTATGACGACCGAGTCCGACTCCTTCCCCCGCAGACACGCGAGGACCCAGCGGTTCACCCTCGGCGCGCCGCGCGGGTTCACCGTGGCGCCCGACGGCACGCGTGTCGCGTTCCTGCGTTCGAGCTCCGGCGCCGACCGGGCCAACTCCCTCTGGGTGCTGGACCTCCCGGACGGCACCGAGCGCCTCGCCGCCGATCCGGGCGCCCTGCTGGGCGGCGCCTTGGAGCAGCTCTCGCCCGAGGAACGGGCCCGCCGGGAGCGCAGCAGGGAGGGCGGGGCCGGCATCGTCGGCTACGCCACCGACGCCGCCGTGGAGCTGGCTTCTTTCGCCTTGTCAGGGCGGCTTTTCACGGCCGACCTGACGACCGGCGAGAGCCGTGAACTCCCCGTTCCGGGACCGGTGATCGACCCGCGTCCGGCGCCCGACGGCCGGCACATCGCCTACGTCGCGCGGGGTGCCCTGCGGGTGGTGGGCGCCGACGGCGAGGGCGACCGCGCGCTCGCCGAGCCGGAGACGGAACAGGTGACCTACGGGCTCGCGGAGTTCATCGCGGCCGAGGAGATGGGCCGCAACCGGGGCTTCTGGTGGGCGCCGGACGGCGACCGGCTGCTGGTGGCCCGTGCGGACGACACGCCGGTGGCCCGGTGGTGGATCTCCGATCCGGCCCACCCCGAGCGCGAGCCCAACAGCATCGCGTACCCCGCGGCGGGCACCCCTAACGCGGACGTACGGCTGTTCGTGCTGGGCCTCGGCGGGGAGCGCACGGAGGTGCTCTGGGACCGCGCCCGCTACCCCTACCTCGCCCGAGTGCACTGGTCACAGGCGGGTGCGCCGCTGGTCCTCGTGCAGTCGCGGGACCAGCGGAGCCTGCTGTACCTGGCGGTGGACCCGGACACCGGGACGACCCGGATGGTGCACGCCGACGAGGACCCAATTTGGCTGGAACTTTTCGCCGGGGTGCCGTGCTGGAGCCCCTCCGGACAGCTGGTCCGGATCGCCGACGAGGGCGGCGCCCGAGTGCTCGCCGTGGGCGAACGTCCGCTGACCAGCGGCCTGTTGCACATCCGTGCGGTTCTGGACGTGGGTGCGGACGACACGCTCGTCACCGCCTCCGCCGGAGCCGACGCGGAGGATCCCGAGACCGGCGAGATCCATGTGTACCGGGTGAACGAGCTGGGCGTGGAACGCGTGTCGCAGGAACCCGGCGTGCACTCGGCCGTGCGCGCCGGGGGCGTGACCGTGCTGGTGTCCGCGACGCTTGACAGGCCGGGCACGCGTGTCCAGGTGCTGGCTGACGGAAAGCCGACGGCGACTGTCCGCTCGTACGCCGAAGACCCCGGTTTGTCCCCCAGGGTCACCCTCACCGAGGGGGGCGCACGCCGAATTCCGTGCGCCGTGCTTATGCCACGGGACTACCACGGTGACACTCCCCTGCCGGTGCTGCTCGACCCCTACGGTGGCCCGCACGGTCAGCGGGTGGTCGCCGCGCACAACGCCTACCTCACCTCCCAGTGGTTCGCCGACCAGGGCTTCGCCGTGGTGGTCGCCGACGGCCGGGGCACTCCGGGGCGCTCGCCCGCCTGGGAGAAGGAGATCAAGGACGACATCGCCCAGATCGTGCTCCAGGACCAGGTGGACGCGCTGCGGTCGCTCGCCGAGCGGTTCCCGCTGGACCTGGGCCGGGTGGCCATCAGGGGCTGGTCCTTCGGCGGTTACCTGTCCGCGCTGGCGGTGCTGCGCCGCCCGGACGTCTTCCACGCGGCGGTGGTCGGCGCGCCCGTGACCGACCTGCGGCTCTACGACACCCACTACCAGGAGCGCTACCTGGGCGACCCGGCCGAGCAGCCGGAGGTCTACCGCCGCAACTCGCTGATCGACGACGCCGGTCTGGTGGACGCGGCAGGGCAGCACCGCCCGATGATGGTCATCCACGGCCTGGCGGACGACAACGTGGTGGTCGCGCACTCGCTGCGGCTGTCCTCCGCGCTGCTGGCCGCGGGCCGCCCGCACGAGGTGCTGCCGCTGTCCGGGGTGACCCACATGACCCCGCAGGAGACGGTCGCGGAGAACCTGCTCAACCTCCAGTTGGACTTCCTGCGGCGGGCCCTGGGCTGAGGCGGACCGCGGCCGTCAACGGCGTTAACATCCGGGCAACTTGACGGAAGCGGTTCCGATATACGGACACGCCAGGCTGTACGGCGTACGGCCGTGCGGGTGCCGTGAGCGGGCCGGGGTGCGCCATGTCACCCCGGCCCGTCGCCGTTCGCCTCCGTGGCCTCCGGCGGCACCACCCGCTTCTCCTCGGCGAAGTGGCACGCCGAGTCGTGGGCGGCCGGACCCTCCCGGAAGACGGCCGGCACCGCGAGGGCCGGCACCTCCAGGGCGCACCGCTCCCGCGCCTTCCAGCACCGGGTGCGGAAGCGGCACCCGGAGGGGATGTCCGCGGGCGAGGGGACGTCCCCGCCGAGGATGACGCGCTCGCGGCGCTCCCGCGCCTCGGGGTCCGGGACCGGCACCGCGGACAGCAGCGCCTGGGTGTAGGGGTGCGTCGGATGCTCGTAGATCTCCGTGTCCCGCCCCGTCTCCACGATCCGGCCGAGGTACATGACCCCGACCCGGTCCGAGATGTGCCGCACGATCGACAGGTCGTGCGCGATGAACACGTACGACAGCTCGAACTCCGCCTGGAGCCGGTCCAGCAGGTTGATCACCTGTGCCTGCACCGACACGTCGAGCGCGGACACCGGCTCGTCGGCCACGATGACCTCAGGGCGCAGCGCGAGCCCCCGCGCGATCCCGATGCGCTGGCGCTGGCCGCCGGAGAACTGGTGCGGGTAGCGGTTGACGAAGTCCGGGTCGAGCCCCACCACGTCCAGCAGTTCCCGGACCCGGCGGCGCCGGTCCCCCTTGGGGGCCGCCTCGGGGTGGATCTCGTACGGCTCCCCCACGATGTCCCCCACGGTCATCCGGGGGTTGAGGGAGGTGTAGGGGTCCTGGAAGACCATCTGGATGTTGCGGCGCACCGCCTTCAGGGCGCGCCCGGACAGCCGCGTGATGTCCTCGCCCTTGAACCGGATGGACCCGGCGGTGGGCCGCTCCAGGTTGCACAGCAGCTTGGCGACCGTCGACTTGCCGCAGCCCGACTCGCCGACGATGCCCAGGGTCTCGCCCCGGCCGAGGGTGAAGTCGACGCCGTCGACCGCCCGGACCGCGCCGATCCGCTTCTTGAACAGGACGCCGCGGGTCAGCGGGTAGTGCTTGACGAGCCCGCTGACCTCCAGGACCGGTTCACCGCTCGTCGCCATCCAGGCACTCCCTCCAGAAGTGGCAGGCGCTGCCGCGGGCTTCGGACACCTCGTACAGCGGGGGCACCTCGCTGCGGCAGACCTCCCGTGCCATCGGACAGCGCGGGTGGAAGGAGCAGCCCGGCGGCACGTGCGCCAGGTTCGGCGGCAGGCCCTTGATGGCGTACAGCTCCCGCCCCTTGAGGTCCAGGCGCGGGATGGAGTCGAGCAGGCCGCGGGTGTAGGGGTGGGCGGGCGCCTTGTAGATGTCGTGCACCGGCGCCGACTCCACGATCCGCCCGGCGTACATCACGGCGATCCGGTCGGCCACGTCCGCCACCACCCCGAGGTCGTGGGTGATGAGGACGAGCCCCATGCGGTACTCGCGCTGCAACTCGGCGAGCAGGTCCATCACCTGGGCCTGCACGGTGACGTCCAGGGCGGTGGTCGGCTCGTCCGCGATGACCAGGGCCGGTTCCAGGGCCAGCGCCATGGCGATCATGATCCGCTGGCGCATCCCGCCGGAGAACTGGTGCGGATAGTCCCGCACCCGCTGGGCGGCGGCCGGGATGCGCACCCGGTCCATCAGCTCGACGGCCTTCGCCCGCGCGGCCTTCCGCGACATCCCCCGGTGCACCGTGAACAGCTCGGCGAGCTGATCGCCCACGGAGAGCACCGGGTTGAGGGCCGACAGCGCGTCCTGGAAGATCATCGCCATCCGGGCGCCGCGCAGCTTTCGCCGTTCCTCCTCCTTCATCCGCAGCAGGTCCCGGCCCCGGAAGAGGATCTCGCCGCCGGTGATCCGCCCCGGCGGCATGTCGAGGATGCCCATCACGGCCTGCGCGGTCACCGACTTGCCCGATCCGGACTCGCCGAGCACGGCCAGCGTCTCGCCCTCGTCCACGGCGTACGACACCCCGTTGACGGCGTGGGCGACCCCGTCCCGTGTCCTGAACTCCACGTGCAGATCGCAGACTTCGAGCAGCATGGCGCCGTCACCTCAGCTTGGGGTCGAGGGCGTCGCGCACCGCGTCGCCGAGCATGATGAAGGCCAGGACGGTCACGGCGAGGGCGCCGGAGGGCCACAGCAGGGCGTGCGGCGCGTTGCGGATGTAGGGGGAGGCGGCGGAGATGTCGATGCCCCAGGAGACGCTGGGCGGCTTGAGGCCCACCCCCAGGTAGGACAGGGTCGCCTCCAGGGAGATGTAGGTGCCGAGCGCGATGGTCGCCACCACGATCACCGGGGCGACGGCGTTCGGCGCGATGTGCCGCAGCAGGATGCGCGAGTCGGAGGCGCCGAGGGCACGGGCCGCCTGCACGTAGTCGTGCTGGCGGGCGGTGATGACCGAGCCGCGCGCGATGCGGGAGATCTGCGGCCAGCCGAGCAGCACCATGAAGCCGATCACCGGCCAGACCGTGTTGCTGGTGACCACGGACAGCAGCACGAGGCCGCCGAGGACGACGGGGATGGCGAAGAAGATGTCGGTGGTGCGGGACAGCAGCGCGTCCCACCATCCGCCGAAATAGCCCGCCAGACCGCCCAGGACGGACCCGAGGACCGCGACCCCCAGGGTGGCCAGGACGCCGACCGTGACGGACGTACGGGCCCCGTAGACGGTGCGTGTGTAGACGTTGCAGCCCTGCCCGTCGTACCCGAAGGGCGCGCCGGGCCCCGGACCGTCCTGGGACTTGGCCAGGTCGCAGCTGAGCGGGCTGCCGGAGGCGATCGCCGAGGGCCACAGGGAGACGAACACCAGGAAGAGGATGACCAGGGCGGAGAGCAGGAAGACGGGGTTGCGGCGCAGATCCCGCCAGGCGTCCGACCACAGCGAGCGCGGCCGGCCCGCGGGTCCGCCGCCGTCCGGCGCGCCGGGGCCGGGGCCCGGCTCCAGGGTGGCGGCCTCGCTCGCGCCGAGGTCCATGGCACCGCCCATGCCGGTCCCGGCGATGGCCCCTTCGGGCTCGTACGGCTGTTCAGGCATAGCGGATCCTCGGGTCGAGTACGGCGTACAGGAGGTCGACGAGGAGGTTGGCGAGCAGGAAGACCAGCACGAGGACGGTCACGAAGCCGACGACCGTCTGGGTGTTCTGGCGCAGGATGCCCTGGTAGAGCTGGTAGCCGACGCCGTGGATGTTGAAGATCCGCTCGGTGACGATGGCGCCGCCCATCAGCGCCCCGATGTCGGTGCCGATGAAGGTGACCACGGGGATCAGCGAGTTGCGCAGCAGGTGCCGGGTGACGACGCGGCGCCGGGGCAGGCCCTTGGCGGTCGCGGTGCGCACGTAGTCGGCGCGCTTGTTCTCGGCGATGGTGGTGCGGGTGAGCCGGGTGACGTAGGCGAGGGAGACGGAGGCGAGGACGAGTCCCGGCACGATCAGCTCGCCGAACGCGGCGGCCGGCGAGACGGACGGTTTGATCCAGCCCCAGGCGACGCCGAGCAGCAGTTGCAGCAGCAGGCCGGTGACGAAGGTGGGGACGGAGATGACGACCAGGGTGGCCAGTAGGACGCCGGTGTCGACGGGGTGGCCGCGCCGCAGCCCGGTGACGACGCCGAGCGCGATGCCGATGACGATCTCGAAGGCGATGGCCACGATCGTGAGCCGGATGGTGACCGGGAACGCCGCCGCCATCAGCTCGGTGACGGGCTGCCCGTTGAACGCCGTACCGAAGTTTCCGGTGAAGACGTTCCCCATATAGGTGACGTACTGGCGCCACAGCGGCTGGTCGAGGCCGAACTCCCGCTTCAGCTGGGCGGCGGTCGCCGGGTCGCAGGCGCGCTCGCCGCACAGGCCGGCGATCGGATCGCCCATCACGTTCACCATGAGGAAGATCAGCAGGGTGGCCCCGATGAAGACGGGGATCATCTGGAGCAGTCGCCTCGCGACGTAGCGGCCCACGCGGCTCAGCCGACCTTGATCTCGTTGTAGACCGGGACGCTGAACGGATTGAGCGTCACATGGGAGAGCCGGGCGGTGTAGCCGGCGCTGCCGTTCTGGTACCAGAGCGGGATGGCCGCCATGTTGTCGCGGACGACCTTCTCGGCCTGCTGGAACAGCCGCACGGAGGCCGCCCGGTCGGTCTCCGCGTTGGCCCGGTCCACGAGCCGGTCGAACTGCTTGTTCGACCACTTGCCGTCGTTGGAGGAGGCGTCCGTGTAGTACAGCGGCTGGAGGAAGTTCTGGATCAAGGGGTAGTCCATCTGCCAGCCGGCCCGGAAGGGGCCGCTCATCCGGTGCTGCGCGATCTGGTTGCGGAAGTCGGCGAAGGTGCCGACCGGGTTGCCAACGCAGGCCTTGTCGTCGCCGAGGGCGTTGTTGATGGAGTTGCACACGGCGTCCACCCACTGCTTGTGCGAGCCGGTGTCCGCGTTGTAGGTGATCTTCAGCCGGCCGCCGGGGATGCCGCCGCCCTCCCGGACCAGCCTGCGGGCGCCCGCCGGGTCGTAGTCGCAGGCGTGTCCGCACAGCCCGGCCTGGAAGCCGCCCGCCGTGCCGAGCACCGGGGAGGTCCAGTCGGTGGCCGGGGTGCGGGTGCGGCGGAAGATGGTCTCGGTGATCTGCTCGCGGTCGATCGCCATGGACAGCCCGGTGCGGACCTTGCGCGCCCCCTCGGTGTTCCACTTCGGGTCGTAATAGGGGAACGCCAGGGTCTGGAGGATGCCGGCCGGGGTGTTGATGTAGCGGCCGGCCAGGTCGGTACGGACGTTCTTGAGCTGGGTGGCGGGCACGTCGTCGACGAGGTCGAGGTTCCCGGCCAGCACATCGGTGTACGCGGTGTTGCTGTCGGTGTAGACGAGCAGCGTCACGCCCTCGTTGCGCGCCGGGTCGGGGCCCGGATAGCCGTTCCACTTCTTCAGGGTCATCGCGGAGCCCTTGGTGTACGAGGCGATCTGGTACGGCCCGTTGCCGATCGGCTTGCGCAGCCAGCCGGCGTGGTCGGTGAAGAAGGCGCGCGGCAGGGGCGCGTAGGCGGCGTACCCGAGGGTGTCGGGGAAGCCGGCGAACTTCTGGTTCAGGCGGACGGTGAAGGTCCGCGGTCCGGTGACCCGGAGCCCGGAGAGGGCGCTGGCGCGCTGCCGGCCGCTGTCGGGGTGGACCTTGTCGTAGCCGTCGATGTAGCCGAAGAAGTAGGCGTTCTTCTGGTTGTTCCGCAGGCTCGCCCCGTAGTTCCAGGCGTCCACGAAGGACCGGGCGGTGACCGGTTCCCCGTTGCTGAAGCGCCAGCCGTCCTTGACGGTGACGGTGAAGGTGCGCGAGTCCGGGGTGCTGATGCGCTCGGCGAGCATGTTCACGGCCCGGCCGGTGCGGGGGTCGTACTTCTTCAGGCCCCGGAAGACCATGTCCAGCACCTTGCCGCCCTGGACCTCGTTGGTGTTGGCCGGCTCCAGCGGGTTCTGCGGGTCGCCCCAGGAGGAGGTGAGCACTCCGGCTCCGCCGTAGCCGCCACCACCACATCCAGCCATCGTCAGCGCGGCGGCAATAGCACAGGCGACCCGTCCGACACGCATCGGTCCCCGCATGGGCGCCTCCTCGTGGCGATCAACGAATTCACTACCCGGTCAATATCGGCTCATACGACACATACCGCATACGCATTACCGGATTGAGGGACCTTTAGAGGGACACGTCAGCCGAATGCAGGCACCCCGGCCCGGACACCTGTCGATCTTGTGCGGCGCACGCAACGGATCTCCGCGTAACGTTGCCGAAACGTTGGATTCGAACCGGCCGATGTACGTATTTCGACACTCGACCGTCCGCATAACGAACTTCTTGCCCGATTAGTCCAGTTGGTCCGATGTGAAGCACGGATTGATTACAGCGCGCTACCCGCGTAGCTACAGTTCGACCAAGTGGAAGTAAAGAAGGTAAAGACAAGCCCAAGTCGGTCGAGAATTTATTGACCTTGAATGAATTGCGTTGAAAAAGTCCGGCGTAGCCCGTAGGGGAGCGCCCTGCGGAGTCATCAGACCCTCCCTTGGGCCAGGAGCACCATGACCCCCCCTACTCCATCCGCGGCCGCCCCACTTGAGGTGACCGACGAGACCGCCGCGAAGTCGACCACTTCGACCGGTCCGAAGGGCAGTGAGAGCCGTTCCCCGGGCCGGCTCGCCTGGAAGCGCTTCAGGCGCGACAAGACGGGCGTCATATCCGCCTACATCGTGATCTTCTTCTTCGTGATCGGGATCGCGGCACCCCTCATCGCGAAGCTGTACGGGAAGAACCCGTACACCACGTACACCACTCAGCACCCCGAGCTGCTCAACGCGTTCTCGTACCCCGCCGGCCCCAACGGCGGCATGAGCTCCAACTTCTGGTTCGGCATCGAGCCGCAGCTCGGCCGGGACGTCTTCACGTTCCTGCTGTACGCCATCCGCAACTCGCTGGGGATCGCCACCGCCGCCACCCTGCTCACCACTCTCCTGGGCGTCGTGATCGGCGTCACGGCGGGCTACCTGGGCGGCAAGACGGACTACCTCGTCGGCCGGGTCATCGACATCCTGCTGTCGTTCCCGTCCACGCTCTTCTTCATCGCCTTCATGCCTGTCGTCTTCGGCTTCTTCGTCGCGCCCGACGACAACATCCCGACCTGGCTGCGCGCCACCGCGCTGATCCTGGTCCTGTCCGCCTTCGGCTGGGCGTCCATCGCCCGACTGCTGCGCGGCCAGGTTCTCGGGCTGCGCGAGCGTGAGTTCGTCGAGGCGGCGAAGGTCACGGGAGCGTCTCCGATGCGCATCGTCTTCAAGGAGCTGCTGCCCAACCTCTGGACGCCGATCATCATCCAGTCCACTCTGCTGCTCCCGGCGTACGTGACCGCCGAGGCAGGTCTCGCCTTCCTCGGTGTCGGCATGATCGACCCGACGCCCGACTGGGGTGTGATGATCGGCCGTGGCGCCCAGTTCTACACCGAAGACATCACCTTCATGCTCTTCCCCGGCATCTCCATGGTGATCTTCGTCCTCGCGTTCAACCTGCTGGGCGACTCCGTACGTGACGCGCTGGACCCCAAGTCCAAGCGGTAGCAAGCAAGTTCCACCCGGCCCGGTTCGATGACGTCCGGCTGGTTCCGACCGTCCGAATTGACCTTCCACAGGCAGGCTCAGCATGTCTTTTTCTCGTAGAAACTTCCTGATCGCCACGGGTGTGGCCGCCGCCTCCACGACTGTGCTGAGCGCGTGCAGCAGCAGTGACAACGGCTCGAACGACAACAGCGTCCCGTCGGTGAGCAAGGCCAAGGCCATCAACATCCCGGTCGGCACCAAGGCCGACTCGACGGGTCCGGCTCCCGAGGTTGCGGGCGCGGTCAAGGGCGGGACGATCTACTCGCTCGACCAGTTCGACATGGACCACATGGACCCGGCTCAGATCTACGTCCAGACCGAGCAGGCCATCACCCGCCCGATCCTGCGTGGTCTGACCGGCTACAAGGTGGACGACAAGGGCGGCGCCACGCTCGTCGGAGACGTCGCCACGGACGCCGGCACCATGAAGAACGGCGGCAAGACCTGGTCGTTCACCATCAAGGACGGGATCAAGTGGGAGGACGGCTCCGCCCTCTCCATGGACGACGTCCGCCACACCTTCGAGCGCCTCTTCGCGTCCTTCGTGACCGAGGGTCCGCGCTACGTCCAGCAGTGGCTGGTCGGCGGCGACAAGTACAAGGGCCCCTACGACGGCAAGCACCTCGACTCGCTCGAAATCTCCGGCAACACGGTCACCTTCAACCTGACCGAGCCGCGTACGGACTTCAACTACACGCTCGCCATGGCGGGCTACAGCCTGGTCAGCAAGAAGCAGGACACCAAGGAGAAGTACGACAAGCGGCCGTTCGCCCTTGGCCCGTACAAGATCAGCAACCGCCAGATCGGCAAGTCCCTCACCTACGTGCGTAACGACCACTGGGACCCGAAGACGGACCCGATCCGCAACGCCTACCCGGACAAGTTCGTCTTCCAGTTCGGCTTCCAGCCGGTCGCTTCCACCGACCGCTTCATAGCGGACCGCGGCAACGACCAGTACGCCATGTCGATCTTCAACGAGGTCGCCGCCGAGCGCATCGCGCAGGTTCTCACCAACGCCAAGCTGAAGCAGCGCGTCCTCACCCAGGTCGACACGGTCACCTACTACTGGCCGATCAACACGACCCGGATCAAGGACGTCAAGGTCCGCCAGGCCATCAACTACGCCTGGCCGCTGCAGCAGCTGCAGACCATCCGCGGTGGCGCTGCTTCCACCGAGATGGCGACCACCATCCTCAGCCCGGTCACGCCCGGCTACGAGAAGTTCGACCTGTACGGCAAGCTCCAGAAGCCGGGCGGGGACCCTGCCAAGGCCAAGGCGCTGCTGAAGGAAGCCGGCAAGGTGGGCCAGAAGCTGGTCATCGCCTACCAGCAGTCGGACAACGCGGTGAAGCAGGCCGTGGCGATCAAGAACGCCCTTGAGGCCGCGGGCTTCCAGGTCGTCAACCAGCAGCTGGACAAGACGACCTTCTACACGCAGATCGGCAAGATCGACAACGGCTACGACCTGTTCGCGGCCGGCTGGAGCCCGGACTGGCCGGGCGGTTACTCCGTGTTCTACCCCTGCTGGGACGGCAAGAACATCGGCGACGGCCGCAGCAACTACGCCCAGCTCAACGACTCGGGCGTCAACAAGGCGATCGACGCCGCGGCGAAGATGACAGACGTCAAGCAGGCCAACAAGGCCTGGGGTGCGATCGACCGCCAGATCATGGAGCTCGCGCCGGTCGTCCCGGACTACCACTCCATCCGTAACTGGATGCACGGTTCCAAGGTCGGCAACGTGATCTACGACGCCGGTAACACCTGCGTCGCGCTCTGCAAGCTGTACGCGAAGAAGTAGACGCGCTAGACCCCACAGGGGCGGCCAGGACCTGGCCGCCCCTCCGGCCAACCCCTCACCCCCGGCGACGGCGCCCCGTCCGGAAAGTCACGCCCCATGCTCCGCTTCCTTGTTCGCCGAATCTTCGGCGCGCTGGTCATCCTGCTGGTCATCAGCGCCGTCACCTTCTGGCTCTTCTACGCCATTCCGCGTGACCCCGCCATGATGTCGTGCGGCAAGAACTGCACGCCCGACATGCTCAAGCAGGTCCGGCACAACCTGGGCATCGACCATCCGGTCCCGGTCCAGTACTGGTACTGGCTGAAGGGCATCTTCGTCGGCCGCAGTTACGGCGACTTCGGTGACTGCTCCGCCCCGTGCCTCGGCTACTCGTTCGCCAACCGTGAGCCGGTCCTCGGCACGATCATGGACCGTCTGCCGACGACCCTCTCGCTCGCCTTCGGTTCCGCAGTGGTGTTCCTCGTCTTCGGTATCGGCGCCGGCATGATCGCCGCCGTCAAGCAGGGCAAGTGGCAGGACAAGGTCGCCAGCTCGGCATCCCTGGTCGCCTCTTCGATGCAGATCTACTTCGTGGGTTACATCGCGATGTACTTCCTCGTCGCCAAGCTCGGCATCCTCGACAACCCGTCGTACACCCCGCTCACCGACGACCCGGCCGCGTGGGCCTCCGGCCTGCTGCTGCCGTGGCTGGTGCTGGCGCTGATCTGGACCGCCAACTACACGCGTATGACCCGCTCCCAGATGGTCGAAACGCTCAGCGAGGACTACGTGCGCACGGCCCGTGCGAAGGGCCTGTCCCGCCGCAGCGTCTTCTTCCGGTTCGCCTGGCGAGGCGCCATGGGGCCGATCGTCACCATCTTCGGCATCGACCTCGCCACGCTCATCGGCGGCGCGATCATCACCGAGACGGTCTTCAGCCTCCAGGGTGTGGGCCAGCTCGCGCTGAAGTCGGTGGAACAGAGCGACCTGCCCATGGTGCTCGGTGTCACCCTGCTGTCCGCCGGCGCGATCGTCATCTTCAACATCATCGTGGACGCCGTCTACGCCTCCATCGACCCGCGGATCCGGCTCGCCTGACCTCCGCCCCATTCCCGACCCCCCGCATCACCCTCAGGAGCGTCCCCGTGACGAGCACCGATCAGCAGCCGTTCCTCTCGATCAAGGACCTAAAGGTCCACTTCTCGACCGAGGACGGCGTCGTCAAGGCCGTCGACGGTCTCAGCTTCGACCTGGCCAAGGGTCAGACGCTCGGCATCGTGGGCGAGTCGGGCTCCGGCAAGTCGGTCACCAACCTGACCATCCTCGGCCTGCACGACCCGGCCCGTACGTCGATCGAGGGCGAGATCCTCCTCGACGGCCAGGATCTGCTCACCGCCACCGAGCGGCAGATGGAGCAGTTGCGCGGCAACAAGATGTCCATGATCTTCCAGGACGCCCTGGCCTCGCTGTCGCCGTACCACAAGGTCGGCACGCAGATCGCCGAGACCTACCGCAAGCACACCGGCTGCGGCAAGGCCGAGGCCCGTAAGCGCGCCATCGAGATGCTGCGCAGGGTCGGGATCCCGCAGCCGGACATGCGGGTGGACGACTACCCGCACCAGTTCTCCGGTGGTATGCGCCAGCGCGCGATGATCGCCATGGCGTTGGTCTGCGACCCCGAGCTGCTGATCGCCGACGAGCCGACCACCGCCCTCGACGTGACCGTGCAGGCCCAGATCATGGACCTGCTCAAGGATCTCCAGCAGGAGTTCGGCACCGCGATCATCTTCATCACCCACGACCTGGGCGTGATCGCCGACATCGCCGACGACGTGCTGGTGATGTACGGCGGCCGGTGCGTGGAGCGCGGCACCAAGGAGGAGGTCCTGCGGGACCCGCAGCACCCCTACACGCTGGGCCTGCTGAACTCGATGCCGAGCCTGAACGGCCCGGTCGACGTGCCGCTGACGCCGATCCCGGGTGCGCCGCCGTCGCTGCTCAACCCGCCCTCCGGCTGCCGCTTCCACCCGCGCTGCACCTTCACGGACAAGGTCTCGGGCGGCAAGTGCTCGAGCGAGCGCCCGCTGCTGGAGATCGTGGACGGCCGCGGTTCGGCCTGCCACCTCACCGCCGAGCAGAAGCAGAAACTCTTCGCCGACTTCGCCGCGACCCGGCACAACTGACGGACGCAGACGGGACTTCACGATCATGAGCAACACGAACCCCCTCCTGGACGTCTCCGGGCTGACGAAGCACTTCCCCATCAAGGGCGGCTTCCCGATCCGGCGGACCGTCGGTGCGGTGCAGGCCGTGGACGGGCTGGACTTCCAGGTCTCCGCGGGCGAGAGCCTGGGCCTGGTCGGCGAGTCGGGCTGCGGCAAGTCCACCACGGGCCGGCTGATCACCCGGCTCATGGAGCCGACCGCCGGCACGATCAAGTACCAGGGCCAGGACATCACGCACGCGGGGCGCAAGACGCTGGCGCCGATCCGCTCCGAGATCCAGATGATCTTCCAGGACCCGTACGCCTCGCTGAACCCGCGGCAGACGGTCGGCAAGATCATCATGGGCCCGATGGAGATCAACGACATCAACCCGGCGGGCGGCCGGGAGAAGCGGGTGCGCGAGCTGCTGGAGATCGTCGGCCTCAACCCCGAGCACTACAACCGCTTCCCGCACGAGTTCTCCGGCGGTCAGCGCCAGCGCATCGGCGTGGCACGGGCACTGGCCCTGGAGCCCAAGCTGATCGTGGCCGACGAGCCGGTCTCCGCACTGGACGTCTCCATCCAGGCCCAAGTGGTCAACCTGCTCCAGAAGGTCCAGCAGGAGCTGGGCATCGCGTTCGTCTTCATCGCCCACGACCTCGCGATCGTGCGGCACTTCTCGCAGCGCGTCGCGGTGATGTACCTCGGCAAGATCGTGGAGATCGCCGACCGCGAGGACCTCTACGGCAACCCGCGTCACCCCTACACCCGCGCGCTGCTGTCCGCGGTGCCCGAGGCTACGGTGGACGAGGAGCCGCGCGAGCGCATCCGCCTGGTCGGTGACGTGCCCTCGCCCATCAATCCGCCGTCCGGCTGCCGCTTCCGCACCCGCTGCTGGAAGGCGACGGAGAAGTGCGCCTCGGAGGCCCCGCCGCTGGTCCAGGTCGAGGGCAACAAGCCGGGCCACCTGACGGCGTGCCACTACCCCGAGACGGCGGAGACGGTCCCGGCCCCCCGTCTCTCCAAGGACCCCGAGGCGGCGGCCTGACACACCCCTTTCGTCGACCGTCCCGCCACGGAACGGACTGTGCGGCCCATTGACCCGAGCCCATGTACGTCCGATTCCAGGGGAGCGAAGGCCCGTGCGCATCCGCACGGGCCTTCTGCGTGTCCGGGGGAGGGCGGGATTCCCGCCGCCGTCCGGCCCCGCCGCGCCGGCGGGGCCGGACGGCGGACGCGCCCTCGGGCGTTACGGCTGGTCCTCCCCCTCGGCCGGTCCCGTCTCCTCCAGTGCCGCCAGGGCCGGGTCCAGGACGATGTCCTCCTCGCGGCCCTCGATCGTCGGCTCCTCCGGGAAGTGGCAGGCCGTCAGGTGGCCCTCGTGGTTGCCGGAGATCCGGACCAGGGGCGGCTCCTGCGCGGCGCACTTGTCCTGGGCCTTCCAGCAGCGCGTGCGGAAGCGGCAGCCCGAGGGCGGGGAGATGGGCGAGGGCACGTCGCCGGCCAGGCGGATGCGCTCCCGGCCGCCCGTGTCCTCGTCCGCGAGGTTGACCTCGGGGACCGCGGACAGCAGGGCGTGCGTGTAGGGGTGACGGGGGCGGGTGTAGATGGAGTCCCGGTCGCCCACCTCGATGATCTTGCCGAGGTACATCACCGCGACCCGCTGCGAGAAGTGCCGTACCACCGCGAGGTCATGGGCGATGAAGAGGAACGCGATGCCCAGGTCGTTCTGCACCTGCTGGAGCAGGTTGACCACCTGGGCCTGGATGGAGACGTCCAGCGCGGAGACCGGCTCGTCGGCCACGATCAGCTTGGGCTCCAGGGCCAGTGCCCGTGCCACGCCGATGCGCTGGCGCTGACCGCCGGAGAACTCGTGCGGGAAGCGGTTGTAGTGCTCGGGGTTGAGGCCGACGATCTCCAGCAGCTCGCGCACCCGCTTCTCCCGGCCGCCCGCCGGGTTGATGTCGTTGATCTCCATCGGGCCCATGATGATCTTGCCGACCGTCTGCCGCGGGTTCAGCGACGAGTACGGGTCCTGGAAGATCATCTGTATCTCGGAGCGGATCGGCGCCAGTTGCTTGCGCGAGGCGTGGCTGATGTCCCGGCCGCGGTAGGTGACGGTGCCGGCGGTCGGCTCCATGAGCCGGGTGATCAGCCGGCCCGTGGTGGACTTGCCGCAGCCCGACTCGCCGACGAGCCCGAAGCTCTCACCGGTGCGCACGCTCAGGTCGATGCCGTCCACGGCCTGCACCTGCCCGACGGTACGGCGGATCGGGAAGCCGCCCTTGACCGGGAAGTGCTTGGTCAGGCCCCTGACTTCGAGCAGCGGTTCCCCGTCCGGGGCGGGGCCCTGCGGGCGCTGGGCCGGGAGGACCAGGTCCTCTGTCATGACAGTGTCCTCCTAGCCCAGGCGGGGCTTGATCTCCTCGATGAAGATGGTGCGCTTCTGGTCCGCGGTCAGATGGCAGGCGGACGCCCGGTCGGTGGCGAGCGGCGGGCGTTCGGTCGTACAGCGGTCCGCTCCCGCCACCCGGTCCCGGAAGGCGCAGCGCGGGTGGAAACGGCAGCCGGACGGCGGGTTCAGCAGGGAGGGCGGGGCGCCCGGTATCGGGGACAGCCGCGCGCCGGTGTCGGAGTCCAGGCGCGGCATGGAGTTCAGCAGCCCCCAGGTGTACGGGTGCTGGGGCGAGCGCAGCACCTGTCCGGTGGTGCCCCGCTCGACCGCGCTGCCCGCGTACATCACCATGATGTCGTCGGCCATGTCGGCGATCACCCCCAAGTCGTGGGTGATGAAGATGATGCCCGATCCGAACTCCTGTTGCAGGTCCTTCAACAGGTCGAGAATCTGGGCCTGTACGGTCACGTCGAGCGCGGTGGTCGGTTCGTCCGCGATGAGCAGGTCGGGATCGCAGACCAGGGCCATGGCGATCATGGCGCGCTGGCGCATGCCGCCGGAGAACTGGTGCGGGTAGTCCTTGGCCCGCTGCCGCGGGTGGGGGATGCCGACCTTGCCGAGCATCTCGACCGCGCGTTCCCACGCCTGCTTCCTGGAGGCGCCGTTGTGCTTCATGTACGGCTCGGCGATCTGCCGGCCGACGGTGTAGTACGGGGAGAGGGCGGTGAGCGGGTCCTGGAAGATCATGGCGACTTTGTTGCCGCGCAGCTTCTCCAGCTCCGGCTCGCGGGCGGTGGTCAGCTCCTGCCCGTCCAGCAGGATCTCGCCCTCGACGGTGGTGAACATCGGGTTGTGCAGGCCGAGGATGGTCAGGTTCGTCACCGACTTGCCCGAGCCGGACTCGCCCACGATGCCGAGCGTCCGGCCGCGTTCCAGGTCGAAGGAGAGCCGGTCCACGGCCCGTACGACGCCGTCCTCCGTCTTGAAGCTGACGTGCAGGTCCCGCACGGACAGGAGAGGGGTGCTCATGGATGTCTCTCCTCTAGGCCAGCCGCACGCGCGGGTCGATGAAGGCATAGGCGGCGTCGACGACGATGTTGAAGACCAGGATCATGGTGGCGGCGAACAGCATCACTCCGAGCAGCAGCGGCAGATCGCTGAAGAACACGGACTGCACGGCGAGTTGGCCGAGCCCCGGCAGTCCGAAGGTGTACTCGGTGATGATGGCGCCGCCGAGCAGGGAGCCGAGGTCGATGCCGAAGATGGTGACGATCGGGATCAGCGAGCCGCGCCAGGCGTAGCGGAAGAAGACGTATCTGCGGGACATGCCCTTGGCGCGGGCGGTGCGCACATGTTCCTCCTGGAGCTGCTCGATCATCGCGGAGCGCGCCATACGGGTGTACTGCGCGGCGAAGATCGTGGACAGCACCACCCAGGGGATGATCAGCCCGGTGAACCAGCTCAGCGGGTCGCCGGTGAAGTCGTTGTAGGCGGGTTTGTCGAACCAGTGGGTCTGGTAGACGAGGATCGCCAGGGCGAGCGGGCCGAGGAAGTAGATCTGGAGCGCGCTGATGACCATGGCGCCCGCGGTGGCCGTCTTGTCGATCAGGGTGCCGCGCCGCCAGGCGGCGAGCAGACCGGTGCCGAGGCCGACGACCAGGAAGCAGACGGCCGCGCCCAGGGTGAGCGAGACGGTGGTGGGCAGCCGGTCCATCAGGGTGGACCAGACCGGGTCGTTGGTGTGGTACGAGTATCCGAAACACGGTGCCGGGCAGGGCCCTTGGGCGAACTGGTTGCTGCCCATGACGAGGTTGTGCAGGAAGATCCAGTACTGCTCGGTGAGCGGCTTGTCGAGGCCGAGCACATGGTGGATGTTCGCGATGCTGTCCGGGTTGCAGGTCTTGCCGCACATCAGCAGCGCCGGGTCTCGGGGCACCCCGAAGAACAGCACGAACGTGACGATGCTCAGCAGAAACAGGATGACGACGGCACCGATGATCCGGCGGACGAGGAAGCGCAGCATGACAGGGCAGCTCTCAGACGTCGGCGGTCCGGGCGCTGCCCGGCGCGCCTGGCGGTGAGGCGCGCCGGGGAGCGGCGGGAGACGGTTACTTGATGAAGAGGCGACGCGGGTCGACGCCGCCGATCACGTCGTCGTAGACGAGGCCGCCGACCTTGGAGCCGGCGATCTGGGTCTGCTTGTAGTACGCGGTCGGAACCTCGTTGACCACCTTGGTGAGCAGGTACTTGTCGAGCTTCTCCCACTCGGCCGCGGACTTGACCGGATCGGTGATGGTGTTGATGCGGTCGATCTCGCTGTTCACGTGCGGGTCGTCGACCTGCGAGTAGTTCGCGGCGCCGTCGGCGATCTGCCGGCCGTCGTACAGCGGCGGGATGACCGTCGAGGCGGACGGCCAGTCGGCGCCCCAGGCCGTGTGGAAGATGTCGTAGGGGTTGTTCAGCTTGGAGACCTGGTCGTAGAAGGTCTCGGCCGGGATCTCCTGCCGCTGGACGTTGAAGCCGGCCTTCTTCAGGCCGGCCGCCATGGCGGTGGAGTACTGCTGGCCCTCGGGGGTGTTGATGTAGCCGAAGGTCAGCTTCATGTTGAGCTTGCCGGCCGCCTTGAGCAGGGCGCGGGCCTTGTCGGGGTCGCCCGCCGGCTTCTTCTTCTTGCCGTAGGGGTCGAAGGAGGGGTCGTAGCCGCTGACGGTCGGGCTGATGAGGCCGCCCGCGATCTCCATGGCGTCGGTGCCGCCGTAGGCGCGGACGAACGGGGTGACCGGCAGGGCGTAGGCGATCGCCTGGCGGACCCGGATGTCCTTCATCTCGGGCTTGCTCATGTTGATGTTCATCTGGCCCACGTACGGCTGGTAGCCGGAGACCACCCGCGACGTGAGCTTCGGGTTCCGCAGCACCTCGGACAGGTTGCCCGCGTCGACCTGGTTGTTCCAGCTGATGCCCGTCCGGTCGGGGCCGCTGTCGGCGAGCAGCGCCTTGGTGGACGCCTCGAACTGCTGGTTGAAGGTGATGTTGAACCGGTCCACGTACTGGTGGCGGATCGGGTCCGTCTTCGGGTCCCAGTTCGGGTTCTTGACCAGCACCATCGACTTGCCGGACAGGAACGACTGGATCTTGTACGGGCCGCTGGTGACGGGGTTCTTGTCGTACTTCTCCTTGGTGTCGCCCTTGGCGGAGACGACGGAGTAACCGGCCATGGCCAGCGCGTACGGCAGGTCCGGGTGCGGCTTCTGGAAGTGGAAGACGATGGTTTTGGCGTCGGGCGTGGACAGCACGCTGTCCGGCAGGTGCTTGCCCTTGTAGGGGCCGTCGGGCAGCAGCTTGCGGTAGGTGGTGCCGCTGGTGTTCGCGAGCCACTGCTGGATGTAGGTCGGGCCCTGGTTGATGAACGGCGCGAAGAGTCGCTCGAAGGTCTGGCGGACGTCCTTGGAGGTGATCGGTGTGCCGTCGGCGAACTTGATGCCGTCCTTGAGCGTGTACTTCCAGGTCCTGCCGCCGTCGGTGGTGGTGCCGGAGTCGGTGGCGAGGTCGCCGACCACCTCGTGCTTCTTGCCGTCGTTGCTGGTCGCCTTGTAGCCGGTGAGGCCGCGGTGGATCAGCTGCGCGACCGTCATCTCGTCGTTGACGTAGATCTGCGCGGGGTCCAGGTGCGCGTAGCTGTCGCGCTGGAGGACCTCCATGCTGCCGCCGTTCCTGGCGCCGGGCACCGGGGCCGCGGGCCCGGTGGAGTCGGCCGTGCCGCCGAACTTGATGGAGGCCTGCTGGCGCTGGGCGTTCTGTTCGTCCTGCTTCTTGTTGTCGCCGGCGTCGCTGCCGCCCTTGCTGCAACCGGTGAGCACGAGAGCTCCGGCCGCGAGCACGGAGAGCGCGCCGTATGCGTGGCGTCCGCCCCTACTCGTCACGAGAATTCCCACCCATCTGTATGTCACCGGTGCGTTTCATCCGTCACCGGCATGAAAAGGACTCTGGTGTGGTGCGAGGAGTGCTGAAGTGCCGTGCTGTGCCAAGGAGTCGCCGGACGGGCCCGTCTCCCGCCGGCCGCCGCGGTGCGCGGGTCAGCGCGCGGTCTTGGGGTCGAACGCGTCGCGGACCGAGTCGCCGAGCAGGTTGAACGCGACCACGAAGATGATCATCGAGATGCCCGGGAAGAACATGTAGGTGATGTCGTTCTGCATCACCAGTTCCGTGGACGCCTTGGCGAACATCTGCCCCCAGTCCGGCGTGGGTTCGACGATGCCCACGCCCAGGTAGGACAGACCCGCCTCGGCGGTCACGAAGTTGGGCAGCAGATACGTCGACTGCACCAGCAGCGGGGTGACGATGTTCGGCAGGATCTCCTTGCGGATGATCCGCCACGGCGAGGCCCCGCTGACCTTGGCCGCCTCGATGAACTCCCGCTCGCGCAGGGCGAGTGCGGTGCCGCGCAGGATGCGGCCGAGGCCCATCCAGCCCAGGAACCACTGGACGATGATCAGCGCGACCACCCGGACGTAGGTCGGCGTCTCGTCGCGGGGGCTGACGAACAGGGAGACCACGACCGGCATGCTCGCGATGAAGAACAGCTGCGCGGGGAAGGCGAGCAGGAAGTCGATGACCCGGCCGAGGAGGTAGTCGGTCTTGCCGCCGACGTAGCCGGCCACCACCCCGAGCAGGATGCCGGTGACGACGACCGCGAGGGTGACGGCGACCGAGATCATCAGCGAGGTGCGGATGCCGTAGATGAGCTTGGTGAAGACGTCGTAGCCGTTGCCGGGTTCGAGCCCGAACCAGAACTGGCCGCTGATGCCGCCGTTGGGATGCACCGGCACACCGGCGCTGTCGAAGAGATCCGGGCGATCGTCCGCGTAGACCGTGTACGGGTTCTTGCCGTACACCTTGGATATCAGCGGGGCGAGCAGGCCGATCAGGAAGAAGAAGCCCACCACGTAGGCCGAGATCACGCCGGTGCGGTCACGCTTGAAGCGCGTCCACATCAGCCGGCCGGGGGACCGGCCCGTCGGCACGGCGGGCTCGCCCGCCGTCTCCGGCCCTGGATCGCCGGAGACGACTGCGGTTCCGCCGCCGCCCATGTCGATAGGACTTGTCACGGTTCATCCGTTTCACGGGTATGAGTGTGCAGGGTGTCCGGGTACTCCGAGGACGCGCGAACCGGCAGACGGACGCGCGTAGTTCCAGGGCCTGATCACACGACGGGAAGCGAAGAACCGATCCGCCTGTTGCTTATGACACCGCGCATGGGTGTTCCTCCTCACGACTGCACGCGTACACCTACAGGAGAGGGTTCCGGCCTTGCCCCCGACACCCCTGACGGGGGCTCAGGCACCCCTTGGTGCTCGTGAGTCGACGCGACTGTCCCCACAGCGCGTGACCCATTGACCCGAGCGCTACGCGGCTAACTATCTGCCATGGGCGGAAGCACCGACCACTGCCCGTAGATCTCGATTCAGTCACAGCTGCCGCCCAGACCTTTCAATATCTGGACAAAGCGTCTGGCCGAAGAAGGCGCGAAACGGACGTGTTACATGGGTATCGGGCAGCGATCTCCGCATGTCGGACATACGCGACTGGAAAACGGGTTGCAAAAAACCCGGAGCCCCCCACGAAGGGGGGATCCGGGTTCAAGCCGCCCTGGATCAGCCGTGCTTGGCGCGGCTCGCGGCGCGCGCGCGCTCGCGCTGGTCGAGGTTCACCTTGCGGATGCGAACGGCCTCCGGGGTCACCTCGACGCACTCGTCGTCACGGCAGAACTCCAGCGACTGCTCCAGCGACAGCTTGCGCGGCGGCACGATGGACTCCGCCACGTCGGCCGTCGAGGACCGCATGTTGGTGAGCTTCTTCTCCTTGGTGATGTTGACGTCCATGTCGTCGGCGCGCGAGTTCTCGCCGACGATCATGCCCTCGTACACCTCGGTGCCCGGCTCCACGAACAGCACGCCGCGCTCCTGGAGGTTCGTCATCGCGAACGCGGTGACGGCACCGGCGCGGTCGGCGACCAGCGAGCCGTTGTTACGGGTCGTCAGGGTGCCGAACCAGGGCTCGTGGCCCTCGTGGATGGAGTGGCCGATGCCGGTGCCGCGGGTCTGGGTCAGGAACTCGGTACGGAAGCCGATCAGACCGCGCGAGGGCACCACGAACTCCATGCGCACCCAGCCGGAGCCGTGGTTCGACATGTTGTCCATGCGGCCCTTGCGGACGCCCATGAGCTGGGTGACGGCGCCCATGTGCTCCTCGGGCACGTCGATGGTCATGCGCTCGACCGGCTCGTAGACCTTGCCGTCGACCTCCTTGGTGACGACCTGGGGCTTGCCGACGGTCAGCTCGTAGCCCTCGCGGCGCATCTGCTCGACCAGGATGGCGAGCGCCAGCTCACCGCGGCCCTGCACCTCCCAGGCGTCGGGACGCTCGGTGTCCAGGACGCGCAGCGAGACGTTGCCGATCAGCTCGCGGTCCAGGCGGTCCTTGACCTGGCGGGCGGTGACCTTGCGGTCCTTGACAGCCGCCTTCGCGTCGGCGCCCTTGCCGGTGCCGCCGCGGCCGACCAGCGGGGAGGTGTTGGTGCCGATGACCATGGAGATGGCCGGCTCGTCCACCGTGATCAGCGGCAGCGCGACCGGGTTCTCCGGGTCGGCCAGGGTCTCGCCGATCATGATGTCCGGGATGCCGGCGACGGCGCAGATGTCACCGGGGCCGGCCACCTCGGCGGGCTTGCGGGTGAGCGCCTCGGTCATCATCAGCTCGGAGATGCGCACGTTGCTGATGGTGCCGTCGCGCTTGATCCAGGCCACGGTCTGGCCCTTGCGCAGCTCGCCCTGCTCGACGCGGAGCAGCGCGATACGGCCGAGGAAGTTGTCGGCGTCGAGGTTGGTGACGTGGGCCTGGAGCGGCGCGTCCTCCTCGTACGTCGGGGCCGGGATGTGCTCCAGGATCGTGGAGAAGAACGGCTCCAGGCTGTCGCTGTCGGCGGGGACGGTGCCGTCCTCCGGCTTGGTCAGCGAGGCGACGCCGTCACGGCCGCAGGCGTAGACGATCGGGAACTCGATCTGCTCCTCGTCTGCGTCCAGGTCGAGGAAGAGGTCGTACGTCTCGTTGACGACCTCGTCGATGCGGGCGTCCGGGCGGTCCGTCTTGTTGATGCACAGGATGACGGGCAGCCGCTGCTGGAGCGCCTTGCGCAGCACGAAGCGGGTCTGCGGGAGGGGGCCCTCGGAGGCGTCCACCAGCAGCACCACGCCGTCCACCATCGACAGACCGCGCTCGACCTCGCCGCCGAAGTCGGCGTGGCCGGGGGTGTCGATGATGTTGATGGTGATGACCTCCCCGCCGTCCTTGGGGTGGTACTTCACCGCCGTGTTCTTGGCGAGGATCGTGATGCCCTTCTCACGCTCCAGGTCGTTCGAGTCCATGACCCGGTCGTCGACCTGGTCGAGCTGGTGGGCGGCGAACGCGCCGGCCTGCTTCAGCATGCCGTCGACGATGGTGGTCTTGCCGTGGTCGACGTGGGCGACGATGGCGACGTTGCGGATGTCGTGGCGCGTGGCCATAGTGCGGCGTACTCCCGAAGTGGTGAGAAGGCCCTGCTGCGTACGTCCGTGACGCGGGCCTGCCGGGCTTGACACGCCACGGCCTCACCCCATGGTACGTGGCCCCGGCCGGGTCGGCCTCCGCAGGGGCTCCGGGACCCCTCAGCCGCGCGACGGGCTCGGTGAGATCCTGGCCCCCTTCTTGAGGAATCCCATGTCCTCGTACACCGGTGTCTGGAAGCCGAACGCCCCCGCGTTGACCAGGTCCTTGCGCGCCCCCACCAGCTGCGGGCGCTGGTAGAGCGGGATCGAGCCTGCGGTGGCCCAGATGCGGCTGTCGGCCTGCCTGATCAGGGACTTCGCCTCGTCCTCGTCCAGCGTCGTGGCCGCCTGCTCGAAAAGCTGGTCGACCTGGTCGGTGCCGACGCGGGTGTAGTTCTGCTCGACGTTCACCGAGCCGTCGGCGCCCGGCAGCGGCTTGGCGTAGATCGGCCGGGCGTCCGTCGCGGGGAAGGCGGAGGACGGCCAGGAATACAGCGCGAGATCGAAGTCGCCGGCGGCGATGTGGTCCTTGAAGTAGCTCTCGTCGGACACCTTGGTGATCGTGGTGACGATGCCGAGCCGGTCCAGCATCGCGGAGATCCGGTTGGCCACGGTGTTCAGCGTGTCCGAGCCGGGCCCGGAGGGCAGCACGAAGCGCAGCGTGAGCGCCTTGCCGTTCTTGGCCAGCGGCCCGGTCCGCGCCCCGGCGGCCGGCGCCGCCGTGCCCTTGGGGGCGTACGCGCCCGCCGCTCCCCCGTGCCGGCCCTCCTGAACGAGGTGCTTGCCGCCGGCGTCGCCCTTGTTGTCCTCGCCGACGATGTACTCGCCGTCGTGGCCGCCGTCCGACTTCTCCTCCTGGCCGCTCTCGGGCCCGGCCGCCTTCTGCCCCTTCTTCTCCTCCTTGACCGGGCCGCCGGGCACCCAGCCGGCGTCCGCGAGCAGCGCCTGCGCCGCCTTGGTGTCCTGCGCGCCGAGCGCCCCGCTGTCGTCGGCGTAGGCGGGCTGCCCGGACAGCGCGAGATGGCTGCCGACGGGTACGGCGGGCAGCCCCAGCGGGGTCAGCACCAGGCGGGCGATCTCCTTGCGGTCCAGGGCGCGCGCGATGGCCCGGCGGACCCGCTCGTCGGTGAGCGGTCCGGAGGCGCCGTTGAGGGCGAGCTGGGTGTAGGCGGGCTCCAGGGACTTGCGCACGCCGTAGGCCCTGAGGGCCTGCTGCTGGTCGAGGTACTCGGAGATGGCGCGGGCCAGCCCGGTGCGGCCCGCCCTGACGTCGGCGGAGTCCAGCCCGTGGGCGCGCGCCCAGGAGCGCAGCGTCGCGAGCGACGTCTTCCCGCCACCCCTGAGCGGGGAGGAGCCGCCCTTGCCGCTCGCGGCGAGCCCGATCCGCTGGGCGTCGGCCGGGTCGAGGTCGGCGAGGTCCGCGGTGCCGTCGGCGAGCGCGCCGACCCGCTTGTCGCGGGGCACGGTGTGCAGCACGATCCGGTTCAGCTTGGCGGGCCTGCCCCACCAGTGGGGGTTGCGGGTCAGCACGATGTCCTGGGCGATGGTGTCGACCTTGTCCACCTTGAAGGGGCCCGCGCTGATGGCCAGCTTGCGGCGGGCGCCGTCGTTGAAGGCGTCCGGGGTGCCCATGACGTCCTTCGGGTACAGCGGCGAGAACAGCGACTTCCAGTCGGCGTAGGGGCGGGAGAAGGTGACCCGGACCTGGAGGTCGTTGGCGCCGCGCTCGATCTTCTCGATGCGGTCGTACCCGGCGTTGCGCGCGGTCCAGTAGGCGCTGTCCTTCCCGGACAGGGCGCGCCACTGGGCGACGAAGTCGGCGGCGCCGATCTCCCGGCCGTCGCTCCACACGGCCTGCTGGTTCAGCTTGTACAGCACCACCTGGCGCGGCTCGGTCTCGATGACCTTGGCGGACTCCAGGTAGGCGGGGTTGGCGACCGGCCGGCCGGTGGCGTCCATCCGGAACATGGAGGGCAGCGTGGCCTGGGCGACGCGGGTGGTGCCGGTGTCGGCGTCGGCCTGGTAGGTGTTCAGCGTCTCCGGGAGGTCGTCCACGGCCCAGCGCAGGGTGCCGCCGTCGGCCACCTGGCTGCGGGCGACCAGATCGATGTCCTGCGCGGCGAGCGGCTTGGCCACGTCCTCGTCCGAGCCGCAGGCCGCGAGCAGCGGAACCGCGAGCGCACCCGCGGTGAGGAAGGCGGCCGAGCGCAGGGCCGCGCGCAGGCCGACGCCGTGGTGGGACATCTCTGCTACCTCCGGGAAGCCGCGAGCGTTATGATCACGTTTGGCGGTATTTGGAGCTGATCAGATCGATGCGGCTACTGAAGAGGAAACGCTCCGCCGACCACGAGCGACACGGCGGCGGCGGACGGCAAGCCCACCCGTGCGGCGCAAACACACCGGGACGAGCGCCGGGCGCCGGTCCGATCCGTGCAGACGCCTTCACAGCGCCCGGCGTGACGCGCGACACTCTCAGGCGCATGAGCAAGGCCGCCCGGTACCGCAGCACCGCGGAAGTGAGGGCCCATCATGTCCGTGCACGACGACCTGACCACGGTCCAGCGCAGCCTCGACGACCTGCGGCGGTCGCTGGACCGGCTGGAGCGGCAGCTCGGCGGGGGCCCGGAGATCCGCCGGGCCCGGCTGGACGCCGCTCATCTGCGCGAGAGCGTGGCGCTGCTGCGCGAGGCGGCCGCCGCCCAGGGGTCCGCCGCCCGGCCCGACCTCGTCACCATCTCCGACACGCCGTACGACATCAGCCTGTGGACGGACTCGGACGACGAGGGCCTGGGCGCCCGTGACCGGCACGCCCCCTGATCCGCCCCTGTTCCCCGAGCCGAGCGGAGTGCTGTCTTGGCCACTGGCACGGAACACCGACACGAGGACCGGCACGAGGGCGGGGTGCGCGCCCCCGGACGCGCCGCGATCGCCGCCGCCCACTTACGGACCGACCGCTGGTGGCTGGCGCCCGCCGGCACCGCGGCCGGCCTGCTGGCCTTCGTCGCCTACTCGACCTGGCGGGCCTTCGCCGACGCGGACTACTACGCGTCGCCGTACGTCTCGCCGTTCTACTCCCCCTGCCTGGCGCACGACTGCCGGTCCATGCCCGGCGGTCCGAACGCGGACCTCTTCGGCGGCTGGTGGGGCCTCTCGCCCGCCGTCATCATCCTGGTCTTCCCGCTGGGCTTCCGGCTGACCTGCTACTACTACCGCAAGGCCTACTACCGCGGCTTCTGGGCCGCCCCGCCCGCCTGCGCGGTGGCCGAGCCGCACCGGAGGTACACCGGCGAGACCCGCTTCCCGCTGGTCCTCCAGAACCTCCACCGCTACTTCTTCTACGCGGCCCTGCTCGTCGCCGGGGTGCTGACCTACGACACCGCCCTGGCCTTCCGCGACGCGCACCACCGGTGGGGCCACATGGGCCTCGGCACCCTGGTCTTCCTGGTCAACATCGCGCTGATCTGGTCGTACACCCTCTCCTGCCACTCCTGCCGGCACATCGTCGGCGGCCGGCTCAAGCACTTCTCCCGGCATCCGGTGCGCTACCGGGCCTGGGGGCTCGTGAGCCGGCTCAACGCCCGGCACGCGCAACTGGCGTGGGCCTCGCTGCTCGGGGTGGCGGTCGCCGACCTCTACGTGTACCTGCTCGCGTCCGGTGTCTTCGACGATCCGAGGTTCTTCTGATGCCCGCGGTGGACCGCCAGGAGTGGGACGTCGTCGTGGTCGGGGCCGGGGGCGCCGGGCTGCGGGCCGCGATCGAGGCGCGCGAGCGGGGCGCCCGTACGGCGGTGATCTGCAAGTCCCTGTTCGGCAAGGCGCACACGGTCATGGCCGAGGGCGGCATCGCGGCGGCGCTGGCCAACGCCAACGGGCACGACACCTGGCAGACGCACTTCCGCGACACCCTGCGCGGCGGCAAGTTCCTCAACCAGTGGCGGATGGCCGAGCTGCACGCGCGGGAGGCCCCGCAGCGGGTGTGGGAACTGGAGAGCTGGGGCGCGCTGTTCGACCGCACGGAGGACGGCCGGATCTCCCAGCGCAACTTCGGCGGCCACGAGTACCCGCGCCTCGCCCACGTCGGCGACCGCACCGGCCTGGAGCTGATCCGCACCCTCCAGCAGCGGATCGTCGCGCTGCAGCAGGAGGACCACGCGCGCACCGGGGACTACGAGTCGGGCCTGCGGGTCTACCAGGAGTGCACGGTCACGCGGGTGCTGAAGGACGGCTCGCGCGTCTCGGGGGTCTTCGCGTACGACCGTGACACCGGCCGCTTCTTCGTCCTCCGGGCGCCCGCGGTGGTCCTCGCGACCGGCGGCATCGGCAAGTCCTTCAAGGTGACGTCGAACTCCTGGGAGTACACCGGCGACGGGCACGCGCTGGCACTGCTCGCCGGGGCGCCGCTGGTGAACATGGAGTTCGTGCAGTTCCATCCGACGGGCATGGTCTGGCCGCCGTCGGTCAAGGGCATCCTCGTCACGGAGTCGGTGCGCGGCGACGGCGGGGTGCTGCGCAACGCGGCGGGCAGGCGGTTCATGTTCGACTACGTGCCGGACGTGTTCAGGGAGAAGTACGCCGAGTCGGAGCGGGAGGCCGACGGCTGGTACGACGACCCCGAGCACCACCGCCGCCCGCCCGAGCTGCTCCCCCGCGACGAGGTCGCCCGCGCCATCAACGCCGAGGTGAAGGCGGGCCGCGGCTCCCCGCACGGCGGTGTCTTCCTGGACGTCTCCACACGGATGCCGGCGGAGGTGATCCGGCGCCGGCTGCCCTCGATGTACCACCAGTTCAAGGAGCTGGCGGATGTCGACATCACGGCCGGGCCGATGGAGGTCGGGCCGACCTGCCACTACGTGATGGGCGGTGTCGCCGTGGACTCCGACTCGGCGGCGGCCTGCGGGGTGCCGGGGCTGTACGCGGCCGGGGAGGTGGCGGGCGGCATGCACGGCTCCAACCGGCTCGGCGGCAACTCGCTGTCCGACCTGCTGGTGTTCGGGCGGCGCGCGGGGTGGCACGCGGCCGAGTACGCGCGGTCGCTCGCGCGGGAGCGTCCCCGTGTAAACGACGAGCAGGTGGGCGCGGCCTCGGCGGAGGCGCTGCGCCCGTTCTCCCTCGGGACCGGGGGCGGGGCCGGTGGGGCGGATGGGGGCGGCGGAGCGGACGGGGGCGGCGGAGCAGCCGGGGCCGGCCCGGAGAACCCGTACACCCTGCACCAGGAACTCCAGCAGACCATGAACGACCTGGTCGGCATCATCCGCCGGGCGGACGAGATGGAGCAGGCCCTGAGCAGGCTCGCGGAGTTGCGCGAGCGCGCGGGCCGGGCCGGTGTCGAGGGCCACCGGCAGTTCAATCCCGGCTGGCACCTCGCCCTGGATCTGCGGAACATGCTGCTGGTCGGCGAGTGCGTGGCACGGGCGGCGCGGGAGCGTACCGAGTCGCGCGGCGGCCATACGCGGGAGGACTGCCCGGCGATGGAGCGCACGTGGCGCAACGTCAACCTGCTCTGCACGCTCACCGATTCGTCTGACGGCCGGATCCGGCTGATCCGCGAGACCACTCCTCCAATCCGCCCGGATCTGCTCGCGCTGTTCGAGAAGGAGGAGCTGGCCAAGTACCTCACCGACGAGGAGCTGGAAGGGGGGCTGTCCGCGTGAGCGGCTACGAGGCGCGCTTCAGGGTGTGGCGGGGCGACGAACGGGGCGGCGGGCTGCGGGACTTCACGGTCGAGGTGAACGAGGGCGAGGTGGTCCTCGACATCGTCCACCGGCTCCAGGCGACCCAGGCACCGGACCTGGCGGTGCGCTGGAACTGCAAGGCGGGCAAGTGCGGTTCGTGCTCGGCGGAGATCAACGGGCGCCCCCGGCTGCTGTGCATGACCCGGATGTCGGTCCTCGACCGCGCACGGCCGGTCACGATCACCCCGCTGCGCGCCTTCCCGGTGATCCGCGACCTGGTCACGGACGTGAGCTTCAACTACGAGAAGGCGCGGGAGATCCCGGCCTTCGTACCGCCCGCGGAATCGGCACCCGGCGAGTACCGGATGCTCCAGCAGGACGTGGACCGCTCGCAGGAGTTCCGCAAGTGCATCGAGTGCTTCCTGTGCCAGGACACCTGCCATGTGGTGCGCGACCACGAGGAGAACAAGCGGGCGTTCGCGGGCCCGCGCTTCCTGATGCGGATCGCGGAACTCGACATGCACCCGCTGGACGCGGCCGGGCCCGCCGGGCTGGACCGCCGGCGCACCGCCCGCGAACACGGCCTCGGCCACTGCAACATCACCAAGTGCTGCACCGAGGTCTGCCCGGAGGGCATCCGGATCACGGACAACGCGCTGATCCCGCTGAAGGAACGGGTGGCGGACCGCGCGTACGACCCGGTGGTGTGGCTGGGCTCGAAGATCAGGAGGTGGACGTCGGCGCCGTAGGAGCGGCGGCCTGGCCCGCCCGGCGGGCCGCCTGCCCGGAGAGTACGCCCGCGACCACCAGCCGGGATGGCCGGTGGTCGCGCCCCAGAAGGAGTGGAAGCGCGGGAAAGGGTCGATCTGGTGGGGGTCACCGGAGTGCAGGGGTTCCAGGTCGAAGCGGGCGCCCTGGAAGCCGGCGGCGAGGATCCGCCGCGTGGAGGCGAGGATCGCGGTCCGGGTCGCCGGGCGGTCCAGGCGCATGCCGTGGGCCTTTCGGTCGCGAGCACGTCCCCGAGCCGGGCCCGCACTTGGACAGATCCGGCGGGAGCGCCTTCTGCCCCGCCGCATCGGTATCGCCGGGTGTCAGCCGGTGCCTCGCTCCCCGCCCGGCCCCCTCCGGTGTCACGGGAGACGCTGGTACAGCGTGACCCGCCGGCCCCGGACCTGTATGTCCGCCACGACCGTGAAGCGGGCCGCCAGCACGGCGGCTTTGGTCCGGTCCCGCTCCGCGGAGACCGGCCGGGACACGCGGGACGCATCGGTGACGAGGAGTATGCGCCGGTGAGCCAGCATCGCGGCGCGTATCCGTCGCGGACCGGCCTCCTCGCCCTTGAGCGTCCCGGACTCCACGGGGCTCTCGGCGAGCGCGAGATCCCGCAGCCCGGCGAAGTCACGGGGGGAGACCAGCGCGGTGTCGCGCCGGGCCGCCGGGATGAAGAGGACCCCGTCGCCGGGTTTCTTCAACTGCCGTACCTCACCGGCCACCGACAGCACGTCGTCGACCCGGCTACCGGGGGACCGCTTGGCCAGGGACTGCGGCATCAGCGCCGCCACCGCCACCACGAGCGCCAGCGGGACGAGCCACCGTGACTTACGGGGGGACCGGACCGCGGCCGCACGCACAGCCCTGGCCAGCGCAGCACCGATCAGCAGGGCCAGGCCCAGCATCGTGAAGAGCACGTAGCGGTCCACGAACATCGGTTTGACGACGGAGATCGCGACGAGGGCGAGTTGGGGCACCGCCAGCAGCGGCAGCCCGACGGCCGTCACCGACAGCCGGCCCGCATCCGGTCCGTCCAGCAGTGCGCAGAGTCCGCCGATCGCCAGCAGGACCGCCGGGCCGATCAGCATGTGCCACGTGAGCGGGGGTATCCAGGAGACCTGGTCGGACTGGCTCCGGCTGAAGAGGATCAACGGCGAGGCGGCGGTGGCTGCCGCCGCCGCGGCCACCGCCCAGCGCCCGAGGGTCCTGCGTCCGGCCCCGGCCCACACGAGGGTCGCCAGGTGCGCGGGCAGGATCAGCAGGGACAGCCAGTTCAGCAGCGCGCACAGCAGGACCGTGCCCGAGTACGCCAGCCAGCGGCCCGTTGCGCGGCGCTCGCCGAACGCGGTCACCAGCAGCAGCGTCGAGACGCCGGCTGCGGCCGCCACCAGAGCGTACGGACGCCCCTCCTGGAGGTAGAACTGCACGGCCGGCAGCAGCCCGAGGGCCAGCCCTCCCCCGAGGCCGGCCCACGCCCCCGCCAGGCGTTGCCCGATGGCCGCCACGCACATGGCGGCCACCGCCATGGCCAGGACCGAGGGGAGCCGCAGGGTGGTGGTGCTTGCTCCGAAGCAGGTGAACAGCCCGTGCATCAGCAGGTAGTACAGCCCGTGCACGGCGTCGACCCGTCCCAGCATGTGCCAGATGTCGGGGACGGACCGCAGGGCCACCTGCCAGGTGGCGGCCTCGTCCCGCCAGACGCTGTGCTGCCGGGACAGGCCCCACAGCCCCAGTGCGACGGTCCACGGCAACGGGACCAGCCAGAGGGGTATGCGGAGGCGGGCGACGGTGACATGACTGTTCATCTAGGCGGCCAGGGCCTCGTCATGGAGGGTGAGCACGGAGTCGCACCGGTCGCGGACGCGGTCGTCGTGGGTGGCTATGACCACCGCGCAGCCGGCCTCGCTCATCTCCCGGAGGATGTCGACGACCACCGTGGCGTTGGCGTGGTCGAGGGCACCGGTCGGCTCGTCGGCGAGGATGAGGCCCGGCTGTTTGACGAGGAGCCGGGCGAGCGCCACCCGCTGCTGTTCGCCGCCGCTGAGGCGGTGGACCTTCTCGGTCTCCCGCCCGGCCAGGCCGACGCGGCCGAGGGCCTCGGCGACAGCGGCGTCGCTCCGGTCGCGCAGGGACCGCCGTGGTGCGGCCGCGACCTTCAGGTTCGCCGCCACATCGGCGTTCTCGATCAGTGCGTAGTTCTGGAAGAGGTATCCCAGGACGTCACGGCGGAACAGCCGGCTCTCCCGCGGACCGAACCCGGTGATGTCCTTCCCCTCGTACAGGATCCGCCCCGAACTCGGCCTGTCGAGCAAGCCGATGCAGTTGAGGAGGGTGGACTTCCCCGAACCGCTGGGGCCTGCAAGGGCGACCATCTCGCCACGGCCGACGGAGCGGGTGACGTCGGACCACAGGGTCCGGGTGCCGAAGGTCTTCGACAGCTTGACGATCTCGATCACGGGAGTGCTCCTGCTGGGCGGAGGGAAGGGGCTCGGTGCGGTACTCACGCGCCGGCCACCCCCTCCTTGACGATGCGCCGGTGAAACGCCCGGAGAGCGAGGAGAACGGCGCAGAATTCGACGGCGACCAGTGCGGCGATGGTGGCGAGGTCCAGTGCTGTGACATGGACAGGGGGGTAGGGGGCGGGCATGCCCTGGGAGGTGATGTCCTTCAGCTCCTGGTTCTGCTGCCAGGCCCGGATGGGCACCCACCAGGCCAGGAAGACCGCGAGGAGGCCCTCGACGGCCAGAATGCCGCGGTGGACGGAGGTGAAGCGCCAGCCGTTGATGTGCTGCGCGAATATCGCGTCCGCGTTCTTGCGCGCGTGGATGACGCAGACACCGAGTCCGGTGACGAGGAGGACGCCCACCGCCGCGACGAGGTCGAAGAGTTGCAGCCGGAACGCGTTGCGGGCGTCGCGCAGCAGCGCGGCGGCTTTCTGCCCCACCGGGTTCACGGCCGCCACGTAGGTCTGCAGTTCGCCGTCGTGAGCCGCCATCGCACGCAGGGCGTCCCCGGGGTCGGGGAAGACGATCCCGTCCTGCGTCGCGAACGTGGTGTACGCGTCGTCGGTGAGGATCCTCGAGCCGTCGGGCACCACGACGAGGACCGGGTCGCGCACCAGCGACCGGTCGTCGTCCGGGCTGTACGCCATGTTCGGGCTGAGGTTGCCCGAGTTGTAGGCGAAGATCCGCTGTCCGCTCCTGGCCCGCAGCGTCTCGACCTCGACCCGCCGGCGCAGTGCCGGATCCAGCCGGCCGAACACGTCGGGGACCGTGGCCCTGATGTCCGCTGTGTACGACGCCAGGGACTGCGGAACGATCAGCCGCACCGCCCGGTCCTCCGGGGCCTTCCCGTCGTGCGGCACCGGGGTGTACCGCCGTCCGTCCGGGTCGAGGACCGGCTGTTCGGCGAGGAAGGTCTCGTTGACGATGAGCATCTCCCCCTCGGGGAGGTGCGAGTCGGCGGAGACGCTCCGCAGATCGCGCCGGCCGGCGACGATGATCTCGCCCGCCGCGTCGGACCTGCGCAGCCATCGGCCGACGTGCGTCACCACGGCGTCCGTGTCACCGCCCCAGCTGCCGTTGAGGCGGATGGTGACGGCGTCGCCGGCCTTGGCGTACACGTCCTGGTTGTGCTGGCGGGCCAGCACGTGTTGTCCCGCCAGGGTGACGTCCATGGCGAACCCCAGGGCGAGCAGCACCGCGGGGACGCGCACCAGGTACGTGGCGAGGAAGGCCGTCCTGGCGGGCAACTCGCCTTTGAGGGCGCGCAGTACGTCGACGTTGAACGTCAGGGCGAGCACGGCGGCATGGGTGGCCAGCACGAGCAGGACCAGCAGGCCGGCGAGGCACGCGGCCACGGCGGCGAAGAGGCCCAGCCAGGCGAAGCCGTTGTAGAGACCCAGGAAGGCCAGCACCCCCGCCGTGACGGCACCGGCCGCGACCGGCCAGAATCCCGCCAGCTGTCCGAGGTCGCGCAGGAGGACGCCGGTGAACGACCTGCCGTGCAGGCGCAGTACCCCGTAGGTCCGCGCGCTGAGCAGCACACTCGCGCCCGTCATCGTCACGGCGGCGAGCGCGACCACGCCGAAGGACCAGAAGAGGTCGCCGTCCATGAAGGAGGCGGCCAGGTCGCCGGACGCGAGCGGGTGCTGCACGCTCGCGGTCAGGCCGAGACGGGCGAGTTCGGCCGTCAGCGTGTCCGCGGCGCCGGGCGCGCCGAAGACGTAGTAGAAGCCGCGGGGGTCCCGCTGCCCGATCTCGGCCAGTGGGTGCACCTCGGTGTCGGCGTAGTTGCTGAAGCCGGGGTATCCGCCGGTCAGCCACGAGGCGGCTTCGGACTTCGGGTCGCCGCTGGTCAGGTACAGGTGCCGCAGCCGGTCGGGGCTCTTCAGGTCGGGCAGTTCACGCGCCACCGTGACCCGGTGCTCCTCGGCGAACCGAGCGACGGCACGTGTGACCTGCGCACCGTTCACCGAGTCGGCGGACTTGGACACCCAGACCTGTGCCGAACTGCCCAGCACCAGCTGCTCGTCCAGCCCCCGCACGAACAGGAAGGCGAGCATCGCTGAAAAGACCAGCACGGCGACATGGACGAATCTGATACCTCGGTGGAGCATCGACTACCTAGGTCCGGGCACTCGGCGAGCGCGCGTGTCGGGGGGAGGGGAACCCCGGCGCCTCCGGCTACAGGGGCGGATCCCTCTGCAGCCGGAGAGGCGCCGGTCAGCGACTCAGGGCTGTGTCAGCCGCGGGCACGTGGCCTCAGCAGGCGGGGTCGTAGTAGGCGTGGCTGATGGTGTTCGCCTTCTCGGCCGACGCCTTGGACCACACGTTCTCCTTGGTGCAGCCGCTCTTGGCCCAGTACTTGCCCTCCACCGAGGAGGCGTGCCAGTTCTTCTTGTGGAAGTAGTTGGAGTACACGTAGTTGGCGCCGACGTCGTGACTCCATCTGCCGCCGCCGGCGTCCTCCGACACGGCCAGCGCGGGAGCGGCGGCGGCAGCGAGCAGGGCACCGGCCGCGACGACGGCCTTGAGCCCGTTCTTCATCGTCATGATCGACTCACTTTCACTTCGTGATCCTGATGGACTGCCGACCTCGGGGCGTACCGCAGACATGCTCGATCCGCTTCCCGGCTTTCCGGATTTCCGCGGACGGGGAAATGTCGCTGTCGGTCGACGTGTGGCCGAGCCGGGCCGATGCGAAAAGGGCGGACCGTCCTGTCGGACACGGGACGGACATGCCGGCTCGCCGATTCCCACCCTGGTACGCGAGGGGATTCTGGAAAATTCTGGCTCGGATGAAACGACTGAGCGACGTAAATGCAGCTCAGGGCCGCCTCAGGCGGCGATCCACGGAACGCGGCAGGCGTGCGGCTCTGGACCCTCGGGGCACAAGGCCCTGATCACTGCCTTACGGATCGCCCGCCAGGTGCGCAGGGAACACACCACGCGTACGGACAGTTCCACGGGCACGCGCTCCCCGCTGCTCTGGCCGGGGTGTTCGACGGCCCACTGCTCGGCCAGGAAGCCGTAGACATCGGCGGTCGTCAATTCGCTGCCGAAAACGGTGTGGGCGACGTTTTCCTCGACGAGCCGGGCGCCGCGGGCCGCCACGGCGTCCCTGACCAGGTTCCTGGCCCAGGTCAGCCCGCACTCGTCCGCGTACAGCCCGAAAACAAGGGTGCGCGTTCTCATGCCCGTCAGCCCCTCGTGATCTCCTTCTTCGTGCAGTGCTTCGCACGATAGCCTTCGCGCATCTGGTCGTTGGCGTTCTTGATGGCCGCCTTCCACGCGTCCGGCTGGGTCTTCGCCCGGCCATGCCCCTGCACGAATCCGTGGGCACTGTTGTCGGAGATGCGCATCTTGGTGCACTGCACGTGTGCGGTCCATCCGCTCGCGGCCTCGGCGGGAGCGGCGACCCCCAGGGAGAACACGGCCGCGACAGCGGTGGTGATGAGCGGGGGGACGGCAAGCAGCCTGCGCATAGAGGGATCCTCCACGGTATCGATGGTCGTTCACCACAGAGGGCAGCCTGTCGAATACCGCGGTGCGCACTCTTCCGCCGTCGACGGAATCACCGGACGACACCCCGACCCAACAGATCGAAGCGGACGCCGAGTGCGAGACCACTACCCCCTGAGCGCCATCCGTTTCGCCGGTGGTCAGCCGGCCGGACGGGCATACCGAGAACCTACAACGAAAGGTCAATCATTGGCCAACAATTCCCCATGGAGTGATCGCCGTCACCTCCCGCGCGCGCAGCTGACGCTCCCTCATAATCTGTTTTCGTGACGGTGTCGCAGTTCGCGGAGGACTCGACGGACCGGCAGGCCGTGGCGATGGCGGTGCGCGCGATCGACCGGTCGTACGCGACCGGGGCCGGCCGGCCACCGCGGTTGACGTGCTCGCCCGCCGGGGGCGGGCTCCGCGTCCATCCCGTCCCCCTGTCCGCCTGGTCCCCCACCCGTATCAGCCCCGCTCGCGGTGCGGTCCACTCCCCCATACGCTCCGAAATGTGACGTCCTCCCTGTTCCGGGGCCGCCCCCGGTGTGCCAAGGCGCACATACGGGTGCGGGTGACGCATGCCGTGCTGGGTGCCCTGCTGGGGGCCGGGTGGCTGATGCTGCCGTTGCTGACGGTCGCCACGAGCCCGCCCGTTCCCGCCACCGCCGGAACGCCTGCCGACGCGGCGGCACCGGCGCGGGGCGGCACGTCCACGGCGGATTACGTGCTCCCCCTCATCGCCGTGGCCGCGGCTGCGGTACTGGCGGCCTACGGCTACCTGCGCCGCGTCCGCCGCGCCCGGACCCGTACGACGCCGGGGACGCCGGCGGCCCGTCCGGCACCGCCCACCCTCGCCGACGCCGAGCGCCAGGCCCGGATCGCGCTGGTACTGGCCGACGACTGCGTACGGACCAGCCGGGAGGAACTCGGCTTCGTGCAGGAGAGGTTCGGGGCGGGGGAGGGCGGCGGGACGGGAGTGCGGGAGGCGCCGGCGGGAGCCGGGGCGGAGGCCGGGCCCGGAGTGAAGGCCGTGGCAGAAGGCTGCGGCGGCGAGGTGCCCCCGGAGGCGCGGGTGCCCGCCGTGGCGGATGGGCGGGCTCGGTTCGGGGCTGAGGTGGAGGCCGTGAGCGGGCGTTTCCGGCGAGTACGGGCGGAGGCGGCCGATGGTCTGGGGCGGGGGATATCCGGGGGCGGAGCGGAAAGCGGGATCGCGGCCTGCGTACGTGCCCTGCGTGCGGCGGAGGCCGAGCTGGTGGCGGCGTTCGCGATGTGGCGGAGGTATGAGCAGGGGCTGCCCGCGGAGGCGGGGGCACGGCGGCAGGCGTTGGCCGGGGTGACCGGGCGGTGCGCGGAGGCCGGGCGGCGGCTGGACGCCGAGGCCGCGGCCCTGGATCAGTTGCGGGGGCTGGAGGGACCGGGGGCCGGCGCGGCGCTGGACGTGGCGGAGGGCAGGTTCCGGGGGCTGGCGGCGCGGGCGGTGGCCGCCCACGCCACCCTGGCGGCGCTGCGGGAGCGGTACGCGTCCTCGGCCACCGACCCGGTCGCCGGATCGGTCGAACAGGCCGAAGACCGCCTGCTGTTCGCCACCGCCCGCCTCAACGAGGCCCGCCGGTGCGTCGAAGCCGCCGACGGGGACCACGCTGCCCGGAATCTGCGCGCCGCCGAGGGTGCCGTGGCCCAGGCCGAGACCCTGGTGAGCGGCGTGGAGCGGCTCGCCGCCCGGCTGCGGGAGGCCGCGGCGCTGGTACCGGGGGCCCTGACCGGCGCGGAGGCGGAGCTGGCGGCGGCCCGGCGGGGACGTTCCCGCACCGCCCTGGCGACCGGCGAGCTGAACGCCCGGCTGGCCCACGCGGACGGCGTACTGGCCGCCGTACGGGAGGAGTTGACCGGCGCCCTCCCGTACGACCCGCTGGACGCGCTGCGCCGGATCACCCGCGCCGCCGACCGACTCGACGCGGGCCGCTCCGGCGTCCTCGACACGGCGGCGCTCCTTGTCGCGCACGCCTCGCTGGACGCGGCCGACGACTTCGTCACGGTGCACCGCGGCGCCGTGGGCGCTCCGGCCCGCGCCCTCCTGTCGGAGGCGGCCCGCACCCTGACCATGGGCACCAGCACCGCCTTCGCGGCCGACACCGCCGCCCGCGAGGCCCGTGACCTCGCCGAACGCGATGTCCGCGCGCATGGCACCCCCTACGCCGACTCCGGCACGACCGGCCTGCCCGGCGCCGTCCTCGGCGGCATCCTCCTCGCCGAGGACCCCGACGGGGGCCCACCGGCCGCGTTCGGGGGCCCGGCGACACGGGGGCGGCGCCATAGCGGGACGCGGGCGTAGCGCGATACGCCGGAGCTGCCTCGGCGCCCAGGCGCGGTATCCGGGCGGAAGGGGCCGTCAGAACAGGCTCAGCAGTGCCTCCGCCGGGTCCGTGAGGGGGGCGTCCGCGCCCGGCAGCGGCAGTTCGAACCACACCGTCTTCCCGCGGGGCGTGCGCCGGGAGCCCCATGCCGCGCTGAGCAACTGCACCAGTTGCAGCCCCCGCCCGCCCTCGTCGGTGTCGCGGGCCCGCCGGCGCCGGGGCTGGACGAGCCCGCCGTCCCACACCTCGCACACCAGCGTGCGGTCCAGCAGCAGCCGTAGCCTGATCTCCCCCTCGCCGTACCGCAGCGCGTTGGTGACCAGCTCGCTGACCAGCAGCTCCGTCGTGTCGACCAGCGCCTCCAGACCCCAGCCGAGGAGTTGCGCGCGGGCGTGCTCCCGCGCCCGGCCGACACTGCGCGGCTCCCGCGGCAGCGTCCAGTCGCCGACGGAGCCGGCCGGCAGCCCCTGTACGCGGGCCATCAGCAGCGCGATGTCGTCCTCGCCGTGGTGCGTGTCGAGGGTGTTGAGCACGTGGTCACACACGTCCTCCAGTGGCCGCGCCGGATCGGTGAGCGCGCCGACGAACGCGTGCAGCCCCTCGTCCAGCGGATGGTCACGGGACTCCACCAGACCGTCCGTGTACAGCGCGAGCAGCGCGCCCTCGGGGAGTTCGACCTCCACCTCCTCGAAGGGCTCGCCGCCCACCCCGAGCGGCATTCCGGGCGGCACGTCCAGCATCAGCGCGGGCTCGCCGGGTTCGACCAGCACCGGCGGCAGATGGCCGGCGTTGGCGAACGTACATCGCCGGGTCACCGAGTCGTAGACGGCGTACACGCAGGTCGCGAGGTACACCTCCGACAGATCGGCGTCCCTGGGCTGCCGCGCCGTACGCGTCGCCTGCTGCACACCTCCCGGCGTGCCCAGCCCGCGCGCGATCTCGTCCAACGCGGAAAGCACCTCGGCCGGTTCGAGGTCGAGCAGCGCCAGTGTCCGTACGGCCGTGCGCAGTTCGCCCATCGCGACCGCCGCCCGCAGCCCGCGGCCCATCACGTCGCCCACCACCAACGCGGTGCGGTGGCCCGGCAGTTCGATGACGTCGAACCAGTCGCCGCCGACCTCGGTCGCCGCGTTGCCGGGCAGATAGCGGCAGGCGATGTCCAGCCCGGACGCCTCGGGGTCGCCGGGCGGCAGCAGCGAGCGCTGGAGGATCAGCGCCCGCTCGTGCTCCCGGCGGTACAGCCGCGCGTTGTCGATGCAGACCGCGGCGCGCGCCGCCAGTTCCACCGCGAGGTCCCGGTCCCGGTCGCCGAACGGCTCGCTGCCCTTGGTCCGCGAGAACCGCACGAGCCCCACCACCGTGTCGTGCGCGACCATCGGCACGGCGAGCGTGGACTGCACGAGGCTGCCCTCCTCCGCCGGCACCGCCCGCGGCCGCGCGGTGCGCAGGGCGTCCGCGCAGGGGGAGGTGAAGGGGAAGTGGTGTACGGCGCCGACCTTGACGGTCTCGCTAGCGCGTCCGGCGGGCGCGTCCGCGACCGCGCTGGCGATGGCGACCCGGCGCAGCTCCGCGCTGCCGTCCGCCATGCCGGGCGGGGTCTCGTCGCCGGTCAGCAACCCCTGGTAGAGGTCGACGGTGGCCAGGTCGCAGAAGCCGGGGACGACCACGTCGAGGAGTTCGCGGGCCGTGGTCTCCAGGTCCAGGGAGTTGCCGATCCGCGCTCCCGCCTCGTTGAGCAGCGCCAGGTTGCGCCGGGCGGCGGCGGCCTCGCGGGCGGCGGCACGGCGGGAGGTGACATCGGTGGCGAGCCAGGCGACACCGATGGGCCGGCCGCTGCCGCTGTGCACGCGATAGAGGTTGACGGACCAGTGCCGGCGCTCCTCGGAGCCCGGCACGTGCCCGGTGACGTGCATGTCGGTGACCGGGTCGCCGCTCTCCAGGACCCGCCGCAGCGTCGCCGAGACCCGCTCGGCCTCGGCGCGCGGCAGATAGTCGAACACGCCCTTGCCCCGGTGGTCGTCCGGGGTGCCGCCGAAGACGTTGGCGAACCGCTGGTTGACGCGGCGCACCCGCAGGTCGAAGTCGAGCAGCAGGAAACCGAAGGGGGATTGTCCGAATATCGCCTGGGAGGCGGCGAGATCGGTCTCGATCCTGCGCAACGTACGGACGTCGACGACGATGCAGACGGCCGCCTTCTCGCCCTCCGCGGTGCGGGTCGGCATCACGTAGACCTCGGCCAGGCCGTCCGCGCCGCGCCCGCCCTCCGGCGGGTCCGGCATCCGGAAGGGCACGACACCGGTCCACTCGCGCCCGTCGAGGATCTCCGCCATCTTGCGATGGCCGTGCTCGCGCAGGTCGGGGTCGATGAACGCCTCGATGGGGTCCATGCCGACGGCGCGCGCGGCCGGAATGCCGAAAAGCTGCTCGGCCCGCAGGCTCCACTGGTCCACCAGGCCGTCGGGGCCGATGGAGAAGGAGGCCACCTTTATGTAGTCGTACATGGAGCCGGGCGGACTGCTCTGCCACAGGGCGCCACCGGTCGCCGCCGCACCCGCGGCGGTCTGCTCCCTCGCGCCGTCCGACGGGTCCTCGGACTCCGTGGCCTTCGCTGGTATCTCGCTCACGCGAACCGTCCCCTCCAGCTCACCGCACCCGGCACCGGTCACCGGGGGCGGCTGCCCGCAGTATCCAGCACTACGGCGCCGCGCGACACGGTGTTCACGATCACAGCTCGGTCCAGACGTTTTTCGGACCGCTCCGTGACCACACTTCCACTCTTCTAACCAGGGAACACGGCCTCGAACCCCCTACTCCGGGGCCGTCCGCGAGCCGGGGTCACACGGTGGACCGGGCGGCGGTCGATGTACACCCCCCTCCGCCCCCACGGGCGCCCCTGCCTCACCCCGGACACCCCCGCGCCACCCCGGTGCGCCCCCGGTGGTGTCATTGCGGCACGGCGAGTTCGAACCAGACGGTCTTTCCGCTCGTGCCGGGCCGGGTGCCCCAGCGGCGCGAGGACCCGGCGAGCAACTGGAGTCCGCGCCCGCTCTCGTCCTCGGGCCGGGCGACGCGCTCGCGTGGCGGGTCGGGGAGCGGGTCGGAGACCTCGACCAGCAGGGAGTCGTCGGCGCCGACCGGCCGTACGAGCCGTACGCCGATCGGTCCGGTGGCGTGCCGCAGCGAGTTGGTGACCAGCTCGCTCACCAGCAGCGCGGCGAGGTCGGCGACGCAGTCGAGGTCCCAGCCGTGCAACTGGCCGCGGACCGCGGTCCGGGCGCTGCGCACGGCGCCCGGTTCCGCGGGAAAGGTCCACTCGGCACAGTCGCCATCGGTGTCGATCACGCCGATCACTTCCCAGGCCGCGAGCTGTCCGGTTTCGTGGGGTTAATGGGCACATACCCGATAAGCGATGGCCGGTACCGTCCGGACCGCCGAAGTGTGGTCGAACGGCGTACTCGGTCCGGACGACCGCCGGAGAGCGCGGGGCGGGAGTCCGTCTCAGTGGGGCTCCGCCGGAAAGCGCGGGGCGGGGTCCGCCTCAGTGCGCCTCCGCCGTCATCCGCTGCTCGACCTCCCGCACCGCCGGTACGTCCTGTTCCAGCCACGGCACGCCCCACAGCCGGGCCGGGGTCAGCCAACGCAGCTCGTCATGGTCCTGGAGGGGCCGGGGCGCGGGAGAGCCGGGGCACAGCCGGGCGGTCCACACCCACAGGACGTACGGCTCGCGCAGGGGCCATTCGCCGGGCACGCGCGCCACGGTCTCGGCGTCCACGCCGAGTTCCTCGCGCAGTTCGCGCACCAGGGCGTCCTCGGGCCGCTCCCCCGGCTCGACCTTGCCGCCGGGCAGCTCCCAGCGTCCGGCCAGATCGGCGGGCGCGCTGCGGCGCGCGGCGAGCAGGCGGCCGCCGTCGAGCAGGGCGGCGCCGACCACCACGGTCCGTTCCGTCATGGGCGTCATGGAGCGGAGCCTACGTGAGGCTCCGCGGGGCACGGCGGCGCCGGTCAGTCGCGGCCGCCCGCCCCGTTCTCCCCGTTCTGCCCGAGCCGCTCGACCATGTAGAGCTGCCTGTGCCCGCGGTCCTGGAAGCTGTCGGCGATCTTCTGCGCCTCGGCGTGGGTCGCGTACCGGCCGACGCGGTAGCGATTGCCGTTGTCGTCCTGCCGTATGACGATCCAGGGCAGGGAAGCCGTGCCCTCACTCATGGTCCGCTCCGCCCCCATCGCGCCCTTCACCCTTTCCGGCACCACGGGACCCCCATCCCGTCCCGGACCCTTTCCGGGCCCCGCCTAAGGAAACCGCACTACGCATATGCCCGAGCGTACGCCCAACCTTTACGCAGCGAATACGCCTTTTCACAAAGAGGTACGCAAGCCGTCAGACCGGCGGGGGCGCGCAAGCACGGACGCGCCCCCAGGGAGAGCTCCGGCCGACTCCGCCGGGAAACGGCGCCCACCTGCGAAGACGACCGGACCACGGCACCCGCCGCAGGGCAGGTGAGCACCCATCACCGGCGCGAATCGCCGCCAGGCGAGTCGGGGGTGTGCGCTACCTCACTCCGCGACGCGCGAAACGGCGTACGACACGGCATACGACGCGCGGCACGGCCGTCACCGCACCGGCAGGTGGTACGCGACCCGGTACCGGTCCGCCGGGATCACCACGTCCGCGGTCTCCACCGGGCGCCCGGAAGCGTAGTACGTGCGCTGGACGACCAGGACGACATGGCCGGGGACGCCGCCGAGGAGGTGCAGTTCCTCGGCGAGACCGGGGCGCGCGCCGACCTCCTCGGTGACGTTGTCCACGATCACGTCGATGGCCCGCATGCGCTCGACCACGCCCATGCCGCCGAGCGGCCCCTCCTCGGGCAGCATCACCGGGGTGCGGCCGGTGACCGCGAGGGGTTCCCAGGAGGTGGAGAGCATCATCGGCTCACCGGCCTCGCGGAACAGGTACTTGGTGCGCATGACCCGCTCGCCGGTCTCGATCCCGAGCCGCTCGGCGATCGCGGCGCCGGCCTCGGTCTGCCGGCTGCTGGACTCCCAGGTGCCGCGCACCGCGGCGTCGGCCTGCTCCTGCCGGAAGGGGGTGGCGCCGCCGGCCGAGCGGTAGCCGGAGCGGGCGACCCGGCGCGGCACGGGCTGCTCGCGCACATACGTCCCCGAGCCGGAGCGGCCCTCGACCAGCCCCTCGGCCATCAGGACCTTGCGGGCCTCCAGGGCGACGGTGTCCGAGACGCCGTACTCCTCGCGGATGCGGGCCTGGGAGGGGAGCCGGGTGTGGGGCGGCAGTGAACCGTCGACGATCTTCTTGCGGAGATCACCCGCGACACGCAGGTACGCCGGCTGCTCACCGAATGTCACTGGCCGCTCCCATCAGATTGCACAGACAGCAACAGCGTGGCAACCGTCGGTTGAGCCGTGCAAGCAAAGGCCAGAGAATCACTCGAAGTGATGAACGCGGGCGGGCAGCCCCTCACCCCAGCACCTTCTCCCCCGCCCGCGCCCCCTTTCACACCTGCCGAGCGCCTCGGACAACTCCGGCCGCCCGAACGGCAGTCCGGGAACACCGGTACCGTGCCTCGTACGACTTGTCGCAGGTAAGCGGGACACAGGGGGCGGAATTGAAGCTGGAGAACGGGGTCGACGGCACCGTCGTACGCACGGTGAACGGACTCACCGCGCGGTGGGGCGCCACCGCGCGGGGCGGCACGGCGTTCTCCGCCGCCGGGGTCTGGCCCCTGCTGGCCCTCCTCGCGGACGGCGCCGCGGGCCCCGCCCGGCAGGAACTGGCCGGGGCGCTCGGCGTGCCCGCGGAGCAAGCGGGCGCCCTCGCACGGGAGTTGCTCGCGGCCCTGGGCTCGGTGTCGGGCTTGGACACGGCGCTCGGCCTGTGGACGCAGGCGGACCTGCTGCTGCGCGAGGAGTGGCTGGCAGCGCTGCCGCCGGGCACGCACGGCGTGTTCGGGGAGGACCTCGTCACCGCGCAGGAACGGCTGGACCGCTGGGCGGCCGAGCGCACCGGCGGCCTGGTCGAGCGGATGCCGGTGACGCTGAACCGGCAGACGCGGATGGTGCTGGCGGGCGCGCTCGCCCTGCACACCACCTGGCGCCAGCCCTTCACCGAGCAGCCGCTCACCCCGGCGGCGGGCCCCTGGCAGGGCCGTACCCTGCGCGGGCTGCACCGGCGCAGCGTGCGCCCGGACCGGGTCGGCGTGGCGGGCACCCAGGACGGCTTCGTCACCGCGCTGACGGTCCCCGGCGACAGCGGCATCGACGTCCATCTGGTGCTCGGCGAGGAGCGCATGACGCCGGGCCAGGTCATCGCCGCGGGCGTGGCCGTGGTGGAGCGCGCCCTCGCGCTCACGCCGGGCGGTGCCCTGCCGTACGGCGAGGTCGGGCCCGGACTGCGGGTGGAGCGGGAGCAGGCCCACACGCCGGAGCCGACCTCGCTGGACGTGCGGACGGTGGCGTACGAGGTGCGCGCGGACCACGATCTGCTGGCCCAGCCGGAGCTGTTCGGGCTGCGCTCCGCGACCGACGCGCGCTTCGGCCACTTCCCCGGCGTGAGCGCCCACCCGCTGACCGTCTCGGAGGCCCGGCAGTCGGCCGTGACCCGCTTCGGCGCGCTCGGCTTCCGCGCGGCGGCGGTGACGGCCGTCGCGGAGATGTACGGCAGCGCCCCGCCCCGGTACCGCTACGAGACCACCGTCGTACGCGTCGCCTTCGACCGCCCCTTCGCCTTCCTCGCCGTCGACCGCGACTCCCGCCTGGTCCTCCTGTCCGGCTGGGTCACCGACCCCGCCCCGTACCCGGCACCGGGTTACGCGGGCACCCCCGGCGTGCGGCACCCGTGAGGCGGGACGGCTTCCGACGGTCTCTCTGACATTTTCGGCCCGACCCGCTGAAGGTGCACTGCCGTGGAAGAACCGCGACCTCTCCGGTATGGAACGCCGGGCGAAGCGGGTGGCCGCCGGTGGCGAGGCGCCGCCGTATGCCGACCGGGGCCCCGTCGACGGCCCCCGGTTCAGCGTCGAGACGGAGACGGCCAACGGGATGCACAACGTGGCCCGGATCGTCCCACCCCCCTCGGGCGAGGGCGAGCGGGCCGTCATGTGCTCACTGGTGCGCTCCCTGCTCGACCTGGCCGGCCATGAGGCGGGAGCGGCCCGTACCCAGGTCGTACTGACCCCCGGGCTCTCCGCTTCCGGGGCTTGGCGACGCACGGGGGAAGCTCAGCGGCGCCGTCGGTCCGGCGCGACCCCCATGCGCGCGAACAGTTCCTCCGCCGCGGCCCGGTGCCGGGCGGCGGCCCCGGCGTCGTCCTCGGCGTCCGCGAGCCCCGCCAGCGCGTACGCCTCCTCGATGCGATAGCTCACCGCGGCGGCCACCTCGCGTGCACCGGCGTGCAGTTCGCGGGCGACTCGTCGTTCCCCCTGCCGCCCGCGCAACCGGCCCACGATGTTCTCCACCTTGGCCCGGCGCAGCGGCGAGGCGCTGGACGCCACCAGTTCGAGGGCCTGCTCGGCCAGGTCGGGGGTGCGCACGGGCCGGCCCAGATGCTGGTCGACGTCGGCCGACAGGGCCAGGGTCAGGGCCACGTTCCCCGGATCGGCGCCGTCGGCGACGAGGGCGCGGGCCCGGTCCAGGCTTCGGGCGGCCCCGGCGTAGTCCCCGAGGCCGGCCTGGGCGAAGGCCAGGTCGGTGAAGGCGCTGAACTGGTTCTCGAACCGGCCGAGCCCGGCCTGGAGTTCGATCGCGCGCAGCGCGGCGTCCTTGGCCTCCTCGTGGCGCCCCCACTGCTCGTACAGCGTGCTGAGCATGGTGAGGCTGTCGGCCTCGGCGCGGGGGCTGCCCAGTTCCCGCTCGTAAGCGGTGGCCCGCTCCAGGTGCGTGAGCGCCTCGGGGAAGTTGCCGAGCAGGCTGTTGAACTGGCCGAGGGTGCCCTCGCTGTGCGCCTCGGTGTGCCGGTCGCCGAGCTGTGCGGCCACGTCCCGGCCCTCCCGCGCGGCCTCCAGTCCCTCCTCGAACCGGCCGAGCCGCCAGCACGCGACGCCCAGGTTGGACAGGCTCATGCCCAGCAGGGCGAGATCGCCGAGGCGTTTCGCGGCCCCGACCGAGGCCCGGCCCAGTTCCCCGAACTCCTCCATCTGGCCCCGCGCGTTGAGCTGGAAGACGAGGTTGCGGCTCAGGCAGACGACGTACCGGTCCAGGCTCCGCCGTTCGGCCAGGGCGACCGCGGCGAGCAGGGTGTCCTGTTCCCGGTCGAACCAGGTCCTGGCCCGCTCGGCGTCACCGAGCGGGGGCATCTCGGCCGTGGACTTCTCGATGCCGGTGGGGCGGTGGCGGCGGCCGGGGTAGAGCACGTCGCAGGCCAGCTCGGTCGCGGTGAGGTAGTAGCAGAGCAGGCGTTCCACGGCGTCGGCCGCCTCGTCGCCGCCCTGGTCGGCGGCCTCGAAGAGGCTCTGGGCGAAGCTGCGCACCAGATCGTGGAAGGAGTACAGCCCGATCTCCGGCTGCTGCACCAGATGCACGTCCAGCAGTCGTTCCAGCAGGTCCTCGGCGTCCCGGATGTCGCGGTCGAGCAGCGCGGCCGCGGCGTGCACGTTGATGTCGCCGCCCGGATGCAGGGAGAGGATCCGGAAGGCGACGCGGCTCTCCTTGTCCAGGGCCTGGTACGACAGCCGCAGGGTGGCCGAGACGCTGCGGGCGCCGGAGCTCAGCTCGTCGAGCCTGCGGGTCTCGTCCTGCAACCGCTCGACCAGGTAACGCAGGGTCCAGCGGGGCCGGTTGCGCAGCCGGGCGGTGGCGATGCGCAGGGCGAGCGGGAGGTGGCCGCAGAGCCGGGCCAGGTCGAGGGCGGCGTCGGGCTCGGCGGCGACGCGTCCGGCGCCGAGGGTCTCGGCGACCAGGGCGGCGCTCTCGCGCGGGGACATCACGCCGAGGGAGATCCACTGCGCGCCGTCGAGGTCCACGAGGCGGCCGCGGCTGGTGACCAGCAGCAGGCAGCCGGGGGCGGTGGGCAGCAGCGGTTCGATGCCGGAGGCCTCGGCCGCGTTGTCCAGCAGGATCAGCACCCGCTTGCCGCCGAGCGTGGACCGCCACAGGGCGGTGCGGCCCGCGGTGTCGTCGGGTATGCGGTCGCCGGGCACGCCGAGCGCCCGCAGCAGGCTGTCGAGCGCGGCGCCGGCGGTCACCGGCTGGTCGCCGGGGGTGTAACCGCGCAGGTCGATGTGGAGCTGGCCGTCGGGGTAGTCGGCGGCCAGCTGGTAGGCGGCGCGCACCGCGAGGGAGGTCTTGCCGCTGCCGCCCATGCCGTCCAGGGCCACGATCCTCGGCCCCTGCTCGCTCCCCGGCTGGGCGTGGCGCAGCAGTTCGGCCAGCTCGGTCTCGCGGCCGGTGAAGTCGGAGAGGTCGTACGGCAGGGTGCAGGGAGCCTCGGCGGCGAGCGGTAAGGGGGCGGGCGCGGCGCCGGCCAGCTCGGGGCTCTCGCGCAGGATCCCCTCGTACAGCTTGGTCAGGTGCGGGTCGGGGTCGACGCCGAGTTGCTCGACGAGCAGTTCACGGACCTTGCCGTACTCCTCCAGGGCCTCGGCCTGCCGGCCGGAGCGGCACAGGGCGAGCATCAGATGGCCGCGCAGGGTCTCGCGCAGCGGGTGCTCGGCGACCAGTTCCCGCAGATCCGGGACGAGTTCACCGGCCTCGCCGAGGGCGAGCCGCAGGGCGATCTGCTCCTCCCACACGGCCAGCCGGCGTTCCTCTATGGTGGTGGCGGCCGCCTCCACGACGGGTCCGCCGACCCCGGACAGCACCGGGCCCCGCCACAGTGCCAGGGCGCTGCGCAGTACCTGGACCGCCTCGGCGAGCCGCTCCTCGGCCACGGCGGACTTCGCCGTGCGCACCAGGGTGCCGAACTCGGACAGGTCGCACTGGGTCGCGTCGATCACGGCCCGGTAGCCGGGCCCCACCGTGAGCAGCGTCTCGGCGCCGCCCGGTATCCGTCTTCGCAGGTCGGCGACTGCCTTGCGGACCTGGTGGGACGCCGTCGCCGGCGGCTCCTCGTCCCAGGCTGCCTCGACCAGCCGGGACACCGGGAGCACCTTCCCCGGTTCCAGCAGCATGGTGGCCAGAACACGTTCCTGGATGACGCCGCCGAGTTTCAGCCGGACGCCGTCGGCCCACGCCTCCATCGGGCCGAGGATATTGAACCGAAGCCGTTCCCCTGACGCCGCCGTCACCGACAGCCCCCCTAAATCGCCGCTCCCCCAGAGCCGTCCGCTTCGCGCCGCACAGCAGCGTAACCCATACGGAACGCAGTGGGATCGTGGCGGGAACCGTACGGGAAGCGGGTCGATCAGTCTCTTCCTCGTTGGCAGGCACCTCGTCGGCTCGGGTCGCCTACCTGGCATTCGGCCACGTTTTCCGAGGATGAAGGAGACACCGATGAATTCCGAGTCCGCGTCCGGTCTCGATGTGCTGCTGCCGAACGCACGGCGGCGTGCCGGGCTCACCCGGGACCGGCTCGCCGGTCCCGCCGCGGAGGAGTTGCCCCGCGAGCCCGTACGGAAGGTGGCCGGCGCATGAGCCAGGACGTCTGCCCCGCCGAGGCCGCGGCCCCCGCCCCGCCCCGGCCGCCGCTGTCCCGCAACCGCGACTTCCGCCTGCTGTGGTTCGGCGAGACCACCAACCGGGTCGGCATCAACATCACCACCGTGGCGATGCCCCTGGTCGCCGTGGTCACCCTGAACGCCAGCACGCTCAGCGTGAGTGTGCTGGCCGCCGCGCCCTGGCTGCCCTGGCTGCTGATCGGCCTGCCGGCCGGCGCCTGGGTGGACCGGATGCGCCGGCGCCCGCTGATGCTGGTGTGCAACCTCGCCTCGGCGCTGCTGTTCGCGAGCGTGCCGGTGGCCGCCTGGCTCGGCGCGCTCACCATGACGCATCTGCTGGTGGTGGCGCTGCTCAACGGCCTGGCGGCGGTGTTCTTCGGGATCTCGTACAAGGTGTACGTGCCCTCCATCGTCGACCGCGACCAACTCCAGGAAGCCAACGCCAAGCTGACGGGCAGCGAATCGGTCGCCCAGATGGCCGGTCTCGGCGGCGGCGGTCTGCTCGCCCAGGGCTTCGGGGCGGTCTACGGCCTGCTGGTCAACGCCGGCACCTTCCTCTTCTCGGCGCTGTGCCTGCTCGGCATCCGCGGCCGGGAGGCCCCGCGCGACCCCGTACGCGAGCGCACCCCGCTGCGCCGGGAGATCCGCGAGGGGCTCCAGCACACCGTCCGCGACCCCTATCTGCGGGTGCTGACCGCCTACGGCACCGTCACCAACCTGCTGTTGTCGGCGTACCAGGCGATCCTGCCCGTGTTCATGATCCGTCTGCTCGGCGTGCCGGAGGGCGCGACCGGCTGGCTGCTGGCCTCCGCCAGCGTCGGCGGCGTCCTCGGCGCGGCCGGTGCCAAGCGGGTGACCGCCCGCTGGGGCACCGCACGCGGGCTGCTGGCGGCCACCGCCACCACGGCCCCCTTCGCCCTGCTGACCCCGATGGCGCACAAGGGACCGATGCTGGCCGCGCTCGTGGCCGGCAGCGCCCTCCTCGCCCTCGGTGTGGTGCTCGCCAATGTGATCCAGGGCGCGTTCCGCCAGCGGTACTGCCCGCCCCGGCTGCTCGGCCGCGTCACGGCCTGCATCTCGGTGGCGAACTTCGGTGCCATTCCGCTCGGTTCCCTGCTCGGCGGCGTGCTCGGCACGGCGCTCGGGCTGCGGCCGACGCTGTGGCTGCTGACCGCCGGACTCGCTGTCACCCCCCTGTTGCTCCTGATCGGGCCCCTGCGCGGCAGGCACGACCTGCCCTCCGCGCCCGGTGGTTCATGACTCCCGGTCGGCTCCTTCGAGTACGAACAGGAGAAACCCCGTGGAAGGTACACGGAACAGGGCCTCGTCAAGGTGCTGTTGATGACGCTGGCGCGGGTGCCGCCGATGGCCTTGGCACCCGGCCGCTGCCACCCGGGCCGCAACGGCACCTCGGCCGGCCCTGCCGGCCCGGCCGCCCGCTTCGCCCAGAACCGCCGGCCCCGCGCGGACCGGTCCGGCCCGGCGCTGCCCGCCCACGCCTCTTCCCGGGGACGGCGCCCGCCGGTCCGCCGGACCCGGCCGTCCGGCGCGGGACCCCGTTCGCCGGCTCGTCCGGCACCCCGTCCGAGTTCGGCGTGGCCAGGAAGACCTCCAGGGATGCCGCGTCCATCAGCCGGAGGGCGCAGGTGAGGGGCCAGAGGATCCCTGTGCGCACCGGCGAAGCCGACAGCGGGTGCCGCAGGGCCCCTTCCTCGCGTCATGTTCCCATCGAGCGCTTCTCCAGCCAACGGCGGGCGCCGACTTCGGCAGCGGATTCGCGAACCGTCAAAAGGGCGAGGGACTCGCCGATGGCGTAGGCGACCAGTGCGGGCAGGATCGGCGCTGCGAGCAGGACGAGACCGCAGGCGGCGAAGGTCACTCCCACGTTGCGACGAGCCCGGTCGCGTCCGGCCTGACGGGTCTGCGCGGGTGTGGGCGGCTCGCCGGTGCGGCGGTTGTTCTCACATGATGACGCCGGGGCAAAGATCTACGAGGCTCGCACCAAAGTAACTACGGGCTGTGCCACCCCCAGGAGTCGAACCGGCGGCCAGCCAGAATCCGGCCACGGGCACGCGAACGGGGCCGACCCGAATTCGGGCCGACCCCGCGCTAACCGGCGTTTCGCTCATTCGCCGGGTCCACGGCAATGCGTGGCCTATACGTTGAAGCGGAACTCCACCACATCCCCGTCCTGCATCACATAATCCTTGCCCTCCATCCGCGCCTTCCCCTTGGCGCGGGCCTCCGCCACCGAGCCGGCGGAGAGCAGGTCGGTGAAGGAGATGACCTCGGCCTTGATGAAGCCCTTCTGGAAGTCGGTGTGGATGACTCCGGCGGCCTCGGGGGCGGTGGCGCCCTTCTTGATGGTCCAGGCGCGGGATTCCTTGGGGCCGGCCGTGAGGTAGGTCTGGAGGCCGAGGGTGTCGAAACCGACGCGGGCCAGGGTCGCGAGGCCGGGCTCCTCCTGGCCGACGGACTGGAGGAGTTCGAGGGCCTCTTCCTCGTCCAGCTCGGCGAGGTCGGCCTCCAGCTTGGCGTTCAGGAAGATCGCCTCCGCGGGGGCGACCAGCGCGCGCTGCTCGTTCTTGAAGTCCTCGTCCGTCAGCTCGTCCTCGTCCACGTTGAAGACGTAGAGGAACGGCTTGGCGGTCAGCAGGTGCAGGTCGTGCAGCAGCTCGGCCCGCTCGGAGCCCTGGAGGATGCCGTGCGCGAAGAGCGTGTCGCCCTTCTCCAGGATCTCCTTGGCCTCCTCGACCGCCTTCACCTTCGGCGCGACGTCCTTCTTGATCCGGGACTCCTTCTGGAGCCGCGGCAGGACCTTCTCGATGGTCTGGAGGTCGGCGAGGATCAGCTCGGTGTTGATCGTCTCGATGTCGTCCTTGGGCGAGACCTTGCCGTCGACATGGACGACGTTCTCGTCCTTGAACGCGCGGATCACCTGGCAGATCGCGTCCGACTCACGGATGTTCGCGAGGAACTTGTTGCCCAGGCCCTCGCCCTCGGACGCGCCGCGCACGATGCCGGCGATGTCCACGAAGTCGACCGTGGCCGGAAGGATGCGCTCCGAACCGAAGATCGACGCCAGCTGCGCCAGCCGGCCGTCGGGCACGCCGACCACGCCGACGTTGGGCTCGATCGTGGCGAACGGGTAGTTGGCCGCCAGCACGTCGTTCTTGGTCAGGGCGTTGAACAGGGTCGACTTGCCGACATTGGGCAGGCCGACGATTCCGATCGTGAGCGACACGTTGCGACTTCCCGTGGATGAGAGGGCCAGGAGCTGGGGCTGCCAGGCCCTCGGAGGACACTGGCCGATCCACCAGTCTACGGCGTTCCGCGTGCCCTCTTCCCTGGGAGCACCGCCCGCCCGGCCAAGGTCCGCCCATCGGCGTGTCTGGGAGCCGATCAGGCACATAAGCAGACCTAAGTTGGTCCAATGGAGCAGCACAGGACGCGACCCCCGAACGACGGACGGCGACGCGGCAACCCGGCCCGCGCCCATCTGCCGCCCCAGGCCCGGCGCCGCCCGCCCGGCCCGGAGGCGGGGCGCGGCGCGGGGCAGGGCCGGACGGTGCCGCAGGGCCCGAGACTGCCGGGCCCCCGGCTCACCGGGCTCGGCGGCGGGCTGTTCTGCGTCGCCGCGATGTTCCTCCTGGGCTGCCTCGACCAGTTGCTCCTCGACGGCTCGCTGCCGGTGTACGGCCTGCTGTTCCTGCCCGTGTGCGCGCTGACCGCGCTCTGGGTGCGCCCCGGCGACGTGCTGACCGCGCCCGTCGCCGTGCCCATCGCCTTCGCGTCCGGGCTGTTCGTGGTCGCCGACGGGCGCGAGGGGATGCTCGGCCGCCTGATGGGCCTGGCGACCGGCCTCGCCACCCAGGCGGGCTGGCTGTACGGGGGGACGCTGGCCGCCGGGGTGATCGTGCTCGTCCGCCGGGTGCGGTGGGTACGGCGGCGCAGGCAGCGCTAAGCGCAGGCGGCAGTAAGCGCGGGTGGCGGTAAGCGCGGGTGGCGGTAAGCGCGGGTGGCAGTAGCGAGCGGCGCGCCCCGCGGTGTGACGGCCCACCGCGCGTCCCACCCGTGCCGCGGACGCCCACCGCACGTCCCGTCCGCCACGGCCGCCGGCGCATCCGCGCCCCACATTTACCGGGTGCCGCCCGGCCGCCCGCCTCTCACACCCGCCGCCCCACGACCGCCGCCCCCACGACCACCGGCACCCGCCCGCCCCTCGCATCCGCCGCCCCTACAGCTGCTGGGCCGCCCGCATCGCCGCCCCCACGATCCCGGCGCTGTTCTGGAGCTGCGCGGGCACGATCTCGGCCTTGATGCCCTTGATGTGGTGCAGGAACTTGTCGGCCTTGCGGCTGACCCCGCCGCCGATGATGAACAGCTCGGGCGAGAACAGCATCTCCACGTGCGCCAGGTACTTCTGGACCCGGCGCGCCCACTGCTCCCAGCTCAGGTCGTGGTCCTCCTTGGCCTTGCTGGACGCCTTGCGCTCGGCGTCGTGACCGCCCAGCTCCAGGTGGCCCAGCTCGGTGTTGGGGACCAGGACGCCGTCCGCGAAGACGGCGCTGCCGATGCCGGTGCCGAAGGTGAGCAGGATGACCGTGCCCCCGCGGCCCCGGCCGGCGCCGAACTGCATCTCGGCGACGCCCGCCGCGTCCGCGTCGTTGACCACCGTCACCGGCAGGCCGCCCAGTCGGCCGCCGAACAGGGCGCGCGCGTCGGTGTCGATCCAGCTCTTGTCGACATTGGCCGCCGTACGGACCGTCGCGCCGCCGGTGACCACGCCGGGGAAGGTCAGGCCCACGGGCCCGGTCCAGCCGAAGTGGTCGATCACCTGCTTCACCCCGTCGGCCACGCCGTCGGGCGTCGCCGGGTGCGGGGTGAGCACCTTGCAGCGCTCCTGGGCGAGGTCGCCCCTGTCGAGGTCCACAGGGGCGCCCTTGATCCCGGATCCGCCGATGTCCACGCCGAAGATCTGCATGGCCCCACGTTACGACGGGCCACTGACCGTCACGCCCAGATGGCGTCGGTCACTCCTGGGAAGTGCCCGATCCGCCGCGCTCGGCCACCAGGTTCGCCGCCTCTTCGCGCAGATCGCGGCGGAGCTCCTTGGGCAGCGAGAAGGTGATGGACTCCTCGGCGGTCTTGACGATCTCCACGTCCGCGTAGCCGCGCGCGGCGAGCCACTCCAGGACCTGCTCGACCAGCACGTCCGGGACGGAGGCGCCGGAGGTGACGCCGACGGTCTCCACGCCCTCCAGCCACGCCTCGTCGATCTCGTCGGCGAAGTCCACCAGGTACGCCTCGCGGGCACCGGCCAGCTTGGCGACCTCGACCAGGCGCTTGGAGTTGGAGGAGTTGCGCGAGCCGACGACGATGACCAGGTCGGAGTCGGCACCCATCTCCTTCACGGCCAGCTGGCGGTTCTGCGTGGCGTAGCAGATGTCGTCGCTGGGCGGCGAGACCAGGCCCGGGAACTTGGTCTTCAGGGCGTCGACGGTCTCCATGGTCTCGTCCACGGAGAGCGTGGTCTGCGACAGCCAGACGACCCGCTCGGGGTCGCGGACCTCGACGTTGGCGACGTCCTCGGGGCCGTCGACCAGCTGGATGTGGTCGGGGGCCTCGCCAGAGGTGCCGATGACCTCTTCGTGGCCCTCGTGTCCGATCAGGAGGATGTCGTAGTCCTCCTTCGCGTACCGGACGGCTTCCTTGTGGACCTTGGTGACCAGGGGGCAGGTGGCGTCGATGGTGGCGAGGCGGCCCCGCGCGGCCTCCTCGTGGACGACCGGGGCGACGCCGTGGGCCGAGAACATGACGATGTTGCCCTCGGGCACCTCGTCCGTGCGCTCGACGAAGACGGCGCCCTTCTTCTCCAGGGTCTGCACGACGTACTTGTTGTGGACGATCTCGTGCCGGACGTAGATCGGGGCGCCGTACTGTTCCAGGGCCTTCTCGACGGCGATCACGGCGCGGTCCACACCGGCGCAGTAGCCTCGGGGGGCGGCGAGCAGGACACGGCGGCGAGGCGAAGCGGTCATGGGTCCATCGTAGGGGTCGTACGACCGCGCCGGGATCAGCCGGCCGCGCCCGGCCGGACGGCGCTGTCGGTGCCGCCCATTACGCTCGGCGCATGGCTTTGAAGACGACCCCTGAGGCACCCCTGCCGGTCGGTGAGGTCTCCCGGTTGATCGGGGGCTGGATCGACCGGCTGGGCCCGGTGTGGGTCGAGGGGCAGATCACCCAGCTGTCGCGGCGGCCGGGTGCCGGCGTCGTGTTCCTGACGCTGCGCGACCCGTCGTACGACATCTCGGTCAGCGTGACCTGTTACCGGCAGGTGTTCGACGCCGTGGCCGACGTGGTCGGCGAGGGCGCCCGCGTCCTGGTGCTGGCGAAACCCGAGTGGTACGCGCCGAGGGGGCAGCTCTCCCTGCGCGCCGCCGAGATAAGGCCGGTCGGGGTGGGCGAGCTGCTGGCCCGCCTGGAGCGGCTGAAGTCGTCGCTGGCGGCGGAGGGGCTGTTCGCGGCGGAGCGCAAGAAGCCGCTGCCGTTCCTGCCGCAGCTGATCGGCCTGGTCTGCGGCCGTGCCTCCGCGGCGGAGCGGGACGTGCTGGAGAACGCCCGGCACCGCTGGCCCGCCGTCCGCTTCGAGGTGCGCAATGTGCCCGTGCAGGGGGTGTACGCCGTTCCGGGGGTCGTGCAGGCGGTCAAGGAGCTGGACGCGATCGAGGACGTGGACGTCATCATCGTGGCCCGCGGCGGCGGCAGCGTGGAGGATCTGCTGCCGTTCTCCGACGAGGAGCTGGTGCGGACGGTGGCGCAGTGCCGTACCCCGGTCGTCTCCGCGATCGGGCACGAACCGGACAGCCCGCTGCTCGACCTGGTCGCCGATCTGCGCGCCTCCACCCCGACCGACGCGGCCAAGAAGGTCGTACCGGACGTGGGCGAGGAGCTGGAGCGGGTGCGGATGCTGCGGGACCGCGCCCGGCGCTGTGCGCGGGCGCTCGTCGAGCGCGAGGAACGGGGCCTGGCGCACGCGCTGGCGCGGCCCGCGATGGAGGATCCGCACCGGATGCTGGACGAGCGCGCGGACCACGTGGCCGCGCTGCTCGGGCGGAGCCGGCGCACCCTCGGCCATCTGCTGGACCGCGCGGACTCGGAGCTGACGCACACCCGCGCGCGCGTGGTGGCCCTCTCCCCCGCGGCCACGCTGCAACGCGGCTATGCGGTGCTCCAGCGCGCCGACGGGCATGTGGTGCGCGATCCGGGCGAGGTCAGTGAGGGCGAGGCGCTGCGAGCGCGCGTCGCCGACGGCGAATTCACGGTGAAGGTGGACGGATGACCGGCAAGACGGAGACCGGCGGGACCGAGGCGACGCTCTCGTACGAGCAGGCGCGGGACGAACTGATCGAGGTGGTGCGGCGGCTGGAGGCGGGCGGCACCTCGCTGGAGGATTCCCTGGCGCTGTGGGAGCGCGGGGAGGAGCTGGCCAAGGTGTGCCGGCGCTGGCTGGAGGGGGCGCGCGCCCGCCTGGACGCGGCGCTCGCGGAGGAGGAGGGAGAGGGCGAGGAGACCGAGTAGGGCTCGCTCCGGGAGGCCGCTGGGCTGTGGGGCGGATCACCTCGCCCCCGGTTTTGTTGAAAGTTAAACCTCGACTGGCGTAGGGTCGTGCCGTCCGCAGCGGTCCGGCAGCGGACCGTACGCATCACCGAGGAAGTCACGATGTCTCTCGTTCTTGACCCCGCCGCCCAGGACCTGCTGTTCCGTGAGGCCCACACCGCGAACGCCTTCACCGACGAGCCGGTGACCGAGGAGCAGGTCCGGGCGATCTACGACCTGGTCAAGTACGGCCCCACCGCCTTCAACCAGACCCCGCTGCGCATCACCCTGGTCCGCTCCCCCGAGGCCCGCGAGCGCCTGGTGCGGCACATGGCCGAGGGCAACCGGCCCAAGACCGCCGCCGCCCCGCTGGTCGCGATCCTCTCCGCGGACAACGAGTTCCACGAGGAGCTGCCGGCCCTGTTCCCGGCCTTCCCGGCCGCCAAGGACGCCTTCTTCGCCGAGCGCCCGGTCCGTGAGCGCTCCGCCGAGCTGAACTCCGCGCTCCAGGCCGCCTACTTCATCGTCGGCGTGCGCGCGGCCGGCCTCGCCGCGGGCCCGATGACCGGGTTCGACGCCGAGGGCGTGCGCAAGGAGTTCCTGGACGACGACCACACCCCGCTGATGGTCGTCAACATCGGCAAGCCGGGCCCGGACGCGTCGTACCCGCGCTCCCCGCGGCTCGCGTACGAGGATGTCGTCACGACCGTCTGAGCCGCCCCCGAAGCAGCGTGAAGAGGCCCCTTGAATTCGCCCAACACCGGGGGCCTCTTCGTGTCGCTCACCGCGTCATGACGCGGAGGTCTTCTCCATCCGCAGCGCCGACGCCATCTTCGTCAGCTCCGGGAAGGAGGCGGTGCCGGCGACCACGGTGGTCGAGCCGGGCGTGTCCTCCAGCACGAGGCCGTGGTAGCGGCCGCCGGTGTAGCGGGTCCAGGTACGGCCGTCGATCCGCTCGGTGCTCTTGGTGGCCTTCGCGCCCTGGGTGGCCTGGTCGATGAAGTCGGCCCGCTTCTGCGCCGACTGCTCGATCTGGACATACTGGGCGTCAGGGGTCTGGAAGCCCAGATGCCAGTAGTCGCCGTTCGCGCCGTCGTAGCTCACGGAGGTGGCCTTCCAGGCGTCGGGCAGGCCCTCGGGCCCCGCCACCGGGTAGCTCGCCGCCCGGCGGGCGGTGATCAGCTCGACCCGGTAGTCGACCCGCTTGAGGTCGGGAGCGTGATTGTCGTGCGGGATGGCGACGAAGTAGACGACCGCCGCCGCGATGCCGATCAGGGCCAGGGAGAGAATCATGTCCCGAGCCGTCTTCTGCTTGCCTTTCGTGCCTGCCACGCCTCTATCGTCGCAGGTGCCTCAGGCGCTCATCCGTGGGGTCCCCTGCTCATTTTGTCTGCCTAACGATAGAGTCATGGCCAAGACCCTCATCCGGCCGTCGCCGTATCAGAAAGGTGCGCCCCGATGACCGAAAATCATCACCTGCCCTCCGAACTCGATGTTCCCGCCGAGGCTCCCGACCGCAACCTCGCCCTGGAACTCGTCCGGGTGACCGAAGCCGCGGCGATGGCCGCCGGCCGCTGGGTCGGGCGCGGTGACAAGAACGGCGCCGACGGCGCCGCGGTGCGCGCCATGCGGTCCCTCGTCTCCACCGTCTCGATGAACGGCGTCGTCGTCATCGGCGAGGGCGAGAAGGACGAGGCGCCGATGCTGTTCAACGGCGAGCACGTCGGCGACGGCACCGGCCCCGAGGTCGACATCGCCGTCGACCCGATCGACGGCACCACGCTGACCGCCAAGGGCATGCCCAACGCGATCGCCGTGCTGGCCGCCGCCGAGCGCGGCGCCATGTTCGACCCGTCCGCCGTGTTCTACATGGACAAGCTGGTCACCGGTCCCGAAGCCGCGGACTTCGTGGACATCGACGCGCCCGTCGCCGTGAACATCCGGCGGATCGCCAAGGCGAAGAAGGCCACCCCGGAGGACGTCACCGTCGTCATCCTGGACCGGCCCCGGCACGAAGGACTGATCAAGGAGGTGCGGGAGGCCGGCGCGCGCATCAAGCTGATCTCCGACGGCGACGTCGCCGGCTCCGTCTACGCGCTGCGCGAGGGCACGGGCGTCGACCTGCTGCTCGGCATCGGCGGCACGCCCGAGGGCATCATCTCGGCCTGCGCCGTGAAGTGTCTGGGCGGCACGATCCAGGGCAAGCTGTGGCCCAAGGACGACGAGGAGCGGCAGCGCGCGATCGACGCCGGGCACGACCTCGACCGGGTGCTCACCACGGACGACCTGGTGTCCGGGGAGAACGTGTTCTTCGTGGCCACCGGCATCACCGACGGCGAGTTGCTGCGCGGGGTGCGCTACCGGTCGCAGACCGCGCTCACCGAGTCGATCGTGATGCGCTCGAAGTCGGGCACGGTGCGCCGGATCGACTCCGAGCACCGCCTCAGCAAGCTGCGGGCCTACAGCGCGATCGATTTCGAGCGGGCCAAGTAGACCGGGTGGGCGCCGCGCCCCCTGTGCGGAGGGGGCGCGGCGCTTCCGCATGAGCGTGAGCGCCCCCTGTCCTCAGGGGGCGCTCACGCTCGTCCGTCCTAGCCGGCTATGCGGTCCGGGGCCGTCACGCGGGCCGTCTTGTTCAGGTCGAGTTCGCGGCGGCGGCGCCTCGCGAGGACCACGCGGCGCTCGGCCGCCGTCAGGCCGCCCCAGACGCCGTAGGGCTCCGGCTGGAGCAGGGCGTGTTCTCGGCACTCGACCATGACCGGGCAGCGGGCGCAGACGCGCTTGGCCGCCTCCTCGCGGGACAGCCGGGCGGCGGTCGGCTCCTTGGACGGGGCGAAGAACAGTCCCGCCTCGTCGCGCCGGCACACGGCCTCGGTGTGCCAGGGTGCCTCCTGGTCCCGGTCCCGTGCTGGCACCCGCTGGGCCGGTACGGCAGCTACCTGCAAGGACGAATGCGGCGGTCGCAGCACGGGTCTACTCCTGACGACGGCTTCGCGAGCGAGAGACGATGCAGCAAGGCCTACCCGCTGTACGCGCGCCTATGCACTGCGTCCCCAACGGCGGGTGATCGCCGGGGAGTTCGCGACCGTCAACGGTCCAGATGCCGGCGCAGCTTCCGCTCCACCTTGTCCTGGACCCGCTCCAGGATGTCCGAGACGAGCTTGCCGCGCTTGGGCCGGGCCTCCACATTGCCGAGGACGGCCCAGCCGTCGACGTAGACGACCGGCGCGTCGGTGTCCGTGGAGTCCAGAGTGGCCACCTCGAAGTTGCCGAGGACGCCGCCGCCGGTGCCGCGCAGCGACACGTTCTCCGGGACGCGGATCTGGACGTCGCCGAAGACCGAGACGGCCTTGATGACGACCTGCTGGTACTCGAAGATCGCCTCGCTGAGGTCGATCTCGACGCTGCCGAAGACCGAGTACGCGTGCAGCCGGCGCCCGGCGCGCCAGCGGCCCCGGCGGGCCGCGCTGCTGAAGACGGCCACCACGTTCGCGTCGGACTCGGCGGGTATCTCGTCCGTGGGGCGCGGCGGGGCGGGGGTCCAAGCGGGGCCGGAGGGGCGCTGGTGGGCGGCGGGCAGGTCCTGGATGAAGACCTCCAGTTCGCCGACCGTCTTCGCGTTCAGCACGCCGTCCACGCGCTCGGCGTGTTCGTCGGCGGTGAGCCGGCCCTCGGCGAGGGCCTCGCGGAGGATGTCGGCGACCCGGTCGCGGTCGGCGTCCGAGGCGCGCAGGGCGGGGACGCTCGGGGTGGCGTCCTGGGTTCGGGCGGGCTTCTGAAGGTCCACGGCAGCAGCGTACCGAAACGCGATAGATCGCGACTAGGGGTGTGGACGGCGCGGCTGAGCCCTACCTCACAAGCTGCCTGTCGGTGGCAGGTTCTACGCTGGACGGGCCCGCCAGCGTCGGCGGGCCCGTCCGTCAGAGTGAGGAATGGGCTGAGATGCCTGAGTTCGCGTACACCGACCTGCTCCCCCAGGGAGAGGACACCACCCCCTACCGACTGGTGACGTCCGAGGGCGTCTCCACCGTCGAGGGCCCGGACGGACGGACGTTCCTCAAGGTGGAGCCCGAGGCGCTGCGGAAGCTGGCCGCGGAGGCCATCCACGACATCCAGCACTACCTGCGCCCGGCCCACCTCGCCCAGCTGCGCCGCATCATCGACGACCCCGAGGCGTCCGCGAACGACAAGTTCGTCGCCCTCGACCTGCTGAAGAACGCGAACATCGCGGCGGCGGGCGTTTTGCCGATGTGCCAGGACACCGGCACCGCGATCGTCATGGGCAAGCGCGGCCAGAACGTGCTCACCGAGGGCGCGGACGAGAAGCACCTCTCGCACGGCATCTACGACGCCTACACCAAGCTGAACCTGCGCTACTCGCAGATGGCTCCGCTCACCATGTGGGAGGAGAAGAACACCGGCTCCAACCTGCCCGCGCAGATCGAGCTGTACGCGACGGACGGCGGCGCCTACAAGTTCCTGTTCATGGCCAAGGGCGGCGGCTCGGCCAACAAGTCCTTCCTGTACCAGGAGACCAAGGCGGTCCTGAACGAGGCCTCCATGATGAAGTTCCTGGAGGAGAAGATCCGTTCGCTCGGTACGGCCGCGTGCCCGCCGTACCACCTGGCGATCGTCGTCGGCGGCACCAGCGCCGAGTACGCCCTGAAGACCGCGAAGTACGCCTCCGCGCACTACCTGGACAACGCGCCCACCGAGGGTTCGCCGCTCGGCCACGGCTTCCGGGACAAGGAGCTGGAGGAGAAGGTCTTCGAGCTGACCCAGAAGATCGGCATCGGCGCGCAGTTCGGCGGCAAGTACTTCTGCCACGACGTGCGCGTGGTCCGGCTGCCCCGGCACGGCGCCTCCTGCCCGGTCGCCATCGCCGTGTCCTGCTCGGCCGACCGCCAGGCCGTCGCGAAGATCACCGCCGAGGGCGTCTTCCTGGAGCAGCTGGAGCGGGACCCGGCCCGGTTCCTGCCGGAGACGACGGACGAGCACCTGGAGTCCGGGGGCGACGTCGTGAAGATCGACCTCAACCAGCCGATGGACACGATCCTCGCCGAGCTGACCAAGTACCCGGTCAAGACCCGGCTGTCGCTGACCGGCCCGCTGGTCGTGGCCCGCGACATCGCGCACGCCAAGATCAAGGAGCGCCTGGACGCCGGCGAGGAGATGCCGCAGTACCTGAAGGACCACCCGGTGTACTACGCCGGCCCGGCCAAGACCCCCGAGGGTTACGCGTCCGGCTCCTTCGGCCCGACCACGGCCGGCCGGATGGACTCCTACGTGGCGCAGTTCCAGGCGGCCGGCGGCTCCAAGGTGATGCTCGCCAAGGGCAACCGCAGCAAGCAGGTCACCGACGCGTGCGCGGCCCACGGCGGCTTCTACCTCGGCTCCATCGGCGGCCCCGCGGCCCGTCTCGCCCAGGACTGCATCAAGAAGGTCGAGGTCCTGGAGTACGAGGAGCTGGGCATGGAGGCCGTCTGGAAGATCGAGGTCGAGGACTTCCCGGCGTTCATCGTCGTGGACGACAAGGGCAACGACTTCTTCCAGGACCCGGCTCCCCAGCCGACGTTCACCTCCATCCCGGTGCGCGGCCCCGGCCTCGCCTGACCCGTACGGGGGTTGGGCCGCGGCCGATGGCCCAACCTCCGGAACAACACCGGGCCCCGGTCCGCTGTACCCGGTATGAGCGAATACCGCATCGAGCACGACTCCATGGGCGAGGTCCGGGTACCGGCGGACGCCAAGTGGCGGGCGCAGACGCAGCGCGCCGTGGAGAACTTCCCCGTCTCCGGGCAGCGGATCGAGCGGGCGCACATCGAGGCGCTGGCGCGGATCAAGGCGGCCGCGGCGAAGGTGAACGCGGAACTCGGGGTGCTGGACCCGGACGTCGCGCGGGCGATCCGGGAGGCGGCGGCGGAGGTCGCCCGCGGCGACTGGGACGAGCACTTCCCGGTCGACGTCTTCCAGACCGGCTCGGGCACCTCGTCCAACATGAACACCAACGAGGTCATCGCGACCCTGGCGAGCGAGCGGCTCGGGTGCCCGGTGCATCCGAACGACCACGTCAACGCCTCGCAGTCGTCCAACGACGTCTTCCCCTCCTCGATCCACATCGCCGCCACCGCCGCCGTCACCCATGACCTGATCCCGGCCCTCGACCACCTCGCCGCCGCGCTGGAGCGCAAGAGCGCGGACTTCGCGGACGTGGTGAAGTCGGGCCGCACGCACCTGATGGACGCCACCCCCGTGACGCTCGGCCAGGAGTTCGGCGGGTACGCGGCGCAGGTCCGGCACGGTGTCGAGCGGCTGCGCGCCTCGCTGCCCCGCCTCGCCGAGCTGCCGCTGGGCGGTACCGCGGTGGGCACCGGCATCAACACGCCGCCCGGATTCTCCGCCGCCGTCATCGAGGAGGTCGCCCGTGCCACCGGGCTGCCGCTGACCGAGGCCCGCGACCACTTCGAGGCGCAGGGCGCCCGGGACGGCATCGTGGAGACCAGCGGACAGCTGCGGACCATCGCGGTCGGGCTGACGAAGATCGCCAACGATCTGCGCTGGATGGCGTCCGGCCCGCGCACCGGGCTCGCCGAGATCCGGCTGCCCGACCTCCAGCCGGGCTCCTCGATCATGCCGGGCAAGGTCAACCCGGTGGTGCCGGAGGCCGTGCTGATGGTCGCCGCCCAGGTCGTCGGCAACGACGCCACCATCGCCACCGCGGGCGCCGCCGGCAACTTCGAGCTGAACGTGATGCTCCCGGTCATCGCCAAGAACGTCCTGGAATCGATCCGGCTGCTCGCCAACGTCACCCGGCTGCTGGCCGACCGCACGATCGACGGCATCACCGCCGACCGCGAACGCGCCCGCGAGTACGCCGAGTCCTCGCCCTCCGTCGTCACCCCGCTGAACAAGTACATCGGCTATGAGGAGGCCGCGAAGGTCGCCAAGAAGGCGCTCGCCGAACGCAGGACGATCCGTCAGGTGGTGCTGGAGGAGGGGTACGTGGAGCGCGGCGAGCTGACCGAGGAGCAGTTGGACGAGGCGCTGGACGTGCTGCGGATGACCCGTCCGTAACCCTCGGCCGAACCTTTTCGGCCACCGCGCACGCGCACGGGGGAACCGTGACCCGCGCCGCAGCGCCCGCCCCGCCCGGCACCTAATATCTGCCCATGACGGACGACCGAACGATGCGGCAAACGGCGGCGGGACCTGCGGCGTACTGGGCGCCCGGTACCCAGATCCTGTGGCGGTACCGGGAGAACGGCGGCGCGCGGTTCCACATCGTGCGGCCCGTCACCGTCGTACGCGACGACGCCGACCTGCTCGCCGTATGGCTGGCCCCCGGCACCGAGTGCGTGAAGCCGGCCCTGGCCGACGGCACGCCGGTGCACCGCGAGCCGCTGGAGTCCCGCTACACCAAGCCGCGCACGGTACGGCGGGACCGCTGGCTCGGCACCGGCGTGCTGAAGCTGGCCCAGCCCGGCGTGCCCTGGTCGGTGTGGCTGTTCTGGGAGCCGGGCTGGCGGTTCAAGAACTGGTACGTCAACCTGGAGGAACCGCTGGTCCGCTGGGCGGGCGGGGTCGACTCCGAGGACCACTTCCTGGACATCGACGTGCGCCCGGACCGCAGTTGGCGGTGGCGCGACGAGGACGAGTTCGCACAGGCCCAGCGGGACGGCCTGATGTCCGCCGAGACCGCCGAGCGGGTCCGCGCGGCCGGGCAGGCGGCCGTCGCGGCGATCGCGGACTGGGGCCCGCCGTTCTCGGAAGGCTGGCCGCGGTGGCGCCCCGACGAGTCCTGGGCGGTACCGTCACTCCCCGAGGACTGGGACCGTACGCCCGCGCACGTGTCCTCATGAGACTCTTGATGCGCCCCCGGGCAAGAAACGTAGGATCGTCCTCCGCAAGGGCGCTTCGGAGCGACAACTTCCGGGGCTTGCGCCGGGCTTGACCGATCGTCACCGAGGGGCGGCAGGGACGTGAACGAGGGGTATCAGGGGAGCACCGCCGGGCGCGCAGGCCACGCCGGTGGCACGGGAACTTCCTTTGGACACGCGGAAAATCCGTTCCCCGGACACGCATTGCGGGTATCGGGACTTCTGCGGGACCGACCGCGCGCCCGGCGCGCGGCCCCGGACGGATGGATGCGACACGCGTGACGGAGCAGCCCACCTCCTTCGAGCGCCCCGAGGCGGGCGCCGACCCCGCGGACGGCCGCGGGGCCCTGACACATGCCCCGGAACCGGTCGGCACCCCCGTCTTACCCGTGCAGGCGCGGGCGGACGGGACGCCCGCCGATCCGGGCACGGCGGCCGTGTACGGCCAGCCCATGGACGGCAAGGGGAAGGAGCCCCCAGTCAACGGCCCGGAGCACTCCCAGCCCACCACCGCGGACGCCGGCGCGGCCCATCGCCCGCGCCCCACGGAGGCCATTCCGCCGCAGCCGGGCGCCGACCAGGAGCGGACGCCGGGCGGTGCGGAGCGCCGTACCGGCCGGGGTCTGCCGCCGGGGCGGCCGATGCCCATGCGGCGTGACGGCGACCGGCTCAGGTTCGTCGGCGCGGCCACCCGGCGGATCGCCCGCGGCCTCGACCTGGACGAGATCGTGATGGGTCTGTGCCGGGCCACGGTGCCGACGTTCTCGGACGCGATCCTCGTCTATCTGCGCGACCCGCTGCCGGTCGGCGACGAACGGCCCACCGGCCCCGTCGTGCTCCGGCTGCGCCGCACCGACCGCATACCGGAGGAGCGGGACACCGACGGCGTCCTGCTGCCCGGCGCCTTCGAGCCGGAGCCCGAGCCGGTCGCGCTCGCGGAGCTGTCCTCGCTCACCACCGAGCTGTGCGAGGTGCGCCCCGGCGGCGCCCTGAACGAGGTGCTGCGCGGGGTGCGCCCGGTGTTCGCGGACGCGCCGGCCGCCCGCGCCGCGCTGCCCGAACTGCTCGGCGACGGCGCGGAAGCGCTCGTACCGTCCGGGCAGCACGCCATCCTCGCGCCGCTGCGCGGCCGGCGCCGGGTGATCGGCGCGGCCCTGTTCCTGCGCCGCCCCGAGCGCCCCGCCTTCGAGACGGACGACCTGCTGGTGGCCGCGCAACTGGCCACGCACAGCGCGCTCGGCATCGACAAGGCGGTGCTGTACGGCCGCGAGGCGTACATCGCCGACGAGTTGCAGCGCACCATGCTGCCCGAGACCCTGCCCCGCCCGACCGGTGTGCGGCTCGCCTCGCGGTATCTGCCGGCCGCGGAGACCGCGCGGGTGGGCGGCGACTGGTACGACGCGATCCCACTGCCCGGCAGCCGGGTCGCGCTGGTCGTCGGCGACGTCATGGGCCACTCCATGACCTCGGCCGCGATCATGGGCCAGCTGCGCACCACCGCGCAGACCCTGGCCGGGCTCGATCTGCCGCCGCAGGAGGTGCTGCACCACCTGGACGAGCAGGCCCAGCGGCTGGGCACCGACCGCATGGCGACCTGTCTGTACGCGGTCTACGACCCGGTCACGCACCGCATCACCATCGCCAACGCCGGTCATCCGCCGCCCGTGCTGCTGCACCTGGGCGGCCGGGCCGAGGTGCTGCGGGTGCCGCCGGGCGCGCCGATCGGCGTCGGCGGGGTGGACTTCGAGGCGGTCGAGCTGGACGCGCCGGCCGGGGCCACGCTGCTGCTGTACACCGACGGGCTGGTGGAGTCCCGGCTGCGGGACGTGTGGACGGGCATAGAGCAGCTGCGCGAACGGCTCGCCGCCACCGCGCAGCTGACCGGACCGGACCATCCGCCGCCGCTGGAAGCCCTGTGCGACGAGGTGCTCGACATGCTCGGGCCCGGCGACCGGGACGACGACATCGCGCTGCTCGCGGCCCGCTTCGACGGGATCGCGCCGAGCGATGTGGCGTACTGGACGCTGGAGCCGGAGGACTCGGCGCCCGGCCAGGCCCGCCGGCTGGCCCGGCGCGCGCTCGCCCGCTGGGACATGGAGGACCTCACCGACTCGGTGGAGCTGCTGGTCAGCGAGGTCGTGACGAACGCCGTACGGTACGCGTCCCGGCCGGTGACGCTGCGGCTGCTGCGCACGCATGTGCTGCGGTGCGAGGTCGGTGACGACGTGCCCCAGTTGCCGCGGCTGCGGCAGGCGCGGGCGACGGACGAGGGGGGCCGCGGCCTGTACCTCGTCAACAGGCTGGCCCGGCGCTGGGGCGCGACGCGGCTGAGCACCGGCAAGGTGGTGTGGTTCGAGCTGCATCGCGGCTGACCTGGACGACGGAAGAGGGCGCCCGGTGAGTACCGGGCGCCCTCCCTCATGTCCGGCTACGGCCGTTGCTGCTGCGGTTGCTGCCGCTGTCCCCCGAGCTGTTCGAGCGGGTCGTCCGGGGAGGGGTCGCCCGTCGGCGGCGCGGTGGTCGGCGAGCCGGTCGGGGACTGGGTCGGCGACTGGGTCGGGCTCTGCGTCGGCGACTGGGTGGGCGACTGGGTCGGGGAGGTGGACGTCGACGGCGTGCCCGACGGCGTCTGCGAGGGCGACTGGCTCGGGCTCCGGGTGGCGCTGGTCGACGGCGGCGGCGTCTCGACGGCGGCGCCCTGGGAGGTGTCCAGATCGAACTTGCTGACGCCGTCCATCGCGTTGAAGGTGTAGGCGGCCCAGATCTGCGCCGGGTAGGTGCCGCCGTTGACCCGGCCGGTGCCCGGGAGCAGGCCCGTGGCGCCCGTCAGGGGAACCTGCGCATGGGTCTTGGCGCTCTCGCCGAACAGGCCGACCGAGGTGACCAGCCCTGGCGTGTAGCCGGTGAACCAGGCCGACTTGTTGTTGTCGGACGTACCCGTCTTGCCGGCGACCTGCTGCCCGCGGCGCGCCGGGTTGGCCGCCACCGACAGCCTGGCCGTACCGTCGTCGACCACGCCGGTGAGCACGGAGGTGACCGTGTCGGCGGCCGTCCTGCTGATCACCTGGCCGCCGATCGGGTTCGGCAGCGTGACGTCGCGGTCCTTGTGCTCGACCGACTTGATGATCGCCGGGGTGACCTTCTTGCCGTGGTTGTCGAGGGTCGCGTAGATGCCGGCCATCTCCAGCGGGCTCGCGCCCATGGAGCCCAGGGTCTGCGCCGGAACGGCCTGCATGCCCTTGGTGTCCATGCCGAGGTCCTTGGCCGTGCTCATCACCTTGTCCATGCCCACGTCGACGCCCATCTGCGCGAAGACGGAGTTGACGGAGTCGTCCATGGCCTTCTGGACGGTGATGTTCCCGTAGTCGGCGTCGTCCTCGTTGGGCGGGCCGAAGCCGACCTTGACGCCGTGGTCCACGACCTGGCGGCCGCTGGTGCCGTCGTACACCGTGTCGGCGTTGATCGGCTTGCCGTCCTGGGTGACGGAGTGCTGCTGGAGCGCGGCGGCGAGGATGACCGGCTTGAAGGTGGAGGCGGGCTGGTAGTCGCTGCGGGTGGCGTTGTTCCGGAAGTGCTTGAAGTAGTCCACGCCGCCGTACATGGCGAGGACCTTGCCCGTCTTCGGGTCGACGGAGACGGCACCGGGCTGGACGTCGGCGTCGACGGGGCGCTTCTTCGGGTCGAGCTTGCTGGCCAGCTGCTCCTTCACGGCCTGTTCCAGCTGGTGCTGCTTGCCCTTGTCGATGTTGAGCGTGATGGTCCAGCCGCCCTTGCGCACCAGCGCCTCGGCGTCCCCGAGCGTGGCGGCGCTGCCCTGGGCGACCAGCCGCTGCTCCAGCGCCGCGTTGGCCGCGTCCACCAGGTAGCCGGTCTGGCCCTTCATGCCGGGCGTCGCCTTGGGCGCCTTCGGCTTCTCGAAGTGCATGGCCCGGCGCTTGCCGGCGTCCAGCCAGTGCTGCTTGACCATGTTGTCCAGGACGTAGTTCCAGCGCGCCACGGCCAGCCGCTTGCCGGTGGGGCTCGCCAGCGTCCAGTCGTACTCGTTGGGCGCCTGGAGCAGCGCGGCGAGGTAGGCACCTTCCTGGACCGTGAGTTTCTCCGCGTCCTTGTGGTAGTACGCCTGTGCCGCGGCCTGGATGCCGTAGGCGCCGCGGCCGTAGTAGCTGGTGTTGATGTAGCCCGCGAGGATGTACTCCTTGGACTTCTGGCGGTCCAGCTTCAGCGAGATGACCAGTTCCTTCAGCTTGCGCGAGACGGTCTGGTTCTGGTCCAGGTAGTAGTTCTTGACGTACTGCTGGGTGATGGTCGAACCGCCCTGCGTACCGCGCCCCATGACGGTGTTGAGGATGCCGCGGGCGGTGCCCCTCAGGTCGACACCGGAGTCGTGGTAGAAGCTCTTGTTCTCGGCCGCGACGAAGGTGTGCTGCACGTCCAGCGGAACCTTGTCGAGGTCGACGCTCTCGCGGTTGAGCTGGCCGGTGCGGGCGAGCATCGTGCCGTCGCTGTACTTGTAGATGTTGCTCTGGAGCTGGGCGTCGGCGTTGCCCGCCGGAATGTCCACCAGCATGTACGCGGCGGCGAAGCCGCCTATGCACAGCAGGCACAGTCCGAAGAACGTGCCGAGGATCTTCTTCCAGGTGAACATCCGGCGCAGGAGGCTCTTGCGCGGCTTCCCGCCGGGCGCCAGGCCCGCCGCCCCGCTGCCGGTCGCGGGTATCGAGCGGCGGCGCTGGGGCGCCGCGCGGTGGCCGCCGCGCTGGCGCGCTCGTCTCTCTTCCGCTCGTCCCATGGGTCCTTCGCTCCGCTTCCGTCTCGTTGGTCAGCTCCGAAAGCTAACACCCGCCTATATGACAAAGGGCTACCGATCCGCTCTTTTACGGACGTGAGAATCAGCACCCGCTCCAAGGGAACCGACGGTTGCGGAGCGCCCGAGGTTGCCCGGCGCTCCGAAGTCGTCGAGCTGCACCCTGGGTTTATACACATCGCGTATACACGGTGTGTAGAGTGCGGTGCATGTCCATCGGTCACACCCTCCTAGGGCTCCTGGAGTCCGGCCCGCGCCACGGTTACGACCTCAAGCGGGCCTTCGACGAGAAGTTCGGTCAGGACCGGCCCCTGCACTACGGCCAGGTCTACTCGACGATGTCCCGGTTGCTGAAGCACGGCCTCGTGGAGGTCGACGGCATCGAGACCGGCGGCGGACCCGAGCGCAAGCGGTACGCCATCACCGAGGCCGGCGTCACCGACGTACAGCGCTGGCTCGCCACTCCGGAGAAGCCGGAGGAGTACCTCCAGTCGACGCTGTACACCAAGGTCGTCCTCGCCCTGCTCACCCACCGCGACGCCGCCGGCATCCTCGACGTCCAGCGCGCCGAGCACCTGCGCAGCATGCGCATCCTGACCGACCGCAAGCGCAAGGGCGACCTCGCCGACCAGCTGATCTGCGATCACGCCCTGTTCCACCTGGAAGCCGATCTGCGCTGGCTCGAACTGACCGCCGCCCGTCTGGACAAGCTGCGCGCGGAGGTCGCCGCATGACGCATCCCCCCGGTTCCCTGCTCACCGCCCACGACCTGCGCAAGGCGTACGGCCCGACGGTCGCGCTGGACGGCGCGGAGTTCTCCATCCACCCCGGCGAGGTCGTCGCCGTCATGGGCCCCTCCGGCTCTGGCAAGTCGACGCTGCTGCACTGCCTGGCCGGCATCGTGCCGCCCGACTCCGGGTCGATCATGTACGACGGCCGGGAGCTGTCCGGCATGAACGACGCCGAGCGCAGCGCGCTGCGCCGCAGCGAGTTCGGGTTCGTCTTCCAGTTCGGCCAGCTGGTGCCGGAGCTGACCTGCGTGGAGAACGTGGCCCTGCCGCTGCGCCTCAACGGCACTCCGCGCAAGAAGGCCGAGCGGGCCGCGCTGACCTGGCTGGAGCGGCTGGAGGTGGACGACCTGTGCGGCAAGCGGCCCGGCGAGGTCTCCGGCGGCCAGGGGCAGCGCGTCGCGGTGGCGCGGGCACTGGTCACCGCGCCGCGGGTGGTGTTCGCGGACGAGCCGACCGGCGCGCTGGACTCCCTCAACGGCGAGCGCGTGATGGAGCTGCTCACCGACGCGGCCCGCTCCACCAACGCGGCCGTCGTGCTGGTCACGCACGAGGCACGGGTCGCCGCCTACTCCGACCGGGAGATCGTCGTACGCGACGGCAAGTCCCGCGACATGGAGCGGGCCGTATGAGCGCACGCCAGTGGGGCAGGGACCTCGGCCTGGGCTTCCGGTTCGCCTTCACCGGGGGGCGCGAGGGCTGGATGCGGGTGCTGCTGACGGCGGTCGGGGTCGGCCTCGGCGTGGCGCTGCTGCTGCTCACCACCGCGATCCCGAACGCGCTCGCGGTACGGCACGCCCGGGACAACGCGCGCGCGGACCACACCTACGGCCCGAGCCGGCCGAAGGCCGCGAACACCCTGGTGATCTCCGACACCGACACCGAGTTCCACGGCCGCGACGTACGCGGCCGGCTGGTGGAACCGGAAGGCCCCGACGCGCCGGTCCCGCCGGGCCTGACCCGGTATCCGGCGACCGGTGACATGGTCGTCTCCCCCGCCCTGAAGGAGCTGCTCGGCTCCCGCGAGGGCCAGGTGCTGCGGGCGCGGCTGCCGTACCGGATCACCGGCACGATCGCCGAGGACGGACTGGTGGGCTCGCGTGAACTCGCCTACTACGCCGGGGCGCAGCACCTGGCCGCGAAGATCGACGGCTCCCGGACCGCCCGGATCGCCGGCTACGGGACGCCGGACGCGCCCCCGCCGAGCCGGATGGACCCGGTGCTGATCCTGCTGGTGCTGGTGGTCTTCGTGGTGCTGCTGATGCCGGTCGCGGTGTTCATCGCCACCGCCGTACGGTTCGGCGGCGAGCGGCGCGACCGCAGACTGGCCGCGCTGCGCCTGGTGGGCTCCGACAGCCGGATGACCCGGCGGATCGCGGCGGGCGAGGCGCTGGCCGGATCGCTGGTCGGACTGGTCTTCGGCACCGCCTTCTTCCTGCTGGGCCGGCAGTTCGCGGGCTCGGTGGAGGTCGTGGGCATCAGCGTGTTCCCCGACTATCTCGACCCCTCGCCCGCGCTGGCCGCGCTGGTCGCCCTCGCCGTCCCGGCGGCGGCGGTGCTGGTCACGCTGGTCGCGCTGCGCGGGGTGGTCATCGAGCCGCTGGGCGTGGTGCGGACGGCCAAGCCCGCGCGCCGCCGGCTGTGGTGGCGGCTGCTGCTGCCGCTGGGCGGCCTCGCGCTGCTCGCCCCGATGATCGGCCAGGGCCGCTCGGCCGGCCAGTTCAACGAGTACCTGGTGACCGGCGGCGTCCTGCTGCTGCTCGTCGGCGTCACCACGCTGCTGCCGTGGGCCGTGGAAGCGGTGGCGGCCCGGCTGCACCGCGGCTCGGTGTCCTGGCAACTGGCGGTGCGGCGGCTCCAGTTGAGCAGCGGCACGGCGGCCCGCATGGTGAACGGCATCGCCGTCGCGGTGGCCGGCGCGATCGCGCTCCAGATGCTGTTCGCGAGCGTCCAGGGCGACTACACCAGGGCGACCGGCCAGGACGTCAGCCGGGCGCAGATGCAGATCAACCTGTCGCAGGGCACCCCGTTCCGTACGGCCGCGGACCGGTTCACCACCACCGAGGGGGTGCGCAAGGCGGTCTCGCTCGGCAGCACCACGCTGGGCGAGAAGGACTGGAAGACAGGGCCCGGCGACACCGCCCTGCTGGTCTCCGGCACCTGTGCCTCGCTGCGCGAGACGGCCCGGCTGCCGTCCTGCCACGACGGAGACGCCTTCCTGGCGACCGGCGGTGACGACGACGCCGCCGTCACCAAGCTCGCCCGGCCGGGCCGGGTGCTCCATCTCGACACGGAGCACGGCGCGGGCCGGGGCCCGGACGTGCGCTGGAGCGTGCCGGCGCACCTGAAGCCGGCCCAGGCGATCGCCAGCCCCAACGGCAGCAAGAGCAGCGCCATTCTGCTGACCCCGGCGGCCGTACCCGACCGGGTGGACCGGCTGCTGGACGGCACGGTGTACGTCATGTTCGACAAGAACGTGCCGGACGTGTCCGAGTACACCCGCAACACGGCGGCGAAGGTCGATCCGTTCGCCGATGTGATGGTGTGGTCGGCCACCGAGGAGTCCAAGAAGTTCACCTCGATCCGCACCGGGCTGTACGCCGGCGCGCTGTGCGTGCTGGCGCTGATCGGGGCGAGCCTGCTGGTGACCCAGCTGGAACAGCTGCGCGAGCGGCGGACGTTGCTGTCGTCGCTGATGGCCTTCGGCACCCGGCGGCGCACCCTGAGTCTGTCGGTGCTGTGGCAGACCGCGCTCCCGGTCGCGCTCGGCCTGCTGCTGGCCGCGGTCGTCGGGCTGACGCTGGGCTCGGTGCTGCTGAAGATGGTGGGCTCGCCGCTGGCCGTGGACTGGCCGAGCGTGCTGTCGATGACCGGCGCGGGCGCGGCGGTGGTCCTCGTGGTCACCGCGCTGAGCCTGCCCCCGCTGCTGCGGCTGATGCGCCCGGAGGGACTGCGGACCGAGTAACCCCCTTACGGCACAGGGCCCTTCCCGCACTCCGGGAGGGGCCCCTCGGGTATCTCCTTCACCCCCCGTCGACCACCCGCACCGGCAGCCCCCGCATCGCCTCCCGCAGCGCCGCCGCCAGCTCCTCGTACTCGGCACCGCGTGCCGCGCCCGCGCGCATCGCGAGAGCGACCCGGCGGCTCGGGGCCGGATCGGCGAAGTAGCCGGTGAGCAACTGGCTGCTGCGGGTCGTCTCCAGCTTGAGCGCGGTGCGCGGCAGCAAGGTGCAGCCGAGGCCTCCCGCGACCAGCTGGACCAGCGTGGACAGGCCGGCCGCCGTGGTCGTCACCGGTGCATCCGCGCGGCCCGCCTCCCGGCAGATGTCCAACGCCTGGTCGCGCAGGCAGTGCCCCTCGTCCAGCAGCAGCAGGTTCAGCTCCTTCAGCGCTTCGCGCGGGATGCCCTCGCGGCCGCCGAGCCAGTGGTCGAGCGGAGTGACCAGCACGAAGTCCTCGTCGAACAGCGGGAGTTCGGCGACGCCGGGGACGCCGAGCGGGACGGCGAGCAGCAGCAGGTCCAGGCGGCCGGTGGCCAGGCCGTCGACCAGGCTGGAGGTCTGCTCCTCGTGCACCTGGAGGTCGAGGTCCGGATAGCGCTCGTGAACGAGCCGCAGCACGGTCGGCAGCAGATACGGCGCCACGGTGGGGATCACCCCGAGGCGCAGCGCCCCGGTGAACGGGGCACGGACCGCCTCCGCCTCCTCCAGCAGCTCGCCGACCGCGTCCAGCACCGCCTTGGCCCGCACCGCGAGCCGCTCCCCCGCGGGCGAGAGCAGTACCTTGCGCGTCGTACGCTCGAGGAGGGTCACGCCGAGGGTCTCCTCCAGCGCCGAGACCGCGCCGGACAGGGCGGGCTGGCTCATTCCGATGGCCGCCGCCGCGTCCCTGAAGTGCAGGTGCTCGGCCACGGCGGCGAAGGCGCGCAGCTGCGCGAGGCTCGGTTGTCTCCGCTTGCCGTTACTGATGGTCACTGATAGATACCTCCGATCAACACGACCGAGTGTAGCTATTTCCCTAATCAATGCACCCTGTGCCAACATCGACTGAGTCCAACCCATGGGAACCACCCTCAAAAGGGGCGGTTCCTCGCTGCAAGGAGAGTCTGTGCTCACTGTCGGTGACAAGTTCCCCGAGTTCGACCTGACCGCCTGCGTCTCGCTGGAGAAGGGCAAGGAGTTCGAGCAGATCAACCACAAGTCCCACGAGGGCAAGTGGCTGGTCGTGTTCGCCTGGCCGAAGGACTTCACCTTCGTCTGCCCGACCGAGATCGCCGCGTTCGGCAAGCTGAACGACGAGTTCGCCGACCGCGACGCCCAGATCCTCGGCTTCTCCGGTGACTCCGAGTTCGTGCACCACGCCTGGCGCAAGGACCACCCGGACCTGACCGACCTGCCCTTCCCGATGATGGCCGACTCCAAGCACGAGCTCATGCGTGACCTGGGCATCGAGGGCGAGGACGGCTTCGCGCAGCGCGCCGTGTTCATCGTGGACCCGAACCACGAGATCCAGTTCACGATGGTGACCGCCGGTTCCGTGGGCCGTAACCCCAAGGAGGTCCTGCGGGTCCTGGACGCCCTGCAGACCGACGAGCTGTGCCCGTGCAACTGGAGCAAGGGCGACGAGACCCTCGACCCGGTCGCGCTGCTGGCTGGTGAGTGACCCATGTCGCTCGACTCGCTGAAGTCCCGGATCCCGGACTACGCCAAGGACCTCAAGCTCAACCTGGGCTCGGTCATCGGCAACTCCGACCTGCCCGCCCAGCAGCTGTGGGGCACGGTGCTCGCGACCGCGATCGCCTCCCGCTCCCCGATCGTGCTGCGTGAGCTGGAGCCGGAGGCGAAGGCGAACCTCTCGCCGGAGGCGTACACCGCGGCCAAGTCCGCGGCCGCCATCATGGCGATGAACAACGTCTTCTACCGCACCCGGCACCTGCTGTCCGACCACGAGTACGGCACCCTGCGCGCCGGACTGCGGATGAACGTCATCGGCAATCCGGGCGTGGAGAAGGTCGACTTCGAGCTGTGGTCGTTCGCGGTCTCCGCGATCAACGGCTGCGGCATGTGCCTGGACTCGCACGAGCAGGTGCTGCGCAAGGCCGGTGTGGAGCGCGACACCATCCAGGAGGCGTTCAAGATCGCTTCCGTGGTGCAGGCGGTCGGCGCCACCCTGGAGGCCGAGGCCGTGCTGGCCGAGTAAGGCCGGCCCCACGTCATCCGAGGACCCCGCTCACCCCTGGTGGGCGGGGTCTTCCGCGTCCGCCGCCGCGCTCTCCTCCGGGACCGGGGAGGCGGCGGGCGGCTGGTGCAGCTCCTCGGAGTACTGCCGCAGATAGCCCACCACGGTGTTCGTCACCGCCACCAGCGGTACGGCGACCACCGCGCCGCCGATGCCGGCCACCATGCCGCCGGCCGCCACGGTCAGCACCACCGCGAGGGGGTGCACCCGCACCGCTCGGCCCAGGATGAAGGGCTGGAGCACATGCCCCTCGATCTGCTGGACGGCGAGCACCACGACCAGGGTCATCACGGCGGTGAACACACCCTGGGTGACCAGGGCCACGATCACCGCGAGCGCGCCGGAGGCGACCGCGCCGACCAGCGGGATGAAGGAGAACAGGAAGATGAAGACGGCCAGCGGGACCGCCATCGGCACATCGAGGAAGTAGATCCCGATGCCGATGAAGATCGCGTCGATCAGGGCGACCAGCACCGTGCCGCGGACGTACGCGGTCAGGGTGCGCCAGGCGCGCGGACCGGCACCGGCCACGCCCTCCCGCGCGGCGGAGGGCACCAGCTTCAGGAACCACTGCCAGATGCGCTTGCCGTCGTAGAGCAGGAAGAGCGTCGAGAAGAACACCAGCAGGATGCTGGTCAGCGCCTCCACGATGACCTGAACGCCCTCCAGGCCCGCGGACGTTATCTGGTCCGCGTTGGCGCCGATGGCCTCGCGCAGGTTCTTGGCGATCTGGTTGATCTGCTTGTCGGTGACGTGGAAGGGGCTGCGCAGCAGCCAGTTGCGCAGATCGTCGATGCCGGACTGGATCTGGTTGGAGAGCGTGTCGATGTTCTCCATGACCTGCCAGGTCACGAACCAGCCCATCAGGCCGATCACCACGAAGCCGCTGATCGCGGTGAGCGCGGTGGCCAGGCCGCGCGGCACCCCTCGCCGGGTGAGCCGGGCGACCGTCGGCTGGAGCAGCGCGGTGATCAGCAGCGCGATGACGAAGGCGAACACCACCAGCTGGATGGCGCTGATGACCCGCATCAGCACCCAGACGGTGCCCGCGAGCACGAGCAGCCGCCAGCCGGCCTCGGCCGCGACCCGAACCCCCCAGGGCACGACCTGGGCGGGATCGGGGCGCGGCACGGGCGGGACCGGGGCGGGGGGACGGCGGGCGTGCGGCACCGCGTCGGAGCCGGACGCGGCACCGGCGTCCGCCCTGGACTGCTCCGGGCGGACCGGTTCACGCGCGGACCCGGCGGTCTCCTCGTCCACCTCCGCCCGCCGGGCGTCCAGCCGTTCGCTCAGCTCGGTGAGACCCGCGCCCAGCCTGCCGAGCCACCCTGGCACTCGCGACATGTTCCGTCCTCTTCCCCCGCGTGGAGTCGTGCGGTTACGACCGTACATGCGAAAGCCCCTTCCCCGAGGACGGGAAGGGGCTGCGCGGGGTTGAGTGTGGCGGGCCGCACTCAGTAGTTGCCGTTGGCCTGCCAGTAGGTCCAGGCGTCACAGGGGCTGCCGTAACGCTGGTTCATGTAGTTCAGGCCCCACTTGATCTGAGTGGCCGGGTTGGTCTGCCAGTCGGCACCCGCGGAGGCCATCTTGCCGCCGGGCAGCGCCTGGACGAGGCCGTAGGCACCCGAGGAGGCGTTGACCGCGCGGTAGTTCCAGCTGGACTCGTGGTCCACGATGTTGCTGAAGCACTGGAACTGGCCGGCCGGCACGATCTGGCGTGCCATCGCCTGGATCTGGGCGACCGTGTACGAGCTCTGCACGGGGAAGTCGGCGTTGGCGTCACCACGGCTGGCGGCGGACTTGGTCTCCGCCCGCTGCTTGGCCTCCTTGGCCGCCTTCTCGGCGGCCGCCTTCTTCGCGATCGCGGTCTCGGCGGCGGCCTTGCGGGCTGCTGCCTCGGCGTCCTTCTTGGCGCTCGCGTCCGCGGCGATGGCCTGGGAATCGGCCTGCTGCGTCAGGGTCGCGGACTGGACCTGGGCCTGCTGACCCGTCGGTATGTCCGCGAGGAGCGTGGTGTCGGCTGCTGCCGTCGGCTCGACGTCGTTGTTCTGCGCGACGCTGCCCGAGGCAACTCCGACGACGCTTCCGACGGCGGTGACCGCGGTGGCCGAGGCCACTGCGAATCCCCGGACCGAAATCCGGCTCACACGGTTTCCTTCCAGCATCGCCCGCTTCGGTGACCCTGGCGGACGCAATCGTGCCCCTGTGCACTGGCCTCCCAACTGCGGGGTCACGGGAGGCGCGGGCCCGGTGGGCAACTCCCCCTGCGGGGAGCGCCGCGTGGTGCGCGGGCGGCATACGACGAACGCTATGGAGTTGATACTTCCTGTTGTTCCACACCGCTGGGGGTGCAGGTGTGTCGTATGCGGGGCCTGACAGGACTGAGACTCTGCCGTAACCGGACGCCGGGAGGCAATTCCGAGTTGAGTGTGAAAGCTCACATCCCGTTTGGCCCAAGGGATTTCCGGAATCCCCACACACGAAGGCGCCGCCCGGCTAGGCTCTGGTGCCTTTGCCGGACGGCGCCAACTGGACTGGATCGGCTCAGATATGCCCGTCCTCGAGCATTTCGGTCACAAGGGCGGCGATCTGGGACCTCTCGGACCGGTTCAGGGTGACATGCGCGAACAGCGGATGCCCCTTCAGCTTCTCCACCACGGCGACCACACCGTCGTACCGTCCGACACGCAGATTGTCCCGCTGCGCCACGTCATGGGTGAGGACGACCCGCGAGTTGGCGCCGATCCGGGACAGCACCGTCAGCAGCACATTGCGCTCCAGCGACTGCGCCTCGTCCACGATGACGAACGCGTCGTGCAGCGAGCGGCCGCGGATGTGGGTGAGCGGCAGGACCTCCAGCATGCCGCGCGCGGTGACCTCCTCGATGACCTCCCGGCTGGTGACCGCCGACAGCGTGTCGAACACGGCCTGCGCCCAGGGGCTCATCTTCTCCGCCTCGGTGCCCGGCAGATAGCCCAACTCCTGCCCGCCGACCGCGTACAGCGGCCGGAACACCATGACCTTCTGGTGCTGGCGGCGCTCCAGGACCGCCTCCAGGCCCGCGCACAGCGCCAGCGCCGACTTGCCGGTGCCGGCCCGGCCGCCCATCGAGACGATCCCGACCTCCGGGTCGAGCAGCAGATCGAGGGCGATGCGCTGCTCGGCGCTGCGGCCCTTGATGCCGAACGCCTCCCGGTCGCCGCGCACCAGCCGGACGTTGCCCTCCGCGGTGATCCGGCCGAGCGCCTTGCCGCGCTCCGACTGGATGGTGAGACCGGTGTGCACGGGCAGTTCGGACGCCTCCGGTACATAGATGTGTCCGGCCTCGAAGAGGACGTCCACCTGCTCGCCGGGGAGCGTCAGTTCGGTCATCCCGGTCCAGCCGGAGTTCTCCGTGATGGCCAGCTCCGCCCGGTACTCCTCGGCGAGGAGCCCGACGGAGGAGGCCTTGATGCGCAGCGGCAGGTCCTTCGACACGACGGTGACGTCGAACCCCTCGGCCTGAAGATTGCGGGCCACCGCGAGGATGCGGGAGTCGTTGTCCCCCAGGCGGTAGCCGGTGGGCAGCACGCTGGGGTCCGAGTGGTTGAGCTCGACACGCATGGTCCCGCCCAGGTCCCCGGTCGGGATGGGGGAGTCGAGGCGGCCGTACCGCACCCGGTAGTCGTCCAGCAGGCGCAGGGCCTGGCGGGCGAAGTAGCCGAGTTCGGGATGGTGCCGCTTCGCCTCCAGCTCCGTGACCACCACGATGGGGAGCACCACCTCGTGCTCCTCGAAGCGGGTCAGGGCGTTCGGGTCGGCCAGCAGGACGCTGGTGTCGAGAACATAGGTGCGCCGGTCGGGCTGGTGGCGCTTTGTGCTGGTCACCACGGAAGGACGTACCCCCTCGGATGAGGTCGGGGAGCGACGAAGCGGAAGCCGGGCCGGGAGGGCGGGGCGGACCGGGCCGGCCGGCGGCCGGTGCGCACGGCGGGCCGGGGGCCGGACCTCCGCGGCGCTGTCGCACGGTCGTGCTGGTGCAAAGGACCTCCCGGGCGGACGGCCCCTGCCGTCCGCTGAGATCCGACGCCCGTGGTTCGGGCGTCGACCTGCTTGCCTTATGCCCTCGAACGAGCGCCGCCATGCAAAAGCGGCCACCGCCGCGGCGGTGAACTCCTGGTGACGACGGCTCGAACGGGGATGTGCGAAGGCCCCGCCGGTGATCCCACCGACGGGGCCCGCGGCCGTGCCTCAGCCGCCGAACCGCCGGTGACGTGCGGCGTAGTCGCGCAGCGCGCGCAGGAAGTCGACCTTGCGGAAGGCGGGCCAGTAGACGTCGCAGAAGTAGTACTCGGAGTGGGCGGTCTGCCACAGCATGAATCCGGACAGCCGCTGCTCCCCGCTGGTGCGGATGACGAGGTCCGGGTCGGGCTGGTCGCTGGTGTAGAGGTGACGGCCGATCATGTCGATGTCGACGGACTCGGCGAGGTCCGCCATGGCGACGCCGTTGTCGCGGGCCTCGTAGAGCATGGAGCGGACGGCGTCGGCGATCTCCTGCCGGCCGCCGTAGCCGATGGCCACGTTGACCACTATGCCCTCGGTGTGGGCGGTGGTCTCCTCGGCGTCCTTGAGGGTGGCCTGCATGCCGGCGGGCAGCAGGTCCATGGCGCCCACGTGGTGCACCCGCCAGCGGCCGTCGGCGGCGAGGGTGCGCACGACGTCCTCGATGATGCCGAGCAGGGGGCCGAGCTCCTCCTGCGGGCGGTCGAAGTTGTCCGTGGACAGCAGCCACAGGGTGACGACCTCGACATCGGTCTCGGAGCACCAGCCGAGGAACTCCTCGATCTTCTCCGCGCCGGCCCGGTGGCCGTGGACCGTGGTGGAGCCCGACGCCTTCGCCCAGCGGCGGTTGCCGTCCATGATGACGCCGATGTGCTTGGGCACCTGGTCGTGGTCGAGGTGACCCTCCACCCGGCGTGCGTAGAGCCTGACCAGCAGGCCGCGCAGATTGTCGCGCAGGTTCACGTGGCCCTCCGGGGGGTTGGCGCGGGGTACGGTGCCGGGCCCGTCGAGCCTACCGCTGCCCGGCCCCTGGTACGGCCCTGGTACGGACCGGGGTGCGAGGGGGGCGGGGCGGGATCGGGACTCCGGCCCTCGCTGTAGGGACGCACGCGGGGCGGCGGTCGGTTCCCGGCCGGGACCTGTCGCGCGGCAATCGCGTGGCCAAGAAAAAACGGGCCGGTCCGTGGGGGGGAGACGGACCGGCCCGAGGGGGGGTTTCCACCATAACCCTTCGTGAGGGCGGATGGGGGCATCCGCGCCCTACAACTACTCTCCGAAGTCGTCCGGGAACGCCCCGGTGGATGCGGAACGATGGATTCAGGGGGTCATTCCCGCCGATTCGCCACAGGATCCCAGGCAAACCAGGCCGGAAGCGTGAAGACCAAAGGATTTCGGAGACGTGCCGCCATCCGGGGCCGCGTCGGCGTGTTGCTCCCGGATCCCCCCGACGGACTACCCGCCCGGCGAACGGCGATTTGACGGATTCCGCGTGCCCCCCGCGGCCGGTCTCCCCGCCGCACGGCACCGCGCAGCCCCCTCCACTGCGCGGTACCGCCCGCGCTGCTTTGCTGGCGCGAATTGCGTTGGTCTGAACTTACGTGACGGGTGGGGCTGGTGTGAACAGAGTCCGGTAACGATGTGGACACTGCGGCCCCCGAGGGGTCTACCAGGGCTTGCGGGCGTCGAAGAGGTGCCGCGAGCTGTGGGCGACGAACGGCCCCTCCCGCTCGATCCGCTCGTGCAGCGCCCGGAGTTGGGGTTCGTACGCCTCGACGGTGAATCCGGGCACCATCCAGACGACCTTGCGCAGGAAGTGGACAACGGCGGCGATGTCGTGGAACTCCATCCGCAGCCGCTCCGCCCGCAGCGCGGTGATCTCCAGGCCCGCCGCCTCGGCCGCGGCCCGCTCGCGCAGCGGATCCCGCGCGCGGCGCACTTCCTCCGGCTGCGGCCCGAGGAAGTACTCGACCAGCTCGAAGACGCTGGCGGGCCCGACGTGCTGGGCGAAGTACGTGCCGCCCGGCCGCAGCACCCGCGCGATCTCCGCCCAGTGCGGCACCACCGGGTGCCGGCTGAGCACCAGGTCGAAGGCGCCGTCGGCGAACGGCAGCGGCGCGTCGTCCGGGGCGGTGACGACCACCACGCCGTGCGGGCGCAGCAGGGCGGTGGCCCTGGCCGCGTTCGGCGCCCAGCCCTCGGTGGCGGCGATCAGCGCGGGGCGGGCGGGAGCGGCGGTGCCGAGGGCGAAGGCCAGCACCTCCCCGCCCCCGGTCTGGAGGTCCAGCGCGGCCCCGGCACCGGCCAGCCGCTCCCCCGCCGAGCGCGCGTACCCCCACGAGGGCCGCGCCTCGGTGGCCCGCCCCTCGAACCAGGAGAAGTCCCAGCCCTCGGTGGGTACGGCGGCACCCTCGGCCACGAGTTCGGCGAAGGACCGGCGCGCTGACGTCATGCCCCCATGATGACGTCCCCCGCCGCCCCGTTCCTCTCCTTTTCCCACGGCCGGTTCGCCACCGCTAGCCCGCGGCCGGTTCGCTACCGCCGGACCAGTGGCATGACCCGCTCCGCCGCGAACCGTACGAACCCCTCCGGGTCGGGCTCGTCGGACGTCGGCTGGAGTACGACGGTGTCGGCACCGGCCTCGGCCAGCCGCCGTACGGCCGCGGCAACGGCGGCCGCGTCCCCGGCGACGCCCGCACCGGGCTGCGCGCGCTCGGCGGCGAGACCGGCCCGGACCCGTTCGGCGGCGCCGGTGCCGGTGGCGGCGAGGAGATAGACGACCACCCGGTGCGGCCGCGCGTGCCCGGCCTCCGCTTGCCCCTCCTCGATGAGCCGGCGGGCCTCGCGTACGCCGTCCGGGGAGGTGGCGCAGGTGAGCAGCGTGCCGTCGGCCTTGGCGCCGGACAGCCGGAGGGTACGGGGGCCGGTGGCGCCGGCGTACACGGGCACGGGATGTGGCGGCGGCCAGTCGAGGGCGACGCCGTCGAGGGTGACGTATCTCCCCCGCACGGTGAGCTTCTCGCCGCGCAACAGGGCGCGCAGGGCGTCGAGGTGTTCGCCGAGGAGGGTGAGCGGCGAGGCGGCGCGGGCGCCCACCTGCCCCATCCAGTCCTGCACCCCGTGCCCGACGACGACGCTCGCGCGGCCGGGGAACATCCGGTGCAGGGCGGCGGTCTCCATGGCGGTCACGGCGACGTTCCGCAGCGGCACCGGCAGCAGTCCGATCCCCACCCGCAGCCGCTCGGTCCACGCCAGCGCCGCGGCGGCCGCCGAGACCCCGCCCTCCAGGAAGCAGTCCTCCCACACCCACAGCTCGTCGAGGCCCGTCTCCTCCGCGAGCCGGGCGTACCCGCGCAGCCGCTCGGGCGGGAGCTGGGGCCGGAACACAACGCCGAGTGAAGTCATGAGGGCCTTCCTAGCGGGGGATGCAGAAGGGCACAAACGCTTTACAGCACAGGCCCGTTGACAGTGGAGGGTGGACCATGGCGCGACGACGGTGGCGGGACGGCCGGGGAGTGCTGCGGATCCCCGGCGAGCCCCGGACGGTGGAGGTCCCCCTGGAGATCGCGGCCTCCTACCGGGCTCGCACCAGGGGCCTGCTCGGCCGGACCTGCTTCGACGGCGCGCTGCTGCTGTCCCCGGCCGGCAGCATCCACACCTTCGGCATGCGCATCCCCATCGACGTCGCCTACCTGGACCGCCATCTGACGGTCCGCGCCGTCCGGACCATGCGACCGGGCCGCCTGGGCCTGCCCCGCCTGCGGTCCCGTCATGTGCTGGAGGCGGAGGCGGGAGCGATGGCAGGGTGGGGACTGCGGGCGGGGGTGCGGGTGGAGATGGCCGCCGCCGAGTGAGCCGTCAGTCCGTGGTGCGGGGGAAGGAGACCTCCACCCGGCGGTTCTTGCGGCGGCCCTCTTCCGTGGAGTTGTCGGCGATGGGGTACTGCTCGCCGTAGCCGCGGACCTCGAAGGTGATGTCGGGGCTGTCGAGGTCCTGGTCGAGGACGGCCTGGACGGCGTTGGCGCGCTGCCGGGACAGCAGGATGCCGTGGCTGGAGGAGCCGAGGTCGTCGGTGAAGCCGAAGACGCGGACCTGGGTGGCGTGCTGCTTCCTGATCTCGTCGGCGATCGCGGCGATGCGCGCCTTGGCCTCGGCGCCGAGCTTCGCGCTGTCCTTGCCGAAGAGGACCTCCGCCTGGAGGGCGAAGGTGACGTCCGCGTTGGTGTCCTCACGGCGCTCGTCCCCGCTCTGGTCCTCGACGACCGACTTGATGTCCAGCACCTTGGGCTGGGCGAGGGTGGCCCCTTCGGGCAGCTTGAGGTCCGGGTCCTTCGGGTCGATCTTCACGGGCGCGGCGGCGGACGGCGCGGTGTCGGGGGACCCGGTGGGGTCGGTGCCGTCGGCGTGCGCGGCGGTGAGCGTCGCGGCCAGCAGCAACACGGCGGAGCCGAGGGTGAGCGCGAGACGGGGTCGGGTGGTCACGGTCACGGGGGCCTCAGCCGGAGATGGGGAGGGTGGCGGAGGAGAGAGTGGGCAGTTGGAGGGTCACCTCGGTGGTGTCCGCCGGCGGGGAGGGGAACTGCATGAACACCGGCAGGGCCTCGCCCGCGCGGAGCGTGTTGAGTCCGGTCGTGGTGAGCGGGCGTCCCTCCGTGTCCCGCAGCACGTAATACCGCTTCTTGCCCTTGGAGTCGACGAGGGTGGCTCCGCCCAGGGACGGCCCGTTCTTGGTGATCTCGGTTTCGTTGCCGCTGAGCGCGGACGGCACGAGAAGATCCTTGGCCCCGTCGTTCTTCAGGGTGCCGTTCACCGTGAGGAAGCCGCCGGAGTCCCGTTGCGCGGAGGTGATCTGGAGGAGCAGGCCGTTTTCCCCCTTGAGTTCGGCCAGCGGCTGGTCCGACCGGCCTTCCTGGGTATCCGGTTGCGAGCCTTCGGACCTGGCGGCGGACGCCGGGCTGTGCGGCTTCTTCGCGTCATCACCGCCGCTGCCGCCACAGCCGGCCGCGCCCACGGCCAGACCGGCCGCGAGCGCCCATGCGGCCATCCCTCTGCGGGCCCGCGCAGTGAACCAGATGCTCATCGCTCCGCTTCCTTCGTCATCGATCATCCGCATGTCAGCCGTCCAGGTGGACGTCAAAGAGGTCTTCGGGCCCGGGAAGCCCCGACGGGTCGTCCGGTTTCAGGTCCCACACCTTGTCCCTGCACGTCAGCCGGGGCAACGCGGGACCGTCGGCTCCGTCACCGGGAAGCTTGAACGTGCACAGCGGTTCGATCACGGCCACGGCGTGCGCGTTCGCCTTCACGTCCTCGGTTCCGGGTACGACCGAACGGCCGACGGACTTGTTGGTCCGCACGTCGGCCTGGTACTTCAACGGCGCCGGCGGGAAGCAGCCGCTCAGCGTGGCGTCGTTCTGCGCGGCCAGTAGACCGGCCCGCCCGCACGGGTCGGTGAACGGCACATCGCCGTCGAAGATGTCCTGCCACTTCGCCGGGTCGAGCAGGTCCGTGATCCACCGGGCCGTGAGCTGATCACGCTCGTCCTGGGCCGCGGCGAGCGCCGCCGCGTCGGCCGCCGTCTGGGCACCGCTCCGGTTCACCGCGGCCTGCCCGACCGCCAGGTAGGCGAGCGCAAGAAAGAGCAGGCCCGCCACCACCGTGAGATAGATGGGGAAGGCCTGCCCGGCATCGCGGCGGAGAGAGATCAGCCGCCGGTGACTTCGGAGATCTTGTTCCTGATCGCGTCGAAGATCGTCTGCCCGATGCTCGTCCCGGTGATCGCCAGTACGATCGCCACCACCACCGCGATGATGCCGAGGTACTCCACCGCCGTCTGCCCCCGGTCGTCGCGCGCGGCGCGGGTCATCAGATACGTCACGGTGGTGTTGAACCATTTGCTCACGGTTGTCCCCTCCAGCTGCGCGTCCGATCGGGGCACCGTACGGCGCGGCGCCCGCCGGGGCCGAGGGTCCCAGGGCCCAACCTCGGGCCCATTTCGCGGCGTTGGCGCGGCTCCGGTCCGGCATCACGCCACCCCCAGCCATTTCGCGGTGGCCTGCGACCTGGTGGCGGTCTGGAGCTTGGCGAAGATGCGGTTGATGTGGTTCTTGACCGTCTTCTCGCTGATGAAGCAGGTGGCGGCGATCTGCTGGTTCGTCATGCCGGACGCGATGAGGTCCATGATCTCCGCCTCCCTGACACTCAGCCGAAACCGCGAGCGGATCGACTGTCCCATAGAGGGTTGCAATTGTGAAGGAGGAGGGAAGGTATTTTGGCCGCCGTTGGGGGCGAGTTGAGATTCCGTGTGTGCAGGTGCACTCCCCCGCAACTCGGCCAGTAACGCCCGCGCCGCTCCCGGCGTCACATGCGGCCGCCCCTCGTGGACGTCGCGTACGGCCCGTACCAGCTGCTCGGTCGTGAACTCGCCGTGCACCAGGTAGCCCCCCGCCCCCAGCCGCAGCGCCTCCCGCACCGTCCCGGCCTCGTGGCTGTAGGTGAGCATCATGACGGGCGCGAGGCGCACCAGGTGGGGCAGGGCCGAGATGCCGTCGAGGCCGGGCATGCGGACGTCGAGGAGGACGACGTCCGGGCGGTGCCGGAGCGCGGCCTCGTACGCCTCGCGGCCGTCCGCCGCCTGTGCCACCACCGTGGTGTCCGCGCGGTCCGTGAGCAGCGCGGTCAGGCCGGCGCGCACCACCGGGTTGTCGTCGGCCACCAGCAGCCGTAGCCGGGCCGGCGGGGGAAGGGCCGGTATACCGGGGTCGTTCGTGTGCGGGCGCATGGGTGTGCGTGCCTCCTTTCAGGGTTCCGGAGTCGGCAGGGGGAGTTCCACCCGCACCTCGGTGCCGCGGGGGTGGGTGCCGCGGCCGATGCGGATGCGGGCGCCCGCCTGTGCGGCCCGTTCGACCATGCCGAGCAGTCCGAAGTGACCGCGGGCGCGCAGCTGTTCGAGGGTGGTGCCGGGCGGCAGACCGCGGCCGTCGTCGTGGATCGTCAGGCGCAGCAGGGTGCCGTCGACGCGGACCCGTACGTCCACACGGGTAGCCTCGGCGTGCCGGTGGGCGTTCTCCAGCGCCTCCGTGGCGACGGCGAGGAGGGCGCGGGCCGGGGCGGCGGGCAGCGGGGGGAGGGTGGCCGGGGGGTCCGGGCAGGCGCAGGTGACGTCGAGGGTCGTACGATCGGCGAACTCCCGTACGACATCGGCCAGTTCGCACCAGAACGGCCTGGCCCGCGCGGGCTGTTCGCGGCGCAGGTCGGTGAGCAGCTCGCGGGATTCCGCCGCCGCTCTGCGGGCCGAGCGGGAGACCAGTTCGGCCTGTTCGCGGATGCGGGCGGGGTCGGGATCGGTGGCGGAGGCGGTGGCCGCGAGGCCGTCGGCGGCGAGGGCGACGCCGTACAGGGTCTTGGCGACGGAGTCGTGCATCTCCCGTGCCAGCCGGGCGCGTTCGGCGCTCACGGCTTCCGCCGCCGCGAGCCGGGCGCGGACCGCCGTCAGCGCCTCGGTGGCGGTGCCGAAGCGGAGCATCAGGCCGCGCAGGGTCGAGCCGAGGGCCCCGGCGACGACGCACAGGCCGGGCAGCAGCAGGGCCTCGGCGACGGGGGCGGGCCGGCCGGCCTTCAGGGTGAGGTGGACGACGAAGAGGATCAGCGCCTGGAGCGAGGCGAAGCAGGCCGCGCCGCGCCAGCTGTAGAGCAGCCCGGCGAGCAGCGGGGTGCAGACGCCGGCGTAGGCGAGCGTGGTGTCCGGCCCGGCCGAGACCAGCAGCAGCGAGCCGAGGAGGGTGTCGGCGGCGAGGATCGCGGGGTGGCGCAGCAGCAGCGGCCCGAACCGCTCCCAGTCCCGGAACAGGACGTACGACACCATGACCGTGACGACGACGGCCGCCCCGACGAGCCGTACGCCGAGCCCCGGCGCGGCGTGCAGCAGGGCTGCGGGCGCCGCTACGACGATCATCGCCAGCCGGAACCCGAACACCTGCCGGCACATGGCCTGAAGCGCCCGAATCTGAAGCTGCTCGGAGGGAGGCCCGGAAGGCGGCGGCTCGGCGGGCGACCGGGTGGTGGGGTCGGCGACGGAGTCGGGGGGCGGCCCGGAGGTGGGCTCAGCGGCGGAGTCGGGGGGCGGCCCGGAGGTCGAGTCAGCTGCGGAGCCGACGGGCGGAACAGCGGCGGGCGGCACAGCGGCGGGCGGCACGACGGCGGAGCCGGTCGGCGGCACGGCGGCGGGCGGCACATCAGCTGGCGGCACGGCGGCAGAGTCGGGGGGCGGCACAGCGGCGGAGCCGACGGGCGGCACATCAGCTGGCGGCACGGCGGGAGAGCCGGTCGGCGGCACGGCGGCCGGGGCGGCCGCCCCCACCGGCGGCACCTCCAGCCCGCTCCCCATCCCCACCGGCGCCACCCCGAACCCGCTCCCCGCCGCCACCGGCGGCACCCCCCGCCCGCTCCCCACCCCCTCCGGCGCCACCCCCCTCGCCCCCTCCCGCACCTCCCTCACTTCCCCGTGAGCGAGCCGAAGTCCACGCCGGAGCCGAGGACCAGGCCGGCGCCGAGGAGGAGCATCGTCGCCGGGACCATGAAGGTGGTGATCATCAGCGTGGCCTTGGGCACCGCGCGGGCGGCCTTGCGGCGGGCGTTCTGGGCGTCGGTGCGGCGCATGTCCCTGGCCAGCGAGACGAGCGTGTCGACGATCGGCGCGCCCAGTTCCTCGCCCTGCTGGAGCGCGGTGACGAACATGGCGACCTGCTCGGAGTCGTTGCGCCGGCGCAGTTCCGCGAAGGCCTCGCGGCGGCTCACGCCGAGGTCCATCTGGCGCAGGGTGATGCGGAGTTCGTCGGCCCAGGGACCCTCGTAGCGGGAGGCCACCCGGTCCAGGGCCTGCCGGAAGCCGAGCCCGGCGCTGACCACGACCGCCAGCACGTCCAGGAAGTCGGGCAGGGTCCGCTCGATGACGTCCCGGCGGACCCGGATCGCCGACCAGATCCCGACCTCCGTCCAGAACGCGCCGAACAGCAGGAGCAGCACCGCCACGAACCACTGGCCGCGCAGCAGGAACACCAGGAAACCGGTCCCGCCGAGCGCGCCGTACACCGCGCGGCGGGCGGCGTAGCGGTCGATGGTCAGGCCGCCGGGGTTGCCCGCCAGGTCGATGCGGCGCCGGATCCGGGTGACCAGGCGGGGCCCCATCAGCCGCAGCACCAGCGGCGCGTACCGCATGCCCATGCGGTCGATGACGGAGCCCACCGCGCCGGTGCGGGTGGCGCCGACCTCCAGGGCGACGGCGAGGTCGGCGGGCAGCTCGGCGTCGGCGCGGTACATGCGCACACCGGTGAAGATCCCCCACACGGCGACGCCCGTCAGCAGGGCGAGCAGCAAGGCCATGGATCCTCCTCCCTCACACGTCGATGCGGCTGAGCCGCCGGATGAGGACGAACCCGACGGCGTACAGCGCGAACGCGACGAGCACACAGCCCTGGCCCACCGGGGAGCCGGTCATCCGGGCCAGGGCGCCGTCCCGGACGCCGTTCATCAGGAACAACGCGCCGACCCCGAGAACGGGCACGGCGTACGACGTCATGGTCACCTGGGAGAGCTGGGTGCGGACCTCGCGCCGGGTCTCCTTGCGCTCCTCCAGCGTCTCGGTGAGGTTGCGCAGCGCGGAGACGACCTGGCCACCGGCCCGGTTGGCCAGCACCAGCGTCGTCACCAGCACGACCAGTTCGCGCGACGGGAGGCGTTCGGCGAGTTCGCCGAGGGCGTCGTCCAGGGAGTGGCCGACCGCCAACTGGTCGGCCACCTTGACCAGTTCCTCCCCGGCCGGCGCCTCCAGCTCCTCCGCCGCCATGCCGATCGCGGTGCGCAGGGCGAGTCCCGCCTGGGTGGCGTTGGCCAGGATGCGGGCGAGTTCGGGGAGCTGGCCGATGAACCGCTCGATGCGCCTGCGCCGCTGCCAGTTGAGGAACTGCACCGCCGCCCAGACGCCCAGCAGCCCGGCGATCGGCCCGAAGAAGGGCGCGAGCGCGGCCTGGCCGAGGAGCCAGAGCGCGGCGACCGTGCCGAGTATGGCGGCACAGAACTCGCCCGGCGTGATGTCCAGCCCGGTGGTGGCGAGGCGCCGTTCGAGCCGGCGGCCGGGGCGGGTACGGCGCACCCGCCGGTCGAGGTCGCGGAAGTACCGCCTGCGTCCGGTGGCCGGGGCCGGCGGCCCGGTGTGCGAGAGGCGGTCCACCAGCTCGGCCCGCCGGGCCCGGCCACGGGCGTAGCTGTGCACGCCGATCACCGCGAGCACGCAGGTCAGCAGCGCCGCTGCGAGGGTGAGCTGGACGAGGGTGTGGAGTTCCATGCGGGGGCCTACCTGGCTTCTCGGGTGGCGAGCTGGTCGGCGGTGCGGGCGACGCCGAAGGCGCCGGGGACGGGCTGGCTCGCCATGTGCAGGCGGTCGGCGGTGCGGCGGGGCAGCGGGAAGTAGGCGAAGGCGCCGGGCACCCGGCCGTCCGCCGTCATCGGCTCCGCCTCGAAGCGGGCAGCGGTGGCCAGCCGGTACGGCTCCCCGCCATGGCTGTCCAGCAGCGCGATCTCGGTGATCCGGCGGGCGCCGTCGGCGAACCGGGTGAGCTGGACGATGACGTCGACCGCGCTGTTGATCTGGTCGTGCAGCGCGACGAACGGCACCTCCACGTCGGACATGGAGGCCAGCGTCTGGAGCCGGGTGAGGGCGTCCTCGGCGCTGTTGGCGTGCACGGTGGCCAGCGAGCCGTCGTGGCCGGTGGACATCGCCTGGAGCATGTCGAGGGACTCGCCGCCGCGGACCTCGCCGACCACGATCCGGTCGGGCCGCATCCGCAGCGAGTTGCGCACCAGGTCGCGGATGGTGATCTGACCCTTGCCCTCGACGTTCGGCGGCCGGGACTCCAGCCGGACCACATGGCTCTGCTGGAGCTGGAGTTCGGCGGAGTCCTCGATGGTGATGATCCGCTCGTGCGGCGGGATGAGCTCGGACAGGGCGTTGAGCAGGGTGGTCTTGCCGGTGCCGGTGGCGCCCGAGACGATGATGTTGAACTTCGCCCGCACCAGCCCCGCCAGCAGGTACACCATCGGCTCGGCCAGCGAGCCGAGCCCGATCAGCTCCTGGAGGGTGAAGGAGCGCGGGAAGCGGCGGATGGTGAGGACGGGTCCGGTCAGCGACAGCGGCGGGATGATGACGTTGACACGCTCGCCGGACGGCAGCCGCGCGTCCACCATCGGATTCGACTCGTCCACCCGGCGGTTGACGGTCGACACGATCCGCTCGATGGTCTGCATCAGCTGCTCGGCGGAGGCGAACCGCAGCGGCAACTGCTCGACGCGGCCGCCGCGTTCGACGAAGATCGCGTCCGCGCCGTTCACCATGATCTCGGTGATCGAGGCGTCCTCCAGGAGGGGTTCGAGGATGCCGAGGCCCAGCGCCTCGTCGACCACCCGCCGGATCAGCTGGGCGCGCTCCACCGTGGAGAGCACCGGGCCCTCGCGGCTGATGATGTGCCCGAGCACCCGCTCGAGGCGGCTGCGGCGCTCCGCGGCGGCCAGCGCGCCCATCTCCGCGAGGTCGATCTCCTCCAGCAGTTTGGCCCGGTAGGCGGCGACCAGATGCCCGTCCCCGCCCCGGCTGCCGTGGTCCTCCGGAGTGCTGATGCGTGCCCGCAGGCTCATGGTCCCGGCTCCTCAGTGGTCGAGCGGCATGGTCGCGGTCTTGGTGGCGTCCCCGAAGCTCCACACGATCTCCGGGATGCGGACGGTGGCGGTCACGGTCACGGAGCCGCCCCCGCCGCCCGCCGCGCAGCTCACGTCGAGCCCCCCGCTGACCGCCGCCGCGCACGCCTGCTGCGCGTCCTGCCGCAGCGACGCGGCCCGCGCCCCGGCTCGGGCCGCCGTACCGGCCTGCTCGGCGGCGTAGGCGACGGCGCCGAGCTGGATGCCGGCGAGGGCGACGAGCAGCAACACGGGGAGGAACCCCAGGTATTCGATGGCGACTTGACCGCGGTCACGACGGCCGCGGCGGCCGCGGCGGTCACGGCGCCCGCTCGGGTACGGCATCTCAGTCCTTCGCCTCCTCCACCGCGCCGGCGTGGCCGTGCACCCGCGCCGGGAAGGCGAACAGGCCCGGAAAGAGCACCGGGACCTTGAGGGAGACGTCGGCCGTGACATAGCCGGACCCGCCGCAGCTCACCGTCGCGTCCCCCCGCCACGCCGCCGGCAGGTCCCCGCGCCCCGCCGCCGAACAGGCGGCCTGGCGCGCACCGCCCGGCGGCGCCGCCGTACCGGCCCGTACCGCCTCGTCCGCGGCGTTCCCGGCGAGCGTGAAGGTGTACCCGACGAGTACGGCCTGCCAGACCAGCACCAGGGTGAGCAGGATCAGCGGGGTCATGCCGAGGAACTCGATGCTCACCTGGCCCTGATCCGCGCCCCTTTTCGCCGCCGGTTCACTCCTCACCGGTTCGCTCGCCGCCGGTTCACTCCTCACCGGTTCACTCCTTCCGCCGCCGAAAGCCCCCACCGAGCGCCCCGGCGCGCGCACCACCCCGCGCCCCGCCCCGGTGCGCCCCCTCGGCCGCCCGCGCGAGCCCCAGCTCCCCCGCGAGCGCCCACAGCGCCTGCTTCACCGTGCTGCGGGCGTCCAGCTCATGCACCCGCCCCGCGTCCACCACCGCCTGAAGCTCCTTGAAGTTGGCGGGTACGGCGGTGCGCGCGAGCGCCGTACCGGTGATCCGCTGCACCAGCGCGGGCTGGATCTCGGTGTGCCGGCTCTGCCGGTTGACGACGACCGTGGTCTCCTCCGCCTTGCGGATCTGGAGCCGGTCCCACATCCGCACGGTCCGCTTGGCGGCGCGTACGGCGATCACGTCCGGGGTGGTGACCAGCAGCGCCGTGTCGGCCGTCTCGACCGCCGCCGCGCCCGCCCCGCCGAGCTGCGCGCCGCAGTCGATGACGACGACCTCGTAGCGCGAGCGCAGGGCGCGCACGATCCCGCGGGCCGCGCGCTCGGTGACCTCCTCGCCGCGCTCCCCCTCGCCAGGTGCGAGCAGCAGCGCGAGCCCGGTGTCATGGCGGAAGAGGGCGTCGGCGAGGACCCGCGGCGAGATGTCGCTGATGGCGGCGAGGTCGGCGACCGAGCGCCGGAACTGGACGTCCAGGTAGGAGGCGACGTCCCCGGTCTGGAGGTCGAGGTCGACCAGCGCGGTGGGCCGCCCAGACGCCTGTGCGGCGAGCGCGAGCTGTACGGCCGTGAGCGTGGCGCCGACACCTCCCTTGGCGCCGCTGACCGTGACGACCGTACCGCCGGGGCCGCCCGGTGCCTCGCCGCCGCCCTGGCCGAGATGGCGCCGTACCTCCGTCGACCACTGGGCGACCGTTTGCACCCGGCCGGCCAGTTCGTCGTACGACAGCGGGAGCGCGACCAGTCCGCGGGCGCCGGAGTCCATCGCGGCGGCGAACAGGCCGGGGCTCGCGTCGTGGCTGACGAGGATGACGCCGACGGCCGGGAAGCGCAGGGCGATCTCCCGGATCAGCTCCAACGCCGGTACGGGACCGATGCGTTCATGGACGACGAGCACCTCGGGGAGTTCGTCCACGGACTCGGCGGCGAGCTGGGCGAGGGCGTCCACCAGCCGGGTGGAGTCGGTGACCGGCGGCTGCGGTTCGGCGTCGGGCAGCTGACTGAGCAGGGTGACGAGGGAGCGGACGGCGTCCGGGTCGGCGCCCGCCGGGAGGATCCTGGTCGGCATGCGGGCCGCCTCTCACTTGTCCGTCGCGAGTTCGTAGGTGCGGTCCTTGTCCGGGACGCCGGCCTCGCCGCCGGGGCCGACCAGCGCGAGCCGGACGCGCTGGGCGAAGGACTCGGCGTAGGTGATGCGCTGGGCGTCGAGGGTGGACAGCGCGAAGGTGATCGGGACGGCCTCACCGGGCTGCTGCTGGCCGCTGTTCTTGGCGGCGTCCGGGTCGAGGGCGGTGATCCGGCCGACGTCGAGGACGCGTGCGTCGGTCACGATGATCTTCGACTGGTCGGGGTCGCCCTCCTTCTTGCCCGCGAAGGTGGCGTAGACGTTGACCCGCGAACCGGGCGTGATCTGCCCCGCCACGCCCGTCGCCGCGTCGATCATGATGGCGACCTCCTGCTGTCCTGGCTGGAGGGCGGGCTGGTCCACGATCATGTCGCTCTGCAGCAGGGACCCGGCGCGCAGCGTGGTGACGGCGATCTTCCCCTGGAGCTGCCGCAGATCGGTGACCGCGGTCCCGGACAGCCACCGCTTGGGCATCCTGACCTTCTCGAACTGGCCTGCGTCCAGGGCGGTGTACGGCTTGACGTCGGAGCGGACCCGGTAGGCGGTGACCTCAGGGCCGACCTTGGAGTCGACGTCGTGGACGACGGAGAGCACGCCGGCGAACGCGAGCAGAGCGCACAGGACCGACAGGAGCAGGAGGATCACGCCGCGGCGCTGACGGGAGTTCATGAACCGTGCAACCTCATTGGGGGGAGTCGGTCGTTCGGGATATGGACGTGCGGGTCGTGGTCCGGCGGCCGTCCTCGGTTCAGGCGGGCGTGCGGGGCTCCAGGGCCCGCGGGGCGGGCGGTTCGTGGACGGGCGGGACTGCGGAGCAGAAGACGCAGCGGTCGCCGATGACGTCGAGCCCGCACCAGTGGCAGCTCGACTGCCTTACAGAGGCGACGAGTTGGTACAGCACGGACAGATCGTCGAGGTGGGCGCAGAACTCGACCACGCGGCCGGTCCCCCACCACGCGCGGGACTCGGCGGGCAGCGCGGTCTCCCGCACCCCCTGTACCTGCCACGCGGCCCCGAGTCCGGCGGCCCACTCGCCGGGCAGCTGCCCCTTCGCGAGGAGCATCCAGGTGGGGAACTCGGGCCCCTTGAGGGTGGCTTCGGGCGCGACCTTGACGAGCTGCGGCTCGGGATGGGCGAGTACGGCGAACTGGCTGCCCGGCACCCAGGACCTGGCGTGCGCCTTCAGTCCGACCGGCACCCGGTCGAGCCGGGCGACGGAGCCGAGGACCGCGCCGGCGTGGATGTAGTGGGCGAGCAGCCGACCGGCGCAGGCGAGCACGCCGGGACCGAGATCACAGGTGGCGAGCTGCCGTAACTGGCGCCCCAGCACGGCGACTCCGAGCGGCGGCAGCTCCGGTCGCAGCAGCGCGACCCGGTCGCTCTCCAGCAGCGAGCGCAGGGTGTACAGGCGCCGTACGACCGGCTCCGGGGTGGCCGCCGAGCACAGGACGACGACATGGCCGTAGTTTTCGATGACCTCGCTCAGTTCGGTGAGCGCGTGGTCGAGGGGGTGCCGGTCGAGCCCGGCCAGCACGACGGCGGGCATGGTGCGTTCGTCCTGTGGCGGCAGCGCCAGGTCGGCACTGGTCACGGCAATGGCAGTTGGCACGCCCCGCTCCCCGGTGACTTCACTGCGTGACTACCTGAGCACTGTATCCACGCGTGCGGGGCGGGAGAACAGCGTTGGTGAAGCACATGTGGAACTCGCCGGGGGCAAGTCCCCGCAAACCGGGGCATGTTGCGAAACCGGCCGACCACCGCGTCGGTCTGGACCTCTTGACAGCAGGATTGGTCTGGACCAACTTGTCTGTGCACCGGTGGCCACCGGCTCCGCCCCCACTCCGACTCCCCTCCCCGGAGGTCCCCGTGGACCGCGCACCAGGCACCCCCAGACCACCCCGCCGCCGGCTGGCGGCATGGTCCGCCGCCGTCACCCTCGCTCTCGCCGCCGCCGGCCTCGCCGCGACCGCGGCCCCGGCGTCCGCGGCGGACGTCAACAACGTCGTCAACGCCGGCTTCGAGTCCGGCCTGTCGAACTGGACCTGCTCGGCGGGCAGCGGCACGACCGTCTCCTCCCCGGTCCACTCCGGCACCAGCGCCCTGAAGGCGACCCCCGCCGGCCAGGACGACGCCCAGTGCACCCAGACGGTCGCCGTCAAGCCCAACTCCTCGTACACCCTGAGCGCCTGGGTCCAGGGCGGCTACACCTACCTGGGCGTGACGGGCACGGGCACCACGGACGTCTCCACCTGGACGCCGGACACGAGCGCCTGGAAGCAGCTGTCGACGTCGTTCACCACGGGCGCGTCCACCACCTCGGTCACCCTCTACACGCACGGGTGGTACGGCCAGGCCGCCTACTACGCCGACGACGTCTCCCTCTACGGCCCCGACGGCGGCGGCACCGGCACCCCGTCCCCCACCGTCCCGGCCGCCCCCACCGGCCTCGCGGTCTCCGCCACCACCTCGTCCTCCGCCACCCTGACCTGGTCCACCTCCTCGGGCGCGACCGGCTACACCGTGTACGAGAACGGCGCGAAGGTCTCCTCCACCACCGGCACCTCGACCACCGTCACGGGCCTGTCCCCCGCCACCTCGTACTCCTTCCAGGTGACGGCGACGAACGCGGCGGGCGAGTCGCAGAAGTCGGCGGCGGTGACGGCGACCACCGCCTCGACCGGCGGCGGCGGAAACACCGGCGGCTCCCTCCCGAAGCACGCGGTGACGGGCTACTGGCAGAACTTCAACAACGGCGCCAAGGTGCAGAAGATCTCCGACGTGCCCGCCGCCTACGACATCATCGCGGTGGCCTTCGCAGACGCGTCCACGACGCCGGGCGCGGTCACCTTCACCCTGGACTCGGCCGACCTCGGCGGCTACACGGTCGACCAGTTCAAGGCGGACATCAAGGCCAAGCAGGCGGCCGGCAAGAAGGTCGTCATCTCGATCGGCGGCCAGAACGGCACGATCTCGGTCAGCGACTCCGCCTCCGCCACGAACTTCGCGAACTCCGTCTACTCCCTGATGCAGACGTACGGCTTCGACGGCGTCGACATCGACCTGGAGAACGGCCTCAACTCGACGTACATGACCCAGGCCCTGCGCGCGCTGTCCGCGAAGGCGGGCCCCTCTCTGATCATCACGATGGCCCCGCAGACGATCGACATGCAGTCGACGTCCGCTTCCTACTTCCAGACGGCCCTGAACGTGAAGGACATCCTCACGGTCGTCAACACCCAGTACTACAACAGCGGTTCCATGCTGGGCTGCGACGGAAAGGTCTACAGCCAGGGCACGGTCGACTTCCTCACCGCCCTCGCCTGCATCCAGCTCCAGGGCGGCCTCGCCCCCTCCCAGATCGGCCTGGGCCTCCCCGCCTCCACCAGCGCGGCCGGCAGCGGCTACGTCTCCCCCTCGGTGGTGGACAACGCCCTCGACTGCCTCACCGCCGGCACCAACTGCGGCACCTTCAAACCCGCCAAGACCTACCCCGACCTGCGCGGCGCCATGACCTGGTCCACCAACTGGGACGCCTCCTCGGGCAACACCTGGTCCACCACGGTGGGCTCCCACGTCCACGCACTGCCGTGATCTGACACCCGCCACCTGGCGCCCGGCCTCCCCCGCGGAGTCCGGGCGCCCCGCGCATTCCGGCCACCCCCGCCCGATTCGCGTTGCGACCGGCAATGGGCCAATGTGATGCTCTGGGCAGGATCGGCCAGGGGGCGGGATGAATTCGACGGAAGAGACGCGCAGGTCACGGCTCTCCGATTACGCGGAGATGACGGGAGCCGCCGAGCGGGAGCACAAGGAGACACCGCCGGACGAAGGCGCCTCTTCGCCGCTGACCGGAAACTCCCTTGGCCCTTCCTCCGATGACGAGTTGGAGCGCGGCCTGCGTGAATTCGCCGTCCGGCTGGGCGAATTCCGCCGGACCGCGGTCCTCGTACCCGTGGACGAGCACGGCGTGCCCCTGACGGGCGACTACGGCGGCGTCCGCTGGATCTACGCCTTCTCCAGCGAAGCCGCCCTGGCCCGGTACGCGCTGGCCCGCGGCGAGGGCGACCGGGAATGGCCGTACCAGAAGTGGCTGGGCGCACGGCTGCTGGACGCCGCGGTGCCCGCCGTCGGGGTGCCGTGCGGGGTCGCGCTGGACGTGGGCGGCGCGGGCGCGCTGTTCCCGCCGGTGGCGGGGATCGTGCCGGACCGCGCGGCGGTGGACGTGGCGTCAGAACTGGGAGCAGCCAGGTGAGCGGCGACGGCAAGGACTTGAAGACCGAGGGCCTGGCGCTGATCACCAAGGGCCTGAACGACGCTCTTGGCGAGTTGAAGGAGCTGGGTCTCGTCTATGTGGCGGACACCGGCCGGGGCTTCGACAAAATCGCCCTGACCGGGACGCAGTTGGGCCACGACGGACTGACCGGCGCGTTCAAGTCGTTCTGCGAGCGCTGGGAGTGGGGCGTGCGCGCGCTGATCGACGAGGGCAGCGGCTTCGCGGTGAAGACGGGCCTGGCGGCGGGCACGTACTACGACACCGAGAACTACGTGGACGGCACGTTCAAGGACGTCGCCAACGCGGTGATCGGCAACCCCGATGCCGCCGAGTCGGACGTGGAGAAGATGAGCTGGGGAGACATCCTCAAGTCCAGCCCGTACGGCGGAAATGTGGACTACAGCGAGAAGTCCTTCGACGAGGCGTGGGCGAACAGCAAGCAGGGCTGGTACGACGACACACGCGACTTCATGGAGTCACCGACCGCGAAGGCCGTAGGCATGAAGCCGAGCGGGATGTCGGACGCGGAGTACCACAAGCTGCTCGCCGGTGCCTTCGGTCCCTCCCCCGAGGACCGCGCCGCAGCCGCCCAGCGGCAGGGCGGTGCGGGCTGATGGGACTGGGCGAACTCGGCAAGATCACCAACACCGTCCTCGGCGCCGGCGAGGAGACGTGGGAGGCGGGCAAGAAGAAGGTCGGCGAGGGCGTCGACTGGGCCGCGCACAAGGTGGGCGGCGAACTGGAGCACGTCGGCCTGCACAAGTGGGCGGACAAGGTCGAGGACGCGGGCGACGAACTCGCCTCCTACCTCGGCGCCACGCCCGGCGAGAAGCAGCTCGGCGAGACGGACGACCCGCAGCAGCTCCTCCACGGCGACCCCGAGCGCATCCGCGTCAGCGCCGGACACCTCAGCGATTTCCACGCCGCCTTCGACAAGGTCGCTCAGGGGATGCGCAAGGTCGACTCCTCCGGCTGGGAAGGCGAGGGCGGGGACACCTTCCGCGAGAAGTTCGGCATGCACCCGGCGAAGTGGGCCAACGCGGCAGAGGCGTGCCTCGGCGCGGCGAAGGCCCTGGACTCGTACGCGGACACCGTCAAGTGGGCCCAGAGTCAGGCCAAGGAGGCCGTCGAGCTCTACAAGAAGGGCACGAAGGCGTCCAAGGACGCGGTCGAGGCGTACAACAAGAGGGCCGACGCCTACAACGCCAAGGTCAAGGCACACCAGGATCCGGGTCCCAAACCGGGACCCTTCCACGACCCGGGCAAGGCCGACGTTGACGCGGCCGTGCACAAGCTCACCGCCGCCCGCAAACAGCGCGACACCGTGGCCACGGAGGCCCAGGGGAAGATCAAGACGGCCCTCGCCCACGCCCCGGCCGAGCCTCCCCCGCTGACCCGGCTGCGCCACAACCTCGAAGACGGCTACATGCAGGTCGACAGCGAGGCGGTCCACTTCATGGGCGGCGTCGTCAAGGGCACGGCGGGCCTGTACACCTTCGTCCGCGCCGCCAACCCCATCGACCTCTACAACATCACGCACCCGGCCAACTACCTCCAGCACGTCAGCATGACCCTCAGCGGTCTGGTCGGCACCGGTCTGCATCCCGACACCGCGCTGAAGGGCATGTGGTCCGACTTCAGGAAGGACCCGTCCGAGTTCGGCGGCCGCCTGCTGCCCCAGCTCCTCGCCGGCGACGGCGCCGGCCTGGAGGTGGGCCTGTCGCGCGACGTGCTGGCCGCGGGGATGCGTTCGGCTGCCGAGAACACGCTGAAGGACGGCGCGCGGACCGGCGTGGAGGACGCGGGAAGGGCGACCGCACGGGACACGGTGCGCGAAGACCCGCACCAGCCCTCCCGCGAGCAGGAGTCGGTGTCGAGTAAGGGCACCGACCCCATCGACCTCGCCACCGGCAGGATGTACCTCCCGCAGACCGACGTCACCCTCCCCGGCGCCCTCCCCCTGCTCCTCAAACGGCGGGCGGAGTCCGGCTACCACCTGGGCCGCTGGTTCGGCCCCTCGTGGTCGTCCACACTGGACCAGCGCCTGGAGATCGACGCGGAGGGCGTCGTGTTCGTCACGGAGGACGGCCTCCTCCTGTCGTACCCCCACCCCGCACCGGGCCTGCCGACCCTGCCCAGCCACGGCCCCCGCCGGCCGCTCGACCGCGTGGACGGCGGCTACACCATCACCGACCCGGAGACGCGCCGCACCTGGCACTTCGCCGACCGGACCGCGGGTCTGGCGGTCCTGGAGCAGGTGGACGACCGCAACGGCAACTGGATCACCTTCGAGTACGACGCCGAAGGCACCCCGCTGGCCGTGGTCACGAGCGCAGGACAGGGCGTCCGCATCACCACCGACTCGGGCCGCGTCACGTCGTACCGCCTGGCGGCGACGGGTGAGGAACTCAAGCGCTTCGCCTACACCGACGGGAACCTCACCGAGGTCGTCAACTCCTCGGGCCTGCCCCTGCGTTTCGGCTACGACGACCGCGGCCGGATCACGTCCTGGACGGACACGAACGACCGCTCCTACACGTACGAGTACGACCACCGGGACCGCTGCGTGGCGGAGGGCGGCGCCGCCGGCCACATGACGCTGCGCCTGACCTACGGCGACCGTGACCCGAGCACGGGCCTGCGCACGACGACGGCGACGACCGCCGCGGGCCACACCCGCCGCTACCTGGTCAACGACGTGTGGCAGGTGGTCGCCGAGAACGACCCCCTGGGCGCGACCACGAGCCACGTCCGGGACCGCTACAACCGCCTGCTGTCCACGACGGACCCGCTGGGCCACACCACGTCGTTCCGCTACGACGAGTCGGGCAACCTCACCTCGGTCGTCCGCCCGGACGGCCGGGAGGCGCGGGCGGAGTACGACGACCTGGGCCTTCCGGTGAAACTGGTGAACCCGGACGGTACGACCGTCCGGCAGAGCTTCGACACCCGCGGCAACCGCACCTCGGTGACCGACCCCGCGGGCCGGACGACCCGCTTCACCTACGACGAGTCCGGCCACCTGACCTCGGTGACCGACCCCCTGGGCCATACGACGACGCTCGTGTGCGACCGCGCGGGCCTCCCCCTGACCGTGACCGACCCCCTGGGCGCGGTCACCCGCTACGTCCGGGACCCGTTCGGCCGCCCGGTCACGATCACGGACCCGACCGGCGCCACGACCCACCTGGAGTGGACGACCGAGGGCCACCTGACACGCCGTACAGCCCCCGACGGCACGACGGAGACGTGGACGTACGACGGCGAGGGCAACTGCACGACCCACACCGACGCGCTGGGCGGCGTCACCCGCTTCGAGTACACCCACTTCGACCTGCTGTCGGCCCGCACGGGCCCCGACGGGGTGCGCTACGAGTTCACCCACGACGCGGAACTGCGCCTGACCAAGGTCACCAACCCCCAGGGCCTGACCTGGGACTACACCTACGACGCGGCCGGCCGCCTGCTCGCGGAGACGGACTTCGACAACCGCACCCTGACCTACGCGTACGACCCGGCGGGCCGCCTGACCTCCCGCCGCAACGCCCTCGGCGAGGTCGTGTCCTTCGAACGCAACGAACTCGGCCAGACGCTCCGCAAGAACGCGGCCGGCCAGGTGACGACGTACGCGTACGACCTGACCGACCAACTGGCCCAGGCCACCGGCCCCGACGGCACCACACTCACCCTGCTCCGCGACCGCCACGGCCGCCTGCGCTCGGAGACGGTCGACGGCCGCACACTGACCTACACCTACGACGAGCTGGGCCGCCGCACGGGCCGCACCACGCCGACCGGTGCCGTCACCACCTGGTCCTACGACGCAGCCGGCCGCCGCACCGGGATGGTGGCGTCGGGCCGCCCGATCGACTTCACCTACGACGAGGCGGGCCGCGAACTGACCCGCCACATCGCCGGGACGGTCACCCTCGCCCACACCTTCGACCCACTGGGCCGCCTGACCGCCCAATCGGTGACGGGCGCGGACGACGCCCTGCTCCAGCACCGCTCCTACACCTACCGCGCCGACGGCAACCTGACCGGCATCGACGACCACCTCTCGGGCCCCCGTCGCTTCGACCTGGACGCGACCGGCAGGGTCACGGCAGTCCACGCGGCCGGCTGGACCGAACGCTACGCATACGACGAGGCCGGCAACCAGACCGACGCGACCTGGCCCTCCGGCCACCCGGGCACGGAAGCGACCGGCCCCCGCACCTACGACGGCACCCGCATCCTGCGCGCCGGCAACGTCCGCTACGAACACGACGCCCTGGGCCGCATCACCCTCCGCCAGAAAACCCGCCTGTCGAGGAAGCCGGACACCTGGCGCTACTCATGGGACCCCGAAGACCGCCTGACCTCGGTCACCACCCCCGACGGCACCCACTGGCGCTACACCTACGACCCCCTGGGCCGCCGCACGGCCAAACTCCGCCTGGCTGCGGACGGGGAGACGGTCCTGGAGCAGGTGACCTTCACCTGGGACGGCACGACTCTCTGCGAACAGACGACAACCTCCCCGTCCCTCCCCCACCCGGTGACCCTCACCTGGGACCACCAGGGCCTGCGCCCCCTCTCCCAAACCGAACGCATTACGTCGGCCAACACTCCCCAGGAGGAAATCGACTCCCGCTTCTTCGCCATCGTCACCGACCTGATCGGCACCCCGAACGAACTGATCGACGAACAAGGCAACCTCGCCTGGCGCACCCGAAGCACCCTCTGGGGAACAACGGCGTGGGCAACAGACAGCACGACATACACACCCCTACGCTTCCCAGGCCAGTACTACGACCCCGAAACAGGCCTCCACTACAACTACTTCCGCCACTACGACCCCGAGACTGCCCGTTACCTCACCTCGGATCCCCTGGGACTTGCCCCGGCGCCCAATCCCGTTGTCTACGTCGGTAACCCTCACGCGTGGAGCGACCCTCTCGGCCTCTCCCCTTGCAAAGCAGCCAACTCGGGCGAGCGAGAAGCCCGCGGGGTAGCCCAGGGAGGCGTCGAGCGGACACTAGACAACTCGCTCGACAAAGACACATATCTACAGGACGTAGCCAAAAAATACGGAATCAACCTACGGGGTTCCGGTCAACAAATCTCCGTCATTTATGATCCCGATCTGAATCCTGGCACTCTAGGTGTTACACGCGGCGCCGAGGGCGGAAGGGTCATCAGGGTAGGCCCCGACGGGATAATTGACGACACCACCGCAGCCAATACCATCGCCCACGAGTTGGCTCACGCTCGTTACTGGCTCAAGCATGGAACGTTCGACGGGGAAGTGCACGGCCACGGTGGTTCCATGGCAGACGGCACGCCCTACGGGTCAGGCAATGCCCTACAAGACTGGATTGAAGGGAATCGATGAACGAAAAGTCTCCATGGCGCGAAACAGACGCTGCAATGCACTCGCTCTGGCGCAGCACTTTCAACCAGGACTGGAAGGGAAGCGACCTTTCCGCAAAATGCCCGGTGTGCAATCAAGAAACACTGCATCGCTGGTACCTTCAAGAAGACAGCGACAGTCGAGTTCTTCGCGGAGTAGAGTTCTCAGGACGGGGCCGTCTCTGGGAATGGTGCAGCACCTGTCACACATTCGAATACTATCCAGATGGATTCGTGCCGGCCTGGTGGACTCCGCCATACGAGGTGGGAAATGAAGACCTCGCTTACGATCCGCAAGCGATCGAAGCGCGTCGCCAAGAGACCCAAAAGTAAACGATATCGAGATTACTCATCATGAGATTTCTCCCCTACGCAGCTCGGGCGAAAAGAGAAAGGTGGCGCGACTGATGTCGACGCCTCCCGTATGGGTCCCTCCCTCAGAGATCGAACAGGCTCTGCTCGAGGCCAAAACGTGCGGAAACTGGGTAGCATACTTCAGTACGCTCGCGAAGCACGGGCTGTTCTTCGAGATACAAAAGGAAAAGGAGGATGCCAAGCCCGGCGCAACGCACCCAGTGTTCGGGTTCGATCCGCGAGTCGCTGGCGGTCGTGTCTGGGCTGTGTACACCCAGGGAATGCTTCCCGCACCGGAACCACACCGGGTGTTCGACTGGCGCCGTATTGACTGGTTTGCCAGGGTTTGGCAACCAACCGATCCGGCGGTGATTGCCGTCAATCCCGGCAGCCCGTGCGAGGCTTTCCTCCCGTCAGCTCCACCACACTCAGCCGCCTGGGCGCAATTCGAGGACGGATCTCCCGGCCCCAAACACTCCATGAGCCTGCGCACCCTTCGTTTCGGAGGCCCGCTGGCCGGCAGCGTCGCTCACGGCCTCGCGTGCGGCGCTCTCCTGTGCGTGAGCAACGGCTCCTTCTGGAACGCCATGGCTTGGCATGGCCAGGGCTACCCAGGCGAACGGAGGCGACTCCGAGAATGGTGGGACATCACCAATCGGGAAAATTGGATGGCGGCTTTGAACGGCCTCCTGGCCACTGAATCGCACAGCCCAGTCTGGGATTTCGCCCTCCGCCTGCGTCGCAGCATCGCCATGGACTTCGGCGGCCATGTGGACATCGGGTATTGGCGACAGGCCGTCGCCAAAGTCATCCGGGCAAACTCCGAAGGTTCCACGATGCTCACCGAGGAAGGCGTCACCAAGAGCCAGCCCCGCCCCGAATCCGAAATCGAGGCACAGATCGAGGGCGTACAGCGGCTCATCGGGCGTATCACCCGCTATGAGGCACGGATGCGCGCCGACGGCATACTAGATGATGGTCACTACGTCACTTCGGTCGACGCCTGGGACCTCGGGCGAGCCTCGAAGATGGCCCGGTGGGGGCTCGGAGCCCGGTTCGGGTCACTGAGAGAGGCCGAGACGGCTGTGGTCCAGGCTGGACGAGCCGCTGCTCTGTCGTACAAGTCTTGGCGAAGCTTCTCCGCCGGCTACATCCTCGGACGCAGCCTCCACTTCGACGAAGAGGAATTCGGCGACTGGTACCAGGACATGGCCGAAGCCCATCGCATCCTGATGACGACCCCGGACAGCCCCTGGCTCACGATTCCCTTCCGGTGAATCGCCTCAACTCCTAGCAGCCAGTCCGCACCACACGGACTTGCCGCGGTCGCCCATCTGACCGGATTTGGCCCCGGAATGCAGAAAACCCCCGCACCAATGGTGCGGGGGTTCCCCGGAATGATTGTTCGGCGGCGTCCTACTCTCCCACAGGGTCCCCCCTGCAGTACCATCGGCGCTGAAAGGCTTAGCTTCCGGGTTCGGAATGTAACCGGGCGTTTCCCTAACGCTATAACCACCGAAACACTATGAAACTATCAACAACCGGCACTTTGGTTGTTCGTGGTTTCAGAACCAACACAGTGGACGCGAGCAACTGAGGACAAGCCCTCGGCCTATTAGTACCGGTCACCTCCACCAGTCACCTGGCTTCCAGATCCGGCCTATCAACCCAGTCGTCTACTGGGAGCCTTACCCCATCAAGTGGGTGGGAGTCCTCATCTCGAAACAGGCTTCCCGCTTAGATGCTTTCAGCGGTTATCCCTCCCGAACGTAGCCAACCAGCCATGCCCTTGGCAGAACAACTGGCACACCAGAGGTTCGTCCGTCCCGGTCCTCTCGTACTAGGGACAGCCCTTCTCAAGACTCCTACGCGCACAGCGGATAGGGACCGAACTGTCTCACGACGTTCTAAACCCAGCTCGCGTACCGCTTTAATGGGCGAACAGCCCAACCCTTGGGACCGACTCCAGCCCCAGGATGCGACGAGCCGACATCGAGGTGCCAAACCATCCCGTCGATATGGACTCTTGGGGAAGATCAGCCTGTTATCCCCGGGGTACCTTTTATCCGTTGAGCGACGGCGCTTCCACAAGCCACCGCCGGATCACTAGTCCCGACTTTCGTCCCTGCTCGACCCGTCGGTCTCACAGTCAAGCTCCCTTGTGCACTTACACTCAACACCTGATTACCAACCAGGCTGAGGGAACCTTTGGGCGCCTCCGTTACCCTTTAGGAGGCAACCGCCCCAGTTAAACTACCCATCAGACACTGTCCCTGATCCGGATCACGGACCCAGGTTAGACATCCAGCACGACCAGACTGGTATTTCAACGACGACTCCACCCACACTGGCGTATGAGCTTCACAGTCTCCCAGCTATCCTACACAAGCCGAACCGAACACCAATATCAAACTGTAGTAAAGGTCCCGGGGTCTTTCCGTCCTGCTGCGCGAAACGAGCATCTTTACTCGTAGTGCAATTTCACCGGGCCTATGGTTGAGACAGTCGAGAAGTCGTTACGCCATTCGTGCAGGTCGGAACTTACCCGACAAGGAATTTCGCTACCTTAGGATGGTTATAGTTACCACCGCCGTTTACTGGCGCTTAAGTTCTCAGCTTCGCCCCACCGAAATGGAGCTAACCGGTCCCCTTAACGTTCCAGCACCGGGCAGGCGTCAGTCCGTATACATCGCCTTACGGCTTCGCACGGACCTGTGTTTTTAGTAAACAGTCGCTTCTCGCTGGTCTCTGCGGCCACCCCCAGCTCAGACCGTAAAGATCGTCACCAGGTGTGGCCCCCCTTCTCCCGAAGTTACGGGGGCATTTTGCCGAGTTCCTTAACCATAGTTCACCCGAACGCCTCGGTATTCTCTACCTGACCACCTGAGTCGGTTTAGGGTACGGGCCGCCATGAAACTCGCTAGAGGCTTTTCTCGACAGCATAGGATCATCCACTTCACCACAATCGGCTCGGCATCAGGTCTCACCCTTGATGAGTGGCGGATTTACCTACCACTCGGGCTATACCCTTACCCCGGGACAACCACCGCCCGGGATGGACTACCTTCCTGCGTCACCCCATCACTCACCTACTAACCGCTTGGTCCGGCGGCTCCACCACTCCCCTCAACTCCGAAGAGATCAGGGCGGCTTCACGGCCTTAGCATCACGATGCTCGATGTTTGA